>JACPUU010000020.1 GCA_016192075.1 Bacteroidota bacterium | reverse complement strand
TGGAACACGAATGAAGCGGATTAGACCGATTCTCACGGATTGAAGAAGTGCTTGCTTTTAGATAAATCCAATCCGATTTTATCCGTCGCATCCGTGTTATCTGTGTTCCGATTTTAATTTTTTTGGAACACGGATGAAGCGAATTAGGCAGATTTTCACGGATTGAAGAAGTGCACGTTTTGATAGATCCAATAACCTTTGGAAAAAATCAATTCATCAATTCTTTTGCTTCACGCCGCACAATTGACTCCGGTA
Organism: Bacteroidota bacterium; assembly: GCA_016192075.1. Classification (GTDB taxonomy): domain Bacteria; phylum Bacteroidota; class Bacteroidia; order Flavobacteriales_D; family Crocinitomicaceae; genus JADJGJ01. The sequence goes on along the minus strand of JACPUU010000020.1, from coordinate 83,210 downwards.
ATTTTCGTTTTGATTTGGGAAAAAAGAAAACGTGTTTAACATAAAGTGGCGCCTGTCTGCCGTCAACATTGTAAAATTTTTCTAAAAACCGGTTAAACGAGTGCCGGCCATCCAATGATTCTTTTTTAGCTTCTTCGGTGATGTCAAAAAACTCCAGTGAAACATCTCTTTTCGGACATAAAAAAATCAGGTTCGAGAAAAAATAAAAAACACCAAAGAGGTACTGTTTAAGAAAAGCCGGTTTCTTCCCATTCCAGGCCCAGGAGAAGGACGACCCCCACAGACCTTTAATACGCACACCCAGTACCCGGGTATCCTTTGGCAAATCTTTTACAATTGCATAGGCACTCTGCTTGTTGTTTATTTTTTCAATTCCGGTTTCCTGTAACTGACCCGATGGATAAATAATAACCGTCTTACCCTCTTCCAGGGCAACAATAACTTTTGAGAAAATAGTTTTCAAAACATGCGGATCCCTGTTACCGGATCGGAAATCGCTTACCGAAACCGCGCCCCATTTACGCAAAAAGAATTTAATGACAGGAATTCTGAAAAAACGCTCATTAACTACCGGAACAACATCGGCGTATTTGTAACATTCCACAGCAATAATCTGCGGATCAACATGCGACTGGTGATTGGGAAGTATCAGTTTACTTCCGCTTTGTTTTAATAAATCAATACCAGAAATGGTCACGCGGTATCGCCGCGAAAGAACAAATTTGTAAAAGACCCGATAAAATCTCATCAGCATAACCGCGTTTCTTTTTTTGATTTGTTCATGCTTTTAATGAAAACCGCTACGGCGAGTTTCCGGCCGGATAGGTTTAAACAACACCTTCCGTTTTCAAATATACACATCACACCGGATGCAATTTTTGTTTATTGACCGAAAATGTGCTCATTTACTGAAAAAACACACCCTTCTTATCCTTAATAAGGGGTTAATCGCCTCATTCGGCTAAAAATGAGCTAAACAGAAAATCATCAGATGTGAACAGAAAACGACAAAAAAACGCATCAATGTCTAAATAAAGTTAACTTTCATATAAATATGGCCAATTGGACTAAATCACTAAGGATCCGAATTTAATCCCCTCAGGAGTATGACCTGGCCGTGTTTCCTGAAAAGTGCTCACAGCACTGTATGATCGTAATCATAATAAATCATGGCGCTTTGCCTTTTCTTCGCACTAATTTTTTTTTGATAAAACTGAAGAAGGATACTGTCAGATTTTTGTAATTGAAAGTAAAAACAGACAGGTTGTTGTTGCGCCTGCGGGATCTCCTCCTTAAATAAACAAATAAATAAATCAGAACCGGGTTCATCGTATGGTGAATCGAGTGGGTTCATTAATAGTTATCTATGAGTAAAAAAATGACAAAGCGTGAGCCTTTGGCGATAATTGGAATCGGGTGCCGGTTTCCGGGTGAAGTAAATTCTCCGGAAGAATTCTGGAAGTTATTAATGGACAAAAAGGATGCGCTGGGTCCCATACCTGCTGACCGGTGGAATTCTGAAGCGCTTTATGCGCCGGAGTGGAGACGGGCCGGAAAGATCAGCGTGAATCGCGGTGGATTTATAAAAGAGGTAGACAAATTCGATGCCGGATTTTTTGGCATTTCGCCATTGGAGGCATCGCGAATGGATCCCCAGCAGCGAATGCTTCTTGAAGTTTCATACGAAGCTGTTCAGGATGCCGGTTTGAGTTTAAATAAACTCACTGGTTCCAAAACAGCTGTTTTTGTTGGTATTTCAGCACACGACTACGGCGACTTGCAAAACACACCGCAGGAACGGGTCAATATTGGTTCTCACACCAATGTTGGTTCTGCGCTATGCATTGCTGCCAACAGAATTTCATACAGCTACAACCTCAAGGGCCCGAGTTTTGCCCTTGATACCGCGTGTTCTTCATCACTGAATGCCGTTCACATGGCATGCAGAACAATTTGGGAGGGTGATGCCGACCTGGCTTTTGCCGGTGGAGTCAACTCCATTTTAAAACCTGAGCCGCAAATGGGGTTCAGCAAAGGCGGATTTTTGTCTCCGGACGGAACCTGTTATTCCTTTGACGAACGCGGAAACGGATATATCCGCAGTGAAGGTGCCGGTTTGATTCTCATAAAATCTCTTGCACAAGCTGAAGCAGACGGAGATAAAATTTATGCCGTGATTCGCGGGTCTGCTGTTAACCAGGATGGCGCCACAAAAGGAATTTCGGTTCCAAATCCGCTTGCGCAGGAAGAGCTGTTACGGCTTGCTTATGAAGATGCAGGCGTAGATCCAACCCTGGTACAATATGTAGAAGCACACGGTACCGGAACATTTGTAGGAGACCCGATTGAAACCAATTCAATTGGAAATGTGATTGGCCTGAACCGTAAAACCGATCTGCTCATCGGGTCTGTCAAATCAAATATTGGTCACCTTGAACCGGCTTCAGGTGTAGCCGGAATTTCAAAACTTGCACTTGCCTTAAAACACAACATTGTTCCGCCAAACATTCATTTCAAAAAAGGAAATCCAAATATTGCTTTTGAAAAATACCGGCTCAAAGTTCCAACAGAAAGTATGGCCTGGCCGGCAAACAACGGGGAGCACCGTTTTGCCGGTGTAAACTCATTTGGTTTTGGCGGCTCTAATGTTCACGTGGTTTTGCAGGGCTATGACGGAGCCACGGAACCAATCAGCGAAAATGCCGGAACCCAGATTTTCACCCTGTCTGCACGACACAGTGATGCGCTGAAAAAACTGGCCGAAGATTATATCGTTTATTTAAAAGATGACCAGAACAGCGATACGTTTACCGACATCTGCTACACCTCCACCATCCGGAATTCACATCACGATATCCGCGTTGCAATTGTTGCAACATCCAAAGAAGACCTGGCTGAAAAATTACAGCACTATCTGAACGGAGAAACGCTGAATGAAATTAAAGAAGGGCGTGTAAACGAAAATCGTGAAAAAGTGGTTTTTGTATTCTCAGGACAAGGACCGCAGTGGTGGGCCATGGGTCGTCAGCTTTTAAAAGATGAGCCGTTGTTCAAAAGCTGGATAGAGAAACTGGATGGGATGTTATCCAAACATGCTGACTGGTCTTTGATCGAAGAACTTACACGAAGTGAAGAAACATCACGCGTGAGTGAAACAAATATTTGTCAGCCGGCCATTTTTTCCATTCAGATTGCCCTCTATGAAATGTGGAAAGCACGGGGCATCCATCCATCAGCCGTTGTGGGTCATAGTATCGGAGAGGTTGCTGCCGGTTATGTATCCGGGGCGCTGACGTTAGAACAGGCTGTATTATTGATCTTCCACCGGAGCCGTGTTCAGTTCAAAGCAACAGACAAAGGCCGCATGCTTGCGGTTGGTTTGCCGTATGAAGAAGCAAAAAAACTGGTTGAAGGAAAAGAACACCGCGTTTCAGTTGGTGCCGTAAATGGTCCGGCGCTCGTTGCTTTATCAGGTGATATTGATGCCATTGAAGAAATTGCCACCGACCTGAATGCCAAAGATATTTTTCACAAACTGCTGGTTGTAAATGTACCTTTCCACAGTCACCACATGGAGCCTTTAAAGGAAGAATTGCTGGCCTCACTGGGAGAATTTAAAACACGCGCAACAACCATTCCGTTCTACTCAACCGTTCAGGGTGGCATCGTAAGCGGTGAAGAGTTGACGCCTATGTATTGGTTCAGAAATGTGCGCGAACCTGTCTTTTTCACAGCTGCAATTCAGGAACAAATTAATGATGGCTTTGACACTTTTATTGAATTGGGGCCACACCCTATTCATGCAATTGGCATCAACGATTTGCTGGCAAACAGCAAAAAAAAGGGACTCGTTATTGCATCGTTGCGAAGGAATGAAGTTGAAAAAACCGTATTCCTTTCTGCCATAGCAGCTTTATATGCTTTTGGATTTACGCCTGACTGGAAAGCTGCTTATTCAAAACAAACCAAATGGGTTAAACTGCCCAAATATCCATGGCAGAAAGAATCGTATTGGGTTGAATCAGAAGAAGGGAAAAAACAACGATTGGGAACGTTTGAATTCGACCATCCGCATTTGACACGGAAAGCCGTTTCAGCACGTGAAAGCAATAACATTGTATGGGATGTAACACTTGATAAAAGAACCTACCCTTACATTGAAGATCACAAAGTACAGGGCCCTATTGTCTTTCCGGGTGCAGGTCATGTTGACCTGGTGATTGGAGCAGCAAAAGCTTCCTTTGGTGAAAAATTTTCGTTTATTGAAGATGTCAATTTTGAAGGTGCGCTGTTTTTACCTGACTCGGGTGAACCGCCTCTTATTCAAATGGACATTTCACACGACGGCGGAGATTATTTTATCTACACTAAAAACCGATCACAGGATTCACAGTGGACCATGTGTTCGAACGGAAAAATAAATCACATCGGTGACACCTTCAAGTCTATTCCGGTTGACCTGGAAGCACTGAAGAAAAAACTAACCATTCCGGTTCCGGTAAAACCCATGCACGATGAACTGCTGGAAAGCGGCCTCTATCTGGGACCTACTTTCAGGGCCATCAAAAAATTATGGTGCAGTAACGGCGATTGGGAATCATTGAGTGAAATTGAAGTGCATGAAAGCATTCGTTCTGAATTTTTTCAGTTCAATATTCACCCCGGTGTTCTTGACAGCTGCTTTCAAACCGTGTTTGGTATTTTCAATGAACGTGAAGATAAAACACGGAAAATGGGAGTGTATGTTCCAAGACACATTGACCGGATTAAATGGCACAATGATGTGAACTCATACAAACTTTTTGTACACGGCCGCTTAAGGGAGTGGACCGATGAGTATGCCCTGGGTGAGTTGTGGATTTTCAATGAAGACGGATCCCTGGTAGCAGAATTCCATGGCTTTTTATCTCAATATTTAAAGGGATCACGTAGTGAACAGGGCGGTGAAAAAGACAAATGGTTCTACGAGTATAACTGGAACATGAAACCAAGGGCAGACCAGGAAAAACTCCGGAATCCGGGTGAGTATTTACTGCAGCCTGAAAGTCTCCGCACAAAGGTAAATGAAACACTGGTTGAAGTAGCTGCCCGTTCTGAACAAGCTGAATACTACAACGAATATGAACCTGAGCAGTACAAATTAACCATTGGTTATATATGCACTGCCCTTAAAAATATGGGCTTGCATTTTAAAGCCGGTGAAAAAATAGATGTTTCAGCACTGAAAGATGAAATGCATGTTGTACCAGAACATCACCGTCTTTTTAACCACATGTTTGTTCTGCTCGAACGGGCTGGTTTTGTAAACGGATCAAACGGTGTCTATGCCGTAGCAAAAGTTCCGGACTTCAGAGATGTATTTCTGTGGATGGACGAACTGAATAAAAAATACCCGCAGTTTCACCACGAATCTACGCTTTTGGGAAGATGCGGTCCTCAGATTCAGGGCGTATTGCAGGGAGATGTGGATCCTATTCAGCTGATTTTCCCTGAAGATAAGTGGGATGCTATTGTGCGGTATTACGTAGAAGGTTTTGCCTTTAAAAAATACAACGACATTGCTGCCCGTGCTGTCAGAGAACTGATTGCAAAATTACCCGAAGATCAAACCCTCCGGATACTGGAAATTGGTGCTGGTACCGGTGGAATGACCCAGGCTATTTTACCCGTGCTGCCGGCTGACCGCACAACGTATGTGTTTACAGATTTGTCTCACATGTTCATGTTAAAGGCGCAGCAGCGGTTTGCAAAATATCCGTTTGTTCAGTATAAAATCATGGACATTGAAAAAGACCCTATTGAACAGGGGCTTGATCCGAATTCCTTTGACCTGATTATTGCTTCGGATGTTATTCACGCTACCCGGAATTTAAGTGTTTCGTTAGGCAATGCAAAAAAATTACTTGCATCTGAAGGCGTTTTAATGATGCTTGAAGTAACCAATTCACCGGTGTATCTTGATTTTATTTTTGGTATGACAGAAGGCTGGTGGTTATATGAAGATACGGATGTACGCACAGACCACGCAACCATGGCCCCTTCAAAATGGGTTTCTGTTTTGCAGAAAAACGGGTACAGCAATGTGGCCTGCTTCAGTGATTTTGAAAAGAACGATGTTTCCTGTCAGACAGTCATCATGGCACGGGCAGAAAAAACAGATCAGGCCGGTCAGACTGTCGTGAATGAATCAAAAACCCGTGCAGCCGATTGGCTTGTTTTTGCAGACGAAAGCGGAACATCCGCCAAAATCATCAAACAGCTGGAGGCATTAAATAAACAATGTACACTGGTTAAAAAGGCCAAAGCATTTAAACACGTTTCTGAAAATGCGTTTGAAGTGGATCTTTTATCGCAGGCGGATGCCGATGCGGTCATTGACTTTATCAGCGCGCGAAATAAATTTGAAGGTATCATTTTTGCCTGGGGACTTGATTGTATCAGCAATGATAAAATAACTGCAGAAAGCCTGGTGACCGCCGAAGAGCAGGGTTCAATTATGCTCATGAATGTGATGCGTAAACTCAATTTATCAACCTACAGTGTGAATCCAAAACTGTGGCTGTTGTCAAGCGGTGCGCAAACAGTTGGTGGTACACCGCAGCTGATTAACCTGGCACAGGAAGGGTTGCGAGGTGTAAGCAGAGTTGTTGTGAACGAGTTTCCGAATTACAGTTCAACCATGGTTGATTTTAGTTCACCCGTTCAGGATTTGGAAATTGATTTGTTCATAGACGAATTATTTGCCAATGACCGGGTAGATGAGCTGGCATTCAGAAATAAAAAACGATACGTCAACAGGCTTGAACGAATCACCACCGATATGATTGCACAGCGGGCGCTTAAAAAAGTACCCGCCGAAGGATCTTCATACAATGCAACCATTACTGAATTCGGTGTTCTGGACAACCTGGTTCTGAGAGAAACAGATCGTACCGTTCCTGAAGCAGATGAAGTAGAAGTTCAGATCAAAGCATCAGCTTTGAATTTCAGGGACATTATGATTGCCATGGGGCTGTTATCGGATGATGCAGTAGAAGGAGGTTTATTTGGTAAAACATTTGGTCTTGAATGTGCAGGGGTTGTAACAGCAGTTGGAACCAACGTAAAAAATATCAAAACCGGTGATGAAGTGATGGCAACGGCACCTTCGTGCCTTGGAGGTTTTGCTTACCCGAAAGCATTGCATGTTGTTCAAAAACCAAAACACCTGAATTGGTCTGAAGCAGCCAGCTTGCCGGTTGTCTACACCACAGCCTACTTCTCGCTGATTTATCATTGCCGCCTGGCAAAAGGTGAAACGGTTCTGATTCATGCCGCAGCCGGTGGAGTTGGAATTGCCGCCATTCACATTGCACTTGCCATTGGTGCTGAAGTGTACGCTACAGTCAGCAGTGCTGACAAACGTGCATACATTGAAAGCATTGGTGTAAAACCCGGAAACATCATGAGTTCCAGAACACTTGATTTTGCAGATCAGGTGATGGAAAAAACAAATGGAAAAGGGGTTGACGTTGTCTTAAATTCATTGTCAGGCGAAGCCATTTTCAAATCCGTCAGATGCCTGTCTGCTTACGGGCGGTTTATCGAAATCGGAAAAACGGATATTTACCGGAACAGCAAACTTGGATTGCAGCCGTTTGGAAATAACCTGAGTTATTTTGGCGTGGATGTCGATCGTTTGTTCGAGCAGAAAAAAGAATTTGGTGGAAAATTATTCCAGGAATCCATTGATTATTTTGTTGCCAATAAATTTCCGGCACATCCGGTTAAAGTATTCCCGATTGAAAAACTGGCTGATGCATTTCAGTTTATGGCGGGTGCCCGACACATTGGAAAAGTCATTGTCAAAATGGAAGGCGAGGTTAACATTGCACCGCCGCTTGAAATCCGGTTTAAAGAAAATGCAACCTACCTTGTCACTGGCGGAGCCTCTGGTTTTGGCCTGGCAGTTGCCGAATGGATGACCACCAAAGGAGCCAGGCACATGGTTTTGTTAAGCAGAAGCGGAACAAAAACCGACCATGAAAAAGCTGCCGTTGAACGCATGAAAGCCAAAGGCATTGATGTGTTTATGGCAAAGGGTGACGTTTCAAACAAGGCAGATGTGGCACGCATTTTTGCAGAAATAAAAGATAAAATGCCGCCGCTCAAAGGTATTCAGCATGCCGCTATGGTGCTGGACGACGGAAGTATTCCTGAAATCGGTTACGACCGGTACATGAAGGTATTTATTCCAAAAGCTGTTGGATGCTGGTTACTGCATGAGCAAACAAAAGAAATGGACCTTGATCATTTTGTATCCTACTCATCCATCTCGGCTATCTACGGTAATCCGGGTCAGGTAAGTTATGTAGGTGCAAACAGCTTTCTCGATAATTTTTCACATTGGAGAAGAGCACAGGGACTAGCTGCCATGACCATTAACTGGGGCGTAATCGGCGATGTTGGATTTGTTGCCCGCAGTGGAAACGTTGGCGGACTTTTGTATAAACAAGGCTGGAAACAATTCTCATTGGTTCAGGCGTTGGGTGTACTGGAACAAATGTTATTGAATAATCCGGTTCAGCGCGTAGCAACTGATTCAGACTGGGAAATGATTGGAAGTTTCTTCCCGCATTCAGCCAAATCAAGTCGCTTTGCACACCTGGTCAATGAAAAATCAGTAAGTGCCGGTGGCCATGCAAATGCCGGTGACGGCGCTTTAAAGGCAACGCTGCTGGAATCAAATCCGGCTGAGCAATATGCTATTTTAATCGATCAGTTGAAAGAAACCTTTGGACGGGTTTTGGGAACAACCGCAGATAAACTGAACGTGATTGAACCGGTTACCAAATATGGATTGGATTCCCTGATGGCGAACCAGATCAGGAACTGGATTCAAAGCAACATTGGCGTTGATTATTCCATGATGAAAATTATGCGGGGTCCTTCAATGGAAGAAATGACCGCACAAATTCTCGATCAGCTTACCGGTTCAGGATCAGCATCCGATGTACAGGGTGAAATTAAATCAGAACTGGATAAGTGGATTGTTCGCACCAAAAAAGTGGAGAATCCACGCTTGAGGCTTTTCTGCCTGCCCTATTTTGCAGGTGGAGCATCTATTTTCAGTCAGTGGCATGAATTTCTGCCGGATGATATTGAAGTATGTGCCGTACAATTTCCGGGACGTGAAGAACGCGGTGATGAAAAACCGTATGACGATGTTTTCAAGCTGGTAGCTAAACTGGCCGAGGTGATGGAGCCTTTATTGACAACCCCTTGTGCTTTTTACAGTCACAGCTCCGGTTGCGGCGTTGCGTTGGAATTATGCCGCTATCTGCGGAAAAATTACGACGTGCATCCGTCTAAATTTTTAGCCGGCGGATGGCGCGCACCACACCTCGTTAATCCTTTCAGATTCCTGGATGCCATTGCAGATGATGAAGTATACAAAGACAAAAATATTCCGAACATCAAAAATCACCTCAGGGAGCTTGAAATTCCGGATGCGGTTATTGAGAATGACGAAATATTTAATGAAATGCTGCCATCACTGCGTGCCGATATTTTACTTGGAAAAAACTACACGTATTATGACGATGCTCCGCTGAGTTGCCCGATCACGGCATTTGCCGGTACCGAAGATTCTATTTTTACAATGGATCAGGTGAAGGCATGGCAACAGCATACCACCGCCGCTTTCAATTTTAAAACCGTTCATGGCGGTCACTTGTTTTGCCGCGACAATAAAGAAGAATTATTGTCTATGGTGACTGAAGAACTTGAAGAAAGCGTATTGATATAGACCTGCGCACATGGAAAAAAAAAGACACAGCACACTTCCGGCTTTGGAGTTGATTTCAAAGTGGAAGGTGCCTGTCTTGCTGCAAAATGATGTCCACGTCTGGTTTTCTGAATGGCCTGAACAAATCAGGCTGCTGGATTACTTCTGGTCCATTTTGTCAGCAGAAGAACAAAGACAGGCGGCTTTTTTTCTGGTTGAAAAAGTTAAAAACAGGTACATTATCAGTCACGGCATTTTGCGCTCTTTGTTAGGTGCTTACGCGGGCATTCAGCCTGAACAAATTGAAATTACCCGAAATGAATCCGGCAAACCGGTCTGGCTGAATCAGCCCCTTCATTTTAACCTGAGCCATTCCGGTGACTACTGTTCAATGGCTTTTTCGGAATTAAAGGAAGTAGGAATTGATGTGGAACAAATTCGTGAGCTGGGTGACATGGAACAACTTATTCAACTGAATTTTTCAACCGGGGAACAAAAATTTATTTACGAAAATCCGCTTGAATACAAGGAGCGTTTTTTTCAAATGTGGACCCTGAAAGAATCGTTCTTAAAAGCCACCGGATTGGGAATGCAGCTGGATCCGTCGTTGATTGAACTTTCATGCAGCGACAACCGGTATGAATTGAAAAAAGGAAGAACCCTTTCTGATGAGCGTGACTATAAATTCAGTTCATTCAAGCCGAATGCCTTAGTGAGTGCTGCACTTTGCTGTCATGCAGATCAAAAACAGATTCTTACATTTACCATTGACTGACCATGAGTTTAACACGAACGTTTGACATCCTTGATTTATACCGGAATCAGTTCATCGATAAAACCGATGCACTGGCCGGCAAAGTAAACGGCCAATGGGTAACATACACCGCAAAAGAATATACAGCTTATGCGGATCGTTTAAGCTGTGGTTTAATTTCACTTGGAATTAACAAGGGAGATAAAGTAGTCACCATTTCAAACAACCGCCCTGAATGGAACTTTTTTGACATGGCATTGTCACAGATTGGGGCCATTCATGTTCCGCTTTTTACCAACCTTGAAAAAGAAGCGTATGCCCGCAGTATTAATCACTGCAAGGCAAAAATGGTTGTTGTTGGTGACGCTGATCTTGCTCAAAAAATAAGCGGCATTAAAGAGCAGCTGGTAAGCGTAACTCATTTTTTTACGCTGGATACCGGTGACATTTTGGATAACTGGAAAACGCTACTGGCCTATGAACCGGCTTCCGAAAAAGCGCTGCTGGATACATTGAATGCAATTCGCTCAGCCATTTTTCCGGATGATTGTGCAACACTGATCTATACGTCAGGCACAACGGGAAATTCAAAAGGAGTCATGCTTTCACACCGCAATCTTTTGAGTGCGGCCACAGCTGCGGCGCATGTCTTTCAATTAAAAAAAGAACACCGGTATCTGAGCATTCTTCCCATTTGTCATGTGGGTGAGCGCATGGGTTGTTACCAGTCGCAAATTTCAGGATGCAGCATTTATTACGGTGAAAGCCTGGCAACCATTGCCGCAGATCTTCAGGATGTTAAACCTCACGGTTTTGGTGCTGTTCCAAGAATTCTTGAAAAAGTATACGACAAAATTGTTGCCAAAGGCGAGAAACTGACGGGTGTAAAAAAGAAGCTTTTTTTCTGGGCGCTTAACCTGGGGTTGGAATACAAACAAGACCGCAAAAACGGAGCCTGGTATGAACTGAAACTTGCCGTAGCCAACAAATTAATTTTTAGCAAATGGCGTTCTGCCATGGGGGGGAATGTTATTTCCATTGGTGTTGGAGGCGCAGCATTACAACCTCACCTTGAAAGGGTTTTCTGGTCAGCCGGAATTAAATTACTCAACATGTACGGTCTGACGGAAACGGCCCCGATTATTACTATTAACCGCATGGCGTCACCCGGGTTAAAGCTGGGAACCGTTGGTGCCTGTGCTGACGGAGTCGAAATTAAAATTGCCGCTGATGGCGAAATTCTTTGCAAAGGACCCAATGTTATGCTGGGGTATTTTGACGATGATAAGGGAACGCGCGAATCAATTGTGGATGGCTGGTTTCATACCGGTGATGTAGGTATCATTGATGAAGATGGTTTTTTGAGCATAACCGACCGGAAAAAAGAGATTTTTAAACTTTCAAATGGAAAATACGTGTCGCCGCTGGCCATTGAAAATAAGTTCAGGGAATCACTTTACATTGATCAGCTCATGGTCATTGGCGACGGCCAGAAATTTACAAGCGCACTCATTTCACCAAACGCGGAAGCACTAAAATCATGGTGTACTGAAAAGGGAATAAACGGAACGGTTCCAGAGAAAATTGAAAATCCGGAGGTAAAAAAATTGTTCCACACCATTGTCAATCAATACAACAAGGATTTAGGGAAGGATGAACAGGTGAAGCGTTTTCGGCTGGTGGCACATGAATGGGCTCCACAAACCGGGGAATTGTCACCGACCCTAAAATTGAAACGCAAGGTCATTACTGAAAAATACAAAGAATTGATTGCAGAAATTTTTACCTGAGTCCGGTTTCAGAATTCAATAAGAACCAGCAGTTACTCGCAAAAATAAAATCCGTTTTGTCCGTTGCATCCGTTTGATCCGTGTTCCATTTTCTACTTTTTTAGAACACGGATAACGCGGATTAGGCAGATTTTCACTGATTTCTTTTACGCGAAAAAAACAAATCCGTTTTGATCCGTTGCATCCGTTTGATCCGTGTTCAATTTTCTGTTTTTTTAGCACACAGATAACACGGATTCGACCGATTTTCACTGATTTTTTAAACGAAAAACAAATCCGTTTTGATCCGTTGCATCCGTGTCATCCGTGTTCCATTTTCTTTTTTTTTAGCACACAGCTAACATGGATTGGACCGATTTTACGGATTTCAGAAATGACCGGCTTTCAACCGCTGCAGCAGCGGTTTTTCAATAATATCCCGCACCCGTTTTTCAAGTTCAGGCAAATCATTTTTGGTGAGCCCCTTTGTTGAAACAGGCTCGTGAATAATCACATCTGAAATTCCGGGTGATGCAAATCCATGAAAAAAACTTTTTCGTTCAAGCCTCCGGTAATTATTTAAAAACGTAACCGGTACAATTGGAATTTGTTTTTGAATGGCAATCTGAAAAGCGCCCTGTTTGAATGGCCCCATGTGCGGTGCATTTTTGGTAATTGTTCCTTCCGGAAAAATCATGAGCGGGTGATTCATATCTACTTCTGCCATCATGCGCCGCAGCGCCTGAACCGCACCAGCAGCACTGTGCCGGTCAACCAGGATATTCATGCCCGATGTATAAAAGATGCGGAACAAGGGCCATTTTTCAATTTCTTTCTTCCCCACAAACGTGAAGTATTTTTTGAAAATGAGGTAAATGCAGGGTATGTCTATGAACGAAGAATGGTTGGGGCAAATGATATACGGCCCATCCGGTAATTTCACCGGCGCGGCAATCACCCTGACCGGAATGATCAGAAAAAAATGAAAGCACCAGGCGTAAAAACGCATCACTTTAAACGCATACGGGTATCTGCCTGGTTTCGCCAGCAAAAATTTAAAAAACGGGTACAACAGAATCAGTGATATAGCAAAAAACAACAGGCAGTAGAGCTTGTACAATACCCTGAAAGGCAGTAAAATCAGTTCAAGCGCCGACATGGAATTCTCACTTCAGAACGGCACTGGTAACAGGAACAAAATTAAACTGCGGGCCGCTGAGCAAATTTGCTTTGAATATCAAAAGCTGATCGGCAATTTTCTGCCGGCTTGCAATAGATTCATTTTTCATTTTTGTCAATAGCCGCTGATAATAATCAATACCGCTCAGCAGGTTATCCCTGAATTGCTCCAGGTACATTTTTTGTTTTTCCTGGAAGGGTTTTATGGCTTCTTCAATTTCGTTTTTCAGGTGATCTATATAGAGTGATAGCTCTTTCAGAAATACATGCGGCCGGTTCGGATTTGTAATCAGATTGGTGCGCCCGTAAATGTGATCGACCATTTCATTCAACCCGACTTCTTTTGAAAAATAAGCCAGGTTGGGTCCCGGACAAACAGAAACGGTATCGCCTTCAACGCGGTGATCCAGGTTATTGACCAAAAGGGCAGCTGTTCCTAATCCCACGCAAATGCAGGTTTTGGCAGTCACGTTTGAAATTTCCTTTTCCTGAATAGCCGGATCAAGACCACTCTTTTTTATAGCCTCAATTTTCAGCGTCTGATAATCTTTTGACGCGGTACAATAAGCCGGTTCTCCAAATTCGGTATTCAGGGCAACAAACCGTTTGGGGCAAATAGACCCCGGTGCATTGTTTCGTATCCGTGCATTTTTTTCTTCGTCTTTGGTATTTCCTTTGACTGAATAAAACGGAATACCAAACGGAGAGGTATTGCTCAGGTAAATGGCATTTTCATCGGCTTTGATCAGCAGATCAATGGTTTTTGGGTCGATATTCACCACCTCTGGTACCAGCAGAAACGGGCTTCCCCACCCGGTTGAAGACAACCTGTAATAGGTGCGCAGAAAATCGGCTTCATTTTTTGTTCCGATGCCACCCTGTGCTGAAATCAAAATTTCGCCCGGATCAACAGCAGCATGTCCACGGTCAGTCAACGCCTTAACGTATAACGCCCGAAGCTCTTCTTTCAATTCAGCCCGCTTCTCTTTAAACTCTTCCAGAATAGGCCCCAGTAACATACCTTTGGTCGCAAAGGCGTGTCCACCGCAGTTCAGGCCTGACTCAATTCTGAATTCAGAAGTCCATACCCCGCGCTGCGCCAGAAATTTTCCCTGCACCAGGGCCGAACGGTAATCACTGACTTTGATAACAATTTTTTTATTGAACTGCCCGTCCTTGTCTGGCAGCACTTCCGGAAAAGTACCGATAAAGGTAAAGAGCCGCGGGTTGAGACCGGCTGAAATAATCAGCGAGGCATTCTCCAGGTCACTCTTCATAAATCCGCGGACAGCGGCATGTGCATCATTAAATTCAGCCGGAAGCGGTTCGTGTTTACTCTTGTAACGCACGGTATCTCCCTTGGACATAATGTTGACATCGATTGATCCTTTGGAAAGCTTTTCGCGGATTTCATTTTCAAGTTTTTCACGCTCAACTCCCGTTTCTGAAAGCCAGCTCTTATAAAGACCTTTGAGATCTGAATAGTCGGGAAGAAGATTCAGGTAACGATAAATTTCAGTACCCGGTTCAATTTTTTCACGCTTCATGGCGTTGAACTTGCCGTCAACAACGGTCTGCATTAAATTTAAGTAGGCGGTAATTCGCCTG
Source organism: Bacteroidota bacterium (assembly GCA_016192075.1). GTDB lineage: Bacteria > Bacteroidota > Bacteroidia > Flavobacteriales_D > Crocinitomicaceae > JADJGJ01. The sequence continues at coordinate 68,134 of JACPUU010000020.1, read as the reverse complement.
GCTCTGTAATCATGCGATTTTACGGGAATGGGAGTGTATTCTGTCCCTCCTAACCTGCAATAATTTGCTCTCATCTTCTCCATCAATCCATCATCCACTAAAGAAATTACTGAATCAATTCCAAGATGTGCAACCTTAGCCGGCGTATCAAGTGTATACCCAATTCCCATGACAGGAATATGGAATGAATGTGGTTTTGGTGTCATTGGAAACAATTTTTGCAAAGGAACGGCAATTTGCCCCCAAGTTTCATGATGCAGATCATCACCATGTATGCGATGGCCTGAAAACGGCCGGTTTTTAACAGGATTTTAAGGCCTTCAAAACAGAACATGCTGTTCTATGACATAAGTCACAGTCTTGTTCGGCAATATGCCTGAAATTTGTAAAAAAAATGCCTGTTATGAATAATTCCTGCGTCATTCTGGATAATAAAAAAAAGGTACGGACCTATTCGTACCAGGAGTATATTGATTTAATGGATCAGTATGTCCGGCTTGATATTACATCAGGCGCAGACCAGGGCAGAGAAAAACTGGAAGCCACCAAACTGAATTTTATCCGCATGAAACGCTGGAACAAAACCATTGTTCTGCCTGAAGATCTGCTTTCAGTGATTCAGCAATTGCCCCAAAAACAATGCTGGACAATTATAACCGAAGCCTGGTGCGGTGACGGCGGACAAATTATTCCGGCACTTGCAAAAATTGCCGAACATTCAAATGACAACATTCGCCTTCAGCTGGTTTTCAGAGATGATAACCCTGAACTGATCACCAATTACCTCACCAATGGCAGCAAGGCCATACCCAAGTTGTTTGCGCGCACGTTTTCACAGGACGAGTTATTTACCTGGGGCCCGCGACCTGCCGGGGCCATACAGATTATGACATCCTGGAAAGAGAATCCCGGAACGCGAACCAAAGAAGCCGTTATGATGGAACTGCATGCCTGGTATGCAAAAAATCAGCAGCAGGATGTTTTTTCTGAAATAAAAGAACTGCTGACTTCCGGCTCTGGCAATCAACCTGTTTAGTCAAAAGCCGGTTTTCATTTTGTTCAGTTTTATGATATAAATCATTTTATTACCCTTAGAATGAGTATAAATTAGTGGCATAAACTAACCCATTATGCTGGACATAGAACATAAAACGGTTGCAGAACTGGTTACTGAAAATTACAAAACTGCGGATGTATTTAAAAAGAACGGAATTGATTTCTGCTGCGGCGGAAAGGTTTCTGTCAAAGACATTTGTGCCAAAAAAAATCTGCCTTACGACAAACTGAAACGGGAACTTGAAGCAGTTGACCAGGTCACTGATATCAATGCCGATTTTAAATCCTGGGACCTCGAACGGCTGACAGATTACATTGTTGAAACGCACCATGCGTATGTCACCGAAAACATTCCCATCATCCGGCAGTATGCTGAAAAAGTGGCACGTGTACACGGTGAGGCCAACCCTGAAGTAGTTCAGATCAATTACCTTTTCCGGATTATTGCCGACGAGCTGAGCCGGCACATGTGCAAAGAAGAAAACATTCTTTTTCCGTACATCAAAAACCTGGCCCTGGTTCAAAGTGAAGCCATTCAATTTCAGATACCGCATTTTGGCACTATTCAAAATCCAATCACCATGATGGAACATGAACACGACCAGGTAGGCAAATACGGTTTCAAAATTGCCGAACTTTCACTGAACTACACCCCACCCGCCCATGCCTGCAACACCTACCGGGTGCTTTACGCCAAGCTGAAAGAGTTTGAAGACGATTTACACCAGCACATTCACCTTGAAAATAACATTTTGTTTCCGCGGGCTATTGAAATTGAAAGCAAGTTTTTGATGGGGTGATTGGGGTTGAGTAATTTCACCTGACGGCGGCTTGGCAAAGGTGCCAATTTTCACCACAAATATTCATCCGGAAAGCTGAACCGGCTCTTTTGCCAGACGTATGTTAGTGGTTGTACCATCATACACATTGTGTCTAATTCCTTTTGCCAATAAATCTGTCTGCTCCTCCAAGTTCTTGTTCTGTGTCCAGGAATAAAGTGTCTGCGGTTTTGTTAATCAAAATTGATCCTAAACCTCTGGAATAGATTTCATTAAAAACCGCATTAAATGGCAGGTATTTGTCATCATAGTCACTATAATTGGAAATAACATAGCAAATATCAGAGTCTTTAAAATTTAAGAGATTCTGAATGTCATTAATGTTGTCTTTTGTTTTGTCAATTTGAACCAAATAATTCATGTTCAAAACAGTATCCCATTTGTGATTTAACCTATCGATAAATTTGTTTCTTTTTTTCGGATTAATCAATTCCAAAAAGCACCTTTCCCGCTTGTCCTTAAGCACAAAATTATCAACAAATGTTTTTAATATTGTTTCCTTATCCGTCATGGAGTTGCTGTTTTTTCTTGTTACTTCTAACGTTTTGCAGATTTATGATAGTTTTTTTTCACCAAATAAGCTCGTTAGGAACACTGAACCACCACTTCTGCCAGGCCGCTTTTGTGCGTTCGTTGTTTCAACTTTAGTTTCATTCGTTACGTGTTGTTTTTCATTTTCAAGGTTATGTCGCCAATATTGTAACTATAAACTGAGGCTGGTAAAAATAAGCAGATTCAAAACGTCTTATTTGAACTGTTTTTGTCAAAATAGGCGATTTTTCGTTCAAAATTCGTCTTATTTTGGCAATATCCGGTGAGAATTGTTTTTAAGGAGTAACTTTTTACAATGAGTCATTACACATAGCCATTGTTGCGGCTCGTTGACTTTTATTCGTCATTCGTTTCCTGGTTCATAATACAGAATTATCGCTCCACCATTAAAGGTTTTAGTCTTAACGAGTTTAAAAATAGTCCTGTTGTTCAGGTTTTCAAATAATGGCAAACCGCTTCCCGCAACAACCGGATAGATACAAAGTTGAAGTTCATCAATCAGGTTAAGTTTCATTAGTTGTATAATTAAACTACGACTACCAACAAAAATAGCTTTACCTGATTGTTGCTTAAGTTCTAACACAGTTTCTTTTAAATCACGATTTGCCAGGGTTGCACTTTTCCACCCGATAGCTTCCGGGTCAACATTGTTCAGGGTATGGGAAAAAACAACCTTTGGAATTTTGTCAATCGCTATGGCAAAGTCATTCATTGATTTTTCTTCAGAAGGATTTTCTAAAAATGTTCGCCAAAATTCCATCAGCTGATAGGTAATTCTGCCATATAAAATGGCGTCTCCCTGGCCCAATAATTCCGTATAATGTTGATGTATTTCTTCATCAGGTATTCCCGCAGTATGGTCGAAGACCCCATCAAGTGTCATATTGATTGCTGCAATTACTTTTCTCATACCTCTTTTGTTTAATTCGTCCGTTTTCGTAAGATTTTTCCTCAATGGCAGCTAACGGTTTGGCGGCTACCGCAGGCAGATTATTCAATGGCCTGGCTACGATGCACTGCACTTTAAATATAGTGATTTAGATTCATTGCGCTACGGGCCTGCTTGCTGGTAGATGCCGTTATGCACCGTTTAATGTACAATTATCACTGTATCCATACTCAAAGCATTAAGTTGGCTTAGGTACAAGGACTGCTTAATGGGAATCAGCTTTCGCCTAATTATAATGCGGGCTGAGTCCAATTCATATTGATTTTCGAATCTCAAGGATTGATTTTCTGCATAAGGCAAAATAATAACTCGCGTTATTATTCCGTGGTCATCTTCTAAGGAAAATTCGTCGCCAATATCATAAAAATAATTTTTACATGTGATTGGAAAAACTATAGTGTCGTGTGATTCAATCCAACATTTACAAAAATTACTTCGTGTCAAATTCTGTAAAGTGTCATTTTTGAAATACCATTGGTGAACAAACGTGTCCTGAATATTGAAAATCAGATGATTTAAGTCTAATTGGATCGTGTCTTGGTTCCATACCAATTCCGTTGCTTGCCAAAAAGATGAATCATATTCAATAACTTCTGACTTTAACTCAGAATTAATATCATGCTGCTGTGCGCAAGAAATGCTTAGCAATATTACTGTTAACAAAAGGAATCTCATTAGAATGGAACTTAATGGATGGCGCATATAAGTAGTAGCGCTAACCTTGATTAAATGTACTGAACTTATATACTAACCCACCAAGTTAGAAAAAGCATTTTTTAATAAATTTTGTTGTTTGCGAAAAATTTGTGCTGCGCCATCGCTGTGAAAAACTGAAATTGGAGAACCTTTTCGCTATTACTTTTTATGCGGTGTTAGGTGTTGTTTCTTAATTCAAGTTCGAGTTTCAAGTCTTTTATTTTTTCAATGTAAGGCTTGCGTGACTTTAAAGGATATTTGGTTAAGTCAATATCGTCGTAGTATGCTAAAACTTTTTTGAGTTCTTCCAGGGTCAAATCTTTCGGAGTCTTTTTCTGTAATAAATTTCTGTTAAATCGTTCTTCTGTCAGTTTAATGTTTTCAATTTCGCGAGCTAAATCTTTATTCGGCTCATTTACTAGGTCGACAAGAATAAATTTGTTTTTTGGTAAAGTCGTCTCGCCAATGAATTCGAGGTAGTCTGGAACAACCGATTTATCAATTTGTATTTTTCCTGAACCTGCCCAGTGTCTATCTTCTCCATTCTTCTTAACGCCAGAAATCCAATATTCGTCTCCTTGGTCAATGTCAACATGATTTCCAACAATACCTTTTCCCCGACCAAAAACTTTTCCATTAAAATAAACCGTTTTTCCAGTCTTGTTGAACAGTCCATAGCCAATCCAAGCAGGCCCTGTATGCGAGCAGTCTTGAACCATTTCTACATATATAAGTTCTTTTCTCATTTTAATTACACCTAACGGTTGGCAGCCTTGCGATGTGCAGGTTTAGAAAGCACAAAACTGTCTACTACCACAAATATAAATTAAAAGCTCCACAGGTTTTGGCAAGCGCCAACAAAAAGTTTACACCGCTGAAAAAATGCGCTTGCAACTTGCACGAACCCCAGCATATTGCAAGGATGCTGTTAGCGGTTCGTTGCTTTTATCCATCTTTTATTCGTTCTTTATTTTCTCTTCGGTTGTATTGGAATCCAAATTTCCTCTTCTGATGTCGGGTCGTTGTTTTTGTATTTGTCTCCTATAACTTCAAAGTGTGGTCTGTCGTCTAAGTCATAGTCTGAACCTGGCAACCACGTCCCAAAGATGTATTGGAAAATACTATTGTCTGTACTTAAACCTTTATAGTCAAATACAGCATATAACCCTCCAGTCAGATTAAATGTTTCCATATCATTCGGCACGTTGTCAAAATTAGTTACTTCTACACTTGCCCATTTTTCAAATTCATTTGTCGGTTTAAAGTCTGCAAAGTGTGTCGGTTTATAAACTTGCATGGAAATCATATCGTTTGTCAGTTTATTTGAAATGTCTTTGCGTCCGGGCATAAAACTTTTCCAAAGTTCTCCTGTCTTGTTGTTGGCTAAACTCATAGTCAGCCGTCTTCCTATTAATTTCTTGTCGTCTAATTTTTCAATTCTTGGTATCATACTTTATTGTCAATTTGTGGTCAGTTTGTATGTCCGCAGCAATGACCGATAACGTTTTCAGGCTTTGCGTTGATGGGCTTTTGAAATCCCGCACGTGCGGGATCTGCCGGCACCAAAATTTATTAATTGCTCAAATGTTTCTATTCGTCCCGATTCTTCGGGATTTGCCCACTAACGCAAAACCTGTGTTAGCGGTTGCCAGATCATCAAGTATTCTGGATGAACCAGCATCGTTAACCAAGTGCAGTCGCAAAGTGAAGATAATAGATTTTGGTATTAACAATGAAAAGGTAGGATTTAAAATCCATTCCCCATTGATAGTAAAAGTTGTAAGGAATCTCATTCATATCCAATTTGAATTCAAAAACTTTAAATTCTTGCTTAATGTCGAGAAACTGTATAAGGACATTAAGAAATCTTTCGTAACAATAATACCCCCCACGAACATCTTTTACAACATCTGCAGCAAAGTATGACAGAATATTTTGTTTCATGTTTGTTTTCCAGTCAGAAGTAATTTCGGACAAATTTGAGTTTGTATGTAAAAGTTGTATTTCATTTTCGCTGATGTCTTTTATTTTGTCTCCAATTAACTGAATTAATAATTCCTTTGGATCAGAATTATTCTGATTATATAACTCAAAGAAATAGTAATGGTATTCAACATCTTCCTGAGGGTACAATTGTTGGTTCATGCAGGCCAATGAATAAAGAAAACCTTGTAGATGATCAATGCTTGGATTGCTGAAAGAGTCAAACTGCTCGTATTCCATTTGTCAGGTTTCTAATATATTTCGTTTTCTGGTCACCGCTCACTAGTTTATTCCCCACCTTTTCCACGCTTATTCACCCCATATCGGAGAATAACCACAGGTTTATTTTTTCTAATTTATTCATTTTTTGTCCACTCCTGCAACTAATCCCGGACAAATTGCTATTTGAGTAATCGTTCATCCACCGAATATTTTCCGCTTCCGTTGATCAGTGTCGCAATGGATAGACCTATTACCAGTAAATGGTATTCATAACCTTCCCCTTTTTGATTGCCAAACCAATTCATAAAAAAACCGTGATCGAGGTGCGATGTGAAAATAATTCCTGAAAACAGGAGGATGATAAAACCCGACCAGATGCGACTTGCGAAACCCGCTATTAAAGCCAATGCGCCGATAAATTCAATGATGATAACCAGGAAACCTATTATCCAGGGCAAATGCATGGTGCCGGTAAAAAAGTCCATTGTCCCGCTGAAGCCATAGCCGCCGAACATTCCAAGCATTTTTTGTGCTCCGTGAGGAAGTAAGATCAGACCTATGGTAAGGCGGGTAACAATACCCGTCCAGTCGTTGTTTGTTTTGAAGATTTTAGTTTTCATTTTCCGTTGTTTTTTAAATGATGGTGCAAAACAACAGAGAACCGAAACGATAAAAATTAAAGTAGTTTAATAAATCACTTTTGCGCCAATTTCCTGCGAAGCATGCTTAAAAAAACAGGGGTAATTCCAAGATAAGCTGAAACCTGCTTCTGGGAAAGCCTTTGTTCCAGCTGCGGATATTTTTTTATGAAGTCAAGGTAGCGCTGTTCGGCCGTACAGGAAAGATTTTGATTAATGCGTTGTTGCTGTGCAATAAAGGCATTCTGAAGTATCAACCTGAAAAAGCGTTCAAACTTCGGAACTTTCCCGTATAGTTTGTCCAGATCGGTTTTTGAGATTTGCAGTATTTCTGAATCTTCCAATGCATCAATAAAAAAGGTCGCCGGGCTCTGAGTCAGAAAACTAAAAAGGTCACCTACCCACCAATCTTCCATTCCAAACATGACAATATGCTCAAAACCGCTTTCGTCAATGGTATAGGTACGCAAACACCCCTTGACAATAAAATTTTCAGTTTTACAAATGTCGCCCTGCTTTAACAAAAACTCTTTCCGCTTAAGTTTCTTTGTCTGAAGTAATGAAATAAAAAAATCCGTCTCCGTTTTGCTGAGATGTATGTGCCGGTTGATATTTTGAAGAATTAAGTCTGTCTCCATGTTTACTGTCGCCTGTCAGAATTGGTGCCAGGGATTCTCAAATGGATGCTGGCAGTAGCAGGTATTTGCTGGTTGTGATTAGTTGATGTTTAGCTAGTTTTGTATCCATGTCAAATATTCTTCACCACTTATACAGTCGGTGTATTTCATTCCATCTTTAGTGCGGGACACGCATACACTTTCAATTCTCCCATCAGAGTCATATAACACAACCCAAAGCTGTTCTGAAATTCCGTTTGAATCCAAAACAAAATAGCACGTTTTTGACACCCTGTCTGTTCCATCAAAATAATAATGCCAGATACCTACACGGTTACCATTACCATCAGATTGATTAACCAGACGACTTTCATTTATTTCGCTGAGTGATGGAAATATAAATTTATTTTCTGAAATTAGTAAAGATTCGTGTTTTGTTTTTTGCGTCAACCCACTACTGGTAGCCTCAATAATTTCGTATGCATAGTCCAGCACGAAAGTCGTGTCTGCAATTCCAATAATTTTTAATTCAAATTCAAAACAACATACGCATGCAGCTCTGGTTAGCGATACATTTTCCATTGACAAATAAAGTGTATCCAAATTATATTTCGCCAGAAACGCGGGAATAATCTCACAGTTTTCGACTATTCCAATTTTCAGTATGGTCGTGTCTCCAACTTTCCTTTGCTCGATTAGCCGATTTCTGATATAGTCTGAATTGGAAGTTTGGTCACAGTTATTGGAACTCACGGCAACGACCTCTTGAGAAAAACAAATCATTCCCGATAAAAAGCAAAATGTAAAAAATGATCTTCTCATAAATTAACCTTAACGGCAGGTACTTTTCTAAGCAAGAGTCCCAATAACCATTCGGGATCAAAGTTACTCAATTAATACCTGAGCTAAATTTACTAAAAGCGCCACATTTGAGTGACTCACTGGCTTGACTTTTTGCCAAACCGTTATTATGGGTGGTTTTGAAGTTAACCAACAAGTCAGGCAAACAAATTTTCAATTGTCCTGCTTGAATTTTTTATTTGATAACGATAACTGAAACCCGGACAGTGAGCTTTCCAACACTTGCGCTATGTATTTCAGCTTCCGGTAGATTCTATTTTACTCAAAATAACAACGTACAAACTGTTCATCCGTGCAATGTTCTGTTGCGCTTTCAAGAGACCATAGAACGGGTAATTTTCCAGGAGTAAAAAACACAACACCGTCATTTTCAACAAAATAATTCAGATCGATCGTGTACAAACCCCCATCGACCAAAAAACTCATTGTTTTTTCGTTCTTCGATGGATCCAGAATTTTTATTCCCAATTCTTTCAGCTCAGGATAAACCCAGGCGTTATACATTCCAAACTGGTCATTTGTCCGGTAAATCATCTGTCTTCCATCGTCCTGACACTTTTCCGGGAGTGAGTCTGGGAATTCAGGATCATATTTATGGATGGTTTCGAGTAGATTAAAGAACTCTATGGCTATCGTTTCGTTAATTGTATCCAGCGCCATTGTGTCAGTTATGTTCTGAGCTATAATGAATTCGTCAAGATGACATGAGTCGCAATTGAATTCGGTTGTTTTAGTAATAGACGTTGTTGGTTGTGAATTTTGACAACCCAAAATTGTAATTGAAATTCCTAAAATCAGAATTGTTTTTTTCATTTAATAGAGGCTAGCCGTTTTCAAACGAACACAGGCACCAGGTACCGGGCGTTCGCCGCCTATGCCAGGCTTGATGTTACACACGGTCATTTTTTCATTTTACTTTTTAAGTCCATGCGTTCGTGTAAAATTCTCGTAATCTCAATTGATTTATCGCTCATTACCCGGTAAAACAGGATGTGTTTCGTTGTTTTTTTGCCTTTTAACCCCGGATAGATTTCGGAGTATTCCTTTCCGCATTCCGGGTCTTTAGCAATTTCAGAACAGGCCTGAATAATCAATCTGTAATATTTCTCTGCCTGCTTTTCTGACCAGATCTTCCTTGTGTAATCCCAGATCTCAGTAAGGTCATTGACGGCATTGTTTGTGAACCTGTATTTTGCCATTTATTTCTTTTTCTTCTTCAACATTTTTAAATGTTGATCCGGATCAAAATCTTCGGCCAGGCCACTGTTAATACCTTCTTCAATTGCGTGACGAAGTGCAACGACCCGTTGTTCCTCTTCTTCCAACAATCTTAATCCTGCACGAACTATTTCGCTGGCGTTTTTATACCTTCCTTGTCTTAAGACGCTTTGAATAAATTCATCAAAGTAGTCGCCCAGCGTTATGGATGTATTTTTACTCATACGTGTTTTTTTGTAAATATACCAAATATTGGTATTATTTCAAAATTTATCAATTGGGAAAATTGGGGGATTTATACCCAACATAAAAAAACACAATCTATATAACCCATGCGCTATTACTTTTTAGGTGCTGTTATACCTGGTTTATGCAACCCATCGGCACGTTCTTCGAAAAATAAACCACCTACCGTCTTTTTTAGTGAATAGATAGGTCCAAGCACTTGCGCACATAAGTCCACAAAACTCTTCCATTTCCATTAACATGTAGTTCTCATTCGCTGAAAGAAGTGGTCTTGAAAACGAAAAGTATTTTAGTCGAACATTCTCACCTTTCTGCTCCGCAGTGTGGAGATTTCTAATTGAGTCCCGTGAAATGAATTGATAATCCGGAAAACACTCTGGATTAATTTTCAAGTCTTGATTCCTGTAAGACTCAATTTCGTCTTCTGAAAAAATGGAATCTAAACCAAATTCGCTCCAAATACGGTTTACCTGCAATGAGTCATGAAAATTGGAAATTATATCTGTTTTATACGCGTAAATTGAATCATCCATGAATCGGACATATTCAAAATCCCAAACATCGTATGCGGTGATTTCCGATACTGTAAAAGGAAAAGAGTCGGTTTTGACAAGTTCCAGGCAAGTCTCGAAAGTAGAATCACATTCTAATACTTTTTCAGTGGTGTTCTCTGTCGTGAAGTGTTTCTTTTGAACAACACAAGCCGACATTAAACTTCCAAATACTATTGCGTTAAAAACATTCATCCATTTAAAATAAGCATCACTGAGGCAGGTTAAAATTAGTTGCACCATAGGTAATCGAAGATACAGAACTTGATGCTACCCCCTAAGCTAAGCAACAAATTCTTCAAATTTTCTTTCTAATAAATTTTTGGTTGGCGGATTTAGCCTGTGTTATAAATGGTTTTTTACTCCTTTTGGGTAATTATTAGCTTGGACCTTTCAGACAACACTTCCTCTTTTATTATCCTTTCTTTGTCGCTCCACAAGATTTGATTGACATCAAACTCATTCCAGGCTCCAACTAACAAAAGATGACGTTCATATATTTTCTTGAGTGTTTCATGATATTCGGAACCACGTCTTACGAATAAACTAATTTCTACTATTGTAACAGAACCGTAATCCCTAATTCCTAAGAATTCGCATAAAGAATCCATTTGATAAAACGCCGGTTTAAGAAGTTTGTGATCCGGGTCAACCGTAACCCAGGTCTCTTTTTGAGGAATCCAATTTTCAGAGGTATCCGAAAGGTATAGGTCTACAATGTTTTCAAACGATTCTAAACAGCGTTCATCCTCTTTTGTTTGTCCTTCATGTGGATTGTTTCTGGCACAACTTACTAAAACAATGGAAAAGAATAATATGGGAAATCCTGGGTGCATTTGCTTATAACGGTTTCGGGCTTGGCGAAATAGCGGAATTCAAAGCTCCTCACTTACTACCTGTGATAAATTTAATAAAGAATTTGATTAACCTGCTTGCTTCGCTTTTTACGTTGAAAAAATTGCTCCGATTAACAGTAAGAGCAACATGAGTGCACTTATTCCATTAAATAGTAGCATTATAATTTCAATCGAATTCCGCAGAAACCAGGTCAATATTCCAAGACCTATTCCGATTAAGCTGATGTAAATTAATTCCTTGTCGAAAAAAAGCGGGAAGAAGGTTGGTATTAAAATCAGCAGCCCGATTCCGAAGTATAGTCCCATTTTAATGCGCTTTTCGTACTTCTTGCGGTCCAGGGAACTGACATAACTTATTACCAAAAAGGGCAAAAATAGTCCGGCTGTTAACAATCCAATCATTGCAACATGCCGGTCGATAAAGATCATGATAAGCGTCTGTGCCAAAATAAAACCGATGGTTATTATTCTTCCGCTTATTTGGTTTATGGTAATTAGTCTTTCCATTAGAATGAACAGTTTTACATCATATCCAGTTCTTTATCTTTAGGATATAATCCAGGGAACAAAATAGGAGAATACGATATCGGATATTTGACGTAGTAAACTACTTCTTTGCCCTCTTTGGCATATTTTAATAATCCCATTTCGTATAAAGGATCGATAATTAATTTAAGTGTTTTATCAGATGATCCTGTCAGTCTTATTGCTTCTGATTTTGTTAGCTTTCCTTTAAGGAAGGCATCCATTAAGATATATTTAGCCTGTGGTCTGATCTTGTTCCTCAGGACCATTAGATCTGCAAATTTTCCGATCCTGTCCAGCATACCCGAAACATCAATTACATTATACATATAATCAACCTGATCGATTGCAGTTTGTAGAAAATATTCGCAAAACCTGACAAGCATTTTATTGGATAGATTCCCTCTTCCATCATAATCATTATATCTCTTTAAATCTGCATTTGCAAGATGAGCCTTATAATCTGAATTAGATCTGGCTAAGCCTCTTGAAATAGACCACAACCCGGATGCATCCAGATTCTCGTAAATGAAGTTTGCGTCGGAAAACAATCTGACAACACGGCCATTGCCATCAAGAAAGGGATGTATCCACGCAAGTCTGTGATGTGAGGCAGCTATAGCGATTATTCGCTTAATTTTTTGTTTGTTCGAATCAGCTGTGGGGGAATATACTTCTTCAAATCTATTCATGAAGGATTCAATTTTGGTAGAATCCGGTCCGATATGACGACCCACTTTCACTTCTAATTTTCTAAATTCTCCAGGTATGACTTCTGAAAGCTCCCCGTCTTCTGATTTGGCTTTTTTCATATCCTCCGGTAAGTAATCGTAAAACCTTTTGTGGATCTCTTTCAAATATCCGGCGGTGTATGGAGATTTTCCAGAGGGAAATTTTTCCATTTCATCGGTCATTAGTTTGTGTACCTCAATATGCGCCCTGGCTTCAATTTGCAGATCCCGTTTTTCTTTGTCTTCGGAAAACTCTTTATTCAATGCTTTTTCGATATCGATAGGGTGTGTATCATGACCTTCGATTAAATTCGAATAATAGCTGTTCATTGGTCTTAAAAAATCGCCAATAGCAGATCTGGTTATCGGGTTCAGGGTACCAGACAACTTTGACGCTTTTTCAATTAATTCTACTGCCAGATTCTCTAATGTTTTTGAATCGTCGTCAGGAATTAATGGTTCCATTGCATCAGGGGTCTTGTATAATCCAAAATCAGGCTCCATAAATAGCACTAAAAAGTAAAAAATTCCGGATGTTATTCCGGACGTTATTATGATCTATAATCCGGACGTTATTTCAGGTGTTTAAATCTTTATTTAAAGGTATTTACATGAAATATACAAAAATTATTCCGAATATCATTCCGGGGGTAAATATAATAAAAATTCCGGATGTTATTCCGGACGTTTTGTAAGTCCCCTTTTTTGAAAAAAAAACAAATACTTAAATGATTGATAACTAACGATTTACAAACAAAATCTGATGACCCCAGGCTAAAAGCCGAAGAATTGGAGCAACCAAAAAAATCAATACACGCCAAAATCACAAAATCAATCAGCTCAATTTTAAGCCCATATTTTAGTTTTTCACTCTAATACGCAATGGAAAATCAGCACGTCTTAAATCAAAGGAAAATAAATAATTGAGATACTCACCTACTTCATCCCGTTTTTTTGGAAGGGAGTTGTGCAACGGCTACTGCTGTTAGGTGCTGGCGTTTTTGTCCTCCGTGCTTGTAGTCTATTGTCTTTGTTGAGTTCTTGTGTCATCAGTTTGAATTAGAGCTATACTTGTAATGTTATCGGGTTTGGAAATATTTTTCCTTGTTGCAATAAACCACTTGGGTTTTCTATTATTTCAATTCTTGCATCGTTTCCTGCGTTATAAACTCGATAAATCGAATAGTTTTCTCTCTTGTCAAACATAAATTTCCATTCGTTTGGCGAAAGATAGATGAGGTCTTTAACCCCAGAAGGAGTTCCTTTTACATCAATATATTTCACTTTCCCGCTTTCCACAATTTCAAAATCGTAGGGGTTACCACTTTCTCCGTCCTTATTTACCCAAGTAATTTCTGTGAATTTATCTTTTTGGTTTATCAAAAACTCATTAACAAATTCCTCACACCATCTTCCAACATCTTCTCGAACTTCTTGACTCTGAATTTTTGAGTAACTCGCTTCTGCTTTGGCTGTAGCATTTGTAAAAGTTTTAGTCTTGGCAGAAATTTTAGTTATATCAAAACTTTTAGGAGTTGTAATTGGGTCAAAATTTTCAGGTTCGTTCGGTTCTACTTCTGTGTCATATTCTTCAACTGGTTCAGCTAATTCATTTTGGTGAGGATTTTCCTCTTTGACATTATTCTCAGGACTTACTAAAATTGGTTTTGTAAATGGCCAGACAGCCTTAATACTGGTCAAACTAATTCCTTGTTCAATTAACCATTCGTGAATTTCTTTTTTCTCTGTTTCCAATAAGAGAAATCGCAGTTCCTCGTTAAGTCCGAACACGCCTAATAGATTTGAAAGTTCTTTTATCAAGCTCAACAATGTTCTTTCACTTTTCCATTTTCCTTTGAAATAGAATTTGTTTTCTCCTTTGTAAACTGTCAAAGAAGGACCATCAAAAGTCTCAGATTGAAAGTTGAAAGAAAGTTTGATTTCAGAGGTGGTGAAAAAATCTGTCCTATTTAACAACTGATAAATTCGTTCAAACTCGTGATTGCTATCTTCTAACTTTTTCTTTTCAATCAATGCTACATAGTAGGGCAGAATAGTTTCAAGCTTGTTTTTTAAAGAACTATCAGGAATTGGTTTGTCAAAGACTGGAATGAACTCGTCAATCATTTGAACTTGGAATAGTGAAATTAACTCCTTAAAAGTCTCGGAATTCTTGTCGGAATTTTCAGGTAGTTGAATAACCTTTAACTTTTCTGATTCTGTTGAGAATCCTTCTACAGTAATCCACTTTAATTGAAGGGTTGGTTCAAAATTTCCATTTACAGATAGTAATTTGTTTTCTGATGCCCAATCAGAGATAAGTTGCTTGTTCTCTATTGTCATATCAGGTATAATTGAAGCAAGCTTGTTATAAATCAAACCAATCCTTCTTAACGGAGGCTTAAATTTTGAATCTTTTTCTTCTACTTCTTCTGAGTGTTTTACAATTTTGGAAAGAATAGAAAGATAATCCCCTAGTTCTAATTTACTCTTGAATTGAAGAAGGTCTTTCCAATCGTCTGGTAAAGGTTCATCAAAGTCAAATACTGGCAAATAGTTTCCTACAATATCTTTTATCTCTTTCGTATTTATAAATACGTTTTCAGGACTAAGGATTTCTTTAGTTGAAGTAGGTATACATTTTTTATTCTTAATGAACCAAGGGAAATAATTTTGAACCGAAGTGCCATAGCTATTAAATCCATAACCGACACCGTATTTATATACCGCATTACCTATTAATTCTGACAGATTATTTGAATTCAAAATAATGCTTTTCCAAAACAGCTTAGAATATTCAATACTGGTCGATATCAGGTTTAGAAATGAAGGCAGTTTTACTGAACCTATAACATTATGACTTCCAAATCCGAATCCTCCTTTTTTTTCAGCATTTGATTTAGATTCATCAACCCAAATTTCATCAGTAATTTGTTTAAGGGTAGCTAAAGAATTATTTTGATTAATAGTTTCAACATCAACTCTATCTTTAACCTTTAGTGATTTAAAAAATAAATTCCATTCTAATTCGTTGCTGCCAGAAAACAAATATTCCTCTGATACTAACGAAACATTTTTTATAACACCTTCAATTTTAAGTTGTGGTTGATATTTATTAGAGAGATAACAGAATTGTGCTTCTTTAAAAGTATTTTCAGAATCTTTCGTTTTTAATTTAATTTCTCTAAGGCCTTCTAACATTTCCTCGTCAAGCAGATTTTCCTTATATAAGCGAAACAGATAATGCGTTATTTGAAGAAAGTTAGAAGCATTAATAAAATCTTCATTTTTGAGATTTGGAATTATGACATTGGTTACAAATGCAATTTGTGAAGGTTCTTTAACACCAATTGTTTTAAGCCAATCGTAAACTGGATTGTCATTTTGAATTTTTTCAAAAATATCTGGGTGAATGATGGGAATTTCTCCTAATTCAGTTGAACTTATACCAGTCGGAAAGCAAATTCCGTTTGAAGGATTATAAAGTAATCCTTTCTCGTCATAAATAAAAGGAAGTGTTTTCAAGGTCTGAAACCAAAGTCCTTGCTTATCACTCTCTGATTTCTCTTTGAAATATTTTATCAAATTAAAATTATCTGAAACTTTATGTCTGCTGGTAAATGATTTTGAAATAAAGAAAGTTTCAAAGCTGTCAAGTTCAAATATTTCAACTCCGATAGCTTTTAGTTTATTGGCTTCCTCCACTTTGAGATTTACAAAACAGTCGTCCGAAAGGGTTATATTTTTCTCTGTTTTAAGAAATTCGGTGATGGATTTTGGGTCAATAAATTTTTGAATTGATAAACCTGTCTTGTCTAAAACAATATCTGATGCTTTGCTAATGTTCTCATTTCCAGTAATGATAAATTTCTTTGTAGGGCATTGATTTGCAAAGCTATTGTTAAAGGATTTTTGTAATTCATTCTGTTGATTGTTAAATTTATGAGGCAGCAAATGAAGAATCTGGAATTTGTATTTGGTTGTAGAAAGTAAGACCAACCAATCAAATATTTTTTCTGCAATAAGTTCAAAGAGCCATTGATTCCAAATTTTGTCTTCGTGAATTCCTTCTCTTGCCGCATTTGTTAGAAAACTGCCATTAACCAAAAATGGAAATTTGAAATCATTAACTTTAGTTGGCAGATATGTAAAGATTAAACTTTCTACATCTTTTAATGCTTTAATTTTTTTTCCTTCTATTTTGGCAGCAAATGATATTTCAGTAAACTCCGCATCCTTTAACTTTTTCGGTGTCTTTTCATCTTGCTTCAAGTCTGCTTTCGTTTTTTCAGGAACAGGAATGTTTCCGAATGTTTTTGTTATCCAAGAGCTGATTTCTTTTCCGTCCTTGAAAAGAGTAACTTCATTAAAAGTGGTTTCTTCACTGACTATTTTCTTTTCTATTGAATAAATTGGCTTGCCGTTAACGGAAACAGATATTTTTGAAACTCTTCTGAGAAATAGAAGTATCCGACCATTGCTGAGCAATTCACTCAAATCCTTTTTAAGTGACTCGACATTCTTAATTTCAATTATTGTAGAAACTGAATAAAGATTCTTTGAAACACTATCTTGGATTCCTTTCGGCAAATCACTTGGCTCTGTCCAAATGGGAATTATTTGCCAGGGTAGAATTGTATCAAATTTTGCTTTGTCAAAACGGAATTGAAATCCGTCTGAAAAAATCGTTACTCGTTCGGATTTTCCAAATACAGATTTGAACCCTATCCCCTTATATCCAGTCTTTGTTGTGTCGGCTTTTTTAGTACTTGAACCAGCACTTGTTAGGGCTTTGATGTCCTCTTGAGAAAAGGGGTGTCCGTTATGGGAAACAATTAGGCAGTCATTATGAAACTCAAAGTGAACCTCATTATTTGTGTTTTTGGCTGCATCGTCTGCATTTTGAATCAACTCAAAAACAAATCGCTGGCTTTCTGAGTAGATGTCGCTTGATACAGTATCAAGTAAGTTTGACATTGTTTCCGCTTGGTCGGGGTCTTTGAAGTCCGAACGCTTTTGAAATAATTCTTCTATTATGTCTTTTTTAGTCGTCAATTCTTTGTCTTTTGATTGTTGTTGAGTCGTTCACTACGCTTGCACCTAACGGTTTGCAAATAGGCGAAGTGGCGCTTTCTCTTGAGTGTAATCGTGCGCCATTTTGCTTATTTGCTGTTATGCGCTTTTTCCGGGTAGAAAATTTTCAAAATACTCTATTATATTTTCAGTAAATAATCCCGCTATTGATCCTAAAATTATTCCACCAACAAAACCTTCAACAGAAATTATTTTTTTTGATTCGGTTGAATTATTCATGAATAATCCAAATACAATTGCAAGAATTAAACTTCCGAATAAAACAGTCCAAAACTGAGAATCAAACCAAGCTCCCTTTGTAACAAAAATCAACCTGACGAAAAAACCTAATATCCCACCTAGTCCGGCGCCCAAAGGGGTTGCAAAACTGGATGGTTTAAATTTTATTCTTTCTGAAGTTGATTGATTGAAGACATTGTCAGAACCATCTACTCTGAATTTCAAATTAAAAAGAATGTCAAATTCTTTTCCTTTATAAAGGTGAGGTGCTCTGCAATGAAAGGGAATGTTTATTGTTTCTTTCGAATTCAAAGTATACGAATATCCTAGTTTCACATCTTTCGCATTTTTAACCTCAGATATTTTTTGTAAAATCTTTTCTAGTTTGATTTTATTAATATTGAAAGCTTTCCTTAGTAATGAATCTTCTTTTTCTGAACTCATAATTGTTTCCTCTAACTGAATAACATCATCCCATTCCTTAACTGTAAATGCTTTTTTAGCCCAATTTGGGAAGGTTAAGTTTGGTTTAGTTTTGGTTAAAGAGGCTGCAATAATTTCAGGCATAGAGGCATAAATAAAAATAGCTTTCGCAAATGGATTGAGAATTCTAAATTTTTGTCTATCATATGCTCTTGCTAACTGCATTTCGATTTCCTCTACAATTTCTTTTTTTTCAAATTCCAAGCTATCAATTTCTGATGCAGTCTCAGTTTGATTTTTTGAAATGACTATACCTGGAATAATATCAGGATCAATTTCATCCAGATATACACTAGAATCTGCAAGGTTAGTAATCTCAAGTTGTAAAGTATATTTACTCGAACCAATTTGTTCTGTTGGAGTTTTAATATTTAGTTTAAGATGTCTGTTCATTTACTTTCTTGTTTATATAGCTTGGTTCAATTGCGCATAACGTTTTCGGGCTTTGCGTTCGGGTGGGTTTCGGAGCACAAAATTTCAATTTATTACTAATGTTCCATAGAAGCACAAAGCTCCAAGTTTGCACGTCACCCCGCCTAACGCAAAACCCGTGTTATCGGTTGTTCTTCTTTCGTTCATCGTGTCAATGTGATTAGCATTTCGTCAATTCTGTTTCTTAAAATCGTTGAAGGTTCATCTCCTTTGTCTTTAAGTTCAAGCATTTCGCAAATATCTTTTGCTGTCAGTATAACGATAAGTTTACCGGCTTCTTTTAATGCACCTTTTGCAGCTTTAACAGCGTTGTCGTCAGCACCATTTCGTGCTATGATAAAACTTGCAGAGCGAAGAGCAGTTAAAAATAAATACTTCTCGGTTGTGTAAATCTGTCCTTGTTTGATTGGGTCTGTGTAATTCTTAAACTCAAAAAGAACATATCGAGTATGAAAGTCATTAGCTAATTCTGTCCAAAAATTATTTTGGTATGATGAGATTATTCTACAAAGCAAATCAAACCTATGAAGTCCGTCATCTGTTGTCGGTTGCTTTTCCCATAAAGTCAGGTCTGTATTGTTGTCAAATAAATACTTTAAAATTTCGATGCACTTGTCTTCAAATTTTGTTGCATCTTCTCGCCCAGGCTTTAATTTATGTAGTTCGTCACAAAGCTGTTTTCCTTTGCGTTCAATTTCTTTTTGCTTAACACTTGTCTTTGCTGCTAAAAGTTGTAGTATAATTTGATTTTTGAAATCATTGTCAACTATAAGTAGGTCGTCAATTGCCGCATTAAAAGCCCTTAGTAAAATACTTTCAAGTTCATAGTAAGTTGTCGAGTGGTCAAAGGCTAGTGCAAATAAAGTTTTAGCGTCCCAAACTATTACGCCACTTTCTTTAAATATTTCATCCTTTAAACTTGGCGTTACGTAGCTTGAAACAACAAGAATTAATTTAGAGTCATCGCTGTCCTTTTGTGATAACAGTCTGCGATATGCTTGTCTTAATAAGTCAAGTTTAGGGAGTTTGCTTTTGTAAAACTTTACTTCAACATAAGCGAAAGTGTTTTCGTAAGTTGCTTGAAAGTCAAACCCTTTGTCTTTTGATGGTATTTCTGTCTTGAAGCCGTTTATCTCAAATATTTTCTGAACAAGTTTTTCAAAGTCCTTGTAGAGAGAAAAGTCGTCAAAATTCATAAGTCTTTCCATATTGTTGTCTGTCTTTTAGAATAACCGATAACGGTTGGCGAGCAAAAGTAGGCGGGCTTATGAAACATCCACTTTATTTTACCTACCAAAGGTTATTTGAAGATACTTAGTTTATTAGTGAGCCGCAAATAAATTTCACGAAGTGGCAAACTTTCTGCGCGCGAACGATGACCCGAGTCAGCCCGCTTACTTTTGCTTGCTGTTAGCAGTAGTTATTTACTATTTCTGTAATTCTATTTAAGTTGCTCATCGTTGCGTCTTTATTTATTATAAATTGCGTGGTTTCTGCAAGTATCAAAATTTGAATTTTCTCAGCTCTGAGGTCTATAATATTTATGTTTTGAGGAATGGTTTCTATTATGCCAATTCTCCTAATATTAATTTCCTCTAATTCTTTAAATATAGATGTTTTCAATTTCGGTGGAGATAAATATTCATTACCTTCCATCTCTCCAACATATTTAAAACTCCCATCGGCATTTTTTTGCAGAAGATGTATTCCACCTTCAGAATGCGATTTCCCAAAAATTAACCCTCCCTTACTTCCGTCAAACGTCTTCACAATTTTGCAAATAGTTTCGAATCCTAAAGATGTCAGATATAGCTTTCCATTATGGTCATGAAAACTATCTATTTGGTTAATTACACAGAATTCGCGAAATTCTTGTCCGTACATTTTTGTTAATTATGTATTTTTTTTACTGAACATTGTCTTTTAATAATTACTGCTAACTAGTTTAT
The DNA here is from genome assembly GCA_016192075.1 of Bacteroidota bacterium. Classification (GTDB taxonomy): domain Bacteria; phylum Bacteroidota; class Bacteroidia; order Flavobacteriales_D; family Crocinitomicaceae; genus JADJGJ01. The sequence continues at coordinate 47,416 of JACPUU010000020.1, read as the reverse complement.
ACCCCCACCTTTCCCCCCCTCATTCACCCCAAATAGGAAAACAACCCAGCCCTTCATTTTTCTAATTTATCCATTTTTCCACCACTCCAACAACCAACCCGGACCAAATTGCCGCCCCTCACGCAAATGCACCGTAAAAACGACTGAATTTTTTGATTTTTTTTCCTAACGTTTTCCTTTTGTAGCTGAATAGTATACATACCGGCCTCAGTTTCATTTAGCATAAACCTCCATACCGTGAACTAAAAAAGGAGTCCGGTTGGGGACTCCTTTTACAGATTTTTTTGGGAATTGGGTTCAGGTTGTGCCTGACGATCTCCTGTTTTTACCGCTTCTTTTTACGACGGTTTAAAGCGGGAGCTCAAAACTTGTTTCACGTACCGTTTTATCAGCACATTCAAAATTCACTTTCAGGTATGACTTGTCGCCATCACGCACAATATGCCTGTTCAGAATTGTGCCGCGCTGGTTTGATTCATCAATAATAGGGTCACCCAACCGCGGTAAAAAGGGGTATAAAATGGTAATGCGTTCATCGTCTGTTTTAACCAGCTGGGTGGCAACGTCAAAAATAATTTCTTCAAATTTTTCGCCAATCATTTCGTCGTTCATTTCATCTTTGGCTGAATCTTTCAGGTTTTTGGCCCAGTCATAAAAACGTTCGGTCGAGATGCGCTTCAAATCATTGTGGACATAAGCCGGAAAAGGAGACCGGATGTGTTCTCTGTCTGAAAACCAGAACTCAAAAGTCTCTTGCACAAGTTCACTGCTTTCAACGGTACCGGGGTTCAGAAGATCCTGTTGTTTCATAATAGCTGTATTGGTTCTGACAAAGATACAGGTTACATCATGCAACATTAATGATATTCATCATACAATTAATCTGCCTGCAAAATAAAAAAACAAAAATTACTGGTTTTTCAATTATCCGTTCAAAAGGGCATTTTGCCTGAAAACCCGCTTGTTTAGTGTAAATCCGAAAGCGGGTTAAACCGGAAAAAGACAGCAGGCAAAAAATATGAAAATTATCATGTTTCAAAATACCTGTTTTATCTCATATTTTGAATATGATTCGGCACGGACCTTTGATACGTCATAAACACTAATTGTATTACTATGAAAACTTCGTTAAAACATATTATTCTGGCCGGTACTCTGGTGCTGGCAGGTGCAGGCTCTTACGCCCAGCTAAAAATAACGGGTGAAGTACGCCCGCGTTTTGAATACAGACACGGTTTCCAATCCCTGGCAGATTCAGCCATGAACCCGGGTGCCTTTACCGATCAGCGAACCCGTATCACGTTTGACTACAAAAAAGACAAACTTGAATTCAGAACCTCGCTGCAGGATGTGCGGGTATGGGGTAGCCAAAGTCAGCTGGTAACCAATGAAGATTATGGTGTTTCCGTTCACGAGGCATTTGGTGTGGTTCATTTTACAGACACCTGGGCCATGAAATTCGGACGGCAGGAACTGGTTTACGATGACCACCGGATGCTTGGAAACGTAGATTGGGCACAACAGGCCAGAAGTCATGACGGGGTTGTTTTCCAATACCGGAAAGAAAAACTGAAACTCGATTTTGGTGGGGCTTACAACCAGAATTCAGCACAATATAACAGCACCAGTTATTCGGTTGCCAAAAGTTATAAAACCATGCAATATGCCTGGGCCAATTATAAAGTGAACGATGATTTCAATTTCAGCGTTCTGGCACTGGGGCTTGGTCAGCAGGTAAACTTCATTAACCAGGCCGGTGACTCCGCCTACCAGGATAATTATACCCTCACAGCAGGAACCCGGCTGATGTACAAAAAAAATAAATTTGCCGCAAGCAGTAATCTTTTTTACCAACTTGGAAGTACCAATAACTGGCCTGCCAAATCTGTAAGCGGTTACCTGCTCAACCTTGACCTTTCCTACCAGGTAAAAGAGCCCCTGAAAGTGTTTGTTGGCTTTGAAATGATTTCAGGAAACAGCCAGACTGACACATCGGCATCGTATAAAAACACACAACATGCCTTTAACCCGTACTTTGGAACCAACCACAAGTTTAACGGATACATGGACTATTTTTACGTAGGCAATCACATTGGCAATGTCGGGTTGAATGATGGTTACCTGGGTGTGGAATACAAAAAAGAAAAATACACCTTTGAACTGGCCGGGCACGTTTTTATGGCACAGTCAGATGTGCTGGATGTGACCAAATTAGCCGCAGACGGTTCATACACCGCCATGAGTCCGTACCTGGGTACTGAAATTGATTTTACCGGAACCGTGCAACTTTCACCGGGTGTTCAGTGTAAATTCGGATACTCACAAATGATTGCCACCCAAACCATGGAAGCCATTAAATCAGGCGACCGCAATGCTATTTCAAACTGGGCGTATGTCATGATACTTTTCAAACCGGTGCTGTTTGAACAAAAACCTTAGGTTAACGTTGATTTTGCGAAAAAGGCGGGGCGCATAGCAGCAACCGCCTTTTTTGTTTAATGTCTTTTCATTTTCTGATTTATATCATATTTTAAAAATCACAGACTGGCGATATTTACACTCAAACATAACGGTACCAAAGCGTATGAAAATTATAGACAAAGACGGAAAACGAATTGACGGCAAGGCAACAGACCAGGAGATCAAAAAAAAGCTGAAAGAAGAAGACCCTATTCTGCGCAACGCAGTTAAGGATGAAAACCTGGAAGAATTTTCACCCATGGATCCGCCGGATGCGTATGATACTGAACGCACGAGGGTGAAAGGGGTTGACATGAACAACCTGAATTCACTGCTCAACGGGTTTATTCACGAGCACACAGAACTTGTAAAAATAGTGGATGAGTTTGACCAGGGCCTCAATGCATTTAAAGAGGCAAAATACATTCTGGATGAAAACACCAATAAAATCTTCAACCGCTTTTTCAATTATTTTGACACTGAAATTCTGCCGCACAATAAAAAAGAAGAGCGTTACCTGTTCCCGGTTTTGAATGAACGGATGCTGGAATCAGGTGAACACGGGCTGGACAATATCACCGCCATTGACCTGATGGAAGATGACCATGTCAAATTCATTCAGCTGGGCTCACTCATCTTTAACTTTCTGGGACTCGCTGCCCGCCTGCCCGACGGACACTCACGCTACCTGGTACTCGACATTGCCTATCACAACGGCAAAGAACTGGTAGAGCTATTGAAACTGCATGTGTTCAGAGAAGATAATACCGTTTTTCCGCTTGCGCAAAAACTGCTGAGCGCTGAAGAACTTGAAGCCATCACACAAAAAATTGAAAGTGCACAACCAGCCAGCTAATATTACCGACTCCTTTGGCCGGGTACATGACTACCTGCGGATTTCGCTTACAGAGCGGTGCAATCTGCGCTGTTTCTATTGCATGCCTGAAGAAGGAATTCCGCTGCGTGAAAAATCAGAATTTATGTCTGCTGAAGAAACGCTGCACATTGCCAATACCTTTGTAAAACTGGGGATAAAAAAAATCAGGTTAACCGGCGGTGAACCGCTGATCAAAAAAAACATTGCCTCCCTGATTCATGAACTTGCCAAACTGCCGGTTGAACTTGCCATCACCACCAATGGAATTTTGGTTGACCAATACATCGATGATTTTAAAAAGGCCAACCTGCGGTCAATCAATGTCAGCCTTGATTCACTGAACCAGGCCAATTTTGAAAAAATTTCACGCCGCAATTATTTTACCCGCATTGTAAACAACATTGACCTGCTGGTGCGTGAGGGATTCAACACCAAGGTAAATGTCGTGGTCATGCGCGGCGTTAACGATCATGAAATTGTGGATTTTGTGGAATGGACACAACGCAAAAACATTCAGGTTCGTTTTATTGAATTTATGCCTTTTGACGGCAACAAATGGAACTGGGATAAAAAAGTATCGTACCGTGAAATACTGCAGCTCGTTCACACCGCTTTTGGTGAAAGCAACGTTGAATCACTGGTTCAGAAACCCAACGATACCAGTAAAAACTTCCGGATAAAGAATGCAGCCGGTAATTTTGGCATCATAGCCAGTGTCACCAACCCGTTTTGCGATACCTGCAACCGGATCAGGCTGACCGCAGACGGAAAAATAAAAAACTGTCTTTTTTCTCAGTCCGAAACAGACCTGCTCTTTGCCCTGCGCGACGGGCAGGATATCAGCGGACTGATCCTGGAATCCATTGCCGCCAAAAAGAAAGCAAGAGGAGGTGTGGATTCTTTTGAAAATCCTGAAAATCTGAAACTGCTGGCTTCAAACCGCACCATGACGACTATTGGGGGGTAATGAGAACCCGTATTTTATCTCCCGCCGGAATGATCTCCGTCATTATTCCCGCCCGTTACACCAACTACCTTTAAACAATCCGTTCAGCCTTATGGTGAATCATTCAGTCATCAACCCCTCCAGCATTGCCGTTATAGGTGCATCCAACAACCTGTCAAAACCAGGCGGCAAAATTCTGAGAAATATTCTGGCCGGCGGATATACCAAACCGGTTTATGCCATTAACCCGCACGAAAAAAATGTGCAGGGCGTGCCCACCTTTGCCAACCTGGATACACTCACCGAAATTGACCTGGGTATTCTGCTGGTGCCACCCAAAGCGTGTCTTGAATATGCAACCATACTGCTTGCTGAAAAAAAAACCAAAGCACTCATTATCATCTCAGCCGGTTTTGGAGAATTGAATGAAGCCGGAAAACAACTGGAAACGGAAATTATCAACCTCGTAAATAATTACAACGCCTGCCTCATTGGCCCAAATTGCATTGGGGTGCTGAACCAGAATTACCACGGCATGTTCACCACACCCATTCCTGAACTTACCCCACAGGGCTGCGACCTTATCTCAAGTTCAGGCGCCACAGCGGTTTTTCTGATGGAAGCGTCCATTCCGCTGGGATTAAAATTCAGCAACGTGTTCTCTGTCGGCAATGCTGTTCAGACAACCATTGCTGACATACTCGAATACCTGGATGAAACGTATGACCCCAAAACCAGTTCACCCATCAAATTACTTTACATTGAAAACATTTTTAATCCGCAAAAACTGCTGCGGCATGCGGCCTCATTAATTCGCAAAGGATGTAAAATAGCCGCCATAAAAGCAGGTACCACCGCAAGCGGAAGCCGTGCCGCATCATCACACACCGGTGCCATTGCAAACCCCGATATGGCCGTTAAAGCACTGTTTCGTAAAGCCGGTATTGTGCTTTGCCAAAGCAGGCAGGAACTCATTGCCGTTGCCTCTGTTTTTCATTACAAGGAATTGAAAGGACAACGCATTGCCATTATTACCCACGCCGGCGGGTCGGCCGTTATGTTAACCGATGCCCTTTCACGCGGCGGACTTGAAGTACCCGAAATAAAAAACCCGGATGCGCGTGAATTAATAACCTACCTCAACAACGGTTCTTCAGTCAAAAATCCAATTGATTTTCTGGCAACCGGCACAGCTGAGCAGCTTGGCATAATCATTGATTTTTGCGAGCATAAATTTGATGAGATTGATGCCATGGTGGTTGTATTCGGCAGCCCCGGTTTATTTGATGTAGAGAACGTTTACAAAGTACTGAATGTTAAACTGGATGTGTGTAAAAAACCCATTTTTCCGGTGCTGCCTTCGGTGATGAATGCGCAAAAAGAAATTGCCTATTTTCTTTCCAAAGGACACGTCAATTTTCCCGATGAAGTAGTACTTGGCAATGCCCTTTCACTGGTCTATCACACCCACAAACCGGTTGTTGAATCAGACCTTCACTTTAAGTTTGATGAGACAGCCATTCAGAAACTGATCTGCCAATCTGCCTCTGAATACCTCACCAGTGCTGATGCCTATTCGCTTTTATCATTCCTTCAGATTCCCTGCATTCCGCATATACATATAAGTAACCCGGAGCAGCTTGCTGCTATAACTATCCCGTTTCCATGGGTTGTAAAAATTGTGGGGCCGCTTCACAAAACAGAAAGCTGCGGCGTTTTATTAAATATTCACTCCCTGCAAGAGGCCCAAAAAGCATTTGATCGGCTTAGCCGCATCGACGGGTTTGAAGGAGTACTGGTACAACAAATGCGAAGCGGTTCTGAATTGTTTGTCGGTGTAAAATTTGAACCAAAATTCGGGCACCTGCTCTTTTTCGGTCTGGGTGGCGTTTTTATTGAAGTACTTGAAGATTATCAGTATTTTATGACACCGGCTGACCCTGAAGAACTGAGATACCTGCTGCGGAAATTAAAGGGCTATAAACTCTTTGAGGGCCTGCGCGGTAAACCACCGGTTAACCAAAATACATTTATCGAAATTATCCTTAAAATCTCAACCTTGCTTAAATTAGTACCCGGAATTCAGGAGTTGGATCTGAATCCACTGATTGCAGACGGTGACAGAATTGAAGTGGCAGATGTACGAATCAGGGTATTAAAAACATGAACCATTATGAAAAGTTTTATAAAAGATTGTTGCAGCGGGGCCTGGCTTGAACTGATTAATGTAAACAGTACCATTGTATCGGTACCGGCAAAACAATTCATTTTTCAGGCAGGTGAAAAGGCCGAGGGAATTTTTGAAATCATTGAAGGAAAAGCCAAGGTAACCGTAACTGACAACCAGGGTAACGAGAGCCTGATACGCCTTGCCGGAAATGCAGACATACTGGGTCACCGGGGCATTGGCGGCGACTGGATTTACCACGTTTCAGCAATAGCGCTGGAAGACACCCAATTACTTTTTATACCGCGCAAAACATTTGAAGTACTCGCCAAAACAAATGCTGAATTCAGTTATAAACTGATGACGTTTTTTGCAAAAGAGCTCCGGAATTCTGAAGAAAAAACGCTTCACCTTCCGGTTATTAACCGTGTTGCCGGTGCTATTTTACTCAACTACGATGCTTTTGGTGCAAATCCAAAAACAGGTCAATTGAACTACACCATCTCACGGCAGGATATTGCCAACCGCGCTATTACCACCTACGAAAGCACCATACGCGCCATTGCCGATCTGAAAACTGAAAAAATCATTGATACCGATAATAAGACCATTTTTATCAAAAATCTGAAACGGCTGCGTGAATTTGCATCGGCCAGATAATTTCTTTTTTAGTACCCGACCGGCTATCAACATAAACCACGTTTTGTTGATAACAATAATTTGATTTTTCTGCCGGCGCTAATCGCATTCCCATACCACTGTTCATAAGCTCTCAGCCAATAACTATGATGTCGGTCATACGATCTGCTGACGCCAATTGATTCCGGCCATTTTGGTTCCCGGCCATTCTTAATTCCTGTCGCCGAAAGAATACTTGTAAACAGCAGAAATGTTAATGGCCGGTTTGACCACCCCCTATTTCAATACACCAGCATTCTATTTTTGAAGAACCCAATTGACTGATCTGAATGAACTATTACAAATCCGATATTGTACTGCAGGAAGTGCCTGATGAAATCAGCCTCTGCTTTTCAATTTGCGGATGCCCGCTGCGATGTGAAGGATGTCACTCTCCGTTTTTATGGAAATCAGATGGCGGATCAGAACTCAATGAAACTGTTTTTTGCAGCGAGCTGAATAAATATACCGGCCTTATTACCTGTGTGCTGTTTATGGGCGGTGAATGGGATGCTGACAACCTGGTTTCATTTTTAAAAATTGCGCGCAACCGGAACCTGAAAACCTGCCTTTACACGGGCCTGACACAAGTTAACCCTGAAATAAAAAACCAACTGACCTATTTAAAAACCGGGCCGTGGATTGCCACTAAAGGTGGACTTGATTCACCGGCAACAAACCAGGTTTTTACTGACGTCAAATCAACTAAAAATTTGAACCACCTATTTAAAAAAAGAAATTATGATACGACTGACAACTAACCAGATCAATGAAAAAATAGCTTTCATTCAAAACTATATTACGGCTGAAAATGCAGCCAGCGGTTCTATCATGGACGCCAATGCCAATGTATCGTCCAAAAACATTGCTACCATGGAAGCCGAGCTTAACAAGGATATCAATGTGCAGATAAACCGAACGCTTGTGTCGAACAAAATCAGCGAACTTTTTGGTCCAGAGCTGGCAAATGAATACATCCGCCAGATTGAATCACATGAAATTTATGTGCACGATGAAACGTCCCTGAAACCTTATTGTGCATCTATCAGCATGTACCCGTTTTTGCTCGATGGGCTCACCAAACTGGGCGGTGAAAGCAAAGCACCCGAACACCTTGAAAGTTTCTGCGGTTCTTTTGTCAACCTTGTTTTTGCGGTCAGTTCTCAGTTTGCCGGCGCACTGGCTACGGTTGAATTTTTGCTGTACTTTGATCACTTTGCCAAAAAAGATTTTGGAAAAAATTACCTGCAAACACATTCAAAACAAATCAACAATCACCTGCAGCACGTTGTGTATGCGGTAAATCAACCGGCTGCCGCCAGGGGGTATCAATCTGTTTTCTGGAATATTTCTATTTACGATCAATATTACTATGACAGCATGTTCGGAAATTTTGTATTCCCGGATATGAGCGTGCCTGAATGGGAAAGTGTAAAAGCACTGCAAACCTATTTTATGAACTGGTTTAACAAAGAACGTACAAAAGCAATTCTGACTTTTCCGGTAGTCACTGCCGCCATGCTGGTTAAAAGTGGTGAACCCAGAGACAAGGAATTTTCATCCATGTGCGCCAGGGAACTGAGTAAAGGAAACTCCTTTTTCGTTTACCAGTCTGAAAGCGCAGACAGCCTGGCCTCATGCTGCCGGTTGCGGAATGAAATGACAGACAATACCTTTAGCTACAGCCTGGGCGCAGGTGGTGTTTCAACAGGTTCTATCAACGTAATCACACTTAACATGAACCGCCTGGTGCAAGACCGCCGCGACCTGAAAACCGAAGTAGAAAAAATTCAGAAATACCAGGTTGCATTCAGAAAACTGGTTGGTTCGTACGAAGCAGCCAACATGCTGCCCGTTTACAAAGCCGGTTTTATTTCACTGGACAAACAGTTTCTCACCATAGGTATTAACGGCATGGTAGAAGCTGCCGAAAGTATGGGCATTGAAGTGGGGAACAATGAAACCTACAAAAAATTTGTTTCACAACAGCTGAAAGTGATTTATGACAGCAACCGCGAAGCCAAAGCAACCTTCGGTTACATGTTTAATACCGAATTTGTACCGGCCGAAAACCTGGGCGTAAAAAATGCCGGCTGGGACCGCAAAGACGGTTATTTCGTTCCGCGTGACTGTTACAACTCGTACTTCTATGTAGTGGAAGATGACACCATTAATATGCTTGACAAATTTGTCCTTCATGGAAAAGAAATTATCCAATACCTTGACGGAGGCTCAGCCCTGCACATGAACCTGGAGTCATACGCATCTGCTGAGGCTTTTGAAAAACTGCTGAAGGTTGCTGCCAGAACAGGGTGCAATTATTTCTGCTTTAATATCAAAATCACCATTTGCAATCACTGCAATTCCATTGACAAAGAAACAAAAACAAATTGCGTCAAATGCGGATCACGCGATGTTGATTATGCAACCCGGGTGATCGGGTACCTGAAACGCGTTACCCACTTCAGCAAAAGCCGTCAGAAAGAACACACCCTGCGCCACTATCACCTTGAAAATGCACAGGTATCAGACCACCTGGCAAACCGCAGGAGTGAATTACTCAAGAACACACTAACCAACGTTCAGCAGGAAAGTACAGCCGGTTAGCGCCGGACTGTTTTCCGTGCTACTATGACCGGGATCATTGATTTAAAATTGACAGATGGCTAAATTAGTGGTCTGTCAATTTTGATTTTATGCCTTTTCGTCTTTTTGTTTTTGCAGTAACCTGTCTTGCTGTTTTGAGTTGTCACCGAAAAGGTTGTACCAACCCTGATGCGTATAATTACGATGAGCGCGCAAAAAAAGACGATGGTTCGTGCCTTCTTCCGCCATCCTCCCAGGTTACCCTTACCTTCAATCATAGCTTTGATGCGCAGGCTGTCAATGCATCTCTTTTTGAAGACCTGATCTATGTTAACGCATACGGCACCACGCTGAGCATAACCAAATTGAAATACCACATTTCTGACGTGCGTTTTTTTAATTCATCCGGTGACAGTGTTGTTGTTGATGGTTATCATTTCATTGATATTTCACAAACCGGTACACTGAGTTATGTATTGCCTGAATCCATTCTGCAAAATACCTATACCGGTGTTGGTTTTAACCTGGGTTTTACCCCGGCCGATAATCAGTCCGGCAGTTATGCTGAACTGAATGCCGCCAACTGGGGATGGCCTGAAATGCTGGGCGGAGGATACCATCAGCTGCAGCTGGAAGGACGTTACATTGCATCAACTTCAGACACCAATGCGTATGCCCTGCACAGTGGAAGCAGCATTCGGCAAATTGCCGGAACCGATACCAGTTTTCACGAAAATTACCTGTATTTCAACCTGCCCTTCAACGCTGTAAATTTTGGTACTGCCGTTACACTGGAATTAAATGTAAATGTGGCGGAATGGTTCAAAAATCCCGTCACCTGGGACCTCAACACACTCAGCAACGGACTCATGGAAAATTACGATGCGCAAATTCAAATGCACCAGAACGGAAAAGATATTTTTTCGGTGGGCAGCATCGTGCAATAATCTGTTTTTTGCACACCCGATTTTCAACCTGATTTTTTTGGCGTACCCTTTTTAAGGTACTGCATGCCGAAAACAAATTCAAAATACCCTTTTTAAGCGATCCCAAATTCACGCATATACCTTGTTTGCGGTATAGGATTGTACCGGGTTACCGGGCTACTTTTGTGCTATCTAGAATTAATCTAAATCAAATATATGCGATACTTTACACTATTTACGGCACTTTCAGCAGCACTTGGTGCTACTGCTCAGGAAGCTGACTCGATCTACCTGGGAGCACAATACATGAACGAATCTTATTACAGTTTTGAAAATGGAGAAATCCAGAATGTGAACAATCTGAACTGGGATCTGGCATTTGATTTAAGCCCTTACGGCGCTGCAGTTCGTTTCAACCGGAAAACAGATCTGCTTTTTGTATACCCGGGAAGCAGTGCAGACTGGAATACCTTAGATACAACCGGTCACTCAAGCTGGGATCAGTTCAACAACGGATACAGCTCATGGAGTGAGGGTGCATTAAATGCAGCCGCAAATATTGCTGATCCGGTTGACCTGGGCTGGGGAACTTACAACAGCATTACACACATCACCGAAGGTTCACGCATTTTTGTTGTGAAACTCGATGACGATTCATACCGCAAACTTTTTATTGAAGAACTTGCCTCAGGCGTTTACACATTCAAATATGCCATGATTGACGGCACCAATGAACTAACTGAAACCATTACCAAAAGTGATTATGCCGGAAAAAATTTCATCCACTACTCCCTGCTTAACGAAGCAGTTGTTGATCGTGAACCGGCATCTGCTGACTGGGACATTGTGTTTACCAATTACGTATTGGAACTGGCACCGGGATATTTCAGCGGAGTAACAGGAGTGTTAGCCAACTCTACTTTTCGCGATGTTTATTTTTCTGAATCAAACAATGTGCCGGTTGCAGACGCAAACTATACCGCCAACCCGTTCAACAGCGAAATTGACATTGTTGGATACAACTGGAAAACCTTTAACAACATCACCTATACCTATGACCTGGTAGACTCACTGTGTTATTTTTTCAAAGATGAAAACAACGCTGTCTGGAAACTGGTTTTTACCGGATTCGCCGGCAGTTCAACCGGTAAAATTGTCTTCACAAAAGAACAGGTTGCATTCGCCGGTCTGGCTGAATTGCCTGAGCAAAAAATGAACCTGTACCCGCAGCCGGCAAATACTGAAGTACTCATTCAGTTACCCGGTCAGCAAATTCGTACGGTTGCATTTTATGCACTTTCCGGCGAACTGATCACCGTTCACTCCAACACGGAAAACAACCAGCAGGCAATTGTTCCGGTAAACCACCTGAACAGCGGCGTATACATTATTCAAATCACCACTGAAACCGGTGACATTGTAAATCACAAACTCGTTATCAATCATTAATCCATCCTTCAAAAAAATAGTATGATCATTCATTATCTAAAAAAACACCTGTTTTTCGCTGCACTGGCTACCGTCTTTTTTTCGGGATCATTTCTCCAGTCATGTCAGACAACCCCTGCTGAAAAACCGGAAGAAGTAACTGAGAAACATAAAATTGGTGTACTGCTGGTAAATCACGGTTCCCACTCTGAAACATGGCGTAACGCGCTGCTTGACCTGGAAGCCAATGTGCGCGACCAGATTATGCAAAGCGGCCAGGTAGAAGAAGTTAAAACGGCCTTTATGGAATACACCGAACCGTCAATTGCAACACGCATGAAAGAATTTGACGATGCCGGTTTTACCGATGTAATTCTGGTTCCTGTTTTTTTAACCGTGAGTCCGCATACGTTTGAAGACATCCCTACCATCATTGGTCAGAAAGAAGATCCGCATTCAATGGAAATGATGAAGCTGGAAAAAATAGAACGCTATGTAGCCAAAGCCGAAACGTACATTACACCGTTGCTTGATTTCACTGAAATTCTTCAAAAAAATGTGCTGCGCCGCGTGCAGACATTATCTGTTGATCCGGCAAATGAAGGGCTGGTACTGATTGGTTACGGTGATGAAGATTATGAAAAAGAATGGATTGATCTTTTCACAACTATTGCTGACAGCGTAAAAGCAAAAGTGGGTATTACAGACCATACGTACGGATGGTGCGGCCACATTGCGCACTACGATCCGCAAAAAACAACCGATGCCGTAAATGAAGTACTGAAGAAAAAGAAAAAGGCTATTGTGATTCCGGTACTGGTTGCGCATGATGAAATGTTCCAGATTGATATTATTGGCGGTGGAATTGACAAGGTATCTGATAACAAAACCCGTGTTATTTACAAACCCGATGCAATTCTGCCAGACAAAAATATAGAGGCTTGGGTCATTGACATTTCAGCCGAATATGTTGAAAAAGTACGCGCAAAAGACAACTAACAATGTCAGCCTGGAATAAAACACGAATAAGAAGATTAAATGTAGCCCTGCATCGCGACTTGGGCTACTTTTTTTCTGCACTGGTGGTTATCTATTGCATCTCAGGCATTGCCCTGAATCATGTCGATGACTGGAATCCGGATTTTATTATTGCGAAAGAAACAATACAACTGGACCGCGTTTATCAGCGCACTGAAATCACCGATGACAAAGTACTGGAATTTGGAAAACTGGTTGGTGAAGAAGATTACAAACTCTATGATTTTCCAACCAAAGACCAGGTAAAGATTTATTATGAAGATGCCACGTTTCACATTCACCTTCAAGATCAAAGTGGTATTTACGAACGCGTTTCAAGGCGCCCGGTTTTTTACCAGACCAATGTCATTCACAGAAACAGCCTTGCCGGCTGGAAATGGATCTCAGATATTTTTGCCTTTCTGCTGATCACCATAACCATTACCGGATTGTTTGTTTTAAAGGGAAAGTATGGTATTTCCGGGCGGGGTAAATGGTTTATTGCGGCAGGAATTATACCGCCGCTGGTAGCCATTATTATTCAGGCAATGCTTTAATGTAGGACGTATGAAAAAGGGATTAAACCTGCTGGTGTTTCTGTTGCTGTGCCAGATTACCCTGGTTGCAAAAGGACAGGTGCAGCTGTTGGCTGCAGATGATTCCATACCCGTGCCTTTTGCAAAAATCAGTTTCTGTGATTCAACCGGCGTGCCCTATAGCTACACCCGCACAGATGGCACCGGCCGCTTTGAATTACCGGTTTCTGCTCCCGCAATTTTTGAAACACAAATTGATGCGGTAGGTTTTGAAACAGCTTACCGCACAAAAATTACCGCCGACACCCGTGTTGTTTTTTTACCCCGGAATACCACGCTTGATGTTGTTTGTGTAACGACCCAATATCAGCCGACCACACTCTCTAACAGCGTGCAGCGCATTACGGTCATCAATTCAGAACAGATTGAAAAATCCGGCGCCGTAACACTGGCTGAAGTCATCAACTACCAGACCGGAATCCGCATTTCGCAGGACAATGTTTTGGGTACATCCATGAACATTGGCGGCATTTCAGGTGAAAATGTCAAGATACTGATAGACGGTGTACCGGTTATCGGTCGCCTGAACGGAAGCGTAGACCTGGGGCAGATTAATCTGAACACCATTGAACGAATTGAAGTAATTGAAGGACCTCTTTCAGTAAACTACGGAACCAATGCATTGGCCGGAACAATCAACCTGATAACAAAAAAAGAACTTAAAAAAGGAATTCACGTTGCACTGAACCCCTACTATGAAAACACCGGCAATTATAATTTCAACTTCAGCAGTACCCTCACGCTGAAAAAAAATGCATTTTCAATTTCAGGTGGCAGAAATTATTTTGATGGCTGGTCAGCCGGTGATTCTTTTTTTAAAATTCCGCGCACCACGGTGGCTGACACAAACCGTTACCAAACCTGGAAACCCAAAGAGCAGTACTTTGGTGAAGTGCGCTATAACACGCGTTTGAACGGGTGGGATCTAAATCCCTATGTCAGAACTTTCAGTGAAAAAATTGTCAATCGCGGGTTTCCGAATTCACCTTATTACGAAACTGCTTTTGATGACTATTATTATACCAACCGGAATGATGCCGGAATGATTGTTTCTAAAATTTTTCCGGCATCGCGCCTGAATACCCAAATCGCATTCAACCATTTTCAGCGAATCAAAAACACGTATTTTAATGATCTGACAACACTAATTCCCGTTTTAAGTGAAACAACCGGCGCACAGGATACGGCCATTTTTTCTCTGCTCAACCTGCGGGTAACTTTTAATTCTGCAACTGCCAAAAAATTTAACTACGAATTTGGAACCGATGTGAACAGCGAAACCGCCTATGGTTTGAGAATTGAAGGAAAGCACAAAACCATGCAGGATTATGCCCTTTTTTCCACCGCAAGCTGGAAACCGTTTAAGAATTTTACCGTGAAACCAGGTTTGCGTTATGCCTATAATTCCATTTACCAGGCACCCCTGATCCCATCTGTTCACCTGCACTACCGCATAAACAAATGGACATTCAGAGCCTCTGTTGCACGCGGTTTCAGGGCGCCCTCACTGAAAGAACTGTACTTTGATTTTGTAGATATTAATCACAACATTCAGGGCAATACAGAGCTACAGGCCGAACGGTCTGTCAATTATCACCTCTCTTTCGGGTGGATGCACCAGACCCCTAAAAATCTGTTCATCAAGCTGGAAAGTTCTGTCTACTTCAATGACATCACCAACCTGATTACCCTTGGTATGAATGGCACAAATACGTACAGCTACATCAACATAGGCCGTTATAAAACACAGGGCAATACCCTTGCCTTTACACTGAGGAAAAAGAGTATTTCTATCCAGGTAAATGGCAGCTATATCGGCCGTTATAACAATCTTTCAGATGACACAGGTACAAACCCATTCACGTTTTCACCCGAAGCCGGAACCCAGGTGAGCTGGTATTTGTGGAACGAAAAATTGAGCATCAACCTTTTCTATAAATTCAACGGTGCTATCCGGACATTTTACCTGGATGATAACGAAGCCATAACAACCAGTACCCAACAATCATACCAGATACTGGACCTGAGTTTTAACCTGAAACTGCTTAAAAACACCCTGCACATTACAGCCGGTGCGCGCAATCTTTTTAACGTGACCACCGTTGGCATAACGGGTGAATCAGGCGGCGTACATTCCGGCGGAAACTCACTGAATACCGCCCGCGGAATTGCAGTATTTACAAGTGTAAATTATCAACTTGACTTTTCGTTTAAAACTCATGAAAAAGGGACTCTTTAGTATTATTGTACTGCTTTTTATTGCCTGCGAAAAAAATGAAATTCCGGTGCCGGCGCATCAATCGGGAGATGATCTGACGGCCGTTGCTGAAATGGGACAGGATTACCGCAATCAGGTATTTTTCAGCCTTGACCAAAATGCGGTCATTTCAATGAATCTGAAAACAGAATGGGACCTTGCTTTTGAAGCCTCAGACACGGGGTGGCATGTCCGGCTGAACACCTCCAAAGGCATGGCGGCTGCAAAAATGAACGGAACTTTTTCAACTGTTTCAGACACCACCGGGGCCGTTTGGAAATGGGATGCACAGTCCGGAAACGCCGATTCAACCGCTGTTGGGAACTGGCAGCAAGACAACAACATTTATGTGATTGACCGCGGATACGATCAAACCGGTACACACCTGGGCTTTTCAAAATTTCAGGTTCATTCCGTTTCAGCAGTTGATTTTGAAATCAGTTTTGCCAACCTCGACGCAACAACTGCAACCACCAGGACAATTACCAAAGATGATCAGTACACCTTTACCTATTTCAGTTTAACCACCGGAACCACCGTTTCAATTGCACCTCCAAAAACCGACTGGGATATTTGCTTTACACAGTACACGCACCTTTTTGATGAATCAACCCCTTACCTGGTAAGCGGCGTTTTACTGAACCCTTTTGAAACAGAAGCCGGCTTCAGCAACACCATTTCTTACACCGACATTACCTACGAAAACGCCCAGGCTTTTACACGCACGACTGCCGCCAATGCAATTGGGTATGACTGGAAACAGTATGATTATGACCAGGGAATTTACCTCGTTGATCCTTCAAAAAACTATGTGATCAAAACACAAACCGGTTTTTATTACAAACTTCACTTCATTGATTTTTACAATGAATCAGGCATTAAAGGCTATCCCAGATTTGAGTTCAGGAGGTTGTGATTATAGCTTGTGTAAATTCCGGGGAATAAAAATGCAAGTTGCTTCAAATTCAAAGATGAATTATTCCAGCGCAATTTTTATTCGCTCCACATTTTCCCCGCAATTTATCTCTACAAAATAAATTCCGGAGGGTAAATTTTCCATATTGAGATACAACTCTGATTGATTTTCACCAGGAACAAACCAGATTAAATTGCCGGCATAATCAAAAATGCTGATGTCCTGAATTATTTCATCGGCGTTAAGTTGTAACACATCATTTACCGGATTCGGGAAGGCCTTTACTGCGTTCTTGTTTTCAGAATTATCAATAGCGAGATTTCCAACCGTAAATTCTTTTGTTACGCCACAACCCACCTGGTTATTTACGGTAACCGAATAATTCCCGTAACACAGATCAGATTTTATGGTTTGATTTAGCCCGCCGGGGCCACCACTCCACCAAAAAGAGAGGTCTTCAAAATTTCCGATGTGATGTAAAACGGTGTCAATTTCTGCAATGCCGTCACAAGAAGAGATGCTGGTTGGAAGGGTAAGGTTTAAAATGACCTCCATTTCATCCGGATCTTCCAGGTAAACGGAATCAGACAATTCACACCCCAAATCATCGTAAACATAAATATAGTACCAGCCGGCAGGAAGATCATTGGATGAAATAAGAGCGGGTATGACAGCACCGGATGAAGTAGATATTTCACCATTTACCTGCCCGTTAGCGCCACTAACGGTGACACTGATCGACCCATCTGAAAATCCAGGACAAGTAGGATTATCAGAACTGATTGTCATTTCAAAATTTTCGCATTGGGCAACTGATACCATACCAGGGGCCACCATAAAAATTAGTAGTGCTAAATGTTTCATAAAAATAGATTTGTGGCCGGTGTAAAGAAATAACGCTGAGGCAACACAATAGGTTGCAGCGCTTTTATGAAATGGTGAAGAAATTAATTTTATACCGGAAAAAATTTTCCGGAGGAATTTGTAGGAAAAGTAATCCACCTTTTTGCAGATTTTTCAGGAAAGATCAGCGTCTTCAGCGAAATCTCCGCCTCTGCGTAAAAAAAATCCAGAAAATCAGGTACCTCCTTAACTTTTGTACAAAGTGATTTTATTTCTTAACCGCTGAGAGCCGCCGGGAAGGCGCCGAGGTAACTGAGAAAATTTGACACATACAAAACTCAGCGGAACTCTGCGAAAGCCTCCGCGTAATTCTCTGCGGTGAAAAAAAACTACAAAAGAAACAAGAAAAAACCCTGGTAAACTTTCAATTGTTATTAAACCCAGAAACTGATTATACTTTGTATCAATCTCATTGCACCGCTTTTTTCCAAACCAGGTTATGTCTCAGTACAAGCCAGGCAACGTGCGTTAATTTATTTGAACTGGCAACCTGCATGTTATACAGCAGCTGTACGGCAAACGAATCTGAAAATTTTAGTACCGGGCCGGCCATAAACCGGTTTTGATCAAACACGGATACGGCATCAAATGCGTTGATATTGATAAAAAGTTCATCCCCTAAATAAAACCAAAGCTGCGCACCGCCGGCTTCTTTTTTCAGGTCGCGTATTTTAAATGTAACGGCTGCTGAAACCCGGTTTCTGAGAACAAGGCGATTGGTGTTTTCCAGGGGGAAATTAAAATCAGTATAGTAACGCTGTTCAAACCGGTAGCGAAACGCAGTGGTTATTTTTTTGCGTTTCAGATCCATTGAAATTTCTTCGTAAGGACGCCATTCCACGCCGGCAAAATCACCGTTGCTAAAAAACCCGCTGTGCGCCAGACCGGCACCAACCCTTAAACGGTCCGTTAATTTATACCAGGCTGAGGCGCGCATCACATACTGTGATGTGTACATAAATGCATCTTTCCAGCGCAATCCACCGTCGGCCCCAACAGTGAAACGATCTGTCAGCCTGATTTGAAAATAATCCTGAACCCATTGCTGGTTAGAAGTACTCCATGTATTTTGGGCAATGCCCGGTGAAACTGAAAAAAATAAAATTGAAAGCGCAGCTGCACGCAAGGAATGTGTGAAACTAAAAAGACATTTTTTTAGCATGTTTGTTCAATACTTTGTCTACTTCATATTGCAGTATGCGGTATTGTTTAATCACATTCAACCCCTCACTCGTTACAGTTGCACCGCCACCGGTTTTTCCACCGGCCTGCTTTTCAACCAGGACCTTTTTTGAAACCGCATTCATGTCTTCAATAAGCTGCCACGCTTTTCTGTAAGACATGTTAATGGCTTTTGCTGCCCTGGATATGGAGCCGAATTTAAGAATATTCTCCAGCAACTTTACACGGCCCGGACCAATATAGGGCAAATCGTCCTTGTCAATCCAGACCCGGAGCCGGACTGTTGATTTTTTTTTCGTATCAATGATTTCCATTTTTCTTCGCATAACTCAGGTTGTTTTTAACGGAATCAGTTACAAAAAACCCAGACCCGAAGGCCTGGGTAAAAAGTAAACACCGCACCGGATTGGACAATTAGTGGTTTCGCGGAAGTTTACCGTACGTATGCGCAGTTGATTTGCGAATTGATTTGCGGTTCCAGTTCCAGTAAACCACCTGGTATTTTCGCCAGATATAACTGACCGGCGCAACCAAAAAGTGCATAAACCGGGTGAATGGAATAATAGCAATAATAAAGAACGCTGAAATGATGTGAATTTGTGCGTACCAAGGCATGGCATTGGCAACACCAACCTGCGGATCAAATGTGAAAATTGAGCGGAGATATGGTGTCAGCGAAGTTGCAAACCAGGTTGATCCCCAGCGGGCAAACAGGGCAATTGAAATACCGGACACAATCTGGATCAGTAATACAACATAAACCAGGGCATCCATGTTATTGGTAACAACCATAACCCGTCTGTTGGTAAAGCGGCGTTTGATCAGCAATATCAAACCAATTAATGCAGACAGTGCAAAAACCAGTGATGTAACTTCAAGTATTACCAACCGCAGCGGATCACCATTCCAGAAAATAACGGCCCGCGGAATCAGGAACGCAATGAGGTGACCAAAGAACAGAACCAGCAGCCCCCAGTGAAATGGCTGGCTTCCAAAAAACAACGCTCTGCCTTCAAGAAACTGTGTTGACAGCGACGACACTTTAAACCCGATATTTTTATACCTGAAAATGGTACCAATGAAAAATACGGCCAGGGCAATGTACGGAAGTCCCCCGAACATAAGCGTATTAAATGCCGGTGTATTGGATGCCAGTGCTTGTGTGAGCAGAAAAATAATTAACACCGAGCAGCCGATCATGATTAAAAAGGTGAAAAAATAATTTTTGTTTGGATTTTTATACCCCAGGTAACCATTTTCATCCAGCGCCTTGTGTACGTTGCGGTAAGTTGAATAAATAAAGAAGGCAACAATGATAATAACAATGATGGTGAACCAATAAATTATACCAGCGCCCGGATCAGCCGCTTCAACCGTAGCCGGAACTGCAGGTGTTTCTGCAGCGGCTACAGTTTCAACAGGTGTCGTCTCTGCCGGGGCATTTTCAGCCGCGGCGATGTAGTCAAAAATGCTCAGAATGGCACTGTCACCTAAAAAGTCAAACGGTGTCATCACGGATTTGTTGAACTCTTCAAAAACAGCGTTAGCCGCTGAGTCGCCCGAGGCAATAAATTCCTGGCTGTTTTTGGTCCAGGCCAATAACCACTCTGTGCTTCTCTTTTCGGTAACACCTTTTAATCCGGGACCAACAAATTTTTCATCGGTTATTTTGTGGCAGGGTGAACAATTGGTTTTAAAAAGTTCTTCTCCGCTTTGAGAAATTCCGGTGGTAGATAACATCGCAAAAAATGCCACCAGTGAAAACCATACAAACGCTCTTGATAATTTACCTGGATTTTTTACTGTCTGTAACATGATCTTTCAATTTAATTAGTGTCTAATAGTTGTTGTTGCCTGGGGCGTATGAGAAGTTGAACAGGTTCCGCAATTGGTGAGCAGATTACGTCCGTATTCGGGTTCAAAATCGCCGTTGTTGAAGGTAATACCTGCAAAATCGCGCTGAAGAATTTCAGAAAGTACGCGAATAGGGGCACCGTAAATATTTCCGATGTGTTCGTCTTTATCAAGTACCACCCGTTCTTTTTTCTTATACATTTTCTGACGCAGTGCAATGCGGGCCATATCAAACTCCTTGATCATTTTTTCAAGTGCCGGAATCAGAATGCGCACGCCCAGTTCATCAATAAAGCCCTTATCTTCACTCAAAGCCATCAGTTCCAGTACATTTGGAAGGTTATCAGCCAGCTCACACCCGCAATCGTGGTTGATTTTTTCATGTTCTTTTTTCATGTGAACAAGAAACTCACCGCGCTTATAATCTTCCCCAAAAAGCACATATCCTAAATCCAGGAAACAAATAGCCTGAATGTGAAAGGTCAGGTTGAATGTTTCTTCAATTTTATGCGGTTCGTTGGAATTTATAAATTCAATAAATGGTGTAAGCGATTCAACCAGCTCAGGATATTTTTCCCTGATCATTGCAAACGCTTCGTTCACCCCGGCCACGTATTCAGGGCCAGAGGGATACTTGAAAATTTTTGCAAGCTGATTATAATGTTTCAAATTTTCTGTCATAACCCACGTTCTGGTTTTGTTTTGAATCCAAATCCGGTTTCTCCTTTAGCATCAGCAGTGGCCTCAAGCATTTCAATCGATTCTTCACGGTGTGCCGGTGGAATCACAAAGCGCTCTTCAAATGTAGCCAGTGATGTGAGCCTGAAAATGGCATTGGCAGTGTGCTCATCCATACCGGCAGTATCCATGGCTTTTTTCAATTCAATTTTGTCATAATCACCTACGGTTACATCCCGTCGGTGAATTTTTACAGCCAGCAGTTTTCTCATAACAGCAGATACTTTATTTATGTCTCCGTTTGTGAAAAGAGAGGCCAGGTATTTCATTGGCAAACGTTGTTTTTCAATACCGGCAAACAAATGATCTGTTGTTGTTTCATACGTTCCGTTGTCAACGCTGGCCATAGCCGGAAGCATTGGCGGAACATAGAACAGGTTTGGCAATGTTCTGAATTCAGGGTGAAGCGGCAATGCAATTTTCCACTCTTTTACAAATTTATAAACCGGAGAATTCTGAGCTGCTTTAATGGTTGAATCATGAATACCATTTTCACGCGCAGCCTTGATCACTTCAGGATCATTCGGATCCAGGTAAATATTCATTTGTGCATCCAGCAACTGGTCATCATTGGAAGAAGCAACCGACTGAATTTTGTCAGCATCGTATAACATCACACCCAGGTAACGGATACGCCCTACGCAGGAGTGCATACAGGCAGGTGCCTGACCTGACTCAAGACGCGGATAACAGAGAATGCATTTTTCAGATTTACCGGTATTCCAGTTATAGTAACTTTTTTTGTACGGACATGCTGTCACACACATTCTCCAGGCACGGCAACGATCCTGGTTGATGAGTACAATACCGTCTTCACCTCTTTTATAAAGTGCGCCGGAAGGGCATGAACCAACGCAGGCCGGGTTCAGGCAGTGGTTACAAATACGCGGTAAATAGTGCAGCGTCATTTGCTCCAGCTGGAACATGCTCTCCTGTTCTGCCTCAGACAAATTCTGAAAGTTCACATCTTTACGCGCATAATCAGGCGTACCGCTCAAATCATCATCCCAGTTCGGGCCGCTTTGAATGTTGATGTGTTCACCGGTGATCAGCGAAACGGCTCTTGCAGTTGGCTGGTCATCGCCTTCAGGTGCGGTAAACAGATCCTGGTATTTATAAGCCCATGGAACATAGTAATCTTCCAGTACCGGCATGTAAGGATTGTGGAAAATATTTTTCAATCCTTTTAGTTTTCCGGCTCCTTTCAGCGAAACAGAATCGCCGTTTTTTTCCCAGCCTCCTTTATAAATTTCCTGGTCTTCCCATTTGGTTGGGTAACCAGTACCCGGTTTTGTTTCAACGTTATTCCACCACATGTATTCTGCACCTCTTCTGTCAGTCCAGATATTCTTACAAGCGATAGAGCAGGTGTGACATCCGATGCATTTATCGAGATGAAATACCATTGAAATTTGTGATCTAACGTCCATAAATTTTACTTTTTCGTTAATTCCTGTTTTATTCGCTTATTAATATTCTACTTTATCCATGCGGCGTACCAGCACATGCGTATCTCTGTTTACACCTACTGGTCCCCAGTAATTGAAGTGGTAAGTAAACTGGCCATATCCACCGCACATCAGGTTGGGTTTTAAGTGAACACGGGTAAAGGAGTTGTTCATTCCCCCACGGCGTGGTTCACCGTTTTTACCTCTTCTGATTTGAGATTTTGGAATATTATAAGTCCGTTCGACAGCGTGGTAAACAATACATACACCGTTTGGAATACGTGCACTGACGCAGGCCCGTGTCACATATACACCGTGGTCATTGTAAACCTCTACGTAATCGTTGTCTTTGATTCCCATGGAAGCCGCATCTTCTTCACTCAGCCAGCATGGTTCTCCACCTCGTGACAAGGTGAGCATTCGCAGCGTGTCACCGTAAGTAGAGTGAATGTGCCATTTTCCATGTGGTGTTAATACGTTCAGCATTTTTGCTTTTCCGTCATTTACCGTTACACGCAAATCACCATATACTTCAGGTGTCGGAGACGGTTTATACGTTGCAAGGTGTTCACCAAAGGCAATGTATGCATCGTGATCCAGGTAGAAATGTTGTCTGCCGGTGAGTGTTCTCCACGGTACAAACATGTCTACGTTGTAGGTATAAGCGGCATAGGTTCTGCCGTCATGCATCAATCCTGACCAGAGTGGTGAAGAATTGTAACGTTTAGGCTGAGCCTGCAAATCACGGTAGGTAATATCAATATCGCGGTAAGGCATTCCCAGTTCAGCAATGGCAGGAACACCGATTTTTTCAGCCATGTTCCGGTATGCACGATCAGCCAGTTTTCCGTTTGTCAGGGAAGACAATTTCAAAATAGCATTAATACCTTCCACATCTTCTTTCAGGGATGGATATTCTGTACCATCTTTCCATTTGGTAATGTGCTGACGGTGTGTAAGCATTTCATTATACACATCGTCACACATATAATGGTTACCATGTGCACCCAGTCCGTTTTTGGCAACACCTTTACCCAATGAAATAAACTTGTCATAGATTTTGGTATAGTCACGCTCAACGATGTTGATTTTGTGCATGGTTTTTCCCGGAATCGGTTCACATTCTCCTTTTGACCAGTCCTGAATAGTAAGCTGTGTAATCTCATCTTTGGAGTCATGCGACAACGGTGAGTTCACCACATCTTTCATCACATTTGGCAAATAGGTTGGCGCCATTTCCTGTACTTTTTTAGCCAGGGTCTGGAAAATCTGCCAGTCCGTTTTAGCTTCCCAAACCGGTGGAATAGCTTCAGACAATGGGTGAATGAACGAGTGCATATCGGTTGAGTTGATATCGGCTTTTTCATACCACGATGCTGTCGGAAGAACGATGTCTGAATAAAGTGCAGAGGTATCCATCCGGAAGTTGATATCAATCACCAGATCCATTTTACCGCGTGCACCTATCTTTTTAAATTCGATATCTTCAACCAGGTCTTCGGCTACCTCATCCGCAATTTTATTGGTGTGTGTTCCCAGGTAGTGATCCAGGAAATATTCGTGTCCTTTAGACGAAGTACCAATGGCATTTCCACGCCAGATAAACCATACCCGCGGGAAATTTATTTCTTCATCAGGCTGTACACAGGCGTGTTTCAATTCACCTGATTTCAGTTTTTTAACGATGTAATCGGTAATTGCTTTATCGTCTGTTGCACCAGCAGCCTGAGCTTCTTTTACCAGCTCAAAATTGTTTTGGTTGTATTGCGGATAATAAGGCATCCAACCGTTACGAACGGATTTTACCACCCAGTCAGCCGTGTGCATGTTCGCCAGTTTATTGTCTGGTGATGAGTTGTAGAATTTTTGATTACCATCATACCGCCACTGACTGGTATTGATGTAATGCCAGATTGGTCCCTGTTGTAATCTTGGAACAGTGCCCCAGTCTTTTGAACTCATAATGGTTGCCCATGAATCCATTGGTGCCAGTTTTTCCTGACCTACGTAGTGGTTCATACCACCACCGTTTTTACCGTTACAACCAGTCAGCATCTGCGCCATAATTGCAGAACGGTACATCAGGTTTTCATGGAACCAGTGGTTGATACCGGCACCCACAATAACCATACAGGCACCTTCTGTTTTTTCAGCGGTACTTGCCCATTCGCGCGCAATTTGCAGCACTGTTTTAGGGCCAATGCCTGTAAAAATTTCCTGCCAGGCCGGTGTATAAGCGGCGTATTTATCATCGTATGAAGTCGGATACGCACCTTCCAGCCCGCGGCCAACACCATACTGTGCCATAGTGATGTCGTAGATGGTTGTTACCGGAATTTTAGCGCCGTTTTTATCTGTAATGTATCTTACCGGAACGCCGCGCAACACTTTTACTTTGTGCCCGTATTCTACAAATTCAACCTGAAGGGTTCCTTCATTTTTGTTGATGAACGTTAATTCCGGATCATATTCTTTTCCGGTTTCACCGTCATTGAAAAGCAGGTTCCATCTTCCTTTTTGTTCTTGCCAGCGGTGCCCCATTGTTCCGGCAGGACAAACAAGTTCTCCTGTTTTTGCATCCACATTCAAAAATTTCCAGTCAGCGTTTTCAGCATCTTTATATTTTGACACTTCACCTGCTTTTACCATTTTGCCCGGATGATAGACACCGTCTTTCTGATCCAGTTTAATGATGAACGGACAATCGGTGAATTTTTTTACATAGTCAATGAAGTAAGGAACCTGTCTGTCTACGTGAAATTCTTTCAGAATAACGTGTGTGACTGCCATCCAGAATGCACCATCTGAACCGGCGTGAACCGGAATCCATTGATCAGCGTGTTTGGCTACCATGCTAAAGTCAGGTGACATAACAACGGTTTTTGTTCCATTATGTCTTGCTTCAGAGAAAAAGTGAATATCCGGCGTACGGGTCATACCCAGGTTGGCACCCATATCCACAATGTATTTTGATTTGTACCAGTCAGCACTTTCACAAACGTCTGTTTGTTCACCCCAGATTTCAGGGAATGCATTTGGTAAATCGCAATACCAGTCATAGAAACTTAAGTTTACCCCACCCATCAACTGCAGGTATCTTGCACCTGAAGCGTAGCTGAGCATACTCATTGCCGGAATCGGAGAGAAACCGATAATCCGGTCTGATCCGTATTTCTGCACGGTATATATATTGGATGCCGCAATAAGTTCCAGCAGTTCATCCCAGTGTACTCTTCTGAATCCGCCTTTTCCCCTGGCGCGTTGATAACGATGTCTTTGATTTTGATCTTTCTGAATATGAGCCCAGGCGGCTACCGGATCGTTTCCGCATTTTTCTTTTGCTTCACGGTACAGGTCAATAAGCGCGCCCCGTACAATCGGATATTTTACCCGGATAGGGCTGTACAAATACCAGGAATACGAGATGCCACGCTGACATCCGCGCGGCTCATACGGCGGCACTTCTTTATTAAACTGCGGGTAATCTACCTGCTGTAATTCCCATACCACAATTCCATCTTTCACGTGAATGGCCCAGGAACAACCACCTGTACAGTTTACACCGTGTGTGCTGCGTACAACTTTATCGTACTGCCATCTGTTTCTGTAAAACTCTTCCCATTTTCTGGTTTTTGGGGAGATTATGTCTTCTATCCAGCTCATTTTTTCTAGGTATTAAGTTCTTAATTAATCGATTGGATTTGTCTTGCAAAAATTTGTGCTTTTACCGAATGTTTTTTTCGTTCTCTCCACACAAGCAGTATCAGTACCAGCAGGCAAACAAAACCGCCAATGCCTAACGTCAGCATTAAAAGGACACCAGACGTTCTGGCTTCAACCGGATTTTCAGATACTGATTTTAAAAATGCTGCAATACTTTTTTGCTCGTGTTCACCCACCGGGTTATTGAGGTAGGCTGCATTCATGGCCGGAAAAGGAGCATTGGTAATCATTGCTGTAATTCCTGCTTCGCCCAGGCGTGTATAAACATCGGTAAGGTCTTTTGCCAGAAATCCTCCGTTGACGCCGTCAGCAGAAACATCGTGACAGGAAATACAGGTTGGACCACCATTAAAGAATGATTTTTCACCGGTGAAATATTGTTTTCCTTCGGCAATCTGAATATCGCTGTAAACAATTTCTACTGCCGGAACGGTATCAGATCCAGCAGCGGCACCTCCCAATGTTTCGAGGTAAGTGATCAGCGCATCCATTTCAGGATCTGTAAACTGCGGAAACGGTGGCATGGCCGTGTTGTTGTATTCGGCAAAAATGGCTTTTGCGTCGGCATCCCCTGTGGCTATAAGCCCCTGCGAATCCCTGATCCATGACTTCAGCCAGTCCTTGGAGCGTTTTTCAGTGATACCTGCCATTCCGGGACCGACCAGTTTGGCATCTGTTGTTTTATGACACGCCGCACAATTTGTCTGAAAGAGTGCCTGGCCATCCTGTGCATGAACGGAACCTACCCCAAAAAACATGGATGCTCCCAGGACCAGTAATTTAGAGGTTTTATAAAAATTCGTTTTCATCTTATCTAATGTTTAAGTGCTGAACTATGCCCCAAAGGTGAGTATTCGTATAGGCATACAAAATGATATGCATCATATTTTACAGAATTGTTATCAGAAACAGAAAAAACTGATATTATTCAGTTTTTCGGAAGAGATTCTCTGGAAAATCAATCAGAAATTCGAAGAGAAAATGAAAGAGAAGCGCCAGAAATCCGGCGGCCAGAAAGACACCCGAAATCATAAACAGGTTAAACCAGGCAGACAGGTTTATCATGACCGCTGAAAAAGATTCTCCGTTCATCAATGCTGCCCCTTTAAGAATACCTGACCCGATCAGCGTTATCCAGAAGACGCCCAGCGAAAGATTGATGATCCAGAAACACACCCGCACCCAGCCTGAATTATTCCATCCAAAATGGTGCAGAATAAAGGCAACCAGGATCATTGAATTTATACCAATTGTGCTTCCCATAGCATGGGCCACGGTTACGTGCGTGCCGTGTGTATAAACATTAACCGCCGGTATTGAAATCAGGATAGCCAGTGCCAGGTTCAGAAAAACCCAGATGTCTGAAGCCAGTATAAACAGGTAGGCCTGCCGGTTTGCAAATTTTTTTGCCGTGCTGAGGGTATTTTTCCATTTCCAGATAATACGCCCGATGATAAACAACTCGGTCATACTAATAATGTAGGCGGTAGTACCAATCCAGCCGGATGAAGGTACCGCATAAATATGATGTGCCCAGTTAAAAAATAAATTGGTGAGCCCTACAAAGTATAAAATGAATGCAATTCCTGATTGCGCATACGACTTGTCTTCGCTGATCTTTTCCATAACGTATAAACCGGCGCCGTAAACCAGCATGTTCCATGATCCGACCAACGACCCGTATGATTTCCACTGCACCGTAAGTTCACGAACCACAGAATTGCTGAAGTAGTCAAAAATCCACAAATTGGCTTCCAGAAAGGTGACAAAGAAAATGACAATGCCGGTTGCCCACATCCAGAGATAAACCGGCCAGTTTTTTACACGAATGACCGAACTGAAAAAAACAACCCCGAATAAAATCCACGAAGCGAGAATGGGTATTGAAAAAACCGGTGGAAATTCCCAATACTCCCTGCCGCCAAATGTTCCCTGAAAATACGAGCTGATAATCAGTATGCCTGTCACCACAAAACTGAGCCAGTGTAAAAGGCCGAGATACCTGAAACGGATCAGGTTATTCAACTCCAGGTAATTGTATACCGCGCCAATTCCACAGCTGAAAATCCAGGCAACAGCCAGTGACACATGCAGGGGGCGTGCCTTGTAAAAAGCAATCTCGGGCAAAAAATCAGGGTATATAAACTGAATAGCTGCCAGGGCGCCAAACACCAGCGCAAGTGCAAGTGATGTGATACCGGTGATGATAAAAAGCCTGCCTGTACGAATCATTCTGCTGTGCTGTTATTTACGGTACCGTACCAGGTAAGTTCAACAGAACGGTTTGGAAAATTTGCGGACGAATCAACGTATCCGAGGTACGCCACCAGGGCATCCACTTCGGGTTTGTTTAACTCAAAATCAGGCATTTTTGCTGTGCCGTTTTCAATAAAACTCCGCACATACAATTCACCGCGTGAAGAAATTACATTTGTGAGATCAGGCCCCATATACCCGCCCAAACCATAGAGCTGATGACAGGCAATGCAATTGTTGTCCTGGAAAACTTTTTTGCCCTCCTGTGCGGCGGCGGACATTTTAAATGCCGTTTCTGTTCCACTGGTATACACAAAAAAAGTATAACTAAGATACGCTGCCACAAGCGTGAAAAAAAACAACCGTTTGTTCTGAAGCCTCATTATTCCAGTTCCATTAATTTGGGGTAATTGCGGACTGTGATACCATCGCCGTCACGTTCAATGATGCGTTTGTTAATGAGGTTATCAATCTCGGTCACCAATTGTTTGCGCGTGGTGCTGATCATTGAACAAAGTTCAGTCAGCGTTACCGCAATTTTGAAAGGTTTACCGGTGAAAGCTTCTTCCGGCGGGCGGTGAGACGGGCAAAGAAACACCAGTGCATCAATCAGTTTTTTGCGGAATGAAACACGCGGACCGTAGGATCGTCGCTGTTCAATATAATCAAGCCTGCGATACAACAGGCTGATGATAAAATCACGCATAATTTTGTGCTCTTTCAAAAGGTGAATAAACTCTTCGCGCGATATCAGTAATATAGTAGCGCTTTCTGAAATAACGGTTGTAATGTATGAGCAGGCTTCGTAACCGTTATAGTAAGATGATATACCAAAAAAACTGCCTGAACCCAGGAGCCAGATCAACACCTCTTTTTTATCACGTACGCGTGAATTGTCTATCCTGATTTTTCCTGAAACGAGGTAATAAATTCCTTCCACACCTGATTCACTGCTGTATATAACACTCCCCCGGTCGAATTTTTTCTCCCTGGCGCCGTACTCTCTCAAAAGTGTTTCTATTTCCAGCTTCATAATTTACCACACAACCAGGCAAATATCTGCTGAATCAACGTGTCAGAAAATGAGTTGGATCATATATTGAAACCTGAAAAAAATCAATCTTCAATGTTTGCAATCCGGTGTAATTCGTCCGGCCTAAGAATCTGCAGGTCTTTTCCGCTGATGTGAATGATGCCTTCTTTATTCAGGTCAGACAGGGTGCGGATCGTTGTTTCAGTTGTTACGCCGGCCATGTCACCAATTTCACGGCGCGTCAGCCGGATATCCAGTGTAACGCCATCTGGTTTGACACCAAACTTGGTTTTAAGCTGCATTAAAACTTCAGCAATGCGTTCGCGCACTGATTTTTGAGTAATGTCTACCAATTGCTGCTCAGACTGACGGAGCTCACGCGCCAACAGTTGAATGGTATTTAAACAAAGGGTGTTATTGGATTCGAGCAATTCAAAAAATTTCTTTTTTGACAAATAACAAATATAACTGTCTTCAATAGCTGTAGCCGTTGCTTTATAAGGTTCATTACACAGTAGTGAACGGTACCCGAGCGTGTCGGCGTTTCCTGAAATACGCACAATCTGCTCTTTTCCTTCATCACCCAGTTTTGAAATTTTTACTTTTCCGTTGTAGATGCAATAAAGGCCATGTGGGTGATTTCCTTCGTAAAAAATAACCTGGCCCTTTTTGTAAAAATTATTGCCTTTATCTTCTCCAAGAATTGTTTTGTCCGGCTTTGACAGACATGAAAAAACTCCGCCTTTATTCTGGCAATCTTCGCAATTTGGTATATCCATTTTGACGCTTTTCATACCGTTAGGTTTTGCCTGTAAATTTACGGACAAATTCAAGTATGACGAATCGCCAAATGATTTTTTAATATATGATATATATCATACGTATGAAATGATCCGTTTCATTTTTAACCTCTCAAACGCCACATCGACTGACCTGAATCATTTTCAGAAATAACAGGTCGTTTTACTTTTGTTCAAAAAAAAGATGGTTAGCATTCGACAGGCACTGCAGCTGATAGATAAAACTATTACCGTTACCGGTATTGAAACAATTACTGCTGAAAACAGCACAGACCGTATTTTAGCTGAACCCGTTTACGCTCCCATTGACATGCCTCCTTTCAGGCAATCAGCCATGGATGGTTATGCGCTGCATTTTCATCCTGATTTTGAAAGATACCAGGTGGTTGGTGAAATTCCGGCAGGTTCTGACAAAACCTATGAACTAAAACCGGGTACCTGCGTTCGTATTTTTACCGGGGCTGCTGTTCCAGAATCTGCAACGGCCGTTGTGATGCAGGAAGATTGTGTGGCAGCTGACGGCCACATCAAAATAAACGGAACACTGCTTAAAGGCAGCCACATTCGTAAACAAGGTGAACAAATTGCGCGGGGCGAATCAGCCCTGGAACCAGGCACCCGTTTAACACCCTGGTGTGTTGGTTTTTTATGTGCGCTGGGCATAACACAAGTAAGCGTTTACCGCCGGCCAAAAATTGCGGTTATTGCAACCGGCAGTGAATTAATAAAACCGGGGCAACCCTTAACGCCGGGCAAGATTTATGAAAGTAATTCATACATGCTGGCATCCGCTATTAAACATTATAATTGCGGAGAAGCCCGCCTGTTTTGGGTGCATGACGATTTAGATGCCGTTACCCAATCGCTCCGTGATGCATTAACCTGGGCTGATTTTATTTTACTGTCCGGCGGTATTTCTGCCGGTGATTATGATTTTGCCGGACGAGCCATGGCTCAAAACGGGGTAAACGAAATCTTTTATAAAGTAAATCAAAAACCGGGCAAACCGCTTTACTTTGGAACAACCGGTCAGAACCAGTATCTGTTTGCATTACCGGGCAACCCATCAGCAGCCATAACTTCTTTCCTGGTGTATGTTTTACCGGCCATGCGCAAAGCCGGGGGCAACGGTTTCACCGGTTTGCAAAAACTTAAAATTCCGCTTGCAGCTGCTTACACCAAAACCGACAACCGGGCACACCTGCTCAAAGCCTTTTCCGATTCGGGTAAAATTCATATTCTGAGCGGACAAAACTCAGACATACTCCAGTCATTTACAGAAGCAAATGCCATTGCGTTGATACCTGAAGAAGCAAAAACGCTTGAGGCATCCGAACCGGTAGAACTCTTTCTGCTGTAAGCTTTTTGATTTTAACATGATCTGGCTCATACACCACTAATTCAATTTCCACCAACTTGCAACAAAAAAACAATGCACCACAAAACAATCATAGAACCCTTTAAAATAAAATCGGTTGAACCTATTCAGATGAGTACTGAAGCACAGCGTGAAAAATTTCTTGAAAAAGCACACAACAATCCCTTTCTGCTGGATTCAGACCAGGTGATTATTGATTTTCTGACAGACAGCGGAACTTCGGCTATGAGTGCCAATCAGTGGGCGGGCATTATGCGCGGTGATGAGTCGTATGCTGGTTCATCGAGCTGGCATGCAATGGAAAATGCGGTGAAATCACTCACCGGCATGGAATTTATTTTACCCACTCACCAGGGGCGTGCAGCAGAACGTATTATCTATTCATACCTCGGCGGAAAAGGAAAAACATTTATCAGCAATACACACTTTGATACCACCCGCGCCAACATTGAATTTTCAGGCGCTGAAGCCATCGATATTGTAATTCCTGAAGCGCACGACCCCGCATTGATTCACCCGTTTAAAGGAAACATGGATCTTGGTAAACTTGTACAACTGATTGCAGAAAAAGGAGCCAAAGCCATTGGTGCCGTTATTCTGACAGTCACAAACAACAGTGGCGGCGGGCAACCGGTAAGCATGGAAAATGCGCGTGAAATCAGCCGTATCTGCAAAGCAAACGGTATTCTTTTTTTACTGGATTGTTGCCGGGTGGCAGAAAATGCCTATTTCATCAAAATGCGTGAGGCCGCTTATAAAAATAAAACCTCGCGTGAAATTGCGGTTGAACTGTTCAGCCTGGCTGACGGTGCAGTCATGAGTTCCAAAAAAGATGCGCTGGTAAACATGGGCGGTTTTCTGGCCGTACGTGATAAAGCCATTGCCGAAGCCTGCTCAAACCTGCTCATTATTACCGAAGGGTTTACCACGTACGGCGGTTTGTCTGGCAGAGATATGGAAGCGCTGGCCATTGGCCTGGAAGAAATTTTTGACCCCAATTACCTGGAATACCGCATAAAAAGCACCACTTACCTGGGTGAGCATTTGCACAAACTGGGGGTTCCCGTTGTACTTCCCATAGGCGGTCACGCAGTGTATATTGATGCCAAAAAATTGTACCCGCACATTCCGGTAACGGAATACCCGGGACAGGCACTGGTGTGCGAATTATACCTGAAGGGCGGAATCCGCACTGTTGAAATTGGCTCCGTTATGTTTGGTAAATACGATGATGCCGGTCAGCTGATTCCGGCTGCCATGGAATTGGTTCGCCTTGCAATTCCCCGCCGGGTATACACCCAAAGTCACATTGAGTACGTCATTGAAACGTTCAGTGAAATTTTGAAAGACATTCCAAAAACAAGAGGATATAAAATTACGCGTGAACCAAAATTCCTGCGTCATTTTACATCTCACTTTGAAAAATTATAAACCGGGCTACTGGCAAAAGATCATTTTTTGTTTTTTCACAAAATGATTTGCATCATAGTTTACACGCATGCATGATCTACCTTTGTAGCGTTATGTATTACCTGACACAGCGCTATGAATCTTGATCTGACAACCATTCTGCTGATTTCACTGATTCCATTGATTGCTTTTTTATATGCATCTGTAGGACATGGCGGCGCCAGCGGTTACCTTGCCCTGATGAGCCTGATGGGTATTGCACAAGAAGTGATGAAACCCACGGCACTGGTTTTAAACATGATTGTTTCTGCCATTGCGTTCTGGTATTTCTGGAGAGCGGGTTATTTCAGATTCCGGCTTTTCCTGTACTTTGCTCTGGGTTCTGTTCCGCTGTCATTTCTGGGGGGTATGATTGACGTTGACCCCCGTTTATACAAACTGATACTGGGCCTGTTTTTGCTGATTGCCACACTGAAACTTACCGGCATCTTTAACCGGTTTTCACAAAATACAACCGTCCCTTTAGAAAACAGGCGTCCGAATACTGCGCTTGCTGTTGTGATTGGTGCGGCAATTGGTTTTTTCAGCGGATTAATTGGCATTGGCGGAGGCATTATTCTGAGTCCGGTACTGCTGCTGTTAAAATGGTCAGACGTTAAAGAGGCGGCGGCCATATCGGCACTTTTTATCTGGGTTAATTCCGTATCCGGATTTTTGGGCCAGGTTACCACCGGAATTCATTTGCCCCAGGAAAGTATTCTCTTTATTGCCCTTGCGGTATGTGGTGGTCTTGCAGGTTCTTATTTTGGAACCTATAAATTCAATACCGTTCTGCTTCGCAAAATTCTCGCCGGCGTTTTAGTATTTGCAGCAATCAAATTATTAACCATTTAAAGAATAACCCATGCCCATTACTGTACTTTTTTTTGGAAGACTGGCGGAACTGACGCAGACGCACAAGGTAGAATTACAAACCACTGCCAGCTCAGTCAGGGAACTGGAAACGAATATTCTTGAATTATTTCCGACACTGCAAAATCAACCCTACACACTTGCATTGAATGAAACAATTACAGACCGTGATAAACCGATTTTTGATTCGGCCCGCTTTGCTTTTTTACCCCCTTTCGCCGGAGGATAAATGCTGACACCTGCAGAAAAATATCGTTATGCCCGGCAATTGAACCTGGCAGCCGTTGGTGAAACCGGACAGGAAAAACTGCGCAATGCGAAGGTGCTTGTTATTGGCTGCGGCGGCCTGGGATGCCCTGTTCTCACCTACCTGGCAGGCAGCGGCACAGGTACCTTGGGTATTGTTGATCACGACACCGTAGATGAATCAAATCTTCACCGGCAGATTCTGTTTGGTACAAAAGACGTTGGCCGGAAAAAAGCAGATTGCGCCAAAGAAAAACTGGCTGATCAAAACCCCTTTATCTGCATAAATGCATACCCGTTTGCATTAACCGCGGCCAACGCCAGGGAATTGATTTCTCAGTACGACATTGTTGTTGACGGAACCGATAATTTTAAAACACGTTACCTGATCAATGACGCCTGCGTGCTGGAAAACAAACCGCTTGTTTACGGTGCCATTTACAAATTTGAAGGGCAGGTTTCGGTTTTTAATTTCAACGGCGGCCCCACCTACCGCTGCCTTTTTCCAACAGAACCCGACAGCGGACCCGACTGCCGAGAAGCCGGTGTGTTACCCGTATTACCAGGTATCATAGGCCTGTTTATGACCAATGAAATTCTAAAACTTATTTTGGAATTGGACACCCTACTAACCGGCAAGGTTATGATCTATCACGCACTTTCTAATACCACCACGTTTATGAACCTCGACAGACTCAGCAGCAGTAATGTATTAGCCATACAGGCCGGTATTGCAGGCACAGGCCTGTGTCATTACGACAACTCCGGAATGGAGCAGATTGATGAACTACAATTTTTTGAACTGATGAAAACCGACACCGTTTTTCTTGACGTTCGTGAAAGTTGGGAACAACCCCCGGTTCAATGTGAAAACCTGCTTCAGATTCCGTTAGATCAGATTGAAAGCCGGTTGGGCGAAATTCCGGCAGGCAAAAAAATTGTGGTGTTTTGTCAAAGCGGCGGGCGCTCCAGAATTGCCATTCACCTGCTGGCACATG
This sequence comes from Bacteroidota bacterium, assembly GCA_016192075.1. GTDB lineage: Bacteria > Bacteroidota > Bacteroidia > Flavobacteriales_D > Crocinitomicaceae > JADJGJ01. The sequence goes on along the minus strand of JACPUU010000020.1, from coordinate 11,681 downwards.
TGTATGGTTTCAACAACCTGTTAAATCTTGAAAAAGGCATTCATTCTTTCAGCAGCAGTTTATGAAAAAAGTACTTTACGAGGGACCCATCAGTCCTGCAAAAATTGCTGATTCAATCAGCCATCACCAAATCAAAACGAACATTGGTGCCCACTCCATTTTTTTAGGACAGGTGCGGGCTGATGAACTGGATGGAAAAGTGGTAACAGCTATTGATTACAGCTGTTATGGCGAAATGGCTGAAAAGATTTTTCACGAAATCCGTGAAGCGGCATTTGAGAAATTTGACCTTACCTGCCTGCATATTTACCACAGCATGGGAGTCGTAAAAGCAGGTGAAATCTGTCTTTTTGTATTCACCTCATCACGGCACCGCAAAATGGCAATGAATGCCTGTCACTTTATTGTAGAAGAAATAAAACGCAGTGTACCGGTTTTTGGAAAAGAGATTTTTGAAGACAATACACACCAGTGGAAAGTGAATCACTAAAAAAAATTAATTAATGAAACAGTCATTTCGAGCAGCGGGAGAAATCTGCCAAAGATAACGCGCGATGCAAAATTCATCGAACGTAAGCATTTAACCGATTTCTCGCTCCATTTCATTCTGCCCGAAATGACAGGTACAAAGAGGCTTTTCAGATTTTACACGTAAACTTATGGTTAACATCACATCCAAAACATTCACCCTGCGCAAAGCAATTGCAACAGCGGTGGTTATCGTTTCAAAACAAGAAACCATTGATGCCATTCAAAACAAAACAGTACCCAAAGGAGATGTTTTTGAAATGGCTAAAGCAGCTGGACTTTTAGGCGTAAAAAAAACGCCTGATCTGTTGCCTGATTGTCATCCGCTGCCTATTGAGTTCACCGCTATCCGTTACCACATCAACGGCCTGTCAATTCACATTGAAGTGGAGGTACACACCATTTATAAAACGGGAGTTGAAGTAGAAGCCATGCATGGGGCAAGTGTGGTGGCATTAACCATGTATGACATGCTCAAACCCATTGACAAGGGTATTGAAATTTCATCGATTAAACTGCTTGAAAAAAAAGGCGGTAAATCAGATTTCGCCGATAAATTTCTGAACCGGAAAGATTTGAAAGCTGCCGTTATTGTATGTTCAGATAGTATTTCAGCGGGGCAAAAAGAAGACAAGGCAGGCAAGGCAATCATTGCTAAACTGCAAACATGCGGTGTTGAAATTGGCGCTTATGAAATTATTCCGGACGAAAAAAAAGACATTCAGCATTGCATCCAAAAATTTCAGCAGCAAAACTACCAGCTTGTTATTTATACCGGTGGTACGGGTCTTTCCAGCAGGGATGTTACGCCGGAATCACTCATTCCATTACTCGACCGCCGCATAGATGGTATTGAAGAAGCGATCCGCAATTACGGACAGGACCGCACTCCCTATTCCATGTTATCACGCAGCGTTGCCGGGGTAAAGGGAGACATGCTGATTCTTGCACTGCCGGGATCAACCAACGGTGCCCGTGAAAGCATGGATGCCATTTTTCCACAAGTACTTCACATTTTTGGAATTCTCAAAGGCAGCCGTCACGATTTATGAATACCAAAAAAACAACCGTTATTCCAAAGTCAATCGGTTACTGGCTCATGACAGGTGCCGTTTTGGTTGCCCTGATGGTTATACTGGGCGGATACACACGCCTGTCACATTCCGGTTTATCCATGGTGACCTGGAAACCGGTGACCGGATTTATACCGCCGCTGTCTGAGGCAGCATGGGTAGCAGAATTTGACCTGTACAAAACAAGTCCGGAATACAAACTCCGGAATTATCATTTTTCACTGGATGAGTTTAAGGCAATCTACTGGCCTGAATTTTATCATCGCCTGCTGGGGCGAATTATGGGGCTGGCTTTTATTGTTCCGTTTTTTTATTTTTTAGTTACCAAAAAACTGCGCAACAGAAAACTCAAAATGAACCTGCTGGTAATTTTTATACTCGGATTATTACAGGGTTTTGCAGGCTGGTACATGGTCAAAAGCGGACTGGTCGATCAACCGGCTGTAAGCCATATCCGGCTGGCAATTCACCTTTCACTGGCGCTGATTTTATTTGGCTATCTGTTTACCGCCGCGCTGCGAATAATCTACCCGGCATTTACCCCGGATACTGCCCAAAAAAAATCCTGCCAGACCTACCTGCGCGTTTTACTCGTACTGGTATCGATTCAGATTATTTATGGTGCCTTTGTGGCCGGTTTAAAGGCGGGTTTGTTTTATCCTACCTTTCCAAAAATGGGTAACGAATGGTTCCCGGTAATGGTTCAAAAGGCGATTACTGAAAATGGGTTGAGTGCCTTTACCAACTCGCCCTATGTGGTTCAGTTCATGCACCGGTGGCTTGCTGTTTTAGTGCTGCTGTTCACATTAATTACCGTACTAAAAAACAGGAAACGACAACTTGCTGACTCCATTAAAAAAACACACCGGATATTACTCGTTGTTTTATCTGTTCAGTTTCTGGCAGGTGTACTTACACTCATTAACCTGGTGCCGGTGTGGCTGGGAGTTGTTCATCAGCTGGGCGCATTGGCGGTACTTGGTACGCTGCTGATGGGGCTGCATCTGACCCGGTCAGCAAAAAATGAGCTAATCGCATAAAATCGCGGATAGTTTTTTTGTTTTTGCAGATGATGAATGCCGCAGAAAGTTTGTTCTATTCCGGTTCGCTCAGCGCCGGATCTGAAATAAACGTATAATCGGTCAGTGTTTTGAGAAATGCAATGAGCTGCGCCTTTTCAGCAGGATTCAACTGAACGCCGCCCACATCTACTTTTTTCATCAGCGGATCAATGGTTGGCGAATGCTGTAAACCGGTGCTGTAAAAATCAACTACTTCTTCTAATGTTGCAAACCGGCCATCATGCATGTAGGGTGCAGTCAACTCAATATTACGCAGCGTGGGTGTTCTGAATTTTCCAATGTCATCCGGATTTCCGGAGTTGTTAAAATAGCCGAGGTCATTTCCTGAGAACGAAGCATTCAAACCGTTGTTGTGACGCAAATTGTCCCGCCACATGGGGTTGGTGGCATCACCGTGACAATGAAAACAATCACCCTTGTTCTCTGACATAAAAATATTGTACCCGGCTGTTTCATCTGAACTCAGACTTACCTCACCCCGCAGGTACTGATCAAATTTTGCATTGTATGAAATCTGCGTGCGCATAAACTGCGCAAGTGCATAGCTGATGTATTTCTGCCGCTCTGGCAAACTCGCTGCTACAATGTCAACACCAAAAGCTTTCCAAAACAATTCAGGATACACCGGATGACGTGCAAAACGCGCCTGTATGGAATCATTGTTGGCATTCAAAAAAATATTTCCTTCAGCCAGATCAGCCAGCGCCACACTGTCCAGAACCGGGGCAGCACCGGTCCAGCCATACCCGCTGTTCCACGCCAGGTTTATGTGCGCCGGAATTCCCATACCATTCGGTCCGGTTGCTGCAATGGTAAATGCATTTTGCTGTTGATGACATGCTGAGCAGGAATTACCGTTTGTTCCCAGAATCGGATCGTAATACAATTTACGCCCCAGTATTACACCTTCAACGGTTGTTTGATTCCAATCAGGTTGTGCAGGCGACGGAAAATTCTTGAACGTCGTTGGAAATGTATAGGGGTGTGGGTTGTAGACTCCCCAGTCTTCGTGTTCACTTTCCGGAAACGGATGATCTTTTCTACAGGAAATGAAAACAAACGACACCAAAAACACCACCAGATACCTCATGTAACAAGGTTTCAAAATAATCCGGTATTAAACAATGAGCCTGATCATTTTATGCACTGATCCCTAAAAATCAACTGCCGTATTTTCGTTAATCCGGTGTACCTTTACCAACCAATTATTGACACATGTCCCTGACACTTCTTCGCCGGTTTGCACTGGTCAGCCTGGTCAATCTGCTGATAGCTGCCCTGATGGGGGTGTTGCTGCGGTATGCTATTGTTGGAGAACCGTTTTTCAATTTTTCATTTCTGCTGCATGCCCATTCACACACCGCCGCTTTGGGTTGGTGCTATCAATTAGTCACTGCATTTATTTTCTACTTCTACATTGCCCGCTATTCCACTATTTATACACGGCTGTTCTGGATCACGCAAATTTCAGTAACCGGTATGATGGTCACTTTTCCCTTCCAGGGTTATGCCTTGTTTTCCATTTTATTTTCTGCCATGCACATTCTTTGCAGTTATGTTTTTGTTTTCCTGGTTTGGAAAAATGCGGTTTTCAAAAACAAAGCTGAAATGTACCTGCTTCGTTTTGCATTAATTTTTCTGGTGCTTTCAACCTGTGCAATCTGGTGTCTTGGACCGGTAATGGTGTTGTATGGTAAAAACAGTACCGTGTATCACCTCGTTATTCAGTTTTACCTGCACTTTCAGTTTCAGGGCTGGTTGATTTTTTCTGTATTGGCATTGATTGCCCGACACTTTAACACTCAAATTTCAGAAACCGTTTTTATAAAAAGAGCCCGGCTGTTAATAACCCTGCTGGCCGGTTCTGTTTGCCTCGGTTTTGGATTGGTCATTTTCTGGTTCTATCAATCTGAAACCGCTTATTGGATAAATGCCGCAGCGCTCGCGCTTCAGCTGCCGGTATTCATAGCGGCCATCTATTACCTGCGTAACAAAGGGCAGCAAAAACCGGAATCAGGAAATAAAATCACTTCCCTGCTTTTCAAACTGGCAGGACTCATTTTTTTGATCAAGGCCGGAATTCAAACCCTCACTTTTTTTCCTGAAATTGCTGCTGCCTCGTATCGCATCCGCAATTTTTCAATCGGTTACCTGCACCTGGTTCTGCTAGGCTTTGTTTCATTGACTCTTTTGGGACTTCTGGCACATCATTTCAATCACCGTTATACCGGGTGGATCAACACGGCCGTTACGGTATTTCTGCTGGCATTTATACTGACAGAACTGCTCATTTTTACCCAGGGATTATTCTTCTTTGCAGGATCAGGACAGTTACAGGGCTATGCCAGCCTGCTCTTTTACCTGAGTTTGCTTTTACCGGCATCCATACTCCTGTTTTTATATGGTATAATTAAAAACAAACTGCTAAATTAGCCCTTCATTCACCTGTAATAAACTATGTCACAAATCATTTTTCAGCAACGGTCTTTTTCTGAAATTTGCACCAAATTTTTTCGTTCATGAACTTTACAAACAAATGCACATTGCTTAGTCCACTCATTCTCACTGTATTTTTAAATTCCTGCAGCTCAGACACTACAAAGCCCGATGAATCTTTACAAACGGAATCTGCCCCGCCGGCACAGACGGAGGAAACACATCAACATACCGAAAGCGAACCCATTCAACTCAACGACGGCGCTAAATGGAAAGTAGATGATAAAATGCTGGGCTTTATCCGCACCATAGAAACAGAGGTACATGATTTTTCAGAATTTGCTGAAAAACAATCGTTAAAAATGTATCACGATCTTGCTGCAAAAATTTCAACCAATCTTGATTCGCTTACCTCCAACTGCACCATGAGCGGTCAGGCGCATGATGAACTTCACAAATGGCTTTTGCCCATGCTGGATTTAAGCGAATCCTTTTCGGCCAGCACATCTGTCAAAAATGCCGATTCATTGTTCAGCCTTATTTCTGTTTCTTTCCTGGAGTTTAACCTCTATTTTGAATAAGCAGAACCTGTCTAAGTAACCGTTTAATTTGGTTTTTTACAACGCGGAAAAGAGCCACAGATTAAGCAGAGGGGATCGCAATTCCAAAACAAATCAGCTGGCGGTAAAAGAAACACAGTGGTATTGATAGTAACTAATTTCTTAACCGCTGAGAAGGCGCCGAGGTAACCAGCGAAAAATTGACGCATACAAACGCAGCGGTTCTCTGCGCAAGCCTCTGTGTAATTCTCCGCGATATAAAACACGATGGCAGGCATGATAAATAATTTCTTAACCACTCTGAGAATGCGTTGATTTGTTTTCATTTTTAAACAGTCTCTTAGCCATTTCCGGCGTTCATTCTATGATCCCGCTCATAGGACAGGGTGGTTTTGTTGCGGAATTTTGTACTCATTCAAACTGTGAATTATGTACAAAAACAACAAACGGTCATGGGCTGAACCCTTCAAAATCAAAATGGTGGAGCCGCTTTTCATGACAACCATCAAAGACCGGCTCCGCTATATTGAAGAGGCCGGCTACAATACCTTTTTACTTCGTTCGAAAGATGTCTATATTGATTTGCTGACAGACAGCGGCACATCGGCCATGAGTGACCGGCAATGGGCAGGCATGATGCTGGGTGATGAAGCCTATGCCGGCAGCGAAAATTTTTATCACTTTGAAGCAGCTGTTCAGAAATTCTACGGCTACAAACACGTCATTCCAACACACCAGGGACGCGGCGCCGAACATTTATTGTCGCGCATTCTGATTAAAAAGGGAGATTTCATTCCGGGCAACATGTACTTTACAACTACCCGCCTGCACCAGGAATTGGCAGGTGGTACATTTGTGGATGTGATTATTGATGAAGCGCATGACCCTGAAAGCGAATTTAAATTCAAGGGAAATATTGATCTGCAAAAATTAAAAGACCTCATTGAATCAAAAGGTGCCGATAAAATTCCATACATCTGCGTAGCAACAACGGTAAACATGGCCGGTGGGCAGCCCATCTCTTTACAGAACCTGAAAGAAGTTCGTCAAATGGCCGATGTCTATGGTATTGACATTGTTCACGACATGACGCGGGTTGCCGAAAATGCTTACATGATTCAGCAACATGAAACGGGGTATGAAAAAAAATCGGTTGCAGAAATTGTTCGTGAAATTTGTTCACTGACCGACCATGCCACCATGAGTGCCAAAAAAGATGCCCTTGTAAATATCGGTGGTTTTTTAGCAACCAATAAAGACGATGTTTACACTGAAGCAAGCAACTGGGTAGTGGTGTATGAAGGTTTACACACATACGGCGGCCTTGCCGGCAGAGATATGGAAGCCATGGCTATTGGTATTGCTGAATCTGTTCAGGATGATCATATCCGCGCGCGCATCGGGCAGGTGCATTACCTCGGACAACGGCTGATTGATTTTAATGTACCCGTTGTTATGCCGCTTGGAACACACGGAATTTTTCTGGACGCAAAACGGATTTTACCGCACGTTTCGCAGGAAAATTATCCGGCCCAGACCCTTGCCGCTGAATTGTACCTGGACTCAGGTGTACGATCCATGGAACGCGGTATTGTATCTGCCGGCCGCAATGAAGTAACCGGTAAACACAATTACCCTAAACTTGAACTGGTACGGCTTACCATTCCGCGCCGGGTTTATACCCAGGCACACATGGATGTTGTGGCAGAATCTGTTCAGGCAGTTTATGAAAACCGGGCAGCCGTAAAAGGACTTGAAATGGTGTATGAACCTAAATACCTGCGGTTTTTTCAGGCCAGGTTCAGAAAACTTTAACGCGCCGGGCGATGTTGCAGCTATGATTCACATCATAGTTAGTAAATCATTTGCGCCTTAATTTTGAGTAATTCCAGTTTTAGAACTATGCCGTCCTTTGATAATACCGAAATTGCCTTCAAGGGGAAATCTGATAACGAGTTGCTTTGGTCCTATCGTTTGTTTAAGATAATCGGAAAACCCTGGTTGGTTACTGCAGGTGCGGCTTTATCGAAGGCGGCCATGGTTCTTCGTCTCCCCGTCAGGGGTTTGATCAAACGCACTGTTTTTAAACAGTTCTGCGGCGGAGAAACCATACCGGAATGCGATTCAAAAATCAACAATTTATCGGCCTACGGCATTGGTACCATTCTCGATTATTCGGTTGAAGGAAAAACCGGGGAACAGGAACTGGATCATACCCGTGACGAAGTGATTGCAACCATTGGCCGTGCAAAAAAAGATGCCGCCATTCCGTTTTCAGTATTTAAACCAAGTGGTATTGCGCGCTTTGAATTGCTTGAGAAACTGAATGATCAAAAAACCATGCTTACCGCCGAAGAAGAAGCTGAAGCAGACCGGTATATGGACCGGGTTGATGCAATCTGCAAAGCGGCTTTTGAAGCAGGTGTACCTGTTTTTATTGATGCTGAAGACAGCTGGATTCAGGATGGAATTGACCGCATGGCGGCCCTCATGATGAAAAAATACAACCGTCAGAGAGCCATTGTTTTCAATACCGTTCAAATGTACCGGCATGACCGGCTGCAGTTTATCAAAGAATGTTTTGACACGGCCCGTGCGGGTAATTATTTTACCGGAATAAAACTGGTGAGAGGCGCTTACATGGAAAAAGAACGGGAACGTGCCCTGCAAAACGGATACCCCTCGCCTATTCAACCCGATAAAAATGCAACCGACCGCGACTTTAACCTGGCGCTTGATTTTATGTTTGAACACCTTCATGTATTCTCCATTTGCTGCGGCACACACAATGAAGAAAGCACCAGCCGTTTGCTGGAACTGATGGATAAGTACCAGGTTTCACGCAATGACAAACGTGTTTTTGCAGCACAGCTGCTGGGCATGAGTGATCATATTACTTACACGCTGGCACATAACGGATACAATGTTGTAAAATACATGCCTTACGGTCCCGTAAAAGAAGTAATGCCTTATTTGCTGCGCCGTGCTCAGGAAAACACATCTGTTGCCGGCCAAACCGGGCGTGAGCTGTCACTCATTACCAAAGAAAAGGAACGACGGAAATTGTACCCGGCTGTCATCGCCAAATAATCTCACCTTTTCCGTTCCAATCTACCCCTGTTTATTCGTATCTTTATAGAAAGACCGGATACCAGGCCTCTGTTGAGAGATCTGGAAACGAACGTTCATGGTTTAACGAAACGGGAGACTATGAAAAATTTTGCAACACTTTTAGAAGCAATCCAGGGACTCAGGGAAGAAGGATATACCGAAGATTTTAACCTGATGCAAAATTGCCTGGAATGTAAAGTCAGAGATTTCAAGGTATTTCACGACGAATTTTCAGTAGATCATTATTTTCGTTTTGAAAATGATACCAATCCTTCTGATCAGAGTATTATCTACGCCATTTCTTCAGAAAAATACGGACTGAAAGGAATTCTGGTAAACGGTTATGGACTGTATACAGATCCGGTTACGGACGAAATGATGCATGCACTGACCATTAAACATAAATAATTCTACGTATGAACATCCTCATTCTGTCAGCAAGTGTCAGAACCGACAGAAGCAGCCACCGGGTTGCCCTGTTTTTCAAAAAATTCATTGATGCCAATCAAATGGCGAATGCTGAAATTATCGACCTGCAGCACTACCAGTTTCCCATTTTTGAAGAGCGCCTGAAATTTCAGAAAAATCCATTGCCAAAAACGCTGGAATTTGCGCAGAAAATAAAAACGGCAGACGGAATAATTATAGTTACACCTGAATACAATGGCGGCTACCCGGCCAGTTTAAAAAACGTCATTGACCTTTTAAATGAAGAATGGAAACGAAAACCGATTGCCATTTCAACCGTTTCTGCCGGGGCGTTTGGCGGATCACAGGTCATTACCTCACTCCAGTTTTCATTGTGGAAATTACAAGCGTGGACTGTTCCGGTAATGTTTCCGGTCCCAAAGGTGAATGAGACTTTTGATGAAGACGGAAATCCTGCAGAGAAAGAAACCATTGAAAAACGGGCAAAATCTTTTTTAGGAGAATTGCTCTGGTGCATGGAGGCGAAAAAGCGAATGGAAGTTTAAGCAAACTGTAAATACATCTGAAATCAACATTCGTTAATCGTCTGTCCGGTCTTCTATCTAAAGATTAACGTGAGTCCGACGTAAATTCCGCAGCTAAAAGCAGGATCAAAAAATATCCATGATCATCCGTAAAATCAGTTTCATTCGTGTTCAATCAAACCTTGTTTCAACGGACAATTCCCGGGAAGAAATTGCCTTTAGTTTAACAAGGGCTTACTTTTTTTTCAAAATTTTTCCAGCTGCCTCACGGGTTTCGGTAGAATATCCAACAAGTGCCCCGGGAAATTCGGCAGATAAATACGCTATCACGCCATCTACATTTCCCTTTTTGCCCAGGAGAATTTCTTCCATTTTATTTGAGTTTGTATAAATAACAACATTGTTTGTTTTACCGGCCTTAATGCCATCCACCTCTGACGTAATTACCTTTTGATAAACCCAGATAACGTAATCTCTTTGTTGATTTTTTATTGCCTTTAACAAGGGCAGTTGATCACTGTTTATTTTACCGAGGTCTGACATGGGTTTAACAATCATAAATAAACCAAGTGCCAGAAAGATTGCAGCAAAGATCCAATAAACTATTTTGCTTTGATCTAAAAAATTGGCCAGTAAAAAAGGGATTCCCACCAGGGTTACAAAAACACCGACGACAATCATTTTCCTTTTTGATTTTGATAAAATCGATTTAAATTCTGTGTAGTTCATTTTTTATGTTTTTAGGTTAGTGAATGCACCTCTTTAATTGGTGTGCGTCTGTCAAAAATACCCCTTTATTCCAAAAAAGTACAATCAATAGTCACCCTGGAATTTTGGTCTTCAGTTACACTGTTTGATAAAAAGCATTGTTCTTCGGCTTTCTTTTTTGTTGTTGTATAGGTGTTGTAATAATTTGTGTTGACGGTATCATCCGGCGTTTCAGTCTTATCAATGTATGTCTTGTTGCAAGAGCAGGTGTAGGTTTTGTTGCAGGAAACAAGTACAAAGCCTGCAAACAATGCGGTGAAAATTTTTTGTTTCATTCTCATTTTTTTTTATTCTTTTCAGCCAATTATTTTTTGACAATTTTCCTAACAGTTCGCTCATTGTCTGTGCTGACAAGCAGGTAATAAATACCCGGCGACAGATTACCCAGATCCAGTTGAAGCTGTTTTTCGCCGGCTGTTTCGCGCATGACAACTTCGCCCATGCTATTCATGACCTCTACCTGATTCATTATTCCATCTGCCTGAATCATTACAACACCAGTTGCCGGATTCGGGTAGACCAACAACTGGTGGTTCTGACTCCACTCTCCTAGTCCATTCATGGTAATTGACACGCAAATGCTTGTATCAGCACAGCCATTCTGTGTCACAATAACTGCATAATTTCCATTTACATTTGCCACATAACTCTGATTGATTTCACCTGAAACAGGCAGAAAACCATTGGTACAATCAACCCACTGATAGCTTGCCGGTGCGGCGTTTGCTGTAATTGTGATACCCGAAACTGTAGTAGAAACATCAATAACTGCGTGGACTGTCAAATCAGTTGTTACGGTACTGTCACATCCGTTCACTGCCGTTAACACATCGGTATAAACGCCGCTTACGGTATAGGTGTTTGTGCCAACCGTGACCGATTCACCCGAACAAATACTGAGTGTTTGTGAGCCCGAAATAGCAGCGCCAACAGTCAAATCAGTTGTTACAGTGCTGTCACATCCGTTCACGGCCGTTAACACATCGGTATAAACGCCGCTTGTGGAATATGTGCTTGTACCAACCGTAACCGATTCACCCGAACAAAGGGAGAGTGTTTGTGAGCCCGAAATAGCAGCGCCAACAGTCAAATCAGTTGTTACAGTGCTGTCACATCCGTTCACGGCCGTTAACACATCGGTATAAACGCCGCTTGTGGAATATGTGCTTG
>JACPUU010000019.1 GCA_016192075.1 Bacteroidota bacterium | reverse complement strand
TGTGAACTATGATTCTATGTGGTAAATTTTAGCCTCTCTTTGAAACACATAGGCACATGAGAAAACATAGAGTTCACATAGGGCTAAAACTGAAACCAGCAACGTAATCGCTATGTGCTTTTTCTATGTGAACTATGATCCTATGTGGTAAATTTAGTTCTCTTTTTAAACACATAGGCACATGAGAAAACATAGATTTCACATAGGGTTTTCAGAATAAAAATCTGCATCCCGGGCTCTGCGTGGTAAAAAAAAGCAAGGGCCTTTTACTGAACGGATAGAACTCATGCTATCCGCAACCCATTCTCACACCTGAGTGAAGGTGATAAAACGGTCACACCTTTTTCAGAATCAACGGCTCCCAGTACCAGGCATTCACTCATAAACGGGCCAATTTGTTTAGGCGGAAAGTTAACAACTGCTACAATTTGTTTGCCAATTAAATCTTCCGGTTTGTAAAATTTTGTGATTTGTGCACTTGATTTTTTGATACCCAGCGGACCAAAATCTATTTGCAGTTTATAGGCCGGGTTGCGTGCTTCAGCAAAAATTTCAGCATGAATAATGGTACCCACACGCATATCAGTTTTTTCAAAATCTGCCCAGCTTAAATTTTCCATTATTAGGCTACAGTTAATTTAAACCCGACACCGTGAATGTTGGCAATGGCCACCTTTTCATCTTCTTTCAGGTATTTGCGGAGTTTTGTAATAAAGACATCGAGGCTGCGACCTACAAAATAATCATCCTGTCCCCACACGGAATTCAATACAATATCTCTTGGCAGCACCTTGTTGGTATGCTGCACCAGCAACTGCAGAATTTTAGCTTCTTTTTTTGTCAGATTTTGTTTTTCACCGCCCGGATAACGCAGTACAAAATTTGCCGTATCAAAAATAATTTTTCCAATTTTCAGATCCTTCGGTACCTCCTCTTCCTTAACCAGGTTTACGCGTTTCAGAATGGCCTGTACGCGAAGCAAAAACTCTTCCGTTGAAAAAGGTTTGGTCAGGTAATCATCACCGCCGGCTTTAAACCCTTCAATACGATCTTCGGTTTGATTCTTTGCTGTCAGAAAAAGAATGGGTACATTTTTATTTACTTTACGAATATCACGCGCCAATGTAAAACCATCTTTTTTGGGCATCATCACGTCAAAAATGCACATTTGAAAGGTATGCTCACCAAAACGCCGAAGGCCCTCTACCCCATCTGTACAAAGGTGTACATCAAAGCCATTTTCCTTCAACTTGTCCTGGATCACAAACCCCAGGTTATAATCATCTTCAACAAGCAGTATTTTAATTTTATCCTTCATAGATTCTATTCTTTTATGGCCGGAAGTGAAATCACAAATTCGGTTCCTTTACCCAACACGCTTTTTACAGATACCGTTCCGTCCAGCTGCTCAACAATGGTTTTGACATAGTATAATCCCAATCCATATCCTTTAACATCATGTACATTGCCGGTTGGTACCCGGTAAAATTTATCAAAAATGTATTTGATGTTTTCACGCGAAATTCCCTTTCCATTATCCTTGACAGAGACGAGTATTCTGTTTTTGACGTTGCGTGTTGTTATAACAATGTGCGGAATTTTGTCGCAATATTTTACGGCATTATCCAGCAGGTTATTGATTACGTTGGTAACATGCACAATATCTGCGTTCACCAAATGATCTGCCGCACGAAGGTCTAGTGTAATTTCACCCCCCTGCTCCTCCAGCTGGTTAAACTGAAAATTCTCTTTGGCCTCTTCAATGATTTCATGAATGCAGAACGTTTCAAGCTTCAGCTTAATTTCATGCTTATCGAGTTTTGCAATGTTGAGTACCCGCTCTACCTGCTGCTCAAGACGCTTGTTCTCTTTGTAAATAATGCCCGCATAACGCTGCAGTTTTTCGCCTTCGTCTTTTTGCTGATCAAGATTCAGCAAGGTTTCACTGCTGATACGAATGGTTGCAATGGGCGTCTTGAGTTCATGCGTCATATTGTTGATGAAATCATTTTTAATTTCAGACAGCTTTTTTTGCCGGAGAATAACCGAAATGGCAAACGCAAAAAACACCAGCACAAAAAGAATAATAGCAAACAGGTAATACCAGGGAGTTACTTTATTGGGCAATTCTCTCAACCCGGTATTGCCGATTGATGGAAAAAACACCGTAAAATAATGTGCATCAGAGTTCAGTTTAAGCTGTAGCGCCGGATTCAGCTTGGCCCCATCATTCCCCAAATCGGATATGAATGTAGAGTCATCTACAAACCGGATGTAATTCCCGTAAATGATACTGTCAAGATAACAATCATAAATTCCGTACTGAAAGTCCTGCTCCACATTCTGGTGGTAAAATTCTTTTTTCAGGAGGGTTTCAAGCAGGTAAGGCATTACGGTATCTTGTAATTCTACTGTAAAATAACTGGATGTGAGTTGCCGCACGTTGCCGTATAAATCACCCGGCTGTTTGTTGATACGCTGAATTTCAACGGCTACATTTTTAAGAGCGACGGTTACATTGTCGTTAAACTGCTTGGTGCTGATACTGTCCTGGCGCTGCTGAAGTTCGATATTCTCCTCCTGAAACCGGATGTTTTTCTGAATCCAGAATAACTGAATGGCCAGAATGGAGAGTATTGAAATAACCCCCAGAATAATTACCATTCGTATGCTTCGATTGCTCATTCTGCGAATAAAGTTAACGGAAAATCAGGTGATCTCATCGGTACAGCTTTGTTAAAAGCTTGTTAATGTCTGAAAGATCAGCAGAATCAGGGACAACAGCCCAACCGGTCTCTTTTACCCGGCAAAATCAGGTCGCATTTTTCTGATCAAAACCGGTAGCGCCAGACCCCGCGGCCCAGGAAACCAACGGTCAGCATTTTTTCGTTGCTGTGGTAATGAAGCCCGAATATTTTGCAATGCGGCAAACCGTACCCGATGGATTGCCAATCACCTTTTCCTTTGAGTGTTTTTGCACTTCCGTAATAAACCCCGGTGCGTGTAGCAATGTACAATTCAGGGCCGTTTTCATTGCGGCAAACCAGGTTAAATCTGCCAGCAATGGAATTGGGAATGCTGCCTGAAAGGTTCAGTGCTTTTTTAAGTCCTTTGCTTTTTTTATTGTACTTCAGCGCATAGATCAGCCCGTGTGGATCAGTATCATCACCTGAAGAAGTATAAGACAGGTAAATGAGATCAGGGTTAAGGGGATCACCTTCTACATCACCGATCCAATCATTGACAGGCACTTCCAGCTCATACCACGAGCTGATTACAGCACCTGCAGAATCACGTGCCGTTTCAGTTCTGAACAAACGGTGCCGGGTTATTTCTTTTCCTTCAGCATTCTGATCATAGTGCAGCAGGTATGCATACAAATGATCCGGAAAAAAAGGATTGTTGAAAAGGCCATACACTTTGTATGATTTCAACCCAAACTCTTTTCCAAAATCAGAAATGATTTCAGTGCTTTTCTTTTTGCTGGCATCAGCCGTGCGTACAATATCAATGTTTCCCTTACCGGCAACATCACGTCGGGTATAGTTAAAATACAGCAGTTTGGGTTCCACCGGATGCAGCACAGTTGTCAGCTCCCAGCCTGAAGTACTGAGACCGTTTAAGCCATGAACATTCAGGGGAGTTTGTCCCGTATCATTGGAGAAATAAACACCGCCCCCGGTAAACTGGGTGGAGGTATAGATAATTGCCGGATCAAGCGGATCAATTAATGGCGTAAGTGCATCACCGCCGTTTACGCTGCGCCAGAAATAATTTCCGTCGCTGTTAAAATCTGCCAGCACCGACGAACCATCGTGAAATGTGCCAATAACCACTGTATTCGGGTCCGTTTCAGAAACAGCCAGGCCCATTACCTCAGCAACTCCAAGGCCTTTGCTTTTTGAAATCCAGGTAGCGCCGTTATCGTACGAAATATAAACCCCGCCGTGACAAGCCATGTAAATTTTAGCCGTGTCAACCGGATCATACGCCACAAATTCAACATCAACGTGATACCCGCCTCCTGTTTTTTTTTCTTTCATTTCAGGATAACTCCATCTTTTTAGCGTGGTTGAATTGCCAACCAGAATCTCCCGCTGCGTATGCGGATTAACGGCAAAGGTGTGACCGCTTCCAAAATTTACCTGCTGGCCTGAAAGTAATTTCTGCAACGTACCTTCTGCCACATTGTATTGCCAGAGTTCATCATTCAGTTTGCTGTAATCAACCAACACAAGCAGATTTTCACCCAGGGGTTCAAAAGTCAGTGCCCGCTTATCATCTGTGAGATCAGTTACCGGTTTCAATACTGATTGCGTCAGGGTTTCATAATTAAACTGATGAATGTTCCATTTGCCAAATTGCTGGGCAGACACGTAGGCCGTTTTTCCTACAAAATCCATATCGTAAATTACTCCGCCAATTGGCTCATGCTTTTTCCACACGACATTTTCAGCAAGACAATTCTGCGTATAAAAAAGACCATCATTGGTCAGCACAAAAAGAACCTCAGGATTTTCAGGCAGAAACCGGATTCCATAAACAGCGGTATATTCTGAACCAAATACAACGGGTCCGGCAATCAGTTTCCAGGTAGTGCCTGCATCGGCGGTGCGCATAATGCCTCCTTTGGCACCCATATTACCAGGTTTGCCATTATTACCTGATACATTGGAATACGCAAACCAGGTTTTTGCATCTTCAGGGTAAAAGTCAGCCCACCCGCAGCCGGAATAATCCCAGCTGTCTGAGCCGCCGTTTATCCAGTTTTCTCCCGCATCTTCTGAACTAAAGAGACCACCCGAGATAGAACCCGCCAGCAAAAAATCCGGATTTTTTTGAAACACACGAATAAATTCTACCGGGCCAACACCACATGCTGAAATTTTAGAAGGCGAATCTGGTTTGTCATCCGGACCAGCAAATTCCCAGGAGCGATTGAAATCTGGTTCCTGCGCAAAAAGCATTGCCTGAAAACCCAGCAGAAATAAAAGAAAACGCATGGTAACGGAATTGATACGATCAAAAATAACGAAAAAGGGCCTTGGGTTGTCTTTCCAGATTCTATGCACCTCATTAAAACAAAAAAACCGCAGCAAATGCTACGGTTTTTTATACTAAATGTCTGATTTTTTTACTGAACAACGATTCGTTCAGTATAGCGCGTTCCTTCTTTTTCAATGCGTATAAAATAAACGCCGCGTTCTACATTGCCCAGGTTAACCGTGTGATTATTGGTTGCATTGTCCGTTAACACCAGTTTGCCGGCAACATCTGTCACCACAAACGTGTAAAAGCCTTTGCCTTTAATCTGGAAGGTGCCGTTTGAAGGGTTGGGATAAATTTCAAATCCGGCAATTCCCATATCATCCAACCCAACACTTGATTTAACATAGAAGGTTGTGTCTTTGATACATCCCTGTGCATCGGTAACTGTCAGGGTATAGGATCCGGATCCCAGTCCGTTGATATCTTCTGTGGTTGCAGAATTGCTCCATACCGTACTGGCGTATGGGGTTGTTCCACCGGCTACAGTTGCATCAATGGCTCCGTTTCCGGTACCGTTATCGTAGCTGACAGACCCGGTAATAATTATTTCTGTTGGTTCAGCAACGTCAAATGTATCGGTGCCGGTACAGCCATTATCATCGGTTACTACAACGCTGTAAGTACCTGCTCCCAACCCGGTAGCCACATCCGAAGTCTGCCCTGCGGCATCACTCCACAAGTAAGTCAATGGCGCAATACCATTTGTAACAACGGCCGTTCCGGTTCCGTCATTTGAACCAAAACACATTGCATTGGTACCCTGAATATCTACAAAAATTTCCAGCGGTTCATTGATGGTCACTGTTCCGGTTCCGGTACAGCCTAAATCATCAACTACATTCACATTATACGTTGAATTTGGTACAAGACCGGTTGCTGTTTGCGTGGTTTGTGCCAGTACATCATCCCAGGTATAGAGATAAGGCCCGGTTCCATTCTGAGGTGTTGCTGTTGCTGCACCATCTGTATCACCAAAACAGGTAGCATCAGTACCGGCCACATTTACGATAAGATCAGGTAATACGGTAATATTAATTTGTGCACTGTCAGTACAGCCTGAAACATCTGTCATCAGTAATTTGGCGGTGTACGTGCCGGGTGTTGTATAAACATGTGATGAATTCTGGTTGGCATCAAGTGGTGATCCGTCACCAAAATCCCAGGTATAGTCCAGAATATTATTAAGGTCGCTGGTTGAATTGTCGGTAAATGCTACCGGAAGATCAGGACATACCGAGGTAAGGTCTGTTGTAAAAGCAGCATTGCGGTACATACACACGCGGTATTCATTTACTGAACCACCGGTTGCCCCGGTAAAGCCAAAATAAACCATTGGGTTACCGGTAAAAATGTTGGTGATGATGTCATTTGTGTACAGAAAAATAAAAGCACCGTCAAGCGTAACGGTCATGGTTTGCAGGGTTGGACTCCAGACTACGCGAAACTCATGATACAACCCATCTTCAACATTTGGAATGGCATAAGGCCCTCCCAGGTTGTGTGCGTTGCTTCCGTTTGAGTTGAGGCCCATGTGGTCTGATGCAATATCTGTTGCAACCGACGGGGCATTGTCATAGGTATCAATTTCAATTCCCAGTGATTTGGTTGAAATTGGCGGAACCGATAACGGAGCGACATCTTTATAGCCAAGTGCGTTGGCTGCATCACCAATACCTGAAGGATTCTGCTGCAGCACAAATACCATACCGTCACCACCCCAAACATCATCTGTACCGGCATAGATGTTAAACGTCATGTCAAATGCGTTATTCAAATCGATTGCAACCGGGCTCCAGATTGCACCCTTATCGGCTGTAGTAGCGGTAGTCAGCTGGTAGCAGTTACAACTGCCCAACATGGCTGAACTGGTCATGGTCATCTGTGCAAACGTATTGGCACAAACAGCCAGAGCAGAGAAAAGTAGAATTTTTTTCATAATTATGAATCATGGATTACTATAGTCATTACGGCTAAAGTTAAGAAAAAGTTGGTTGAATGCTAAGATAGTACGTTTCGCAGGGACTCAAAGTAGGCCTTCAATACCACAGAACTATTCTGGCTAAACGTTTTAACCTCTAAAAGCACAGGCTTTTCAGAATCAATACGATAGAATGATTCAAGCGCCAGTCCGAGACTTTCAGAATCATCTGCAGAAAGGTACCCAACACCAAAGCCCTCACAGATTTTTGAAATGTCAGCCTGATAGGATGAAAAGAAATACGGGGCTTGTTTTACCTGGCTTGATCCGTCCAGAATCTGAAAAATGCCGCCGCCGCCATTATTGATCACAATGATTCTGAAATTATTTTTCAGGTAGTTATTCCAGACAGCGTTGGAATCGTATAAAAAAGAAATGTCTCCTGAAATAAGAACATTCAGTTTGTTTTCATCAATTACTGAAAAACCGGCAGCGGTGCTGGTTGATCCGTCAATTCCACTTACACCGCGGTTTGAAAAATAACGGAATTGCTGGTCAGGGTTGAATAGCTGGCAGTAACGCACAACAGACGAGTTGCCCATGTGCAGGCTGGTATTTGCCGGTAATGTATCCAGAATTTGTTCAAAGGCTTTCAGATCAGACCAGGGAGCACCTGCCAAAAAATTATGGTGACCATCCTGGGCTAAAAAATCTTTTTGTTTCCAGTGGTCTCCAAAATTGGAAAGCGGTAAATAGTCTATCCCTGCAACAAAATCAAAAAAATCTGCTGCCGGAATACGAAATGAATGCGTGAGACTTTGATACGTATCTTCCTGAAACAAATAGTCACCCACGCGCCAGTTCACCGCCGGTTTGTTTTTTCTGAAAAAAGCCTTGATTTTTTTGGAGATTACAGCTCCGCCCAGTGTAATGAGCAAATCAGGTGCATACGCTTCAGCTTCCTGCTCTGAAATAACAGCCAGCGTGCGGTCAATGCAATGCACAATTTTTTGAAAATGCTGAATGTTGGATGTGTTTTCAACCAATACTGCCACTGAAGGATCATTTAAAACGGGCAACAAAGCACGCTGTAATTTTAAATCAGGCTGAAGCTGTCCGATCAGAATCAGTTTTTTAGCGGCCTTTTTCCAGGTGGCAGAAACAGATTCCCGCTCAGCATTGGTAAGAGACTGGCTTTTTTGGCTGAAAGGGTTTACCTGCGGTGTTGTTTTCAGCGCTGCCGTTCCATACAGCGGCTCGCTCAGTGGAATATTGATATGCACCGGTGCCTGCGGGCTTGCTACCAGCACATCCAATGCTTCGTTAACGTTTACATCAGACACATGCAATTCACCACCTGCTGAAAAGTCAGGGAGTTCAAACGATGCTTTTACAAAATTCTGAAATACATTTTTCTGGCGAATGGTTTGTCCGTCTCCCTGGTCAACCAGCGCAACAGGACGATCAGCTGTAAGAATTAAAAGCGGCACCTGGCGGTAATAAGCTTCTGAAATTGCCGGGGCATAATTCAGCGGAGCAGAACCGGATGTACATGCAATAGCGACAGGCTGGTGTGTTGCATCTGCAATTCCCAACGCAAAAAATGCGGCGCAGCGCTCGTCATGAATCAACCAGGTTCTGATACCCGGATGTTCGTCAAAAGCGATAATAAGCGGAGCATTGCGTGACCCGGGAGAAAGCACTGCATGACGAATTCCACGCTGATAACAAATTTCAACCAGGTGTGCAATATGCGTGATGTCTGTTGTGATCATGTGCGGGTACAAAACTAAGGAGGATTTAGGAGTTAGGTATCAGGAGTTAGTAATTTAATGTACATACACTAAATCCTGAAAGCAAGCACCTAAAAATGTGGAGTCAGGGGTTAGGATTTAGCAATTTAATGCGCATTCACTAAATCCTGATTCCTAAGAGCTAATTCCTTATTTTTTGATCAGAAGTCTGAATCCTTTGCCATGCACATTCATTATTTCCACCCGGTCTGAACCGCTGAGGTATTTGCGCAGTTTGGTAATATAAACATCCATGCTGCGGCCATTGAAGTAGTTGTCATCACCCCAGACATGTTTCAGCGCATCGTTGCGGTCCAGAATTTCTTCCTGGTTTTTTATCAGCAGGTAAAAGAGCTCATTCTCTTTGGTGGTGAGTTTATTTTTCTGACCCTTTATATCAATGGTCTGCTGTAAATAATCGTAGTTTACATCACCCACCGTAAACGCCGTTTCTTTTTTGCCTTCTTTGTAAGTGCGTTTTAAAATGGCGTTAATGCGTGCCAGCAGCTCTTCCATGGCAAACGGTTTGGTGAGGTAATCATCACCACCGGCATCAAAACCGGCGAGTCTGTCTTCTTTCATGGATTTAGCGGTGAGAAAAAGAATGGGAATTTCGGTATCCGTTTTACGGATTTCTTTTGCGACTGAAAAACCATCTTTTACGGGCATCATCACATCCAGAATAATAAAATCAAAGAGCTGTTCCTTGAATCGGCGGAGTGCAATTTCACCGTCAACACATAAGGTAACGTCAAATGATTTTGCTTTCAGATAATTTGACAAAACGGTACCTAAACTGGTATCGTCTTCGGCCAGGAGAATTTTTACTTTATCGCTCATTGCTGATTGTGATTTTAAATGTTGAACCTTTACCCAAAGCACTTTTGAGACTGATTTCACCGTTGTGCAGTTTTACAATTGAAACCACATAACTTAAGCCCAGTCCAAATCCCTTTACATCGTGAATATTACCGGTTGGTACCCGGTAAAGTTTTTCAAATATACGTTTCTGATCTTCTTTTCTGATGCCAATACCATTATCACGCATTTCCAGCGAAAAACCATTGCTCAGTTTTTCCAGTGAAATATGAACCTCAGGTCTGTTTTGATTATACTTGAGTGAATTGTCGAGCAGGTTAAACAAAACATTTGAAAAATGCATTTTATCAACCGGCCAGGTAAATGAATCTGCCCGCTCAATACTGATTTCACCGCCTTTGTCATGATAGCGTATCTGGAACGAGTCTACCACCTGTTTCAACAGTGTATCTATTTCACAGGTTTCTTTATTGAGTTTCAGTTTTCCTTTATCAATCAACGCGGTCTGCAATACATTTTCAACCAGTTTGCCCAACCGTTTGTTTTCGGTATCAATCATACCAATAAAGCTGGCCAGCGTTTCACGGTCATTTTGCATATCCGGATCACGGACAGCCTCACAGGCCAGTGATATGGTTGAAATAGGCGTTTTTAATTCATGCGTCATGTTACTGATAAAATCATTTTTTATTTCAGACAGCTGTTTCTGCTGGTAAATGGTGCGGACAGCAACATAAAACGCAAACATGACAATAATTACCAGGGCAAACGAAGCGGCAATGGTGCCGGCCATTTCTTTCCAGACAAACAGGCTTTGTCCCGGAAAAGCTACCAGCAAATGATATTCACTGGGTATAACATCATTGGGGTACAACAGCACCGAATGATTGCTTGTTGTGAGTTCAGAATTATAGCGCAAACTTGTCTGTTTGAATTTCAGGTGCGCCACCGAATCACGGAGAATATTAAAATTATAGGACGTATCAATACCACTTAACTGCAGGTTATGAGCCAGCAGCGAATCCAGGATATTCATATTCAGCCTGAGTGCAATATCGTCTACCGGGTTGGTGGTAAACATGCGTTCAATGAGGTAATTCAGGTAAAATGTTTTTTTATTGATCTGGGCTTCAAATGACTCGTCCCACTGAATGTAAAGTGAATTGGTATCTTCATTCAGGCCTGATATGGTATGATCTGCAGGCATCCCTTCCAACTGCCGCAAGTCAGGTGTCAACACACGGTGTGAGGCCCTGAGGCCGGTAGCTGTATCAATCAGGTTACCCTGAACAAGCAGGTATTTTTGTTTTTCACCTTCTACAAAAATAGTTGTGTCGCGCAGTGAAATGGATTCCTGAGACTGCAGCACATAACCGGCGTTTTTTACATAATCATCAAGCCAGCCTTCAACCCCCTGATCAAACAATTCAGGGTTCATCATCTGAACCATTTCAAAGGTTTCCAGGTCAATAGCGGTTTTGTTCAAGGCTATCTGAACATTTTCATTGAATTTCTGCTCAGTTAATTTATGTACGTTTCTGATCCACCCGAATTGGAGAAAGAAAAGCCCCAATACCGCCGCGGACATCAAAAAAATCAATACTTTGAATCGGTTCTTACTCAAGGAAAAACAGGGTTTTGGTCAAATGTAACTCTGCTAATTTAAGAATATTTCAGGGTTAACATTTTTTAACTGGCCGTATACCCTGCCTGGTTCATTTTATCAAAGCAACCGCCGGAAAGCAACCGCGCTCATATTTTTTGATAATTTTGGAGCCTGCTATGAGACCATTGTATTTTCTTCTTCGAGTTACCCTGCCCTACTTAATGCGGATATTTTATGGTAGCATAAAAACAAGGCATACCCAAAAGCAATTCAAAACCCGCACCATTTTTATTTCAAATCACCCCAGTGCTTTTATTGATCCGCTGGTGGTAGCAAATTTCCAATGGCCCATCTTCCACTTTATGGTGCGCAGTGATGTTTTTAAAGCATGGTTAAAGCCTGTAACCTGGGCCTGCCATATGGTTCCTATTTACAGGCTGGCGGAAGATGGTAAGGAAAACCTGGAAAAAAATGCACAGTCTTTTCGCGCGGCTATTGAAATTCTCAAAAAGAAAAATTCCCTGATCATGTTTGGTGAAGGATATACAGACGACGTATTTATCCGCAGCCTTAAACCCATCAAAAAAGGGCCCGCCCGAATTGGCTTCAGCGCTATGGTTCAAACCAATTGGGAACTGGATATTCTGATTCAGCCTACGGGCATTAATTACGGGCATCCGAAATATTTCAGAACAGACATGCTTTTATCCGTAGGTGAGCTTATTCACCTCAAAGATTATAAAGCGCTCTATGATGAAAACCCGGCCAAGGCGCATACCAAACTTACGCGTGACATTGAACTTTCCATGCAGGAGCAAATTACGTATGTCAGGGACAAAAACCTGGCACCGTTTGTTGAAAACATCCAGGTTATTACACGTAAAGGAATGAATCATTTTCACCACGATCATTCCCTTTCACTCGAAAAACGCTTTGACTATTCACGCAGCCTGGCAAAATACATCAATGCCAATTACAATGCGGAAGATACCAAATGGACCGGGCTAAAAACAGCACTTGAAAATTATTTCACCGCTGAAAAGAAAGAAAAAATAAATGATGACTGGATTTACCAGTTTGCCGGCAAAAAAAGCAAAAACCTGACGGCCCGTTTTTTATACCTGATTCTGGTATTACCGATTTTTCTGGTGGGTGTTGTACATAACCTGATTCCATACGTGCTTGTCAAATCATTTGTCGAAAAAATATTTAAACGTGATGTTTTCTGGAGTGGTGTAAAAATGCTGCTGGGAGGTTTGATTACAACGCTCTACAACCTGCCCGTTATTTGGTTATTTCACCACTATGTATTTCCCAGTTATTGGCTTGGATTTCTTTATTTCATGACCGTTCCTGCCATTAGCCTGATCATTGGCCATGCCTATTTTGAAAAGCTGAAAGACACGTTTAGAATTCTCAGGGTTTCTGACAAAACACTTTCAGCATTTGCAGAACAACGGGAAAAATTAGCTGCTCAGATCAAACAAGCCGGGATTTAATTTCTCCCGCTGATCTGTTAAAAAAACGGCTTCATCAGCAGGGAAACTTCATCTGTGACTTACGATTCAAAATCAGGATACAACAAATATCCTTTTCGTTTTTCTTTGAATGCAGACAGGGCCTCCTGCCAGGTGGCCTCAATTTCTTCAAGGGTTTTGCCGGCAATAATCTGCGCTTTCAGCTGATCCGTACCGGCCAGGTTATTGATAAAATTTGATTTGAGAAAAAACGCCGGACCCATCTTCAGTTTTTTGTAAAATTCAAGCAAATAGCTCAAATCCAGTTTGCGTTTTTCACGGTATTCCTTCACGTCTGTTTTTGACAAATCATAGCCGTAACAGGTTTGTCCTTCCAGCACCGGATGTGCCGCCGCCGCATTAGGCATAGGTTTAAACGAGTACAATTTTTCCAGTACATCCACTTCCATTTTTGGATGACCAATGACCTGGAAAGGCAAATCCGTTCCACGGCCCACACTGACCACCGTACCTTCAAAAAAACACAATGCCGGGTAAAGGTAAATGGCTGTCATGGTGGTCAGATTAGGAGATGGAGCAATTGGCAGTTCATAGTACCGGGTATGGTCCCAGCCTTCGCAGGGAATAACTTTCAGATCAGCTTTTAATTTGCCGGCCAGCCAACCCTCACCATTAATCATTTGCGCATATTCACCAACCGTCATTCCGTGCACCACCGGAACCGGGTGCATGCCAATAAACGACTTGAACGCAGGGTTCAGCACGGGCCCGTCTACATAATGCCCGTTTGGGTTGGGGCGGTCAAGCACAATAACCTGTTTTTCATTTTCAGCGGCTGCTTCCAGAATGTAATGCAGGGTTGAGATGTATGTATAAAAACGGGCGCCTACATCCTGAATGTCAAAGAGCAAAACATCAATATCTGCCAATTGCTCAACCGTTGGTTTTTTATTATTACCGTACAAGGAGATTACCGTCAAACCGGTTTTTGAATCTGTTCCGCTGGCTACTTTTTCGCCGGCATCGGCATCACCCCTGAAACCATGTTCGGGTGAAAAAACCTTAACCACATTCACCCCCAGACTTTTCAGGCTGTCTACCAAATGTGTTTCACCAATCAGTGAAGACTGGTTGCCAACAACCGCTACCTTTTTCCCCCCGAGTAATGGAAGATACTCAGCCGTTCTGGCCGCACCCACCGTTACAGAAGCATTGCAGTAAAGCGGTTCTTCTGCCGGTACAGTACTTGTTGTGTCAGTTGATTGGGCTGCATTTAATGTACCTGCATCAGACGGCGATTCAGATGAACAGGCCACAAAAGCAATAGAGAAAAGCAGGAAGGAAGAAAATTGCATAGGTGAAATATTAGCGTGCTATCTGTTTAAGATTCGTACTTTTGAAATCAAATGTAACAAATTGAATACCGAATTATTCATAGCGCGAAAAATTATAAGCGGCCGGGAACGTTCAAACCGCCTTACCAAACCCATTGTAGTGATTTCACTGATCAGCATTATTCTGGGTATTGCGTTTATGATTGTTTCCGTTGCGGTGGTGACCGGTTTTCAAAACGGAATCCGTGAAAAAGTTATTGGATTTGGGGCACACATTCAGGTCACCAATTTTGATGAAAACTCATCCATGGAGTCGAGCCCGGTTTTAATGGAACAGCTTTTTTACCCCGAACTGAATGAGGACCCGCGTGTAAAAAACATCCAGGTTTATGCCTTTAAGCCGGCCATTTTGCAATCACGGCAGGACAGTGTCAAAATTCAGCTGGCAAACAACAAAGACACCGTTGAATCAAGGCAGGATATTTTAGGCGTACGTTTTAAAGGCGTGGATGCCGGTTATGACTGGAGTTTTTTTGAAGACAAACTGGTAGACGGACGCATTCTTGATTTCAGCAGTGAAAATGACGAGGTACTTATTTCAAAATACATGGCCGACATGCTGGGGTATAAAGTAGGTGAAGAGCTGGACGCGTTTTTTATTCACGATGACACCGGGCCCAAAAAACGAAAATTTACCGTTTGTGGTATCTACCGCACCGGCTTTGAAGAATTTGACAAACAGTTTATTTACACCCAGCTTCATCACCTGCAACTGCTCAACAACTGGGGCGTGCAAACAAACCTGACCGTGCTGGATACCTGTATCGGAGATTATTTTGTGCTGCAGGCAAAAACCCATCATGGCACCGGGGCATACCGCTATGACTGGGGAAACGGTTATAAAGAAAACAGTTATTACCTGTTTACCGGTGAACTGAATGACAAGATAAGGCTGGTTTCTACCGATTTTGAACTTGAAATTTACGGGCTTTCACCCAATCCAAAATCACTGCCTGATACCGCTACAGCCAAAATAGTTGTTGAACAATCATGCACCTGTAGTGAAGAACTGCTTAAACAAAAACCCATCCGATACCTTTCTGAAAATGAAATTCAAATGCCTTTTGGCAAACTAAAAATTGAAAACGGTAAGGGCTCACACGGCTATTATGTTGGCGGGTTTGAGATTATACTAAAAAACTGGAGTGACCTTGCTGAGATGGATGATATTATCTATAACGAAATTCCGGTTGACATGAAAACCACAAAAATTACGGCGGTTTATCCTGAAATTTTCAAATGGCTGAAGTTTCTGAACATTGACATCATCATTATCCTGGTTTTGATTCTGCTGGTTTCAGTGATCAACATGGTAACCACATTGCTGGTAATGATTCTTGAAAAAACAAACATGATTGGAATTCTGAAAGCGCTTGGAGCCACTGATGCATCCATACGAAAAGTATTTATTTACAACGCCTTTTACCTGCTTTCACGCGGACTCATTATTGGAAATATACTGGGCATTGGCCTGGTAATTCTGCAGCAGCAAACCGGTTTTGTATCACTTAACCCTGATATTTATTACCTGGATACCGTACCGGTAAATTTCAACCTGTGGCATATTCTGCTGATCAACCTGCTCACCATTGTGGTTTGCTTTCTCACGCTGCTTTTACCCGGAACGATTATTACACGAATTTCACCGGTAAAAGCAATCCGGTTCAATTAATACCGCCGGAAAGCCTGTATTAACCTGATTTCAAACGGAATCATTTAATTTCGGCAGTGCTTGGTTCAGTGCAAAAAATCCCCTAAATTTGCTGACTTAAAAATTAAGACCGGAATCATGGCTGAAATTGAAATCAGACTTCCGAAAATGGGAGAAAGCGTTACAGAAGCAACAATTACATACTGGCTGAAAGAAGTAGGTGATACTGTTGAACTGGATGAACCCCTGGTAGAAGTTGCTACCGATAAAGTAGACAACGAGTTACCCTCTGAAGCAAAAGGCGTGCTTGTTAAAAAGCTGTATGAAAAAAATGACGTGGTGCAGGTTGGAGAGGTAATAGCCATTATCTCAACCGGCGGTGCCACAGATAAACCAACACCGGTGGCAACTGCTCAACCTGCCGTTGCTGCTGCTAAAACAGCAGTTGCCGAAAAGGCCGCTGTTGCAACTGTTGCTGCTGTTGAAGTTGGCAAAAATGGTCCTTCGGGAAAATTCTATTCTCCGCTGGTACGAAGTATTGCCAAAGAAGAAGGCATTAGCATGTCACAGCTTGAAACCATTGAGGGAACAGGTGAAAACAGCCGCGTAACAAAAAAAGACATTCTGAACTATATCCAGAACGGCGGAGCAAAAGTTGCTGTTACAACTGCAGCCCCTAAAGTTGAAGTGGTGAAACAAACAGCACCATCTACCAACGGCGCTGTGGCAAAAGAACACAAAGCCCCTGAAGTTGCGCTGTGGGAAGGTGATGAACTCATGGAGATGGACCGCATGCGCAAACTGATTGCAGATCACATGGTCATGTCTAAACACACCTCGCCGCACGTTACGTCGTATGTTGAGGCGGATGTTACCAACATCGTGTTATGGCGTGAAAAAATTAAAGATTCTTTCTTCAAAAAAGAAAAAGAAAAACTAACGTTCACCCCTATTTTTATTGAAGCCATTGTTAAAGCCATCAAGGATTTTCCAATGATCAATATTTCGGTAAGCGGAAATAACATTATCAAACGCAAGAGCATCAATGTTGGTATGGCAACGGCACTGCCAAGCGGTAACCTGATTGTACCGGTGATTAAAAATGCCGACCAGTTAAACCTGGTGGGACTTACAAAACAGGTTAACAGCCTGGCTGACCGCGCAAGAAACAACAAACTGAGTCCGGACGATATTCAGGGCGGAACCTATACCGTAACCAATGTGGGAACCTTTGGAAACGTGATGGGTACACCAATCATTAACCAGCCACAGGTTGCAATTATGGCACTGGGTGCTATTCGCAAAATGCCGGCCGTTATTGAAACACCATTTGGAGACACCATTGGTATCCGTCACAAAATGTTCTTATCACACGCCTACGATCACCGTGTGGTTGACGGCGCACTAGGCGGACAGTTTGTCAGACGTGTTGCCGATTACCTGGAGCAGTTTGATATGAACAGGGAGTTATAAACAATTATTCGTAAAAAAGTTAGGAGCCCGTTGGCAGGAGTCAACGGGTTTTCTTCTTTTCTTTGAAGATAATTTTGACCTAATTTGTGCTGAGAACCATTATTTTACTGGGATTTTTAATCGCCAACATGGTGGCGACAGCACAACCCCGCCCCACCCGCGAAGAACTACGTGCAGCCCTGAAAGACGCCTCATTCAATGAAAAATTTGAAGTGGCTGATGGCTTCATGTATGATAAAATCTACGGTGAGGCCCTGTTTGTGTGGGAAATTATACTGGAAGAAGATCCAACCAACGCCAATGTGCTTTACAAAACCGGTATGTGCCTGATATACCTGAACCGCGAAGTTGAGGCCATTTCGTATTTTGAACGCGCACAGTACTCTGTCAGCAAAACCTACAATCCCTTTTCACCGCTGGAACGCAATGCACCCACTGAAATTTTCTACTACCTGGCAAAGTCAAACCACAGCAAAGGCAATATTGACACGGCTTTTTACCAGTATGATTTTTTTCTGCAGAATGTAAAAAAGAAACATTCCAATTACGACCTGGCCATCCTGGGAATTACCCAATGCAAAGTTGCCCGAAAACTGATGGCAATGCCCAAAAATTATATAATTACCAACATGGGCAGTATCATTAACACACCCGCGCCTGAATATTCCCCGGTAATAACTATTGATGGTTCAGCCATCTTTTTTACATCAAAGCGCCTGCGGGCAGACAGCAGTAACGCCAAATACATCAACATGGGCAACGGCCAGCATTACGAAGATATTTATGTCAGCTACCGCGGTTATGACGGCAACTGGGAAAACCCAAAATACCTTGACTTTTGCAGACCCAATAAAAACGATGCTTCCGTTTCGGTGTCACCGGATGGTACATCCATTTTTGTTTACCAGGATTTAGGCGGAGGTGACATTTATTTTTCTGAATTACGTGACACCGTTTTCGTAAATATTATTCCTTTTCCGGCTGAAGAATTAAATACAGATGCATGGGAAACACATGCCACTGTAAGCCCTGATGGCAATTACCTGTATTTTGTTTCGGATCGTCCGGGCGGGTTGGGCGGACGGGATATTTACCGCCTCAAAAAACTTCCAAACGGTGAATGGAGCCGGGCCATGAACCTGGGGCCGCCTGTCAATACCCCTTACGATGAAGAATCTCCGTTTTTGGGAGCAGACAACAAAACCATGTATTTCAGTTCAAACGGGCCCGCCAGTATGGGGGGCTTTGATATTTTTGTAACACAGATGGACGAGTCTGAAATATGGTCAACGCCTGAAAACATGGGCTATCCTTTAAACTCTTTTGACGATGATATTTTCTACACCACCACGGCCGATGGATTAACCGGCTTTTATTCATCTGACAAACTGGAAGGCGAAGGTGATAAAGATATTTACCGGGTTGAATCTGAAAAATCACTCATCAAAAACGTAGCCGTTTTAACCGGTTTTATTTTTACCAGTGATAACAGCATCATTCCAAAAGGCATCACCATAGAGGTGACTGACCTGACTGACGCAACCCCTCCAAAAACCTACTCTCCCCGCCGCCGTGACGGTGGTTATGTACTGACACTGAAACCCTGCCATACCTATGAGCTGGATTATAAACTGGACGGTAATACCTTTTATAAAACCGAACTGTATGTGCCGTGCAATTCCTCGTACCAGGAACTAAAGCATGAACTGCTGCTGGATATTGTTAACCTGGAAGCCGTTACACTCAATGCTGACCTGCCCCTCAATGGCACCCGCTGGGAATTCAGTAACGACGATCATTTCGGAAACCTCTCAGGTCAGCACATTGAAATCTATGAAGATCAGAAACTGGTGTATGAAGAAGTCATTAACAAATACGGTCAGTTTCCTTACAAAGAACTTGACACAGACAAATCACACCTGATTAAAATCAATGAAGATGATTTTGATTTCTGTGAAGATCTTATTCTGAACCTGGTTGACAGTTCCAACACCATTATGGACACCTATACCTTCAAGGCCAACTGTGAAACAAAAACAACCGTGTCAGAATACTCTACCATTTTGACCACCCCTATTTTTCAGTACAATTTTGGTTACAACAAAGACAAATTTGATACCCATAATGAAGCACTGCAGCTCTATGTAAAAGGCATCAAACAGGTTATCGAAAGCGGCCAGAAAGTAACCGTGGTGATTTCATCCAGCGCATCCAAAGTTCCTACAAAATCATACGCCAGCAATCAGGAACTGGCTAATCAGCGTTTGAAAACCGGAAAAGACATTCTAATCAAATTATTAAAATCTGAAGGAATTGACGTGACACAAATTACCTTTGTAGAGAAAGAAGCGCTGGTTCAGGGGCCTGAATACAATAACGACGCCGTTGAAAAAGCCAATATTTATCAACGTTACCAATACATCAAATTTGAGATTCAATTCTGATGGACAGACTGTTTAAAATACTATCCCTGTTGTTTTTTCTGGCCGGAATTTGTATTTCGACATCTTCTTATGCCCAGGAAGATGAAGAAGAAGATGACCCGAAAGAAGAGCGGATTGGCGGCGGTAAAGAAAAAAAATACATTCGCAAGGGAAGAAATGCTTACCGCAAGGGAGAATACTGGAAAGCAAAAGCCTTCTACGATAAAGCCATTGCTGAAAACCCGACCAAACCACAATATTGGTTAGAAACCGGCCTGGTGTATTACGACTCGCAGGTTGAACGTGAAAAATCACTCACCTATTTTCTGAAAGCACTTGAATTGTCTGTCACTGACACCATGCCTGAAATTTTGTATTACGCCGCCAAAGCTTATCACTTTAATGGTGAATATGAAAAGGCCATTGAATTCTATACCGTTTTTCTGAACAACGTTAAAAACAACAAAAAGGGAATGGAACTCCGGCAGGAAGTGATTCGTGAAATTGAAGTTTGCAATAACGGTGTTGACCTGCGTGGGCAAACAACCTACAAGGATGTTACCATTGTGAACATGGGAAAAAACGTGAATTCAGAATACGGCGATTATTCACCGGTAGTAACCAACAGTGAAGAGCTGATTCTGTTTTGTTCACGCAGACCCCCCGGAAAAAAGAAAAACGTAGACGGAAGTTATTACGAAGACATTTTTTACACCATTAACAAAAATGGTATCTGGCAGCAATCAGAAGTGATCAATAAATCGTCCGGATACGTCAACAAAGAAATCAACGATGGTAAAGCACACGAGGCACCAATCAGTTTATCACCTGATGGAAACACGCTTTTCATTTACAAAGAAAACAGTGTCTGGAAAAGCACCAAGGATGAAGCCGGCAAATGGACCGTTCCGGTGCGCATGAACCAAAACGTAAACATTGGTGATGCCAACCCAAGTATTTTTATTACTCCGGATGAGCAGGAAATATTTATTGTATCCGTAGGTGCTGAAGGTGGTTTTGGTGAGCGTGATATTTACCATGCCCGCAAAAATGAAAACGGAACCTGGGACAAGCCTACCAACCTGGGCCCTGTCATCAATACCCCTTACAAAGAAGATGCGCCGTTTTTATCAAAAGACGGCAAAACCTTATACTTTGCTTCAGAAGGGCACAACTCCATGGGTGGATTTGATATTTTCAAATCAGAGCGTGACGCTGACGGAAACTGGTCAGAACCCATTAATATCGGTTCACCTATTAATTCAGCCGGTGATGACATTTATTACGTTGAAAACGACGAAGGACTGCTGGCCTATTATGCTTCTATGCGTCCCGGATCATTTGGTTATCTTGACCTGTATACCGCCACCTACGGCTGCAAAAATCTGGCAACAACTGAAATTAAAGGATATGCCATTTTTGCAGAAAATCACCTGCCGGTAAACGGTGTTATTAAAATCACCAACAAAACAACCGGTGAGGTAATGGGCACATACAACATTGACCCTAAAACCGGTAAATACACCATGGTGCTGCCGCCGGAACAAACCTATTACCTGGAGCTGATTGTGGCGCAAAGCAAATACAATGAAATAAGACCACACCGTGAAGAATTTTTTATTCCAGAACAATGTGAACAATACAACCTGTTTCAGCAAATTACCGTGGATTATCTGAAAGATGAAGAGGGTATGGTTTATGCCCAGCGCGCCACTTTCCGCAATGCCATGTTTGACATTGAAACGGAAGTTGCACTTAAATACGGCAACGGCAATTTTGAGAACAGCGGCACCACCACCGGTCCGCAGGGAATATCGGGCAACCTGGCTCACAACCGCACGGTTAATGCACGTTTTGTAGAAGTGATTCTGATGAATGAAAATCACCAGATTCTGCGTATGACTCAAACCGATGAATTTGGAAACTTCACCTTTGAAAAAGTGGATCCGTATAAAAACTACATCATCATGATCAATGAAGATGATGCAAAATCCAGTTTCCTGGGTGATAATGTAACCGGCTCTTCTACTGTTACCGTGCAAGGTATTATTCGTGAATTTAAAACGGCCGATTCGTTTACACCGCGGCCCAACGTAACCATTTACATGGCCAACAGTGACCGTAAAATTTCAAACACCGTTGTTACTGACGGAACCGGTAAATTTGAATTCACCAACGTGGCCAGTGATCCGCAGGGCGTAGCTGCACTGAACAACAGCAAAACAATTTCATACAACCTTGATCTGAGTGATGTTGAAGTAATTTTCTCAGCCTACATCATGTACCTTGATCCTAAAACAACGGAGCTGGCCTATACAGAATATGTAGACATCATTGAACTGAAAGACCTGGCAAATACTGACGGCGGACTCGGCCAGGAATTTGCAAATATTCTGTTTGATTTTGACAAATTCTTTTTGCGTGACAAAAGCAAAAATGTGCTCGACGATGTTTACAATTTCATGAAGGCAAACCCTACCGTTACCATTCGCCTGGACGGGCATACAGACTGGTTTGGGTCAGAACCTTACAACGTGAAATTATCTGAACGCCGGGCCTTGTCTGCCCATAAATACCTCATTGATAAAGGAATTGCACCTAACCGCATCAAAAATGCGTGGTTCGGAGAAATCAAGCCGGCTTATGACAACATGAATCCCGATGGATCAGACAGCCCTGAAAACCGCCAGCTGAACCGCAGGGTAGAAATCAAAATTGAAATTCCTGAAATGGCTGACTTATATTTATCTTTGTAAGTACATTGTCATTTTAGTGCATGCAACTAGTCCTTACCAAACCCCTTGCGTTTTTTGATCTTGAGACAACCGGTCTGAACATTTCAAAAGATAAAATTATTGAAATTGCCATTCTGAAAGTCTACCCTGATCAGCGGGAAGAGAGGTATGTAAAACGCATCAACCCTGGAATTCCCATTCCGGCTGAATCACAAGCCATACACGGTATTTCAGATGCAGATGTCAAAGACTGCCCCACATTTGATAAACTGGTTCATGAAATCAGCAGTTTTATTGGTGATGCCGACCTTGCCGGGTACAATTCAAACAAATTTGACATTCCCTTTTTGTTGGAAGAATTTCTACGTTTAGGCGTTGAGCTTGAAATGGAAAACCGCAAATTCATTGATGTGCAAACCATTTTTCACAAAATGGAACAACGCACACTTGGCGCTGCATACCGTTTCTATTGTCAGAAAGAAATTGAACATGCGCACAGTGCCGAGGCAGATATTGTTGCCACGTTTGAAGTACTCAAAGCCCAGCTTGACCGCTACCCTGATCTCACAAACGACGTCAGCTACCTCAGCGAATTTACGCAGACCGATAAAGCAAAAAAAATTGACTTTGTTGGCCGGCTGGCACTCAACAGCAAAAATGAGATTGTCTATAATTTTGGTAAACACGCCGGTAAAACAATTCGTGACGTGTTTAACAGTGAGCCCGGCTATCACCGGTGGATTCTTGACAATGAATTTCCGCTTTATACCAAAGCGCTGGTCAAAAAAGAAACCGATAAATTAACGGCAGAAAACCGCGAAATCAAAGAGAAAAAGAAATCAGACGAGCGTGAAAATTTAAGCGATAAACTCAATCAACTCAAAAATAAGTTCTCCCAATAGCAGGCGATTCTTTGCTACGGGACAAAAAAATAAGGATGTATGAAGATCATTTGCATTGGACGAAACTACGCCGATCACGCCAAAGAGATGAACAGCCCGGTTCCAAAAGAACCCATTTTCTTTATGAAACCAGACACAGCCCTGCACCGCGAGGTTGACTTTTACCTGCCGGACTTTACCAAAGACCTGCAGCACGAGATTGAAGTGGTGGTAAAAATAAACCGCGTGGGTAAAAACATTGCACCGGAATTTGCTTCGGGCTATTACGCTGAAATTGGCCTGGGCATTGACTTCACAGCACGCGATATTCAAAAACACTGCAAAGAAAACGGATTGCCCTGGGAAAAAGCCAAGGCCTTTGACAGCAGCGCCGTTATTGGAAATACCTTCCTGGATAAATCAACGTTGAACCTGGCTAACATGGAGTTTTCACTGACAAACAATGATGTGGTGGTACAAAAGGGTACTACCGCTGATATGATTTTCTCCATTGACCAGCTGATTGCACACATCTCCAAATACGTTACCCTGAAGGTGGGTGATCTTATCTATACCGGCACCCCTGAAGGCGTTGCCTCTGTTAAAATTGGCGATAAATTATCCGGATTTATTGGGGATCAGAAGCTGTTTGACCTGAAAGTTCGTTAATTTTCAAGGACTTATAATTTGTTAAAGATTGTTAAGAACCTGCTGGAAATAGCCAGAATTAGGTTTACGGCTATTTTTCATTCAGAAAATTATACCTAGGTTTGCGGCATTAAAGAAAATCAAAAGTTAATCAATTGTTAATCTAAAAAAGAAAAAGTATGAAAAAAGAATTGGTAAAATTCGGATTTGTTGTTTTCGCTGCTGTTGCTATGACTGCTTGCGGTGGTGCTGCTGAAGAAACTACAGAAACTCCAGCTGAAACTCCAGCTACAACTGAGCCTGCTACTACTGAGCCTGCTACAACTGAGCCTGCTGTTGTTGATACAGCTGCTGCTTGTGATGCTGCTTGCGAAGGAACTGAAGCTGCTCACTAAGAAAAGCTTATCCTTAGAAAAAATAACCCTGGCCTTTTGGTCAGGGTTTTTTTTTTGCTGGTCACTTCGGCTACGCTCAGTGACCAGCAAAAAAAAATGAAGGCTCAGTGACCAGCAAAAAAATGAAGGCTCAGTGACCAGCAAAAAAATGAAGGCTCAGTGACCAGCAAAAAAAAAATGAACGCTCAGTGACCAGCAAAAAAAAATGAAGGCTCAGTGACCAGCAAAAAAATGAAAGCTCAGTGACCAGCAAAAAAAAATGAATGCTCGGTGACCAGCAAAAAATGAAGGCTCAGTGACCAGCAAAAAAAATGAACTAAAATAAAAACCAGTGTCTGTGGGGACGCGATTAATCGCGTCCCCACAGATAACAGTCCCCACAGACAACAGTCCCCATAAACAACAGTTCCCATATACAGCAGTTCCCACAAACAACAATTCCTGCAAATAACACCCCTCAAAAATTTGTAACTTTCAGCCGGATATGGCTCAATTCTCTGATAATATCGATAACCTGGAACACTGGCAAACCAATCGCAGGCAAGTCATCAAAGCGGCAATTCTGACCGGAACCTTGTCTCAGCTTTCTTTTCTGCAAGCCTGCACAGCCAATCAGTTAACCGAAGAGGGCAATGACCTGCTGGATGCCAACCAGGTGGGCATTCTCAAATCTGTCATGGAAATTCTGTTCCCAAACGACGGAAACGGGCCGGGAATTGATGATTTACACGCCTTTGAATACATCATGTGGGTATTGCATGATACAGGCTCGTATGAAAAATACCGCAACCTGGCAATCGAGGGAATTACCTGGGCCGATGAACAAACCCAGAAAAACCAGCAGAAAAACTACCTGGAACTGAGCCAGGCCGAACGTGAACAGGCAGTGGCCCATTTTAATGAAACCGATTATGGTACCGAATGGCTCAGCATTATTCTCACCTACATTCTGGAAGCATTGCTGCTTGACCCCATTTATGGCGGTAATCCGGATGGTATTGGCTGGAAATGGCTGAACCATACGCCCGGTTACCCACAAGCCACTGAAGAACTCCGGTATGAAAATATACTGAAAACCGTTCGCGCTGCGTATCCAAAAACCGAATCATGAAATACGATGTCTGTATAATTGGAAGCGGTGCCGGTGCAGGACCCGTGATTTATGAACTGGCACAAGCCGGTTTTAACGTACTGGTGCTGGAAAAAGGGCCCTGGTTTAAGACTGAGCATTTTACCAAAGATGACATGGTGGCAACGCGCCGCGCCATTTATACCCCGGCTTTTAAAGATGAATTTCACGTGCTGGAAACAAAAGATGCCGATGGTAACTGGAAAGCCGTTCCAACCCATGAAAGCCGCACCGATTTCTGGAACGGAAGCGCGGTCGGAGGTTCATCCAATTTCATGAGCGCCTATTTTCACCGGTTAAAACCAAACGATTTCCGGTTACTTTCTGAATACGGTAACATACAGGATGGAAATATGGTTG
The DNA here is from genome assembly GCA_016192075.1 of Bacteroidota bacterium. GTDB lineage: Bacteria > Bacteroidota > Bacteroidia > Flavobacteriales_D > Crocinitomicaceae > JADJGJ01. The sequence continues at coordinate 13,388 of JACPUU010000019.1, read as the reverse complement.
ACTGGCCCATTACCTATAACGATCTCGAACCCTACTACACCAAAGTAGAACACGTGGTAGGTGTATCCGGTGCCGTAGTACCGCATAAACACCTGGAGCCCCGCTCTACCCCTGATTATCCTTTTCCGCCGCTGGTGACCAACCGGATTTCAGACTGGTTTACCGCGGCTGGCGCAAAAAAAGGATACAACGTTATTCCCGCAGCACGCGGTATTATTTCACTCCCCAAAGGAGACCGCAACGCCTGTTACCTGTCAAATTACTGTGGAAGTTTCGGATGCTCATCTGATGGCAAAAGCAGTTCGCGCGCGGCACTTATCAATGATGCACTCAAAACCGGGAATGTAGAAATAAGGCCTGACTCCAAAGTTTTTCACCTGGAGACCAATGAAAAAAATGAAATTATCAAAGCCTGGTATTATGACCTGGCCGGACTCAAAAACAGCGTTGAGGCTACACTGTTTGTTGTAGCTGCACAAGCCGTTGAAACATCACGCTTATTGCTGATGAGCAAAAATCCATCATCACCAAACGGGCTTGCAAACAATGCCGGAAATGTGGGTAAAAACCTGATTTTTTCAGCCGTTGCAACCGGATCAGGATTTATTCATTTTGACGATTTTCCGGCAGAAAAAATTGCGGAGATCAACAACCCCATGACATTTGTAAACCGCACACTCGTTGATTTCTATGAAATTGATGATTCGCAATCCGGTAAAAAAATCAAGGGCGGCATTATTGACTTTTTGATTGAACATTCAAACCCCATGCCCAAAGCCGTCAAAAATAAAAAAGACGGAGACCGCCTGGTGTATGGTTCTGAATTCAAAACCAAACTGCACACCTATTTCACCACCCGGAAAAAAGTTCGCTTTGAAGCCTTCACCGATTGGATTCCGAACGACAATTGTTATGTGACACTTGATCCTGAACAGAAGGACAAATGGGGCGACCCGGTTGCCAGAATCAGGCTGGGATATCACGAAAGCAATAAAATTCCGGGTGAATTTTTAGCCGGCATCTCCAAAGAAATTCTGACAGAAATGGGTGCCCGGGACGTGAGCGGTGCAGTCAGTACCGGACCAACCGTTAATTTACAGGCAGGCGGCTGCCGCTTTGGAAATGATCCAAAAACAACCGTACTCACAAAAGATTGCCGGGCACATGAAGTCCCCAACCTCTATGTCACTGACGGAAGTTTTATGCCAACCGGCGGAAGCGTTCCGTACACATTTACCATTTATGCAAACGCTTTTCGCGTCGCTGAAAAAATAATTGATCAGTTAAAATCAAAATTATGAGAACCTCTTTCTTGTTTTTTTTACTATTCATTTTAAACATTAACGCCAGCGCGCAGCAAAACGGTTCCACACTCTACCTGGAAAATACCGTGAATGGCAAAATCAAAAAACTGAAACTGGACCGCACCGCCTACATGACACTTTACATTGATTCGCTCGACGGTGCCGGTGGTGGCGGACTCAGCTACACAACGTTTGATCCGCTGAAATCAAGTTTTGGAAAACAGGAAATGATTTTCGCATTTGAAGAATATACCACATACAGCGATGTATGGTCCGGCGAATCTAACTATTACAGTGAAAGCTACGGTTACCTTGAACCTGATTCACTGGTTAAATTACCCTATCAGAATTCTAACCGGGAAATAGATTTGCGGCTCACACACCAGACCCGCTTCAGAAATGCAATGTACAATTTTGGCGTTGGCGTTTGCATTGCCGCTTTGTTTAATGCGGTCATTATTTCTCCAGTTGCAGGCATGAACAATGGCAGTTTCAGCAACTATAACTGGAACCGTTTTTTACAATACGAACTCTATTCCGCTGCCGGCCTCGCCGGTGGAATTACCCTTGGCGTAAGTTTTCTGGAACGTGATTTTTATTTTCAGACAACCAGCAGCTACTATTCCGTCTGGCGGGTAGTGGATGGGGAGTAGGAGCTTATAGCATCTTACTTAAAAGAATTGCTGATCCTGGGTTTTTGGGTTATTTTACGATTTTGTTTTTAAGAAAATTAATTCTGTTTAGTGCGGGTTCCCGCACTAATTAGTTATTCCGATTTGCGGGTTTCCGCAATGAGGTTGCGTGGTTTCCGCGTTGATTTTGATAAACGTGATCCTTAGATTTAACGCGAAAACTACGCTCTATGAAAAAAATACGTTCAGTTTTAGTGTTTCTGATCTGCGTGACTGCATTGATCAGCGCTGATCAAATCCAGACACACCCGGAACAATCTTCAGTTTATATCTGCGACTCAACCGGCGCAACCAAATACCATCTCACCTCCAATTGCAGGGGGCTTAATGCCTGTGATCACAAAGTCATTAAAGTGACTAAGCAAGAGGCTTATAATAAAGGGAAGAAAGAGCTTTGTGGGTGGGAGGATTAGGTAGTAAAACAAGATTTTTACAACTTAACCCAACAATATGAAAATTAAGTTTTTAGTGCGATTAATTTTAGGCGATTATGAATGAATTACTGGAGGTATTAGCAGCGTAAATTATATATATGAAAATAGGAATTATTCATTTTAGTGATATACACATTGAGACATCTGAAAACCAAAATTCAGTACTTAAGAAAAAGAACAAAATAGTAGAATCCTTACAGAATAAGCTATTAGGTTTTGATTCGCTATTTCTTATAATAACCGGAGATTTTGCATTTTCAGGGCAAAAATCAGAATACGATATCGTCAGCAAATTTATTTCCGAAATTGTCAATTCAATGCAAGATTATACGACTAAAATAATACCTGTAATTGGCATCCCAGGAAACCATGATTGTGACTTTAGTGGTGACCAAGCCGTACGTGAACTTTTGATAGATAGTTTAGAGTCTTCAAATTTTGCAAAGCTCAACGAAAATGTAATAGCCCAATGCAGTTTACCATTGGAGAATTATTACGCATTTGATAAGTCAATATTAGCGATTGAGGCCGATGTAATTTATGAGGACAAAATTTTTAAAGTGCTAAACTATAAAATTGGCGAATACAACATCGTCTTCAATTGCCTAAATACAGCTTGGCTCTCTAAGAAAAATGAACTAGAAGGTAAGCTTAATTTTCCAATTCACCATTATCAGCCAGATTTAACCCAACAAAAATCCTCTTGTACAATTAATTTATTACATCACCCAATTAACTGGCAGTCTTCCACGTCACATAGAGAATTGCGCTCATTCTTGCAAAAGAATGGCGATATAAACCTTTCTGGTCATGAGCATAAAAACTCGATTGTCAAGACACAGGATAGCACAGATCAAACCAGCTTTTTTATAGAAGCTTCGGCTTTGCAAGAAACGGGAAACAAGACTAACAGTTCTTTTAATTTAATTGAACTCGATCTTGCGCTAAATGAAATTGAAGTTAATAATTTTAGTTATACTGATGGCGAATATGTGCGCCACAAGGAGCTTTCAAGAAGACCATTCCTTAGCGAAGCAAAACAATCACAATCGGAGTTTTTGGTTGAAAAATATTTTAACTCCTACATAGATTCATTAAATGCACAATTCTTGCATAAGCGCGCTGATGAAATACTACTAGATGACCTATATGTATATCCCTTGCTCAGAACCACAAGAGAAGGAACAGATAAAATTGATGTCGTAAAATTTGAAAAAGTCATTTCAAAAAAAGATCTCAAACGGGCTATTTTTATTGGTGAAGAAATATCAGGAAAGACCACAATTCTTAAGAAACTATTCCGTGAAAATCATGATCGCGGCTTTATTCCAATTCTTATTAATGGCAAAGATGTAATAAAGCATACATTCGACTATGTTTTTAATCAACTTTTGCGTACCGCATTTGAAGCTCAATATCAAAGAAACAATCATGTTAAATTTGACACTATTGACAAAAAAAAATTCGTCATTCTGATTGATGATTTTCATGCCTGTGAACTTAAGGATGATCTAAGAAACTCATTTGCGCAAACCCTCAATGAAATTGTAGACCGCATCTTTTTAACCAGTAGTTCGCGTCTCTTTTTTAATCCTGTAGCCAAAAGCGAAATGCCCTTTAGTGAATATGAGCTATTTGATTTACTTGAACTGTCTTACGAATTAAGATACGAGATTATCCAGAAGTGGAACGCCTTAAATGAGACTGAACTTCAGGGGAACGCGCTTCTCCGAAAAAATGAGTCCTATGATAGACAAGTTAGAGAATTTTTAGGTAAAAACTTCCTGCCTCAATATCCATTTATTATTATTACTGCGTTGCAGTCACTTGATCTTGGAAACAGTTCTGAACAGGGAGCATTTAAGTACTATTACAAGTATCTTATTGAAGAGTCACTGCGCAAGAATGTAGATAACAACGACGAGCTACAATTTTACAATTTATTCCTTTCGGAATTTTGTTTCTTCCTTTTTGATTCAAAAATTCGGAGCATTTCCTCGCATGACTTCGAAAACTATTTTAAACAATATATATCAAAAAAGAGAGTCAAGGTTTCTTTTACAGAATCATTACGTCAACTTAGCGCAGCTCGAATAATCAAACTCGATCAAGACTTTGTCAAAATTTCTTACAATTATATATACTACTATTATGTAGCTTTATACTTTGCCAATAATTTAGAAAGAGATTCTTCACTTAAAGTATGTTTGACAAAAATGATTGAAAGGCTCTATGTTGACGAATATTCTAATATTATAGTTTTCCTATCGCAATTAACATCTAGCCCGAAAGTAATTGAAGAGCTACTAGCTCATACAAATGAGTACTTTTCAGAATATATACCATCAACATTGTCCGATGATATTTCAGAAATAGATAAGTTCATGAAGTCAATGCCTGAATTAGTTTTACCTGACTCAAAAATTGAAGTTAATCGTAAACTTGAAATTGAAAAACGGAGCCAAGAAGAAGAAAAGGAAAGAGAGATCATTCAAGATTACAGATCCAAGGACTATGATCTGGATGAAGACATCACCAATATTTCTTTGTTAAATAAGTTCATTCGAGCCATTAAAACTTTCGAAATCCTTGGTCAAGTAGTTAAAAAAAATTGGGGTGCTTTCGATGGCGATGACAAGGAAAAATACGCTGAAGCAACATTTAGTTTATCCATGCGCATACTTTCAGCCTATTTTCAACTCATAGTAAAAAATGAAGGAGATCTAATCGAGTATATTTATTATGTAGCTGAGAAAAAAGAAATTGGCAGTAAAGAAGAACTTAAAAAACTCGCAAAAATGGTGGTTTTCAATTTCGCTTATATGGCATCTCATGGGTTAATTAAACGTGTTTCAAATTCAATATCTCATTCACAACTCATTGAAACATTTGATGCACTTGTAGAAAAAAATCAGTCAAATTCTTACAAGCTTATCAAACTTGCCATTGTTATGGATCATATTGGAAACCTTCCAATTAACGATATAGAAAAACTTCTAAAAAAAGATATCGGATTCAATAAGTACATCTTACCAAAAGTTCTGCTTCAAAATTTTGTTTACCAGTATTTGCACCTTTTTGATGTTCCGCATGACGAACGATCACGAATTTGCAATCTGCTCGAGATTAAAATTCCTGAGCAGAGAGTCATACAGGGTGGAAGTATAGAAAAAAAATAGTTTTATCTTCCTTCTACAGACTAATTAAAATTTATGCGTGATATTTTCAATCCCATAGGTTTTAGACTTGATCCAGTATCGATTTCTGCAACGATGAATCTTTGCTGAAAATCACACCTGACAATCTGGAGAAAACCGCTGAAAAATACTGTACTCTTTTGGTTGATCTATTTAAATCACTGAACAATGATTATGTTCATATTAAAGAGAATTTTCATGCCTAGATCGTAAATAGGGGAATATTCCATATAAATTAAATCCTTATTCCAATTTCAGGTAATAGCGCTTCACTGAATCATCTCCGCCTTTATAATTGTAATAGGCCTTTGAACCCTCCACTTTGTATACAAGAATAATGATTGATTGTCCAACATGCAATTTTGTTTTGCCTTTAGTCTTTATAATGGTTAGTTTGAATGTGCAATCAGAAACCCACTCACATTTGGAGACAATGGTAACTTTTTTGTCACTGAATTTTTCCTTCCAGATATCATTCTTGATAGTAATTTCTCCCTGTACTTCGCCATCGTCGAAATAGGTGAATGTTCCATCCGTGAAGTAAGTGTTGCAATCACCTTCCTCCTGGTTAAAACCAATTAAGGGAAGAAATGACAAGAAGACAATCAAAAGTCGGGTTACTAGGTTCATAACACACATTTTTTAGAATACTTATAAAAAAGCAAAAACCCCAAGAGCCTTAACTCCTGGGGTTTTCTAAGTCTACAGCCATATAGACTATTTCTTTACTCTCCGAAGCCTAAGCGTAGGAGGGTTTCTTTCCAAAAATCCCGTTGGTTGGGGATTTTTATTTGTCCGACTTCGCTGAAGCTATGTCGGACCGTGCGGTCTGGACGGTACCTGAACCTAATCTCAGAACACCAGTATTTTCAATGCTTTTGGCGCTATTCTTTAAAACTGGGTACTTTTTTGGGTACTTTTGGCCCGCTTTTTGTATCTTTAATTGTGAACTAAACAATCAAGATATGGAAATGCGATTCTTTTTAAAGGACAGCTCCGGCAAAGATAGTACTATTTATGGTTATGTAACAATAAACGGGAAAAAAGTCAAATTCACAACCGGAGAGAAGTGTAAAACAGCAGATTGGCAAAAGGGTGAACTCAAACAACTCAGTACCACGAAAGAAATCCGAAACCGGTTAGCGGTACTCAAAGCAGACATTGATGAGTTCTGCAATAAGTCCACTGATCTTACACCCAATAAATTGACAGCCTTTGTCCAAGCCCAAATCAAAGGTGAAAAGATGGATGACATTGCATATCTGGTCAATCAATTCCTTGCCGAAAAAAGTCAAACGGTTACAGAAGCTACCATAGCGCAAGTAAAAGCAGCTCTGGCAAACTTTATCGGATTCAAAAAGGGACTACAACTTGCTGACATAAATAACTCCCTTGGGGCTTCATTCACCGCATCGCTGAAATCAAGTGGCCTTGGAGAAAGTACCGTAAATAAATACCTAAAGAATGTCAAGGTTTTCCTGAACTGGCTTTATCAAAACGATCATACACAGGTCAACTATGCAAAATACTTCAAGTTCATGAAATTGAGTGAGCAACCAATTTACGCGCTGACATTAGACGAACTTTCGCTGCTTGAAAACTCTGAAATTGACAACAAGAAACTTGAAAGGATACGGGACATCTTTTTATTCAGCTGTTACACCGGGCTGCGGCATTCAGACGTTAAACAGGTAAAGCGGGAAAATGTATTTGAGGGACAATTGATTCTGAAACAACAAAAAACCCGGCAGTATGTTTCGATTCCACTAATGAGTGAAGCCCAAGCAATTCTCGAAAAGTACAATTATAGCCTTCAAATAAGCAATCAAAAGGCCAATGCGTACCTCAAAGACTTGTTTAAAGCATTAGAAATGAATCGTCAGATATTAACGTCTAAGGGAACCAAAAAACTCAGTGATGTAATTTCCTTTCATTGTGGAAGAAAGACATTCTGCACTACCGCTCTTATAAGCGGAATGCAATCCGACATTGTGAAACAAATATCCGGACATAAAAAAGACGATGTGTTTCAACGTTATGTTGCATTTGCTGAACAAACTAAACAGAATGAAATGCAGAAAATGAGTAGATCTGCAAGACATTTGAAAATTGGATAAGCAATTCACAATAAGAGGTTATTCATTGAAACAGTGACACGCGCCAACAAGGGAGATGAACAACCGGCTCCAGAGTTATGAGCCCGCCATACCTATCATTTTACCAGTATTTTCAATGATCTCTGCGGTGCAGAAATAAACATTTTATTGCAAAATGGAGCATTTTGACACACCAATTTGAAACACCAGTTTTTTACTTCTTTTTAGGTGGTGATGAGGGTTTAGCCTTTGGCGGGTTATTGTCGCGTCCACCCCCTGATTCCTTGCCGGTTTTTTTGCTAGGCCAGCCTGGAGTTGGTTTATTCGTTTTTGCCATAGTTCTCGATTATTTTTTTTTGGTGGATTTACTTGGTTTCAATGAGGGGGTATTGCCAGGAGTGCTTTTATTATCCCTTCGGCGTTGATCTGGCTTGCCAGTTGATGGAGCAATTGGTTTCGGTCCTGGTTTAATGGCTTGAATTTTCATTTATTCAATTTTAAAGTAATGGTGCAATATACTGAATATAAATGCGAAAGTCAATCCCGTTTCCTCTTTGTTTTAAGTAAATTGATGTTCTCTTTTTTGTGTAAGTTTAGCACTTAACGTATTCTTACAAACAATGAAAGAAACGAACCTCATATCTATTCTAAGCGCTTACAACAATCTAGACAAAGATTCTTTTGATTCATACTTGAGTTATCACGGAACCAAGATAAAAAATAGTGAATTGAAGGATTTGCAAGTGTTTGTAGAACATTTGAAGGTATTAAGCAGGAATATCGCACTATTTGACAAATATTTTATTGGGTATTCAATTCCTCAAATTGGTAAGGAATTTGACCTTTTGAGAATAGATAAAGAGACAGCGGTAAATATTGAATTGAAAAGACACAGTCCGAAAGAAGATATTACTGCTCAACTCCAAAGAAATAAATATTACTTAGGATTCCTCGATAAGACTATCAGCTGTTACACTTATGTAGCTGATGATAAAAAATTATACACCCTTGATCCTACAAATCAATTGCAGGAGGTCACCATTCAGCAACTGATTGGAGAATTGGTTTCCCAAGATGTAAAAAGAATACACAACCTTGACAATTATTTTAATCCTGCTGATTACTTAGTTTCCCCGTTTAATTCTACTCAGGAATTTGTAAAGCGGAAATATTTTCTCACCAAACATCAAGAAGAAATCAAAATTGATGTACTAAACCAACTAAGCTCAACCAAATATTCAGTACTTGCAATCAAAGGAAATCCGGGAACTGGTAAGACCTTGCTAACCTATGACATTGCAAAGGAGGTTTTAAAAAAGAAAGAAGTTCTGGTCGTACATTGTGGTTATTTAAATGATGGTCAAATACTGCTCAGAGATGATTATGCTTGGGACATTATTCCGGTCAAAGTTGTCATGCGCAAAGACCTGTCAAAATACCACCTAATTATTGTTGATGAAGCACAAAGAATTTATACGAGTCAATTCAATCATTTAATTGATCAAGTCAAAAAATTGTCAACCAATATCATTTTCTCTTATGATGGCCAGCAGACCCTACGTAAAGGAGAAATAAACAATAACGCGGCAGAAAAAATAGAACGAGAGCTGACATCTGCCGCGTATGAATTGACTAATAAAATAAGGACAAATAAAGAAGTCGCTTCGTTCATTCAGTGCTTATTTAGTAAGAAAAGAAGTTTAGAAAAATATAAATATGAAAATATTGAACTTAACTTTTTTGACAATTACCAAGAGGCAAAAGCATATTTGAAGCAGCTTAGAGATGAGGATTGGAAGATTATCAATTATACACCATCGACGGTAAATACCTTGCCTTATGAAGCACATAACCTTGAAAGCGAATCCGATAATGCCCATACCGTAATTGGTCAAGAGTTCAATAACGTGGTCGCTGTCATTGATGGGCATTTTTACTATAAGGGTGGTTACTTATCTACGCGAAACTACAAGAATACCCCTTACTACCATCCAACAAAAATGCTGTTTCAAATAGTTTCAAGAACTAGACTGAAACTCGGAATTGTTGTAATAAAAAATCAAGAAATATTGGCAAGATGTTTAGAAATATTGAATCAGAAATAAATTTCAACTAGACTCCCGCATCCCAAGTATTTGCGATCAGTTCGACAATGGCGAGGTTATGATCAGTGATTATTTGATCAGCATGTTGGTGCATAAATTCTTCGCCAAAGGCTAACCGAAACATATCAATTTTTCCAGCTTCTTTTGCCTTGTCTTTCTTTTTTCTTTGCGCCATAATGGACTACTAAGTATAGTTTTGTTACTGCACTAACATTTCATTATTCTAACGATTAAACTTTATAAGATCAAGTTTTAAATCTGGTTCAGTGATTTTAAAATCTGTTCGGTTACTTAGTTCATAAAACAAAATATTCGGTTCTTCGGAATATGGGCAAATTTGTCTTAATCCTTCTGCAAGCAATTCCCTTGCATTATTCATAAAGTAATTTGTCTCATTCTCATCCCACGCTTTAATATTCTCAACAATTGAGTTTAATTGCGTATTTAACCCCGATTCAACAGAGAGAATTTGATCAGCCTCGGTATGTCCGCTCAGCAATTTGAGATAAATACCACCCGGAACAAAGTCAAGATCATTTCGTACCAGGTTTTGTCCCACGGAAAGCACTAGGGTCGCGCGCAATGACGGTAAGTCTTTATCCCATGAGATCAACATGATTTGGGTAATTCCTGGAACAGATTTATTGGATGATAAAATTGACTCTTGCAACAAGGCTATTTTTGCCGGTTCGTCCTTAAAAAATTCAAAGGCATCATTCGTCCTTAAGTATCCATTTTCATCAACGAATCTGGTCAACACATTTTTTAATTCATTTATTTCATTTGAAAACCCAGATTCAGCGTTATTAAAAGCAAAATCCAGATCATTCAAAATAGATTCATGAGAAATTTCGCGCCCACTTTCAAGAAGTCTAGAAAGATAATTATTTACATCTGTCACCCTGTAAGGACTACCGATACCAGCAATGACAATTGCGTCGGCTAATTTGAATACCTTCTTCGCTGCCGGCATTTTCACGGTAAATGGTCCAGTATTAATTTCGTATTGCGAGTCGACGGCAATTAGTGCAAAATACTGATTGATTATAAATGCCAAACTTTCCATGAAAACACTATTTAGAACCAGCCTTGTGTACCAACTACTTAGTTGATATAAGCAAGTCTTTGATGTCCACATCTAAGGCCAACGCAATTTTCTTAAGCAATTTTAAGGTCGGTTGGGATTCATTCCTACAGATCCGCGAAATCGAATCTGGATTTCGATCAACCAGCTTGGCCAACTGTGCCATAGTCATATCTTTTTCTGAAAGAACGACTTTGATACGGTTGATTTTCTCTGGTTTATCAGGCATATTGCAAAGTTATCATTAAATGCCTTTCGTTTTGCTCCTAATCTTAGGGCTATCAGGCTTCCAGAACATTAATTACGATATAATTTCATTGAAACACTACATATTATGACGTACATACGTATTATTTTGTAAGTTTGTGCTGTTGAAAAAATCTGTAGGTATGCATAAAAAGAAGAAGCGACGACTGATCTTGTCTATGATACAGGACGACCTTGTAAACACTAAACTCCTAATTATCCTCGATCAGCTCAACTCAGATACTCATCACTATTGCCTGAACATTAGTTCAAACATCTTTGACCTGATGGACCTTGGAAAAGACAACCGCAAGAACGAGCGCATTTATGAGCAATATCTAAGGTATTGCAAAAAAGTTCGCAGGATTGACCTGAAAAATGGCCGGAAAGAACTAGAAGAACTCGCCCTGCTTATTTACGGTTTTCTATCTCTCCAAATTTCTAAAAAATGAGCAACTCTCAAGAGCCTAGATGGTCGTGGCAGTATAAAGATGGGCGGCTTATTTATAAATTCCCAACTTTTGACAATGAGAATGTTGAGAACGAGTTTGAATTCAACTACCAGACACCAAGTGGTAGCCCGTTTTGGGAGATTCCGATTCAGTTTGAAGCCTTTTTTCGCCGTCAGCCTCTTGCCAACGGTATTCAGGGACATACTGTGATCGTCATTTCTGGTCATCCTTTTCTTGGTCAAAAAAAGAATTTTCAGTTCTTTCTTTCATGTGAAAAGCACGAAAATCCAGGTAACAGCTATATACCTTTTTTAGTAAAAATGTCAAAAGCACAATTAATCGAATTTGTCAAAGGCTTGGTGCGATTTTTTTTTATTGAATACGCTAACGGACGAGTTGAGAATCAATAGGCCAAATCATAGACTTAACTCAATTCAGATCTGATTCAAAAAAATTGCTGAAATAACCAGAAAGTCATTAGTGTTAGACACATTAATGACAGCCGTATTTCTTCGACCAACAATTGACATCGTTCAAACAAACAGACCCTTTGTGAAATTTCAAGATGATAAAAATATTTCAATGGAAGAACACATGAATCGGTTTGGCAACGAAGCTAACCGGACTTTGGTCGGGTATATTCCTGATGAATCTTGGCCGTCAATCTTTGAGATATTGTAAGCGCCGATATTTATAAACAACTTAAATAGATTACGTTCTTCAGCATAACTTTAGTGTTCATTTTCTTTGAAAGGTATGTACAATGAGATTGAATGGAGAGAGGTAAGCAAAACCGAAATTGAGGGCTGGTGTCCTGAATTACCTGATAATTACTGTCGTTTTTCAATAATTCGGGAAGCCGAGAATGACCTTTACGTGAAAGTCCCCACTACTATTGGTAACGCAATAAAACTACCATTCAATGACCGCAAAGAAGCTCAACACTTCTGCGTGCGTTTTCTGAAAAAAAACTTAGCAGAAATAGTTCGTTATCAAATTCAATCCATGAAAGCGGTTTACGGCGGTGAAACAAAAATGCAGGTTCGATATTATGAGGTCATTTTAGATCGACTGATTGAAGAGGAAGCGGTAAAGCGCATACGCACCTCAAGCAGAAAAAATGTTTGGAAAAAGACGGGTTAGGCGAATAAGTAGTTTCGCAGATGGAAATTTCAGTGCCAGAGAATAAAACGACACCGACCTCATTGCGGGTTTCCGCTAAACTAAAATACTTTCATTGCGGGTTCCCGCAAAAAACAAGATCGAAAACTAGCGGAAACCCGCATTAATAGACACTCTTCAACGGCGAAAAACGCGTCTCTTTGTTAAATTTCTGGATGTATACGATTGATAGACAAATAGTAATCAAAATAGTTCTAAAATAGAACCGTTTTTTCGCACTACTTATTGATAATCAAGTAGTAATTTTCGGATTCAAAAGGTGCAAAAATAATTAACGATTTAGTCATTCAATTATTTCAATACAAATGAATAAGGAAAGGGATATTACTTACAGCGAACATTTGTCTAACAAAAATCTGAAGTTTATGAAATTAATTTTCAAAGGTACTTTGCTTTTAGTCGTAGCTTTGCTTGTTTCAGGCCCGATAAATGCTCAAACAACCTATGCAAATAGGGAATGGGTTGAATCAACACCTGTTACAGGTGATGGAATTTATCATACTTCAACAATTGTTGTTTCCGGTAAATATTACATAACAGGAAACATAGTGAATGGGAGTGGTAATACTGACATCTATACCCTAAAGTTGGACAGT
>JACPUU010000022.1 GCA_016192075.1 Bacteroidota bacterium | reverse complement strand
CAAAGGGAGGCTAAAAATCTACCACATAGGAACATAGTTCACATAGAAAAGACACATAGAAATTACGTTGCTGGTTTCTTTTTTAGTCCTATGTGAAACCTATGTTTTCTAGTGTGCCTATGTGTTTCAAAGGGAGGCTAAAAATCTACCACATAGGAACATAGTTTACATAGAAAAGACACATAGAAATTACGTTGCTGGTTTCTTTTTTAGTCCTATGTGAAACCTATGTTCACTAATGTGCCTATGTGTTTCAAAGGGAGGCTAAAAATTTACCATATGGGATCATAGTTCTCATAAAAAGGGCATATAGAAAGAGAATTGGCAATTTTGCCATCAGGCCGCAAACGCAGCAGGAAACACCAAAATACAGGACCTAACGAACAAATAAAAGTTATTTAAGAATTACCAAATGCAGACAAGACTGTGTCTACCTCACAACCGTCACATGCCCGTAATACGAATGTTCCTGCTGATTGACATCCAGCATAAAACATTTCCAGACATAAACATCGTCCGGAACTTTGACTCCGTTATAGGTGCCATCCCATTCAACTGTTTGATCTGTTGATGAGAAAATCACTTCTCCCCAGCGGTTAAATACCATTAATTCATACGAAACGGTTCCCCAGGCATAGCCGCGCCAGGTGTTGTTTTTTAAATCTCCGTTTGGCGTAAAAGAGTTCGGAATAAAAAATGAAAATTCACCAAACACATGAATTGAATGAACCGCGGTATCCGAACAGCCAAAATTACTATACACAATTTGGGTAATTTCAAAAAAGCCGGTGTCGTTAAATTCGTGCAATGGATTAGGGTCATTGCTGTAGGTATTGTCACCAAACGACCATTCCCAGTCCATAGCACCCGTTGAAAGATCATAGAACTGAACCTCTGGTTCAAGAATGGAAACTTCTGTAAAGTAAGGGGTAAAATCTGCCGTTGGTTTTGGATATACAATAATCGGGTAATCAACATACGAATAAAAATAGCAGCCGTCAGATGTTGTTACCCACAAAGACACATAGTACTCTCCCGGTTCGGCATAAATGTGTGTCGGGTTTTGCGCAAAGGAATAAATGCCGTCTCCAAAATTCCATTCCCAGTTGGTAACAGTTCCGTTTTCAACGGTAGAAGAATCGGTGAAGTTTACAACCAGAGGCTGACACCCTGCTGCAACATCCGGTGCCCATGCAAAATCAGGGAACGGGTGCGTCATAATAACGTTGGTTACAGTATCGGTACATCCAAGGTCAGAGGTAACAATTAATTCCACGTTAAAACTATCTGTCAGTACGGCAAAACTATGCTGCGGATTTTGCTGTGATGATGTGGTTCCGTCATCAAAATTCCAGGCCCAGTTGGTAATAGTTCCGCTGCTGATGGTTGATAAATCTGTAAACGGAATGGTGTCCTGCGGGCAGGCAACCGGCGCGGTAAAATTGGCAATAGGTGCCGGAAAAACCGCAATTGGTGCAGTGTATGAATCAGTACAACCAAAGTCAGATGTAACGGTAAGCGTAACATTGTAAGTGCCGGCTGTTGTATAAATATGCGTTGGATTTTGTGCTGGTGAAGCAGGTGTTCCGTCACCAAAATTCCAGTTCCAGCTGACAATAGTACCACCTGAAATCGTTGACAAATCATTAAATTGGGTAACGTCACTCTGGCAGGCAGAAAGTTGAATAAAATCTGCAACCGGTGTATCTGTAATTGTCACGTCAACGGTGGCAGTGCTATTGCATCCGCCGGCTGAACCAATCGTGTGGGTTACGGTATATGTTCCGGCGGACGCATAAAGATGGGTTGCATCTTGCATTAGTGCCGTAGATCCGTCTCCAAAGTCCCAGAAATAACTGTTGATGGTGCCTGATGTAATGGTTGAATTATCGGTAAAGTTTACGATGTTTCCGTCACATACGGTATCAGGTGCCAGAATGCCGGCCTGCAGGTTATCACTCACCACTACAAATTCAAAGGTCTGGTCAAAACAGGCATCACCGCCCGATACAAAAAGTGAAACCGGATAGGTCCCCGGCGCTGCAAAAGTATGTGTTGTTACCGGCCCTGTAGTTGAGGTTGTTCCGTCCCCGAAATTCCAGAGCCAGGTAGTTGGTAAGCCAGTTGAAACATCGGTAAACGTGGTTGCATTTCCGGTACACACGGTATCCGCAATAAAATCTGCAACGGGAATATCAGATACATAAACCGGGTAGGTAACTGAACTGTCACAGCCATAAATATTGGTAACCAGTAAGGTGACATTATAAACTCCCGGATTTTGAAAAATATAGGTTGGGTTTTGAGAGAATGATTCATTTCCATCACTGAAATCATAAAACCAGCTGGCTATAGGGGCAGCATCAACTGTCAGGTCATTGAATGTGGTAATGCTGAACAGGCATACGGTGTCTGCTGAAAAATCAGGAACAGGAACGGTGTAAACATCAACCGGCGTAATAAGTGTATCCATACATCCGGCCGGATTACCGACAATATAAGTAACCGTATACGTTCCTCCCGGATCAAAAATGTGTGTTGGATTCTGATTAAAATCCAGCGGTGATCCATCGCCAAAATCCCACTGAAAAGTAGTTGGTGCATTGGTTGAAAGATCCGTCATTTGAACCGCTTCGCCGGCACACACGTTGTTGTATGAAAAATCTGCCTGTGGTTGAACCAGTACACTCACGTTCTGTGTTATACTGTTGGTACAGCCAAATACATTTTCAACTGTCAGATCAACAGAATAGGTACCCGGGTTTGGATAAATGTGGTTGGGTGAAGGGGTATTGTCAACCGGGCTTGCATCACCAAAATCCCAGCTCCATAAAACAGCGCCGGTTGAATTATCGGTAAAAAGATTCGGGTAGGTATGGCAGGCTGCAGTTGCGGTGAAATCAGCCGTTGGGTTTGGATTTACAGTAATTGCCTGAACCAGCGTATCCGTACAGCCAAACGCATTTGTAACAACCAGCTGAACATTAAATGTTCCTGCAGCAGCGTAAAGGTGAAACGGATCAGGACCTATTCCAACTGGAGTTCCATCACCAAAATCCCACTCCCAGGCAACAGCATCTGTTGACAAATCAGTAAATGCGGTAAGCGTGTTTAAACAAACCACACTGGAGGTAAAATCAGCAACCGGTAAGGGGTATACTTGCACTGATGCGTTTAATGTATCAATACAGCCAAATGCATTTTCAGTAATCAGCTGAATTGGAAAAATACCGGGTGTGACATAAACATGAACCGGGTTTTGGGTGTTGTCCAACGCTGACCCGTCACCAAAATCCCACTCCCATGAATTGGGTGTACCACCGGTAAGATCTGTAAAATTTGTTGCCCCGCCAAGGCAAGGTGTATTGGTTGTAAAGCCCGGTGTGGTGCGCGGAAAAGCAGTGACACTTTGTGTAATGCTGTTGGTACATCCGCTGACAGCATAACCTGCGGTTAAGGTTACGTTGTAGGTGCCTGAAGTGGTATAGGTGTGAACCGGATTTGGATTATTGGTATTGTCGGTTACCCCGTCACCAAAATTCCAGAACCAGGTATCAGGTGTACCTAAAGAAAGATCCGTAAAAAATGTTTCATCGTTTGTACAAACATCAACGAATGAAAAATCTGCGGTTGGAATAGGTGTTACCGTAATTGGAAAAGCAATGGTATCGGAACAGCCATTACCAGCCATGGCAATAAGCTGAACGGTATAGGTTCCAACAGTGGCATAGGTATGGGTTGGATTCTGAGTGGTGCTTAGTGCAGATCCATCGCCAAAATCCCATTCCCACGACGATGTAATTCCGGTTGACAAATCTGTAAATGAAGAAACCGATCCGAGACAGGTGCTGCCTGTGCTGAAGTTTGCTACCGGAACAGTGCTGACACTTACAAGTTGAGTGAGTGTATGCGTGCAATTGGCCGGATTTGTAACTGTCAGACTCACTGAATACGTTCCGTCGTTTCCATAAAAATGATTTGGTGAGGGCGTAATATCCAGCGGTGAAGCATCTCCAAAATTCCAGCTCCAGTCTGTAACACCACCAACCGATAAATCGGTAAAATGGGTGGTGTCAATTTCACACACAATGTCAAAACTGAAATTGGCAGTAGGTATAGAGTCAATGTAAACAGCTTGCTGCAACGTATCCTTGCAACCAAATGCCGTGGTAACAATTAGTTGGGTGAGCATATCGCCGGTGAGGGTATAGGCGTGTGAAGGACTCACAACAGTAGAATTTGCACCGTCACCAAAGGTCCAGGCATAGGTAGACCCGCCGGTTGAGTTATTTAAAAATCCAATTGGTGTTCCGGCACAGGCGGTATCCGGTAAGGTAGTATAATCAGCTACCGGCAGCGGATGAACTGTTACCGTAAGGGTGCTGCTGTCAATGCATCCTGCTGCACTTGTTACAATAAGTGTAACCGTATATAAGCTGTCTGTTGAACCAGCCAGGTAAACCTGCACCGGTGGATTGGGAACCAATGATGTATTACCGTTGCCAAGATCCCAGTCATATAAATCACCTGCCAGTGCAACGCCAGTATAAGCTGGTGTAACACTTAAAGGGCTGCAGCCATTGTTGGGTGTAAGTGTAAAGGCGGGGTCAGGAATGGCGTTGACTGTTATTGTTTCAGTATCAGTAGCAATGCATCCCAATACATTAACCGTAAGTGAAATGGTTTGTGAGCCGGCGGTGTTGAATGTCACCGGTGCGGGTGCATATACGTTTGATGTAGCCGGTGTGCCGTTGGTGAATGTCCACGCGTATGTGCCACCCAGGGTTGAGGTATTGTTTAAAGAGACTATTTCACCGGCACAAATACTGAGTGGATTGGCGATAAAAGCAGCTACCGGAATTGGAAGAACCACCACATTCAGGGTTGCAACATCGGGGCCGCAATAACCATCTGTGGTCAGCTGAATGGTATACGTGCCGGCCACATTAAAAAGAATGTTGTGCGGACCTTGTGTACTGGCTGTAGACACACCAAAATCCCAGTTCCACGTTAAATTTTCGCCGGTTGAAGTATCGGTAAATAAAATAGATTGGCCGGCACAAATGGTGTCTGTCGACGCCGTAAAATTTGCAATCGTTTCCGGATGAACAATAATCGTTTCCAGGTCGGTATCCGTTCCGCAATGATTGCTGCCTGTTAATTGTATGGTGTGGTTAACAGGTGCTGATCCGCCTGAATTGATAAATGTCTGATTTGGAAGTGTGGCTGCATTGCCGGCAAAAATACCGTCCACAGTCCAGGTATAAATTATAGGCGGAGCATAGGAGTTGTTTGTTGTTGAAACCACCAGTGGTGAACACCCTTCGGTGGGTGTGGAAACAATGTCAACAACCGGAATGGTGTCAATGGTAAGTGTTGTAGTAATGGTGTCATAACCGCAGGCATTACCTGCAATCAGTGTTACGGTATAAACACCTGTTGTGGTGTACGATTGAACCGGTGGGGTAATTACATTGACATAGGAATTTCCGTTACCCATGTTCCATTGATAATTGTTTGCCGGTGAAGTACCTGTGGATGTATTTGCAAATGAAACATTCTGAGGTGCACAGCCTAAGTTTCCGAATCCTGCAAGGCTGTTGGTAAAGTTTCCGTTTGGCCCGGCTACAATAACAATCGGGCTGATGGTAGAGTTGGCCGTATTACAGCTATTTACCGCAGTTAACGAAATGGTGTATGTTCCGGCAACGGTATAAAAATGGCTGGGTGGTATTGGACTCGTTGTGGTAATAATGGTACCGTCTCCAAAATTCCAGGTATACGAATTGGCATTTACAGAAAGATTGTTCAGTGTACTTAACTCATGTGGTGCACAACCGCTGTATTCGGTAATATCCAACGTCATGGCGGCAGATACATACTTTTCAAAAACAACGGTGATGGTTGCCGTAGAAGTACATCCGTTGGCATGTGTCGCGGTCATTGTAACGGTGTAGGTACCGTAACTTGTATAGGTGTGTGTAAAATCTGCCAGTGAAGCGGTTGTATAGGTTGCGGTACCGTCACCAAAGTCCCAGGTATAACTGACACCACCGGTTGTGGTATTTGAAAATGTCACTACTTCAGACGTTGATGGGTCTGCCGGTAAAAGGCAGTTGGTTAAATCACCATCGCCATCAGCACCTGAAATGGCTGCCGCCGGAATGGGTAATGCAGTTACTGTTTGCGTTTCGGTATTGGTACAGCCAGGGCCATTGGTTTGTGTGAGCGTAACAGTGTAACTTCCGCCTGCGGCGTAGGTATGAACTGCATTGGTAGTAGTTGCTGTTCCGGCATCTCCAAAATTCCAGGCATAAGTTGTCGTTCCCGTTGTTCCGGTAGACGAGTTGGTAAATGTAACCGGCAGGCCACCGCAGTCATTGTTTGGGGTAAAGGTGAAATTGGCATTGGGAACCGGGTAAATCTGAACAACAACGGTAGCGGTGTCAGTACATGGAACGCTTGGATCGGTAGCAACCAGCATATACGTATACGTCCCGGTTGCAGAAATGGTAGATGTCCCCGGGGCACCCATACCGGTTGTGTTATCAAATGAAACACCGTTGAGAAACCACTCGTAATCGGCGGTTAAATTGTTGGCACCGGTACTGGTATTGACAAAAGAAATGACCTGTGGTCCGGGTCCGCAAATTGAAGTTTGTGATGTGGTAAAGGCAGCATTGACTTGTGGACATGCAGCAATGGAAATAACTGAATACAGCATTCCAATAGTACCTGATAGAATAAGTAAAAGCAGTTTTTTCATCAGCAACCTTCGGTTGTAGAGACGAGCCTCATTTCAAATAGTTGCTGAAAGGTAATACAAATTGAGATTTAATTCCCGTTGAACTGTTCCAAATTAATAACCAGTGCTCCGTTTTGCGTCAGATCATAAAGCAGATCAGGTCGTAAGCGTTTAATAAGATATTTTCGAAGAGAGCGGGAAACATTGCAGCCAAGTATCAATGGAATTTTTTCTGCTGAAATAAAATCAATGATTTGCCGGTTAATAAATTTTGAGTCGTAGAGGTAGACAACATCAGTAACCGGAAACCGGGTAGTATAAATGGTGTCAGCAATTGCCTGGTTCAGAAATAAAATTGTCTGACCTGATTTTGAAATAACCCGCGTTGAATCAGCCAGCAGATACGTTTGTTGCGGTGTGGTTCCACCGCTTTTTTCAAGCCGGTTAGGGTAAATATGGTAGCGCATTTTCTGCGTGTTGCTGATCATTTCAGGCGTGGCAAAACACGTAATGTGTTCACCCTGAATAAAGTCAATAATCACTTCATCTTTTACGCTGTAGAATATAGCACTGTTTGTTTGATGCCGGACCGATTTTTGCACCAGCAGTGAAATCAGAAAAACCGATATACATGTCAGCGACAGGTAGAAAAAAGATTTTGATTTTTTAATAAGCGTAAAAGCGATACTGAAAATAACGGCAAATAAAATCAGCGCATCGTACCATTGAATCACCAGGCCGTCCAGAATAGCATAGGGGAGTTTTTCAATCTGCCGCACACCCTCATTCATCAACGTAATAAGTTGGTCAAGCACGTAAAACAAAAAATCGCTGATGTAAGGAACAGCATGGAGAAACAGGGCAATAATTCCAAGCACCAGAATTACAAATGAAACCGGAATTACAATGAGATTGGCAAACAGAAAATAATTGGGAAACTGGTGAAAACAATAAATGGAAAGCGGCAGGGTAGCCAGTTGGGCGGCAACCGAAACAGAGGCCAGCTGCCATATTTTATCGGGTATTTTGTATTTGAAAAAGAAAAGCGCATAGATTTTGGGGTGAAAGAATACAATTCCAAAAACAGCCAGGTAACTTAACAGAAATCCAATCTGGAAAATAATATGCGGATCAAGCAGTATAAGTATTACCGCAGAAACAAGCAATGATTGGTAAACAGATGTGTCGCGCTGCAGTTCATTGCCAATAAGCACAAATGAAAACATAACGGCTGCGCGCAAAATAGAAGGTGAAAAACCAGTAAGCAGTGTATAAAACCAAATGCCTGCAAGTGCAAAAAACAGGAAAAGAAGTTTACCTCCCGGCATGCGTTTCAGCGGCTTTAGTATAAAACTCAGCATCAGCATAACAATGCCCACGTGAAGTCCTGAAACAGCCAATACATGCAGTGTGCCTGAAGCAGAATAGGTAAGCATCAGTTCATCGCTGATCATTTCTTTATCACCCAGCAAAAGCGCTTTTGCAACGGCCATGTTTTCAGGTTTCATACCCGAGTTTTCGATAATTTCATTGCAGGCAGCCCGTGTCTGATACACCAGGCTCAGCAGTAGATTGGGGTCAGAGTCAATAGAAATCCAATGACCTGAGTAGACAAATGCCTGGTGATGAATGTCCTGGTGACGGAGGTAGTTGCGGTAATCAAATTCAGATGGATTTGACGGGGCGTTGATTTCAAAAAAACGGCAGGTGGTGTGAAGTACGTCACCGTATTTCAGTTTTTCTGAAAGGCTGTCACGTTCAATGTACAGCTGCACTTTTCCAAATGTTGCCTGTTGGTCTGCCGCAATTACCTGTGCCTGAAATTTAACCCAGTTACCTGATTTTTGAGGATAATCCGTTAACCTGACCTGGAAAAAATGGGTCGAATCGGGCTGCAGCTGGTGTGCAAAATAGTCCGGATAATTTCTGCTGTCAGCTGATTTTTCAAGGTAAATGCCAACACCAAAAAAAAGCAGGGTCATCAGCAAACCAAAAAACTGCTTTAAAACCGGGTTTCCTGATTTCAGCTGTAACGCAATAAGAATCAGTAAAGTGGTTAACAAGCCAATCATCCACAGTGAAAAACCGGCATTAAAAAAATGGGCAAACAGAATTCCGGCGACTAATGGAATCATTAATCTGAGCACAACCGGTACGCGGGTTGTTTCCAGTTCAGGCCAGGATTAAATCAGAAAGACAGAAAAGCGACTCTTCGTCCGCACTTGGTTGATGATCGTGCAATTTGCCCCAGTGAAAAATTCAATTCCAGGTGGAGCTGAATGCTGAATGGGTTGGTGGGTACACCCGATGCAACGTCCGGATAATTTGTCAGCGGAAAACGTCCGCCTTCAAACGTATCTGATGTCAGATTTGTCAATGCATAGTGTGCTCTTAACCCCATTTGAAGTGCAACAACTTCATTACCCATAATATAGCCTCCAAAACCAAAAACCAGGTTGGTTACCCGGGTATTTATTTCATTGGTGGCATCCACATCTGCTTTGGCAGTGGCTTCATCACTGTACGTGGGTTTTTTAATCATTAAAAATTCAGGTCCTAGTTCAATGTAAGACGCATCTTTGGTATAGCGGAAAAGAGGTGAAATATTCAGTGAGGCGTAATCAATAGTATATTTATAGGTAGTGGTTGAGCCAAAAAGTTCTGCCTGGTTGAATGAGAAAGAGTTTTTGCCGTAGGTTATGTCAGTGGCTATTGAAACGTAGTATCCGTAGTTGATACCGATTTTTCCACCGTAAAAATAATTGTAGCCGGGGTTAATGCTGAGCCTTGGATCACTGCTGATCGTTTTGTTATTGAGAAAGCCTGATCCGCCTCCGCCTTTTAAACCTATGTCAAACCACAATTGAGCGTTAACGCTGGTTAAAAAAAGGGAACCAAACAGGAGAGTAAAAATTCGTTTCATAAAAAGGGATAGTGTTCTTTAGTTTGTTTTTCAGATCAATAAATTGTATTGAACATGAGTCAAACCTAAAAAAACTCTTTCAATTTTACACGTGATTGAAAAGGTTTTTTTACTTTAGCTTCCCTAAAACCTTACCAAAATGACAGGAGTGAATCTAAAAAACAGCTTGATCGCATTAACACTGGGCTTTGGCCTTGCCTCATGCGGGAACTCAGAACCGGAAGACACCATGAACGTTGTTGATACAACTGCGCAGGATGAAGTTCTCACTGAAGACATGTTTGAATCGCCCGATGTAGATTATCACCTTCCGTCACCGCTTCAGGTAGCAAGTATCTTCAAAAAATCAGGCCTGGCCTATCACTCCAACATCACCAACTCAACTGCAAATGCCTCAAAATATACCGAAGAGTTAAAACAGATGCTGAACTTTGGTGTTTATTCGGCTGACATGGCTTATTGTGTTTTAAATGAGCAGGCCAATGAAGGACGCAAATACCTCGGTGTTATTACAACGCTGGCTGAACAGATTGGTATGGAAGCTGTTTTTGAAAATCAAGACCTGATGGAGCGGTTTGATAAAAACATTGAAGACAAAGATTCGATCGAAATTCTGATGATTGACATTCATGAGCGCACTGAAAGTTATATGGAAGAAAATGACATGCAGCACCAGTCGTCCATTCATTTTGCAGGCGCCTGGACAGAAGGAATGTACCTGGGCGTTTACGATTATGAAAAAAATAAAGAAAAAGAAGGCCTGGGGTCGCAGATTACAGAGCAAATGGCTATTCTAAGCAATATCATCAAAGGATTAAAAGATCCAAAAAACAGTGGCACAGATCTTGGATGGCTGATTACTGACCTGGAGAAAATTCAGACAACGTTTGATGGATTTGCTTCTGTTCAGGCTTATGTAGCAGATGAAAATGCAACTGAACTTGAATTGACAGAGGCTGATTTTAAAACCCTGGGTGACCTGATCAAAACACTCCGGTCAAAAATTATTAACGCCTAAAAACTGAAGACCCGATGAAAAGATTACTCATTATTAGTGCCAGTTTCTGTTTTGTGGTTTTATTTGCCCAAACTGCATCAAATCTTACTGAGTTTAAAGAAAATATTGAAACGCAGAAGGTAGAAGCGAAAGATGCCCTGAAACCTTACCGTTATGATGGTTCTAAGGTTACATACTTTAATTTCAAAACCTACAAACAAACAAAAGAGGTAGAAGTATACCTTTTTAATAACACAGATTACCGCTTCTCATTCAACGGAAAATCATTGCCAAATGACATTACCGTGCAGATTTATGATGAAGACCAGACAATCACCAGCCGCATTCTGTTGAAAGAATTTTCAGGTGTTATGGGAAAAAATGTGGTGGTTGAAACAACTGAACTTCAAAAAGCCTATGATACTAAAAAACCAAATGGCGGAAGGTTGAAACGTGTTTTTGTAAGCTATGCTATCCCAGGTGTACCGGGCGCAGAAAACAAAACGCCTACCATGAAAGAGCGTGGAGCTATGGTTTTGGTAATGGGATATAAAATGTAATCGCAGTCTGCCTTGCAGACAGACATGTCACCCGATAATTGAAAAAGGCTTCTCCGGCTCAGTGCTTGAGGAGCTTTTTTATTTAATTTTGCATCACTTTTTTAAACAATCATGATTCAAGTAACATTACCTGACGGTTCTGTCAGAGAGTATCAGAATGGAGCAACTGCTATGGATGTAGCGCTCAGTATCAGCGAGGGCCTTGCCAGAAATGTGCTGGCTGCAGAAGTAAATGGCGAAATAATGGACGCCACCCGGACACTGCCGGAAAAAACCATGCTGAAACTCCTGACCTGGAATGACGGGGGAGGCAAAATGGCTATGTGGCACTCTTCGGCACACTTAATGGCTGAGGCTATTGAAGCACTGTACCCGGGTGTAAAACTGGCTATTGGTCCGCCAATTGAAGATGGTTTTTATTATGATATTGACCTGGGTTCACACAGCATTTCAGATGCAAACCTGCCGGATATTGAAAAGAAAATGATTGAGCTGGCTGCTCAAAAAAATCCATACATCCGCAAGGAAGTTTCAAAAGCAGATGCCATTAAATATTTTACGGAGAAAGCGGATCCCTATAAACTGGAGTTGATTGATGGACTGGCAGACGGTACCATTACCTTTTACACCCAGGGTAATTTTACTGATTTGTGCCGCGGACCGCATATTCCAAACACCGGATTCATTAAGGCTGTTAAACTAATGTCTATCGCCGGTGCATACTGGCGCGGTGATGAAAAAAACAAACAGCTGACACGGATCTATGGAATTACCTTTCCAAAGGCTAAAGACCTGACCGATTACCTCACCATGCTTGAAGAGGCAAAAAAACGCGATCACCGTAAACTGGGCAAAGAGCTGGAACTTTTTACCTTTTCACAAAAGGTTGGAATGGGCTTGCCGCTTTGGCTCCCTAAAGGAGCTCAACTACGTGAACGGCTTGAGAATTTTCTGAAAAAGGCACAGCGCAAAGCCGGCTATCAGCAGGTAATTACGCCGCACATTGGTTCCAAAGAGCTTTATGTAACATCAGGTCACTTTGCCAAATACGGGGCTGACTCATTCCGTGCTATCACAACGCCCAATGAGGGAGAAGAATTCATGCTTAAACCCATGAACTGCCCGCACCACTGTGAAATTTATAAAAGCAAACCACGCAGTTATAAAGACCTTCCAATTCGGTTTGCTGAATTTGGAACCGTTTACCGCTATGAACAAAGTGGTGAATTGCATGGTTTGACAAGGGTTCGGGGCTTTACGCAAGATGATGCACACCTTTTCTGTACACCGGACCAGGTAAAAGAAGAGTTTAAAAATGTGATTGACCTGGTGCTTTATATTTTCAAAACCTTAAAGTTTGAGAACTTTCAGGCGCAAATCTCATTGCGTGACCCTAATAATCCTGATAAATACATTGGTTCAGATGAAAACTGGGAAAAAGCGGAACGGGCTATTATTGAAGCCGCAGCAGAAAAAGGGTTGAAAACAGTTGTAGAATACGGTGAGGCAGCGTTTTATGGGCCTAAACTTGATTTTATGGTACGTGATGCCCTGAACCGTGAATGGCAGCTGGGTACCATCCAGGTTGACTATAATTTGCCTGAACGTTTTGAGCTGGAGTATGTTGGCGCTGATAATGAGAAACACCGTCCGGTTATGATTCACCGGGCGCCGTTTGGGTCTATGGAGCGGTTTGTGGCGGTATTGATTGAACATTGTGCCGGAAAGTTCCCGCTGTGGCTGACTTCAGACCAGGTAGCCGTGCTGCCGATCAGCGAAAAGTATAATGATTACGCCCAAAAAGTTTTAGATTTCCTAAATAATTACGATATTCGCGGCTTCGTTGACGAAAGGAACGAAAAAATTGGAAAGAAAATCAGGGACAACGAGGTTAAAAAAATCCCGTTTATGCTGATTGTAGGTGAAAAAGAAGCTGAAGCCGGGCAGGTGGGTGTGAGAAAACAGGCTGAAGGTGATCTTGGAACCATGACAATGGCTGACTTTGCTGACTATCTGACCAAAGAAGTAGAAAAAGAACTGAATTAGCCCGAAGACTTGTCTGAGGGATCTGATCGAAGTAGGATCAGAATAAAAACAGGATACACAGATTGAATTAGAAACTTAAGAAAGGGGGAACGAACTATAGCCTTTGAAACACAAAAACGACCGGATGGTAGAAGATTCTTCAACAGACAAAAAGAAGAATTACACCGGATCAACGAACGAATAACGGCCACTGAGGTCCGTGTTGTATGGGATGGCGGAGCAGAAGTAATGTCTGTCCGTGATGCTTTACGCAAAGCACAGGAATCAGATATGGATTTGGTAGAAATATCTCCAAATGCCGTTCCGCCGGTTTGTAAAATTACAGACTATAAGAAGTTCCTATACGAACAAAAGAAAAAGCAAAAAGAGATAAAAGCCAAACAGGCGCAGGTTGTTGTCAAAGAAATCCGTTTTGGTCCAAATACTGAGGATCACGATTTCAATTTCAAACTCAATCACGCCAAAGGCTTTTTGAAAGAGGGATCAAAAGTGAAAGCCTATGTTTTCTTTAAAGGAAGGGCAATTGTTTTTAAAGACAGGGGTGAAATTCTGTTATTGCGTTTTGCACAAGAGCTCGAAGAGTTTGGAACGCTGGAACAAATGCCAAAACTGGAAGGAAAAAAGATGATCATGATGATCAATCCAAAGAAAAAATAGCCCAGCCCCCGATAGCTATCGGGATCATCGCTGGGACAAAGAGAATAGTTAATAGTTAGTTGAGATAAAATAAAGAGAAGATGCCTAAAATGAAAACAAAATCCAGTGCCAAGAAGAGATTCACGGTTACCGGAAGTGGCAAAATCAAAAGAAAGCACGCTTTCAAACGCCACATTTTGACCAAAAAGTCAACCAAAAGAAAAGCACGCCTCACAAAAGACGGTCTGGTTCACAAAGCAGACATGAACAGTGTGAAAGCGCAATTGCTTATGTAAAAAAATCCTTTGTCCTCCGAAGCGCAGCATAGGAGGACAGAAAAAGGTAAGGTAAAAGTTAGAAACCAGGTAAATGAGTAACCAAGTCGCATCAAAAATAATGCGCACCGTTTACCAAAAACAAATTAAATTATGCCAAGATCAGTAAATGCAGTGGCCTCGAGAGCAAGAAGAAAACGCTTCATGAAGCTCGCCAAGGGGTACTGGGGAAGAAAGAAAAATGTATGGACCGTTGCTAAAAACGCCATCGAAAAAGGTTTGGTACATGCGTATTCAGGCCGTAAACAAAAGAAACGTTCATTCAGAGGAATGTGGATTCAGCGTATCAATGCCGGTGCACGTACACACGGTATGAGCTACTCTGTGTTCATTGGAAAAGTGAACAAAAAAGGAATCAAATTGAACAGAAAAGTATTGGCTGATTTAGCACTAAATCACCCACAGGCTTTTAAAGCTGTTGTTGATTCAATAAAATAGATAATTCATCTCTCAACTAACTTGAAAACGTCCTGGCTTTTATGTCAGGACGTTTTTTTTGTACCAGTCAGTTTACCTGTGCCAAGATGCAGGTGCTTTTTGTAAATTGCAGAACCGGTTTTACTTTTTTGACTTTTTGCATTATATACCTATTTTGAAAGACCATCACACACATGCTGGATGAACGTCTCCGATATTTTAAAATTTTAGGTATTCAACCAACAGATAATGTTGAGTCGGTCAAAAAAGCCTATCGTAAAATGGCATTCCGTTACCATCCGGATAAAAACAGCTCAGCCGATGCGCATGCCCGCTTTATTGAGATTACTGAAGCATACGAAATTTTAACGGGACAGCGCAGGTTTACCGCTGAGCCTAAGCCCAAACAAAAAAGTGAAGAGGACCTTTTTGCTGAAAAAGTTGCTTTTGCCAAAGCACGTTATAAATATCAGCAGGAGGAGGAGGCCCGAAAAGATGCGCTTTATTTCAGTTCTATTACGTCAGGATGGAAATGGAGCTGGTTTAAAATAGGGGCCGTTTATTCCACTATCTTTTCATTGATGCTGATTACAGATTATTTTGTAACCGGCAGCACTGAAACCATTGTGGCGCATGAGGCTTCCTTTGTAAGGCCATACCACATTATTTCAGCTAAAGGAGAGCACTTTCGGGTCCTGGAACCGTCCTATTGGCAAAATGAGTATCACGGCCAGATTCGCGGGAACCGCAGTTTGTTGTTTAATGACTTGAAATCCATATCGGTAGTGCTTAATCCGCCTGACCTTTCTATGAAAAAGCATTCTGACAAAATGATTCTTCTGGATAGTTTTGAAGAGTACAGGCTCTTTACCACCATGTCTTACAATTCCATGTACGGCATTTTTCCATTGGTGCATCTGTTTCTGTTTGTGCCTCTGCTGGTTGTAATTTTTAAAAGACCCGTTTTACGGTTTTCGATCTGGCGCCTGGTGTCAATCTACATTCTTATTCCAACAGCCTTTTTTCTGACGTTTTTGAATGACCGTATCTTTGATCTGCTGGGAATTTAAAGACCTTGTCAGACAACAACTTCAAAAATAGCGAAAAAACCGCTAAATTTGGCTGATACCAATCTGGCTTAAGCCAACTAAAGCAATTAATTCCATGAAAAAATTTTTGAGCACTATTGCACTTGTCTGCGTTACTTTTTTAGGTTTATCAAAAGGTCAGCCTGCTTATGTTATTTATACCGCAAAGGGTGCTGAAACGGACTTTGAAAAAATGGTCAAATTTGCCGAAGAAAAATCATACGTTTTCTTTGGAGAATATCACAACAACCCAATTTCACACTGGCTGCAATTTGAATTGACAAAGGCATTGTATACCACCAAAAAAAATAACCTCATTTTGGGCGCAGAAATGTTTGAGGCAGATAATCAATACATCATGGATGAATATCTTAACAGCCTGATTTCTGAAAAAAGTTTTTCTGAAGAAGTGCGTCTTTGGCCTAATTACAATACCGATTATAAACCCCTGTTTGAATTTGCAAAAGCAAATAAACTGGCATTTATTGCCACAAACATTCCGCGTCGCTATGCAAGTGTTGTTTACAAAAAAGGGCTTGAAGGGTTGAACAGTTTGTCTGATCTTGCCAAATCATACATCGTTCCGTTGTCTACATTTGAATTTGACACAACCGTGAACTGTTATAAAGATCTTCTGAATGCTGACCACGGCGGTTACAACATGGCCGTTGCACAAGCTATTAAAGATGCAACAATGGCTTATTTTATTGATAAAAACATGAAGCCAAATGCCACCTTTCTGCATTACAACGGGGCGTATCATTCAGACAGTTTTGAAGGTATTATTCATTACCTGAAGAAAAAAGCAGCCATTGAAACAATCATGACCATTTCAACGGTAACGCAAGAGAATGTAGAAACGCTTTCTGAAGAAAATAAGGGAATTGCAGATTTCATTATCTGTGTTCCTGAAACAATGACCACCACCCATTAAGCTAATTCATGACCGAGTTTAAAGACCAGGAACTTCCGTTGATGGAAGATTTTTACTCCCTTCAGGGAGAGGGTTTTTATTCGGGCCGTCCGGCCTATTTCATCCGGCTGGCAGGGTGTGATGTAGGCTGTCACTGGTGTGATGTGAAAGAAAGCTGGGATGCCGGTAAACACAGTCAGGTAATGGTTTCACAACTGGTTCAGCGTGTGCTGGAATCGGGTGCTGATTTTGTGGTTATTACCGGTGGTGAACCCGCCATGTATGATCTTTCATTCCTGACATCAGGGTTAAAAGAAGCCGGCATGGAAATTGCCCTTGAAACTTCAGGTGCTTATCCAATCCGTGGCCATTTTTCATGGATTTGCCTCTCACCTAAAAAATTTAAAATGCCGCTTGATGAAAATTATCAGAAAGCCAACGAACTTAAAATCATTATTTTTAATAAACATGACCTGGTTTGGGCCAATGAACTGAAAGACCGTGTTTCGGAAAACTGCCGTCTCTACCTTCAGCCTGAATGGGATAAGCGTGATGAAGTGTTACCAATCATGCTTGATTACGTTAAAAGAAATACCCGGTGGACCATTTCACTGCAAACACATAAATACCTGAACATACCTTAACCTGCGTTATGAAAAAACTAGTCTTGGGCTTTTTTATATTGATGACTGCCGCGTGTTCTACCGCACAACCTGGTTCCTGGGATACCAAAAGCAAAAAGGCAATCAAATATGTAGAACAAGCGATGGAGGCCACCCGCGTAATAGATTTGCAAACAGGATTACCGGATTATGCAACGGCCATTTATTACCTGGATAAAGCCATAGAAAAGGATCCGCTTTTTTCAGATGCCTATCTTCTGAAAGCTGAATACTGTATGCAGTCAGGCAGAAACATGGAAGCTATTGAAGCTTACCGCAAAGTGCTGGAAGTAAACCCCGGTGTTTCTTCAACCGGGTATATTTATTTTGACCTGGCTTTGCTTGAATGGTCGCAGGGTTTGTATACCGACGCACTTCAGCATGCCAAAGTTTACAAAACCTTTCCGGGAGCAAATCCTGAAATGCTGATAGAGGCTGATTGGGTTATACTGAACTGTGAGTTTGCCATAGATGCCATAAAACATCCATACCCGTTTAACCCGGTCAATGTTGGCGCAGGAGTGAATACGGCAGATCCCGAATATTTTCCAACCTTGACGGTAGATCAGCAGCAATTGCTTTTTACCCGCCGCGTAACTGATTCGAGAGGCTTTCAGCAAGAAGATTTTTTTGTCAGCACCAGCCTTGAGGGATATTGGAATACGGGCGAACCCATGCCTAAAAACATCAACACCCCTTTTAATGAGGGAGCCCCTACCTTTGCACCGGATGGAAGAACGCTGATTTTTGTAGGTTGTGCCGTTGACCGGGTAGGCTATGGAGAGGGCCGCAGAGGTTATGGCAGCTGTGATTTGTTTATTACACAAAAAGTAGGAAACACCTGGTATGATCCAATTAATTTATCCGGCGGTGTCAACTCTCAAAACTGGGAAACCCAGCCATCACTTTCAGCTGACGGAAAAACGCTTTACTTCATTCGCGGACCAATCAGGGGAACAGGTGCAAGCAATATCCGCAACGGTGATATTTACGTCTCCTATTTGCTGAAAGACGGTTCCTGGAGTGAAGCTAAAAAGCTGCCGGACAATATCAATACTCCTAAGTCAGAAGCATCTGTGCTGATTCACCCGGATGGAAAAACCCTCTATTTTGCCTCAAACGGACACGTTGGAATGGGTGGCTATGACTTATACATGTCAACGCTGAGACCTGACGGAACCTGGAGTGATCCAAAAAACCTGGGATACCCGATCAATACCCAAAACAATGAAAATTCACTGCTTGTTTTTGCCGATGGCAAAGTAGCTGTTTTTGCATCAGATCGTGAGGGGGGGATGGGTGATCTGGATTTATATGAATTTGAAATGCCGGAAGAACTAAGGCCAACGCGAACCATTTACATGACCGGAACCGTGTTTGATTCAAAAACCAACGCCAAACTACAGGCTGAGTTCAGACTCGTTGACCTGGAGACCGGTCAGGAAGTTATTTATTCGTATTCCGATGCCAAAACCGGATCATTTCTGGTAACACTTCCGGTAAATAAGGATTACGGTTTGTTTGTTGAAAAAGAAGGGTATTTACCTTATTCGGTAAATTTTACACTTTCCGTTCCTGAGAATTCAACAGACCCTTATCACCAGGATATTCCACTTGTTCCAAGAAATGAAATCGGAGGTTGTGTAACACTTGAAAATGTATTTTTTGATCTTGATTCATACAATCTGCGTTCAGAATCATACATTGAGCTGGATAAACTGGCACAGTATCTGAAAGACAATCCTACCATGAAAATAGAACTTCAGGGACATACAGATACGCAGGGTGATGATAAACATAACCTGGAACTGAGTGATAACCGCGCCAAAGCGGTGTACGAATACCTGATCACAAAAGGTATTGCCAAAGAGCGGCTAACGTATAAAGGGTATGGTGAAACGCAGCCGGTAGTATCTGATGAAGAGATTGCAAAACTCAAAACAGACAAAGAGAAAAAAGACGCACATCAGAAAAACCGCAGAACGGTGTATAAGATTACGGCGATTTAGAATTTAGGGGAAGAGGTCCGGGCCGCTGAAAAAATAGTGAATAAGGAACACTGAATACAGAATGAAGAGAGCCTTCGGTATTCGACATTTGTTGATCGTCTGTTCGATAGTTGTGAAAGACGGTATTTTGAAAAAGGAGATTAGGTAAATGAAATCACTCTGGCATTTCTTCCGGTTAATCAGGCCACTGAATCTTTTAGTGATTGTGCTGACAATGGGGGTGTTTCAGGTTTTTTTATCCAAATATCAAAAACACGAAAAACCAGGCGGATATTTTGATTATTCCGTGTTTGATCCCGAAGGTTTTCTCAAAGAACCCTCCATTTGGGATTCCAGTATTTTTCAAACAAATTTTTTACTGTTGGTTTTTTCAACTGTGCTGATAGCCGCTGCGGGCAATATTATCAATGATTATTTTGATGTCAAGGCAGATCGGGTGAATAAACCGGATTTACTGGTTATAGATAAATACATCAAAAGGCGGTGGGCTATTATTTTGCATTGGAGTTTTAATGTCGTTGGAATCTTAATAGCATTTTATCTTTCATGGAAATTGAGTAATTGGTGGATTGTGCTTCTGTCGTTTGTTTGCATTAATCTGCTTTGGTTTTATTCGGCTTTTTTTAAACGAAAATTTCTACTGGGGAATTTAATTGTAGCACTGCTTGTGGCCACTGTGCCAATTTATGTGCTTGTTTTCTTTTTTCCTTTAGATCAGATCGAAATACAAGTTCATGATACATATTATGTTTTTAGTCCGGGTCACTTGGTTCTACTGACGGTTTCAATTTCGGCAACATCGTTTTTTTTGAATTTGATAAGGGAAATCATTAAAGATATGGCGGATGTAAAAGGCGATTTACTTTTGAATGCTACGACGCTTCCCATAAAAATGGGAATGAAAAAAACAAAATGGATTCTATTTTCATTGCTTTTTCCACTTTTGATAGCGTTATTTCTTTATGTTCTTTTTTCATGGGAAATGGAATTTTATCTGAACGGTTATTCCATTGGATTTTTGAATATTGATTGGTCAAATCAGCATGTCATTTATGCATTTATAGGATTTTCCAGCGTTGCAGTACTGGCCAGTTATATAATAATGGCTCTTTCTAACCAGCGAAGATTTTATTTGCTATCCTCAAACCTACTGAAACTCGCCATGTTCTTTGGCTTGTTAACACCATTGTTCTTGTAACGAAACAGCCCTGCTCGTTAATAGCGGGTTTTATACTATCCAGGAAGTCAAACGTGTTCGTTTGGAAATTCAGTGTATCAGTCTGGTCTTAGAAACTATAAATTCAGGATAGAGAACTCACTAAAACCTACCTTATGTTAGCAAATTACGACTATTACTGCCCTCATTGTGACGCAAAGCTTACCGCCGACAGACAAATTCATTTTTTGGTTTGTACCACCAACTTTGAATTGGCAAACCTGTACCTGAGTGCAGTTCCGGGAGAATACGGGCATCGGTCGGACTATGATCTCAAAATCAAAAACGGTGACCGTGTTGAATTTCATTGCACAAGCTGCAGAGCAAATCTACAGTCAAAAACGTATCCTGATTTTGTTGAGATTCATTTAAAAGTAACCCCGGAAGTTGTATTTGAAGTATTGTTTTCACCAATATGCGGCGAAAAGATAACCTATGTTATCATGGAAAATGAAATGGTCAAGTACAGGGATGATTTTTACAGCATTATGCGAAATTATAAAAAGACCGGTTAGATCTCCGGCAGAGCACGAGGTAGTATGAATTTTGCATGACTTCTGTTATCTTTGCTCCATACAAGGTGTATAACCAGTAAGGCCTGTTTATTTACTGGTACATTATCTGCACATTGCTGGCGCTATGCTCGACAACCTCAAAAACAAAAAAATCATTCTTGCATCCAAATCACCCCGCAGGCATGAATTACTGAAAGGATTAGGACTTGAGTTTGAAGTCCGTATCAAAGAAATAGAAGAAAATTATCCGGCTGAAATGAACGCTGAAGATGTTCCGGCGTACCTGG
This sequence comes from Bacteroidota bacterium, assembly GCA_016192075.1. GTDB lineage: Bacteria > Bacteroidota > Bacteroidia > Flavobacteriales_D > Crocinitomicaceae > JADJGJ01. Next base: position 222,502 of record JACPUU010000022.1, on the reverse strand, counting down.
CAGAAAAAAAAGCAGCTGAATTTTTGAATGAAATGCAGCCGGATGAGATTATCATTACCTCAGATACCATCGTCATTCATAACGGAAAAATTCTTGAAAAGCCAAAGTCGGTTCAGGAGGCTCAGATCATGCTGCACACACTGGCCGATTCAGAACACCTGGTCGTAACGGGCGTCTGTATCCGGTCAAAAGAAAAGAAAGTGGTATTCAGTGAACACACACGTGTTGAATTCAGCCCGCTTACAGCGTATGAAATCGATTTTTACATTGAAAAATACAAACCGTTTGATAAAGCCGGTTCATACGGCGCGCAGGACTGGATTGGTTTTGTAGCCATCAAAAAACTGACAGGTTCCTATTTCAATGTTATGGGGCTGCCCGTTCACCGGGTGTATGAAGAGTTGAAAAAATTCTGATTGTTCAGGGTTTTTCAAAAAAAGAAACCAGTAACTCTATGTGCCTTTTCTATGTGAACTATGTTCCTATGTGGTAGATTTTTAGCCTCTCTTTGAAACACATAGGCACAGTAGAAAACATAGGTTTCACACAGGTCTTTTCAAAAACGGAAATCAATAACTCGATGTGTATTTTTTCTATGGGGTAAATTAGAAAACCCGTTTCACCAAAAACTTGTCACACGAGAAATGGCCGGTATTGCCAAGAGGGTGATCAATGTACTCAAAGCCTGACCGTTCATAAAGCCGGATGGCCTCCGTCATGTTGCAGAACGTCTCAATATAAACCAGGTCATACCCGGCTTCCCGGGCAAAGTCGAGGCATTTATTCATCAGTGCGGCGCCAACTCCTTTACCACGTGCCTCTTTTTTCAGAAACATGCGTTGCAGCTCACAGTAGTTTTCAGACTGATTAGGGATTCGTGCAATACCGCATCCGCCAAGTAATTCTCCGTTTTCAATAACAACATAGTAAACTGCATCTGCAGTTTGGTAACCACTGAACATGTCATACAGCAACGGATCGTAATAAATGGTGCCGGGCTTATTATTTCCCTGTTCCTCCAGCGCAGTTTTGATAACCTGTGCAAGGGCAGCATTGTCTGATTGTTCAATTCGCCGGATCGTATATGACATAATACGGCAAAATTAGCGATAGAAAAACAATTTACAATGCATGGTGTTTCTTCAAATAAAATACGCGAACTTTGTCGCCCCCAATCTCATGTATGACACTTCTGTTGTTAAAAAGCAGCACAGGTTTAAGTACACAAGTGCTTACTAAAAACAACAGTTTATGCAGCCAGAAAAAAAATCTGCTCCCATTAAATTATCTGCTTACCAGATTCTTGTTATCGCCCTTCTTGCTCTCACCCAGTTTACGGTAGTACTTGATTTTATGGTTATGTCGCCGCTGGGTGATATTCTTACCAAATCCATGAATCTCAGACAGGATCAGTTTGGAGTTGTGGTGGCAGCATACGCTTTCAGTGCTGGAATTTCAGCGTTTTTAACAGCGGGTTTTGCAGACCGGTTTGATCGTAAAAAATTACTGATGTTTTTTTACATCGGCTTTATTTTAGGTACGCTATTCTGTGGTTTGGCCACAACGTATCCGACACTGGTTGCTGCGCGGATCTTTACCGGAATTTTTGGAGGTGTGATTGGATCCATTTCGCTGGCAATCGTAGCAGATCTGTTTGAATTGAATCAGCGTGGCCGGGTGATGGGCTTTTTGCAAATGGGCTTTGGAGCAAGCCAGGTGCTTGGAATACCGATAAGCCTGTTGATTGCCAATTATTGGGATTGGGAAGCGCCGTTTTTTATGATCGTTGGTTTGTCGCTTGTAATCTGGATTCTGATTCTTCTGAAATTGAAACCGGTCAATAAGCACCTGGAGATTAAAAATGACCGAAATGCACTTTTACATTTGTGGGGCACATTAAAAAAACGCGAATACCGGAGTGGTTTTTTGGCAATGGCTTTACTTTCACTGGGTGGATTCATGATGATGCCCTGGGGCAGCGCCTATGCAGTTAACAACCTGGGCGTTTCGCAGGAAAATCTGACCTGGCTTTTTATGGTTGCAGGTGTAAGTACGCTCCTGATAATGCCGGTTTTTGGACGGCTCAGTGATCGTTATCCTAAAATAAATATGTTCACGTTTTCGTGTATCTGGTTAATTGTAATAGTTCTTGTCTATACCAATTTACCGGTTTTACCCTTGTGGGCGATTATGATTTTTAACGTTTGTATGATGATCGGAATAATGGGACGAATGGTTCCTTCCCAGGCACTCGTTTCGGGTTTACCTGAAAAGTACGACCGCGGTGCTTATATGAGTGTGAGTTCATCACTGCAGTATGTTGCAGGTGGTATCGCATCAATGGTTGGAGGAATGATCATCATACAGGAAACCGAAACCAGCCCGATTGAACATTACAATACCGTTGGGTATATTGTAAGTACGATCAGTATAATCTCGATTTTTGCAATGGTGCGGGTAAACCAGGTGATCAAACGCAGAGGGTCAGTTTAGTTGTGGTATGATTTCCAGATTCTGAAATCACTCATATTTTTTTGGAATGCAGATAGCGCCAATGGATTAGGATAAAATAGGATCTGTTAACTGGAAAAGATTATACTTCGGGTAATTACAAGTCCTGATAAAGAAATCAATCAGATCAGCAAAAATCATATAAAACCTGCGTCATCAACGTTCCCTTTAAGCGCAGATTTTAGGTAATTGCTCAGAGCATTTTTTCCAGATCAGGGTTTTCAACCAGGTGCCGCATGGCTTCAAGTTTTGTTATGAGCAGGGCCAGATCTTCTTTACAGCGCTTCATTCTTTTGTAATTTGGAATAATCAGCAAAAGATTCAACGGCGGCACAAATGCCAGTACGTTATAGATAATAGCCCATTTAAAGGCATGCGTATAGTAGTTTGATAAAGGGCCAAAACTGATTTTCCGGTGAAGTTCGCTTGCCCGTTTACCCAACGCAACTGAATTGAAATAGGTTTTCAGTTCGTTTACGCGCATTATCAATTCGTCAATTTTGGTGTCTTCCAGTAAGTCTTCGTAATAGCGTACGTTTAACTTCGGATTTAACTTAGCCTGTGATTTACGGGCCAGGTTTATGATATTTGAAATGTATGCTGCATTTCGTTGTTCATCTGATTTAAATTCGGCCTCGCGTTTTTCTTCATTCACAACCTGTGTTTGTGAAAAATCCGTCCTTCGCAATTCAAAATTCTGTCCCAGGTAAACTTTACGCACCTGAGGGTCAGCTGCCAGTTCTTCAGCAGAACCAGAACGCAGAATGCTGCCTTCAAAAAGCAGGTAGGTGCGGTCAGTAATAGACAAGGTTTCCTGCACATTGTGGTCTGTGATTAAAACACCAATGTTTTTACTTTTCAGTTTCCAGACAATTTTCTGAATGTCTTCAACCGCAATGGGGTCAACACCGGCAAAAGGCTCATCCAGCAAAATAAATTTAGGGTCTGTAGCCAAAGCACGCGCAATTTCGGTCCGTCGTTTTTCACCGCCTGACAAACTCTGACCCAAATTTTTGCGCACATGCTGCAGGCCAAATTCATCCAGCAGCACTTCAAGCCGTGCTTTGCGTTCTTCTTTATTCAGTTTGGTCATTTCAAGCACTGCCATCACATTGTCTTCAACCGTCATTTTTCGAAATACAGAAACTTCCTGCGGTAAATAACCAATCCCGAGTTTAGCACGCTTATACATGGCAGAATGGGTAATGTCAACATCATCCAGGTATACATGCCCTTCATTGGGTGAAATGAGCCCGACAATCATGTAAAACGACGTTGTTTTTCCGGCGCCGTTGGGGCCCAGCAGGCCCACAATTTCTCCCTGGTTAACCTCTACTGATACGCCGTTCACTACTTGTCTTCCCTTGTAGGTCTTATGAATATTTTCTGTTCGTAGTTTCATTTTTTAAAAATCTGCAGAGAATGTAAACTTAACGCCAAAGTTTTTGATGGGTTCACCGTATAAGTTCACATGATCACGATAGGATAAACGCCAGATTGCGTCAACTCGTATAAATTTAAAGATATTTTCAAAACCGGCACTCACTTCATAGTAAGGATATGAGAATTTGTGCGAATAGTAGGGCAGCAGCATTTCGGCATTGTGCTTGGGATTATAGCGGCCAATGACCATTTTGGCTGAGTAAACAATGCGTAACTCCAGTTTTTTGATCAGCGGAATGCGGTCGGTGATGAGTCCCATCAGGTAGTGCTCAAAGTTAATGCCCACCCATTCATCACTGATAAATTCATAATAATTCATCAGGTTCATGGTGGTTATCTGGAGGTAATAGGTTTCATTGCCCTGGTGAACCTCCAGAAAGGGATAGGGTACGGTTCCGAATATCTTTCCCGCATAAACGGTGTAATGAAGTTTTCCCAGGAAACCGATTTTGGGCCGGTGATCCCAGGCAAAATCAAGGCGGTGAAAATTATATTGGCTGCCCAGCACCCCCTTAATGCCCCAGGTGTGGGTGAGTGATACAATGGGTTTGCGTGATCCCAGGGAATAACGGTCAAACTGACCGGCCAGGAATTTTTCTTCCCGGGTGTACATGATCTGGTTACGGATTTCAAATGACGTAAGCCCGGTAATTTTAAGGGTGTCACCAAAAGGGTCTATACGGCTGTAATCTGAACTGCCCAGTGGTGTAAAATGTTTCCACTCCACAGCGTGAAAGGTGCGCATGTCAATTTTATAATCTTTCTCAAACGAAATGCTGCCCTGGTCAACCATGGTGAGTTTATCCAGCGGGCCGGCTGAAAAAAGTGTTGTAAAGGAGTTTCCAATGTCTCCGATGGAAGAGGCAAGCCCCAGTTGCTCTATTCGTTTTTTGTAGGCAAAACGAAGCATTTCACGCGGGGCATTGGATATTTTCCAGCGTACGGATGCGCCGTATTTGTATTGCTTATCACCAAAGCCATAAATGCCAAATGTGGATATTTCTACTTTTTTACTAAAGCGGTTGGATGTTCTTAACGACAGCATCAGGCGGTCACCCTCAACCACATTGCGGTTGTAAATTGAATACAGATTTCCGATTTCAATTTTTTTCCAGCGCCAGAATCCGGTGTATGAAAAATAAGTCAGGTTTTCATAAAACTTGTAGGTACGGTTTTCTTTCAGCGAGTCAACCATCTCAATAACCCCTTGTTCTTCTTCGTTCAAATCAGTATGCCTGGCAGCCTCCCAATAAACGTCATCCCTGTTTGCTGCACTGTCCAGTATCTGTACATCCATCAAATAAAAATCAAGTTCTTTAGGCTGGTCAAATACAAAGTAACGGCGCGTGGTGTTTTTGTGTACGGTGGCCCCCATCAGGCGCGAATCATCTGCCTCATTAAAAAGGTCAAAATTGGCCAGCATTTTTTCATTCGTCATCATCCATACACCAGGTTCAACCTGCTCACACGTCTGCTCTACATAAAAACCTGAAACATAGTTAAGGTTAATGTCTGCCGGTATTTTTGCTATAATCCGTGTAATGGCAAACGTTGGCTGATGCACCCAGAACTCACCTTCAAACAAAGCTTCACCTGAGCGGCGCGGGGTAAATTTGATATGATAAAATACCTCACCGTCAATGGTATCATTGTCTTGCAGGTAATGTTTGTAAAAAAGCTTTGCTCCTTCAGCTACCGGACTCATAAAATCACGTGCAAAAAGATCCATGTAATTTGAATACAGGTTTACATTCTGATACATGTCTCCGGTAAACTGCCCTAATTGCAGGTAATCAACACCGGTAATTCGCGTTGCTTTAATAACCTCGTGCCGCTGCGCCGGGGGACTGCGGAAGTAATAATCAGAAATGGACTCTGTCAGCAAAACAGGCAGGTAATTTTCACCGTTTACAGAGTCCATGTAATCCATTATGAAATCAAAATTTTCAAACACTTTACGATCCTGAAATTTTTCAGACATGTTGTTGACGTCAAACTGAAGCTTGTTGTATACCTCACACTGATAGGCTGTTTTGTTTTCAGGGTCATTTTCACTGCGGTGTGCCCGTACCGAGTCCAGAATGCGCCACGCCGGGTTGTCACCCGCTTCTACAACCACCTCTGTCAGGTTTTTGGCTGCGGGTGAAAGCTGAACGTCAATGACTTGTTTTTGCCCGGGAATCAGTGCCCGCTTAACGGTTTTATAGCCTATGCAAATAAATTCAAGGGTATCTGAAGGCTGATTGGTTTTGATGGAGTAAAAGCCCGATGTGTCAGTAAACGCTCCAATGCCGCTGTATTGGTGCTTAACTTTTACAAAAACAATGCCCTTGCCTGTAATAGAATCGGTTACGTGCCCTTCAATGACGGTCGTCTGTCCAAGACTTATCAGGGCTGGTAAAACCAGCAGCAGAGTTAGTATCCGTAATTTCATTCCGTCCCAAAAATAACGATTTCAGAGCAATTTTCCGGCTATTTCTGCATGCCCCGTGAAGTACTTCGCTGTGGTCTGTAATTAATAGCAGAACTTGTTGTAAATGAGCGGTCAACGAACTAACAACGGGTGTTTCATAACTATAACAGGCAGTAAGTCACTGCCGGCAAGGGTTTCAGTACCTTTACATTGGATTAATCTGTTTACATGAAATTTTCAACTCCTCAGACACTGCAAAGTATTGCAGAATTTTTAGGGTGCACTTTTGTCGGAGACCCGCAAATGCCTGTTACCGGTATTAATGAAATTCATAAAGTTGAACCCGGTGATATTGTGTTTGTAGATCATCCGAAATATTATAAAAAAGCGCTGAACAGCAAAGCTGATATTATAATAATTGATAAAGCAGTAGAAGAAATTCCGGCAGGTAAAGCCATTATTATTTCAGACGCACCCTTTGATGCGTTTAATAAAATTACACTGCATCATTCACCCTACAAAGTGTGGACAAAAATAATCGGTGATAATTTTACCATTGGTGAAGGTTCAGTTGTTCATCCGAATGTTTCGATTGGTCACCATGTAAGCATTGGAAAAAACTCCACAATTCTGTCAGGCGCTGTTCTCTGCGATTATACAATTGTTGAAGACGACGTGGTGGTGGGCCCTAATGCTGTTATCGGTCACAGTGCCTTTTATTACAAAAAGAAAAAAGACGGTTACCACCGCATGCATACCTGCGGCCGGACAATTCTGAAAAGCAGGGTTGAAATAGGCGCCATGACAACCATTGACCGCGGTGTAACGGGCGATACCATTATTGGTGAAGGAACTAAAATTGATAACCAGGTACATGTCGGGCATGACACCGTAGTGGGTAAAAATTGCCTTTTTGCGGCAAATGTGGGTATTGCAGGGTGTGTCGTTATTGAAGACAATGTAACACTTTGGGGGCAGGTTGGTGTAACCAGTGATGTGACCATTGGTGAAAATGCCGTTGTTCAGGCGCAGTCAGGCGTTGCCCGCAGCCTTGCAGGAAATGCCACCTATTTTGGATCACCGGCCAACGATGCAAGAACCGTTTTACGTGAAATGGCTGCCCTGCGAAAATTGCCGGGCATCATTGAAAATTTATGACACTCGTTCCTGAAAAAATATTGCTGGAATTAGAGAACAGGCTTAAAGCAAAAGACTTTAAGCTGAATTCACTTTTGGAAATCACCAAAACCATCAACCTGAACAAACCGGTTGATGAGCTGATCCGGCTTTATCATTATATTCTGCAGGAACAGCTTGGACTTCGAAAATTCATTCTGTTTACAAATCAGCGCGGATGGCAGATTCTGGTAAAAACCGGTATCAAGGGAACCATAAAAGATATCAACGTTGAACGCGATATTTTGCGGTTCAGAGAAATTACCGTGATTGAATCATCCTACAAAAAATCACTGAATGATTTTGATGTGATTATTCCGGTATTACACAAAGAAAATGCACTGGCTTACCTGGTTATTGGAGGCCTGAAAGAACTGCAGACGAATCCGCAGGTAGCTTTTGCCAATCTGAATTTTATACAAACACTCACCAACATTATTGTGGTTGCCATTGAGAATAAACGCATGGCAAAAGAAAGCGTGAAGCAGGAACTGGTAAAACGTGAGCTGGAGCAGGCATCTGAAATGCAGAAATTACTTTATCCGCATAACCTGCCATCCAATCATAAAATAGACATCTCTGCAAAATATTTGTCTCATAACAAGGTGAGCGGAGATTATTACGACTACATTCAGCTGAATGAAGATGAGTTTATCATTTGTATTGCCGATGTCAGCGGTAAGGGAATTTCAGCAGCCATGCTCATGGCTAATTTTCAGGCAACGGTGCGTACCATGTATAATTACCGCAGGCTTGAATTGAAAGAGCTGATCATTGAATTAAACAAACAGGTTTTTGCAAGCGCCAGCGGTGAAAAATTCATCACGTTTTTTATTGCAGAATACAATTCCAAAACCCGTAAATTAAAATACATCAATGCGGGACACAACTGGCCTATTCTGATTCGTGGAAAAGCATCTTCGTTTCTCAACAAGGGTTGCATCGGGCTGGGTATGCTTGAAGAAATACCGTTCATTGACAGCGGTGAAATTGAAATTCAGAATAACACCACGCTGATTCTTTATACCGATGGGGTTGTTGAACTGGAAAATAATACCGATGAGCAGTTTGAAACCGAACGTCTGACAAAAATTGTTCAGAGTTTTTACCCGCTTTCAATGGAAGATCTGAATGAAATTATTTTCTCTAAGCTAGATGATTGGAGGGGTTCAAGACGCTACGTAGATGATACGGCTATTTTGAGTTGCCGTATTTTTTAAACCGGGTTTAGAATAGTTAGGACAACTCCGTTTTAGTAAATCATATCCGTTTTTATCCGTCGCATCTGTGTTATCAGTGTTCTGATTAGGGTTCTTTAGAACACGGATGAAGCGGATTGGGCGGATTTTTCACGGATTTCAGAAGTGTTTTTTTTAAGATAAATCATATCCGTTTTTATCCGTCGCATCTGTGTTATCAGTGTTCTGATTTGGGTTTTTTTAGAACACGGATGAAGCGGATTGGACGGATTTCAGAAGTACTTGTTTTTGGATAAATAAAAGCTGGGGTTTAAGAAAATTTCCGGACGTATGCAGGGATAAAGCGGTCACCAATTAACGCTGCCCAAGTAGTTCCAGTTGCCCGCGGCCAATGTGAATCAAACCGGTTTTCTCCATTTGCTTCAGAATCCGTGAAACTACTTCCCGTGAGGTATTCAGGTCAATAGCAATTTCCTGGTGAGACAATTTCAAAATTTTAGAATGATGAAGTTCTGATTTTTCATGCAGGTAGTTGGCAATACGGTCATCCATATTTTTAAAGGCAAGCAGGTCAACCACTTTAAGTACTTCTTCAAATTTCAGATTGTAGGTATTTAAAATAAACGCTCTCCATGATGCGTATTTAGCCATCCAGGGGTCGATGTATTTTACCGGAATGGCGAGGAACGTAGCGCGCTCTTCCACAATAGCACGAATCGTACTTTTCTGATTTCCAAAACCCGATGTCAGCGAGGCCGCGCAGGTATTCCCGGCATTCACATAATAAAGAAACATTTCATTTCCTTCTTCGTCTTCGCGAATGATTTTGATAGAACCTTCGATCAGCATTGGCATATTTACGATGGTTTCACCAATGTCAATGAGTATTTCACCGGTTTCCACTTCATGGATAAAACCAACTTTCATTATTTCCTCAATTAGCTCCGGTTCAGTGAGCATGGGAAAGTTTTCAGAGAGTACTTTGCGTAAGATCATGGTTTAAAATTAACCATTTCAGACGGTTTATTCCTGAATCTATTTGTATATTTCTGTAACAAAATACGGTAATATTGCATATAAGGAATGATATTTGTATGCCTGAAATCATGCGCTTTAAGCTGTTAATTCTCTTTCTTGTTCTGTGCCGGCCGCTTTTGGGGCAAATCAATTTCCTGGAGGGAACCTGGCAGGGAATTATTATGACCGGGGGTGAAACCTATAAAAAGGGCAATGCCATCTGGTTTGATTTTAAGATAGATAAAACCACCGGGGTAATGACCGGTGAATCACGCATTGAAACCCCGTTTACGCATTATTTTGCGTATAAAAATATTAAAGGCCGGGCCGAAGACCGCACGATAATTCATTTTGAAGATGTGATTATAGGCTTGCAGGAGAATGAAAGTGGTAAATACTGGTGTACTAATAAAGGCACCCTTATTTACAATGATTCCACCGGCTATTTGTCGGGTGCATGGTCATCAGACGATTGCAAACGGGCCGCAGGCAAAATTATACTCTACCGGTCAAAGTACAAACTTTCCAGGACTGATACCACCAGCCTATACCATTCCTGGTTCAATAACCTGACCAGTGACCTGGAGCGTGGGTGGAATGCCTATTACGTGCGTGAGGCTGAAATGAAAAATTTTCAGTTTGTACCCGTTTACTTTGATCACGATAAGGATAGCCTGAAACCAGAGTATGAGGCCTATTTAAAAAACATGGCGCGTATTGTTAATTCGCACACGGATCTTCGTATCAAAATAATCGGTCATACCGATTCAAATGGTACTGATGAGTATAATGTGGATTTATCAGCAAGGCGTGCTGAAATTATTCGCCAGTATTTAATTTCACAAGGTGTAAAAGCCGACAAAATTGTCATTGAATTCAGGGGTGAAAAGGACCCTGCAACATCCAACGAAACACCCGAGGGAAAGCGCATGAACCGCCGGGTTGATTTTGAGTTTATTTAGACTTGACAGGCAATCCCCGCTTTTCATCCCAGTCTTTCCACTTCCACGCAAAAACGACAATGTAGGTGATTGCAAATGCGATAACAAAATAGTAAAATGCACCATCTGCGTTTTCAGTTGTATAACCCAGGTATTCGCCCACCTCGCGCACGGCAAAGGGCAGGGGCCAGAACCAGAGAATAGGCGTTACAATCCATCCAAAAAACCAGGTAGTCAGTACCGATTTAAAATGGAGCGGAATTTTTTCCTGCACGGTATAACTGAATTCACGCATAGTTGTTGCTTTCCGTTTAATGCGGTAAGAACGCAGCGGTATGATTGGAAAATAAAGAAACACCAGCCACAGTGTTACATCCGCTGTTCCATCCGGCTGACAGTTTCTGAATCCATGAAATTTGGTTCCTATTCCATTTAATGTTGCCATGTTTCAAATTTACCAAACAAAAAGTGCTTCTGAAAGGGAATCCGGATTTTCAATTTTCGCATTCATCCAATAATATCTGAACCAGTCAATTTTTTCTCCTTTTTGGTGTAGAATAAGAATTTTGTCTTCCTGATAGTAGAGGGCACAATCATTACGGGTATGCATTGGTTGCCCAAAGCGTGTTTGAACAGAATGCATTTTCAATCCGACGAAATTGGAACGTTTCAGTCCGTCCCATTTAATTCGTGATTCAATACCGACAAGGGTTTCATTATCTGTTTCGTAATAGCGTTGCTTTGCCGTTTTCCAGGGTTTCCACGTTGCAAATATCAAAGAGCGTCCAACCGGAACTTGTTTTGCGTCGAACGCATAATTCCAGTAACAATAAAATAGTGCTTCCGGATCATCCACTTTATGCGCAGATTCTTCCTTGAACGCTTTAGAGTAACCATCCAGCATATCACGGGCTTCTTTTTTCGCAGCATAAAAATCCAGCGGAAAATCAAAATACGCTTTCAACGAATCTTCAAACGGGTTTGGTGTTTCAACCCTGATCCTTTCAGGGATGGTGTCGTCAACAGGCAAGGTGGGTTTTGTTTTTTCAGCCGGAGCCTGACAACTAACCAGAGCGACTATATGAATCCCCAATAAAATGATTTTCATAAGAGCCGTTTCAGTGTTTCAGATTTTTTTGATCTGTGTGCATTTGCATAGAATGCAGTTATGGGGAAAAGTAACAAAATTTGTATTAATACGCTCTAAAAATTCAGTAGCATCCATAAGACAGACAGGGACAAGTGATCAATCATTTTCTGATTTAAAACATATTTAATATAAGATGTTTCTGAGCTTATTTTTTGCCAGAATCCATAATTCTGACAAAACAGGTAAAAAAAATCAGGCTCATTAGGTCAATGCTGTTCAGTGAATTTTAAAATATACCGGGAAGTTAATTTTTTTCAAAAAACGGCATTAATTCCATTGCTCATCTAAATATCAGAGTTATTTTTTATGATTGGAATCATAGTTTGCCGATACACGTCTCCCTAACTTTATCATCAGATGACACAATTGTAACGATACCTGGTTCGGAGTTCTTTTTGCTTGATCGCAGGATTACAGTTCATCATTTTTTCCATCAAGAATAAGAAGGCAGAATCAAAAGATTGAAATTGACTTAAATTCTTAATGATGAAAAAAATACAGCAAATACTGGATGAATGTAAAGAGCTGGCGTTCGACCTCAATTTCACACGATCACGAAAATGGCTTGAAGAAAACCCAAAGGGAGTGGTGGTAGGCTATATGCCTATTTTTTTTCCACGTGAAATCGTTCATGCTGCAGGCGGGCTACCGGTCGGAATTTTCGGTGGGGGCGACCGCAAACAGATTGTGAAAGGAGACGCTTATTACCAGTCATACATCTGTCACATTCCCAGAAGTATTATAGAACTGGCGCTGGATAAACACCTGGACCACATGAGTGGTTTTATATTTCCGTCCATTTGTGATGTAATCAGAAATCTGTCCGGAATTTTCAGACAACATAAGGTTGGAAAATTTGTCAAGTACATGGACTTTCCACAGAATTTTTTGCCGGAAATAGGAGGCAGATTTTATCAGCAGGAAATGGAGCATGTGCTCTCTTATATGGAAGAGATTAACGGAATTAAAGTAACGCCCGAATCGCTTAACAAATCCATTGGGCTTTATAATAAAAACCGCGAACTCATTGATTATATCTACAAAATCCGCCAGGATTATCCGTGGAGACTTTCCATTGCAGATGTTTATCATGTGGTTCGCGCAGGCACTGTCATTCCGGTTGAAGAGCACAATGAAATTCTGGAGCAGGTATGTCATTATATAAGCGGTGAGGTGGGTGAACCACAGGACAAAATTAAAGTCGTTATCTCCGGTGCGTTTTGTGAACAACCCGCCATTGGATTAATCAGGGCTATTGAAGAGGCCGGTTGTTATGTGGTGGATGATGATTACATGCTTGGATCACGAATGATTCTTGGGGATATTGATAACACATCAGAAAATCCGCTGGAAGCCATCTCAAACGCCTATATAAAACAGAGTCAGTATTCATCTTCCATTTATGATGTGAACGATCCGAAAGAATACCGCCTTGCAAAAATTGTAAAAGACCGCGGGGCAGACGGTGTCATCTTTGCCTCTGCCAGTTTTTGTGATCCGAGTTTGCTGGATGCCCCTATTTTTCAAAACGCATTTAATAAAATGGGAATCCGGTACATCTCCTTCCAATACAGTGAAAACATTAATCAATTCAAAGTAATTAAAGAACAGGTGGGCACTTTTTCAGATTCAATCAAACTCTGGGAAGGCGAACCGGCATAAAAGATCAGCTACAATCATAAATCGAAGGGAACTATGGAAGCTCAAAAAGAAAAAAGCATGATTCTGCAAAAAGAGATGATTAGCAGTCTTTTCAACGAACTTGCAAAAGCAAAAGAAACGGGCAAAAAAGTGTGTTATACGTTCATTCCGGGAAACTTGTCTGAACTGATCCGGACTTTTGATATGCTGCCGGTATACCCGGAAATTAATGCGCTGCAAAGCGCCATGCGAAAAAAATCAGCGTCGTACATCAAAGAAGCAGAGAGAAACGCGCATTCAGAAGATGTATGCACCTATGTGAAATGTGATGTGGGTATGATGATGAAAGGAAACATCGGCCCTACCGGTGAAAAAATTCCGGAACCCGACATTCTGCTTCTGAGTTATACCGGCTGCTTTACGTTCATGAAATGGTTTGAAACATTGAAAAGAAGTTACCCGAACGCTGAGGTGATTATGATTCATACACCCTACCAGGAAAATGCAAAAATGACGCCTGAAATGACGGAGTACATGGTTCGGCAGCTGAAACTGGAAGTGATTCCAAAAATGGAAAAAGTGACCGGAATCAAATACGATGAAGCAAAACTGAAACGACATCTGGAACTGGCAAAAGAAGCTGAAGACTGGATTGCCAGAATTTTTGAAACAACCAAACATCGCCCGTCACCAATTGACGCCTATTTTGCCGGTGTCTACTACATTGGCCCAATCAATATCGGATTCAGGGGAACACAGCAGGCCATTGATTATTACAAGGAATTGTACAACGAAATTCAGGAGCGCATCAGGCTTGGTCTTGGACCCATTACACCAGAAGGTGAAATGAAAGAAGAGAAATACCGGCTGGTTGTTGAAGGCCCTCCAAACTGGACCAGTTTCCGCGAGTTCTGGAAAATATTTTATGACATGGGTGCGGTGATTGTCGCATCGTCTTACACCAAAGTGGGCGGTGTTTATGACCTGGGTTGGCGCCATGATCCTGAACGGCCGCTGGAGTCGCTGGCGGAGTATTGCATGAACTGTTATACCAATCTGAATATTCCGCAGCGCATTGATCTGTTGTCAAAATGTATCACTGAATTTGAAGCAGATGGTTATGTCACCAACTCCATTAAAAGTTGTAATTCATTTTCAGCCGGTCAGCTGGGTATGATGCGTGAAATTGAAGACAGGCTTGAAATACCGGTTGGATTTATAGAATCAGATCTGGTTGATCCAAGATACTTTTCATACTCCAATATTAAAAACAGGCTGGAGTCTTTTTTCCAGATGCTTGAACAACGCAAGCGCATTGAAAGTAACGCTTCGGTTTAAATTAATCAATAAGGTGAATTATGAATAAATATTATCTCGGAATTGATCTTGGCTCTACCACGTCAAAAGCAGTAATCATCAACGAAAAAGATGAAATTATTGGCCGTGGAATAACCAATACCAGGGCTAACTATAAAGTGGCAGCAGACATTGCCAGGGAAGAGGCTATTTACGATGCGCGGTTTACGCTTCTTTCAAATATCATCAAGGCAGACATGGAAGCAAAGCCTGAGTTTAAAAAATACATGGAAGATATCCGTACTGTTTTTCAGTATCGCCAGTTTAAACGAAGAATGGACATGCTTGAAGCAAAACTGAATGAAACAGCCGGTGCATTTTTATATAACAACAAAGAAACCATACTGGTAAAACTGAAACAGATTATTGAAACCATCCGCCCGCAAATCAGGCATGAATTCATCAACGGCGGACTGGGTTCTAAGAACCAGTTTTTCAGGGATATTGTAAGTGAACGGTACAATGCTGAGGTTACCAAAGCCGGGCGTGAATATTTTGAACCGCTGATGCTGGCCTTTGATAAAAGCATTACACCCGTTGAAAATGAAATGGTGCAATACAACTTCAAAGAACTGGTGCTGGAGTCCATGAAAATTCTGGAAGAAAAATACAAGGGACTGGCAGACGAGCAGGAAGACGGTTCAAAAGAAGATTGGTATTACGCAGAAATGAATGCGGTGCGCAACAATTACAAAAATGTTGAAATGTCACTGCGTGAACACATTGAAGTAGTTGCTGACCATGACATTCACATTGCCAAAATGGTAGGTACTGGTTATGGCAGGGCACTGCTTCCGTTTCCGGAAGATTGCATCAAATCAGAAATTTTATGTCACGCCTTTGGCGCGCATGCTATTTTTCCGAACACGCGTACGGTGCTTGACATTGGCGGACAGGATACAAAGGCTATCCAGGTTGACAGCCACGGTTTGGTTACCAGTTTTCACATGAATGATAGATGCGCAGCAGGTTGCGGCAGATACCTCGGATACATTGCCGATGAATTTGGAATTTCACTGAATGAGCTGGGGCCGGAAGCTGTCAGCGCAAAAAGAGAAACAACAATCTGTTCTACCTGTACCGTTTTTGCCGGGGCTGAAGTGAAAGAATTGCTCCATAACGGTGAGGAGCGGGCAAACATTCTTGCCGGCTTACACAAGGCAATTGTTCAGCGTGCCATGTCATTGATTGCACGATCAGGCGGTGTGAAAAATGAATTTACGTTTACCGGTGGCGTTGCCCGAAACCAGGCCGTTCTTAAATACGTGAAACAAATGGTGACCGATTCGTACGGTGAACTCACCATGAATATTCACACAGATTCCATTTTTATGGGAGCCCTGGGCGGAGCCATGTTTGCACGCAGAAATATCAGCGTGGATTTACCCGCGCCGGATGCAAAAAAAGTTAAATCTGAAAATTAAAAGGACTATGAGCAATTCAATTTACACCATGGGAATTGACGTCGGAGGAAGCTATGTAAAAGGAGTCATTCTTTTATACGATTCAGAAAACGGAAGTCACAAAATTGTGGATAAGCAAACAGAGAAAATCCGGAAACGGAATCCGAAAGATGTCGTTGTTGAAATGGTAAACACCTTGCTGGACCGCAATAAACTCAGCTATGAAAAAGACATAAAATACCTGGCGTCAACCGGAGAAGGAGAGATGGTTGAACGAAAAACCGGGCACTTTTACAGCATGACCACACATGCCAAGGGAGGAATCTTTTTTGCACCGGAAGCAACAACCGTGGTGGATATGGGAGGACTTTATGTACGCGCCATAAAAGTTGATCACAAAGGAAAAGTGATGGACTATAAAATGACCGGGCAATGTGCTTCAGGTTCAGGCCAGTTTATAGAAAATATTTCCCGCTACCTGGGACTTGCTATTGAAGAAGTGGGTGAAATTTCACTGAATGCAGATAATCCCGAAGTACCTTCCGGAATCTGTGCCGTGCTTGCTGAAACAGATGTGATCAACCTGGTTTCTAAAGGCTTGTCAACGCCAAACATTGTTAAAGGAATTAATCTCTCCATTGCACAGCGGGTTGTGAAATTATTGGGTGCTTTGAACGCCCAGTCGCCCATTGTATTGGTTGGCGGAATGGGGATGAATGTTGGAATGATTCAGGCTATTGAAGAACTTTCTCAGGAAAATAAGAAGAGCAATTATGAATTTATTTCACATCCTGACGCCATTTATTCAGGTGCTGTTGGTGCAGCAATCTGGGGCGGTTTCAGGTATTTTAAACTCAAACAAAAGCAAGCGGCTGTTGTTGCATAAATCAACGTGTATGAAATTATCCGGAATTTTAATCTGTACTTTTTTCTGCGGTGCATCGTTTGCACAGATAACCATCACCGAAAGTGATCTGCCTGAGGCCGGGTATACCTATTTTGTTTCAAGCGACACTCTGACTGCTGTGAACCTGGGTACGCCTGGAAGTTCTGCGCAAACCTGGGATTTCAGCGCTTTACTTGAACACTACATCAAAGTGCCCACCTATGACAGTACGGTGAACACACCCTACGCAGCAGATTTTTTTGCATCAACGCATTACACGTACGGTCCGGCTGCCATGTACAGCGGTTTTCACGGTGGCGCACCGGTTGGTTCGCAGGGAATGAATAATGGTTATATGTTCTGGCGGCGAGACAATACCGGTTTCTGGATTGTTGGTTTCAGATCGGATGATGGTGATTATGCCAATCAGAATGTTTTGTTGATTCAGCAGGAATTGATGATTGGAACGCCGGCAACCTACAACGATGTATTTAACAACACCGCCAGGTGGGAACTTGATTTCAATGACAACGGATCAGATGTGGATACCCTGTATGTGAATAATGTTGAAAAGACGCTGACGGTTGATGCTTTTGGCGAGCTTATTACACCGGCAGGAACCTATCCGGATGTTTTGCGCATTCATGAATACCTGGTAACGTCTGACAGCGCGTATGCTACTCTTATGGGGAACCCGGTATATGAACTCGAGTTAAAAAGAGATACGCTTAACAATTATATTTTCATGGACAACGGTACTCATTACCCGTTGTGTATTGTTCATGCTGATAAAAATAATGTGGTGCTTTCGGTTGAGTATTACAAAGGATACTCCATGGCAGAACTGGAAGAATCGGATTCTGAACAGACGGCACTTTATCCCAATCCGTCGAAAGGAAATTTCACCGTAAAAGTACCGGCTGATAAAGACACAGAAACCTACCTGCAGGTATTTGATCTGAACGGGAGAATGGTTGCAAAAATTCGTTTGACCGATGAATTGAATACGCTTGATTTAAATCTCCGGCCTGCCTTGTACTTCTATTCAATTTCGACTGGAAGCAACACCCATAGTTGGGGTAAAATAGTAATAACTGAATAAGTGAAAGCGATACTGAAATCCGATATTGAACCCGGGGAGATGATCCGCAACATCGCCATTTTACTGGATCGGAATGTCCGGCTATTTGGTGACCGGTATGTGTACCAGGAAAAAAATAAAGAGGGCCGGTATGAAGGTGTTGTCTGGGATTATTTATACAACAACGTCAATAACATTGCCTGGAATTTAAAGGCAGCCGGTTTTTCAAAAGGAGATAAACTCGTTATTTTTTCAAGAAATTGCCTGGAGATGCTTGAAGCCCAATTGGCTGTAATGGCGTTTGGCGGCATCGTGGTTCCCATTTTTGCCAACTTCAAAAAAGAAACGGCTGAACTTCTGATCCGTCATTCCGATGCTGAATGGCTCCTGGTGGCAGGGCAGCACCAATTGGATAACCTGGGAACAGATCTGAACATAAAACACCTGTATTCAATTGATGAGATTACAGATTCCCGTTTTCCAATGTTAAAATCGTTCGCTGAACTTTTAACTGAAAGACCCGTGGGTGAATCTGTTTTGGATCAATCGATAAACCCTGATTCCATTTGCCTGAACATGTATACTTCCGGTACCATGGGAATACCAAAGTGCGTACAGCTGACACATCAAAATATCTTATCACAGCAAGCTGCGTTGGATATACTCTGGGACATTTCAGAGCACGATCGTTTTTTAGCGTACCTGCCCTGGCATCATAGTTTTGGCGGAATTTTTGAGTTGTTTACCGCCTTGTATAACGGTGCCACCTATTACCTGGAAAGCAGTTACGGAAGAGACCCAAATTCCATTTTCGAAAACTGGAAAATAGTCAAACCAACTGTTTTTTTCAGTGTACCCAAAGTGTACCAAATGCTTTACGACATTACCCGGAAAAGCAAAGAAGCAGAAGACCAGTTTTTTAATTCGGGACTTAAATTTATTTTCACTGCGGCGGCTGCACTTCCCGAAAAACTTTCCAATGAATTTGAAAAAAGAAACATTAAAGTGATTGAAGGCTGGGGTCTGACAGAAACGTCACCCTGCTGCACACTGACCGATCCTGCGCTGAAACGTGAAAACGGTGTAGTTGGAAAACCAATTCCCGGGGTCACCATCCGGATTGGAGAAGAGGACGAAATACAGGTAAAGGGACCCAATGTCATGGTTGGGTATTATAAAAATGACGAAGCCAATGCGGGAGCCTTTACAGCTGATGGCTGGTATCGTACCGGAGACGTTGGAACCATAACAGAAAAAGGGTTAAAATTAATTTCGCGCAAAGACCGGATTTTTAAACTCTCCAACGGCGAAAAAGTGATTCCGACGGATCTGGAAAAACAAATCGAATTAAAATGTCATTACGTTCAATATGCCATTGTTTCTGGTAGCGGAGAAGATCACCCGGTGGCACTTATTTTCCCTAACAAAAAATTACTGGAGACACCAGATTATGAACTGACACCGGAAGAAGGATGCTTTTGCCCGAGGAACTTAAATGAACTGGGAAGATGTCTTACCGGCTGCCTGCATATTGCCAATGACAGCATTGGTCAAAAATTTTCAAAAGTGAAATCGGCCGCAATAATTATGGATGAATTGTCACTGGATCATAAAACGCTTACCCCATCCATGAAAATGGCTCCTAAAAATGTGCTTGAAAAATACAAGGCGCATTTATTGAATCTCTACGGTGAAAATGTTCCAGTTGAAGAAGAAGTGTATGTCATTCACCTGGAAGAACTAAACAGTGTAAAAAAATGTACAAAATAGCAGCCACCGATTTAATGAAAAAAATCATGGGAGACTATTTTCTCTCCCTGGAATCAGGTACCAAAAAAATTGCCTGGTGTACGAGTGTTGGCCCGGCTGAACTCCTGCGGTCATTTGGTTTTGAAGTTTATTTTCCGGAGAATCACGGTGCGCTGCTGGGAGCCACACGCACTGCCATGGACTATATTCCGGAAGCCATCAAATGCGGTTATTCCGGACACGTTTGTTCGTATACCACGGCAGATATCGGCGCTTTTTTGAAAAAACAATCACCCCTGCAAAGTCATTATAAAATGCAGGGAATTCCAAAGCCAGATCTTATTGCCTACAATACCAATCAATGCCGTGAAGTAGAAGATTGGTTTACGTTTTATGCAGATCAGTTCAAATGCCCGATTGTGGGTATTCAACCTCCCCGATACCTGGATGAAGTCAGTTCAGACGAAGTTGAACTGGTAGTTAAACAATTCAAAAAAATGATTCCCGTTTGCGAACAGGTAAGCGGTAATAAATTTGACATCGACCGTTTCAGGGAAGTAGTCAAATTGAGTAAAGAAGCTACACTTTTGTGGCAGAAAGTATTAAAAACATCTACAGCAGCTATCGCACCGCTGAGCTTTTTTGACGGAACCATACACATGGGGCCAATCGTTGTTTTGCGGGGAACGCAGCTTGCCAAAGATTACTATACCACCTTGCTGAATGAATTAGAAAGTAACGTAAAAAACAAAACCGGATTTTTACCAAAAGCAAGCACCCGCATTTTTTGGGAGGGCATGCCCATCTGGGGGAAACTTAGAATGTTCAGTGATCTTTTCAATCAGAACAATGCCGCTGTGGTTGCCTCAACTTATTGCAGCAGCTGGGTTTTTGACCGGTTTGATGAAAATAATCCGTTTGAATCAACGGCCCTTGCATACACTGAGATTTTCATTAACCGGAGTGAAAAGGCAAAAATGAAAATGCTCAAAGCCTGGTTTGAAGAATATAAGATTGATGGAATTGTCTATCACGACTCCAAAACCTGTTTCAATAATTCAAATGCAAAATTTGGAATGCCCCAGCGGCTGAAAGAAGAAACCGGGGTGCCCGCGCTCATCATTGAAGGGGACCTGTGTGATTTACGATTTTTCAGCGAAGGACAAAGCGTCACAAAAATTGAAACGTTTGTTGAGCAGTTGCAGGATTTAAAAGTGAACCATGGATAAGGCAGCTAAACAACCAATCAAAGTTGCAATCATCGGCATTGGGCCGGTTGGTATGATTATGGCCGCGCTTTTGAAACAGGAAGGGTGTGAGGTAAGTCTCTGTGTCCGGAATAAAATAAAACTGAACCTGATCAAAAGTGAGGGAATCAGGTTAGAAGGAAAAATGAAAGCAACTGTTTTATTTGACCAGGTTTATGAAACCATGGATGAAATGGCTGATGCAAAGGTAGATCCGGATTACATTGTTTTTGCATTAAAATCATACCAGATAAAAGATGCTGCGCAGAAAGCACTGAAACTGTATACCGATAAAGTAACCATCATTTCCGCTCAAAACGGAATTGATGTTGAGAGCCTTTTGATTCCTGTTTTCGGATCTGATAAAATTCTTCGCATGGTTGTAAACTATGCCGGTAACCTGACAGCACCGAATTGCGTGAATGTGAATTTTTTTACTCCGCCAAATTACCTGGGATCGATTGATGATAACCGCGCTGAAAAAGCAGCCGAATTTGCAAGATTACTGACAGATGCCGGATTGTTGACCAAAGATGTCAACTCGTTTGAAATTATCAAGCGTATCTGGGAAAAAACCATTTTGAATTCTTCTTTAAGTGCCTTGTGTGGTGTGGGCCGGTTAACCATGGCTGAGGCCATGGCAGATGGTGATACCGTTGAACTGATTGAACAGATTATTAATGAGGCGGTGGTTGTTGCCGAGGCAGAGAAAATACGTTTTCCGGATGATTTTATCCGGAGCTGTATGCGCTACCTCAAAAAAGGAGGAAACCACTTTCCCTCGCTGGCAGGAGATGTCATCAATAACCGCCAGACGGAGATTGATTATTTCAACGGCAAAATAGTGGAGTACGGTAAAAAGCACTACGTGCGCACTTCCCTCAACCTGGCTTTTACCAACATGGTGAAGGCCATGACAAATAAAAATATTACCTCACGCGTTCCGGGAGCAGCCGGCGTTGTCAACAGAAATATTGTGCAAAAAGGAATTGTCAGAAACAAAAAATCATCCATCGTTTACCAGGGAGGTCCTTGTTTTTTAGGCGTTGATCTGGGATCAGCCTACATCAAATTTACCGTGATTGACGATTCCCAAAATGCCGTATTCCGGTTTATTATTCCAACGCTGAACAAGGAACGTATTTTACACCGGCAGGTCATGCAGGCCATTCATTCTGACTTTGATATCAAATACAGTTGCGCTACCGGCTACGGTCGAAAACATTTTATTGAATCTGACATTATTAAAACAGAAATTAACTGCGCTGCAGCGGGTGTTTCACGTGATTTTAAAGGAGCCAAAAACATCATCGACATCGGCGGGGAAGACATTAAAATCATTCATTGCGATGAGGCTGACAACGTGCTGAATTTTTACATGAATGATAAATGCGCCGCCGGAACTGGTTCTTTTTTAGCAGAGATTGCCGAGCGCGCTGAAATACCGGTTTCTGAAATGAGTCACCTGGCTGCTCAGTCAAATTATGACAAGGAACTGAATTCTTTTTGTACGGTGTTTGCCAAAACCGAAATTATGAAATGGATTTTCGATGGTATTTCCATTGAAGATACCGCCCGGGGAATTTACCTCTCCATTGCCAACCGGGTGGCAAAAATGAAATTGGTTCCCGGTGTTCCAACCGTCATGGTAGGTGGGGTTATAGCCAATCATTCGTATTTACAATCGTTACTTTCAGAACGGCTCAATCAGAATATCCTGGTGCCGGACGAACCGCAGCACCTGGTTTCGCTGGGGGCAGCAATCATTGCACAAAAGGCATGGACGCGTGAGAATAATCAACTAACAACCGAAAAAAAATCAACTGACAATGAAAGCGTATCACGATAAAACCAAAGGAATAGGAATTGTTTACGATAACATCTACCTGGTCAACGGCGCCCGGACTCCGTTTGGAAAATTATGCGGAACCCTGGGGCAGGTTTCTCCAACAGATCTTGGAATTTTTGCAACAAAAGCAGCGATTGAAAAATCCGGAATTCAGCCCGGCGATATTGATCAGTTGCTTTACGCCAACATTGGTCAATCTTCAGCAGACTCTTATTTTTTGCCACGACATATTGGATTATATGCGCACATTCCGGTGGGTGTTCCTGCAGTCATGCTTCAGCGAATTTGCGGTTCCGGATTTGAAACAATCATTGCCGGTGCTGAACAAATCACCCTTGGAAAAGCAGATACAGCCCTTTGCGGCGGAACAGAAAACATGACCCTTTCACCAACCGTTAGTTTTGGGAACAGAATGGGATATGCGCTGGGTAAAATTGACTTCAAGGACATGTTGTGGGAAGCGCTTAATGATACCGCTGCAGTGCCAATGGGATGCACTGCTGAAAATGTGGCGCAGAAACACAACATAACCAAAGCAGATGCAAACGAATTTGCAAAACTTTCGGTAGACCGATACATCGCAGCAAAGGCTTCCGGCTTTTTTGATGACGAAATAATTAAAATGAATTCAACGGTTTTTGAAGGAGAGGGATTGAAACCGCGCAAAGTTTTTCTCCAGAATAAAGCCGTTGATTTTTCACTGGATGAGAATGTGCGCCCTTCCAACCTGGAAGCCATGGCCAAATTACCATCCGTTTTTGCGCGTGACGGGGTTCAAACTGCTGCAAATTCAAGCGGAATTGTGGACGGCGCTGCTTCGGTTGTGGTTGCCGGAGAAGCATTTGTGCGTGCAAAGGGATTGAAACCCTTAACCCGAATTGTTGCTTCAGCCACAAGCGCATTGGATCCTAATGTAATGGGACTTGGACCTGTACCCGCCATTAAATTACTCCTGGAAATGACCGGACTTTCATTGAAGGATATTGGGCTGGTAGAAATAAATGAAGCATTTGCCGCACAGTTTATTGGTTGTGAAAAAGAACTTGGTTTGAACCGCGATATCTGTAATGTGAATGGCGGAGCAATTGCGCTGGGACATCCGCTGGCGGCAACCGGTACCCGGTTATCGCTGACCATTTCCCGGGCTATGAATCAGCGAAACGTAAAATATGGAATTGCCTCGGCCTGCATTGGCGGCGGACAGGGAACAGCGATTCTTTTTGAAAATATGAACCTGTAAAATCTTCGTATGGAAACACTGAAACAATGGCAAATGACCGCACTGAATGAAAAGTTCAAGTTGGTTGAAAATAAACTGCCTGAACTGAAAGAGGGAGAGGCCCTGGTAAAAATTGCAGGGTGTGGGGTTTGTCATACCGACCTGAGTTTTTGGCATCAGGGAGTCCGCACAAAAAAAGAACTTCCCCTGACCTTAGGACATGAAATCAGCGGCGTCGTTATTGCCGGACCTGATCAGCTCAAAAATAAAAATGTTATCATACCAGCCGTTTTGCCTTGCGGTAATTGTGAGCTCTGCAACAAAGGCAGAAGCAACATGTGTCAGAATCAACTCATGCCCGGGAATGATTTCCACGGCGGATTTGCATCACACATTGTTGTACCTGCAAAATACCTCTGCCCTGTGCCTGATTCAATTCTGAAAAAATACTCGCTCGAGCAGCTGGCAGTCATTGCCGATGCCATTTCCACACCTTACCAGGTGATCAAAAAATCAGAACTCGAAGCAGGTGATCTGGCCATTGTCATTGGTGCCGGCGGTGTGGGTATTTACGGTGCACTCATTGCTAAAATAATGGGAGCAAAAGTGATTGTCATTGATATTAATGACGCAAAACTGACCCAGGCAAAATTAAAAGGTGCTGATGCAATTATCAATTCAAAAGGACTGAATCAGAAAGAAATAAAAGAGAAGGTTAAAACAATTGCAAAAGAGCTGGGTGTTTCAAAATACGGCTGGAAAATTTTTGAATTTTCAGGTACAACTGCCGGGCAGGACCTTGCATTCAGTTTAATAACCTATACCTCCACGCTGAGCATTGTCGGGTTTACGATGGATAAACTTGAGATCAGGCTGAGCAACCTGATGGCTTTCGATGCTAAAGTGATCGGAACCTGGGGATGCAAACCAGAACTTTATCCTGAAGTTGTTGAACTGATTAACTCAGATAAACTTCAGATCAGTGACTTTGTACAAACGTTTCCAATGTCTGAAATCAATGAAGTTTTTGAAAACACCTTACACCATAAATACGATAAGCGATCAGTACTTGTACCTGATTTTAAGTAATAAATAAAAAAAGCTGAACTATGAAAAATCATAACCTGGTTGAACATACATACACCGAAATCATTTTTGAAAAAAAACCGGCAAAAGATACTGCCGGAAAACCGGTTTCGGGTTTATTCAATGCGTGGATCTATCTCAATAATCCGGCACAATTTAACTCGTATACGACGGGTGCAGTGAAAGAAATAATTCTGGCATTCCGGGAAGCGTCCAATGACCGTAGTGTTGTTGCTGTTGTATTTACCGGAGTCGGAGACAAAGCCTTTTGTACGGGAGGCAATACCAAGGAATATGCTGAATACTATGCCGGAAATCCGCAGGAGTATAAACAATACATGCGTTTGTTCAATGACATGGTTTCTGCCATTTTGATGTGTGACAAACCGGTAATCTGCCGCGCAAACGGAATGCGCATTGGCGGCGGACAGGAAATTGGAATGGCGTGTGATTATTCCATTGCACAGGATATGGCCCGGTTCGGGCAAGCCGGACCAAAACACGGCAGTGCACCTGACGGTGGGTCTACTGATTTTCTGCATTTGTATGTTGGCATTGAACGGGCCATGATTTCGTGTACCGCCTGTGATCCATGGTCAGCACACGAGGCCCTGCGTTATGGTTTGCTCACAGAAATTGTTCCGGCATTAAAAATAGATGGCGTATTTGTTCCAAACCCACTGGTGCGGACAGATCGTTGGGTCAGTGCAAAAACCGGGCAGATTATTTATGGTCTTCCTAAAAAAGGAGAAGCGCTTGACAAGGCAAAAGAATTAGTAAAAACCGGTGTTATGGACCTCTCTTTACTGGATGAAGCGGTTGAAAAATTATGCACCAAACTGATGCTTACTTTTCCAAATTGCCTCAGCAAAACCATCAATTCAATCCGCAAGAAAAAGCTGGAGCATTGGGATCTGAATAAGGAATCAAACAGAGACTGGCTTGCCCTGAACATGATGACAGAAGCAAAAGCCGGATTCAAAGCATTCAACGAAGGACCAAAAGATAACCGCGAAGTTGATTTTATAAAACTAAGACAATTGCTGGCAGAAGGAAAAGAGTGGAATGATGAAATGTACCAGTTGATCTCACCGCAATGCAAGGTTTCAAATGTATAAAGTATGGAAAAGTTAAAGCTGAGTTATTCGCATGAGAATACCGTTGCCAGAATTATCCTGGATGACGGTAAAGGAAATGTACTCGATAATACGATGATGCTTGAACTGCTCGATTTATTTGCGCAATTCAAAGAAAATAAAAACATCAAGCTGATTACGTTTGAAGGCCAGGGGAAACATTTTTCGTTTGGAGCAAGCGTGCCGGAACACACCAAAGAACTGGCTGAAACAATGCTCCGGACGTTTCATAAATTATTTACCACGATTGCTGAAATGGGAATCCCTTCGCTGGCTAAAGTGTCCGGTCAGTGTTTAGGTGGTGGCATGGAGTTGGCGCTGGGCTGTAATTTTATTTTTGCAGACAAAACGGCTGTTTTTGGTCAGCCTGAAATTGTTCTGGGAGTATTTGCTCCCCCGGCGTCCATCATGCTCCCTTTGAAAATTGGTACCGCGCGTGCTGAAGAAATATTACTCACAGGCCGGTCTGTTAAAGCAGAAGAGGCAGAGCGCATTGGTTTGGTAACGAAATTAATGGACGACAAAGAATCACTTCACGCTGAGACTGAAAAATGGATTACCGAAAACATTGTTCCAAAAAGTGCCGTTTCACTGCGTTTTGCAAATAAAGCCGCACGCACAACCTTCAATTATATTTTGGGGAATAAATTACCGATCCTGGAATACATGTACATGCAGCAATTAATGCAGACAAAAGATGCAAATGAAGGAATCAATTCATTCCTGGAAAAACGAGCCCCGGTATGGGAAAATTGTTAGCAGAAATAGGAAAAAATTAAAAGGCAGGAGTATGAAAAAGATTAATACAGTAGGCGTAATCGGTGCAGGTACAATGGGTGCTGCCATCGCGCAGAAATTTGCACAGGAAGGTTTTACCGTTTTACTGAACGATCGCGATCAGCATTACATTGACAAAGGACTGGGCGGAATCCGCGAAATACTCTGGCAGGGAGTAACCCGGGGAATTTTTACGCATGAAAAAGCAAATGAGGTTTTGAACCGGATTCACCCTGTGACAGATCAGCGCGAGCTAAAAAAATGCGATCTGATTGTTGAAGCAATTTTTGAGGATTTTGGTATCAAAAGTGAACTTTTTAAAACACTCTCTGAGTTGGTACCGGAAGATACCATTCTGGCAACAAATACGTCTTCGTTTTCAGTCACAGAGCTTGCGAAATCCGTAAAAAAACCAGAACGGTTTATTGGGCTGCATTATTTCTACCACGCGGCTAAAAACAGGCTCGTTGAAATTATTCCCGGTGCACAAACAGCTGCAGAAACGTATGAAGCCATGTGCATTTTTTCAGTTCAATCCGGTAAAGATGCCATTACCACCCGCGATGTTTATGGTTTTGCGGTAAACCGCTTTTTTGTTCCCTGGTTGAATGAAGCTGTAAAAATTCTCGATGAAGGAATTGGAAGTATGGAAGAAATTGATGCCGTGTGCATGAAAAACTTTGGTATTGGAATGGGCCCCTTTGCGCTAATGAACGCAACCGGTGTTCCAATTGCATTGCATGCACAGCGTACGCTGGAACATTTTGGTCCGTCCTACAAAGTGGCGACGATTCTTGAAAAACAAGTGGAATCCAAAACCAACTGGCCGGTTCATATACCTGAAAATTTTCAGGTAACCGAAGAGAAAATAAAAGCGATAGCAGACCGTATGAATGGCTGTACTTTTTTTGTGTGCTCACAGATTCTGGCTGAAAAAGTTTGTTCGGCTACCGATTTGAACCGCGGTGCAAAAATTGGTTTGCGCTGGAGAAAAGGCCCGCTGGATCTGATGAATCAGTTCGGGCAGGAAAAAGTTCAAAAACTGGTTTCTGATTACGCATTCCGGTATGGTGAAAAAATTCCGGCAGGTATTGAATCCGCTTCCTGGAAAATGGACTATGTTACTTTGACCCGAAAGGGAAAAGTTGCCACAATTACCATGTCCCGGCCTGAAGAAATGAATGCGCTGAACGAAGCGGTGATGGAGCAGCTTCAGCAAAAATTCACAGAGGCAGAAAAAGATTTCACCGTTGATACAATTGTATTGACGGGTTCAGGCAAAGCTTTTGTCGCCGGCGCAGATATAAAATTCTTTATTCAGAATATCAAAGCATCAAACATTGACAAGATCATTGAATTTACAGCGTATGGTCAAAAAGTATTTGATCAGATTGATGCCAGCCCGAAAAAAGTGGTTGCCATTATAAACGGTTTGGCCCTGGGCGGTGGCCTTGAATTTGCACTTTGTGCCGATGTGGTGCTTGCATTGCCAAAAGCCCAATTCGCATTTCCTGAAACGGGAATTGGAATCTATCCCGGACTTGGAGGTACACAGCGTGCCGCTAAACGGGTTGGAAAAAGTCTGGCCAAATACCTAATTCTTTCAGGCCGCATGATTGGGACAGCCGAGGCATTGGAAGTTGGTTTGATTGACGGAATAATTGACACCACCGAAATGTATTCAATCATGTCAGGTGAAGTTCAGGTACCGGCAAAAAATCTAAAGACCGAGCTCAGCCCGAAATGGAGAATGCTCGAAAATTTATTTTTAACAACACCGTACGATCAGATAATTTCCGGCGAAGTAAACGGATCAGAGCTTGATGCCGAAAGTGCCCGGAAACTTTCAGCCATCTTGAAAAGCAAAGCTCCGGTTGCCATGAAATTTGCCAATACACTCATTGAAGAAGCCCGGGGAAATGCCTCTGAGTTGGAAAAACTCAGGGATATTTTCAGTACCGAAGATGCTTTGCTGGGATTATCGTCAATAGGAAAAAAAGTACAGTATACGGGCCGTTAGAGAGCCGCATGAAAAAAGAATTCTATGAGTAAAACAGTAGCGTTAGAGAGCGTCGTCATAAAGTTTGCCGGTGACTCAGGAGATGGAATGCAATTGGCAGGTACCCTTTTTACAGATACAGCTGCTAACCTGGGAAGTCAGATAGCAACGTTTCCGGATTTTCCTTCAGAGATCAGGGCGCCGCAGGGAACTGTTGCGGGTGTTTCTGGTTTTCAGATTAATTTCGGACGCAGCGGTGTTCACAGCCCGGGAGATTCACCCAATGTACTGGTGGCCATGAATCCGGCGGCACTGAAAGCGAATCTGACGAATTTAAAACCGGCCTGTACGATTATACTTGACGGAGATACATTTACAAAAAAGGAATGGGAGAAAGCGGGCTTTCTGGTCAATCCGTTAGAAGATAATTCGCTGGATGATTATAAAGTTATTGTTGCACCAATTACCTCGCTGACAAAAACGAATCTCGCTGATCTGGGACTTGACAACAAAGCAACTGACCGGTGTAAAAATATGTTTGCGCTTGGCATGATCTATTGGCTTTTTAATCTTCCAACCGATCAGACAGTTGATTTTTACAAACTGAAATTCGGCAAAAAACCAATTATCCTGGAGGCTAATATCCGGGCATTAAATGCAGGTATAAATTACGGTGAAATTGTTCAGGCAAACACGTCATCGTATACCGTTTTACCGGCAGATACTTTAACCGGCAGTTACCGCAACATAACCGGGAACCAGGCTACTGCCTGGGGTTTTATGGCTGCTGCGGCTAAGGTGAAGCGTGATCTTTTTTTAGGAACCTATCCCATTACACCTGCCACAGATATTTTGCATGAACTCTCTAAACATAAATGGAGTGGCGTAAAAATATTTCAGGCTGAAGATGAAATTGCGGGGATTTGTTCAGCAATTGGTGCAAGCTACGGCGGTAACATTGCCATCACCACAACCTCGGGTCCGGGAATGGCGTTGAAGACAGAAGCTATTGGGCTGGCAGTGATGACTGAGCTTCCAATAGTCATCGTGAATGTTCAGCGCGGTGGCCCTTCGACTGGTTTGCCGACCAAAACAGAACAGAGTGATTTGGCTGAAGCCATATACGGCCGCCCGGGTGACAGCCCGCTTGTGGTAATTGCAGCGAGTACGCCTGCCAACTGTTTTGACTGGGCTTTTGAAGCCGTGCGGATTGCGGTGGAACATGTGACTCCGGTAATTCTACTTTCAGAAAGTTACATTGCAAACGGGGCAGAACCGTGGCGCATAAAAAAAATCCAGGACCTGCCTGAAATAAAAATTGATCCGGTTCCGGCAGATGGTTCATGGCAGCCATACGCGCGTAACCCCCTGAAAAAATCGAGAGCATGGGTCACTCCCGGTATGAAAGGGTATGAACATCGAATAGGCGGACTGGAGAAAGAATCCGGTTCAGGCAATGTGTCATACGCACCAAAAAATCACGCAGAAATGTGTGAACTTCGCCGGCAGAAAATTGAAAAAGTGGCAGATTTTATTCCGCTCCAAAGATACAAGGGAAAGCTTGAAAAGAAACTCTTAATTGTTGGCTGGGGAGGCCAGTTTGGAATACTTTACGGCGCTGTATCAGAATTGCAGAAACAGGGAAAAGACATTGCATTTACACATTTCAATTACATTGTTCCGTTACCCAAAAACACAGCGGAAATCTTTGCAAAGTTTGAAACAATACTGGTATGCGAATTAAATAATGGTCAGTTTGCAGATTACTTGCGGGCTGAACTTCCTCAGTTCTCATACCTGCAGTTTAATAAAATGGAGGGTCAGCCTTTCACTATTGAAGAGCTGATCAAAAAATTTAATCACGTTTTAGCGGATAAATAGTATGGAAGGTGCTTTAACAAATTGTATGCTGACAACAAAGGATTTTGTCAGTAATCAGCAGGTAAAATGGTGTCCGGGATGTGGTGATTATGCTGTTTTGAATGCCGTGCAAAAAACGCTGGTTGATTTGCAGATACCAAAAGAGAATGCTGTTTTCGTATCCGGAATTGGTTGTTCATCACGGTTTCCGTACTACATGGCTACGTACGGATTCCATACGATTCATGGCCGGGCAGCAGCCATCGCAAGCGGATTAAAACTTGCCAATCCCGCATTGAGTGTCTGGGTTATTTCGGGTGATGGTGACTCCCTGGCTATCGGGGGGAATCATTTCATTCATGTGATCCGGAGAAATCTGGACTTGAATCTGATTCTTTTCAACAATGAAATTTATGGCTTGACAAAAGGACAAAGTTCTCCAACAACAAAGAAGGGACAAGTCACAAAATCAGCTCCGCACGGGACGATTGAAAATCCTTTTATACCGGGTGAACTGGCCTTGGGAGCGGGTGCTCATTTTTACGCCCGGGTGCCTGACACCAATGTTAAGCTGATGACGCAGGTAATGCTCGAAGCTGAAAAGCACCGTGGATTTTCATTGGTAGAAGTACTTCAGAACTGTGTTATTTTTAATGATGACGTACATGCGGCCATTACCGGAAAAGATTCAAAAGCAGACAATCAATTGATTCTTGAACAAGGTAAACCCATGCTTTTTGGAAAAGAAATGAATAAGGGAATCCGGCTCAATGGTCTCAGGCTTGAAGTGGTTACCCTGGGTGAAAACGGTATTTCTGAAAAAGATATTTTAGTGCATGATGCCTATTGTGCTGACCCTACCTTACATGCTATGTTAACGCGTATGAAACTTCCTGATTTTCCGGTGGCCATGGGCATTATCAGAAATACAACATCAGAGGTGTACAATGATTTGTTTCACGGTCAGATTGAAAATGAAAAGAAAAAATCAGAATTCAAATCACTGGATGATCTTTTTCACAGCGGCAATGTTTTTCACGTGAACTGATTCAGCGATCAGGAGTATAATTCAATCCCTGACGCAGTCCCTTTAACTGAAGATGGGCTTTAACGTGTTCTACCGTCTGGTAATTTTTAATTCCGCCCCAATCAGGTGCAATCAGCAAATGCGCCGGAGACTGGCTGGTAAAGCGTTCAATGGCTATATCCGGCCGAAGCCAGGTTAAAAATTCACTGACCAGTTCAACGTAGTTTTCATAATCAAACAGGTGAAATTCTTCCGGATGATGTTTGTACTGATGTGCCATAATGGTCCCTTTGATAACTTGCAACTGATGGAGCTTTAAGGTATCAACCGGTAACTTTGAAATGGCTTTGGCGTGATTCAGAATATCCGTTTTGCTCTCACCCGGAAGCCCCATAATCAGGTGACCTCCCAGGTGAATTTTGCGGTTTGAAAGCCTGTCAAAAGCGGCAACCGTTTCTTCAAAGGTGTGACACCGGTTTATTTTTTCAAGGGTTCTGTTCAGGGTGCTTTCGATACCCAATTCAACCGCTACATACGCTGTTTTTGCTTTTTCTTCCAGGTATGAAATGATTTCATCGCTCAGGCAATCAGGACGAGTTCCGATTACAAGACCAATCACATGATCGTGACACAGTACCTGATCAAAGAGCAGCTGCAGCGATTTAAAATCAGCATAGGTATTGGAATACGATTGAAAATACGCCAGAAAGGCGGGATTTTTTTTCTTGTTTTCAAAAAACCGGATTCCCGTTTCAAGCTGTGCGGAAAGGTCCTTTTCGTTCTGACAATAATCAGGGCTGAATGATTCTACATTGCAATATGTACACCCTCCGTAACCTTTTGTCCCATCCCGGTTAGGGCAAGTGCTACCAATGTTCAGGGAAATTTTCTGAACCGGAACACTGAACTGTTTTTTCAGGTATTCACTGAAAGAATAGAACGGAGTATCTGTTGTTATTGCGGAAAAATCTGATTTCACAAACGTAACATTCCTTCCAGCTCAGCCAGCTTTTTGTCTCCCAATTCCATTTCCAGGTCCCTGAACCGGAAATACATTTCTTCCAGTTCATTTTCATCCAGAAGGTTTTCGGCCAGCACAAAAAGTTCTTCATTCTCAGCCGCAATGTGATCACGTAGATCAAGCGAATAACTTCTAAGCAGTTTATAGGCTGCCTCCCAGCGTTGTTTGTTCAGTTCTTCTTTAATGCAGGCAATGTAATTCCGGAACTCATCGTGGTGATTTTCGAATTCACGAATCATCTCCTGAAGCGTAAAGGCCGGGTGGTTGATTAGTGCCGGAAACAGGTATTCTTCTTCTTTCCGGTGATGTAATCCGTCAGCATACTCCTGGAAAAAGCGGAGCATGTTTTCAACCGAAGATTTAAACTGTGCCGGATCGCTGGTCCAGGTTTCATTCAAATCAAGGATTCGTTTTTCAGATTCAGCGATAATTTTGTGTTCTTCATACAATTGGTCCAGCGGATTATTTTTCATAAGGCATTTTTTAATTTTTTGTAGCCGCGTGAGATATATACCCTGATCATTTCACGACGGTATTTACGGGTATACATATCGTTGTCAACGGTGCGGGCACTTTTTACGGCTTTGGTGATTAAGATTTCAGGATCATCATTTAAATTCC
Source organism: Bacteroidota bacterium (assembly GCA_016192075.1). GTDB lineage: Bacteria > Bacteroidota > Bacteroidia > Flavobacteriales_D > Crocinitomicaceae > JADJGJ01. Next base: position 188,694 of record JACPUU010000022.1, on the reverse strand, counting down.
CTGTTACTACAACAGGTTTTGGATCAACGCCTGAGAGCACAATTCTCAGCTGATCGTTTTCATCTGCAGACATGCAGCAGGTGAGCGATGTGAACTCCAGGCTTTCACGTTCACGCAACTTGGCAAAAAAGGTGCGATACGTTTTGTCAGTTGGTATCAGTAGTGCCTGAACAATAGCATTTTTTTCAAGGTTTCGCGGAGTGACACCATCACCGGTATAAATAGATTCGAGCGGAAGAGTGTGAGTGCCCTCCCTGGTTGAATAGGTCAGTTGAGCATTTAAAGCAATCAAAGCCGGAGCGGTGTCAGAAACCAGTTCAGAAAAACAGGCATTTTTTCCCTGGGTTGCAATGCAGATATCGCCGTCGCATTTTAAACAATATCCGACAGCCTCACGCCACCATTCAGATTGGTTATAGTATAAGCAGCGGTTCTCACAAAGAACATTTCCTCCAATGGTTGCTGATAAACGGATCAGCGGAGACCCAACAGAAAGTGCCGCTTCTGCCAGTACTGAAAATTGTTTTTCAATCAACGGATTTTTAGCCAGAACTGCTAATTTTTCAAGCGCACCGATCCGGAGAAAATTACCGGTTTGTGCAATGCCTTTCAACGCCTCAATTTTTGATAAATCAATGAGACATGCTGCATTTTCATTCCCCTGATTTTTATTAACGATAACGTCCGTTCCTCCGGCAATAAATTTGAAACTTTCTTTATTTTTTTCAGCCATTGTGCTGGCTTCATCCACGGTAAGCGGTTGGAGATAGTGCTTTTGTAAAATCATACGCTTTCAGGTTTGGATTCAACATGTTTGTTCTTCTGCAGTGTTTCCAGGATAGCTTCAGAACGAATAGGCAGGGAAGTGATACGAACTCCGACAGCATCATAAACTGCATTTGCAATTGCCGGAATCACCGGGTGAATGGCACCTTCACCGCATTCTTTGGCGCCAAAAGGACCTTCCGGATCATTTGTTTCAATAATGTGGGTGAAGATATCCGGCGTGTCTTTGGAGGTTGGAATTTTATAATCGAGCAGATTTGAATTGACCAGAAGACCGTTGTAATATTTCATTTGTTCACTGAGTGCCTGACCCATTCCCATGTGCCATGATCCTTCCAGCTGCCCTTCAACCGCAAGCGGATTGATTGCCTTGCCGGCATCATGTGCACCCCAGATACCGGTTACTTTTACCTGACCGGTTTCTGCATCAACGGTTACTTCTGCAATCACTGCACCAAAACTATAAGACGGACTTAACCCGGCACCGGCGCCTTTAAAATCACCACCTAATTTGGGTGAATTGTAAGCACCGGATGAATTGAGTGCTCCGGTTTTCCGTGTTGCAATTTCCACGGCTTCATTCCAGGTAAGTGAAACAGATTTATCGGTCGTAAAAATCTGTTCATGTTCAAAATGCAAATCAGAAGCCGCCACATTTTTGACGGTTGAAATTTTAGACAGCATTTTTTCTTTTAATTCTTCCGCGGCAAGCCGGGCTGCATTTCCGGCCATGAATGTCACGCGGCTTGAGTAGCTTCCAAGGTCAATGGGAGTAAGGGTTGTATCTGCCGCCACCACAAAAATTTTGTCCATGGAAATTCCCAGCACTTCAGCTACAATCATCGCTAACATGGTATCACTTCCTTGTCCAATATCACTTGCACCTGAGAGGACTAAAACCCGACCATCCAGATCCAGTTTGAGGTGTACCACCGATTGCGGATATTCATTCCAATGAATAGGCAGTGCACTGCCGCTGATAAAAAATCCACAGGCCACACCAATTCCTTTTCCGGCGGGTAGTTTTTTGTACTTGTCTTTCCAGCCGGATTGTTCCATAACACGCTGCAAACTTTCACGGCTTCCGTTGGACGTAATCCGGTATTCACCCACCGTGGTTGTATTTTCACTTAGAAAATTTTTCAATCGTAACTGACACGGATCTAATCCTGTTTTTTCAGCAAACTGATCCAGCATGGTTTCAACGGCATATCTTGAATTTACGGCTCCGTGACCGCGCATGGCACCGCATTGCGGTTTGTTGGTATACACCCTGCGTGTTCTGAATCCGAAATTGTTGATTTTGTAAGGTGCCTGCAGCAATACGCCGTTGTAATACGATGTCACCACACCAAAACTGCCGTATGCTCCGCCATCAATTACAATATCTGCATCGAGTACTTTTATTTCACCTTCCCTGGAAACGCCCATTTCTACTGTCATTTTAGTTGGGTGCCGTCCATGATTGCTCAGGAAAACTTCCTCGCGGGAGAATCGTACCCGAACAGGCTGCCCGGTAAGCCTCGAGAGGTGTGAAATAATCAGTTCATGTGGAAAAGGATCAGACTTACCACCAAATCCACCGCCGACGTACGGTTTGATTACACGCACCCTGCTCATGGGAACTTGAAGTACCTTTGCCAGGTAGCGGTGCAGGTAATGCGGAACCTGGGTTGCTGTTATGATGGTTAACCCGTTTTCATCCCACCAGGCGGTAGCCGCATGGGGCTCTGTAAAACCGTGATTAATTCCCTGGAATTCGTAATCAATTTTCAGGCGGTGATCTGATTTTGAAAGTTCGTCCTGCTGATCACCAAAACGCAGTTCCGCTTTTTTCTGAATGTTGTTATTGAATTTTCCGTAGGCATGAATTTTTTCATTTTCACCAATATCATTGACAGATTCCATCATGTCAAAAAAGGCTTTGAGCGGTTTGTATTTTACTTCAATGAGCGAGCAGGCCTGTTCTGCAATTTCGATTGTGTCAGCCGCAACGGCTGCTACAATTTCACCGATATACCGGGTTTTTTCAACAGCCAGGGCGGTCTCATCCTGCGAAATAGGGAGTACTCCAAAAGAAATCGGAAGCGCTTTGCCGGTAATGATTGCCCGCACTCCCTGAAGTTTTTCTGCAACACTGGTATCGATGGAGATAATTTGAGCGTGTGCCTGTGTACTGCGGAGAAACTTGCAGTGAAGCGCATTTTTGATGCGCACATCATCGGCATATTCAGCTGCACCACGAACTTTTTTTTCTGCCTCAATGTATGGTCTTGGTGTACCAATGGTTTTATAAGAAGAGCTGTTTTTTTTGATTTCGGGCGGCGCTGTCATTTTGCCATTTGACTCCTGCACATAGGCTTCTACAGCGTCAATTATTTTTTTATAGCCTGTGCACCGGCACAAGTTTCCTGAAATTGCCTCCTGGATTTGGTGGCGGTCAGGGTTTGGATTTTCATTCAGCAATTGCAGAGAAGACAGGATCATTCCCGGTGTACAATAACCGCATTGAACGGCTCCTTTTTCAACAAATTTTTGCTGTAAACTGTGTAATTTAGCCTGGTCTGCTATTCCTTCGATGGTGGTGATTGTTGCACCTGCCACTTTCATAACGGGTGTAATACAACTCTGCACCGCCAGGCCATCTACAAATACCGTACAGGCCCCGCAGCTTCCCTGTTCACATCCTGTTTTTGTTCCGGTAAGGTTTATACGGTCACGCAAAACAGCAGAAAGTGAATCATGCGGTTCAACAGCCAATTGGTAACGTTTATTATTTACAGTAAGGGTAATCAGTTCCATGTTTGTCGTATTAAATTTTTCAGGTTTTATAATCCTGCGCCAATACTTTTTCCTCCATCCACATAAAGCGTCTGACCGGTGATAAATTGGGTGCGCTCATCGCATAAAAAGGCCACTGCCTGGGCAATATCTTCTGGTTTTCCCATGGTTTTTGTAGGCTGCGCATCAATTAATTTTTCCCGCACATCAGCCGGTAATTTTTGAGTGAGCGGTGTATCAATTAACCCCGGGGCAATGGCATTTACAAAAATTCCGTTTGCACCCAGTTCAAGTGCAAGCACACGGGTTAACCCGATTACGCCGGCTTTGGATGCTGCATAATTTGATTGTCCGCGATTACCTAACCAGGCACGGGATGAAATATTAATGATTCTTCCGCTATTCAGTGGCCGCATCATTATTGCTGCCTGTTTGCACATCAGCCAGGTACCTTTCAGATTGATGTCAATGACACTGTCAAACTCTTCGGCAGGCATTCGCCAAATCATGTTGTCACGGATGATGCCGGCGTTATTGACTAAAACGTCAATGCGGCTGTATTCATTTTTTATTCTGGCAAACAAGGCTTCAACCGATTTTTCGTCGCAGATATTGCATTCCATAAAAAGGGCACGTTCTCCCAGTGTGGCAGCCATTTTTTCACCATTTTCACGATCAATGTCAACCAGGATCGTTGTGTAATTTTCAGTTGTAAGGCGACGCGCAATGGCTTTACCTATACCATTGGCAGCCCCTGTAACAAGTGCTATTTTAAGATATTTCATTTTTTCGTTGTATTAAACCGGCCAGTATGCTCACGGCTATTTCATAAGGACTTTCTGCCTTAATAGCCAGCCCAACCGGCATGTCAATTTTTTCTAATTCTTCGTGCGTTGCTATACCACCTTCGAGAAACATTTTTTTGGTCAGCAAAATTTTTCGCTGACTGCCAATCATACCAATATAAGCGTGTGGTTTTTGAATGCAATAAGCAAGTATATCCCTGTCAAACGAATGTTCGTAAGTTGCAATAATTACATAGGTTTCAGATGTAAAGGGCAGAAAGGGCAATGCCTGTTTATACGCAGCGGCAAGTTTATTTACGGTGCTTTCGTTTATTGCATCAAGATACTCTTTGCGGTCATCGATGACAAAAATTTCGAAATCTGTTCCGCAGGCAAGTTTAGCCAGGGCCTGTCCGGTATGCCCGGCACCAAAAATATAGAGTCGTTTCAGGGGCATAATTGGTTCAATGTACAGGTCAACTTGTCCTCCGCAGCACATATTATGCTGATGCAGTAAATCGTGTCTGAATAGTTTGGGTTTTTGTTCATTGATTTGTTCGAGTGCCTGCTGTATTACTTTTTTTTCGAGGTTTCCCCCGCCAATTGTTCCTGAAATTTTACCGCCAGTATATACCAGCATTTTGGCCCCGATATGCCTTGGTACAGATCCGCTGGTGTTCACAATGGTACACAAGGCGGCTATGTCGCCGGTAGATCTTACTTCCGCTATTTCACGCCACAACTCCATGCATCATTGCCTCATATTCCTCAGCGGTATTGATATTTACCAAAACACCGGGGTCATTTACATCAATTCGTTTTTTATGGCAGGGAAGCAAAACTTCACGCAATGTTTTTTTTTCGCCGGTACCCCGGAGTAAATTCCGCAGCAAATGAACATCAGCAACAATCGGGTGTCCGGCTTGTTTTTTAAATTCCGGAACAGTAACACCGTTTCTTTCTGCCTTTCTGCAAAGGAGTTTAAGCGTTTCATTTTTTATAACCGGATTATCTACATTCTGAATAAAAACAAAATTGGATTTCCGGATGTACTGAAGTCCCTGGTTCAACGAATAAACACGTCCCATTTCAGGCTGGTTGTTTAAAACAACCAATGCTTTTTCTTTTAAGGATGAGAGGCTTGAATGCCAATCTCCGCAAGCAAATTCAGCGTTCAGTACAACGACTATTTCAGTGAATCCTGCCTGTTTGTATTTTTGTGAAAGGGTTTCAGCGAATGACTGACCGTTTTCTAGTGTCAGCCAGACTTTGGGTGAATGCATCCGCGACGATTTTCCGCCAGCAAGTATAACCACGCCGAAATTACATGAACCGGAATCAGAACTTTTTTCAGGTTTCATGAAGCTGTTTTTGTTTGTTCAGCAAATCAGATTCTTGTTCCACATTATCGGGATCGGGTACGCAGCAATCAACAGGGCACACCGCCGCGCACTGAGGCTTATCATGAAAACCCTTACACTCGGTACACTTATCCGGCACAACAAAATAATACTCACTTGAAATAGGATTTTGCTCTGCGTACGCATCTATCCGGGTCCCGTTTTTTAGTTTGAACGATCCGGAAACATTGGTTCCTTCAGCGATGGTCCAGTTTGAGTCTCCGGTATAGATTGCATGATTGGGGCACTCGGCCTCGCAGGCCCCGCAATTGATACATTCGTCGGTAATTACTATTGACATTGTCTTCGTTTAATTGTTTAGAATAAAGTTCCGAAGTAATGCTGCAATAGACTATGATACAAATCATAGTTTTGACCTATCCGGTCAACGCCAGCCGGGCAAAGGGAGAGTTAGTAAGGTACTGGTAAATTAGCTGAGAAACGGAAGCAGTGTTTCAGATTTGCGTTCAGTCTCAATCCATTCACTGATACCCACTGACGAGGGGGTAATACCGCCTCCGACATAAATCAGGGCGCGACCAGCCTGCAGTTCCAGGCAACGCAGATTTACAAAAACGGTTTTGCTTTTTTCTGAAATCAAACCAATATAACCGGTGTAGAATTTACGATCGTGCTTTTCAATCTGCGTGATTTTTTGGATGGCCTGTGTTTTTGGAATGCCGCAGGTGGCTGGTGTGGGGTGAAGATCCTGCAGAAGACCAAAAAATGATTCGGGAGTTTTTGACCGGGCGCTGATAGCAGTTTTTAAATGTTCGACAGGTCCGGCTTTTGCAGTATAAATACCAGAGGTTTGAACATTCTCGAAATTTCGTTTGTGAAAAGCATCAAGAATGAAATCAGTGACTATTTTTTGTTCGTGCTTTTCTTTGGAAGTCCATTCTGAAAAACCGTCAGCAGGTTTGGTGCCTGCCAATGAAACGGTAGAAACTTCAGTTCCGTTGTCTTTCAAAAGCAGTTCGGGACTTGCGCCAATCCAGGTTCCGGTTTCGGCAGATGAAAAAATGTAATTAAACGTATTGGTATAACGGACATTCAAATCTTCAAAAATACGAATAGCAGGCCGGACTGTTTTTATTTCTTTAATGCGTGATAAAATCAGTTTTTGAAATTCACCTGAATTCAACAGGGCTATCACTTTTTCAAAGTCTTTCAAATAGTTTTCCTGTGAACTGATGAACTCTTGTTTGCCACCCAGCAGGTGTGTTTCAAATTGATCGCTGTTAATTTCGTGGTGATTTTTAAGAAAAAAAATCCGGTCGCCCGAAAAGGAGTGAATGATGATTCCCGGTTCATGAATGCTGCTTAAATTCTGAACAGAAACCAGGTCTCCTTTCAGAAAATGAACGTCGTGTTCATCCGGCAACCGATATGCAAAAAAAGCTTCAGGCATTAAACCGATTTATTGACAACCAAAATGGTTAACCTTCCGGTACAAACCAATTTATCATTTTCGTCAAACAGGTTTCCCTGCCAGATGTGTGTGCTTTTTCCGCAGTGAATAATTTCTACTTTGGCTTTTACAAACCCGTCTTTTACACCGCGAATATGATTGGCATTGATTTCAATACCCACAATTCCATACTTGCTCATGTCTACAATAAGAGCTGAGCCCAGCGACCCGAGACTTTCAATCATTGCTGCGCTTGCTCCGCCATGAAGCAGCCCCGCCGGCTGATGTGTGCGTTTGTCAACAGGCATACGTCCGATAATGAAGTCTTTTCCAATTTCCACAACTTCAATTCCCAGCAATTCAATCATTGTATTTGCACGCATGGCGTTGACTTGTTCAATAGAAATAGCAGGATTTATCATACAAATTTATTTAGGTGCAAGGCGGTAAAGCAGTAAAGCAATTCCTGCAAAAATAATATTTGGCAGCCACACGGCCAGTGCAGGTGTAAAACCAACATTTACAGCCGCCACGGTGGTTATTTTCATGGAAAAAATATACAACACACAAATGGCCAGACCAATGGCCAGGTTGAGTCCTAATCCGCCGCGCGTTTTTTTGCTTGAAACTGAAACACCAATTACGGTGAGAATAATAATGGCAAACGGTGATGCCCAGCGGTTGTATTTTTCAATTTCATAGGCGGCAATGCTGTCTGATCCTTTTTCTTTTTGTTCTTTGATAAACGCATCCAGTTCAGCATTGTTCATTGCCTCAATAACTTCAGATCTGAAAACGAGGTCGCTGATACCAAACACCAGGGTTGTGTCTGCAATTGACTTTCGTACAACACTGTCATTGAATGCTCCAAAATAGCGGATTTCATAATTGTATAATTTCCAGTCTTTGCTCAGGCTGTCACCAATGGCTGAATTGGCTGTCAGTGTATAGTCGAGTGAATTACCCTCCCATTTTTCATAGGTCAGTTGTGTTATATGATGTGTTACACCGTTGTAATTCACGTAGTATACAATTTCAGAATCGCTGAGCTGAATGTGCTCGTTGGCTTTGCTGGTTTTGGCCCGGTAGTAAAGTTCTTCAAATTCAAGCCGTGATTTGTTGGATGCAGGTAATACATAGTTGTACATCAGAATAGCCCATATCACCAGGATAATGGATGAAAAAAAATAGGGTCTTAAAAACCGGTTAAACCCAACACCAGCGCTCAGAACCGGTACAATTTCAGTATTACCGGCCATTTTGGACGTGAACCAGATAACCGAAATAAAATTGAGCATGTAACTGAACTGAACACCGTAGTTCATGAAAAAATTGACGTAATAAATGCCAATAATTTCACTCCACGGAGCACCGTTATCGATTAGTTCATTGAGCTTTTCAGAAAGGTCAAAAACAATGGCAATAGACATCAGCAGAATGAGCATAAAAACAAAAGTTCCGAGGAACTTTTTCATGATATACCGATCAAGCTTTGTTAAGATCACTGTTATATTTTTTGACTGAGTTTAGGCACCATACTGTTTTTCCAGGATGTAAACGTTCCTTTTTCAATTTGATTGCGTGCCTCACCAACCAGCCATAAATAGAATGCCAGGTTATGAATGCTGGCTATCTGCATTCCCAGTATTTCACCGGTGTGGAATAAATGTCTGACGTAGGCTTTGGAATAAAAGGAATCAACATACGAAGTTCCTGATTCGTCGAGCGGACTGAAATCATCTTTCCATTTGGCATTTTTCATGTTCATAATGCCGTTGCGGGTAAACAGCATACCATGCCGTGCATTGCGGGTAGGCATAACGCAGTCAAACATGTCAATACCCAGGGCAATACACTCGAGTATATTAGCAGGTGTACCAACGCCCATCAGGTAACGCGGTTTGTCTTTGGGTAAAATGGCACAAACCAGTTCTGTCATGCCATACAAATCTTCATCGGGTTCACCCACAGAAAGTCCGCCAATGGCATTACCGGGCATATCAAACGATGCAATTTTTTCAGCACTTTGTGTACGTAAATCTTTATAAACACTGCCTTGTACTATTGGAAACAAAGCCTGGGAATAATTGTATTTGCTTTCTGTTTCACGCATGCGGTCAACACAGCGCTGCAGCCAGCGGTGCGTCATCTGCATGGATTTTTTGGCATATTCATATTCGCAGGGAAAAGGGGTACACTCATCAAATGCCATAATGATATCACCGCCAATGATTCGCTGAATATCAATGGCATATTCCGGCGTAAAAACGTGATAACTGCCGTCAACGTGTGACTGAAATTTTACTCCTTCTTCTTTTATTTTGCGGGTTCCGGCCAGGGAATAGACCTGGTAACCACCGCTATCGGTGAGAATGGGCCGGTCCCAGCCGTTGAATTTATGCAGGCCGCCGGCTTTTTCGAGCACCTCCAGTCCGGGTCTCAGGTACAGGTGATAGGTATTGCCCAGAATAATCTGTGCTTTGATATCGTTTTTCAGCTCATGCTGATGTACCGCTTTGACTGTTCCTGCCGTTCCAACCGGCATAAAGATAGGCGTTTGAATAGCCCCGTGATCGGTTATGATGGTGCCTGTGCGCGCTTTAGAATGAGGATCCTGGTGTCCCGCTATAAAATCCATTTTGTTGAAAAGTACTGAGGAAACAAATATACGCTATAATAAATAGCCGGACATTTGTGAGATTGAGAATTATGGGGTTTTGGCCTAAAATACACACAGACTTTTGGGGGATTTTGTTCCTGGTATTCTGCCTGGCGGTTTTTATCCAGTTGATCTACCTGCTTGTTTTTGGGCTGAGGCTTATCCGGTATCGTAAACCGGTAGGTAGTTCGTCTTTACCTCCGCTCAGCGTTATTGTCTGCGCGCGGAATGAGGAGGACAACCTGTTCAAAAACCTGCCCGCTATTCTGGCGCAGGATTATCCTGAATTTGAAGTGATTGTTGTGAATGACATGAGTGTTGATGAATCCAAACACATTATTCAGGCCTATCAAAAACAATATCCGCGTTTGCGTATTATTGAGCTGGAAAAAAACCGTCACCGTAAATTCGGAAAGAAAATGCCACTCACAATTGGTATAAAAGGTGCGGTTTATGAGCACCTGGTAATGATTGATGCCGATTGTTACCCGGCAGGCAATCAGTGGCTTCGTAAACTGGTTTCGAACTATGCGGATGGAAAAGAAATTGTGATAGGGTATGGGCCGTATGAAACAGAGAAAGGATTTTTGAATAAGCTGATTCGGTTTGATACCACGCAGATAGCCATCAACTACCTCAGTTTTGCGCTTGCGGGCAAACCATATATGGCCGTTGGCCGTAACATGAGCTATACCAAAAAGCGGTTTTTTGAAGTAGACGGGTTCAAAAATCATTACCACATTCAGTCTGGTGATGATGATTTGTTTATGCGTGATGCCGCCACAAAGAAAAATGTGGCCGTTGATATCTGTCCTGAAAGTTTTGTCTTTTCACACCCAAAACAAACATGGGGTGACTGGGTTAAGCAAAAACAAAGGCATTTCACAACAGCCCCGCGATACAGACTTATTAACAAATTGCTTTTAGGAATATTCCCGGCATCCATGATTTTGATGCTCTTATCTTTCCTTATTTTACTGTTTAATTTTAAATGGTGGTGGATACCCGCCGGATTATTGCTTATCCGATATGTTTTATATTGGATAGTAAACCGGGCACTGTTTAAGAAGCTGGCATCAGGTGACCTGGTCATTTGGTATCCGTTGCTTGAATTGATTCACCTGATTGTAATGCCATTCATTTATTATTCGACAGATCGCAGAGAACCAGACAAATGGTAACAGGAGAAAACTTATCTGACAAGGGAAAAAGAGATTTAGTTCTGGTTGAGCAGGCGCTCAATGGCAATCAGACCGCTTATGGCGACCTGATGGAAAGATACCGCGAATCCATTTATTTTATGATGCTCAAAATGGTTCGTTCTGAAGATGATGCAGAAGATTTGACCATTGAGGCATTTGGAAAAGCATTTAACCGTTTGCATCAGTATTCACCCAGCTTTGCATTTTCTACCTGGTTGTTTAAAATTGCATCAAACAATGCCATCGACTATATTCGTAAAAAGAGAATTCAGGTAACGTCTATTGACAGCGGCTATACCAATGATGATGGTGACAGCGTATCTATTGATGTCAGAAGCGGCGAAAAAGATCCGGAAGAAGAGCGTATTCACGATGAAAAAGTAAAAATGATGCGCGGCCTGGTTAAAAAACTGAAACCGCGTTACCGTGATCTGATTGAAAAAAGATATTTCGAAGAATTATCATACGAAGAAATTGCTGAACAAATGAATTTGCCGCTGGGTACAGTAAAGGCACAGTTGTTCAGGGCGCGCACGTTTCTGGCTGAAATGATGGGCGAGTCAAAAGATACAATCTGATCAATCAGTGGCAAACGCCGGTTTAATAATTCGTTATTTCCCTAACCTGACTGCGCAGCAGAAAGATCAGTTCAATGCACTGTTTGATCTGTACAAATTCTGGAATGATCAGATCAATGTTGTAAGCCGCAAGGATTTTGAATTTTTTTATGAACGGCATGTGCTGCATTCCCTGGCCATTGCTAAAGTAATTCAGTTCACCGATAAATCCGATATTCTGGATGTTGGAACCGGGGGCGGCTTTCCGGGGTTGCCGCTGGCTATTATGTTTCCAAATGCACGCTTTCACCTGGTTGATTCTATTGGTAAAAAAATCAAAGTGGTGAATGAAGTAAAAAATGCAATTGGATTGACAAATCTGAAAGCGGAACACAAAAGGGCAGAAGAGCTGAAGGAAAAATTTGATTTTGTGGTCAGCCGTGCCGTTACGCAAATGGGTGATTTTTTGCCCTGGGTAGAACATAAATTCAAAACCAAACAGCAAAACGGCTATCCGAATGGTATCTTTTACCTCAAGGGTGGTGATTTAACCGAAGAGTTGAAAGGAATTAAGCATTACATGGAAATTATTGACCTGAAGGATTTTTTTCAGGAAGAATTTTTTGAAACCAAAAAGCTGGTTTACGTGCAGATGGTGTGATGCAGAAGTGACAGAATTCAAAAAAACAAAATTCCAAAACGATTGATAGGTCATGCTGAACTTGTTTCAGCATCTGTTGACAGTTTGGGCAGATCCTGAAACGAGTTCAGGATGACTGCCTAAAAAAGCGTTTTGGAATTTACCAGATCAATTATTCCGCTGCTCTTTCAGCTCTGCCTCTTTCTTGGCGAGTGCATCCCCTTTCAGCTGAACACCTTCCCAGTATAGTTTATAGCCTACCTGCTTACCGGTTTCATCGTAAAAAATCCAGTACCCGTGTTTGACTGCATATTGATAACGCTCAATGCGCATGGTTTTTCCGTTGGGGTAATAATACTTAACAGTGCCGTGCAGGTTTCCGTTTTCATATTGTCCCTCACTTTCTAACTGTGTATTGGGATGGTAGGTTTTGAAATCACCGTGTAAAATTCCATCTTTATAGGTGTAGTAGCGAGCAATCAGGTATTGTCCGTCTACGGGCTCGTAGTAAATGACCTTAACTCCATCCAGTTTACCGTTTTCATAATTTTCCTGGTAGCTGACAATACCGCGGTCATCAAAATAAACCCAGGTGCTGTCTTTTTGCTGATTGACATATTTTCCACGGGCTTTCATGTAGCCGCTTTCGTGGTACATTTTACTGTAGCCTATAGATCCGTCGTCTGAAAACTGGATAACAGCTTCTACATCGCCGCTTTCATAATAGTAAACAAATTTTCCATAAGGTTTGTCATCTTTGAACTGCCCCACATACCGGTAAACGGCATTGTTTTCATAGGCTTTTTTCCATACACCCTGCTTTTTGCCGTTGGCATCAACCTGGTTTATCTGCGCTGTTGAGACAATTGAACCAAATGCGGTAAGGAGTAAGAAGAGAATTCTCATGGTAATCTATTTAAGTGCTTTTGATACTTCGTACAAATTTTCAAACTTATAATCTGCTTTTGACGAAATGTTACGGCCCTTTGTTAACATCACAGTTTTCATACCCAATTTTATACCAAACTCAATGTCAGTTTCTGAATCACCCACAATAATTGATCTGGAAAACTCAATTTCAGGGAACTCTTTTTTTGCATGCAGTCCCATGCCTACACCCGGTTTTCGGTAATATCCGCTTTCTGTTGCCAGTTGCGGTGCAAAATAAATCCGGTCTATCCGTCCGCCTGCCGTTTTGACAAGGTCAAGCAGGTAATCATGCAAAACGGTTAATTCCTGCTCGGTCATTATGCCACGATTAATGCCTTGTTGGTTGGTAACAATGAAAATCCGTCCAAAAATTCCGGCAAAATGTACCAGGGCATCCAGCACGCCGTCAATGAGTTTGAACTCTTCAATGCGTTTAACATAGTCGTTGGGCAACTGGTGATTGATAACACCGTCACGATCCAGAAAAAGGGTCCAGCTGCGGTCTATAAAAAGTTCTTTCAGATTCATTTTTCAACGTCCTTTTGGAATTGACGATAATCTTCAGGCACGCCAATATCCATAAAATAAGCGTCAAAACAGTGTCCGTATATTTTTTTTGCTTTCGGGTTGTTTTCAAGATAATTGGTTTCGAGCGAAAAAGGAGTGTTCACCGGGTAATGAATGAGTAGGCTCCGGTTAATGCAATAAATACCGCCGTTGATAACAGCCTCGGCCCGGAATTTTTTTTCATGGAACGCCGTAATTTTTCCGGTTTCATCCATTTCCACACTGCCATAACGATCTACGTTGTGTAGCTTTTTCAGCGCCATGGTGCAGTTTGATTTTTTTTCAAAATGAATGTCAGAAAGTTCTTTCAGGCTGATGTCAAAAAAGGTATCTCCGTTGCAGACATAGAGTATATCTGCCTTTGTTTTTTCAAGAGCCAGTTTAATGGCTCCGCCAGTGCCCAGCGGTTCTTTTTCAATGGCATAAATCAGCTTCATGCCTTCAAATTCTTCGCCTACTGCTTCAACAATCAATTCATACTTATAGCCTACAGACAGAATAACTGTTTCAATGCCGTTTTTTTTCAGGTAACGCAGCAGGTAATGTAAAAAAGGCTGACCGTTTACCGGTGCCAGCACTTTTGGAAACTCGCCAATTTCAGAGCGGAGCCGTGTGCCTAAGCCACCAGCCAGAACAATTGCTTGTTTTATCGGGTTGTCCATGCGTCTAAACCTTTTTGTGTAAACTCATAATTGACCACATTACCTCCCAGTTTTTTCAACTCGTTTATGACATTGTAACGGTTATTTTTTTCAGCAAAAAACATCATAAATCCACCGCCGCCGGCACCTGAAATTTTTCCGCCCGATGCCCCGGCTTTCAAAGCGGTTTCATAAATCTGATCAATGTCTGAGTTGGTAATACCGCTGGCCATTTCTTTTTTATTGATCCAGCTTTCATGCAATAACCGCCCAATGGCAGAGACCTCACTGCGCAGAAAAGCTTCTTTCATCTGGAAAGCCTGAACCTTGAGCTGATGCATGGCCTCAACGGGTTTTGAGGTAGCCGCTTTTACATTTTCAATTTGCTTTTCAATAATTCTGGCTGATTCCCGGTTGGTATTGGTGTAATATAAAATGAGGTCAAAATTCAGCTCGTTCAGAAAACTTTTTTTTGTGCGCAGCGGATTTACAATGACTTTATCATTGGGCAAAAACTCCATAAAATTAACACCGCCGAATGTGGCCGCATATTGGTCTTGTTTTCCGCCGGCCATTCCCAGGTCAGTCCGTTCAATATCATAGGCAAGTTTGGCAATATCGTATTCACCCAAAGGCAGTTCAAGCCACTCTACAAAAGCACCAATAATGGATACAACCAGTGTAGAAGATGTTCCAAGGCCGCTTCCGGTTGGTACATCCATAGACGTCGTCATTTCAAAAGCAAGGGGCTGATGCGTAAAATCACGTACAATGCGGTTATAGACACCAATCTGAAGATCAATTGCGCTGTTGCGTTTTAATTCAGAAGTGGCATCAAACTCAAATGTTTTGTCCTGGTCAATCGAATGGATGCTGATTTTTGAATCTGTCCGGGGCACAATGGTAGTGCGTGCATAGAGGTTTACAGTTACATTCAGAATGGCCCCCCCGTAAAGATCAGAGTAAGGACTTACATCAGTACCGCCGCCCGCCAGGCCCAGCCGGAATGGAGCTTTGCTTCGGATTATCATAAAGTAAAGGTAGAAATATTGCGGTGCCCGTGACCGGAAAAAAGTCAACAATATCAGCGGAATATGTTAATAACGTTGGGGTGTTAGGGGTAAGGTTGTAAGATGTAAGGAGTAAGGTTGTAAGAGATAAGGAGTAAGGTTGTAAGATGTAAGGGGTATGGTTGTGAGATGTAAGGTTGTAAGGAGTAAGATGTAAGGTTTTAAGATATAAGGCGTACGGCTGTGAGATGTAAGGAGTAAGGCTGTGAGAAGTATGGAGTATGGTTGTGAGGTGTAAGTTTAAATGGTATAAGACAATAGGAGTAAGTTTGCATACCTTAAGGAAAAGGCGTGAGTGAAGAACTAAAGAAGGCTTTCCCCCCCGTAAACCTTACTACTTACATCTTATCTCCTCAAATCTTATCTCCTCAAATCTTATCTCCTCAAATCTTATTCCTTATCCCCGTAAACCGTACTACTTACATCTTATCCCCCTATATCTTACCCCCTTAAACCTTACTCCTTATATCTTTCCCCCTTAACCCTTCTTAAAAACGTAATTCGAATAATAAATCTCAATTTTTCCTTTTGATTTTTCTCCTTTTGGGCGTTCGTCTCCGGAGGCTTCCAGGTCACCGGTCATGGTTGCAGGCAGTTCCTGATTCTTAATGTCAAAAACAACGGTTACTTTTTTGGGAACAGCATATTTTTCGGTTCCATATTCCAGAAACAGGTTAAAGCTCCCTTCTTCTTTCGTCACAAAAGTCATTTTACGAATATTCAGATTTTTGTCAATCCAGAACTGACCCAAAACTACATCTGATTCAATGTCAGACGGAATAATTTTAACGATTTCACAGGCTGAACCGGCAATCGTTTCCTGGCCAATGTGAAGCGCTACATACTCACCATCGGTTACTGAATTCAGTTGTGAGTTATAACCTTTGCGGGGTAAAAAGGCAAAGCCTTTTATTTCATAATTAATACTGTCTGGTGGATAGAAGTATACCTTACCGGTTCGTTCTTTGATGTTGATCCACTCTACATCAAGGAGAATGCGGATATCACAGACGTATTCCGGAATTTTATCCAGTTTTGCCATGGCACCTTTCATCAGTGAATCAGCAAAGGCAGATTGTGAAAAGGACGGTGCTGAAAACAGCGCCAGGAAGATGGAAAAAACAAAAAACTTTTTCATGTGAGTATGTCTTTGCGTTTGAAATTTACCAGCCCGATTGTGGTGAATAGTATAATATAGCCTATCTGCACTGCCATGCCGGTATAGATGGCACTCCATTCTATTTCAGTTTCAAAAAAGTATTGCCATTTGACAAAATGGGTGGTAAAGATATAGGGGAGTACTGGTTGAATGACATTGACTGCAACGGTACTGATAATGTTTAATACAATGAGTATGGCTATGGTGCCGACAATAGGGCCAATTGAATTGCTGGTGAAGCTTGAAATCATGATGGAAAGTGAAGCAACAACCAGCATGGAGAGTGTACCCATTCCAAATGCACAGACAAACCTCCAGGGAACATCGGCCGCCTCAAAAACATGAACTCCCCGCCTGAAAACAAGGAGGTCGCCATCACCAAAAAGTGCATACCCCAGCAGGTACGATGTCAGTGCAAGAAAGAGAATGAGCGCAAGAGTGTATATAGAACCTGCAAGCCATTTGGCCATGTAAATTTTGAACCGGCTATAGGGTCTTTGCAAAAGCAGTCTGAGTGATCCGTTTGCTGCCTCACCCGAAATAATATCACCCGTTACCAGGCATATCAGAATGGGAACATGAATGATAAGAACATTCAGTAACATATACGTCAAAAAGTTGACGGAAATTATTTTTCCCTCAAGCCGGAAAACGCTTTCGAGGTTTTGAACAGCCAGTCCAATCAGTGTATCTCCTTCGGCATAAAAGGCAAATTCAAGAGCAAGAACAATGATCAGAATTGCGCCAAAACCGATATACGTTCTGGGCCGTTTGGTAATCTTGTAAAGTTCTGTTTTGAGTAACGTTCTCATGCTGTAACGTGAATAAAGTATTCTTCCAGTGTGCGCAGTTGTTTGATTTCATAAATCAGAAATCCGGCAGTCAGGAGTGTTTTTGTCATTTCGGGTATTCCTGCTTCATCGCAGCGAACGCGCAGGTATCCGTTGTACATTTCAGCGCTGTAGCCTGCTGCAAGCAGCATCTTTGCCGCTTCCTGGGGCCGGTCTGTTTTTACATCCACGTTCATTTCGTCGGCTGCCATCAGTTCTTTTACCCCTCCTTCACGCAATTTTTCACCGCGTGAAATAATCAGCATCCGGTTGGCAATTTGTTCTATTTCTGAGAGAATGTGAGACGATAAGATAACAGTTATATTCATTTCACGGCTGATGCGCAAAATAAGTTCGCGCATGTCTGCCTGGCCTTGCGGATCAAGGCCGTTGGAAGGTTCATCTAAAATAATGAGATCGGGTTTGTGCAAAATAGCCTGTGCAATTCCCAGCCGTTGTTTCATACCCTGTGAGTATGATTTTACTTTTGAATGCTGGCGGTCATCCAGCTTAACCTCACGCAAAACTTCCTGTATGCGGTTTTCACGATTCTGAATGGCGGAAAGTTTGGCAAAAATGGACAGGTTCTGGTAAGCGGTCAGGTTAGTGTAAAAATCAGGCCGTTCAATCAACGCGCCAATGTGTGAAAGGTAGTTGCGCGACGCTGGAGTAATGAGTTCACCTTTAAACCGAATTGATCCGCCGGAAGGATAAATGAGTCCGAGAATCATTCGCAGCGTAGTACTTTTTCCGGCACCGTTTGGTCCCAAAAAACCGTAAATATCTCCCTGGTTTACTGAAAAGCTGAGGTTTTTAACGGCCTGAAAATCTTTGAATGATTTATTCAACTGCTCAACTTCCAGCAATTTCATGATTTAATGGGATTGGTATGAGACAAAGGTAACAACAAAGCCCTATCCTTGTTCACCCGTTCGTTGATGAAAGGCAGCCATTGATTGAAAATCAGCTTTTCGCGTTTGGCACAACCGGCGTATACGGGTAGAAACATTTATTCACAATTTCATTTTTTGCGGGCAGTTTCAGTAATTTAGTTTTCGATTAACAACTATGCCGGAACAGGTAGATAATAAGCAGGTGTTTACACTGACGGAGGTGGCCAACAGCATTCGAAAAACAATTGCTGACCGCTATGCATCGGCCTATTGGATTAAGGCAGAGATCAATAAACTGAATGTGTACGCCAAAAGCGGGCACTGCTTCCCTGAACTGGTAGACAAGCGGGACGGTAAAATTGAATGTGAAATGCAGGCTACAATCTGGAAACTGGATTTTGACCGCATTAACCGTGCCTTTAAAGCAGCAATCAATGAGCCACTCAAAGACGGTATTAAAGTATTGCTGCTGGCAACCATTTCGTATGAACCCAAATACGGGCTTTCGTTAATTATTCGTGATATTGACCCCTCTTTTTCATTGGGTGAACTGGAGCGTGAGAAAAAAGAAACTATTGAAAGGCTTCAGAAAGAAAAATTGTTTGGCAAAAACAAACTGGTTTCACTGGCGCTGCTTCCAAAACGCATTGCAGTTATTTCAGTTGAAACCAGCAAAGGGTACCAGGATTTTATTAAGGTAATTGATCAGAATATTTTTGGCTACCGGTTTTTTCACATGCTTTTTCCGGCCGTGCTGCAGGGAGATGCTTCTATAAAAACCATTCGCAGCCAACTTAGCCGTATTAAAAAAGTTAAAGGTCATTTTGATGCAGTTGCCATTATACGGGGTGGCGGGGCAGATGTGGGGCTGTCTTCATTCAATAATTATCAGCTGGCTAAGGCAATCTGTAATTTTCCGCTTCCGGTTTTTACGGGTATCGGGCATTCAACGAACCTTACGGTGACTGAAATGGTGGCCTTTCAAAGTGCCATAACACCCACTGAACTGGGTGATTTTTTTCTGCAGAAGTTCCACAATTTTGCAGTTCCGGTTCAGCGTGCAGAAGAGTTGCTGCTCCAGGATACCATGCAGCTGGTTGAGATAGAAAAACGGCATTTTGACCACACTACCCGGCTTTTTAAAAACCTGGTCAAAAACAGGCTCAGGGAACTGAACCAGGAAATATATCAGCTTACCCGGGGCGTGTTAACCGGCACGCGCCTGCGTTTGCAGACTGAACATGAAAGTTTACAGCAAACCCGTTATGCACTTGCCCGCGAAAGCCGGGAGCTTATAGGAGAACAACAGCGGGAACTGAAACGCTCGTTCACAAACCTGCAGAAAGATACCGGCCGCTTACTGAAAACGCAGGATGAACAACTGAAACATACCGCAAAAATTATTAAACTGGTTGACCCCATGAATGTGGTACAACGAGGATACAGCATTACCTCTGTCAATGGCAAACTGGTGCGTTCGGTTGACCAGCTGGCTGCCGGCGATATACTGGAAACACTGATCCTTGACGGAACCATTGAAAGTAAGGTGGAAGTAACAAAAAAGAATAAAAAATGAGTGAGATCAATTATACAAAGGCATTCACTGAATTGCAGGAGATTGTGCATGAAATTGAAAACGGCGAAATATCTGTTGATGTACTTTCAAAAAAGGTAAAACGGGCTGCAGAACTTATCAAAATCTGTAAATCCAAATTAACGTCAACGGAAGAAGATGTTTCCAGAATACTAAAAGAGCTGGCATCGGCAGATGAGCCTGAGGCAGAGGTTTAGCAAGGACTTTTGTATACCCGTATGACATTCATTGAATAATCGTATTTTTGCATCCAAATCTAAATTGTGGCCGCAAACGATAATAACATGCCCTTTCTGAGTCATCTCGAAGAATTGAGATGGCGTTTGGTCAGATCATCTGCTGCTATTCTGATTTTTGCCATCGTGATTTTCATTTTTACCGAGTGGATCATGAACAACATTTTTCTCACGCTGGCAG
The DNA here is from genome assembly GCA_016192075.1 of Bacteroidota bacterium. Classification (GTDB taxonomy): domain Bacteria; phylum Bacteroidota; class Bacteroidia; order Flavobacteriales_D; family Crocinitomicaceae; genus JADJGJ01. The sequence continues at coordinate 168,372 of JACPUU010000022.1, read as the reverse complement.
AATCTGATTTTCCGCTTTTTCGTTTCTTATGCTGGGCGTTTGGAATGTGTGACAATGAAATTCACATTGATTTGCAAAACGTAGATTTTACGGCACAGTTTGGCATAAACCTGATGCTGGCTATTATTGGAGGCATTGTGGTTGCTTTTCCCTACATTTTTCACCAGCTCTGGGGCTTTGTAAAGCCGGGATTAAAACAACATGAACTGAAAACAGTGCGCGGCATTGTGTGGTTTGTGTCCATTTTATTCTTTATCGGTATTCTTTTCGGATACTATATTATTGCCCCGTTAACAGTGCAGTTTTTTGGCAACTGGCAACTGGCCGGCAGCATTGAAAATAACATCACCATTGGCTCATACCTGCGAACCATCATTATGACTGTTTTTTTTACCGGACTTTTATTTTTACTTCCGGTGGTTATTTATATTTTTTCACGGCTGGGAATTATTTCGGCTGATTTTTTGAAAAAATACCGCAAACACGCGCTGGTAGTTATTCTGATACTTGCGGCTATCATTACCCCCCCCGATATTTTTACCCAAATCATTGTAACCGTTCCTATTTACGGCCTTTATGAGTTTGGAATTATGCTGGCTAAACGCGTCGAGAAAAAGCGCCGGAAAGAATCAATGGTATAAGCCTGTCTGAGGGTAATTTTTAGTCATTGATTTTTCTGAATTACCACATCCGTTTTTGAAATTACTATACAGCGATAGGGGTAGCAGTAATCTAACGCAAATTCGAAATAACAAAAAGCGGTTCCGGTTCGGATTCTACTGGATTATAACGCGAAAACTGAATTCTGTTTTTTTCAGAAGATCTACTGTTAAACTGCGTGTAATTGAACACGGATGAAACTGATTTTACGGATTATCACGGATTTTTTTGGTCCTGGTGTAGGCTTTTACGTATTGATTTGATGCAGTTCTGTTTTTGAAAGAAGTGCTTAATGACAGAAAAGCCTTGCCGTTTTAACCTTGTGAAAAAGTCGCACCGTACAAAAACGAATTAACCGTTAGTTGCTGCTGGTTGGTTTTTTCAGAAAAATAAGACCAATAATAGTCAGTACAATCGAAATAACGGTGGCAAAATTAATCCACGCACCCAGTTGATAGTTTTGCCATTTGGCAATGAAGAAAAAGATCAGGAAAGCATCACAGAACACAATCAGCAGGGCACTGAAACGCACCATTTGCGGTACCCGGTTTCCCCAGTGGAGTAACTGCAGCTGCACAACCAGGATGAATAGAATACCAAAAACAATAAGCCAGTTCCAGGTTGAAGAAAAGGGTAAAATATTAAAACATACCAGGAAAGCAAGCAATACCAGAAGTCCGCCCATATACCAGGTAAGTAATTTTACGCGCCGGCTGATATTAACTGTGAAAACATCGGTGAGGTAAATGCCGGCGCTTGCCACAACCAGTGCAAAATTGGTCATGGCCAGTTTTACGTAAAGGGCCTTAACCATTTCAGCCTGTGACCGGATAATAAGCATGAGTAAAATCAGTGTAATTACACTCGCAATAGCCAAAATACCGGTACTGTTTTTCTTTTTTAGCATGGGTTAATCACTATTTAATTCGTACTCCAAACAAACACACATCATCTAACTGTTCGTAATCACCTTTCCATTCATTAAAGGAATCATCCAGTTTTTTTAGTTGTGTTTTTACATCCAGGCTGCTGATTTCAATTAACTGGTCACGAAGTGCCTTGAACTTTAATTTTTTTCCTTTTGGTCCGCCAAACTGGTCGGCATACCCGTCAGAAAGTACATAAACGCAGTCGCCTTTTTCAAGCTGGAATTCGTGATTGGTAAAGGGTTTTCGTCCTTCAAATTCACCAATGGGCTGTTTGTCTGCTTTCAGTTCAATGGCCTCACCCCGGCGTACCACAATACAGGGGTTGTTGGCTCCTGAAAATTCAAGTTTAAGGGTTTTGTTATCGATGGCGCATAAACCAATGTCCATACCATCTTTAATGTTGGATTCGCTTTGTGAGAATGTGTCTACCACCAGTTCTGTAAGCTTGTCCAGAATGGCTGCCGGCTGCCGTAATTTGAATTCATTGACGGTGCGGTTAAGGGCATTGAAGCCTACGATACTCACAAACGCACCGGGCACACCATGTCCGGTACAGTCAATGGCTGAAAAAATGGTTTTATTTTCAAAACGTCCGGCCCAGTAAAAATCTCCCGATACAATGTCTTTTGGCTTATACAGTACAAAGTGATCGTGATCAAAAATGGTTTTTAATTTGTCTTCGCCGGGAAGAATTGTATTCTGAATGCGTTTTGCATACTTAATAGAATCCAAGATGTCGTTTGTCTTTTCTTCAATTTCTGCTTTCTGATGTTCAAGCAAATGATTTTGCTTGGCAATTTCATGGGTCCGTTCCTGAACAATTTTTTCAAGCTCTTCTTTCTGCTGCTTAACACGGCGTATTGAAAGCCGGATAATCACATAGATCAGTAAAACGAACAGCAGGAAGTAGATGATATACGCCCAGATAGTGCGGTACCAGGGCGGTAGAATGGTAAACGAAAAACTGACCGGTTCACTTTCATACCCATAATAATTCATGGCTTTTACGTGAAACGTATATTCTCCTTCACCTAAACGCTGATATTCTGCACTGTTTGCGGTTTTCCATTTTCCCCAGGTGGAGTCAAACCCCTCAAGGTAATAGCTGTATTGATTTTCAATACCACCCAGGTAGGCATTGGTGGTAAAGTTGAACCGGATGCTGTTGTATTTGTAATTGATGAAGGTCTCAGTTTGTTTAGCGTGATGCGTGTTATAAACCAATACAGAATCTTCACCCAGTGAAACCTGGTAAATAAATGAATGGAATGGTAAATCAAAGTTAGACTGGTAGTTGGAATTGTAGACATATACTTTCCGGTTTCCTCCAAACCAATAAAGGCCATCATTTCCCCGTTTAATGGTATGTACCACATCGTCTGTAATTTGTTTGAAGGGGCCCGAATTCCATTCAAAAACACCGTTCGTATTTTCGAAGTAGCCAATTTCTGAATACTCGTCTTTACTGTCTGCGTTATGAAAAGTGACCATCCAGAGTCTTTCATCATTGTCATTAATAATGCGGTGTACCAGTAGTTTTTCGTGGTAAAAACTGCCTTGTTCCAGGTCAGAAGGTACCAGCTTATCATTTACAATCGTGTATAGTCCGTTGCTGGTACCAACATAAATCTGGTTATTGAATTCGCACAGGGTAAACTGAGAATAAGCCATGGTTGAATCCTTGTATTGCTTTAATCCCTGCAGCTGGTTTTTTTCCTGTAATCTGGTGGTGTCCAGAATATGGATTCCATCTTTTTTTACCGCGTAGTAAACTTTGCCGTCCACCTCAAGTATTGATCTGACCTCGCCGGAAGTGTTCGGGTAATTTCCCTCAAACGTAAATTTTCCATTGGAGTAGTAAATTGAAGTGACTCCGTCACCGTCAAGTCCGAAAAGAATCCGGTTTTTATCCACTTTTGACTGGCACATATCCCAGGCATAAATGGTGGTAATCAGTTTTCTTTGCATCCGGTCGTCCAGGTAGTAAACGCCGTCGTTGGCAATGACAAGTGTATAAGTAGAGTTGTCAGGAAAGGTGAAATCTTTAATCTGGTAAACTTCCATTCCAAATATCCCCTGGTTTTCAAAAAGGAGTTCTCCTGGTTTGTAAGCATTGGCATAAATATCTGTATGCGTTGCCAGGTAAATTTTATCATTTCTCAGGTAGATGTCTTCGGTTGTTCCGGTAATGCCAAAATCCTTGTCAAAAGAGGTCATGGCATCAGACGTTTCAATAAAGGAGAGGCCGTTGTCATTGCAAAGCCAGATGTTGTGGTACTGATCAAAATAGACAGCCCTTATTTCCATGTTTTCAAGTCCGTCCCGTTCGATAAAGGTGCGTACCAGCTGGCCTTCCATGTCATAAATGCGCACGCCGCTTCCGGCGGTGCAGGCAACCAGCAGGTTGTTTTGAATTTTAATGTCATTGATTTTTGAACCGGCAGCAATTTCCAGTCTTTTTTCCGGAATCAGAATGTACTGGTAGGCGTTGCCATTCTGCTGAAATTCATACATGGCCCCGGTTTTGTCAATCATGATTTTTTTGGAGCCGTAATTATAAAGAATTGCCGGGTTTGTGCCCAGTGAATTCTGAACCTCAAAAAATTTGTTGCCTCTTAACACGAAAGAGCGGTCGCCCAGGTCTCCTTCAAAAGAACAGATAATCAATTCTTCAAGGCGGGTACTCATTTCGATGTACTCGCCTTCAGGCACATCAATCACTTCCAGTTCGTTGTTGTAGTAAATAAAAACGTAATCTTCTGAAATGAAATAGGTGTGCTCACCCAGGCAGTATACGCTCCACACATCTGAAAAAGTCAGCGAATCAACAGGGCCTGAAAGTTTTGAATAAATGGTTTTTCCATTCGCATCGTGATCAATAAAGCCAAATTCACCACGCCCGCCTACATACACCCTTCCTGAGTCGTTTTTATCAAATGAGCGCGGATGCTCACCGTTGTTCATTTCAAGTTTATTCCAGTCTTCACCGTTGTATTCCAGAATTCCGCCGTTGTTGGCAATGTAGAAGAAATAATTGTTGTCCTGAATCATGTCCCAGTTCTGGGCCGTGGCAGCGTATTCCTTGGACGTAAAATTGCGGACTTTTATTTTTCCGTACGGAAAATCATTCTGGGAAAAAGTTCCCAGTGAAAGGATGCATGAAAGAATTAATAGGCGCAGTTTCACGGAGTAAAGATAAAATTATTCCAAGAATATAGGCTTTGGTTTGCGATCAATTTGCCATAAAAAACCCTTAAAGAAAAGCTGCTTTTCAGCAATGTCTTCAAATGGGGTATAGGTGCCCGTAGGTTTTTCATTGAAACTAATGTTCTGTATGGCAGAATTGCTGAAATACACGACAATGTTAACACAGTCAATCTGGTTGAGTCCGGACAGGTTTTTAACGTCTGCGCCGGTAGTGTCTTTGGTCGTTTCTGAAACGTAATAGAGGGTTTGGGCATTTGTTTCAATAAAAATGCGCTGAATCTTAGAAGAATCCATAAATGCGGTCATCATTTTACCGCGTATCTGGTCGTAATGAATACTGTCATGCTCAGAGGCAATAAATGCGTTTTCATAAACGAGCAACCGGTGAAATTCATTGTTGTAATAGGTGGCAAGAATTGAATCTCCTGAAATTTGTGAATTCTGACTCCACATAACCGGTGCCTGGTGAAGTTTCAGAATAGAATCGCGCTCACTGAAATAGGCTGAATCGCAGGCAACAAAAATACCTGCATTTATCAGTTCAACGGCATGTATGGCAATGGCAGAAGATTGTTCTGTAACGGTATCGCGGAATGAATAAATGGTATCAGCCGAAAGAAAAAGGGTGTCTTTTTCACCAAACTGTATAACGTGGGCATTATCCAGCAAGGTTAGTTTTACATTATCTGGAGCCTTGAAGAGGTAATCAGCCAGAAAAAGTACATTCTCAGTAGAATCATACATACGAACAGCACAAAAACCCTCACCCTCATCGGTAGCCTGGTTAAAAATGAGGCTGTCAGCATAAAAAGACCTGCCTTTTTCAAGAATAGACGCCCCGTTCCAGAGGTGAATTAGTTTTTGATCCGTCCAGTAAACACCGCGGTTGCAGTTTACTTCAGAGGAATCCAGCAAAATTCGGGTTGGCCCGTGAAAATGAGCACTTGAACTGAGTGTTCTGAACTCGAGGGTATCTGAAAACAGCTCGTATTCAGGGTTTGCAACATGAACGCTGTCTTTAAAGAAAAATGTTTTGGTGTTGGAATAGTAATAGCCTTTGACGGATGTCAGCTTTGAATCGTCACGAATGCTTGAAATAACGGCGTGGTTTTTATAGTACCCGAGTGAAAGGTTGCCATTATAATCCAGCGAATCTGTCACAAGTTTGTATTCATTGTCCCTGAACCTGACATTGCTGCGCAGTTTTGAGATATTGGTGTTTCCGTCGTACAGCAGTGAATCGCAAAAAAGATTGATGGTGTCTCCCTGGTTAATTTGCACGTGGCCATAGGCATAAATCAGGTTAGGGACTCTTAAAAAGATGGCTGAGTCACAAAAAAGCCGCGTATTGGTATACTCAAACTGAACATTTCCAACCGCTTTGGTGGTATTGACCTGTCCTTTATAATCACTTACAGTCTCAGCAAAAATAAGCCGCAGCGGTTTATCCTGGGCTATGGATTTGCCGGTAAAAAAAAGGACGCTCAGAAGAAGCGCCCAGGTCCATATTGGTTTTTTACGAATCAACTCTTTTTGCGAATAATGGTTTGTTCACGGTCCGGACCAACGGACAGTATTGTTATAGGAACGTTCAATTCCTGTTCCAAGTATGTGATGTAGGCTAAAAATTCTGCCGGGGCATCTTCCATTTTGCGGATTTTTGTCAAATCGGTTTTCCAGCCTTTTAATTCTTTGTAAACAGGTTTGATCGACAATCCGTCAATGTCATAGGGAAAATAGTCTATATTTTTTCCATCAATTTCATAGTGTGTACAAACGTAGATAGACTCGAATGAGTCCAGCACATCTGCTTTCATCATGGCCAGCTGGGTTGCGCCGTTAATCATACAGGCATATTTCAGGGCTGGCAGGTCTACCCAGCCGCAGCGGCGCTCACGGCCGGTGGTTGCCCCGTATTCATGACCAATTTCACGGATTTTTGCACCTACTTCGTTTGCCAGTTCAGTAGGGAACGGGCCACTGCCAACACGTGTGCAATAGGCCTTAAAAATTCCAATAACTTCACCAATTCTTGTTGGTGCTACACCCAAACCGGTACATGTTCCGGCCGTTACGGTATTGGATGATGTCACAAACGGATAGGTTCCAAAATCAATGTCCAGCATTGTACCCTGTGCACCTTCGGCCAGTATTTTTTTCCCTTCGGCCAGTGCGCGGTTAATGTAAATTTCACTGTCAACCAGTTCAATTTTTTTGAGAAAGTTGAGGGCTTCAAACCATTGTGCTTCGGTTTCATCCAGCAAATGCTGATAGTCGTAATTGCCCAGAATTTTTTTGTGTTTGGCAACCAGGCCGGTGTATTTTTCTTTGAAGTTAGGTGATTGTGTATCACCCATTCTCAGACCGTTTCGCCCGGTTTTATCCATGTACGTTGGACCTATTCCTTTGAGGGTTGAACCAATTTTGTGCTGCCCTTTGGATTCTTCAGAAAACTTGTCCAGAATTTTATGAGTAGGTAAAATAAGGTGTGCTTTTTTAGAGATGAGCAGGTTAGCCCCAACAGTAATTCCCTGGGCTTCAATTTTTTCAATTTCACTGCGCAAAATGATTGGATCAATGACAACCCCGTTTCCAATTACATTGATAGCGTCTTTGCGAAAAATGCCGGAAGGAATGGTGTGCAGCACATGCTTTTTCCCTTCAAAAATGAGTGTGTGTCCGGCGTTAGGCCCGCCCTGAAAACGCGCAATAATCTGGTATGCCGGGGTAACGACATCTACAATTTTACCTTTACCCTCATCTCCCCACTGAAGACCCAATAAAACATCCACTTTCATTTTGCGCTCTGTGTTTTTTGCAGCATGTTAAACAGACTCATAAGCCTGAAAGGCCTGTGGCAGCATTTAACCGGCTGGTTTTAGTACGAATTAAAATTAGTAACCGCTGTTTGCACGGAAGGTGCAATATTAAGAACTGTATTCAGTTTAGTCAGCAGCAGAACCTGATTAATTTTGTCTGAGATATTAACAATATAGAGGTCTCCGCCGTGGTTGCGGCATCGTGTAAAAACACGAATCAGCACATTGATGCCCAGGCTGTTCAACAGTTTAATGCCGTCCAGGTTGAGAATCAGATTTGAACGGCCGGCTTCAATGAGTTCATTTACACGGGTGTTGAATTCACTAAATTCATCCTTGCTTAGTGCTGAGCCGGATAATTTGAGTTCAATACAATTGGAATGACTGGTTTCAGAAAGACTAAGACTCATTGTGAAGTCTTTGTTTGTCGGTTATTTTTTCACCGTAAAAATAGAGGGAGTGATGATGAATTTTTACGTTAAAAAGTTCTTCCACGGTAGCTTTGATTTTTTCAATGCGCGGATCACAGAATTCAATTACGTCACCCGAATTGGTGCAGATTACGTGATCATGCTGGCTGTAGCCGTGTGCTTTTTCAAAATGAGAAATGTTGGTGCCAAACTGGTGTTTGCGAACCAGGTTTGAAGCAAGCAATAATTCCATGGTATTATAAAGTGTTGCGCGGCTTACCCGGTAGTTTTTGTTTTTCATTTTGACGTAGAGTGATTCAATGTCAAAATGACCGCGATGCGCATAGATTTCTGCAAGAATAGCAAACCGTTCAGGCGTTTTGCGATGCCCGTTTTTTTCTAAAAAATTGCAGAAAATGGTTTTTACGGTTTCCTGTAATGATTCCTTATCGATCATAATTGCGCAGGTATTATGCGTAAAGATAGTAAGAAATTAACTGTTCAAACGGCTTTTAAATCAAATTCTTTCTACGGATTTGACACCGTTTATCTGTTCAAACTGAAGCATTAGTTTATCCAAATGCTCTGTATCGTACACATACAGCATGATTTTGCCTTCAAAAATACCGTCGTTTGACTCAAAACTGATAGATTTCATGTTGACACGATGTTCAGACGAAATAATGTTGGTAATGGTGTTTACAATACCCACATCATCAATACCGGTTATTTTTATACCTGCCAGCCGTTCTTTCAGGTGTTTGCTCTTCCAGGTTGCCTTTATAATGCGGTATGCATAGTTTGACATGAGCCGGGTGGCATTGGGGCAGTTTACACGGTGAATTTTGATTCCTTCAGTAGCGGTAATAAATCCAAAAACATCGTCTCCCGGAATGGGGGTACAGCAGTTGGCAAGCCGGTACTCAATATCTTTGAAATCTTCACCAATAACAATGGTATCTTTTTTACTGTCAACACAGGTAATGATATTCTGAAGTGAACTGCTGTTTTCTGTTTTTTCTACCTTTTTAGGCAACACCAGCGCTTTTCCAACCACCTCAATCTCACGCAGTCTTGATAAGTCCAGCTTGCCCTTGGCAATCTGAAAATAAAGTTCAGTGGTGTTGGGTATCTGAAAAAATTTCTCGAGTATTGAAATATTCTCACTGGTAAAATTGATGTGAAGCTGGCTGAACTTGCGCTGAAGAATTTCTTTTCCGTCTGACGCAATACGTTTTTGCTCTTCTTTGAGCGCTGATTTTATTTTTGCTTTTGCCCTTGCTGTTCCAACAAATTTCAGCCAGTCTTCTTTTGGCAGCTGCTTTTTGGAACGGATAATTTCAACCTGGTCACCGCTTTTCAAAACGTGGCTGATAGGCATTAGTTTTCCGTTTACTTTGGCACCAATGCATGAAAGGCCAACATCGGTGTGAATGTCAAAAGCAAAGTCAAGTGTAGTAGCATTTTTTGGTAATACGCGCAGGTCTCCGTTGGGAGTGAAAACGTAAATTTCGTCGGTAAATAAATTCAGTTTAAATTCATCAATAAACTCCTCGGCATTGGCTTCCGGATTTTCAAGCAGGTCCCTGATTTCTCCAATCCACCGGTCAAACGTGCTTTCAGTAGTACTGTTTTCTTTGTATTTCCAGTGAGCGGCATAACCTTTTTCGGCAATTTCATCCATCCGCACGCTTCGTATCTGAACCTCCACCCATTTACCGGTAGGACTCATTACAGTAGTGTGCAGTGATTCATACCCGTTGGCTTTGGGAATTGAAATCCAGTCACGCAAACGATCGGGGTTGGGCTGATAAAAATCTGTTACAATGGAATAGATGCGCCAGGCCATTGGTTTCTCATTTTCGATTTCAGTATCGTAAATAATACGGATGGCAAAAATGTCGAAGATCTCATCAAAACTGACATTTTTCTGGTACACCTTTTTATAGATAGATGGTATACTTTTAGTACGTGCTTTTATGCTGAAATTAAAGCCCTCACGCTCCAGAACCTGTTTAATTGGATTGGTAAACTGCCTGATAAAGCGATTCCTGATTTCTTTGGTTTTTTCCAGTTTACTCTCAATCTCAGCATAACGTTCGGGCTCTTTGTATTTAAAAATGATGTCTTCAAATTCATTTTTAATGGCATTGAATCCTAAGCGGTGGGCCAGGGGAGCGTACAAAAATTCAGTTTCAGAACAAATTTTCAGACGCTTGTCCGGCCGCATGGAACTTAATGTTCGCATATTGTGCAGTCGGTCGGCAATTTTGATAAATGCCACGCGTAAATCATCGGAGATGGTCAGTATAAGTTTTCTGAAATTTTCAGCCTGCAGTGAAATGTTTTCATCAAAAACTTCAGGAATTTTGGTCAACCCGTTAATGATGGTTCTTACTTTCAGCCCAAACATTTCTTCAATGTCATTCAGCGTAATGTAAGTGTCTTCTACCGTGTCATGCAGCAGGGCGCATACAATTGCCGTAGTACCCAGGCCCATTTCTTCAATGCAGATACGCGCTACCGCAATGGGATGAAAAATATAGGGTTCACCTGATTTGCGCCGCATTTCCTTGTGCGCCTCTACCGCAAGATCAAATGCTTTGCGTATGAGTTTGGTGTCTTCTTTATCACGTACATGACGACTGACCCACAACAACCCCCTGTAAGCTTTTAATATTTCAAGCCGTTCCCTCTCAAGATCTATTTCGTTATACGTTTCGCCTGTCATGAATAAAATGCGGATTAGTGTTTTTTATCTGTCTGAATAATGTTGTCTTTTCTGTCGGTGTCTGACAAGTTTTCCCCGGCAACCCCGTTAATCCATTCCCATTGTTCCTCCAGCTTGCCTGATTCTGAATAATAATACCAGGTTCCATGCTGCACAGAGTTTACCCAGGTGCCCTGTTCTTTTATTTTACCACTTTTATAGTAGTAGGTCCAGGTACCATTCATCAGGCTGTTTTCCCAGGTTCCTTCATCTGTTTTGGCGCCGTCTTCTGAAAAATAAACCCATTTGCCGCTGGCTGATCCTGCTTCAAAATTTCCGGTTTTTTCAGTATTCCCGTTTTCATAATAGTATGTCCAGGCTCCATGACTTAAGCCATTTAACCAGTTGCCTGTTTTCTTTAATTTGCCGCTTTCATAATAATAGTTCCACAATCCGGTTTGATTGCCGGTGGTATCGTAGGCTCCTTCTTCTTCCAGGTTTCCGTTTTCATAATAAAAGGTCCATTTACCGGTTTGTGTGCCTTCCACGTATTCTCCTTCTTCTTCGATGGATCCGGTTTCAAAATAAAAGATCCATTTTCCCTGCTGCTGGTGATTCAGCCATGATCCGGTTTGTGACAATTTACCATTTTCAAAATAATAGTTCCACTTACCATTGGCAACATCGTCCTTCCAGCCCCCCGTTTCCTTAAGCTGGCCTGATTCGTAATAGTAATTCCAGGTGCCGTTTTGCAGGTCCTGGTCAAAATTGCCTTCGTGTGAAATTTTACCATTTTCATAATAGTATTTCCAGGCACCGGTTCTGTTCCCTTCGTCATAATTGCCCTCATATTCCAACGCGCCGCCCGGGTAATACCCAACCCATTTACCGCTGCGTTCACCATTCACGTAAAGTCCGGCTTCTTTAAAGGTTCCATTGGTATCGTAATAATTCCACATGCCTTCTTTAGCCCCCTTCACATAAAGTCCTTCAGCCCATTTGGTGCCATTTTCATGGTAAAAAATCCAGGCTTTGACAGGCAGATTTTTTTTGTATTTGCCTACCTCTTTCAGGTTGCCATTGTCATAATAAGCCTTGTGTTTTTGAGCAGATACGCCCAAAACGGCTGAAAGGAAAAGGATCAAAAAAAACGATTTCATACAATGCAATTATTTTGCGGCAAGAATTTTAGTACGCACTTCACCAAAACCAACTCTGAAGTTTTCTCCCTGGCAATAACCGCGCATAATAATGGTATCTCCGTCCTGCAGGAATTTACGCTCTGAACCGTCTTTCAGTTTAATAGGTTTGGTGCCTTTCCAGCAAAGCTCCATCATTGAGCCAAATGAGTCTGGCGTTGTGCCGGAAATAGTTCCGGAAGCCATCAGGTCACCACAGTTAATATTGCAGCCATTAACCGTGTGATGCGCCAGCTGCTGGTTCATATTCCAGTACATGTGTTTGTAGTTGGATTTTGAAATTAAATTTTCTGTGCCATCTTCAGTTTCCAGTATTACTTCCAGTTTAATATCAAGGTGTTTATTACCGCTGTATTCAAGGTATGGAAGAACTTTAGGTTCCTGTACCGGACCGGGAATTCTGAAAGGTTCAAGCGCATCCAGGCTCACAATCCACGGTGATACTGATGATGCAAAATTTTTCCCCAGGAAAGGGCCCAGCGGAATGTATTCCCATTTTTGAATATCGCGTGCAGTCCAGTCGTTAAAAAGACACATTCCAAAAATATACTGATCGGCTTCAAGGGTTGTAATACTTTCTCCCAGCGGTTTGCCCTGAAAGGTGGTGAAAGCCATTTCCAGTTCAATGTCCAGTTGTTTGGTAGGACCAAAAACCGGGGGTTGATTTTCAACCGGCAGTTGTTGCCCTTTAGGCCGGTAGATGGGTTGCCCCGAAACAATAATTGACGATGCCCGGCCGTGATACCCTACCGGTATGTGAAGCCAGTTTGGCAGCAGTGCATTTTCGGGGTCACGGAACATTACCCCCATGTTAAAGGCATGTTCACGGCTTGAATAGAAATCGGTATAATCACCTATCCGCAGTGGCAATTCCATAGTAACATCTGCCTGTTTCAGCAAAATGGTTCCATACAAATCAGCACTTTCTTTCAGCTCTCCGCCTACTTTGAATAATTCAAAAAGGCGTTTGCGCAGGTCTGAGCAGGCTTGTTTGCCTTTTGACATCAGTTGATTCAGGTAGTCTGATGCAAAATCAGCCCGGTCAAACGGAAGGTTTTTCAAATACCCTGCGTCAAAAAGTGCAGTCATGTGAATGACATATTCACCCAATGCAACACCAACGCTTTTTGGGAGTGCGGGTGTTTTAACAATTCCAAACGGAAGATTCTGAACAGGAAAATCATTGCCGGGTTGAACGGGTATCCAGGAGGCTGCACTTGCAGGTATGATATAAGACATAGTATGTTTTGATGAGAATTTGTTATTTTGTACCAAATTTAAGAAGTTTGACACGATTTTTTTGTGCAGAAATCAAATAAAATACTTCTCGGCTGGCTCGCATTTGTCTTTGTTGCCGGACATTCACTGGCAATTATTATCTATGCTTTTCCAGAACAGATGATGCCGGCTTCCCTGAAGCAGGCTTCTTCAGTCTATGTTGCGCCTGTTTTTGAGCAAACCTGGAGTCTTTTTGCCCCCTGCCCGCTGAACGATACCCGTTTGCGTGTGAAGTATTATTTTGAGAATGATTCAACAGACTGGATTGACCCCATGGTTGGGGTACGTGCCAGCCACGCCATGTTCCGCTTTACCTATCACAGTGATCTGGCGGTGGGTGAGTCAAACCTGCTGTACTATACCGGCAATGACCTCATCTGGATGGGAATGTCCCCGTACGAGCCTTTTCCGGCAGACAGCAGCACGTCCTATAAAAATACATCCAGTTATTGGATGATGCGCAGTTATATTTATGGGACTGCAGATTTTTTATTTGAAAAAAGACCGGTGAGGGCACTGGCAGAGTGCTCTTTTCACAATGTGAAAACGGGCGAATCGGGTACATTGATTTTACCTTCTTTTTCATGGGAAAAAAAATGATAAAGCGGATTCCTGAAATATTTACACGCAATTTTGATCACTGGTTCAAAATTGAAATTTTCAGAAGGGTCATTTACTTTTTTTTATTGATAAATACACTCACACTGCTTCCCGTTGCTGTTGATCTTTGGTCGTACGATGGAATGAGCGGTACCCGCTGGGATTACAGCCTGCCGGTTTGGGAACAGGCAAGCACCGGCCTTGTTAATGCATTGAGCCACCCGGCAAACGCAACCTATAGCTGGGTTTATGTTGTTTTTATAATCGGCCAGATTTTGTTTCTGATAACCGGAATTTTCCGCATTCTTCCAAGGCTTTCATCCATTGCGGTTTATTTTTTTACGATCAATCTTTTTTTAAAAGGGGCACTGATGTTCACCGGAGGAGAAGTACTGCTGTGCCTGGTTTTATTTTATCTTATTTTTATACAGAAAAGTGATCGTTCAGACAAATGGAAACCCTCTTTCTGGATCAGGCGCAGTGAAAGTCCCCGTTTTTCAGAATTGCAGAATACACTGAACAACACCTTTTACTGGTTGATTTTAATCCAGGTATGTATTTTGTATTTTTTCAGCACGTTTTATAAGCTGCTTGATGAAAACTGGACCTCCGGAGAGGCGGTCATGTATATTTCACGCATAGCTGCTTATTCTGGTGCACCCATGCGTTTTTTGTTCAGTGAAAATTACCTGCTGTCAGTAATTGCTACTTATATGGTGCTGCTATACCAGGGTAGTTTTGGTTTGCTGGTATGGTTTAAAAAAGTCAAAATTCCCTTTTTACTCTTTGGTGTATTCTTTCACCTGAGTATTGCATTTGGAATGGGAATTTTTACGTTTGGAATAGTGATGTGCCTAGTCTATCTTCCTTTTTTAAATGACGATCAGATAGACTGGCTGCGGTCAAAACTCAGGCTAACCCGGCGTAATTCTACCGCTATTTAAAGCGCTTCACCTTGATCAGTTCAATGTCAAAGACCAGGGTACTGAAAGGTTCAATGGGGCCGCTTCCTTTTTCACCGTAAGCTAATTCATTGGGTACAAATAAACGGTATTGAGACCCTTCTTTCATCAGCAGCAAACCTTCCTGCCAGCCGGGTATCAGGCCAAGTGGTGTAAACGCAGCGGGATGTTGCGATGGAATTGTACTTTCAAATTCACGTCCATCAATAAACCGCCCGGTATAATGAACAATACAGGTGTCAGTTATGTTTGGCTTAAGCCCGTTGCCTTCTTTGAAGACAATGTACTGGAGACCTGATTGGGTTGTAATAACACTATCGCGTTTGGCATTTTCAGCCAGAAAAAGCCGGCCGTTTTCAAGGTTCAGTTTGGAGTAATAGTTGGCTACTTCGGTTCGTGCTTCAGCTAATGATACAGCCGGCTCACCGGTTTTCATTCCATCCTGAACGCCGCGCACCAGCATGTCTACATAAACCACCTGGTCAATTCCGCGCCCAACCAGTGAACCAACCAAAACATAGCCTTCTTCCATACCAATTGCATAACTGGCATCTGCTTTTGATATTGCCGCTTCATTAACGCTGCCGTCGCTGAGAAGATACAAATCAAAAATACTGTCGCGCGATTCAAACGGAATCCGTAATTCATTGCCGGTTAAATAGTCAATCATGCCGGCCTCAATCTGGTTGAGATCAAACTTGGATTTGTTTTCCGGCGAACCGTAAATAGTATACGCGGCAAAAGAATGGTCCAGGCCAATGCAGTAACTGATCTTCTCAGTAAAATCGCTGAACTCAATTTCAGAGCCTCCATCCTGTTCCATGATAGGATCAGTTGAATCACCTGAACAGGCAGTGAGTACCAGCAGCAGAAAAAAACCGGCAGCAGTTTTCATATTAGTCAATATCAAGTAATTCAACTTCAAAAATCAAAGCCATGTATGGTTTAATAGGGCCGCCCGGATGTGGATTTGCTCCGTAAGCCAGATCCTGAGGAATAAAAAGTTTCCATTTAGATCCTTTAGGCATCAGCTGCAATGCTTCGGTCCATCCTTTAATAACCTGTGTAACGCCAAAACTTGCAGGTTCCTGGCGCAGTACTGAGCTGTCAAAAACGGTGCCGTTTATCAGTGTGCCATGGTAGTGAACGGTAACGTCTGAAGAGGCGGTTGGTTTTGGCCCTGTACCTGCCGTCATAATTTCATACTGCAAACCTGAAGAAAGTGTTACCACACCGTCACGTTTTGCATTTTCTTTCAGAAAATTTTCACCTTCTGTTTTATAGGTGTCATACTTTGACGCATTTTGGGTACCCAGGTAGGTCTGAATGATCTTGTTGGCTTCCTGGGGCGTAAATTTTGTTTGTTTTTGGTTAAAGACATCTTTCATGCCCTGCATAAATTCATCCAGGTTAATGGAAGAAAGTTCCTGGTTCTCGAGGCTGTAACCTACGCTCATACCAACACAATAGCTGGCATCTTTTTGTGAATCACTCATGAAAATTAATTTTTACAAAGATAGGATAAAAAAGAGCTTGTGATAAGTGAGAAATCAGACAAGATTTTATAGTTAACCTGATATACCAAGCTGCGGTATACGTGCATTTTCATCAAATGGAAGAACCCTCATTCTGAAAAGTTGTCTATCGGTAAAATTCCTTGATATTGCCATGCGTTTATAAAAATCCTCCTCCTTTCCGTCCGGCATAAAATGGAAATTTTTGATTGCAACGCAATTTTCATTCTCAAAAATAGTATTTAATAGTGTTTTGTCACTCAAACCACATGAATGACCAACAATAAAAACTTCATACTTTGAACTTTTAAGAAATCCAAGCAGTGTATGATAATCGTGTGTGCTAGGATAATGAAAAGTCTTTATTTTTCTGAGTAGCTCATCATTCCCATGTTTTTCCATTGATGCGTATTCCTCGTCGGTGTCATCACCATAGCCAAAAATGATCGGATTTTCCAAATTTGTGACGGAACCATGAATATTGAGTATGTGTTTTTTACTCGTATTTTCAAATTTAAGTAGAGTATCAATGGTATCTGTATAATTAAAGTTAAGGAAGAGCGTTTGGTTTGGTGGATAATGCGTAATATTTGAATCCCTGAGCAAGTAGTGTTCTTTATCTGCTAGTTGGTCGAAGAACTTTTTAGTAAATCTTGAGAATCCTCTAATATCCCTTTTTTTCAATTCCTCATTTTCTTGTCGGATGTGCTTCTTTAATGCCTCAGCAATAAGGTCCATACTAAGGTTTAGAGTTTCCAGGTTATCTGTGATACTTTGCGATACACCCATTTTTATGGAATTAAACTTCTGTTTTAGGGCATTATAATATTCAGCTTCAAAATCGACCCAGTTCGAAATAGAAGACATTGATACTAGTTTTCCGAAAAAAGGAGAATTGAAATCCAAATTAATGTTATTGGATTTATAACACTCTAATAAGTTTTCAATAGTTTGAAATTGTGATATTGGAAGAATTAAATTCAGGCCCCGTTGCCCCGTATACACCATACTTAATAACTCATTTTGGAGATCAGGTCTCTTACTCCTCAGAAGTTCTTCCCCGCAGTTTTTAAGATATTGAAGGACAAAATCCTTATAAGTTGTTTTTAAACCCAAAGCGAGATCAAACCCATTTCCTATTAAAACAAGTCGATTATAAGGGGCCATGGTAATAAAAATGATAAATTTCGGAGAATTAATTCTCTTCCAGTACAAAGAAAGCCGTGCGGCGATTGCGCTGATGGTATTCTTCCTGTTTGTCTTTGTCAGGGTTTGAATAAATAAACTGAGGGGTAAGCGTTACCACATTTCCGCTTTCATCTTTTATTTCAGCAGGCATGGTTTCACCGTATCCTTTGGCAACCAGTTTTTCAACCGGAATGCCGTGTGCAACCAGGTAGTCAACTACTGATTGGGCCCGGCGTTCAGACAAGCTCATGTTGTACTTGTCATTTCCGCGTTCATCGGTGTGTGATCTTATTTCTACCTTCAGGTTGTGGTTCAGTTCCAGAAACTCAATCAGCTTGTCCAGAATTTCCATTGAAACCGGTCTCAGGTTTGCACTGTCAAAATCATATTCAATTCCTTCAATGGTAATTTCACCTTCTGGAATTTTTTCAAGGTAAAAATCCTGCCGGTATACTTTGGAGTAAAGTTCGCCTTTGGTCATTACCACTGCTTTGTCAGCAAAGTACCCCTTGGCGGTTGAGCGCAAAAAGAGCTCCAGATTCGGAATCAGCTCATGCTCATAATATCCTTTTTCATCTGCCACCAGTTCAAAATGTTCCCACTGGTAACTAACATCTTTAAATTCAATACGCGCACCTGGAATAACTTCTTCAGTAACCTCATCGTAAACGTATCCCTTGATTTTAAAAACCGGAGGCGGCTGCATCACGTTGTATATTTTGTAGCAGTGTGAGCAAAGTTTATACAATGAATCGCAGTCAGAACAATCACTCCGGTTTGAGGTAATAAAACCGTAACGCATTTCTTCGTCGGTAATGTAATAGCTGTCGTCGTGTGCTGAGTTTATTGGAATACCCAGGTTTATTGGCATCTCATAAAAGTCTGATTCGGGGTCATAATTACTTTTGAAAATATCGAGTCCGCCCATTGTTGCGTGCCCGTCTGAACTGAAGAAGAGGGAACTTGATTTTTCATGAAAAAACGGAGAAAGTTCATCGTATTCTGAATTGAGTGGTTCACCTACGTTATAGGGTTCTCCTTTCGGGCTGCCTACTTCGTCCAGTTCAATTCGCCAGATATCAAATCCGCCTGATCCGCCGGGGCGGTTGCTTGAGTAATAGAGCCATTTTCCATCTGCTGTAACAAACGGATTGATGCTTTGAAAACCCTCCATGTTAACGGTTGAATCAAGTTTAAGTGATTCAAAAAATTTCATGTCAATCATGCGGGCCAGGTAAATGTGTTTGTCATTGCGTGACTCATCACTCCACCGGGTATAATAAACGTAGTTGTTGAAAATTGCGCCGGAGGCATCATGCCTGGCTGAGTTGAGCGGACGCCCGAAATTATGGGCCCTGGTCCATTCCCCGTTTTCTCCTTTTTCTGACCAATACAAATCACAAAGGTATTTGGAGTCCTGCGTTTCAGGGTCAAGTATAATTCCGCCATCGCGCGCACTGGTAAAAATTACTTTGTCAAAACCGTCTCCCCAGTACATGGCCGCAAACGAAGATGTTCCCTTGTTAAAAATGGTCGTATCGGCCAGGGTCACTTCAATTTTTTCTTCGGGTTCCTGCACTTCCATTGCATAACGGCAGCCTGAAATTTCACGGAAAGCGCGTTTCAGCATGTTTTCAGAAACACCTTCAAGGCCTACGTATTTATCAAAAACCTGTTGCGCCTCTTCATAGTTACCAAGGTACATGAGTGTAAGCCCATAGTAATAATAATCATCGGTATAGTTTGATGATTCGGCAGATTGTTTGAAATAGAATGCTGCATTTTCATCATCCTGGGTGTAACGGTAACACATGGCCATCTGGTGATTGACATACTGTGCCAGGCTGACTGTTTTTTCAGTTGGAGTTTGAGTAGAATCTTTTTTGATTTTTTGATTTGAAAGCGTTATTTCATAAGGTAACACCTGGGTTGACATGCCCAGTGTGTCATCCAGTACCATGTGGTAATAGCGCAATGCAGTGGCATAATCTTTCTTTTCAAATGATTCATCGGCTTTGTACAGCCACACTTTTTTAGATTGTGCAAAATCAGCTGCCGGCAGCAGAATAAGGAGTAAAAGAAATGCCGGCCAAACAAATTTTCTGATCATAAACGCGGACAAATTTTTACATGTTGCGGTTTCGCATTTTGATGCATGTAGGTGAATGAAATTTCAAAACCTCCCCTGCCGGTTGAAGCATTTGAGAGTGAAGAAAAATTGATGTCGTATGAAAATTTAAGAATGTAATTGATTTTTTTAGCGCCCAGGTAAACCACGGCCGCATCTTTGTTACGGTAAATCAGTCCGCCAATCAGCCAGGTTTCAGGAGCTTTCAGGTACCAGCCCACATCGCCGGCAAAGGTAAGTTCACTAAAATTCTTTTGCTGCATATACAGCGCTTTTGGAATTATGTAAAATGTTTCTGTCAGATTTATGCGAACCCCGGTATGCGCATAGATTCTAAACGGCAGTTCATTGGCCGCATCAAAAAAAGATTCTTTGGGTTGCAAAATATTAAATGCCGATGCTCCGATAAATGGATTTAAGCGTGATTGTTGCCTTGAATAATAATAGAGTGCGCCAAAATTAAATTCAGGAATAATGAAGGATTGTCCGCCAAAATCTTCACCGCTGTTGAGTGTATTGTCAAAACCTCCTCCGTTGGTAGTGGTGTATTGGTTGTCAAAGGTGTGTAACTGGTACTCCACTGATTTTTGCGTAATACCAAGCTGCAGCCCGAATGAAAGATTGTGATACCTGTTTTTGTCTATAGACAAGGTATAGGCCGCAGAGGCCAGCCCCTGGAGTGCATTGTAATTGCCAATACCGGCACGGTAGTTTATAATCTGTCCGCCAAATCCCCATTTTTTATAAGGCATATCAAAACTGACCAGCCCGGTTGTATAAGGTTTGAAATTGACTGCTTTCCATTGCGTGCGGTAGTGTGCATGAATGCGCCAGCTGCCTTCTACAACACCCGTCATAGCCGGGTTCAGGTAAAGCGGTGCCGCGTCGTAAATAGACAAGTGAAAATCCTGTCCAAATGCGGGCATTTTGAAAATCAAAACCAGGGATATTAGTATAACGCGCAATTTTTTCATTACCTGATTAATGTGACATCACCTTCTTTAATTATTTTCCGGTCACCTGAAATGGTAACAACAAAGGTCCACGTATAAACGCCCACCGGGGCATCATCACCCTGGTAGGTACCATCCCAGCCAACGTTTGCGTCAAGCGAGGTAAAAATAAGCTGTCCCCAG
Source organism: Bacteroidota bacterium (assembly GCA_016192075.1). Classification (GTDB taxonomy): domain Bacteria; phylum Bacteroidota; class Bacteroidia; order Flavobacteriales_D; family Crocinitomicaceae; genus JADJGJ01. The sequence continues at coordinate 147,632 of JACPUU010000022.1, read as the reverse complement.
TTGTTGTAAACTTTAAAATCCACGGCTTCAAATGGTCCGCCGCGAATTATGAAAACATCGTTATCGTTGTCATTGTTGGGTGTAAATGCGGTAGGTAAAACGGGCAGCAGAACAATGTTAATGAATTGTGAGGTGGTATCCACGCATCCTGCTGTATCAGTTACCTCCAGTGTGATCTGGTAAATACCTCCGTTTGAATATTGGTGGATTTCATTTTGAAGATTTCCTCCCAGGCCGTCTCCAAAATTCCAGTACCAGTCAGTAATAGCACCTGCGGTCAAATCGGTGTAAAACACATTTTCCAGTGCCAGGGCAGGTACCGGTGTTACACTGAAATCGGCGTCGGGGCCGGTAAGCACCGTTACCAGGTTGGTTACTGTACCAACACAACCAGAATCAGAAGTTACGGTTAACATAACCGGAAAATCTCCGGCGTTTGTAAAAATGTAAGATGGATTCTGTGATGTACTGGTGCCTTCTCCACTGTTAAAATTCCAGGCCCACGACAGTATATTTCCAGCTGCCAGAAATGAGATATCCTGAAATGCAACATCTTCTCCCTGGCAGGCATATTCATTGGTAAAGAGAGCAACCGGCACAGGGTTTACATAAACATTTTTTGTAATGGTGTCAAAACAGTTATTGGATGATTCAACAATCAGTGAAACCAGGTAATTTCCTGATCCGGAATAGGGGTGAATAGGGTCATTTGCAATGGATCCTGTTGCGTCTCCAAAGTCATAGGTCCAGGTAATGATGCTGCCTGAAGTAAATGTTGACTGATCTGTAAAATAGGTGTTCTCTCCTGAACAGGCAGATGAGTAATCAAAATCTGCCATAGGTGATTCTTTATAGGTAACCTGTATGGTGTCCTGGTCAGCAATGCAGCCAAAATCAGCTGAGGTGGTTAAAATCAGATCAACGGACCCAACACTCAAATCAAGTGCTGATGCTGCATAGAATGTATTGAGCAGCATGTTACTTGGTGAAAAGGTTCCGGTGCCGGTTGATGTCCAGGTTCCGGATGAGGCAGAGCCGCTGAGTACACCGTTGAGCGCAACAAGTTCATTGCTGCAATAGGCCTGATCGGGTCCGGCATTTGCAACCGGCGGAGCAATAAATGAAATGAGCAGGGAGTCTTCTTCAATTGGACAAATGCCTCCGCTGGTAGCCAGGTGTACCATAATGGATCCATTGATCGTGTCTGCCGGATTCACGGTGTAAGTGGTGTTTAGCGTTGCAGGGCTGGCAATTGAGCCAAAACCATCCACGGTCCATAAAACCGAATAACCGGTTGTAACTGTTCCGTCCAGGTTAATGACCGGCAGGTTTGCGCAAATTGAATCTCCGGAAGTAATAGTCACTTCAGGCTGGTCGAGAATGGTAACCATCAGGCTGTCTGCTACGGCAAGGCAACCGCCGTTGTTGGTTGAGGTGAGTACAAGCGTTAAATTGTTAAGTGTGGTGTCTGATGAACTCATGGTATAATCAGTTACCAGGTTGGTTTCTGACGGAGAGAAACTTCCGGAACCAGAAGTAGTCCAGATACCGGTAGATGAAGCTCCGGTAACACTTCCTGCCAGAGGAACATCAGGCTGACTGGCACAGGTCACAATATCCGGCCCGGCAAAAACTGTTGCCGGATCTGTGAAATAAATGACCACTGAATCTTTGTCATCCGGGCAGGAGAAAAAACTTCCGCTGGATGTAATTATAAGTATTAAACTGTCTTCCAGAATATCAGCCGGAGATGCAACGTAATTGGTATTTAAATCTGAAATATCATCAAAGGCACCGCCATTACCGCCTGACCAAACTGATCCAACTGCAAACTGCAGCGTTCCGTTAAGCGGAATATCCGGAACATTGTTGCGGCAATAAAACTGGTCAGCACCGGCTGTAACCACCGGTGATTCAATAAATGAAACACTCATGGTATCATATTCAGGCAGGCAATTGCCGGTTGACTGAAGTACAAATGTGAGGTATCCCTGGGTATAATCAGACGGGGAAGGAGTGTATGTTGTATTCATGTTAACCGGGTCAGCAAACGTACCGGTACCGTCCAGCACACTCCAGATACCGGTTGTTACGCCACCGGTAACACTTCCCGTCAGGTTAATATCGGTATTGCTTTTACAAAGAACCTGGTCAGTTCCTGCATCCACATAAACACGGCGGATAAATGAGGACATATAGTGATAGAGGCATCCGGTTGAAGCACCACCGTTGATAATACCCAATGAAAAATAATCAGAAGAATTTGAAATCAGGTTGGCTGATCCAACGGGAACATCGGTGGTGTTGTAACTGATTTGTGCTCCCATCCAGGCTCCGCCGGTACCAGGTACAGGGCTGAATGCCGCTGCCGGAACAAGAGTGGGTGATCCGTTTAAGGTAAAATTACCTTCAGAACCGGCAGGACATAATAGATTCAGCAGAAAACTCTGCCCATTGGCACGCGCAAAACTCACCTGGTCTGATCCGGCGCAGTTGAGTGGTGGCAGTATGGCTTCACCCAGTTCACAACCATATCCTGACATGTGAAGCATGTAAATGGGTTTATCTGCCGTTACATAGGTTAACTGGTAATCGGTAATAAATGAATAGGTATCTCCCTGGTTGAGAATTACGGTAGTTGTAGTAACGCCGTCATTGATGGTAACGGTTGTAAAGTTTTGAGTAGCGAGAGCGTAGAGTGATTCATCTGAACCACCGTTCAAAAATCCTTTGTTGACAATGTAATCTGTTCCAATCACGTCGGTCGGAACAATCTGGTCTCCCATCAGGTCATAACATCCGCCGCCGCCGGCTGGGTTTACAGAGTCATCGGATACTGAAACAGAAATGGGTTTGTCTGAAACGATTACCGTTCCGGCCAGGTTATTTCCAAGCACATTGGTATTGCCAACCATATTCTGAACGGCGTATACATTACCTGCAAGCGGCAGCACTACTGAAAAAGTAACACCCGCCGGATGCCCGACAATGGCACATTTGGGCGTAATCCAGATGGTTGTATTGTCTTCTGATGCAACAATAGAAATTTGCTGCCGGGGTTGTGTTACCGTACCATCACCATTTAAATCACCACCCAATGTCTGGTTATTCCATTTGGTCTGGAACGGTGCAACAAACTCATAACCCAGCCCATTGTTTCCTTTTAGTGAATAAGTCTCCGGGTTATAATAGTTCGGGGCCCGTGTAATGATATCATAAACTACCGTGATCGGATAGTTGGAGGTAATATGTACACCTGAGTTGAGAACTGAATTGGCAGGTTTACTCTCCAACTGGTTCATGATGTGCGTAACATATTTTGTAAACAAGGAGTTTGCAGGTACGGTAAATGTTGTATCGTAAGCCAAAGCGGGCTGCTTGATATTTACAATCGTTGGATTGCTGAATGTAGAAATGTGAAAAGCAATCGGATCTCTCCACCAGTGATCGGGTGTCACCCAGGGGGCGGCAAACCAGAAATTCGTATCAATCTGTGCATTTACCTGCTGCACACCGCAGCACGAAAAGGCAACAATCAATACTATTTTTCGAATGAGTTTCATAGTCCTTAAGTTTTTGAACAACTATTCGTCCTTCTTCTTGTTTTCTTCAAAAATACCGTTATTCAATTCTTCGTCTTCCTGATCCAGTGTTGGTTTGTTTTTGGTTGTAATGAATGAAAGTACCAGTTCATGTGTGCCGTAGTTGTAAGTTCGTACATCTCCCAGGGAATAGTCAAATGCATAACCAATACTAAACCTGTTCCACAAGGTAACACCGCCAACAATACCAACTGCATCCTGCGTGCGCATGGTCACGCCTCCCCAGATTTTGTTTTTATAAGTGAGGCGCAGCATTACGCTGAGCTGTGCCGGAACCGGGCTTACATATTGATACATGACGCTTGGTTCAAACTCCAGTTTTTTCTTTTTATCCTGGAATTTATAACCGGCAATAAGGGTATAATGTTTTGCAAGGCCGTAATTGAAACCCGTAAAGGAAACTGATTTTCCAAGCAAGTGCCTCATTGAAGCAGAAACAAAAAATTTATTGGAATAGAGGTATAACCCGGTTCCAAGGTCAATGGCGTTGGTGGCAAGAATGTTGCCTGTTAAAACATTGTCAACCGGATCAGCCAGCTGCGCATCATACAGTTTTACGTTGTATTGCAAAAATCCGGGTTTAATACCAAATCCCAGTCTGATTGAATCTGTCAGTCTTATATGGTAAGCGTAATTCACATAAAGGTTGGTGTTTTGAATGAGTCCGCTGCGGTCAGACATCAGCGAAACGCCATAACCATGTTTACGTTGATTGGCATAAGAACCATAAAAACTTGCCTGCATGGTTACCGGTGCCTCATTAAACCCTGCCCACTGATTTCTGTAACCGATGTTGGCTCGGTGAACAGACTGGCTTCCTGGTAAGGCCGGGTTATAGTAATACTGATTAAGCATGTAGTTTGTAAAAACAAACTGCTGCTGTGACTGTGCGTTAACAGCGAGTAAAACCAGAACCGATAGTGTAATTACATTTTTCATCAGTTATTCTTTGCCGTTAATATCAGCAGTGAGCCTTCGTAAATTTCGTCTTCGCTGATTTTGATGATGTAGAAATAAGTTCCTTCCGGAAGAGCTTCTCCATGGTAGGTTCCGTCAAAAGGCTGGGTATAACCAATGGAATTATAAAGCGTTTGTCCCCAGCGGTTCATAACAATTACTTCTGCTTCGGTACTCAGCAATTCAATAAAATTCAATTTCCAGACATCATTATTTCCGTCTCCGTTTGGTGAGATGGCGTTTGGAATAAGTTTCTGAATTTCGGTAGTTACCGTATTAATTTCAATTTCCACCATTGCGCTGTCAACGCATCCAAGCGGGCCATAAGCATATTGCGCCACCGTATAGGTTCCGTTCTCAAAATAAATATTGGATGGATTTTGCAGGGAAGACGTGTTGCCGTCTCCAAAATCCCAGATCCACGAAACGGCATACGAAGAGGTATCGTAGAATGAAAACTCAGCCCCTATGTTTAAGCCGTTAGACGTATTGTAGTAAAATCCGGCTGTTGGCCTTGGCGGAATATTAATGATTTGTACCAGGGTGTCAGAACAGCCGTTGATGGTTTTAACAATCTCCGTGATTACAAAATTTCCTGAACCAATAAAAAGCTGTGACGGATTTTGAGTAGCCTGTGTTCCCTGTCCGCCAAAATCGTAAAACCAGTAGTTGATCGGGTCAGAAGTGGTTGTTGAATTGTCGGTAAAATCAATAATCACCAGGTCATTGTCACACGATGTGCTGTATGAGAAATCGGCAACAGGGAGTTCAAATACGTCAACGGTTTTAACGGTGGTGTCTGAGCAGCCTGCGTCACTGGTCACAATGAGCTCCACATCAAAATTACCCGACCCTGGAAAAAGATGATTGTTATTCTGTGATGATGACGTTGTACCGTCATCAAAATCCCAGGCCCAGGATGCGATACTTCCAAATCCGTTCAGTGAAAAATCAGTAAAAAGGGTGGTGTCTTCCAGGCAAACATCTGTAAAATTGAAATTGGCAAACGGCGGCGTAATAAAGGTTATCTGAACAACATCTGAAACAGAAATACAGGTTCCGTTGTTGGTAGAGGTAAGCGTCAATGTCATTGTACCGGCCAGTACTTCACCCGGGGTTGGGGTATAACTTGCATTCAGGGTGGCAGAATTTGGGGTGTATGATCCGGCACCGCCAGACCATTGACCTGTTGTTGTTGCGCCGCTGACAACGCCTGCCAGATCAACAGCAGGTTCATTGGTACAGGCTAATATGTCGCCGCCGGCGTAAACCACCGGTGATGGGGTGAACAGAACTTTTACACTGTCTTTAACAGCAGTACATGCCCCGTTATTGGTACTCTGCAGGTAGATGGTGATAGAACCTCCGGCAACGTCTGTTGGTGTTGGTGCATACGTGCAATTCAGGGTAAGATTATCAGGGCTGAAAGAACCGTTACCGGTGGTTGTCCATTTACCTGTGGCTGTTGCTCCATAAACTGTTCCAGAGAGAGAGAATCCCGGATTATTTGAGCAGACATAAATGGTATCATCAACGGCATTAACAACCGGGGCATCTGAAATTGTCACCACCATGGTATCTGTAACCACGTTGCAGTTTGCAGCGCCGGTTGATGTCAGTACCAATGTCACTATTCCTGCGGTTGTATCAGCTGCCGATGGTACATAAAGCGCATCCAGGGTAACAGCGTCGGGTATAAATGTTCCGGTTCCAAGTGTGCTCCAGATTCCGGTTGTTGAGCCTCCAAAAACAGCTCCGTCAAGTGATACATCTGCATTATTGGCACACACGGTCTGATCAGCTGAGGCATTCACAATAGGTGCCGGATCAACGTGCAGAATAAGGGTATCTTTCATGACAGGGCATGGTCCGGTAGATGACAAAATAATGGTCACCGGAGAAATAATGGTATCAAGTCCGCTGGGAATATAGGTGTTGGTTAAGGCTGTCAGACCATTTGAAAAGGTTCCATATCCTGAGCCTCCCCATGAACCGGTTACTGAGCCTCCGCCAACAATGCCGGTAAGTGGATAAGGCACATTGGCACAAACGGTATCTTCTTCAAGTCCGGCATCAACAAACGGGTATGATTGAAATTCAGAAAGGTATGCATACGAAACATCGGTTCCGCTTTGCCCGTGAATCATTCCCATTCCAAATATATCTTCTGAATTGGTCACCAGGTTATAGGTGTTTACCGGAACATCGGTTGTGTTAAAATATTTAAGTGCAACTACAAATTCACCTGCCGTTCCGGGCACAACCGAAAAGTCTGCGGGTGTAATCAGCAGTGGATTTCCGTTCAATTCAAACGCATCTTCAAACCCGCTTCGGGTGTAGAGAATGAGTCCCAGTGAATCACTTTGTGTACGCGCAAATGTTTGTTCGTATTTTCCGGCACAGAACAAAGAAGGTACCTGTGCACCGCCAAGGCTGCAACCTGAACCGGATACATGAAAAACATAAACCGGTTTGGAAGATTCAATAAAGTTAATGGGATCAGTCAATGCATACGAATAGGTTTCACCCCAGTTTATCAGCGTAGAGGTTGTGCCGGAATTGGAGATGGTTAAGGATGTTGCATTTTCAGTGGCAAGTATAAAAACGCGCTCACCGCTGGCTGTTCCTCTTTGAATAATGTATTCCGTTCCCAGGTAGTCTGTTGGTGTAATCTGATCACCAACTGAAGACGTACATCCGCCGTTAGACAAGGCTCCGGAAAATACGGTAATGGCAATGGGCTTATCAGCTGATATAATGGAGCCGGCCAGTGACGTGGTGGCAACCAGGTCGGTTTCGCGCGCGCTGTACGTTTCTCCTTCATCCAGGTTAACGCTGTAGGTAACATTGGCAACATGGCCGGTAATGGCCGCCCTGGGTGTGATCAGAACGGTAGTATTCGCTTGCGTGGCAACAATTTCAATGGAATTGGTTGTTGAAGGAACAACACTGGCGTTGTTCCAGAATTTCTGGAAAGGTGTATAAAAGTTGGTTCCGAGTGACTTGGTTCCTTTTAGCGAAAACATTTCCCGGTTACTTGCGGCGGCAACTTCATAATAAGCTGTAATGTTGGATGTGGATGCTATTTTGAGTCCGGTTGTTGCAATCACATTCGCAGCAGGACTTTCAACCTGTGCCAGAAAAGGCGTGAGGTTTATACTGTCGTTGTCATTTGCGGCAAGGTTGACAACAATGGGTGTAAAGGCTCCATTTGCAGGTTGTGTTACAGTGATAGTGGAAGGTGAGCTGTATGATTGAAATTTCAGGTAGATTGGACTTTGACCTTCAGCAGAAGAAATGTCGGGGGCGGCAAACCAAAATACGGTATCCTGCTGCGCAAAACCGCCTGCCGAAATAATTATCAGTATAACGGTGGCAAAGAATCCGGCAATTTTTTTCTGCCAGCCGGACTCAACTATGTGAAAACCTGACTTCATGTAACACGTTAATCCAATTTGGGCCAAAGATAGAAATCTATCTGTAAACCGATTGAATCTGAAATTGTTCTGTTCCTATTGACGTAAAAAAACCTCAAAGGTTGAACATTTGAGGTTTTTAAATTCAGTTTGTTTACCGGTGCCTAATTTTGCTCTAACACAAAGAATGCGGTACGGCGGTTTCGCTGATGCGCAACTTCTTTTGCATCCTGCCCGGGTAGCGCATCAATGTATGCCGGGGTAAGTGTAACCATTGTACCATCCTCTTCCGGTACTTCGGCAGGCATTGTTTCTCCGTATCCTTTTGGTATAAGCCGCTCACGCGGAATACCGTGATCAACCAGATAGTCAACAACACTTTGTGCCCGGCGTTCAGAAAGTTTCAGGTTGTATTCATCATTTCCGCGCATATCCGTGTGTGATCTGATTTCAATGGTCAGGTTGCTGTTGAGCTCAAGAAATTCAATCAGGTTGTCTAGAATTTTTTCTGACTCAGGTCTGAGTTTGGCGCTGTCAAAGTCGTACTCAATACCTTCAATTGTAATCTCTCCTTTTGGTATTTTTTCAAGGTAAAAATCCTGCTTGTAATTTTTAGATTCAGTTGCACCCAGTGTAAATACAAGCGCCTTATCAGCAAAATAATCTTTTTGTGAAGCTCTCATAAACAGTTCCAGGTTAGGGGCCAGCTCATGTTCGTAATAGCCATTTTCATCAGCAACCAGTTCAAAATGTTCCCATTTATAACTGACATCTTTAAATTCAATGCGCGCTCCCGGAATCACTTCATTGGTTGCTACATCGTACACATAACCACTGATAAAAAATTTCATCTCAGGGCGGTTGACCTGGTAAATTTTGTTGCAGTGAATGCTAAGGTTGTAAATAGAATCGCATTCGATGCATGATTCACGGTCTGATGTGACGTAACCCGTTTTCAGCTGTTCATCAATAATGTAATAGCTGTCATCACGGCTTGAGTTGATTGGCGCGCCAACGTTATTTGCTTCAGCCCACCATTCGGTTTCATCATTCCAGCGTGCTGAAAAAATGTCGAGTCCGCCAAAACCAATGTGGCCGCCTGAGGCAAAATAGAGTGTTTTAGTTACATCGTGGTAGAAGGGAGTCAGTTCATCGTCAAATGTATTGATCTGGTTTCCGAGGTTAACCGGGTCAGTGGTTTCACCATTGGGCCCAACGGTAGTCATCCAGATATCCATACCGCCTTCGCCGCCAGGTCTGTTTGTAGAGAAATACAGAGTTTTACCATCCTCAGTGAGTTCCGGATTCATGGATCTGAAACCATCCATGTTTACATTTTTATCCATTGGAAACGGTGCCAGCCAGGTGTTATTGAATTTGCGGCTTGCGTAGATTTTTGTTTCGTTGCGGTTATTCGGATCCATTTTGGTAAAGAACAAACTGTTTCCGTCTTCAGAAATAACAGCACTGGCCTCATGGTATTCGCTTGAGTTTATCGAAAAAGGGAATTTTTCAACTTCACCCAGGCTGCCATCTTCATTTAATTTAACCAGGTAAATATCCAGCATGTATAGTTCAAGCGGATTCCGCTCTTCTGTCAATAAAGAGTCCGGCGTATTGGAAACACGGGCACTTGAAAAAATCATGTATTCGTCTGAAACAAACTGAAGACCAAAGCTGGTGCTTCCGGCATTCAATACTTCTCCGGGGTTTGTGATGGTAATACCTTCTTTGGTATTGTCCGGATTCAATGCAAACTGGCAACTTGCAATTTTGGAGGTAGCCAGCTGATAGTACTGGTTGTCAGGATCATTGTTTTGCTGCTGGTATTGCTCAAACTGCCCGCTGGCCTCTTCAAATTTGCTGTTATACATCAATGAAACGGCATAGAAATACTGCGCATACGGAAATTGTTCCATCGGATATTTTAATGCAGCAGCATACCAGATTTCAGCATTTTTGTAGTCATCAGCCAACCGATAGGCATCGGCGAGTTTATGAATTAATTCAACCTCTTTTGGTGTTGGATTTTCTGGAGGACTGATTGTTCCGTCAGCATTTTTTTCAGGCTCTTTATAGGCTGTTGATATTTCATACGGATAGTAAAGTGCTTCTTCACCCTGTTGAATCTTATACAGGATAAATGAATAAAAGTGAACGGCATTGGAATATTGTCCGTTGGCCATGGCTGCATCACCCATTTTAATCAGTTCATTGTTTGTCTGGCTGAATGCTGAACTGGATAATACGACAGTGATTATAAAAAGTAAAAATCGATTCATCATAATCTTGGGCAGGTTGGAACAGGATTAGGGTTTGGTGTACTGAAGATATAGGTAAGCGAAAATTCAGATCCCCCTCTTCCGCGTGAAACATTAGTCAGGCTTGATGTATTAATATCATACGAAATACGTGCAATGAACTTGGCATATTTGGCACCGAATTCAACAATAGCCGCATCTTTATTCCGGTAGGTTATACCACCTAACAGAAACAGGTCATAGTTTGAGAGGTAAAATTGTCCCTGGGCTGCATACGTCAGCTCGGTTGCTCCTTTCTGATATTGGAAAAACACTTTTGGAATTACCGATATGTTTGGCGTTACAACCACCCGGGCCGCCAAAATTCCCTCTGTTCTGACAGGGAGTTTATTGGTTTCATTCAAAAAAGACTCCTGCGGATTATTGAGGTGATAAAATGTAACACCGCCAAAAGGATTGATCATGGAGGTAGGGTTGGCGTAATAATACATGGCACCGGCAGTTACATCCAGGTTCATAATTCCGTTTCCTGAAAAAGATTCATTGGTGCTGAGTGCAGTATTGAATTCGCCACCGTTTGTTTTTACATACTGATTGGCAAATGTAAGACTGGCTGCGTTGATTGATTTCTGAAAAAAACCAACCTGAGCTCCAATACTGATAAAACTGTATTTCTTTTCACCAAAACTGATTTTATAGGCAGCAGACGGAAGCACGCTGACAACATTATAGCCGCCGGTACCTGCTCTGAAATTGGCAATCTGACCACCAAATCCCCATTTGCCTTTGTTCATGTCAAAACTGATCAAACCAGTGGTAAAAGGTTTTGTTGCCACGGCGAGCCATTGGGTTCTGTAATGACCATGTATGCGGTATTCTCCTTTAAAAACGCCGGTCATTCCCGGGTTGGCATTTAATGCCGCTGCATCGTATTGTGACAGGTGAAAATCCTGTGAGTAGCTTTCAACCGCGAAAAGCCCTGCAGCAAATAATATAAATAGCTTTCTCATGACTTATCGAATTAAAGAAACATCTCCTGACAATACATGCTCAACACCATCATAGGTTGTTACTTTGGCAACGTAAACATAAACGCCCATTGGCTGAGGTTCATCTTTAAAGATTCCGTTCCATCCCATTGACAGCGGATCCTGTGTTTCAAAAATAACCTGTCCCCAGTTGTTATAAATTTTGAAGTCAAGTGTCTCAAAATTTCCACCAAGAACCATCAGCCAGTCATTGTTATTATCCCCGTTTGGAGAGAATGCAGAAGGTACCAGCGGACCATGGTAAATCGGAACCATCAGGTAGGCAGTATCACGGCAGCCGGCCTCATCAATCACAATCAGTTCAATATCGTATTCGCCTTCGTAATCATATTGGTGAACCGGGTTCTGCAGTGATGAGGAATCACCATCTGCAAAATTCCACAGCCACTGATCAAGCGGAGATCCGTTTGGAACTGACTGATCTGTAAAAGTAAGATCTACATAAAGATTGGCACTTGACGGATTAACATCAAAATCAGCAGTCGGGCCAGGTAAAATGGTAACGTTGGCAGTGGTGTCATCTGAACAGCCAAAGCCGGATGTAACGGTAAGTACAACCGTATACCCCTGTGAACTTGAGTATTGATGAACCGGGTCCTGAATAGTTGAAGTGCCGCCGTCTCCAAAGTTCCAGCTCCAGCTTGCGATGCTGTCACCGGTGACTGTTGATGCGTCATAATAATATGTACCGCCTGGTAAGCATGGCGCCGGAAGGTCAAATGAAGCTACCGGTATATAATGCGCATTAACCGGTTGAATCAGGGTATCGGTACAACCGTTGGCAGATGTAACAATCATTTCAACGTTGTGAATTCCGGGAGTAACAAAGGTGTAAACCGGATCCGTTTGTGTAGAAGTACCACCTGTTTCAAACGACCATGCATATCCTGAAATCGGATCAACGCTGGTTGAGGTATTGGTGAAAACAGTTGGTAAACCAAAACAGCTTTCAACAAAAGTGAATCCGGGAGTAGGGGAAGGAACAATAGCCAGGGTCAGTGTATCATACAGAGCGTTGCAGCCTCCGTTGTCAATTGTCTGGAAATAAATATCAACTGTTCCATTGGTTTCATCTGCGGTTCCATGATTGTAGAATGCTGTTGCAGCTGAATCATCCGGTGCAAATGTTCCGTCACCTGAAGTTTGCCACCATCCGTTACCGGTAGATGAATTGGAAACCAGCTGAAGCGGGAAACCAGCGCAAATGGTATCATCGTAAACAAGACTCATGGTTGGCGGCTGGTTGAATATAATGTAGAGTGAGTCCTGATCATCCGGACAGCCTGAAAAATTGAATGTTTCAATATACAGGGTTATTTGTCCTGAAGCAACGTCGGCAGGGTCAAATGTGTACGTGGCATTCAGCTGGCTGGCGTCATCAAAACTTCCGGCACCGTTGGTTGACCAGATAATGTTTGCGGCAAATTGTACACTGGCGTTTAGCTGAACATACAGGGAATCTTCACAGACATCGATGTCTCCGCCCGTATTAATATCCGGTGTATCCAGGTATAAAATCTGAATAGTGTCTGTTTGTGCAGGACAATCTCCGTTACCGGTTGTTGTCAGAATGAGTTGGGTTGATCCGTTATTCATTTCAGCCAGGGACGGGAAATAAGTTGCATTCAGGTTGGTTGCGCTTGGAACCAGTGCTCCGCCATTTGGTGTCCATACACCGCCTGTTGCGCCGGTAACAATACCGCTCAGTTCAAGTCCCGGATTTGAAACGCAGACCGCTGTATCAGGGCCTGCATCAGCAATTGGCAACGACTGAATATTCAAATTCTGAACGATGGTGTCTGAACACCCTACGTTATTGGTAACTACCAACTGTACCGGCATGCTTCCTCCTGTTGTATAGGTATGCGTAGGGTCCTGAAGTGTACTGGTAGACATGTCGCCGAAATCCCAGCCGTAACCGGTAATTGATGTTCCGGCACTGGTAGAAGACTGGTTAATGAATGAAACCGTGCTGCCAACGCAGGATCCGGCTGGTAAATCAAAATCAGGAATGAGATCAGATATCGTAATAGGCAGGGTTGTTGACGTTTCACAAACAGTACCTTTTTGAGCAATCAGTGTTACTGTATAGTTTCCAAATCCCGGATAGGTAAATGAAGGACTTGCAAGGATGCTGCTGTCAGCCGGGTTACCGGTTCCAAAGTCCCACCAGAAGCCATTTGCACCACTGGTACTGTTGTTAACAAAATTGATTGTGGAGCCTGAACAGAAATCTGTTGCCCCGATTATTGCCTGCGGTGCATCATCTACATGAATTGGTTTTACAATGGTGTCTTTACAGCCAATAGAACTGGTAACAATAAGCTGCACGTTATAATCTCCGGCAACTGAATAACCATGGGTTGGATTTTGCAGTGTAGTGGTTGAAAAATCTCCAAAATTCCATTGCCATTGAGTAATGGTACCGTTCGTATTTGTAGACTGATCGATATAATTGATCAGTACATTTGTACAGGTAGTATCAAGGTCTGCAAAATCAGCAACAACATTTGATACCATCAGGTTATACGTAGTGGTATCAGCGCAGGTTGTTCCTTTTTGTGCAATGAGGGTGACTGTATACGACCCATAGCCGTATGCGCTATAGTCAAATGTCGGGTTGGTTGAAACACTCGTATCTGCAGGGAAACTTGTTCCAAAATCCCACCAGAAACCAGAAGCCAGCAAATCACTGTTGTTATCAAAATTTACATTGAGTCCGTTACAGCCTGGCAACGCCGTAATGGCAGCCTGCGGCGGAACCTTGACATAAAGCTGTTTGGTAATGGTGTCTGCACAACCGGCAGTGGTATGGGCAATAAGCTGAACGGTTTGAAGGCCTGAAGCGGTATACGTATGCGATGGGTTTTGCAATGTGGATGTTTGACTATCACCAAAATCCCACTCCCATTGATTGACAACGCCGTTAAAGGCTGATGTTGATATGTCATTAAAATTGGCAGCTTCACCAATACATACGGTATCAGGTGCTGTAAAATCAGCGTTCATTCCGGAAATGATCAGTGAATAATAAGCCGTATCTGCACAAAGTGTTCCTTTTTGCGCCATCAGCGTGATAGGGTAAGTTCCCATAGCGCCGTAGTTGAATGTTGGTTCAAAAACAACACTGGTATCTGCCGGGTTGCCGGTTCCAAAGTCCCACCAGAAACCATTTGCTCCGGATCCGCTGGCATTAATAAATGAAATGTTTGTGCCTGAGCAACCGTCAATAGCACCAATTCCGGCATCCTGCGGCGGCGGACAGTTCAGAACGTTAAACTGGAAGTCACGGGTAATTTTACCAATTTTAACACCGTCGCGGTACTCTTCAATCATAACACCCACTACAAACTGGCCCTGAATTGGCGGAATTCCCGAAATGTGACCGTTTGCGTCAATGGTCAGTCCCGGTACTGATCCCGGTGTTGGGTCAAGCGGGTCGGTTGCGCTGTATCCGGCAAGCCAGTTAACGGTGCTGAATGTAACGTTGTCCGGAGGAGTTCCCAAACCGTTGATTCCGGTCAGGTTGTTGTAAGGTGTATAAAATGAATAAACGAGGTCATCACCATCCGCATCCGTTGCTGAAAAATCAAGGTCAAGATCATACCCCTGGCATACAAATACCGGTGGAAAATTGGCAATAACCGGGCTCGAGTTTGTCAGCCAGACGTTGTTGTCCGGAACGTAGGCATAAAAAGTCTCATTCATAGACCCTGGTGTACTGATGTTGTCAATGGAGTTGTTCCGGCAGCAGAGACCAGTTGGAAAAGCACTGACATTGTCATTGGAACTCATCCACAGGTGATAGCCTCCTGTTCCGGGAGGTAATGATACGACGGCTGAAAAAATAGCTTCTTCCACACATATTCCCGGGTCAAATGCACAGGTGTCAATGGGTGGATCAAGAATGGTCCGCCCCTGAAACGGCAGGGTGTAAAGTTTGGGAGTTGGCTGTGTACCATTTCCACGACGCACATTAATTTGCACCGATGCCGGAAAGTCGAAACAGGTAGGACAACAATCGCGGTACAACTTACAGGTGAGAAGGTAACTGGACCCACCCATGTGCTGGTAGATAATTTCACCACCAATAATGTGTGTTGCAAAAGATTCAATAGACGCTAAAAGCGCTAAGGCAAGTAGTAGTTTTTTCATGCTTAGACCCGTTTTTTTCAAGGAGTTCAACTAGCGAAATTATTAATAATCTAGCGGATTACCAAATTTTAGTTGTATTATCTAACGATTTAAGGTATTCATCCCGTTAATTAGGCGTTTTGTCTTTCTGAATTTTTGATTCGACTAAATTTTATCTATCTTAGCAGATTGAAATGATTAAAAAACGACTTATGACAAGAATTTCGACTCTTGTACTTTTTTCTTTTGTTAGTATTAATTTGTTCTCACAAATCAACGTACAGTGGGAAGCCCGGTTGAATGATCCTACCGGAAATTTTATTGATAAAGCTTCCGATCTTGCACTGGATGCAGCAGGTAATACATACGTAACAGGTTCATCCTACAACGGCACCAGTTATGACATGGTAACGGTAAAGTACGATCCGGACGGAAATGAAATCTGGCGGACCTCTTACGGCGGAGCCGGAATTGATGAAGCGACTGCAATTGTGCTCGACGGCAATAATGACGTAATTATTACCGGCTACCGGTTTGTATCAGGTTCAGATTATGACATTGCCACGGTAAAATACAACGGTACAACCGGTGTTGAAATCTGGTCTGTTCTGAACACCGGTTCGACGCTTTTTGACGGCGGTAAAGATGTAACCGTTGATGCATCCAATAATGTTATTGTAACCGGTACCTATTCTTTTTCGACCACTGACATTGACTACATTGTATTAAAATACAATTCCGCCGGAACTTTTCAGTGGAGTTATTCAGATGGTACCACTCTCAATGATGAAGGTAAAGTAGTTGTAACAGATGCTGCCGGAAACATTTACGTAGCAGGTCACTCAGAATTTTCTACCGCTACAACGTATGTTGATTTTCTGATTCTGAAATTTACACCAGCCGGTGCTTTGACGTATAGTGTTACCCATGATTCCGGCTTTGGTAAGCTGGATACACCACACGCCATGAAACTGGATGCTGCCGGTAATATTATTGTTGGCGGGCAGGGGTTCACCACCGTTCAGGACGAGGAAGATTATTTGCTGATGAAGTTTAATAATGCCGGAACGTTTCAATGGCTGCAGATTTATTCAGGAGATGCTGAGGCGCTTGATCGAATTAATGCGCTGGATGTTGATATGGCAACCAATGCTATTTATGTAACCGGCAGAAGTAAGTCACTCGCAAGCAGTGAAGATTACCATACCATGGCATACAATTCAGCAGGTACATTGCAGTGGTCAGACAGTTACTCATCCACCGGTTTGGGATTTGATGAAGCAACCGATATTGTGCTGGGCGGAAGTGGTAATTTATATGTAACCGGTTATAGTTATGAAAGTGCAACCAACAACGATTACACCACGCTGAAATATGATCTTTCCGGAAACATGATCTGGGAAACCAGTTTTGATGGCCCGTCTTCGCTGTCTGATCAGGCTATCCGAATGAAACTGGATCCGACAGAAAATATTTTCGTTACCGGAAAATCGCACGGTGGCCCTTCTACAAACCTGGATTACAGCACCATTAAATATTGCCAGCTTGAAACCCTTGGCGGAGCAGATGAGGCAATTTGTGCCGGGCAGAATGTAAACCTGACAGCAACCGGTGGAATTAATATTACCTGGTCTGTTTCCAGTGGTGATGCCGGTAGTTTGTCCTGTACCTCGTGTTCAACTGTAAACGTTGATCCAACAACAACAACAACCTACCTCGTAAGCAGTGAAAGTGCAACCGGATGTATTGATTATGATACCGTAGTGGTTGTGGTCAATGCCATTCCGGTACCTACTATTTATGCAGATGGTCCGCTTACTTTCTGTACCGGAGGTGATGTGGTTCTTTCTACGGACATTTACAGTTCTTATTTGTGGAGTACTACAGCAACATCCAATTCAATCACAGTGACATCAGCCGGTACGTATACCGTTACCATTACAGATGTAAACGGATGTCAGAATTCAGCCAACGCAACGGTTGCTATTAACGGACTTCCAACGGTAAATGCCGGATCTGATTTTACCGTTTGTCCGGGTGATTCAGAACCGTTAAATGCCACCGGTGCTTCTACGTATCTTTGGAATGTAGATGTGACACTTTCACAATTAAATATTCCAAATCCGGATGCCACACCAACGGGAACAACCTCTTACATTGTAACCGGAACAGATGTAAACGGCTGCCAGGATAAAGACACACTGGTAGGTTCACTTTACGCACTTCCGGCTGTAAATGCCGGTTCTGACGGACAGGTTTGCGTGGGTGATCCATGGCCGCTGAATGCTACCGGAGCTAATTCCTATTTGTGGAATTCAAGCCCAAGTCTTTCTGCATTGAATATTCCAAACCCGGTTGCAACACCAATGTCACAAACAGAATATTTTGTGACCGGAACAGATGCAAATGGTTGCTCTAACATTGATTCGGTAACTATTTCTACCATCAACCTGCCAGGTATCAGTGCAGGGGTTGATAAAACAATTTGTGAGGGTGAAAGTGTTCAGATTTTTGCTACCGGAGGTATCAGTTACACCTGGAATGCAGATCCAACCTTATCTTCTACAAGCATCTCCAATCCATTTGCGTCACCGCTAGTAACAACAACCTATACCGTTGAAGGAACAGATATCAATAGCTGTTCAAATACCGATCAGGTGGTTGTTTTTGTGAATACATTACCAAATGTATCAGCCGGACCGGATACCTCTGTTTGTGTTGGCGGAACCATTCAGCTGCAGGCTACCGGTGCAAGTACTTATACCTGGGCGCCCAATGCAAGCCTTTCGGCAACAAATATTTCCAACCCAAATGCGTCACCCGGCGGACCTACCACCTATTTTGTAACCGGCCAGGATGTAAACGGCTGTGAAAATTCAGCGCAGGTAACGGTAGCCATCAATCCACTCCCTACAATTTCTGCAGGCCCTGATGTTGCAATTTGTATTGGTGACAGTACGCAGTTAAATGGAACAGGCGGAACAATTTATGTGTGGACCTTTAATACAACCCTGTCTGATTTTGTAGTTGCAGATCCGTGGGCAGAACCAACTGCTACAACCACGTATTATCTTACCGCAACTGATGCAAACGGCTGCAGCAATACCGATGATGTAACCGTTACGGTTAACCCGTTACCTACACCACCTGTAATTACTTTGGACAGTGTATTCATTTTCTCATCTTACCCAACAGGCAACCAATGGTATGTAAACGGAAATCCTATTTTGGGTGAAACCAATGATACCGTGAATTATGCTACGGTAGGTCAGAATGGCGGATACACCGTTCTTTATACAGATTCAAACGGCTGTTCAAGTTTCTCTGACGGATCAAACATCATTGTCATTTTTGATGTAGGTATTGCTGAAACAAATGAAATGATGCTGCGCATTTATCCGAATCCAACACAAGGTATGTTAACCATTGAGCTGGAAGAAGGAATTGATCAGCTTTTGATTGTTTCAATAGACGGAACCGTTGCACAGGTAGAAACCAATCTGGTAAGCGGCATAAATACCCTGGATCTGAATCATCTTTCAAGCGGAACGTATGCGCTGCAGTTTGTGAAAGGTGACCAGGTTATTTCAAAACGAATTATCAAACAATAATTGAAGGCATTTTTTTTTCGAAAAGGAGATCATTAACCGGTCTCCTTTTTTATTTTGTCAGTTCTTCATCAAAAAGTTCCATAATCCGCCGGTATTCATCAATCCAACTGGTGGTTTCAACAAATCCATGTGATTCAACCGGGTATCCGATCAAATCCCAGTTTTTCTTTTTGAGTTCAATAAAACGCTGGCTGAGTCTTACCACATCCTGGTATTGAACATTATCATCTTCCATACCATGCAGCATCAGTAGTTTTCCTTCTAAACCTGCTGCAAAATAAATGGGCGAACTTTGTTTGTATGCAACCGGATCTTCCTCCGGGGTATTGAGAATATTGGACGTGTATTCATGATTGTAATGTGCCCAGTCAGTGACAGATCTTAAAGCGGCACCGCATTTAAATTTTCCGGGTGTTGTAAGCATTGCCATCAGCGTAATAAATCCACCGTATGAACCACCGTAGATTCCAACACGTGTTGAGTCAATACCGTATTTTTCAATCAGCAGTTTTCGTCCGTCGAGGTGATCTGACAAATCAGTACCTCCCATGTGGCGGTATATGGCTGTTCTGAAATCACGGCCGTACCCCTCGCTGGCGCGATAGTCAATATCCAGTACCGTATATCCTTTATCGGCAAGCAGGTTGTTAAACATAAATTCACGGTAGTAACTACTCCACCAGTTATGGGCATTCTGCAGGTAACCTGCACCGTGAACGAACAGCACTGCCGCGCCGTTTTTTACATCTGCTTTTGGTTCATAAAGCCGGGCATAAACCGGTGTACCATCGGCTGCAAGAAAGCTGATAACCTCGGGTGACCGCCAGGCGTATTGGTTAAATTCGGGCGTTGTTGAATGGGTGAGCTGAACCGGTTCACTGTTTTCTTCGAGGGGTGCTAAATACAATTCCCAGGGTTTGTTTTTGTACGAATAATTAACTGCCAGCCATTTTTCATCGGGTGAAACATACACATCATGGTTTCCATCTTTCGTAAGTACGGGCGTGAGTTTTGCGGTTGCTATATCGAGGACATAGAATTCACGGTTGCCGGGGTGATTTTTATTGGCAGAAATAAAAAAACGCGTTTTATCTTTTGAGAGATAAGCCTGATGAATTTCAAAATTTCCGGAGGTGAGTGCGCGGGTCTTTGGCTGGTCGTTTTTGTGATCATCCAGGACACAGGTATAGAGGTGCGAATAGCCGGAGACCTCGGATTGGAAAAAAGCCGTGTGATCATCAATCCAGCCAACATTTCCGGCTTCTGTTTTCCAGCCAGAAATGCCAGGGCCGCCAATCCATTTTTCATCGTGCTGGTATTCGAATCCGGTCAGTGAAAAGCTGGCGGTATCATAGCAGGCAATCCACCGGTCTTTGGAATCGTATGATTTAATTTCAAGCAAACATTTGGTGCCGGCATTGTTAAAGCCGTGATTGTGAAAAATTACTTTTTTTGGATTTGTCAGATCCGGATTAAAATCATCCCCGGCATATTCTTTCAAAAATTCCGGCTTTTTGAAAATACCGGTAAGATCATTGGTTTTTAACTGAAAGCAGGTATCTGCTTTTAAATTCCAGACATAGATTTCATGAACAGGATCTTCAGAGCCCACTTTAGGGCGCGCATTTACAGCGCGGGAATAACCATCAGCCGTAACATACTCTTCAATATGGGTATAGGTATCTTCAGGATATTTATCCAACCCAAAAACAACATGTGTCAGTTGTGGATTGATGCTGATAAAACTCAGAAATTTACCTTCCAGGTAAACCGGTGTAAGTTCCTTTGGAGTATAGGTTTCATCAAATTTTTTGCGGTCATCGGCTCTCTTTTGATCGGTGCGCACTATTTCAAAAAGCTCTTCCTGCTGGTTGTCCAGAAAATTATCAGACGCGCGTTCACCGGGTTTGTTCCCTTTCTGGAAATTGGTGATTTGCTGAATAGAGAGGCTGGTTTTGTCCAGAAGAAATAAATTATCACCGTCACGCAGCAGTATTCTGTCTTTATCTAAAACAGCGTGAACATGGTAGTTTCCATAGTTTGAATAGAGCAGGGAAGTTGTTTTGGGTGTCCAGGTATAGAGGTAATTACCTTTGGTAAATACCGTTTGCGTGTGCTGATCACTGGTTATGTATCCGTCAACAGGTAGTTGCAAGGTCTCTTCAGGAGTTAGCTTGCGGTATTTTTTCTCAGCCAGGGAATAGGCGTAGTAGGGCGCAACCGTTTCATTTTCGTGTTTCCATCTGAAATAAATAAACTGGCTGTTAGGTGCCCAAACAATGTCCTGGGGCTGAAAGCCAATAAAACTGTTTCCGGCCATTACCTGGTCCAGCTGTGGTTGGCTAAATGAATTGAAATCAGCCAGAAACAGGCATGCCAAAAGCAAAAAACAGATTTTTTTCATGCAATAAAGAATTGAGAATAAAAGGTATCTGCGAAGAACGCCAAAAAAAATGAATATTTTTTAGTAATTATGCGCGCATAACAAAAATATTTATTACCTTTAGGGTGAGCAGAGACAGTAAGATGAATAAGGAGCAATTATTTGAATTTCATGTACGGAATAACTGGTTTAAAATTTCCCGTTATTACAACCAGGTTGCGGCCAAATATAAGATGACCTTTTCGTGGGGATTCATTTTGATGAATGTGGAGCGGGACGGAACACCGAGTACATCCCTCGGACCTAAAATGGGAATGGAGCCTACGAGTTTATCACGTACGCTGAAAAGCATGGAAGACAAAGGGCTTATTTACCGTGAACCCGATAAAGTGGATAAACGCAAATCGTTGGTTTTTTTGACTGAAGAAGGTATTGAAAAGCGAAAAATTGCCCGCGATGTGGTTTTGGATTTTAACCAGAAATTGTATGACCGCATTCCAAAAGCTAAAGTTGCAGCCTTTTTCGATGTAAGTTATAAAATTGATGAATTACTCACAGAGTTATTAGTAGATAAAAAAGAGAATCAGAAATGAATAGAAAAATTAAAAAAGTAGCGGTTCTTGGTTCAGGTGTTATGGGATCTGCCATTGCCTGCCACTTTGCAAATATTGGTTGTGAAGTGTTATTGCTCGATATGGTTCCGCGTGAACTGAATGATAAAGAAAAAGCGTCAGGACTATCCCTGGAGCATAAAAATGTCAGAAACCGCATTGTCAATGATTCATTAACCAACTGCATTAAATCAAAACCGGCCCCGCTTTATCATGCGGTATTTGCAAAAAGAATCACCACCGGAAATTTTGACGATGATTTTGCAAAAATAAATGCATACGATTGGGTTATTGAAGTGGTTGTTGAACGCCTGGATATTAAGCAGCTCATTCTTGAAAAAGCAGACAGGTTCAGAAAACCAGGCACGCTGATATCGTCCAATACATCCGGTATTCCAATTCACCTGATGTTAGAAGGACGAAGTGATGATTTTCAGAAAAATTTCTGCGGAACGCATTTCTTTAATCCACCACGCTATCTGCGTTTGCTTGAAATTATTCCAACACCAAAAACAGATCCTGCAATTGTCGATTTTCTGATGCATTACGGCGCCCGTTTCCTGGGTAAGAAAACCGTATTGTGTAAAGATACGCCGGCGTTTATTGCCAACCGGGTAGGTGTTTACGCTATTATGTCTTTGTTCCACACCGTTGAAGAAATGGACTTAACCATTGATGAGGTGGATAAATTAACCGGACCTGTTTTAGGAAGACCCAAATCAGCAACCTTCAGAACCTGTGATGTGGTAGGGCTTGATACGCTTGTTCACGTGGCCAATGGTCTGGCAGCCAACTTACCGAATGACGAAGAAAAAGACCAGTTTAAACTGCCTTCGTACATCAAAAAAATGATAGATAATAAATGGCTGGGTTCAAAAACAAAACAAGGATTTTACAAAAAAGTTTCAAAAGGAGCTGACAGCGAAATTCTCTCCCTGAATTTGAAAACACTGGAGTACGAACCAAAGAAAAAATCTGATTTTCCAATTCTGTCGCAAACCAAAACGGTAGATGATCTGGCAACACGTACCAAAATGTTGTTAGGTGCACAGGACAAAGCTGGACAGTTTTTCAGAAAATTATTTTCAGGTTTATTCTCGTATGTATCCTACCGCATACCTGAAATTACCGATGATATTTATAAAATTGACGATGCGCTCAAGGCCGGCTTTGGCTGGGAGTTAGGCCCTTTTGAAACCTGGGATATTCTGGGTGTTGAAAAAGGCATAGCCATGATGAAAGAACATGGCAAAACACCGGCTGCCTGGGTCACAAAAATGATTGCTGCGGGTAATAAATCATTCTTCAGAATAGAAAATGGTGTGCGCAAATTTTATGACATTACCAGCGAAACCTATAAATCAATTCCTGGAACTGAAAACTTACTGTTCCTGGATAATTTGAGAGACACCAACACGGTTTGGAAAAATGCAGATTGTCATATTGTGCATTTGGGAGACGGAATTCTGAATGTGGAATTTCATACCAAAATGAATACCATTGGCGGCGGCGTATTACAAGGTATCAATAAAGCCATTGACCTGGCTGAAACAGAATACAAAGGCGTTGTTATTTCCAACACCGGTCAGAATTTTTCTGCGGGCGCAAACGTTGGTTTGATTTTCATGATGGCGGCCGACCAGGAGTATGACGAGTTAAATTTTGCCATTAAACAATTCCAGGATACCATGATGCGTGTACGTTATTCATCGTGCCCGGTAATTGTAGCACCGCATAACATGGCATTGGGCGGCGGCTGTGAAATGTCTATGCACGCTGATAAAGTAATTGCACACGCTGAGTTGTATATGGGACTTGTTGAATTTGGTGTGGGCTTAATACCGGGTGGTGGCGGAACCAAAGAATTTGCGAAACGGCTTTCTGATTCTATGAAACCGGGAGATGTGCGCATTAACCGTTTCCGCGACAGCTTTCTTACCATTGGACAGGCAAAAGTTTCTACCTCGGCTGAAGAAGCATTTGAACTTGGATATCTGAGAAAAGGAATTGATGAAATTGTAGTTGACCGTGATTATCAGCTGACGCGTGCCAAAGAAGCGTGTCTGGCGCTTTATAATGCCGGCTATACCCAGCCTGCCAAACCTAAAAACATTACAGTTCTGGGGCAGGAGGGGTTAGGTATCGTATATGTTGGTGCCGGTACAATGAAAGAAGGGCATTACATTTCTGAACACGATGCATACATCTCTGAAAAATTAGGGTTTGTATTGTCCGGCGGAGACTTGTCTGAAGTATCCGAAGTAGATGAACAATACCTGCTTGATCTGGAACGAAAAGCATTTTTGGATTTGTGTACAAAAAAGAAAACACTGGAGCGCATTCAGTCTATTGTAACAAAAGGTAAAATATTGAGAAATTAATCCTCCTTCACTAACCGCGTGCCGCCTATAGTTTCAGCGGTGGCGCAAGTTTCGGAGGATAAAAAAAAATTATATGAGAACAGCATATATTGTAAAAGGTTACCGCACGGCGGTTGGTAAGGCAAAACGCGGTGGATTCAGGTTTACCCGGCCTGATGACCTGGCTGCCGATGTGATTAAACACCTGGTTGCCCAGATACCAAACCTGGACAAAAACCAGATTGATGATGTAATTGTGGGAAATGCAATGCCTGAGGCTGAACAGGGGCTCAATGTGGCCCGCTTGATTTCACTCATGGGGTTGGATACAGACAAAGTGCCGGGTATGACTGTAAACCGTTATTGTTCGTCAGGTCTTGAATCCATGGCAATTGCAACCGCCAAAATTCAGGCGGGAATGGCTGAAATAATTATTGCCGGTGGTGCAGAATCCATGTCTGCAATTGAAATGGGTGGCTGGCGGGTTGTTCCCAATCCAAAAGTTTCAAAAGTACATCCTGATTGGTATTGGGGAATGGGTACAACCGCTGAGGCAGTTGCCACGCAATATAAAATATCACGTGATGAGCAGGATCAGTTTTCGTTGCAGTCACACCTGAAAGCGCTGAAAGCACAAGCTGAGGGCCGATTCAACGATGACATTGTTCCGGTTAACGTAACAGAAATTTACCTGGATGCCAACGGAAAACGGGCCGAAAAAGTAAACGTGGTTAAACACGATGAAGGTCCGCGTAAAGAAACAACCTATGATGCACTGGCATCACTTAAACCGGTATTTGATGCCAAAGGATCAGTAACGGCAGGTAATTCATCGCAGATGTCTGACGGTGCTGCTTTTTTGATGATCATGTCTGAAGAGATGGTGAAAAAATTAAACGTTCAGCCCATTGCCCGTTTGCTTTCATACAAAGTAGTAGGAGTTGAGCCGCGTATTATGGGAATTGGTCCGGTAGAAGCAATTCCGGGTGCAGTAAAAATGGCCGGACTCAAATTGAGCGATATTGATTTGGTTGAACTGAATGAGGCTTTTGCATCACAATCACTGGCCGTTATTCGTGAAACAGGCATTAATCCTGAAATTGTAAATGTAAACGGCGGTGCCATTGCGCTGGGGCATCCGCTTGGTTGCACCGGTGGAAAATTGTCGGTACAAATCATCAACGAATTAAAAAAACGAAATAAAAAATACGGTGTAGTGACCATGTGCGTGGGTACAGGTCAGGGTGCAGCCGGTGTTATTGAGGTATTATAAAACATGAATCAAACAGAAACAAAAATTGAAATTAAGATTATTGATCCCCGTGATATCCGGGCATTGCGTCTGAAAGTTCTATGGCCGCATAAAGAGGTTGTTGAAAATTGTTCCTTGCCGTCAGATACAGAGCCGGGAGCCTTTCATGTCGGAGCAATGAAAGATGGAAAAGTAGTTGGAACCGCTTCTTTTTTGGTGGAAGTAAATCCAAAATTTGAAGAAAAAAATCAATATCGTTTGCGCGCTATGGCCACTGATCCTGAAATTCAGGGAACCGGAACCGGTGCGGCGATAGTGGCCCGTGGAATCAGAGAGTTGAAAGAACGTGGTGTGAAATTGCTGTGGTGTGATGCACGCCTGAAAGCAACCGGATTTTACGAAAAATTGAATTTTAAAGTGCTTGGAGACATTTATGAAGTACCTGTTATTGGTCCTCATAAGTTGATGTATATTGAATTATAGAATTTAGTAGAGCAGCTAACTCCTGAATCCTGAAAAAGAAAATAAAACTGAATTAATATGACTACGACTATGAACGAGATTAAAAAACCAATCAAAGGAGGAGAATTCATCATCCGGGAAACCGCTTGTGAAAATATATTTACGCCTGAAGATTACACCGAAGAGCAAAAAATGATTGCCCAGATGTGCCTTGATTTTATCAAAGCAGAGGTTTTACCTAACCTTGATAAAATTGATCACCAGGAAGAAGGGTTGATGCAAAAACTGCTGGATAAAGCCGGAGAATTGGGAATGCTGGGAATGTCTGTTCCTGCTGATTTTGGCGGAATGGGTGTTGATTTTCCAACCTCCCTGCTGGCAACCGAATACACCGGTCGCGGCCATTCATTTTCGGTTGCCTACGGGGCACATACCGGAATTGGAACATTGCCTATTTTGTATTACGGAAACGATGCACAAAAGAAAAAATACATTCCAAAATTAGCTACCGGCGAATGGAAAGCAGCATATTGTCTTACTGAGCCGGGCTCAGGTTCTGACGCCAACTCGGGTAAAACAAAAGCAGTGCTGTCAGCTGATGGAAAATTCTATACGCTGAACGGACAAAAAATGTGGATCACCAATGGTGGATTTGCGAACCTGTTTACCGTTTTTGCTAAAATTGAAGGGGATGAAAATCTTACCGGCTTTATTGTAGAGGCAAATTCTGAAGGCATTTCGTTAAATGCTGAGGAAAAGAAAATGGGTATTAAAGGATCTTCTACCCGCCAGGTATTTTTTAACAACGTTAAAGTACCGGCTGAAAATTTATTGGGTGAACGAAACCAGGGATTCAAAATTGCGCTGAACATTCTTAACATTGGTCGTATTAAGCTTGCGGGCGGTGTTTTGGGCGGATCAAAAGCCGTTATCAATCATGCGGTGAATTATTCGAACGAGCGTGAGCAGTTTGGAAGATCCATTTCTAAATATGGTGCAATTCGTCATAAAATTGCTGAAATGGCTGTGCGTACATTTGCGCTGGAATCAGCCACTTACCGTGCTGCGTTTGATATTGAAGCAGCCATTGAAGGGTACATGAAAGAAGGGATGGACAAACAAAAAGCAACCCTGAAAGGAATTGAACAGTTTGCCCCTGAATGTGCCATGCTGAAAGTAGTTGGCTCTGAAGTACTGGATTTTTGTGTAGATGAGTCGGTGCAGATTTATGGTGGTATGGGCTTCTCGGCAGAATCGCCGGTTGAGCGTGCTTACCGTGATTCACGCATCAACCGTATTTTTGAAGGTACCAATGAAATTAACCGGTTGCTGACCGTTGACATGGTTCTGAAAAAAGCCATGAAAGGAGAATTGGATTTAATGACACCGGCCATGGCTGTTGCCAATGAACTAATGAGTATTCCTGATTTTGGAGAAAGCAGCGGAGCTCTTTTTGATGCTGAAAAAGCATACATCCGCAATTTCAAAAAAGCGGTATTGATGGTAGCCGGCACAGCAGTTCAGAAACTGATGATGGAGCTTTCCAAACAGCAGGAAATTCTGATGAATGTAGCCGATATGCTGAATGATGTATACGTTGCTGAATCGGTTCTGCTACGCGTTGAAAAAATGGTAAAAATTAAAGGAGAAGCTGCCTGCCAGGAATATATTGCCATTGTCAGAACATTCATTTTTGACGCTGCAGACCGCATCAACAAATCCGGCAAAGATGCGTTGATGGCTTTTGTTACCGAAGATGAATTGCGTATGATGATGATGGGGCTGAAACGCTTCACCAAAATAGAACCATACAATACCAAAGATGCCCGCCAGGCCATTGCTCAAAAGCTGATTGCTAAAAATGAGTATTGTTTGTCTGATGCGGTGAATCAGGGATAAAATTAAAGGTACAAACCTGAAAACTGGAAACCGCTCTCCGGATTTGGAGGGCGGTTTTTTTGTTG
This sequence comes from Bacteroidota bacterium, assembly GCA_016192075.1. Lineage (GTDB taxonomy): Bacteria > Bacteroidota > Bacteroidia > Flavobacteriales_D > Crocinitomicaceae > JADJGJ01. The sequence continues at coordinate 119,570 of JACPUU010000022.1, read as the reverse complement.
CCTGAAGTTTGTTTTTTATTCGTGGCAACAATTTATTGAAACCTCTGTGCTTTTAAGTCTTAAAAAAAACTCCTGTATGTTTGAGTAGATTTATCATTTCACCTTGTTGGCAAGTGGAATACGCTTAAACCAATCCCTTTCCTTATATTTGAGATACCAATGTCACAAACCACCAGTCATATTAACACTTCTGAATGGGTTGATCAATACGCTGATGCGCTTTATGCATTTGCCATTGCCCGGGTAGATGATGCCGATCTGGCTAAGGATTTTGTGCAGGAAACATTTCTGGCAGGTATTAAAGCGGCTGAAAATTTTGAAGGCAAAAGCTCAGTCAAAACCTGGTTAATTTCTATTCTGAAACGTAAAATTATTGACTATTACCGCCAGAAAGAGGCCCGTAAAACAACCCCGCTCTCTCATTTTTTCAGTGAAAAGGGTAAGGTAGGGCATTGGCTTCCGGAGGCTGCACCCAAAGGAAATTATTCAGAGATGGAAGAGGCATTGGACAACCAGGAACTGCAGCAAGCTATTACCAATTGCATTGAGCTGCTGCCCGGTAAATGGAAAGGCATTGTACTGGATAAACTGGTTGAAGAAAAAGAATCAGACGATGTTTGTAAGGAACATGAAATAACACCGTCCAACCTGTGGGTTATTGTACACCGCGCCAAATTGCAGCTGCGTGAGTGTCTTGAACGAAAATGGTTTAAAGCATGAGTTGCCGTAAAGCATCCTATATCATTGAAAAACGGGAAGTGAGTAAACTCTCACTTTGGGAAAAACTCAGCCTTAAATTTCACCTGATGATTTGTGATCTTTGCCGCAGGTATGAGTCTGATTCTAAAATTCTGGGTAAAATTCTGAAATCGCTGCACAAGCATGAATCACATGCGCATTTGTCTTCAACCGATAAAGAAGAAATGAAGCGTAAGCTGGCTTCGTTCTGAAAAGCGTATTTCAATACCCATCCTGCTGAACAACATTCAAAACGCTTTTTCAAGGAGTCATCCTGAGCTTGTCTCAGAATCTTTTCAATGGTTGTACAGATGCTGAAACGAGTTCAGCATGACTTTAACAACATTGTAAACGTTTTGAATTTAATTCCCTTACACCACCATATTAATCCCCGTAAAATTCTGCGGGGTAATTTTGCGCAGTTCTTTTTTTACTTTTTCAGTAACTTTTAGTTCTTCAATAAAAATTGAAATGCTCTCTTTGGTAATGGCCTGATTGGTACGAGTCAGTTCTTTCAACGCTTCGTACGGTTTTGAAAAACCTTCACGACGCAAAACGGTTTGAATGGCCTCTGCAACAACGGCCCAGTTCTCTTCCAGGTCTTCGTTCAGTCTCTTTTCATTTAATACCAGTTTTCCAAGGCCTTTCAGTGTTGACTGGAGAGCGATAATAGTATGCGCAATGGGCATTCCCACATTTCGGAGCACGGTTGAATCAGTAAGGTCACGCTGAAGTCTTGATACCGGAAGTTTAGAAGCCAGGTGCTCAAAAAGTGCGTTGGCAATTCCAATATTTCCTTCTGAATTTTCAAAGTCAATCGGGTTAACTTTATGCGGCATGGCTGATGATCCGATTTCGCCTTTTTTGATTTGCTGTTTAAAATAATCCATTGAAATGTAGGTCCACATGTCCCTGTCCAGGTCCAGAATAATGGAGTTGATCCGTTTCAGCGCATCAAACAAAGCCGCTGCGTTGTCATAATGCTCAATTTGTGTTGTTGTCTGGCTGCGTTCGACCTGCAGGGTATTATTGACAAAATTATTGGCAAAAAACACCCAGTCAATTTCAGGAAAAGCAACATAGTGTGCATTCATGTTCCCGGTGGCGCCGCCGAATTTAGCAGAGAACGGAACGGCAAGCAGTTGCCTTTTCTGAACATCAAGCCGTTCTACAAAAACGTACATTTCTTTTCCCAGCCGTGTTGGAGATGCAGGCTGACCGTGAGTTCTTGCAAGCATGGGGATGTTTTTCCAGGTCTGCGCATAATCATTCAGGGTATGAATGAGCTGATCTAAAAGCGGCAGGTATTCTTCATAAATTGCATCTTTCAATGAAATAGGAATGGCCGTGTTGTTGATATCCTGCGAGGTAAGCCCGAAGTGAACAAATTCTTCGTATTTGGACAAGCCAAGTTTTGCCAGTTTTTCTTTGATAAAATATTCAACTGCTTTTACATCGTGATTGGTGATTTTTTCAGTCGCCTTTATTTTTTCAGCATCTTTTTCAGAAAAACTCAGGTAGATTTTGCGCAGCTCATCGGTTTTCTTTTTGGGAAAATCGTTCAATACTTTAATGTTCATTTCAGTGAGGGCAATGAAATACTCCACTTCCACCATAACACGGTATTTGATCAGTGCAAATTCTGAAAAATACGCGGCCAGGTTCTCCACTTTATCGCGGTATCTGCCATCAACGGGTGAAATTGCTTTTAAGGTATTCATACACAAAATTTAGAAGGGTCAAAGATAGGGCTTTTTCAGTGAATTCGGGAAAGTTTAACTGTCGATTATAAAGAGGTTAGAAAACCTTGCGTGTGCTGATTTTTAATACTTTGTATCACAGCTTACTTATTCAGGTTAAGGATTCGGCTGAACGACTTTTTGAAAATCAGGCAAGGCCTGCAGAAATAGTAATTCCCGCAGATCAACGCAGATTTTTTTGCGCTGATTGCCGCAGATCAATGTGTTTTTATTTGCAAGAGCAATCTTAGTGAATCATTGTGCTTGGGTGTCTTAGGGGGCCTTTTTTTCTATATAATTTGAACTTTTTTTTGCCGAAAAAGCTCAAAAAAATCCAGACTACATGAAGTAATTTGATGAAAAAATCCGCGTCAATCTGCGAGTTTTATCAGCGAAAATCTGGCTCCTACGCTGACCTTGCTATGCCGTGCGCCTATGCTGACCTTGCTATGCCGTAGCGGCTGCGCGAAGGCAATGAGCTTTGGCGCAAGCGTTGCAGGAAAAATTAATTATTTCATCAACTCATCAATGATCTTCTCAACAGTATAACCTTCTGCCTCTGCGCGGTAATTGCGCACAATACGGTGTCTGAGAATAGGGTGGGCAATGGCTTTTACATCTTCAATATCAGGTGAATATTTACCATTGATAGCGGCCTGACATTTGGCGCCGATAATGAGGTATTGTGATGCACGCGGGCCCGCACCCCAATCCAGGTATTTTTTTGTCAGATCATGTGTCAGAGGCGAGTTCATACGGGTTTTGCTAACCAGTTTTACCGCATAATCATACACTGCGTCAGGCACCGGAATGCGGCGAATCAGATTCTGGAAGTACATAATTTCGTCACCATTCAGAATAGGGCTAAGTGTAATTTGTTTATCGGTTGTCGTGTTTTTGACAATTGAAATCTCTTCCTCAAAACTTGGATAATCTACCCAAATGTTGAACATAAAACGGTCGAGCTGCGCTTCCGGCAGCGGGTACGTTCCCTCCTGCTCAATAGGGTTTTGCGTGGCCAATACAAAAAAGGGTTTGTCCAGTGTGTATTTGTGACCGGCGGCCGTTACTGTTTTTTCCTGCATGGCTTCCAGCAGTGCTGCTTGCGTTTTAGGCGGGGTACGGTTTATCTCGTCAGCCAGAATGATATTGGCAAAAACGGGCCCTTTGATGAATTTAAAATTGCGTGATTCATCCAGAATTTCAGAACCGATAATATCAGACGGCATCAGGTCGGGTGTAAACTGAATACGTTTAAAACTCAGTCCCAGCGAATCAGAAATTGTTTGAATGAGCAGTGTTTTTGCAAGACCCGGAACCCCAACCAGCAAACTGTGCCCGTTGCTGAAAATGGACTTTAACACCTGGTCAACTACGGCATCCTGTCCGACGATAACCTTGTGAATTTCACCTTTAAGTTCGGTATATTTTTTTACGAGCAGATCAACGCCCTCTTTGTCTGAAATTTTGTCCATAACTGAATTTGTGCTGTCTCAAAAATAGTAAAAAAGATCGGTGATTCTGTCAGGATCAGCCAAACGAAACATTTCTTAACAAGCTTGTCTGCCGTTTAAGGCAGTGATTAAGCTTTTTTGCTTCCCAGGGTAAAGCCGAAAACAGCACCTGTAATGCCGCCAACAATGTGCGCAAAGTGAGATACACCATCGTCCTGCATGCTATCCATAATCTCTTTTCCAATAAAAATAATCACGACCAGGATAAATGTGAGTGGAATCTCTTTGCTTCTGAAATTAACAAGTGAGACAACTAATATCAGCATAAATACAATGCCGCTGGCACCCAAAAGGCCATGGTCAAAAAACGAAAGGTGAAGAACAGACGTAACCAGGGCGGTTGAAAGCATCATAATGACCAGGTTTTTGGCGCCGTATTTTTCCTCTACAATGGGGCCAATTAAAAGTATGAATGCCAGGTTACCCATCAGGTGTTCGGTACTGGCGTGTCCCATGGTGTGCGAAAACAATCTGAAATACCAGCCGGGACTGGATAAATTCCAACCCGGCAGCAGTTTAAACGAATCAGACAGCAATCCCATGGGGCCGGTAAGTAAATAAACAGCTGCGCAAAGAATGGAAAAGGTCAGAATAACCGGTGAATTAAACGTAATTTTCATAGTTGTTTCCTTTAACTAAATACCCGGGGATGCAGGATCAACCGGGCTCTGAGTTTCTGTGATATTGTTTACCTTTGTTTTATGGTATTCAAAGATAAACGAATTTTGTCTGACGGTTTTGGATTTAAGGCGGTTTTGGCATTTTTGCTGGTGCTGGTATCTGTAATGGCGTCGTCACAAATCACAAACGGAAATGTAAATCCCGATGAAACCGGAACAACGGACAAGAAGGAAAAAAAAGAGAAAACAGAAACGGCTTCTTCTTTCTCTGAAGATTCGCTGACCGGGAGTGATTTCTACATAGGCGGCCTGTTTCAGTATACCTACCGTTCGTTTGAAGACCAGTCGACAGCGCATTATTACCAGGATTGGGAATCACAAACATCATCGTACAACGGAGGTTTTAACCTGGGCCTGGTGATGAAACTGACAGGACACCTTCACCTTGATATTGGTTTTTCGTATTATGGAAATGGTGAAAACTATACGTTTGAAGACTCACTGACCGACTCAACATTTACGTATCAGAATACCTACCGGCAAATGGCTTTACCAGTGAGGCTGCGTTATTCGTACGGGCAAAAACTGCAGGTATTTGGTTTTGCGGGTTTGGCACCGCTGAATATTTTGAATATTCACTATGAAAGCAGCTATACAACTGCTGAAGGAACAAAAGTTGACCGTGAGCTGCAGGTAGAAAAAGACGGTTTTGCAACCTTTAATCTGATGATCACGGCAGGAATGGGTATTCAATACAACATTAAACACGTTGGGTTTACGCTGTATCCTGAATTCAGAAGGCATTTGCTGAATACCTATTCGACCAAAACCATTTCAATGGATCACAAAATGTACAGTGTGGGCATTAATGCCGGGTTGGTTCTCCGTTTCTAAAGTGAGTTCATGGCTTTAGGCAAAAAATCAATCACGTCTGAGGCAATCATTCCATTTTCACCATGCTCCCTTTTTACCAGGTCAGCTGAATAGCCGTGAATGAAGGTGCCAAAAATGGCGGCTTCCTCTGCGCTATAACGTTGTGCCAGCATTGATCCGATAATGCCGGTAAGTACATCACCCATACCGGCTGTACCCATGCCGGGGTTCCCGCTTCCGTTCACAAAAATTTTGCCTTCAGGGGTGGTGATTTTAGAGTAAGCGCCTTTTTGAATAATAAAGACCTTGTGTGCTACTGAAAATTCAACCTGTTTATCCAGTGTCTCTTCCGGTGAAGAAAAAGAGCCGATGAGACGTTTCAATTCAGCCGCATGCGGAGTCAGAATACTGCCTGCCGGAATTTTTTCAATCAGCGTTCGATTGGATGAAAGCAGGTTCAGGGCGTCAGCATCCAATACCAGTGGATAAGTTGCAGAAAGAGTCCGGGTAAGCAGGTTCAGCGCATGTTCATCTGTCCCAAGTCCGGGGCCAATGCCAACTGCATGCGTTTTTTCCGGAAATGAATCATGTATCTGATCAATGTAGAGGCATTCAGGAATACTGGTTTGAAGAATGGTTTGATTTTGCACACTGCAATGTACCGCTACATATCCGCAGCCGGTTCGCATAGCTGCCCTGGAGGCCAGTATTGCAGCACCGGCATACTGCTGAAAACCTGCAATCAGAAAAAGATATCCGTTTGTGCCTTTGTGAGAAAAGGTATGCCGCCGGCGCAGCTTAACATCTTTTCGTGTGATAAATTCAGCAAAGGATGTGGCTTTAAAATCATCAGACAATCCAATGTCTACTACTTTAAAATCTCCGGTGTACTTGCTGTATTCAGCATACAGAAAAGCCATTTTGGGTGTCTGAAATGAAATGGTTTGACTGGCCCTGATGACGTGTTTAAAATCATTTGCGCGGTTGTCCTGGCAAAATAATCCGCTGGGAATATCAATGGCAATGACAGGCTGAGACAGGTTGTTGATGGTATCAATAAGTTTGCCTACCCACCCTGAAACGGGTTTGTTCAGGCCTGACCCGAAAATGGCATCGACAATCAGATCAGCATCGGTTGAAAACGTATAATCTGCCGCTGTCAAAACATGTTGTGTGATGTTTTGTTTTGGCAGCCGCCCCTGGTTCAGGTCAAAATCGGCCGTGTGATTTTCTGAGAATTGAACAATGAATACTGAAACATGAATACCTCTTTCAGCCAGTAAACGGGCAATAACCAGTCCGTCTCCGCCATTATTACCAATACCGCAGAAAACAGCAGCCGAGTGAAACAGGTTGGTGGCCAGCAGGTGCTTGGTGCATTGCGTGGCGGCGCGCTCCATCAGATCGGCAGATGTGATAGGTTCATGCTGCATGGTGTGCTGATCCCAGAGCCGGATATTTTCAGGTGAAAAAAGAGGATAGCTCATGGCGTAATTTTTTGGAGGATCATTTGAATTTGCGGAATAAGCGGATGAACATCATCATTGCTTACCGTAAACGAGGCAAGCGGTATTTTTTGCGCATCGGGCCATTGGGTGGCAATGCGTGATTTTATTTTTGCCGCATCAGTCTGGTCTCTTTCCAGCAAACGCTTGATGCGTATTTCTTCCGGCGCGGTTACGAGTATGGTAAAATCAAAATTTTTGTACGATCCGGTTTCAAAAAGAATAGCGGCCTCATTAAAAACCAGGTCGCTTTTCTGTGCCTTTTTCCAGGTTTCAAATGCCTGCCTGACCAGTGGATGTGAAATGGCATTGAGTTGTTGAAGCAGCGCGTCATTTCCAAATACTTTTTCTGCAATAAACTCCCGGTTTAATTTGCCTGATACGTATGCCTGCGGGCCAAAAAGCCGGGTGATTTGCGTAATTGCTGCCGGATGTGTATCAAGAATTTCCCGGGCTTCAGTATCGGAATAAAAAACGGGATAACCCATGATACTTAAGATGCGACAAACAATGGATTTGCCCGCACCGATACCACCGGTTATCCCGACTGTTATAGTTGAATCCAATCTTAGATTTCTTCTACTTCGATCATCTTGAACGGAAGATCGATGATAGCCTGATAATCTTCGCCGGCTTCTTCCATATCTTCATCGTCCTCTTCAAAATACCAGTTGACTTTAACTTCTGTGTTTCCACTGTTCAGTTTTTCCAACTGTTTGAAAAGATCCAAAATACATTTTGACGATGAAGTATTGAAATACTCCAACTTAATTTCAACAATTGTATTTGGCTTAGGGCTTGTACCGTAAGCGTCAATCCAGTCGTTCAAAGGTTTGTAAAACTCAATTGAATTTTCAGGAATTGATCTTCCTTTCAACTCAAGTACACCGTTGCCGGCATCAAATTTTACAGTTGGCGTTTTTGCTGATCCTTCAAGAATTAGATTTTCCATATATCACTCTGTGTTATTCTGCTATTTTTACTGTTAAACTAAAAAAACTTGTTCTATCATTTATCGGAAGAAACTCATATTCCAGCTTCTCTCCTGATTTTCGTGCAATATCAATCATACCTAAACCTGCAGTACCTTTGGATGACATGTTGCCTTCACTCAATACCTGTTTGTAATAGGCCTTCAACTCTTCCTTATCCATACCATTCACCAGGTCCAGCTTTTCTTTTAAAACCGGAACATCAGATGCTTTCATGTAGTTTCCGGTTGTGATCTGGTATGAATCACCGATTTTGGCAATCATCAGCAAAGCAGAACGCTCTTCAGCAGGAACGTGAACAAAATCGTCCTGGTCAATGTGATGATAAAGGTTTTGGAGACACTCAACCAGAATATTAAAAACCTTCTTTTTGACCTTTGGATTCTCATCAATGTGATCCATCTTGGACTCCATGATCTGAAGAATCGTAGTCAGAAGTTCGGATGTAATCATGCCTTTAAAAGACAAAAGAACATTTCGCTCTTCAAGTTTTTTATATATCTCGTAAACCTGGTTCACCTCGTTTTTGTGCAAGACAAATATATAAAATTATAATTTCCTACCTGACATTGCGCTGTTTTTTTCGGATTTAGCACATTTCTGTCTTATTTTTGCATAAAAAAGCATGGCTGATTGGTTCGAATCGTGGTTTGACAGTACCTATTACCACATCCTCTATAAAAACCGCAATGCATCAGAAGCTGAGAATTTTCTGAATAACCTCACGGGATATTTGACTATTCCCAAAAATTCACGCATTCTTGACCTCGCTTGTGGTAAAGGAAGACACGCTGTTTATCTGAACAGTCTGGGGTTTGATGTCACCGGGGTTGATCTTTCACCCAATTCAATCAGTTACGCTCAAAAATTCACAAACGATCACCTGCGGTTCAGGGTACAGGATATGCGCTGCCCCCTGGAGAATCAGCAATTTGACCTTATTCTGAACCTGTTTACCAGTTTTGGCTATTTTGAGAAACTGGAAGATAACCTGGCGGTGCTGCACGCTGCACATCAAATGTTGAAACCCGGTGGACTGCTGGTTATTGATTTTATGAATGCAGTGAAAGTAGAGCATGACCTGGTTAATCATGAAGAGAAGACCTGTGAACAGGTAAATTTCACAATCAACAAGGTGATTAAAAACGGGTGCATTTATAAAACCATCCGTTTTGAAGATTCAGGTAAGGTGCATGAGTTTACAGAGCGGGTTCAGTTGCTGAAACGGTATGATTTTGAACAAATGCTGCAAAAAACCGGATTTCACCTGCAGGCTGTTTTTGGTGATTATAATCTTGGTACATTTGCACCCGCTGTTTCTGAACGCCTGGTATTGGTTGCGGTTAAAAAATAAATGGAATGACGCTGTATCTTCAGATTTTTTTACTTTTTGTGGCAGTGTTTACCGGATCATTGCTGGTAGATCTGTTCAGAAAACGGGCAAACTTTAAATTGCTGCTTTCTTTCAGCGGCGGCTTTTTGCTCACCATTATTTTTACACACATTCTGCCTGAATCCTATCATTTAAATGGAAACACCATTGGCTATTTTATTCTGGTAGGTTTTTTGCTGCAGCTGACGCTGGAATATTTTTCGAAGGGCGCAGAGCACGGCCACACGCATGTGCACCAGGACGGGCATAGCTTTTTTCCAATAGCCATCTTTTTGAGTCTTTCCGTACATTCCTTTATAGAGGTGATGCCGGTTAATGTGCACGATCATGCGCATACAGGCAGTTTATACTGGGGCGTGATACTGCACAAAATACCAGAAGCCATTGCGCTCAAAACCATTTTTAATGCGTCAGGGCTTTCCCGTCTGAAATCCTGGATTTTTGTCGGATTATTCAGTCTTACCGCACCGCTGGGGCTTGTTTCGGGTGAGTTTGTACTGAATACACTGCATCTTGATCCGTCCTGGATTCTGGGCATTGCCATTGGTATGTTTCTGCACATTTCCACCACCATCATTTTTGAGTCGAGTGAGGGGCATAAACTCAACATCATGAAGCTGGTTTCAATTCTGCTGGGATTTGGTATTGGCGTTCTTATGAGTTAAGCATAGACTGAATCTATTGCATCATAAAAAAATTCAATTTTTCCGGGACAAAATTCTGCCTAACTTTGTCCGTATAATTGTAAACAAATTAATTTTTTAAAACTTAGAAATAATGGCTGTATTAGTAGGAAAAAAAGCTCCGTCATTTACTGCTCCGGCAGTAGTTAACGGGGGAGAAGTGGTTCAGGGTTTTTCACTGGATCAGTACCTGGGAAAGAATCATGTTATACTGTTCTTTTACCCAAAAGATTTTACGTTTGTATGTCCAAGTGAATTACATGCTTTTCAGGCAAAACTGGCTGAGTTTGAGAAAAGAGGTACCAAACTGGTTGCGTGCTCAACAGATACCGAAGAGTCACACTGGGGCTGGTTGCAGATGGATAAAAAAAATGGCGGAATTAAAGGAATTACCTACCCGATTATTGCCGACACCAATAAAACCATAGCCGATGCTTACGATGTATTGCTGGGCGAGTATCAATATGATGAAAACGGTGCGTTGACTGCTACAGATACCATGATTGCTTACCGCGGTTTATTTCTGATTGACAAAAAAGGAATTGTGCGCCACCAGCTTGTAAATGACCTGCCTTTGGGAAGAAATGTGGATGAAGCATTGCGAATGGTAGATGCACTCCAGTTCAATGAAGAGAATGGTGAGGTTTGCCCTGCCAACTGGACAAAAGGAGAGGAAGGTATGAAGGCTACTCACGACGGTGTTGCCAGCTATCTTGCTGCTCACTAAGATTATAACGTTCGGAAAAATATAAGCCGTTGACAACTAACTTGTCAGCGGCTTTTTTTGCGCCTTTTTCTTGGAGGTTCCAACCTTTTGGTTAAATTCGCGTATTAATAAAGCAAGTACTAAATTTAAAGTGTAATATGAAAAAATCAATTTTAATGTTAGCCGCCGGAGCATTGCTCCTCGCAACTCCTTCATGTAAAAAAGGAGAAAATGACCCTTTTTTGAGCCTTTCTTCGAGAAAAGCACGCGTTGCTGGTGAATGGGATGTAACAGGCTATACCTTCACTTCAACAAACACTGAATCCAATGGTGATTCACAGTCGTCGAACAAAACAATGTCAGGTGATGTTATTACTTCAACTTACTCTGATTTTGATCAAAGTTCAGGAACCACTACCACATCTACTTCAACTACAACATTGAACGATGGTTCTTATACGTTTGAAAAAGACGGTACCTATAAAGCTACCTGGAACACAACAACTGTTTCTGTTCAAACACAGGATTGGTTTGGTGTAACGTATACCTACACTTACACAACTGTTTCAACCTGGAGTGAATCTGGTAACTGGAGCTTTGTTGGAAAAGTTAAAGATGAGTACAAAAACAAAGAAAGAATTGTTGTTAACACAACAAGTACTTCTTCAAGCAACCAAACAACTACCGTTGAAACTAACTCAGCAAACAGCACTGTAGTTACAACTAACGGAGATTTGAATGCCAGCACCAATACTTACCACAGCGGTGAAATGCAGGCTACATTTGAAATTGATCAGTTGAAAGGAAAAGAAATGATCCTGAAAATGATGGAATCTGATTCAGGAACTAACAGTGTAACTCCTTACGGAGGTTCAACTACAACATCTGCAGATGATGTTTACACTTCTGACCTGACTATCACATTGACAATCGTTAAATAATTCACGATTTACTTCGTGTAAAAATAAAGGGCTCCGGAATTTATTCCGGGGCCTTTTTTTGTTTGTATCTCTTTATAACTTCAGTTAGAAATTTGAGGACGTTTTGGTAATTTAGGGCTCCCTTTCCTGAATAGCATGTACCTGATATTTGATACTGAAACCACCGGGCTTCCCAAAAGCTGGAATGCTCCCATAACCGATACCGGTAACTGGCCCAGATGTGTTCAGATTGCCTGGCAGCTGCATGACGAATGGGGACAATTGGTTGAACACCGTGATTTTCTTGTTAAACCAGATGGCTATAACATTCCGTACGATGCAGAAAAAGTACACGGAATTTCAACCGAACTGGCACAAACTGCCGGTATTTCACTGGCTGATGTACTGAATGAGTTTAATGCCGTTTTGCGCAAAACAAAATTTGTTGTCGGGCAAAACCTGGGATTTGACCTGAACATTGTTGGCTGTGAGTTTCACCGCATGGGCATTGAAACGACTCTGGGGCAAATTCCCGTGCTCGATACCTGTACTGAAAAAACAGCAGATCTTTGCCAGCTCCCGGGTGGACGCGGCGGTAAATTTAAGCTGCCGACGCTGACCGAACTTCATTCTAAACTTTTTGATCAGCCGTTTGAAGAAGCTCACAATGCAACTGCCGACGTGGAGGCCACCTCACGCTGTTTCTTTGAACTGGTGCGCACCGGTGGGTTTACAGTCAGTGAACTTCAGAATTCAGAAAACTACCTGCACGATTTCAGAACGCACAATACCGATAGAATAAAACCATTCGGGCTTACACACCTGAACTTAAAAGGCGAGAGTGAAAAACTGAAACAGGCCAGTTCTTCAAAGCAGGAGGCCAAAGTCATTGACATGTCAGGCAATGCGGCAAGATTAGCCGCAACGGAGTATTCGCACTTACATAACCACACCCAGTTTTCAATTCTTCAATCCACAACGCACATTAAAAGCCTGGTTAAACGTGCGGCAGAATACAACTGCCCCGCGGTTGCATTGACTGATACCGGTAATATGATGGCCGCTTTTCAGTTTGTCAAGGAAGTGTTGGGTTACAATAAGTCAATAGACGCGCAGGCCAAGCTGGCCGCTGAAAAGGGAGAACCTTTTGAAAAAAAGAAGTTGTTACCCATTGTTGGCTGCGAGTTTAATGTTTGCAGAAACCGCCTGGAGAAAACAAACAAAGACAACGGCTACCAGGTTATTTTTCTGGCCCGCAATAAAAAAGGATACCACAACCTGGCCAAAATGGCCTCTATAGCTTATACCGAAGGGTTTTATTATGTGCCGCGCATTGACCGTGATGTGATCAGTACCTATAAATCAGACCTCATTGTACTGTCCGGTGCCGTTAATGGTGAAATTCCTTCCCTGATTCTGAATGTGGGAGAGAACCAGGCTGAAGAATCGCTGTTGTGGTGGAAAGAAACCTTTGGAGACGATTTTTACCTTGAAATAAATCGTCACGGTTCAGAAGAAGAAAAGCGCGTGAATGAAACCCTGCTTCAGTTTCATGAAAAACACCAGGTCAAAATTGTTGCTGCCAATACCAACTATTACCTGGATAAAAAAGATGCAAACGCACACGATATTTTGCTATGTATCAAAGATGGTGAGTTAAAATCAACACCAGTCGGCAGCGGAAGAGGGCACCGCTTTGGACTCAGGAATAATGAGTTTTATTTCAAGTCGCAGGACGAAATGAAACAGCTTTTTACAGATCTGCCTGAGGCCATTGAAAACACCAATGAAATTGTTTCCAAATGTGAACCCTATAGCTTGTCGCGGGAAATATTGTTGCCCGCATTTGACATTCCGGAAGAGTTTAAAGACCCGGCTGACCTGGCAGATAGCGGAAAGCGCGGAGAGAATAATTACCTCCGTTTTCTCACCTATAAAGGTGCTGAAAAAAGATACGGTGAAATTACTGAGCCATTAAAAGAGCGGCTTGATTTTGAGCTGGCCACCATTGCCAATACCGGTTACCCGGGCTACTTTCTGATTGTACAGGATTTTTGCAACGCTGCTCGTGAAATGGGTGTTTCAGTGGGCCCCGGCCGGGGTTCAGCTGCCGGATCAGCGGTGGCGTATTGTACCGGAATTACCAATGTTGATCCCATTAAGTACGATCTCCTCTTTGAGCGTTTTTTGAATCCTGAGCGGGTGTCTATGCCCGATATTGATATTGACTTTGATGATGAAGGCCGTCAGAAAGTAATTGATTGGGTAATTAAAAAATACGGATCAAACCAGGTTGCCCAAATCATTACCTACGGTACCATGGCTGCAAAATCATCTATCCGTGATACGGCGCGGGTGCTTGATTTACCGCTGCATGAGGCTGATAAACTGGCTAAATTGATTCCTGATTTGTCCCTGAACCAGATCATGACGCTGGACCAGGTTGAACTTTCTGAAAAATTAAAAAACAACCAGGATGATATAAATAAATCACTGGAGCTGCGTGAAATTTCAAAAGGAAAAGACCTGCGCAGCGAGGTTGTGAAACAGGCTGTTTTGCTGGAAGGTTCTATGCGTAATACCGGTATTCATGCCTGCGGTGTTATCATTACCCCTGATGATATCACCAACTTTGTTCCGGTAGCGCTTGCCAAAGATTCAGACATGTATTGCACCCAGTTTGATAACTCGGTTGCTGAAGATGCCGGTTTGCTGAAGATGGACTTTCTGGGGTTGAAAACACTCACGCTGATTAAAGACGCGGTTAAAATAATCAAAGGCAGACATGACGTTGATCTTGATCCGGACAATTTTCCGGTAGATGATGTAAAGACGTATGAACTTTTTCAACGCGGCGAAACAGTTGGAATATTTCAGTACGAGTCACCCGGTATGCAAAAATACCTGCGTGAATTAAAGCCGACCGTTTTTGCAGATTTGATTGCCATGAACGCGCTTTATCGTCCCGGACCATTGGAGTATATTCCATCGTTCATTAAACGAAAACACGGCCAGGAACCTATTGTTTACGACATTGAGGCAAGTAAGGAATACCTGGCAGAAACCTATGGAATTACGGTTTACCAGGAGCAGGTAATGTTGCTCTCACAAAGTCTCGCCGGATTTTCAAAAGGTGAGGCCGATACACTGCGTAAGGCCATGGGGAAAAAGAGTTTTGACCTGCTGGCCAAAATGAAACCCAAATTCCTCGATCAGGGAGCAGGCAAAGGACATGACCGTAAAGTGCTCGAAAAAATGTGGACCGATTGGGAAGCATTTGCATCGTATGCCTTTAACAAATCACACTCTACCTGTTACGCCTGGGTAGCTTACCAAACAGCTTACCTGAAGGCTCATTACCCGGCTGAGTACATGGCCTCTGTACTCAGCAATAACATGAATGATATTAAAACCGTTTCATTCTTTATGGAAGAGTGTAAGCGGGCACACATTCCGGTTCTGGGACCTGATGTCAATGAGTCAGAATATAAATTTACGGTAAATAAGGCGGGTGCAATCCGGTTTGGGTTGGGTGCTATTAAAGGAGTAGGCAGCAAACCTGTTGATGCCATTCTGGAAGCCCGTGAAAATGGCGAGTTCAAAACCATTTTTGATTTTGCATCACGCGTTAATTTAAGAACCTGCAACAAACGTGTTTTTGAAAGCCTGGCACTGGCCGGTGCCTTTGATTCGTTTGGCACAATAAACCGCGCCCAGTATTTTACAGAAGATTCTTCAGGCAGGGTATTTCTTGAAAACGTGCTGAAATTTGGTGCCAAAACGCAGGAAGGGGAAGATCCAAGCCAGGTATCACTTTTTGGCGGATCATCGGCTGTGGAAACACCTGCCCCCGAACCGGCACGTGTAGCTGAGTGGCCGGCACTGACCAAACTGAGTAAAGAAAAAGAAGTGGTTGGTATTTACATTTCAGGCCATCCGCTGGATGATTATAAACTGGAAATGGAAAGTTTCTGCAAAGGAACGGTAGGTGATCTCAACCGGGTAGAAGAATTCCTGAACCAGGAAATACGCGTGGCGGGTATTGTAACAAATGTACAGCACCGCACAACCAAACACGGGGCTCCTTTTGGAACCTTTGATATTGAAGATTATTCGGATACCAGCAAACAGTTTTTGTTCAGTGACTCATACATGAAGTTTAAGCACATGCTCAGTGCCGGAACATTTGTTTATATGACCGGTAAAGTTCAGCCGCGCAAATTTGGTGATGGGGTTGAGTTCAAAATTCTGTCAATGGAAATTCTGGCCGAGCTTCGTGAAAAAAGAACCCGTGCCATTGTTCTTTCAGCCGAGTATGCTGATATCACCGATCAGAGTATTGACGATTTGTATTCACTTATTCTGGCCCACACGGGTAATTGCCAGTTGAAATTTCATGTGCGTGATCACAAAACCAGTACAACGTTGAAAATGCCATCGCGTTCGGTCAAGGTAAATCCGGATAATGAATTTATCCGCAAAATAGAAGAGATGCGGATTTTTGAATGTAAGCTGGAGGCGTAAAAAAAGCTCCTTCGGTTTACAAAGGAGCTTTTCAATTTTTTATTCAGTGAACCGGGAATTATTCCAGAATTTCAAATGAGTTGATGAAGCGGGCTTCAACACCTGTGTCGAATGTCTTTTTATAGCCTAATACCAAAAATTGCCACTCAAACGTGTCCTGGATAATAACGTAGTAATTTCCAATGTATCCTTTGAAATCACCGCTGCATTTCATACTGCTGATCAGGCCAGAATCTTCACCCACGCTCCAGCTTGAGATAAATTTGCTGCTGAATTTAGAACCAAAAGCTTCGCAGATACGCAATACTTCTGCACCTTCTTCATACAGGTTATCGTCTTCAGAAACGGCTTCAGTATAAATGAATACATTTCCAATCAGAAGCATGTCACCGTATGAGCATGACAGCGAGAAGGTAATAGTACCGGTCTCGTCATCCACCTCTTTTTCGATTTCGTATTCGTCCGGAAACGTAATTTTAATCCGGGCTTCTTCACTTTCATAAGTTTCACCGGCGAAAGCCACTGCACCGGAAAACATAAGGCCTGAAACGGCCAGGGCTGATACTAAATTTTTCATAACAATCGTGCGTTTAATTTTAACTAACAAGGCAAATTAAAACCTTTTAAAAGGGTTTGACTATACGGTAATTACCGTATGAATCAAATATAATTAATATTCTCAGATCCGGCAGATTTGCTCAAAACAAATAGAATGAAAGCATATTCCAGCGCAATTTCCCGCAGGTGTTCAAACCTTCCGGGTAAGCCTCCGTGGCCGGCTTTCATGTTGGTGTGCAGTATCAGAATATGGTTATCTGTTTTGAGCTCACGCAGCCGGGCTACATATTTGGTAGGCTCCCAGTATTGAACCTGTGAATCATGCAATCCACTGGTGATAAGCATTGGCGGATAGTTTTTGGCTTCAATATTATCATACGGTGAATAGGCTTTCATGTAATGGTAATATTTTTTTTCATTGGGGTTTCCCCATTCATCGTATTCGCCGGTTGTTAGCGGAATGGTGTCATCGAGCATGGTGGTTACCACATCTACAAACGGCACGTTAGACACAATACCCGCCCACAGTTGGGGCTGCATGTTGGCAATTGCACCCATTAATAAACCGCCGGCGCTGCCGCCCATGGCAAAAACTTTTTCTTTATCGGCATACTTGAGCCTGACCAGGTTTTCAGCACAGGCAATAAAGTCCAGAAAGGTATTTTTCTTTTTCAGTAGTTTTCCGTTGTCATACCAGTGCCGGCCCAAATCTTCACCGCCGCGTATGTGTGCAATGGCAAAAACAAAACCGCGGTTAAGCAAACTCAGCCGGGCTGAACTGAAGTAAGGGTCAATGGTTGAACCATAAGACCCATAGGCATAAAGCAGCAGCGGGTTTTTTCCGCGGCGCGTAAAATGATCTTTATGGTAAACCAGCGATACCGGAATTTTAACCCCGTCGTGTGATTTGATCCAGATGCGTTCTGATTTGTAATCTTTGGATTTAAATCCACCCAGCACTTTGGTTTGGCCTGCAATGGTTTTTTCAAGTGATTTCAGGTGAATGTCATACGTTGTATGCGGGGTTGTCAGACTGCTGTATCCAATACGCAGCGTTTCTGCATTGTACTCGGGGTTTACGCCTATGTACAGCGTATAGGTTTGTTCAAATGGTGGAATAAAACGGTAACGGTAATTTTTGGTATTGTATATGCGCAATCGCGTCAGGCCTTCTTTTTTTTCCTGAACGGCCAGGTATTTTTCATACACTTCAAAATCTTCAATCAAAACTTCTGAGTCATGTTTCTGAATCAGTTTCCATGATTTCAGTCCGCGTTTTGACTGCGGGCACGAAACCAGTTTAAAATTGGGCGCCCGATGATTGGTTTTTATGATAAACTGGTCACCTGACGATTCAGGGTAATACTCGTGTCCTTTACTGCGCTTGAGAAAAAGCTGAAAATCCAGGTTGTCACCGGCTGATTTGAAGCGGAATTCAGTGGTGGTTGAACTGTAGGACCCTAAAAAAAGCAGGGTATCGTCTTTTGATTTTGAAATGCCGCAGATAAAGGTGTCGTCTTTTTCTTCAAACACAAGCTGGTCACGTTTGCCGCCCAGGCGGTGTTTTTTGACGCTAAAAGGCCTGAGGGTTGTGGTGTCTTTCAGCGTGTAATAAAGTGATTCATTATCGTTGTGCCAGGCCAAGTCACTTCCGGTATTTTCAATTGTATCCGGACTGATTTTGCCGGTGCGCAGGTTTTTGAAACTGATGCGGTACAGCCTTCTGCCGGTGAGGTCTTCTGCAAATGCCAGCCATTGATTATCCTGACTTACGGCAAAAGACACCAGTTCATAATAGGTGTGTTTTTTTGCGTGACTGTTGGCATCAAAAATAATTTCTTCAGGTGCTTTTAGCGTCTCTTTTTTACGGCAATAAACCGGGTGTTCTTTTTTCTTTTCATAACGTTCATAATACCAATAGCCGTTTTTGAAATAAGGTGCAGTTGATTCTTCTTCCTTCATCCGGGCTTTCATTTCCCGGTAAAGTTTTTCCTGCAATTTGGCAGTGGGTTTCAGAACACTTTTACCGTAGGCGTTTTCTTTTTTCAGGTAACTGATTACTTCCGGATTTTCGCGGTCTTTCATCCAGAAATAATTGTCAATCCGTTTATCGCCGTGCTTGGATAGAATGGTAGGTTTCTTTAAGGCAACGGGAGGTTTCATAATCAAGTCAGATGTGAGGATTAAACTTTTTGAACGAATTTTTCAGGTATTTTTCATCGCGTCCATAAATGTCCGGATGAAATTTAATAGTGGCAGAGCTGTCACCGCTGGCGGTATAGTACTCAATGAATACTTCAAAAGGTTGTTTCAGTTCAATGGTGCGCTGAATGCCCCGGTTGATAATACTCTCAAGTGAGTCGGGCACCAGCGTATTGCCGTCTGACCGCAACATTTCTTTTGCCAGTTCATACGGCTGATGTAAACGAATACAGCCGTGTGAATAAGCCCTTACATCATTTGCAAAAAGATTTTTGGAAGGGGTGTCATGAATAAAAACGGCATGTTCATTCGGAAACAGAAATTTGATTCGGCCAAGGCTGTTTCCGCCACCGGCATCCTGCCTGACACGGTATCCGAAACTGCCTTCTTTAACGCTGCTCCAGTTAATACTTGCCGGATCAACCTGCTCGCCGTTTTGGAATACTTTGTACCCGCGTTTGTTGAAGTAGGCGGTATCTTTTCTGGCGCCGTACAAAATTTCTGTGGATGCAATGGAAAAAGGTACGCTCCAGAACGGGTTGGTGATCATACGTTCCATCGTTGCATGAAACTCAGGGGTAGGCGTATCCATGGCACCAACCACCACCCGGTGTTTGCGTTTGGTTTGGCCGTCTTCAACAAAATACAGGGTAAATTCGGGAATGTTCACGCGAATGTACTTGGCCGGAAACGCGTCTCTCCAGCGCCATTTTTCAAGACTTGCAGCGGCCTGGTAAAAGCGGTCCAGGTTGCTTTTTTCAAGTGCTTTTCCGGTCCATTTACCCACAATGGCATCGTCTTTTAAACCGTTGAAACTCTGAAAAATTTTCAGCTTTTCGAGGAAAACAGAATCATCAGCCGCTTCGGTACTGTCTAAGAAGGCATGTCCTATAAGGGCTTCACGGGCCGCTTTGTAACAGCTTACAGAATCTTCTTTAAAAGCAGGAATGGTGTAATGGTTGGTGTCAAGCGGATAAAGATCGAGAAATGCCGCCAGCCCCTGCTGAAGTTGTTTATACTCCCAAAAATCAGGTTGAACAGCAGCAACAATGTCTGCTACCGGGGTACCGTTCCGTACTTTTTCAAGTTCATCTTCCGGTTTAAAATCCAGGGAGTCTTTTTTCCAGGTATACGCGAGTGTTGTTTCTTCCACGCAGCCCACACTCAGGTGGGTTGTAAACAAAAAGAAAGCGTTGGAAAGCAGCATTTCAGCATCCATCAGCGAAGAGTCAATCATTTGCGTAAGGGTGGAATAATGATACATTTCAGGCAAAAGCCCATAATCACGGGCGTTTTTAACAAAGTCCAGCATTTCGGTTCCGGCATCGGTCAGCGAGTCTTTACGAATCCACAGCGGAACAAAATCCTTGTTTTTGTAATAAGAAAGCACATCTGGTCCGGCCAGCAGGGTATCACCACCATACACAAGCTGGTTCATGGAACCAAACTTTTCATGCATGGACTCACTCAGCTCTATTTGCTCTTCTTCAAGAGGGGTATTGCTGCCTGAGCAGGCATAAATTGTAACGAAAAGTGAAATAATCAGTATACGTAAGTAGTTATTCATTCGGGAAATATTAATCGAATATAGTTAAAAGAAGTACGCCGAAAAAACCGGGTTGACAAATGTACATTACTTATTTATTATTAGCGGTAACCATTCTTGTTTCCGTTAAGGCTTTTAATGATACCGGGTTCAGGGAGCGCATGATGCTGAATCCGTTTGACGTGGTTCATCATGGAAGCTGGTACCGGTGTTTTACACATGCTTTTATTCATGCAGATGTGGTGCATCTGAGCTTTAACATGTTTGCCCTATACGTTTTTGCCGTGCAGGTTACTCCAGAGACGCATCCGGGGTTTGAATACAGTCTTGAACCTGAGCTTGTTAAGCGGTTTGATGCCAAAGGGTATCTTTATTTTGGATTGCTTTACCTGGGAGGCATTCTGTTTTCAACGCTCTGGTCCATTTACCGTCACCGTGACAACCCGTATTATAATTCGCTGGGGGCTTCAGGGGCTGTATCAGCGGTCATGTTTGGGTATATTCTGATGAACCCGATGGCTGAGCTGACGGTTTTTCCATTACCACCCACGCTGGGCATTCCCGCTTATATCTTTGGGCCGTTATTACTTGTCTCTGAGTACTTTCTGGCAAAAAGGGGCGGAACCGGCATTGCGCATGATGCACACATAGCGGGTGCCATTTTCGGCCTTGTCTTTATAAGTATTGTCGATTATCATATTTTACTGAACTTTTTTCATAATTTTAGTTTGTGAGCGCATACGTCAATAACAATGGGGTAATGATTCCGGCTGATTCGTATTCAATCAGATCGGGAAACAGGGCTTATATCTATGGTGATGGTTTGTTTGAGTCAATTCGTGTAGTGAATGGCAAGCCCATCAATCTTGAAAATCACCTGAAACGGCTGAGTGAGGGTATGAAAATGCTGCGCATGACTGTGCCTGAAAAGTTTTCACTGCAGTTTTTTGAAGAAGAAATTCAGGCGCTTTGCCAGCAGAATAACATTGAAAAGGGCGGCCGGATAAGGCTTTCAATTGACCGCAAACAGGGCGGGTTTTACATGCCGCATAACAATGAAGTGGAATATTTTATTGAAGCAAATTCACTGCCCAATAACGGGTTTTTATTGAATGAAGCAGGGTATAAAATTGATCAGTTTGAAGATATGAAAAAGCAGATTAACAAGCTCTCTTCTTTCAAAACAAAAAACGGCCTGTTGTATATTATGGCCAAGCTGCGCGCCCGTGAAACGGGTCTTGACGATTTACTGATTCAGAATGACCGCATGGGAATAATTGAGGGAGGCAGCGCCAACCTTTTTATTGTTTCAAACGGCGTTTTATATACACCCGGGCTTGATTCAGGCTGCCTGGGCGGAACCATGCGCATGCAAATCATCAACCTGGCCCTGGCACACAACATTAAGGTTTACGAATGCAATATTTCACCGCAAAACCTGTTAGTGGCAGATGAGGTTTTTCTGACCAATGCCATTGAAGGAATTATTTGGGTAGGCAGTTACCGCACCAAGCACTATATTAATTATCTTTCAAGTCAACTTATTGACAGACTCAACGAAAAATGGAACGCAAAAGATTAAAAAAAATAACCCGCAGTTTAGCCTTAACGCTGCTATTCTCACTATTTCTGGGGACTTCTTACAGCCAATCCGATAAACAAATTCAAAAGGCGGTTAAGGTGTTTCTGAATAAAGATTATGACGACGGAATTGATTTGCTGGTGAAGTACATTTACAAAGCCGTTAACAGTGAAGATGGCAGCTCCTACGAGGCCTATGAAATGTGGGTAGAAATGGAGTACATGCGTTATGCCCGTTACAATGACATGGAAATTGAAATAACCAGTTCAGACGGCAGTGAAGTGGATTCATCGTTCTATAACATTTTTGAAGAACTGAAAAATGCCTACAAAGAATCTTTTTTAAATGTCTGTAGAAAAAGTACGCTGGAATCATCTTCCATGACCGGTGAAATTTACCTGCGCAATTACCTGGTAGATTATAACCCTGATACAGCGGTGAGTGAAAAAGCGAAATCGTATTTCAAAGAAGGTGAAGAATTTTTTGAAAAAGAAGATTTTGAATTGGCTGAACTGAATTACCGCAAGGCGCTGAATGAAGATTCGACCTATTATGAGGCAATGCTTTATTTGGGTGATACCTTTTGGGCGCGTGAAGATTATGACAGTGCCATTGTTTATTTTACCATGGCCAAAGAAATGCACCCTGATTTGCTGGAACCACGCAATCACATTGTAGATGCGCTGATGAAAAAAGGCCTGTATTACCGGGCTAAAAAAGAGTGCCTGGAGGCGTTCACCGTTTATCCGGGGGTTGATGTGAAAATGCGGTTATATAATATTCTGGAGGTAGAAAACAAGAAGCTGAATGAGCACCGGTTTATCCGCTTTTTCTACCCAAATAACATGAAAGACGATGAGCAGAAAGAACTGAGCGGCTTTTTTGCTACTTACCGCGAGGCTAAAGAAGAGATCAGCAAATACTGCAGTGAAGACGGAATTATTGAACCCAATGGTATAACAGACGATAAATACCTTGAAGTTTACTCATACCGCAAAATGTTTGAAGAACATGAATCTGAACTGCCCGAAATACTGAATTTTGGCTTCAAAGCCATGGAAGACGGATACCTGGATTGTTATGTGTTTATTTCATTGTTTCACGTAGACATTTACCCGCAGTTCAAAGATTTTATGTCTCATGAAGAGAACAGGACCCGTTCGATGGAATACATTGAAAAGTACCTGATTGAAGGGGTTTAGGCTGTCTTAGTAGCGGTTAGGAAATTTAATTTCGAAAAGTAGTACTATAATCAGCTTTTACGGTGTCATCATTTTGATTTCCCGCAGATCGCGCAGATTTTTCCGCAACGCTTGCGCTGAAGCTTTAGCGTAGGCGCCAGATAAGGCGCAAATTTGGTTTGCATATAACAGCAATCTGCGTATTCTGCGTATTTTATCCGCGTCGCGACACCTCGCGATCTGCGGGAGAATAGACCCCTTCTTTTGAAGGTTTAAAAAATCCTAACAGTTCCTTAGAGGTCAGATTGACAGTACTACCTTCACCATTCTACATTCCCTGATCGATGTTTCTGATTCAAATGGAATATCGAATATTGAACACCGTACATTGACTGTTGAAGGGTAAACAGGAAAATAGGGGGGAATAATCAAATCTAAAAAGACGGGAGAAAATTAATTCAGAGCCGGATCTTTCGGGAAATTGGCAAATACTTTGTATTTACCGCCTTGTTTCTGCATGTAATCTTTCCAGATGCCTTCATAGTTTACATCCATGATATCGTCCGGATGATCAATGTCTGCAACCAACCAGCTGTTTTGTTTCAACTCCCCGTTGAGTTGTTTTTCTACCCAGCCTGAATAGCCTAAAAAGAAACGAACCTGGTCCGCCGAAACCTCACCTTTGGCAATTTTTTCTTTGAGAATTTCGAAATCACCGCCGGCATAAATGTTGTGGGTAACATGAATGCTATCGGGTAACAAATCACCAAGCGTGTGAATGTAATACAGGTTCTTTGAACTTACCGGTCCGCCAATGCTGATGCGAAAATCATCACAGTAGGGTTCAACCTCTGTCATGTTGTCAAATTGTGAAAGCTTGATATCACTGTAATTGTTGAGCACAAAACCAAAAGAACCATCTTCATTGTGTTCACAAAGCAGAATGACAGAACGGTGAAAATAGTCATTCACCATAAAAGGCTCTGTGATAAGCAGCCGTCCTTTCTTGGGTTCAAGGGTGTTATAGACGTTGAGGTCAAACATGCTAAACAAATATAAGAAAAAACACCGTATGTCCGTTGAAATTAAGTGCATTTGCTTCCGGGGGTCGCGAAAAAATTCGGACATTTGCAGCAGCATGGCAGGAATTGATCTGAAAAATAAACGCGCAAAATTTGAATACGAATTGCTGGATGATTACCTGGCCGGAATTGTTTTAACCGGTACTGAAATAAAATCACTGCGCACCGGCAAAGGCAGTATTGCTGAATCATTCTGCATTCTCATAAACGGTGAATTATTTATCCGCAACATGTTTATTGCCGAATATGAGCAGGGAACCTACAATAATCACCTGCCTAAGCGTGACCGCAAACTTTTGCTGAATAAAACAGAATTAAACAAAATTGAACGCAAACTCAAGGATAAGGGACTGACTATTGTACCAACCGTTGCTTTTCTCAACGAAAAGAATTTAGTGAAAGTAAAAATTCACCTGGCACGGGGTAAAAAACTCCATGACAAACGTGAATCACTTAAAGAAAAAGACACCAAACGCGATATGGACCGCGCGCTGAAACACTAGTTGTCAAATTCTTTCCCGGTATTTTCCTGGTGCGTAAGTGACCAGTCGTCGGTGGTGGTGGTTTGAAGCCACAAATTACCCGATCTTCTGAAAACCTGCACGGTTACACCAAAGTGATCGTGAAAATTACCTTCAAACGTGCTTGTCTTCTGGTGTCCGTCAATACTGAGTTCTCCGGATGTGTGGTTTTTGCGGATCTCTTTCAGCGTAAGCGAATCATCGTACATGGCCCTGCGCGCATTGGCTTCACCAACTTTGTGCTCATCTGAAAAAAACTCAATTTTCAAATGTGGAAATTTGTCACTGAAAGCCTTTTTGATTTCACTCAGGCGCTGAGAGTCGTTAATGATTATTTTGTTCATAGCATCTGTTATTTTAATGTAATACCGTGATAGAATTCCTGTTTCATGGCGGCATATAACTTACGGTGCATGCTCATTTTGTCACGCGCCGTTTTGTGATCCTTAAAGGTAATAAATTCAATGTTGCTTTCGTGGGTTTTGATAAAATTCTGCAGTTTAGTTTCCTGTTCGTGAACGTAATGCAGCATAATATCAGCCTGCTCATTTTGCAGAATCAGTTTATTCTGAAATTGTTCAATGGCCGCGTTTTGGGCATTTGTTTTCTGATTTCGTGCAAAATCTTCCAGCAGGTGCTGAAAAAAAACAATTTCCTTTTTATAGAAATCCAGCTCCAGAATCCAGTTGCGGTGGTCTTCATGCAGTTCACCGATATGCATTCCCTGTTCAAATGTCTGAGGTATTTTCATGGATCAAAGATAAGCGTGATGTATTCCCGGTCAGGCTTTATTGGTCAGTTAAAGCACTGATCTTTGTCAGTGATGGGCTAAACTACCGGTCAAATTTGCGCAGTACTTCACCTATTTTTTCGGCTGTAAAATTCCACGAGAATTTCTTGCTGCGTTCAAGCCCTTTTTGAATCAATGCTTCCCGCAATGATTCATTTTTGTCAAGTTCGGTAATACCTCTGGCAATATCTGCCACATCAAAGGGGTTACAATAAAGTGCTGCATCACCGGCAACTTCAGGCAACGAGGTTTTATCACCTGCCAGCACCGGGCAGCCCGCCTGCATGGCTTCTACAATTGGAATTCCGAAACCTTCAAAATACGAAACAAAGGCCATGAATTTTGCCGAGGCAACAAGGAGGGCAAGCTTTTCGGGTGATTGATGACCGGTAAAAACGACATCACCTTTAAACTGCATTTCAGGCAAATTCAGTTTTTTTGAACGCCATAAATTTTCACCCACAATCAGCAGTTTTGTTTCTGATAGAGTCTCTTTTTTGAATTGGTCAAAGGCCAGTAGCAGCCGCACCAGGTTTTTGCGCGGATGCAGTGCACCCACAAATACTATGTACGGTAAACCGCCGGTAAATTCATCGCGGATAAGGTGTTTTTCAACATTGGAAACCGGCTTAAAAACCTCACTGGCACCGTTGTGCGCCACGGTTATTTTAGATGAATCTATTTTGTAAATACGGCTGATATCCTGCTTTGAGAAATCAGAAACGGTCAGCAAATGGGCTGCTTTTCTGGCAAAAAGCGGAAAGTAGGTTCTCAGGTAACGGAGGGCTGATTTGGGCAAATCCTTCGGGTAATGCTCAAAATTTAAATCGTGGATCACACCAATTTGCGGAATAGCTGTTTTTAGTGACAAATAACCGTCAGGGGAAAAGAAAAGATCTGCTTTATATTTTTTCAGTGCCCGTGCGACTGAATAGTTAAACCAGATTTTAAAAAGAATGGGATGCCTGGCCTGCGGATGTAAAACAACCGGTTCTACGTTTTTGGCAAAAACAAATTTGGGATCAAAAGGCCGGTCAAAAAAGAAAATGAATTGGTGCTCGGGATGTGCCCGGGTAATGCGTTTCAGGGTCTCATACGAGTACCAGCCAAAACCTTCCATTTTGTGTTTAAGCAGAAACCGGGCATTAACAGCAATTCGCATAGGTACGAAAGTAAGAGATTCTTAGTACTTTTGCAACCAGTGAAAAACAGGGTTAAACTCATATTGCAGAAAATACTGGGCTATCGCAATTACTTATTTGTATTTGCGAAGTACAAGATACGCACGCTGAAAAATGACCGAAAGGAGAAGGATTTTTTTGTGTTCATGGATGAAATTCCGGCCGAAGGTGATATTCTCGATGTGGGCGCCAACATTGGTATTATGACCTACCACCTGGCCAAACGTTTCCCTGAAAAAACAGTGCTGGCTATTGAACCCATGCCGTCCAATTTTGTGGTGCTGAAAAAGATCACTGAAAAATACGAGCTGAAAAATGTAGAGCTTGTTCCGCTGGCAGTAGGGGAAACCAAAAAAGAACTGGATATGGTGCTGCCGGTAGATCATAAGGTGCGTATGCAGGGCCTTGCCCACGTAGTGCACGATTCGATCAAAGAATGGAATACCGGCGAAATTGTGACGGTATCGTGCGATACGCTGGATCACATTACCGGCACGCGCAAAATTGCCGGCATTAAAATGGACATTGAAAATTTTGAATACTTTGCACTTAAAGGTGCTACCCGAGTGTTACTCAGAGATAAACCGGTTGTTTACATGGAACTTTGGGCCAATGAAAATCGTGATAACTGCTTTAAACTTTTGCAGGAGATCAATTACAAAATTTATGTCTCCGTGAATGAGAAGCTGGAATTGTATGATCCAATCAAACACAAGCAGAAGCAGAATTTTGTGTTTAAGGTAAAAGCCTGACGTATCGGGTATAATAATCCAATTGCCTTTGTCGTTTTACTTTCTTACCTTTCTGTATAAACTGTTCCTATGACCTGGAGTCCGGCTAAGAAAATCACTTTCCGCTTTTTTGTGGCCTATCTGCTTTTATTTTCAACAATTGCCCATACCAATTTCTTTTTTGACACCTGGTCGTTTTGGGATTATATGATCGAATGGTTTGCCCGCAATATCTTATCTGTCAAGGTAGGACCACGGCCATACAGCTACGGCTACAGTTTCAGCGGCTACCTTGTGTTGTATACCTTGTTCGTTACTGCGGCTGTCCTTATTACCACGGTGTGGAGCGTACTTGACCGCCGGCGAAAAAATTACGAGCGTTTCTTCGGGTGGTTTGTAATTGGGGTCCGTTACTTTCTGATCAATGAAATGATGATCTATGGGTTCACAAAATTATTTTTTGTTCAGTTTGGAGAGATACAGGTTGCAGAACTGGATCAACCATTGGGTGATTTGTCTCCCATGGGGCTGGTATGGGTTATGATGTCTTATTCAAAGGGATATACCCTGTTTTCAGGAATACTGGAGTTGCTTGCAGGCCTGTTTTTGCTTTTCAGAAAAACGCAGACATTAGGGGCTTTAACTACTGCAGCGGTCATGTTGAATGTGGTGGCTCTGAATTTTTTCTATGACATTTCAGTCAAAGTATTTTCATCGCACCTTTTTGTTTTAGCCCTCTTTTTGATTAGTCTCGATGCACGAAGACTATGGAATATGCTCGTGCTGAACAAAGCTACCGAACCAAAAATTCATCAGCCGTTATTCCGGTTTAAACAATGGAACAGGGTCAAAAACCTGGTAAAGGGTCTGGTGATAGCAGCACTTATTCTGTATTATTCCATTTCGCACCTGGAATACCGGAACCGTATCGAAACCTATTACACCGACACCGGAATCAGGGGCACCTATACCGTTTATTTTTTTAATCGCAAATCAACCCCCGAACTGACCCTGGACGACTGGAAAAAAGTGACCATAAAATATGACAACGGCGCTGAAATTAAATGCTACAGTGATATGCGTCTGCAATATGGGGTTGAAGTTGATTCAGCAAACCGGTTTGTGGTACTTAAAAACAAACTTGACCGCGGCACTGATACCATGGCAATTACAGCGCTGGTAGATGCATACGTAGGGCTCAAGGGCAAATTCCGGAATGATACGCTGGAAGTAGGGTTGCATAAAGTGAGTAAAGATGATTTTACGTTGACACGGTAAAGACGTGTAGAACATCCCGCTGCTGCAAAGCACCGCGTGAAACAATAGCTACCGGGCCGCGCGCGAGTTGCTGCGCAGGATATTTATCCTGCGCAAAAGCAATATTCCGGGGATTTGTAATCCCCTAACGCAAAACTCAAATAAAAAGTAAGTATACTTTTTTGACTGTGACCATAAAGGGGTGGGCAGATTCAATTGATGAGAATGAAGTGGATGAATATCCTGCGCAGGAGGGGCGGCAAGGGTAAGTTATTCCTGAAACTTAACCAATTCAAGATTTATTTTACTACTGTCAATGTTAGTGTAGTTTAGTTTTACAAAACCATATTCCGTATTAAAATAGGACCTGAGTCGCGTTTCTCCCAATTCGCTTTTTGCTCTTCCGTCAATAATGAAACATTCGAGTTCACCGATTTCTGTTTCGATCGTTTGTTTATCGACTATTTCATAGAGGTATTTATTTTTAATACCCGTTCTCCATGTTTTCCATCGTTTATCGCCCCACTGGCTGCCAATTTGAAGCGACCAGGTCCATGTGTTTCCAATTTCATAAGGTGCCTGGATAAATGGAAAAGGATTTAGTTCGAGGATCATGAATAAAAAATCACGGGGCGGATGCATCCATACATTTTTTTCATTTTCAATTACACCAGACCAGGAAATGGAATATGTCGTGTCAATTCCAAGTTTATAGCATAAAATTGTTTGATTATAATCCGGTATTTCCTTACTTATCGGATTACCATGCTCTACTTTTATGGTAATATCTTTAATAGTTGAAACATCAGCTTGTTCAGCTTTGACAAATTCCCATTCGTGATTATGGACTTTGAAATAGTATTTTTCATTTTCAGGCGTCAGGTATTCGAAGCTATACCGGAATTTAGTACCCGGCTTATAGATGGTGTTATTTTCATTGTATTTGTTTTCATCCTGATTGGTTGAATCAAATTGCTCAACAAAAATTCCGTCTTCAGAGACAAGAATATAATCGGCTGAATTGTTACAAGAAACAATTGATATGAAAAGAGCAAGTATAAATGGAGAAGAACGCATGATTATTTTCTGCAATAAATTTTTTTCAGTGATTCCAGATAAAACGTAAGCCACATGTTCGCATCATGCCCCGCATTGTATGTATAGTGGATGTAAGGAATCTTCAACGAATCAAATATATCCAGGTAGTTCAGGCTTTCTTTGATGAATGGCTCCTGGTTTCCGGCTGCAATAAAATAATTGGTTGCAGCATGCGAGAAGTCATAATCATCAAATGGACCGGCAGGAGACATCACAATCGTATTTCCAAATATATGCGGATGATCGCAGGAATAGTTATACATAAAAGCGCCGCCGCTTGAAAGGCCTCCGATAGACCATTGCTCTTTTTCTTCAGCCATGGAATAATGATTCTTCATGTATGGAACCACTTCGTTATTTATGAATGCGCAAAACCGCTCGTACCTGTGCTCAACTATTCCATAAAGAACGGGTTCAGAAATGCTGTCAACCGCTTCTGATACCGATGGCGTCTGAAATTGCATACCAGCTTTCATTTTTTCATCCTTCAGAGAACGGTACAAGACTTCTTCTTTCATGAATTCCATATTCCGGAAATCATAATTAAAATGACCAAAAACAGAATCAACGGGTTGTTCATGTCTGTTATAGATCCCGACAATGAATAAGGGTTCAATCTTTTTTTCAAGAATTAAAGACTCCACAAAATAGGGAATATACGCACCAATATCATCTGTGACAAACAGTACACCGTATGTGTTGCCAGAATCATAATTGGGTGGCTGGTATATGGAAACCATCCTGGTTTCATTCAAACAGGTGCTTTGCCAATCCAAATGTGTAATGTTGCCCTGGAGTGAATCTACCTGGTCAAATGTTTCATAAACCTCCTGCACGTCTGGATTAATTCCATCGAATTTAAAATCACAGGCATCATTTGCACAGGAGAACAGCAGAAGAATCAGAAAAGGAGAAATTTGGTTAATCATAGTATTATTCTTAACGAAATATTCTTTGGTCAGATAACTCAAATTTGGTCGTAATAGTATTCTTCTAATAAAAGAAATTGTACTTCTTTCAAAGATAGGGAAAACCCGATTAAGAAAGGAATGATAATTTTTTTAGTATTTTACATTCATGGTTGTATATTATGGTAGTACCAGGTAAGGCAAAAAGGTTATTTAAGCGCGGTGTTATGATTCGAATTTTGTTCGTATCGGTAGTACTGAGCACTACTCAAAATATGCATGCGCAGGATAATCCCTCCGAAGTTGAGAAACTGGCCATGACCTGCAAGGTATGGGGGTTTTTAAAATACTATCACCCACAAGTAGCAACCGGAAAATATGACTGGGATTATGCGCTGATAAAATTTTTACCGTTTGTTGAGGAAGCAAAAACCTGGGATGAACTGAACCAGGTGGCGTTTAGTTCTATCTTATCCTTAGGGACAGTGCCAACGTGTGAAACATGCGATAGTATAAATCCAGATTGGTTTAATGAAAATTTTGATCTCCGTTGGACTGATGATCAACGTGTTTTTTCTCCTCAGTTAATTTCTGTGCTGGATGGACTTGAACAAAACCGTAATCAGGGATTTAATCGTTATGCCCGGGAGAATGGAGTCGGTGGAATTAATATGTCTGGGGAGAAGAATTACGGCGGAATGGGTTTTCCTTCAAATGAATACCGGCTGCTTGAATTATTCAGATACTGGAATGCTGTTGAGTATTTTTTTCCGTACAAATATCAAATGGATGAGGATTGGGACTCGACCTTGTTTTTGAGCATACCGGAGTTTGAGCAGGCTTACAATGCTTTGACATATCAATTGGCTTTAGCGGGGCTTATCGCAAAGCTAAATGATAGCCATGCAGGGCTCTTTTCACCATTATTTTTTGAAGTGATAGGACATTATTATTTACCTGCCCAGGTGCAGATTATTGATGATAAGGTCATTGTTTGCTTTTTGAAAGATACGGTGCATACTGACACGAATTACTTAAGGTTAGGGGATGAGATTGTTGAAATGAATGGAATTTCCATGTCAGAAAAAAGAGAACAATTGGGTAGATATACTTCTGGATCTAACAATTCTGCAAAAGATAGAAATATAACCAGCCTGATTATTTTTTCTAAAAAGGATACAGCTGGTTTGAAAATTCTTAGAGATAGTGTAGCGCTTGATGTTACTATTCAGTGCATTAAATATCAGGAGATGAAAGGTCCACCCCCGTCAGATGAGGCCGCCTGGAATAAAATTGACTCAAAAATTGGCTACGTTAACATGGGGATCCTGGAAAAGGAAGACGTAGCTGATATGATGCGTAGTTTTCTAAATCTTGAGGCGATTATTTTCGACTTGCGAAACTACCCGAATGGAACTCTTTATGCAATCGCAGATTATTTAAATCCTGAAAGAGTACCCTTTGTTAAGATTTTGGTTCCTGATTTTAAGTATCCGGGACGCTTTAAGTGGTCTGGTCTGTTGCATTGCGGAGGCTCAAAGAAAAAAAGTACCGGATACTTTGAAGGCAAAATAGTTCTGTTGATTAATGAACAAACGCAGAGTCATGCCGAGTTTACAGCAATGTGCCTCCAAAGTTATACCAACTGTATCACGGTTGGTAGTCAAACTTCAGGAGCTGATGGCAATGTTTCAGATTTGAAACTCCTGATGAATTTGAAGACATCGATGTCCGGTATCGGGATATTCTATCCGAATGGTGCGGTCACGCAGCGTATAGGAATTGTGCCGGACATTGTAATTAAGCCTTCAGTCGATGATATTAAACTTAACAGAGATGTTGTGTTAGATAGCGTGCTAAAAATTTTGAGGAATGGAACAAAATCTGAAATCAAGTTGTAAAAGATTTTTTAGTGTATTAAAAGCGTCGTGAGCTTGGCCATGCACCACACTGAAGCTATCTGGCTGCGCAGGATATCTTATCCTGCGCTAAAGCAATATTCCGGGGATTTGTAATCCCCTAACGCAAATTTCAAATAAAAAGTTAAGCATCCTGTTTTGACGATGACTGTAACGGGGTGGGCAGATGCAATTGATGAGAATGAAGTGGATGAATATCTGCATGATTGTGTCACGCGCTTAGAGGGTGATTTTTAGCTATCCAGAACTTTCTTCAAAGGAAAGGCATTTCCACATATTGAGCTGCAACGGATACCAAATTCGTCGTTGCATGAAAAACTATTGGGTAAATAACATACCTGGATTTCCAGTAAAATGCACCGGCACATAGGGAAAATAGAAACACGATGATAATTCGTTGCACATTGTTATTTATAGTGTCACCTGGATAATAATGAACCAGTGCAAACAAGGCTGAGGAGATTATTAAAGCCTGGTAGTTGTTTTTTTTTCTAAGCATTCCTTCCATAATAAATCCATGAAAGAATATTTCTTCATTCAGAGGTGCCAAAATAACTAAAGTAGTTAGCCAGGGCAAGTCTGAATAATGAAAGTCAGTATTGCCTGTTTTGATTTCCGGTGATTCAAAGATTTCTATCAATGATAGTCCCTTAATAAAAAGAAGGTCTATGTAAAAATAGCTTAATCCAAGTATGAAAATGAAGATTAATAGCGCCCAATTAATGTTCTTTACCGATTTTGGTACTATTGTTGTTTTAAAGCCATACCAGCGGACAAAGCAAATTGTTAAAATAAGAAACGTCAAGCTAACTAAAGCATTGACTAAAGTATTAAACCAGGGTGATTGATGAACTGATGGCCAACGGGATAGTGAACTAACAAGCACAAAACTTAGCCCGTAGACCAAAAGCAGCATTAACGCGTAATAGAGAAGGGTTGCAAAAGTGGATCTCCAAATGTTAAGTTCTTTCATATAGAATAACAGGGCTTAAAAAGTTTCTTTTCGAACTGAAGACAAGTTACTGCTTTATGGTGAAATGATGATCCCGCTCCGCAATACACCACACTAAAGCCATTCCTACCCCTCCTCAAACACCAGCAGCGTTGCATTGCCATCTACTCCTTCATTGGTAATAACCAGTTGACCGTTTGGTAAAAAAGTAATGCCTTCTGATTTGGTAAAACGGGTTTTGTCCAGAGCAAAGTAGTTTTTGAGTTCGCCGGTTTCAGAAAAAATTGCCAGGCCAAAATCTTCGGCTGAGATTATATAAATGGCACCAGTCTGCGGATGCACCGCCAGGGATGAAGGTCTGAAATTCTGCTGAATTTTTGGTTCGCCGTTTTTTTTCAGAACCGGATCAGGTTCGAGATTTTTTGATGCAGCCAGAGCATAAATTTCTTCCACACTGAAATAGAAAAGCGGTTCACGTTCCAGTTCCTTTTTTCGCAAATCAAAAATAAAAATGGCACGTGTGTCTTTAAATTCTGGCCCTTTCCCCAGTTTGCTTTTGGGAGCTATCAGCAGCCGGTGATTTTTTTCATCGTAACAAAGTCCTTCATTGTCTGCCGAAGGTAAATGGAGGGCGTAGGTTTTTGTTTGTGGTTTTTTGCGGACCATTTTCGTTTCAAACAAGGTTCCGTCACTCGACAGGGTATAGAGTACATCACCTACCCGGGTGAGTCCTTCGTAATCGGAATCAGGTGCAAAGGCAATCTGCGTTTCAATTTTTTGCGTGGTTATGTTGTACGTGTAAATAATTCCTTTCTCATCCTGCACGCAGGCAATTTTGTTTTCTGAAATATCTGTCAGCCCAGATATTTCAAGTAACTCCAAAGGCAATGTCTGAACGGACACGGGCCGCGTCAGGTCAAACCCCTGCTGCTGTTTGCCGGCAACAGGCTGATGGGAAATGGTTGAAAAATAGAAGCTGGAAAAAAACAGTACTCCGCCTGAAAGGCAAAGCACAACAAATGAATTTTGAAAACGCATGGTTCAGTAATTTATGCTTGGACACTAATCCGGGAGAAAGGTTTAGTGTGGCAGTTTATTTTCTGCGCAGAGCAGCGTTAAGATCAGCCAGGCAGCTCACTTTTTTATAGAAAGCGCACCACTTGGACATTTCAAAACCTGGGCAACAATTTCTTCTTTGTCTGCATTTTCAGTTTGAATCCAGGGTCTTTCTTTGGGTTTGAATACAGCTGATAAACCTCTGGCGCATATACCCGAGTGAGTGCATTTTTCAGCATCCCATAAAATGGTCACATCGTTGCCGTCAGGACTTGTTTTTTTATATTCTTTCATACCGGGTTTTAATTTTGAATAACAAGTTGTGTTGACTGAATTTGTGTTTCAGTCAATAGCTGAACCTGGTAAATTCCGGCCGATAAGCCGGACACATCCAGCGTAATTGCAGTGGCTGAATTAATTATTTCCTGCAAACATTCCTGTCCTTTCAGATCCAGAATGCGAATAATGGTAATTTCTGAAAAATCAGAACCGGTTATAGTAATGACATTCGTAGCCGGATTTGGATAAATTGCAAAATCAGGTATTTCTTCAGGCATAAATCCGGTACCTGTAAACGTGTAGCAGGCACTTGTATCCACGCAGCCGTTTTCAGAAATTTTTAACGCGTATGATCCGTTTGCAGGTACTGTAAAACTTTGTCCGGTTTGTCCGGGAATAACACTGTAACCGGTTGAGCAGTTCAGCCATTCATAGGTTCCGCCGGTTGATACAGCGGTCATTGTTCCGCCTGATACAGTGACCGAAGAATCTATAGGAATAACAGTAACACCAATACTTGCGCAGGAAACCGGGGTTACGCAGGCCGGCTCACCCCTTACATAATAAGTGACATTGCCTTGTGGTAAAAGTACGGCTGAACTTCCAGCAAAACTTCCAACAAATGTTCCGCCACAGCTGCCGGTATAAACACTCCAGTAATCAGCGCTGTTGAGATTACCTGAAGTGATGGACAGTGTGAGTGGCATGTTTTTACAAATGGTGGTTTGGCTCAGTGATAAAGACGGCATATCGGCATCAAAACACGGCTCGTATTTCATCACAGATGCTTTGTACGTTCCGCCATCATAATCCTGAAAAGCAACGAGCGGATAACCCCCGTCAAACGCAAGCGATGTATACAAAGCCTGTGAAGGTGTAAAACCCGGCACGCCAATTTCTAACCAACTGGTACCATCAAACCACATCACATTTGCTCTGAATCCATACGACTGGTCCTGGTAAGCAACGTAGGGATCAGTGCCCAGAAATTCGAGGTCAATATAATCTGCTGCACCGGCTGAAAAGCCAGCTGTGCCAACTAATTGCCAGGTGCCGGCGTATTTCATAACCGTCAGTTTGTCTGCGTTGGCAACATCTTCAAAAGCCACAAAGATTTCAGTGCCGTTATTGGCAACAGATGTTCTACCCACACCACCCGAAGTGATTCCCTGTGTGCCCAGGTATTGCCACGCTGTCCCGTCAAAATACATGACTGAAAGTTCGTTGGAAGCAGCTGCATCTTTGAATGAAACATAAGGTGTTGTGCCCAGCATGGTCAATGAAATTTCAGATGCAACATCGGCTGAAAAACCGGCAGTGCCAACCTGTATCCAATTAACGCCGTCAAATTTCATAACCGAAACTTTATTGCCGTTTGATCCGTCCTGGTAAGCAACATACGGTGTTGAACCGTCAAACTTCAGATTTACAAAACTGGTATTGTCGCCTGAAAAACCAACGGTACCAACGGTGATCCAGCTGCTGCCGTTGAACGCCTTTACAGTTACCCGGTTGACGCTGGAACCGTCTACATACGCCACAAACGGAAAGCCGTTGTCAATGGCAAGGCTGGTATAGAGTGCGCCGCCGCCTGAGAACGCAGGCGAACCAACGTTCACCCAATTGGCACCATCGTGTTTCATAACGGTGCACCGGTTAGCGTTGGCTAAATCACGGTAAGCAACATAGGGTGTTCCGGCATAGGTTGCCAGGCTCGTATACTGTGCCTGTCCGGCAGAAAATGCAGGCGTTCCGGTATTCTGCCATTGAGCAGATGTGGTAAGCGGCAGAAAGCACAGTACAAAAATGAATGCCGGGTTAACTGAAAATTTCATAGCGGTAAAAGTGATTTAGTATCAAAACAAAGCTACAGCTTTTGGCCGGATTCCGGAACCGAAAAAGTGCCGCAGCGTTCATTTCAAAACATGTTGTGAGGGTACATAAAATTCAGGGTGATTTGGTTTTTGAGTCAGAAGCTGCAAATGGATTTGCAAATTCAGGATTTGAACAAAAGACAGAATCGGTAAGTGTTTTTAAAAATGCTTCCAGGCAGTTTTTATCGTATTCGGTCAGTTGAACACCGCGCTGCCGGATGTGTGTCATTTTAGAATCAAGTGTCACACTTTGATTCAGTCCGCTGCTGTAAAAGTCAATTACCTCACGCAGCGTTTTGAACCGTCCGTCGTGCATGTAGGGAGCAGTCAGTGCTATATTTCGAAGTGATGGAATTTTGAATTTACCATAGTCAGAAGTCTTACCGGTATAACCACCAAGACCATAATCTGCAAATGAATAGACATCACTCACTGCGTCCAGGCCATTGTTACTGAATTTAAGCGATGTGACCAGGGCATTGGCATCGGTAGAATGGCAATGCAGGCAGTCAGCCATGGATTGATCATTCATAATTTCAAATCCGCGGGCCTCTTCTTTTGTCAGTTTATCTTCACGGCGCAGAACGCGGTCAAATTTGGAATTGGATGAAATCAAGGTGCGTTCAAATTGTGCAATGGCTTTTGAAATTAACACACTGTCTATTTCAACCGGACCAAAAACAAGTTCAAACTGGTCACGGTAAAATTTATTTTTCCGTATTCGTTTGGTTGCGGTAACCCAGTCAAGGTTCATCTCAGTATGATCACGTACCGGAAAAAAAACCTGGTCTTCCAGTGACACTGCGCGGCCATCCCAAAAATAAGCCGGATACCAGGCAAGGTTAAAAAGCGGGGGTGTATTCCGTTTTTGAATTTGGCCGTCAATACCTGCACTGAAAGGCTGCGGTGAATCACTGAAGGCATGTTCCTGTTTATGGCACGATGCGCACGAAAGTGAATAGTCTTTACTCAACGTGGAATCGTAGAACAGAAATTTTCCAAGCAATGCACCTTCTACCGATACCGGGTTTTCTGCTGCTTGCGGCATCACCGGAAAAGCAGTTGGGGCAGGAAAAGGGTAGGGTGTCAGTTTCCCCTTTTCAGCACCTGAAAAAAGAAAAAATGAACCGGCACACAGTATGCTTAAAACCAAAAACAAACGCATGTTTTAGCGCGCAATCACAATTTCATGAAGTTCTTTTTTACCGTTTGCTTCAATCAGCAGCAGGTATCGTCCGGGAGCAATGTCAGCCAGGTCAATTACCTCTAATGTGGATGAAACAGGGATTGACCGGATGAATTGGCCATTCATACTCAGCAGTGCAACCTGGTTAAGGATAAAATCGGGTGATAGGTTGATTTGTTCAAGTGTGATGGTTCTGTCCGTAATGGTTGGATACAATTTAAAATTATCAGGTTTGGATTGCTCCATTACCGGGTGAAACCAGGT
This sequence comes from Bacteroidota bacterium, assembly GCA_016192075.1. Taxonomy (GTDB): domain Bacteria; phylum Bacteroidota; class Bacteroidia; order Flavobacteriales_D; family Crocinitomicaceae; genus JADJGJ01. The sequence continues at coordinate 81,196 of JACPUU010000022.1, read as the reverse complement.
TTCAGCAACCATCAGGTTGTCAATCATCCAGCCCTCCTGGTTTGTTTCTATCGAATCAGACACCATTCTGAAACGGACACTCAGGTTGTCAACGTTCCACAAAAAGTCATACAGAAAACAAAGCCAGACATTTTTCCAGGTTGAATCAGTGCCGGTAAAACAGAGTTCACCGGATGGAATGGATCCTTCATTGGCCGGCGACCAGCCATAAAAATTATAGACACTCGGGTTGCCAAATGCATTTTCCCAGGTGGCACCTGAATCAGTAGAGAATTCAACCAATGCTCCGTCTTTGTTGGTGTCAAGATCCAGTTTCTGATTCCACTGAATGGCTAAACCACCTGCAGAAAGTAAATCCGGAGGAATGGTAAACCAGGCAGATGCAGAGACGGAATCAGGGTAGGTATTCACGGTATCGGTGATCAATACATTGGGTATGGTTGATGCACTTTCAAAAATGATTTTCTGCGGCGGACCAACCTGCCAGATTCCGGTTGTATCCAGGTTTACAAAGATGGCACTCCAGGCACTGGTATCAGCACCGTCAAAATACTGGGTGTGGTATTGCGCACGCGCACCGCTATACAAAAAGAGCAGAAAGAGAAATACAAGTAATTGTTTTTTCATAAGTTTTGGGATAAAGGATATATTCTTACCTGACGGATTATCCGTCACCATGGTTGGTAATTAAGGAATTATCCCTGTCAGGAGATTGCGTAATCAGTCAGTGAAAGGTTTTACGCCCGCCGCATCAGCAACAAAAACAAATCCGATTAGTCGATTTTTTTTGCTCTTGAAACTTTCTGATTCAATAACGCAATTTCAAGAACTTCACTCATTGTATCTACATAATGAAATGTAAGCCCTTTGATGTAACCCGGTTCAATGTCAGAAACGTCTTTTTCGTTTTTGGCGCTCAGAATAATTTCTTTGATGTTGGCGCGTTTGGCAGCCAGAATTTTTTCCTTGATTCCACCAACCGGCAGCACTGATCCGCGAAGTGTAATTTCACCGGTCATTGCCAGGAATTTTTTGATCTTACGCTGCGTAAAGGCTGATGCGATAGAGGTTAACATGGTAATTCCCGCCGAAGGTCCGTCTTTTGGTGTTGCCCCTTCAGGTACGTGTACATGCACATCGTATTTGTCAAAAACCTCGGGATTTAATCCAAATTCTTCCGCATTGGCTTTTAAAAACTGATGTGCCAGCACGGCAGATTCTTTCATCACATCGCCCAGGTTTCCGGTCAGGGTCAGTTTTCCTTTTCCTTTAGACAGGCTGGTTTCAATGTAGAGAATGTCTCCGCCAACCTGTGTCCAGGCAAGGCCTGTTACTACGCCGGCAAAATCATTGCCAATGTATTTGTCTTTGCTGTGTGAGGGGCCCAGTATCTGTAAAAGTTCGTTCACTGAAATTTTAGCCGCTGCCTTTTCATTCATGGCAATTTGTTTGGCGCGGTTGCGCACCAGTTTGGCAATTCGTTTCTCAAGTGTCCTTACTCCTGATTCAGCAGTGTAATCTTCTACAATTTTTTCAAGAACAACATCTGAAATAATGACGTCTTTTTTGGTGATACCGTGCGCTTCAATCTGTTTGGGAATTAAATGGCGTTTGGCAATTTCAATTTTCTCTTCAACGGTATAACCATTTACTTCAATAATTTCCATCCGGTCGCGCAGCGGCCCCTGAATGGCAGAAAGGTTATTGGCCGTGGCAATGAAAAGTACTTTTGAAAGATCGTAATCAAGCTCTACAAAATTGTCATTGAAGGCAAAATTCTGTTCCGGATCAAGAACTTCCAGCAAGGCTGAAGAAGGGTCCCCGTGTGAGTCGCGGCCAATTTTGTCAATTTCGTCCAGCACAAAAACCGGGTTTGACGTTCCTGCTTTTTTAATGTTTTGCAAAATGCGGCCCGGCATGGCACCAATATATGTTCTGCGGTGTCCGCGAATTTCAGCTTCATCATGCAAACCACCCAGCGACATACGCACGTATTTGCGTCCAAGGGCCTCGGCAACCGATTTTCCAAGGGATGTTTTACCAACACCCGGAGGTCCGTAAAGGCATAAAATCGGTGATTTCATGTCTCCTTTTAATTTCAGAACAGCCAGGTATTCCAGAATCCGCTCTTTCACTTTTTTCAATCCAAAATGATCACGTTCCAGAATCTGTTCCGCATTTTTCAAATCAAATTTGTCTTGTGTAAAATCATTCCAGGGTAGTTCCAGCAATAGGTCAATGTAGTTCAATTGCACAGAATATTCAGCTCCCTGCGGGTTCATCCGGCTTAGTTTGGCAATCTCTTTGCGGTAAGCCTTTTCAACTTTGTCGGTCCATTTTTTGAGTTTGGCCCGTTTTTCAAATTCACCAATTTCGTTCTGAACCGGGTTGTCGCCCAATTCATCCTGTATGGTACGCATTTGCTGATTCAGAAAATATTCCCGCTGCTGGCGGTCAATGTCCATCTTTACTTTGGACTGAATTTCATTTTTCATGCTGAGCATTTTCAGCTCGTAAGACAGTTGTTCAATAACTCCCTCAATGCGTTTGCCTATATTATTGATCTCAAGCAATTGTTGTTTTTTATCAAGCTCACTGCTAAGATTAGAGGCAATGAAGTTGACCAGGAACGTAGGACTTTCTATGTTTTTAATGGCAAAGGTTGCTTCTGTTGGAATGTTGGGTGATTCTTTGATAATGCGGATAGCCATGTCTTTCATGGATGAAACAAGTGCCACGTTTTTGTCTTGTTTCATGTCCAGCTTTTCATCGTGAAGGCCGGTAACCTGCGCTTTGAAGTAAGGCACATCCTGAACAAAATTATCCAGCTGAAAGCGGCGTTTTCCCTGAATGATGATGGTGGTAGACCCATCCGGCATTTTTAATTTGCGCACAATTTGTGCAACGGTACCCACGCGGTTAAAATCATTGATACCGGGGTCTTCAATACTTGATTTAACCTGGGACAATACTCCAATGGTTTTGGTGGTGGCAAAGGCGTCTTCAATCAGCCGGATGGATTTGTCGCGGCCAATGGTAATGGGAATAACCACACCCGGAAAAAGTACGTTATTGCGTAATGGAAGAATGGAAAGAACCTCCGGAACATCTTCACTGTTCATGTGGTTTTCTTCTTCTTCAGAGATAAGTGGAATAAATTCCGGATCCTGGTCAATAATTGTGTTGAGTCCTAATAGATCGTTTTCAAAAAGTTCAGACATAAGTTCAGTTTTGCAGTCAGTTTGTCATTTTAACATCTGAAAAAAACTCCCGAATGACCCGTTTTGGGGCCAAAATAAAGAGTGTTCCTGTATTGTCAATCATTGTGCCAGACCATGCAGGTGGCTTAGTATTTTTTTGTCAGCAGCTGTCAGTGCCAGGTTACGGCGCTGCATCATATTGGTGGCAACTTCAAAGGCTTTGTCAAGTTTAAAGCGGGTAGATGATTCGGCCCCGCCCCAGGTAAAGGAGGGAACGTGTTTGGCCGGAAAACCGGCGCCAAAAATATTGGCACTTACCCCAACAACCGTGGCCGTGTTGAGCATGGTATTAATGCCTGTTTTGGAATGATCTCCCATAATCACCCCGCAGAAGGTAATGCTGGTTTGCTCCTGCTTGCCGGTCTGGTACGAATATATTTTCAGTTTTCCATACGTATTCATCAGGTTTGACGAATTTGTATCTGCGCCAAAATTACACCATTCACCAACTACAGAATTGCCCAGGAAACCGTCGTGTCCTTTGTTGGAATAAGCCTGAAAAACCGAGTTTGAAATTTCACCGCCCACTTTGCAATACGGACCAACGGTGGTGGGGCCGTAGATTTTGGCCGCCATTTTTACGGTACTGTGTTCACACAGCGCAAAAGGCCCGCGTATAACAGAACCTTCCATAATTTCGGCGTCTTTTCCAATATAGATGGGGCCTTCTGAGGCGTTGAGAATGCAAAAATTAACCCTTGCGCCTTTTTCAATAAAAATGCGCGACGATTTCACCGTTTGATTGGTTTTGCCTGCGGACTGGGATTTTCTTTTTTCAGTCAATAAGCCAAAATCAAGCGCAATGGCAGCTGCATTTTTTTGAAAAATATCCCAGCTATGCTCAATAAAAAGCAGGTCTGATTTTGTTTTTTGAATAGTTTTTTTGGCTGCGCCGTTTGAAGCAATCCACCGGTTGTTGACTTCCAGCTTTTCGCCCGGTTTCAACGCAAGCACCCATTTGGCCAGTTCTTTATCCGGCTTAATGTTGCCGGCAACGGTCAGGGCATTTTTACCCGGCAGACTTTTGAATTTGACGGAGAGGTATTTTTCTGTAATAAAGCCTGTTTGAGCGGGTTTGAGCAATTTTGACCAGGTTTCACCAATTGTAAGTATACCAAAGCGGATTTCAGAAACGGGCCGGGTCAGTGTTAGCGGGGCCAGGGCCAGATGCAGTTTATTATCGTGGAAGAGTAGATTCATAGATAGTCAGAAACAGGCAAAAAAAAAGCCTCATAACTGAGGCTTTACGAAGATAAGATAAAAAAACTATTTTTTCTTCATGCTTGAACCGTAACGGTTTTTGAATTTATCGATACGGCCTGCAGTGTCCACATACTGAATTTTACCTGTAAAAAACGGGTGTGACAGTGAACTGATATCTAATTTAATCAAAGGATACTCGTTACCATCTTCCCAGGTAATATTTTCTTTAGATGGCGCAGCAGAACGGCCAATCCAGCCTGTTTCACTAACCATGTCTTTAAATACAACTGTTCTGTATTCTTCCGGATGAATTCCTTTTTTCATTGTGTTAAAGTTTTAATTCTGTTCTGCCATTTTCAGAAATCTGCAAAAGGCAAATCTTCAAAATTGGAGTGCAAATTTAATACATTTTTTTTACCTGGGATAAAAATCTTTGATAAAATAAAAAAAGTCTTTCAGCGTAATATACCTTTGCATGCACTATTCATGAATTTCCGCTGGCTCATACTATTTATTCCGCTTGTTTTTTTAGCCACCGCCGGCTGTAAAAAAGATAAGCTGTATACCAAGGAACATCTTGATTTTTCTACCGATACCGTGCTTTTTGACACCGTGTTCACAACGGTAGGTTCTACCACTAAACGGTTTAAAGTCTACAATAACAACAATGCTAAGATTCTGGTGAACGAAATAGAGCTGATGGGGGGGAGTTCATCACCCTTCAGAATCAATATTGACGGGGTTTCAGGTACCTATCACCAGGATATTGAAATTCCTAAAAACGATTCTATTTTTGCCTTTGTTGAAGTCACGCTGGCAGTCAACAACACCACAAATCCGCTTGTGATCTCTGATTCCATCCGCTTTATGACCAACGGACTGAATCAATATGTTAAGCTCGATGTCTGGGGGCAGGATGCCTATTTTCATGCCAATGAAGTGGTTAGCGGAACCTGGGCCAACGATAAACCGCATGTGCTTTACGGAATTGTAGCGGTCGGGTATCCCGGTATTGACTCTAACCTGACCCTGACCATACCGCAGGGAACCAATGTTTATTGCCACAAAGACTCACGCCTGCTGGTTTATAAGAGTTCGCTCGATATTCAGGGGCAGCTGGACAATGAAGTAACCTTTCAGGGTGATCGCCTGGAGAGTTTTTACGATGACGTGCCCGGACAATGGTATGGTATTCATCTTATTGAGGCCAATACCTCTACCATTAACTATGCTTTTATTAAAAATGGCGCCGTAGGTATTACGGTTGATTCAACGCAGGCCCTGCAAACACTTAACCTGACCAATTCAGTTGTTCAGAATTCTGATTTCTTTAACCTGAACGTAAATGCCGGTGGTGTAGTAGATGTAGACAACTGCGTGTTTGGAGATGCCGGAGCCTATTCTGTTTTACTTTACGTGGGGGGTGAATATAATTTCAGAAACTGTACCGTTGCAAACTATTGGCCGGGCAGCCGTGTAGGACCATCGGTTGTTATCATTAACTGGTATGAAGATGCAAACAATAACATTCATGTCAGGCCTGTTACCAATTCCCGTTTTGATAATTGTGTGTTTTACGGAACTGCGGTGGATGAATTAGCTGTTGACACCATTCCGGGAGCCACGTTTGATTGTGTTTTCAACAAGTGCCACATAAAGCGTGAAACCATTTACGCCTACGCTAACTTCAGCAATGTAAGCTGGAATACTGATCCGTTATTTACAGCACCCGGTGATGCTGATTTTCATTTTGAGGTGGGCTCTCCGCTTGACAACACCGCTGATCCGGCATGGGCAACCACCCTGGATATTGAAGGTACAGCACGCAATATGGGGGCACCGGATATTGGAGCTTACGAAAGGCTCTAAGTACCTAGCTCTCCTGTTCAGCTACGCTATTCCGTCTGAAATAGTGAATGTCCAATGCTGAATAACGAATCTTAATGGTTTTTGGATGACGCATCTGCACATTACTTCTGAATTCATTATCCGTGAATCGGTATTCAAAATTCAAAAAAAACTGGAAACGATTATTGAATCGTAATGGTTTGAGTAGTTGTACTTACATCACCCAAAAAAGAAAACTTGCTGTACGCATTAAGTGTTACCACGTAGGTTCCTGTGACGGTAAAGGTATGTGTGAATTGCGCATCTGACCAGCCCATGGTATTTTCAGGGGCACCCGCAGGTCCGCTCATAAACCAGTCCTGGCTCAGGGTATGTTTGGAGCATGAAACAAAACTGACCGGTGAGCCGACACTTGCAGTTGTCTGCCCGTTATCAATGCATGCTTCAGGCGGCTTATTACAAGCTACCAGCCACAGTAAAACTGAAACGGTAAACAAAAATCGTTTGAACACAAATCAAATTTTAACGCGAAAGTAATAAAGCAATCGCTCAGATACTTATACGGCCTACAAAAATTTAGGTTGGCGATTCAGCACATATAAATCAAGAACCGCGCCAAATCTGGCAGCAAATTCCCTCCAGTGGGTCAGGTTACTTTTTGAAGCAACGTCCCGCGCATTATAGCCTACAGCATCAATACCATAGTGACGTGCAATAAAAACGGCGCGTTGATTGTGAAATTTCTGGCTGACGATTATTAACGAATTGCAATGGAAAACTTTTTGTGCCCGCACTACTGAATCAAGTGTTCTGAAACCGGCATAATCCCTGATGATAGCGTTGTCAGGCACTCCTAGTCCAATCAGGTATTCAGCCATATCCGTTGTTTCGTCGTAGGTTTTGATATGATTGTCACCGCTGACAATCAATTTTTTGACTTTACCACTGAAATAGAGTTCTGCCGCCGCTTCCATGCGGTAAACAAAATAGGGGTTGATTCCGTATTTTCCGTTTTTTCCGGCTCCCAGAACCAGGCCTGCTTCTTTTTCGGGTAGATCGCGCAGCGTATCATAAAGATAATTTTCTGTTGAATACTCAATCAGCAGATTTGCACAAAATGCCCAAAACACTGTTCCCAGGCAACAAGCGGTGAGTTTTGGTAAATGATTTTTCAGATGCATGGAAACGAATTTCAGTTAAACGGAGCAATCAACCAAAGAATTTTGTATCTTGTAGAGAGCAGACTTAGTATCTGCGGGCAGATTCAGATTATTTGCTGTTCCATACTAAACCCCTTTAATTGTACGTTTTAGTAAAAATGGCAAACAAATTGATTACGTATCCGTAACCAAGTTATTGGTTGTCGTTATACGAGTGCAAAGAAATAAAAACCAAACAAAGAATTATGCCAGTTAACCCTATTTATCATCACACTGAAGACCGGCTTTTGCAGGAGCTTGAGTGGATAAAGCGCGCCAAGGAGGACCCGAGGAGTTTCGAGCCGCTTTACAATAAATACTATGAGCAGATATTCCGGTACATCTATCAGCGGATGGATGACAAAGATATGGCTCACGACATTACCAGCCAGGTTTTTCTGAAAGCAATGAATAACATTCAGAAATACGAGTATCGCGGCGTACCATTTGCGAGCTGGCTCTACCGCATTGCCAAAAGTGAACTCTATCAATCATTCCGTGATGAAAAGGCAACACGCACTGTTAACGTGGAAACAGTGAGTTTGTCTGACATGATTGAAGAAATAGAAGAGGACATCTCTGAAGAAAGCAGAACGGTCCTGCTTAAGGCAATTGCTGAATTGAGTGAAGATGAAGTTCAGATGATTGAAATGCGCTTTTTTGAAAAACGATCGTTTAAAGAAATCGGTGACATACTTGAAATTACTGAAAACAATGCTAAAGTAAAGGCACACCGGATAATCCAGAAAATGAAAAAACTATTTAATGAAATAGGTTATGAAAAATAGAAAAATGAATCTTGACAGACCACCACTCGAGTCTAAAGAAATTCAGGCCGGGATGAATTTTGGTCAATTGATGGTCACCTATCAGACCATGTCAAAACCTTTTTATAAAACGAAATGGTTTTTCGGAACAGCAGGAATGGCTTCCATCGGCTTAATAGTCGGTGGAACCATTGCTTTTCAGGGGTCCGATGACACATCCGTTGAGTCTGTCATGCCTGAAATAACAGACACTCCGCCACTCAGCCTTGTCGAAAAAGACAAGCCGCACGAATTGCTGGCAGTTAATTTAACCACGGGTACGCAGGAAGAGACGACAGAAATTTACCAGGTTCAAACAAAACACAAAGTCAATGATAAAAACATTACACCTATAATTAATTCAGATCAAAGTGAACAAATCGTTGAAACAACTGTTCCGCAACAGGTTGTCATTAATCAATCGGATGAAAATCAGAATCAGAAATCAGGTTTTGACCCAATGGATCTGACTCCCCGTATCAACGGAAAAATGAATGGCGATATAACACGTGAAGACCTGATGGATAATAAAGGACTGACTACAAATTCAGATGTAAGTATTATTCATTTTGAACTGCATCTGATTGATGGTTTGGGAGGTAAAGTGTTTGAAGAAGAAAGCAATCAGCTGAATCAACAAATGAAAACGGCGCTTGACGGGGTAGAGAGAGGGGAGACCATCTACTTTGAAAATATCCGGGGTAAAACGTCGGACGGTTTTATTGTCCGCCTGAATCCACTCCGTTATGTTTTGTTGAACTAAAAGGTTTAGCTTGATTCTTTCACAGACAACCTGTTAATTTACTAACAACTAGGGGTTAATTTTTCCTGAAAATTTGCAGAACAGGTATTATTTGCCTTAACTTAGTGCGCTATTTACTTGTTGTGAACTTAATCCGGAAAATTGGAACGTTGGTTGTTGGATTGGTTGCGTTGGGAAAGTTTTCCATCGGACAGCCTACCCATTTTACAACTTCTGATTACTGGAAACATCAGCGCAAAGAAATTCTGTTTGGCGTTGGAGCCACCAACTTTCTGGGAGACCTCGGCGGACTTAACCGTATTGGAACAGATTATTCCCCCATGGATCTTGAATGGGTTGTGACACGGCCATCAGGCCATATTGGTTACCGGTACCGTCTCAGGCCCTGGATCTGTACCAAATCACTACTGGAGTATGGAATCATGAAAGGCGATGATGCATTGACCAATGAACCTTCTCGGCATTACCGCAATCTGACTGTGCGAACGCACATTTTTGAATTTTCACAGCAACTTGAGTTTATCATTTTTAACAACGAGCATTTTGGTAAACGCTATAAAATTTACGGGTTAAAAGGGATGCGTAATAAAAATACGCTGGTATACCTGTTAAGCGGTTTTACCGTTTTTGGATACATTCCGCAAGGGGCCGGTGACGGCGGCTGGACAAACCTCAGACCATTGCACACTGAGGGACAGGGCCTGCCCGGTGGCCCGAAACCCTATAAATTTGTCAACTTCGGTATTCCGTTTGGCGCAGGCTGCAAAATAGGTTTGGATGCGCTCTGGCGTTTATCGTTTGAACTAACCTACACCAAAACATTTACCGATTACCTGGATGATGTGAGTTCTGTTTATTATGACAATGCGGCTATTAATAACGCATACGGGTCTACGGCAGCGTATTTTGCTGATCCGTCTTCGGGTGAATTTGAAACATGGACCGCTCCCGGCCAGATGCGGGGAGACTCAAAACAGAAAGATGCCTATTTCTTCTTTAATGTGTCCCTGATCCGCAACGTTACCTATCAACGGTCTAAAAAAATGAAATTCCAGTATCGCGCACGTTATTAGGGAAAAGGGAAACAGTCTCTCTCATAGAGGCTGTTTAAAAATGATTCTGTTATTAAAAATTTCCCGCGGATCGCGAAGTCTCGCGACGCAGAAAAATGCCGTTGATGGTCGCAGATCCTGGATTGGAACGCAAAAAAAAAATCAGCGTAGATCTGGCTCCTACGCAAGCGTTCATAGCCCTTCCCTCTAAAGCCGTTCATAACTTTCCAATATTTCAGACGATTAATTTTTTTCAGAGCGCACCGCTTTGTAAATTTGTGCACCATTTTGTTAGCATCTTAAAATCAAAAAAGGCATGTATAAATTCCTGATCAGGCCATTTCTCTTTCTCTTTGATCCTGAAAACGTGCACCATTTTACCTTTCGGATGATTCGCCTGACAGCAGCCATTCCGGGGGTACGTTTCTTCCGCAGAAAAGCCTATGTGGTCAAACACGATTCGCTGAAAAGAAATCTCTTTGGGCTTGAATTTATAAACCCGGTAGGTCTTGCAGCAGGTTTTGACAAAAATGCCAGAATGCTGGATTACCTGGGTGATTTTGGATTTGGCTTTATCGAAATTGGTACCGTAACACCCAAACCTCAGCCCGGGAATCCAAAACCGCGGCTCTTTCGCTTGAAGAAAGATCAGGCAATTATTAACCGGATGGGTTTTAACAATGATGGGGCTGATGCCATCGCGGTTCGTTTGCAAAAAAGAAAAAAAAGCAACCTGCTGATTGGGGGAAACATTGGTAAAAATAAAGTCACACCAAACGAACAGGCTGAAGAAGATTATGTGCTGAGTTTTGAGGCGCTGTTTGATCAGGTCGATTATTTTGTGGTTAATGTTAGTTCGCCTAACACACCGGGTTTGCGTGATCTGCAGGAGAAAGAACCATTGAAAAAATTACTGAACCGTTTGCAAACACTCAATCGTACAAAAGTTCATTCCAAACCCATATTGCTGAAAATTGCACCTGATCTGACCAACGAGCAATTGGATGATATCATTGAAATTGTGACGGAAACAAAAATTGCCGGTGTCATTGCCACCAACACAACCATTGAACGAAAAAATCTGCTTTCTGAAAAACAGGTGGTTGAGCAGGCCGGTGGTTTGAGTGGCCGGCCGGTGAGGGAGCGAAGTACAGAAGTAATCCGTTATCTTTCACAAAAATCAGGTAAGGCTTTCCCGATTATTGGCGTGGGAGGGATTCATTCAGCGGCTGATGCGCTTGAAAAGATTGATGCCGGTGCAACGCTGGTGCAGGTTTATACCGGTTTCATTTACGAAGGTCCGGCGCTGGTAAAGCGCATTAATAAGGCATTGATTCATGGCAACAGATAACGTAAAACTGATTGAATGTCCGCGTGACGCCATGCAGGGGCTGCATGATTTCATTCCAACTGCCGTTAAAATAAATTACATCAACCAGCTTTTAAAAGTTGGGTTTGATACCATTGATTTTGGAAGTTTTGTCTCTCCCAAAGCCATTCCGCAATTGCGTGATACGGCTGAGGTGCTCAACGGACTTAATCTTTCTTCAACCCGCTCAAAACTGCTGGCTATTGTAGCCAATAAGCGGGGCGCGGAAGATGCAGTAAAGTTTGACGAAATCACCTACCTGGGCTTTCCGTTTTCAATTTCTGAAACTTTTCAGCAGCGAAATACCAATTCCTCTATTGAAGAATCGCTGACACGGGTTGAAGAAATTCAGCAATTGTGCATTGGATCAAAAAAAAAATTGGTGGTATACATCTCCATGGCTTTTGGAAATCCCTACGGTGATCCCTGGAGCCTTGAAGTTGCGGCAAACTGGTGTAAAAAATTAAATGAAAAACTGGGCATTGAAATTCTGGCCTTGTCAGATACTATTGGTGTCTCTGATCCTGACAACATCAAACACTTGTTTGGAGGCTTGATTCCGGAACTGCCCCAAGTAGCATTTGGTGCGCATCTTCATTCAACACCGTTTACCGTATTGGAGAAAGTAGATGCTGCTTACAAGGCAGGCTGCCGCAGATTTGATGGCGCCATTAAAGGCTTTGGCGGCTGCCCGATGGCGAAAGATGAATTAACCGGTAATATGCCAACGGAAGAAATGATTGCGTATTTTAACACCGGAAAGATTGGTACAGATATTGATGAAACTGAATTTCAAAAATCCATGCAACTTGCATTAAACGTATTCCCTAAATAACCACAAGATGAAAAAGAATTTTTTACTAAGTATCGTATTTGCATCCCTGGCAACTGCAGTCAGCGCAGGTGAAATTGAAAAAACGGTAGACCCTTTTACCACGGTTGTTGTTACCGGTAACTATCGCATTTCAATGGTTGAATCAACCGAAGAAAAAGTAACCGTTTCAAACGACGATGTCAACATCACCGATGATAAAATTCTCATTACCGTTGAAGGCGGAACCCTTGACATCAAAATCAAAGGAGATACCTATAAAGAACGGGATATGGATGTAACAATCTATTATAAAAAAGTGAGCCACATTGAAGCAAAAAGAGGTGCACGTGTTACGCTTGCGAATACCCTTAAGGGAGATGTGATTGTTTTTAATTGTTCCATGGGCGGGCAGGTAAAAGGTAACATTGAAGCAGGCACGGCAAAACTGAAAATTGCCAATGACGGTTTAATCAATGTCACAGGCACCGCAACACTGGCTGAAATGGAAGTAAGCACCGGCGGAACATTGGCTGCAGGGCAATTGATTACCGAATCAGCCAGCGCTAAAGTAACAGCCGGCGGATCAATTACCGTTAATGCTACTAAAAAACTCGTTGCTACTGTAACAACAGGTGGAACCATTAGTTATAAAGGAAACCCTGCAGAGTTTGAACAGTCAATTAAACTGGGCGGTGAAATTATTAAGTTGAAAGAATAAAAACAAGTTCATGCGTTTTTTTGCTACCAGTCTTTTTCTAGGTTCATTTTTCCTTTTTTCATGCGGAGGAAATTCCGGATCAGGTGAAACAAAGTTTCAATCAGATACGATGATCATCTTTGATGGATACCCGAAACTGGAAGAGGAAGTGATTCCAATTATGGAGCAGCTTCAAATGTGTACCACAGTTGATACCATAACTCATTTGCCGCCATGCAGCAATGAATTTTTCCAGGTTTTTAAATACCGGCCTGACCGCCCCTGGAGTGATGGTTTTATTGTAGAAATGATACCGGGTTTATTTAATTCGCCGGTTCACCAGGTGGTTGTTGTAGAAGGATATTTTGGAAAATATAAAATCATTAACCAGTATTTCGGCCATTTGTTGGAGATGCGCACCACGCATTCAGGTTACAACAACCTGCTGATCGGGTATGATGATCCGGATATTGGTGTGGTGGCTATCCGTCATGAATGGCAAGGTAAAAAATACGATGTGGTGGATGTAGAAGATATTGACGGACACCTGGTTTTGCCTGAATTTAAAGATTCAGTCAACGCTATTTTTCTGCCTGCATTTGCAGCAGGACACTAATTTCTGAAAGATGCCAAAAATAATTGCGGTTGATTATGGGTTGAAGCGATGCGGTATTGCAGAAACTGACCCATCGCAGATTATTGCATCCGGCCTGACCACGGTAGATACCCGCGATATTTTTAAATTTTTGACCGGTTATTTTCAGAAAAACCAGGCTGAGGCCATTGTGCTGGGTGAACCCAAACGTATGGATACATCTGATACCCATAATTCTCAACCGGTGCGTGATTTTAAAAAGAAGCTGGAAGAGCTTTTCCCCGATAAAAAAATCTACCTGGTAGACGAGCGTTTTACGTCTAAAATGGCTTTTCAGACCATGATTGACGGCGGACTTTCTAAAAAACAACGCCAGAACAAAGCACTCGTTGATCAGATCAGCGCCACCATTATTTTACAGTCTTTTTTGCAAAGCCGTTAAAACCGTATTTTCCGGCATCCAATCCTGATTTCAGCATGCATTAACGGTGGCCGGTTCAAAAGCAAATTTCGCGGGGCATGAAAGTTGCAGTTGAAGTTTGTATCTTCGGTCATCATAGCAAATTCATGAAAATTAGTTTACTCCTTACAGCCGTATTAATTTCGTTCAGTGCCGTTGCGCAGTTTTTCAAAAAATCAGAAACCGGATTTGAAATGTATGTTGATTCAGCGCTGACAAAAAGGGCAGGGACAGACGTGTATGACCAGTGCTGGTGTAAAACAGTAGCTGCGGCTGATTCGTCGGTTTTATTTTTTGAAGGAAAGAAAACCCAAAAAGGCAGTTACCCGGTAAAAAAAGGAGAAAAATGGGGAGGGATTGATGCTGCCGGAAACGTGGTACAGCCCTTTGTGTTTGACGGGCCGTTTGATGCGCGAAAATCAGGTCACTACCTGGTTATTACCAATCTGAAAGACACCCTGGGAGAACTCCGGTATAAAATAGGCACAACCATTACACGGCTTGATTCAACGCTGAATACAGACACCGCTTTTTATGTGATGGATGATTACAAGGGAAGTTACCTGGTTTCTGCCGACAAGATCAAATTTGGAATTGTGAATTCTGATTTCAAATTACTGCTGCCAATGAAGTATGAAAGTGTCACCTATAAAATGCTCAATTTCCGGTTTAACCCAAGCGGCCTGCTGCCGTTGGAAAATGAACTGGACAAATGTGGTGTGGTGAATTACCTGGGTAAAACAGTTGTTTCATTTAATTATGAATGGATGAATGATTATGTCTGGAATGACAATTTTATTTTTGTGCAGAACGGAAAGAAGAAGGGATTTATTAATAGTTCCAACGTCATTGTTGTTCCGCTCCGGTATGAAACCCTGCCCATGATTCTGACTGCCAAAAACAGGGTTGCTGATGAAAATTATACCTGGTTTGTCAATGAAAAATTTGAAACCATTTCTCAGAAATACCAGGCACTGGAACTGGAGGGAAACCTTTATTTTTTTAAACAGAATTCCAAATGGGGTGTTATGGACCTGGAAATGAAAATAATTGTTCCCAATGTTTATACCTCAATTGAATACGGTCCCCGGCTTAAAGCTGATGCCGCCTTCAAATGTTATTATGCCGTAAAAAACGGAAAATACGGTTTAATCTCTTTGCAAAATGAAATTATTGTGCCGTTTGAATACGAGTGTCTCTGTAATTTATCGTACTACGCGCCGGATGCCTACTATATTGAATTCCGCAAAGCAGGTTACCTCTACCGGTTTGATCATACCGGAAAACTGGTTGAAAAAACTGCCGGCGAAGGCAAAGCATGCCTGTGTGAAATGATTCCGGAGGAGTAGGGTTTTTGGCAATGAGCCATCCGTAAATTTTCGTCCGGGTGCCTTTTTAAACACCGGCCGCCAGATTACTATTTTATAGCTATCTTTGCTTAGCCCCTAGCAACATGTACCTTAGCTCGCTTTCACTGGTCAATTTTAAGAATTATACTGAAGCTCAACTGGAATTTTCAGATGGGATCAATGTATTTGTAGGCGATAACGGAGCCGGAAAAACAAACCTGCTGGATGCAGTTTTTTACCTTTCATTTTGCAAGAGTTTTCTGAACCCGATCGATAGCCAGAATATCCGCATGAACGAAAAGTTTTTTCTGCTGCAGGGCACTTATGAAAAGGGGGATAAAACGGTTGAAATTTCTTGTTCTGTTCAAAACGGGCAAAAGAAAAAAGTAAAGCGGAATAAAAAAGAATACGACCGCCTTTCTGAGCACATTGGTTTATTTCCGGCGGTGGTTATTTCGCCCTACGATACCAATCTTATTTCTGAGGGAAGTGAAACCAGGCGGCGTTTTATTGACAGTATTGTTTCACAATTTGACCGCTCCTACCTGGAGACGCTGCAGCGGTATAATAAAGTACTTGATCAGCGCAATGCTTTGCTGAAACAGTTTTACGATCAGCGTATTTTTGATGCTGAAACCATTGATGTATGGGATATTCAGTTGCTTGAGCTGGGCAAAATAATTCATGAAAAAAGACATCATTTTCTGGTTGACTTTATACCGGTGTGCCAGAAATATTTTGATTTGATTGCCAATAAAAAAGAAACCATTCACATTGAATACCGCTCACAGCTCAATGAGCTTGATTTCAAAACTGAATTAAAAAGGAGTGAACGAAAAGACATGGCTACCGGCTTTACATCAGTGGGTATTCATAAAGACGACCTGGTTTTTTTAATCCAGAATCAGCCTATCAAAAAATACGGCTCACAAGGACAGCAAAAATCTTTTTTGGTAGCACTGAAACTGGCACAGTTTGACATTGTACGCCGGTTACTGGATATGAAACCCATTTTATTGCTGGATGATGTTTTTGACAAGCTCGATCACCAGCGTGTTACGCATTTGATGAAACTTGTATCTGATCATGAATTCGGACAGGTATTTGTAACAGATACAGACCTTGACCGGATTCACAAAGTTTTCAGGGATACAAAAATAGAACAGCGTATTTTTAATGTAGAAGGAGGAAAAGTTGAGCAGGCAAACTAAAAAAGGAGATGGCATTTCAATGAAAATTGCAGTTGAGCAATACCTCAAGGCAATGGGACTTGACCGTAAAATGCTTGAAACGTCTGTATTATCCAAATGGGGTGCGTTGATGGGGGATGCTGTTGAACAAAGAACTGAATCTAAAGAAATCAGGGATGAAGTACTTTACCTGAAAATCAATTCATCGGTGATGCGAAATGAATTGTTTCAAATGCGTTCGGTCATTGTCAAACGACTGAACGAAGAAGCCGGATTTGAAATGATTAAAGATGTCTTCTTTCAGTAATAAATAGAAGGCGAGAGGGAAAAGAAAAGAGCCAGGAGGTGGCATTTGCTAAACGCTCATCTTATGTAGACTTGCTTAATCCTGGTTTTGATACTTTTACCTGATTCCGTTTGCCTTCCTCATCGCTCTTGCCTCTTTCCTGATTTTTTGTATCTTGCTTCAAATCCAAACGCTATGAAGACAATTTTCTATTTTGCAACAGCCTTGTTGTTAATGAGTTCATGTGCCAGTTATACCGAAGATCAGGGAAAAGCGGCCGATGAATTTTGCACCTGTATGGAAAAAGAAGGTGATTTTGACATTCTTTTCTACGAATGTGACCTGGAAATTATGACCAAATACAATCCGGAAACCTTTGCAGATGAAGGTTGGAGCCTTGCCCTGGAAGAAAAATGTCCTGCTGTTGCCGGCAAAATTGCCGACGGCGAATAAACTACAGTGTAATAATAAAGAGTGCCAGCCCTAAAATCAGGGTTACACCAACCAGTCCTTTGGTCATGTTATACGTGTTCCATCTGAAATTGGTGAAGTAGAAGAGAAACATGTTCGGGATCAGGCAAAAAATCAGGATATCCTGCTGGTGATCACCGCGCATGGTCATTTGCCAGTAATCATCAAAGGTGATCAATGTTCCGCGGGTTTTGATCAGAAATGACAGAAAAAAACCAATAACAGGCAGTACCAAACCTGCAATAACACCGTAAATCGTTTTATCGTATTTTTCCATAATCAGAATTCCCATTCATTAAGTTGTGAAATCAAATGATGTGCGGTCATATCAAACTGTGTCGGAACTACCGATACATAGTTATTTTCCAGCGCCCACATGTCTGTATCTTCTCCTTTGTCACTGGTTTCAAATTTTCCGGTGAGCCAGTAGTAATCAGCTCCTGAAGGGTCTTTGCGTTTATCAAAAGAATCTTCCCAAAAAGCTCTTCCCTGGCGGCAAATTTTCATTCCCGCAAGATCACTTATTTTTCCTTTGGGTATGTTGACATTCAGGCAAACACCTGCCTGCAGTTTATTTTTCAAAACACTGCGCGCAATTTTAGTGGCAAAATGAACCGATGCGTCAAAGTCAGCATCCGCATCATGGCTTTGAAGTGAGAAACCAATGGATGGTATAGACTCTATTGCTCCTTCAACTGCTGCAGACATGGTACCTGAATAAAGTACATTGGTAGAAGCATTGGTGCCATGATTAATTCCTGAAACCAACAGATCAGGCCGGCGTTTCAAAATTTCGTAAATAGCCAGTTTCACACAGTCAACCGGTGTGCCGGAACAGGTGTAGGAATCAATTCCACTGAACTGGTTTGATGCATACAGGCGCAGCGGTGAATGAATGGTAATGGCATGTCCCATGCCGCTTTGAGGTTTATCCGGTGCCACCACCAGAATGTCCCCGAGCGGTTTCATGGCTTCAACCAGTGAAGCAATTCCTTTGGCAGCAATGCTGTCATCGTTTGTGATTAATATAAGCGGACGCTTTGGCATAAATTTTTCTGAACACAAATTTGGCGAATATTAGCTGAATGACAAGTGTTGGTAATGAAATTCAATTTGTTTTGAAAAGTAACAGTTGAAGGATATAAGTCAACGAACTCCTAATTCCTGACTCCTGACTCCCTTTTATACTTCAAATCAAGCATCACTATAATGGCCGTAAATCCCCAAACCGGAACGGTTGCTTTATCGGTATCCAGGTAATTGTTCAGAATGCCGTGTACAAAATAGGTCACAAGTCCCAGCGTCAGTAGCAGAACAGTTAGTTTTAAATCACCGTCAGGCATGCGAATGTAGAGTGTAATTGCAGTGTAAAAGATATACCCCACCAGCACCAGCATCAGTATCAACCCTGGTAATCCCTGTTCTGAGAGCGGTCCCAAATATTCAGAGTGCGCATTTCCGCGATTTCCGGAGTTGGTTGAAATAATGGTTTTAAGTGATTCTAATTGAAACGGAGCATACACCATGGCATAGGTGCCTGGTCCCCAGCCCAGGACAGGTCTTTCTTCCCACATACGCACAGCGCAGTACCAACGGTTTAAGCGTTCCAGGTTAGAGGCATCGGTGGTAATGTTGGCCATCGACTCCAGGCGCTCATCCATATTTTCAGTCGCATGTTCGGCGTTGTTTTTTTCCAGCGAATGCATAATTTGTGTCCATGAAGCGGCGGCGTAAATCAGTCCGGCAACTCCAACCATAAGCAAATACCGGAACCGGATTTTAAACCGGATAAGCAGGTAAACACCTAATGCCACAACCAGACTCAGCCAGGCTGCCCGGGTATAGGACATCATAATGGCAAATCCAAAAAGTACCACCAGTGACGCCAATGTTAGTTGAATCAGCGGTCCGTTTTTACGGCCAATTAAATAACCCACCAGCAGCGGGTAAACCAGTGCCAGAATTGCGCCGTAGGATGTATGATCTTTAAAAAACGGAAACATGACCCAATGCCCGGTTTCTTCATCAAACCCATACATGGCGTGATTGGTCAGCGTGTATAAAACAACAACGGTTAATGATGCAATGTAGAGCCAGATAAACCAGTAGATGTTTTTTTCCTGTTTAAAGAAAAGGTATCCGTAGAGATAAAGAGGAATGATAAACCAAAGTTTCGTAAGCAGAAACTTAAACGATACAAGCGGTAATTCACTGGTAATAGCGGTCAGAAAAATCCAGCAGAACTGCAGTGCAAAAATAAGGGTAACCGGGTGCCGCAGAAAATCACGTTCAAACCAGTTGCCAATAAACTGCATCAGAATAATAAGCAGTAACATGCCAAAAAGCAAGGGCTCTGTTGGTAGAAAAAGGCCAATGGATCCACCCACATATTCTTCAATGTTAATGGACAGGGGAGTGAAAAGAACGATGAACAGAAACAGGCGGTCCATGTGATAAACCGCTGTGTATAGCAGCAGCAGTGCAACCGGAAGAGCAACCAGCAGGAGCTGATCTTTACTGATCAGATAGATGTTTGCCCCCACGAATAAAAAACCGAGGAGATAAAACCACCGCATCTTCAGTATATCCTGCATGGGGCTTGCAAAAAATTAACGGGTACTGGCTTTAATTTCTTTGAATTTTTCAATTCCAAGCAGCAGAAAAATGGTAAAAAGAAACGCACTGAATGTTGCAAAAATGACAATGATGGCACGTTTTGGTTTTGCTTTTTTATCCGGAATTTCAGCGGCACTGTGACGAATGGTTTGCTGAATATTGGTGCTGGCATATTGTGACGCCTGGTCATTCACGTCCAGAATGTTTGAATACCGGAGCGCAAAAAATTCACTCAGGTTTGAGTAAATGTCATAATCTGAACCATATTTCTGGGTAGCGTCAATTTTTCGTTTGATTTCTGTAGCCAGGTCATTTTTTCCGGCTTTCAGCGCTTCCAGGTAATCGGTGTACATATTTCCGCGTTCATCTTTACTCACAACACCTGAATCACTCAGGCTTTTCAAGCGGTCACTGTAGTCGCCCATTTCATGTTTGATAAGGCCCACCTCGTGCTGTACGGCATACATCGGGCCTACTGACCGCTGACGAATCATCCGGTTCATAACCGTATCTACTAGCCTTACAATGTCATTGGCAATATCTGCCGCAATTATAGGGTCGGTATCATACACATCAATGTTGATTGAGTTGTAACGTGTACGCTCAAACTTGATGTTACCTTCATAAATCTGCTGAAAATCATACCGCGCATGCGCATCGGCAGAATCAATTTCATAGTGATTGTAGAGGTTATATTTAATGGTCAGGCTGTCTCTTATTTCAGGTGAAATAAGCACCTGCAGCAAACGTTCAGCATCTGCCTCATCTCCAAATTCAACCACTGAATTGCGGCTGTTGGTGTTGTAATCAACCGAGTTTGATTTGGTTGGAAATACAACTGCCCGTGCCATGTAATAGGGCGTTATCATCAGCGATACAACAATGGATATAACAAATGCCGATGTGGTAATTATCAGCAGCGGTTTTCTCTTTTTCCAGAGAAAAGAAATTAACTGGCCTGAATTAATGGTTTGTTCCTGGCTCATGAAATTTAAAATTGGTTTGCAAAAATAGTCAATGCCGGTATACGTTGATAACGCGTAAAAGTTCGGCAGGATTGCAAGGGTTTAACGAAATTGACAAACGCCTGTAAAATGTATTTCGTACTTTTCGGTCAAAATAAGTTTCATGAAGTTGATTATTGCAGGCGTAGTAGTAGTTTCCGTTATAGGTTTTATGGTCTATTCAGGGGCCCCAAACCAGGTTGAACAGGTTTACCGGTCACGTCATACAAACGGCGGAATTCCAATTCCGGCGCAGGTGTATGAACACATGCAGGACGAGGAAGGTTTTGGTGAAAAGAAAAGAAACTATTTTGACCTGATTCATGGCAATTATCCTGATTGGAAAGAGGTTAATGAGGCCAATTTCAGGGCTATTTATGAATGGCGTTCTGAAATGCGCCGTCAGAAAACACCTGAAGTTTTTGCAAACGGTGCTATTGAAGCTGAGTGGGTTGAACGCGGCAGTAATAACCTGGCAGGGAATGTACAGGTTACCGATTTTGATCCTGTTACGGAAGCGCTTTATGCCATTTCTGATGGCGGTGTTTTGTGGAAAGGAGATTTGAATGATGGCGCCTGGACGCCCCTGAATGAAGACATTCAGTTTGCATCACGTGTACTTAAGGTATTTTATTTGCCTGGCGGCACGCTGCGTATTGTGGCTGCCCGCGGTCATGGTATTTTTTATTCAGACAATGAAGGTGTTGACTGGACACAGGCAAGCGGCTTTACGTCTGACTGGGGATATGGGTCTGCCACTGACCTGGTAAGGCTGAATGATGCCTCCGGAACGCTGGTTTATTTGTACAATGCCTACAATTTTGGCCTGGCGAGTTATGAAAACAGGCTCGCTTATTCGGTGAATGATGGAACATCGTGGACTGTTGTAACAGCCTTTAATACCTCAGGCAACAATTTTGCTTCACTGGCAGCGCCTTATAATTCAGCTAGGGCTTACCTGATTGATGGAAATGATGATAGCTACATTTTTGAAGGAACATCGCTGACACCGGTAGCTACATCGCTTAACCTGAATGGGGTTGATGCCTGTTATCTCACCGCTAATATGACAGCAACTGATACCATGCTTTATGTGTTAATGGATAACCAGGAACTGTTCGCTTCAAACAACGGCGGCGTGAGTTTTGGGTACATCAGTACACTCCCGGTGTCTTCCTGGGAGGCCGGAGTTGTTGTTTCCATTAATGATCCCGATGTTTTGTACATGGGTGAAATGGAGTTGTGGCGGTCGACCGATGGTGGCGTTAACTTTACCAAGGTCAATAACTGGTGGGAGTATTATGATGACGTACCAGGCAAAATTCATGCTGATATCATGAGTATTGCACCGTTTAAAAAATCAAATGGAGATGAATTTACGGTTATTCCGAATCACGGTGGAATTTCGGTGTCGTATGATAACCTGCTCACAACTGAAAATATTGGAATGATGAATTTAAACGTAGGGCAGTTTTACGATGTCATCACAAGTCCTTTAAACGCATCTTATTTCTTTGGTGGAACCCAGGACCAGGGCTTTCAGCGCACTGCGCAGGGAACCCTGCTGACTACGGCCAATTGTGAACAGGTTATTTCAGGTGATTACGGGCAAATGCAGTTTTCCAATGACGGGCAGGCAGTGTGGGCGCAGTATCCTGGCGGTGATTTTTCGTATTATGCCAATGCAATGACAGATGCCGGTGCCGCTTATTGGTATAATGTGGCCGGTACAGACATGCCTAATTACGATTGGATTGTACCAACAGAAATGGCTCCTGATCCGGCTGCAGACTATATTCTGGTGGGGGGCGGTGAAATCAGTGGCGGAACTGGTTCACACCTGATTAAACTGGAAAATGGCGGTTTTGATGCCGTTGCCACCCAGTTTGATTTTGATTTTAATTCAGCATCGGGTGCAAATATTTCTGCAATTGGTGTTACCCCGTTAGATGTTTCAAAATGGTATGTCGCTACCGAGAATGGCAAATTTTTTCATTCAGAAGATGCCGGTGCAAACTGGACCATGACAGCGGCATTCAGCGGCCCTGAAGGAGACTGGATTTATGGCGCTGATATTTTTGCTTCAAGGCTTACTCCGGGACTTGTTTTCCTGGGTGGGTCTGGTTATTCAACAGATGCAGTTCACATGTCTACGGATGGTGGTGTTACATTTACAGGTATCTGGCCCAGCCCACTGCCTGAAACTGCGGTGCATGAAATGTGTATGGATCCGGCTGAGAAATTTTTATTCGCAGCTACAGATGCCGGCCCCTATGTTTATGTAATGGCCGAAGGTGAATGGTATAGTTTGTTGGGGCTTACAGCCCCCGTTCAGGAATACATGTCTGTTGAATTTGTCGAAAGTGATTATATCGTACGGTTCTCTACCTGGGGGCGTGGTACCTGGGATTTCAGAATGACACAGGTGGCTGGTCAGACAGCCATTGCCAATGCAACAACAGCTGGTAAAATTTATCCGAATCCCTCTGCAAATGGTATGCTGAACCTACAGACGAGTGAACCGGCACTTTTTGTTGTCTATTCCTTAGAAGGGCAAAAAGTATTTACAACCTACCTGGTTAATGCAACCAATACACTCAATTTATCTTTTCTGAATAGTGGAACCTATGTTTGCGCAACCATGAATGAAAAAGGAACGGTGACAAAAGAGCTGTGGGTAAAACAGTAATCGTATCACACCTGAAAAAGTTCAACGGTTAAAAAAGCTCAGCCAGATTCAAATTTTTTTTGGACAGGTAAAATTTGCCGTTCAGGGGGTATTTTTCTCCCTGTAAAAAAATCGTCCGCAGCCCTGTGATTAAATGTTTAAACAATTAATTTTAATCGAAAATTGTTCGAATCGGTATTTGTCATGAAAAAGTCAATTATTTGAAAAACAGTTAATTAATTTTTTATTGATTCTAAATTATACCGATTGGTATTTTTTATACTCCCTATTTTGGACATTCGTCCATGAAAATCTTAACTTAATCTAAAAAACTGAAAATAGGTGACTTGAACAGTAATAAAAATCAAGTTAACGTGTTATCTTTAATTAAAATTTAGTTGTTATGGCACGAAAAAAGTCAGCGGACAAAGTAGATAAAATTCTCAATGAGATTAAAGCGTCTACTCCGAAATTCAAGCTGCAGCTTGATGCGCGAACAACTATTACATTGAAGACCAAAGAACAAATGCAGAAATGGATGGCACTCTATCCAAAAGCGCAATTACTCTAACCTTTAATCTATAGTTGGTAAAAAAGAGTCTGACATTTGCAGACTCTTTTTTATTTCCGGTCTGCTGAAAGCGTCTATCTTTGGCGCATCAATTCAATCTAACATGCTTGAAATAGGCAAAATCAACACCCTTAAAATTGTCAAAGAAGTTGACTTTGGGCTTTACCTGGACGGCGGATCGTTTGGTGAAATATTAATTCCATCCCGCTACGTTCCGGCAAATGCACGTGTAGATGAATACCTGGATGTGTTTATTTACCATGATTCAGAAGACCGCCTTATTGCAACGACAGAAACACCCCTGGCTGAAGTAGATCAGTTTGCTTTTCTCAAAGTAAAGCAACTAACCAAAGTAGGAGCATTTTTGGATTGGGGACTTCTGAAAGATTTGCTGGTTCCGTTCCGCGAGCAGAAATATGAAATGCAAAACGGCATGTCTTACCTGGTTCGTGTTTACCTTGACAAAGCATCGGGGCGCATTGCCGCAAGCTCAAAGCTGGATCGTTTTCTCGACAACCTGCCGGCAGATTTTGAAGAAGGGCAGGAGGTTGATTTAATTGTTTGGGAAAAAACAGACCTGGGGTATAAAGTCATTGTAAACAACACGCACACCGGTTTATTATATGCCAATGAAATTTTTAAACCGGTTCATTCCGGAATGAAACTCAAAGGGTTTATCAAGCGCATGCGTGAAGATGATAAAATCGATATAAGCCTTCAAAAGCAAGGATTTGTGCACGTAGATGAAACCTCCAGAATGATTCTTGAAAAATTAAAATCGCGTGGAGGCTTTATTGAAGCTACTGACAATACGTCACCAGAATCAATCAAACACATGTTTGGGGTCTCAAAAAAAGTATTCAAAAAAGCAATCGGCACGCTGTACAAAGAACGGTTGATTGTAATTGAAGATAAGGGAATCAGATTGGTGAAATAGGATCTTGCACACGGTGGTTGAGCGTAGCCGAAACCACCGGACTATAGGCTACGCTCCATCGGCCGCCATGCGCCTACGCTGAAGCAACCACCGGATTGCAGGCTACATTCAACAACCTTAGCAGAGTTTTCTTCTACCGGAGAAGGATCCAGGGTGGCAGAGCGGCAGTCGACAATCGGTGGCTGAGCGGCAGTCGAAGCCACACTCTTGATTTGCTCAAAAAAAAGCCCTAAATTTGAGAGGTGAACCCGCAACTCAATTTACCGCAGGCGTCCTTAAAAACGAAAAGCGATCAGGTATGGGACCGGCTGCGGAAAAAGTTTGTGCTGCTCACACCTGAAGAATGGGTACGCCAGCATTTCATTGCCTATTTAATTGATCACCTGGGCTATCCTGAAGGCCTTATGGCATCTGAATATACGCTGGCCTATAATGGCATGAAAAAGCGGTGTGACATTGTTGGTTTTGATTCATCACTGCAGCCCTTTTTTATTGTGGAGTG
The DNA here is from genome assembly GCA_016192075.1 of Bacteroidota bacterium. Taxonomy (GTDB): domain Bacteria; phylum Bacteroidota; class Bacteroidia; order Flavobacteriales_D; family Crocinitomicaceae; genus JADJGJ01. The sequence continues at coordinate 55,536 of JACPUU010000022.1, read as the reverse complement.
TAAGGCCCCGAGTGTTGAAATTTCACAGGATACGTTTTACCAGATTGCGCGTTATGCCTCGTCACTGAAAGCACAAATGCTGGTTCTTACCAACGGCTTAAATCACTATTGCGCGCGTATTGATATAAAAGAGAATAAATTGATTTATCTCAAAGAGATCCCTTCATTTGCAGGGGTTAGGGACTAATCCGGTAGGCACCGGTACCAATTCCGTTCAAAAAATCAGCCCAGGCAGAAGGGTTCAGCAAGTTGTTCTGCGGCCCTTGTCCTCGGGTATAAAGACTCTGGTAATAACTGTTTTGCCCGGTGTTGTAAGCCATCATGGCATCTCCGGTCATCAGTGCTCCAACAAATGCCATTTCCTGAGGGGTGAGGCGTTGTTTGGCGCGTTGCAGATCATCATCCGGAACATCCATATTCACAAAATAATCAGCAAACTGTTCGCGTGAGGGCCAGGGATAAACTTCTACCGGATCAGAGGACAGTGTATCCATTTTTAAAACCTGCACCAGCGAAAAATTGTCAATGGTGGTAGTATCTGAAACAACATACATTTTGCGTTTATACCCCAGGCTGCTGAATAGCAGGGTATCACCCGGGTGAACCACAATGGCAAAATAACCATAGTAATCAGCTATTACGCCGCGGTCTGTGGTAATATCAATAATTCGTGTGAAGGGAATGCGGTACATGCTGTCACTAATCACAATACCCGTCATTTGAATGTATTGAATACTGTCTTTTAAGGTCGCAGCAAGATTTTTAGTCTGCGTAAACGCGGTTGACAGTGAAAAGAAAAATAAGATGATGAGGACTTTGCGCATTTTTCTGTACTCTAACAAATATCCCCATTCACTGACAACCGGCAATGCGATTTAACAAAAATTAATGTGGATTCCGCTTTAATGAACGTATCAAATCGCTTTTTATTAACTTTGCGGGAATTTATTAACGAAATAAATTCAATCTTATGAGTATTCCCAGCCTGAGCAACGTCAAAGAAGGTTTAACCTATGACGATGTTCTGTTGATTCCGCGCTATTCTGAAGTCCTCCCGCGTGAAGTAGAACTGAAAACCAAATTTTCGCGCAACATCTTGTTAAATGCGCCAATTGTTTCAGCGGCCATGGATACCGTAACCGAATCACTGCTGGCTATTGCACTGGCACAACAGGGAGGTATAGGCGTTATTCATAAAAACATGTCTATAGAAGCCCAGGCACTGGAAGTGAGAAAAGTGAAACGCTCAGAAAGCGGAATGATCATTGATCCCATAACGCTTGATGAAAATGCCAAACTGAGTGATGCGCTCAGGCTGATGGCTGAATATAAGATTGGCGGAATTCCGGTGATCGATAAAAATAAGTTTCTGAAAGGCATTGTAACCAACCGTGATTTACGCTTTGAAAAAGACGTTACAAAACTGGTGAGAGATGTAATGACCTCTAAAAATATCATTACCACATCTGAGGGAACAACGCTGTCAGATGCTGAACAAACCCTTCAGAATCACAAAATCGAAAAATTGCCGGTGGTAGATAAAAACAACAAACTGGTAGGGTTAATTACATTCCGTGATATTATTAAAGTAAAAGAACATCCGCACTCCTGTAAAGACAGCCTGGGTCGTTTGCGTGTTGCAGCAGCTGTAGGCGTAACTGATGATACCCTGCAGCGTGTGGATGCGCTTGTAGAAGCCGGTGTTGATGCCATTGTAATTGATACTGCACATGGTCACACATTGGGTGTGGTAGCGAAACTGAAAGAAGTCAAAAAGAAATACCCGAAACTGGACGTGGTAGTGGGGAATATTGCAACGGCTGAAGGCGCCAAATACCTGGCAGATGCCGGTGCCGATGCGGTGAAAGTAGGAATTGGGCCGGGTTCTATTTGTACAACCCGAATCATTGCCGGGGTAGGTGTTCCGCAATTATCAGCGGTGAATGAAGTGGCTATTGCGCTTGAAGGTACTGGTGTTCCTGTTATTGCAGACGGCGGTATCCGCTATACCGGTGATTTTGTTAAAGCCATTGCAGCAGGTGCTGATTCGATTATGGTAGGTTCTATGTTTGCCGGTGTTGAAGAGTCGCCCGGAGAAACCATTATTTTCCAGGGACGAAAATTTAAGTCGTATCGCGGCATGGGGTCGGTTGAAGCCATGCAGCAAGGATCTAAAGACCGGTATTTCCAATCGGCTGAAGATGATGCTAAAAAACTGGTACCTGAAGGGATTTCCGGACGGGTGCCTTTCAAAGGAAGCCTCAGCGAAGTAGTACACCAGATAACCGGCGGATTAAGGGCCGGAATGGGGTATTGCGGGGCTAAAGATATTTCCAACCTTAAAGGAGCTCCGTTCGTCAGAATATCTGCTGCAGGTGTTCAGGAAAGTCATCCGCACGATGTCACCATTACACGTGAGGCTCCAAACTATAGCATTAAATAAATACTTTGTAAATTCGTTACCCAATAAATTTTTGAAACATGAAACAAAAACTGAAACTAACATTGTTTGCATTATGCGCTGCAACAATTTCTGTTGCACAAGATCAAGCCAAAGATCCGGTTATAATGACAATTGATGGAGCACCGGTTTATCAGTCTGAATTTATTTACATCTATACCAAAAACAATCCTTGCGTGTCTTATGCCAAAGAAGACCTGGATGCCTACATGCAGCTTTTCATCAATTATAAATTAAAAGTAAAAGAGGCAGAAAGACTGGGCTATGACACTATTCCAAAACTGAAAACAGAATTAAAACAATACCGTGATCAGCTTTCATTGCCCTATATGATTGATAAAGAAAAAAATGAAGCGTTGATTAAAGAGGCATACGACCGCACCGTAAATGAGGTGCGTGCAAGTCACATCATGGTTCGTATCAAGGCAGATGCAAGTCCCAAAGACACGCTGGCCGCTTACGAAAAAATCATGCTTCTTCGTGCGCGGGTTATGGGTGGTGAAGATTTTTCAACAGTTGCCAAAACCAGTTCTGAAGACCCGTCGGCAGTGATGAATAATGGTGATTTAGGCTATTTTGGTGCCTTGCAAATGGTGTATCCATTTGAAGATGCCGCTTTCAAAATGAATGTAGGTGACGTATCCATGCCGGTACGCACATCGTTTGGATATCATATTATTAAAGTCACAGATAAGCGCCCGGCCAAAGGCAAAATGCAGGCTGCGCATATCATGATTATGACAGACAAAAACATGAGCCAGGATCAACTGGACAAGGCAGAACTGAAAATCAATGAAATTTACAGCATGCTTGAAAGAGGCGAATCGTTTGAAGGCCTGGCAGAAAAATATTCAGATGACCAGTCATCCAAAGCCAAAGGAGGCAAACTGCCCGAATTTGGTCCGGGTACCAAACAACGTATGGTACCTCAGTTTGAAGAAGCAGCTTTTGCACTTACTGAAGATGGTCAGTATTCAAAGCCATTCAGATCACCGTATGGCTGGCACATTGTTAAACGTATCTCCATGACACAGCTTGGTTCGTATGATGAAATGTACCGCGAACTGAAACTGAAAGTTGAGCGTGATGTACGCGCAGAAACAACCCGTGAATCTTTTGTAAACGGGTTAAAAGTGCAGTATGGTTTTTCAGATAATTCGCACAAAATACTCCCGGTTTTTTACAATACCATCGGGGCTGAAATTTTTGAAGGAAAATGGACCGGCCTGGCCGATCATGCCAATGACAGCGAAGTTCTGTTCAGTTTTGCAAACCGTTCTCTTACCGTTAAGGATTTTGAAAAATACCTGCTTGACAACCAGGCAGCCGGCCGGACAGAGGATATGGAATTCTATATCCGTAAACGGTATGATCAGTTTGTTAAATCAGAAATTCTGAAATACGAAGATTCACAGCTGGAGTCTAAATATCCTGAATTTAAAGCGTTGATGCAGGAGTACCGGGACGGTATCCTGGTATTTGATGTAATGCAGAATGAAATCTGGAACAAGGCATCCAAAGACACTGCCGGAATCCGCAGTTACTATGAAACTCACAAGGCAGAGTTTGTATACCCGGTTCGTTACAAAGGTGATTTGTATCGCTGCATGGATAAAGAAACCGCCAACCGCGTGGTGGCTTACCTGGAGTCTGATACCATGGATTATGCAAAAATTCAGATGGCTATCAATACCACTTCTGAATTAACACTGATGATTAAGCGCAATACCTTTAATTCTGAAACCACAGAGGCTTTCCGCATAGAGAAAAAACAAAAAGAAGAAGCCGCTGATGCAGATCCATGTAAAAAATCAAAACCAGCAAAAGCACCTAAATACCGCAAGTTTAAGGCAGGTTTGAACAAAATGTTTGTTTATAAAGACGAATATTATGTTTTTGATGTGGAAGAAGTAATGGCTCCCAGAGGCCGTGACTTTACAGAAGCGAAAGGACTGGTAACAGCAGCTTATCAGAATGAACTGGAAGCCACGTGGTTAAAAAGCCTGCGTGATCGTTACGCCGTTGTGGTAAACAACGACGTGCTCTACGGTTTGAGTGCCCAGTAAACGAGCCTAAGAAATGTTAAATAAGGGGCTGTACATCGAAAGTGCAGCCCTTTTTATTTGTAAATTTGTCAGGATCAGCTTGTATGTACAAAACCGTTTTTGCCTTGCTCTCAGTAACCCTTTTAACATCCTGCTCAGGCAGCAGTGATAAAGGTAAACTGCTTGCCACCGTGGGTGATAAAGAACTTTACCAAGCTGATCTGAATTTTTTATTTTCACACAACCGGTATTCGTTTGATGACAGTGTGGCCCTTGTAAACGATTATACAACGCAGTGGATTGAAGAGCAAATTCTGGTGAATGAGGCTGAAAAATCAGGCCAGATTGATCATGAAATTATTGAGGTAAGGGTTGAAAATTTTAAAAATGATTTGCTCATCCAGGAACTTGAAAACGGTTTGATTAAAGAACGTTTGGATACCACCGTTTCAGAAGATGAGATTCAGGCCTATTACCTGGCCAATCAAAAAGAGTTTCAGCTGAATGATTACCTTGTAAAAGTACTGTATCTGAAAATACCCTTTGACGCACCGGATATTGAAAAAATCGGGCAGGCATATAAACTGAATAAAGAATCTGACCTGGAAGAAATACAGGTTTATGCAAAAATCTACGCAACCAATTTTTATTACGATGCTGAAAACTGGATTTATTTTGACGATTTGCTGAAAGAAGTACCGCTGCAGGATGTAAATAAAGACAAGTTTATACTGAAACGCTCAAAAACGCGTTTTGAAGAAGGAGGATTTTATTATTTTCTGAACATTATTGATTACAAACTCAAAAACAGTATTTCACCGTTGAGTTTTGAAAAAGAAAACATCAAAGAACGGATACTGAATATGCGCATCCGCAATTTGAGAGAAGAAATAAAAAATGAAATTGTTAACAAAGCTTATGCTGAACAAAATGTCAAAATTTACTAGCCGCCTTGTGCTGGTATCCGGTCTGCTGATCATGGGACTTAACAGTCAGGCTCAACCATCCGGTTCTAAGGTGATTGATCGTATTGTTGCACAGATTGGTGAGGAAATTATTCTGTTGTCAGATATTCAGAACCGCCGTTTGGAGATTATTCAGGAGGGGCAATCACTTGATGTAACAACAGATTGTATGATTCTCGAAGAAATGCTTTTCGAAAAACTGCTTATTAACCAGGCACAGATTGACAGCGTTGAGATTCCGGACGACATGGTAAATTCAGAAATGGAAGGCCGTATCCGTTACATTGCCAGCCAGATTGGGAGTATTGAAGAGCTTGAAAAATTTTACGGCAAATCAGTTGCCCAGATCAAGGCAGAGTTTTTTAACCTGATCAAAAAACGAATGATGGCTGAGCGTATGCGTGATATCATTACTGAAAATGTTGTGATCACACCAAACGAGGTGAGGGAATTTTACAACAATTTACCCAAAGACAGTTTGCCTTATATAAACTCCAAAATTTCAGTAGCACAGATTGTACTTTACCCCAAATTAACAGAGGATGACAAAGCCAAAGCCAAAAAAAATCTGGAGTTCAGAAGATCACAAATCATTTCAGGCGACCGCAGTTTTGAAGGTGTTGCAACGCTGGAATCCAAAGACCCGGGAAGCCGACTGACCGGGGGAGACCTGGGCTGGAATTCACGCGGTACAATGGTGCCTGAATTTGAAGCCGAATTGTTTAAGCTTGATCCCATGGGAATTTCTCCGGTTTTTGAAACGCAATACGGGTATCACATTGTTCAGCTGATTGAGCGAAAAGGAGATAATTACCATTGCAGACACATTTTGTTTATGCCTGAGGTCAGTGACAAAGCATTGATGAAATCTGCCGCAACCATTGACAGTTTATACGCGCAAATCAAAAAGGGAACCATTACATTTGAAGATGCGGCCATTCGGTTTAGTGAAGATGAAAACTCCAAACAAAACGGTGGTAAAATTGTGAATCCATACACCGGTGACTATTTCTGGGATATTCAAAACATCAACGACATTGATCCGCAGATGTCACGCATTGTTCAGAGTTTAAAGGTGGGTGATTATTCGTCACCGTCACTCTATGATAACATGATGGAGCAGAAACAGGGAATCAGAATGGTGAAATTACTTGACCGCACTAAGCCGCACGTAGCAAACCTCAAAGACGATTATCAGCTTATTCAGATGGCTGCACTCAATGAGAAAAAACAAACCGTGATTGACAAATGGGTACGTGATAAAATAGGAGGGGCCTATGTTCATATTTTTGATAAAGATTTTATCAGTCAGTGTACATACCGGTATCCATGGATTGCTACAGGAAGCTAAGATCAAAAAGCGAGGTATGAATTGCTGATCGGGTAAACCTTGTTTTTACCTGGAGTTTGTAACACGCTTCCTTTTTGGGAGAAAAACACCCAGCAAGGAAAATCACTTTTCCGTTGTCATTACCTCATCAAACAGTTCGTCTGCTTCAAAGGCTGACCTATTCTATTTTAACATCATCCGTGGAAAAAAATTCACACAAGCGGTTTTGATTCCGTCAGAATCTCAGTGCTCCATGCTTCAGGTTTCGCTGCAAACCAGGCTTTCACTTTAGGCCATACCACGTTGAACAAATCCGTTTCCCTGTATGCATCCAGGGAGGTTTGATTGTCCCAGTTGCTGTAAGTAAAATACACACCGTTGCCTGACAAATCACGCAATAATTTGACTCCGCTGCAGCCGGGCTGGTTGCCTACCTGGTTTTTAATTTCATCAAAAAATGATTCAAAATCAGCACAGTGTTCAGGTTTAAAAGTCATTTTGACAATGCGTTGCAGTGACATGAAAGGTGGTTTTAGGAGCTATAAAGATAGCTAAATGTTTAATCTGCCAATTGAGGGTCGGTAATACCTCTGGAATTGGTTAACTTAGCCGGTTGCACCAATTCAGGCACACGCATGCGAGATCATCCGAATGACTATATTATTGAAAACGTCACCATTCCAACCTTAACCCTTTCCGTTTTGTTGAGCCATTGTTCTGACTCACTCAATACCGTGAGACGGTCTTTTTTTGAAATACAGGCAGAAAGTGTAGAAGTGAATTACGGCGTTTTTACCAATGCCTCTCCGGTGATTGATTTTCCATTGGTTTCTGTCAGCCAGCTGCAAAACACGTTAATACTCTCCTGCCCGTGCAACACACCCAAACGAAAGTTGTGTGAACACCAGGCGCAGGTGCTTTACAATATTATGGATCGTCCGTATCTGCGTATTTTTTATGATACTGCGCTGCGTGAACAAAAACTGCGTGAATTTGCAAAAGAATATGGCCTGGAGAAAGAAGAACATCCCGATGATTTTTTTGAGCTGGAGGCTGCAGTGCGCTCAGTGAATATAAAACCCCGCATGCCTGAGCTTCTTAAAGTAAATGAAGCAACCACCGCACAACTGAAAGAGCAGTTGCTTCCAAAAAAAATGCTCCGTGCTGACGCAAAGTCCGTAACTGAAACGGTGCGCAAAATGATCCTGGTTATTCGCAAACGCAAGTATTACGATCAGTTGAATATTGAGGTGTATGAAGGCGAATCCGGTAAAGCGGGTAAACTTAAAAATCCCATTGTGGCGCTGGATGCGCTGGATCTGATCTGGAAAACAAACAGCCTTGACGAAGCTAAATTTTTTACAGGTGTTTCCAAATTCCAGAGTAACTATACCACCGTTAAATCAGATTCAGATCTGGAAGCGTTACGCATGATTGTCAACAACCCGCTTGGGCTTGATGTCTATTACCACAACCGTGAGGTGTCAGAAAGTATCAAAGCCAGTTCCATTGTAGCAACCAGTCTCAGGGTTCTGGAAGCGGATATAAAACTATCGGTTTTCAAAAAAGACCCCTTCTATGAAGTTTCTGGAGAACTGATTCTGAAAGACAAATCACATCCGTTCAAATCACTCAATCTGAAATACGGTTATTTCATTCAGCTGTCAAATACCCTGCACCTGGTGGCTGATGAAGATATGCTTCGCGTTATTGAATTTTTTAAGGCCAATCATGAAAAAGTAATTATTCATGAATCAAAATACGATGAGTTTCGTCAAACGATTCTGGCCCGGCTGGAGCACCGTATAAATATTCACTATTCCTTTATAAAACCGGCTACTAAAAAACAACTGGCAGCATTAAATTTTGAGACAGCCAGGCAAAAAATCATTTATTTGTCAGATGAAGAAAACTATGTATTGATAACACCGGTAATGAAATACGGTCAGGTAGAAATTCCGGTTTTGTCACGCAAGCAGATTTATGATGCAGATCAAAACGGGAATGTTTTTAAAGTAGAGCGTGACAGTGAGGTTGAAAATCAGTTTATCGGTATGTTGATCCGGCAGCATGTTGATTTTGATGAGCAGATGCATGAAGGTGAATCATTTTACCTGCACAAGGAAAAATTTCTGGATGAGAATTGGTTCCTGGAAGCATTTGAAGCGTGGACCAGTCAGGGCATTGTCATTCTTGGATTCAATGAATTAAAAAAGAACAGGTTCAACGCCAACAAAGGCAAAGTAACGGTGCATGTTACCAGCGGTATTGATTGGTTTAATGCAGCGCTGAATGTGACCTATGGAAATCAGAAAGCATCACTGCAGCAGTTGAACAAAGCCATCCGGAACAAAAGTAAATTTGTACAGCTTGATGACGGAACATTGGGAATTCTGCCGCACGAGTGGATCAAAAAACTGGAATCGTATTTTCTCTCAGGTGAGTTGCTGGAAGAGCTGTTGCGCATTCCAAAAAGCAATTTCAGCGAGATTGATAAACTCTTTGATAAAGCCGTGTTGAATGAAGAAGTGCAGCAGGAGTTGAATGAGTATCAGGCCCTGCTTACCAATGTGCACGAACAGAAAGAAATTGAAATTCCCGGAGAATTGAATGCCACGCTGCGCGATTACCAGCACCAGGGTCTAAGCTGGTTAAACACACTGGATGATTTAAATTTTGGTGCCTGTTTGGCAGATGACATGGGCCTTGGAAAAACCCTGCAGCTGATTGCTTTTATGTTGATACAGCGCCGCAAGCAAAAACAAAATACCAACCTGGTAGTGGTTCCCACCTCGCTGTTATTTAACTGGCAGGCAGAAATTGCACGCTTTGCACCGTCGCTGAAAGTGTTTACATTGTACGGGTCCAATCGTGCAAAAAACACAGACGATTTTGATAAGTATGAAGTCATATTGACGACTTATGGAATGTTACTTTCTGATATTACATTTTTGAAAACGTATGCATTTAACTATGTTGTTCTGGATGAGTCGCAGGCCATAAAAAATCCTGATTCACAGCGCTACAAAGCTGCCCGTATGCTGAAAGCCCGCAACCGGATAGTGCTTACCGGAACACCTATTGAAAACAACACGTTTGATTTATACGGACAACTCTCATTTGCTTGTCCCGGTTTGCTGGGCAGCAAACACTATTTCAGAGATGTCTATTCAACACCTATTGATAAATTTCAGAGCACCAGTCATGCAGTTGAATTGCAGCAGAAAATAGCGCCTTTTGTTCTTCGCAGAACCAAACGTGAGGTAGCCAAAGAATTGCCTGATAAAACCGAGGTTGTCATTTATTGTGAGATGGGAGAGGAGCAGCGGAAAATTTATACAAAGACAGAAACCGAGCTGCGTGAATTTATTTCCACCAAAAATGAAGATGAAATTTCTAAAAACAGCATGCATGTGCTAACGGGTTTGATTCGTCTCAGGCAGATCTGCAACTCACCTACATTACTGAAAGATGAAGAACACCTGGGTGATTTTTCGACTAAAATTGAGACATTGATGGAGCAAATAGAAAACAAATCACCGGTCCATAAAATACTGGTGTTTTCACAGTTTGTTTCCATGCTTGATCTGATTAAGGCGGAATTACAAAAAAAAGAAATTCCGTTTGAATACCTGACAGGGCAAACCAAAGACCGTGAAGCGCGCGTCAATAAATTCCAGGAGAATAAAGAAGTCCGTGTTTTTCTGATCAGTCTCAAAGCCGGCGGAACGGGGCTCAATTTAACAGAAGCTGATTACGTGTATCTCGTCGATCCGTGGTGGAATCCGGCGGTAGAAAACCAGGCCATTGACCGTTGTTACCGCATTGGTCAAAAGAAAAATGTGATAGCGGTGCGTTTAATCTGCCCGAATACCATCGAAGAAAAAATCATGAAATTACAACAAACCAAAAACCGCTTAGCCGATGACCTCATCAAAGCCGACGGAGCTATTTTGAAGTCATTTTCAAAGACAGATCTGATGGGAATGCTGGGGAGTTAAATTTAGCTTTAAGTTTTAGCGCGAGCGGGACGCTCGCGCTAAATTTCTTTTAGTCTGATTAATCTTTTAGGGTTTATTTTAGTTATTGAGCAGGTGTTCCAACTTACGCTGAGGCAATATCGTCTAAACCTAATGGCACGAGCGGGACGCTCACGCCATTAGGTTCTAATAGATTTTTTTTGTTTAATCTTAGTAAGATGCAAGCGTTCCGTAAGTGCTCTAACAAAATATCGTATAATCTAAAGTTGGCGCGAGCGTCCCGCTCGTGCCGTAACATTCTAGTAAAACTTTTATAGGGTTTATTTAGTTAGGAGACTAGCGCACCGTACGTACCCAAACGAAATATCGTATAATCTAAAGTTGGTGCGAGCGTCCCGTATCGAAATATCGTATAATACTCAAGTCGGCGCGAGCGTCCCGCTCGTGCCATAACGTAAAAGCCAGAAATACCAAAAAATGTACATTTGTCCCATGAGCAGAAAATACAAATTTCACAAACCAGAAGCTGCTTACTTTATAAGTTTTGCTACTGTGAAATGGGTTAAAGTTTTTACGGATGAAGTCTATTTTAAGATTCTTGCCGACAGCGTAACCTATTGCAGAAAGAATAAGGGGATGGAATTATATGCTTATTGCTTTATGCCCGATCATGTTCATATGATATTCCGGTCTATGAATGGAGATCCTTCGGGTTTGTTACGAGATTTTAAAGGATATACTTCTAAAGAATTGATAAAGGCTATTAAGAATCACGAGACAGAGCGAAGAAAAAATCATTTTTTGAAAGTGTTTTTAAGCGCAGGAGAAAAGAGAAGTAATGTAGTGAAATACCAATTCTGGCAGCAGGATAATCAACAAATTGAGTTATTTAGTCCTGCAATAGTGCAGCAAAAGTTAAACTACATACATATGAATCCGGTAGCTGCGGGATTGGTAAGTGATCCGCTGGATTGGAAATATAGCAGTGCCAGAAATTATAACGGAGATCAGCGTGTTTTGGAGGTTGACGTCATGGGGAGCAAAATTTAGCTTTAAGTTATGGTACGAGCGGGACGCTCGCGCCAATTTTTTTTAGTCTGATTAATCTTTTAGGGTCTATTTTCGTTAATGGGTAGGTATTCCAAATTGCGCTGAAGCAATATCGTATAAACCATATGGCACGAGCGGGACGCTCGCGCCATATGGTTCGAATAAATCTTTTTTAGGGGTTAATCTTAGTAAGGCGCGAGCGTCCCGCTTCGTGCGATAACGTTCTAATAGACCTTCTATAGGGTTTATTTAGTTAAGAGACTGGAGTCCCGTTCGTGCGCCCTACCGAAATATCGTATAATCTAAAGTCGGGCGCGAGCTTCCCGTTCGTGCTCTACCGAAATATCGAGGAACCCTAAAGTCGGCGCGAGCGTCCCGTATCGAAATATCGTATAATACTCAAGTCGGCGCGAGCGTCCCGCTCGTGCCATAACGTTCTAATAAAACTTCCATAAGGTTTTATTTAACCAAAAAGCCGTTACTTTGTTTTAACAGGATGATTTTGCATTTCGTCAGAGGCGAAAAAAGTTAGTATCCAATAATGACATGTCTAAAAAATTTGAAGATATATTCGAAGTGTTCGCCTGGCTCAGAATTGTAGCCGCACCATTAATAATAGCTTGCATACCCGGCGCAATCGTCTATTTTAATTTTCCGGGTCCTGCCGGATTAATAGGGGGAATTTGTAGTGTGTTAACCGGATTAATTATCGGAATTATCTGGGCAAATCGCGTGTGGAAAAAACAGGGAACCACGCATTTTATATCACGCATCAACGCAAGTGAAGATTTAGATTCGAAAGTCCGTCCATCCAGCGGACAGGAAAAAGCAACGAATAAAAAATAAGACTTCATACTCCCAACTTTTGCCTTTTGGCTCTTTCCTTTTCCCTCTTGCCTCAGGAAGTAAACAAATCCTGAATCCGGTCTTTCGATCCTTTTGGATGAAACTCTACCCGAACAATGTCTTTTACGCCTAAACCGAGAAGGCTGTTTGCCCCGCCGCCACTGCCAACCGTACCTTTGTTGATAGCAATTTCGAGTTGCCCGTTTTCATTAAAAAGGGCCAGCTTTTCGCCCATTGGAACATCGGCGTACGAATCAGAAATCTGCTCAATGAAATAGTGTGAACTTTTGAAGAAGATGGTGAACGGGTGACCTTTCCCTACTTGTTTGAATAATTCCTCTGTTATGTTGACAATGACATTTCCGTAAGTATCAACATGAATAACAGTGCCCTTAATCAGGTTTTTTTCAAGCGTAGGCTGTGTGGTGAAGGCTTGTTTTACAGCTGATACTTCATCTCCCAGTTTTTCCAACGGCACACCTTTAAGAATCTGGCCCATGGCCGGAATGTAGATGTTACGGGCCGGGCGACGCAGGTCAAGTCCTGCAGCACTGAAATCAAGCCGTACAAGCCTTTCAGCGTTTTCATAACCGTTTATCAGGGAGAAAATGCCATTGTCTGAGCCCATAAAAAAGTGACCGTTCAATTGCATGACCAGGGGGTAGGTATTGTTGTCAGGCCGGGCTATATGAATGGCTGGCGTACTGTCTACATTCAGAAAATGAATGGTACCTTTTGGAAAATCATTCCAGGAATTATTGATATAATAAGCTGCCTGGGCTATGTTAAAAGCCTGAACCCCGTGTGAAATATCTACCAGTGCAATATCGCCCAAAGCCGAGTATATTTGACCTTTCAGCGAAGCCACGTAATGATCGGTAAGGCCAAGGTCAGATGTCAGGGTGATAATCTTCATTCGTTTTGGTGCGCAGCAGGCGGACTCTTTTTTTGAAAATGCGTATTTTTACCAAAAGTAGTAAAAAACCCGTATAGCCTATTAACCTGTTTGTCTGCCCTGTGCAGATAAATTTAATTGAATGAATTTTGCACGAAAAAGTAATTGAAATCACCGGGATTGCGCCCATTGAGATTTTTGGTGTCAACGATCAGAAACTGAAATTAATTCGTCAGTATTTCCCTAAATTGAAATTTGTCACCCGTGACAACAAAATCAAGGTCTCCGGCGAACAGGAGGTCATTGATTATTTTGAGAAAAAACTGGAATTGATGATCCGGTATGTGAACCGTTACAATGCACTTACTGAAAGCAACATTGAAGCGCTTTTGTTGCAAAAGGACGATACTGACCGGTTTTTGGAAGATGCCGATGTTATTGTACATGGTATTGGTGGTAACCAGATTAAGGCCCGCACACCCAATCAGCGTAAATTGGTAAAAGCCTGCATGGAAAATGACATGGTTTTTGCCGTTGGACCAGCGGGTACCGGTAAAACCTATACTGCTGTGGCTTTGGCTGTGAGAGCGCTGAAAAACAAAGAAGTCCGTCGTATTGTGCTGACCCGTCCTGCCGTGGAGGCAGGCGAAAACCTGGGTTTTTTACCGGGCGATTTACGTGAAAAACTCGATCCCTACCTGCAGCCCTTGTACGATGCACTCCGTGATATGATTCCGGCCGAAAAACTGGCTGAACACCTGGAGAACGGAATTATTCAGATTGCCCCGCTGGCTTTTATGCGCGGCCGCACACTGGACAAAGCTTTTGTGATTTTGGATGAGGCGCAGAACTGTACATACAGCCAGCTGAAAATGTTTTTGACCCGCATGGGGTCATCTGCCAAATTTGTGATTACCGGTGATGCCACGCAAATTGATTTACCGCGCAATCAAACATCTGGTCTGCTAAATGCCGTTAACCGGCTTACCAATGTTGAAGGTATTCAGATTATTGAGCTGGATGAGCATGATGTCATCCGTCACAAGCTGGTAAAAAAGATCATCAACGCTTTAGCTGAATAGTCTTCAGCCCGTTATTGTAAAGTCATTTCGAACGGAACAACGTGTAGTGAGCTCCCTGCGGTCGAAATGACACGTACCGTTTTGGGAGAATTGAAAAAAAAAGGCGATCCAACTGATCGCCTTTTCAATTTTCTATAAAAGAGGTATTACCCTACAATTTCTGAATCTGCAAAATGAAATGCTATTTCAATAGCTGCATTTTCATCTGAGTCTGAACCATGAACGGCATTTTCGCCTTTTGATTTGGCAAAACGTTTACGGATAGTTCCCTCAGCTGCTTCAGCCGGGTCAGTAGCACCAATGAACTTTCTGAAATCAGCCACGGCATTATCTTTTTCAAGGGCCATTGCTACAATTGGTCCGCCTGACATATAGGCTACCAGTTCACCATAGAATGGACGTTCTTTGTGGACTTCGTAAAATTCTCCGGCGCGCTCTTTTGAAAGTTTAGTCAGTTTCATTGCTTTTATTTTGAATCCTGCAGCAATGATCATATCAATAATTTTTCCGCTGTGACCTGCCGCAACTGCTTCAGGTTTAATCATGGTAAATGTTCTGTTAGTAGCCATTTCGTCAATAAAATTTTGCGCAAAGATAGCCAACAGAAATTGATTTCCGGTTTTTGAAGTATGATTTCTGATTCCCGGGCTTCATCCTCATTGCGCACAAAACCGAAAAAATCCAAAATTTTAGTCTTGTCTAAAAAAATAGTTATATATTTGTAAATAAATTAGTTTAACAGTTTGGAAATATTTTATTCATAAGATCACTGTTTTTTGCCAAAAACACTTAATAAAATGAGTTTTTAGGAATGTAATTTTTTTGAAAAAAAAACCATGGCAAAGGAAGAAAAATTAACCCACAGCGAAGAAAATTACCTGAAAGTGATTTTTCAGATTTCAGGGCAAAGCCGTGACCGGGTGTCAACCAATGCACTGGCAGATAAACTGTGTACAAAAGCTTCTTCCATAACGGATATGCTTAAAAAATTAGCTGATAAAAAACTCATTGGCTATAAAAAATACAACGGGTGTGAACTAACTACGAAAGGGGAATCCATTGCTGTAGAAATTATACGAAAACACCGTTTATGGGAAACGTTCCTGGTAAGTAAACTCAGTTTCGGATGGGATGAGGTACACGATGTGGCAGAGCAGTTGGAGCATATTCGTTCACTAAAACTGATTGATAAGCTGGATCAGTTTCTGGACTATCCCAAATTTGATCCGCACGGTGATCCTATTCCCGACAAAGATGGAAATATCACCTATCGCAAATCAAAAATCAGGCTGGCTGAATCGGCTGTTAATACACTGGTTGAGGTGGTAAGTGTAGATGAAGATTCACAGTCGTTGCTGAAATACCTGGATGAAATAGGACTGAAACTGGGATCCGGAATCAAGGTTTTTGAGCGTATCCCGTTTGACGGATCCCTGAAAATAGAAATTGTCGGCGGGCAGAAAATGTACCTGTCTGAAAAAGTAGCAGAAAATATTGGTGTACGGTTTATTGAAAAATTGTAGAATAAAAACCTGAGTGACTTTGCTGCAAAAAATAATTCCACCAATTTTCGCAAAGAAGACACAAGCGTACAAAGAAAAAGCAAGTATGAAAAACAGAATTTATAGTATCCTGGCAGCGCTTACGTTAATCAGTTGCCGCATTGAACCCAAAGAACAACAAGGTCCTTTGCACATAGTTGCAACTACCGGAATTATTGAAGACGGGCTGCTGCATATTGTCGGTGACAGTGCAGAGGTTTCATCCATCATGGGGCCCGGCACCGATCCGCACATTTACAAACCCACCCCGGGTGATATTGAATTGCTGGACGACGCCGATGTGATTGTTTGTAACGGTTTACACCTGGAGGGAAAAATGGCTGAAATGCTTGATAAATACGCCAAAGAAAAACCCGTTTTAAAAGTATCTGACGGCATTGCTGAGAAAGATCTGATCAAATCAGTAGACCTGGGTGATTCGTATGATCCGCATATCTGGTTTGATACGCAGATATGGATGCAGGGATTAAAATACATTGCAACTGAGTTGGGTAAAATTGATTCAACAAGTGCAGCCTATTACACCGGAAATTTCAACCGTTATCAGAAAGAAGCAGAAGAGCTGGACGAGTGGGTTTTTACCCAACTGGATTCGCTTGACACCAATCACCGCGTTTTAATTACCTCGCATGATGCGTTTTCTTATTTTGGCAGACGTTATAATGTTGAAGTTCGCGGAATTCAGGGAATTTCAACACTTTCTGAAGTGGGTTTAAAAGAAATTTCAGACATGGTGGATTTTATTATCCAACGGCAGATTGCGGCACTGTTTGTTGAAACATCTACGTCTCAGAAAACGGCAGAATCGATTGTAGATGGTTGCCGTGCCCGCAACTATGAATTACGCATTGAGGGGCCCTTGTATTCTGACGCAATGGGAGAACCTGATACCGACGCCGGAAATTATCTTGGAATGATTCGTGCCAACGTTAGCATGATTGTAAAGGGACTTAGAAAATGAAACAGGATATTCATGCCATTGAAGTACACAACCTGACCGTTTCATACGATGGCCGGCCTGTTTTATGGGATATTGATTTTAACCTGGAGTGCGGAAAAATAATTGGCGTAATAGGGCCCAATGGTTCAGGTAAAACAACCTCGTTAAAAGCCATTATGGGGCTGCTGAAACCAAGCAGCGGGTTTGTGAAAATTTTTGGCAAATCGCTTGATGAAGTGCGTGACCGCGTGGCTTATGTTCCGCAGCGGGAGTCGGTTGACTGGGACTTTCCGGCAAGCGTTCTGGATGTTGTTTTGATGGGCCGTTACCGGGGTACCAATTTGTTTCGCCGTTCGAATAAAACAGACCTGGAAATTGCATTGCAAAGTATAGCCAAAGTAGGCCTCACTGAATTTAAAGACAGGCAGATTTCGCAATTATCAGGCGGTCAGCAGCAGCGCGTTTTTATTGCACGGGCACTGGCACAGCAGGCTGATTTATATTTGATGGATGAACCTTTTGTTGGTGTTGATGCAGCAACTGAAAGTGCTATTCTGTCACTGTTGCAGGAGATGAAAAATCAAGGAAAAACAGTGTTGATTATTCACCATGATCTGCAAACGGTATCCGACTATTTTGATTACCTGGTTTTGCTGAATACCCGTTTAATTGCAAAAGGTGAACCGCATGAAGTGTTAACCAAAGAAAATTTATCAAATGCTTACGGAGGCCAGCTCACACTGCTTTCGAAAATTGTTGACCTGATCCGGCAAAATGAATTCCCGGTCAGGGAAAAAGGAGTTGATTTATAAAACCAATGCATTCGTTTACAGATTTTTTTTCGTTCAGTAATGCCAATGTTGTTTATGTGGTACTGGGAATGATTTGCATCAACGCATCCTCAGCCCTGGTAGGTACATTTGCCTTTTTGCGAAAGCGTTCATTGATTGGTGATGCAGTAGCGCATTCGTTGCTTCCCGGTATCTGTTTCGGGTACCTTGTGGCAGGTGAAAAAAATCCGGTTTTGCTGTTAGCCGGTGCCTTTCTGACGGGCTGGATTTCTATTTTCCTGGTAGATTATATTGTGCGCCATTCACGCCTGAAACAAGATACTGCAATTGGTGTAGTGCTGTCATCGTTCTTTGCACTGGGGGTCGTATTGCTTACGTATATCCAAAAAACCGGCAGCGGCAATCATGCCGGTCTGGACCATTTTCTTTTTGGTCAGGCAGCAGCCATTACCCGCGACGAAGTTTCTCTTTTTGTCGTTATCCTGGTTATTATTCTAACCGTTGTTGTGGTTTTTTACCGCCAGCTGGTATTGTTGTCTTTTAACCCGGAATATGCAGCAACCATTGGCTTGCCGGTTCGCCTTTTTGAATTTGTACTCACCTCACTCACCGTGCTGGCAATAGCTGCGGGTATACAGGCATTGGGTGTTATTCTGATTTCTGCATTGATTATTACACCCGCTGCCGCCGCAAGGTTGTGGACGCATAACTTAAAATGGCTGATGCTGCTGGCAGTGGTAATTTCTATTTTTTGTGGCGTTACCGGGGCTTATATATCCTATGCCCGAACGGCTATGCCAACCGGCCCCTGGGTGGTTGTTACCTTGTCCTTGATCACATTGGGCTCAATTTGTTTTGCACCGCGTAGAGGGTTTGTGTCGCGCTATTACATCCGCCGGAAAAACAGCCGAAAAATAACCGATGAAAATATTCTCAAAACCATTTTTAAACTACCCGGATTTCAGAATCAGGATACTGAACTTACGTTTACAAGGGTAAATCTGACTGAAATACGCCCTTTTGATACGAAAGAGCTGCACCGGGGAATTGACCGTCTGATCAGGCGGGGACTGATCCAAAAATCAGGCGATGATTTTGTGATGACAACTTCCGGACGAAAAGAATCTGCCCGCATTGTAAAACTTCACCGGTTGTGGGAACAATACCTGCTCAGGCGTACGCGTATTGATACGGATCATGTGCACAGCGGGGCTGAAGCAATTGAACATATCATCACCCCTGAAATTGAAGCAGAACTGGAACGTGAATTAGGAATAAAAGGAATCCCCGAAGATGATTATTAATGAATGACTTTTTTACCATATTAACCGCGTCAATTGTAGCCATTAACTGCGCCTTGCTGGGTGTGTTTTTACTGCTCCGTAAAATGGCTATGGTGGGTGATGCTATTTCACACGCTGTTTTGCCGGGTATTGTTATTGCCTATTATTTTTCCGGTGAAAAAGGATCGGTTTTATTATTGGTTGGCGCTACATTGAGCGGTGTGCTGGCAACCTTTGTTATTGATCTGTTCTCACGCAAAGCAAGAGTGCAGGGAGATGCGGCTATTGGAATGACCTATACCCTTTTGTTTGCCGTTGGAATGATTTTGATTGCAACACTCATGCAAGGCAATGCAGACATTGACCAGGAATGTGTTTTGTACGGCGATATTGCCCTGGTAAACATGGACAAAATAATCATTGACGATAACCTCTATATTGGTCCCAGGGCATTGTATACTGAACTGGTTGCGGGCCTGGTTGTTTTTGGCAGCATCATTGTTGGTTTTAAGGGGTTCAAATTACTTTCGTTCAATGAAGATTTTGCAAAATCAGTCGGCATTAAAACGTCGCGCTGGCATTATTACCTGATGGGGCTGGTTGCGCTTACAACTGTTGTCGCATTTGAAGTGGTAGGCGCTGTATTGGTGGTAGGTTTTCTGATTATTCCGCCTGCAACGGCACAGCTGGTTACGCATAAGTTAAAAGCCATGCTGGTATGGGCGTGTGTGTTTGGTGTTTTGGCCGTAATTGCCGGATACATGGCCGCTGTTTACTTCAATGTAAGTATTACCGGCGCCATGGTAACCGTATCGGGTAGTGTATTTGCACTGGTTTTTGGTATAATGCGGCTTAGAAGGTCAAAATCAGCAAAGTCGGTAATTGCGGCAGAAATATAGCAGCAGGCTTGTCATACAAAAAAATACCCGCCTCAACCTTTCGGTTTGATTTTTCGTATATTTACTAAAACTTTCTTCGTATGAAAATGAAATACCTTTTTGGTGCACTTGCAATTTCGGCTTTGGTTTTTGCTTCCTGTGGTAAAAAAACCGGAGGCTGCTACAAAGGTGAAAAAGCAGTTGTCAAAGATTTTTCTGACTCAGATACCTGCGGTATTGTGTTTCAATTAGAAGATGGTACCAAACTGGAACCTACTAACCTGGCAGAATTTAAAGGTATTGACTATACAAATGGCTCTTTGGTGTGGGTTTCCTATAAACCGGCTTCCGGCGCAAGTACGTGTGGAATTGGTGAAATTGTGGAGTTGAGATGCGTTTCTGAACGTGACTATTAGTCCACCAGCAAATTCCTGATTTTAAAGAAATATTCGGTCGGGTAAAGGCCGAATCCCTGCAAGTGTGTTCCCTTAATGGTCCACAACTCTTTTCGCTCTGCCCCTGCATTTTTATAGATTTCTTTTCCCATTTCGTAGGGTATAATTTCATCAGTTGTACTGTGAACCACCAGTAAAGGTTTTTTCCAGTTTTGGATCAGTTCTTCGCCCTTAAATTTTGATCCCAGAACCAGCCAGGGCGCAAAGCGCAGTATTTTGGGAACGCTGGCAATTCCAATGGCGCGGTAATTGGTAAAGGCACCTTCAATAACCATTGCATCCAGCCGGTCCTGGTAGTCTGATCCAATTTTCAATGCCAGGTTTCCGCCGAGTGAAAAGCCCATCAGAATTTTTTTTGTCCCCGCCACTTCAGGCAGTGAGTCAAAATATTCAAATGCTTTTTGTGACGATTCAATTACCTGGTTGTGCCGCGCTTGTCCGTCAGAGTTTCCAAACCCGGGGTAATCAATAATAAAGGTTTGATATCCTTCTTCCCACAACATTTCGGCAACACTCTGCCAGCCATTTAAATTACCGGCGTTGCCGTGAAGAATGAAAACAGAGGCAATCGGATCTTTCTTTTTGAAAAGTACACCGTGTACTGATTTTTCTTTTTTGAAAGGAATGTATTTTTCAGTTCCGTTTTCCGATACACTGACGGTTGTTTTGTCTGGAAAATAATAGAACATGTTCATGGAGCAGGAACTGAGTAAAAGTCCGCTGATAACAAGTAAATAAGCGTTTCGTATCATAAAAATCAGGTTGAAGTAAAGCTAGAAATTATATGCAGCAACAAGGCTCTTTGTCGTATTAATATTTGTTAACCTTTACCTGATTGGCAGAATACCGGCGGTTTGTAATTCCAAATCAGATTAAAACCGGTATTTTTGATTCATCCTAATACATGGTACCGCTGAAAACTAAAGTCCTGCTGATATTACCTCCCTTTACACAGCTAAATACGCCGTACCCCTCAACGGCTTATCTGAAAGGATTTTTGAATACGCAAAACATTCAATCAATCCAGTGTGATCTGGGGCTGGAAGTCATTCTGAAAATTTTCACGGCTCAGGGATTAAAGGCTGTTTTTGAGCAGGTACATGAATCATCGCTTTCTGAAAATGCAGCCCGCATTTATTCTTTGCGTGAGTGTTATATTCAGACAGTAGATGAGGTTATGCGTTTTTTGCAGCATAAAAATGCAACCCTGGCGCATGCTATTTGTGAGAATGATTTTTTACCGCGTGCTGCCAGGTTCAAGCAGCTTGAAGACCTCGAATGGGCCTTTGGAACCATGGGCCAGCAGGACAAGGCAAGGCACCTGGCTACACTTTACCTCGATGATTTGGCTGATCTGATTTCAGAAACCGTTGACCCGCATTTTGGATTCAGCCGCTATGCAGAAAGACTTGGAAGATGCGCCAATACGTTTGATGAACTCGATATTGAACTGCAAAAAGACAATTCGTACATCAGCCGCGTTATGCTCGAAATTCTGGCAGAAAAAATGAACGATTTTCAACCTGATCTGGTTGCTCTTTCGGTTCCTTTCCCGGGTAATTTGCTGGGTGGTTTAAAATGCGGACAATGGATTAAAACCAATTATCCGTCAACACGGGTGGCGTTGGGTGGTGGTTTTGCCAATACTGAATTACGGTCACTGCATGATTCCCGCGTATTCAATTATGTTGATTTTATTACGTTGGATGATGGCGAAGCGCCGGTTTTAAACCTGGTTCAGTTTTTAGAAGGTTCCCGCTCTGCTGAAAAGCTGAAACGGACATTTGTTTGCCAGGGTGGAATGGTAACGTACATTGATGCGTCTGACCAGAAAGATTTTTCACAGGCTGAGTGCGGTGTGCCGGACTATGCCGGTTTAAAACTTGATCAATACCTGTCTGTCATTGAACTGGCAAACCCCATGCACAGTTTGTGGAGTAACGGACGTTGGAACAAGCTGACCTTAGCACATGGCTGTTATTGGGGAAAATGTACATTTTGTGACACCAGTCTTGACTACATAAAACGCTATGAGCAAACTGCGGCGCCGCTGATTTGTGATCGCATGCAGCATTTGATAGCGCAAACCGGTGAAATTGGTTTTCACTTTGTAGATGAAGCTGCTCCGCCGGGTTTATTGCGTGACCTGGCCATTGAAATTCTGCGGCGGAAAATGAATGTGGTGTGGTGGACCAATATTCGTTTTGAAAAAAGCTTTACGCGTGATTTGTGTTTTTTACTGAAAGCGTCTGGATGTATTGCCATGTCAGGCGGACTGGAAGTAGCATCGGATCGGTTACTTGCTTTAATTGATAAAGGCGTTACAGTGGCGCAGGTGGCCAACGTATGCCGCAATTTTTCAGAAGCAGGTATTTTGGTGCATGCATACCTGATGTATGGTTATCCAACACAAACGGAACAAGAAACGGTTGATTCACTTGAAATGGTCCGGCAGCTTTTTGAGAGCGGCATTATGCAGTCCGCATTCTGGCATCGTTTTGCCATGACAGCACATTCACCCGTTGGCATGAATCCACAAAAATACAAGACACAGCTGGTTTCGTCTGCCCGGCCAACTTTTGCCAACAACGACCTGTTTTATACCGAGGAAGTGGATACAGACCATGAACAATTCAGTGATGGTTTGAAAAAATCGCTTTTCAATTACATGCGGGGGCTTGGTTTTGATTTGTCTCTTCAGGCCTGGTTTGAACAAAAAATTCCGCGAACAAAAATTGCTGAAAACTACATTCAGGAAATTTTGCAGCAACCTGAAGATTTAAATACGCGGCCAACTGCAAAACTCATTTATACCGGTTTAAAACCCCAATTGGAACACACGGTAAAAACAAAAAAATCACAGACAATTCAGCAGGCAAGGCTACGGTTTATTCATAACCAGGGTGATGAATCAGTTACACTTGACCGTGAAACCGGCAACTGGCTTTATGCATATTTTGACCACTTTTTGATCAGCACGTCCAATGTTCTTTTGTTTAAAGAATTCAAAGCTGATTTTGAAAAAGAATTTCCGGGTGAGTTTGAAAATTTTTGGTTGGGTGAAGCGGGCTCGGCTTTAAGACTTGCCGGTTTATTAATTGTATAAAAGTGAAAATATGAAAAAATACAGCGCATTTATTTTAATTCTGCTGCCCTTGTTTTTACAATCATTCAGTCCGTTCAAAAAAAATCAACCCGCAAATAACCTGAGCGGTATTTGGGAAGAAACCTGG
Source organism: Bacteroidota bacterium (assembly GCA_016192075.1). Lineage (GTDB taxonomy): Bacteria > Bacteroidota > Bacteroidia > Flavobacteriales_D > Crocinitomicaceae > JADJGJ01. The sequence continues at coordinate 31,740 of JACPUU010000022.1, read as the reverse complement.
GGAACGCCAACAGATGAAGAAAAGATTAAAAGTGAACCTGATCAGTATAAAATTCAGCAAAAGGGAAACAACATTTACATGGTCTGTTTAAAGAAAAAGAAATATTATTCGTTTTCGCACATTCATTTAACCGATAACAATTTTACCTTTCAGCTGACCAATTCACTTGATCCTGAGCATCCGCTTGTTATTGCGTATAATCTTTACCTGGACGAAACAGGAAATAGAATGGAAGGTACAGCACTTACAAACAAGGGGGTGGAGGCTGAGATTGTGTTGAAGCGGATAAACTAAAGTTAATATGTAACTTTTTATGCAGTTGGCTTGTTTTAACCAATGTGAAGAGCGTATTTATTTTATTTCTGATTTTTATTCCAATCAGCAGTCATTCTCAGGCAGAATGTTCAGATGTGTTTGATTTTACAAAATCTGAAACTGTTTATTTGAATCAGATTTTTCAGGTTACTGACAGTTCCTGGGCGCGCTATAAAATCAAGGCAGGGTTTGTAGAATATGATTCCATTCAGGAATACAATCGAAGGTTTGCCAGTTATAGTTATGATTTAGGTTATTCCGTAGAGGTTAACAGCGAGCGTGGAGAGCCAATTTGGCTGAATGGTACACTTATGTGGACAAATAGTCGCTTTCGGGTTAAAGAGTGCTATGCAGATGGTAAATTGAAGACGTTTCATTATGTAGAGCTAAATGATAATTTTGATACTTTACGAACCATATTTATTGATTATGACAGTCTATATATTGGTCAGACAGATTCGTATTTCATTTCATACCGTGTAGCCAATCAAACCGAATATGGTTTTTTCCGTTGCGGTGAGACCGGATGGGGATATTATCGTGAATTCGATTCAAGAGGAAGGGCTTACGTCGATGGCGAATACCCTTATGTCAAAGGTATAATTCCGCCATTTATAGGGATAGTTGGAGGATTGGAAGGCTTTCAACGAGGTGGGTATGAACTGGGGCTTGCTATTAACGTTGCCCATTTATATGGGGATGTTTGTGGAGGAATGTCAGGATTAATCCTGACCTATAAAAGGCGTTTCGATAAGTCATATTATTCATTGAATGCAGAGATAGGTGTATACGCTCCTTTTTGTGCTGGAATTGGTTATTCATTTAACAGCAACGGAACATTCAAAACGCATTCCTGGAAATTGACTACCGGAATCACACTCTTTCATTTACAAATGCTTTACAGCTATAACTTTTATAAAAATTCAAAGAATGAAATTCCTGAATTATTCCATCACACGTTTACGCTCCGCTATGCATTACCTGTTCTCAGAATAGGCTGATTTCTGCTCAAAATCTGTCACAATCAGTGCTTAACACCCTGAATATCTCTGTTAATAACAAAGTCAGACAATTAAAACCGTCGCTGAATATTTCATTAATTTAGCAGCATAGCGTTACCAAATATCCGGGAACCGTTATACAACACCAAACCAAAAACCTTCCTGATCCATGAAATACGTTTACCTCTGTATTCTCAGCCTGTCTTGCGTTACCACGAATGCGCAATCAGGCTGGGATGATTTTACAGGTGAAGAACGCGCTTTCTTCTACAACATCTCCCGTAAAACAGAAATTCTGAAACCTGAGTTGTTTCACCTGTTTGAATTTACGGATTCAATTCCGTGGATTAATGACACCCTGCCTGATTACGGGTACGTTGAAAAGCAGATTGTAAAATCACCGGAGAAACTGATTTTACATACCGATCAGATTCCGCGCAAATCGGTGGGGCTGATTACTGACCTGGCTACCGCTTATGCTGTATGGGAACTGGACAAGGTACTCCATTACAGAACATCGGTTGATGAAAAAGACAAACCGCTGAAAGAAAAACTGAAGGTATTTGAAACCTATGTAATGCAAAATGCACCGCAGACAGCATTGACTACACTTGCTTCCGGTGAATATGTTTTACTGAAGGGTATTCCGGGGTATTTTTCACCGTCCATGTCCGTGACAGATAAAATGGCTGCACTGGTTAATTCGGGCTATTCACAACAAGATCAGATGCTGATTCTGAATGCTATTTACATGGCAAAAGAGAATTATGTCAACGACCGGTCCATTGAAATTTTTAAGGCACTCGGCGGCACAAATACCGGGTACAGAAACTTTATTTCTGCTGCCGGTGACGGTTCTAACTGGTCTGATTTATTGGGTGGTTTTAAAACCCCGTATAATCATATATTGCCGGATGACCGTAACCTCTATTATTTTGAGGCTGAGGAATACATCGAAAAAGAAGAAAAACCCGGAGGAGAAGTTGTTCTGAAAAAACCAATTATCCGGCTGAAAGATATCCGCGTGCGCGAATTCAGAACAAACAATGAAAAATCAACAGTGCTGCATTTTGACGTGCAGGGATATCATCCTGAAAGGCAGACTACCATTGCTATTCAAAAAGGCGGATCATCGTATATCCTTTATGGTAAAAATGAACACAGGCTCATATCACCCGATTCTTCCTACGGCAAAGGCACCACTTATTGGCGGCTGCTTTGGGAACTGGAGCATGTATACATTGCTGATCTCAATGAACGCCTTTATGGTAAACGCGGTTATGAATACTGGATTAGTGAGTATGAAGAAAAAATGAAAGATACGGAGCTGCTCATCAAAAAGACGGAACTCAAATTGAATGAGTTGCGCCACACACCCATGGGGCAGCCCAAAATGAAGAAGAAAAAAATCAAAAATAAAAACCTCGATAAATCAGATCAGATCAACGGACATCCAACCAATACGCTGACAAAAACGGAAAAGCAGATAAATATTGAGCAAAACCGCCTGGTTCATTTAAACACCCAGTGGGAGAATGAAAAATCCACGCTGGAAAAACTGAAAAAGGAAATGGATGAGGCGTATGTTCTGCTGGTAAAATACCAGTCACTGCTTGATAAAATGCAAAAGAACCTGGGGTATATTTTTATGTCGTATGAACAGGACGGAGACATATATACGTTCTCAGACGGGGCACAGTTTAATTATGCCACGCAGGAATTTATTTTTCCGTGTACGCATCGTGAAGAAGTGTTTCATCTTTACCACATCACGTTTGGTGAAAAAGTACTTTCAACCCGTATTGAAGAAACATTTGTTCACATCAACTTATCGTATGCACACCTGAAAGACCGGTATACGCTGGAGCGTATTGTAGAGAATAAAAATCCCAATCCACCTTTTACCGAAAATGATTCAATCCAGGTAATGGAAATTTTCAGTGCTATTCTGGATAAAGAACTGAAAGTAGAACTGGTTGCTGAAGGCGGTGGTATTATGGATTATTCGCACGGCGTTTATTACCGTGATTCTACCATCAGTCCGGTTGCCAACGAAAAAGAAGGTTTCAAAAATGCAGGTGTTACCATTTACCGTGCAGACAAAGGCAGTACCATTCAGTTGCGTGTTACCTGCTGGGGTGAACAAATGATACCATATGCATTTGAAGCATACCGGCCGCAATTTGCAAAATTCAAATCAGCCTATCCGGATTTGAATGAGGTTGACTTTTATACCGGAATTAAGGCAAAACAACTGGCCGTTGACTGGCTGGGACAATTGAGAGCATACGTTCCTAAATGGTTCAAAAAAGCAGCAGATCAGGCAAAACTTTTAAAAGCATTGAAAGGTGCAAAAATTAAAATGGTTTGGTTTAAAGGCGGGGAAATAAAAACCGGGGTGCCGGCGATGGTTAACTAATTTGTCTGGGAATATTCTTGTATGCACTTGTCATTCCGGGTGTAGCGAGGAATCTGCCCCCTTTGCTTCAGAATTTCCCTTCTTCCAGAATACAAATTGAATTTGGCCCTTCGTTAAAAAGCAGGTCCAGTATACTCAGGTTATTTTGGAACCCATACCGTTCGGTAAATGTCTGCAAATAGGCTTTTCCTTTAAAAGCAGACTGGGTTTTGGTGTTGACCAGTTCGTTCATTTCACGGCTTATTTTTTCAGCGGTATCAGAGACGTGTAGCCGGCAGGACAGTCCAACCTTGTCTGCTAAAAATTCAAGCAATTCAAAATTTAAATCAACCAGGCGGACATGGTTTTTTAGTAAAATTGATTCCAGGGCACTGATGTAATATTCATAATAAGGTGTGCGCCGGTAAGCGCTTTCGATTGAACGCAGGTGAATTTTGCGCCAGTCTTCGGCATAACTGATGCGGATGTCACAGGTACGCGTTTCATGCCCCAGCTCACGTTCAACCGGAATGCTCAGACTTTGCAGCCCGTTTGCATTTAAAATAACACACCGGTTGCGGAATGTTTGTTTGGGAAAAATTTCGTTCAGACAAATCTGAATTTCCTGGTGACGCAGCAGGTATGTGAAGTATTCAATATTGGGAAAATAGGAGGTGGGTAGAAGCATCGTTGAAAACTAAATTCTCTGTCTCGCCGCCAGGCCGGCAAATTCAAAAACACAAATTCCAAAATGACCTGTTCGTAATTTTGAATTTGGCTTCTGAAATTTCATTTTATTCTATCCCTGAGAACATCCGGTTCCAGCGCATGCCGCCGCCAAACATACCAGTGCTTGGGTCTGCTGAAAGCCATATAAATGCAGCATGTCCGACAATATGATCTTCCGGCACAAATCCCCAGAACCTTGAGTCAGCTGAATTGTTGCGGTTATCACCCATCATCCAGTAATAATTCTGTTCAATGGTATAGGTGTCGGTTTTCTTTCCGTCAATGTAAATCCCATCCGCTTTTTCCTGCAGTGAATGACCTTCATAGGCGCTGATTATACGACGATAAATGGGCAGTGATTTGTGATCGAGTTTGACCACTTCTCCCGCTTTGGGTATATGCAGCGGCCCAAAATTATCTTCGGTCCAGTCATACTGCGGGTTATTTGGAAAAATGTGGTAATAATAAGCCGAATTACCGGATGTAATCTGCTGGTTGTAATATCCTTTTTCCTTGATGTATGGTTTCAGTTCAGGATACGATGTCACCAATTCTGCATAAAGTGCTTTTGAAAGCGGAATAGTCACATTGAACGAATCGTCAACGCCAAGTTCAGCAACATTAACGTGGAAATTTTCATAGAATTTGATCTCTGCAGCTTCCCAGTCTCTTCTGAAAACGGCCTGAACATGCGGGTGACCAATCAGCGAATAATTATACTGCATTTCGGCCGGCTGTGCAGCAAGCACACCATTCACATAAAGTTCTTTGTCGATAACTTCAATAAGATCACCCGGTAGTCCTACGCAGCGTTTGATGTAGTTTTCACGTTTGTCAACAGGTCTGTCAAGCAAACCGTCAATTTTAGTATATCCGCGGTTGGCATCTTCCATATCTACAATCCGGCTGTACACTTTTCCCTTATCAACAAACTGTTTACGGGCCCGGCTGACATACTGGTCAAAATTAGCTTCAAAATGGGCAACGTTGTGTCCTTCTTTCAGGCAGGTTTGAAAAGCTTCATCCCATAAAATCTGTTCGTAGGTATGACCAATCAGCCCGTTTGGCATGCGCGGATCATTGAGTGCCGTATCACCTGCCGGGAAATTAAATACAACCACATCGTTGTTTTCAACAAAACGAATTCCGGGTACCCGTGTATAAGGAATGGTCTGCAAACCAATGTAAGATTTTACATTGATGAACGGAAATGAATTGTGAAAAATAGGGTAAGAAAAAGGGGTCATTGGCAGGCGCGGCCCAAAGGTGATTTTATCTACAAATAAATGATCACCCACCAGCAATGTTTTTTCCATTGATCCGGTTGGAATCTGGTACGGTTCAAAAACATACGTGCGTATTGCACTTGCAGCAACCACTGCAAACAAAATAGCATCTCCCCATTCTTTGAAAATTGATTTTTTGCCCGGTTTGCGTTTAACCCCGAGTAAAGAAAACGGGTATACAATTGCATGTCCGACAATCGGCAATGCAAAAAACAAAGCCACGTGATCACTGGGTGTGCGGGCATCAACCTGCTTGGCTACATCCCAGTTGGTTTCAGGTTGTACTTTATATTTTTCAGGGTTTTTGGCAATTTTCCAGAAAACCGGGAATGGGAATAAAATACCCAGAATGGTGTCCATTACACCAAACACGCCAAATTTGCGAATATAGGTTACGTTAACAGAGGCCCACATAATAAACTGAATGCCGGGCAGCAGCATAAAAATAACCCAATACCAGGGTTGTTTGGTACCTCTCAGTGCTGAATAATAGGAGTAGAGTGGTATAAAAGCATCGCTGGCTTTGCGCCCCATTTGTGGAAATCCTTTATGCCACATTCCAATGACAGGGGTAAGCCAGATCAGCAGGTAGCCTGCAATAAAACCAAAGTATTCCATGTTATAGATTTAGTACGTTGTTCATTGTAAAAACACCTTTTTTACCTGCAATCCATTCGGCTGCAAGTACACTTCCCAATGCAAACCCTTTACGGTTATGCGCGGTGTGCCTGATTTCAATGGTGTCAACGGCAGATTCATATTTTACTTCATGCGTTCCCGGAACATCGGGTAAACGTAAAGATTCAACTGAAAGTGTCACGTCATTTTCAATTTGACTTTTTTTAACATTCTCCCATTTTTTATAAGCCGGGTGATTTGCCAGAATCTGCTCCGCTAACGATATGCCAGTGCCGCTTGGTGCATCCAGTTTTTGAGTATGGTGAATTTCAGTAATTCCGGCAGAATAATCAGGATAAACAGCCATCAGTTTTGCCAGGTATTTATTCAACGCAAAAAACAGGTTTACCCCAAGGCTGAAGTTGGTGGCATGAAGCATGGCTCCCTTTTTTGCATTGCACAGCTGTGTCAGTTCATCCAGGTGTTCATACCAGCCGGTGGTTCCAACCACAATGGGCAGGTGATTTTCCAGGCAGTAGGTTATATGCTCAACAGCAAGTTCAGGAGCAGTGAATTCAATAACCACATCTGCCGTGGTATTCAAAACAGTATTCTTTGGGGTAGAACGGTTTATACGCGCTACAATTTCATGACCGCGTTCCAGGGCAATTTTTTCAATTTCCCGGCCCATCTTACCGTAACCAAACAAAGCTATTCTCATAATTCAGGCGCGAAAATAAAGATTTCTGTCCAATACACCTTGGGTTGTCTGATTATTCACTGATTTCATGCCTGGCAAAATCAAAAAGCGGGAATTTTAGTTACATTTGCTTAGAACTTTAAAAAGATATTTTAATGAAATTAGTAAAACTAACCGCACTGGCTATGTTGTCTCTTGGCTTTTTCGCCTGCGGATCGTCTGAAGCAGACAAAGCTCAGGACGAATTAACCGATGCTCTTAATGAGTTGAATGAAGAACTGAATACTTCTTCAAGCACCAGTTGGAAAACAATCAATGACAACAGCTATTTCAGCATTGATATTCCTGACCACATGAAAGTTGAAACAACGCTGAACGCTGAGGCAAGTTTGCAATACGCCTATGTTGAGCAGGTTGGAACAAAGGTAAAAGAACATTACATGATTGTGTTGATGGAAACACATGAAGAGATTGATTCGTACGAACTGGAAACTGAATTTGATGCTGCATCTTACGGTGCATTGTCTGCAGAAAACCTGGGAACCGGTTTGGATGAATACACCATTATGACTGAAAATCCTGAAGTTAAAGAAGTAAACGGAATGGATTGCGTAAGATATGAAATGGAAGGTGCTATGGGTGATGTTCAGGTATATTATGAACTGGGTGTTTTTGAAGGAGAGCATGCATTCTACCAGGTATTAACCTGGACAATTCTGGATCAGAAACCAGAGTTTAAAGCTGACATGGATAAAATCATCACGTCATTTAAAGAAAAATAAGCTGACGTAAGCGAACATTGACAGAAAGGGAGGTTTAAGCCTCCCTTTCTTATTTTTTGCGGGTCTGTAAAAATCACGTTGAAACAAATAGGTGTTTTTGATTACATTTGCGGCAAATAATATTAAACGGATGAAAATGAAAACTTTAAAGATTGCGTCACTCGCGTTTTTAGTCGCAGGCCTGGCTGGTTGTTCAGGTGAACTGGCCTGGAAAACAGATAAAAACACCGGTTTCTATGAAATTGATGTACCTGAAAGAATGCAGTCAACCAACGAACTTCATGCTGAAGCATCAACACAATATGAATATATTAGTCAGGAAGGTGCAGATGTAAAAGAAAACTACCTGATTGTTTTGATGGAAACCAAAGAATCCATTGACCAGCTTGATTTGGGTTTTGAGTTTGATGCGCTTAGTTATTCTGAACTTTCTATTCAGGCCCTCGAAGGCGGTTTAACCAGTTCTGAAATTTTGACAAAAGATCCAAAAATTGAAGCCGTAAACGGAATTGATTGCGTTAAAATTCAAATGGAAGGTACTGCCAATGGAATTGATGTGTTTTACCTGATTGCTATTTTTGAAGGTGAAAAAGCATTCTACCAGGTAGTAACCTGGACCCTGCTGGAGCAAAAAGACGAGTTTTTACCAATCATGGAAAAAATGGTTGCTTCGTTCAAAGAAACCAAATAAATTAATTCAACTGAATAATTGAAAAGGGAGGTCCGTTTGACCTCCCTTTTTTTACTGCTTGTTTTCTGTTACAGATATCGCCGTTTTTGGCTAATTTAGCAGCCTTAACCCTGTTTTTAAATCAACCCCCAATGATGCATTCTCTTTTAGCCCCGCTTTTTGCATTCGGTTTAACCGGTCAGGCCTCTACACACTCAGATTGGCAGCGTATTGATGACGAACATTTTTACTTTGAAATTCCGGCTTATATGGAGCCCATGGAAGATCTGAATGACGGTGCAAACTACCAGTTTGGATCTGTTAAGCAAAGTGGATCAAAAACCATGGAAATATACATGCTGCTTCTGTTGGAGACCAAAGACGAAATAGCATCGTATAACCTCGGTTATTCGTTTGATGCACTGTCTTACTGGAATTTGGCAGTAGCCAATCTTGCAACGGGCGTTGATAAACTAAAAATACGTACTGAAAATCCCTACATTGAAAATCGCAATGACCTTCAGCTGACCCGGGGAAATATTTACGGTAAATTTGGCAAAGTCAAAGTCATGTATCACCTGGGAGTGTATGAAGGAGATTATGCCTTTTACCAGGTCTTAACCTGGACCCTTTCAAGCCAATATGACTATTATCAGTCAGACATGGAAGCCATTGTTGAATCATTCAGAGAAAAATAACACACCTAAAAACTCATTTATAAGTTATGTCAGACGACAAAAAAATAATTTTCTCCATGGTTGGAGTCACCAAGGTAACCCCAACCGGAAAACCAATTATTAAAGACATTTACCTTTCATTCTTTTACGGTGCCAAAATTGGTATCATCGGAATGAACGGATCTGGTAAATCAACCGTTCTTAAAATCATTGCCGGCCTTGACAAATCATTCCAGGGCGATGTGGTTTTTAACCAGGATTACAGCATTGGTTACCTGGCGCAGGAACCGGAACTGGATTTGTCCAAAACGGTGAAAGAAATTGTGCAGGAAGGAGCCCAGGAAACTGTTAATTTGCTGAAAGAATTTGAAGACATCAACAACGCATTCATGGATGAAGAAATCCTGAATGATCCTGATAAAATGGATAAGCTGATTCAGCGTCAGGCGAAAGTACAGGAACGTATTGACCAGGTTGATGCCTGGAACCTGGATTCTAAACTGGAGCGTGCTATGGATGCACTGCGCTGCCCGCCCGAAGAGCAAAAAGTAAGCACGCTTTCAGGGGGTGAAAAAAGACGGGTGGCCTTATGCCGTTTGTTGTTGCAGAACCCTGATATTTTGCTGCTCGATGAGCCAACCAACCACCTGGATGCAGAATCAGTTGACTGGCTTGAAAATTTTCTGCAATCTTATCCCGGAACGGTTATTGCAATTACGCACGACCGTTATTTCCTTGACAACGTAGCCGGATGGATCCTGGAGCTTGACCGTGGTGAAGGAATTCCATGGAAAGGAAACTATTCGTCGTGGCTTGATCAGAAAACGAAACGCATGGCGCAGGAAGAGAAAGCGGAGAGCAAACGGCGCAAAGTGCTGGAGCGTGAGCTCGCCTGGGTACAATTAACACCTGCCGGGCGAATGACCAAGAACAAAGCCCGTTTGAATAACTACGATAAATTGCTTGCAGAAGAAGGTAAGGCAAAAGAAGAACGACTGGAATTACCAATTCCTAACGGTCCGCGTTTGGGTAACAATGTCATTGAAGCCGTTCATGTAGCCAAGGCATTTGAGCACAAGGTACTGTATGATGATCTGAATTTTGTATTACCGCCAAACGGTATTGTTGGCATTATCGGTCCAAACGGAGCCGGTAAAACCACCATTTTCAAAATGATTATGGGGGAATTGAAACCCGATAAAGGTGAATTCAAGGTTGGTGAAACCGTTATGATTGGTTATGTTGACCAGGATCACAAATCCATGGACCCTGAAAAAACGGTATTTGAGGTAGTGACCGGTGGTACAGAGTATATTGAAATTGGTAAGCAAAAAATTATTTCACGGGCTTACCTGAGCCGGTTTAATTTCAATGGTGCTGATCAGAATAAGAAAATAGGCGTGCTTTCAGGCGGTGAGCGTAACCGTTTGCACCTGGCCATGACACTCAAAACAGAAGCCAACGTGTTGTTATTGGATGAGCCTACGAATGACCTTGATGTAAACACCATTCGCGCGCTGGAAGAGGGAATTGAAAGCTTTGCCGGTTGTGCGGTTATTATTTCACACGACCGTTGGTTCCTTGACCGTGTATGTACCCATATTCTGGCCTTTGAAAACAATTCATCGGTTTATTGGTTTGAAGGTACTTACAGTGAGTATGAAGAGAATCGCAAAAAACGCCTGGGTGATACAGAACCTAAGCGGGTACGGTTCAAGAAACTCATTGCTGATTAGGCGAATCAAACAGGGTTGGCCCATTTGGGGGATTTTTGCTGATTTTTATCAACACGGTCTGTGGGATAAATCCGGCTATTCGTCTTGACAAATTTCGAATTAGTCGTATATTTGGCCTGTATTAACTTAAAATTTTGTTATGAAAAGAAAAATTTTTGCCGCACTTGCGATTAGTGCTATTGCTTTTGTAAGCTGTAAAAAAGAAGAGCCTGTTGCTCCAGCCGGACCTGGTTCTGCAACAGTTTCAGGTACGTTGTGGGCGAATTCAAATCTGGACAATGATACAGATAATTGGGGATTCTACATGTACGTTCCTGAATATGCAAAAGCAGGAGCTACTATTACTGCAGTAGTTGATGGTTATGACCTGGATCCAACGCCGGACGGATCTTACGATTACCCTGAAGTAACCCGCACAACAACAATTGGTTCAAATGGTGCTTATTCATTCACTGATATCCCTTGCTATGATGAAATAATTACTGTGGAACTAAGATTTAATGATTATAATGATCAGCAACTTTCCGGTGGTGTAATTGATCCGTCGGTAACCTATTACATGGGTGGAAGCCAGTATGTACAGGTTTGGAGAGGTGCTGTTGTAATGAACGATTACACATTCAACTACTAAGAGTTGTCTGCAGCTAATTTTTAATCATTAAAACGAATTTCATTATGAAAAAAATAATAGGAGTATCTCTTGCTCTTGTTTTGTCAGCTGTCTCGTTTGCACAAAATGAACAGATTCAGAACAAAAACGGAGTAGATATGATGCCCGTAGCTGGAGAATGGGGTGTAGGTATGAATGCGCTTCCGGTAATCAATTATATCGGTAACGCGTTTAACGGAAACACCGCCAACTTCAACATGAACGGCAATAAATTTGTAAACTATTGGGCTGGCAATACCCTTTTTGGTAAATACATGTTGTCTGATGACAATGCTGTACGCGCACAATTGAGAATTGGTCAGTACAATAACACCTACAATAACTATGTATACAGTGACCGTGCTTCAAGCCCTGATTCATTGGTACTGGATACTTACACAACCCGCTCGTCGTTTTACAACATCGGAGCTGGTTATGAATTCAGAAGAGGTAAAAACCGTCTTCGTGGAATCTACGGTGGTGAAGTAATGTATATGTTTCAGCGTGGTATTTCTACCGACTATACCTATGGTAACGGGTACGGTGTAGGAAACATGGCCCCTACAGCCACTTCATGGTGGAGCTGGGGAGGTGTTAATACAGAAGCACCAACTGCTGAGCGTATTGTTTCTCAAACAGGTGGAAACTACAACGGAATCGGCCTGAGAGGGTTCATTGGTGTTGAGTACTACATCTTACCAAAAATCTGCTTCGGAACTGAGTTCGGATGGGGATTGATGTATGGTAAAACCGGTGAAATGACTACCAGAACAGAGTACTTTGACGCTGGTCAGGCTTCAGGTGAAGAAGTTATCTGGAGAGAAACCACAACTGCCGGAAACACCGGATTGTCAATTGATACAGACAATTTTGGCGGATCGCTTTATATGATGTTCTACTTCTAGTAGTTACAGTCAGAATTTTACACAGAGGCTTCGGTTTCCCCGGAGCCTCTTTTTTTTGGACAAAGGCCCATATCAGCCTTAATTACTTAAATTTGCACTACTAAAAACAGCATCATGAAAGTTTACAATAATGTTCTCGAAACCATTGGAAATACGCCCCTGATTCGTTTGAACAAAATAACCAAAGACATTAAGGCCACTGTGCTTGCAAAAGTAGAAACAACCAACCCGGGTAATTCTGTGAAAGACCGTATGGCCGTAAAAATGGTAGAAGATGCTGAGGCTGCCGGATTGATTAAGCCCGGCGGAACAATTATTGAAGGAACATCCGGCAATACCGGTATGGGACTTGCGCTGGCCTGTATTATCAAAGGGTATAAACTGATTTGTGTTTTGAATGATAAACAAAGCAAAGAGAAAATGGACATTCTGAGAGCCGTGGGCGCTGAGGTGGTTGTTTGCCCTACAGCTGTTTCGCCTGAAGATCCCCGCTCGTATTATTCCGTATCCAGGAGGCTTGCCAAAGAAACACCAAATTCGTGGTATGTTAATCAATATGACAATCTTTCCAATACAGTTGCACATTACGAGCAAACGGGGCCTGAAATATGGGACCAGACAGACGGAAAAATTACACATTTTGTAGTAGGTGTTGGCACCGGTGGAACGATATCAGGCATTGGAAAATTCCTGAAAGAAAAAAATCCAAACATCAAATGTTACGGTATTGATACGTATGGATCGGTTTTCAAAAAATACAAAGAAACCGGCATCTTTGACGAAAATGAAATTTACCCTTATATCACAGAAGGTATCGGAGAAGATATTTTGCCTAAAAATGTCAATTTTGATGTGATTGATTTATTTGAAAAAGTAACCGATAAAGATGCCGCTATAATGACACGCCGTATTGCGCGTGAAGAAGGTATTTTTGTGGGTAACTCGGCCGGCGCAGCTCTTGCAGGCCTTTTGCAGCTGAAAGATAAATTCAAAGAAGGAGATGTGGTGGTTGTTTTATTCCACGATCACGGCAGCCGTTATGTAGGTAAAATGTTTAACGATGACTGGATGCGTGAACGCGGATTCCTGGATGAAGGAATCAAAACAGCATCAGACATGGTTGCCAGACACGCCAGCAAAGAACTGGTTACCTGTGGAACCGAAGAACTGGTGTCACACGCTGTGGCAAAGATGAAAAAATTCAACATTTCACAAATTCCGATTACCAAAGACGGTCAGTTTGTTGGCTGTGTAGATGATACGACACTTTACCAGCAGATTATTGAAAATGCTGATCTGATCAACACACCAATTAACCAGGTAATGCTGCCGGCCCTGCCTGTTGTAGGTGCTAAAGCCACGGTAGAAGAAATATCCCGCAAAATTAACAAACAGGTACCCGCTGTGCTGGTTGACCTGGGTGAGGGAAAACATCACATTGTTACCCGGCACGACCTGATCAATGCGTACGCATAAATGATCGAACTCAAAGACCAAATGAACCGAACAATCCGCCTGGAAAAAATTCCTGAGCGGATTGTTTCTTTAGTACCATCCCAAACTGAATTGCTTTATCACCTGGGGCTTGGTGACCGCGTTGTGGGAATTACCAAATTCTGCATTCATCCGGACACTTGGTATCAATCAAAAAAAAGGGTAGGGGGTACCAAAACGGTCAATCATGCGGTTATTGATACACTTAAACCAGACCTGGTTATTGGCAACAAAGAAGAAAATTCCATGGAGGATATTCTGAAACTGGCTGAAAAATATCCGGTTTACATGAGTGATATTTTTACAACCGACGATGCACTGCAAATGATTTTAGCAGTAGGTACACTTACTGCAAAAGTAGAACATGCGGCAAAACTGGTACAGCGCATTCAGCTTGATTTTTCGGCTTTTCCAACCGTTGGGGGAACGGTGCTTTATCTGATCTGGGCAAAACCTTTTATGGCAGTGGGCAACCACACTTTTATTGGTGATATGCTGCAAAAGTTTGGATTGCAAAATATAGTTGCCGGTGATGAAACCCGTTATGTTGAACTAACCCAGGAGCAGCTTTCAGTACTAAAGCCGGATTATGTTTTTCTGAGTTCAGAGCCTTATCCGTTTAAACAACCGCATGCTGATGCGCTGCGTAAAATTACAGCCGCTGAAATAGTTTTGGTAGATGGTGAAATGTTTTCGTGGTATGGCTCACGAATGGCCGGTATGAAAGATTATTTTACTCAGCTGTCCCGGGAGTTGAAAGGTAATTTGCCATAAAAAGAACGGCTGCACTTCCAAAAGACATACTTTCAATAATTGAGTTTCCGCTGCGGTTGAGCATTCGTATTTTTCCGTCAGCCACCATGCGTGTTTCATCTTCAAGCCTGAGTTCAAAAAGAATGTCTTCAATATTGGCCATTACGCGCAGTTCAGCAAGGCTCTCTTCAACAACTACCAATCCAAGTTTCTGTTCTATTTCTGCCGGCGGATTTTCTTCGTCAACAGCAAGCTTAATGTTGTCCAGAACCGGCATTACATTCATGTGAAAAGCAAAGTAGAGCGTTTTATCTTCATTGGGGCTCAGATTCATTTCACTGCGCATGAGTTCAAATTCATTTTCATTAAACTCATAAATAAAATAAGTGCCCATGGATGTAGATAAAATATTGGTTACCGTATCTACCTTAAATACTTTTTGTGCCTGCAGCGTATCAAAATAATGCCGCCAGTGCGGATAATCCACAATGTCTAAATGCAATTGCATATCAGGATACTGCTTAAACGGGAACATGTATCCCAGGTTTTTATGAACCATAAACAAGTTCATGCCGTTATAATCAAATGCCATTTGCGAGTATTGCGGAATACCCTTGATGTTATCTTCACTGAACCAATAAATGCTGTTGAAAATATCCAGTGAACTTCTTAAACTGAATGGTGCTTCATTATTTACAGCATAGGCTATTGGTTCATTTTCAGAAAAGCCTGATACCGGGGTAAACTCGCCGCTTACCTCAATTTCATCACCCAGAAAGTCAAGGCTCAGATTTCCGTTCAGCAGTTGATTTCCCTGGTCATTATTTTGGGGTGTTATGTAGCAGTTGATCTCTTTAGACCGGTCAAACAGTTCAGTTAAGTCAACACGCTCTTTAAATGATTTTACGTCACCATTCATGATGTTTTTCATGTGCTCATCAATTCTGGCCTGTTCGTGATAAGGGGTTAGCTGAACAAGTACATATTCATCACCAAAGCAATAATTCACTTCAGGCAGTTCTTCGGTTAAAAAGGCAGTAAAACGATCTTTGTTGGTATACCCGATCAAAGCCATCCACATATTGCTTTCTGACCATTGCTCCCTGAAAATGATGACGGATGAAAACATATCAAATCCAACATCTTCATAAGGATCGGCATGTTCATCACGAACAATTTTTTCGTGAAAATACGCTTCATGGTAAATGCGCTGATACATTATTTCAGAAACAAAATTGCGTGTATTGATTTCAATCACCACATCACTCTCCTGGGGAATATAATTGTAAATTGATTTACCCGATTCCAGCACAAAATGTGTTCCGATAAAAGCGATAAGCGGTAAAGCCAGCAACAAAACAGAAACAGCCAGGTATTTTTTTACTTTTTGCATAAAGTAAAATTAATCGTTTTTACCAATCCGGGGTAGCGGGAATGGTAAAATTGATCAACTTTCAACGTATTCATAAGCAGAACGATACGATCCGTTGTTTTCAATATAAGCCAGCAGGTCACTGTAAAAGGGGTCGGCTCCCAGGGTAGCAGAATCGCCGGTTAATACCAGTTTAAACCGGGCTCTTGTCATGGCTACGTTCATGCGCCGGTAGTCTTTCAGAAAGCCGATATCACCTTCATCATTAGACCGTACCAGGCTAATCAGGATAATGTCACGTTCCTGCCCCTGGAAACTGTCAATGGTTTGTACCGATACCTGGGCGTCCTGAAGCGTGTCCTGCAGCAACAATACCTGTTTGCGGTAAGGTGAAATGACACCCATGTTTTTTCCTTCAGATGCCAGCTCAGCTACACGCCTGGCAATCAGCCTGACTTCTTCAGGGTTGCCAATACCGCCGTGTTCATCTTTCAGTTCTTCAAAACCACACCCGGCGGTATCAATAAATTCAACCGGCAGAAAAGTGTCATTTTTCAGTCGCTGGTCTTTCACTGCCGCTGCTGACATTAATTTGTTCTGATAAAACCGGCTGTTTGAAAACTGCATAATCAGGTCATTCATCCGGTACTGCGTATCAAGCAATGTCATGGGGTGATTCAGTTTCATGCCCATTTCAATGAGTGATGTACTTAAGGCAGATTTAACTGCTGCATTTGAAAAAAGCGATGGCGGTAATTGAAACGGATCACCCGCCATAATTAGTTTTTCTGTATGTCTTGCCAGTGACCAGATGGCTGGTTCAAGTGCCTGACCGGCTTCATCTACAATAACGGCATCAAATTGCTGGCGCAGCAATTCATCTTGCTGTAAACCTATTAGCGTACCTGAAACCAGTTGCGCTTTCTCAAGGGTGAATTCTTTGATTTGCCTTTCAATAGAGCGAATGTCTTTGCGTATTTCCCTGAGTTCCTGCCGCAACTGTTTTCGTTCAGCCTGTTCTTCAGGTCCAAAATTCCGGACGTAGCGGAATGCTTTTTTTCGAATGGCATCCGCATCTTTACCCAGGCGCATCACCACATTTAAATCCGGATGTTTTTGAATGCGTGCCTGCAGTGTAAGGGCGCTTACTTTGGCATCAATCTTAAACGAGTTGCCATACCGCAGCACATCTACTCCGGCGTGAAATAGTTCATGGGTTATATGATCTGCCGCTGCATTGGTTGGGGCCGCCACCAGTATTCGTTTGCCTTCTTTGACCAGTTTGCAGATAGCAGCAACCAGTGTTTTTGTTTTACCGGTTCCCGGCGGGCCGTGGACTATGTGAAGCGCCGCGCTGGACAGGATAGAACGTACCGCATTATTCTGTGACGGATTCAACTGCTCATCTTCACTGAAATCATCAGCCGGGTACCCTGAAAAGGTGTTGTGGTAGAAATCATACGCAATTCCCCGTTTTGATTCAGCAAGCTCTTCCAGCGTTTTAAGCTGAATATCATAGGTGCGGGTATCACAAATAGCATTCAGCCCCAGTTTTCCTTCTTTAATCCAGTCCGGAATTTCTTCTGAATGAAGTACAACCGATATGGTTCCTTCACGGCTGGTGAGTATAACAGCTTCAGCTGTTTCATTGTTGTTGGAGTTAAACAGCTGGCATTTTCCGTTGGTGCCAAACAGTTTTCCGTTTTGCTCCGGATTCACCCTGAAATCCAGTATCAACTCATCAAACGGTGTATAACGCTGATCATAAAAATCAAGCGGGTAAAGTGTCACACCTTCTGAAATACGCTCTTTCATGGGGCGGTCACCTACTAATGACCGGTATGTTTCCACTTCATATTCCCGCTCAGCAAGCAAGGCTTTTCTCAGCGTTTCAAAACGTTCTTTCATCTGTTGATTTAGTGCTGCAAAGTTAAAAGAATAGCAATTCACATAAAGTTTAATGTGTTTCGAGGTATTGCAGCAGCGGTGTTTCTTCGACAAAAATATCTTCAAGCCGGGCTTCACCATTCAGTACGCGAATGGCAACATAAATCGCATCCGGTTTTTCGCGCGTAAAGTCCATTACCACACGCTCAGCTTCGTAAGCCTTGTCTTCGTTGATAAAATATTTGGTGAGGTTGTCAATTTTAATGTTGGCCATACCCCCGTCAACCCACATCAGTTCAGCCTCAATGTAATCATTGTGTGTTGGTTTTTCAGATTCTGCAGAAGCAAAATACGAGTAGCCAAGACTGTCTTTTTCAAGCAATACAAAAGCGCGGTCACCCTGTTCCAGATTTTCATCGCATGAAATGACATCATCGTAACGCAGGCGCAAAAATTTTCCACGGAAAGGGTCAAACGGATCATAACCCTGAAGCCTGATTTTATGGCGGTTTCCGTTTTCCAGCACATCTTCTGAATTAAGAATAACGTAAAGCGGAATCAGCAGAATAATCAGCGCAAAGAGAGCAAAAATCAGTTTCCGGTTTTTCATACTTACTCTTCAAAATCATCTTTGGATAAATAATGAATCAGGAAGAACATGAACCCGACACCGATAAAGAAAATACCTTTGAGCCAGAAAGGCAGATCCATATCAAAATAGCGCATCCAGAGCAGAAAGCAAACCTGGAAAAGTCCAAACACCATGTAGAACACGTTCCATGATTTGTTACCCTGTATCATGGCATTGATACCAAAGCCAAGCGCATAAAAATTCAACACCAGGTAGCCCAGCCATTCAATGTCAAAATCTGCAAACTCATTCAGGCAGTAGATGCCATACAGAAAAACAAAAAGAAACGGGGTAAAAATCATATAGCGGTTCAGCGGCATTTCTTTTTTCTTCCACTTCAGTGCAAGAATGGTTAAAGCAATAACAGCAATAACACCGGCACTAAAAAATGCAATTTGTTCCGCGTTCCAGGTGCCAATTTCTTCTATCCGGTCAATTTTAAAAGCCAGTTCATTGATCAGATCATCTGAAAAGTAAAGCAGGTTAATAAAAACAGTAATGAGTGCAATTGTTTGGAAAGGCCGGCCCAGGGCAGAGACGTTATCACGGTAGTATTTTTTTCCAATGAGGTAATAAAGCATAACCAAAGCCACGCCCCACCACAGATATCCGGCTTTTATGGCCAGCGGCAGTGCAATGAGAAGAACAATTGTAACCACCCACCCCAGGTAAATGACCCTGAAGCCCTGGCGGGTTGACTGGCGATTCAGCGACAAATAAAAATGCGGTAAAAAGGCAAACAGAAATAACCAGAACAAATAATACTTTTCATTGAACGAATAGCCTGTTGGAATAAAAAAAGTCCAGTGCACATCCGGGTATAAAAATTTGCAGGCCAGAACCAGGTAAAAAAGTGCAATACCAGATGCCCGGGCAATATAGAACAAGGGAATGGTCAGCATCAGCCAGATAAAAAGAAATTTATCAAAATCGCCATCCATCTGGTAGGTTTGACTGACAAGTGCAATAGAAGCACCAATCATAAGCATCAGAAAAAGCGATGAGGCTTCAATCCACGAGGTTGATTTTGGAAATTTAAAGACAGCTACGTAATAAACATACAACGCAACCAGCGAAGGAACAAAGCTTAAAACGCCGCGTACATGTTTGGGAAAATCATCCCAGTTATGTGAGATAATGGCAAAAATACCGGCCGATACAAACAGGGCTCCAATGGTTGCTGCCAGTGCAAGAAACAATTTTCCGACAGATTTGGTATTGAAATCAAGAAATTCCTGAATTTTTTGATTGGCAACAGCATTCAGAATACCATTTCTCTCAAGCGAATTCAGAAAGTTTAGGAGTGCACTTGTATTCATAGTTTGGGTGGGTTTTGTAAATTTGTTTTGTAAGGACCTGTGGCCCAATTCGACTGAGAAGATAAAAAGAAATTGTGAATTACCCGCATACATGTTTAACCGATCACAAAAAACAGAAAATTATGCAGTTAAAAAAATCTTCGAATCTATTGATTGTGCTGGGAATAATGCTTACAGCCTGCGGCCAGGCACAGAGTAATGAAACAACCGAACTGAATTTTATGAGCGATACATCAAATTGGAAAAAGCTGACTCCCGAAGAGTCCGGCGTTATTGTAAACAAAGGTACAGAAGCTCCTTTTAAGGGAATTTATACCAATAATCATGCACAGGGAGAATACAATTGCCGGCGCTGCAATGCCCGCCTTTTTGAGTCAGATGCCAAGTTTGATTCAGGCAGCGGCTGGCCTGCTTTTGATGATGCCATACCCGGTGCGGTAAAAGAAATACCAGACAAAGATGGCTATCGCGTAGAGATTGTTTGTGCCAACTGTGAAGGGCACCTGGGCCATGTTTTCAAGGGTGAGGGATTTACACCAAAACAAACGCGGCATTGTGTCAATTCAATTTCACTTACCTTTATACCCGAAGAGCAGTTAGCGGAAAAAGTTATGACAGACACAGCCATTTTTGCATCCGGTTGCTTTTGGGGAACAGAATATTTCTTTGAAAAAGCAGAAGGTGTTATTTCTACACAGGTAGGTTACATTGGTGGCAGTACGGAGAATCCTACCTATAAAGAAGTCTGCTCACATACAACCGGTCATGCCGAAGCTGTGCGGGTGGTTTTCGATCCGTCAAAAACCAATTATGAAACACTTTGTAAATTGTTTTTTGAAACACATGATCCAACCCAGATTAACCGCCAGGGACCAGATATCGGCGACCAATACCGCACCGAAATTTTTTACCTGAATGACGAGCAAAAAGAAATTGCAGAAAAACTGGTAGCGCTGCTGGAACAAAGCGGACTGAAAGTGGCAACTAAAATTACGAAAGCTACTATCTTTTACGATGCTGAAGATTATCATGAACATTATTACTCAAACAAAGGCGGCACGCCGTATTGCCACGCCTATACCAAGCGGTTTTAAGCAATGAAGATTATTCTTTCTCCTGCAAAATCAATTGATGATACCATAAAAACCGGGAAACTGAAAACCAGTCTTCCCGGTTTTTTGACAGAAAGCCAGGTGCTGGTTGACAAACTCAAAAAGCTGTCACCCAAAAAAATCAGTGCGTTGATGGACATCAGTCCCGATCTTGCAGCCCTTAACTTTGACCGTTTTCAAAAGTGGAAATTGCCGTTTACTGAAAAAAATGCCAAACCCTGTGCTTGTATTTTTACCGGTGCAGCCTACCAGGGACTTGATTTTACAAGTCTTTCAGCCAAAGAACAGGAGCGCGCCCAGCGTAATTTGCGAATATTGTCAGGCCTTTACGGCATTCTTAAACCCTTTGATTTAATTCAGCCTTACCGCCTTGAAATGGGAACATCCCTGGTGGTGAACAGCAAGGTGAAAAACCTTTACCAGTTTTGGGGAGATAAAATTCGGCGCAACCTGGAAGAAGAGCTGCAGTCCGAAAAAAATCCGGTATTGATTAACGTGGCTTCTTCAGAATATTTTAAGGCGGCACAGCTTGAAAAACTGCCGTTTCCGGTAATAACCTGTGTGTTTAAGGACCGTTCTAAAAGCGGTGATTATAAGGTCAACATGACTTTTGCCAAACAGGCCCGCGGAAAAATGACCCGTTTTATTCTGCAGCACGACCTTAAGAAAGCAGAAGATCTTAAGGCCTTTAACAGCGCCGGCTATTACTTTTGGCCCAAAGCGAGTTCTCCAAAAGAATTTGTATTTTTACGCGACAAGGTTGGTTAAAGCTCGATAATCAGTGAGTTGCAGTATAATCAGGAGGCCCTTGAACAAAGGCTTTTTTTGTTTTTTTTGTAACCCTGAAAGCACTGTCCCGTAATAGAGACAACAACAAACCTTAACTTTTACAAATTATGAAACGAGTCTTGATTATTTCAGGCCTGCTCATTTCAACACTGTCTGTGAGGGCAGAATATCAAAATCACACGACAGAAGATTACATTGATCTGTGGAAAAATTCCGCAGTAGAGCAGATGCATCAGTTTAATATTCCTGCAAGTATTACCCTTGCACAGGGTATTCTGGAAAGCGGGAACGGGAACAGCAAACTGGCCCGTCATGCAAACAATCACTTTGGAATTAAATGTCATGAGAACTGGGAAGGCGGCACTTTTTACCAGGATGATGATGAGGTAAACGAATGTTTCAGAAGTTACACGAACGCTTCTGAGTCGTATGTTGATCACTCACTTTTTCTGAAAAACCGTCCGCGTTATGCTGACCTGTTTAAACTTTCAATGACTGATTACAAAGGGTGGGCGCATGGTCTGAAATCAGCCGGTTATGCAACCAATCCAAAATATGCGTCACTGTTAATTGAGTTGATTGAAAAATACAATCTGGAACAATATGACCTGGTACCAAGACCAGAAAAAACAGAAGATTTGCTGGTGGTAACAGAAGAACCGGTAACGCAGGTTACTGAAATTTCAAAGCCTGGTTCTGTAGATGAAATTGAACTGGCTGAAACCAAACACAAGGTATACGAAAACAAAAAAGCAGTGCATTATGTGGTTGTGCAGAAAGGGGATACCTTCTACCGGATAGCAGAAGAGTTTAACATGGGTATGTGGCAGCTTTATAAATACAATGAACTGGGCAGACGTGATGTGTTGAAAGAAGGAGAGATCATTTACATTTCACCAAAAAGCAATAAAGGAAGCAAGGGGAACAATGTGCATGTTTGTGAGCAGGATATGACACTGCGCCAGGTTTCACAGCTGGAAGGAATCAAACTGGAAAAATTAATGTCGTATAATTTCAGCGACAATCCTGATAAAATATTACCGAAAGGTACAAAGGTAATCCTCCGATAATGTCATCGTCGTGGATCGACAGGAGGGTTTTTGGTTTGTTGTTAGAAAGGGGATTCGAAAGAATCCCCTTTCGGTTTTAGACAGACTTAATTTTGCTCCGCAAAATTTTAGCCTATCTTATCCTGACCGACGCAGGAGCGTCAGGATCTCTCCGGGTGTAAAGGCGATGTTTTTGCTCCGCAAAATTTTAGTCTGTCTTATCCTGACCGACGCAGGAGCGTCAGGATCTCACCGGGTGTAACGGTGATGTTTTTGCTCCGCAAAATCTTAGCCTATCTTATCCTGACGCTTCGCTTCGCTGCGGTCAGGATCTTACCAAATGTAACAGTGGTGTTTTGCAAGGCAAAAGCTTAGTGGTTGCTTAAAAACAGAACTTATCGGATGCTGATTCAGAAGGAGTTTCTTCGCTCCGTTACACTTCGCTCAGAAAGACAAGGGCCCTGACAGAATAGATTGGGGTGATGTGTGTTATGCGCCACCGGCGCATAACACACATCACCCCTGGACTTAGATCTGAGGCCCTTGTCTTTCTGAACACATCGAAGAAGCTACCGCTAAAATTTAAACCGCTTCTTACCGAATGTAACGGCCATGTTGTGCCAGGCAAAATCTTAGCCCGGCTATTCTTAACCTGACCGGCTCTTGAACTTTCAGTTTAGTGATCTGACCATAGGAATCAAAGAATGTGTAATGTTTTTGAGCCGGTAGAAACAACGGATTCCGTTCAATAGACGTTAACTACCAATAGCTCATAAAACCTAACCGTTGAAACAATTTGAAAGAATAACCCTTTATTTTAATTACTTTTAGATCAGAATTTCTTGAATTCCTAAACAGCGTTTATGAAACCATCTACCGAACTTTTCAGCCTTATTAAATCACTCACTAAATCAGAGAAACGATTTTTTAAACTCAATTCAGCCCTGCAGGCCGGAGACAAAAATTACCTGAAGATTTTTGATTTCATTGAAGCGCAGCATAAGTATGACGAAGAAGATTTGAAAGACGAATTTAAACATGAGACTTTTATTCAGCATTTGCCTTCTGAAAAAAATCACCTGTACAAACTCATTTTGAAAAGCCTCCGGTCTTATTATTCTGAACAATCTGTCAGTTCAATTCTGAAACAGGAGATTAAAAATGTTGAGATTTTATACAACAAAGCACTTTACCGCGAGTGTAATAAGTTTGTAAAGCGCGCCAAGACACTGGCCGCCGAGTATGAAAAATTCTATTACCATTATGAATTGATCAACTGGGAAAAGAAACTGCTTGAAGAGGCCTATGAGTCGGGCATATTTGATCAGAACCTGGATGAGTTGATCAAAGAAGAATCAGAAGTGATTGAAAAATTGCGCAACCTGGCTGAATACCAGATTTTGTATTCACGCATCAATTATATTTTCAGAAGCGGAGGTTTTACCCGGAATGAAACCGAACGAAAAGTGGTAAATGAAATTGCCGATTATCATTTGATAAAAGGTAAAAACACGGCTCTGTCAACCCGTGCAACTACCATTTGCTATTACATTAAGGGACTTTGCAGTGCCAGTACCAGGGACTATGAAGATGCGCTGATTAATTTCAGAAAGGCCAAATCGGTAATGGATCGCCAGGCCAAAATCAGGGACGATATTCAGCAACGGTATA
The DNA here is from genome assembly GCA_016192075.1 of Bacteroidota bacterium. Lineage (GTDB taxonomy): Bacteria > Bacteroidota > Bacteroidia > Flavobacteriales_D > Crocinitomicaceae > JADJGJ01. Next base: position 7,197 of record JACPUU010000022.1, on the reverse strand, counting down.
TCAACACACTGAGTTTTTTGCTGAACTGTTACATTGATGTACATGATTTTAAAAATGCGGAAAACATATTGGAAGAACTGAATGCCCTGCTTGATAATAAAGCCTTTGATTCTCCGGATTCGCGCGTGCGGATTTTTACAGCAACATATATTGGTAAACTGCAGCTGTACAACCGCCAGGGTAACTTTGAGCGTGCAATGGAACTGGAACCTGTTATTGAAAAAGAACTGGAAACACTGGAAGAGAAAATCAATAAAGAAAAACACCTGCTTTTTAATTACAACCTGGCTTATACCAATTTTGGTGCAGGTGATTATAAAAGGGCGCTGAAATACATTAATGTTGTGCTTAATGACAATGAAAAGCAACTCCGGCAGGACATTTATTCATTCTCCCGCATTTTTAACCTGATTATTCATTTTGAATTGAATAATCATGATTTTATTGAATACGACATTAAATCAGCAGCCCGTTTCTTAAACAAGTTTGAGAAAGATTATGAAGTAGAAAGCCTGTTTGTGGCAGAGATGAAAAGCCTGGCAAAAATGAACTCACCCGCTGAGCGCCGCCGTATTTTTGAACAGTTTGACGCCCAACTGGAAGAGCTTTTAAAAATTGACCGGGAAAATGTAATTCTGGAATATTTTGATCTCAGGGCCTGGATTAAATCCAAACTCTCCGGTTCTTCATTCTCTGATTCGATTAAAGCACAATTAAAAATCCGCGAATAAATCCGGATTGCAATTGTTTTTTGTTGCTGCGAATTCTTTACCGGCCAGATCAAAAAAAATCCTTAATCGGTTTTGCATGTTTTGATACCAAAAAGGGCATAAAGCGGGCAGAATCCAATGATACTGGTTACAACAAAAACAGCTGCTAAAACCAGCAGGATAATTCCGACTGTACCCGTTACAATATTTCCGATAAAGAGTCCAACCAGAACCGCAGCAATAATAAAGCGGATAACACGGTCAGCAGTCCCAACATTTTTTTTCATAAAAGTGAATTTAGTTTGTAAAATACTGAATGGTTAATACCAAACCACTTATTATTCCGACACAGATCAGACACACCAGAATAAATTTGTAAATGGTTTTCATAAGTGAATGGCGGACCATTTTTGTTAAACCAAATGTAAGCGCATGTCGGTTAGAATAGCGTGATAAACGTCACAGAACCAGGTGATTTTTCCTGCTGCACTGCGTTTCGAAGGATACATACAGGGGCTGTGTTCTCTGGAGTTTGCTGTCTGACAAAGTCAGACGCGCACTCCGATAAAGTTTCGGATAAAACTAAAAAGATCCTTCCTGCGTCAGGATTTGTGTTCTCTGGAGTTTGCAGTCTGACAAAGTCAGACGCGCACTCCGATAACACAAACATCATCCAGCTGCTCCAGGTCGCCTTTCCAGGTTTCGAATTCTGAATCAATCAGCATGCGCTGTTCCCTGAATGTTCTGCCGGCAATTACGGCCAATTTATCTTTGAAGGTTTTGTACTTGTATTTTTTGCCCTTGGGTCCTCCAAACTGATCGGCATAACCATCTGAAAAGAGGTAGATTTTATCTTCGGTTGAAATTTCCAGTTCCTGGGTTAAAAAGGGGCTTTCAGGTGACGGTTGAAAACCCACTGGTTGTTTATCCCCTTTAACTTCAATGAGCTCATTGTTGCGCACGATATAAATGGGAAGGTTGGCTCCGGCAAATTTCAGGTTGTTGCCATCAATGCAGCAAAATGCCATGTCCATACCATCTTTTCCACCTTTGCGGCTCATTGCATTTTTAATCTGCAGGCGAAGTCTGTCAAGTATAATTCCCGGTTCGCGCACTTTTCCTTCAATGACAATTTCATTCAGAAATGCTGTTCCAAGCATACTCATCATGGCGCCTGGTACACCATGTCCGGTGCAGTCTCCCACTGCAATTAATTTTTGTCCTTCAGCGGTTTGGTAAGCCCAGTAGAAATCACCTGATACAATATCCCGCGGTTTATAGAAAACAAAAAAATCGGTAAACATGCCGGCAATATAATCTTCAGAAGTAATGATGGCCTGTTGAATAGAACTGGCATAAATCATTGAATCGGTAATGTCTTTGTTTTTTTCTTCAATGAGTTCTTTTTGTACTTCCACTTCATGCTTTTGAGCATAAATGATTGTTTTTTGTTTGTTTGACTCGCGCCATTTGTACAATGAAAACACCAGCAGAATTAAAACTGCCAGCCCTCCCACGAGGTATATTTTTTTATTGACAGATTGCCGGGCTGCTTCAGCCTCAGCCATTTTTTTTTCGTACTGTTCCTGCTTATTGGATAGTTCCAGTTTGGCAATTTCGGCTTCTTTCTTTTCAGTTTCGTAGGCAAGTTCCATTTCATGAATGGCATCCTGGTGTTCCTGGTCCATGGCAGAGTCTTCATACACGTATTTGAGTTCCATGTAATCATACGCTGCTTTATAATTTCCGCGCGCGTAGTGCAGCTCTGAAAGTCCGCCATAAACGCGTTCCAGCTGAATGAATTTTTTTGATTCGGTTTGGTGAGCCAGTGTTTCTGCTTCAGTCAGTAAAGCTTCTGCCTCTTTGTACTTTTTCATTTCTATGAGCAGTGAAGCCATATTTGAAAGTCCTAGTGACAAGTGGCTTTTGGTACCATGTTCCCGCTCAAACTGTACGTTGAGATCCTGAAAATAATATGCGCTGTCAAGCATGTTCAGTTCATGATACGCTACCGCCACGTTGTTGTACATCAGCGCAATCATACGGTCATCCTGAAGGTCACGGTACATTTGAAGCGCTTTCAGATCCTGGTGCAGACGCAGGGTGTCATTGTCATAACAGCTCACCTGGAGATAGGTTCCTTCTGCAACAATTTCAGGGAAATTATGTTCCAGGCCAAAGTCAATCTGCATCTGGTAATATTCGCAGGCTTTGTCCATTTTATCCTGCCGTTTAAAAACAGAACCTATGTAATGGAACAATACGCCATAGTCGTGATTTACGATATTGTTTGTTTCGTAAATGTCCTTGGCCTGCATGTAATACACCATGGCCGAATCATATTGGGCCTGTTCATAATAGGTGCGTCCCAGATCCTTAAACAGATCTGCTCTTTTTTCAGGTGCTGTTTTTACCTGGGAATAAAGCCGGTTTCCAAGCTGGTAATAACGGACAGATGATTGGAGATCTTCAAGCTGATTATAGGTTCGTGCAATACATACAACCACATCTGCTTTTTCTTCTTTGGCTGAATTGGGTATAAATTTTAAGGCTTCAGAAAAATAGCTGAGGGCAGAATCATATTCACCCAAATCGTAATATTCATAGCCTAATTCAGTTCTTATCTCATTTTTCTGGCTGACAGAAGAGGCCGTTGAAAAAGCATTGAAAAGTGAATCTAACCGGTCTTGTGCAGAAGCGGAAATGCAGAGCAGAAATACGAAACCAAAAAAAGTGTAGCGCATGTGGGCCGGATCTTGAATGCAGCAAAGCTGAAAATCGGGTTACTAAGATACTATAATTACAGAAAATGAACAGAAAGGGCACTTCACCGGTGCCATGATCTGTAAAACCGGGCTCCGGAGTAATGTTTTAATTACCATCTTTTTTCCCACAAAACCAGGTTTCCGTCGTAAAACCCGTCAACCGGTTCAAAACATTTGGGAATGAATTTTTCATTTACCCAATAGGTCGCCAGACGGGTCTTAATTTTTGTTTCACTAAGCTGTAATTGCAGGTAGCGGTTGTATAAATCGTAGTTGTCAGAACTGAGTGTCACTTTCTGATCAATCCTGGAGGTGGCGTCAATATTTTCATGAAAAGAATTGAAAAAATAGATGGATGAATAGTCTTTAACCGGAAAATGAAGAACATTTTTGCTAAAGAAATTGACATTTTTGACGGCGTGATGAAACACTAATTTTCGCGCCAGATCACTCATCCAGCTGCGTTGTTCTACTCCATGAAAGATGGCTTTTGTGCTGCTGGCGCCTACCATGCAAAACTTGCCGGCGCCTGACCCTACGTCCAAAACCCGTGTTGTACTGTTTACAGCTAAGAAATTTGCTGCGGTCAGCGCAACCTGTACCGGTGTAAAATGTCTGAGAGCAATGGTTCTGACATCGGCTGGATAAATAGAATCAAATTCATCATCCGTTACTTCTAAATTCAATTCCAGTTGTCTGAAAATCATTTTTTTTTTCGGTTAGTGTAAATGAGTCAGGTCTTTGGGGGCCGTTGTTTTACGTAAACAGCCTGATATTCAACTTGCCTGACCTTTGTATGTAAAACAAATTTAGTGCAAATCCGTCCATATTTTCCTGCCAGCGCTAAAATCAGGTATTTCTTAACAGGTGTTTTATGAAAGAACGCCGGCTGGGAACCAGCGACAGCCTTATTCTGCTGATTCACTAGGGATTAATTTTTTTTGAAAAATGTTGCCGGCCAGTGTGTATCTTAGGTGACGTTGAATGGTTTAAATAATGACTATGAAAAAGAAAATGCTGATTATGTTTGCCGGGTGCTTCTTCACTTTGTTGAGTCAGGCACAAACGATACATCATGAACTGGATGCAAAAATAAATATCACCGGACAATCGATTGAGGTAATTGATGAACTTAAAATTCCAATGAATTACCTGTCGGTGCATGATACTGTATTTTTTTACCTGAACAGCCGGTTTAGTGTTACATCTGCCAGTTCGGCCTTTGTTTTGACTGAAGTTAAAATGGAGCAGGAAGATTCGTTGCGTAAGAAATACATGATCCGTTTCCGGAAAAAAATAAAAGGAGACCAGGTGATAAAACTGGAATTTGGTGGTAAAGTAGCCGATGAGATAGAAGGTGGAACTTCGGCATCGGTGCGCGGTTTCAGCACAACAGATGGGATTATTTCAGAAACAGGCGTTTACCTGGCTGGCTCAACGGTATGGATGCCTTATTTTGAAGGAGAATTGTTTTCGTATAACCTGGATGTGGAAATTGATGAGGGATGGGGAGTTGTTTCACAAGGTACACGTACGGTAAATGCAGTGTCAGAAGGTAAACAGCTGGTACGTTATGAATCACCTGACCCGGTAGATGAAATTTACCTCATCGCAGCCCGGTTTACAGAGTATAACAAACAAACCGATCATGTGCTGGTTCAGGCTTTTTTACGCACCGCTGATCAGGAAATGGCAGATAAATACATCAATACCACGATTGAGTACCTTGAGATTTATGAGAATTTACTCGGGCGGTATCCATACACCAAGTTTGCGTTGGTTGAGAATTTTTGGGAGACCGGTTACGGAATGCCTTCGTTTACCTTGTTGGGTGAAAAAGTAATTCGCCTGCCGTTTATTCTGCACTCCTCTTATCCGCATGAACTGCTTCACAACTGGTGGGGCAACAGCGTTTATGTGAATTACGACAAAGGCAATTGGTGTGAGGGAGTCACAGTGTATATGGCTGATCACCTGATTAAGGAAAAAATGGGACAGGGGAGCAAGTACCGGAGAGAAACACTTGAAAAATACATTACACATGTAAATGATGAAAATGATTTTCCGGTTTCAGAATTTATTTCACGCAACAACCCGGCTCAGGAGGCAATTGGTTATGGCAAAGTAATGATGATTAATGAAATGCTCCGGTATAAACTTGGAGACGAAGTTTTTATAAAAGCGTATGCGAAATTTTACGCCGATTATAAATTCAAATATGCGTCGTTTGATGATATTCAGAAAACCTTTGAAGCTGTTTCAGGTGAGAATCTGGGCGAATTTTTTGATCAGTGGATTCTTCGTAAAGGAGCACCGGCTATTCAGCTATCAGACGTAACAGTGACCGGCAAAGGGCCTTATGTTATTTCTGTTTCGCTGTCGCAGACACAAAAAGAAGACGTGTTCCAGCTAAGTATTCCGGTTGCATTTTTCCTTGAAGGAAATCCGGATGTTGTTTTTGAACGTATTGAAATGACAGAAAGAAAACAAACGTTTTCGTTCAGTTATGATCAGCGTCCGCTGAAAGTAGAAGTTGATCCGCAGGTAAATGTTTTCAGACGGCTTGATGAAAATGAAATTCCACCGATTCTGTCACAATTGTTTGGAGCAGAAGAATCGATGCTGGTTTTACCGGCAGCGAGTCCGTTGATTGACGCTTACAAAACCCTGGCTGAAGAATGGAAAGCGGTGCAGGAAGAGCAGGGTAAGAAATTTACCGTGGTATATGACAAAGACCTGGATAAACTTCCTGAAATACCGGTATGGATTGTTGGATATGAAAACACGTTTTCCAAAAATTACCTGAATGAGTATTACCGTAATTATTTATCTGAAGAAACGCTGAATAAACTTGCTGCCAATTATGAAAAGGGATCAGTTGTTTATGCATTTTCAAATGCTGAAAATAATGATCAGATAACCGGATTCCTGGGGTCCCGCATTGAAAAAGCACTGCCTGCGCTGACCACCAAATTGTCACATTATGGTAAATACAGCTATTTGGGATTTGAGGGAGAAGAGGCAACCAATAACCTGAAAGGAGAATTTCCGGCACTGCATTCACCAATGACTAAATTTTTGGAGTATGAAGGTGAACGCCCTGAAATTAGCGCTAAGTTAAAAGAGCGTGGTATGTTGGTGAATGCAGCGAAGTAATCACGTTGAGTGATTCGGGCGTTGAATTTCATGTGTTTGTTTGTAAAGCCTGTCAGACGACAGTCAGACAGGCTTTATCCAGCTGAGCTGATTAATTTCTGAATTAGCTTTTTACTTTTCCATTTCTTAATCTCACGCTCCCGTTTATAAGCAAGTTCTTTGGTTTGAAACTGTTCTTTGTAAACTAATATCCAGGGCTGTCCTTTGGAAGTAAATTTATCTCCGCCGCGGTTATGCCTTAAAATTCGTTCATCAGGATCATTTGTATGACCTATATAGAATTTATCAAGTAGTTGGCTATGGAGAATGTATAGAAAGTACATAAAACACAAATCCCGACCGAAGTCGGGATTGTGAGCGCGGAAGGATTCGAACCTTCGACCGCCTCCTTAGAAGGGAGGTGCTCTATCCAGCTGAGCTGATTAATTTCTGAATTAGCTTTTTACTTTTCCATTTCTTATTCTCAAGCTCCCGTTTATAAGCAAGTTCTTTGGTTTGAAACTGTTCTTTGTAAACTAATATCCAGGGCTGTCCTTTGGAAGTAAATTTATCTCCGCCGCGGTTAT
>JACPUU010000021.1 GCA_016192075.1 Bacteroidota bacterium | reverse complement strand
GTTGATCTATTATCCGTTTAATGGAAACGGAAATGATGCCAGTGGAAACGGTTACCACGGTGATGTGCATGCTACATTAACCGCAGACCGCTTTGGCAATCCAAACTCAGCCTATCATTTTAACGGCATTGATGAGTATATAGAATTCCCCTTGGTTGCTGAACTTAAGCCCGGTTTGCCGGTAAGTTATTCGTTTTGGATTAAGTTGGAAGACACCGCTCCTCAAAAGACGGTTTTTGTAACCAATGATTTTGCCCAGAATAATCACTCAGGTGTTTGGATGAATATGTCAAGTACCGGTGTTTTGGCAATTAACTACGGTGACGCTTCCGGTGCTACCACCGGTGCTAATTTGCGTAATCTGAAGGGCTATACGTTATTAACTACAGGGGTGTGGTATCATGTTGTGGGTGTTGCAAATGGCCCCGCAGATATGCAGTTATATCTGGATTGTGTGGAAGAAGGATATGTTTATTCCGGCACCGGCGGTGATGTGCAGTACACGTCTGCTCCGGGTAACATTGGCCGAAAAGATGTGGCGGGTGTAAATCCCTATTATTTTCAGGGAACGATTGATGATTTCAGATATTGGAACAGGGCGCTGACTCAGGCAGATGTTGATTTTCTCTGTTCAGAATATGCTGCAGTGGAAGCAGCGCCGCAAATTGCTGATATCACACTGTTCCCAACCCCGTTGACCGGAGATTTGTTAACATTCAGCACCAATCAGACTATTCAGGCTGTGCGGATTCTGGATCTAAGTGGAAGACTTGTTTTTGAATCTGCATTTAACGAAACAATTAATATTGGCAGTATAGGTACGGGGTTATTTGTAATTGAGTTTTATGATCAGGAAGGCAATCGGGTTGGGGTAAAAAAGTTCGAGCGCTTGTAATCTAAGAAACCGTTTTATCAAGAACCAGCCTGATTTTCCAGGCTCAGTTTCCAGTCCTGGTTGAATTGAATTTTACCATCGGTTTTTGCCTGTGTTTCAGGGTGTACAAATCCTTTAATAACTCCGGTTTTTTTCTTTTCAATCAGGTCTGATAACTGTTTGTCAGTCAATTTTTTACCGTAAAAAGTAAAGGGTAATAGAAACGAACAGCCTTCTTTGAAACGCGAACAGCCATAGGCCGATTTGCCTTTGATTAATTGACCCTGTGCGCATTTCGGACATTTACGTCCTTCAATAACAACGGCTTCCACCTTTTTTTTACCCTCCGAAGCACCAGCGGAGGAGGGTTTCTTTTTAGCGCCTGGCAACTCATCTGCACTTTCTTTCTGCACAGGTGCATCCAGTATTTCAATCTTTTTGCCGTGAATATTCATGACCTCGTTGGTGAGATTCACCACCATTTCAACCAGTTCTTTTTTGAATTGGGCAACGTCATATTCACCGCGTTCTATCTGGCGCAGTTTATGTTCCCATTGACCGGTTAATTCGGCCGACTTTAGCAAATCAGATTGAATGGTATCAATCAGGCCCATGCCGGTAACAGTGGCATGAATGTTTTTTTTCTTTTTAACGATGTATTGACGCCTGAAAAGGGTCTCAATAATGTTTGCCCGGGTAGATGGTCGCCCAATGCCGTTTTCTTTCAGCAAATCGCGCAATTCGTCGTCGTCAACGGTTTTGCCGGCAGTTTCCATAGCGCGCAGCAAGGTTGCCTCGGTATAATATTTGGGCGGGCGTGTTTCTTTCTCCTGTATTTCAGGTGTGTGTGGCCCTGTTTCACCCTGTTCAAAAGAAGGCATCAGGGCATCGCTTTCAGGTTCCTGATCACCGGCATTTTCATCGCTTTCTTCTTTGGGTTCTGATATGGTCTTTTGCTCAGTCACCGTGGTTTTTTTCTCGGCATCTTCCTGCTCATAAACTACGCGCCAACCAGGATCAATAATTTGTTTACCGGTGGCTTTAAACTCAATTTCCTCTACAACACCCAATACGGTTGTATTAGAGACGGTGCAGTCCGGATGAAAGACCGAAATGAAACGCTTGGAGATGGCAATAAAAATCTTTTGTTCATCGGGTGATATACCTGATGGCCATATCCCTGTTGGAATGATGGCGTGGTGATCGGTCACTTTTTTGTCGTCAAAAACCTTTTTTGATTTTTTGATGGGTTTACCCAGTATAGGGGCTGTATACTTGCCAAAATACTTTAATCCTTCGAGTATTTTAGGCACTTTCGGGTAAATGTCTTCAGACAGGTAAGTGGTGTCTACGCGCGGGTAGGTAATCACTTTTTTCTCGTATAAACTTTGCACCAGGTTCAGCGTTTGCTCTGCTGAAAAGGCAAATTTGTTGTTTGCTTCTACCTGTATAGACGTTAAATCAAACAAGCGGGGCGGCTGTTCTTTGCCTTCTTTTTGTTCGTATGATTTTATGGTAAAAGGCTTGTCAGTGATTGCGGTGAGTGCCTCTTGTGCTTTTTCCTGAACGTCAAATTTATCAAGCTGTGCAGCAAAGAGTACATCGCGGTAACGGGTTTTTAATTCCCAATATTTGGCCGGTTTAAAATGATCAATTTCTTTTTGCCGGTTTACAATCATGGCCAGGGTAGGGGTTTGCACGCGGCCAATAGAAAGCACCTGTTTGTTTTGCCCGAATTTGAGGGTGTAAAGCCGGGTGGCATTCATGCCCAGCAGCCAGTCACCAATAGCCCTTGAGCTGCCGGCGGCATAGAGATTCAAAAAGTCTTCACCGTTGCGCAGTTTTTCAAAACCTTCTTTAATGGCCTCTTCGGTTAGGGATGAAATCCACAACCGTTTAATGGGCTTGGTATTTTTAGCCTTGAGCAATACCCATTGCTGAATAAGTTCCCCCTCTTGCCCGGCATCCCCGCAATTAATCACTTCATCACAGCGTTGTACCAAACTTTCAATGGTGCGGAACTGTTTTTGCACACCCTGGTCGGGCATTACCTTGATGCTGAATTTTGACGGAATCATGGGCAGCGTTGCCAGGTTCCACGTTTTCCAGAGTGAGGTATAATCATGAGGCTCTTTGAGTGTACAAAGATGTCCGAATGTCCATGAAACCCAATAGCCATTGCCTTCAAAATAGCCGTCTTTCTTGAGATTGGCCCCAAGAATGGTTGCTATTTCTTTTGCAACAGATGGTTTTTCAGCAATGCAGAGTTTCATGTTTTTGCGCTAGGTTGGAACTTCAGTGATTAAAAAAGTGCCATTTATTTTTTCAACGGTAACCTCGTCTTCGCCGTCTGATGTGTGACCATCCACGTTTATAGCCATGTAAATAGTGACCCACCAGGCGTCCGGTCGAAACTCTTCTTTACGCACAAACCGGTATTTTTCAAAGTTCCAGGTGGCGTATTTTTCGAGTCCGTTTTGAAATTTTGGCCTGCGTTCAGGTTCGGCAACACATACCTTTTCCCAATCAGTGTCTTTGCGAATGCGTGAAGCATAGAAATACATAGCTATTGATTCGGGTGTGTTTTCATAGCTTGTTACGTCTGCTGCATTGAGGCTGGTTATTTCGGTTTCCGGTGATAGTTTTCCGGTGTTGTTTTCTGATTGCAGCGAAGCATTTTCAGGGGTATGATTTGCACACCCAAAACTGCAGCTTAACAATGCGACAACGGCGAAATTCTTCATGGTAATTTAATGCATCATTTTTTAGTCTTCAGGGCATATTTGAATACCGTAAAGCTGTAAGCATTTTTTTCGTCTTTGGGGTGGCTCATAACGGGTTCTTTTTGCCAAACGGTTTCATCAATTGCCGGAAACCAGGTATCACCCTCAAAGGCCTGATCAATGTGGGTTACAAACATTTCATCCACCAGGTTGTGCTTTATGGCGTGCGTATAAATCTGTCCGCCGCCAATGATAAAAATATCACGCGTGTCATCTGTTTTATAAAAGGCAATGGCCTCTTCAATGCTGTGAAATACACTGCAGCCGGGGTCGTGAAACGCATCATTCCGCGTTATTACAACGTTGATGCGGTCAGACAGCGGCCGGTATTTCAGTGGTATTGAATCCCAGTTGCGGCGGCCCATAACAACAATGTGCCCTTTGGTGGTTTGTGTAAAAAACCGCATGTCAGCAGGCAGATGCCAGATCAGGTCATTGTCTTTTCCAATAACGTCATTGGAAGCTTTTGCTACGATTAATTTGACCATGTCTAAACGCTTACTTCCCCTTTAATGTGTGGGTGCGGATCGTAATTGAGCAATTCAAAATCTTCAAATTTGAAATCAAAAATGGAAGTTACGGCCGGGTTTATTTTCATTTGTGGAAGCGCTCTTGGCTCACGGGTAAGCTGCAGTTCAACCTGCTCAAAGTGATTGTTGTAAAGGTGGGCGTCTCCAAAGGTATGAATGAACTCGCCGGGCTGTAAGCCGCAAACCTGTGCAACCATCATGGTAAAAAGGGCATAGGAGGCAATGTTAAACGGCACACCTAAAAAAACATCTGCGCTGCGCTGATATAGCTGGCATGAAAGTTTACCATCAGCAACATAGAATTGAAAAAACGCATGGCAGGGCGGGAGTGCGGCTTTTCCATTGGCAACATTTTCAGCAAATGATTTTGAGGTATCCGGCATTACGCTGGGGTTCCAGGCTGAAACCATAATGCGGCGGTTGTTGGGGTTTGATTTAAGCTGATCAATGACCATGCTGAGCTGATCAATGCCTTCCCCGTTCCAGTTGCGCCATTGCGCCCCGTAAACAGGTCCAAGGTCTCCGTTTTCATTGGCCCAGGCATCCCAGATTTTGACACCGTTCGCATTCAGGTAGTTGATGTTGGTATCTCCCTGAATGAACCAAAGCAGCTCGTAAATGATGGATTTAAGGTGTAATTTTTTAGTTGTAAGCATTGGAAAACCTTCACTCAGGTCAAAGCGCATCTGGTAACCAAACACGCTTTTGGTACCCGTTCCTGTGCGGTCTCCCTTTTGGGTACCATTTTTGGTAATGTGTTTTACTAAATCAAGATATTGTTTCATGGAACAAAAATTCGCTCAAATTTAAGCCCAATGAGCGTCTGAATGATTTCATAAGGCGGACTTTATTTAAACAGGGCCAATTTTTTTATTAACATGAAATTGCCTGTGTACCAACGGAAATTTTATTTTTGTAACCGTTATTTACCAAACCCAATGAAAATAGTACAAACCCTTTTTCTTTTGTTCGTTGGCGTGGCCGCTATGGCCGAAGAACTGCCCAGGGACTGTTACGGCAGCTATGCCGGCGAAATGGCGGCCTACAGTGTATTAAAAAATGATGTTGAGCTGAATATTGAAAAGCACGATGTGTTTGTATCACTTAAAGCAGACGGTATTTTTTACAGCAGCGGAACCATTGAGTTAAAAGGATCCTATACCTTTTTGAAGCAAAGCGGTTCACAATACCTCATCAAAGCCAGCCTGACCAACGGCAAAAATGTATCGTACCAGATTGATTTGCTGTGGAATAAAAAAAGCCGGTCACTCTTTCTGGAGGGCAAAAACGGCGAACCTGATCTCACCCTGGTTAAACTTGACCGTTAAGATTTTTTACTGAATTCCCGTTACTTTTTCTGGTTTAAGTATTCATAGGGTCTATGCAGATCCTTTTAGTGAACAAACCGGTTGTGTTTTTTGCTCTTTTACTGACTCCAATGCTGCTGTCTTTAGGTTGCAGCGACGCAAATGCGGCGCATGATCCTTTGTATAAGACCGGGGCGTCAGCCGTAGGTGAGCCAAAGCTGGTTAAACAAGATTGGTTGACAGACAGTGTTCACTTTTATCAGCGCGATTCAACTATAAGCTACGTTGATATGAAGGTGCTGATTATGAAAGAAAAGCGGAGCCTTTACAGCACAGATGCGAGTATGGATTCTATCAGTAGCTGGTTCTGTCATCGCCTGGTACATGGCATTATTCCATATTGGTATGGTACCCCGTGGACATTTGAAGGATATACCGCCGTACCAGGTCAGGGAACCGTTGCCTGCGGTTATTTTGTTTCAACCACATTGCAGCACATGGGTTTAAACGTGAACCGGTATAAAATGGCGCAGCAATTGCCCATTCATGAGGCATTGACACTTGCAATAGATTCAAACCAACTTATCACCGTGGAGGAATCAACAACCGAAGCCATTATAGCGCAACTGGACACAATGCTGCTAAACGGCCTGTATTTTTTGGGATTTGATCAAAGCCACGTTGGCTTTTTGCTGCGTGAAAACAACCAGCTTTTTGTGATTCATTCCAACTATATCGGTGCGCAGGGTGTAACCGTTGAGCGGATTCAGGAGTCACAGGCATTTGCAGGTTATCTGCGTTTTTATGTGGCGCCTATCAGTGGCAATAAAAAGCTGATGGAAAAGTGGCTTTTGAATGAAGTAATTACGGTAATTGAAACGCCGTAGGGGCGAGTCGCGACCCGCCCCTACGGCGAACATTAATCTTTGTAGTCGTACACCAATAGTTTGGCTTTAATCTCTTCAATGTGCTTCATTTTTTTCTCTTGCCGAAGCTTAATGGCTGATTTGGTGAAGTACGTGTGTGCGGTAAGAAATTTCACCTGAATTTCATCCCACATGCGGTCACTGTTCAGTTTACCGTGCTCACGCAATTCACGGCGCAGCAGGTTGGCAATGTCATGAAAGTCATCACGGCCCAGGTAGTCCAGGTCAGCGTCACACATAATCTGCTGCAGATGCGTATTTGGTGTTTGCGGAATTTCGGTGGCTTTGATCAGGCCGTCAATCACATCAATCTGCTCTTGCGTATAACCGTATTTTGGAAGAATTTCACGGGCCAGGCGCATGCCTATTTCCTCGTTTTTTTCATATTTCTCAATAAAACCGGCATCGTGGTAAGTAGCTGCTGATTTCAGTAAGAAAAGGTCTTCATCGGTAATGCCCTCCATGATGGCTAAACGCTCTACAGCCTTGGTAACATCAATGGTATGATTAATACTGTGATAAAGTAATTTGGGAGAAAGCTGTGTTTCCAGAATCTTCATAATATGCCGCTCAGCCTTCATGTAATTGATTGAGCTGTACAAGTGAAGATCCACAATTTTCCAAAACTTGTTGTTTGGTTTTTTGCCTTCACCTTTGATTGAAAGTTCAGGTTTTATGCCGCTGACATAGTACATGTCAAGCATTCCTTTGTGTTTGGTTTGTACTTTACCGCGGTAGGTACATTCAAAATAAGGGGCAATGTATTCGTAGGTGTTTCCGGATACATTCACGGTACCTGGCTGGCCGTGCATTTCCATCCGTTGTGCCTGGTTCACCGTAGCACCCCAGATGTCATAGGCAAAGCGTTTGATCCCTATTACACCGGCAATTACTTCACCGGTGTTGATTCCAATGCGTATTTCCCAGTCTTTTTCACCTCTTTCAAGTGCTGCTTTCTGGCGATCCAGCATGTAATCTTTAATTTCAAGTGCTGAAAGTGTTACCTCAATGGCGTTGCTTTTGTTGCGGATTGGAACCCCGCCCGCACACATGTATGAGTCACCAATGGTTTTGATTTTTTCCAGGTCATATTTCTCAATAATTTCATCGAATTTGGAGAAATAGCTATCGAGTTTCTGAACCAGTTCCTGTGGTTTCATGTCCTCGGCAATCTTTGAAAAACCTACAAAATCAGTAAATAATACCGAAACGTTTTTGTAATAACGGGCTTTTGAACGTCCTTCTTTTTTGAGCTCTTCAGCGGTGCCTTCGGGCAAAATGTTCAGGAGCAATTGTTCTACTTTTTCTTTTTCTTTTTCAAGCAACTCTTTCTGGTGCTCAATTTTAGCTTTTTGAATCTCTACTTTTTTCTTCTGATCCTCAATTTTTTTACTTTGTTCAGTTACCTGGCGGGTGCGTTTAACCACCTCTATTTCAAGCCGTACTTTTTGCCTGCGGATAGCATCTACCCGGCGTCTGTAAATGGCAATTCCAATAGCGGTCAACACCAGAATTATGAGAATGCGGAACCACCAGGTAAGCCAGAAAGGGGGTGTAATGTTGAGGTGAATAACAGTTGGTTCGGCTGACCAGATTCCGTCTGCGCTTTGGGCAAAAACCTTCAGCGTGTAATTGCCATGCGGAATGTTGAGGTAATTGACTTTATTTTCGTTTTCAAGGTAACTGAACTCTTCTTCGTGTCCCTCCAATATATACTTGTAACGCGTTTTGCCGGTGTTTGAATAGTTCGTAGAAATGAATTCAAAGGAGATGTCGTTTTCAAAATATTCGAGGTTCAGCTCACTGGTTTTGGTAATGTTCTGCGCTATAATTTCACGGTTGTTTGACCCTTTGGATGAAAGCACCACTTTGGAAATAATGGCGTGTGGTTCGTTGGGATTTTTATTGATAAAATGCGGGTTAAAAACTGTATACCCATTAATGCCGCCAAAGTAGAGTAATCCTTCAGATGATTTCAGGTATGCATTGGTATTGAACTCGTTACTTTGCAAGCCGTCTTTGACGGTAAAGTTGGTGAACAGTTCGCTTGCCGGATTAAAGCGTGAAATGCCCTTGTTGGTACTTGCCCAGATATTGTGCTCGGCATCTTCAAGCAGCCCGTAAATAACATTGTTGGCCAATCCTTCTGATTCCGTATAATTGGTTGTTTCGTTGGTAGACAAATCCAGTTTTTTAATGCCGTCACCGTAAGTGCCCAGCCACAGGTAATTTTTTTCAGTTTGAAGCAGGCAGGTGATGTGCCCGTTCTGCTCATCGTGATTGATAATTGGATAGTGTTTGAAGTAGAATGACCCGTCTTGTTTTTCAACGATGTTGTAAAGGCCCTGGTCACTTGTAACCAGCCATATTTTGCCGGTAAGATCACGGTAAATAACTTTTACAGAGCCCTCACCAATACTATTCTCACTGTCTGTTTTTGCATAGAATGAATAATCGAGGCTGCGCTTGTCAATGATAGACAGCCCCAGGCGTGAGCCAATCCAAAGGCGGTTTTCATCTGCCGGTACAATCTGGTAAACGCGCAGGTCATTAGACTCTGAATTTGCCGTTTGAAAGGCCACTTTTTTGAACGAATAATCGCCCGTTTTAAGATTGTTGATGGTGAGTATATAAAGGCCGTCGTCATAACCCAGCCACACGGTGTTGGGTGAGTCAACATAAATGCTCAGCAGGTATGCCTGGGTGGTTTTATCACGGTAAATGTGATAGAAGCGCTGCTCGTCACTTTTGTAAATAGTCAGGTCTTTTTTAGTGCCAATAAAAATGTCACCGGTGCTGTTTTCTGCAAAAGACCACACGTTGTAATCTACCAGTCCGTGTGCCGGATCATTGTTGATAGAGATGCTGGCAAACCCTTGTTTGTATTTATCAAATTTGGAGAATCCCTTTTCAGCACCAATCCAGAAAACGCCGTTTTTGTCTTCAAAAATGCAGGTAACATGGTCGTCAGGTATACTTGAATTGTTATAAGGATTGGTTTTGTATTGAAATACTTTTTCATTTCCGGTTGAGTCAGTCTTTAGCAGAAACAGGCCGTCTTCTTCGGTCCCAATCCACACGTTGCTGGCACTTTCACGGTAGGCACATGAAATTTCAAGAAATTCCAGAATCTTGTTTTCTGCCAGCGGACGCATGATTTTATCGTGATCAATGGTAAAAATGCCGGCCTCTGTAGATACCAGTAAAGACGAGTTGTCGTTTTGGCTTATCTGCGTAATTCTAGACGGTTTTTTCTGGGCCTGGTCTATTTCTTTATAGGCGTTATAGGGTGGGGCCGCATAATAAATTTTACCAGACTCTGTTCCAATCCAAACGGTATGAAAATTGTCAATAAACAGGCATGAGAAACCGCTGTCACCGTTTATGCCTTTGAGTATTTCAACCTCTTTGGTGCGAGGATTGATTTTATTGATGCCGTACTTGTCTGAAAGGGCCCAAATGGTATTGTTGACATCAAATCCCAGGTGCGTGAAAACATAACCGCGGATTGTGGGAACCAATTCACGGTTAACACGGGTAATATTAAAGTTGCGCGGGTTTATGCGTCCAATGCCCCGGTTGGTTCCAAACCACAGGTATCCAAACTCATCTTTTTGAAGAAAATACAGGTAGTTGTTAGGTAAAGTGGTGCTGTCTTCAGGGTCACTTTTAAATACCATGAAATCATAGCCGTCAAAACGGTTTAACCCGTCCTGGGTGGCTATCCAGATATAACCCAGATCATCTTGTACAATGCCGGTTACAGAGCTTTGTGAAAGACCGCTTTCAATAGAGAAACGGTCAAAACGGATATTCTTTTGCTGCGCCTGGCTGAACAGAGATGCCGCAAAGCAAAGCAGCAAAAGGGTGAGAAAGCGAATTGCCGGTTTAAGCATGTGAGTTAAATTCGGATACCAATCACCAGAATGTCATCAACCTGCTCATAAGAGCCTTGCCATGTTTCAATCTGGTCTTTCAGAAAATCATGCTGATCTTTCATGGGTTTATGATGTACTGAAAGCAAGGTATCGCGGAAATGTTTGTAAAGGTATTTTTTTCCTTTGTCACCACCAAACTGATCGGCGTATCCATCTGTAAATAAATAAATGAGGTCGCCTTTTTGAATAGGCACCAGCGTGGTAGTATAATTGTGGGTGCCCGGCTCAAATGATCCAATAGCAAATTTGTCAGCCTTAACAATCAAAAACTCGTTATTGCGGATAATGTATAAAGGGTTGTTGGCACCTGAAAATTCGAGCTCCATTTTCTGGTAATCAATGGTGCAGAATGAAAGGTCCATTCCATCACGCACGCTATTGTCATCACTGCCTTTATTCAATGAGTCTGATACAAATTTGTTGAGCTCATTCAGTATAAGACCCGGTTTGGTTTTTTGGTGTTCTTTAACCGCTGCATTCAGTCCGTTTGCACCTACAAGGCTCATGAATGCGCCCGGCACACCATGCCCGGTACAATCCACGGCAGCTACCAGTGATTTACCTTCTGTTTCATAGAACCAGTAAAAATCACCGGAAACGATGTCTTTTGGTTTAAACAAAACAAACGATTCAGGACACACTTTACGAATAACCTCTTGTGGAGGAAGAATCGAATACTGAAGCCGTTTTGCGTAACGGATACTATCCGTCACATCTTTATACAAATCTTCAAGTTTAAGCCGCTGCCGCTCAATTTCATCACGCTGCTGCACCACTTCTTCGGTACGTTCTTCTACTTTGCGCTCCAGGGTGCGTTCGGTTTCAGCCAGCTCATCACGCATTTTGAGCAATGCATGGCCCAGCACATCCTCATCACTTAGCGGCTGATACGGGTAGCTGAAATTACTTTGCCCCACTTCTTTCGCAAAATCGGTGGTTTTATGAAGGCCGTCTACCAGGCCAATCATGGCCAATGACATGTCACCAATTTCATCATTGCGCACCTTGATTTTTGTTTTTGGAAAAATTCCCTTGCTTAGTGAAATTAAAATATGCCGCAATGATTGCAGCGGTTTTACAATGGAGTTTGTGGTGAAAATGGCAATGAGAATAGCGCATATAATCAGTGCCCCGCCTAAAAACCAGTAGAATTTAAGGGCCTGAAATTTTTCTTTGGATTCTACCGATGAGCTTTTAACAAGTGCAAGGGCATCCTCTTCCTGCTTTTCAAGGCTGTTGTGCAGGTTCAGCAGGTTTTGTTCAATTTTACCGGCCAAAACGGGTACATCACCATCCTGTGCTACGTAAAAACGTGCCTGAAAGGAGCTGAATAAATCATCGTAACTGGCAATGTCCGGCAGCAGGGCCATGATCTCTTCATAAATGGTGAAAAGCGTATCAATGCGACCAATAACACGGTTTAGAATCTGGCGGTCTTCTTCATTTTTCCATTCCGGCGCCAGTGTTTCAATGTCTGAAATAATTTCCGGAATGTTGTGAGTGATAATGTTTTTCAGTCGCAGTTTGTCCGGCACATCGTTGCGGCTTTGATCATTCACCCATTGAATGGCAAGTTGTTTGGATTCATTGAGCGAAAGCCGCAGGTGCGCTACTTTTTCTTTCGAAGGGGTAAGTACCTGAATAAGTTCATTGGTTGTTTTATCGTTTTCCTGGAATGTGGTAATACCGTTGTTAACGGCCAGAAAAGTTGCGCCAAATACAATGATGATGAACAGGATTAATACGCCAAATCCAGTACCGATTTTTTTACCTATGGAAAATCTGAAACTCATTTACGCTATCCGCCAAGTTGGTCTAAGATAGTTTTAAATTTGAGATATTGCGCGTCGTCTTTCAAAGTTGAAGAATAAATACGAACGAGCTGTCTCAGGTTTTCCCTGTCATTAGGGTTATTTTGATAGATTTCTAAAAATTTAGGCAAATTGATTTTGTCCAGCTGGGTTTGATAAACCAGGTGATTTTCAATGTCATTTAAGCTGTAATAAATACCTGACAGCCCTTCAAGCACTTCAATATTTGTGGGGTTAATGGCGTAAGCCTTTTGCATCAATGGCAAGGCCTTCAGAAAAAGTGATTCGGCTGTGGCAATATTTTCCATCAGCACTTCAATGGATGTGTTTTCAGGATCCTGGTTCACAATCAGGTCAGCACCGCGGTTGTAATACATAACAGCAGCATTCAGGTTAGCCAGGTAATTCATAGAGTCAGCATCCAGCACCTTGCCAAGCGCACTAATGGCCAGTGCAAAAACAATGTCATAGTCTTTACCGGAGAGTTGTCCGAGTTGTTTGGTGTAACCACCACCCAGGGCGTTGTAATATTCTATATCCTCGTTAGCGAAATTTTTAGTTGCATCAATCAGTTCCAGGTAACGGGCCTTAAACATCAGGTAACTTTTTTCAGAATCAGTGTATTTGAACTCGTTCAGGTACGTTACAGCATCGTTGTAATAACGAATAATGGTGTTGTAGAGGTACTCGTTGATTTTTTCCTTGTAAATCTGTGTAGTGTCTGTCTGGCGGGCCTGTATAAATGATTCAATGGCCACTTCACGGTAACTGATATTTTCAGGCGACTCCAGTTTGCGGTAAATCAAACCGCGTAACTGCCAGGTTTGTGAATTGTATTTTTCGTTGGTTTGAATGGCATAATCAATCAGCACACGGGCTGAATCGTAGTCTTTAGCCTGGAACTGGGCATGCGCTTTAGCCGTATACTCCTGGGCGTACACCTGACCTGCAACACTTAGCAGCACACTAAACAATATGTTTTTAATCAGCCTCATTCCACTACCTTGTACGCTAAACTTGTTAATTTGGTCGCAATAACCAGGTTATATTTTTTTGCATTGGGCTTACTGATTTCGTAAGCCTGTTTGCTGCCATCCAGCACAAAGTTGATGACCGCACCTTTTGAAAGGTAACCTTCTTTCTCTGTTACAATCAGCGTGCTTTTTGCCTTGAGCTGTGTAGTAAGTGATGTAATCTGATCACTTTTATCTTCTCCAATAAACAAAATATGTGCCTTGTCTATTTCTGTGCGGCTGGCATATTTTTGCACAACAATTTCCTGGCTGCCGATAGATTTTCCCTTGTATTTGGTATTTAACTCATTGTAAACATCATTACTGGTGGCTAAAACACCAATTACAAAATTGCCTTTTCGGTAATCTTCAGGCCAGTCAATGAGTGTAGCAAAATTATAGATGAACAGCGCCTTGGCTACTGAACGGGTATCCTTTACCTGGGTGAGCATAACAGATTTGTCTGCCCAACTGATGAGGACAATGGCAAGAAGCGCTATGTAAATTCGTTTGCTCAAAAAGGATATTTGATGCTGATGGAGTTTACTAAAATTGTGCCAAAACTATTTAGGACTGGCTGCACCTGCTTTATTACCAACCTGAAATGATTCAATATCACGGTCAAACAGGTAAAGTCCGCCTTTGTCACTGCCAATCATTTTCAGTTTGTCGAGAATGTTGCGTGCCAGGGCCTCTTCTTCAAGCTGCTCGGCCACATACCATTGCATAAAGTTATGGGTGGTATAATCTTTCTCCTGAAGGCATACAAAAACTACTTCATTGATCATGTTGGTCACCATCAGCTCATGCTCCAGCAAGCGGCTGAACACATCTGTCAGTGATTCAAAGTTTTGTTTTGGTGCAGGAATAGCAGGTATTACAGCTTTGCCGCCGCGCTCATTCACAAACTTGATAAGTTTTAGCATGTGAACCCGCTCTTCATCAGCATGTAAATACAGAAAATTTGCCGTGCCGTTAATCCCTGAGTTTTCAGCCCACGATGCCATGGCCAGGTATAGATGTGATGAAACAGCTTCGGCCTCAATTTGTTTATTGAGTATTTTTTCGATTTTCTTATTCACAATTGTGCAGTTTTGAATTCAACTGATAAAATTAGTCGAAAATTGAGAAATAGAAAGCGCTCAAACAAATTATTCCTAATTTTATTTCGAATATTAATCTGCCAATGAGCAAAAAACAAAAATCACCGGCGCAAAAATTAAGCCGGTTTCTGCGTGAATCTATCCTGCGCTATTTTCAAACCAATAAATCAAAAACAGCTAATTACAAACAGGTTTCGGAAGCATTGAATGTTACCGACAAAGAGATTCGTAAACTGGTTTTTACCCTGTTAAATGACCTGCGTAAAGAGGGGCTTTTGGATGAACCTGAAAGAGGTCTTTTTAAATATGCGGCAGAAACCAATTTCTATACCGGTGTTATTGATTTTACCAACCGCGGAACGGCGTATGTTATTACGGAAGAATTGCGTGATGACATTTTTATTCCGGCCCGGGCAACCAACAAAGCGTTGAATGGAGATAAGGTAAGTGTCAGAATTACCTCCAAATCACGTGATCGTAAACCGGAAGGAGAGGTGGTAGACATACTTGAACGTAAAGACCGTCTTTTTGTAGGAACGCTGGAGGTTCAGCAACACATGGCTTTTTTAATTCCTGACGACCCTAAAATAGATGTGGATATTTTTATTCCAATTGGAAAACTCAAAGATGGAAAAAGCGGGTATAAGGCGGTTGCCCGGTTAACAGACTGGCCTGAATCTGCAAAAAATCCGTTTGGTGAAATTGTTGAGGTATTTGGTCATCCCGGCTCCAATGATGCTGAAATGAAAGCTATTCTGATTTCAAATGGCATCAAGTTTACCTTTCCGGATGAGGTAATGGAAGAGGCAAATAAAATTTCAATCACCCTGCCTGAAAATGAAATAAGCGCACGGCGTGATTTCAGAAAAGTGCTCACGTTTACCATTGACCCGGTAGATGCCAAAGATTTTGATGATGCCATTTCATTTGAATACCTTGAAAACGGAAACTACAGCATTGGTGTTCACATTGCTGATGTGGCGCATTATGTGCTTGAAGACTCAGCACTGGATAAAGAAGCGCTGGTGCGGGGCAACTCTGTTTACCTGGTTGACCGCGTAATTCCCATGCTGCCTGAACACCTTTCAAACGGGGTTTGTTCACTGCGGCCAAATGAAGATAAATTTACCTTTTCAGCTGTTTTTGAATTAACACCCGGCGCTAAAATTGTCAATGAATGGTTTGGAAAAACAGTAATCCGTTCGGCCCGCCGGTTTACGTATGAAGAGGCTCAGAAGATCATAGAAACGAGAGAGGGTGATTACGCCAAAGAAATTTTAATTGTCGATGAGCTGGCAAAAAAATTGCGCAAAGAAAGACTGAAAGAAGGCGCTCTTGAAGTACAGTCAACCGAGGTCAGATTTGAATTAAATGAAGCTGGTTTACCGGTTAAAGTGATTAAGAAAATCATCCAGGATTCGAATAAACTGATTGAAGAATTTATGTTGCTGGCTAACCGCAGGGTAGGCTTTTTTGTGGGTGATCCCAAACGTCAGCCACGCGTTCAGTACATCTACCGGGTGCATGACAAACCAGACCCTGAAAAAGTAGAACAGTTCAGGGTTTTCATTTCCAAATTCGGCAAGGGGTTCAGCTACCGTGATGAGCAGGATATTGCCCGCCAGATGAATCGTATTTTTGATGAAATGCGTGATGAACCTTCTTATAACATGGTTCAGCAAATGGCAGTTAAATCAATGGCAAAAGCCGCATACGATACCAAAAACATCGGGCATTACGGGCTGGCATTTACGCATTACGCGCATTTTACTTCACCCATTCGCCGGTATGCTGATCTGGTTGTCCACAGGGTTTTGTTTGAGGTAATCACAAACAAAATCAGGCACCATTCACACTTAAGTGCAACGGCCAAACACATTTCTATTACTGAACGAAAAGCGGTGGAGGCTGAGCGCAGTTCGCGCAAGTTTTTTCAGGCTCAGTTTCTGAAAGACAAAGTGGGCCAGGTTTTTGACGGCACCATTACCGGGCTTACTGATTGGGGCCTTTTTGTTGAGCTCAATGAAAACTTTTGTGAAGGCATGATTTCACTTAAATCAATGAAAGACGACCGTTATTATTTTGATGAACGTGACTATGTGGTTGTGGGTGCTAATGACAACCGTGAATTCAATGTGGGTGACCAGGTAAAGGTGAAACTTGCCAATGTAAACCTGGCTAAAAAGCAAATAGATCTGGAAATTGTTAACGGGTGATTAGCTGATTTTATAGTCTTAGAATAATATCGGAGTGAACAAAGAATAGCGAATGCCGAAAGGGTTAAATCAGGCGGTATCCGTGACTCAGAAAACAGTACATAAGAGACACTAAGTCCTGAGAATTTGTAAGGGCTAATTCCGCATTAATAACCGCTATTCGTAATTCAAAAAGCAATTAATTTCAAAGGGTAAAATCACGCAGAAATTACTTGGAAACAGGTGCTTCAAAAACCGGATCTTTGAAAAGATCATAGGTATATTGAATGCCGTAAATGTGATTCAGTTGTGGTATTGATCTGTACTCTTTCTCCAGCATGTAATAAACATCAATGGAATGACGTTTGGGCAAATCAAAGGAAACACCTGCCGTTATGCGGTATGAGTCAATGGGGTTATAAAGGTTTTTTGGGCTTAGAGCCTTATAGAATTCGTAGCTTGCAAAGGGCTGAATTTTTTTGAGATTTACCGGCCGGTATTTGGCGCTGAGTTTAAAACGCATCACATTGCGGTTGTCAGGATAAATGGCATCATTGATTACACCCAGGTAGTTGAACGGTAGCTGGTAGCGCACGCGTGCTTTAAGTCTAAGGCCCAATGCATCTATTTTTTGTTCGTATGACACCTCTGCACCAACACGGTGAACCCCTTCAAAATAGGCCTCCTGGTTTTTTCGGCTGTAGCGGTAATCAATTCCTGTAATCAGGTTTTTGACGGGTTCATAACTGAATGATAATTCGTTGATATAAGAATCAATAGACGTAACGTTTTTATAAAGGCGAAGCTCAGTACTGTAGCTGACAGCCATTTTTTTGGTGAGGTCTGCATTAACAGCTGCTGAGGTCCACAAATTGGCATCCTGGTACTGTGCATACGAGCAAGTAGTAAAAACCAGGGCCGTCAATACAAAAAACGCGCGCATACTTATTTCAGAATATTCAGATCAGGAACGGTGTATTCTGTTTTTTTCTCAGTCACTTCAACGGTTTTGAAAACCGGTTTCACACCATCATCACAGGTGTCACAACGGGAGTAAGCAAATACTTTATACGTGCCCGGGGTCAGGTAATCAAACCGATAGCTTCCGTCATAACTGCAGGCAAATTTGTCGTCGTAGGTATTGTCGGCATCACCGTAAATAATGAAAACATCTTCGTCCATACCGTCATACTCACCAATTGTATCACCAACACCGTTGATATCATAAACGTGAACGTTTCCGGTAAGGGATGACGTTCCACCGCGCCCTGCTTCTTTATTGCAGGCAAGCAGAACAGTAGAGCAAATAAGGGCAATCAGAACAATCCGCATAAAAATAATATTCGTTGTGAAATTTAGCTGAGCACAGTCGTGTCACGGCAAACGTAAGAATAAATTAACAGAATAGTAAGATCAGGTTAATATTTCGGGTGCGGGTTGGCATTCCAAGAGTTGTCAAAACTTAAAAAAACGTAGTGAAAATGGGGGATTAACGGGAATATTGATTAATTTAGGCAGGGATATCTGACATGCTGAAGCCAAAAACAACCGGAATTTTGATTTCTCCGGTCAACCTTTAGCACTCCCGTTACGTATTGTTAACGTATACTTAAACGTATGAAAAAAATACTACTTTGCCTTGCATTTACCCTTTCTGTATCAGTTTATGCCCAGGTTAAAATCAATGAATATTCGTGTTCAAATGCTTCCGGACCAGTTGATGCCTTTGGGTTGAGAGAAGATTGGGTGGAGTTTTACAACTCCGGTGCATCTGCCTATGACCTGAGCGGCTTTTTTCTGTCTGACAATGATAACAACCTGCAGAAATGGGAAATACCAGCAGGCGCAAGCGTTCCAGCAGGCGGTTATGCCGTAGTCTTTTTTTCTGGCAGGGGTGTATTGAGTGGAGCGCAGGTTCACGCCGGGTTTACACTGACACAAACAAAAAATGAAGCCATCATTTTAACATCGCCGTCTGGCCTGGTTATTGACAGTCTTACCATGACCAAGATGACTCAAAAAGATCATTCTTATGGAAGAACAACAGACGGTGCAGGTACCTGGAGTTTGTTTACCACACCAACACCTAACGCCGCTAATACCGGTGCAATGAATTATTATACAGCAACGCCAACCCTGAGTGTTGCAGGTGGGTTTTACAGCGGCTCGCAAAACGTTACCATTTCTACAACAGACGGTTCAGCTACCATTTATTATACAACTGATGGAACAACACCAACAACTTCTTCAACCGTTTATGCAGGTCCGGTAAATATCAGTGCCACGTCGGTTTTGAGGGCGCGCTGCTTTTCATCAACACCTGGCACTCCTGCAAGTTTTGTAGAAACCAATACCTATTTCATTAACAGCCCGCACACCGTTCCGGTAATGTCTATTTGCGGTGATGAAGTGACTGATTTTTTAAATGACGTGGCCCCGGGTGCATTCAGCAATAATTTTGACGGCGCCTTTGAACTTTTTGATGAGGCCGGTGCACTTGTGGATGAAGGCGAAGGTTATTACAACAAACACGGGAATGACTCGTGGAGTTATGATCAGCGCGGATTTGACTTTGTAATGCGTGATGAATACGGGATCAATTATGCCGTTCATGACCAGATTTATGCCGCAAAAGACCGTGATGAATTTCAGAAACTGATTGTAAAAGCAGCTGCAAATGACAACTATCCGGCTTCAGGTGGTGCGCATATTCGCGATGCCTATGTACACACCATTTCTGCTATTGGTGATCTGAGACTTGATGAACGTACTGCTGCCTTCATGGTGTTGTATGTTGACGGACAGTATTGGGGCCTTTACGATGTGCGTGAAAAAGTAGATGATCATGATTTTACAAGTCACTATTACAACCAGGGAAAATACGAAATTGAATTCATCAAAACCTGGGGCGGTACCTGGGCTGAATACGGTGATCCGGCCATGACAGAGTGGAATGATTTATACACATACATCACCACCAACGACATGTCTATTACGGCCAATTATGAATATGTAAAAACCAAATACAACGTGGGCAGTTTGATTGATTACGTAGTGTTAAATTCATACGTGGTTACGTCTGACTGGCTTAACTGGAATACCGCCTGGTGGAAAGGAAACAACCCGCTTGGTGATAAAAAAACCTGGCGTTACGCCCTTTGGGACAACGATGCCACATTTGGTCATTACATCAATTACACCGGCGTGCCAAGTACTGCGCCTGATGCTGACCCATGTAACGTTGAAACACTCTCGGGCGGGTCAGACCCCGAAGGACACATCACCATTTTGAATGCACTGATGGCGAATGCAGAATTTCAGCAGGAGTATATTACCCGCTATGCAGATCTTTCAAACGGTGTTTTTTCATGCCCGCAAATGCATGCAATTCTTGACAGTATGGTGGCCGTTATGACACCTGAAATGGCTGGTCAGACAACCAAGTGGGGTGGTACCGTTGCCGGATGGCAGGCCAATGTTCAAACACTGAAAGATTACATTGATGCACGCTGTGCAGCTATCAGTTCGGGTATGGTTGATTGCTATGATCTTACAGGGCCGTTTGACCTTGTGGTGAATGTAGATCCTGCCGGCGCTGGTGAGGTGAAAGTGAATTCAGAGTGGGTTCCTTATTATCCATGGACCGGCCTGTATTACGGAAACATCAATACCCTCTTTAAAGCCAATGCATTTACCGGGTATGAATTTGATTATTGGGAGTCTACCAACCACACGTTTATGAATGCAGACAGCTTAAACGATACACTGAACCTGACTATGAATGATTCAATCATTGCCCACTTTACAGAAATTGTGGTTGTTCCGCCACCACCGCCGGGAGTTCCGAATCCAAGTACCTATACTGGTTTTCACATGCCAAATGCCTTTTCACCAAATGCTGATAGCAACAACGACCTGCTTCTGTTCTTTGCCGGATACGATGTTATTTCATACGAGCTGAGCATTTATGACCGTTGGGGAAATATGGTGTTTAAAAGCAGCAGCAGTGAACCATATCAGTATTGGGATGGCTACTATCAAAACAAGTTGGTTAATTCAGGCATCTACTCGTATACAGTCACCTATGTGCTGGATGAAACGGGGCCTATCAAAAAAACGGGTAACATAACCGTAATCCGATAGCGATGAAAAAAGCACTCGTTTTTTCAGTTTTACTGACGGGTTTTTGTGCCGTAGCGCAAGACATTCACTTTACCCAGTCACAGCAAACGCCTATGTTGATCAATCCGGCAGCAACCGGCATGTTTAACGGGTGGGAGCGTGTAACGGTTAATCACAAAAACCAATGGGTTAATTCAGGCACCAAATTTTTTACAACATCCATTGCTGCTGACATGAATTTTTTCAAACCAAAACGCGGCAATAAAGCGCATATTGGTTTTGGGGTTCAGTTGTACAATGATATTGGCGGTGACAGCAAGTTTGGCAGCAAGCAGGCGCTTTTTAATTTCAGTGCTATTGTTCCGGTTGCTGAAATGCACACCCTTTCAGCCGGGTTGCAGTTTGGTATAGGTCAGCGCACCGGTGATCTTACCGGACTTATTTTCCCGAATCAGTTTGATGGAACGGCGTTAGACCCAACCATGAATTCACACGAATCAAACAGCCTGGTTAGCTTTATTTATCCTGAGGTGTCAGCCGGTTTGTTTTACCGTTATGGAAATCAAAAAATTGGATTTACCAGGGATGATGCCACCGAGTTTAAATTGGGTGTTGCTTATTTCCACGCTAATACACCAGAGATGACGTATCGTATTGGGTTTACTGAACAGCTCTATTCAAAACTGGTTATACATACTTCTTTTCTGAAAGATTTTCCGGGAACATCAGTAGGGGTAGAGGCTTTTTTCAATGAGTTTATTCAGGGGCCGCACAATGAAACCCTTTTCGGGGCTTTGCTGCGCTATCGTATTTCAAGCGGTGGTAAAACCACGGGGCTGAATCGGGATGCTTATGTAATGGGTGGTTTGGCCATGCGTTACGGTGATGCTGTGAGCCCCATGATTTATGTGCAATGGAGCAGTTTTAAATTTGGTGTATCCTACGATATTACGGTTTCCAAATTCGGTCAATATGCGCGCACCGGCGGGCTGGAATTTTCACTGGAATTTGCAAACCTTGATTTTGCACTTTTTAAACGCAGAAGATAAACGAACAAAAAAGAAAAGGCCCGGATTCTGAAATAAGTTCAGAATACCGGGCCTTTTTATTTCGGTTTTACCTGTTATTTTCTAACTACAAATTTAACAACCAGTTCAGCCGGGTCACCACCACCTTCAACGGCTTTTATAGCTGCACCCAGAAGTGCGGTTGCATTTTTTTGCTGGCTTTCATTGAATTTTGGATCGTTCTCTTCACCCCAAACCAGTTTTTGTTTGGTAATTCTTCCTTCTGCTTTTTCCACAACTGCTTTTACTACACCTAAATAACGCTCGTTAAAGCCCTGGCACCCCATACTTGATAAAATTGTATTGATCTCAGTACCTACTGCAACGGTACCCTCACCGGCTGCTCTAACTTCAAAAAGTTCTTCCATAATCTTTAATTTTTAATGGTTTTAGGGATGAATATATAGAATTTATTGATTACTTTGAAAAAATGAAGTTCAAGTTGGTCCGATATTGTCTCATGCTCCATCTGTGGCTTGGTTCAGGCGTTATGTTGCTTGCTCAGAATCAACGTATTGATAGCCTGGAACACCGGCTGGCTGCAGCAACCAATCCGGTTGAGCAATCGTTGTTGCTGATTCAGCTCTTTGATGAGCTTGAGGCAAATGATCCGCAAAAGGCATTGCTGATTGCAAAACAAAACCGCAAATTGGTTTACTCCACCTCCAATTTTTCTATACGAAATAAAATGGATGCTGAAAATCACCTGGGAATAGCATTCATGAATCTGAACCAGTCTGATTCTGCCCTGTTTTATTTTCAGCGTGTGTTGAACTCAGCATTTGACCTTAAAGATTCAGCTTATATATCAAAGGCGTATAACAACATGGGGGCATTGAACGGCAACCTGGGAAACTATACAACATCCATGTTTTACATGAATAAAAGTGCTGAAATTGATGAAGCATTGCATGATATTGAAGGCGCCGTTTTTGGATACATAAACATTGGATCAATTTATTCAGCGCTGCACGTGGGTGATTCAGCCCGTTTTTTCCTCAATAAAGGCTTGTCTGCCGCACTTAAAAACAACAATCAGTACCTGGCTGCAACCTGCTACATCAACCTTGGCTTTGCTGAATTGCATGACGAAAATTATGTGCTGGCAAAGACACATTTTTTTGACGCCTATGAGCAGGCTGCCGTTAAACAGGATTATGACCTCATGGCTGTTTCTAACCGCAACCTCGCCGGTGTTTTTCAGGCCGAAGGAAAGTATAAGATTGCGGTTGAATATGATTTAAAATCATTGAAAGATGCCGAGGAAGGAAAATCGTTGAAAAATGAAGCGCATGCACACGTTGGCCTGGCTGCTTCGTATGAAAAACTGGGAGATTTCAGGAGCGCGCTGGACCATTTTAAATCCTACAAAATATTGACAGATAGTTTAAGAGAAAAAGAAAATGCAACCTCTTTCATTGAAATGCAGGAGCGGTATAAAGCTGATCAAACCGTCAAAGAAAATGAAATACTGGTTCAGCGAAGCCAGATTCAGGATTTGGAAATTGCCAAAAATGCCGAAGAAATTCAGAACTCCAGAATCATTATCATTTCTTCGGTGCTGGGGCTAATTCTTTTGATTGTGCTGGCTACCACGTTGTATAACCGAAATGTGCTCAAACAGCGTGCAAATCTGCGGTTGCAGCAGGCCAATGAAATTATCCAGGAAAAAAATTCAGACATACTGGCGAGTATTGAATATGCCAGCAAAATACAAGAAGCCCTGTTGCCTACAAAAGACAATCCGGAACTGTTCAGTGATTCGTTCTTTATGCTGCGGCCCAAAGACATTGTGAGTGGTGACTTTTTGTGGTATACTGAACTGGAAGGCAAAAAAATTATTGCGGCCGTAGATTGTACAGGGCACGGTGTTCCCGGTGCTTTTATGAGCATGATTGGCAATACCTTTTTACATCAGATAATCAATGAGCGGGGCATAAGCAGACCGGCTGAAATATTGAACGAACTCAGAAAAAATGTGGTTCGGGCATTAAATCAAAAGGGCAAAGGCGTAAACCGGAAGGATGGGATGGATATGGCCATTTGCTGTATTGATGAAACGGCACATACATTGGAGTTTGCCGGTGCAAATAACCCCTTGTTTCTGATTCGCTCAGGTGAGGTAGCAGAACTGAAAGGCGATAAACAGCCTGTAGGTTATTTTGAAGGGAAAGAGACACCTTTCACCAACCACACCATGAATATTTCACCGGGAGACTGTGTCTATCTTTTCTCTGACGGATTTGTAGATCAGTTTGGCGGCCCCAAGGGTAAAAAGTTTAAGTATAAACAGTTCATTGAACTGCTGCAATCTATTCACAAAAGACCAATGGTTGATCAAAAGAACCTGCTCAATAGTACCTTTGATGAATGGAAAGGCAGTCTTGAACAGGTTGATGACGTTTGTGTTATTGGAGTACGTCTTTGACGGACGAACAAAAACACATAACGTCATCAATCCCGACTCCAATAAAATAAACCGTGTCGGGATCTGTTTGAATTATTTCAGAGAGCCGTTGTTTGCGTTATTGGAGTACGTCTTTGACGGATGAACGAAATACAGTGATATCATTCTGCCCAACATGTCATCAAAAGACTAACGTTTGTGTAATTTGGTGTAAACGTCTGACAGATTACCTGAAAGAAAAGCTATCAGCCTTGGAAAAAGAAAACAAACCATATAACCTTGATTTGAGTCGGTACAAAGCACATAAGCGTGTGTTTCCCTGGATGTTTGTAATTAAAGTGATTATTGGGCTGGCAATGACCTGGGTTATTTATTACATGGCCCGGGAACTGTTTTCAGCAAAAGAATCGCAGCCTGCACAGCAAGAAACAGGAATAGGCGTCGAAATAAGTACGGATTAATACTGAACCTGCAGTGTACCTTGTCTGGTTTCTGTGCTTCCATCTGGCAGGGTTAATTCCAGAAAAACAAAATAGGTTCCGGCGGTGACTTTTACACCGGCATGGGTAAAAGCATCCCAGCTGCCGTTTAAGCCATAAAAACGATACACAATTTCACCGTGGCGGTTCAAAATAGAACAGGTCATTGCATCATAACCTGCGGTGCTGATGCGAAACATATCGTTAACACCATCATTGTCAGGCGTAAACACGTTGGGAATGGTCACACTGGTTTGCGCAAACCCGCCAACCGGGCTCAGCAAAAGCAGCAATGCCATTTTTCTCAGTGTGTTCATTCGAAATGTTAAAGTACAAAATTTGTTTAAATTAATCGATTAATTGCCCGAATTTTCAAGTTCAAAGCCGAAATTCTTTCCTTTTTCAACTGCGGGCACTCCTTCAGACATCCAGGCCGGTATAGGTGCACCAAGCAAGTAGTAATCAAAGAACTGACGCATGCGTATACTCAAATCACGCTTATTGGCAAGCTGCATCAGGTTGTGTTCATCGTCGTTGTAATTGAGCAGCCAAACAGGTTTTCCAAGCCGCCGCAAACCCATGTACATTTCAATTCCCTGGTACCATGGAACGGCGCCATCACCATCATTACTCATAATCAGCAGTGGCGTTGTTACTTTGGGTAAGCCAAATACAGGTGAATTAAGCATATAAAGGTCCGGCCGTTCCCAAAGCGTATAACCAATGCGGCTTTGGGTTTTCTCATACTGAAACATGCGGCTGATGCCTGAACCCCAGCGTATGCCGCCGTAGGCAGAGAACATGTTGGTTACCGGTGCGCCTGCCATAGCTGCTTTGTATTTGGTAGTCATGGTTATAAGTTGTGCCGTTTGGTAACCGCCCCAGCTTTGGCCCTGAAGACCCAGCCTGGTTGAGTCAATCCAGTGAAAGCGGCCGGTGAGATAGTCTGTACCGCTTACAATGCAATCGTATGCTGATTTGGCGGGATAGCCCGGGGTGTATTCAATATCCGGAATGAAAATGATATAGCCATTGCTCACATATTCAGTTGGGTAAATAATGGATGCCGTAGGTTTGGGGGCGTAGTAAACATGAATGTCGTCGGTATATTTTTCATAAAAATAAACAATCATCGGGTATGATTTTGTTGAATCAAAATCTTCAGGTTTGTAGAGCAGGCCGCGTAAATTGCGGCCCTCAAAACTCTTCCACGACACCATTTCTACGGTTCCCCAATTGTATTCTTTTTGCTGCGGATTTATTGCTGAGAATTGAACCGGATTGGCAAACGTTACGTCTGTTTTTTCGAGATCAGGGTAGGTGGTAAAATTCATTCTGCGAAGAATAACCCGGTCAGATAGTTCTGCTTTACTGATAAGTGCAATCCGGTGATCGGTACTCAAAAGTGACGCTTGCTGATAGGTTTGCCCGGTATACGTTAACCGGTAAATGGTTTCACGTTTTGTCTGTTCGTCAACACCAATGAGGTAGTTGTTTTCAGGTATGGTGTAAAGACTGTCGGTGTCAAGGCGGTAGTAATCAAATTTGAGTTTTTGGGCCTTGCCTTTTTCGCCGGTAAGGCAGATAGATGCCTGCGGGTCAGATGGATTCAGCATCCAGATATCGTAACGGGCATTAACCAGCACATATTCCTGCCCGTTAACAACACTCCAGCCAACGAGTCCCTGTTCATCAGCCAGTGATGGATTGCCGTTGTTATCTGAAGCAAACAGGGCATTGAGGTGTGATGAAAGGTTGGCCGTAATTTTAGTTTGTGTATGAATGGCATACCAACTGGAATCAGAACCGTTGTAGTAAACAAAATAATTGGCTGATGGAGACAGGCTTGTTCTGAATCCTAAACCGTTGGCAAGTGCAGTGGCCTGGCCGGTTTCCTGGTCAATCAGGTAAAAATCAGTTTTCCAGGGATATTCCCAGGTGGCCTCGCGCTGATAAGGGGCATCGTTGCGCCCTAAAATAAACTGCGCCGGTGTCTGTGGATTGACAGATACATCAGGCACGTCAGCACTGCCCAGCTGCACCATTTTTTTATCAGCGACGTAAAACACCGCTGTGTATGCCTTGCGTTTATCGGCGTTCAGCTCTATTAATTGTTGCGGCTGTATTCTGGAATCGGTTGATCCCCAAACATCTACCTTGGCTATTTCCGTGTCAAGCAGCGAATCTTCAGGCTCCTGTACAACTAATGCATTAGTTCCAAAATACAGTTTGAGGCCATCTTCACTGAAAAAAACTTTGCCAAACTCTGAAACATTCCACCCGGCAGGCATGCTTTGATTCATAGAGTCTACTACAGATCCTGTCAGGTCATTTTTAACCGAATGGTAGTAAAGTGAATAGTTTTTGAGCTTGTTTGTATCGGCGGTTGCCAGAAAAGCAATTTGATTTCCCGCTTTATCAAAATTCAGTTGTGATATGCCATATTGCCCGCTGATGAGCTGGGTATGTGATGAATCAGTGAGGTCAAATAAAAATAACGATAAGGTATCTTTCTTTCCCTTTAAACTTTGAACGTAAAGCAATTTGCTGCCATCTTCAGAAAGCTGGTAAGCGGTAACACAATCAATACTTGTTGTGTGGCCTGTTGCGGTATTAAAAAGGGTGAGGGTGGTGCCGCTGGTTGCCGCTTTGGTGCAAGGGTTTTTTTCTTTTTTCTTTTTCTTCTTTTTTTTCGGATTTTCAGGGCAATCCGGCCGCGCATCTTTTGTGCTCAAAAAAACAACGGTTGACCCTTCTTCAGGCACCGTGACAGATTTTATGTTTGCAAATGACCTTACTGAATCAGTTGCGGGCCAATAAATAAACAAGCTGTCTTTGGGCAATTTGTCTTTGCTGGTATCTGCCAGTTTCAGTTTGTGAATGGTATCAAACTGCGGTTCTACCAAAAATAAAAAGGCACTTTCATCGCGCAGAAAACGGCCTGATTTTCCACGTGAAAAAGTAGTGGTCACATTTTCACGCACATCATAGAAAAACAAGGTGGCGTCGCCCTCCAGCGGTGTTACTTCGTACAATACATAATTGCCTGTGGGTGACTGCACAACACTGCGAATAGATTTCCATTCATCGTAAGCGGTATGGTCAATTTTCTTTTTTGTCTGCCCGAATGAGGGCTGGACTAAAAGGATCAGCAGTATGAGTGAGCTAAGTTTTTTCATGGAGCAGGCTAGTACGGGCAAAAGTAAAACTCATTCAGCACTAATTGAATGCCTTGCCGTCAAATAATGAACAAAAAGCCCGTAAAAACTTACAGAAGTATCCTTTTAAAGGATAAACGGCGCCCGGTCAGGGAGCGGGAAAAATCTGGATTTTATTATCGATGTGATTTTTGAAGCCAATGTCATACACCATGGTGTACTTTTCACCAATAGGGCTGTTGTGAATGTGTGTAAAATAACTGACATTGTACCCATAGGCTGACGCCACATCAATGGAAATGGGAGTGCTCCTGTAAATCTGGTAAAGCTTGTTCAGCACCGTCCAGTTTCTATGAAGAATTTTGTTGACGTTGAGAACGACCGCTTCTTTCTGTTTATTTAGTGAATTGTGATGTTTGTTTTTACAGGATACGGAACAGAATTTCTGATTGGAGCGACCCCCGAAATCTTTTTCACAGGTTATGCAAATACTCATTTTGTTTGGGTTTATGCCTGTTAAACGAGGCCTGCCCAAATTTAGTTACATAAACTTTTAACTATTCGGGCTGCCGGCAACCTTAAAATCCAGTTTATAATAGAAAAGGGGTAAAAAACCCAGCTGATTTCGCTGCGTATAGGGTTCGCTAGGATTGTCAGGATTAGGCACATAGGTGAGCCCCAGGATATTTTTGGTGTTTAACAGGTTAATCAGGTCAAGGCCTATTTCATGACTTACTTTTTTCCCGTTAATGGTGTAGTTTATTTTTGCATCAAGCCTGAAGTAATCATGGAACTGACGTTCGTTGTAAGCTGAGTCCAGATAAATAATTTCTTTTTGCAGATTGGTAGCCACTGTATCTACATAACCATAGCGTTTTCCACCGGCGTAGGTTACTTTCATACCCAGTGCCAGGGTGTGGCGCTTGTCTTTACCAATTTTAAATTCTTTACCAACCAGCAGGTTGCTGATGTAGTTGCCGTTGAAATCTGTATTCCGCTCAATACCATCGCTACCAGTGTAGCGTGACTGGTATAGGCTTAGCGTGGTTAGAAAAAAGAAACTTTTGTTGAAGTATTTCTGCACCGTAAGTTCAGCGCCGTAATTATAACCGGTACCGGTGTTTTGAAGGCTGTCAGGGAAAAAGCGTGAAAACCCGCTGCCCTGGTTAAGTAGTGAAAACGCGGAGGGTACAATTTCAACAGGCACGTTGTACAAATACTGGTAATACACTTCTGATTTTAATTGAAGTGATCCCTTCAGGTTTAGTGTATAGCTTACTACGCTGTGTACAGATTTTAAAAAATCAATGTTCTGGTTATGCAATACTTTATTTCCGGCACCATCATATTGATGGTAGGTGTAGATGTATAGCGGATGCGTTTGTGAGTGCAGTCCGCCGGCAATTGCCAGCGTGTTTTTTTCATTGATTTCATACTTGAGTCCCAGGCGGGGTTCAACCGGTGAAAGAGAGTTGCTGAATGAAAAATACTGGCTGTGCAGCCCGGCATTCAATGTTGTTTTTTCACCTATTTTATATTTCCACTGAACAAACAATTGTGCCAGCACGGCCGGCGTTTTGGAAATATAATCCCAGCGGTAATAAAAGGCAGATAAAGAGTCTGAAATGTCATTGCGGATTGAATCGCTCATGTTAAAATAGTGCGCGTCTACATTAAATCCGTATTTAAGCACGTGATTTTGATTCAGTTTTTGATTGATGCTGAAGTAAGCAGATGCTGTTGAAATGGTGTATTGGTAACCCATCATCGTGAACGGATCAGCATCGTAAATCCAGGTGCTGTCAGTCCCCAGGTGTCTCAGAATATATTCGTGCTGGCTGTTTTGATTTTGGTATGAATAGGCAATGGATGATTTAATCAGGCAGTTTTTGCTAAAGGGTTTTTTATAGGTTAAACCGGTTGAGAACATGCGGGTTCTGAAATGCTGGTCGCGGTCCTGGTCACCATAGGCATCTTGTGCTGGTTCAGTTTGATCTGAAATTAAAATATCAATAGCACTGCCGCCGCCAATTCCCCAAAGTGAAAGATTGCTGCCGCCCTTTAACGGAAAATCAAATTTAAAGGCCCCGTCACCATAGACCGGAACGGCATCAGTACCGTATTTAATGCCTATTTTATCAATCAGTGTAAGGGTTGAATAACGACCCATTACCAGGTAACTGCCTTTGTGATTTTTGGATAGCGGACCCTCAAACAGCGCCTCAGTTCCAAGAAAACCAAACTGGCCTGAAAATTCGTGTACATTATTATTCCCTTTGCGCAGCCGTAAATCAAAAACACCTGAGGTGCTGTTGCCATATTCAGCCGGAAAAGCACTCATAAAAAAGTCTGAATTATCCAAAAATTTGTTGTTGAGAATAGAAATGGGTCCGCCTGTAGAGCCTGAAATGGCAAAGTGATTGGGGTTGGGTATACTCACACCTTCAATGCGGTAAATAACACCAAGGGGCGAGTTTCCACGAATTACAATGTCGTTGCGTGAATCATCTGTTCCCTGTGCGCCGGCATAGTTTGACATCATACGTGCCGGATCACCTCGGCTGCCCGCGTACCGGTTTGTTTCTTCTACCGAAAAAGATTGCGAACTGACGGTAGACATTTCATTGTTTGTCTCACCCTCTTTTTTGCCAACAATAACCACCTCTTCACTGGTTATGGCAGACTCGGTCATTAAAACCGTAACAACAGACTCTTTGCCTGAAGTTACAATAACGGTAATCTCTTTGGCTTCATAACCAACCGATGTTGCAATAAGGGTGTGTTTACCAACAGGCACTTGCTGAATGGAAAAATTACCTTCTGAATCGGCAATTGCGCCTAAAATTTTATCTGTACCAACTGAAATTTTGAGTTTGGCTCCAACAATTGGGTAATTTGTCTCAATGTCAGAAACAGTGCCGCGTACAGTCTGGGTAATTTCCTGCCCGAGCGAATAAAATGAGGCAATGATAAACAGCGCTCCTGCCAGTAATCGCTTCATAAGATAATTTTAGCAGAGCAAGATACTAATTTATTCCAGCGACGGATTGTTTTGTACACCCGTTTTTGATTTGCCAAACACAAAACCAAGCATTAATTCGTGTGTACCAGAACTGTAATTGCGCAGGTCAGTGGTGGTAAAATCAAATGAATAGCCAATGCGAAGCTGATTTTTATGACAATAGCCTACCATGGCTGTAACAGCATCATGCGTGCGGTAACCTACACCTGCCCAAATGGCTTTTTTATACGTGGCCCGCAGGTTAACATCCAGTTTAAGCGGTGCCGGCAAACCAAACTTTAGGAGCATACTGGGGTCCAGGTCCCAGTTTTCACTCAGGTGAAAGGTGTATCCGCCGTGGACGTAAAAATGATCTTCCATAAAGCTTTCAGAGCTTATTTGTGTAGCCAGAAAGGTAATTTTATTGTGCATCATTTGCTCGACAGATGCGCCAACATACCAGTTGTCATGATACAGGTAAAGGCCAAATTTTCCGTCCAGATCGGTGGTCTTAAGAAGCCCGTTTGAAAAATAAAAATCACCGGGATGATAAGTGGTTACCTTATCGGCATCAAGCATCCATTGGTTGAATCCAAGAGACAGTCCAAAAGATAAGTTTATGGTTTCTGAAAGACGTACGTGATAGGCATACGATGTTTGAAAACCAAGCCGGCGGGTTGGTCCGACATTGTCAGTATACAAATAACCGCCAAGGCCCATATTTTCTTTTCGGAGAGGTCCCTGGGCAGACAAGGTGAATGTTCGCGGAGCGTCAGTAATACCAGACCATTGGTACCGGTTGTTGGTCACTGCTTCCCACGATGTGGGCACACCTGCGTATGCCGGGTTAAAGGCATACTGGTTAAACATGTATTGCGAAAATTGGGGTAATTGCTGGGCCATAGAAAGACCTTTCATGAAAACCAAAATCGCTATAAGGGCTAGTTTTTTCATTGTTGTCTTTTTTTGGTTACCACATTACCGTTATTGGTCCTGTAAAAGGCTCTGGAAAATCAGGATGATCAATATCTATCACATAGTAATAGGTTCCGGCCGGTAAACGTTTGCCGTCTTTGGTTGTTCCACCCCAATCATCGTCGTAGTTTTCATCGCTTTCAAACAGTAATTCACCCCAGCGGTTGTACACGTTTATTTTGATAGATACGCCCGGGTACTGATCCAGGAAATCAAGAATCCAGGTGTCGTTCAGGTTGTTTCCGTCTGGTGAAATTCCGTCCGGAATGATGATTTCAGGAAGCACTTCAACATACATGGAGTCTGTAACCGTGCAGCCATTAGAATCTGTCGCTGTGACATAATACATAGTTGAAACCTGTGGCAGCATGACCGTTGGATTGAAAACGGTTGTTCCGCTGAGGTAGGTTGATGGTGACCATAAGACGGTATTGGATGCACTGGTTGTAGGGGCGCCTCCAATGGTGCCTGTCTGGGTCGGATAAAGATCTATATCTGGTCCGGCATCTACAGTCAGTTGACCGTTCATGGTAATAGCAACGGTATCGGTATGTGAGCATCCGCCAAAAGACACCTCAAAAATGAAAGATGTGGACCCCGCAGCTACCGGAGGCAGACTTAGCAGGGTGGTATCAATCAGGAATGTTCCGGTTGAATCATACCAGTTGTACAGCGCTCCGGCAGGAATGTTGGACGATCCAATCAGCGTAAGCGTATCATTGAAACAGATAAAGGCATCCGGTCCGGCGTTGGCAATGACAGAAAGAGTGGTATCAACACCAATAGTATCTTGTGCAATACAGCCGTTAGCGTCTGTTACAGTCAGGTAATAATTCATTGGGAGAATGTTGGACAAATCTTCAAGCAGCGTAGTGTCTGCAAGTGTTTGTGAAATCCACTCGTAGGTATAGCCTGGTGTTCCACCTGAAGCAGTTATGTCAACGGCGCCATCTGTTGCGTTAAGGCAGGTAGCGTCCGTAACGCTGTTAACGGTAATGGTTATTGCTGTTGGCTCTGTCAGGCTGCCGGACTGTGATACCTGGCAACCATTGGCATCCGTTATCAAAACATCATAAGGTCCGGCGCAGAGATTTGTTGCCGTGAATGTGGTTTGGCTGGCCGGATCATTCCATGCAAAACTGAACGGTAACGTACCTCCAATCGGGTTAGAGACAATTTGCCCGTCACAAGCGGCGTTGCAGGTTGGATTGATCTGGAATAACGGATTTGTGAGAATGGTATCAGGCTGCGTAATGGTTGCACTTTGGAATGAAAGACATCCCATGGCGTCGGTCACCTGCAGAATATAATCGTTGTCGCAAAGTGCTGTTATTAGCGGGGTGCTTACCCCCAACGAAGTGCCTGTATTGTCCAACCAGTCGAATGTAAACGCAGCAGTACCGCCTGTCAGTGAAAGTGTATCAATTGTTCCGTCACATGCATTGTAACAACTAACGTTGGTTGTGACCAATGAAATAGCTGCGGCATTGGCATTGTTTACACCGTATACAAAGTCCATTGTACATCCCGATGCGTCGGTTACAGTCAATGTGTAAACACCAGCCGGAATACCTCCGATTGCAGGGGTTATGGGGCCGGTATTCCATTGATAGGTGTGCGGCAGATTTCCATTGGCGGTTAGTACACTGATTGATCCGTTTGATGCCAAGCAATCAGGATTTGTGATAGTAGCAGTAGCGGTAATAGGATTCGGATCAAGCATATCTACCTGTATGTTTACAGAACAGCCGGTGGCGTCTGTAACGGTTACAAAGTAAGTGCCGGCACACAGGTTTGTTTGTGTATCAGAAGTTGACCCGTCATGCAGCCATGCATAACTGTATGGTGCGGTTCCGCCTGTACCTGAAACAACAGCCTGGCCGTCACAGCCACCTGCACAGGTAATAGCAGTAATTACCAGGTCACCGATGAGGCCGCCTGTATTGGTAACGTCAACCGGCTCTATGAGCATACATCCATTTGCATCGGTTACCTGGGCCTGGTAAACACCTGAGCAAAGGCCTGAGATGGAATTACCAACGAGTCCGTTATTCCAGATAGTTGAAAGCGCACCGGTTCCGCCGGCAGGTACAATGGTAATTGTTCCGTTACACTGTCCGCAATCAGATGGTGTAGAACTTGGTGTAATGGTTATAGGTGCCGGATCTGTCAGTGTGGTACTGAAGAAATTGATACAGCCTGATGCATCTGTTACCTGCACGGTATAGATACCTGCAACAAGCCCTGTCGGATCTTCTGCAATTATTCCACCCGGATTCCAGGTATACAATAATGGTGGGTTTAGGCTATTTACGGTAATTGAAATGCTTCCATCTGCAGATCCGGTACAAGAAGGATCAATGACACTGTCCCAGGTAATGGTTGTAGAAGAGAAGTTTGAAATATCAGCCTGAAATACCTGTGAGCAGCCATTCTGATCGGTTACAGATACAAAATAAGTACCGGCAAAAGCATTTGCGAGAATGCTGCTGGTCTGCCCTGCGATCGGAACCATCAGGTTGTCCATCCACTGGTAGGTGAACGGTGGATTTCCGCCATTTGCGAATACTGTTGCATTTCCGTCGGCAACACCGCAATTGGCATTGTTCGAAAATACGTTGGCAGTTATTTCAGGGAATCCGTTAATCACCGCAAACATTACCCCGGTTGAACATCCGTTGGCATCTGTTCCCTCAACGGTATAATTGCCCTCACACATGTTGTTTACGGTTGCGTTCGTTCCGCCAACAATAGGGTTGCCCATTATGTCAAGCCATTCGTAGGTGTATGGGATTGTACCACCGGCCAGCGCCAGATCACCTGTTCCATCACAAAAACCAAAGCAGGAAGCATCTGTCAGCGTCAGCACATTGGTAAGCTGTGTGGGTTCGTTAATGGTCTGATCAGGTGTGGTAAAATTACATCCATTATTATCCGTAATTACCGCAAAATAGACACCTGTACAAAGGTTGGTGGCTACTGTTCCGGTTTGGCCAATGAGCGAACCGGTTCCTGAGTCGTACCAGTTAATCAGGTATGGTGGAAATCCGCCCGAAGGCACTACGGTTGCTGTACCTGAACAATCACCAAAACAAAGTCCATCGGTACCTGAGATAGGTGAGCTCACCGGTACAGGCTCACTCAGTGTAACATCTGCCGCCATGTTTACAAGGCAGCCATTTAAATCCGTTACATCAATGTTATAATTGCCTGAGCACAGGTTGGCAATAAGCGGACCTGTTTCACCGGGAATCGGAGCCCCGCCGGTTGTCCATTGGTAAGTATAGCCGCCATAACCGCCCGACACAACAATGCTTATGGTTCCGTTACAGGCCACTGCACAGGTTGGGTCAGTTGGTGTTGCTGTAATTGTGATTGGGGTTGGGTTGATCACATCATACGTATATGTCTCTGTACAGCCGTCGCTATCTGTAATATCGACTGACCAGGTGCCTGAACCTATGTTCAGTGCCTGATTTGTTCCCTGTCCGTTTGAAGGAACGGGAGTCCAGAAATACGTGTAACCCGCACCTGATCCACCGGTAGGGGCGACTGTAATGCTGCCGTCTGTATCGTTGTTACAGGTAACCGGCACAAGTACCGCATTATCAATAATTTGTGCAGGACTTGAAATAGTCACATTGCCTACAGAAATACAAAGTGAGTTATTCAGTACTTCTACAAAGTAATCACCGGCACAGAGGTTGGTGATGGTTGATGTTGTAACACCGGTAGAAAGCCCCGTGCTGGCGTCAAACCATTCCTGCGTACAGGCAGGGTCTCCGCAAACATAGGCGGCATCAGCCGTTCCGTCACAGGCACCAAAACAAGAGGCATCGGTAAAGGTTGGGGTTAAAATTTCGCCATTGATGTCTGAAACCGGGAATGATTGAATTAATACACAACTATTCTGATCGGTAACCGTGCAGGTAACCACTCCAGGGCACAATCCGGTTGCGTTATTTGTTCCTTCTCCCGCTGCCGGATCAGGGGACCAGTCATACGTATAGCCTGGTACGCCGCCAACAATATTTACCGTAGCACTGGCATTGCAAACACCGCAGGTAGAATTATTGGAAAAAGAAGAGTTTACAACCAGCTGAGGGGGCTGTGTTAATGTAATGGTGGTGTCTTTGGTACAGCCATTACCGTCTGTAATGCTAACGGTTATAGGCCCTGCGGGTAAGTTAACCGCATTAGCTCCCAGCTGACCGTCTGACCAGGTAATGGTATATGGAATTGTTCCGCCGGAAGGATTTGTTGAAACCGCCCCGGTTGCATCAGCAAAACAAAGAATGTCTGTAACGGTTGCATTTGCCATTATTGCCTGTGCACCTATCAGTGTAAATGAAATAGTGGTGTCACAGATACCGGCATCTGAAATAACAACAGTCCAGGTTCCTGCACAAAGATTTGTGGCACCGGGAACTACCTGTAGAAAAGGGTCATCCCATTGGTACGAGTAAGGAGGATTGTTTCCGCCCAAAACTGTTACTGTTGCGGTACCATCACAGGAGCCTGAGCAGGTAGGGTCTGTTGATGCGGTAGTAACTATCCACGGTGAAGCCGGCGCAGTCATATCAATTGGCCCGAATGTTATAGAACAGCCTTCAAAATCTGTAACCACTACGTTGTAAATTCCCTGGCAAACATTGTTCATTGTATCGTTTGTCTGACCAGGCAGTGCAACGCCAAATTCATCCTGCCACTGA
Source organism: Bacteroidota bacterium (assembly GCA_016192075.1). GTDB lineage: Bacteria > Bacteroidota > Bacteroidia > Flavobacteriales_D > Crocinitomicaceae > JADJGJ01. The sequence goes on along the minus strand of JACPUU010000021.1, from coordinate 247,014 downwards.
TAAAAATAAGGGGCAGTTCCGCCTGCTCCTGCAGCGTCTATCAGTCCGTCACATGTACCGTAGCAATTAACATTGCTGGTATTGATTGTGGCGGTAAGTGCAGGTGGTTCAATTACCGGCAGACATGGTCCGGTTGCTGAACATCCGTTGGCATCTGAAACAACAACCTGGTAGACACCCGGACCCAGATTACTGGCCAGCGGTGTTGTAATACCTGTTGTAAGCCCGGTGTTACAGTCAAACCATTCATAGCTCAGTGGTGGAATACCGCCTGAAGCGGCAACATTGGCTGTTCCGTCATTTGCTCCAAAACAGGAAATATCGGTTGAGGTGGTGCTGTTTATAGAAACCTGTACCGGCTCAGAAATAGTGCCGACAAAAGGCTGTGAACAGCCGTTCAGATCTGTTACAGTGAGTGTATAGTTACCATCACATAAACCACTTGCATTTGGTGTTCCCTGGCCACCACCCGGTGCGGGAGCCCAGTTATAAGAGTATCCACCGGCGCCACCAGCTGCCACGGCGTCTATGGTTCCATTGCAGTCACCGTTGCAGAGCACGTTGGTTGGTGTAAGTGTTGCAGTGATTTGTGTAGGTTCGTTGATTGTAACGACACCCGTTGTTACACAGCCTGTATTATTGGTGAGTACAGCCAGGTAATCTCCGTCACAAAGGCCTGTTGCAGTACTTGGGTTCGATGCCGGATTATCAATAATGCCGGTAGTTAGCCCCGTATTGTTATCAAACCATTCTAGGGTATAGGGCGGGTCAATGGAGGTATAGGTTGCAATTGCCTGTCCGTCACAAAGGCCAAAACAAGAAACATCTACTGAGTCGAGTGTAAGTACTTCAATAGAGATGCTGTTGATAGGTATGGCAATATTTGCGATACAACCCGCTGCGTCTACAATATTTACGGCCGATACACCGGCACACAAACCGGTTACATTATCGGTTCCCTGCCCGGTTCCCGGAGCAGGTACCCAGGTAAAAGTAAAACCGCCGGCTCCGCCTGCTGCAGATACCTGGGCAGCACCATCACACACACCGCAGGTAGCATCGGTAATGGACAGTATGGATGTAGTGATTTGTGGTAATTCAGTAATAGTAACGGTTGCTGACTGTGTTGTACAGCCGTTCTGATCTGTCACAATGCAATAATAATCTCCCGGGCAAAGGTTTGCAGCTGCGGGATTGGTTTGTCCGGCAACCGGGAGGCCTGTTGAGGCATTATACCATTGATAGGCAAGTGCTCCGGTTCCTCCTGAGGCAATTACATCTGCACTTCCTGAGCAGTCACCGAAACAAGAACTGATGGTGCTGTTAATTGAAACAATAAGTTCAAGCGGTTCTGTAATGGTGAACGGAATAATGGTATCACACAGGTTCTGATCGGTAACAACTGCGGTCCACGTTCCGGCACAGAGGTTGAACGCGGTAAAAGTGGTCTGGTTCAGCGGATCATCCCATTGAATCAGATAAGGGGGTACACCTCCGCTGAGCATGGTTACAGTGGCCGTTGCGCTGCAGGCATTGTAACAGAGCACATTTATCCAACTGGTATCCAGAACAAACGGGCCAGGTTCTGTAATAATAATGTTGTCGGTTGCTGTACAGCCATTCAAATCGGTAATGTCCACGTTGTATGTTCCATCACACAATCCGCTTGCCACCAGGGTTGTCTGCGCAGCAGGATCATCCCATAGAACGCTGTATCCGGGTGAGCCGCCGGCAATAACTACCTGTGCTGAACCATCACAGGCATTGAAGCAGGATACCTGTGAAATGACAGATGCCGTTGCCGTTAATTGTGGCGGACTTGTAATGGTAAATGAAATAATCGTATCACATAACAGCGGGTCACTGATTGTTACACTGTAGATACCTGCACTTAAGCCAGAGGCCGTAGGTGTGCCCTGCCCAACCGGAGGTACCGGTGCCCAGGTATAGGTATATCCCGCACCACTGCCGCCGCTGTTAACGGTAACAGTTGCTGAACCGTCCGTATTTCCAAAGCATAAAAGATTGGTTTGGCTACTGGTGATATCATAAAATGCCGGATTGTTGAGTGTAAATGTAGTATCCAGAAAACAGCCGTTGTCATCAGTTGCTGTGAGGGTATAGGTACCGTCGCACATGGCAGTTGCATTAGGCGTACCTTGCCCCGCGCCCGGTGCCGGTGACCAGTTGTAAGTGAAAGGGCTAACGCCGCCACCCGCAACTACCGTTGCAATACCATCGCATAAATCATAACAGGTAGGTGGTGTGGATACGGTCAGGTCAAGCGTAACCGGAGCCGGTTCAAATACTTCTACAACAATGGGTACAATGGCGCAGCCGTTAGCATCTGTTGCATCAATTTGATATTGTCCCGGACATAAACCGCTCAAGGAATCGGTTGCCCCGGCACCTGAGCCACCAGGTACGGTTGTCCAGCTGTAACTATATCCCGGTATACCGCCGAAAACATCGACATCGACTGATCCGTCACACACACCAAAGCATGAAACATCATAGGCAGCAGCGGTTGCAGTCAAAGCAGTTGGTTCACCAATTACAATAACGTTACTTTGTGCTGTACATCCTGAAGCATCGGTAACAATCACATAATAACTTCCGGCGCAAAGCGTTGTCGGGTCCTCGTCAGTTATACCCGTTGTAAGACCTGTGGCATTATCAAACCATTCAAACGTAAATCCACCGGAACCACCGGCAGGACTTGAACTGGCCTGGCCATCACATGATCCAAAACAAAGCGCATTGGAAACAAATGCTGCTGTAACGCTCAGTATTGGAGGATTAATAATGGTAAATGACGTGTCTTTCTGGCAGCCGTCCTGGTCAAAAATAGACACATCAACAGTAATTGCGCAGAACCCGATTGCCGGATTGGAGCCTTGTCCACTGACAGTTGGAATGGGTGACCAGCTGTAGGTATACGGTCCGCCATTTCCGCCTGATGGTGCAAGCAGAATTTCAGCATCACAGGAACCGTTACACGATGGTGGCGTAATAACCTCATTCGGCATAATGGCAGGAGGATTCATAATGGTGACAATATCATCAATGAAGCATCCGTTTTCATCCGATACATGTACCGGATTGTCTCCTGTACAGAGGCCCACCGGGTTGGCGGTTGTTTCACCACTGTTAGGCCAGAATACAGTTATAACACCGGTTCCGCCGCTGGGAAAACTAAATGCCTGCCCGTCGCAGATATCCGGACAGGTTGGCTGAATAACAAATGGCGGATCGAAAATAAGAATGGGTGGCTCATCGACAATTTCTGAAACAGAACATTGGGCGTATAGACCCGGAACAATTTGCTGTGAGGAATCTTTAACCGTAATGGTATAGGTACCGGCACACAAATCAGGATAAACAGTCTGAGAAGTAAAGGGGCCAAAACCAGAGTTGAACGAATAAGAAAACGGACCCGGTGTACCGCCCGCAACAATGGTTAATATACCATCACAGGAATCGTTGCAACTGATTTCAGAACCATTGTAGTTTGAAGTAACGGTGAGGGTTAACGTAAATGGCGGGTTAGGGCAGTTTACCGTTGTTTTAATCCAGTCTGAACCGGTGAATTTGCTTTTATCACTGTTTGAAAAGGTTCCGTCAGTGGTGTGAAAAAAGGCTGCTGATCCGGTATTTTCGGCTTTGTCCAGGTTTAAGGCTGAATGGGCGTAAATATGCGAACCTGAGAAATCCAGATCAACCTGATTTTCGCGGGCCTCTATCTGATCTGCATAAAGCGTATATCCGTTTGTTTTTAATGATCCGGACGCGATAGAAATAAGATTGGTATTGGTTGTCAGAAAATGATCTGCCAACGCCCATTTACCATCAAAAACAACATTGGTGTTTAATTGAATGCCGGAGGTGTTTATGAATTTTTCTGAAGCTGTCTGATTGAGAAAATGAAGGTATCCTGAACCGCTTATTTCAACACCGTACCTGGCCGTTGCGTTGAGTGTCTCTGTAATAGTCAGCGTAACGTTTTCGGCCTGCAGCACCGGATTAAAATCAGACTCAAAATAAAGGCTTTTGACTTCAACTGAATTACTCAGGGTTACAATTGGAAAATACGTGGTAAAAGATGCCGCGTCAAAATAGACGGCATCATCAGGCCCGGGTATTTCACCGCAGGAGCCGCCGCCGGAATAGGAAGACCAGTGAGATGGATCATTCCAGTTACCTGCATTGTTAATCCAATAAAAATTCCTTGAAAGAGCAACGGAAGAGGATGCCAGCAGAAGGACCAAAAGTGTGGTGTTAAAAAAGTGAGCGCGTCCAAATGTCATAGTTTGTCATTTAAAAATACGTCTACTGCCCGTTGTGTGGTTTTTTTTCTGAAGATTTCTTCAATGGTCTCTATCGTGTAAACGCAGAACATATTCAAAAGGTTGTTTTATTCAAATGCAGGACAATCAGTGGTACTCGAATTCCCGTAGTTTGAGCAGGAGTTAAATCCGCCGGTTATTTCATGTGAATACCACATGTCACCGGCAAGTTTAGAGATCACAAAATCAAACGAATAACCAACAGAAACAAAGTTGAATAGCTTTACGCGAAACTGCGCTGTAATGGCATCTGTCCGTCTCAATCCCAGGCCAAAAGAGAATTTATTGTCCAGGTCAACAATTGCACTCAGGTGAAAATCAACCGGTGTGTTTTTGGTTTTCATAAAAAAGATGGATGGAATCAATGTCCATGATCCTTTCAGCCTGAGGCTGTGCCCCGCGGTGAAATAAAAGTGCCTTTGAAAATCGTTATCGGTACCAATACCTTTCATGGTGCGGCCATACAGGTTGTGAATGGACAGCCCGATGTAGGTTTTTTTATCAGCGATCCAAAGACCGGCCTTACCATCGGGAAAAACGAGAAAAGACTGGCTTGAATTTGGAACGGACGGATCGTATACCTGGGTGGTGAGTGAGTTTGCATCAAAATAGGCTTGTTTTACGCCCAGCGATGTACCAAAAGACATGGTCCAGTTACGGTTGATGGGGATGTGAAGTGCGTACGTTACCTCAGCCTGCAGAAAAGAGAAGGGACCAAAGACATCACGCTTTATCTGGCCGCCAATACCATGTTTGGGACCAAATGACATCCGGCTTTTTTTGCTGAACCGCAGCGGAGCATGGGCATTGATAAAACCGGTTTGAGGTGCGCCATCAATTCCCAGCCATTGAAAGCGGTAACCTGAGCGAATGTCAATACATGACTTGGTGCCTGCAACCGCGGGGTTAAATGCAAACTGGTTAAATTCGTACTGGGTATAATGTTCTGTTTGTTGTGCAGAGGCAGAAAGAACTGTTGACAGCACCAGAACCGCAAGTAAACTTTTTTTCATGCTTAACGAATAATTGTTACAGGACCTTTATAAACCGGGTAATCACCCTCTTTGAGATCAATGACATAGAAATAGGTAGATGCCGGCAAAGGATCACCATTGTTTTTGAGTGTTCCATCCCACCATTTGTCCTGCGTGGCGTAGTTGGTTGTGTGAAACACCTCCTGCCCTGAGCGGTCATACACCCAAATTTCAATGTTATCAAACTGGCCGCTGTTTTGAATAATCCATTTGTCATTGATGTCGTCGCCGTTTGGTGTAAACGAGGTGAAAACGGTAATTACTTCTCCAACATAAACCCGCATGCTGTCAGTGGCAGTGCATGCACCGTTGGTAACTGTCAGAAAATAATAGGTTGTTTCAGATGGTGAAGCAATGGGTGTAAAGGAGGTGGTGCTGGTGAGTGTTGCGCCCGGCACCCAAAGCGCTGTGCCGTCACCGCTGCCGTCAAGCTGAACCTGCCCGCCTTCGCTGATAAATTTATCGGGTCCGGCATCAGCACTGATGGGCGTAACCTCAAAGTAAATACTGTCGGTTGTATCACTTACAGTACAAATAAAGTCAGATTCAAAAATCAGTTTCAGATACCCGTTTCCGCTTAGTGTACCGGCATTGTAAGTTGACTGTGTGGTAGAAGAGGTAAGAAGTGCATTGTTGAAATACCAGTTAAAATTAACCGTATCAGTGGCACCGGTTATGGTAGCTGTGACTATTTCTGTGTCACCGTAACACAACACCGTATTGGCTGTGGTTATGCTGGCTGTTGGAATGCTTTGTTGAACACCGGCACCTGAAATAGCAATGTCATAAGAACATTCTGCAGGAAAAGTGGCACCGCCCACTGAGCCATTCAGCGTGAAAAAATACGTGGTATTAGGGTCAAGTGAAATAGATGTGGTTATTGAAAAAGCACTGGATCCGCCAAAACAAATGGAAACCGGATTGTAGGTAGTTGTGTTGCAGGGAGTGGTTGCACTTAAAAAAAATCCCTCAATCAGCTGGCCATAGGATGGGTCAGTGTTGAATACCAAATTTGAAACATCAATGGTCACTGTTCCTCCGTCAGCATCGGTGGTGAATTTATACCAGACAGTGGCTGAAGGTGAAAAACAGGTAATAACATCTGTGCTCATGTCTGCAGTGGCCGCAGTTGTTGTGCCTGAAAGCACCACATTCGGACAAAGCTGTTCTGCATTTGAGCAGGCATCGTTTGCGGGTTGCGCAACAGCCGTGGCAGAAATCAGTCCTGAAAGAACTAATAAATCGTTTAATTTCATAGTGTCTGAAAAATGAGACAAACGTAAATATATGGAATTAATTAACAAGCTATCAACAGCGGTACAATTTTATAGGTTTTTTCAAAAGGTGATTAAACAAATCAGCCGATTTATCCGGATCATTTTACAGAACAATAAACCTGAAAAGTTACGTTGCTGAACTGCTTCAAAAATTAGTCCTTCGTTTTGATTAAACTTCAAAATTCAGCAGACAAATAACCGGGTTTTCAAAGCACAACAACGGGCTGATTTTTACCGTTTGATTTTGCCTGTTGCCGCATTGTCATCGGGCAGCTGCGTAAGAACCATGATGAGGTAATAAACCAGGTAAAAAAACGTGGTGATGGAACCAACAATGAGCGCTATCATTAGTGGAACCAGTGCATTTGCCCACTTACGTTCGTTGATCATATCGTTGTCAATCATGTAAGGGATTAACCAGATAAAAAAAACCGGGATTGCGAGCCTCCAGATAAAATTGATGAGCAGCCCTTTCCAGGAATAGATTTTTGCTTTTTTTGTCATTACCACGTTTTTGTTCGTCCGTCAAAGCCGTACTCCAATAACACAAACGACGAGCTTCTGAATCAGATCGGGCAGATCCCGACGGGTTTATTTTATTTGTAGTCGGGATTTCTACCTTCACTACGTTTCAGCAGACGGGAATGACGTTACTGTGTTTTTGTTCGTCCGTCAAAGCCGTACTCCAATAACACAAACGTCATCAACCTGCTCGAGCACATTTTTCCAGTTTTCGAATGTTTCGTCAATGCGCACTTTTTGTTCTTCCATCGGAACGTTTTTGAGTGATACAAAAAGGTCACGCATGGTTGAAGCCTTTAGTTTTTTTCCTTTGTCACCGCCAAACTGGTCAGCAAAACCATCAGTAAAAAGGTACAAACAATCACCCGGTTCAATATCAACTTCATGATTGGTAAATGGTTTGGCAAACTCAAATTTTCCAATGGGTTGTTTGTCTGCTTTTATTTCAATTATTTCATGGCTGTCACGTTTCAATATCCATAGCGGGTTGTGGGCGCCGGACCACTGAGCTTTTCCTTTTTCACGGTCAATGGAAAGCAGTGAAATATCCATGCCGTCTTTTACTTCATGGTTAGACATTTCAAAGGTTTCAATAATCAGTTCGCGAAGCTTATCCAGTATTGAAGAAGGTTTGCGCAGGCCAAATTCTTTTACACACCGGTTCAGGCTATTGGCACCAACAACGCTTACCATAGCGCCGGGTACACCATGCCCGGTGCAGTCAGCCGCAGCCAGCAGAATGTTGTGCCCCTTGACATCCATCCAGTAAAAATCACCGCTTACAATGTCTTTTGGTTTAAACAAAACAAAACTGTCTTCAAACTTTTCTTTGATTTTTGAAACCGGCGGAATGATGGCAGATTGCAGGCGCAGTGCATAGTTGATGGAATCCAGAATTTCTCTGTTTTTCTCTTCAACCATTTCTTTCTGATGCTGAATTTCATGCGTGCGTTCCAGCACTTTTTCTTCAAGGTTGTGGTTAATGTCATTTAGCTCATCCACCATTTTTTTGATAGAGTGCTGCATGTTGCCAAAACTCTGAGATAAAATGCCAATTTCATCTTTTCCAAGCACCTCAATTTGCACCTCCAGGTTACCGGCAGCAAGCTCTTGCGCTTTACCGGTGAGTTGCTTAATGGGGCGTGTAATTTTTTTTGAGATAATGATAGAAGCAAAAATGATGCTGATGAACAAGCCAATAAATACAATAACAATATTTCGTCGTAAATCATACACATGGGCAAAGGCTTCATCGCGGTCAATTTCACTCATAATCACCCAGTGCATGTCCTGAATGTTTAATGGTTTGTACGATGACAGCACCGGCACTCCGCGGTAATCGTCAAAAATGCGGGCATCTGTTTTGCCTTCAAGTGCTGCAATAGTGCCTTCTGTTTTTACCTGCTGAAGGCCAATGGTACTTTCAAAATTTTTGATTTTGGTAACGGTTGATTCGGGTGTTCCTATTTCCTGAATCAGTTTGAAATAGTTTTCCTTGTCTTCAATGAAAAAGCGAGACTGGTTGCGCAGTGTAAAATCATCCGCTACAATATAGGTTTCTCCGCTTTTTCCAAGGCCCACGTTGGCCCATTCATGGCGGTTAGTCATAATTTCATTGATGCGGTCAATGGGCATCTGAAAAATGAGTACCCCAATTTTTTCATGGGCGTCATTAAAAATGGGTGATGCTATAAATGCTGCCGGCGCGTTGTAAGACGGGTGGTATGGTTCAAAATCAACCAGGCGAACAAACTCTTTTTTATCTGCATCACGCGCCTGTCTGAAAGCCTCAGCAATGTTGGTATTGGCATAGGCGCCATCCAGCAGCGATGTTCCAAAATCAACTTCTTTGTAAACAGAATACACAATATGCCCGGTCTCATGGTCTACCAGAAAGATGTCATAGTATTCAAATTTTTCAAGATAGCTACGGATAAGCGGATGATAAATCCGGTGTGCCTTTGAGTAGGAACTGCTGTCTGGTGCAAAATGCAGGTAGTGCTTGTCTCCTACCTCATTTTCATTGGAGGCAATGTAGAGGTCCTGCAGCAGTTTTTCATTGGTGCTGGAAGGAATGTAGGAAGCCGTTTCTGCATCGCCATCGAGGTTGCGTTTTAGCCGGGGTAAAAATTCAGATTCGTAATATTTTGTCAGTCTGAAATTTGCACTTTGCAGTTCACTTTCATCGTAATTCAATTCACCCTCCAGGGTATCAAAACCAGCTTTAAAAGCCTGCATGGCCTCAATAATGGTATGATCTTCAGAAAAGGTTAAAATTTGATTGGTGATTTGCAGAAAATAATCTTCAATCTGCGTTGCTTTCATTTCACGCACCGCTGTCAGCCGGTTGAATGATTCTTCTTCCAGTGACCGTTTTCCTTTGAAGTAAGAAAGAAGACCAATAATGGTGATAGAAGAAAATGCAATTACAAAAAACGCCAACGTGAGTTTTGCATTTATTTTCAGAGCAGCAATGCGGTCGAAAAATCTCACAAATTTGAGGTATAAATGTTAGAGTTTGAAACAAATATAGAATAATTAAGCAAAACCGTTTGGTGGAATTGGGTTTCAGAAAGAAAACTTGTTATTTTTACTCGATGGATGTAGAGACCCAAACCCGTAAAGAACTGCGCTGCTATGTAACCTGGATGGGTGCAGATGGAATTGCGCGGACGGTGGTAAGAGAATCAGCAGAAATTGACCTGAACGACGCCCGTGAAAATTCAGAAGTGATTAATGCATTTCCGGGTCCTTCCAATTTTGCATTGTTGATTGATGCACGTCCTATCAAATCAATTACCAAAGAAGCACGTGACCATTTTTCAATGCGGGGCCGTGATTCAAGAGTGATCGCTTTTGCAATTCTGATAGAGTCTCCGTTGAGCACCATTATTGGTAATTTTTTCATGGGGTTAAATAAACCCCGGGTTCCGGTACGGTTATTTACGAATGAAAAAAAAGCACTCGCTTGGTGTGCAGATTTCTCCAATAACGGTACACATGAAATCTGATTCAAGAACAACAGAGATTCTGGAAGCCATTATGGCCCTGGCACGACTTGATTTTTCTCATAAAATTCAAATTCATGGAGCTGGTGATTCTATTGCCGCAATTGCCGCCGGGGTAAATATGCTGGGTGAAGAACTGCGTGAGAATGTTGTTTCACTTAAAGAGAAAGAACAGTTGCTTAAGGAACTGCATCACCGGGTAAAAAACAACATGCAGATTATTATCAGCATGCTCAAGCTGCAAACAATTAATGAAGACAATGAGCGCTTGCTGGCACTGGTTCAGGATAGTCAAAACCGCATTAGTGCTATGGCCCTGGTACATGAAATGTTATACAGCACCAAAGATTTTGTATTTACCCAGCTGCGTGAGTACATTGAATTTTTATCGGCCAGTCTTTTTTTATCGTATGCACCACCAAAGCATGCCATTGTGCTTGAACTGGAGATTGACCGCGCAATCTATTTCGAAATTGACTACATGATTCCGCTTGGGTTGATTATGAATGAAATGATGAGCAATTCGCTCAAGCATGCTTTCCCTGGCGGTGAGGGCAAAATCAAAATTCATGCAGCGGTAGATGAAACAGGGTGGTATACCATTACCTATTCTGATGATGGAAAAGGACTGCCGAAAGACTTTGATATTGCTAAATCAGAAAGCCTGGGAACGCAGCTTATTGTTATGTTGACTGAGCAGCTGGATGGTGAGCTTGTTGTGAAACGGGATAAAGGGCTGTCTTACAGCCTGCGGTTTATGTGATTATTTGACGTGCCGGAAACACCTTTCAAAGGTGTTTTTGGAAAAAAACAGGTAACTAAAAAAGCCCGGATTCTAATACAGAATAACCGGGCTTTTGCGTGTTTTAGTGTAGTTTAGAACGGAAGATCATCGTCTCCTTCAGCTACAAAAGTCTCAGCATTGTTAACATTGGTTACTTTATCAGTACCTGAACCAAGTGGTTCAACTTTCCATGCATCAAGTGAGTTGAAGAAACGAACTTGTCCGTCTTTCGGGTTGGTCCACTCTCTTCCGCGTAGGAAAAAAGTTACTTCAACACTGTCACCCACTTTAAAACGGTCAAGCAATTCACAACGATCCTGAACGGCTTGAAACTGAATTGTCTGGGCATATTGTCCGGAGGCATCCACCACCACAAATTCTCTCTTTTTAAATGAATCAGATACTTGTTGCGTAGGGCTGATTACTTTTAATTCTCCTTTTAATGTGTACATATTGTTTGGTTTTATCATTCTCCTTCGCTAAAGCTTCGGAGGACTGTTGTTAATTGTTAAAAGCCAGCAGCGTCAACCATGCCTCTGCCAGCTTATTTTGATTTAATAATTCTTTTGCACGTTTGTGTAACTGAATTTCAAGCTCGTTTTGATTGTTTTCCAAAGAAACGAAAATTTCACTTAATTCCAGCAATTTATATTCATTAACATCTGTTTCATTGGGTAATACTTCAATACCGGCCAGGTGACCCAAATCGTTTTTGGTAAGCACTTTAGAGGCAATAATATCAGCGGGTAGCTGATCATAGCCAATACCGCAGGTGGTAATGGGCTTTTCAATTTCAAACATGGAATTTTTATTTGCCCGGCAATACCAGTTACCCCCCATGCGGGCAACCAGGTCAATTTTATGCTGATCAATTTTGCCATTGGCATCCAGCACCGCTTCCTGAATATGAAGCTTTGTTACTTCGCAGATAATCAGGTTTCCTGCGCCGCCTTCAGCTCCAAGTTCGATAACCTGGGTCACTTTGCATTCAAACTGCACCGGTGACTCCGCTACGCGGAAAGGTTTTACCGTATCTGACGCAATTTTGGTAAAACCTGATTTGATAAATTCATCCGTTCCAGCCGGATAAGGTGAACTGGCCAGTGACATTTGGTGTACCATGTCATAATTTACCACATTGATTACTACTTCCGGTACTTTTTTGACATTGTTGTAAGTGTCTTTGGTGGTATTGGTTCTTCCGGCGCGGGCCGGTGAAAATATTAAAACAGGCGGATTTGCGCTGAAAACATTAAAAAAACTAAAAGGTGCCAGGTTGGGATTTCCATTTTCATCAACCGTACTTGCAAAAGCAATGGGGCGCGGACCAATGGCTCCCAGTAAATAGGCATGAAGCTGTGGTGTTGGTATCGATTTGGGATCAATGCTGAGCATGGTGCAAAATTAGGGTTATCTCTCCAGATTTCCTGAACGGATTGAACCCAGTTTTAAACAAAAAGAGCTAAAATACCAAAAAACCGGCCGTTACTTTGGGAATAGCTGCCGGTCAGAATACTCAGGCAGCAAAGCAGCGTACACAGTAGTTTTTTCATAACGGGTTTTAGGTTGAAATAAAACGGCAATGCCCCGGAATTATTGTCTCATTTGTGAGCGGCGGGTCAGGGTTTTGGGGTAAACCACAATTTTTCAGGGGGTAACCTGTAACAAATAAAACACCCCGGGCGTCATACGATCAAATAACCAAAATTTGACTGTATGAAAAATTTAATTTTAGCCCTTGGAATTCTGCTGACATTGTCTTCACGGGCCAATGACGTAAACGGTGGTATTAATCCCGTGAGTACGGCAGAAAAAATGCAAACCTGGATTGCTGCACATGTCGAATACCCTACAGAAGCGTTAACCAATAATGAAGAGGGAACCGTGTATGTAACCTTTACAATAGCTGACCAGGGTATGCTGGCAAATGTTGAAATTGCGCAGGGTATTTCAGAAACCCTTGACAATGCAGCACTTGAAACCGTATTAAAAATGCCGGTTAGTGAATTAATTTCAGGCAGTGAAAAACAGAACACAGTCTACATAGTTCCCATTAAATTTGTAATTAAATAAAAGAAGAGTGTAACTTTTGATGGGGGTGATGCGTCACACCATCAGAACGCAACCAAATGACCGCACGGGAATACAATAGCGCCGTTGATCAGTACGCCGATAATATTTACCGGTTTGTATTGAAACACATTAAAAATACCGATGTGGCAAAAGATATTGTGCAGGAAACGTTTGCAAAGGTTTGGATTAAGCGTGACACGGTTTCGGTTGAAAAAATCAGATCCTATCTGTTCACAACAGCTCATCATACATTGATTGATGTGTTGCGAAAAGAAAAGTATCAGACCACTGTTGAGGCAATTGACAAACACGAATCAGCATCACCGCATAAAAATACCGATTTGCAGAAAATTCTGCACGACGCCCTGGATCAGCTGCCTGAAATACAACGAACCGTTATTTTGCTGCGCGACTATGAAGGGTATGAGTATGCTGAAATAGGGGAGATTACAAATTTGACAGAAAGCCAGGTAAAGGTATACATATTCAGAGCCCGCACCAAGCTGAAACAAATTCTGATCAGCGTTGAAGCAGTTTTAGAGCAATAGTGCAGAGGGACAGGAAAGGAGAATGAACAAATGGAAAAGATAAACAGACATAATTACGAGGCGTATTTTCTCGATTACATCGAAGGAAATCTGGGTGCAGAAGAGCAACATGATCTGTTTGTTTTTCTGGAGCAGAATCCTGATTTGAAAGCCGGACTGGATCTTGATCTGACAGAGATTTCATTAAACCCGTCTGCTGCTGTTTTTGAAAACAAACCAGCACTTAAGGTAGATGATGATGCGGTGCTTTCTATGAGCACGGCAGAAACCTGGATGATTGAATCCGTTGAGGGAAATCTCACCGCCTCGAAACAGCAGGAACTGGAAGATTTTATACGCAAACACCAGCTTGAAAAAACCTATACCGCTTATCAGTCAACCATTCTGAAAGCAGATTTGAGTGAGGTTTATGAAGACAAACAAAAGCTGAAAATAGCAACCGGCCTTGTAATACCATTATACCTGCGTATAGCTGCGGTTGCTGCAGTTGCCGTTCTAGTTATTACCGCTGCTGTAAACCGGTTTGGTGCTGAAACACCTGTGGCAGAAACAACGGGTGATAACAGTGCTGTATTGGCGTCATTGGCTATTGAAAGAAACATGGCAGAAACGGTTCAGCAAAATTCGTACAATACGGACATGCAACCGGGAGAGTTGATTTCCAATTCACCCGACAACAACAGCACATCACCTGAAAAGCATTACAGAGTGCAACAACCCGCGCCGGATAATCTTTTTGTAAACGAGGAAAAAGCACCTGATCAGGATTCAACCAGCCCGGTTAAACCATTAGAATTACCTGATGATTTGAAAATAGCGGATGGTAATAAAGAAAAAGCGCCGGATTTGAATCCACAATCGGATGACAAAGACCTTGAAATAACGAGCGTGGAAAAAGTGCACTTTGAAAAAATTGTGACGGAAGAGCCTTACAAAATTGTGACAGATGCTGCCAGCAATGTTACAAAACGGGAGGTTTATTTTACCCGTGATAAAAATGTGGGCACTAATGAATATGTAGCGTACGGATTTAAAATCGGAAATTTTGAATTTGAAAGAAAAAAACAAAGCGGGCTGTAACTTTTGGTGTGCATGCGCGTCCTACAACCAACAAGGAGTTTAACGAATTTCAACAGGCCTTGCGAAATTCAAAAGCGCTCCCTGAAAAAATCAGAAAAACAGCCCCCGGCCCTTAGCCCGGGATTTAAATCCCGGGCTAAGGGCCGGGCAAAAAAAACGAACAACTATGAAAAAGCTAACAACAATTTTTGCACTGCTTGCAGGCGCAATTTTATTCGGACAAGAAGAAGAAGGTGATACAACCCGTTTTACAATTGGAGACATTGAGTTTATAATTGTAGATAAAGACACCCTGCTGGCAGAAGATACGCAGGAGCCTGAAGAATGGTCAAAAGACTGGGATTATGGAGATTTAACCTATTGGGGTGGATTGGATGTAGGTGTAAACATGCTCATGAATGGCAATTTTGAACCTACTTTTAATTCAGCTCACCTGGAGGTAGACCCGGCGCAATCATTCTCATACAGTTTTAATTTTGCAGAACAAAAAATCAGAATAGTCAAAGATTATTTTGGAATTGTTACCGGGCTTGGATTTACCAACAGCCGTTATGGTTTTAAAGATGATCATTTACGCCTGACGTCAAATGCAGATTCTACCTGGGGAATGTATGATTCAACACTGGTAACGGGCTTTACCAAAAATCAGTTGCGCGTAAATTACTTCAACATTCCGGTGCTTTTTCAAATCAATACATCCAGGTATGCTGAGAAGAACTTTCACATTGCTTTTGGAGCCATTGGCGGTGTCAGAATTGGTTCAAAAGTAAAATACATTTACGATGTGTTTGGCGGTGAAAATGATCATAAAGAAAAGGGTAGATACAACCTCAACCCGTTCCAGGTATGTGCTACAGTGCGTATGGGTTACCGTGATTTTGGGTTGTTTGCAAATTACAACCTGCTGTCACTGTATGAAAACGGAAAATCAGAAACAGCATATCCGCTTACGTTTGGTGCATCCTTTCACTTTTAAAGAAACTGAGTTTTAAACTCAAAAGAGCTACTATTATCTGAAGACCCTAAGACGACGTAAATTTTTCATGGCATAAGTAAGCACAAATGCAGTTCAGGGGTCAACAATAGCAACGTTAATAGTAGATTTTTTTCATGGAGAAACCCCGGTTCTGAACGCAGAGCCGGGGTTTTAATTTGGAATATTCTACTGACCATAAGACCTGGAATTGTCATTTCGAACGCAGTGAGAAATCTGCCAATAACGGAGCCATAAATGGGATGATATTGGACGTTAACAGGATAAGATTTCTCTCTCCATTGCATTCCGTTCGAAATGACAATTATGTGAGAGTAATACGGGACGAATCTCTGATTCCACCAATTGAATTTAAATGGCGACAAATGTATACCCCATCCGTTTCCATTCTTCCAGCAAAACGGGTAATTCTTTTTTTAACTGCGGAAAGGCTTTTTCAGAATCATGAAAAACCAGGATGGTACCCGCTTTGGTTTTTTTGCGAATCAGCGCCAGCCTTTTTTCCGAAGGGAAAGCAGCGTCAAAATCATACGTCAGCAAGGACCAGAATACGGGTTGAAAGCCCTGTTTTTTTAAAGCTGTATACTGTGATTTTTTGATGCGGCCATAGGCCGGGCGGTAAAGTGAAGATGGAATGTAACCAGCAGCTTCTGATGCGTTTCTGATATACGCTTCCGTAGTGGTTTTGTAGCCATCTAAATGCAGCATGCCGTGATTACCAATGGCATGACCGTTGGTGCGTATGCGTTCAAATAAAGCTGGAAATTCTTTGACGTTTTTACCCAGGCAAAAGAAGGTGGCTTTTGCATCATATTGATTCAGCAGATCTAAAATGAATGGTGTGGTGTTTGGGTTGGGGCCGTCGTCAAAAGTCAGGTACAGCGTTGGCTTCTGATCCAAAAAAAAATCCCAAATGGCACCGGGGTATAAAGTCCTGAACCATTTGGGAATTTGATAGAATCGCATATACCGTTCTTACATTGCCATAATGCGTTGGAAGAAGGCGTAGAAGGTTTGTTCAATCTGCTGGAATGCGGCCGGGCTTACACGTTGAATTCTTGGCAGTGCAGCCTGAACACGTTCAGTAACTGAATAGAATTTGGCGCTGACTTCTTCTTTGTATGCCTCGTTTGTGGCATAAAGGTTCACCGCCTGGTAAATAGAGAAAACACCGCGGTATGTTCCAAACAAGTCATCAATCATAGTAGCGGTGAATTTTGGATCAACGCCCAGGTAATAATCAATTTCTTCTTCAAAAACCACCAGCATTTTTTTAGAAAGTTCTTCTGCTTTGGCTTCGTGTCCGGCGCCGTAGTAAGTTGAAATGTACGACGGGAACACTTTGTCATAAGGCACATTATACTCAGGCATTACAACCAGTGAACGGTCAAGCACCTCAGCAATTTTAACTTTACAGTCTGCAACAATGGCCTCTGATTTTTTAATTTGTTCAGGCATTTGTGCACGTGTAAAACGGCCAACCGGTGTAGGGTAAGCGTAGCTCGTATCCGGTGGTGCCGGAGCAGCCAATACTTCTTTCATACCCGTAATTAATTGCTGGTGCAGGTCATGCTCTTCCAGGTAAGCATCTGCCAGCACGCTGAATTGTACACGGTAGTTGTTGGTCAAACGGCGGGTATAGTAATCAACCAGCACGCCTTCGGTTTCCATATTACCCCATTTAAAGGTAGTCATCAGGTTTTCATACAGCTTAGGCTTGTTGATTTCACCCAGTGAATTTGGATTGCGGTTGCCGGTTACCGGGAACGGTACCAGTTTGTAAACAAGGCCTTCAGAATAAAAATACTTGTCAAGACCAAGGTATGTTGAGCGCTCTGCAGAACTTGCAAAATACACGGCACGGTCCCAGTTGAAATGTGCCACAATGTCCAGAATCATCAGGTCAGCTTTGTAGATGCTTTGTTTTGGAATTTTCCATTGAATTTTATCCTGAACGCGGCTGGCATCTGCTTCTGAAACAATGCCGTTTGCCAGCACTTTTTCTTTATCAACCAACACCGTTAAACCTTTGGTAGGCATAATAAACACGGTGTTTTCGCCATCTACTTCAGCATTGGCATCATTGCGCAGCCACTCCATTACAAAGTCAGCCGGCAGGTAATCAAAAGCATCGTTTAATTCAACCAGCACATTTTGAATAGAACCTCTGACCATTTGAGAAAGCTGATCATTCATTTGCTGATCAGGTGAGAAATTGTTGAAGTATTTCACCCTTGACTCTTCTGAAGTCAGGTTAAAAATCAGATTTCTGAATTCAAAGTAGGTTCCTGAGGTATCAAAGGTCGGCAGTTTACTCATCATTGCCGGTTCTTTGACAGCAAATTCAGTCGTTGAAAGAATTTTGGTCAGTGAGTCACAGGCAGCTGCAAAAGCCGGTTTGAATAAATCAGGGTTGTACTCAATTTTTTTGGTGAGAATGTCACGCCATTTTGGTTCCAGCTCACCGCTGCGCATTGTCAGTTCATTGGTTCCAAAAACGTACATGTAATCACGCAGGCCGTTTTGACGATACTGTTCTTCTGTAAATTTGATTGGCAGTGGTTTTGAATCGTAAGCCTGGCGGGTCATTTGCTCCGTATACCAATCTGTATTTAAGAGTGACAGGTTACATACGCGAACACTTGTTTTAGTGCCTTCTACCTCTTGCAGGTACCACAGCGGGAACGTGTCGTTATCACCGTTGGTAAAAATGATGGAATTGTCATCACAGCTGATCAGGTAATTGTATGCCAGATCACGTGCCGTATAACGCTCGCTCCGGTCATGGTCGTCCCAGCCAACAACACCCATCATAATTGGAATAGGTAATGCCAGCAGGGCAGATGTCATGGCGCCGTGATTTTCATTGCTGAAAACATTTCGCAGGGCAATCATCAATGCAAATGCAGCGGCAATAATAAAGGTCATATAAATCATGCTCAGCGCAAGCGTTTTATCAGCTGCGGCAAAAATGATGCTTAAACCAACCAGTGGACTGATGAGAATAGCCAGTTCTTTCCAGGTCATGGATTTATAAGCCTGGTAAAGCGCCAGTACTGAAAGACCAACATAAATAGCAAATGCATAGAACGATGCGGCGTAGGCATAATCACGCTCACGCGGTTCACTTGGTTTTTGGTTCAGGTAAATAATAATGGCAAAACCGGTGAGTAAGAAAAGCAGCATAACAATCCACCATTCTTTAGACGCTTTCATGAGCATGAAAATGAAACCAATTAAACCCAGAACCAATGGCAGCATGTAAAATTTGTTGTGTGCGGCATTGTTTTCAATAAAGGCCGGAACGTTGGTTTGGTCACCAATATGGTGTTTGTCAATAAAATTCAAACCTGAAATCCAGTTCCCGTCACGGGCACCGCCATGGCCTTGCTCATCCCACTGGCGACCAGAAAAATTCCACATAAAATAACGCCAGTACATCCAGTCAACCTGGTAACTGCCAAAATAAGCCAGGTTTTGTCCCATGGTAGGTTTTGAATTACCTACGTGGCCTGACCAGCTTTTGTACCCGCTTATATGGTGTGGTTCTTTACTGTACATCCGTGGTAAAAAAGTAGAATGTTCAGGGTCAAACGTTGGTTTTCCTTTCTCTCCGCTAAAGGTGAGCAGGTATTTTTCAACCACGGTTCCACCTGAATTTTTAGCATAATCATCGGCTTCCTGTTTGCTTTTGAATCCTTTCAGGTCTTTTCCGGTGCGGTTGGTTACTACAAACAAACGCTGATACACATCACTGCGATCATCCCAATCTGTGCGCGGGGCATAATCTGCCGTAAAGTAAGGACCATAGAGAATGGGCCAGTCACCGTATTGCTCACGTTTCAGGTAAGATTCTAAACTTACCAGGTTTTCAGGGTCGTTTTCATCGAGCGGTGTATTGGCATTTGAACGAATTACGATCATGGCAAAACAGCTATACCCGATAAAAATCATAGACAAGGCCCATGCAGAGGTGTTCACAATGGCCCAGTTTTTACGTTTTGAATAGAGCAGCAATGCTACAATTATACCTGCCATAAACAAGAAAAAGAAGAGTGTACCGGCATTAAACGGCATACCCAAGTCGTTTACAAAGAAACGCTCAAAGAATCCGGCAATCTGTACCGTTTTTGGAATCAGTACAGACTGTACAATACCCAGTGTAAAAACCCCGATGATACCTGTTACAATGAATCCAAGCGCATTGGTTTCTTTGAACTTGCGGAAATAGATGACGTAGGCAATAGCCGGAATACACAAGAGGTTCAATAAGTGGACACCGATGGAAAGACCCACCATGAAGAAAATAAAAATCAGCCAGCGGTTGGCGTTGCGGCCCTGAATGTCTGCATTGTCAGTGTACCACTCTTGCTGCTGTAGTTCGTGATCCCATTTAAAAATAGCCCAGATTACGATAGCTGTAAAAAACGAAGACATGGCGTAAACCTCACCCTCAACAGCCGAAAACCAGAATGAATCAGAGAAGGTGTAAGCAACAGCACCAATGAGTCCGCTGCCCAGAATGGCCCATTGTTCAGCCATTGTTAAATCACGTCCAACCGATTTTTTTGGAGCTGCAGTTTCAGCGCCAAATACCGATGAAGGAGTTAAAACAATGCGTTTTCCAATCATGGTAATAGTCCAGAACAGGAACAGAATGGTGAATGAACTGCTCAGGGCAGACATCATGTTAACCATGTAAGCCGCATTTTCAGGCGACGCAAAAATGGTAAAGAGGCGTCCCAGCATCATAAAGAGCGGTGCTCCCGGAGGGTGACCTACTTCCAGTTTGTAAGCGGTTGTGATGTACTCACCGCAATCCCATAAGCTGGTTGTTGGTTCAAGTGTCAGAATGTAGACACTGGTGGCGAAGAGAAATACCATCCAACCTACAATGGTGTTCAGTCTTTTGTAATCCATACGTTTGTTTTAAGCAGTTGCGAATTTAGAAATATATTCGGAGCCCGGCTCTTAAAAAACACTAAAAGGGGGTTTGGCTTCACAGCAATTAAGACATAAGGTTTTTTTGCCAAGCCCTTGCAAAACAAAAAAAATGTTTAAATTTGCACCCGCTAATGGCATAAACAGCACGTTCTGAGATTGCTTTTAGCAAAATTGGCCCATGGTGCCCACCTCCGCAATGCTTCGGTGGATGTGCATCGGAAGGCAAAGATTGGTTTATTGGCCTACGGTGTAACCCTCCTTCGTTGCACTACGGCGGGCAGGCTGGCAACAGAAACTGCAAATTTTGAAGGAGAATATTGGCCCATGGTGTAACTGGCAACACGTCTGATTTTGGTTCAGAAGAGTCTAGGTTCGAGCCCTAGTGGGCCAACGTAAAGCTCCGCAACTGCGGGGCTTTTTTTATGGGGTTAATTGGGCGAGAAGTTTATGCTGAGCGAAACGCAGTGTAGCCGAAGCAAGCCCTGGCCCATCTTCATTGCATTACGAAGGATAAATGGGCCAACGTAAAGCTCCGCAACTGCGGGGCTTTTTTTATGGGGTTAATTGGCGGGGAGTCGTGACGAACTCTACATGCGGTGGTTTTGTTGTCTAAGTCATCCTGCGCTGAAGTTTCGGATGTTGAAAGTAAACCAATCTCCTGGAAGCCCGGTTGAATGAGAAAAGGAATTAAACCTCTTTCGTAAAATCAATGTGAGTTGAAGACGGAAGTCTGAACGAAAACGTAATCCGGTTATTTTTACTGGTCAGTGCAAAATCTCCCTTGGAAATTACATCCATACCAATGATTATTTCAAAGTTGTCGCTTGGGGCATTTGTTTCAGTCAGCTCTACAAAAAAGTAGTATCTTTTGGTGACGTAAATAGCCATAAGATATACATTGGAATAAGACAGGCCTTCGTGATGGGCAACGGGTACTTTTTTGATCGGGTGAAGTTCCAGACTTTCTGCCAGGGCCCGTGTGATCATGCAGTTTGAAGAGCCGGTGTCCCAAAGTGCTGAAGTCAGGTGAGGTTTTGGTGGTTGGCCAATGGTATCCGAATCAAAAACTCTGCAAATGCCGACACTTGTAGTCAGGTCTGTTTTTCCGGGCTGGAACTCTTTTATAAAAGCGTCAGAGACAAGATTCATTTAACTTTACTATCCCAAATCAGAATTGGAGTGATAAAGTTTAACGTACCGCGGTTCCTGGGGCGAACACGTTTTTATAATAAACGACCCCGGTTCAACGCCGTGTTGTTTAGGAACGTTGAGATACGCATCCAGCGTACTTTCATATACGCCCAAAACGCGGTTGAGGTAAATGGCCACCACTTTGTTTTTATACTTCAGCATGAGCTCATCTTCATGATCAAGGGAGTACCGGAAAGATTGCTCAAACGATTCGTGAATTGTCATGATAAATTTATCTTCTCAACTACAAGAATAAGAAATAAAGACATGCGCTGCGGATGAACTTGTTAAAAGTACTCCACATGGGCTTGTTAGCGTATTATATATCAATCAGATAACGCAGCGGGCTTAGCTGATAACGATCGGAATTTATTCAATCGCTGTCTGAATGTTGGGAGGTGTTGTGTTGGAACCAGGTCTTGGTCGCTCTTCATTGGATTTGTGCAGAACGACATTACGGCTGTGGGGGTGGGAATTGGTACAAAAGCGTCTTTTACATAGAATATATGCTATAAGGAATGAAAATTTGTCTTTAAATAATTATCAGCCTTTTGTATCTTGTATAAAAATTAAAATTATGTATTGGAAAGTCTGTGATGTGAGACATTCAAATTGCCCGTTAATTATTCCGGGTTTGAGTATTATTGATAGAACGCCTTGGTTTAAAACCTTCAAAGAAGCAGATGAGTTTAGGAATAGTTTAAAAAAATTCAAGTATTTGGATTGGTGCATAACCCTAGTCCATGCTGAATAGAGATGCAAAATAAAACATTGACCAAGATTATTTCTTTCATCGGTTTTGTTCATTTAACGAGGTAAACCAGTCTCAAAGAAAGTCGTTGAACAGACAAAGAAAAACATCCCCAAAAACCACATCAATACCCCAACCTGAACTCTTCAATAAACGCGGTTGCTGCTTCTTCATCACCAAAAATATATTGTGCAGTCTGGTCGCCGGAAATTACCGGTACATAACGTTCTGCAATACCATTGTCTTCGAGTATGGTGTTGAGTAATTTTTCAACGTGCTGCACGTCATACCAATCGCCAATGTCTTCGGGTTTAATAACGTAGCCTTTGTTGTTGAAAACCACCATAACTTCGTAGGTAATTGTTTCGAAATCATCGTCTGATTCGGCTTCCATACCTGCCACGGCACCGTCTAATTTGCCGTGGCTGATTTTGAAAAAATCTTCCAGCAGCACATCGTAGTCAGCCGGCACTAAATCGGTTTCTGCATCAAACCAAAGTTGAATACCTGAAAGTTCAAGCACGGACCAAATGGCTTCAGTACCTTGTTGATCATTAATTTCAGCCAGTTTAACCGCATCAACGGGTTGATCAATCAAGTGGTGATCCAGCAAATAGGTTGCTACTTCTGTAGCGGTGGTGTGCATTATGCGGTGCAGCTGTTCAGCATCTTCCTGAATGGCTGTGCTGGTCAGGTAGGCGTCCAGGTTTTTCAGGGTGTTTGCCGGGTCTGTTTCATCGAGTGCATTCAGCAATTTTTCCAGTACGTAATCTTCATACGAGTCTGCCAGAAATTTTTCGAAATTCACAATGCTGGTTTCAATTAAGGCTTTGTCATTTGTGAGTGCATACATAGCCGGTACATGAATCAAACCATCTTCGTATTTGGTTTCAGATTCAAGTAAATGGTACACTTTATCGGCGTGTTTTTTGCCCTCGAGCCGTATCAGGCAACTCAACGCATCGGTTTGCAAAATGTCTCTGCGGTAATAATTTTCAGCGGCTAAAACAGAACGGGTGTCGCCGTATTTAAAAAGCGCGAGTAGCAGGTCCCACGCCGGATTATCAGAAGCATAACTATCACGCAGTTCATTAAATTTTGCAGCGGGAACGAGGTCCTGGTTATAGATGTAATAACACAAATCAAGCGCTTTATTTTTGTTTGTTTTGGAACCGTATTCGCAATAACCCCCAAGCCCCTGAACATAATCAACCAGCATTTCTTCTGAAACGCTGCCCGACTGTAATTCTGTTTCAGCGTAGGTGAGCGCTTTGGAACTGGTTCCGTCCTGGCTTAACCAGTAAAATAAACGTCCGGGGTCAGCTGATTCACCTGAAAGCAGGCGTTTTTCAAACCGGGTAACATAGCCCTTTAATTTTAGTTCACCGGCCAGCTGAATGGCTTTTTCTTCTTGTTCACCACCGCGGGTGATATTGTCAAAAACGGCCTCAATCAATTCCGGTTCTGTAATGGTAAATGCTTCATCTTCAAACCAGGGTGTGAGCTGCCAGAAAAGGTTACTTTTTTCATCATTCATGCGGCCTTTCATCAGCGCAACAATTTCAGGCACGACGCTTTTATCTCCGGCTTTGTAACGGGCACCCAACGATTCCGGATCATCAAAAAAATCCACGTTATTTTCTCGGTTTTTCTGACTTTTGGCAATGCGCCGGATCAGTTGTTGAACTTCAGTTTCATCGGTAATAATTTCAACCAGGTAGTCTGATCCGTCTCCGTTCAGCGAGCGTTGCTGGTTTTGCATTTCGCGCTCAAGCATTTCCTGAATTGACTGTGTTTCTTCGGTTTGTGAACCCTGGTTACAAGCCGTTACGAAATAAAGCAGTAATAAAATGAGAGAAAGATTTTGCCGCATGGGTTATTTAAAATTTTGAGAATGCAGGACTAAATTAAGGCAAATGGACCATTAACCGGTAGTTGTATGGTGCAACCTTAAGTGCCGGAATTAGTTTTTACACCGCCAGCTCAGTGAGGCAGTTGATTTGTCAATGGCTATGACCGAGTCGCGCGTTGCATGGCGTGTTGAAATAAAGGTATGGGTGTTGGTTTCACCTGCCCTGAATACTTCAACTGCGTTTGTTGAAGCCGCGTTTATTGTCAGCAAATGCGTGATTTTAGAATCACCTTGCCGGGCTATTGAAAGGTATGATTCTGTTTGTCGGTTAAGGTCACGCTGGTGAAAAAAAACAAGCACCTCGTTGGTATTTGCCGTGCTGCCCGCAAACAAGCAAACCGGATTCACAAAACTCTCGTTTCCGTTAAAAGGGATTTTATCGTGAAAGAGCCTGAAGCGCTCCGCATTTTCCAGTTTATCAAAATGAAATTTACCGGCTCGTTGTGATTGAACAGCGGTATATGTATCAGGAGAAGGCAGACTGTTTTTAGAAGCACCGGACGCCTGCAGCGTTGTGCAATCAAAAGTATGGTTGAAACCCGCTGCGGTTACAATTAAAAGCTGACTTGTTTTTGTGTCAAAATTCAGGGAGTGAAACAATTCATTGCGGCCAATGCCAAGTGCTTTTTTCAGTTGATTGGCATCGAATACCTTTTTCAGTGAAAAAACATCAATCGCTATAAGTTCCTGATCGGCTCTTTTTTGGTAACGGGCCCGGTTTAATGCCAGCCAGATGATTCCATTAACCACCATTCTGATTTCGTATTGCGGTGAAATAATTTTTCGGCCTGTGACTTTGCCTGTAGCAGCATCCACTATTTTTAAGCGGATATAGCGGCTGCCACCTGCGGTTGAACTCATGCCTCCCCCGGATGCCTGGTGTAAACCGGTTAGCATAACAACGCGGTTGTCAACCAGCAGCGCCTGTACCAGTTCTCCTTTGGCAAAGTGTGCTTTCAGTTTTAAAATTACATAACCCAGTATAATTACGGCAACTGCAATAAGCAGCATTAATTTCTGGCTTGAAAGTTCAGGCATAAGGCGTTTTTTACAAAGGGTTGGCAAGGTAAGCAATTTGCTGAAATACATGTAAATGAGTCATGTTTTGAAGCGTGCTGCATAAATTAATACGTAATTTTTCAGACCTTGCTGTCACTTTTCCCTGAGTTTTGACACTAACCCAAACGTGTAAGCACACTACATGGATAACATAAAAACCAAAGATCATGATTTCATGGCGCTGTACAACCCGGTGCATGCAAGATTTGAAAGATTCTGCAGGGCACGGGTGTATGGTGACATGTTGTATAAAGATCTGATGCATGATTCCATTCTGATTGCCTATGAAAAGCTGGACACGTTAAAAAACCCCGGCGCTTTTCTGCATTTTTTGTTTGGAATAGCTATTCGTGTACTGGCAAATGCCAACCGAAAAAACCGGCCTGAACCAATCCGGGAGAATAAAATGGTGCTTTTTATTGAAGATGAATCAAACCGGGCGGATAAGAATGATGACCTTGATTTGCTTTACCAGGGACTGGCACAGTTATCCGACGATCAGCGTGAAGCATTGATTCTTTTTGAAATAACAGGATTCTCCATTGCTGAAATTGCTGAGCTGCAAAGCTGCAGTGTTTCGGCGGTGAAACAACGCTTGCTGCGCGGGAGAAAAGAACTCCTGGCGGTGCTGCGTGAAAAAGGGGTGGAACCCCTGTCTGAAAACAATCAGGCAGGGAAAAAAACACTAGTAGTATGACAGAACAAAAACTCGATCAGCTTTTCGAGTCGGCACGAAATGCAGAACTGCAAACGTCGCGTGAAGAGGTAACTCAATGGCTTGCCGCTGCAGCTGTTGCAACGGCTACTGCCGGTGTTGCCGCTGCCGGATTCAAATTAGTATTAACCAAAAACATGATTGCCATGATTGTAGGAACATTAAGTGTAGCAGGTATTGCGGTTGTATCAACCGGCATTTTTTCTTCAGCAGAACCTGAATTGACCCCCGATAAACAAAACAGTGTAGCTTATTTTGAGCCGCATGAAAACAAGGAAAACACAGAGACAACGTTTTATGCAATGACCGATATTGTGGAAGACGTGCCCGAATGTGCCACGCCCGCAGTAGAAAATCCGGTGAAGGTTGTGGTTCAGAAAGAGGATTTTCCAAAATTGCCTGAACAGCTTGTTGCCCCGGTCTACAACCGCTATGAAATTCAGGACCCCGTCAAAACAATTTATCGCAAAGATACGGTCCGTGAAGTCAGCTCAAGAGAGATTGAAGTTGGTCCGTTTACGCAATTACAAATTGACGGAATTTTTGATGTCATCATTGTACAGGGCGATGAAGAAGGGGTAGTTGTAGAATCAGGCGGTGAAAATTTGATGGTGAATGCAGAAAATGTGGGTGACATGCTGGTGCTTTCAACAATGGATGTGCGCGGTACAACCCGTTGTAAAGATACAGACGTTTTGCTGGTACGTGTTACTGTTAAAGAGTTGTCACTCCTTCGGGTAACCGGTGTGGGAAATGTAACGGTAGAGCAACTGAATGCCCCAAACCTGATTGTTGAATTTGACGGCATTGGTGACCTGGAAATGAACGTCACCTGTGAGAATTTTGAGTTTATTTCAGGAGGTGTAGGCAACGTAAACCTGATGGGTGTAGCTGCTACGGC
Organism: Bacteroidota bacterium; assembly: GCA_016192075.1. GTDB lineage: Bacteria > Bacteroidota > Bacteroidia > Flavobacteriales_D > Crocinitomicaceae > JADJGJ01. Next base: position 219,875 of record JACPUU010000021.1, on the reverse strand, counting down.
GAATTATGTAAATACCGGTATTGGTGATGTGCAGGCTTATGAACTGAAAGCGCATGATGTAACCGTAATCAGTTCAGCCGTTGGCAACATGTATATTTTTGCAGATAAAAGCCTGATCATTGAGGCAGATGGTGTGGGTGATATCCGCTACCAGGGCTCTCCTGATCTGAAACAACTTTCGTTTGAAGGGGTTGGAACGCTTAAATCAGAATAATGAACCCAATTTATTAATGATCAAATTGATAGACACCGGCTTTTTTAGTTCGAATGGTGTTAATCAGGGTACTTTATCGGCCAGAATTAACCCGTCTTTTAATATTGGAAGGAGATAAGACGAAATCATTATCTTTACAAAAAAAGATTTCATGTTTCGCGTTGTATTATTGCTTTCAATTGCTCTTTTCGGATGGTCACTTTTTTTACCGGTTTATGCAGATAAACCTGATTTACCAGGCTATTTAGCGTTGCTCGGCGGCTGGATGGTTGGCCTGAATGACATTCCCACAGCGGTTTCATGGCTGGCAAACGTTATGTACATTCTGGCCTTTGTCATGATTCTAAAACGCAAAAATCCAAAACCCAGGGCGGCGTTTGTTTATGGAATATTGGCAGTTTTGCTGGGTGCCGCTGTATTGGGAGCCGGCAAAGCTTTTGTGGGTTATAGTGAAACAGTTGGTAAATTGTCACTTGGTATGGCATTTTATGCCTGGATGGGAAGTTTCATACTCCTGTGTGTTGCCGCCTGGCTCAAAATGAAGCAACCCGCTGCCAATGCCGTTTCCGCTGCCAATGAAGAACTTGTAGACCGGGCGTAAACGTTAAATATTTCTTAAAAGAGCTGAATAGTAGGCTTTAATCAGGCGGAGACCTTAATTTTACAAACTCCATGAGATTAGCCGCTGTTAGTTTATTCCTGATTTTTACCTGTTCCGGTTTTGCCCAGTCTAAAAAATTTCCGCTTACGGGAACCGTTGTAGACGAAGCCGGCAACGCGGTGCCTTATGCTACCATTCTTGTTTATTCATTGCCTGATTCTGTTTTAAAAGACGGTGGTTCTACCACTGCTGATGGGCTTTATCGCATTGAGCTTGAGCCGGGTAGTTATTTTCTCAAAATCCGTTTTCTGTCGTTTGAAGAAAAGCTTGTACCGGATGTAATTATTGCCGGATCAGCCATGACACTGCCACAAATTGTGCTCAAACAAAAAGATGAATTGCTGGATGCCGTTGATGTCACGGTAGAAAAACCGCAAATGGAACTGAAACTTGACAAGCGGATTTTCAATATCGAAAAAGACATGTCCAATGTCGGCCTTAATGCAGCTGAAATACTCGACAACGTGCCCTCTATCAGCGTTGATGCCGAGGGCAATGTCAGCCTGCGGGGCAGCCAGAATGTGCGCATTCTGATTAACGGAAAACCGAGCACATTAACCGGCATGAGTAATGCTGATGCGCTGCGCCAGATTAATGGCAGCATGATTGAAAGCGTTGAGGTCATTACAAATCCGTCTGCGCGCTATGACGCTGAAGGAGAAGTGGGCATCATCAACATCATTCTCAAAAAAGAACTGCAGACCGGGTTTAACGGAAGCGTCAATGTGCGTGCCGGGTATCCCCTTGGTTACGGTGCCGGATTTAACCTGAATTACCGCACAAAAAAGGTAAATTATTTTGCCGGTTATGGGTTCGGTCTTCAGCGTTCACCAGGCATGGGCCATAATTACCAGGTGTTTGACAGTCCGGACACAGCTTACCGGTATGAGCAGTTTTCAGAGCACGAGCGCGGGGGTTTTTCACACAACCTGAACGGTGGTGTTGATTTCAATTTTACCGATAAAATGTCACTCACGGTTTCTGGAAATTTTCAATTTTCAGAGGGTGATAACTGGAGTGCCATTGTTTATAATGACTATGATTTAAATGACGCGCTGACGCAGGTTGTTAACCGTGATGAGCAGGAAGATGATTATGGGAATTCACAGGAGTATAATGTGAACTTTCGAAAAACGTTTGCGCAGAAAGAAAGGCTTTGGACAGTAGATTTCAAAAAAATGTATTCGCTCGACAATGAGTCGTCGGCCTTATGGCAATATGGAAGCAATGAGCCGGCTCAAAACACGGTGCAGCGCACCACCAACAATGAAAATGAAAGTACCTGGTTGTTTCAGACAGATTACATTCACCCGCTTGGGAAAGAGGGAAAGTTTGAAACCGGTGCCAAAGTATCACTCCGCAGCCTTGAAAGTGATTACCTGCTTGAAGACAGCACCGAAGATGCCGCCTGGGTGGTCAATGATCTTTTCAATAACCGGCTAATTTATACAGAGAATGTTTATGCCGGCTATCTGATGGCCGGTAACAAAACCAAAAAATTCAGTTACCAGGGAGGCCTGAGGGCAGAATACAGTGATGTAACTACGAATTTAGTTTTAACAGAGCAGGTCAATAACCGCAGCTATCTGCGATTTTTTCCAAGCCTTCACTTTGCCTATGAACTAAAAAAGAACAACTTTTTGCAGGTCAGTTATTCAAGACGCATGAGTCGCCCGCGCTACTGGTGGTTAACCCCCTTTTTTACCTTTCGTGACTCGCGGAATTATGAAACCGGCAACCCCAATATCAACCCTGAATTTGCAGGGTCGTATGAACTGGGGCATTTGAAATACTGGAAAAAGGGGTCCATTCTTACATCGTTTTATTACCGTCGTACCGTGGATGTTATGGAGCGTATTTTAACTACTGATTCAACCGGCATTACCTGGCGTATACCGGTAAACCTGGGTAACCGCAATTCTTTTGGGATTGAGTGTTCAGGGTCGTATGAAATTTACAAATGGTGGAACATGAGCGGATCGTTTAATTTTTACCGCTCCATTTCAGAAGGCACCTATGACAATGTGCTTTATACCAACGATGCCTATGTCTGGAACGGTAAAATCACCTCTAAATTTACCATTAAACGCAAGCTGAGTTTTCAAACCTCATTTACCTATGAATCACCCTCGTCAACCTACCAGGGTTCAGCAAAAGCCCAGTATTTCTGGGATGCATCAGCATCGGTTGATTTGTTTAAGGGCAATGGAACCTTGTCGTTTAACGCACGTGATATTCTTAATTCACGCAAACGCCGCAGTATTGTTGAATCCCAGTATTTTTATTCAGAGAGTGAATTTCAATGGCGTTCAAGGCAATTAACCCTTAACTTTGTGTACCGCATCAACCAGAAAAAAGGCAAAAATGACCGTCCTGAATTTGGCGGTGACGGAGACAGTGGAATGTAAGTTGAGCGACCTGTCTGAAACATTAAAACTAAAATTTTTATGAAAAAAGCAAGCTTGATTTTTACCCAGTTTATCTTAGGCATTACACTTATGACGGCACAAACTTCAATTCATGATTTTTCATTTAAGACCATTGACGGGCAGGAAAAATCATTCGCTGATTTCAGCGGAAAAAAAATAATGGTTGTGAATACGGCCAGCGAATGCGGGTATACACCGCAATACAAAGCACTTCAGGCGGTGCATGAACAATACGGTGACAAGCTGGTCATTGTTGGTTTTCCGGCCAATAATTTTGGTCAGCAGGAACCCGGTACAAATAGCGAAATAGCTTCTTTTTGTGAAAAAAATTATGGGGTTACCTTTCTGATGGCTGAAAAGGTATCGGTCAAGGGAGATGACATTCACCCGCTGTTTAAATGGCTGACTGCACAAAAAAACGACTCGTTTGACGGTGACATCAAATGGAATTTTGAAAAGTTTCTGCTGGATGAGGCCGGCAAACTGATCGCCCGTTTCAGAAGTGGTGTTGAGCCAGATCATAAAGACATCCTGAATCTGCTGAAATAAGCAGTGCCAATCGTACAATTGCTGACCGGCCTTTGTTTTTCTCAGAAAATAAAGCCTGAAATATTCTTTTTTGGTAAATTTGGCTCTTTAACTAAATCCAACCGTTCAAATGAAATTTCTGGTCTGCATCAGTAAGGCTCCCGACACTACTACAAAAATTGACTTTGTAGAAAATAACACCAAATTTAACGAAGCCGGAGTTCAATATATTGTAAATCCCTACGATGAGTGGTACGCCCTGGTGCGTGCGCTTGAGCTTAAAGAAACCCTTGGAGGAACAGTAACTACCATTACCGTAGGTACGCCTGAAGATGAGGCTGTGATTCGTAAAGCACTGGCCATTGGGGCAGATGAATCGGTGCGTATCAACGCCAATCCAAAAGATGCCTATTATACCGCTTTTCAAATTGCAGAGTATGCTAAAAAGGGTGGATTTGATATTGTTTTCGCTGGTAAAGAAACCATTAATTACAACGGTTCCCAGGTGGGTGGTATGATTGCTGAATTTATGCAGCTGCCTTACGTTTCACTGGCAACCAAACTTGATTTGGCGGCAAACACCGCAACCATTGAAAAAGAAATGACCGGCGGTATTGAAATCGTTGAATTAAATACCCCCTTTGTAATCAGTGCTGCCAAAGGTATGGCAGAACAACGCATTCCAAACATGCGGGGCATTATGGCGGCACGCACCAAACCGCTGCAAATTGTTGAGCCGGTGGCCTGTGATGAACTGGTCAGTTTTGTGTCATACGACTTGCCAAAAGCCAAATCAGCCTGCAAATTTATAGACCCGGCTAATGTGGCTGAACTTGTTCATTTGCTGCACACAGAAGCTAAAGTTATTTAATCATTCAAAGGAAAAAGACATGTCAGTTTTAGTATATATTGATACCCTTCACGGAACAATTTCAAAAAACGCAAACGAAGCCATTTTTTATGGCAGTAAAATAGGGCCGGTTACGGTGCTTACCAACGGATCCATTGCTGCAGATAAACTTGCCGCACTGGGTAACTATGGTGCTTCTAAAGTTTTGGTTCACCGCGGTCTTCAAAGTCATGATGCTGCACAGCTCACCAAACTGGTGGTTGCTGCTGCAGGTGTTACCGGTGCAAAAACCATTGTTTTTTCGCAGGATTTGAACGGACGGGCCGTTGCACCGCGTGTATCAGCAGCCTTAAAAGCCGGATTGGTTGCAGGTGCTATTGCACTGCCAGATGCCAATGGTATTTATAAAGTAAATGTTTTCTCAGGCAAAGCTGCCGGCAATGTAAAAGTAAATTCTCCGGTTTGTGTCATTAACCTGACACCGAATTCTATAATGCTTGAGGCCGGAAGTGCCGCTGCCGCTGTTGAAGAATTTTCAGCTGATTGCGGCGCACCGTCATATACTGTTAAATCAACACAGAAACAAGAAGGGGATGTATTGCTGCCTGAGGCTGAAGTAGTCGTTTCGGCAGGACGCGGTTTAAAAGGACCTGAAAACTGGGGCATAGTTGAAACATTGGCAAAAACGCTGGGTGCAGCCACCGCTTGTTCCCGTCCGGTAGCAGACATTGGCTGGAGACCGCATCATGAACATGTCGGCCAAACCGGTTTGGCTATTCGTCCAAATCTGTATATTGCAGTCGGAATTTCAGGAGCAATTCAACACCTGGCAGGCGTAAACGGATCAAAAGTGATTGTGGTTATTAATACAGATCCTGAAGCACCATTTTTTAAAGCAGCAGATTATGGAATCGTTGGCGATGCATTTGATGTCCTTCCAAAATTGAATGCTGAAATTCAAAAACTGAAATCACAGAACTAACGTAGAGAAGGCCCGGAGCAGCAGCTTTATCATGGAAAAATTAGAACTCAAAATAGTCGGTCTTTCATACAGTCAAACACAATCCGGTGCTTATGCGCTGGTATTATCTGAGCGCAACGGAACACGGCGGTTACCCATTATTATTGGTGGGTTTGAAGCCCAGTCAATTGCCATTGAGCTGGAAAAAATGAAACCGTCACGCCCGCTGACACATGATTTATTCAAGGCCTTCTCCGATGCTTTTCACATTGAAGTAAAAGAGGTGATTATTTACAACCTGGTTGAAGGTGTTTTTTACTCAAAACTTATCTGCGAGCAAAACGGAGACGAGATTGAAATTGATGCACGCACGTCAGACGCCATTGCAATTGGCCTGCGCTGCGGAAGCCCGGTTTACACCTACGAACATATTCTGAGTTCAGCCGGCATTCAACTGGAAGATGAGTTGATTGGAGAGCAGGAACAAGCTGAGGGCGGTGAAGAGGAAGTGGAAAAATCCAAAGGAACCGAACTGGGTTCCCTCACCAGCGAAGAGCTTGAAACCATGTTGAAAGAGGCCCTTGAGACAGAAGATTATGAGCGCGCTTCGCAGATTCGTGATGAAATCAAAAAGCGAAACTGATTACCACCTTTTTTAACGTATTCAACGCATTCTTCTTTTGAATTAGTATCTTCACCTGCAGAGACTTTTTGAGCGCTCAGTGACCTTGTTTAATCGTTAAATGCAATCTGCCATGAACCTTAAAGGACGCCTTATTCTGATGAATTTTCTTCAGTTTTTTGTCTGGGGCGCCTGGCTGATAACCATTGCCAATTACTGGTTTGGGAAGGGAATTGGAAACCCGTCTGAGTTTGGAAAAATTTTCACCACGCTGGGCATTTCCTCCATTCTTATGCCTGCTTTAACCGGCATTATAGCGGACCGGTGGTTTAACGCAGAAAGGCTTTACGGCTTGCTTCATATACTATCCGGTACAGTGGTTTGCTGCATTCCGTTAGTGCATGATCCCGATACATTTTTCTGGGTGATGCTGCTGGCCATGTTGTTTTACATGCCAACCATTGCCTTGTCAAATTCAGTGGCATATCATGCGCTTAAATCCAATAACCTCGACCTGGTTAAGGTTTTTCCTCCTATCCGCGTGTGGGGCACCATTGGATTTATTGCCGCCATGTGGATCACCAATTTAAGCGGCAGCAAAGCAACGGAAATGCAGTTTTACATTTCGGCAACCGGTTCTTTTTTGCTGGGAATTTATTCATTCACACTTCCCAAATGTCCGCCGGCGCTGGCCGAAAAATCGAAGTCACTTACTGAAACACTTGGCCTTAATGCTTTCCGCCTTTTCAAGAGCCCCAAAATGGCGCTGTTTTTTGTTTTTGCCATGATGCTTGGGGCAGCGCTACAGCTCACCAATATGTATGGCGACCGGTATGTGGATAATTTTAAAGAAGTGCCGGAATATGCTGATTTGTTTGTGGTAAAATATTCCACCATCATTATGTCAATCTCGCAGGTTTCAGAGACGTTGTTTATACTTGCCATACCGTTTTTTCTGCGGCGGTTTGGCATTAAACAGGTGATGCTCATAAGTATGATTGCCTGGGTTTTACGCTTTGGCCTGCTGGCTTATGCTGATCCTGTGGGTGGTTTATGGATGATTATTCTCTCCTGCATTGTTTACGGAATGGCATTTGATTTCTTCAACATCTCCGGCTCTCTTTTTGTGGAGACACAAACGGACTCCAAAATACGCTCAAGTGCACAGGGACTTTTTATGATGATGGTAAATGGTTTTGGAGCTGTGTTTGGAAGCTTCACCAGCGGATACATCATTGAAAAATATTTCCTCCATCCCGATGGATCGTTTATGTGGAAACCCATTTGGCTCACCTTTGCCTGTTATGCCGCCGTGGTGGCTGTTTTGTTTGCATTGTTCTTCAAACATAAACATGACCGGACGCTGGAGGTGAGACACTGAGGAGTTCCGGATGGACAATATCAAAATTCCAAATACCTTTCGCGGATTACTTAACATGAGTTTGATATAATTTTTTGTGTTTCAAAAAAGGAGTGAATTTTACCACCTGGGTTCAGATAGAAAAACAGCATGGAAACATCAATTTTTGTTCTCGAAAATCCTATGTGAAACCTATGTTTTCTGCTGTGCCTATGTGGTAAGAAAAGAGAATCAACAGTTTCGGATTTTTGAAAGATTGAATACATCTGAAAATGAACATTCGTTAATCGCTAGTTCGATCTTCCATAGTAAAAATACCAGGCTGGAAAAGAATAGCCAAACATAAAAATCACGCCTGTTTTGGTTTACCCCAGGGTTTCAACTTCCTGTACTTCTCCCACCTGCATGGCACCCAACAAAACGTTACCAATGCGAACGCGGACTAAGCGAAGTGTCGGGAACCCCACAGCAGCAGTCATTTTACGTACCTGCCTGTTTTTGCCTTCGGTTAGAATAATGGATATCCAGCAGGTGGGGCCGTGGCGGTCGTCACGTATTTTTCTGCCGCGCGGCGGCAGATCAGGAATGGTGTTCAATGCTTTTACCCGGCAGGGTAATGTTTGGTATTTGATGCCTTCAAAACCAATTTCCACGCCTTGCTGCAATCGCCTGAGGGCTTCATCGGTAATTAAACCATCTACCTGCGCGTAATACTCTTTTTCAACGGCTGAACTGCGAATGGCCTCACTCATTTTACCATCTGTGGTGAGAAAAAGCAATCCTTCGCTGTCTTCATCCAACCGGCCAATAGCCATGGTTCCGGCAGGAAAATCAAAGAGCTCACCCAACAGTTTTTTCTTTTTGTGTTCACAAACAAACTGGCTCAGGTAACCAAACGGTTTGTAGATAATAAAATGGTGATGTATTTGCATGGTTGTGAAGCGCACAAAGATAGTCGGGGAATTTTACATAATTGTGCGGTCACTGCCATCACTTTTTCATAGCTTCAGCGACATGTGGTTATGCAAGGACATCGGTTTTCCTGTTTAAGAAAGAGTCGTTCAGAATCAAACTAACACCCCGGTGACCGGCACAACGGAAGTTACCAGATCCGGTAATCAAGACTCAGGTTTTCAAACCGCGAGGTAGGCATTTGCCGGCCTTGTGACAGCTCAGTAACCCGTGAATTGATATAGTTCTGCAGTTCAGACAACAGTATTTCACCGTTTTTATCGGCATCCGCATTTTTGGTTTGAATGCCTTCCAGCAAACAGTACGTAAAAAGTCCGTTTTTCCAGGCATCACTTTCCATGGCATATTCTGCCCCGCCGGCGCTGGAAATAACCGTTGCCCCGGTTCCGCGGCGCAGCTCGTTAAACATTTCTTTTACCGCCTCGTTTGTTTTCTGCAGCCCCTGCGCCTCACGATAACTGGTGCTGGTGTTGGTTGAGCGGAAGGTAATTTCACCCATCTCGGTATTGACAAATGCAATTTCTTCCACATCGTCTTTATCAACTTCACCGCTGTGGCAGGTATCCATGATCAGAATTTTGCGAATGGCCCTGATACCATCAAACAAGGCCTCCAGTTCAGCATAGGTAATGCCGTATTTTTCAGGATTCATAAAATCCATATCATATGTGCAGTAGTAATAATCCAGCGTTTTGTTGAGCACGCCATGCCCGGCAACAAAGAAAATAACCACATCATCACGGTTGGCTTTGGATAGAAAATCTTTTAACCCAACCAGGTTATTTTTGGTTACCTGCTTATCAGTCAGCACCATTTTTTCTACTGTTTTGTAATGCGTTGCAGTTGAAAAAAGCGCTGCTACATCTTCAGCATCTTTGGCTGCATAATCAAGATTGTATACGGTGTCTTTGTAGTTTGAAACGCCTACTGACACAATGAACAAATTGCTTTGAATCACTTCACTGTTTGTGATCATGGTTGTTTCTTTGAGTGATTCAACACCGGCTGAGTTTGTTGCAGATACCTGTATTTTATTCAGGCCAGACATAAGTTCCACATCCAGCGTTTTGGAAAGTTTTTGGGTGTTGGCTGAACTTACATCAAGCCCGTTTCTGCCAAATACAGGCACATCATTTAAATACACCTGCAGTGATTTGAGCGGGTACAAACTGTCTTTTGCAGTAACAGCAATTTTTACAAGACCCTTGTATGGTTTTTCAGGTTTAATCTGAACATACGGTACATTCATTTGTCCGCTTAGTGCATCTTCCTCAATACCCATGCGCTTTAATCTTTTCAGGTAGGCAGAGTGGTAAAGGTCAATGATGGACGAGTCGACAAATCCAAGCTCAGCCATAATAATATCAGGCCGGTTGTACATGATATCAAACTGTTCAAACGGATAATAGCGGGCCGCTTTATTGCGCCCCTGATTTACGTGATAGCCAACATAAGCTGCACCCTTTTTAGAAGAGGCAAAATAGCCTTGCTCGTTCCACATAATCCATTCTTTATTGGCTCCCAAAAACAATGAAACAGCGGGGTACATGTCTTTTTTTGTGCCTATTTCAGCTATTCTCCAAAGGCGTATGGTTTGATCATGCGAGCATGAAATCAGAAAATTACCGTCTGAAGAAACACCCAATCCGCGAATGTCACCTTCATGTGCAATAAGGTTGGTGGCATGTTCACCGGTTAGTGTGTAGGCTGTTATTACCCCGTAAGCGGCACCTGAAACAATGTATTTTTCATTGACAAACGTGACCGCTTTGTGATATGATCCGTTGGTAATATCCAGGGTGATTTTTCCGGTAGCTGATTTTCCTTTTTTAATGGTAAGTGTGGCGTCGTCATTGGAAATGGTGAATGAACGCTCACCTACAGTGAGTACCGGATATTCAAAGGTGTCCAGTTCAGTATAAGGTCTGAATTCACGTGCTGATAAATCAAAAATTTCAGTGAATGTAGATCCTCCGTTTGTCTTATCCCAGGTATTGGAAAAGGCCAGCTGATCACCGCGCATACCAACCGAATAAACTGGCCGGCCGGCGCCTGACATGTAGTGAAGCACGGTGGAATTTTTCTTTTTGGTTTCTACTTTCCACACCACAACTTCGTGATTTAAGCCACCAGCTGTAACACAGGTTGAATTATTGATAAAAGCAGCACATTTCACCAGGTCAGTATGTTGATTGTAGCTTGACAGAATGTACCATTCTTTTTCACGCTCTTCGTACACCGTAACTTTGTTGTTTTTGACGTAGTAGCCTGATTCTGCAACCACCAGGCGGGTTCCGTCCGGTGAAAAATTGATAGCGGTTATGTTTTCTTCACCGTGGTTGAATGAATAAATTTCGTGCATTTTTTCGTCCAGAATATAGAGGTAATTGTCAGCAGAAACGGCAACACGCGTACCTTGCGGATTAATGGTAACGTGCGAGGCTTTAAGGCCCATGTCGGCAATTTTTTTGAAACTTTTTTGCGGTTTTCCGCCGTCAACAATGTTGACAATGTCCCACAAATAAACGTTGCCGCTTGCGTGTGAGGTTACCATTTTTCCTTCAATCAGTTCAAGGTCGGTAATGTCAGTAGGTATATCTTCCAGCACAACAGATTCATTGCTTTCAATATCCCATAAAATGACTTCACCGTCTGAATCATACGAGAGTAAAAAGTTGGAGTTGGAATAAAATTCAAGGTCTTTAATGGTATTAAAATGGCCTTTGAAAAGGCGTATTTGCTCACCGGTTGCGTATTTGTAAATGCGTATATCACCTACCGGATTGGTACCAACATTGTCTCCAAACCAGCCACCGGTTGCAAGGTATTTGTTGTCTGCTGATATAGCCACTTCATAAATCATTCCCTCACTGCCCGGACCGATTTGCCCAAAAACCTGCCGTTCCAGGTAACCCTCTTTGGTATTCCATATTTTAAGCGTTTTGTCAAAACCAGCAGTAATAGCCCGGCCGTTTTTGTCAATGGCCATATCCTGAATTGTTGCGCGGTGACCATCAGGGTTAATGACCAGGTATCTATCACCGGTTTGTGCAAAAGTTGATGAAGAAATTACGCAGCTTGCGAAAGTCAGCAGCGCAAGGGATTTTTTTATTTTTTCTACCATATTCTGCCTGTTTGAAGAGGAATCACATTAAAAACTAAGGTAGTCAGAATTAGGAACATGGATCTAAGGTAAATACCTTATTTATACTTCTTTTAAGCAGATGTGTTAATGGTCTTTCGTGTTTATGTGATAGGGGCCCTGGCTGAACTAGCGTGATTGTGGGGCACCCCACCGCTCCTCTTTACCGGCAGGTAAAAGCAGCAAAATCAAATAAAACGGATACCAGAACTGGTGAACCAGGGTTGTTGCAAACGCGGTTCGTATATCCGCGTGCGCTGCATTTGCTGCCAGCATAAATTCTGTAATCAGTTTCAGCGCTATAACAAACAGGTAAAGCGGGTTAAAGAAGACCGCGCAAACTGAAAAAATAAAACCCGCCTGCAGGGCAACCAAAAAAAGCAGCATTACATAACTGCCCGCGTCACCCATGCGTGAAAGTTTGCCAATCCATCGCCGGCGTTGCTGAAACAATTCTTTTGCATTTTGAGGGGCAGGTGTCTTAACTGTTAATTCGTCGTCATGTATGCGGTTTATTTTTCGGTTTAATTTCAAAAAAGCACTGAGCAAAAAAACATCATCGCCCGATGCCAGGTCAAAATCAGATCGCGAAGCAAATACGTTCAGGTAGGCTGATTTGCGAAAAAGCAGGTTGGCACCATTGCAGAGCACAGGCTTGGCAGCACCAAAGGTCAGTATCTGAAGCCAGTCAAATTCTACCGCCGCCAGGTGCTGATGCAATTTTTTACCACCCATTTTAACAGGGAGTATGGTCATGTCTGATTCAGGCAGCTGAAAAAGAGAATGTATGTAATTATCCGGCAATTCAACATCCGCATCCAGGGTTAGTATAAAATCATGCCGGGCTTTCAAAATAGCCTGATGCAGTGCCTGTTTTTTACCTGATTTGTGGTCGAGCTGAATAATTGAAAACGGAATTTTTAACGTTGACCGGATGCGTTCTGCGGTTGCATCGGTTGAACAATCATCCGCAAAAATAAGTTCAACTGGTTTACCGCCCGGCTGCTGTCTGTTCAGTGATTCAAGCAGCGGCATAATGCGTGAAAATTCGTTGTGAAAGGGAATGATAATGGAAACCCCTTCCATTTTTTTTGCGGCCCGGTCTGTTTTGTTTGTCATGCGCGCACTCAGTACCAGGCTGGCTGCAAACTGCAATCCAAACAGAATAACCATAAGCCAGAATAGCACGTAGAAAAAATCAAACATCACAGCGAAAGGTAACAAAATATAGGCTCACTGACGGGTATTGCAAAACGGTACCCGTGGTAAAAGCATTATTTAATGCCAATTTATACGTAGATTTGACCGGATTTTCAGGGGGGTCATTTTACAGTGCGGAACTCAAAAAAGGATTGTTCAGCGCGTGTGTTTTTTCATCCTTTTTGAGAGTAATTGTTTAACCCAATCTATACACACCCATGCACTATTTCAGATCAATCAGTTTTATTTTATTTTTTATACTAACAGTTCCTGCAGCCAGGGCACAACTTTTTGGCGGACCTGAAAAAACGGCAAAGGCGTTTATCAGAGCCATCAATGACGGAAATTATGAAAAGGCAGCCAGTTACTGTATTCTGGAGTTGAGAGAAGATATGCAGCGTGATATAGAAGAGCGCTCGTATCGCCGCGGCAGAAGGTATTACTTCGAAATTTTTGATTGTGCAACGGCCCAAACGCTCAACGGTGTTGATTGCGAATGCGGAACCTATATTGATGGCCACTATTCACTGCTCATTTTTGCCATGACAGAGGTTGATGGCCGCTGGAAAATTTACGGCATTGATTCAGCACCGATTAACCGCGAATTGCGCACCAAAAAGAAACGCGAAAAAATGGAAGAAGCGGACCCGTCTGACCGCATGAGTCCGGAAGAAACGATAGCACTTTTTGCAGTGCATAATCAGGCTGGCAGGTACAAAAAAGCAGGAGCTATAACCATTATGGCGGCGCATAGCTATTTACTTGCGCAAATCTCAGAAGATTCAGGCAGTTTGCCGGTAAGTGTGACCAATGTCGTTTGTTACCAGTCAGAAAGAAAACAAACAGCTTCCTGCAGTTGTGATCAGCAAACGGCATCGGGCAAAAAAGAAGCAGGGTATTATAAACTGGTACTGATTGACAGTAAATGGAAAATTCTGGAGTATGGTACTTCTACCGGGGCTGAAGGTGTGGTAACACGTTTTGTAATGGCTTTGGCAAATGGTCATTGTGAAGAGGCCAAAACGATGGCGTTTGGCGTTGCCGCTGAGCATGTGCAGGGTTCTATTGATGCCGGTTGTGCCAGCTATCAAACAGAAATTATGAGCGTTGAATGTTATGAAGAAGGGGATACAACCATTTGCTCCTGCAAAGAAAAAAGAGATGGAATGGAAATGACGTTTGAGTACGAACTTGCCGTGTATGACGGTCTCCTGCTGATTGCCGATTACCAGAAGGATCTCAACCTGGATATGGGTGAAGAAGGTATTGTTGAAACGGAAGAAACAACGGACGGTGAGACAGAAACGGTGGTGGAGCAGGACGAAAATGCGTACGAAGATAAATCAGCACATGAAATGGTTGTGTTACCAGATGTTGAGGCTTCGTTCCCGGGTGGAAAAGAGGCGCTCTCAACCTTTCTGAAAACAAACCTGATGTATCCGCCAAGGGCAAAAGAGGAAGGTGTTTCAGGTGTTGTTTACCTCATGTTTACTGTTTCAGAAGATGGCATTATAAGTGATGTGCGCGTGGTGAAAGGTGTAAATGCAGATCTTGATGCTGAATCGCTGCGCCTGGTATATGCCATGCCCGCCTGGATACCGGGTACGGTTGCTGGAAAAAACGTGGCTTCGTATTACACATTGCCAATTCGCTTTTCGCTGGATCATTGATGTGAAATATTTGCTTATTTACCTGGCTTTTTGGAGCTGTTTGCCGGTTTATGCCGGTGCAGTTGAATTGCCTTTACCCGTCTCTGATAGCTTGCAGCCGGGAGACATCATTATTCGAAAAGGGGGAGGCCCGTTATCGTATCAGTTGATGAATGAATCAAAAGAAAACTACAGCCATTGCGGAATAATTGTGCGGCATGAAAACAGCTGGAAAGTCATTCAATCAATGGCTGATCAAAAAGGATACGAAGATGGTGTTCAACTCATTCCATTAGCTGAGTTTGTAAAATATACGGCTGATTCTACCTTGTTTATTTGCCGTGCGGTTATTGATACTACTAAGAATGAAGCGTTGGCGCAGCGTGCCTTTTATTACCTGGGTCAAAAAATTCCGTTTGATCACCGGTTTGATTTGAAGAATGCCGCGCGGTTTTATTGCAGTGAGTTGTTACTGCATATTTTTATGGATGTTTTTGGCCAATATGTTTTTGAGATTCGCAGGCAGCACCAAACCTACATTCCGCTATTTGCTACGTTTTTTGATACCGCCAAATTCAGGGCAATTTTTGATCTGAAAAGGGCAGTTGGGTCATAAAAAAACCCGGAGGCATTCCTGAACTTGTTTCAGTATACCTCCGGGTGAATGCTTTCTACCAGCTAAAGCGGGTTAATAATTAGCGTTCCAGCGCAGTTTTTGATCGGCTAAAACACCCTGCAGGCGTTTTGCTTCCGTTTTGTATTTCATTTCACCGGCGTTGATGGCTTTGTTGATGTATTGTTCAGATTCATCAAAATTACTCATCCACAAATAAGCTTCTGCAATGTTGTAATAAATCAATGCGGTTACTTTATCATTGATGCGCGCCTTGTTGTCGTTTACGTTACTTTCTGTCAGCGCTTTTTTCCAGATGTTGATGGCTTCTGTCAGTTTTGCACTTCCGTTTTTGCGGTCGCGTGTCTGGTAAATCAGGTCGTATCCTTGTTTGGCAGTGGTATAGGCTTGTGTCAGATCATCGTAGTTATAGTCTTTGTAACTTTTAATCGAATAAATTTCAGTATTCCAGGTACGGGTTGAAAAACCACAACTGTTGTTCAGGTAAGTTGTAATTTCAGCCATGGCTTTACTGCGCGCATGTTTTTGAAGTTCAGACCACAACAGGGTTTGATTGTCAAGGTACCAAAGCTGATACTCATACTTGCTGGTGTAATCTTTCAGTGGGTATGAACGGACATCGGTCAGAATAATAGTGTTTAACACAACACCCTGTGCCGGTGTTTCAACTTTGATTTCAACCGGCATTACATAATCAACTTTGTAGCTGTATTTGGTGGTGGTACCGCTGCCGCTTTTGGTTTCAACAATTTTGATGTTGCCAATTCCTTTAAACGTAAGGGTAATTATAGCACCACCGCTTCCTTTACTGAAACCATCCATGGTTACCATGTTGTTTACCTGGTCAGTTGGTAAATCCTCATGCAGGTTGGGTTGTGGAAAATCCTGTTTCACCGGCTGGGGCGGGTAGGTGGGTGCCACAGGCATGGTTGTTACCGTACCCGCGTTGGTGGTTTTTTCCCAGGTAGCCAGTTGGGTCAGGTAATTCCGGTCCAGGTTTTTCTTTTGTTCTTTCCACACATTCATGGCCGACTCGTATTGTACGTTGGCGTTGTCCAGCTTTATCTGGTAAGCGGTAAGGCTGTCCTGGTTACTTTTTTCAAAGTCTTTCACCACCACCAGTTCAAACTGGGTGTATTTTGAATCAATAGGGTTTGTTGGCAGCTGAATATAATTAAATGAAACTTTGTTATCAGTTACGTTTTGCGCTGAGGCAGCTATACTCAATCCGCCAAACAGTAAGAGTAATCCTCTTTTCATAGGTACAGGTTTTATCATTAATTAAAGATAGTCGAATTTTTAATTCTGTTCCCAGTATACAACAATCTTGCCAATTGACTGGCGGCTTTCAAGCAGTGCGTGTGCATCAGCCAGTTGTGATGCGGCAAAACGTGCGCCCACATGCGGTTTGATTTTTTGAGTGGCCACCAGTGCGGCCACATTTTTCAGGCAGCGAGCCAGCACTTCAGGTTTATCATCACCTATTTTAAGCATGTTTACGCCAATCAGTGATTTGGATTTGCTGATCAGAAAGACGGGGAAAATGAGCCCCATTTTTCGCAAAAAATTCAGACTTGAAAGGATACCGAATTTTTTACCGGACCGTTCAGAGGCACCAAACAGAATAACGCGTCCACCTGAACCAATCAGGCGGAAATCTTTTTTGAAAGTTGACCCGCCAATGGGATTAAACGTGACATCGAGTTTATGTGCGCCGGTTGCTGTTTTTAGTTGGTGTTCGTAGTCATTTTTGCGGTAGTTAAAAACATGGTTTGCGCCCAGTTTTTGCATGTATTCCAGCTTGTCATCACTGCCGGCCGTGGCAAAGACAGTGCAGCCTTTAAGCGCGCAGAGCTGAATAAGGGCTGAACCCACACCACCCGCACCGGCATGAATCAACACACGGTCACCGGGATTGAGATTGGTTGCTTCATACGCCATGTAATAGGCCGTGGCATATTGAACGGCAATGCAGCAGGCCTCGCCGGCATCCATGTCATCTATTTCTGTGAAGGCATGCTGGTTGGTTACGGCGTATTGAGCATATCCGCCAAAGCGGGTAAAAGCAACAACACGTTTACCCAGGTGATGTTTGGCAACATTTTCTCCAACCTCGCAAATAACCCCGGCCACCTCATAACCCAGCACGCAGGGCAATGGCGGAGCAGAGTCATAGAGTCCGTTGCGGGCCATTACCTCAGCATAATTTAACCCAAAACATTCCACTTTAATCAACACATCCTGCGGTCCGCAAGCGGGTCTGGGTGTTTCACGCAGTTCAAACGCATTTGCAGAATTGCCGTATTTTTTGAGGTAGATGGATTTCATTTGCTGTAAAATGGGGGTGCAAAGATAGAAAATTGAGATAAGCGTTTGGGCAATGTCTTTTCAGATTAAAAGACAAATCTTTTGATGGACGGGGATCACATCATTCTGCTCAAAGTTCATTATTCCTCCTCCTCCTGGCGGTGCCGTTTGGATTTTTTGTTTTTCAGTAGGGACCGGTCACGACCGGTCCCTACTATGTGACGGCCTTCCACCACAATTACAAATTCGCCTTTAATGGGGTGGGTGGTAAAATGGGTAATGAGTTCATCGCAATTGCCGCGCACAATCTCTTCAAATTTTTTGGAGAGCTCACGGCAAACAGCTAACTGACGCTCTTTTTCAAAGAAGGTTTTAAACTGCTCCAGGGCTTTTAACAGCCGGTGTGGTGATTCATACAGCACAACGGTACGTTCTTCATCCGCTATTTTTTTAATGCGCGTTTCACGTCCTTTTTTCTGGGGTAAAAAGCCTTCGTATACAAATTTTTCGCAAGGGAAACCAGACGCTACCAGTGCCGGTACAAAAGCGGTTGCACCCGGCAGACATTCTACCTCAATGTTGTTTTGTACACAGGCGCGTATCAGCAAAAAGCCGGGGTCAGAGATACCCGGAGTGCCGGCATCAGAAACCAGGGCATACGTCATTCCGTTCTTAATTTCCTGCACCAGGCGGTCTACCGTTTGATGCTCATTGTGATTGTGATGTGCAATGAGTTTGTTGGAGATTTCGTAGCGCTGAAAAAGTGTGGCGGTGGTACGTGTATCCTCGGCTAAAACAGCATCTGCTTCTTTGAGAATGCGAATAGCGCGGAAGGTCATGTCTTCCAGGTTTCCGATAGGGGTGGGAACGATGAATAATTTGCTCATAATAAAAAAACCGGCAGGCTGCAGGTGCTGGTCGCGACCAGCGCCTACAGCCTGCTTAACGCGATTCAAATTTTACCTCGTACAATTTAGGCCACCATTTACCGGTGATGTATGTTTTGCCGGTTTCAGGGTTGTATGCAATTCCGTTCAGCACATCTGCGCCAGGTGTACGGCCATCGCTGGAAATGCTGCTGCAGTCAATTTCTTGTATCACTTTGCCGGTGGCCGTGTCTACGGCAATAATGCGGTCTTCCTGGTAAACATTGATGTAAAGGGTACCGTTAATTAATTCGAGTTCATTCAAGGCTGAAACATCACTCTCATTGGTAAATGCATAGATTTTTTTCTCAATGGCAAAAGTGTGCCGGTTACGCCATACAATTTCATTGGAACCGTTGGTCATAATCAGATATTCCCCATCATTGCACAATCCCCAGCCTTCTCCTTCATAACTGAATTCTTTGATTTTGGTAAAATTCAGGTCATACACAAAACAGGTTTTTTCACTCCAGGTAATCTGGTAAATAGTGTCATTGAGAATGGTTATTCCTTCACCAAAATAACGCGGTTCCAGATTGGTTTTACGTACAATTTTACCACTGTTTAAATCTACTTCACCCAGTATGGACTGTCCTGCCTGCCCGGTTCCTTCGTAGAGTTTTCCCTTGTAAAATTCAAGGCCCTGGGTGTACGAACTTTTGTCATGCGGGTATACTTTCATGTTTACGGCAGCCAATTGTTCAGGCGCACTGTCTGCAAAAAATACAATGGTACGTGTATCACCGTGTTTTTCGCCTTTTTCATCTTCGTACGAGAAATAAATTTTGTGAAACCCAACTTTGCCGTTGGTTGTGTTCAGGGTAATTTTCTGGCTCTCTGCTTTCAGATCAGCGGTGTAAAGCGTATCTGAAAAAAAGAACTCCAGGTTTTTTATCCTGGCTGCGTCTGAAACCGAAATTTCAATTTCAACGGCATCTCCAACAGTATACTGCGTATCGTTTTGCGGGCTTACAATTTTAAGCGGCGCTTCAGCATGGTGCGGTTTGTCAATTTCTTCAGGGGAGTCTCCTGAACATCCGTAAATAAAGAGAGACAGACCAGCAAGAGCAATGTACCTTTTCATGTTCAAAGCAGATTAAAAGTTAGAAATCATATCCATCAATACCTGTTTTTTGCGTGTTGAAACCGGAACTTTGGTTCCGTCTTTCATTACAATTACACCGTCTGATTTTAAAAACTCTTTGATAAAATTGGTGTTGATGAGGTGTGATTGGTGAACACGAATAAAGTTGTGGCCTGACAGCAGGTTATCAAATTCTTTCAGGGTCTTTGTTACCAATAGTTTTGAGCCATCGGTAAAATAGAACATGGTGTAGTTGATGTTCGATTCGCACCGCAGAATTTCTTCTACGTTTACAATGTGAATTTTTTCCAGCGTATTCAACGCAATGCGTTTGGCTTTCACAAAGTTTTCTTTGAGCAAATCAATGCGCTGTGTGGGTTTATCCTGTCCTTCAACGCGGCTTACGGCATCCATCAGTTCATCCGGATCAATGGGTTTAAGCAGGTAGTCAACCGCTGAGAATTTGAATGCCTTTACTGCAAACTCATCACTGGCGGTGGTAAAAATCAATTTAAAATGCACGTCGGGCACAATTTCAAGCAAATCAAATCCTGAACCGTCTTTCATCTGAATATCTAAAAAAACCAAATCGGGTTTCTGGTCTCTGATTAGTTTTGCGCCGGATACAACCCCTTCAGCAGAACCTACCACGTCTATGTTTACGCAATAATTTTCAAGGTCTGATTTCAGCACAGAAATAGCTTCGGGGATATCATCAATAATTACGGCTCTGATCATAAATGTGATTTTAATTGGTTGTAATCAATTTCATTGTGTGAAGCGTCAAAAATGCGCTGTCCGTTTTTAAGAACAATGATTTGAGGAGACTGGTGTGCAATGTGATAACGGGCTGCAATTTCGTTTGAAATATCGCGGTGCGCAAGCAAATCAAGGTAATACGCTTTTAGCGGAATTTCGGCATCCCAGTATAATTCCAGCCGGTTTTTGGCCATGGCAGAAATGGAACACCGCGTGCTGTGTTTCAGAATTAGAACAGGCGTGGTGGCAGATTCTTTTTCAAGTTCAGCAAGTTGTGAAAGCGTATTCAGGTCATTCCAAACCAGCGCAGACTTATTTTTAGAAAATCCGAAAAAACCCATTAGTGAGCGGCTTTAAATTGTTGCAGGAAACGAATGTCATTTTCAGAATAAAGCCTCAAATCGGTAACCCGGTATTTTAGTTGTGCAATACGTTCAATACCCATACCAAAAGCAAAGCCGGTGTATACCGTACTGTCAATGCCTGATGCATCCAGCACATTCGGGTCAACCATACCGCAGCCTAAAATTTCCAGCCAGCCGGTGTATTTGCAAACATTGCAGCCTTTGCCATGGCACAGCGTGCAAGACACGTCTACCTCAGCACTTGGTTCTGTGAACGGAAAATACGATGGCCGCATGCGGATATTGGCTTTTTCACCAAACAGTTCTTTGGCAAAATAAAGCAGGGTTTGTTTCAGGTCGGCGAAGGAGACGTCTTTGTCGATATAAAGTCCTTCAACCTGGTGAAAGAAACAATGTGCCCGCGCTGAAATGGCTTCGTTGCGGTATACACGGCCCGGTGACACCGTGCGGATAGGCGGTTTTGAGTTTTCCATCACACGCACCTGTACGGAGGAAGTATGGGTTCGCAGTGCCATTTCTTTTTTAGGGTCAGTGCCGTCACCTTTGGTAATGAAAAAAGTGTCCTGCATATCACGTGCCGGGTGATTTGGCGGAAAGTTGAGCGCTGAAAAATTATGCCAGTCATCTTCAATTTCAGGTCCCTCAGAAACGGTGAATCCAATGCGTTTGAATATTTCCAGAATTTCATTGCGTACAATTGAAAGCGGGTGACGTGCACCCAGCTCAGTTGTTTCACCGGGCCGAGTTAAATCCAGCCCGTGTGATTGATTTTGTGTGCTGGTGGCCAATACATCTTCAGCGGTTGTCAGTTTGGTTTCAGCTTTTGCACGCACCTCGTTGATCAGCTGGCCGAATTCTTTTTTGGATTCGTTGGGGACTGATTTTAAGAGTTCGTACAGGTTTTTGATGGCCCCTTTACTCCCCAGAAACTGAATGCGAAAAGCTTCTTGTTCGCCTTTATTGGTGATGCTTGCCGAATCAATGGCACCGTTTAATTCTTCAATTTTTTCTTTTAATTCCATGAACCTGTCTGTAACTTTTGATCGTGTATAATTGTTTTAGGGTTTGTAGCGTGTTTTTTGCAGGCGATGCTAAATTACAAAAAAACCCGACCAACAAAGGAATAAACCATTGAAACGACCTAAAAACAAGACAATTTAACACTGTGTTATGAAAAATAAATTTGTTTTACCGGTAGTGGTTTTGACCAGCTTGCTTATGAGCGGCTTTTTGTCGTCCTGTAAAAAAGAACAGGATACCCTTGCGCGCATTACCGTGCTGGATACCAGCGGAAACCCTTTTGCGGGCGCTGAGGTGAGGGTTTATGGAGAGCCAACCCTTTCCCCGCATCCTGAAATGATCATGGACAAAACGTTGGTTACCGATTCACAGGGTGAAGTTATTTTTGATTTTACGGCTGATTTTAAACTGGGTCAGGCTGGCTTTACGGTATTGAACATTGAAATCAACAGTGGTGACACCCTGGCCGGTGAGGGAATAATTAAGATTGAAGAAGAAAAAATGAATGACGAAACCCTGGTAATACAACCACTGTAGCCGGGGTAGCGCAAAAAAATGTGCTTACTGAAACAACCAATTTGTGCTGAACGGCGTATTTCTGGTAGACAGGACGAAACTTTTCGGGAAAAAAACCGTATTTTTGTTCGGAAGCATCGTTTAATTAATGAGCTAAATAGTAAAAAAATGAACAGACTAATTGCTAAAACCGGTATTGTTTTCCTTTTTGGAACGCTGATTTCAATCTCTTTGTTTTCATGCCGTAAAGAAGGCGAAACCATTGCACGTGTTCAGGTAGTTGATACATCAGGAGCCCCTTTCCCGGGAGCAATGGTGCGTCTTTATCCAACTCCTACAGTCATTGAGCATGGCGCCATTATTATTGATGATACGCTGTATACAGATATTGACGGGTATGCCATTTTTGATTATACCGACATGTACAACTTAGGCCAGGCCGGTTTTGCGGTACTGGACATTGAGGTTCGCAGCGGTGATACACTTTATGGTGAAGGCATCATCAAAGTTGAAGACGAAAAAACAACCGAAGAAAAGGTAATTATTCAACCTTAATCTTTCAAAAAAATAAGGAATAGATCCTCCTGCCCCAGGCAGGGGGATTTTTTTTGCCGTGTTGTGAAATAGTAAAGCCAGACAATCTTTTTCAGAATGCCGTAACCATTATCTGAAAAGCGGGTTATAACCGCATTAAAAAACAGCACGCATGAAATTAACCCTTGTTACACTTTTTCTTACACTTTCAGTTGGTATCCATGCTCAGTTACACCTGGCTCAGGTAGCCGGCTTTGAATTTTTTGAGCCGTATGATTATTACCACAGCAGAAATCAGCAGCAGGAAAAAGAATGGCTGAACGAAAAAAATGTGCGTGAACGCACCAGTATTTATCGCAATAAAAACGGGCAGCAAAGTAAGTTGGTTGAAAAATATGATTCTGAAGGGAATATTCTTTCATATCAGAGTTACAATGTTAAAGGTGAATTGGTAGGTGAGGGTACATTTTTTTATGACCAGAAACATCAGTTGATAGCTACTTCGGGCAGGTATAAAAAGAAGACAAGCACTGCCCGCTATTTTTATAATGAAGCCGGCAAAATGACAGAAATCCGCAGCTATAACCGCAAGGGTGACTATTATGGCAGACTCAATGGCTACGATGAAACGGGTAAAATTACAGTTGCAAAATTGTTTTATAAAGATTCAATTGTGGCAAACAAGCGACTGGAATATGAATATTATGCAGACGCGTCCATCAAAACAATTCGCTTTTTTGAAAAAGATAAACTGAAAAATACCTGGGTGTATGATTGCAAACCCGAAGGTGAAATGCTGGGCGTAAAAACGGAAGACACTACCCGCGTTTGTATCAAAGAAGAGTTTGATGCAGCCGGTAACCGCGTGGTTTGGCGCCAGGAGTTTAACAAAAAGGGTGAACCTGAAAAAATAAAAACGGTTTTTGACAAAGATTCAAACATACTTTATTCGGCCAGTTTTGATGCTGAAAACCGCATGAAAAGACAAACCACTTTTTTCAAAGATGGCGGTGATTTTCAGGAAGGATTTACAAAAAGGGGAAAAGTACTGAGCACACATGAAACCATTTATAACACGGATCACCAATTGGTAAAAAAATCAAGTACCTATAAAAACTGGTTCAGTTCAAACTGGTATTCCTATAGCAATGGGTTAATGACAACGTCTACTTACCTGTCAAAACGCGGGATGTCTGTGACGGAGTATCAGTATGCATTTTACAATTGATTAAAAGGCCTTTGCAGGAGTTGACAGGTGAAACAAATTAAGTTTAAATTTGTCTTCTGTTTCAAACGCTGTCGTCTATGCAACTTGATAAATCTGTCTTTGATTTTCTGAAAAAACTAAAAAAGAACAATGGCCGTGACTGGTTTAATGCGCATAAAGAAGCGTATGTACAGCAGCATGAGAAAATGATTTTGTTTGCTGATTCGCTTTTGAAAGAAATGAACAAGCACGATCACATCGAAACTGCAACCGGCAAAAAAAGCCTTCACCGCATTTACCGGGACATTCGTTTTTCATCCGATAAAACACCGTATAATACCCATTTCGGGGGTAGTTTCAAGCGGGCAACGGCAGCACTGCGAGGCGGATATTATTACCACATAGAGCCCGGCGCCAGTTTTGCGGGGGGCGGGTTCTGGGGCCCCAGCCCTGAGGATTTAAAACGCATTCGTGAAGATATTGCCCTGAATGGGGACGAATTAAAAGCAGTTTTGAATTCAAAAAAATTCAAAGCCGGTTTTGGCAAACTGTGGGGTGAAGCGCTGAAAACCGCTCCCAAAGGTTTTGACAAAGAACACCCACACATGGATTTGATCAAAATGAAACAGTTTCTCATCAGCAAATCATTTACAGATGAAGAAGTACTGGCACCTGATTTTCATAAAAAACTAAGCAATACCTTTAAAGAAATGCGCCCGTTTTTTGACTATATGAGTGTAGCGCTGACTACCGATGGTAACGGTGAATTGCTTTAGTTACAACTTCAAAAACGATGTACTATCGCTCTTAGTAACTGCTAGGAAATTTTATTTCAAAGAGTAGTACTATAATCAGCGTTTAAGGTGTCATCATTTTGATTTCCCGCAGAAAATGCAGATTGCTGTTATATGCAAACCAAATCTGCGCTTTATCTGCGAAAAAATCTGCGCGATACGCGGGAGAATAGACCTCTTCTTTTGAAGGTTTAAAAAAATCCTAACGGTTACTTAGAATTAATAAAGCCGGTCTCCGTTTCGGGTGACCGGCTTTTATCCTTCGTTCGGGTTAAATGAAAGATAGTATCGTATTTGCTTTTTGTAACTGTTTGTTGAACCGGTTGCTTAGTTCTTTTCAGGTAAGCGTTTGAATTCAGAGCTAACTTAGAACAATTGCACCATCTTTTTCCAGGCTTTTAAAATTTGCCGGTAAAAACTTAAAATTCGGGTGGTTTTTGTTAAAATTCATAAAAGTCACAGTTGATTTTGAAGCCTGCTTTTGGTAAACGGTTACCTTGGGGTACATGTTTAATTGGAATCCCCTGGTAAAAATTGTGCTTGTTTTTTTGGTATGCCTCAGCATGGCCTATGTCAACTATTTAATGCACAATAGCCAGGATTTTATGGAAACATTGAGGGCATCTGTGTTTCTTGGTATCAGTGCATTTATTTACCTGCTTGCCATTGCTTTTTTTGCAACCTATTTCTGGCGCCAGCGATACCTTTTTGTGCTGGCTGTCTGGCTGGCGCTTAATCTCTCGTTCCTGATCAATTTCTCCATTCGTTTTCTGGGTTATTTGTCACCGATGTATGTGCAGTATTCACAATCAATAACCTTGTTTGTGTTTGCAGCATTGCTGGCTTTCACCAGGGATAAATTTCCAAATTGGTTGCGGCTTTTTAGCCTTGCCTGTCTGCTCACGCTCATTCCGGCGATTATCTTTTATTTTGAAAAAATGTGGTTGTATTATGAATACGCCGTTTATGTTGTTTGTTTTACACCCATGCTGCTGTCCTTTGTTTTTTTGAAAGAGCGGCGCCGCGCAAATTATGAGCTCATTGATTCGGATTAAATACCGGGTGTTGGTTTGAAACAAAATCGCAGCAAATATTTGACTAAATTGGCGCATTATTCTGCACTATGAAATCACATTTTTTGCTCGATCCGCAGATTACCTATCTGAATCATGGATCGTTTGGCGCCTGCCCCAAACCAATTTTTGAAAACTATCAGCACTGGCAGCTCGAACTGGAGCGTGAACCGGTTCAGTTTATTACCGTTAAGGGCCCAAAACTGCTTAAAAAATCAAGAGAGGCGCTTGCTGAATTTGTTCATTGTCAGGCTGATGAGGTGGTGTATGTGCCCAACCCGTCGACAGCATTTAACATTGTTATCAAAAATTTAAAGCTGAATGCCGGTGATGAAATTCTCACTACCAATCATGAATACGGAGCCATGGACCGCACCTGGAATTACTATTGCAGAAAAGCCGGTGCAAAATATGTGCAGCAGCCTATTCCAATTCCGCTTTTATCCAAAGAACAGTTTCTTGAAGCATTCTGGAAAGGACTTACACCAAAAACCAAAATCGTTTTTATTTCGCAAATAACCAGTCCTACGGCGTTGATTTTTCCGGTGAAAGAAATCTGTGAGCGGGCAAAAGAGTTGGGTTTGATGACCATTGTTGATGGCGCACACACACCGTATCACATTGATTTGGACTTGTCCGTATTAAAAGCAGATATTTTTACCGGTGCCTGTCATAAGTGGATGCTAACCCCCAAAGGTTGTTCGTTTCTGTACGTTAAAAAAGAACTTCAGCACCTGTTTGATCCGTTGATTATTTCCTGGGGGTATGAAGCTGAATTTCCATCTCACTCGCAATTTCTGGATTATCATGAATATGCCGGTACGCGTGATTTCTCTGCTTTTCTCACCGTTCCAAAAGCATTGGAATTTCTGGAATCCAACAACTGGAGAGAGCGTCGTAAAACCTGCCGTCAGCTCATTCAGGACACCTACCTCGAATTCTGTGATTTTTTAAATACAAAACCAATCTGCACTGTATCTGACGAGTTCCTGGGTCAAATGTGCAGCATTCCAATCCGCTCGGCAGATATTCTGAAACTAAAAGAGGTTTTATACCAGGAGTATAAAATTGAAATTCCCGTAATGAATACGCGGCTTGAGTTTGAAAGCAATTCAAAACAGCAGTTCATTCGTATTTCAGCGCAAGTTTACAATTCAAAACAGGATATGCAGATTCTGAAAAATGCGTTATCGGATATTCGTAAAAAATCAAACCTGCTTGAGTAGTTTCAGGCAAAACAGAAAGTGGATTTTTGCATTTTCTGCACTCTATTTGTCTGCACTAAGTTACCTGTTGTTTTTTGCTTTTTTCAGAACCGGTACTACGACCCGGGTAAACCTGGTACCCTTTGACAGTATTGTTTCGCTGACTGTTTATACCTTCAAAACCGGTGAAGACTGGTGGCATTGGTTTGTGAATGTACCGGGCAATTTGCTGGCCTTTATGCCCATGGCTATACCCCTTCATTTTTACCTGAAAGGCAAGCTGCACCGTGCCTGGTTTTTTTTGCTGACAGTGGTGATTCCCTGTTTTGCTGAAATGCTCCAGTTTGTTTTTCAAACCGGCTCGTGTGATGTTGATGATGTTATTTTGAATGTGGCCGGTATCTGGCTGGGAATTGCCGTTCTGAATCCGTTTCGGCGGCAGCACTGATTCCGGCGAACGCGGTTCTGTTTTTTTTCCAAACGGGAATACAAACAGTGGCCCAAACAACATTGCAGTTGCTTCAAAGAGTATTACTTTTGTACCAGCGAAATTTTTCAGACAATGAAAAAAACGGGTTTGATTTTCATGTGGTTATGCGTATTTGGGCCGGGTGTTGCCTATTCATCGCAAGACAGTCTGTACCAGGTATGGAAAGATGAAACGCAACATGATACCACCCGTTTTAAAGCCATCAAATCATTTATCTGGGGAAATTATTTGTTTTCACGGCCTGATACGGCTTGTGTTATTGCACACGAACAGCTGGATTATGCGGTTAAGCGCAGAAACCTGCTTAAGCAGGCAGATGCCTATAACACCATTGGTATTTCATGGTATTTTCGGTCTGAATTTGATTCAGCCCTGGTGTATTATGAAAAGGGGCTTGACTGCGTCAGACGTTCTGGTATGTACAGGGCTGCATCAGCCTTTTTGAATAACATGGGCACCATTGAAATGGCGCGTGGAAACTATGCGGTAGCCATTGAAAAATTTAACCAGGGTCTCAAAATTGAAGAGCTCAAAAGGGACACCCTAAGTGCTGCCAATTGTCACCTGAACATTGGTATTGTTTATTACCGCCAGGGTGAATATGACCGTGCGCGTGAGTATTATTTGCTGGCAGATGCGCTTTACCTTAAAATTGGCAGTGAGCCCAACCGCGGCAACGTGCTTAATAACCTGGGTGTAATGGAAAATGAGCTGAAGAATAGTCTGCTTGCAATCAGCTATCACGAAGAGGCATTTGCCATTCGGCAGAAAAATAATGACCAGGTAGGCATGGGTGCATCACTCAACAACCTTGCTACTACCTATATGGATATGCGTGATTTTGAGAAAGCGCTGCCGTATTTTTCAGAGGCACTTAAAATTGCTGAGGCCACGCAGGACATGGTTTCTGTTTCAGCCGTTAAGTTTAACATGGCAAACATTTACCTGGACCAGGGAAAACTTGATGAAAGTATTCGTATGGCAACAGAAGCGTATGAAATTGCCACCACCGTAGGTGCTATCAGCGAACGCAAACAGGCCGCGGAATTGTTGTATACGGCGTACAAAAAAAAGGCCGATTATAAACAGTCACTTGAGATGCATGAGACCTTTATGCACTTAAAAGACAGCATTACCAGTGATGAAAATAAAAGTGCCATTATCCGGCAGGAATATAAAGCCGAATACGAAAAAATGGCGGTGGCTGACAGTTTAAAATCAGTTGAAGAGAAAAAGCTGCAAAAGGCTGAACTGGCTACAGAGCGTGCTGAGAATCACCGGCGTGAACAGTTTTCCATTTTCCTGGTTATAGGTCTTCTGGCAGCAGTAGTGTTTGGATTCATCATTTACAAACGCCTGCGCATTACAAGAGAGCAAAAGGCCATTATTGAAGAACAGAAAATTACAGTGACACATGCCTTTGATCAGCTGGAAGAAAAGAACAAAGAGATTCTGGACTCAATTACCTACGCAAAACGTATTCAGTCAGCCATTCTTCCTTCGCGCAAATTTGTTTCGCAGGTACTTGCCGATGCATTTATTCTTTACCAACCGAAAGATATTGTTGCCGGTGATTTTTATTGGATTGAATCCTACGCTGGTGCTTCGGATTCCGAGGGAAAGAAATACGCTGGTGCTTCGGATTCCAAAGGAAAGAAATACGCTGGTGCTTTGGATTCTGTGGGAAAGAACGCCACTGATGCTTCGGATTCCAAGGGAAAGAACAACGCTGGTGCTTCGGATTCTGGGGGAGAAAACGAACTTGGTGCTTTGGATTCTGAAGGAGAAAACGCAGTTGGTGCTTCGGATTCCAAGGGAAAGAAAAACGCTGGTGCTTCGGATTCCGAGGGAAAGAAGTACGCTGGTGCTTCGGATTCCGAGGGAAAGAACTACGCTGGTGCTTTGGATTCTGTGGGAAAGAACGCCACTGATGCTTCGGATTCTGAGGGAAAGAAAAACGCTGGTGTTTCGGATTCCGGGGGAGAAAATGCAGTTGGCGCTTCGGATTCCAAAGGAAAGAACGCAGTTGGTGTTTCTGATTCCGGGGAAGAAAACGAACTTGGGACTTTAGATTCCAAGGGAAAGAACTACGCTGGTGCTTCGGATTCCAAGGGAAAGAACTACGCTGGTGCTTTGGATTCTGTGGGAAAGAAAAACGCTGGTGTTTCGGACTCCGGGGGAGAAAATTTGGTTGCTGTTTCAGCTTCTGATGGAAAAGCGGATTGCGTTTTGTTTGCGGCGGCAGACTGCACCGGACATGGCGTACCCGGGGCGCTGGTAAGTGTGGTGTGTCACAATGCACTCAACCGCTCTGTGCGGGAATACGGACTTACGGATCCTGCAAAAATTCTGGATAAAACACGTGAAATTGTTGTTCATGAATTTGAAAAGAGTGATGAAAATGTAAGGGATGGAATGGATATTTCACTCTGTGCGCTCTCACTTTCTTCACTCACGCTTGCCTGGGCCGGTGCCAATAACCCGCTGTGGGTGGTTCGTAAAAGTACCGGTGCGCTGGAAGAGTTGAAGGGAGATAAACAACCCATTGGTAAATTTGCAGATGCAAAACCATTTACCGGGCATCAGCTTCAGCTTGAAAAAGGAGATACCATTTATGTTTTTACAGATGGTTTCCAGGATCAGTTTGGGGGTGATAAAGGCAAAAAATTCAAAGCCTCCAGTTTGAAAGAACTTATCCTGGAAGTAACAGCACTTCCAATGCCTGAACAGCTGCACAAAATTCAGCATGCTTTTGAAGACTGGCGTGGCAGCCTTGAGCAGGTTGATGACGTATGTCTGATTGGAGTGCGGGTTTAAAAAGTGACAGCGAATGACTGATTTTTACACCGGTTTACTGAATTTTTTTGAGCAGCATGCAGTGCGTAAATTGCTTTCAAAAGAAGAGCTGCTTTTAAAAGAGGGACAGGTTGAGAATAACCTGTACTTTATACATTCAGGTGCAATACGGGTTTTTTTGTTGTCAGAATATGAAGAAGTAAATATTCGTTTTGGCTACAACGGTTCAGTCATCAATTCGCTGGCGTCATTTCTGTTACAGCAACCATCTTCCTTTTATACTGAGGCGCTTCGAAAAACAGAAATAAGTGTACTTACCCGCAGCCAGCTACAGCAGTTCATTGGTTTGAGTACAGAAAATTTAAAAGGATATACGGCATTTATGGAAAGCGCTTTTGCGCAGCAGATAGAGCGTGAAATTGATTTGCTCACGGTTTCTCCGGCAGACCGGCTGGCGCGGGTTTTAAAGCGCAGTCCCACGCTTTTCCAGGAAATTCCGCTCAAACACATTGCCTCTTATTTACGCATGACACCTGAAACGCTGAGCCGCATCCGTAAATCAACAACATTGGGTTCAGATAAGAGTAGTGTGCTCTGAACCACTTATACCGGCATTACGTGGCAGTATCTTTTTTTCTTGATTTGAATCAATTTTTGCGTGAATACACCGGTGCAACTTTGTCAAAAAAATAAATCAATGAAAACAACAACGAACATTTTGACAACAGATCTGCTGGCGCGTATTGACAATGTCATTGACCGCGCTAAAAGGCTGCGGGAATCAGGTATTGAAAAACTGAATGCAAAAAAAACACCAGCCCAATGGAGTGCGCTGGAGTGTATTGAACACCTGAATCTGTATGGTGATTTTTACCTGCCTGAAATAGAAAAGCAGCTTGATTCGGCATCCAAGGCACCTGCAAATGCAGTATTCAAATCGGGTGTGATTGGAAATTATTTTGCCGGACTCATGCAAAAAAATAAAAAGGGCAAACTCAAAAAAATGAAAGCGCCCAAAGACAAAACACCGGCGGTTTCGGTGCTGACTCTTGTTACCGTTGAACGATTTCTGAAACAGGCTGAAAAGCTGAAACAACTTATGACCCGGGCAGCGTTGGTTGATCTGACCAAAACAAAAACAGCCATATCACTGACTAAACTCATTCGCCTGAGGTTGGGTGATACGCTGCGGTTTGTGGTATATCACATGGAGCGGCACCTTGATCAGGCAGAGCGGGCCGTGAGTGAATGAACGGTACCCGCAGCAGATTTGGATTCCTTTTTATGTAAACCTGTTTTACACGGGATCTATCAACCGGTAAAAATCCAAAAGTTCCCGTTTACGTTTTGCTGAAAGCTGATGCCAGCGAATTCCCTGTATCGCACCTTCAAGTGCGTAGAGCATGTTGATACAGACACCACTGTTTTCCAACGTTGAAATTAACTGCAATGCTTTTTCACTGCCCTTTTTTTGTAAATCATGTTCGGTGTAAATACCAACTGCATTTAGTTTGGCAGCAATTGTTTTACCGATATTGGGTAAATCAGTCAGGGTTTGTTTTTTCATTGGACTGAAGTCTGGTTGAGTTCTTCATCACTCACCAGGCCAACATATTTCAGCAACTTAATCTGACTTTTGACAAGCCATGCGGTGCCAAAGAAAACGAGGGCAATGAGTTCACCAAAGTACACGTCGTAAGGGCTGAAAAAGAGCTGGTGGTTGAAGTGTTTGTAAACAAAATCAGCAGCCATCAAGGCAATAGAAATCCAAACCATAACACCGCAAATGCGATACAAATAAAAACGCCGGGCATAATAGGCTGATTTGCTTTTTCCACTCATTGTAAAACGAAAAAAAGCAAGGTAGCCCATAATGATCAGGAACAGGCCTGCACAACTTAAGTGAATAATGCCTGCAATATCATTGTTGTGTGCATTGGGTCCGCCCTTGGTCAGAAAATCATAAGGCACGAGTTCCTCTGTTTTAAAAGAAGTGGGTATCAGTGCGGTTGCTATGGCACAGATGCCGGCCGCGTTGCATATAGCGTTGTCTGAGATTTTTTCAGTGGTGGGTTTATACCCTTTGTAAGCGTAAAGAAACAAACCAAACGCAAATAATACACCGGTGAAATAAATGCCCAGGTCAGAGTAATAATAATGACTGATAGATGGAGCAAGCCCTTGTCCGATCCATAAAATAAAAGGCAGGGTGATGCCCAGAATACCCAGGTTGCGGGGCAGTGCTTTTGGAGAAAGGTGCAGATTCATAAGCTCAATGGGTTAATAAGCAAAGCGTATGATCCAAGGTATAAAAAAAAGTGATTTTGACCAAATAAAAGGCACTAATCCACTGAATTACCGGCTTTGTTTTCTGGCGGTACGGGATGCTTAAACGCCGTTCCGCATTTTTTGCACTTGTACATTTTTTTGGAATAAGCAGGAACAAAGGTAAGCAGCAAAGCGCCCAGCGTTGAAAAAAATCCTTTTACACCTTTGCGCGCATCGTAACCGGTAAACAAATCAATGGACTGACAATTGGGGCATTGAATGGCATTGCCTTTGTCATCAGTATAGGGTGAGGCCTGAATTTCAGCATAAACCTGCTGCGCTTTTTCAAGATCGGCTTCGTTGATTTTTAATTTGATACCACCCACAGTTACGTTGTATAACGGATTCACAGAAACGGTGTGCTCATCAAACAAATAACAGACAATACCTTCACTTTCCAGCTTTGATTTGAGCAGGTAGGCATCAATTGAGTTATCAAAAGTTTTAACAGTTATCAGGGCCATCTCTTTCAAAGA
This sequence comes from Bacteroidota bacterium, assembly GCA_016192075.1. Lineage (GTDB taxonomy): Bacteria > Bacteroidota > Bacteroidia > Flavobacteriales_D > Crocinitomicaceae > JADJGJ01. The sequence continues at coordinate 186,773 of JACPUU010000021.1, read as the reverse complement.
TAAGAAATGAAACAAGCTGATAAGCTATTTGAAAAAACGGAATTACAGTTTTTCTCCCTGCATCGTGCTCTTTGCAGATTTTCCGGTACATAGATTTACGCAGAAAAAAGCCTCCGCATCACAACGCAAGGGTATGTGATGCGGAGGGAGCTGGTACTGTCAGTCCTTAGAAAAACAGTACACTTTCCAGGTGTAATACCGGCTTTAGCCGAAAGGTGTTGTTACCTTCTATGACAATAGATTTTTCGGCGTCAAAATCAAATACAACTTCCACCGAATCATTCACATCGATGTCTGTATTCAGATTTAGTTTTAATCCGGATTTGTCCTGGCTTGATAGTATCAGTGGAAAGTAGGTACTATCCACCATCACGGTGTTGTCATCGCCAAGTATCAGGCGCATTTGGGTCAGATGACCAACCGGCAATTCTTCACCGGTAACCAGCGCCGCTGAAACGCCATTTTGCAAATCCAGCAGATCATATACTCCCGCGTTGGTTGCCAGGTCCAGCCAACCTGACCCGCTGTGGTGTACTTTAATTTGTTCAACCTCTACATTAACTTCATCAAAGTTTACCGGTACATCTACCATACGAATGTTCATAAAACCTGTTCCTTTTTCTTTCTGGCACGCTGCCATTATACAGGTTGCTGCAAGTAAAATGCTCGTCATTTTGGTTGTCTGTTTCATACTACAAAGGGTTAAAGTGATAGGACGGTTTCCGCTGCAATTTCCGTTCCTGTTTTTCAGGTTTTTTTCAAGTTACGGATTTACGCGGTATGAGTCAAGCATCATTCGACGAAAGCATTTTCATTTTAAAAAAATAATTTTCAAAATGAGAAAATCAACCTGAAAAAAGGGTGTTACCGGCTGTAAAAAGTAGTTCGAAAAATCGGGCAGTTAAAAATTTCAGGCCTGTAGCACAATAATTTTTTTGAGGAATTTATGCAATAAAAAAGTTGAATTTGAAATACAAGAAACGGCATGTTGTTGTCGTTGCAGCTAAAAATCCATTTGTATGAAAACACCTCACAAAATGTTGATAGCACTGCTGTATGCAGTAACGTCAACCGGTTTAAAAGCACAATTAAAACCAGATATTGGCATAAGGCTGTCAATGATGTATGAAAGCAGGCTGCAGCTGGAATTCAGACAGCCGCTGAATACGTTTTACACACTCCGGCTTGGGGCGTCTACCGGACATTTTTATTCCGACGAGGTCAGCCAAAAAGAGTTAATTCTTTCAGATAGTTTAAAAATGGATAAGCGTTTTTATTCCCAGGGAGATCAGCTTTTTGATATACGGTGTGGTGTTGAGCGCAAATTGAAATGGGACTTGATTTCGCTGCACGCTGATTTGGTGCTGGGTTATATGCAGGGCTATAATTTTTCATCAAGCAACTTTCAGATAAGGGATGAATATGGTAACTGGAATTACAGCGCTTACCCGCCGGAATCAGGCTTGCCAGATACCTATTATACAAATCCGGAATACATGGATGTTACTTCCAAAACGCATTATGTTTCTACCGGTTTGGCATTGGGCGCTTCCCTGGATGTACCATTTTATCGTTTCATTATTGGAATAAATGCACAGGCAGTTGGCAACATGAATATACCCGTTGCGCATAGTTACTACAATGATCCGGCCAATGAACTGGGATCAAAAAACGCCCTAAAATTCAATTGGTATCCTTCTGCCGGTGTTGCACTCAGGTATGTGCTGGGTTCTAAACAAGCATAATTAAAGAAATTGATTTTAACGGGAGATTCCGCTATGAACGCGGGCCTTATAGATCAAAGATAAACGTACCCAAATTTAGTTGCTGCCAGGCGCGGTGCCAACATATTTCTCAAAACAAAGACTGTTCTGTGCTCCGGCATATTGTCCGTAATTGGGAATTTGAAGGTATCCGCACTTCTGGTACAAAGCAATTGCCGCTGTTTGTTTTTTGCCGGTTTCCAGAATGCATTTTTCAAAGCCAAGTTTACGCGCCAGGGATTCAAGTTCGTTCAGAATTTTCTGTGCAATTCCACGGTTACGGGTTTCAGGCAAAACATACATGCGTTTCAGTTCCAGGGTATGCGTGTCAAAAGGTTTAATGGCCCCGCAGCCAATAGCTTTTTCCTGGTCGTAGACCACCACTACGTGCTTTAAACTGTCAGATTTATTGTATTGGGCATAAAAGGCATGTTCGTCGCCATCCATTTCTGCCAGGTAACGGTCGAGTAATTTTACCAGATGCTGAAAGCCGGGGTCGTTAGAGTCGGTGTGTTTAACAGTTATCATCGGGCAGGCGGCAAAGGCATTTTAGTGTGATTTACGAATCAGCAGGTACAAAAAAACAAGCAGGCTTAAACACAAAAAGGTGATGTTTACGCTCTGCGCAAAAGGCGGCGCTCCCTCGGGCCAAACCTGGCCTAGCAGTACGGCTGCATTTAATAAAAGCAGAATAACTAAAACTATTTTTTTGAGTGCGTTCACAGGCGTTGGGTTTTTAGTGCGGGTTGCTGGTTATGACCGTTTAAAGATACAACATTGAGCCGTATTTTCTGCTGGTTACCGCAGGTAATAACTATAAATGGCAAACCCAATCATGGCACTCAGTTCGTCAGCATCTATTTCAGTGTACTTTGCCCCATATTCATCGTTCATCAGCGCGGTATTGAAATCACGCATTTCAGCAAATCCTGATTCAGAAGCAGTATAGTATTTTGAAGCAGAGGCGGCAGTAATTTCAGCACAGAGTTCATTTTTAAGCTTGCGTATATAATCTACCCTGGCCTGGTTGTAAGCGCCCAGTTTATGATACTTAAGCCGCCGTTTTAGTTTTGTTTCAATGGCCTTTTGCTGTGCCGGCTGAGATTCATAAACAAGGTCTGTAAAACAGATGTAATCGTAAGTTTGATTGGTTTCTTTAGGCATAATGGGTTATGTTCAGATGCTGGATCGGGTTAACTATGTCTGAACCAATCAGGGTCCAAGCAACCCTCTTTCCACAGAAAAACCGGTTAGTTTTTCAGCGGTGAAATGAAAGGTATACATCCATTTGCGCGCCACCATAGCAAGTGGGTGAACTGAAACGTAAGGTGAATGAAAATAGATTACCGAATCACCGGCTGCTGAAAGCCATTCGTGTTTTTGGTGTGATAACAAGGTGTAATCGACCTCAAAATTACTTGCCGGTAAAATCAGTTTATCCATTTCAGTGCGCGCTTTTTGTTCGGTGTCAATTTTGCGCCATTTAATGAGCGGCTCATCTGCAGACAACATAAATGACAGGAGGTTGTATGAAATCAAAATGACCGGCAGTATAAAAAGTACCTTTCGTTGCATGGCGGCACGGGAGGGATTAGTGTTATTTAAAGATACGGTATTATTTGACAGCTACCACGCTTCCCCGCTGATTTGCAGATAGCATTTTGACGCAGACAACTCAGCAGGCGGTAAAAACAGTTGTATTGATGGTAACTAATTTCGTAACCGCAGAGGGCCGCTGGGTAGGCGCTGAGGCCACGCGGAGAAAAATTTGATGCATACAAACTCAGCAGGTCTCTGCGTATTCTCTGCGGTAAAAACACAGGCCTATGTATGGTAACTAATTTCGTAACCGCAGAGGGCCACCGGGAAGGCGCTGAGGTAACAGAGAAAAAGTTGATGCATACAAACTCAGCGGGTCTCGGCAAAATCCTCTACGCAAGCGTTGCGGGAATATTTTTGATCAAAAAACCAAATTTAAACAGTTACTCAGCGATACTCGCTATTTTCCTTTTACCCGGCGGGTGGGCTGGTATCCTTGCGGATCACCAAAGCGGTCCATGGCTAACCGGAATCCGTAAACACCGGGTGCTTGTGGGGCAATGGTGTCAGGTGTTTTTACTTCCCGGGGCAGGGTATAGGTCAGGCTATCCCGGTTTGTTTTTTTGTAAACGGCGGCATAATTTTCTGCTTCTTTCCAGCAGCCTCCGGCAACGCCATACACTGAATCATCTAACTGAACCATTTCACGCACACCGGCTGAAAGGCCGTAAACACCATAATTGTCAGGTATACCGGCATACACGGTTCCAATTTTCTGCAGAACAGGCAGCACCGGAATACCTGATTTCTGATGCTTCTGTTTGGTTGATGTCACTTTCAAAAAACCAAAATGATGTGCACGTATTTTTTTACCGTACGTTTCTTCCGGTAATGTTTTGATGTAACCCGGTTTTCCGTCACCAATAGCCAAAGCAGCCTGGAGCCATTCATTCCAACCAACCAGCCGGTACCGGGGCATTAAAATGCCATCTTCAAAACGGATAAGGCGCTCCCCATGAACATTTTTTTGAAACAGTCCTTTTTTTTCCGGATTCAGATCAATCAGCCCGGGTTCGTCTGGTGCATAATAACCTGTTGTCAGGTATTTTTCAGTAGCGAAAACAGTGGATGAATCCAGGGGTTCGGTATAAGCAAAAATTTCTTCACGAATTAAAATGAATTCATTTATCCGGTCCGTTTTCCAGGCGGCATAGTTTTTCACTTGTTCGGGTGAAACCCCTACCACCGGATAATCTTTGTAGAGCGGGTTGCGGAAATAATTTTCAAGCAGGTATTTTTTTGCTGAATCAGGCAGGTTTTCATGTTGCCACACCGTGGTATCAGGCAATGCATTTTGATACGTGGTAAGGGAGTAATATTTTTTCAGGTAAGAGACATAGGCCAGGTACTGCCCGTTTGTTTCTTCATACCGGGAGATGTAAAAATGTGCGCAAATAACGCTGTCAGATGTACCCGCAGTAGTTTTAACAGCCAAAGCCCCGCCTTCAATCAATACCATGTCGGGTGGGGTTTCCTGCTCGTAAAAAGGCACCTTTTCAAAGCCGCCGTTTTGGGGGTTGTTGTATTCCCAGCCTTCCTGGTGTGTTTCTTTGAAACAGCCCGTGATGATAAATACAATGAGGGAGATGGGTAAAAATTTCAGCAGCATTTGAAGGAGAAGAGAACTATTTAATAATGCTGAAAATTAATTAGGTTACAATGCTTTTTTGTCGTCACGAATGCACGAATTTTTTACCAAATTAATTCGTTTTTATTCGTGGCAACCAATTGTTGTTGAAGAGTAATCACGATGCTGTCCTGTTGTCACATCAGATCTCGCTCTTCAGTATTCGGTTTTGCGGTTTTTGTTTTGCAGCGTAATTTAAAAGTAAAAGAAATAAAATAAACCGGCAGGCAGATACTTGAAAAGGGCTACCGTATAGGTTTTTCGGTTCTTTTTTACGTGCCAGTTGCGCGGCAAAGGTGCATTTACTCTCCAATGCAGGATTCTTGTAGCAGCTCAGCCGTTCCAATTAAAAATTTATCCATGCCCCAGGTTTTTAATGCCGGAATAAGCGTTGATTTTTCAGCGAGGTAATGCATCCATTTGGTTGTGTTTACAATGCCTTCGCTATAATAATGATGAGAAAGTTTTCCCGTTTCATCATATATTCTTATTTGCAGACTGCCGGGTAAAAGTGATTTAGCCCTGTTACTGATATCATAGTTATAAAACAGCCTATTGTTAAGAAACAGCAACTTCTTCGTGCATGCCTCAATAATTGTCACCAACAGGTCTAAGTCCAATGAATCTTTACAGTCAAATATTACATTGTTTTTTCCTTCTCTCCAATTCTCATCATACAGATGCGCATTATCAAGTTCTGTATAAGTAGAGTCTTTGATAAAAGGACTCAGCGTACGATAATCAACTTCTGTTAAAATACGGTCCCCCAATAAAAGTTCATTATCTCCATTCAGGTCACAAAAACCAATATTCTCGAAAACAACTACCTGATGTTCGATTCCTTTTGCAACAGAAAATAATAAAGAAATAATTGATAGAATGCAAAATCTTATAGAGAACATGCTTTATTGGGTTAATTAATTCTTCTCACACCAAATCCCCACCAGCTCTACCATCGTTTGAACCGCTTTTTGCATGTCCTGCACACTCACATATTCGTGGCGGGAATGGATGCCCATTTCACCGGTAAATAAATTCGGGCAGGGCAGCCCCATAAATGATAAACGCGAACCGTCAGTGCCACCGCGAATGATTACGGGTTTTGGTGTAATGCCCACCCGTTTCATGGCTTCAATGGCGTAATCGGTTACAAACGGAACAGTGCGAATCACCTCTTTCATGTTGCGGTATTGTTCTTTCACTTTAAATTCCGATGTAACACCCGGATACTTTGCAATGACCTTATCTAAAATAGCTTTCAGCCGGTCTTCATATTCTTTCAGTTTAGCGGTTTCATGATCACGTATAATAAAACCAACCGTGGCCTTTTCAAGTAACCCGTTAAATACCGTTGGGTGAACAAATCCCTGGCGGTCTGAGGTGGTTTCGGGCGACCAGGAATCTTTGGGTAATTCATCCACAAATTCGGCTGCAATTTTAATGGCGTGTTTCATCTTTCCCTTAGCATAACCTGGGTGTGCAGAAATGCCGTGAATGGTTACTTCAACCGAGTCGGCTGAAAAACTTTCATCTTCAATAGAACCTAATTCACCGCCATCCAATGTATAGCCATAATCAGCATCCAGCTTAATCATATCAAGGTGTTCTACACCGCGTCCCACTTCTTCGTCAGGGGTAAACAGCAGGCGTATTTTGCCATGTTCAATCTGCGGATTTTTAACCATAAAGTGTGCAAAATCCATAATAATGGCAACGCCCGCCTTGTCATCGGCACCCAACAACGTAAGTCCGCTGGCGGTGATAATATCATCACCCGTTTTTTCTTTTAAATACGGATGTTTTTCAGTGGTGATAATCTGGGTGGTATCATCTGGCAATGTAATAGGTTCACCGTTGTATTTATGATGCAAAATGGGTTTCACATTTTTACCTGAGCAATCCGGCGCTGTATCCATGTGCGAACAAAAACAAAGCGTAGGTACATGCTCTTTTTTGGTGTTGGCGTGGATGGTGGCAAAGACATAGCCCCACTCATCCATTTCAGCATCTTCGATACCCATAGCATGCAGTTCTTTGACCAATACCTGTGCCAGGTCTTTTTGTTTCATGCTTGATGGAAACGAGGTTGATTTTGGATCTGCCTCGGTGTCAATTTTGACATAATTGATGAAACGTTCTGCAACTGTAAATGCGTAATCTTTGGTTTTGCTCATGAGTGAAATAGATTGTGAAAACGAATTTACAGAAAATTGCGGCAGCCGCGCATGAAAAAAAGCAGCGCAATTTATACCGGTAGCTGGCAGCTGCACCTGAGGGTATTTATTTTTGAATGATGGAATATTCAGCCTGTGCCCGGCTGGAGCGTTATCTGTTTTGATTATCTGGTATATTTGTTGCTGGTATAAATTTTATGAAACACATTTTTTCATTACTGGCCGGACTGCTTTTTTCAGCAGTTTCCATGGCGCAGAGTTGTAATAAGTATCTTGAAAAAGGCGCCGTGGATGATTTCACAAACGAACCGGCCATTTTTTCACAGCGCACGGTTTTTTCACAGCCAACGGTGGTAGATTCGCGCTCGGCCTCATTCAGGGTCATTGATAACAACCGGTTCTTTTTTCACCTTACATCAGGCCGGTCACAAGACCTGGTTTTTGGTTCAGACATCATTTTGGTTTTTGCGAATGATGAAGAGCTGACCCTGCAAATTGAACAAATGTCTAAAATCAAAGAGGGCAGTGAATTCATTACGCATGCCAACTGCCGTGTCTACACAAAGGCAGATGCTGAACGGTTTTATACAGACAAGCTGGTTAAAATCAGGCTGCTTGGTTCACGGCAGGAATATGAAATTGATCCGGCTGATCAAACCCGTATTCTGGCCGGCGCGCTGTGTATTGCAGAATCGGTTGGTGTAGACAACCTGAATTTTGATTCAGAACGGGAGACGTTGCTGCTGCCTGACGGTTCAGGCGCTTCTTTTATTTCAGGTTCAGGCTCTACTGTTATTATGAGCGGCACGCTGAAATGTGAATTTGAAAAAGACACCCTGAACGCAGCTGGTGAACCGCTAAAGCTTTCTAAACTGCGTGAAATTGGGTCGTCACCGCATAAATTAATGGTTCAATTGGGCCTTAATGGTGATAAGCTCACGCTCTATTTGTCACATGCACTTGATTTGGGAAATGCCAATGCAAAAAGTTATGTACTGTTTAAATTTAAAGACGGTGCCATCAAAACCTTTAAACACACCGGTGAACCCTCAAATTCTGAAAAAGCAACCTTTCAGACAGAAATTACCCTGTATAAGTCAGATTTTATGAATAATGACCTGGCAGGTGTCCGCATTAGCCTGAGTGAATATTTTGCCGATGTTCACATTTCAAGTGCAACGTTGGTTGCTGACTTTCTGCGCTACTGCTTTTAAGGCCCATGGTGGATATTTAGATAGCGGACTTCATTTAGCTGAACAGGCTACAACGTAAAATGAATGGTTTTTTTGTTCAGGTTGTCTAAGGCCTGTTTAATAACGACTACCAAAACAACGTTTGCACTTACTACGAAACCGGCTATGACCAAGGCAGCTACTTCTCCTTTGGCCAGCGTATTTTTTTCAGTTGGCTGATTTTCGGATGCTGTATTTGCGAGGCCACTGAAATAAAAGGGAGTTTCTTCTTTTTCGGGCAGATACGTCGGTGTTACCGCTTCATTTTCAAGGTTTGTTGAAGTGCTGTTTTGCGCAAAAGACCCTGAGGAAATAAAAAAGAGGGTGATAAAGAATAGGTACGTTTTCATCTTTTTGTTTTTTTGTTGAGTCAAAGATGCGGCAATTGGACCGGCGGTTAAAATTGATTTTCGCACGCAAAAAGAGCATTTGCGGTAATCGCAAAAACAGAATTCATTAAAGAAAGAAGGGATTCAGCTAAAAAATTCAGCCGGTTGCTAGGAATAGTAATCCAGCATGGGGCTGAAATAATGATCTTGCCAGCCTTGTTCGTATTCCGGCCCTTGTCCATCTGGAATGTTGGTGTGTAACAGGGTAATTTTGCAGCCTTCAGGGTCAGTCTCCAGGTTTATTTCAAGTCTTGAAGGTTCGGCCCCATCCGGAAAATTAGATGTGGTCCACGATTGAACAATGCGTTTTCCGCTTTCAAGTTCCAGCGTTTCACCCCAGATATAACCGTCCCAGGCACTGTGTTTGCCACCTACAAAAGGCTCTATCTTGGCGGCACCGCCGGTAAAAAGAGTATGTGCTTTGGTTGACAGCCAGTCACGGTAAATAGTAGCCGGATCAACCGGCAATACGCATGAAACTTGAATTGAATCCATAAGGTTTTAGTCTTGCACAATTTTCTAAAAGTATACAAAAGCATTTAAATTATCTTTACAAAACAGAATACATTTTCCCTATGCGATCAATTTTTTATCTGATAGTTTTAATTGCACTGGCAGCAAGCTGTGCTTCAGACCCTGAACCAATACAAGACCATACCCCTGACAACCCGCTGACGAATACGGACGGGCAGGTTACCGACCCTGATCAGGAGCTGATGCAGGCAGACAGTTCATTTGAAGAAACCATTCAGGCTTTTCCAAAACACTGGGTAGAAATTACCGTGAAAGGCAAAGAGCATATTTATACAGAGTACTGTAATATGGGACATCCCTATTGGAAACTGGCGCAGACTGACAGCACCTGGCAGATAGAAACATTCTACGGGCAGGACGGGGAATTCTGGAACGTGATGAACATGACAGCTAATTTACAAACGGTTGAAGGACAGGTTTTGCAAGAGGGAATTTTTGTGGTAACCAAAGCCACTTATCCCGATAATGAAATATACGAAGTCAGTTATTTCTGGAATCAGACTGCTGGTTTTTGCACCTTTGGTGACTTCTTTGATAAGACTAAAAAATTTGGTGATAATGAACAATTTGAATCATTCACCATTCAGAAAGAAAAATGCCTTTAAATAAAAAAGTCCTGGCTTACAACCAGGACTTTTTTACACACATGAATAGTATTTTAATAGACGCGGATGTATTGAATTTTGGCGTCGTCTTTAAAGTTGCTTTCTGAAAGTGAAATGTCTTTTTTGCCACTCACCTTTTTGGTGCAGCCTGAAGGATCAATCACAAACTGAACGCCGGTATAAGCGCTGGTTTCACCTATAATTTCACCACGTGCACCCAGGTAGTATAATTTTATATCAGGATATACAACAACCAATTCAGAAACGGTTGCACCTACTTTAATTCCATCAGCGGTTTCATAATAGTTGCTGACCACTTTCATCTCCTGAATATTCAGATCTTCTTCAGCTTTTGCATCATTTTTTTCCATCACCAGCTCTACAACATCTTCAAGACTGTTAAAGATAATGTGCTGGTCATGTTCTACCTCTTCTCCATCTTCCATAACCATAATAGTGGCTTTCCGGTTTTTAAGGGCATCTGGCAGTGCCGATAAGGGCTCGCCAATTTTAAAAGCGCCAACAGCACCAGATTCCAGTACGAATGAATTTTCGGTAACGGGTTCTTCCATCACAACGGGCTCCTGCGAAACGGTGTCCTTGTTTTCAGAGGCAGTCGTTTCTTCAGTTGATCCGCCGCATGAAACCAACAAGCCAATTACTCCAAAGGAATAGACTATTTTTTTCATAGGAATTGATTTATAGGGGTTTGTTCAAAGGTATGAAAAAAATGGTCTGCTGTCAAAATACCTTTTTGAATCCACCAAAAATGGATGCTTCAGCCCTTCAGCGCGGGTGTTTTTTTATTGCCCGGGCTTGTTTTGGGGGTCCGCTGACTGCATTCATTACGCGCAGCACGCAGCATGCAAAAAAGGGAATTTATTGCTGACACATTCTTGCCGCAGTTTAAGGTACCAGGTTCTGATATTCGGCTACCTTTGCAGTGTGGTAACAGAAAAACTTCAGACCATTTTTGGCGCCGCTGATGCGCCTGTTTTGCATAAAAATGCAGAATATGGGTTTGTTATCCGGTCTCTGAAGCCGGAATCGGGCGCGTTCAGGCTTCTTTTTACAGAGGGTCTTTCTGCCAGGCCACAGCCGGTTGATGAAAAAAACCAGGGGCATGAGCGCATTGAACTGTATTTTCTGCTGCCTGAATACTGGGATTTTTCAAAAAAAAACTGGCCGGTTTACTGGTTGAACCGTATTGCCCAGGTACCTCAGAAAAATAATACCTGGTTTGGTGTTGGTGATACCCTGCCCGCCGGAAATCCACCCGAAAATATAGATGAAAATTTAAAGTGCACCTATTTTATTTTGAGTGAGCCCATGGCACTGCACAATCAGCTAAACCGTAATTTATTGGTTGATGCAGGCTTTCAAATGCTGGCCGTAATACCAATATTTGCTAAAGAATTTGCGTTTAAAACACAAAATTCACACAAGGCACTTTTTCAGATTTTTGCTGACAAAAAAATAGATGAAACGGTTGACATTTTCCGGCAACCGGTAGCCCGAAAAAAATTCATGGGACTGTTTTGATTTTTGCCTGATCCCTTTTTTTCAAATCATAATCTACGTTTGCGGAAAGAAGTTTGGCTATGCATTGCAGGCAGTAGTTATTGAATTAATGCTGCAAAACCAATGCAGCCTGCGAATTTCCGAAAGCCGATTTAGAGGTTTCCATCGAAAAGATAGGGCCGTTTTGCGGAATTAATTTTTTAAGTTATCTTCATCAAAAACCAATTAATCCATGTTTTAAACGATTTATAAAATATTATGCGTGCTTTGGGAATGGTACACGATGCATTGGGAAATTTTTTTTGTTTGTTGCGCGCCAAACTAATACCTTCTACTATTCTAAGTACACCAGTAGGTGATTAAGTATGAACACCAGTTTTGAAATTACGACAGATTATATAGGTATTTCGCTGCTTGCGTTTATACCCGGCGTGATAGGCCTGGCAATATCTATTTACATGTGGTTAAAGATTCCAAGGACTACCACTACAACGGTGTTTTTGGTTTTTGTCATTTCCTGTTCAGTATGGCAGATTTCAGAGGGTTTTTTCCGGCTTTCCGGTAATGAAGCAACAGCCATTTTCTGGAACCGGTGCATTAGTTTGTCAATTATACCTTGTACCGCAGCCGGGTTACATTTTTCTGTCCTTTTTTCAGGGAACAAACGGGTGCTGAAATCACGGCTTTTTTACCTGTTTATTTATTTGCCGGCGGTTGTATTTTTTGGTGCGCTCATTTTGAACATTTATACCTGGCCGGTAATTACAGATGAAGTGTGGAACTGGAAAAGTGATCCCAGGCTGGGTACTTTTCAATCTGCTGAAACGCTTTGGGTTTTTTGTACAAGTACAAGTACTATGTATTTTCTGGCCAGATATGCTGTTAGTTCACGCAAAAAAGATCTCATTCTGAGGCGCCGGTCACTGATTTTATTTATTGGCTATTTAATTCCTTCGGCCATTGGTGTTGTATGCCAGATTATTTTTCCGCAGGTTTTGGGCCTTGAAGAAATGCCGCTTACAGCACCCGCAATTCTAACCTTTTCCATAGCCTCGCTTATTGCGTTACAAAAATACAAGCTGTTCCGTTACAGTTCGGCCTTTCCGGCAAACCGCATTCTCGAAATTATGAACGAGGGAGTTCTTATTCTGGATACAGAGTTGCGTGTGCGGTATGCCAATTTAGGCTTTTCAAGAATTACAGGGTATTGTCCCGATGAACTTACCGGCATGTCAGTGCATAAACTGGGGCCGGGTTATCTGAATGTGAAAGATCAGGAAAACGAGGCTAAACCTACAGGTGTTTTGTCTGAACGTACCAAAAGGCGAATTCGATCGCGTGATGGAAGTGATCGATTTGTCTACTACAATTCGGCAGCATACATTGATAAATCAGGCGATATTACGGGCACTATTATTTTGTTTACAGATATCACGGAAATTGAAAAGTCAAGTCAGAAAGCGCGGTGTGAAAAGCGCCAGGCACTGCAGCATCAGTCCAAATTGCTGAGCTCACAATTGAATCCGCATTTCATTTACAATTCCTTAAATTCAATTCAGTATTACATTCTTGATGAAAACCGGGAACCGGCGCTTAATTATATTTCAGAGTTCTCTAAACTGATGCGCACCGTTCTCAATAATTCATTAAAAGAATACATTACCCTGTCTGATGAGATTTCTTTTCTGGAGGCCTATATCAGTCTTGAGCTAAAAAGACTCCGCAATAAATTTTCGTACATCATTAACGTGAGTTCAGAAATTGATACAGACGATGTGGTAATTCCACCCATGCTGCTTCAGCCTTACGTTGAAAATTCAATTGTTCATGGCTTAGGTCTTATTGATTACCAGGGAATTTTGGTTATTTCATTTGCATTGCACAATGACCGTGTAGTATGTGAAATAGTGGATAATGGGGTTGGCAGAGAGACGGCGATTCATTTAAAAGAAAACCGCAAGGGAGGCGTTAATAAATCACACGGTATGAACATAACCAAAACGCGCATTGAAATTTTAAATGAAATCAGTGAGCAGGATCATCATGTTCACGTTGAAGATCTGAAAGATGAAAACCAGGTGGGTATAGGCACCAAAATTATTGTTTCATTTCCGCTGGTGCAATGTTGATTTCAGAGGCTTGATTTGTTTTTAGATACCATCCTCATCACAACTGCACCCCAATAAAACAAACATCGTCCAATTGTTCAAAGTTGCCTTTCCAGGTTTTGAAATTTTCTTCCAGAATGTTCTGCTGTTTTTTGAGAGGTTGATTTTTGATTTCAGTTAAGTAATTGCGCAGACGTTTGGAGGAGAATTTTTTCCCTTTTTCTCCGCCAAACTGGTCGGCATATCCATCTGAAAAAAGATAGACGATATCGTCCGGCTCGTAATCAAATTCAAAAAGATTGAAATGTTCGGCCTGCCCGTTTCTGGTGCCTTTGCCAACGGCGTGTGAATCTCCTTTGAGTATAATTAAGGTTGACTGACGTAAAATGTAAACCGGATTTTTTGCCGCGGCATAATACAGTTTTTTCTTGTCCGGATCAACAGCAACCAGCGCAATATCCATTCCATCGCGAATTTCATTGTCAGATGCCTGAAAGGTAGAAAAAATGCCTTCGTTCAAAAAATTCAATACGTGTGAAGGATCGGTGAGGTTGTGATACGCCTGACTTACATTGAGGTAATTGATTCCTAAAATACTGAGCAGCGCACCGGGGACTCCATGGCCGGTGCAATCACCTAAAGCAAAAAGTGCCATTTCTTTGGCCTCTTTGGATTTCATTTTTCCAAACCAATAGAAGTCTCCGCTGAGTTGATCTTTTGGAATGTAGGTCACAATTACTTTGCTGAGGTATTGTTCAACGGCTTTAGGATCAGGCATAGCGGCAGACTGAATGCGCCGTGCATAGGTAATGGAATCAAAAATTTCCCGTGATTTTTCTTCGACAATTTCTTTCTGCTGAACAACCTCTCTTTTTTGTTCCTGAATCAGATTGTTTTGTTTTCGGATAATACGAATACGGCTGATGAGAAAAATGGAGAAGAGGATAACCGCTCCAAGCAGCGTGGAAACCAGCGTTGAAATTTGAGACTGCCGCGTGTTTTCGAGATCAGCCAGTTTTTTGTCGGCAGAAAGGAGTTCAATTTCTTTTTGTTTCTCTTCATTTTTATAACGGGCCTCCATTTCGGCAATTTGGGCGTTATTGTCTTCATTGTTTACCTGTTTGCTAAGCTCAATGTGTTTTTCAAAATAGTGAACAGCTGAATCCGCATTTACGGTAGAATATGCCCGGGCAAGTTGAAGATACAGTCCCTGCAGGTAGAAATATTTGTTCAAAGGCTCCCAGTTGTCAAGTGCTTTATGGAATTCTTCCACGGCTTTGGCGGGGTTGCCCAGGTTGGTTTGAATCAATCCGCTTGCCTGATAGACAAAGCCGGCAACTTCTGGCTGATCAAGAGAGGGCAGTAGTATATATGCTGAATCAATCAGGCGTTTTGCTTCTTCAAGGCTGTCCTGCTCAATAAGTATGACTGAAAGGTTTGCAAGCAGAATG
This sequence comes from Bacteroidota bacterium, assembly GCA_016192075.1. Taxonomy (GTDB): domain Bacteria; phylum Bacteroidota; class Bacteroidia; order Flavobacteriales_D; family Crocinitomicaceae; genus JADJGJ01. Next base: position 171,770 of record JACPUU010000021.1, on the reverse strand, counting down.
GGTTCAATGGGTGTGCCCTGATTTTGAATTAATGAATACGCCAGCCTCAAATCAGCCTTTGCACCAACTGTATCTCCGCGTTCAGATTTCATCCCGGACAAAGGCAAAAGTGGATATGCGTATAAGGTTTTCATGTTGAGTTCCATACCCAGCTGGCTGCATTTGTTATAGAAAATTTCTGCTGCTTCATCCTGATTTTGGCTGTCCAAAACAGAGGCTGCTTCGTAGTATGCGCTTGCCATCAATTTGCTTCGTTCACCAATTGATTCCAGAATGTGAATTCGTTTCATGTGATTTTCCAGGCATGAGGGCCTGTCATTCATATCACCATAACAAAATGCCATCAGGCGGTACGTGTTTTCAGCACGGTACGGATCTTTCAGCCGAATAACCAGAGGTTCTGCAGTAAGTCCGTAAGTAAGGGCTTCTTCCGGATTTTCTCCCAGTATTATCCAGCCTAATTGGAGAAGAAGATCCACTTTTGCCGAATCGGTTTTCGCTTTTTCAAGTTCTGTTTGCAGGCTATCCTGCTGGTTCCAGGCGGGTGTATGGGTCAACAACAACACAGCAAGCAAAAGCGTCCATGGAGATTGGAATGACAAGCAGAGAATTTTTGGCGGAGTTTTCAAATTCTGGGTTAGGTTAATCAAATATACAAAAAGTGGGTTGATTTTTTTGGAGTAAAAGTGTCCTGTTCCGGTACACGCAATAATTACGTATTGATACCATTTTGACTTTTTGATGACAAAGAAACATTGGCTGAATGCCACAGTATAGAATCATCCGGTTGGATGAAGGAAGAACTTATCTTACGCCATTGTATTGAAAAGAAAATTCAAATGGTGTTTTGTCGCCTTCACGATTTCATTGCGGACATGTCCGCTGAAAGTCGCTACTGCGACTGAAAGCGGAGAGAGGGGGGATTACGTTGTGATCCCTTGTGGGGAGCCTTGCAAAGCATTTTTACAAAACCAGCCACTGCGTGTCTGATTCGCTTCACTTCAAAACCAAAATTAAGCGAGCTTTTGGTGTGGTGTTTTGTCGCCTTCACGATTTCATTGCGGACAAGTCCGCTGAAAGTCGCTACTGCGACTGAAAGCGGAGAGAGGGGGATTCGAACCCCCGTTACATTTCTGTAAACACGCTTTCCAAGCGTGCGCGTTCAGCCACTCTGCCACCTCTCCGATTATGTTTTTTGCACGCTTTAATTGAGGCCGCGCGTTTCCCGAAGCTTCGGGACCACCTCTCCGGTTATGTTTTTTGCACGCTTTTAATTGAGGCCGCGCGTTTCCCGAAACTTCGGGACCACCTCTTTGTTGAAAAAAAATCCCGCCTGTTTTTAAGCAAGCGGGACGCAAAGATACAAATATGTTGGGGAGGATCAACTATTGTTTTACAAATTTGAGGGTGCCAGTGTAGTTTTCACTTTGAAGAGTTACGACATAGATTCCTGCCGGGAGGTATCCATAATTATACGTTACGCTGCTATGATAGATCAGTTCATTTGAGATCAGTTGTCCATGTATGTTGTAAATAGTCAGGGTTGTATTTTCAGGGAAACCCTGAATGGTAAGATTTTCGGTGGTAGGGTTTGGAAAAAGAGTTGGAGTCACCGGTTCGATTTTATTTGTTTGCAGATACGGATAAATACCATTGAACGGTGCATAAAAATCAAAATTCTGGCCACAGGGTGTGGTATTTGTTTTAAAGTAATTCCGGATACTATCACTGCCTTTAATCAAAAGATCATGACTCGAACTGGTTATTGAGTCTGTTATTGCTGCGGTAAATGCTACATCAAAACGGATAATTTCCTGGTCAATAAACGTGAATGGACCTGAGCAGGCTATTCCACGTCTGTCCGATCCGATTGGGTTCATTTCGGTCCATTCATCCCAGATGAATCCGGGATCAACACCCCCAGTTCCGAAGTGAGAAGTATCTGAATTTCCCGGGTACATGTATGTGGTTTCAATAGTGGTTGTATCTGCAAAAAAGAATGGGGAACCATTCGGCCAAAGTCCTCTGTAGAAATTATAGACGCCTTCTACCCCGTTATCAAATGGACTTCCAACACCGGAGCTATAGATGTAAGAAGATGTCAGACTTTTTGTTTCATTGTCCGTTATACCGTCGCTATATCCAAATCCATTTGCACTTTCATTTGTACCGTACCCAAGATTGTTGTCTGACCCATCAGAATCCTGTTGGGAATTCAATAGCAATATTCCTGCCTCAGCACCATCCGTGCCATTAGTATAAGTGGTATACAACATACCTCTGTCAACTTCTGTTGAATAGTAGTTTTGGTATGGATCAATTACATCAAAATCGGTATAATTTCCAAAATAACATTCGGAATAATTCTGACCAGATGGGTTTTGAATAAAGCAAGTTCGGAAAAAAGTGTTTTGCAAGGCTGAGTCTTCTGTGCAGCCAAACCCATAAGTGTATTCAATCACCTGGATTTTTATCATTTCAGACGAATCAAGATATGAATTGACAATGTCAGCAGGATTTGCGCTATAGATGCTGAGTATACAATGGTCTCCTAAAATGAGTGGATATTCGCCAAGTTCCGGTTCATACAACAGGTTCGAATTGAGGTCCTGGAATTTCGCCAATTCCAAAGACTGACCCTTTACCGGGTCACCATTCCCGGGCCAGCTGCGAATGACTTCGGGCGTATTATATCCGGCATCACCGGTCTGGTATGCCTGTATGTGAGCATCTATCTGCTGGCGGGTTATTTTCCAGCAACGTGACCAACGATCAGCTTCATTGACTGAATCAATGTACTGTGTATCCGTAATAGGTCCACATCTGAATATGTTATAATACTCGGGACTAGCCACGCGAATATCATTTGTTTCATCTTTTCCACCAAATAATAAGCCGGAACGGTACATTGTAATTCCTATTCCCTGGGTGAAAGATCCGGTTTGATTGATTCCGTTACCGTGGTATCCCTGTGCATTTACATGCGTATTCCAGTTGTTAATCTGAGCCGGAGTATTGGGTGATGCAATTTCGGATAGTAATGGCTGATTCAGGGGTTGCCGGATAAGTGCAAATGCACCCTCAGAAAGTGTGTCACAAAATAGCACCTGATCAACTGTTCTGCCGCTGGCCATTGCGTAATTTCCATGTACATAAATGGTGTTTAAGGGTGTATTTTCAAGCAATTGTTCTTCCTGAAAGGTCCCATCAACGTTCAGTTTTATGATTCCTCCCTGATATCCTCCACCGCCGTCATTGCAAGCTACATAAATAGTTCCGCTTGCCTGGTCGGTGCAAATATCACGGTAAGTCACACCTTTTGATGGAGAATGGGTGAATGTATTTTGGAGAAAACCGGTTTCTGAAGTTTTCAGAATGATAACTGGATTGTCAGCAGGAGAGGAGATACCGCTGGTGTACAGAGTATTCACCAGTAAAAAAACATGATCACTTTCATCTATGCAGAAGCCGGTAAAAAGAGTTGAACCTGGAATGGGTACTGAGAACTGATTTGTTATAGTTCCATAAGCAGAGAACCGGCTAAAGTAGACAGTATCATTGCGTTCATAGGCTAATAGGGAGTAAGCTGGTTTTGTTTCCACGTAAAGTGAGCGGGAATATATGAGGCTGCCTTCAGTCATATAACCGAAGTATTGGTCGTGAGTCAGTTGCATTGTTGAGACATCGGTTCGGTAATAATGAATGAGGCCATCTGCTTTTTCAAGAGAAAAAACAAGTGCACCGCTGCCGTCAATAGCCAATTGGGTTTTGTATGATTTTACATCGTCAATTACCAGCGAATCCTGTAGCTGCCCTGAAAGATCATACTTGTAGAGTGTAAAATGGAAGTCTGTACCTAACTGGTCTTTCAAAACACAGCCTGAAAAAATATGGGTTTCTGTGGATATCAGGTCAGTTATGCCCATTGTAGGATATGATTCAGAAAATGACTGTGTCTGGTACCACAACGATGTTCCATAGCGATCGATTTTACCAATAATCAACTGGAGGGTTCCGTCATTATTTGTTTTTTTCATACCACCAATAAAAGTACCTTCGTCCGCCAGGTCAGGTGCTATGTACACACCCAGATAGGGTTGTATATCACCGTCGTAATGATAGGATTTGGCAAATTGTCCGGACAAAGAATTAGTTGCCAGCAACAATAGAATGAAAGGAAAGGTTCGCATATTACCGGGTTGTGACAGGTAAGGTAGGTAATAACGAAAGATTAGCCAATTCAAAATGAATTGACTTCGACCAATTTTATACGGGTCTGTGATGAGCGTGTCATTTCTTTTTCAACCCCAATTCCTCTAACCGCTCAGTTAAAAACTCACCGGCAGTCATATCTTCATAAATTTTGGGATGTTCAGCCGTAATGCAGCTTTCAAGACAGGTTAAATCCATGTCTGAGCGCGGGTGCATAAAAAACGGAGTAGAAAAACGGGGTGTGGTCCATGATTCTTCACGCGGGCAAATAACCTGGTGTTGGGTTGAACGCAGTTTGTTGTTGGTTAAACGGGCGAGCATGTCGCCAATATTAACCACAATTTCATCTTCTTTAGGGCTTACGCTGATCCATTGACCGTCGAGTGTTTGTGCCTGCAGGCCTTCTGCACTGCCACCCATCAACAGGGTAATAAGGTTAATGTCACCATGGGCAGCAGCACGCACTGCACCGGCAGGAATCTGGCTTTTATCAGTAACCGGGTAATAATGCAGCAAACGCAAAATGCTGTTTCCGTTGTGCACTTTTGGACCAAAATAATCTTCGGGTAATCCCAAATAAAGAGCAGTTGATTTCAATAAATTTTGTCCGGTCTGTTCAAAGGTTTTATACACTTTTTGACACACTCCTTCAAATTCAGCAATCTCTGCAGGCCATATATTATCAGGATATTCTGCTTTGATAGCATCACCATCTGTAACGGTTTGGCCCACGTGATAAAATTCTTTCAAATCAGCTACTGATTTGCCTTTTGCCGTTTCACGATTTTTAGAAATATATCCGCGCTGGCCATGCAGCGCCATGTTTTCATAATTGCGCTTGGTTTCTTCAGGCAACACAAAAAAGGCTTTTGATATCTCAAATAATTTGTTTCTGAGTTCAGGTGTAACACCGTGATTGCGAACAATGGCAAATCCCATGTTGGCAAATGAATCTCCAAAATCACGAATGAACTGCGCTCGTTTTTTTGGGTCACCACTGATGTAATCGTGGTAATCAACCACGGCAATTTTATTCACATCCATAAATCAGGCAATTTTAAGTTTGGCCATTTTTGATTTACCAAAGCGCGCCTCAGCATAATCAAGCGTCACACGCAGTTCTTTGGTAGTTTTGCTGGACGGTATTTCAAACATGGCATCGGTGAGAATGGCTTCACAAATAGAGCGAAGACCGCGTGCTCCCAGTTTATATTCAAGCGCCTTGTTTACAATAAAATCAAGCACATCTGAATCAAATTTGAGGTCAACACCATCCAGCGCAAAAAGATGAACGTATTGTTTTACGAGGGCGTTTTTTGGTTCGGTGAGAATGCGTCTTAATGCTTTTTCATCCAGCGGATCAAGGTATGATAACACCGGCATACGACCAATCAGTTCAGGGATTAATCCAAAGTCCTTCACATCAGATGGAATGATGTATTGCAACAGGTTTGCTGAATCAACTTTAACATCATTTTTACCGGTAAAACCAATGAGATTTCTGTTTACCCGGCGGGCAATAATTTTCTCAATTCCATCAAAGGCACCTCCGGCAATAAAGAGTATGTTGGAGGTGTTCACCTTAATCATTTTCTGTTCCGGATGTTTACGCCCGCCCTGCGGTGGTACATTCACTTCAGTACCCTCAAGCAGTTTTAACAGGGCCTGCTGAACACCTTCGCCGGATACGTCACGCGTAATAGACGGATTGTCTGATTTACGGGCAATTTTATCAATTTCATCAATAAAAACAATGCCGCGTTCAGCCGCTTCTACATTAAAATCAGCCGCCTGCAAAAGGCGTGATAAAATGCTTTCTACATCTTCACCTACATAACCGGCTTCTGTCAAAACAGTAGCATCTGCAATGCAAAAAGGTACGTTGAGTGACCGTGCAATGGTTTTGGCAAGCAATGTTTTACCGGTGCCTGTGCGGCCTACCAGAATAACGTTGGATTTGTCCACTTCAATTTCACTGGCTTTAGATTTGAGCGCAATGCGTTTGTAGTGGTTATAAACAGCTACCGAAAGAATTTTTTTGGCGTCGTCCTGACCAATAACGTATTCGTCCAGTTGTTCTTTAATCTGAGCTGGTTTGAGTAATTTGAAATCTGCCTTGGTTTCTGATTTGGTATCAAAACGCATTTGCTCATCCACAATCTGGTGAGCTTGTGCAATGCAGCTATCACAAATATGACCGGTGACGCCGGCAATCAAAATGCCAACCTCACTTTTGGGCCGTCCGCAGAACGAACAGGATATGCCTGTGCCTTTTGCCATTGTTCAGTTCAATTATTTACCAAGCACTTCGTCCACCATTCCGTAATCTTTTGCTTCCTGGGCAATCATCCAGTAATCACGGTCTGAATCTTTCCATACCTGGTCGTAATCTTTGCCGGAATGTTTGGCAATGATTTCATACAATTCTACTTTCAGTTTTTGAATTTCACGGGCGGTGATTTCAATGTCAGATGCCTGCCCTTGTGCACCACCAAGCGGTTGGTGAATCATAACGCGTGAATGCGGTAACGCTGAGCGTTTTCCTTTAGCACCGGCACACAATAAAACAGCACCCATAGAAGCAGCCATTCCGGTACAGATAGTAGCTACATCCGGTGAAATATATTGCATGGTATCATAAATACCCAAACCTGCATAAACACCACCACCTGGTGAGTTCAGGTAAATCTGGATATCTTTTTTAGGGTCTACTGATTCAAGGAACAACAGCTGTGCTGTGATGATATTGGCAACCTGGTCGTCAATACCGGTTCCTAAAAATATAATACGATCCATCATCAAACGCGAGAAAACGTCCATTTGTGCAACGTTTAACTGACGCTCTTCAATGATATAGGGAGTCATGGATGAGGTAATGTATTGATCTACTGTGCTGCTGCTGATTCCGTGATGTTTAACAGCATATTTTCTGAATTCGTCTTTTCCAAACATGATGATACGTTAAAGTTGATTATATGGATAAAGTTAGGGATTATTTTTAAGAACAAATTCGAAAAGTCAAAAAGTCGAAATTTCAGGGTGTTTCTAATGCCTGGTGCATGGTTTACCTGGCTAAAATAAAGTGCCTGAAATGGCGCATATATCACCCCTGGCTGGGTAATTTGACGTGTTGGGTTTATCCCGTAAATAAAAAAAGACCGGATTTCGATCCGGTCTTTTGTGAAAAATTGTTGGATGTTTTGTTGGTAGGCAGCAGTCGCGACTGCTGCCTACAGCAAAACAAAATGGTTATTGTTTGCCGTAAGCCTCTTCAATAAATTTCTCGTACGACAATACTTTATCATTCAATTTCACCATGCCTTTCAGCAGTGTAAAAATTTTGCCCTGGTATAAATTATCGTAGATGCGGTTTGCCTCTTCCTGGTTGCTCAATGCGTTTTTGGCATATTTGTCCAGCTCAGCATCAGCCGGTGCCGGAATGCCGTATTGCGCATATTGATTTACCATCATGGATTTTACATAATTGATGGCATCCTGCGGTTCTACTTTGACATCGTTTTCTTTAATCAGTTTATTCTGAATCAGCTGCCATTTTAACCCGTTGCGGTAACCTTCAAAATCCTGCTCTACTTTTTCAGGTGTAATTTCTTCTTTGCTGGTTGCAGCAATCCACCTTTTTAAGAAGGATTCAGGCAGGTCAATTTTTGTTTCTTCAATCAGGTGTTTGCTAAGAGCGTTGTTGAATACGCGGTCAGAATCGCCACTGAACATCCGGTTCAGGTCATCTGCAATTTTGCTGCGCATTTCTTCTTCAGATTTGACATTGCCTTCACCAAATAGTTTGTCAAACAATTCCTGGTTGATTTCTGCCGGAATCATTTGTTTTATTTCTGTAATGGTAAAATTGAAGAGTGAGTTTAATTCTTCAGCTTCTTCTTTTTTTATAGCAAGCATGGCAGCCATATCAGTTGATCCTTTGGAAACGTCTTTAGGATCCAGCACAAATTCGTCACCGGCTTTAGCACCCATCAGGCTTTTCTTTGCAGCAGAATCAGCAATGAATTCCATGGATATGGTTGAGGTGTTTGAAATACCACCTTCTTTTGGTTTGTCGCCATCCAGCTCAGTGAATTTACCCAAAACCATGTCACGCTCACCAACAGTTTCAGCAGAAACCAGTTTGCCGTAACGGCGGGCCAGGTTTTCTACTTCTTTGTCAAGCATTTCAGTGCTGATGTCAATTTTCAGGTAGTCAAAGGCAGCTTTGTCCAGGTTCAATGAAAAATCAGGAGACATTCCAATTTCATAAGCAAATTCGAAATCAGTCGGATTTTCGAAATCACCTTTTACTTCTTCATCTTGTTTTGGAAGCGGATTACCTAAAACCTGCAGGTTATTGTTTCTGATAAAATCGTAAAGTGATTGGTTTACGGCTTTATTTAACTCTTCTGCAAGTATGGCTTTACCATATTTTTTTTTGATCAGGCTGATAGGTGTTTTGCCCGGACGGAACCCCGGTATTGCTGCCTGTTTGCGATAATCATTCAGCGTTTTTTCTACTTTTTCAGCGTAATCTTCTTTGGAGATTTTTACGCGAAGTACTGCGTTTAGATTGTCAATTTTTTCCTCTACTACATTCATATTATGAGCTTGTTTTTATTGGTTATCTGTCAGAACGCGATTAATCACGTTCTTAACAACTCGGTATCTGTTGGACTGTAATTAATCGCAGTCTTATCTCAGTAAGAGCAAAAAAGCAGAGCAGTTTTCAATCGCTTTCGCTCTCTGAACTCACTCTGCTTTTTTTTGTGCGGGTAGAGGGACTCGAACCCCCATGCCGTGAAGCGCCAGATCCTAAGTCTGGTATGTCTACCAATTTCACCATACCCGCAGATAATCGGTCCCCATCGCTTTGGGGACGGCAAAGATAAGGAGTTTTTTTAGTTTCCAAACCAAATTGCTGAAAAAGTGGGTTGGGCTTACTTAAAAGCGAAAGAACCAGGTACACATAGGCACCGGAAAAGAGGTGTTTTTATCAGGACCTGAATAGCCTTTGTAACGGAACAGGGCAACGCCCGCCAGTGAAATTTGAAAGGCCCTGTTTTCTTTAGTCTGAAAACGCATGCCCGGCATCAGAAAAAGAGCTGCGGTGCCGGTTTTCTGGTCGGCAACCACATGTTGATACAAGCCCGGTGTGTAGTCGTATGGCGGGTTTGGATTATAGTATGGTTCGGTTAATGTAGTGGTGGTAATGGTGTTTCGGTCAGCTGAAAAAATACCCAGCATGGAGTCAAAAACAAAACTGGCTTTTGCACCGGCGGTAATAATTCCGGCAACTGAAAATATCGGACCCCCTGAAGCCGGGCGCAGCTGATTGCCGGTTGAATAGGTGTCCAGGTATTCAGTATTGGTATAGTACGTGCCGGGGGTAATGTACGCGTCGTAGAAACCATCCTGAACATAAGCGTATCCGGCAGAAAAGGTAATGTTCCTTTTGCGGTCACCGAAGGTCATATTGGCAAAATGTAATCCGCCATAACCTCTGAAGGTGTTTAGATAACCTGAGGTACCGAAGAGTGTACCCAGTGAAAAATTAAGTTTTTCATTTTTTGTATTGAATGAATATTTCATGGCAAGTACCATGGGGCTGGCTATCCAGGTTGACATAATGCCAATGTTGAAATGATTGGATACCGCAAAATGCACTTCAGGCCCGTAGAGGTTAATGAGCGCATAATTCTCTCCTTTTACAATTGGCAGCGCATTGGTGGTAAAAGCGTAGCGTGTTGTAAACGGCCCGGTGGCCTGGTATTCACCATACACAATTTCTTTGCGGTCTTCAATTTTAACAATGCTGCGGATTTCTGATTTTGGAATGTAAATTTTTCCAAGCGCTTCTGTCTGCATCAGAATTTCACGGCCGTCATCACTGAGAATGATACCAATGTATTCAGTACCATCATTTTTTGTGACAACAAAAAGTTGTTGTTTGGTTGTATCTGACGGGTTGTTTTGTGAATACAAAACGGGCGCAAAACAGCCAGCAAGTACCAGGAGCAAAAAGAGACTTTTCATACATCTCAAAGATAGGGTTGCCGCTGCGTGCAAAAATTGACAATTGTCAGCATATCAGGCAATCTTGGTCACTGGAAGCCAGCTGCTAAAACCTGACAAACCACGACAGCATGGGTAACGGGAACGAATAGCTCTTTTTATAACCTTCGTAACCACGCCCGCGGAAAATTGAAACACCTGCCAGGGAAACCTGAAAGGCCCTGTTTTCAGTAGTTTGAAAGCGCATACCCGGCATAATGAAAAGTGCGGTAGACACGGCTTTGTCTTCCGTAACAACGTGTTTGTATTGACCCTCGGTATAGGCACCGGTAACAGCGTTGTAATATGGTGCTGTCAATTCAGTGGTTGCGGTATTGAAAATGCGTTTTGAAAAAACACCAACCATGGAGTCAAAAACGAAACTTGCTTTGCTGCCAACTTTGGTAATGCCCGCAATTGAAAAAACGGGTCCGTGTGTTGCCGGTTTCAGGTGATAGTCGCCCACGGCATAATATTGATTGCCGTTGTAAAAAGTACCTTCTTGATCCGGGCCATACATTTCTCCGCCTGATTTGTAATAGGCATAACCGGCTGAAAAAGTTATATTTTGTTCACGGCTTCCAAATGTAATGTTGGCAAAATGCAGCCCACCAAATCCTCTGAAATTATTGAGGTATCCTGAGCTTCCAAGCAATGTGCCCAGTGATAAATTGACATTTTTGGTTTTGGTTTTTGCTGAATATTTCAAGGCCAGCACCAATGGGCTCGCAATCCAGGTTGACATTATACCCACATTCAAATGATCTGATACCGCAAAGTGTACTTCGGGTCCGTAAAGATTAATCAGCGCATAATTTTCGCCACGCTTAATTGGAAGTGCGTTTGTAGTAAATGCATAGCGGGTGCTGAAAGGTCCGCCCGGGCTGTACTCACCCCGCACAAAGTCAGTTTCGCCGTCAATTTTGACAATACTTTTAATGTCAGATTTGATGATGTAAATTTTACCCAAAGCAGCGGTGTTTATCAATACCTCGCGCCCGTCATCGCTTAAAATAGTGCCAATGTACTCAGTACCATCTGTCTTGGTAATGGCATAAAGCTGTTCGGCTTTGGCTGTGTCGGCCTGCGCCAGAACCGGTGTTGATACCATGCAGGTAATAAAGGCAATTAAAAGTAGAACTGGTTTCATAAAAGAAGTGTTTTAATGTTGGGTCAAAATTAGGTCGTCCGGCAGCGCTTCACCAATTGAAATCCGCGGGTGTGATTTGCTTTTTGCGAATAATGCAACTTGTTGCTTTTTCCGGCACGGGTAGCGGGTGTTTAGAACAAAGTGCATTTGCCATTTTTCATAACCGGAAATAGCAGTTGGCAATAAGTTCTTTCATTTTCAGGTTACCGGAATTTTTACAAAGTCTACATTTGTACCAATGTCTCAAAAGAAAAAAATAGCGATTCTTGGTTCTACCGGATCTATTGGAAAGCAAACGCTGGAGGTGGTTGAAGCGTATCCCGATCAATTTGAAATCTCAGTGCTTACAGCCAATAATAATGCAGATTTGCTGATTGATCAGGCGTTGAAATTTAAGCCCAATGCGGTGGTAATAACCAATGAACAACATTATAAACGGGTATCAGAAATTTTGTGGGCAGAGGGTATAAAAACCTTTTGCGGTGAAAAAGCATTGGAAGAGGTGGTGGAAATGCAGGAGCTTGACCTGGTGCTTACCGCTTTGGTCGGATTTTCGGGATTAAAACCTACCGTACGTGCAATCAATGCTGGTAAAACCATTGCCCTGGCCAATAAAGAAACACTGGTTGTTGCCGGTGAAATTATTACAAAAATGGCAAGGCAAAAAGGGGTTCATATTTACCCGGTTGATTCAGAACATTCAGCCATTTTTCAATGCATCACCGGTGAATTTCACAACCCCATTGAAAAAATTTACCTTACTGCTTCAGGCGGCCCTTTTCGTGGAAAAAAGCGTGAAGATCTTTCACAGATTACAAAGGCACAGGCATTGAAACACCCCAACTGGGAGATGGGTGCAAAAATCACGGTTGATTCGGCAACCCTTATGAATAAAGGGCTTGAGGTAATTGAGGCCAAATGGTTATTTGGGTTGAAACGTGAGCAGATTGATGTGATTGTTCACCCGCAATCCATTATTCATTCACTGGTTCAGTTCAAAGACGGATCTATGAAAGCACAAATGGGATTGCCGGATATGAAATTACCCATTCAGTATGCAATGACCTATCCTGACCGGTTGACAACCGATTACAAGCGGTTTGATTTTATGAATTATCCGTCGTTAACGTTTGAAAAACCTGATTTGGATACATTCAGAAACCTTCAATTGGCCTATGATGCCATGGATCAGGGCGGAAACCTTCCCTGCATTCTGAATGCGGCAAATGAAATTTCAGTAGAAGCCTTTTTGCAGGATAAAATAGGCTTTTTGCAGATTGCTGAAATCAATGAAAAAGTGATGGGCCTGGTTCAAAAAGAGGCTTCTGTTTCACTGGAGTCGCTGGTTGCAACAGATCTGGAAGCCCGGCAAAAAGCCCGTGAATTGATTTGACCCTGAACGGGTGCATTTGTTATTTTCCTGATTTATTGTATCTTTCGTTCATGAAAAAACAGATACTTGTACTCGCTTTTGGTTCAGCGCTTTTTTCTTCCTACGGGCAAACCACCTGGAGTGATAATGCTGCTGAGGTGTTTTATAACAATTGTACGCAGTGTCATAACCCGAATGGAATAGGACCTTTTTCATTGATGGATTATGCAACCGCATACGATTACCGGGCCGCTATTAAAGTGGCGGTTGAAGGAAATGTGATGCCGCCGTGGTCGGCAGACACATCGTATCAGCGCTATTTTCATGAACGTTTGCTTACGCAAACTGAACGTGATATTATCATTAACTGGGTTGATCTCGATGGTCCATCTGGTGATCTTGGAACTGCACCGCCGCCACCTGTTTATAACGGAGAGCAGGTTTTACCCGGCACGCCTGATTTGGTTATTACCATGCCCAATTACATGAGTAAAGCAACTGCCGTTCAGGATGACTACGCTTGTTTTTCAATGCCGACCGGATTACTGGCTAACCGCAAAATAAAAGCCATTGAAGTAATTGCAGGTAACCCATCCATTGTTCACCACTGCCTGGTGTATGCTGACGGACCTGGAACTTACCCGACAGACTCTACCAGTCATAGCTGCACGGGGCCAACTTCATTGGGCCTTATTGGTGCTTACACGCCGGGTGCAACACCTACCATTTTTCCTGAAACCGCTACCTTTTCAAGCGGTATGACGCTTGAGGCAGGTTCCAATATTGTGTTTGCGATGCATTATCCGGATGGCAGTTACGGTGAGTGGGATCAAACCCGGGTACATATTTATTTCTATCCTGAACCGGTTACCAATTTCAGAGAAATTTATGCCGGACCAATTATTGAAGACTGGGGCTTTACCATTGCGGCAAATACCATTGATACAGTAGATGCCAGTTACGGACCCATTGCAGCAGACCTTACGCTGATGAGTGTTTTTCCGCACATGCACCTGCTGGGAAAATACATTCAGTCGTATGGTGTTACGCCAACCAATGACACACTTAATTTTGTGCGCATCAATCAGTGGGATTTTCACTGGCAGGAATTTTATTTTTTCCAGTACATGAAATACCTTCCGGTAAATTCTACGTTGTTTGGCCGCGGTATTTATGATAATACGGCAGGTAATGTAAATAATCCAAACGATCCGCCCATTAATGTCAGTGCCGGGTTAAATACCACGGATGAAATGTTCCTGGTATACTTCCACTTTATGTTGTATGAACCGGGTGATGAGTTGATCAATGTAGATAGTTTAAACACCATTTTCCTGAGTCAGCAGGATTATGCGTTGGCAAAACCAGCGTTGATTCAGGCTTATCCAAATCCGTCATCGGGCGATGTCACACTTTCATATTCCCTTGCTGAAAGCGGTTTTGTGAGCGTATTCATTTACGATGTGAATGGGCGCTGCATCAAAAAACTGGTGCGCGGCAATCAGTCAGCCGGTGAACAAAAAATTACCTGGGACGGCACCACAGAAAGCGGAACCAAAACAACCCCGGGATTGTATTTTTATTCAGCCGTTATTGGTGGAGAAACATACAGCGGTAAGCTGATACTAAATCATTAAAATTCTGTCAGGGGATATGCGCATGCTTCAAAATACACTTGCCGTTTTTTTGCTGTTTGCCGCAGTCGTTGTGTTCGGCCAGTCTGGCAAAATGCGCACCTATACGTCAGAAGACTGGGATTATTGGGAATATGATGTGGCCGGGGAGTCAGGTACATTCAGAACCTATACCTCAGAAGATTGGGATTATTGGGAAATATCGGGCGGACTGACTGGCACTATACGAACCTACACGTCAGAAGACTGGGACTACTGGGAGGTAAACGGCGGTGCAGTGACACTGCGCACCTATACCGCTGAAGATTGGGATTATTGGGAGATCCGCGGCAGCGGTGTTTCACTCAATGCACGCACCTATACCTCAGAAGACTGGGATTATTGGGAAATTTCAGGCGATGCTACCGCTACTATTCGCACGTATACATCAGAAGACTGGGATTACTGGGAGTTTTCCGGTAACCTCTCAGGACTGAATGATGCCGCAAAAATGGCGGTGCTTTTTATTCCTGTTTTTACCAGCAGCATTTACATTCAGGGAGTAACAAATTAATTAAGCACATTCCTGTCAAAGGTTTGATTTGGGGGTTCTGCCTCTTTTGCACTGTTGTCTTTGCTTTCAAAGGCTTGACTTTCTTGAAATATTTTTAGAACTTACGGTACCAAACTCAGCTGCTGATGATCGTTAATCTTAGTGTACTGGCATTGATGATAGGGTTAATTCTGGCATTGAATATTGTTTCGCTGCTCCCCGTTTTTGTCATCAAATTTTTGATCAAAACCCGCCTTTTCAGGGCCGGATCATTGGGGTACGAAAAATATCAGCACACCGATACCAGCAACCGTACGTCAACCCGAAGCCGTTATTTTTTCCGCGATGCTGAAAATTTCAAAACAACCTGCACCGGAAAAATTAACCTCATTGTAATTGTCATTTGCGTGGCGGTTTGCGAAGCACTTAGTTTTGCATTGTATTTTTTGGTGCGGTAGTTTTTTCTACCGGACTACATGACAATGTTCACAATTTTGCCCGGCACCACAATTACTTTTTTAGGCGCTTTTCCCTCCAGGTATTTAGCTGTATTTTCCTGCGCCATGACTTCTTTTTCAATGTCAGTGGCATTTAAAGTCAGCGGCAATTCTAATTTGAAACGCATTTTGCCATTGAACGAAACCGGGTATTCAAATGAACTTTCTACTAAATAATCCGGATTGAATTTAGGGAATGGGGCGTAGGTCACAGAGCCCTTTTCACCTAATTTTTCCCACAACTCTTCAGCAATATGCGGCGCATACGATGACAGCAAAATTACCATTTCACGCAGCACAGCACGGTTGTTGCACTTTTGATCGGTAAACTCATTGGTGGCAATCATAAAATTAGAAACGCCGGTGTTGAATGAAAAACGTTCCAGGTCGTCCTGAATTTTTTTGATGGTTTTATGCAGAGTTTTTAACGACTCTTTAGAGGCCTCACCGTCAGAAACGCTGAACTCATTTTCGCTGTTGTGAAACAAACGCCAGAATCTTCTCAAAAAGCTGTGAACGCCGTTGATACCTTGTGTGTCCCATGGTTTGGCTTGTTCTAGCGGACCTAAAAACATCTCATACAAACGCAGCGTATCAGCTCCAAATTTTTCTACCAGTTCATCAGGTGTTTGGACGTTGTAATATGTTTTGGACATTTTTTCTACCTCATTCCCACAAATATAAGTTCCATCCAATTCAGGTACAATTTGAGATTTATTCAAAAAACTAAAAAGTGGATCCTTACTCGCGTCCTTAATATTTAAAATATCATTATCAATGTATTTTATATCTACACGCCTTGTAAAGACAATAGTATTAAGTTTTAAAGAATCTTCATTAAGATCATACTTTGCGAACCGATTCTTGATTTCATCGAATATAGGTTTCAAACATGCGGCGACATGAGATTCTTCTTCCTGATTCAAATCGTTAGAAACAATTTTTTTTGCCAAATTTTTTGAAACAAAATGACGTTGTTTTATCAACTCCATTTGAAGATTAGAATCTTCTTCTGTAAGCTCATCTTTTTTCCCAACTTCGAAGTTTATCGGCATCGCGGTTAGCAAACTACTCCTCCCCAAAATCATCCCCTGATTGATCAACTTTTTAAAAGGTTCATCAAAGGTGATATAGCCTAAGTCAAACAAAAATTTATTCCAGAAACGGGAGTATAATAAGTGTCCTGTTGCATGTTCTGATCCACCAATGTAAAGATCAACCTGGTTCCAGTAAGCAGCTTTTTCTTTGGATACAAATTCACCGGTATTGTGCGGATCCATGTACCGTAAAAAATACCACGATGAACCTGCCCAGCCCGGCATGGTGGAATGTTCGTAATTATAGCCGGCCTTGTCCTCCTCCCCTTGGGAGGAGCCAGCGGTGGGATAGTATTTCCAATTATTTGCGCGCGCCAGCGGTGGCTCACCGTCTTCAGTTGGCAGGTATTTATCAACTTCTGGCAACGTCAGTGGAAGTTCGTTTTCATTCAGTACGTAAGGCGTTCCGTTCTGGTAATAAACCGGAATGGGCTCACCCCAATAGCGTTGTCTGCCAAAGACCGCATCACGCAAACGGTAATTGATTTGTTTTTTTCCAAGTCCGCGTGCATCAATTTCTGCAATGGCTTTCTTGATGGCGGCTTTTACATCCAATCCATTCAGGAAATCGGAGTTGATTAATTTTCCTTCTTTTTCAGCCCAGGGTTTTTGTTCCCCCTCCCCGTACCTCTCCCCCTGCCCCTCTCCGAAGGAAAGGGGAGTCGTTTCTGGACTCGCTTTCGCTTCGACAGAATTCTTTGGTGGCTCAATAACAAAGGTTATTGGAAGATTAAAGTGTTTTGCAAATTTATAATCACGCTCATCATGTGCCGGAACAGCCATTACAGCACCGGTTCCGTATCCCACCAGCACATAATCACCAACCCAGATTGGAATTTGTTTTCCCGTAAACGGATGCAGCACGTACGATCCGGTAAAGACTCCGCTGATTGTATTGACATCGGCCATCCGCTCCCGCTCACTGCGGTTTTTGGATTTGGTTACGTATGCATCTACTTCAGCTTTTTGCGCAGGTGTGGTGATCTGCGAAACCAATTCATGCTCTGGTGCCAGCGTTACAAATGAAACACCAAAAATGGTGTCGGGGCGGGTGGTGAAAACTTCTATTTCCCATCCTCGTTCCTTCCCAGGGGGAAGGACGGTACTTTCTTCAAGCACACCTTCGGTGGCTTCATCGGAATCGTCCGCAAAATCGGGCAACGTGTTTAGTTCTTGTTTGATTTGTTTTATAACAGCACCAATGTTATTGAGTACTTCATCATTTTTGAACCGGATTACTTTAAATCCTTTCGTAATCAGGTTTTGTGTACGAACCAAATCTTCGTCTACCTGATGATCATGAATATCACCATCTACTTCAATTACCAGGCGTTTTGAGAGACAGACAAAATCGACAATGTAAATATCAATCAGGTGCTGTTGTCTTATTTTTAGGCCCAGTTGTTTTGTTTTTAATTCACTCCAAAGTTTACTTTCTGCGGGTGTTGGATTATCACGCATTTCTTTGGCACGGATCAAATTCAATTTTGATACTTCAGCCTTCCCTGTCAAATACCCCGGCTTGTTGTCTGAACTCCGCAAGGAGTCCTGCGCATTGGTCCCCTGTCCTTTTCCACTCTGCAAGGAGCCTTGCGCATTGGTATCTTGTTCTTCTTCACTCCGCAAGGAGCCCTGCGCATTGGCCCCCTTTCCTTTTTCACTCCGCAAGGAGCCCTGCTCTTCTTCACTCCGCAAGGAGCCCTGCGTATTGGCCCCCTTTCCTTTGGAAAGGGCTGGGGATAGGTCGGGGTGGGGCATAACCTGAAATCTAAGCAAAGCTCCCTCACTTCTGCCAATCCAGTTTCGCTGTGCTTCTTTGATACTCTCACTCCAGTCAATGGTATCTAAACCATCTAATAATCGCTGCGCATAAGCGGTAATACGCATGCTCCACTGGCGCATTAATTTACGTTCAACCGGGTGGCCGCCGCGTTCACTGAAACCATCTTTTACCTCATCATTTGCCAAAACGGTTCCCAATGCGGGGCACCAGTTAACATAAGCTTCTCCGAGATAGGTCAGGCGGAAGTTCATCAATGTTTCCTGCTGCTGTTGTTCATCAAAATTTTTCCATTCTGCTGCGGTAAAAGGTGCCAGGTTTTTTTCAACGCCCCCGGTTAAAATGTCGTGCCCGTTTCCGCTAAAACCTTCTTTTTCAAAAATGGCAATGAGCGTTTCAATTTTCTCAGCTTTGTTGGTGCGCGGGTTATACCAGCTGTTAAAAAGCTGAATAAAAATCCACTGTGTCCATTTGTAATAATTCGGGTCAGACGTTCTTACTTCACGATCCCAGTCAAAGGAGAAACCAATTTTATCTAACTGGTCGCGGTAGCGAGCAATGTTTTCTTTTGTTGTTTTATCAGGGTGCTGGCCGGTTTGAATGGCGTATTGTTCAGCGGGCAGACCAAACGAATCATACCCCATGGGGTGTAACACATTATAGCCTTGTAACCGTTTATAGCGGGCATAAATATCAGAGGCAATGTAGCCCAGCGGATGCCCTACGTGAAGTCCTGCACCAGATGGGTAAGGAAACATGTCCAGCACATAGTATTTTGGTTTTGAGGTATCGTCTGAGGCGCTGAATGTTTTATTTTCAGCCCAGTTTTTGCGCCATTTTTTTTCAATTTCTCTGAAATCGTATTCCATGTAATTTGTTGTGTTTGCGTGAACGCTGCATTGCAGCAGGGTAGGCAAATTTAAGAATAATTATGGGTCCTGAAAGAAGCAGTTAATGTTCAGGCATCAGCGGCTGAAAGCGCCCACGCCGCTTGTCTGGTGAAGGATACCGGTCCGGCTATCCGCCTAAAATGAAATTAATCAAAAACGGAAACTGTTTCCCCTGCTTCAGTTTCTGAACTCCAAAGCAAATCAACCACAAAACCAGTGCATGCAACAGGTATAATCCCATAAAAATGCCAAAAGAATGCTGCCCTATGTTTCCAAACACAGAATTTTCATTGGCAAAAATCAGCGCAATAAAAAGGGTGTGCAGTATATATACCAGCAGTGACGACCGGCCATAAACGGTAAGCAAATTCAACACCCTGTTTTTTTGGAATTTGGCTGTTAGCGGAATGAGTATCAGAATAAACCCAAGGAATGTGAACAGGTAAAACAGTGTTGGCGGATAAAACAATTCAGAATATCCGTCACGGGTAATCAAAAATTTATAAAAAAGCGGTGATTGCGGTGAACCATCAAATCCTTCGTTGGTGCTTACTTCCGGCATAAAAAACAACCACATGCCAATGCCTGAAATAAGCAGTGCCAAACCGGCAATCAGTAGATTTTTATTAAAAATTTCGGGGACTGTTTTGAATTTAAATGAGCCCACAAAGGCCCCTGAAAGTGCAACCCCGATCCAGGGAAAAAACGGGAACCACCCCTCGTGGAGAAACTGTCTCCAAACACTAATTTCGCTGGCTTTTTGCAGGTAATTTTCTTCAGAAAGAGACACTTCTGCCGGCGAATCTGCATAACCCAGGTAATATTGTAAAACCGGTGTTACACCAAAAATAACGGCAATAAGAATGAGCTGCGCAATGCGCGGAAGTTTAATGAAGAAAAAAATCAGCGGCATGGCAGGTGCAATAACATAGAGCACATCATAGGTAACAAAGGGTAAAATATCCCAGATAAACGTATCAATGAGCATCGCAACAGCCAATGTTGCAAGGGCTCTTTTGAGGTAATAATTCAGTTTGTGTGCTTTGATGGTCGCGGTATAACTCACCATCATGCCGGCCAGAAAAATAAACATGGGTGCGGCCATGCTGCCGTAAATGCGGAATGAAAAAGAATGAGGTTCCAGAAAATTGTAGGGAGCCATATTGGCGGCTATCATTGCAAAAATGGCTATTCCGCGCAAAATGTCAACGCTTATATCCCGTTCCTTCATGGCGGAAAAGTAGAAATAATAAAAGAATTCCTTATCATTGTACAAGAGACTTTTTACCTGTGGTATGTTTCAATTTTTCAAGCGTCTTAAACCCAGTCAGAAAATTGTACTGACAGTTTTTACCGGCCTTCTGGTATTGTCAACGTATTTTGTTGTCAACACCTATATTTCATTTTTGGATGAAGCTGAAAAAAATGCCCTGAAACGGCTTGAGGCTATTGCCAATACAGTGGCTTTTCAAATTGACGGAGACAAGCACCAGATCATTGCCAACCGCTATTCAGAACCGGGACAGCTGACATCTAACACCGATGACAGCATTTATTATGAATTGTGGAAACCGCTCAAACATGCGCATGAGGCAAATCACCTGGAATCTGAAATTGCCACGCTGATTCTGAATGATGACATGACCATGGATTATATCATGAATTCACTGGACTCACCCTATGTGAGAGACCCGTATGAAGATTACGACCAGGAATTTCTGGATTATTATAAAACGGGTGGTGTCATTCATCAGTACACCGATGAATTTGGTACCTGGTTAACAGCCCTGGCGCCGGTAAAAGATTCGAAGGGAAACGTGGTGGCAATGGTTGAGGTGGATGCCATGTTTGATGTTTTTATTGCTGAGGCGCACGCCAAACTTTTCAAAAACCTGGTTATTACGTTTGGCATTTTTTTACTCATTGCTATTGTGATGCTGCGCCTGGTGCGCCAGATTGCCCGGGCCGATGAAGAAGCCAAACGAAAAATTGAAGAATCAAACCAGATTATCACCCAAAAAAACAAAGACATTCTCGACAGTATCAATTACGCCAAACGTATACAGTCAGCCATTCTTGCACCCAAAGAAGAAATTTTTGCTGTATTTGACAATTGCTTTATTCTTTACAAACCAAAAGACATTGTCAGCGGAGATTTTTATTATTTCTCCAATGTAGAGGGGCATGGGTTGATTGCAGCGGCTGATTGTACCGGCCATGGTGTACCGGGTGCATTAATGAGTATGATTGGCAATGACCTGCTGAATCATATTACGCGTGAGCGCAAAGTAACAAATCCGGCTGAGGCACTCGATCTCCTTCACAAAGGAATTACCAACGTACTTAAACAGGATGGCCGGCATGGTGAAACCCGTGACGGCATGGACATTGCCCTGCTCAGCTTTGATCTTAAAAACAAAAACCGGCTGCAATACGCAGGGGCTTACCGGGCTCTTTGTATGGTGCGTGACGGAGAGATGATTGAATACAAGGCCAATAAATTCCCGATTGGTAATGCAAGTATGGAGCGTGGTAATTTCACCAACAATGAAATAGAAGTGCGTTCAGGTGACATGTGTTATTTCTTTACCGATGGGTATGCAGATCAGTTTGGCGGCGATCAGGGTAAAAAATTCATGATGAAAAAATTTCACCGGCTGCTTGTAGAAGTAAGTACGCTGCCCATTTCTGAGCAGGAGAAAAAACTGGATGAAGCTATTGAAACCTGGCGCGGTGATCATGAACAGGTAGATGATATCCTGGTAATCGGAATCCGGATTTAAAAAGTACCTTTCACGTGTGTCCGCTTTTTTTTCAGGGTGAATTTTACCGGTATTTTATTCAGAGTTTAAATCAACACATTCATAGCCAAAAATGTTGCATTAATCTGATTTAGCCCGGCTGTATGGGATTCATTATTATCTTCACTCCGATGAAGAACTATTTGAACCCAATTCTTCTATACTGTTACCTTCTTTTTCCAATTTTGGGCCTGGCCCAGGGTTCGGTTAATTATTCATTCCGTCACCTGAATCATAGCAATGGTTTTCCGGCTGAATTTGTTCAGTCCATGGAGTTTGACAGCATTGGCCAGTTATGGGCGCTTACTGATAAAGGCCTGATGTGTTACAACGGTCATTCGGGTAAATTTTACGGTGTTGCAGCTGACTCATCAGGCTTGTTGCCGGCACGCCCTTTTTACCTTTACCTTGACCAGCAAAATAAACTGTGGATCACCTATGTTGACAGTTATATCAGCCTTTTTGATCCGGTTACTGAAACGTTCACGCATTTTACCCATTCCAAAAATGATGAACAGAGTTTTCCCGATGCTATGGCCTCTTCTTTTTATGAAGACAGCGCCGGCAATTTCTGGATTGGAACCTGGGGCGGTGGCCTGAACCTGCTTGACCGGGCAACGGGTAAATTTACGCGCTACATGCCTGTTGCCGGTGATGCACACTCATTACAGACAACCAACGTTACCGGCATAACAGAAACCGCCGATGGAACACTTATTTTATCAACCTGGGAGGGTGATGGGTATGACAATTCACTGACCTTGTTTAATCCTGAAACAAAAACTTTTTCAAAGTTTGAAACAGCAGAATACACCTTTGAAAGTGAGATTGAAATTCAAAAAATCAAAGACGCTTTTCGCATTGTACATTTTGTTGAAACAGATGAGCAGGGCAATTGGTGGGTGGGCACCTATAACGGGTTGTTTTATGTTGATCATCTGCAAAAAACAATTCTGCGCATTACCGGGCTTGATAAAAATCTGCTGACCTCAAACGGGCACATTACGTTTGATAATGTGCTTGGGCTTTTACCTGAGAATGAACATGTTTTATGGTTTTATACAGAGGTAGACGGAATACTGATGTATGACCTGGAGAAAAAAGCAGTGGCTTATCTCCGTAAAAATTTGTACAACCATTCCAGCATCAGCGGCAACATTATCCGTGATGTGGATAAAGACCCTTATGGTAATATCTGGGTTGCTACCCGGTCAGGCGGATTGGATGTTTATTTCCCCAACGAGGGTCAGGTAAAAATTGTTTCCAATGATTACCTGCAGGCATCTAAGATGCACAACGCGCAGGGCCTTTTTGCAATTAATTACATGATTGTTTCCAACACATCACCGGCCATTGTTGTGGCGCATGGAAATGGAATATCAGTCTACAACAGTGAAACCGGCGAGGTAAAACGTATTGAAATAAGAGAGCCATTTCTGAAGGCACTGGCGCAAAACCCCGCCCTGGAAAAATACAATCACAACAATCCTAATTTCGTTGGTGTTGTGCATGAGGTAAAAGATGGTTACGCCATTGGAACGTATTGTGGAATGGTGCGGTATTATACAGCCAGCGGTAAACTTGATTTTTCTACCATGGAATTGCTGGAGGGTTTTTCACCATCAGCCTATAACGGTGAAAATGAAATTCTGATGCTGGGTGCGCATAAAAATGTAACAGATACCAATCACACCGATGTGATTTCAAGCATCAATAAGCTGGATACACGCACACTGAAAGAAGAACCTTTTCTCTATCTGCCAACAGACATTCGCACCGGTGAACCCGATGCGTATGGTGTTTTTGAAGCCATAGATTCGGTCAATTACTATTTGCGTTACAACACCAATTCATTCATGATTTATAATTCAGAAAAGAATGAATTAAAAACATACAGTTACCTTCAGCCGTATCAGAATTTTCCGGATTCCGTGATCCGTCTTTTGCACATTGACAATTTTGGAATCAGCTGGCTGCGAACAGAAAACGGTGTTTATGCATTTGATTATAAAACCGGTGAAACGGTCAACATTCAGCCTGATCTGAACCTGGGTGAGACAGATGTAGTGCGCTGCCTGGCACGCGATCAGCAGGGTGTTTTGTGGATAGCGTTAAACACAGATCTGATACGGTATAACCCCAATACCAAAGAAACGTTTCGGTTTGACAAGCGCCATGATTTTGATGCGGGCGGTTTCAGTGACCGGTTTATTCGTAAACACAACCGTGAAGAGGTAATAATTCCGGCCAACGACGGTTTGCTGATGTTTGATCCGCGGCGAATCATTTTTCACACGCGCCCGCCAAAAATGTACATCTCTGAAATTGTTATTGGAAAAGACACTTTGTCACAGCAGCGTGAGCAGGAATTTTGTGTGTCAAAACCCAGTCTGATGTGGAATGAAAATTTTATTACCATTGAGTTTGGGTCTGATTTACTGTATGCCAGCGGGGGTAAAACCTACCAGTACCGGCTCATTGGGCTTGACTCTTCCTGGATCAGTACCAGCAGCCAGAATAAAGCATCGTACACCAACCTTCAGCCGGGTGATTATGAATTCCAGGTGCGTTGCGTTGACGGGTATGATAACATGAGTAATACCTTGTCAGTGCCGTTTTTTATTGACAAACCCTTCTGGCTCAAATGGTGGTTTATTTTACTTGAGGTTGCCGTTGGATTGGGGTTGATTTTTGGGTATATAACCTGGCGTGAACGCAACCTGAAACGGGCAAAAATAAAATTGAAAGAGGCAGTGGAAATACGCACCCACCAGGTAAATGAAAAGGTGCATGAAATTGAACGGCAGAAAGGTATTATTGAAGTAAAAAACAAGGAATTGACAGACAGTATTAATTATGCAAAAGGCATTCAGGATTCACTGCTTGCACACCGTGATTTGCTTGAAGCCAATTTACCGCCGCACGTTATTTTCTTTAAACCCAAAGACATTGTAAGCGGTGATTTTTATTGGGCAGCAAAAACCAATGATGCGTTTTTTCTGGCTATTTGTGACAGCACGGGTCACGGCGTTCCCGGGGCATTTATGAGTTTGCTGAACATAAGGTATTTGTATGAAGCGGTGGTAGAGAAAAAAATAGAATCACCCAACATTGTGCTCGATTATGTGCGCATGAAATTAATAGAAAACCTGGCGGTTGATGCCGCCAAAGATGGAATGGATGGTACGCTGATGCGGTATGATATTGAAAAAAGAACCATTACCTATTCATCTGCTCAAAATCACCCGGTGTTGATACGCAATGGTAAGGCAACGTATCAGCCTGCTGATAAAATGCCTATCGGCGGTGGATTTTTGACAGATCCGTTTCAACCGCATCAGATTGAACTTCAAAAAAATGACATGCTTTACTTTTTTACTGACGGCTATCCTGATCAGTTTGGAGGCCCTAAAGGCGGCAAATTAAAGCATGCCAACCTGGTGAATTTTTTATTGACCATTGCACACCTGCCCGTTGAAGAACAACTGCCGCAAATGGAAAAACACCTTGATAACTGGAAAGGTGATCTGGAGCAATTGGATGACATTCTGCTGTTCGCTCTGAAAGTAGAAAATTAAAGCCCGTGCTTTTCTGAGTTAACATTGGCTTAACATGAAAACTATTTTGTATCTTTCGGTTCAGCTTACTCATTTTGAAAGGTATTGGTAAATCGGTTTTGCCGGCTCTTGTCAGCCTGTTTTTAATTTATCCGGCACACAGCCAGGTAGATCATTGGGAAACCGCTGTTTACGAAAATGACACCTGGAAATACCTGGTCCCTGCCTCGGCCGTTTCTTCATCCTGGATTACACCTGCGTTTAATGATGCCGCCTGGCTTACCGGGCCCGGTGGATTTGGTATGGGTGATGCAGATGATAATACCACCTTACCGGGCGGCACTGTATCCGTTTTTCAACGCATACAATTTTCAGTGACAGATGTTAGCGCCATTGAAAAAATGGTTTTCAATATTGATTACGATGATGGTTTTGTAGCGTACCTGAACGGGGTTGAATTTGCCCGTTCTGAAATGGCGGGCACTGGTCAGCCGGCTTACAATGACCTTGCATCAGCGCTGCATGAAGCTGAAATGTACCAGGGTGGTTACCCGCTCCAGCTGATATTGGATCAGGCATTTGTTGCTGCGTATCTGCAAAACGGAACCAATGTATTGTGCGTGCAGACGCATAATCAATCTGCCGGGTCCAGTGATTTATCATCACGCGTTTTTTTGCACCTGGGCATCAATAACACATCGGCAGATTATGGTCCTGTTCCCACATGGTTTAATCCACCGGTTGAACTTACAACAACCAATTTGCCCATTGTTGTGATCAATACCTCTGGTGTTGGTATTCCGGATGAACCCAAAATAGATGCAACCATGGGTATTATTTACAATGGTCCTGATCAGTTAAATTCAATAACAGATCCGTTCAACGAATTTTATGGTGAAATAGGTATTGAAACCCGGGGCTCATCCAGTGGCGGTTTCCCTATGAAATCATACGGGCTTGAAACCCGTGGACCATCACCTGAAATTAATTACAACGCGTCAATTTTTGACTGGCCGTCAGACAATGACTGGATTTTGTATGCCCCCTATAATGACAAGGCTTTGATCAGGAATGTGCTCACCTATAAGATTGGAAATGAAACGGGACATTATGCGCCCCGCACACAAATGTGTGAAGTTATTTTGAATGGTGAGTACCAGGGCGTTTATGTGTTTATGGAACGCATCAAACAAAATCCCGGCAGGGTTGACATTGATCCGTTAAATTACAACGACACACTTGGCAATGAACTCACCGGCGGATACATTATCAAAGTAGACAAAACGACGGCGGGTGGTGTGGTGGCCTGGACCTCTCCTTACACCTGTGCTTCGCCGGGTTGGGGACCAATTGACTACCAGTTGCACGATCCTGAACTAGATACCCTGCACCCGCTGCAGCTGCAATACATTGAGCAGTATGTGACAGATTGGGAAGATGCCCTTGCCGGACCAGATTTCGCTGACTCGGTTTTGGGATATGCACCTTATATCGATGAAATGTCATTTATTGATTTTATGCTGGTGAATGAAATTTCCAAAAATGTAGACGGCTATCGTATCAGCACTTTTTTATACAAAGAACGCCTGAGTGAGGGTGGTGAATTGGTTGCCGGGCCCCTGTGGGATTTTAACCTGGCCTGGGGCAACGCCGATTATTGTGAAGGCGGTTTAACAACCGGCTGGGAAATTTATTTCAACTCCGTTTGTGGCGGCGGCGGCGGTTTGCAAAACCCTTTCTGGTGGGACAGGCTGCTACAGGATCCTGAATATGCACACGCAGTAAACTGTCGCTGGCAGGAGTTGCGGCAAGATGTGCTGAACACAGACAGCCTGATGAATTACATTGATACCATGGCCCTTTACCTGGATGATGCACAGCAGCGCAACTACGTTAAATGGCCCGTGTTAGGCGTTTACCTGTGGCCGAATAATTTTGTGGGTGCAACCTACGCTGAAGAAATTCAATACCTGAAAGACTGGACAACACAACGGCTCGACTGGATGGATGCAAACATGTTTGGTTCTTGTGCTGATTTGAGTTTTGAAACATTTTCGCAGGTTCAGTTAACGGTTTATCCCAACCCGGTTGCTGAGAAATTAACCATTATCATTCCTGACCAGGTTTCAGCGGCAACGGTGCGTATAATGAGTGCTGACGGTGTTGTGATTAAAGAGGAACGTATTGAAAACAGCGGTTCCTGGTCACTCGATGTTTCTGCCTATGCGGCCGGGGTTTATTTTGTTGAACTGCAAAATTCAGATGCAAAAATTGGATCAGCACGGTTTATTAAAATGTAAGTTTTTGAAATGAAAATACAACAGCTTTTTCCGGTTTTAACTGTTGCGCTAATAGCGTTTACAGCGTGTAATAAAACAGAAGGCCCGGGCGGTACGTCAACCATTCGAGGCACGGTAATGGGGCGTGAATTTGAGCCGGCAAAAAATGAAATTACTGAGGTTATTATGAGTCCCGGATCTGAACTGGAACACGGTGATTTTTGGATTCTCAATGCCCCGGTTGGTGAAACGTATTATTACATCTGGTATGGTAATCCAACCTGGATTTCGGACGGAAACCCATACCTGGAGGGGAGAACCGGTATTGAGGTAACGTTTAATTACAGTGATTCCAACCTGGATATTGCCAACAATACTGCTGCTGCCATTTCTGCCATTGCCGGTAATGATTTTACAGTTGCCATTCAAAATGACATTCTCACGCTCACCAACAAAACGGCGGGCCATGTGCCAGATGCAAACAACATGAGCACAGCTTTTGAAATCAATGTGACAGATCAGGGAGAAGATGAGTTTTTTGGTACGTCCATGCCGCATACAGATGCTCGCGTTTACCTGGTTTATGGGGATGCAGACGGCTATGGTGATGAGGTACGCACCGGCGGTGACGGTGATTATTCTTTCACCAACCTGGTTAAAGGAAGCTATACCGTTTATGTTGTTTCACAAGACACTCTGAGTCCAACGGAGACCGTTAAAAGCGCAATCAGCGTAACCATTGACGAAAACAAATCTGTTCAGCAGGCTGCCGATTTGCAGTTGATTTATTAATTTAAAAACACGTGGTAAGCGCAAAAAAATGAAACATCCGATACGTATTTTTGGTCATGTGTTGCTTTGCAGTATTCTTTTTGGCATTGTATTTACATCAGCGGCTACCGCTCAGCAACTGTCATTTGACGGTAAAATTTACAGTGTCACGGTAGAGATTGAAAATGAGGAGGGAGAGATTGAAACCTGGTCAGACGAAATTCAATTTCAGGCGGGAAAAGTAACTTCCGGTTTTTCGAAAAAAAACGGATTTGCTGATGCTGCTTATACCGTTGAAGCGGAGGATACAGATGGTTTGACAACCTATTACTTTTCAGCAACGGCAGTTTCTTCTACCGGTGAAACGCTGACCTGGACCATTGCAATTACTGAAGGTTTTATTTCGGGAGAGGCATCAGGAACTAACGCCACGTATATTTTTGACGGTAAGCTGAACTAAAAAATGCCGTGTAAGGAATAGTTCACAGCATCTACAATGAATGTCCTCATTGCTTCACTCTCTTTTCAGTTTTATTCGCCATACCAGTGAATTGGTAGCAGCACCGGGGTTATTCATTTCAGCCGGATAAAAGAAGGTAGAATCAGTACCATAAAGTGACCATACCTGTTGATTCTTTTTTTCTTTTTCAATGGTCCACACCATGTTGGTTTGTGCCGTTGAATCATTCAATGCATGCAGTAAAATAATGCGTTTGTTTTTTTCATCGGTAATTAACATATCCTCGGCCTCCAGCGTATCCTGCGCACTGTCAATAAAGGTCAGTTTATAGTGTTTGCTGGTTTCAGACGGGTTTTCAGCATCTTCTGAAATAATCAGTTTACCGGCATTGGTAAGGGTTTCATAGATTTCTTCAGAACCATCACCGTGCAAATAAGCTCTTTCTGATTCCTCAATATTCCAATTGCCAATTAAGCCCTCCATGAGTTTTTTTTCTTTGTTGCATGCTGTAAAAAGCAGGGCACTGAACAAAACAATTGCGGTAAATTTTTTAAATGGTATCATTTGTCTTTGCCTATTAAGTAAAACATTCCAAATCCGTAAGAGTAACCTTTAAAGTTGGTGGTTTGCAGGTTTTCCAGTCGTGAAACATGTCCCTGCGGGTCATTTACATACGTGTTGTAGTTGGACGGAAAATCGCGCGGATCAGCCTGGCTGCTTTGTGCATCTACCAGCCCGCGCGCTGATTTGTCAGGTCCCAGCACAACGGTAGGTATCATGGCGCGTGCGTAAAACACGTATTTTTTGTATTTGTAACTTGTCTGCACACCAAACTGCATGGTTTTCAACGTACCGGTATAAAGTCCGTTGAGCTTATACTCGGTTCCAAAACTTTCTACACCATTTGGCTGCAGGGTAGAATATTCAATGAGTACTTTACCCAGGTTGGTGCAGTAGAGCGCTTCAAGCCACAATTTTTCTTCGTTCAGCGTAATTCCAAACGTGTTATTAATCTGGTTGCAGGTTGATTTTAAGGTCATGAGTTGTGTCATGCCGTTATTGAAAACAACTTCGTTTTTATCTTTTCCGGCGCCAAATGCATAGTCTGAACTGGCTGTCCATTTCATGCTGTTTTGGCCCCAGATAAAACGCAAACCGCTGGTGGTAAATGTTTGTCCCAGTTCACTGCCGTCATACTGGTGAAAACCGGTTTGAATAGCGTCACTCCACATTTCATTGAACTGAACAACAAACTGGTTAATGCCTGTTGGGTCAAAATGAGAGAAGGCGTAATGTGATCCGGTGTAGGTTTTTTTTAGCGCAAAAATCTGCGCGTGTATGCCTGGCGTCAGAAACAACATGGCAAGCAAAAGCGTTCGTTTTATTCGTTTGGGGGTAGACATAGGGCAACGTTTAATTTCGTTAGCAAAAGTCTGTCACAACCTGAATATTTAAATGACCTTAAAGGAGGATTTCAGAACACCCCCGAATGGGTGAGCGGGGGTAATTACCGGGCACAAAAAAATCCGGATCAGCAGACCCGGATTTACAACAATTCGTTTCAAAAACAACTCCTAGGTAAAAATAGCCTGGTAAGCGTTTGAAGCATTGATTGGATTCAGAATCAACGCAGGTATTTTTGCATCATTGGTAATAATGTATTGTTCGTGATTAGCTCCCAGTGACCCTAAAAGCTGGTTTTTCTGAGTATTCATAATCGCAATCAGGTCAGCGCCAATTTTAACCGCATGTTTTACCACTTCTTTTTCAAAACCGCTGGAAGGGGCAAGTGTGGTTGTACACTGAATACCTCTGTCACCAAAATATTTATTGGCAAAAACAATGTTTGCGCGTATGGTGTGTTTCAGGTATTCATCGCTTTCGTCCGGAATGATAACGTGAACGCGTGAATTAAAATATTTGGCCATGTTGGCAACCAGGGTCAGCTTTTGTTTGGTTTCTTTTTCAAGATCCAGTGGAACAACAATGTCATTGTATCCATTGTCATCAATTTTGCTTTCCTGCACAATGACAAAAGGGGTAGGTGAGTTGGTAACTACTTTCAGTGCATGGCTGCCGGTAATATGCTGCCAGCCGTGTGCACCGTGTGTTCCCATAAAAATAAGTTCAGCGCCAATTTCCAGTGAAAAATCAGCAATATCGTCAAAAATATTTCCAACGCGCACGTGTCCTACAATAACAATTCCTTTAGCGCGTGAAGCGGCACTTAGTTTAGCAGTAGCGGCATCCAGTTTTTCTTTGGCATCTTTAATAGAGTCTTTTTTAGAAACAACGTGGAGCACATGAACCTCGGCCTCAACAGCTTTGGCTGTAACAAGCGCATGTTCAATGGCACTGTCCGCAACCTCAGTAAAATCATAGGGTACAAGTAACTTTTTCTTGGTCATAATGAAAATGGTTTACTGGTTTTAATTTTTTGCAAATGTATTGCTTTTAAGCAATTGGGAGGTTAAGATAGGGATATTTAATTTATGCGGGATTCTAACCCCCGTTTTTTTTTGCCTGTCTGTCTGACAGACGGGTTTTAAGCCAGGCGTGAACCAAAATGGTTGCAATGATAATAGCCCCGCCGGCATAGAAACCGTCGGTCATTTGTTCGGTATTTGTACCGCGGTACCAATCTATGCAAAGGGCCAGAATAATTGTATAAACGGGCTCCATGTTTACGCTGATGCTGACTGTAAATGGCGTTACAAACTTCATAACCCACACACTGGTCATGAATGCAAACGTGGTGCAAATAAGGGCCAAAACAAGCAGGTAAAAAAGATCTGTGCCGCTGAGGTCAAAGGTTGATGCATTCAGATTATCAGTCACCAGCAAAAAAGCTGTTGCGGTAAGCAAGCCGCCCAGCATTTCATATTGTGCTATTTTTTGTGAGGCAATTTCTTTTACAAACATGCCGTTCAGCGTATTGTAAAGCGCTGACAAAAAGGCTGAGATTAAACCAATAACAATTCCAAAGGTATACCTGGTTTCAAAGCCAAAAATAACCATAACACCGGCTGAAACGGCAATGCTCAGAATCAGCTCACTGAAATAATAACGCCGTTTAAAAATGATGGGCTCCAGAAAAGACGTGAATAGAGTAGAGGCTGACATGCACACTACGGCAATAGAAATGGTGCTGATTTTAATGGAGTAGAAAAAAGTGATCCAATGCAGGCCAACAATAACACCGGTGATAATGAGCCAAAGCAGTTCTTTTTTAGTGAGTTTTCTGTTTCCGCGAATAAAAAAGCCAACTACTACCAGTGAAAGAAAGGCAATGCCGGTTCTGAAAAATGTAATTTCATTGGCTTCCAAACTGATTAGCCCCCCAAGGATACCGGTAAACCCCCAGATGAGCACAATGAAATGAAGAATGAACTGATATTTTAAATTACCCGAAGAAGACAAAAAAAATCCCGTCAGGGAATAACTGACGGGAGCAAAAGTATTGTTTTGAAAAGGATGGTTCTTATTTAATAGCTTCTTTTTTTGCAACAACGCCCTGTACTTTGGTTTCCTGCTCTTTTATTTCACCCTTTTTGGTTTCCTGGTTCTTTTTTGACTCTTCAATTGCCTTTTCGTTTTCTGCAATTTTGGCCTTGTAATCTTCAATTTCTTTTTCTTTTTTGGCCTGGTCTGCTTCAAGATCTGTCAGCTCTTTTTGTTTTTGTTTCAGAATTTCTTCTTCTGCTTTGATTTCATCATCTACCGCAGATTTGGCGGCTTTGATACCAAATGTGGTCAGGCGGCTTTTCATATAGCTGAATTGTGAACTGTGCTGGCCTGAACTCATGTATGCACCGCCCAGGTCAATGGCAATAGAAACAGTAGCACCACCTTCCTGAATGTCTTCAATGATGGCATAAACATCAAACGTATTATCACCCATGTCTTTGATAGAACAATCATCTACAAAAATGTATCCTTTGGTGCTGTATTTGCCTTTCCAGCCCTGCAATTCTTCTTTCAGTGCTTTTTCAATTTGTTTATCATCTCCATATGGAATTGAAATGTAGAATCCATTTTTGGAGCCGTCTATGTTTACTGATTTTTCTTCAACTCTGACCTGTGCGGTCAGGCTGATGCTGAGTGTAGTTGCTACGAGTGTAATGAGTGTTTTCATGTAAAAAGTATTTAAGGTAAAGTAAGTCCGCCGGCTGCTGAGCGTAGTCGAAGCCCCGGCTGTGGTTTTTCTAAAATTAAGAAATTTAAGTCAACACACAAAATTCATAACACAGAATAACTAATTTTACCCCATGCTGTTTGGCGATATTATTGGTTACGCAAAAGAAAAAAAAGCGCTTTTGAATGAAGTAAAAGAGGGCCGTATCAGCCATGCCCAGCTTTTTTTGGGTCCTGAAGGATCAGCCAAATTACCCCTGGCTATTGCATTTTCAGGCTACCTTTTGTGTGAGAACCCGGGCCCCAATGATGCCTGTGGTAAATGTCCCGGCTGCCAGAAAATTTCAAGTCTTGTTCACCCTGATCTTCACTTTGCTTTTCCGGTTGTGCTTTCGGCAACTGAAAAAATTGCCTGTTCAGATGACCGCCGGAGTGAATGGAACAACCTGATTTTAAAAAATCCGTATTTTGATTTGAATACCTGGCAGGAATATCTTGACGAGCGCGGAAAAAATGCAGTTATAGGAGTTGAAGAAAGCCGCAGTATTCTTCAAAAACTCTCACTCAAATCATACAGCGGAAAATACAAAATCATGATTATATGGCTGCCTGAACGCATGAACAATTCAGCGGCCAACAAATTGCTCAAAATGCTGGAAGAGCCGCCTGAACAAACGCTGTTTTTTCTGTTGAGTGACAGCATTGAAAACATGCTGCCAACCATTATTTCGCGCACGCAGCTGCTGAAAATTGCACCCTTTGAAACAGATGATATTGCCCGTTACCTGGAAACAAAATTTGCCGTAGATAAAACGGTGTCTTATTCAGTTGCCGGGTTAGCACAGGGTAATATGGTAGAAGCCATTCAAATGGTGAGTGGAGATGAAAATCAACACATTTATTTTGACCTGTTTGTTAAAATGATGCGCACCGCTTATGCTGCCAATGCGTTTGAACTGATGAGCCTGAGTGACGAACTGGCAGCGCTTGAAAAAGAACAGCAGAAAAATTTTATCAAATACGGCCTGCACCTTTTCAGAGAAAGTGTTATTCTCAATTACATGAAGGGAGAACTGGTAAACCTGCGCAACGAAGAGCGCGCTTTTCTGGAGAAATTTGCACGCTTTATCAATAATCACAACATCAGTGAACTGAATGAAGAATTTAACGAGGCTTTTTATCACCTGGAACGGAATGCAAGTGCAAAAATTCTATTTACAGACCTGGTAATTAAGCTGACCAAGCTCATCAAAAAAGGAGTGTAAAATTAAAACAGGTAAACGGCTATGAAAACAAAATTCAACCTCAGATTTTACCTGGTTCTTGGTTTTTGCCTGGTGCATTCTGCTGCCTATTTACAGCTTTTAAGTGATGAAGAGCTGGCCTCTGAACAGGTATTCAAAGAACTCGAAAAGGCACTTGCAAATCCGGACAAGGTGTACCGGTTAGACTTGTCAAATCAGAAATTAAGTGAACTTCCTGAATCAATCAAAACGCTTAAAAACCTGCAGGAACTTTCCATTGCTAACAATGGCATGGTTACTTTTCCTGAAATAATTACAAGCCTCACCAATTTACAGATTCTGCATGCTGAACGAAACCAGTTTGTCAGTTTACCTTCATCTGTCGGAAATCTTGTAAACCTGCACACCTTTAGTCTGAACAATAACAAACTTATTGGTCTGCCTGAAAGCTTTGGAAATCTGACGGCACTCACCAAACTTGATCTGCATTTTAACAACCTGCGAAAGTTGCCTGAATCAATAGGGAATATGGAAAATCTGCGGGTGGTTGATTTGTATGTAAACGATCTTGAAAAACTACCCAAAAGTATTGGTGAACTTTCCAACGTGACGGATCTCTACATTGGCAGCAACCGCCTGGTAAAAATTCCTGAAAGTATTGGCATGTTAATTAACCTGAGCGTGCTTGACCTGGGAGACAACCAGATTAAAGTGCTGCCTGAATCCATTTGCAACCTGAAGGAACTGGAATACCTCTTCGTTTATGAAAACCAACTGGCACAATTGCCTGATGCTATTGGTAACCTGGTAAATCTCACTGAACTTGATCTGAACGGAAATCAACTAAGTGCATTGCCTGAATCATTGAGTAAGCTCGTTAATTTGCGTGAGTTAAACCTGGATGTAAACCAGTTTCGTGAATTTCCGGTGGTGGTGCTGAATCTTTCAGGGCTTGAAATGTTAGGCCTTTCATACAACCAGATTTTTATGCTGCCCGATAACATTCATAAACTGATCAATTTGCAGGCGCTGACATTGGATGACAACCCTATTTCTACGCTGCCTGAAAACTTCTGGAGTTTAACCAACCTGGTATCGCTTGATTTGTCCAGCACGTTAATTAACAGCGTACCGGTGAAACTGTCTTACCTCACCAAACTGCAGGAACTGGATCTTAGCGGAATGCCGTTAAGCGTTGAGCAATTTGAATCAGTGAAAACATATCTTGTTCATCCTGAAGTGCAGGTGCGCTATTGAAAAAGCCGTTCGTTCATATAATTGCAGGTCTGGCATTGCTGCTATTACAAGCCTGCTGCGGCTGTGTTGATGAAACAAAGCATGCCGGTGCAGACGTATCCATAACGGAAGAAAAACCGGCAATTACGTTTGCAGTGGCCGGACATATTTATGGAAACCCGGATACCTATACCAATTCCATTTATCCACCTTTTTTAGCACAGTTAAAAAAAGATCACGCTGCCAGGCACTTTGATTTTCTGTTTTTAACCGGTGATGTGGTGGCCCACGCAACTGACTCAAACTGGAACACCGTTTTGGCTGAACTAAATAGTTTGAATTTAAAATGGCTGATTGCGCCGGGCAATCATGATTTGGGAAACGGTTTTGTTCCGGTTTCTCGACCATTCAATGAGTCTTGCGGTTTGGGTGGTCCTTATTGGTTTGTGAGATCAGGCAGAAGTGAGATGCTGGTATTAAACACCTCAAACCCGGGGTGGACAGTGGATGAAGATCAGCGTAAAGTGCTAACCAACCATTTGCAGCAGCTGAAAAGTGATTCAACAGACAACATTTTTGTATTTACACACCAGTTGTGGTGGGAGCGAAACCCTCCCGCTGAATTCGGGTTAGATTCGTTAAGACCCAATTCCTTTGCCTGCTACGACGGCACATCTGATTTCTGGTGTGATGTTTTTCCATGCTTTGACAGCACAGGCATAGAAACCTGGTTTTTTGCCGGTGATATGGGGTCACATTACACCTTACCCGCTTATTATGAAGATCATTATAACCGGTTTCATTTTTATGGCAGTGGTATGGGGGGTGGAATCAGTGATAATTACCTGATTGTAGAAGTTTATCAAAACGGCCGCGTTGATATTGAAAAGGTCAATTTCTGATTTGTCTTTATAAAACCGTAACTTTACGTCTTTAATTACTTATTCGAAAACATGGGGTGCGGAAATTGTTCATCAGGAAACGGCGTACCGAACGGTTGTAAAAGTAATGGTGCTTGCGGGGTTGGTGGATGTGGAAAATTATCAGTGTACGATTGGCTGGCAGATATTGATTTGCCGAGTGGTCAAAGTACCTATGACGTTGTAGAAGTCAGATTCAAAAATAGCAGAAAAGGATTCTTTCGTAACATGAAAGACATTCAGCTGCAGGTAGGTGATGCGGTGGTGGTAGAAGCTAGTCCCGGGCATGATGTCGGGGTGGTTTCAGTAGTTGGTGAATTAGCCCGTATACAAGTCAGAAAAAAGGCACCAAACTTTAAACCGCACGAGGCGCGTAAAATTTATCGTAAGGCAAATCGCGAAGATTTGGACAAGTGGAAAGATGCGCGTGAGCGTGAACAGCTGACCATGTATAAGTCGCGTGAACTGGCATCTGAGCTGGCGTTAAATATGAAAATATCAGACGTTGAGTACCAGGGTGACGGTTCCAAGGCAACGTTCTATTATACGGCAGAAGATCGTATTGATTTCAGACAGCTGATCAAAGACCTGGCAGATGCCTTTAAGGTGCGGGTTGAAATGAAACAAATCGGTGTACGGCAAGAGGCTGCCCGCTTAGGGGGCATTGGTTCCTGCGGACGTGAATTATGCTGCTCTACCTGGCTTACTGATTTCAGATCAGTGTCTACAGCCGCGGCCCGTTATCAGCAGTTGTCATTAAACCCGCAGAAGCTGGCCGGTCAATGCGGAAAACTGAAATGCTGCCTGAATTATGAATTGGATTCATACCTGGATGCACTGAAAAGTTTTCCGAGTTCAGATGTTAAACTGCATACTGAAAAAGGTACAGCTTACCACGTAAAAACCGATGTTTTTAAAGGACAGATGTGGTACATGCAGGAAGAGCGAACGGAAGAAGTTTCTAAAAATGTTTTAGTACCGTTATCTCCTGCAGATGTCAAAGAAGTGATTGAGATGAATAAAACCGGCAAAAAACCGGTTGATTTAAAATCATACATGGCTGAGGTTGAAGAGCAGGAACCGGATTACACCAATGTTGTTGGTCAGGACAGCCTCAACCGGTTTGACAATGCCTTTAAACGCAAAAAGAAGAAGAAAAAGAAACCATCCGGGCAATTGCGAGATGAATCTCGCAGTAACAGTGAGACTAAAGCACAAACCCAAAAACCGGGTCAATCCGGCCAACAAAATAAATCGGGTCAATCGGGTCAACCGCGCAGCAATCAGAATAAGCCAAAGGGCCAGTCCGGTCAGCAAAACAAATCGGGTCAATCCGGCCAACAGGGCAATAAATCGGGTCAGCCGCGCAACGAGAATAAACCGCAAGGTCAAAAGTCAGGACAGCAGGCAAATAAATCCGGCCAGCCACGTGAAGCCTCACGCAACAACGAGAAGCAATCACAGAACCCAAAAGCAGTCCAGCAGCCAAAAGCTGAGGGAATGCCGCAGGGACAATCAGCACAGGGCCAGGTGGGTGGCGAAAATAAAGCGCCGAACAAAAACCGAAACCGGAATAAAAACCGCAACAGAAACAGAAATAAGGACAATCAAAATAAACCGAATGGAGAAAGTAAAGCGGAATAGCTGGAAGCTGCTTTTCATTTTTTGGATTGCGGGGTCTATGGTTTCATGTGATTCAAATCGTATTTACGAAGAGAATTTCAGTGTAGAAAATAATGTCTGGAACAAAGAAGATGTCAAGTCATTTGCATTCGACATCACCGATACGCTGAGTCCGCTGGACCTGTTTGTGAACATACGCACCACCACAGATTATGCGTACAGCAACCTCTATATTTTTCTCTACAGCGAATATCCAAACGGATACACCGATAAGGATACGCTCGAATTTATTCTGGCCGAATCAGATGGTAAATGGCTGGGTGAAAGTTCTGGCACTGTAGTTGAAAACCAGATTCTCATTTCACGCGGCGGACGTTTTCCAAACAGCGGAAAATACATCTTTAAAATTCAGCATGCCATGCGTGAACCTGATTTGCCGGAGATCATTGACATTGGCTTCAGGGTGGCGTTTATGGAGGCTAAGTAGGGATTTAGCGCTATGGAGTTATTACCCCCAATTGCAAAATGACCTGAAATTCGTTTTTTTTCAAAATGTTTCCATTTAATGAAACATTATTTGTATCTTTGTAAGGAAACATTCATACATGGCTGGTAAATTTAATGTTTTGTTCATGGAGGACGCGCGCGGATTTCTGAAAGGACTTGACGAAAAATCCAGCGATAAAATAATCTATACAATTGATAAGGCCAGACTGCATAATGACAAAGAGCTTTTTAAAAAGCTAAAAGGCGAAATCTGGGAATTCAGAACCTTATACAATAAAACATATTATAGGTTGTTCGCTTTTTGGGACAAATCAGATAAGACTCAAACATTGGTGATTACAACACATGGAATAATTAAAAAAACAGACAAAACTCCGGAAAAGGAACTTGAGAAAGCAGAGAAGTTAAGACAACTGTATTTTAAATTAAAAAAGTAAACGTATGGCAGCTAAAAACAAAATGAAACTTTACTCTTTAGATCAAATAAAAGAAGAGTTTGTTGGCAAGCGTGGAACGGCCAAACGCGAAAAATATGAACACGATTTGCAAATGGAATTGCTTGGTGATGTAATCAAACAAGTGCGGCTCGAACGAAATCTTACCCAGGAACAACTCGGAAAATTAATTGGTGTTCAGAGAGCTCAGATTTCTAAATTGGAAAATAATACCACGAATGTTACAATGGAAACAATACTTCGCGTGTTTACTGCTCTGAAAGCAAAAATAAGTTTCCATGTGGAATTGAAAAATCAAAGAATACAAATAGCGTCTTAAATAACAGGAAGCAGAGCAAATAAGTACAAACGGCAAAAGCCTGGTTTCTGGTGCTGTCTGTGCCTGTTTGCATACCGGATTTAGCAGCCCAGGATCATTTTTTGAGCACTGTTTAGCCTGATTCATTACTAATCAAATTAAATGAAAGTTCTTTGGTGCTGGAGATGCAGGATGGAAATGCCAATGCTTGACGAGGAAGAGTTTGCGCAAATAGCACCACTATTCAGTAAAGTATCCAAGGCCAGGTCGGGTAATCTATCCGAACGATTCAGACCAGTTCTGGATAAATATTTTGAGCTCACCGGATTTATGGAAACAAATCAAAACGCTATCTGGCATCATCGGATTAGTTTGTATGGGCCCCCTTGTGAAAAGTGCGGAAAACCCTATCGTACAAGCGTTGCCAGTTTCTGCGCGGCTTGTGGAAATAAACGGGCTGCCTCTTGAAAAGAAATCCCGGTTTGCTTGCAAAGTAGGTAAACTGAGGGAGCTAACTCCTCAAAGTAACTCATCCAGACTTTTAGCCTGCTGAAAAAAGTTAATGGCATCCTGGCTGGAACAGTCAAAATAATTTTCGAGCAACCAGTTGGCCGCATAATCGCGGTAAGCGATTTTGGATATTTTGGGCAGGTAAATATACCCTTTGCCTTTTTTGCGGTGTTTGATAAAGCCTTTGCGCTCGAGAATGCGTACAATGGTAGACGTTGTATTGTAAGCCGGTTTTGGCAGTGGATAAAAGTTAATAATCTCCTGTACAGTGGCTTCCTGAAGCCCCCATAACCGCAGCATAACTTGTTCTTCAGCAGGCGTTAACCGTTGCATAACTAATTTGTTAGTGGAACAAATATAACCAAATTTACCCTTCAGCCGCTTTCATTTTTTCAGTGTTCAGTTTGGTTGACTGAATACGCTAAAGCCTGCTGTTTTGGGGGTATACGTATAAATCAGAAAAAAGGCTATATTCGGTTAAATCTTAAAATTAAACCATGAATGCAAATCCAATGCTGGGTGCTTATATCGGAATAGGTGTGGGCGTTCTTTTTGTTCTTATACTGATTATTGTAATTCCCCGTCAGATTCGTAAAGCCAAACAGCGCGGGCAGGCTGCGGCTGATACCATGATACGTGATTTTGAGGGCAGAACCGGTTTAAAATGGAACGGCCAGCAGTTTACCGGAACGTATAAAGGGTATACCGCCAGGGTAGAAAAGAACATTGCTTACAACAAAGCCAAAATTTTTGATGGAGTCAGCGATATGATAACAGATGCCCGGTATAAAGAAAACCTGAGTGGAAATACAACGGTTTACCCCACACTTAAAATCTGGCTTGAGAAAGCAGATGCCAATTTTCCGGATGTTACCTTGTTTCAAACCGGTAACTTTTTTCTCAACAACGATGAGTTCTGGAACAACCGCGTGAATGGCAGAATTCCGGATGATTCAAAACTGGATATCAATGCAGATGCCCTCCACAAAAAAGGAACGTTTTATGGCAGCGCTGACGGGGCCCACAAACTTCTCAATTCTACTGAACTGCGGGTTCTGTTGCCAAACTGGATTTATCCGGATCTGCGCGCAGACAAAACAAAAATTATACTGGAACTGAATAACCCAAGTATTATTCCCGTTTGGGGACATACTAAAACGTCGGGTATTGACTGGATGGTGCAGGGACTTGATATTTGTGTAGCGGCAGGCAATGCGCTGAATTAAAAAGACGGGTTTCAGCCTTCTGCGGGCGGCAGAATAATAAATACGAAATGACAAATAGTAAACGTGTTTTACCGTTCTTGCCGTCATTTGAAATTTGTACAATTGTTTGACAGCTATAAATAAAAAAAACCTCCGATTGGTAGTTCAGAGGTTCTTAGTCGTGAATCCCGTCGTGGGGGATTTTTGGTTGTTGTAGCTTCGTTTATTCGGCTGAAATGAGTTCAAATAGTTTACTCAGATCAGGGGTAATAATAATTTCAATACGTCTGTTTTTAGATTTGTCGGCAGGGTCAACCGGCACAAACTCTGATCGTCCGCCGGCAGTAATGCTGGTAGGATCCATGGCGCTGTTGGCCAGCATAATTTTTACAACCGATGTGGCACGGAGTACACTCAACTCCCAGTTGTCTTTAGGGCTGGTGCCGCTGTTCATCGGATCAATATCTGTATGACCCTCAACAAGTATATCAATGTCATGTTGGGTTTCCAGCACTTTTGCCAGGTCAATCAACGCCACCTGGCCGTCTTTGCTTACATCCGTTTTGCCGGATGCAAAAAGCAGCTGCGCTTCCATGCGCACATAAATCCGTCCGTCTTTTTCAACAACGGTAATGCCGCGGTCAGCAAATCCACGGAGCGCTGATGCAATTTTTTCTTTCAGCAAACGCACCGCTTCATCTTTGCTGGCAATAATCTGCTCCAGTTCATCAATGCGCTTTTCTTTTTCATCCAGTACGCGTGAACGGGCATTCAGTTCTTTTTCAAGTTCGTTGAGCTGATCTTCTTTTTTCTGAAGTTCAATGCGGGTAGCTTCCAGCTCATTAATCAGTTTGGCATTTTCAGCCGTGCCGGAGGTAACCATGTGTGTATATTTTTCTTCCAGCGCTTTATTGGTTTCCACTGCTTTCTGATAATCTGTCTGCAGGGTTCTGTATTCATGACCTATGCGGGCAGTATCTGCAATCAATGTTTCTATGCTGGTGCGCATATTCTCAAGCTGAACATTCAGTTCTTTTACCTGATTTTCATAATCGATGGCTTTGGATTTGTATACAGACTGCTCTTCCATACACTTGTTGTAATTAGCCTCCAGATCACGGTATTTTTTTACCGGAACACAGCTTAAAACAGCAAGCAGTACTGTAAAAATCAATAGGTGTTTCATTCGTCCCAATTCGTCAGTTATCAAAGTTCAGAAAGAAAAGGGCTTGATGAATGGCCACGCCGGGTGAATTATGAACAGTTAATTTTTCATTAGTGAAACAGTCTAATTCCCGATCACAAATTTTCCGCTTTCCAAAATGGTTTTTTCATCTGTAAAAATGCTGTAGATATAGCTTCCGGCAGCCAGGTCAAGCGGAATCTCAACCCAGTTCAGGTAGTTTTGCTGGTGATAGACAAGCGCACCGGCTGAGGTGCTGATACTGAAGTATAATTTATCAGCATTCAGATAGTTTCGCGGAATCAACATCCGGTTTTGGTCAATGAAAGGGGTGTTGGTTACAAAGGTGCCCTGGTCAGTGCCCGCCTCAATTTCTTTGATTGGAAATGAAAATAAAAACAAGCCGCTTTGCCTGTCAGAAACCACAATCAGGTTATCATTCTCAAACAAAGAAACCCCCCAGGCGCCGTTCATTTTAAAATCAGAATCTTTCAGGTATGTATCATAACTGCCTATTTCACGAATGGGTGAGCCGGCCAGGTCATAAATGCGCAACCCTTCATTGTAATAGGCACAAAACAACAGGTTCTCAAGCAGCACCAGTTCATGTGGAATGGTTGTTTCAAAATTAGCGGTACCAAATTCCTGGTCTACTTTGATATCTGCAAAATTGGCCAGGTAACAGAGTTTGATTTTAGTACCTTCTGTTTCATCGGTGAATGCATATTGCTGTCGCGAATCAGCCAGGTAACCACTGTGGTTGTAGCCCTGGTTAGCATAAAAATCAAGCAGCCCCAGCAGTTGTGGAACCGGTCCGCTGAAATCATAAATACGCAACCCGTCATACCCGCAGTTCAAAAAAGCGGTGTCATTCACAACGTGGCAGTCATGCACATAGCTCACAGCCGTAAAATCACTTAGCAGTGTTGGATTCACGGGATTGGTCAGATCAATTAGTTTAAGCGCTGCCGAATTGGTGCCACAGGCATACATTTTGGCGTGCAGCGTATCAATACAAAGGGTATGTGCGGTCATAAACAGGGCATCGCTGTCATAGACCAATGAAACCGAATCAGGCAGGTAGGACAAATCCATAATCTGCAGGCTGCTGTTGCCCTCATCACACACGGCGTATAAATAATTTTCGTAAACAGCGTAATCACGATTTTCGGCTGTTATGGCCTGGTATTTTCCCGCAACAAAGTCAATGAACTGAAGTGATTTGTTTTCAATTTTCAGAATGTGTGCACCATTGTTTGAGCCAATTACGGCATAATTTTTACCCTTAAACTCAAAGCCCTGCACCTCATTGAAACGTACACCACCCGGGCTTCCGGCTATGGTTGTATCTGTCCAGTTGTCAAGCAGCAGAATATTTTTCTGATCCTGGCAAAGGCCTGGCAATGCTATAAGCGCAAACAGCGTGAAAAAAAGAAGTAGTCGCATTTGCAGCCAAGGTAGCGAGTTTTTGGCTGCTATTTTCGTTTGAAACAAGACATCCTTTAAAACAGCTATACAGGTCTGATCCCCCTGAAATTGCAGAAACGCTTTTGTTTTTTACAGAACGGATTTATAAAATTCGTTAAAAACCGGTCGCATTTCATGCTCCCGGGAACAATGTTTTTTTGATTTTGAAGTATATTAGCAAACTCAAAAAGTTGAAATCGCTCGTAATCATACCAACGTATAATGAGAAAGAGAACATTGAAAAAATGATTCACAAGGTGTTCTCGTTGCCTGAAAAATTTCACCTGCTTGTTGTGGACGATGGCTCACCTGATGGCACAGCGGCTATTGTTAAAGAGCTTCAGAAAAAATATCCCGATCAGTTGTTTATTGAAGAGCGTGCCGGCAAACAAGGGCTGGGAACCGCTTATTTACACGGTTTTCGCTGGGGCCTGAAAAACGGGTATGATTATCTTTTTGAAATGGATGCTGATTTTTCACATAACCCGGATGACCTTGTGCGGCTACTCGATGCCTGTAAAAATGGGGCACAGCTGGCTATTGGTTCACGGTATACCAAG
This sequence comes from Bacteroidota bacterium, assembly GCA_016192075.1. Lineage (GTDB taxonomy): Bacteria > Bacteroidota > Bacteroidia > Flavobacteriales_D > Crocinitomicaceae > JADJGJ01. Next base: position 127,342 of record JACPUU010000021.1, on the reverse strand, counting down.
GGAGGCAAAGTAGCAAACTGGGATCGGAAAAGGCTGCTATTGTCTTTTTTTGCCTCGCTTTATGTACGTATGATTTTGTGGGTGAGCATTCGTGATACAACAGCCGGGTTTAAATGCTATCATCGCGCTGTACTTGAAAAAATCAATTTTGACGCGGTTACATTTAAAGGGTATGCGTTTCAGATTTGCATGAAATATGCCGCGGTTAAGCACGGATTTAAAGTAGTTGAAGTGCCTATTACGTTTATTGACCGTGAATTTGGTACATCTAAAATGAGTGGCAGCATTTTCAAAGAAGCTTTTTGGGGTGTCTGGAAAATGCGCTGGCTTAAACTCTGATAGCGTATACTTTTTGAGCTCTTTCCCCGTTATTTCTGTACTTTTGTAGTGCAAACTGTTTATACATGTCACGTTACCTGCTAAAAAATGCCACCATTGTCAATGAAGGAAAAACGTTTGTTTCTGACTTGTTGATTGTAAATGACCGCATTGAAAAAATTGCGTCATCGATTACAGATAATCAGGCGGCGGTAATTGATCTTTCAGGTAAATGGCTCATTCCCGGCATGATTGATGACCAGGTTCATTTCAGAGAACCCGGGTTAACCTACAAGGCCACTATTTATTCTGAGTCACGTGCAGCTGTTGCCGGCGGCATTACCAGTTTTATGGAAATGCCAAACACAAAACCTACCACCACTACGCAAGGCTTACTGGCTGAGAAATATGCAATTGCCTCTCAAAGTTCACTGGCCAATTATTCCTTTTTCATGGGTGCAACCAATGATAACCTGGAAGAAGTGCTGAAAACCGACCCGGCTGCAGTTTGCGGTATCAAGGTTTTTATGGGCTCATCAACCGGCAACATGCTGGTTGATAATGAACAAACACTGACCGGTATTTTTTCAAAATGCCCAATGCTTATTGCCACCCATTGTGAAGATGAGCATACCGTGCGCAAAAACCTGGAAGCGGCAAAGCAGCAGTACGGTGAAGACATTCCGGCAGAAATGCACCCGGTTATCCGCAATAAGGAAGCCTGTTATTTGTCATCACACCTGGCGGTTGAACTTGCAAAAAAGTATAATACCCGGTTACACATTCTGCATATCTCTACCGCAAAAGAAACGCAGCTTTTTGACAATACGTTGCCGCTTGAAAAAAAGCGGATAACGGCAGAAGCCTGTGTTCATCACCTGTGGTTTACAGATGCCGATTATAAAACAAAAGGCAACTGGATTAAATGGAATCCGGCGGTTAAAACAGCCGAAGACCGTGATGCGTTGTGGGATGCCCTGAATGACGACCGCATTGATATTTTAGCAACCGATCATGCACCCCATACCAAAGAAGAAAAACAGCAGAAATACCTGAGTGCCCCTTCTGGCGGACCGCTTGTACAGCATGCCGTACTGGCAATACTTGAAAAGGTAAAAGAAGGTAAAATAACCCTGGCGCGGGCGGTAGAAAAAATGGCACATGCACCGGCTGTTTGCTTCCGGCTCCAGGAAAGAGGTTTTATCCGTGAAGGTTACTTTGCTGACCTGGTAGTTATTGACCCGTCAAAGGCTTATGTGGTTGATCAAAACGTGATTTTGTCAAAATGTGACTGGTCACCCTTTGCAGGTTATACCTTCAGCCATACCATTGAAACCACGTTTGTAAATGGTAAAATGGTTTATCACCGGGGTCAGTTAAACGAACAGAAAGCCGGGCAGCGGCTGTTTTTTTCACCAATTCACTGATGCATGAAAAAATGGTTGCTGGGTTCATTGGTTTGTTGTTTTTCCTGTTCAGGAGAAGAAGATTTGAATGTACCCGGCAATTTGATTTCGACTGAAAAAATGATTCCGATTATTGTGGATTTACAAATTCTGGAATCGCATTTTCAGCGGCTTTATCAGCGGCCTGATCTTTACAAAAACGCATTGGATTCTTCAAGTGCAGTAGTCTTTAATGAATATGGGGTGACAAAAGAAAGCTTTGATTCAAGCTACACCTTTTATTCAAAAAACACGCACGTTATTTACGGCATTTATGAAGCTGCGCTGGACAGCATTAATTTCCGTCTCAGTCAACCGGGGCTTTAGGCCGGCGTATCTTTTATCCGTTCACTTTTTGCTACGTTTTTACGCTTAAAAAATGCCCGTTGGTATTGCGGGAAATGCATTTTCGTGTGCAAAAAAAAGGCCGCCCGCATTGCGGACAGCCTTTTCATCAAAGCGTTTTGTATGCTTATTTTTTCACGAATTTTTTCACTTGTTTTCCATCGGCATTTACCAATTGAATGAAGTAAATTCCGCTGGTCATTTCGTCCAGTGAAACAGTAACGTTTTTATCTCCGTTAACAGTTCCCAGGTTAATGGTTTTAACCACTTTTCCGGTAATGTCAAGTACATTGATAATTGTGTTTTCTGATTGAGTCAGTGTCAGTGTTACGTTCAATGCTTCTGATGCAGGGTTTGGATATACTTCAAAACGATCAGCTGAAGCAGTTTCTTCAACACCTGTAAAATCATGCATTAACATACGAACAAATGGAGCAGCAGGGCTGATAAGTGAAACCAGTGCACTGGTTTCGTCAGTTCCGGCAACAGATCCCTGAGAAACTGAACCACCCATTTCAAAACCTACAGTTTCAGTTCCACCGTAGTGTGCAGCCATAGCAAGGAAAGCATCACCTGCAACTGCATTTACCGGAGCGTCAAAGAACAGTGTTACAAACTGACCGTTGTCAGCAGGTGTAGTTGTATAATCGCTGGTTTGGTCTTCATAAACATACGTTGTTCCGTCAAATTTATAAAGTACGTAGTACATCAGTTTATCTTCCACTACCACATTGTTGTCAATGCGTGTTGTGATACCACCAATTACGTCATTTGCTTCAATGGTATAGATATTACCGATAGAGCAGGCTCCGTCGTTGTTTCCTGACCAGTTGTAGAATGCAGCACTTGGGTTGCCATAATCAGCAGCGTAGGTATATGGTGTTAACCAGAAATTGGTATTATCCATGGAGTTATTTGAGGTAGCATCATCCGGTGAAGTAGCAATTACATTAAAGGTAAAGGTGTAGTTACCAAGTGCAGTTGGTGTAATACCGGTGTTAATCCAGATGGTGTCATTTTCATTGTTGTTCAGTGATGCGATAGTTGTAGAAGAAGTACCGCTTCCAACTGAAGCTGCAGAAGGGTCAAAAACTTCCCACTCAATAGCAATGTTGGTTTGTGCCAGGTAACCAATGTTTTTAACATCAGCACCAATAACAAGTGGAATAGCTTGTTCAACCGGAACTTGTGAGAACATGAACGCATTGATCAGATCTCCGTGGAAGGTAGAAGTGATTTTCATATCGTTGTCAGGTAATTCAGCAATGGTGATGTTGTCAAACTGCCAGCCGTAATCCCAGTTTCCTGTCCAGCGCATACGCAGTTTTACGTTGGTTGCATCTGTAATGTAAGGTGATACGTTGATAGAAACAATTTCAGGATTTGGACGTCCTTCACGGCCAACACTGTTGTTCATAATTTCCACTTCATCCCAGGTAGCTCCGCCATCGTCAGAAACAGCTAAAAACAAAGTGTCTGACTGCCATCCTGCATAGAATTGTTCAAATTCTACTTTTAACTGGTATGGTCCTGATGCCGGGGCACCAAGTGCAACCAGGTCAATTACCGGAGAGGTAAGTGTAGCATCTTCCTGCTGTCCTGAACTTCCGTCTGAATCAGAATCAAACAAAACCCAGTTTGTTGGTGTTGATGTCAACAAAGCAGGAATTACAAAACTTGATCCGGCGTCATTTGCATGACCCACATTTGTAATTTGAAAATCAACGGGTCCGTTTTGTGTTACCGGAGCCCATCCGTTAAAGCCTGCGTCAAAATTTTCAGTATAGAAAATTACGCGGTCCTGGTAATGATTTACAGCGTCACGCATATCAACAAACGTAATGCCGTTAGGCGCATGCTTGGTCGTAGAGCTGAACTGATACTGTCCGTTCACCGAATAAGGTGCCTGCGCAACAGCAGCTCCTGACATTAAAGCACAACCTAAGAAAGTGTAGATTTTTTTCATAGTTAACTTAATTAATAATAGGTAAAGATAGAAAAATAAAATAAAACGGCCCACCATCTGGTGAGCCGCCCTTTTCATTTTTATACAGGTCAGACTGTTTCTGTTATGTAATTTTCAATTGGAAGACAGGCACAAACAAGATTTCTGTCTCCATAAGCATTGTCAACACGACGAACCGGTACCCAGTATTTGGCAGTTCTCAGGTAATCAACCGGATAGGCTGCTTTTTCACGGGAGTATGGGAAGTTCCATTCTGTTGCAGTAACCAATGCGGCGCTATGTGGTGCATTTTTAAGCAGGTTATTGTTCTGATCAAGCCCTTTTGAAGCTATTTCATCAATCTCATGCTTAATGGTTATCAGTGCTTCAATAAACCGGTCAAGTTCTGCTTTGTCTTCACTTTCAGTAGGTTCAATCATAAGAGTACCTGCAACCGGGAAAGAAACGGTTGGTGCATGGAATCCAAAGTCAATCAGTCGTTTTGCAATGTCACCCGCTTCAACGCCCGATGTGCGTTTAAAATCTCTGCAGTCTGCAATCATTTCGTGCGCTACGGTTCCATTTTTTCCGGTATAAAGAATCGGATAATGCGCTGCCAGTTTTACACGCAGGTAATTGGCATTCAATATGGCATTTTTGGTAGATTCAGTTACTCCTTTTGCGCCCAGCATTTTAATGTAGGCGTATGAAATAAGCAGAATCAATGCACTTCCAAACGGAGCTGCAGAAACGGCGTGAATGGCTTTGGAACCACCGGCAGATTTAACCTGCGGATTGCCCGGTAAAAAGTCAACCAGGTGTTTGGCCACGCCAATTGGTCCCATGCCGGGTCCACCACCGCCATGCGGAATAGCAAAGGTTTTGTGCAGGTTGAGGTGACAAACGTCGGCACCAATATTTCCCGGATTTGTCAATCCAACCTGGGCATTCATGTTGGCGCCGTCCATGTAAACCTGTCCGCCGTTGTTGTGAACTATGGTTGTCAAATCAATAATGGTTTCTTCATAAACACCGTGGGTTGACGGGTAGGTTACCATCAGGCATGAAAGTTTGTCTTTGTGTTGTTCAGCTTTTGCTTTCAGGTCAGCCACATCAATATTTCCGTGATCATCGCATTTTACAACTACAATTTCCATACCGGCCATGGCTGCAGAAGCAGGGTTTGTACCATGTGCTGAACTTGGAATTAAGCAGATATTCCGGTGATGATCTCCGCGTGAATGGTGATATGCCTGAATAACCATCAGCCCGGCGTATTCACCTTGTGCGCCCGAGTTTGGCTGTAATGACACACCGGCAAATCCGGTAATTTCGCATAAGTCAGCAGCCAGCTGATCGGTCATTTTTTTATAGCCTTTTGACTGGTCAAGCGGTGCAAACGGGTGTATGTCTGCAAATTCAGACCACGAAAGCGGAATCAGTTCAGATGCCGCGTTCAGTTTCATGGTGCATGAACCCAGTGAAATCATAGAATGTACCAGCGATAAATCTTTGTTTTCAAGACTTTTCAGGTAACGCATCATTTTAGATTCTGAATGATGGGTATTAAATACCGGGTGTTGCAGAATTTTATCTTTGCGGTGTAAATCACCAAGCGGACATTTTTCTTTTTTCCAGTCACCGTTATTGACTGTGGTAGCTGATTTGCCAACCAGTTTTGCAAATACGGCCAACAGGTTGTTGAGGTCAGCCGTGGTGACAGTTTCGTCAACGGAAATGGTTACGGAATTTTGACCGGTGTAATACAGGTTAATTTGCGCTGCTTCTGCGGCAGTTTTCAAATCAGCTTCTGATTTTCCGGCTGGTATGCCAATGTGAAGTGTATCAAAAAAGTGTCCGTTCAAAGAGGTATATCCCAATCCTTTCAGCGCATTTTCAAGCAACAATGCTTTTTGATGTGCATCCATTGCAATTTCACGCAGGTAAACCGGTCCGTGATAAACGGCATACATACCAGCCATAACAGCAAGCAGCGCCTGGGCAGTACAAATGTTAGAGGTAGCTTTATCACGTTTAATATGCTGTTCACGTGTTTGCAGGGCCATACGCAACGCATGGTTTCCGTCAGCATCAACCGACACGCCAATGATACGTCCCGGAATGGTGCGTTTATATTCTTCTTTGGTAGCAAAGAAAGCAGCATGCGGTCCGCCAAAGCCCATTGGAACACCAAAGCGCTGTGAGTTTCCAAAAACAGCATCAGCACCACATTCGCCCGGTGCTTTCAACACCACTAATGAAAGAATATCTGCAGCAACACCAACTCTGATTTGTGCGGCATGTGCTTTTGAGATAAAACCGGTGAGGTCTTCAACTTTTCCAAATTTATCAGGGTACTGAACAATGGCGCCAAAATAATCGGCTCCAAAGGTGAATTTTTCAGGCGCATCCACCACCACTTCAACACCAAAATTGGCAGCGCGGCCAACAATTACATCAATGGTTTGTGCAAAGCAGGTATTGGAGACAAAGAATTTATGAACGTTTGTTTTTTCCTGCTCTTTGCTGCGTGAGTTCAGAAACATAATCATTGCTTCGGCAGCGGCAGTACCTTCATCCAAAAGAGATGCGTTTGCAATTTCCATTTTGGTAAGGTCTAGAATCAGGGTCTGGTAATTCAGAAGTGCCTCCAGGCGGCCTTGTGAAATCTCAGCCTGGTAAGGAGTGTAGGCGGTATACCAGCCCGGATTTTCAAATACATTTCTCAGAATAACAGGCGGAACAAGTGTTCCGTAATATCCCTGACCAATGTATGATTTGTAAACCTTGTTCTGAGAAGCAAGATCTCTGGCGTGTGCCAGATACTCATGTTCTGTCATTGGTTCAGAAAGTTTTAGCGGGGCTTTCAGACGAATTCCTGCCGGAACCGTTTTATCAATCAGCTCGTCAATGGTGTTCACTCCTACTGCCTTTAGCATGGCTTGTTTTTCAGCACTGCTGGTTCCGATGTGTCTGTCTTCAAAGATCATAGAATTCGTGTTTTATTTTTAGAATTTAATCCAATAACAAATATAGCCAGTTTCATTTATTTTTGAGGACTGGCGCTATTTATTATCACAGATTCCGGAAAACCTGTTAAACGATTGAAACCAAGCGGGTGATTTGTTTTTGAATTCAACCTTCCCTTAAACTGTTAAACCGTCATTAAAAAATATTTCGGACCTTTAACACTAAAATTTCGTCAGCGCATGCGTCTCTTGTCCCTCTTTTTGCTTATAAATATTAACACCGCGTTTCTGGTTGCCCAGCAAGACTCTATTGTTCTGCTCAACGGCAAGGTATACCGCGGAACCATTATTTCAGTTGATAAAGGTGTTTTAACCTACACCGGGACTGAGAAAAAAAAGCAGGGGGTTGTCATTGAACTTACTACAGACCGTTTGTTTTCGTACGTTCAAAACGACAAGGAAACTGTGTGTTATGTGCAGAACGAGTTTATAGGTGACTTTTTAACAGTAGAAGAGGCACGCCGTTCAACATTAGGCAGTTATGATGCCCGCATGAATTTTAAACCGCATTTTGTGTTTTATTCCAGCTGGGCGCTTGGGCTTGGTGTTTCATTGTTAGACACGTATTACACCCAGTCTTCCTATAATAAATTTGTGACAGAAAACGGGGTTCCACCGGTTAATGCTACTGTTGGATTTTTTGGAATAAGGCCTACCTTAATGCCTGTGCTTGTTCCGCTGGTTTTGTCTGCTACCTGGGGCATTCCGTCATTTCGGATTAAAGGTGATCAGATTATTCAAAAAAACATGATTGGCGATGCCAGTTATTACCGCGGATTTCACCGCATTGCCAAACAACGGCGCATTTTTGCCGCATTGTCAGGCAGTGCTATTGGAATTGGTGCAGGCATGATTTCATATTTTGTTTTTACCCCCAATTAGTATCAGACCGTTTCTTCATTTTATCATTTATTCCAACCTCTGGATTGCCTCAGCCGTTACTTTGCTTTGCCTGCCATTTTATGTGATTAATCAGTCAAAACCTGATTGGCTGATTCTTTCGTTTACGTTTACCTCTACCTTGTTTATCTATACTTATCAGCGGTATGCCAAAATCAAAACACAGCAGCATTTTTCTGCTGAACGGCAGACATGGATGACACGGCATAGCCTATTTGTGCAGGGTATACTCTATACGTCGGGCCTGGCCTCTGTTGTTTTAATGCTTTTGCTGGAACTTGAAACGCTGAAAATTCTGATACCAGCCGGCATTTTGTCGGTATTTTACGTAGGCCGTTTTTTAATTCGCAAAATACCGGGATTCAGAGATTTGCCTTTTCTAAAAGCCTATGTAGTGGCATTGGCATGGACAGCCATGCTGGTTTTTTTACCACTTTTTGAGGCAGGCAGTTTGTGGAATTCAGCTCATTTAATGTATGCCATTGCGCTGTTCTTTTTTGTTTTTTCGCTGGCGGTGATTTTTGATTTAAGAGATGTGTCAATTGATGACCCGGCGATGAGAACCATACCGCAGCTTATGGGGCAAAATGGCACACTCACCGTTGCACTGATAAGTTTGGTTGCAGCAATTTTTACAATGATGCTGCTCAAACCAGCGTGGTGGATTTGCCTTGTATTAATTGGGTTAACCGGGGCCATTCTGATGTTTATTGCCCGCCGCAGAACTGATGATTTTTTTTACTCCTTTTGGTTAGACGGATTTATTTTTTTACCCGGAATAGCTGCTCTTTTTTTTTGGCTTTAATGCCGTATCAGTTTATACCCGATTGAAAAATAAACAGAGCTGTATTGGTTGAGTAAAAACCCATCCATATAGTTTGCACTCCTGTCTACGCTAAGTCCCAGGGTAAAGCGGTCTATTGCGGCTTCAAATCCAATTCTGACCATCGGAAATTTTTTGCGTTGCCGTTCAGGCGTGGGCCAGTTGCTGTCCAGCCGGGTATTTCCAAATTGTGTAAAAAGTGCATCGGGCGAATCATCCAGGGTTACATTCAGGGTTCCCTGGTTTGCGTATAGTGAATTATCTTCAAGCGCGTAATAATTCTGATCAATGGTTTTGTAAATGGTCAAGCCGTTTACACCATCGGGCAAATCAATAAAACTAAGTGAGCGGTGAACCATGACCGTATAACCTGTTCCGGCAAAAATTTTCAGGCTGAATAAATCACGGTCAATAATTTTGAAACCAGCGGCAATGGAAAAATTGGTAAGGTTGAATGTGTTGCGGTATACGCCTGATTGAATGCGGGGTTCTGAATTGGTATAGAGGTAGCTGTTTGCAGCCGTGTCATGCAAAACAGTGGCCGTAAACTCCGTGGTTTCAATATCTGTTGTTAAGCTTGATGAACCAACCAGGAATTCCAGGGAAAAACGTTTGCCAAAATTGCGGGTAAAAACAAAGTCAAGCTGGCCAGACCAGAGGATACGTTTCACATCTCCAAAAGTGAGCATTTCAACTTTCTCAGCACTTTGAATAACACTGCCGTTGTTATACAAAATAGAATCGCGTGACATTACCGATAACCGGTTTTCGTTGTTGGTGTAGAAGGTACTTACGTCGTTGAATCCCCGGCGGTTAAACCGAAGTCCGAAATCCCATTTATACTGTTTTTTTTGAATGTTTGAGAGTACCATTTCATCTGCTGAAAGGTCGTCGTAAATAACACGTTTGCCAACGGGTGCTGAAAACAGGTTGGTGCAAATGGTAAAACCATACGAGTGAATGCGCTGAAATGAGGTGTATGGATTTACATCAATGACCACATCATTGGTGATTCCGTTAGTGGGCTGAAAAGAGAAGCCGGCCTGGTAATAGAGACCGGCCCTGAAGCGATAAAATTCAAGGCCAAACCCCATATTCAGGTAGAGTGTATTTTCAGCAAATTTATTAACACCCTGGTTGACTTTATGGTAGTCATAAATGTTTGGGTTTGTAAACTCAAGGTGCTGATAAGAGAACTTGCGGTATTTGCTTTTTAGGGTCAGGCCGGCTGTAATGTAAGGCCTTATGCTGCGGTGTGGCATAAGCCGCAGACCAAAATTGGCGGTCATGGCAAGCACCTTGAATTCTTCTTTGGAGCGTACACTGGTTTGATACAAGGCTGCTGCACCATTTATATAATTGATGTAATCAGACGTGTCAACCGAGTTGAAGCCATTGGCCTGCGCCTGTGTCACAAAGTCAGCGTAGGTACCATAATTGCTTGTAAAGAATGATTTGTTGAAGTTGGCAACACCTTCCATAATCAATGTATGCGAGGCGTTGGATAGTTTAAAATCTGCAAACCACCGGCGTTTGAAATTAAACCGGAAATAAACCGGAATTTCAAAATTGTTGGTCATGGAAAACGTGGTAAAATACACATTCATGGTATCACCGTTTGCATCCTGAAGTGAAAACGCGCGGTTGAGTTCATTGAGCTCATTTGTCAATACCCATTTTTGAACCAGGTTTGTGTTTTGCTGAACCTCCAGCCCAAAATCAAGGCTCTGCGCATGACCTGAGAAGGTGCTTAAAAAGATTGGCAGAAGCAGAATTTTTTTCATCTTATTTAACTCTGAAATCATTGTTTAAATTTTCAACCCGGGAGGTTGGTGTTTGCACCCCGTTGGTTATTTTATTTACCTGGAATAGCAGGTAGTCCTGCAACTCAGACAAGGTGATTTGTTTGTTTTTGTTGAGGTCTGCTGATCCGGATGAAAGACCATAGAGCAGGCAATAGGTAAAGGCACCATTGCGCCAGTTTTCACTTTCAATGGCAAATTCGGTTCCGCCGGCGCTTGAAATAACGGTGGTGCCATTGTTCAGGCGCATATCTGCAAAAAGTGATTTGGCCAGGTCGAGTGAATTGGTTTGTTCTTTATTGGCAATATTTATTCCCGCACTGCGGAACCGGATATCTCCCTGTTCTGATTCAAGTACCTCTGATTTGATAACTTCTTCTTTATCAATTTCACCAGAATGGCAGGCGTCCAGAAACAATACTTTTTTGCGGCTGCGGGTGTTATCCAGCAGCTCTTCAAAAAGTTCATACGGAATTCCTTTTCCGGCAGGATTTTTAAAGTCCATATCGTGCGTTGCCAGGTAATAATCAAACTTCAGATCAAGCACGCCATGGCCTGCTACAAAAACCATTACCACATCGTTTGGCTTTGGAGCAGAAAGAAACTCATTTAGCTTGTAAATATTTGATAATGTAATTGTTGTATCAACTAATAACTTAGTATAAACAGCATTAAACGGCCCGAAAGGCCGGTTAAAATAACGTACCATATCTTCCGCATCTTTGCGGGCATAATTCAAATTGTATTGTGATTCACGGTAATTTGAAACGCCTATGGAAACCAGGTATAAATCAGTGACCATGTCTTTTTTGTGCGCTTCAACTGAAAATGATTCCTGCAGTGATGAAATACCACTTTTATTGGTGCAGTATAACTGGATGTAATTGGTGCCCGGGTTTAGTTCAATTTCAACCGAATCGTGAAATTCGTGACCTGAAATGGATTTGCCAAACCGGCCGAATTCAGGTACACCGTTAACACGTATATGCAGTTTGTCCAGTTCATTCTGCGCATCGCTGCACTGAACAGCGAGGCTGATTTTTCCGGTTGTGAGCAGCTGATCAAGGCTGCGCTGGTATGTAATAAGCGGCACCTCTTGTTTTGAGGTGAGATCGGCCTCTGTCAGGTTTAGTTTTGCAAGTCGTTTCTGGTAGGCTTTTTTGTAGGCTGATACATAGTATTCATCGTAGTATGGAAGGTACGCAGCCACCAGGTCAGGCCGGTTGTAAATCAGGTCAAACTGCTCAAATGAGTAGAGTTTTTGGTTGAGTCTGAAGCCTACATAATCCAGTGCTTTTTTAGACGAAAAATAATAGCCGTCAGGGTTGATATAAATAAACTGACCGTCTGAAAATGCACCAAACGTGGTGAGCAGTTTTCCGGATTCCAGATCTCTGAAACGGATTAAACCATCCCAGCCGGCGGTGGCAAAAAAGCCGAATGTTTCATTGATAGCAAGTGCTGTAATGCGGTCCGTATGCTGTGAGTTAAGTTGTTGCGGGTTTAGTGATTTACCGCGGTAGATAGTTACATTGGGCCATTGCGCGGTTGCTGTCAGGCCTTTGTCTTTTGTAGTTGCAGTAGTTAGCTCAGGGTTTAATAAAAACGTAACCGGATACCGGATTCCCTGTTTGCGGTCTGCCATATATTGGCTGGCTTCCGGCGTCAGCGCATCCTGCTCTGTGAGGGTGAGTACGTTCTCTTTAAAGTACCATATTACCTGGTATTGGGTGATTTTGTCAAACGCGTTTTCTTCATCCAGCGCATAGCGTTTTTTGTGCATAATCAACACGGCCGAATCTTTTTCAAACTGTTCAATTTCATAAACAGACCACGTAAAACGGTTATTGATAATTTCTGAAGCAGGCAAGGGTGAATTGAGTAAACTCTGATTTGAAAAAAGGTTTGTTTTGCGCAATGATCCGTCCTGGTAACCGACCAGAATTTCGGTTCCGTCAGGTGAAAAGGCCACTGCGTTGATTTGGGTCACTGAGCCCTCCATGTCTTTAACCGCATGATTGGTTGAGAGGTCCCACACCACAACACGCCCATCGTTGCCGGCGCTTGCCAGAAAATGATGGTTGTGTGAAATTTTCAGGGCATTGATGCTGGTGTGGGCAGATTTCAGAATATTTTTTTCCTGGAATGTGGAGCGCTGAATCACGCGTATTTCACCCAGGTCGTTTGCCATAAAAAGATGCGTCTTGTTGCATGCAACGGCATTGTAGCTGTTCAGCATCCAGTCAGTATTGGTGCTTTTTTTTCCTTTTTGGGTAATCAGCAGTTCTCCGCCAATTCCCTGGTTGGTTGTGTAAATAAGCCGTTCATTTGTTTCATCAAAGGTGACATCTGTAAAGGCGGCAGTCACTTTTTTGACCACACTTTTTTCTGAGAGGTTCACAACATACGCCAGGTCTTCCTGCTTTCCGCCAAAGGCAATTAAATTTCCATCCTTGCTGAAAGAAACGGCCGTAAAATTTTTTTTGGCCAATAGCGGTAAAGTTTTTTTGGTTAAGGCCGGGTAGCTGAAGAGTGAAATTTCTTTGCCGGCTGTAGCAAACAGGCCGTTTCCCATAAAATCAAGTGCATACACGGGGTAGTTGAAACGCAGGGTTTGCAGGCATTCTCCGGTAAACAGGTCCCATATTTTAACGGTGCTGTCAAGTGATGAGCTGAAGAGTTTTTTTTCGTCCGGATGGAAAATTAAATCGGTCACAAAACCGGTATGACCGGTAAACACATCTGCCTGTTTAGCGGTGAGAAAATCCCATAGAATAATTTTGTTGTCGCTTCCGCCGGAAGCAATTAAATCATCACCGGGACTAAAAGCAATGGCATTAATGGCAGAGGAGTGCCCTGTCTGAACAGTGAGTTCAATGTCTTGCGACCAGGAATGCGCATACACTGAAAAAAATAAAATCAGTACTACCGGTATGTATTTCAACTCACGCATTTAGTGAACCGAATATACGAAATTTCAAATGCGGTTTAAGCAAACACCTCATCCAGCGCGGCGCAAAATTTATCAGCGCAGGTGTTCAGTATTTCGGCGGTATGTGCTGCTGACACAAAACCTACTTCATAACCTGATGGGCCCAGGTAAATTCCCTTTTCAAGTAAAAGGGCATAGAGTTTTTTGAAATCATTCATGGTAGCGCCGTCAATTTCGTCTGCTTTTCGAATGGCCTCTTTTTTGGAAAATGCAAGCCAGAAAATAGAGCCTATCGTAAAGATTTCGAAGGTATAGTTACGGGCTTTGGCATGCGTATTAATTTTATCAACGAATAGTTTAGTTCTATTTTCCTGATCTTTATAAAAATCAGGCTTTAAGCATTCGTTCAATTGTGCAATTCCGGCCGCCATAGCAACCGGATTTCCGGATAACGTTCCGGCCTGGTAGACATTACCCACGGGTGAAATGCAGTCCATAATCTGGTGTGATGCACCATAGGCCCCAACCGGCATTCCGCCGCCAATAATTTTTCCGTAGGTAATAATATCGGGTTTGATGCCGTAATAAGCCGCTGCGCCGGCAAAAGCGACCCGAAAACCTGAAATGACCTCATCAAAGAATAGTAAAATACCATTTTCAGTACACACATTCCGCAAAAACTGCAGGTATTCTTTTTTCTGTAAAAGCAGCCCGTTATTGGCCGGTATTGGTTCAATGATCATGCAGGCAATCTGATCTTTGTATTTTTTTACTGCTTCAAGAATAGCTTGTTCATCGTTGAGCGGTACCACAATGGTTTCTTTCGAGAAGGCCTCGGGTACGCCGGCAGATGAAGACGTTCCAAAGGTTGCAAGGCCTGATCCGGCTTTTACCAGCAATGAATCAGCATGGCCGTGATAACAGCCGTCAAACTTGATAATTTTATCGCGTTTGGTATAACCGCGTGCAAGGCGAATAGCTGACATTACGGCTTCAGTACCTGAACTGACAAAACGAATTTTATCAATGAACGGATTGTTTGCCAGAATCAGCGCCCCCAATTCATTTTCAAGTTTGGTAGGTGCGCCAAAAGAGGTTCCGTTTGCTACGGTGCTCACAATAGCCTCACGCACGGCGGGGTGGTTGTGACCAAGAATCAGCGGTCCCCAGCTGCAGCAAAAATCTACAAATTTATTTCCGTCTTCGTCCCAAATGTGGCATCCATCACCTTTGGCAATAAATAGCGGGGCACCGTCAACAGATTTGAATGCTCTAACGGGTGAATTAACACCGCCCGGAAAAAGGGTTTTTGCTTTTTCAAAGAGTTGTTCTGAATTTTTGCGTGAAATCATCGGTTTTCGTTTGAATGTAGTTTGTATCTTTGTGTGACCTGCTGTGACTGAGTAAAACAGAGAGGCATAGCGGGTCTGCAAAAGTAAGCAAACAATGGTAGCAAACAAAAATTCGCTTGAATTCGCACGTGAAATGGATCAGGCAGACAATCTGAAAGAATATCGTTCCAAATTTCACATTCCGCAGTTCAATGGAAAAGACACTGTGTATTTTACCGGTAATTCACTGGGCCTTCAGCCTAAATCAGCCAAAGCGTATATTGAGCAGGAACTCAATGACTGGGCAAAGTTTGGCGTAGAAGGACATTTTGAGGCTAAAAAGCCCTGGTTTGCCTACCACGAATTTCTTTCTGAAAAGGCAGCTAAGATTGTGGGCGCTAAAACATCAGAGGTGGTTATCACCCACAGTCTCACAACCAACCTGCATTTGCTGATGGTTTCATTTTACCGGCCTGCGGGTAAACGTTACAAAATTTTGTGTGAGAAAAAAGCATTTCCGTCTGACCAGTATGCGCTTGAATCGCAGGTGAAATTTCACGGCTATGATCCCAAAGATGCCATTGTGGAAGTAGCTCCGAGATCAGGGGATCATTTGATTACCGACCAGGATATTATGGACACCATTCGTAAACACGGTGATGAAATTGCATTGGTTATGATTGGTGGCGTAAATTATTATACCGGGCAGTTGTTTGATATGGAAAGTATCACCAAAACAGGTCATGAAGCAGGCGCCATGGTTGGTTTTGATCTGGCACACGCTGCCGGAAATGTTAAATTGAATCTGCATGACTGGCAGGTAGATTTTGCAGCCTGGTGTTCGTATAAATACCTGAACTCAAGTCCGGGTGGCGTGTCGGGCATGTTTGTGCATCAGAACCATGAAAATAAACCTGAACTGCCGCGTTTTGCCGGCTGGTGGGGACACGATAAAGAAGTGCGTTTTTTAATGGAGCCCGGCTTTAAACCCATGAAGGGTGCTGAGGGCTGGCAACTCAGTAATGCGCCGGTTTTGGGCATGGCGGCACATCTGGCATCGCTCGATATTTTTGATGAAGTGGGCATGGACCGGCTTATCGAAAAACGCATTAAACTCACCAATTACCTGGAAGAAATTGTTCAGGAAATTTCAGCAAAATATTCAGCCATTTGTCAGTTTGAAATTATAACACCCAAAGAAGCTACAAGACGTGGCGCACAACTGTCAATTCTTGTTCATGGCAAAGGCAAATCACTTTTTGATGCCCTTACGAAACAGGGTGTAATTGCTGACTGGCGTGAGCCAAACGTGATTCGTATTGCGCCGGCGCCGTTGTACAATTCGTTTGAAGACATTTACAATTTTGGACAGTCATTGGAACAGGCGCTTCAGAATAACTAAAAACCAAAACACTTGTATGGCACATATTAAAACGCAGAATAACTATCCCGGAATATTGGAATTACTTTGGTATAAGCCAAGTACCGGCAGTAAACTATCAGCGTTTGCACATGAATTGCTGCTTGGAAAATCAGGTCTTACGTCCGGTGAACGTGAAACCATTGCGGCATATACTTCATCCCTGAACTCCTGTGAATTTTGCAGTGAATCACACAACGGTGCAGCCATGGGACACCTGAAAAAAAAGGTAGAAGTGTGTGACTATTCAACACCTGAATTTATGAAAGGTCAAACCCCAAAAATGCAGGCGCTGCTTGCAATAGCTGCAAAAACGCAGCAGGGGGGCAAACAGGTATCTGCGGTTGAAGTTGAAGCGGCCAGTAAAGCAGGTGCAACCGATGAAGACATTCATGATGCCGTACTCATTGCGGCAGCGTTTTGCATGTTTAACCGGTATGTTGATGGGTTAGCCACAACGCCTCCGGCTGACAAGGCAGAATACCTTGAAATGGGTCAGCGGCTTTCAACCAAAGGGTATAAATTTCCACCGCGGTTTTTGTACGGTACCGTTCGCCGCATTCTGGATAAAAAATACGGTGTCAAAAAATAACTGTCGTATAACGTTATTTCAGATTTTTTAACCGACCCTTTCATTTTTTTAGCGCAAAATGTATACGCTTTTTCCGGCTGATTTTTATCAGGTTTTATAACTCTGTTGAGCAGACGAATGTTACTTCGCGTTTTCCTTTTATCTTTACCAAAAGCATTCAACCAACATGGAAAAATCAGCAATTATTATAGGCGCCGGATTAGTAGGATCACTCTGGGCAGTTTTTCTTTCAAAAGCTGGTTACAAGGTCACTATTTATGAGCGCCGGCCCGATATCCGCAAGGCAGATATTTCAGCCGGAAAATCCATTAACCTGGCCATGTCGTTCAGAGGCTGGAAAGCGCTGGAAACGGTGGGTATTGATGATGAGATTCGCAAGATTGCAATTGGCATGAGCGGGCGTATTATGCACGACCTGGATGGCAAACAAAATTATCAGCCGTATGGCAAAGAAGGACAAGCCATTTATTCAGTTTCACGCGGCGGCCTGAATGCTAAAATGATGGATATTGCTGAACAGCGCGGCGGTGCCAAAATTTATTACCACCATAAATGCGTGGATGTTGACCTGGAAAAAGGAATTGCCTACCTGGAACATACTGAAACCGGTGAAAAAATTTCAGCAAAAGCCGATGTGGTTTTTGCAACAGATGGTGCTTTTTCTGCTGCCCGATACAACGCCTTTCAAAAGTTAGACCGCTTTAATTACAGTCAGAATTATATTGAAGATGGTTACCGTGAATTGGTGCTGCCGGCCAATGCTGACGGATCATACAAGCTTGACAAAAACGCATTGCACATTTGGCCGCGCGGCCGGTTTATGTTAATTGCCCTGGCCAATGAAGATGGTTCATTTACCTGCACCTTATTTATGCCTTTTGAAGGACACGTGTCATTCAATGCATTAAAAACAGATGCAGATATTCAACAATTTTTCAAAAATACCTTTCCTGATTTTTACGACATCTGCCCGAATCTTTTGCAAACCTGGCATTCCAATCCACTGTCATCGCTGGCCATCATCCGCTGTTTTCCATGGACACACGGTAAGGTAGCCCTGATGGGTGACGCCGCACACGCTACGGTGCCGTTTTACGGACAAGGTATGAATGCCGGATTTGAAGATTGTACCGTGATGTATGAACTGATGCAGAAGCACAATGAAAACTGGCCTGCTGTTTTTAAAGAATATGAAGTGCTGCGTAAACCAGATGGTGATGCCGTGCAGGACCTGTCTGTTCAGAATTATTTTGTAATGCGTGATTTTGTGGCTGATCCACGGTTTTTGCTCCAGAAAAAAATTGAAGGCCGCTTCAGCTCCCTGCATCCTGATAAATGGATTCCGCTTTATACCCAGGTTTCTTTTACCAATACACGTTACTCCGTTGCACTGAAAAACGGAAACCGGCAGGATGAGATTATGCGTAAAGTTATGGACCGGCCCGATATTGAAAAAGTTTGGGATTCAAAAGAAGTGGAAGATGCTATTTTGAAGCTTGTAACAGCGGGGGTGTAATCGTTTGCGGTGGCCCCGGCTTCGCTCGGCCACCGATTGCACCAGTTTTAACCCTGGTATTTATTCAGTAGAATCGCACACAGAGCGTAGCTGAAGTAGAATTTTATCCACTGGAGAAGAATCTAAGGTGGCTGAGAGCGTAGTCGAAGCCACCGATTATTCTAACCAAACGTTTAATGAATGGAGGGCTATCCCGAACGCAGTGAAAGATCTCTCCGTATTTTGCGTGCAATGTCTCTGATTCCTCTTCCCCCTTTGGACATCCTGTGATTAATCCCTTCGACATTTGTTATTCGACATTGGATATTTAATATTTCTTTCCTCTTGCCCATTGGCTCTTCCCTCCCTGTAACTAAACCGTTTTTCCCCGTTTTACTGTTGGTAACCTGATCAAACGGGTTGAATGGCTTGACATGTCTTGTTCTAAATTCGTACCTTTAGTCAAAATGCCCTTACCTATGAGCCGCTTGTTATTTTTTCTGATACTCTTTGTTTCGGTGTCCGCCAGCGGGCAGTTTGTGGATGATTTTAACCGGAGCCAGTCTAAACGTGAAAAGGACATGAAAGGGTCACCCTTTGGCAAAAACCGGCGTGATGCAATCTGGAGCCACAGCCAGAGTCAGCACCGTGGATTGGGCTGGTTTATTAATCCGGGGTTAACCTATATGCTGGGTAACTCAGCTGATGACAGCAACCGGCCTTATGATCTTACACCAACTGGTTTGCCTGGATATTACCTGGAAGCAGGTATGGAACACCTCTTTAAAAAAGACCAGAAAATTGTGCATTATTTTGATTGGGGATTAGGGGTTAAACATTTTGGCGGACAAGAAAAATATGCAGTTGAAGGTTCACAGGCTACCCGCGGACAATTCAATTTTGGTTCTGCCTTTTTGCGGGCAGATATTCACAATGTCTGGCAAATAAGCATGTTTAATTTCATTGATCAGTCGTTGGGTTTTAATGTGGATTACCGCATTTACGGCGGCAATGAGGATGCCAATTACCTTTCTCCCTTAGCATCAAATAACCAGGGAAAACTGGTTGCCCAATTGCATTATACATTTGGTTTTGGGTATAAGGTAGACGACGGATTTTTTATTGTTCCAAGTTTTCAGACACCCATTCTTACTATCGTGAGTTTTGATGATTTTAACCCATCACACCACTGGTTTAACAGCCGTTACCAGCCAATGATTTTTACGCTTAAATTCGCCTGGCTTTTCCCTAAAAAAGGCTGCCCGTCTGTAGACGGAATGGATGATGATGAGCAGCGAAATAACAACTATCTGAATCAGTAAAAACATTCAGGCAAAAAATAAAAAACCCCGGATCTTTGCAGGTCCGGGGTTTCTTTTTTTCAATGGTTATTTTTGAATGATAAAATTGATTGGAACGGTGTAGTGAACACGAACTGGTTTGCCTGCCTGCTCGCCCGGTTTCCAATTAGGCATCATGCTGATTACGCGCATTGCTTCTTTTTCCAAATCTTTATTCATTCGTGAATCTGTTGTTACATCTGAAATTGATCCATCACGGTTCACAATAAAATGGACCTGTACGGTTCCCTGTGCACCCATTTCTGCTGCCAAATCAGGATACTTTACGTTTGATGAAATGAATTCGTACATGGCTTTGAACCCTCCCGGAAACTCAGGATCTACCTCTGATACCCACAGCGGCTCATCTTCTTCAATGATTGTCGCGGTTCCAATACAATCGGTACATGGGTCGGTTACAAAAATGGTTTGACCGGTGTATTTAAGATTGGGATCAACGGGTTTGGTCACAATGCTTACCTCATCAATCGGAATCATTACAACCGGAGCCTGTTGTTGCTGACTATGCTGCGGTTCAGGTCTTTCCTCTACCTGGTCTTCATACAGGCTGGGGTCAAAAATAATGGTCGAAGGTCCGTCATCCTGAATGGCTACTTTTTTTGTTTCAGTGTGAACAGATGAGTACTCAAATGCTGCCAGGGTCAGCGATCCGGCCACGATCAATCCAATCTGGAAAAAAGCAAACCTCTTGCGTTCGAGGTCTGCCTTACTGCTTTTTTTTGCGATCATAATAATATGTTTTTAGTTAATAATACTTTCTGATTTGCAAGTGCTGTGCCAATTTTATAACTAACTACAAAACAGTTATTTATTGTGGTGATTTTAGTTAATTTTTTGTTAATGACTGGTAGTTTTCCAGGCTGTTAAAAGTTAGGCAGTTGCTGAATCAGGTTCAGCATAACTTCTGAGCAATCCCAGGGTTTCGGGGCAGAATAACGGTTGAGGAAGAAAATTCTTAGTTCCCTTTCAAAAACACACTCAGTGCATTCCCGGCAATGGTAAATAGGCCGCCAAAGACCCAGGCAAAGCCCCATTTGCTGAAATCAAATTGAAGCGGAGTTTTGATGGTAACCATAGCCAGTATGATCAGAATTAAGGCAAGAATACTGATGGCCAGGGCAATTTTTTTGGCAGCAGGCACCGGTGTTTTACGAAAAACATAAAGTTCAATACCCAATATACCCAGTAGAAAAGGGATTGAGAGAATGGCTGCAAGGCGGGTTAATCCGGGCACCATATCCGCATCGTAATAGCGTATATGATCCATTTCATTCAGGTATTGAATGTGGACATTTTCATTGGCGTTGTAAATGCTTGAGCCAAAATACATACTAATGAGTGACATCAGAAATGCAAGGCCTGCACTTACGGCAAAAATTTTGCGTGACATGGGGGCAAAGATAATACGCAGGTAAATACGAATGCAAACTTAAGGTAATGAGGCAGTGATTGTATGATCTGTTGACCGGCTCAGAAGCAGCATCTTTGCATGCTATTCTCCGCTTTCGGCAGCTTCTGCGAACAATAGTGTGTGTGGAAGTGTTGTGGAGATGTTTATTTTGCCGCTCAAATCGTATATTTGCACAAAATTCAATGCATGTCAGATAAAATCAATGCTTCGAATGCACCTAAACCAGTGGGCCTTTATCCGCACGCACGCAAAGTGGGTAATTTGCTTTTTTTATCGGGTGTGGGTCCGCGCACTGCGGGTTCTAACGCAAACGATTCTGCGGTCCCGGGTTTGGAGCTGGACCACAACGGCAACTTTAAAGCATTTGATTTTGAGGCTCAGTGCCGTTCTGTCTTTGACAATGTAAAACTAATCCTTGAAGCATCAGGCTCATCCTGGGATAAGCTGGTTGATGTAACCGTTTTTCTGGTAAACATGAAACGTGATTTTGTAACCTATAATCGCGTTTATGCTGAGTATTTTAAAGACAATCAACCCTGCAGAACCACGGTCGAAATCAACTCGTTGCCAACACCCATTGCCATTGAATTAAAATGTATTGCTACTATTGACTAATTAACATTTCATGATCGCTTTAATAATTAAACTCGCACTCAGTCTTTCTTCTCTTTTTTACACCGCTTTTCTTTTTTATGACGGACACTGGGGGTGGGGAATTGTATTCATTTTTGTAACAGCACTTTTTGTGCTTTTGATTTTTCGTAATGAGCGTATTATTCTCGCCATTAATCAACTGCGGTTGCAGAATATGGAAAAGGCAACGCATCACCTGAATAAAATTAAACAGCCGCAGTTTTTGCTGCCACGGCAACGGGCGTATTTTTTCTATTTGTCGGGTACTACCGGTGCGGGTGGCGCAACCAGCCTGGGCCAGAAGGAATCACTTTTTCGCAAGGCACTTGCAATAGGTCTTAAACGGGATACCGATAAGGCAATGGCAAAAATGCACCTGGCCGCCATTTGTATGAGCACCGGGCGCAGAAATGAAGCCGATACCCTTTTGGCTGAAGCTAAAAAACTGGATAAAGACGGTTTACTGGCAGAGCATTTAAAGTCACTCAAAAAACAAATGGGTAAAGCTACATCTGCCAACCAAATGCGCATGGCACAAATGTCTAAAGGGCAGCGGGGTAAAATGAGATAATTTTCAGGATTTAGTGGTAAATCCCAACTCCTAATACCCTTTAGTAAGCTTTTTCCCCAATCATATTCCCCGGCGGATCATACACGCAAACCCAGATTTGACCGCCTCCCTTGCAATTGGCAACACCCGCGCCTACCAGGGTTGATTTAGCCCAGATCACCTGTGAATAATGCCCGCTTTTAGAACTTTTACCGCGTATGTAAGTGGGGTTTTTGTGGTTGAAATATTTTTCTTCTTCAGCCCAGTAATCTACTACCGCCTGTTCGTTGGCCTCATCACTGGTCCAATAAATATTTTCACCGTATTTACCACCGCTGTGCTGCAGCTGACAGGTTTTGGCCAGTTTGTTCGCCCAGGCCTGGGCATATACCGCTAATTCATCTGACCAGTGAATGTCTGGTGCGTTTACCCGCTGACGGTAAAAATTATGTTGTTTGACAAGCAGTGTTGTATCAACGGCGGGATTTGCCGGCAATGAATTTTCTGGTTGGCGTGATGTAAGACTCAGCGAAAAAACAGCGATCAAAACACCTGCAACAAGGAGCCCTTTCATGCTGTGGGTATTAGAAAACGGATTGAATAATTTCGGCCGGATTAATGCCATTCATGTTTAACACAAAACGGATTTTATTCCAGTATTTAACATCGGCGGCAAATGAATTTTTGATGTTGTCTGATTCATAAACCGGAAAATAAATGGCCAGCTTATCTACCACGCGTAAACCAACTCCAAAATCGTAGGCACTGTCCATGTTGCCGGCATTGTTTTCAAACACACCGTAGTCTGCAAAAAGTCCGACCAGCGGCACGTAAGGAAGATCAACAAAAAGGTTGGTGGTAAAGAGCATGCGGTTTGTTGTGCCTACACCTGAAAGTGTTTTGAATGCTCCCTGGTTTTCAATGCGCTGATTGGCCCAAAGTCCGCTTGTTTCATTTCTGCCAAACATGTAATTTTCATAGAAGGCATCCATGCTGCCGGTTTGCCCGCCCATGCCAAACCCATAACGCAGATTGTAGGCTCCGTTGTAGAATAAATTCTGTCCAATGTAAGCCCTGATCTCTACAAATTCATCTTTTTCTTTCCAATATTCCAGGCGGTATTTCAGTTCAGCCTGCGCATTTAACAAATCAGATGCAATGGCTGAAATACCTGCTTTTTCAGACACATTGTAATAATCAGCACGAAGGCTTGCATCAAACTGGTGTATCCGTTTTTTGTAATTGAAGGTATAAATGGCTGATCCGCCAACGGTAGTGTTGTCATATAAACTGCCGCTTTCAAACACATAATTTCCGTTCAGGCGCAGGCGCTGTTTATAAAATTTACGTGCGGCCGGTTTGCCAATTTTAACATCGAGGTAAGGCTGAAATGCATAATACACGCCGCGTGGTTCAGTTAATGAATCAGGTGCAACGCCCACACCGTTTCCAAATGTTTTGGCTGTAAGCCCGATTGAAATCAGTTTAAAATTTTCTTTTGGTACCCAGGAGTAGTTGATGTTTCCAAATCCTGCAAGGTTTAAACGCCCTACTGAGAACATGGGTGCAAGCGTGTATTCAAACTTGTTTTTGGGGAGTGTTTGGTTGTGGAATAGAATGCCCACCATAAACTTGTCGTATACATTGCCGCCCAAAACAGGGGTGTACCAGGCATTGGTTTTTCCGGCTTCGTTATCACCGGCCAAAAACTCCATTTTACAGGGTTCAATTTTACCAAAAAGCCCTTTTTGTTTCCAGTAATTGTTGTTGCGGTTTATTTCAGGAATGCGGTTATCACTGTCAATGGCAAAAACATCATAATTGGTTCCTTCAAACGTAAGGGTTGTTTTTTTGGCACCTGGTTCAGCCCATTGCGTGCTGCGCACTTTGCCGTTGAAAACACCATCAACACTGATAGGGCCATTTACCTGCCCCACATTTTTTACCGTTACCAGGGTTTGATTTTCTTCCACCTTTACTTTTTTGATGGCAAAATCAATTTGTCCGGTTGAGGGAATAATGTCGTCAAACAACCAGCTTAAATCTTTGCCTGATGTTTTTTCAAATGCAGCACGCAAATCTTCCGGCTGCGGGTGTTTGAAATGCCACTGGTCGTAATACGCCTGCATGCATTTATCAAACAATTCATCACCCAGGTAATCTCTGAGATAGGTAAAAACAAGGCCTGTTTTGGAATACACCACGGCGCCGTAATTGATCATGTTGTAATCGGCAGATGGCAGTTCAATGGGTTGATCAATACCGTATCCGGCAGACATGGAGTAGGTGAGGTCATTCATGTCATGATGCGACAAATGCTCCAGGTGAATTTTATCCGCCATGCCCATCATCATGTCAGACAACCGCTGATTTTTTGGGTATTTGGTTTCAATATAGCGTATTTCGTTCAGTGTATTCAGTCCTTCATCCATCCAGGCGTGGTCACGTTCGTTAGACCCTAACAGCCCGTAAAACCAGTTGTGTCCTACTTCATGCACAATGACAATTTCAAGCTCTTCTTTTGATCCGGCATTTCCAATAACGGTAATGTTTGGATATTCCATACCACCGCCGGCACTTATCGTTCCGTCCACGGCAGTTACATTGTTGTAAGGGTAATCACCGTTCCAGAGTGAATAGTAATATGTTCCGTCATTGATGTACTCAATCGCATCAGCCCACAGGGCATGGTGGTGTGTCACAAACATGGCCCAGGTTGTCACTTTACGTTTGCTATGCGGTAATTCTACTTCACCTTTTAAAACTTCAAAACGTTTGTCAGCAAACCACGCAAAATCGTGTACATCGTTCTGCGTAAAGCGAATGGTTTTTGTTTCAGCTGAAGATTCCGGAAAAGGGGTATTTCCACCGGTAATTGTTTTACGGTCTTTGAATTCTCCGTTGTCATATTTGGCCTGTGTGCGTTTAGCCAGTGAATCCAGAAATGCAATTTCAGATTCGGTTTGCAAATCACCGGTTGCACCCACCACGTAATTTTTTGGAACGGTAACAGACACGTCAAATGATCCGTATTCAGAATAAAATTCACCCTGCGTCAGGTAAGGCATAGCGTGCCATCCATTCTGATCAAAAACAGCCGGTTTTGGATACCATTGTGTAACCTGGTATGATTCGCCAACATGGCCCAGGCGTGAAATGTCGCCCGATGGAATTTTAACTTTAAACGGGGTGGTAACCACCATTTTTTCACCCGGTTTCAACACACCATTCAGGTTGATTTTACAGATGTCCGGATTTTCTTCATCGTATGCCCATTTCACATCTTCACCGTTCACCTGAAAGTTGAGAGAGTCAATATAACCGCGGTCTTCTTCACTGGCAAATTCAAGTGACATGTCATTCATGTTGTACAACTGTTTGGCAAGCGCTGTTTTGTTGTTGCGGTAAGCATTTGGCCACAGGTGAATGTAAATTGCATCCATGGCCTGGCCACTGTTATTGATATATTCAAACGATTCAAACCCTGACAAGGTGTGATCCTGATCATTCAGTGAAACACTGATGGTATAATTAACCTGTTGTTGAAAATAGCCCTGACTAAAGGCACTGACAGAGATCAAACCAAGGATGAATGACAGGTGTTTTTTCATAATGGAAATTATTTCAGCGCAAGATAGCTATATTTACTGTAAATTCTGAACGATACTACACCGACGGCATGAATCAACTTTTCAACTATCCATTTCGTACAATTGCGGTATTACTTGCAACGTTTACCGTCTCGTGTGCCAGCAGTCAGAAAAATGACGACCCGATGAAAGACAACCCGAAATATACCAATGAGCTGATTCATGAAAGCAGTCCTTATTTGCTGCAGCACGCCCACAATCCGGTAAACTGGATGCCCTGGGGAACTGCTGCATTTGAAAAAGCAAAGGCCGAGGATAAACTGGTGCTTGTGAGTATCGGTTATTCATCGTGCCACTGGTGCCATGTAATGGAACATGAAAGTTTCGAAGATGAGGTTATTGCCAAAATCATGAACGATAATTTTGTGTGCATTAAAGTAGACCGTGAAGAGCGGCCTGATGTAGACCAGATTTACATGAATGCCGTTCAGCTCATGACCGGCAGTGGAGGCTGGCCGCTGAACTGCTTTACATTGCCTGATGGCAGGCCTGTTTACGGGGGCACGTATTTTCCAAAAGAGCAGTGGTCACAGGTACTGCAAAATCTGCATTACACCTATCAGAAAGACAAGGCCAAGGTGTTGGAATATGCAGATGAACTGACACAAGGTATTCAGCAAACAGAACTGATTGAAATTAAAACGGGCAGCATTCAGTTTGAGCAGGAGAAATTGCATGAAATGCTCGTGAACTGGAAGCGTAATTTTGATACTGTGCGTGGCGGTAACACCCGTGCACCCAAATTTCCCATGCCAAACAACTATGAATTTTTAATGCAGTATGCCTGGCATACCGGTGATACAGCGGTTATGAATCATGTGGATCTCACGTTGCAAAAAATGGCAATGGGCGGAATTTACGATCAGATTCGCGGAGGTTTTTCAAGATATTCGGTAGACAGTTTATGGCGTGTTCCGCATTTTGAAAAAATGCTTTATGATAATGCCCAGTTGATTTCACTTTACAGCAAGGCGTACCAGCGAACAAAAAATCCGCTGTATAAGCAGGTTGTAAGCAGTACCATTCAATGGCTGTATGCTGAAATGAAAAATGGAGAGGGTGGGTATTACTCTGCATTGGATGCAGATTCAGAAGGGGAAGAAGGAAAATTTTATGTTTGGTCTGAAGAAGAAATGAAACGCATATTGGAAGATGATTATGAGCGGGCAAAAGAATATTATAAAATTGAACCTTCAGAGAGTTGGGAAGGGCATTATATTTTGCAGCGGAGTATGACTGATTCAGCCTTTGCAGTAAAGCATAACATGTCTGTTGAAGATGTTGAACTCTGGTCTGAAATAATTGGCGGCAAACTATTGACAGAGCGGGTAAAACGTGTGCGCCCGGGAAAAGATGATAAATCACTCACCTCCTGGAATGCGCTGGTGGCTATTGCAATGGCAGATGCTTACGATGCCTTTGGACAGGCTCACGGAGATCTGACCGGTGCCGTCAGGATAGGAACCTGGATTGTAAAAAATCAGATGAAAAAAGACGGAAAACTTTTGCACACCCGGAAAAATGGAAAAAGCACCATCGACGGATTCCTGGATGATTATTCATTTACCGCAGAAGCATTTATTCGCTTATACGAAATCACGTTTGATGAAACCTGGATTGCGCGTGCACAACTGCTAACAGAATATGCCATAGCCCATTTTTATGACAGTTCAAGCGGTATGTTTTTCTATACCTCAGATGAGGCAACTGATTTGATTGCGCGCAAAATGGAAATCTCAGACAATGTCATTCCGTCCTCCAACTCGTCAATGGCAAAAGTGCTTTTCAAATTGGGAACGTTGCTTGCAAATGAATCGTATATTGAAAAATCAAAGCAAATGCTGGCCAATGTATACGACGGTATGGAAACCTATGGGTCGGCCTATTCGAATTGGGGAATTCTGGCAATGAACCTGGTTTACCCGTATTACGAGGTGGCGGTTACAGGTGAACAATGGCCCCAGCTTTCGGCAGAACTGAACCGTTATTACCAGCCCAACAAAGTGCTGATGGGGGGTACCAGCGGAAAATTACCGTTGCTTGATGGAAAATTTGGCGGGGAATCGATGATTTATGTCTGCGTAAACAAGACCTGCCAGATGCCCGTTACCGAGGTGCCTAAGGCCCTGATCCAGATGCGTGCCAACTGATTTATTTCAGGCTAAAATTTGGGATTGAACGCTAAAAAGCGTCAAAAAATAGTACTTTTGAGATTATGGATAGAACACATCATATAGAATACAATACTGAAAGACCCAAAATGCACATTCCCGAATATGGAAGAAATGTACAAAAAATGGTCGATCATGCGGTAGGCCTTGCATCCAAAGAAGAGCGGAATAAAGTGGCGAATGCAATTATCAAAGTTATGGGTGAGCTGAATCCGCAGCTGCGCGATGTGGAAGAATACAAACCCAAATTGTGGACGCACCTGTTTATCATGTCTGATTTTAAACTGGACGTTGATTCACCCTACCCGCTTCCAACCCGTGAAGCGCTTGAAGAAAAGCCCGGCAAAGTAGCCTATCCGCAAAGTGAAATCAAAATTGGTCACTACGGCAAAATTGTGCAGCAGATGATTGAAAAGGCGTGTGAAATGCCTGAGGGTGATGAACGCAATGCCCTCACAAAAATAATTGCAGGGCTCATGAAACGGTTTCACCTTACCTTCAACACCGCTTCGGTAGAAGACCAGGTAATTGCCAATCACCTGAAAATGCTGTCTAAAGGAAAACTGGTGCTCACCGATCTGTCATTTTTGCCAAACACCAATGACATTCTCAAATCAAACGCTGTACCTGGCAACCCAATGAAGGCAGGCTTCAGCGGCAATAAGAACAAAAAGAAAAAGAAGAAAAACGGAATGAATAATTCCGGCGGTGGCGGACAGGGTTTTAATCGTGACGCATCACGGCAGAATCAAAATCAGAACCAGAATCAAAAGCGAAATTAAACCAGCATGGGTGCATTTGAAATTCACGGAGGACATTCCTTAAAAGGGGAGCTTTATCCACAGGGAGCAAAAAACGAAGCATTACAGATTTTATGCGCCGTTTTACTGACAGGTGAAAAAGTAACAATCAGTAACATTCCGGATATTGTCGATGTAAATAAACTCATTAACCTGCTGCAGGCAATGGGTGTGAAGGTTGAAAAGGTTGAAAAAGGAACCTATACGTTCAAAGCATCTGACGTAAACCTGGATTATTTAAAGACCGAAGATTATGCCAAACGTGCGGCATCACTGCGCGGATCAATTATGGTTGTAGGTCCTTTGCTGGCACGTTTTGGACAAGCGTTTATTCCAAAGCCGGGCGGTGATAAAATTGGTCGCCGGCGATTAGATACCCACTTTGAAGGGTTTCAGAAACTGGGAGCAAAGTTTGAATACGATGCGCAGAATTTTTTCTACAACGTTGATGCAAAAAAACTAACCGGCACCTACATTCACCTGGACGAGGCTTCCGTAACCGGTACAGCAAACGTAGTGATGGCAGCTGTTTTAGCAAAAGGTACAACCGTTATTTACAATGCGGCCTGTGAACCTTACCTGCAGCAATTGTGCAAAATGCTCAACAGCATGGGTGCAAAAATTTCAGGTATTGCTTCCAACATGCTAATCATTGAAGGGGTCAAAAGTCTGGGCGGTTGTTTTCACCGCATTCTGCCGGATATGATTGAAATAGGCAGTTTCATTGGTCTTGCGGCTATGACACAATCTGAAATTACCATCAAGGATGTCAGTCATGAAAACCTGGGAATTATTCCTGACGTTTTTAGAAAACTCGGAATTCAAATTGATCTGAAAGGAGATGATTTGTACATTCCGGCACAAAAAAATTATACCATTGATACGTTTATTGATGGTTCCATTCTCACCATTGCTGATGCGCCATGGCCAGGCTTTACGCCCGATTTGTTGAGCATTGTATTGGTAGTGGCAACACAAGCCAAAGGTTCTGTTCTGATTCACCAGAAAATGTTTGAATCACGTTTGTTTTTTACCGATAAACTGATTGACATGGGTGCGCAAATTATTCTTTGTGACCCGCATCGCGCAGCAGTTATTGGAATGAATCACGAGCAGCGTCTGCGCGGTATTTCAATGACATCACCAGATATCAGGGCAGGAGTTTCATTGCTTATAGCAGCACTTTCTGCTGAGGGAAAAAGTACCATTCACAACATTGAACAAATTGACCGCGGTTATGAAAATATCGATATGCGGTTGAATAACCTGGGCGCAAAAATTACCCGTATTGGCTAGACCATTGCGGCGTCCGTGTTATCTGTCTGCAGGGCTTTCTTTCCTGGTAGTTTTTAGACAATCAGCATTAGAGATAACGGTGACTTAAAATAGAACAGTCACATTTCCGGTAAGTTGTTTCTCTGCTTGCTGATACGTGAATTTTACAATGTAAAAATAGACACCCTCAGATACGTAGTTCCCTCCGGCAGATTTTCCATCCCACCTGAAAGAATATGATTCAGACGCAAAAATTTCTTCGCCCCAGCGATTGTAAATGTGAATTTCAAATTTCTCAGGTGTGCAGGGAAAATAAATCGAAAAATCGTCATTTGCAGTATCACCGTTTGGTGTAAATGAAGTTGCAATATTCAGTGAGTCCAGGCAACCGGGCTTTTGTTCAGCGGGCTGCGCAAAGAGTATGAACGGAGCGCTGAAAATCAAACAAAGCAAAAAGGTTTTCATAGCGTTGGCTTTAAGAAAAGGTACAAAAAATTAACCAAAAGGTTCAACAATGCGCTGAACTTTCTCCCAATAAGACCTTCCAAAGAGATTAACATGAACCAGAAGCGGATAAAGCTGGTTTAGTTCAATGCGTTTCTGCCAGCCTTTTTCAAGCGGAAACGATGTGTGATAGGTGTTAAAAAGTGCCGCATCAAATCCGCCAAAAAGGTGCATCATGGCAAGGTCCATTTCACGATGTCCGTAATAAACAGCCGGATCAATCAAAAAGGGCTCTCCGGAGGTGTGTGTCAGAAAATTGCCTGCCCATAAATCACCGTGCAGCAAGGCAGGTTTTTCAACCGGTATCAATTCATCCAGGCGTGCGTAAAGGGCATCAAACACTTTGGCTTCAACATAATTGACATCACCCTGGTTAACGGCCATTTCAAGCATGGGTTGCAGCCGTTGTGTGATCAGGAATTCAGTCCATGTTTTGCAGGATTCGTTTTGTTGTGTGAGTGACCCAATGTAGTTGGTCTGATCAAGTCCAAACAAGCTGCGCGAACTGTGATGCATGGCGGCCAGTTTTTGTCCGAATAATTCCCACGTTTTAGTGACAGGCTGTCCCTCTGTGATTTTTTCGAGAATAAGGAATTGTCTGTCATCCTGCATTCCGCAGGCAATAACTTTTGGAATGCGTATCGTTTGGGTCACCGCCAGTTCACTTAACCCGACAGCTTCAGCGGCCAGCATTCCTGGAAATTTTGTGGCGTCGTTGACTTTGATAACACAATTGCCCGTTGAACCGGTTACTTCAAAAACGGCGTTGATATCACCACCTGAAAGGGGTGTAATTTGGGTTGGTTTTTCACCAAGTATTTTTTCGAAAAAAGTGTACATGGTTGATTGGCATCTGTTGCTTTGTTGTTTTTTGCAACAAATTGTGCGGGCCTACTTGTTATTCCAAAGACTCATGGTTTTTTCAATACCAATGGTTACGAATGATTTGATCATTTCATCTGAAATTTTCATACGTTCTTCCAGTACCGGTATTTCTTCTTTGGTCCATTCACCCAAAACATAATCTACTTGTTTTCCCCGGGCAAATTCATTGCCTACGCCAAAACGCAGCCGGGCATAATTTTCAGACTGCAATGTGGCCTGAATGTCTTTTAACCCGTTGTGTCCGCCATCACTGCCTTTTGGTTTTAACCTGAGTTTGCCTGTGGGCAGTGCAAGATCATCGGTGATAATCAACAGGTTTTCAAGCGGAATTTTTTCATGCTGCATCCAATAATTGACCGCTTTGCCGCTTAAATTCATAAATGTGGAAGGCTGCAACAATACAAGCGTTCGTCCTTTGAATTTGTAATGGGCAACATTTCCAAGTTTGGCTGTTTCAAAATGGGTTTCGGTGCCTTTGATCAGGTGTTCCAATACCTTAAAACCGACATTGTGACGTGTATTGGCATACTTGTCTCCCGGATTTCCCAAACCAACTATCAGGTATTTCATGCATTCAGTTTCAGGGGCAAATATCGCAGAAAATTGACAATGTGATGGTGTTTGAACCAGATCACTAAAAAACAAAACCCCGGTAAGTGCAGCCTACCGGGGTTTTTAGTTTAAAAAGACAATTACTTATTTTTTAGCGGCCGGTTTGGCTGCTGCGGCAGGGGCTGCTGCCGGAGCTGCTGCGCCCGGAGCCGTACCTGGTGCAGGTTCAACAACACCACGTGCAACTTTCACAGATACAACAACCGCATTTGGTGCGTTCAGAATCTGTACTTTATCAGTGCTCAGTTCTTTGATACGAATAGCATCTCCAACTTTCATTTCAGTAATATCAATAGTCAGGTTATCTGGCAAATCACCTGGTAAGGCCTGAACTTTTACTTTTCTGAAAACCTGTTGCAGTTTACCACCAGCCATAACACCTACCGAACGACCGGTTAAGATAACAGGTACTTCAACTTTTACTTTTTTCTTGTCATTCAGTTCCAGAAAATCCACGTGGTGAATTTTATCTGTTACCGGATGAAACTGAACTGCCTGAATCAATGCTTTTGATTTTTTTCCGGCTACGTCCAGGTTAACAATAGATACATGTGGTGTAAAAACCAAACGCTCCATGTCTAAGATGTTAACAGTAAAGTGGGTTTGTGAACCACCACCGTAAACAACACATGGAATGCGTCCGCTGTTACGAACCGCTGTAGCATCTTTAGTCCCTACGCTCTCTCTTGGAGAGCCGCTCAATGATACTTCTTTCATTTGTTTATTTGTTTTATGCCTGGTTATTTTTCAGGCTGGTTAATATACTTTTTCATAAATGTTCAGTCACGTTTGACTTGAACAGATCCTGACCTGCATTTCATTCCGGCCAGGATTTGATGATTCTTACTGTTCATTTCGCCTGAGGGCTCATTCACAGTAAGAAATTTTTCAGGCTTTTAATGTGCCTTTTTTATCCATGTTCAGTCACGTTTGACTTGAACAGATCCTGACCTGCATTTCATTCCGGCCAGGATTTGATGCTTCTAACTGTTCATTTCGCCAAAGGCTCATTCGCAGTAAGAAGCATCAAAAATGAGCGCTGATTGATTCTTGTTTAATCAGTGCATGCATGACTTCGGCATAAAGGTGTGCAACCGAAAGTACTTTTATTTTTTTGCATTCCTTTTTCAGTGGAATGGAGTCTGTAACGACCAGTTCAGTCAGTGCAGATTCTTCAATGCGTTCGTATGCCGGGCCTGAAAGTACGGCGTGTGTGCAAAATGCGCGGACTGATTTGGCGCCTTCCTGCATAAAAAGATCAGCTGCTTTGGCCAATGTTCCGGCAGTATCAACCATGTCGTCCAAAAGAATAACATCTTTTCCGCGCACGTCACCAATCACAGTCATTTCAGCCACTTCGTTCGCCACTTTACGCTGTTTGTGACACATGGCTAAACCGGTATTGAATTTTTTGGAATAGGAATTGGCGCGTTTTGCTCCGCCGGCATCGGGTGCTGCCATAATCAAATTACCAGTGTCAATAGATTTGATGTATGGAATAAAGATCGACGATGCATACAAATGATCAACCGGTCTTTCAAAAAATCCCTGAATCTGGTCAGCATGTAAATCCATGGTCATAATGCGGTCTACACCGGCAGTTTCAAGCATGCTGGCTACCAGTTTCGACCCAATGGCTACACGGGGTTTATCCTTACGGTCCTGCCGTGCAAATCCGAAATATGGAATCACCGCAATAATTGACCTGGCAGATGCGCGTTTGGCAGCATCTATCATCAGCAGCAATTCAAACAGGTTTTCGGTAGGTGGCATGGTTGACTGAATCAGGAAAACATCCTGTCCGCGCACCGTTTCTTCAAACGACGGTGAAAATTCTCCATCGCTGAAAATACTTACCGCAACCTGGCCCAATGACTGTCCATACTCAGAAGCAATTTTCTGAGCCAGTTCCATGGTGGCGCGTCCTGCAAATAATTTAACCCCGGCTGACATTTTTTCTAAATTTCCACGATTCAAAACTCAAAATTCAAAACCTGATTTCTGCCCGATTCCTTCCCTTATTTTGAAAATTTTGAGAGCGCAAATGTAGCCACTTATCTTGAAATAGCAATAGCTTACACCATATTTTGGTGGTTTTATCCGAATCAGGTAAAATATAATTTAACTCTTGTCTTATGAAATTAACAAAAGGTTAACTTAGCTGTCTGAATCAAACAACCGCAAGGCGTATGAAATATCACCGTATCTCGAGGGAGCTTTTCGTCAGGAATCGCGCCAAATTTGTTAAATCACTTGCTCCCAATTCAGTAGCATTTTTTAATTCGAACGATATTTACCCTGTTAGTGCAGACAGCACCGTTGCTTTTCAGCAGCACCGTGATATTTTTTACCTCTCTGGCGTAGATCAGGAAGAGAGTATACTGGTGATTTATCCCGATGCGTTTAACCCCATGCACCGCGAAATGCTTTTTTTGAAAGAAACCAATGAAACCATTGCTATTTGGGAAGGTGAAAAACTTACTAAAGATGCGGCTTTTCAAACGTCAGGTATTAAAACAGTTTTCTGGCTTACGCAATTTGAAACCGTTTTAAAAACCGTTATGGCGCAGGCTGAAAATGTCTATATCAATACCAATGAGCACACCCGGCGTTATTCTGAAACGCAAACACGTGAAGATCGGTTTATCCAAAAACTGCAGCATGATTTTCCGGCACATACCTACAAAAAAAGTGCTCCAATCATGCACCGTATCCGGTCAGTGAAAGAAAAAGAAGAGCTTGACCTGATGCAAAAAGCCTGTGATATTACCGCAGCAGGATTTCAACGGGTGCTCAATTTTGTAAAACCCAACGTGTGGGAATATGAAATTGAGGCTGAAATTATTCACGAATTCATTCGCAACCGCTCCAAAGGGTTTGCCTACACACCCATTATCGGGTCGGGTAAAAATGCCTGCGTACTGCACTATATAGAAAACAACCAGCAATGTAAAAGTGGCGATGTAATTCTGATGGATTTTGCAGCAGAATATGCCAATTATGCGTCTGATTTAACACGCTGCGTTCCGGTAAACGGTAAATTCACCAAACGCCAGCGCGCCGTGTATGATGCCGTGCTGCGCGTAAAAAAAGCCTGCACCAAATTGCTGGTACCGGGCACGTTAATGAATGAATACCATGTTGAGGTAGGTAAGCTGATGGAGAAAGAGTTGCTGGGCCTTAAGCTGATTGATAAAACAGATATTAAAAAGCAAGACCCCAACTGGCCGGCCTATAAAAAATACTTCATGCATGGCACTTCCCATTTTCTGGGGCTTGATACCCACGACGTGGGCCTTTGGACAGAACCCATTAAGGCAGGTATGGTTTTTACGGTAGAACCCGGTATCTATATTCCGGCTGAAGGGCTTGGAATCAGGCTTGAAGATGATGTGGTGGTTCAGAAAAAAGGTGCGCCGTTTAACCTCATGGGCAACATACCAATAGAAGCCGAGCATATTGAAGAGCTCATGAACAAAAAATCACGTTGATTTGGCTGAATTCCGGTTATCATCCGGCATTAGCATTTCTTTCAGGTAACCGGGGGAAGCCTGGTATTTTAGTTTACCCGTTTTAGTATTAGCTGTTTGCATGCATAACACCTCCTCTGAAATTTTTCTAAAATCTGTTGGAACCGGTCCGGCTATTGTTTTTTTACACGGTTTTCTGGAAGATCATACGGTTTGGAATACCATTTATCCTGACTTTGTAAATGCGGGTTTTCAATGCCTGCTTTTTGATTTGCCATGTCATGGAAAGTCAAGGTTTAATGGAGAAGTATGCACCATGCAATACATGGCTGGTTGTGTATCAGCTGAGCTCAAAATCAGGGGTATTGAAAATCCTTTTGTCGTTGGCCATTCTATGGGCGGGTATGTAGGGCTGGAGTTATTGCGCCTCATGCCTGTTCGCCTGACGCTTGTTCATTCCAATTTCTGGTCTGATCCGGAAACAAAAAAAACAGACCGAAACCGGGTTATAGAAGTGGTTAAAAAGAATAAAAGTCTTTTTCTGAATGAATCTATTCCCAACCTGTTTGCACCGGTAAACCGTGAATTCAGAGGGGCAGAAATTCAAACCCTGATTCAAAAAGCAAACCGGCTTGACGCTGCTGAAATTGCTGCCGCAACGGGCGGGCTTCGTGACCGGCGTGCATCATACGATCTCATGAATACACATAAAATTGCCATTATCCAGGGTTCAGATGATCCGGTTATTCCAAACGGAATTTTGCAGCTTGAACTGGCTAAACTGGCACAGTATCCGGCAGTATATACCATTGACAACTGTGGACACATGTCTTTTATTGAAAATCCGCAAGGCTTAATTAATCACTTACAGACTATAGTATTTCAATAATTTAAAATAATTTTGGGCTTTTGCAGTTATTAGTGCGCAGAACCTCTGGTTGAATGTCAGTTTCTAAAATATATTATACCCGTATTGCGGTCATTTTTTTGATGACTGTTCTCTCGGCGTGTTCTACCGAAAAAGATGCGGCAATTAACCGGGGCTATCATAACATGACAGCGCGGTTTAACGGGTATTACAATGCCGGTGTTGTCATTGAAACAGCGCTGACCGGGTACCGCAGTTCGTATACGGATGAGTACTACAAAATCATTCCGCTTGAAGTTTACCCTACTGAGAAAGATGCTCCCGGTTTGTACCCGGATATGGATAAAGCCATTGAGAAATGTGAACGCGTTATTTTAAGGCACAGCATGCCGTCACAGCAAAAGAAAAAAAAGAATGAAGAGCTGTGCCGCTGGATTGATGACAACTGGCTGGTTATTGCCAAAGCGCATTATTACAAGCGGGAGTATTTGCTGGCGGAACAAAAATTCAATTACGTACAGCAAATTTACATTGGTGAAGAATCTATTTACGAAGCACAGATCTGGCTGGCTAAAACATACATTGCATTAGGCAATTTTCCAGAGGCAAAACGTATTCTGATAAGGGTTGAAGCGTCTATGGAAGAGGCGCAGGAAAGCCGTGACCGGAAGTTTACAGAAAAAATAAAAGACATTAAATCAAACCGGCTGCGCAAAAAGAAAAACAAGCAGAAAAAGATTATAGAGCCAGCCGTTTTTCCTGAAAAACTGACCGTAGATTACGAGGCCACCATGGCTGATTTTTACATACAGCAGGGTGAATACAAACAGGCCATTGAACATCTTGAAAAAGCCATTGAAGTATGCCACGACAAAAAACGCAGGGCGCGGTATATGTTTGTACTGGCGCAGCTTTACCAGGCAATGGGCGACGGTACCATGGCTACAAATTATTATACCAAAGTTGCTCATTCAAATGCGCCTTATGAAATGCAGTTTGCTGCAAAAATCAACAAGGCAATCAGCGCAACCTCAGGGGGTGATGAAATTCGTAAAGACTTATATAAAATGCTGCGTGATGAAAAAAATGCAGAGTTTAAAGATCAGATTTATTATGCCCTTGCAGAGATGGATATCAAAGATGGCGATATACCAGGGGCTAAGGTAAATTATTCAAGTTCGGTTTACTGGTCGGTAAAAAATGACCGCCAGAAGGGAATCAGTTACCTGCGCATGGCTGATCTGTCTTTTGGTGAAAAGGACTATGTAAGAGCGCAAAAATATTACGATAGCTGCATCACCGTATTGCCTAAAGATTATGAAGGGTACGAGGCAATTGCAAGTAAGGCTGAGGGGCTTGAAGAGCTGGTGTTTCATTATGAAACCGTTGTTTTTGAAGACAGTGTGCAGCAAATTGCAGCTATGGACCCCGATGCCCGTGAAAAGTTTCTGAAGCAGACATTAAAGGATCTTATTGCAGCAGAAGAATTGCGTAAAAAGCAAGAGCAGGAGAGGCTTCTGGCAACACAGAATAAAGTGAATACGCAAACAGGAATTACCGGAGAGGGCTCAAAATGGTATTTCTACAATGTCAAAGTCCGCGGCAGCGGATTCAATGATTTCAGGGCTCAATGGGGCACACGGCCGCTTGAAGATAACTGGCGCCGGTCTGACAAAACCAGCTTTACGCTCGAAACCGGAGATCCGGACAATGACTCCCTGCAGGCTGATGAGAAAAAAGATTCACTGACGGTAGAAGATTTGTTGGCAGATATACCGCTATCACCCGGTGCTGTTGATTCATCCAACAACCGGCTTATGAATTCACTATACATGCTGGGGGTTATCTACAAAGAGCAATTGAAAGAAGAACCGGAGGCAATTACCTATTTCAACAAAGTCATTGACCGGGGCATTGAGCATCCGCGTGTGCTGGAAGCAATGTACCAGCTGTACCTGATTTATACCAAAAAAGAATCCGGTGAAGCCGAAACCTACCGGCAAATGATCCTGAACCGCTATCCGGATACTGAAATAGCCATGGTGATGCGTGACCCTGATTACCTCAAAAAGAAAGAAGAGGCAAACAAAAAAGAACTGAATGATTACGCGATTACATTGAATGATTACAAACAGCGCTACTACGGTGCCGTTATTACCAAATGCAATGAAGTAATTGCCTACGATACCACCAATAAGTTTCTGAACAAATATTACCTGCTCAAGGCGTTTGCGGTGAGCAAAACAAGTCCTGGAAATGTAGAGGCAATTGCCAGCCCGCTGAAAGATTTGTATGAACTATCACCTGAGAGTGATGAGGGTAAACAGGCAAAAATATACCTGGATAAAATCTATGCCGGCGGCAGTATTGTTAATCCTGATCAGGAACAATCACTTTACCAGGCTGATTCTGAATCACAGCATTTCTTTATTGTGATTGTTCCGGCCTCTGCCGGAAATAACCTGGAGGCAAATAAAGTCAAGCTGGCAAACTTTAATACCGAATATTTCAGGGGCAAGCGTTACACCGTAATCAATTCTGTTCTGAGTGGTGAAAATGAGCTGCTCGTAGTAAAAACTTTTGCGAATGCTGAAGAAGGAAAACAATTTGTGGCAGCCTTCACTTCAACCTCCGCTGCAACCATTGTTGGCACCATGGCAAAAGATTTTGAGGGCTTTCTGATCAATTCGGCCAATTTCTCTACACTCATGACGTCCAAGGATTTGGAGGCCTACCGGGTGTTTTATGCCCAGCACTACCTGCAATAATTTTTGCGCGTTTTGTTTTTGGAATAAAATTCTTTCTACTTTTGATGCACTCAAATGAAACAAATTCTTTCATATCGAATTTGGAACCACCGCTGGTTTAGACCCTTTACGGTGGTCAGGAATTATTGTATTTGCAACTAAGCAATACGTTTCCGATTGAGGGTTTCAGGTCCCTTTTCTAACCTGAGAAGAATCAGATTTTTGAATTTTTTAAGATGTAAATCAGCATGAATGCGTTAACTGTAAATCAGGATTTCGTTCTTTTACCTGAAGAACAAAGTTTAGTAGAACGGCTTGCTTACCTCGAGGCCAAATCAGTTGAAATGGAAGAAAGCATCCGCTATGCCGGAAGCCTGCAACGATCTATTCTTCCGAATGAGCGTATTTTTAAAAATGCTTTTACAGACGCGTTTGTTCTGTTTCAGCCCAAAGATGTGGTTAGCGGCGATTTTTACTGGATTTTTCAGCATCACGATGACATCTATTTTGCAGTAGGTGATTGCACAGGCCACGGTGTCCCCGGGGCATTGGTGAATATTGCCGGCAATACAATTCTGCGGCAGATCATTCGTATTGAAGGACTCACCGAGCCCGGTGAAATTATGCGGCTTTTGGATAACGAGCTCGTAAGTCTGTTCAATGAAAACCTGACCGAAGGCAACACGCGTGATGGTATGGATATTGTTTTCTGCAAATTTAATCTGCGCAAAATGCAGGGTTCGTTTTGCGGTGCGGGCCGTCCTTTGTTGCTGGTTCGTAACAACGAACTGGTTGAATTTAAGAAAGGGGCCGATGCAATTGGCTACAGTTCTAAAAATGAAAAAGAATTTGAAACGGTTTATTTTGATTTGCGTGAAGGTGACCGATTCTATCTTTTTTCAGATGGTTATACCGATCAGTTTGGCGGTGAAAATGTCAAAAAATTTAACCGTGAACGGTTCCGCAGTCTGTTGCTGTCAATGAACGATATGAGCCTTGACAAGCAAAAGAAAGAATTGCTTTTTTCATACAATAACTGGAAAGGAAAACAAGAGCAGATTGATGATGTTTGTGTTATCGGCGTGAGTATTTGACGAAGTCAAATAACGAGCGCCAGATAACACAAATCCTGCGGAACAACGTGGAGCAGGATCTTTTCAATATAACGGGATCACTCCATCGGCGTGAGCATTTGATTCTGCTTCGCTAAAGCTACGCAGAATGCAGCCAAATAGCGAGCGCCAGATAACACAAACGTGTCCGCCGTAGCTTTTGCGAAGGCGAATCCTGCTTCACTAAAGCTACGCAGGATCTTTTCAATATAGCGGAGATCACTCCATCGGTGTAAGCATCGTATTCTGCTTCGCTAAAGCTACGCAGAATGCTATTGATAATGACAACAATGTCACTACAGTTGCGTATGATTTGAATGACTAAACCAGTGCGTCTTTACCGGTTCTTTTTCTTTTCGATTACTGTTTTCAGAAAAAGAGACAGCAAAGCCACCAGAATGGGAATCCAGATATAATCATCCAATCCCTTTAGTTCATCTACTTCACGCCCGGCTATAACCATAACCGGCAGTACAATTACTGCACCCAGGAACAGCGAGTTAAAAAAACGAACGTAATTCATTACGATCTGGTATTAGATAATACCTCTTGCTTTCAGCTCCAGGTATTTGTTAATGGTATCTATGCTGAGTTTTTCAGGTGTTGTAAGTACCGTTTGGATAGCATTTTTGCGGAGCTCGAGTGCAATTTTCTTTTTATCCATTTTGTATTTTTCCGCAAAGGTTTTCAGGTAAATATCGCGCACGTGGCGCGGCTCCATTTCTGCCGCCTTGTCAATCTCTGTGTTTTCAAAGAAAATGACCACTAGCACATGCAGCTGGTTGATTTTTTTGAGCAGCGGCAACACGCGCTTTAATGAATATTCTGATTCAATGTTGGTATACAGCATAATCAGGCTGCGGCCCTTGATGTGGTTACGTATGCCGTGATACAACATTTCAAAATTGGCCTCCAGAAAACGTGTTTTCTGCCGGTACAACAGTTCAATGATCCGCGGCAGCTGATTGGCATTGCGCTCAGCAGCCATTTTGGTTCCCAGTTTGTCTGAGAAGGTCATTAAACCCACTTTGTCTCCTTTGCGCAGGCAAATATTTGAAAAAGCCAGGGTAGAATTGATGGAGTAATCAAGCAGTGTAAGCTCGTTAAAAGGCATACGCATGCTGCGGCTTTTATCGATGACGGAATAAACGTGTTGCGCACGTTCGTCCTGGTACTGGTTTACCATGAGCTCGTTACGGCGGCTGGTGGCTTTCCAGTTCACCGTGCGGATATCATCACCCTGTACGTAATTTTTGATTTGTTCAAATTCATTGTTGTGCCCCAGGCGGCGAATTTTTTTGATGCCCGTGCTGGCTGTTTTTGCAAAAACTTTCAGCTCATATTTCTTCATCTGAAGAATAGAAGGGTACGTAGCTACCTGCTGACGTTCTTTCACCACCACCTTGCGCTGAATTAATTTGGTGAGTGCTGCAACGTATACATAAATATCTGAGAACTCATATTCACCGCGCTCGTTAGGGCGCACGTAATAGGTGATGGCTGTCTGATGACCCGGATCAAGCAATACTTCAAAATGCTGATCACGTATCTGAAACTGGTAAGGCAGGTTATCATAGACATCCAGGTAAACCGGAAAGGTATAGTCGTGTGAAATTTTCAGAGTCACCTTGTTTTCATCACCCAGGGACAACTGGCTTGCCACATGACGTTTTGCCGTTACCGGATTTTTTTTGAAGAAAAGAATAAAAATTTCAACCAGCAAAAGTGCCAGCAAAGCCGCAACCCCAATCTGGCCAACCAGGAAAAATACAGGCACCACAAACCCTGTTGCCAGGCAAACCGCCAGCAACAGCAGCACCACAAAGAACCTGTATGACAGGTACAGGTGCGGATAGAGTAGCCTGAATAAAAAGCGCACGTTGGTTGGTTATTGGTTTATCTTGGTACTTCTACTTCCTGAATTATTTCTTTGATCAGGTCTTCGGTCGTCATTCCCTCCATCTCTGCTTCGGGCGTTAAAATAAGCCGGTGATTTAAAACATGCGGTGCAACAAACTGCACATCGTCCGGAATTACGAAATCACGTCCGCGAATGGCGGCAAATGCTTTGGAAGCTTTCATCATTGACAGCGATGCACGCGGTGATCCGCCCAGGTATAATTTGGCATGGTTGCGGGTTTTATCGGTAATCTGTGCAATGTATTTCAGAATCTGATCTTCTACTTTTATCTGTGCCACCAGGTCCTGCACTTTTTGCAGATCACTGGCATTAAACACGCCTGCAATATCTTTTAAATCAGGTGCCTTAATGTTGCTGCGGTAGCGCTGCAGAATTTCCTGCTCATCTGAAAGGGTGGGGTAATTAATTTTGATTTTGAACAGGAAACGATCCAGTTGCGCTTCAGGCAGGTTATACGTTCCTTCCTGCTCAATGGGGTTTTGCGTTGCCAGAACCAGGAACGGGAAACTCATAGTATACACTTTTCCGTCGTATGAAATCTGGCGCTCTTCCATTACTTCAAAAAGGGCCGCCTGTGTTTTGGCCGGGGCACGGTTAATCTCATCAATCAAAACAATGTTTGAGAAAACCGGTCCTTTTTTGAAGTTGAATGAACTGTCTTTTAGATCATAGACAGATGTACCAATAATATCTGAAGGCATCAGGTCGGGTGTAAACTGAATCCGTGAAAAATCAACAGAGAGCGTTTTTGCCAGCACTTTTGCAGTAAGCGTTTTTGCAACACCGGGTACACCTTCCAAAAGCACGTGTCCGTTTGAGAAAATGCTGATCAGCAGCAGGTCAACCATGTCGTGCTGGCCAATAACAAAATTGCCAATTTCTTTACGCGTTTGCGTTACTTTTTCATGTATAAAACCCAGGTTCAGGCTTGGGGCAAAAAGCCGTGACGCTTCCTGCGAATATTCACCTGAAACAGATCCGGAATCTGGTGCAGTTGAATTGTTTTCCGGTGCCTGTTTTCCGTTTTGTTCAGCTCCTGTATTTAAATTTTCTTGTCCTTCCATTATCGACATTTTTTATAAAAGTATTCTATTTTTTGATGTAATAGGATCAGTTCATCATCTGTAACATCCTGAACCTTTTCAAGTTTCCTGAAAATATCAAAGATCTCCTTTATTTTTTCTTTTTCAATCTGTGACTTTATAGCCACTTTTGAAATGAATTTGTCATCCACTTCTTTGGTGATGATGTAGTAATGCTCAGCTATAAAATTCAGGAATGTTCTTTCTTTGAGCCTTATCAGTTTGGCATGTTTGTTTTCCTGCAGGTAAAGAGATGATAAAGTGTTGATATAGCCCAGTGATGTGTTTTCTTTTGATTCAGCGGCCGGAATAATTTTTTGCATGCGCTTGCCTTTGAATACACCGTATAAAATGGCACCAACCAGCAGCAGAATCATAGACCATACCAACGGTGGATGATCCAGGATAAACTGAAGAATGCTCTGACGTTTTTCACTGCCGCCTGATCCGTCACCACCGCCGTCACCCTGCATATCTTCCCAAAAATGGTTGGTGAGATTATAGCGGTCCCACTGAATGCGCCCGGGAGGTATGTGAGCCAGCACCTTTTCAGCATATTCAAACCCATCGCGTTTCATAAGTGAGATGTTCGTAAACAAATACGGTGTGCTGTGTAAAAAGATGGATCCTTCACCGTATTTTATTTTTACAAAATTCCAGGCTCCTTTGGTATTGCTGCCCAATGCAAAGATGGTATCGTCATCATACAAATCAAAATTG
This sequence comes from Bacteroidota bacterium, assembly GCA_016192075.1. GTDB lineage: Bacteria > Bacteroidota > Bacteroidia > Flavobacteriales_D > Crocinitomicaceae > JADJGJ01. The sequence continues at coordinate 83,193 of JACPUU010000021.1, read as the reverse complement.
GTTTGATTGAAATACTCCCATTCAGTTTCAGTGCGTTTATTGTTGTTGATAAAGGCAGATGTATAACGTTTGCTGCTTAGTGCTGAATGTGTGAACCTGAAATACTGAACAGAGTCGGTTACCGGTTCTGTCCTTAGTGTTGAATCAGGGTCCAGTACCAGGTAATCCATAAATTCAGCAGGAAAAGTGTGGCAGGACATAAAAACCGTATTGCCTTTCAGAATAAAATTATAGAGAAATTCAACCGATTCAGACTCCAGAAAATTTTCATCCCCAGCAAAAAAGTAAATGTCATTTACGCCGGGTTTATCTTCCAGAACTTCTTCCAGCTTTTTATTGATTTCTAAAAAATTTCCAAAAAGACCGGCTGTGTCTAACAATTCCTTAAGCATGTAAGTTCCATAAGGCCCTTTGTCAGAAGGGTCGTAGGTCATTTCCCAGTTGTCAGAAACATAGGCTTGTTCTTTTCGTGATCCGCCGAAAAAATAGATCAGTACAATAAACAGTACTGCAACAGCGGTCAGAAGTAATATTTTAGCGTATTTGTTCAATTAGTGTACCCCAAGTTTATCTAAAAAGCGTGTGAAATCAGGTTTGATGGTTTCAAATGTGTCACGGTCAATTTCACGTTTACCATACCAGATAATTTCAAAATAACTGACAGAGCGGTTAAACTCATTGTATTCAGATTTACCTGACATCTCACGCAGGTATTGAAAGTTGGTTTTATCCTTTTCCCAGCGAATCCAGTTTTTCTGCGCCAGGTCGCGGATAATGAAAATGAAATAAATGCGCACCGCACTGCGAAAATCACCTTTTGCCAGCGCTTCCTGCAACAGGCGCTGTAGCTCTGTAAGCGGTATTTCAGTTGGTGCCTGATCTTCCAGGTTAACGGGAGTTACTTTTTTACCATCATGCTGGGTATTTACAAAAAGTTTATAAATCAAATAGGCGACTAACAGAATGAATATACCCAGCAGAACATAACCAATAACGCCCAATCCGTTGAACACACTCAGGGATGGAGCACTTGAAGGTGGCGGTGAACTGTATGAGTCACTTTCATCCGGCCTTTCGTTACCGCCGTCATAAGAGCCGCCATCACCTTGTCCCTGTCCGCCGCCATTGCCGCCTTGTCCGTTTCCATCCTGGTAACGGCGTTTTTCACGCTGATACTCCTCCTGGTTTTCATAGGTCCATTCGCGTCCGGCGCCTTCGGGTTGATTTTCATAGCGTATCGACCGGCGGATATCATCCCATTTGTTCTCATCAAGCCGGTGGTTATAAAGATCCTCTTCCTGACCGTAAACCGTTACGATCTGTAAAAACAGAAAAATATGGAACAGAATTTTATTCAAAATCAAGTGCGTTTTCAACCGTGCGGTTGCGTTTTCCAAAATGGCTGATACGCTCGTACAGGCTTTTGGCGGTTTTCTTTTCAGCTGAGGTATAATAACAAAGGATGTATGAGAAAAAACAGATGCTGAACATGAAGAAAATAAAGGTGATGTAAACAATGCTGGATACAAAGGCAAGAACAACATTATAATCATCGGTTGTGGTAATTACAAATTCTTTGATTACCATAATCAGCAAATCCAGGAATCCCACAATAGGGTTTTGAAGAAAGAAAAAGAAAATAACGGTAATGAGACCAAAGAGTAAAAATGATCCAAGTCCGTCACCATAAGCCCCGTTTCCGATTGAAAAGCACCGGCTGAGTGCCGTAAAAAAGTTTGTTTTTTCAAGCAGCACAATGGACGGAATTATCAGCAGAAAAGGAGTTAAAAATACAGTCAGAAAAAGAATAAAACCGTTTGAAAAAATCAATATGGCAAAAACAGCTGCTGCAAAAAGGTAGACCCAAATAAAAGGTTTCAGCAGGTATTTCAGAAAATTTGGAATCAGCATTTCATCTGAATCGTCATGCAGCACAAAATGCACGGCGCATACCATCAACGCCAGCAGAAATGACCAGCCGGCTAATTTAAGCAGTGAAAAATCACGTCCGGTTCCAAAAAGGGTCCCCAGGTTTTCATACCAATCCATGTCTGAAAAATCAAAACGATACGAATCGATCGAATAAATGGTAATGGTGAGTGCCAGGGCAAGCGGAAACACCACGGTGAAAAAAATGCGCGACAGCTTGCTTATCCGGCCAATAAAGAGGTAAAAGGTATCCGTAAAAATTTCACCCACGTTGCGTATTTTATACCATTCCATTTTGCGGGCCGGTATAAAGCGGGGCACTTCTTTGAGGCTTATACGTTCCGGAAATTTGCGCGCTACCCTGAACGGGTATACCACGTAGTATAAAATCATAATGGCAAAACAAACCAGAATCAGCAGCATTTTAACCGGATCAGGGATCGATAAATAATGGCGTGTTACATAGCTTTCCAAAAATCCGGCGATGATGAAAAACGGGATCAGGCTGAGCATGATCAGCAACCCGCGCTTTGCAGAAAAAACGAGTGACTGAATGCGTGTAAATGACTTTGGAAATACCAGTCCGCTGCCAACGGTTATACCCGCAGCGCCCGCAATGATGATGGACGAAATTTCAAATGCACCGTGAATCCAGATGGCCAGAAAGGAAGTCAGCAAAACACCGTTTGCTTTGAAAAACCACTGAAAGGCACCCAGCATTACACCGTTGTACAACAGCATAAAATAGGTGAAAATACCAAAGGTAATACCCAGTGCAAAAATGATAAAGGCCACCCGTATATTGTTGATGGTAATCATCCAGAACATGGAACCGCTTTCAGATGTGCCATAAACCCCCATGGGGTCACCATCCGCAATCCGGTCAAGCGTTTGATCAACGTAACCGTCACCAACAATGATGCGCAAAAATCCAGGATCATATTCCTGCGAAACCAACCCGATAAGAGCTGCCACCAGCACAAATAAAAAGGAGGTGAGCAAAGAAAACCGGGCGCGGTACATTTCAAGCGGTACTGATTCAGTCCAGAACTTGACAAAACTGCCCAGCGGTTGTTTGCGCTGTTTGTAAAGACTGGTGAAAACGCCTTGTGCCAATTGGTTCAGGTATACCCGTACCGATCGTCTCGGGTAAAAAGTTTTAGCGTATGAAAGGTCTTCTGTAATCTCTGTAAAAAGTTCGGCAACTTCATCAGGGTCATTGCTGCTGCTGCCTGACAGTTTTTCAAAGCGGGCCCATTTCTTTTTATTTTGTTGTATGAAGGTGGTTTCTTTCACAGGTTATAAATGTACAATTTTTTCGTTCTAAACCGGGGGGCCCTGTTTCAGTGACTGAAATTTATTTCAGCCCCTATCTGCGAAATGATTAACACGGCTTTTGTGGAAAAGTTATAGTTTCAGGGAGTTAGGCGGTTAAAGCAGGATGCACTACTTTTGTAGCTGATCCAAAAAAGGAACTATGTTAAAAGAATTTAAAGCGTTTATTCTCCGTGGCAATGTGGTTGACCTTGCTGTAGCGGTAATTATTGGTGCAGCCTTTGGCGCTATTGTCAGTTCACTGGTGGCAGATGTTATTACCCCGTTACTGCTGAACCCTGTGATGGAAAAACTGAATGTAACCAAACTTGAAGAAGTTGCATGGAATGGTGTTTTGTATGGTAAATTTCTGGCCACGGTGATTAATTTTGTGGTTGTTGCATTTGTCATTTTTCTGTTGGTAAAAGGTATGAATAAACTGGCCCGGAAAAAAGATGCCGAGCCAGCACCAAAAGAACCCTCTGCAGAAGAAAAATTGCTGACAGAGATCAGGGATTTATTAAAAGCGAAATAATATGAAGCGTTTTTTGATACTGGTATGTATTGTCTGCTGCGTCAACCAGGGTTTTGGACAGGTTACTGAGCGGGAAGAGGATTTGAAAGCCATTCGTATAGATTCGCTGGATGGTTGGAAAAAAGGTGGTCTTACGGCCCTTAACATATCACAGGTTGGTCTTACAAACTGGGCTGCGGGTGGCCAGAGTTCGGTTGCATTAAATGGTATAGTGAGCCTGTATGCCAATCTCAAAAAAGGAAGCTCTACCTGGGATAATACGCTTGATCTTGGATACGGTATTCTTCGGCAGGGAAGTGGTGTTGCGCTTAAAAACGGAATTTTTCTTAAGACGGACGACAAAATAGATCTGGTTTCAAAATACGGGCGACGTGCATCTGAAAAATGGTATTATGCCGGATTGATCAATTTTAATACGCAGTCAACACCCGGTTACACCTACCCGAATGATTCAGTTGTAATTTCACGTTTTATGGCCCCGGCTTATTTATTGGGCGCTGTTGGAATGGATTACAAACCAAAGGAAACATTCACGGCGTTTATTTCACCCATTACCATGAAAACTACCTTTATCAATGATGATTCGCTGGCCAATGCGGGCGCTTACGGGGTAACCAAGGCGGTGTATGATGATTTCGGAAACCTGATCGTAAAGGGCTCACGGTTCAGAATGGAGTACGGGGGCTATATCCGTTTGTCATACAAAAAAACGTTCATGGAAAATGTAACGCTGACATCCAAACTCAGTTTGTTTTCCAATTATGCCAACAATCCGCAGAATATTGATGTTAACTGGGAAAACCTGCTGGAACTGAAGGTGAACAAGTTTATTTCATGCAACATCACCACGCACCTCATTTACGATGATGATATCAGTATTACCGATGCAAAAGGTAATGTTGGTCCGCGCACGCAATTTAAAGAAGTTATAGGCGTTGGATTTTCATACAAATTCTAGGTGAACGAAACCCCCGTTAACAATTTAACGCCGGCCTGAAAACCTGTTGAAAAGGGCCGGAAAAATCGTTTGAATAAGTTTTATCTAAAAAAAACAGACATTGGACCGCCAAAAGTCGTAACTTTGTCGAAGAATGTTGGTATACTATTTGGTATAACCTTAACTTCTAACTTATAATTGTACGTAATCATGATGGTGGGAAATTGGATAAAAAAGACGGTGTGCGTGATATCAATGGCTGCGGGATTTACCCCTTTTACGTTTGCTGATATCTCGGTTGAAGGGCACTATCAGGGAAAAAACCTGATTGTTCAGAGCCCTGAAAGTGAAGATGGATTCGGATACTGCGTTAATCGCATTACCGTTAACGGGCAGCCTTCTACGGCTTCATTTCAGGCCAGTGCTTTTCAAATTGACCTGACGGAGTTTGATATTAATGTTGGCGACGCCGTATTGGTGGTGGTTGAACATGAAGATGGGTGTAAGCCAAAATTACTGAACCCCGAAGTGTTGCTTCCAAAAAGCACCTACATTCTGGGCGATATTTCATGCACTGCCGATGGCTTGCTCAGCTGGACTACGACCAGTGAATCAGGCAAACTGAATTACCAGGTAGAACAATACAAATGGAATAAATGGGTTGTTATTGGTGAAGTTCAGGGAAATGGAGCTAGTGGTGAAAATGCTTACTCATTTGTTGTCTCACCGCATTCCGGCGAAAACAAAATTCGCGTAAGTCAAACAGACAACTCTGGCAAAAAACGCATTTCCAAAGAAGTAATTTTTACCTGCACCACGTGCCCTGAACCAAAAATGACAAAATCGCAGGATGGAATTGTTTTTGAAAATGAAGGAAAACCGGTAAAAACGAAATACGAAATATTTGATGCCTACGGCAATATTGTTAAAAAGGGAATGAATTCAATTGTGGTTTGTACCAACCTGAAACAAGGGGTTTATCATGTCAATTACGACAATAAGTACGAGCGCTACATCAACGAGTAAAAACAAACTGGATATAAAGAAAAGCGGGGAGGTTACTCCCCGCTTTTTTTGTTATGAAAAAACCCTGATAACCTGGCTTTGGAGCATCGTCCCCCAAAAAAGCGTGTGTGAATATTAAGTGTTGATTGCTAAAGCCGGGTAATCTAATTAAACTGTTAATCTGAGTATGTATGTCTGCTTTTTTAAAAGGTAACCCTGCCTTATCAAAAAAACAAAAGTCTTTCAACTTCTGTGAAAGACTTTTGCCGTTACATTAGTTGAAACTGCCTGAAGGTACAAAGAGACTTTCGGGCCGAATTCGATGCAAGTGCCGAATTTGCAAAATGAATTCGTTTGTTTCAAGTGTGAGCTGCTGAAGGCTCAATAGGTATATGTCAGGTTTTTTGAAAGGTAACCCGGGGGTTTTCAAAAAAATGTAAAATCTTCTATTTGAAGCCCTTGATTTGTGTAGAAGCCGTATTTTTAAAGCACTTTTCTTTTTTTGAGATAATATTTGCTTAATTCGTCAGGAATTGTCTATATTTGCGCTCGCTTTTAGCGAAAAAATTCCTCCTTAGCTCAGTTGGTTAGAGCATCTGACTGTTAATCAGAGGGTCTCAGGTTCAAGTCCTGAAGGGGGAGCAAAACGAAGCCGGTCTGATCACCGGCTTTTTTTATGTTTTATATCTACATCATACAATCGCAATGTACGGGTCAATTTTATGTTGGGCATTCTGCCGATCCCTGGAAAAGATTGATTGAACATAATACTGCAAGCACCGACAAATACACGGGAAAGTATACCGACTGGCATTTGGTAGCCGTTTTTGAGGTGTCACAAAGTCGGGCAGATGCATTACGTATAGAACGCTTTATAAAAAGACAAAAGAGTAGACAATTTATTCTTCGTTTATTAGCACATGATTTTCTTCCATCAGGTAAATTGGCTCAGTTGGTTAGAGTCCCGCACCTGCGGGATTAATCAGAGGCCTGTCCCGCGATTGCGGGAGTCTCAGGTTCAAGTCCTGAAGGGGGAGCAAAAACAGATTAAGAGTGTGAGAGCGAAAGCGTCACACTCTTTTTTTTATACGCTAGCATCCATGTTTTATATCTATATAATACAATCCAAAGAAAACAGTCAGTTTTATGTAGGCCATTCTTCTGATCCCTGGAGAAGGTTACTTGAGCATAATACCGTTAAAACAGAAGCGTCCACCGGAAAATATGCCGACTGGGAATTGGTTGCGGTTTTTTCAGTTTCACCGGAAAGATCTGATGCCTTGGTTGTGGAACGCCTGATTAAAAAACAAAAAAGCCAGCGACTTATCGGAATGTTGATAGATCCTGACTTTATTCCCCAAAAGAAATTGGCTCAGTTGGTTAGAGTCCCGCATGTGCGGGACTAAGCGCTTACTGATTTCGAAAAAGATAGAAATTAAGTGCCAGCCTGCGGCATTGTTCGACTGATTTGACAGATCGGAATCGATGTGGTTAGGATCAAACCTCGTCCAGGTAATTTTGATCTTCTTTCTTCTTCTTTTTTCTATACCGGCGGTAAAGAATATACCCAAAAACACCTGCTACCAGCAGGTATCCGAATGCCTGGCCAAAAGCATAGCCCGTTTCGTAAGCTGTCATAAATTATAAATAACCTAATTTTTTTCGCGCACGTGACAATACATTTTTGGCTACGGCACGTGCCTTTTCAGCACCAGCAGCAAGTATTTTATCCAGCTCAGCATGGTTGGCCATGTAATAATCATACTGCTTGCGCGCATCGACAAAATCAGTGAGAATTTTATCCAGGATTGCTTTTTTGGTGTGACCATAACCCCAGCCGCCGGCTAAATAATTTTTGCGCATTTCGGCCGTTTCTGATTCGCTGGCTAAAGCAGCGTATAATTTAAACGCATTGCAGGTATCGGGGTTCTTAGGTGCTTCCAGTTCAAGGCTATCTGTCACAATGCTGTTTACCTGTTTTTTCAGTTCTTTCTCCGGCAAAAAAATGTTGATGATATTGCCGCGTGATTTAGACATTTTCTCTCCATCCGTTCCGGGAATCAACATGGTTTCCTCCTGCATCTGTGCTTCAGGTAAAATAAAGGTTTCACCCATCTGGTGATTAAAACGCGATGCCACATCCCGTGTAAATTCGAGATGTTGTTGCTGATCTTTACCTACCGGAACAAAGTTTACATCATACAATAAAATATCAGCCGCCATCAGCATCGGGTAGAGGAAAAGTCCACCGTTTACATCCTGCAAACGATCTTTTTTGTCTTTAAATGAATGTGCCAATTCAAGCCGCGTGAACGGAAAAAAACAACTCAGATACCAGGTGAGCTCGGTGGTTTCAATCACATCACTCTGGCGGTAAAACAGTGATTTTTTGGTGTCAAGCCCCATGGCCAGCCAGGCCGCAGCAACAGCATAGGTGTTGTCACGCAACGTTTTCGGGTCTTTAATCTGCGTGAGTGAATGTAAGTCGGCAATGAATAACAAAGACTCATGGTTAGGGTCTTTGGCCATTTCAATTGCTGGTTTAATAGCGCCCAGAATGTTTCCAAGATGTGGAACACCGGTACTTTGAACGCCTGTTAAAATTCGTGCCATAATGCCTTTTCGTAGATGCCCAAAATTAAGTATTCACAAGAGATGAGCACTGAAAAGACCTAATTTTAATTAAATTTGAACAAATGAGATTACTGCTGCTTCCGTTTGTGATTGTTTATCGCATTTATTTTGCGATCGTCTTTTTTGCAGTATTGACATTGTTTTACCCGGTTTTCTGGATTTTGCTGATGAGTGAAAAAAACAATGAAAAAGTATTTAAACTCAAAGCCATTGTTTCTTCCATTATCCTTTTCCTGGATTTCATTTACATACGCAGGCTTACTAAGCCCAAACTTAAGGGGCCTTACGTGATTTGCCCTAACCATTCCTCATACCTGGATATTATTCTGATGTACCGTGTATTGCCGCATACCCGTTTTTTGTTTATGGGTAAATCTGAACTTTTGCGCTGGCCTATTCTGAGTATTTTTTTCCGAAAAGTAGATATTGCTGTGAACCGTGAAAAGCGCCATTCAGCCATGAAATCTATTCTGCGCGCGCGGCAGGAACTCAGCAAGGGATGGTCCATTGTTATTTTTCCGGAAGGTAAAATTCCGCTGGATGCTCCCAAACTGGATCTTTTTAAAAGCGGAGCCTTTAAACTTGCTATTGATGCCCAGGTACCGGTATTGCCCATTACCATCATTGATAACTGGAAGTTGTTTTACACCGATCCGGTATTGACCGGCTATGCACGGCCTGGTATTTCACGTGTTATTATTCACGATGAAATCAGCACCAAAAACATGACAAAAAAAGATTTAGTACTTTTGCGTCATCGCACGTTTGAAGTGATTAATAAACCACTTTTGAAATACAATAAAAAGGTCTACGAAGAGAAATGAAAATTACCGACGAAACCATTGATCACCTCTCACACTTGGCACGCCTTGAATTTAATGGTGATCAGAAAGAACGTATCAAAACCGATCTGACTAAAATAATTGATTTTGTAGATCAGTTGTCCAGCGTTAATACAGATGGGGTTGAGCCGTTAATTTTTATGACAGAAACTGAAAATGTATTGCGTGATGATGTCGATGTGGTTACCATTTCTCAGACTGAGGCTTTAAAAAATGCCCCGGTTCACGATACCGATTATTTCAAGATTCCAACTGTTTTGAAGAAATAGTTTTGGCTTCGCTAAGCGGCCTTTTGAACACGTCATTTCAACCGGCAGAGAGAAATCTTTTCAATGTTACTTCAGGCCTTGATGTTTGTTTGAGCAGACCTTTACAGGGTCAATTCGGCTTGTGATTTTTGGTTCTCCGGAATTTTTTGATGTTTTGGGTTTGTTTGGAGCAGACCCTTTCAGGGTCAATTCAGCTACGTGATTTTCGATTCTCCGGACTTTTTTGATGTTTTGGGTTTGTTTGGGCAGACCCTTACAGGGTCAATTCGGCTACGTGATTTATAAAATGCGAGGCATTTTATAAATCACTGCCTCATTGAATTAAAAAGCCGCTCTGACGTTTCAGAGCGGCTTTAACCCAAAATCCATGAATCAATTAGTCTAATTCAAAGTGGGTAATGAAAATACCGTGCCAAAAATTCAATTAGCAGGCACAGGTCACGACCTGTACCTGCTAATTCATTTATTTTGAGTATCATTGAATCAATGAAAAAGATGGTGTTGGTTATTTTGCTGGCAGCTGCAAAGATTGGGTTTACCCAGAATTTTGTCGATCTGGCAAATGTTTATTGGCGAATGTCTCCCGGTAACGCGGTCGAAGGTTCTGACGAAAAAGTGAACTTCAATACCAGGGCCATGGATGCCAAAATTCCGGTAAAAATTTCGGATAAATTGATTTTATTGCCCGGTACAGAACTGGCAAACAACAGCATTGTCAATTCTAACGGAAACAGCTGGGTTTTTTCGTCGGTTGCACTTCAACTGGGGCTTGAATATAAATGGAGTGATCGGTTCAAATCGGTATTTATGGTTATACCTAAATACAGCACTACATTTACCGGTGGTGTTGATTCCAAAGATTTGCAGTTTGGCGGGCTAACACTAAACACGTTCAAGCGCAGCGATAATTTTGACTGGCGTTTTGGGGCTTATGTAAATTCAGAATTATTCAGTGTAATGATTGTACCTCTTTTTGGATTTAACTGGAAAATGAATGAAAAATGGCGGTGGAAAATGTTGATTCCGGTTAACCTTGAATTGAGCCGTATCATGAATAAACGGTGGATTGCCGGTTTACTTTTCATAGGTGCCAATGCCTCTTACCGCATGCGGCAGCAATTAAATCCTTATGCCACTTACCCGGAAAATTATCAGCCCTACATGGACAAGGCAGACAACAATGCCTGGTTGTACAGTGACATTTACCTGACCAAAAATCTGGTGCTGAACCTGAAGGCGGGCTATTCGGTTTTGAGAAAATACCGGTTATACAATGAAGACGATAAGCTGGATTTGAAACTGGGTCCGGTCAACCTGGGGAATGATCGTGCTGATGTACCGGCATTAATGAAAAACGGGCTCAGTTTTGAAGCCCGCTTTATTTTCAGAATGCCTTTGTAAAAAAGAAGTTCGGAATAGTATACCAACAAGTTAACTTCCCTGTCTATAATGCCACCAGGGCTTGGCTGGGAAGTAGTTTAGTCACCCTTTATCTTGTATCATTCTTCTCGTCGCTCTCACTCTCCGCACCCGCTCTGATTTAATGGTGGTGACCACCGTGTCCGTGCACATGTCCGTGCGTAATCTCCTCTTGCTCTGCAGCTCTTACACCAACAATTTCCACATCAAAATAAAGGGTCATGCCTGCAAGCGGGTGGTTGAGGTCTAATGTTACTTCATCACCGCTGATTTTAGCAACTACAGCTATTTGCGGACCATGTTCAGTATCCAGTTGTACCTGCATTCCCTCCATCAGTTCTTCATCACCTACAAAGCCGCTTTTTGGCACAACGTGCAGCAAATCTTTGCGAATTTCACCGTAGCCGTCTTGCGGGGCAATAACAGCCGTTACTTTATCACCTTGTGATTTATCGTTGAGTTCGGTCTCCAGTCCGGGAATAAGTGCACCAACACCGTGCAGATAAACCAGTGGCTGGCGTCCTTCAGATGAATCAAGAGTCATACCCTCCTGATTTTTGAGTGTGTAATGCATAGTCACTACACTGTGTTTTGAAATTTTCATAAATAATTTAAAAGTCGGTAAAGGTAGTTATTGAAAATGGGAATAGGGTTAACTGACAGCAGACTATTTGATTTTCGGAGCTCTTTTTTAATGAATTGATCTCAGTAGATAGCTGTGAAAACAAGGTGCGGACGGTATTTGCGATGATTTCGGATGGATTGTGCTACAGAATTCGTAATCGCAAGGCTAAGACGGATAATCTGGCGCTCGAAATGACGCAGTCATATTCTCACACCGATTTTGCTTTTGGATTCTATTGGGTAGATCCTGCTTCACTGCGTTCCGCAGGATTTGTATAATCTGGCGCTCGTACTATGACTTCGTCATATTCTCACACCGATTATACAAACATCATCCACCTGCTCCAGGTCATGTTTCCAGGTATCAAATTCTTTCAGAATGATGGCACTTTGTTCCTCCATACTTTTGGTGGCATTGGCCAGCAGCAAATCTTTAAAGGGTTTGTATTTATACTTTTTACCCCGCTCACCACCAAACTGATCAGCAAAACCATCTGAAAAAATATACACCTGGTCGCCTTTTGAAAGTGGAATGCTGCGGGTATTAAATTTCTGATCCAGGTTTCCTTTTCCCACCGATTGTTTGTCTGGTTTAAACTCTTCTATTTCGCCGGTGGCGTGACGCAGAATCCAAAGCGGATTATTTGCACCGGCCCAGTTCAGCATACCATTTGAGGGAGAATAGGAGCAGAGTGAAATATCCATTCCGTCTTTTACATCCTGGTGGCTTTTTGAAAATTGTTTAATCACCAGTTCACGGGTTTTGTCAAGAATTTTGCCCGGCTCAGTCAGGTCAAACTCACGCAGTGAACTGTTTAAAGCATTGTGACAAACCACGCTTACCATGGCACCGGGTACGCCGTGCCCGGTACAATCTGCCACGGCAAAAAGGGTTTTTCCGTCTGATTCTTCAATCCAGTAAAAATCACCTGCAACAATGTCTTTGGGCTTAAAAATAACGAAGGAATCAGGCAGGTGATTTTTCACCAGGTCGAGCGGCAGTAAAATGGCTTCCTGTATGCGTTTGGCGTAATTAATAGAGTCAATAATTTCCCTGTTTTTAAACTCAATTTCTTCATTTTTTGACGCTAGTAATAACTGAAACCGGTAATTAATAGTTCTGAAATAATAGATTTCAAAAAACACAATGGTGAAAACAATAATATAAAACAGATACCGTATGGTGGCCTTTATTTCAGGCTTTACATAAAGTGCCGGCTCAACAAAATCCATCAGGTAAGATTGCAGCACAAAAAGCAGAAAGGCAGTCACTGACAGCGAAATAATAACCCTGCGGTCATTAAACAGCATGGCAGGAAAAATGAATGTCGGAAAGAAAAATAATTCGTTGGCAGAACCTTTTCCAATGGCTAATCCAAGCCAAAAAATAATAGATACGGCTACCACAAAAAAGTAAAATTTGGAAAAAGTGAACCAGCCGATGTAATTAAATGCAAGGGTTGATGCACAGAGCAAAATGATCATTCCCTCAAGCCAGACAAATTCCCACCCGTTAATAAGAATTTCTACTGGCAGTAGACCGGCCATCAGCAGGCTGGAAATGAAAATAAGTTTGTTCATCAGCACCACTTCACGGTGCTTGAATTCATCCTGCTCTTTTAACCCAAGAAAGGTAATGGTTGTCCAAATAGTTTTAAGGCGCATCTGGTTAAAGATAAAAAATTCAATGGTTTTACCTGAAGAGGGACTGTAGAACGATTGCCTAGTTTTGCGGATACCCCTGATCAATCCAGCATTTCATAACCTGTAATTCATCTGCCGTAAGTGAGTCAATGGCAAAGTCATTTGGTATTTTAGGCATGGTTTTGTTGATCAGTACATCCGCCTGCCAGATGTCCAGGTCAAGGTATGATTTTACATTATCGTAGTTGGTAATCCAGGCGTCATGACATCCGGTGCCGGGACCAAGATTGGTCATGCACGAAGCATGAATGATAGGTTCTATCTCAAGTGAATAGCTTATAACTGTTGGGCATTCTGCCGCATTAACAGGTTCTGTTTTGGCCTTAAGGCATGAAGAAAGCAGGCTAATCACCATCAGACCGAAAAGCAGTCCGCACGTTTTTTTCATACCTAAAATTAATAAAAAAAGAGGAATCCAATGTTGGACCCCTCTTTATTAAAATGCTTGTATTCTTATTTTCCTGAGGCGTATCTTTTAGCTACTTCAGTCCAGTTAATCACGTTGAAAAAAGCGTTGATATAATCTGGTCTTCTGTTCTGGTATTTCAGATAATAGGCATGTTCCCATACATCCAGCCCCAGAATTGGTGTTCCGCCGCAGCCAATACCAGGCATTAACGTATTGTCCTGGTTTGCGGTTGAGCAAATTTCAAGTGTCCCGCCTTTTTTCACGCAAAGCCAGGCCCAGCCTGATCCAAAACGAGTTGCTGCAGCCTTGGAAAAATTTTCTTTAAAGGCATCAAATGAGCCAAACGCCTTGTTAATGGCATCGGCTAATTCGCCGGTTGGCTGTCCGCCCGCATTTGGGGCCATCATCTGCCAGAAAAGGGTGTGATTGTAATACCCACCGCCGTTGTTTCTGACTGCGGGCATGTCAATGCATTTTTCCAGAATTTGTTCAATTGATTTTCCTTCCAGATCAGTGCCGGCAATAGCTGCATTCAAATTTGCAGTATAAGCCGCATGGTGTTTACCATGGTGAATTTGCATGGTTAGTTCATCAATATGCGGTTCAAGCGCATTGTGCGCATATGGTAAAGCTGGTAATTCAAAGGCCATTTTATATAAAGTTTAGTGAATAATTAAATACTGCATCAAATTTAGGAAGATTAGCATACTTCTAAACTGGAATCCGCTTTTTTTTGACCCCTTGTTCAATCATTAATTTTGATACCTGTATAAAACCATCCTATACCGTGTGAGCGAGGCATTGTAATGCTTGTTTTTAAAAGGATTTGTGTGTTTTTTGAAACAGGTTGCTACAACCGTTAAGATGTGCCGTCACAAGGCGCTGTTTAAACCTGTCGCATTTGCGGTTCGCCGGTCCGCTACTAACCCGGCACAGTTGATAATCTCCGTAACCTTCGCCGGTATTGCGTTATGTGTTAACCTAACTTTGCAGGTTAATGCAGAAATTCTGGAAATACCTTCGCAAATTCCTTTTCTGGACCTTCTTTGTCTGCCTGTTTTTGCTGACAACGGTAACCGTATTGCTCCATATTTATGAAGATGACATTAAACAATTTGCAATTGATGAAATTAATGATCACCTGAAAACGGACCTCGAAGTTCAGAGCATTGAATTGTCTTTGTTTCATGATTTTCCACGGGCATCGCTTGAATTCAGAAATGTACTGATCAGGGATGCTTTTGAAAACCAGCAAAGCTCAGACACCATGCTTTTTGCAAAACGATCGTTTCTCACCTTTAACATTTGGGATATATGGAATGGTGATTACAGCGTTCAGCGCCTGGCTTTTGAAGATTCCAAACTAAACCTGCGAACCGGTAAAGACGGTGATGTGAATTACAACATTTTCAAAGAATCAGCCGATACAACCGATTCTAATTTTGAATTTAAGCTGGAATTGTTGCGGGTTGACCGGCTGGCGTTTCAGTATGCTAACCTGGCCACCGGTCAGTATTACCAGGTTGATGTGATAAAAAGCCTGATCACGGGAGATTTCAGTGCTGACAAATTTGAGGTCGTAACGGAATCTGATGTGAACATTCGCAAACTCAAAAGTAACTCGCTTACACTCATCCGCAACAAACCGGCGCAATTGGCAATTACACTGGATGCTGATATTTCTGCCGGTTCTTATACGTTTAAAAAGGGAGACATTACCATTGGCAAAATGCCTTTTGAACTGGGGGGCTTTGTTGATTCAACTCAAATTGATCTGGCCATAAGCGGCAAAGAAATTGAACTTGCAGATTTGGCAAATAGCCTTGCTGCTGGTACCATGCCAGACGCCCCGCGCTACAATGGCACCGGAATATTGAATTTCAAGGCTGAAATTGAGGGTCCGGTTTCCACCACAGAAATGCCTTCGGTTAAGGCTGATTTTGACCTTGCCAACGGCACGCTTACCAATCCTTCAAACATGCTCAAGGTCTATGACGTGCAATTGGATGGTAGTTATCAGAATGCACAAAAAGGCCGTGATGAAATGCTGGCGTTTGAAACATTTGAACTGAAACTGCTGAACAGCTTTTTTAAAGGAACGGGGCAGGTGCGCAATTTTGAGCAGCCGGCTATTAAATCACGCATGGAGGGAAACCTTGACCTGGCTGCATTTCACCGCTTTTTCAGAATACCCGGGGTAGAGCAGGTTGCAGGCAATGTGCAGCTCAACATGGATCTGGCCATTCAGTTTTTTGACCCTGAATACCGTAAAGAAAAATTCTCCATTTCAAAATCACAAGGTACACTGAGCTTACGAAATGTGCTTTATAAACATGTTGAAGACGCCATAACCTACCGTGAAATTAATGGGGATGTCATTATCCGGGACAATGATGCTGCCGTAAAAGATCTGGCCATTAAAACTGAAAAATCAGATCTGGTGCTGAACGGTGCATTAAATAACCTGCTCCAGTACCTGGCTGGTTTTGGGGGCCTGGGTATGATTGCCACACTAGAATCATCGCACATTGATTTGAATGAATTTATTGGCGAG
This sequence comes from Bacteroidota bacterium, assembly GCA_016192075.1. Classification (GTDB taxonomy): domain Bacteria; phylum Bacteroidota; class Bacteroidia; order Flavobacteriales_D; family Crocinitomicaceae; genus JADJGJ01. The sequence continues at coordinate 67,018 of JACPUU010000021.1, read as the reverse complement.
TCCAATACCAAAGAAGACGAATCACCAGAAAAATTTATTCTGCCGTCTGATTTAAACCTGAATATTGACCTGGATGTGGGTGACCTGGTTTGGGATCAGCATCAGTTTACAGCCCTCAAAGGTAAATTGCTGCTGGTTAACCGCAAAGCAACGGCATCAGACTTCTCACTCAAAACACTGGGTGGTAGTGTTTCAGGGCAACTGGTGCTTAATAACCTGGTTGAGGCCGGCAATGTGATTGAGGGCAATCTGAATTTTAAAAATGTCAACGTAAAATCACTGTTCAGTGAATGGAAAAATTTTGACCAGGAAACCATTACCGACAAACACATTTCAGGCACAGGAAACGGACACATGGATTTGCTGCTGTTTTTTAACCCTTATTTTTCACTCATAGAAGACAAAATTTACGCATTGTCTGATGTTGAAATTCACAATGGGGAGTTGAATGACCTGGAAACCATGAAGCTGATAACAGATTATATGCGCTCGAATACCGCACTTAAACTGATGCTGAATAAGCACATTGATAAATTCGAAGAGAAGCTGATGCATTTGAAATTTTCAACCCTGGCCAATACCATTGAGATTAAAGACCGTAAGATTTTTATTCCAAAAATGACCATTTCATGCAATGCGCTTGACGTAAATTTATTTGGCTGGCATGATTTTGACAATAATGTTGAATACCATTTCAGTTTCAGGTTCCGTGATTTAAAAACGGTGGCAGAGTATACAGAGTTTGGTAAAATTGAAGACGACGGGCTGGGAATTGTTATTTACATGACCATGTCCGGACCGCTCGATAACCCAACCTTTGCAATGGATACCGATGAACGTAAAAACGACATTAAAGAAAACCTGGCACAACAAAAGCAGGACTTAAAGTCAATGCTCAAAACGGAATTTGGACTTTTCAAAAGTGACACCACCGTTACCGGTATCCAGGAAAAGAACAAGGGACAGGTTGAATTTATTTTTTATGAAGAAGATATCGAATCAGCGGACAGCACAAAACAGAAAGAAAAAAATAAAACAAGGTCCAATAAACTCTTCAATAAACTGAAAGAAGACAAAGGGAATGATGAGGAGGAAGTGGAGTTTGGAGAAGATCTCTGAGGAATAAAAGGGTAAGCGGAAAGAGCCATGAGCGCAAAGGGAATACGTAACTAATCTTATCAGACAGTCTGCGAAACTCAACATTCCTCTTGCTTCTTCCCACATGGTGTTTCCCTTTTTTAAACAACCCTTAGACGAAGTCAATCCTTTTTGCGTTATTTGCCATGACGCGCTATGAATCTCTACCATAAAAAACAACGCTGGAAAATTGCCCTGCTGGGTGCCGCCATTTTATTGGTGGTTGCATCTATCTGGTTTTCATACCGTATTGTGAACAAGGTGCAGCAGCGTGAAGTTGAGCGTATTGAGCAGTGGGCCGAGAGTGTAAAACGCAAATCAGAGCTGGTAAACCTTACCAACCGGGCTTTTGAAGAGTTGACTGCGGCTCTTTCTGAAATTCAGATTCGTGATTTCAAAACCGTAGAAATGTGGGCGCTGGCTATTGAGGAGGCAAACCGCCCGCTGGATGATTATTCATTTGTAGTACGCATTCTGGGTGAGGTATCTACCGCTCCCATGATTGTTACAGACATGAATGAAAATGTGGTTTCAAGCTACAATGTTTCAGCCCTGGATACAGCTATCAGCAGGTTCATTCGCACAACGTTTCCAACGGCAAACAGGGCCTTTCGTGATTCCGTTTTCACAGTTGCCAAAGCAGACAGTTTAGAATCATACCTGCCGGTGTGGCGCAAAAACCATCAACCTATTGAGATGGATTTGTACAGAAGTGAAAAGCAAAAGGTATTTTATTTTGATTCGGTGTTCTTTAAAAATGAAAAACTGGCAGAGCTTCGCAACAGCCGTGATTCATTGGTTGATGCATTTAGCAATGAGCTGGTCAATAATGAATTTTTGGTGCCCGTGGTTTTTATTCATTCAGATACGCGGCGTATTATTTCAACCAACATGCCTGAATTTGATTCACTCACTGGCCCGGTTCCTGATGCGCGGCTGCCGCAAAGTGATTCCATTGTAGTGGATTTAGGGGGTAACAGCAAGGGTATCATTTATTTTGAGCATTCGCCTGAACTGATTCAGATGAAATATTTTCCGTTTGTGCAGTTTTTCATGATCGGGCTTTTTATCCTGATTGCCTACCTGGTGTTCAGCACATTCAGAAAAGCTGAGCAGGACCAGGTGTGGGTGGGAATGGCCAAAGAAACGGCGCATCAGTTGGGTACACCTATTTCATCACTTATGGCGTGGAATGAGTTGCTTGCCGCACAGGGTGTAGATAAAAGCATTACAAGTGAAATAGAAAAAGACATTGACCGGCTCAATACCGTAACAAACCGGTTCTCTAAAATTGGTTCAGATGCTGTCCTTGAGAGCATTGAGTTGGCAGGTATTGTTGGCAAGGCTTGTGATTATTTGCGCAGGCGCATTTCGTCTAAAATTGAATTCACCTTTGTTTCAGAAGCGGATGGGCTGCATGCCATGGTTAATCCGGCGTTGCTGGAGTGGGTTATTGAAAACATTGTCAAAAACGCGGTGGATGCAACGGAGGGAGCGGGTAAAATTCAGGTGCGGGTACATCCCTTTGAAGATGAGCTGTGGATTGATATTACCGATAACGGAAAAGGGATACCGGCCAACAAACTGAAAACCGTATTTCAACCGGGGTATACTACCAAAAAACGCGGGTGGGGTCTTGGGCTTTCACTTGCAAAACGAATTGTAGACGATTTTCACAAAGGAAAAATTGCCGTAATTAAATCAGAACCTGGTATTGCAACCACGTTCCGCATTACATTAAAACAGGTGTAATCAGTTTTTTTCCTGGCAAAGTTCTACCAGCACTCCGTTTGTAGATTTGGGATGTAGAAAGGCAATGCGTTTATTGTCCGCACCATCTTTCGGGGTTTGGTGAATCAGTTCAAAACCTTCGGTTTTAAGTCGTTCAATTTCAGAATCAATATCAGCAACCTCAAATGCCAGGTGATGGATACCTTCTCCCTTTTTTTCAATGAATTTGGCTATGGCACTGTCAGGGCTCGTAGCTTCCAGCAACTCAATTTTACTTTCACCGGTTTTAAAAAAAGAAGTTCTGACACCTTCAGATTCTACGTCTTCTGTTTTATAAGGTGCCTGATTAAAAAGTGCTGCAAAAAGCCGGTTTGATTTCTCAAGGTCTTTAACTGCAATTCCAATGTGTTCGAGTTTCATAGCAGGGTTGTATTTGGTGCTAAAAAAAATCCCGGACTACGCATTGTAACCCGGGATTTAATATCAGGAGAGAAGAATTAAATCTTCACAAATTTTTCATTCTTGTTGTCGTAATTGATATAGTACGCACCTTTTTTCAGGTTTGTGCAATCAACTTCTGAACCTACACCTTTTTTGACAATGTTCCCGTAGGCGTCGTAAATTTCATATTTGGTTTCAACCGACGAGCCATCTGCAATAAACTTAATAACGTCTTTTACCTTGAGGGGAGTAATGGTTGGTTCTTTAACTCCGGTTGGTGTAAAGGTAGTTTCAGGAGAAGGGCGTTTTTTACCGGTGTGGTCTGTTTGTACAACACGCACTTTGTTTTCTCCGGAGTGCGGAGAAACTTTAAAGCTGTATTTGTTAGGGCCTTCTGAACCAATGCCATCTACTTCACCAATGGCAACCCATTTGTTCCAGCGGTATTGTTCAATTGTAAAAGCAAGTTTTCCGGATTCACCGGTTGTTGTCCAGGAAAGCGTTCCGTCAGGGGTGCATGAAATGGCTCCTTCAGCAACAACAAATGTACTTTTTGGAAGCAATACTTCGGGATTCAGAATTTTTGGTTTGCAACCCATTCCATGTTCCAGAACAATAAATACAGCATCACCGATTTTAAGATTGAATTCCGCAAAATTGATCTCAAAAGCGCTGGACTGGATTCCGTCCGAAATAGGGTCACCGTTTACAGTTGCATTCGTTACACAAAAACCAAATCCATCTTCATCTTCAGGGTTCTGAACAAACAGATTTTTCCCCTGATAATGACCTTCTATTGACAAATCTGCAAATGATGAGTAGGATGCACCCAGAAAAAGTAAGAGTAAGTAACTGTTTTTCAACATCATAGCTTTATTTAAAAACCTTGTAAGCTCAAAAGTTAGCGCAATATTAAAACTTACTTTCAACAAAAACAAGACAAATCAACAATTTTTTTCTATGAAAGCCGGTTATTCGTAGCTGTTTAAAAAAATGGCCCGCATCAATCTATAATAAAATTTGGTTTATATTTGGCGTATTATCAACCCTTTTTTGGTTTACCCCAAAGCCTATGCGTAAAAAATTGATCTATCTTTTTGTAACCTTACCTGTATTTTTTCTGGCTGGTTGCAGTGGTTCCGGAGATGAAGCGGAAAACAGCGTTGAAGAACAAAGTATGTACGGCGGAGTTTTCAGGATGCCCATGGGAAGTTATTTTTCACCCATCCGTGTCGTTGAAGTTCAGAAACTTGAAACCGCACAGGTTTACGATCAGGTCTTTGAAGGGCTTGTCAAATACAATCCAAAAACGCTTGAAATTGAACCTTCACTGGCCAGCGACTGGCAAATTTCACCGGACGGTTTAACGTATACCTTTACGCTGCGTGATGAGGTTTATTTTCACGATAATGCCTGTTTTGAAGGCGGAAAAGGCCGCAAATTAACATCTGAAGATGTCATCTACACATTCAAAACAATTTTTACGGCAGGGCCTGAGAACAGAGCCTATTACACGTTCAAAAACACCATTGCCGGCGGTGATGATTTTTACAATGGAAAAGCGACTGAAATTTCAGGAATCAAAGCAGAAGGCAATAAGGTTATTTTCACACTGACTGAACCAAGCACTATTTTCCTGCAGAAAATGGCAGCTGTATTTGGTGTTATTGTGCCTAAAGAAGCCGTTGAAGCGGCTGAGTTTGTACCGGTTGGAACAGGGCCGTTTATTTACGACCAAAAATCAACGTCTGAAGTTGTACACCTGGCAAAAAATCCAAAATACCACGGAAAGGATGAGCAGGGCAACCCGCTTCCGTACCTTGACAGTGTTGTTTTTAAATACTATGAGCACAGTGAAGATGCCATGGAGCTTTTCTGGTCGGGTACCATGAGTTATATTCCTAATGTTCCAATCACCCGCATTTCAGAAGTTTTAGAAGAACGCATTTCTGATTTTGAAAGCAAACCACCTAAGTATATCCTGATTTCTGAACCACAGCTTTCTACCACCTACCTTGAGTTCAACATGACCAATAAAACACTCAAGAACAAAAAAGTGCGCAAAGCAATCAATCATGCCATTAACCGCCAGAAACTGGTTGAAAAAATCATGAAAAATCAGGCCTATGAAATTGGTAAATTTGGCATGACACCGCCGCTTCCAAAAATTTTCAAAGACTATGATTTTGAAGGCATTGAAGATGTGTCGTATCAGTATAATCCGGAGCTTGCCAAACAATTGCTTGCTGAAGCCGGATACCCGGATGGAAAAGGTTTTCCAACACTTACATTCCAGTTCCGTTTAGGCAATGATCATTACCTGGTGGCTTCTGAAATTCAGAATCAGCTGCGCAGCGTTTTGAACATCAACGTAGAAATTGAAGCCATTGAATTCAATGACCTGATCGAAAACCAGGGACACGGCCGCGCAGACATTTTCCGCACTACCTGGTTTGGTGATTATCCAAGTCCTGAAACATGGTTGTTAAATGCCTACGGAAAAATTGTACCGTCTGACCGCAGTTTGCCGTCGTATGTGAATAGTGCACGATTCCAGAATGCCGAGTTTGACCGACTTTTTGAAGAAGGTGTAAGAGCTGCAACGGTTGAAGAATCGTACAAATCATTTGCGGCTGCTGAAAAGGTACTGATGGAAGAAGCACCGTTTATTGTGCTTTGGTACGGTGAAGACATGATGTTGGTACAGGCAAGTGTACGTGATCTGGAAACAAATGGTATGCGTTACCTGGATCTGAGAAGTGTTTATTTCAAAGAACCAACCGCCGAAGAGTACGCCGATAAATCGGATAAGAAAGAACAATAAAAAATTAATGCGGCCTTTCGGGGCCGCTTTCTTTTTATGGCCGGTATTTACCTACACATCCCTTATTGCAAAGTGAAATGTCACTATTGTGATTTTCACTTTTCAACACAAACAGATTCGGTTCAGCAAATGGTACGTGCCATGCACAGCGAACTGAATGACCGGGTATCTTACCTGGAGAATAAAACGGTTAAAACAATTTATTTTGGCGGCGGCACACCCAGCTTTCTGGATAACGCATTGCTGAAGGGTTTGCTTGATCAGGTGCGGCAGCTTTTTTGCGTTGATGAAAACGCTGAAGTGACCCTTGAATGTAATCCGGATGATATTACGGCTGACCGTTTGAAAGCATTCAGGGATATGGGAATTAACCGCTTCAGCATGGGCGTTCAGTCATTTGATGAGGAGGTGTTGCGGTTCATGAACAGGGCTCACACGCAAAAAGAAATCTGGCACGCTGTTGAACTGGCAAAAAAAGCGGACTTTGAAAACATAACGGTTGATCTGATTTATGGCATTCCGGGTAAAGATGAGCATTACTGGCAGCAGCAGCTCATGCACTTTCTGGAACTTGATGTTCCGCATTTGTCAGCGTATTGCCTGACGATAGAGCCGCGTACCTATTTTGGATCACTGCAGAAAAAGGGAACATTACAGGCATCACCGGATGAAAAAAGTCTTGCTGAATTTCAGTACCTGATGGACTTTGCAGCAAAGCATGGCTATGAGCACTATGAAATTTCAAACTTTGCAAAACCCGGATTCATTTCCCGGCACAATTCAGCCTACTGGCTGGGTGAAACCTACCTGGGAATAGGTCCGTCAGCGCACTCATACAACGGTTCCACGCGTAGTTGGAACGTTTCAAATAATGCGGGTTATATCCGCGGTGTGGAAGCCCAAGCGGGGTACCATGAAACGGAAGTGCTGACCATTGAAAACCGCTGCAATGATTATTTGCTTACGCGTCTTCGCACCAAATGGGGAATTGCCTTAAGTGATTTGTCATTTATCGGTGAAGAGCGGTTGCAGAAACTTTCAGGAGCAGTTGAGCGGTATTGCAATAAGGGTTTGCTTGAAGCAAAAAACGGAATCTTTGTGCTTACTCAAAAAGGGATGTACCGGGCAGATGGTATAGCTGCTGATTTATTCATCTGAATTCCCTACTTTTGTCACTTGTTTATGGCAGAAGAATTATCCATTTCAGGTACCACGCGCGAAGAGAAATACAAGTCGCTTTTACCGCAGATTTCTGCGCTGCTGGAAGGTGAAACAGATGCGGTTGCCAATGCGGCAAACATTGCAGCTGCGCTCAGACAAACCTTTGGCTTCTTTTGGGTAGGCTTTTATTTTGTAAAAAACAATGAATTGGTCTTAGGTCCTTTTCAGGGAGATATTGCCTGTACCCGAATTCAGAAAGGGCGGGGCGTTTGCGGCACCTGTTGGGAAAAGGGAGAGACCATACTGGTTGCTGACGTGGATGCTTTTCCAGGTCACATTGCCTGCAGCTCACTGAGCCGGTCAGAGATTGTGGTACCCGTGTTTAAAGACAAGCAAGTGGTTGCCGTGCTTGATGTTGACAGTGATCAGCTCAATGATTTTTCTGAAACTGACAAAATATACCTTCGTGAAATTGCGTTACGCTGGTCAAACTGTTTAATTGACTGACAAGTTGAAATACGCGCATTGGATCATATGGATTTTATTGACAGGCTGTGCTCAAATCAGTATATTGACAGGTGGTGCAGACGATGTTTATGCCCCTGAAATTGATTCAGCCAAAACATTCCCGGTCAACGGGCAAACCAATTTTACGGGTGACCGTGTTCATCTTAAATTCAAGGAGTATATCACCCTGGTTAAACCCAATGACAATATCATTATTACACCTCGCCCGGGTATAACGCCAACGTATACGGCGCATAATAAAACGCTTGAAATTTTATTCCATGAACCGCTTGCTGAAAACACCACCTACACCATTAATTTTAACCGCGCGGTGGCTGATATCACTGAGCGCAATGATTCTATTTTTCAGTATGTCTTTTCAACCGGTTCTTACATTGACTCACTGGCCGTTAAAGGGCGTGTAACCGATGCGTTTACCAACCGGCCGTCGGCTGATTTTCTGGTAGCACTTTACCCCATGCAGAATGAGGTGCAGTTTGACTCCATTCCCTACAAACTAAAACCTACCTACATTTCACAAACAGATGCCTCAGGCCAGTTTCGCCTGAACTATCTGAAGTATGGTGTTTATTACCTTTTTGCAATTCATGACAAAAACAAAAATCTCTTGCTTGACAGTGATGAGGCGTTTGCCTTTATGCCTGAACGCACCATCCTGGTAAATAATGATTATGCCTATGTTTCCATGAAATCATTTGAGCGTGAATCAGGCAATGCGCAGGTTGAAAAAGTCAATTTTACGGCACCGGGCAAGGTAGAAATTTTGTTTACTGCCGCACCCGATTCCTTTGACATAAAAACATCGTGCGAACTGCTGCGTGAAGAAACCGGCAGCCGTGATTCACTGGTATATTGGCTGGCTACCAACCCAACACCCAAAATGCGTTTTGAAGTAGTGATTAATGGCGTTGCAGATACGCTTAAACCATTGTATAAAAGCAGTCCGGTGAGCATTCGGGCATTGCTTCTGGAATCAAATATTCAGGAGGGAAAAATCATGCCTGATGAGATGCTTGAACTGACATTTTCAGAACCGGTTTCTTTGAGCAGTATCAATCCTGAAGGCATTAAAATACTGAATCCAGATTCAACATTTACACCGGTTTCATTTGAGCTGAAAAACCTGCGTACGCTGGTTATTGCTGACACCTCAGGCAAGCCCGTTACGCTGGTGGTTGATTCGGCAGCGGTAAGTTCAGTTTACGGTGCTGCGGTCCAAAAAACACAATCATTTACGTTTGAAAAGTATCAGTCATCGTATTACGGATCATTGATTGTTACAACCGATTCTGTTTTTACATCACCCTGCCTGGTGTATCTGCTCAATGCCAATGGTGAATCAATAGATACTGCCGTTTATTCTCCCCGTTTTGTTTTTGAAAACCTGGTGCCGGGTGATTATCAGCTGCGGCTGGTGGTAGATGAAGATCAAAATGGATACTGGACAACCGGTTCTTTCCAGGAAGCCAGAATTCCGGAAAAAGTTATTTACTTTAACGAAACCATTCAGGTAAAATCCAAGTGGGAAAAAGAGGTAGACTGGTTGCTTAAATCCTCTGAAAACTAGAAATAATGGGCTTTTTAAAAGATTTTTTAAAACGAAAATTCTACATTCTGAAAGTGCGTAACCGGTTTTCGGCCGCCGTTCAGATCGGGCAGCGAAAATTATTTCTGGATTACCAGCTGGCGCAAAAAAACAACCAGCTTCCTCATTTTAACGATACCGGCTTTCGTGTTTTTTCGCAGTTTGAAGAAGACGGAAAACTTTTGTACATACTGGCCTTAATTGGCATGCGCAATAAAACCTTTGTTGAGATTGGATCAGATGACGGCATCAACAGTAATTGTGCAAACCTGGCCTTTAATTTTGGGTATCACGGTTTGTTTCTGGACGGCAACCCAAAAGCCATAAAAAGAGGGGAGGCATTTTACAAAAAATATCCGCATCCATACATGTATGTTCCAAAATTCAAATGTGCCAACGTAACAGCTGAAAATATCAATCAGCTGGTTACAGAGGCTGGGTTGAAAGGAGAAATAGATGTCTTGTCAGTAGACATTGACGGCAATGATTATTGGGTGTGGAAAGCGCTTGAGGTGGTACAGCCCAATGTTGTCGTTATTGAAACACATGTTGAGTTTGGCATGCGCAACATTGTGGTGCCGTATGACCCGGCTTATTTTTACCCGGGAAAACATCCTGTCTATCACGGCGCTTCGCCTGTTGCAATGGTCAACCTCGCCCGGTTAAAAGGATACCGGCTGGTGGGTGCCAACGACCTGGGCTTTAATTTCATTTTTGTGCGCAGCGGCCTTGCCGAAAAAGAACTGCCTGAAGTAACGGTAGAATCTGTATTGCAACATCCTTCTGTAAAAGAATCGTGGAGCCGTTTTGAACCCATTAAAGATTGGCATTTTATAGCCGGTTAGCAGGTTCCGTTTTCGGGTGGCTGTGTTCTGATTGTAGCCTGGAGGTTACTGCTAAAAAATTAAACAGCTTCTTACTAAACGGGAAGTTGTTCCGCACCGCAATTACATCACCTGTTTTTTTGTTTTTATCCTGAAGGCGGTTTGTCATTTTCAGAGACCGTTTTTTTATACAACAGATTTGAAATCGTTTTTGGCAAAAGTCTAAACTTTTGTGCCGGCGATGCAAAAAAGTATCTGCTGATTTCGTGTCGCATTTGCCCTTTTACTAACTCGATTTAGCCGGCTTAAATGTGTATTAAGTTATTAATTTACTATCAGTTACATAAATATAAGTACATTTAGTTCGATGCTAATTTTTGAAACCCATTACTATGCAAAATGAAACCATTTTTCGATTTTATAATTTAAGACCTGCACTGCCTGCTGCGCAGCAAAATGCTGTTGTACGAAGCATTAATCCGTACACATTTCCCGGTAAAAAAACACCGTTGCTGAAAGAGATTGAATCAGCCGCTGCAAAAACCAGCAAGGGTAAATTGACAGCCATGTGCGCTACCATCCTTCAAAACAATGCTGCACCCGGTAATCTGCTGTTAGCCGGCAATAATTCGGTGGAAATGCTGATTGCCTGGTTTAACAAAAACCGGTTTAAAGAAGCGGCTGTTTCGTTTAAATCAACTGAGTTTGGTGACATGCTCGGCGGCGATGCCGGAATCAAAAAACTGCCCGAAACGCTTGAAAAAACCTACACCATATTGGCCGATGTATTAACAGCGTTTGCACATACCGGAAAAAGCGGATCAAAACTGAAGCAGGAAATAGCTGTTGCCATTAAACTGATCTTTATCCGGTTCTCAAAACACGAAATTGCTGCCGGTGAATCGGTAGGCAGTGCGCTTTCAAAATGTATTATTGCCCTGCCTGCAGGTTGTCTGGATAAACGCATTAAACAGCCCGTTAAGCGGAGCTCTGAAAGCACCAAACATACCGCTCTAAAAGCAACACTTAAAGAACTGGAAGCACTGCATACTGACCTCACAGACGCCTGGAACCGGTTAGAATTGCTGCAGGAAAAAAGCAACAAAACCGTTGCTTCAGTACCAAAAAAGACAAAAACTACAGATGCGTTAAACCGCCTGCCCGATGAAGGAGTGAATGAACTGAAAACAAGTTCACGGAATTTGCTGGCTAAGCTGAAAATAAATTTGCGCAATACCGCTTTTACCGATGTCATTGATACCCTTGAGCGGCAAATCGATGCGGTTTTGAGCGGAGATAAACGGCATGTGTTTATGACCGAAACCTTTGTGAACCTGGGCGGTTATCTGGTCAATAAAAACAAATTTGCGTATGCACTGGATACCCCGAATGAAAGTACAACAATATTACCCGCCGCTCTCAACAACGTCAATATCACCGCCACTATTGGTGATCTGTTATTCGTAAAACAAACATTAAAAGGCTATCGGCTTGGTGAAATTGCACACATTGAAAATGTATTGGCGAGCGAAAAAAGAGAACGCAATCACCGCCGGTTAAATCAAACCACAACAGATTTTTTTACAGAAACTGAAAAAGAAAAATCAACCGAAAGAGACCTTCAGTCAACAGAGCGCAACGAGATGCAGTCAGAGATGAGTCGCACCGCTGTTACCGAACTGGGTATTGATTTAGGGGTACAGGTGAGCGGTTCATATGGGCCATCGCTCAGTTTTGAATCACAGCTCAGTTCCGGTTTCAGTTCTACCGTGGAGGAATCGCAACAACGTGCCACCACATTTTCAAAAGAACTCAGCGAAAAAACGGCTGAAAAAATTCGTGAACGTGTAAAAACAGAACAGCGCAAAACCACGCTTGAAGAAATTGAAGAAGTGAATAGTCACGGCTTTGAAAATAACACGGCAGAAAATATTACAGGCGTTTACCGCTGGCTTGATAAAATTTACGAAGCCCGTGTGTTGAATTATGGACAGCGTATGATGCTGGATTTTATTGTTCCCGAACCGGCGGCTTTTTACACTTTTTCCATGCTGGAGAATGAAGCGTTGCAGGTTGAAAAACCCCTGCCGCCAAAGTACGATGAGTCGCCGCTTTCACCAACCGACCTGACCACTAAAAATTACATGCGTTACATCAGTGCTTACGGCGTGATAGGGGCCCCTGAGCCGCCTCCAAAAACCATTACGGTATCTTATTTTGAAAAGCAGGAAGGAAGCGACAAAGCTGATTTTGCACGCTCTGGTAAAATCCAGATTCCGGATAATTACGCCGCTTTTTCGGCGGCAATTGCAAGTTATATTGTGAATCACACCAATGACCGGAGAAAACAAGAGTCATCACACATTTTTATTGGTGAAAAATTTGTGGATACCGATGCCAATGACGGGTGGGATTACCTGGTTTTTGCAAGACGGCGTGAAAAAGAAATTGCCTTTTCACTGCACTACCGCAAGGTGCTGAATTTCTCGGCGGCCATTGATGTTTTTTGTGAATTAACCCCAACCGGTTTAGCTATCTGGCAAAACAAGGTGTACGAAGCAATCATGGAAGGCTATCAGCGAAAACTGGATGAGTACGATGAAAAAATAGCGGCCTTTAATAGTCAACGTGCAAGGGCCGCTTCCAATACCCTTTATGGCAGTAATCCTGCAAATGATAAACGTTGCTGCAATGACGAACTGCATAAGCTGGCCATTGTTTTACTCAGCAATCAAACACAGCCTGACCTCGCTGCTTACGACGATGGTACACCGCCTGAAATGAATGTTGGTCAGGCAAATGCAAATGCTGAAATCATTCGTTTTTTTGAAAGCGCGTTTGAGTGGAATAACATGGCTTATGTTTTGTATCCTTATTTCTGGGGGCGCAAATCGCGCTGGCTTGATGCCATTCAGATGCACGGCGGTGAAAATGAATTTACCACCTTTTTGAAAGCCGGCGCAGCACGGGTTCAGCTGGCTGTAAGGCCCGGTTTTGAAAGAGCAGTTGCCTATTATTTACAATCCGGACAGTTGTGGGAAGGCAATGATGCACCGGTAGAAGATAACAATTCATACCTGCCGATTATTGAAGAAATTACGGAGAACTTAGGCCTGGAACAACAACCGGTACTTTACCCTGAAAATGCTGCACCGTGGGAAATCAGCATTCCGACTTCGTTGGTGTTTTTGCAGAAGGATTTGCCACCCATGGATGATACTCTTCGTGTAAATGGAAACTAATAAATGTTCTTTTGAATGAGAAGATTTGTTTTTTTTTCTTTCATGGACTATGATTTTCAGTCAAAAGAAACCCCCGAAGAAGTCATTGTGTTTCAGCGCGAACGACTACTAAAAGAACACTTGAAAGTCGATGACGTGCAGTTCACCTCATTTGATCTGAAAAATGGGAAAATAGTCACCGAAATTTTCGAAAAAAACGGCAAGTTGCTGTCTAAAAATGAAGAAAAAAAGTACAAGAAGTATAACAAATCCGAAGACTTTGAGAAACCTGAAAAGATATTCAACAATGTAAAACTAATCAATAAAACGCACGTCTATAATTTTATCATAGAGTTAGGCAAACAAAACCCGGGTGAGTTGTACGGCCTTATGATTTATGGGAATTATAAGAGAAAATATACCAAGTCACCAAATGAATTTGCCTATTTGGTAAGAATGTATAACGTTTACTGGGAACCTAAAGATCCGGCTTATGATAACCGTGAGCTTTTGGAATTATATCCGGATGATTTGTCCATTGTAAAAATGGGGGTGGACAATCAAAACTTCTTTAAAAAGGCATTTAATAAAGAAGCAAAAAATCAGGTTCTTTTGAGTGACGATGATTTTTCTAATGCAGTCTTTTCTGATTACATCGGTCTTCTGATGAACGATGGGCATCGGTTTAAAGGTGCCTATAGGGATGATACAGTTTTTAATCTGAAAAAGTTGAATGTACATCGTGGAGATTTGCCCAGGTATTTGAAACAAAATTTCCCCGAATATGAGTCTACGGCAGTTACCGTTGAAATGTTAAAGCGGGCTTTTTGTACAGCGTTAAAATCGCAGTATGAATATGCGCTAATGAAAATTTCAGGAGTCACGTCCTACGGCAATCCACTTGGGGTGAGCTGGACAGATCCGTTTTATAGTCTCTGGAATATGCCACATAACTACTTTAAGGCGCGATTGGCCGAAGAGCGGGGAATTTTTGAGCAGGCACTTAAATTTTACAAGGTCTATTTTGGAATCGAAGACACCGATGAAGATCTTTTAGCAATAGCCTATTCGCCGGATTTTATCTGTGATTTTGTTCAGCTGAATAAGCAGGAATTGGAACTACCAAAAATTCAGAAAGCTGAGGCGGTCCACTACATTTTTCTGGCAGGCATTGATTATAAAAACAAACAGAAACCACTGGAGTTCAGTAACTGTTTTAATAATCGTATGGATGAAGTAATTCAAGCCGGTCCGGATGAAAATAATTTCGTGTTTCATTGTTTTGATTTTTTGAAAGGAAAAAAACGCACCATTGAATGTTTAAGAAGACCCGATGGTATTTTTGAATCAAAGGAATCGGAACCGGATGAGCTCGATACTTTTTCAGCCATTCAGCCGTCAAGAGACTATAAGGCTTTTGAAAATGAATTGGGTGAGTCTGAAAACTATTTTGTGAATGACAAGTACTACCTTAAAAAATCAGAGAGGTACCTATTGACCATTCAGCAGTTCTATACCCTCATCCTGGTGCGTATCAATGCGTCCATTCCGGTTAAGTATCCAGGGCTGATAAAGGAAATAGCCTTTTTTTCACACGGTGATGAAACCGGTCCGGTTATTTATAATAGCCGCTCTGAAGAACAAAAAGAAAATGAAAAAGACACACCGTCAGAAACGATACCGGTGGATCGTTTGTTGGATCCTCATCCTTCAGACTGGTCTCTGCCCCGTTTCGATCCGGGTGACGCAGCCGATAAAAATACGGGGATTTTGCGGCGTGTTTTGACTCCTGATGTAGAAATAGTAATCTATGGCTGCAATTCAAATAGAAATTACGCAAAACTGATCAAAGCCATTGTTGAAAGTGATGCGTACAAGCTCGGGAATTTAAGTGAAGATAGCCTGATTACGTTAAAAAATCCTGGAAGAGAATTGAAACAATTCCTTAAAAAGCATACCAGTCTGACGAAGGATGAACAATCAACACCGCTTAAACTCAAATACAGAATGGGTGAGTTATTACGCTTCTTTCGTGATTTGTTAAAGTCTTCATACATGCTTGCCATGGCTATAGCAACACAGAAACCTGTTTACGGCGGTTTACCGGGAATGAACACCTATATAATCGAAACAGATAAAGACAGTGCGCACATCAATGTGGAATCAGAATTTAGAAAGCTGTTCAAATTTTACGAGCGCCATTTTGGTTTTGAAAATGATCACGACCTGGTCAAAAAACGTTCAGAAACGTCCGGTTTTAATGGTTATTGGTTTGACCCTGACACCACCGGCGGTTATGCCAAATATGTACCTAACTTCCCCTGGTTTGAGCATGAGAAAGACGGTCTGGAAGGTGTAAATTTCTGAAAGCACTCCGGTATGATCCTAACTATTTATGATAACTGAAAAATACGCGCAATAACTGATCTGAATTTTTGTTCTCTTGAAAAACAAACCCAATTGTTAATAAGATTCCGCTGCACAGCGGACATCAATTTCTACTTTTGAGGAACCAAATTTGCATCAATGAATGTACTTGTTTTAGGATCAGGCGGAAGAGAGCATGCCGTGAGCTGGAAAATTTCCCAGAGCTCGCAAATTGACAAGCTTTTCATTGCACCAGGGAATGCCGGAACAAACCAGGTTGGAATCAACGTAGACATGGAGGTCGATGATTTTGAGGCCATCCGTGATTTTTGCGTGGAACAAAAAATTGACTGCGTTTTTGTTGGACCTGAGGGTCCGCTTGTTGCCGGAATTGTAGATTTTTTCAAGGCAGACAAAGCCGTCAGCCACATTGCCATGATTGGCCCGAACAAGGCTGGTGCGCAGTTGGAGGGCAGCAAGGATTTCTCCAAAAAATTCATGAAAAAATACAATATCCCGACAGCGAGATACTTCACGGTTACCAGAGAAAACCTGGAAGAAGGCTACGCATTTCTGGATACACTTAAACCGCCGTATGTACTGAAAGCAGATGGCCTTGCTTCAGGCAAAGGAGTATTGATTCTGAAAGCAATTAAAGAAGCAAAAACAGAACTAAAAAGTATGCTCGATGGTAAATTCGGAGGTGCATCTGCCAAAGTAGTGATTGAAGAATTTTTGAAAGGCATTGAACTTTCAGTCTTTGTAATTACTGATGGGGTTTCGTATAAAATTTTACCTGAAGCAAAAGATTACAAACGCATTGGTGAAGGTGATACCGGCCTCAACACAGGCGGTATGGGTGCTGTTTCTCCGGTGCCGTTTGCTGCCGGCGGGTTTATTGATAAAGTAGAGAATCAGGTTATCATTCCAACAATCAAAGGGCTTAAATCAGAGGGCATTGACTATCGCGGGTTTATTTTCTTTGGCCTCATCAATGTAAAAAATGATCCGTTTGTGATTGAGTACAACTGCCGGTTGGGTGATCCTGAAACGGAGGTTGTTATTCCACGGTTGAAATCAGATTTGCTGGAGTTGTTTGAAGGCGTTGCTTCCCAAACACTTTCTGAACGTGATGTTGAATTTGATGATCGCGTGGCTACGGCCGTTATGATGGTTTCTGGCGGATATCCTGAAAAATTTGAAAAGGAAAAAAGTGTTACCGGGCTTAATAACGTGTTTGATTCCTATGTTTTTCACGCAGGCACCAAGCAGGACGGTCCTGCAATTCTGACCGACGGCGGACGCGTTTTATGCGTAACCTCGCTGGGCAAAAACCAGTTTCGTGCACTTGAAAAAACCTACAGCAATGTAGCCAAAATCAGCTTTGACAAGGCCTATTACCGCAAAGACATTGGGTTTGATCTCGATGAGGTGGAATAGTTGGCAGCTTGTACTTTTTTCACTATATTTGAGTTGATTTTAGTCATCCATGGACGACGGACCCCAGACGGTTGTAATAATTCTGATTTGCCTCCTTTTTTCAGCTTTTTTCTCAGGCGCTGAAATTGCATTTGTATCAGCCAACAAATTAAAAATTGAACTTGACCGGAAACAGGGATTACTCTCAGGCCGCATTCTTACCTTTTTTGTAAAAAACACATCCACCGTTATATCTGCTTTGCTGCTTGGTAATAATGTGGCACTGGTGGTGTACGGAATTTTTATGGCCGGTGTGCTGGAACCGGTGTTCAGACAGTTTACCGATGAACCTGCACTGATATTAACGCTGCAAACCGTTGTTTCTACCATTATTGTGCTTATAACCGGCGAGTTTCTGCCAAAAGCTTTCTTTCGCATCAACCCTAACCGCAAATTAAAACTGGCGGCCTTTCCACTGTTGACAATTTATGTGATTCTCTATCTTCCAACCATACTTACGATTGGATTTTCAAAACTTTTTCTGCGGTTGTTTGGTGTTGACACGAGCTATGCACAAAAAGCATTTACCCGGGTTGACCTTGATCATTATGTGCGTGATATCAATGAACGTGTTTCGGCCCGAAGTGAGCTGGATAACGAAATACAAATACTCAAGAATGCGCTTGAATTTTCAAAGGTAAAAGCGCGTGACTGCCTTGTTCCACGCACAGAGATTGAGGCCGTTAATATTGACGAAGACATTCATTTTCTCAGAAAGCGGTTTGTGGAAACAGGCTATTCTAAAATTGTCATTTACCGTGACAGCATTGATAATATTATTGGCTATGTGCATGCATTTGAATTGTTTCACCGGCCGCAAAGCATCAAAGAAATTTTGTTACCGGTTTTTATCGTTCCGGAGGCTGTTCTGGTCAAAGAATTGCTGCCAAAATTTACCAAAAACAAACGCAGTATTGCTGTGGTGGTGGATGAGTTTGGCGGCACATCAGGCATGATTACCATTGAAGATATTATTGAAGAAATTTTTGGTGAAATCAAAGATGAGCATGATGTAGAAGAACAGGTTGAAAAAAAGATTGATGATAAAACCTATATTTTCTCAGGCCGTACTGAAATTGATTACCTGAATCAGAATTACCAGCTGCATATTGAAGAAAGTGCAGAATATGAAACCCTGGCCGGTTATGTCATAAACAAGCTCGAAGATATTCCCGAACCGGAGACCCAGTTTGAAACAGATCGTCACATTTTTACGGTGCTTGAAGTGTCAGATGCCAAAATTGACCTGGTGCGTGTCCGTTTGAAAGATTAGGGGTCATTTACGACACGGGCTTTTATCTTGTTGCCTGAAGCCGCGTTGGTTGGCATTTCCATAAAAACGCTTTAGAATCTCAAACAGCGTGAACGAGTTGTTAAAATTGGCAAAAAATGTCCGGTAATGTTGGTAACCATTACCCGGGTTTCAGGTTATAATTTTGTATATTTGGAACTCATGTAAAACGTAGCGCGATGTTTAAAAGTAGTAGCAGTAAAGCGGAAACGGTAAATTCACCGGATAAACTGAACCGGTTGGTAGAGGGAACTGCTGTAAAGGGTGATATCAAAACTGACAGCAACTTTCGCCTGGATGGTGAATTGAAGGGAACGTTAAACACGCTGGGCAAACTGGTAGTTGGTCCAAGCGGCCGCATTGAAGGAGAAATTGTTTGCGGCAATGCAGATATTGAAGGAGAAGTAATTGGCAACATACGGGTTGATGGTATATTGATATTAAAATCAACGGCCCGTTTTACCGGCAATATTATTGCCCAGAAAGTGGGCATTGAAAACGGGGCCGAATTTAACGGCAATTGTCACATGGGTGCCGGCACACCTAAATTTGATACACCAGCCATACCGGTTAGTGAAAATGAGCTTGTTTATTAATCATGGCAGGCGCCAAACCCGACAAATCAAAAAAGTCCGGGGTTAACCCATTTCTCCGGTTTACCGGCATTGCATTCCAGATGGGAGCGCTTATTGCATTGGGTGCCTGGGGCGGAACAGAACTGGATGCCTGGGCCGGCAATGAAAAGCCCATTTATACCATTATCCTGTGCCTGCTGGCAATTGGTATATCGTTGTATCTTATTATCAAAGAAGCACTGAAACTGGCTAATGAAGACAAGTAAGTATCGTCTTTACGCATTCCTGGTTATTTTTTTAGTTTCCCTGGCGGCTGGCATCATTCATTATTGGCTGCGTATCACCCTTTTTCCGGTGTGGTCTGCTGAAACGCCTTTTTGGGAGTTTTACCTATTCCTGGTGCCGTTTTCAGTGCTCACCATCTGGTTCGTGTCCTGGCGCTACAGCCTTGATCATACAGCGGCCGGTCGGTCATACTTCATCACGGTTTTTGTTAAAATGTTTTCATCGGCAATTTTTCTATATCCCGGGGTGGTGGTACCGTCTGCTTTTTTACGTGAAACGGTCATTCAGTTTATGGCACTTTTTTTCATTCTGCTTTTCATCGAAACGATCCTGTTGGTCAGGCTTTTAAACAGACCTTTGAGCGAAAATTCAAAAAATGATGAAAATCAATAGCTGATTTTCTTTTGGGTTGCGGTTTTATCTATACCTTTGTGCCGAATTTTTTAGAACAATCGTCCAAAAACGACTCCGCCAGTATGCTTAACTTCTTGAAAAATACGTTCTTATTCGCACTTATAATTCTTTCAGGATCCGCCGTTGCTTCAACTACGCAGCCCGGGCAGCATGATCAGCTTGTTGCAGGCGATGAAAATCACCAGAATTCCACAACACATACTGAAAAAGAATTTGACGCAGCAGCTCATGCCATTCACCATGCACTGGATGCCCATGAAATTCATATTGCAGACGGATTTGTAATTCCGTTACCAGTCATTTTGTGGACAGACAATGGTCTTGTTACATTCATGTCATCTGAATTTCATCACGATGATGAGGGACATCATGTAGTTTCAAAAAACGGGATGAACTTTATTAAAATGCATGAAAAAATATACCAGCTAGAGGCTGGTGAAGAACACGTATCACTAGAAGGTCATCTTCCAATAAATACTTTGGGGGTTATAGATCTTTCAATCACAAAAAATGTGGCCGCTTTATTTTTGGTCGCCGGTTTGTTATTGTTTGTTTTTATTCGTTCGGCCAAATACTATAAATCAGGTGTGCCTTCGGCGCCAAAAGGTATTGCTAAATGGACAGAACCGGGGGTAATTTTTGTTCAGGCAATTGCAAAAGAAAATATCCATGGTCATAAACATGAAAAATTTACCCCGTATTTATTGACGGTGTTTTTCTTCATCTTTTTCGGAAATCTGCTGGGATTAATTCCTTTTTTGTCAAATCCCAATTTGACAGGCAGTATTTCAATAACATTAATGCTGGCCACGTTTACGTTTGCAATTCAAATGATAAACTCTAAAAAAGGATATTGGAGTCACTTAGTGGATCCACTTGGAAAAAGTCTTCCCTGGTACGGTAAAATGCCATTGTATTTAATATTGGTTCCAATTGAGATTGCTGGAATATTTATTAAACCAGCTGCTTTGATGATTCGTTTATTTGCAAACATTACCGCAGGACACATCATCGTGGTTTCGCTAATCGCTATCATTTTTGTAAATCAAAGTGTTGGCTGGGCAGGTTTGTCGGTACCTATGGCATTATTTATTTCAACACTGGAACTTTTGGTAGCGTTTCTGCAAGCCTATATTTTTACTATGCTTTCAGCAATGTACATTGGATCATCGGTTGAAGAAGCACACCATTAAATTGTAATTGTTTAATTTAATATATACGTAAAATGGATGGAATCGCAGCTCTTGGAGCAGGATTAGCAGTTATCGGAGCCGGAATCGGAATCGGTAAAATTGGTGGATCAGCGTTAGAAGCAATGGCTAGACAGCCAGAACTTGCTGGGAAAATTCAAACTGTAATGATCATCGCAGCGGCGTTAGTTGAGGGTGCAGCCCTTTTCGGAATCGTTGTTTCGTTACTTTACAAAGGTTAATTGAAAATGGTGTCTGGGATTGCCAGGCACCATTTTTACAACAATTAGAGAAATTTAAAAAGGGTATATAATGGAATTAATTACACCGGGAATTGGTCAGTTAGTGTGGGGAGGATTGGTTTTTATCATCCTGCTTATTCTTTTAAAGAAATTTGCATGGAATCCAATGCTTACTGCTGTTAATGAGCGTGAAAAAAGCATTGCAGAATCAATTGCACTGGCTGATTCTACCAAAGCTGAAATGAAACAGCTTCAGGCACAGAATGAGACACTGTTGCGTGATGCGCGTATTGAGCGCGACAACATGATCAGAGAAGCTTCTGAAACAGGTAAACGTCTTATTCAGGAGTCTAAAGATGCAGCAAAAGTGCAGTTTGATAAAATTGTGGCTGAAGCACAGGAAGTCATTAAATCAGAAAAAGCTGCAGCCATTGCTGACCTTAAAACCCAGGTAGCATCGTTATCACTTGAAATTGCTGAAAAAGTAATTAAAGGTGAGCTGGCATCCAATGACAAACAAAAAGCACTGGCTGATAAACTGGCTGGTGAAATCAGTTTAAACTAAAACCGGCATGGGAACCAAAGTTGCATCGAGATACGCAAAAGCCCTGCTTGATTTAGCGGTTGAGCAAAAAGTGCTTGACAACGTAAACGCTGATATGATTAACCTGGCAGAGGTTTGTACAGATTCAAAAGATCTGACGGCGGTATTAAAAAGTCCGGTTATTTCACCTGTAAAAAAAGTAGAAATTCTGGAAACCGTTTTTGCAAAAAACATGAATCCCATGTCAATGGGTTTTATGAAGCTGATTATCAAAAATACACGTGCCGGAATTTTGCCGGAGATTGCGGACAGTTTTATTGATCTTTATAAACGACACAACAACATTGTAGACGTATACCTTACTTCTGCAATGCCATTAGATGCCGGTACCAAAGAGAAAATTTTACAAAAAGTAAAACTGCGCTACAACGGGCAGCTGAATGTTATAGAAAAAATAGACCCGTCACTTTTGGGCGGTTTTGTGGTGCGCATTGATGACAACCAGGTGGATGCATCTATTGCAAATCAATTGACGAATTTGAAGAATGTTTTATTGAATTAAAATTGAACTAAAAATGGCAAGTATTAAACCGGCAGAAGTTTCTGCAATCCTGAGAGAGCAATTATCCGGATTTAAATCTGAGGCTGAACTCGAAGAAGTGGGTACTGTGCTCCAGGTTGGAGATGGTATTGCACGCGTTTATGGACTATCAAGCGTACAATACGGTGAGATGGTGGAGTTTAAAGGTGGGCTGCGTGCAATTGCGCTTAACCTGGAAGAAGATAACGTGGGTGTTGTATTGTTGGGTAAATCAGACACCATTAAAGAAGGAGACACGGTAAAACGTCTCGGCTTAATTGCTTCACTGAAAGTAGGTGAGGGCATTGTAGGCCGTGTAGTTGATACCATGGGAAATCCCATTGACGGTAAAGGCCCTATTCAGGGAGAAACCTTTGAAATGCCGCTGGAGCGTAAAGCACCGGGTGTAATTTTCCGTCAGCCGGTAACAGAACCGTTGCAAACAGGTATTAAAGCAATTGATGCCATGATTCCGGTTGGCCGCGGACAACGTGAGCTGATCATCGGTGACCGTCAGACTGGTAAAACAACTGTTGCCATTGACACCATCATTAACCAGAAAGAATTTTACGATAAAGGAGAACCTGTTTATTGTATTTATGTAGCCATTGGTCAAAAAGGATCAACTGTTGCCGGATTGGTAAAAAAACTTACCGACGCAGGTTCGATGGCTTATACAACCATTGTTGCTGCAAATGCTTCTGATCCTGCTCCAATGCAGTTCTACGCTCCGTTTGCGGGTGCTGCCATTGGTGAATATTTCCGTGATACCGGTCGTCCGGCTTTGATCGTTTTTGATGACTTGTCTAAACAGGCAGTTGCTTACCGTGAGGTTTCCCTGCTTTTGAGAAGACCACCGGGACGTGAGGCTTATCCTGGAGACGTATTCTATTTGCACTCCCGCTTATTAGAGCGTGCGGCAAAAGTGATTAAAGATGATAAAATTGCAGCTACCATGAATGACCTTCCGCCTTCATTGCGCGGTAAAGTAAAAGGTGGTGGATCATTAACAGCTCTTCCTATTATTGAAACACAGGCAGGTGACGTTTCTGCGTATATTCCTACCAACGTAATTTCAATTACAGACGGACAGATTTTCCTTGAGTCAAACCTGTTTAACGCAGGTGTGCGCCCGGCCATTAACGTAGGTATTTCGGTATCTCGTGTAGGTGGTAACGCACAAATCAAATCCATGAAAAAAGTGGCCGGTACGTTGAAACTGGATCAGGCCCAGTACCGTGAGCTGGAGGCGTTTGCAAAATTTGGTTCTGACCTTGATGCAGCTACAAAATCTGTATTGGATAAAGGAGCACGCAACGTAGAAATTCTGAAACAAAATGAAGGAGATCCGTTTCCGGTTGAAAATCAGATTGCCATTATTTATGCAGGTTCAAAAGGGTTGTTAACCAATGTGCCGGTAAATAAAGTGAAGGAATTTGAAAAAGAATACCTGAATTACCTGAATGCAAAACACAGAGATGCATTGGATCAGCTGAAAGCCGGTAAATTTGATGAAAACATCACCGCTGTGCTGGATAAAGTTGCAAGAGAACTCGCTTCAAAATATTAATTGAAAAGGGCATAGCGCATGGCTAACTTAAAAGAAATCAGGAACCGTATTACCTCCGTTGGATCAACGATGCAAATCACCTCTGCCATGAAAATGGTGTCGGCTGCAAAGTTGAAACGCGCGCAGGATGCGGTTATTAAAATGCGGCCTTATTCACAGAAACTTCACCAGATTCTTTCCAACCTGTCAGCGTCGCTGGATACGTCAGAAAATGAATATGCAGCACCGCGTGAAGTGAAAAATGTACTGATTGTGGTAATGAGTTCGAACCGTGGTTTGTGCGGCGGTTTTAACAACTACGTGATCAAAGAGGCATTGAAACAGGCCCGCGAAACGTACAAAGACAAAAATGTAGCTGTAATCACTGTTGGAAAAAAGGCCACGGATACATTTAAAAAATCCAATTTCAACATCAAAGGATCTCATCTGCCAAAAAACCTGGATGAGTTGTGGGGCAACCTTACCTTTTCAAACATAGCGCCAATTGCTGAAAAAATCATGAAGGCCTATACCGATAAACACATTGACAAGGTGGTGCTGATCTACAATCACTTCAAAAATGTGGCCACACAAATTGTAACAACTGAACAGTTTCTTCCAATCATTCCAAAAGAACAAAAAGAAGGTGCTGCACAACTTGATTACATCTTTGAACCATCCAAAGAAGAAATTGTGAGTGAGCTGATTCCAAAATCACTGAAAGTTCAATTTTACAGTGCCCTGTTGGACTCATTTGCCGGTGAACACGGTGCCCGTATGACGGCTATGCACAAAGCAACCGACAATGCAACTGCGCTGAATAAAAAACTGAAACTGGATTATAACAAAGCACGTCAGGCCGCAATTACCAACGAAATCCTTGAAATCGTAGGCGGTGCTGAGGCACTGAAAGGATAATCTTTATTCTGATTAAATTTTATGATCCCGACTTCCGCATGGAACGTCGGGATTTTTTTGTTTATGAAGTTTTGGAATACCTGCAGAATGAACAACTAATCAGACCATGTGTTTAATAGCTATTGCTGATTAAGTTGAATTTTTTCCGGAAGAAGGATTCACCGCACCTGATTCTGGTAGTTTTTGAAATTAATAGATGTCAGATAAAAACAAGAAAGATGTACCTTTGTTTAAATCCAAAATTTATGAAAACAAAACACAAAGTTTTATACGGAATCTTTTTAGTAGTATTTTCTTTTTCCTGCGCAAGTACAACAACTATCAGCTCAACAACACCGGGGGCCGAAGTCTATATAGGGGGCGAATATAAAGGTACCACTCCGTATAGACACAGTGACTATTTGCCAACTGGTTTTGGTAGAAAAGTGACAATCAAAAAAGAAGGATACAAACCCGTTGAAACAAAAATCAGAAAACTTGGCCGCGTAAATCCCATGGCGGTTTATGGCATTTTGTGGGGAGGTCTTCCTGTTCTTTGGGCAGGTGGGTATAAACGTTTTTATGAGTATGAGCTTGTGCCTGAAAATGGCGGCGCAGCAGTCAGATCAGATTATTTAACCTTTGGAGAAAGTTTTTCTACTTCAAACAGGGCACTACCGGTTTATGTAGGTAATTCAAACGGCTTTTATTACGTCTATGCCGCTGGATTTCTGCATGCATTAAATACTGATTTGTCACTCAATCACTCTGTAAAGTTGGACAAAGAGAGCGGTTCCATTCCCATTGATGGCTATTTTTTAGGTGATGACAAAAGAATTGTAGAATTTTTCCCGGTTGATAATTCCGTTAAAATCACTACCGTTGATCCCAGCAATAAACTGAGTGAATACACCATTAAAGATGTGCGTTATATTGATGAAATCTTTTCAGAGGATTATTGCTACGGCTATAAAAGATGCGATGTAACAAATAACTTTATTTGTTACTCAGAAAAATCAATAACAGCTTTTGATGCAGATTTGAATAAGTTGTATTCGTATCAAAGTGAAAAAAAGATATTGGAATCCTATTTGCTGGCCGATGATAGAATTCTATCCCTGGAATTGCAAAGCAACAACCTTTTTCTTTGCTTAAGAGAGGGTGGTGAAGAATCGTATTACGAAATTGACACGGATAAAAATTATGACAGCAGGTCTTTCAGGTTAAACATTAACGAAGAGGTTGGTAAATGTCATGTTTCAAGTTTGATAGGATCAACTGACAGCAAAAAGAATTTTACCCCGGTAGGCGTTAGGGTTCTGACCTATGGACTAACAGATATTTCTTTGGCAGACTCCGGAAATGTCATGTTTAATGAGGACATTAAAGATTGCCGGAGGCAGTATTTTATTAATAAAGGAGTTGTTTCTGACCAGGAAAACGTATTTATTCAATTGGAAGAACAATGGATAATATCATCCACCGAGTCGGCTGCGTATGTCACCGGGAACATTGTAGTTATTAATACAGAAAAAGAAGGTGCGCCCCAGCAAAAAATATCCAAGTATGTTGCTTCATCCATTCATCAGGATAAATTATCGTTTCAGTCTCAATTAAAAAACGGTCAATTATATTATGTGTTTAATACAACAGTGGGGTCCAGACAGCTGGTTAACCAGGTAGTTTTAGATGAAAATCTGGAGATGATTTCATGGGGTCTCTATGACACCTATAAAGAAGAAAAAACAATTTTCCATGGATTAAAAGGATACGAAATGGAAGACGGCCGGTATTTCTATTTTCATCAGTACAAAACTAAATTGGGTGCCATCATATCTGATTTTTAAATATACTGTTGCTACATAGAACCAGTTTGGTGAACAAATTAAGTTTTGTGATCCCGACTTCCGCAAGGAACGTCGGGATTTTTTTTTGTCCATGTATCCTTCCGGTTGTAAACCCTCACCCTTTTATTCCGGTCTGATGATTTCCGGGGTCAGATTTTGGATCTGCGTTTAATCCGAAACAAAGATTAACGGACATTGAATAACAGATTTTGCGCATTCAATTTCTTTAAAGAAGTTACTTGTTTTCTCAATAGCAGAACGTCTTGTGGTATTTCTTTCTGTATCACGGCATACATCAAAAATCAGGAAATAGTTCATCAGAAATCCCTTTGTACGGGCCGGATATAAGCACACTTGCTGCCAAATACCCTTTTTCTGCTTAAATTTGCATGCAAAGCCGCAGAATGTATGGGAAGTTTTATGATTGTTGAAATAGAAGACAAACTGGTTTCATCGGAACTGTTTTCGAAGCAATTTGTCTGCAATTTATCAGCCTGTAAAGGAGCATGTTGTGTAGAAGGCGACACCGGTGCCCCGCTTGAAAGAGACGAAATCAAACTTATTGAAAAGAGTCTGGATAAAATTAAACCGTACATGACAGCTGCCGGAATTGAAGCAGTGGATGAAGCCGGTGTTTCATACCTTGATCCTTACAAAGCACCAGTCACCATGCTCGTTGAAGGAAAGGAGTGTGCCTTTGTTTTCAAAGATGAACAGGGAATTACCAAATGCGCTATTGAAAAGGCTTACCGCCAGGGTGATATTCCCTTTAACAAACCTGTTTCCTGCCACCTGTACCCGATTCGGGTTACAAAGCGAAAAAATTTCGAATCACTCAATTACGATCGCTGGGAAATCTGTAAGGATGCCTGTACATTGGGTGAGGAATTGAAAGTACCTGTGTACCGTTTTTTGAAGGAACCCATTGAACGGGCTTACGGTAAAACATTTTATGCTGAACTGGATAAAGTAGCGCAGGAACTTCAAAAGCAGGAACCTTCAGAAAAAAAAGAAAATAAATCCTCCGCTAAGACTTCAGAGGATAAGAGAAAGAAGTAGCGCTTCTGAATGAAAAACAATGACTCATACCTTTCCAAAATCGGAACGACTCAGCTCACGGCTGGTCATTGACGAAATTTTTTCGAAGGGAAAGGAATTGCGTAAATTCCCCTTTATTGCAAAGTACATTTACACCAAAGAGAAAAAGGCAGATTCAACCCAGATTGTGGTCTCAGTGCCAAAACGCAGGGCCAAACGGGCTGTTGACCGTAACCGGTTACGCAGGCAAATTAAAGAAGCCTACCGGTTAAATAAATCAGAATTTCAGGCGTATTTTGAAAAAAGCGGCACGTCACTGGTCCTCTTTTTGATTTATACCGGAAAAGAAAAAGAAGAATACCTTTTTCTGGAGAAAAAATTAAAAGTAATTTTAAAAGAACTAATTACCAAAGTATCATGCGAAACCTGAAGTTGCTTGTATTGATTCTTGTACTGTCTGCCGGTCGCCCCTTTGCGCAGGACCAGACAAACCTTGATTTTGAAATTCTCAAAAACCTGGAATTGTTTGAAATGGTTTACAAACAGGTAGACATGACCTATGTAGATGAGCCCAACCCCGGCCACCTGATGCGTGTAGCCATTGATGCCATGCTGAAGGAACTGGACCCTTACACGGTTTATATTCCGGAATCGCAGATTGAAGATCTGAAACTGATGACCACCGGGCAATACGGCGGCATTGGAGCCTTAATTCAACAGCAGGGAGACCATGTGGTAATTACAGATCCTTATGAAAACTGGCCCGCCGCTAAATCAGGGTTGAGGGCCGGTGATATGTTTATTGAAATCAATGACAAAAATGTGGAGTCACTTACCTCAGCTGAAGTGTCTGATATTTTAACCGGCAAACCCGGCAGTGAAGTCAAAATCAAGGTAAAAAGGGCAGATGAGTTTATTACCAAAACGGTTTTGCGTGAAGAAATTAAATTATCGTCAGTGCCATACAGTGCTATGATTACAGAAGATGTGGGTTATCTGAAATTTGTTTCGTTTACCCAAAATTCAGCAGAAGATGTTTACAATGATTTTGATGAATTAAAGCGCAAAGGTATGACCAAATTTATTTTGGATTTGCGTGGAAACGGGGGCGGACTTTTGATTGAAGCGGTGAAAATTGTCAATTTTTTTGTGGAAAAGGGAGAGACCATTGTTTGGATGAAAGGCCGCTCAGATGCTGACATGACAACCTGGAAAGCAGAGATGAAACCAGTTGATACGGCTATTCCCATTGTTGTTCTGGTAGATGGTGGTTCAGCATCAGCCAGTGAAATTGTAAGCGGTGCCCTGCAGGATCTTGACCGCGCTGTAATTCTGGGGCAAACCTCTTACGGCAAAGGATTGGTGCAGCGTCCGCTGGATCTCAAATACAACGCTAAAATCAAAATTACCATTGCCAAGTATTATACACCAAGTGGCAGATGTATCCAAAAGCTTGATTACACGCACCGTAACGCAGGCGAAACCGCACAAAGCATTTCAGAAGAAAATATTACCCGGTTCAAAACCAAAAACGGGCGTGAGGTAATTGACGGGCGCGGCATAGAACCCGATGTACTAATTCCCGAACGTGAGTTTAGCCGCTTAACCATGACCCTGGTGGCAGAGAATATTCTCTTTGATTTTGCAACCAGGTTTCGTGTAAATCATCCTGAAATAGCTAAAGCCGCAGCTTTTAAATTGTCTGAAGAAGAGTATGCTGAATTTACAAATTACGTGGCAAGCCGCACGTTTACGTATTCAACCGCATCCAGCGAACTTATGGAGAAATTAAAACAGGCGGCTGAACTTGAAAATTATTTTGCAGATGTTCGCCCTGAATACGAAGCCCTTTTGGCAAAACTCAATCCATCCAAAGAACGTGATTTGCAAAAATTCAAAACTGAAATTGCTGAAATTCTCGAAGATGAAATTGTAGGGCGTTATTACTATCAAACCGGACGTATTGAGCGGTCATTGGTAGCTGATCCGTTTATACTGGAGGCCGTTAAAATATTAAATGATCCGGCGCGTTATAAGCAAATACTGAATATACCGGGATAGATGTTTGATAAATGGCTTAAACTGCCGGCGCATTATTATCTGCGAATTACTGCGCTGCTGATTCTGGTGGTTGGAGTTGCCGTTTCAAACGTACTCATGAGTATTGGTGCCATCTGGATTATTTCAAACTGGCTCATTGAGGCTAAATTCAGTGAATACGGCCGCAGGCTTAAATCAACACCAGAGGTTATTCTCATTCTTTTTTTCCTGGTTTATGCCATTCTGTCTGCTGCGTGGAGTGATGATTTCTGGTATGCCTTTCACGATGTGCGCATAAAACTGCCGCTGCTTGCAATTCCATTGGCCCTTGGAACCGGCAAACCCCTTGAACGAAACGTGTTTTATTTTCTGTTGTATGTGTTTATAGGCATAGTTGCTTACACCACAATTTACAATTACATCAGCTACATTACCTCCAGCGCTGAAACGGATATCCGTCAGATGTCGCGGTTTATCTCTCAAATTCGTTTTGCAACGTTGGTAGACCTGGCTCTTTTTTCAACCGTTTACCTGCTGCTTGAGCAAAAATTGCGTTGGTACCTGGCGGTTCCGCTGATTGTTTTTTTTCTGTTTTATACCTTTTTTGCACAGGTGCTGAACGGGTATATTTTGTTTGTTGTTTTGTTTGGATTCACCTTTGTTTATGCCGTTACCAAAATCAGGCGAAGCATTATCAGATGGGGTATGGTGGTGATTCTGGCGGCGTTTGCGGTAACAGGTGTTGTTTACCTGCGGCAAATAATCAAAACCTATCAGGGTATTGATACCTATACGTTTGCTGAACTTGATTTATACACGCAAAACGGCAATCCATATTATCACGACACCACCAATACGTTGACAGAAAACGGGCACTACGTATGGCTTTACGTTCAGCAGCAGGAACTGGAACAGGAATGGAATAAACGCTCTGAAATTCCGTATGATTCGCTTGACCACAAGGGACAACCCATGTTTGGAACGCTGCTGCGCTACCTCACATCTAAGAATGAACGGAAAGATTCGGCCGGTGTCTGGTCGTTATCTGCTGAAGAAATTGAGCAGGTAGAAAACGGCTGTACCGGCATAAATATGAACAATGGGCTGGAGGCAAAAGTGCACTCTTTTTTATTTGAATATGAAATGTACCAGGGTGGTGCTGATCCCAATGGATTTTCATTGCTGCAGCGGCTTGAACATTTAAAAGCGGCGCGTGAAATAGTGAAAGAACATTGGCTGCTGGGTGTAGGCATTGGTGATGTAGACAGCCATTTTCAGCAGTATTATGAAAAAACAAATTCAAGGCTGTTGCCTGAAAACAGGCTTCGGTCACACAACCAGTTCATAGCGGTATGGATTGCACTTGGAATAGTTGGGCTGATAACTATTCTGGCTATTTTTATATTCCCGTTGTGCAAAAAAAGCAAACGCGATTATTTTTTGTGGATCACCCTGGCAGCACTGGTGGTGGCCTTTGCGTTTGAAGACATGCTGGAGACCCAGGCGGGTGCTACTATTTTTGCACTGTTCTATTCCCTGGCTGTTTTTCGCGAATCAAAATACACTGCTCAATCCTGAAGTTCATCAGCAACCAGAATTTCACCGCTGAAAAAACGAATCATGCGGTTGTATTGATGTTTATTGGTAAACCAGGCATTAAAACGGAGTTTTTTACCATTGAGAAAAATGCGGTTGTCTTTAACTGATACTTCATCTGCCTTTTCCCAGGTATAGGTTTTGTAAATTTCACCGTAGGTGCCACGAACCTCTATTTTATTTGGTGAATACACCAGGTAGGGTTTTCTCAGCCGCACCAGGCCCATGTAAAGCAAAAGTCCGCTGAAAAGCAGGTAGAGCAGAAAAGAATAGTCATTCAGTACAACGGCGCCCAGCATAAAAATAACTGAAAATACGGCCCCCACAACTACGTGAAAGGTCCCCCATATCCGAAGGTACCAGACTTCATAAATGGCAGCAACAGGTTTCATAAGTTTATGATTATAAACAAAGATCTATGAATTATTTCGTTCTGCTGTCGTTGAAATGAAATTTACCGCATGTTAATTTGGCCGCATGAAATGGATTGCCCTTTTTTTGTTCTCCGGATTTTTTGCGGCTGCCACAGGTCAGCAATCGGTCACTATTTTGATTGATCCCGGTCACGGTGGAAAAGACCCTGGGCATTTACCCACAGAAGAAGGCATTATGCAGGAAAAAGAAATTGCCCTGGCTATTTCAACCAAAGTGGGTCATTACCTGACGCATAACCTGGCTAACGTAAATGTGATTTACACTCGCACCGATGACACCTACCCAAGCTTAGATGAGCGGGTTGATATGGCTAATCTGAAAAATGTTGACTACATGCTCAGCATTCATGTAAACGGCAGTGAAAACCCGTCAATACATGGTACAGAAACGCATATTCACAATTTTGAAGCTAAAAAATCATATCAATGGGCGCTGTTGATTGAAGACCAGTTTAAAAACCGTGCGGGCCGCAAAAGCCGGGGTGTTAAAACGGGTGATGACATTGGTCACTCCATACAGGTTTTAAAATTTACACAAATGCCCACAGTGCTGGTTGAGTGCGGCTTTATTACCAACAGTGATGAGGCCAGATACCTGAATTCAGTTTACGGACAGGAAATTATTGCGTCTGCCATTTTCAGGGCCACCCGTGAAATGCTTCAGAAAAGTCATCCGGGTATTGATTTTGTACCTTCAGAAACAGTTGCTGTTACTACAGATACAGACCAGCCGTATTACAAAATTCAAATCATGTCATCCATTGATTCGGTGTCGCTGACCATTCCTGAATTCAAGAAACTGAGCTATCCGGTTGAGCGCATAAAAATAGAGGGATCAAGCATTTATAAGTATAAATACTACATTGGTCCGTATACCGATAAGCACGAAGCCAAAAAAGTTCAGAAAGACGTGCAGGCTAATGGATTTGCTGATGCGTTCCTGGTTGCGTTCCCTTAGGTTTCAGAGATAATTCCCTCATTAATAATTTGATATGTTAAAAAATTGTCTTATATTGCTTTGTTGTTTTACTTAAAACAGACAAACTATGGCTACGATTTTTGAGACAAGACTCATTGGAAATATCGGTAAAGACGCAACGGTTAAAACAATGGAAAAAGGTGTTATTGCGGTTAATTTTCCGGTAGCACATAACAAAAACTGGAAAGATAAACGCACCGGAGAGCAGCGCACCAAAACCACCTGGGTGAATTGTACTATCTGGAAAAGAGATGGCGCAAACATGCGCATCCTGGATTTTCTTAAAAAGGGAACATTGGTTGAAATTACCGGTACCCCTTTTGCCAAAGGATACCTGCAGGAAGATAATTCGGTTAAAACTGAAATCAGGCTTAATGTTTCACGCACAAATATTCTGCGCCCTTCAGGCGGCTCACTGAGAAAAGACGATGAGTTTTTTGATTTTGACGAAAATGAGTTTGAATCAGAAACATCGGATACTTCCAGAGCGCTGGAAGAGCTGGAACAGGATTTGTTTTAATACACAATCCATAAAAAATTTTACAAGGGGGATCTGCTTCAGCGGTTCCCTTTTTTGTTTTTAACTGGTACCGGTTTTTCGATAGTTTCAGTTTGATTGGCACAGCTGGCCGTTCAATCAATAGCTCGCCCGGACATGCAACCTTTTTTGTTAAATACCGGTCCATTAAACAAGAATCCAAAAAGTACAAAATGATTGATAGAACAATTGCCGGGGTGCAGGTTTCCGTTATTGTTGAAGAGGGGGAATTTGTGGCGTTGAATATGCTCCGTGATTCTATTGCAGATGGGGGATCTAATCCAAATGATTTTTTACCGCTTGATGAATATTGCCTGCCGCGCATTTCAGGGTATAATGAGGCAGATGAACGTGGTATGGCTTTTTCAGCGCGCATTAATGACCGTGAAGTAGCCCGCGTGGCCATGTTTGTGCGCAATCACCAGGTTTTTGTGGGTGGTTCAGCCGATTTTTTTGCCACGCAGGATATTGGAATCAGGCGCGCCCTGCTTGCAGCCGTTGAATCCAAATCAAAATTCCTCGGTATACGGTCAGTTTCGCTTTATACTTCCGGCTTTTCACTCCCTTCTATTGCCTTGTACAAAACGCTTGGCTATTATTTCAGCGGTCAGCGTAAACTCATTAACGGCGCCCCGTTGCTGCACATGGAGAAAAAATTTGAATAACCAATGTAGAGGTCAGGTAGAGGACAAAAACGTAAAAATGTCATTTTATAAGACAATCTTCGTTGCGCCTGTCAAAGGATAGGTAAGTTTAAGTCAACAAGGAAATGGGTATGAATCGGCCGGTTTTGCTCATTTCCTTATTTTGTGAAACCGCCTTCGATTTGATGAATGGATATGAATCATAACACCGCAGATAAGCGGGAGAAAAACGGGGAAACCCACAATGATCATAAAGATCCCGATTACCTCAAAAAGCTATTGCTTCTGGCAAGTCTTGAAATTTCAAAAAAGAATAAAGTTCTTGCTGAAATAAACAAACTTATTAAGTCAGACGGGCGTGATACGGACATAGCCAGGATATCTGCTATCATTCAGGCCGAGCTGGGCAACCAGGACAATATTACAGCAATCGAACTCATGCGGCACAGCAATGATTTTTTTGAAAGGTTGGAAAAAATGTTTCCGTCACTGGGTGAGCTTGACCGGCAGTTATGCGCTTATTGCCTGGCTAATCTTTCATCAAAAGACATTGCGGTTATAAGGGGTGTACAAACCAAAACCATTGAAATGGCCAGGTACCGGCTGCGCCGTAAGATGGGCATTCCGCGTCGTGTTTCGATTCATCTGTTTTTACAGAATATTTAATGTTGCTTCAAATTGACTGAACCTGATTTTTAATCAGGCCAAAAAGCACTACCTTACAGTTAAATTATGCAGTAGAGCGGTATGTCAAAAAATCAGATTTTTAAGCACACAGGACGGTTTGTTTTTGCCCTTTTTGTTCTTCTGTCTGCCGGTTGCTATGCACAGCCAATTTACTGCATTGAATTGGGTGATAGTGTTGTCACCATTGAATCTGAAAACAGACAGTCAGACAAACAGATTCTCTTCATCAATGTGCATGAAAATGAAGCTACCAGTGTTAGTGCGTTCCGGAATTTTGATACCACCCGTCAATACCCGTTTGTGTGGTTGAAACAAAACGGAACCCGGCGCATTTATTTTAACCAGGGCAGTACCGTTTTTTCAGTAGATCCCAACCGTATTTTTTCGAAAGAGGGCATTGAAGCAACCCTGTCACAAAACAGTATGTTCAGTTCCAAAGCAGCACGAATGACAAAGGTGCTGTCGCGCAAAATTCTGAAGTCTATCCGCGGTATAGCCTGGGTAATTTCACTGCACAACAATACGCCTGATAATTATTCTATTCTCAGTTACCTGCCGGGCGGTGATGAAGCCGCAAACACCAAAGAGGTTTTTGTAAATGATACCGCGGATGCAGATGATTTCATTTATACAACAGATTCATTTTTGTTCAATGCATTAAAAGGACAGCAAATCAATGTTATTTTGCAGGATAATGAGAACTGCGTAAATGACGGTTCGCTTTCGGTTTATTGTGGCATCAAAGGAATTTCCTATGCCAATGTAGAGGCTGAAGAAGGTCATCTGGCCGAGCAGATCCGGTTGATTGCTGCAGTGGTTGAAATTATTGAGCGGAAATTGAACAGGTAATTGGGGTGTTACTTTTGAATCACCACCTCCACGCGCCGGTTTTGCGAGTGCTCTTCTTCACCACATTCAATGGCATCTGTACAGTGATTCTGAAGCCGTGATTCACCATAAGCGGTGACATGAATCTGCGATGGTTTTACACCCCGGCTGATCAGGTAATCACGAATCCGGTTTCCGCGTTTTTCTGACAGGTAGAGGTTGTACTCATCGGTCGACCGGCTGTCTGCATAAGCCAGAATGGTAACCGAACCAGACGGATTTTTGCGCAGGTAATCAATAAAAGAACCCAGGTCAGCATAAGATTCCTGCGCCGGGTAGGATGAGTTTTTATCAAAGAAAATGACCACTGCATTTACCGCCGGACTCAGATTCTGGGTAAGTATAAATTCACTTTCGGTTTCATTGATTTTGCCGGGATTGTTTTGCACAACAGCCTCGAGCTGACGGTAGGTAAAGAAGCCTTTATCTCCCCGGTATAATTCGGCAACCACCTCACCGTAACGATCGGTTACCAGCAGGTTAAATTCACTCAATTCAAAGGGTAAGTTTTCTTCATTAATAGCAAACAGGTATGAAACGGTAGGGTCAAGACTGGTGAATCTGAATTCACCGTTTTCGTCTGTACGGGTTGATAGAATGTATTCACCTTCTTCGTTGTAAAGCATTACCTCCAGGCCTTCTTTGAAATCACCTTCCAGTTTTTTGTAGTTAAAGTTACCGGTGAGTGTCATGGTGTTGAATTCAAATACATCATCGCTTTCTGCCAGTGCATGCAGGTTATTGACGTAATCGGCTTTAATTTTCCGGTAGGTGAAACTGCCGGTTTCATTTTGTTTGAGTTGTGCAACAACATTCCCTTCTTTATCAAAAATAAACAGCACCAGGTTCTGGTCAATGTCTTCGGTTGTCAACAGGTAATTTGTTTCGTGTGAGAGATTTTTGAAATCAAAATTTCCGCGGGCATCGGTGTATTGTGAAAAGGCAATGTTTCCGTTTTCATCTACCAGAAATACTTTTAAGCTGTCTACGTATTTTCCGGGTTGATCTTCGTAAGCAAACTGGCCAGTGATCCAGCCTGTTTTGAGTGTCATGTCCAGCATTGACTCGTCCATGAAAGCAAGCGTTCCGGCATCAGCGTAATCAATTTTTTTGTATTGAAATGCACCTTCGTGATCGCGCAATAAATTAGTCGCCGGGTCTCCGTTCACATCAAATAAAACCAACTCCAGGTTTTCTTCTGAAACAGCTTTGATGGTATAGCTTTCACCTGGCAAACTGCGAAACTCAAAATAGCCCTGGTCGTCGGTTTTTTGTTCAAAAAGCAAGTCTCCTTCTTCAGAATAAAGTTGTACGGTGAGCCCGGTGGCAACACCACTCAGGTTACGGTAAGTAAACTGTCCGGCCATTTCATTCAGCAAGGTTACCTGGCGCTCGAGGTAAAAGAAAAACAAATCATCGTGTCCTTCAGGGTTGGAACTGTAAAAACCCTTTTTACGATCAGGTGAAACATACATTCCTATTTCATCAAACGCAGTATTGAGTTCATCAATGGCCTTTACTTCCTGGTCGTTTCCAAGCACTTTCCAGTACAGGTCAAATGCCCCTTTGCCACCCGGGCGGTTTGATGAAAAATAAATATCACCCAAAACCACTACCGGAAAAATTTCATCGTACGGGGTGTTGATTTCAGCAACATTTTCAAGGGCTCCCCAGGTACCATTTTCGAGCTTTACCCGGTAAATGTCTTTACCGCCGGCACCACCTTCAAGGTCTGATACAAAATACAAGGTGTTATGTGCACAATCCCAGGCCGGGTGTGCAAACGTATAACCGGCATTGGTAAAGGGCAGGGCGGCCAGGTTAGTCCATCCTGATTCTGAAGAAACGGCGCTGTATAATTGCGGTTTGCGGTCTGACCGCAAGTGTTTGGTTTTTGGTGCAACCTGCGTGTAAAAAATGGTGTCTCCGGTAACGCTAAAACAGGCAGGGCCCGTGTGGTTAGCAGTGCGTATCTCTGTTGAAAAAGGCTCAATGCTGCGGTAGGCTGATGTATCAGACCAGCCGTTTTTTAGATTAACAGCAAACAGGTTTACGTGCCCGGTTTTTTTCCAGTTGTTTTCACCTGAGAGTACCAGGCTGGTTTCGCGGCCTGATGTAAACACCAGTTGATTGTTGATTACAACCGGACTAAAATCATCGTAAGCTGAGTTTAATCCTTCAATTGAAAAAGGGGTGCATGAAATGGTAATTTCCTCTACTTTGTAAGTTTGCGTAGAGGCATTTCCGGTAAAAATCAGAAGCGCAATAAAAAGTATTGATCGGTTCATTTGCAATGACGTGATAATATGTATAAAATGGCGAATCACAGGTAACGGGGTGAGGTGTTTTTACTTGATCCGGTGGTGAAATCAAAACCAATGAATAATTCATGCGAACCGCTGTTATAGGTGCGCAGTTTATTAAGTGTTAAGTCAAAGGAATAGCCTGCGCGTAAATAATCGGTAATGTTAAACTCTGTCAAAAAAACCAGGCTGTTTTTGTTGCGGAACGATGCACCAATCCACCAGAAATTTTTGATCAGTGCACTGAAATTTACATCAAGACTTGGAATGGCACCTTCAGCATAGCGCAGCAGCAAAGAAGGCTTAAGCAAAAGACCCGGTTTTACTTTCAATACTGTGCCGGCCATCAGCATGTAATGACGATTCAGAAACAAGGCTGTGTTGGTTGGAAAATTGCTGAAATCAAAATTGTGTTTGGTCAGGTGATTTACCGCCAGGCCGGCATAAAAACGATCACGGTAATAGTAGGCACCAAAATCAAACGATGGTACCAGTGAGGCATCTTTGCCGCCTGAATTGAACTGGTCAGCCGGATTTTCAAAGGTCAGCAGACTTCTGTTTAACGTAGAATTAAAGAAACCTCCGCGCAGGGCAAATGAAAGTTTTGCGTGTTTCATTTTCACATGATAGGCGCCGGTAAAGGCTCCCCACAAATTGCGGACAGGACCTAAATGGTCATGCACAAAATTAAATCCGTAGGCCATGCCTTTTTCACCGGCCGGGGTGTGAATAGAAAAACTTTGGGTAAGCGGTGCACCGTCAACACCAATCCACTGGCTGCGGTGCAATGCTACGGCTGAAATGGAATTGCGTGAACCGGCATAAGCTGCGTTGATTGAAAATGGATTAAACATGTACTGGCTGTACAATGCATCCTGCTGTGCTTTTAAGCCCAGGCACAACAATAATCCGGCAACAAGTGTAAAAATTTTTTGCATGGCTTATTTCAATAATTGGATCCAACCGGTAGTGGATGGACCATCTGTTATTTCAACAATAAAATAATACGTTCCGGCCGGTGCCTCTGATCCGCTTTCAAGGGTACCGGTCCACAAAACTGTTTGGTTGTCATAATTCGGCTGGTCAAAAACCACATCACCCCAACGGTCTAAAATGGTGACGTTATTTTCAGGGAATGATTCAATACCCTGAATTTTCCAGGTTTCGTTAACAGCATCACCGTTGGGTGAAAAGGAGGTAAATGGTTCTATGGTGCAGGCCGGACCCATGTTACCGGTTATCAAAACAGAATCCTGGTAAGTACAGCCATTTGCGGTTACAGCGGTCAGGTAATAGTAAGCCGTAGTATCTACCATAAAACCGTAGCTGGAATCGGTAACATTCACTACACCGGGTCCGTTCCAGGTATAACTTATGCCACCTGAAGCCTGCAGATAGGTAATAAATCCAACGCAAACCAATGCGTCATTTCCGGCACTTACCAATGCCGGATCATCGAGCGTAAGAACAATCGTTTCCAGGACTGTACAAACGCCCGAGGTACCTGTTACCTGTACGGTTGTTGAAGCAGAAGGACTGAGTGTGTAATCTGCTGTGAGTGATGCGCCTGAATTCCAGTTATAACTGGTTGCACCGGTTGCATTGAGTGTAACCGCAGTGCCTGCACAGAAAAACTGATCCGGACTTACTGAAAGAACTGGCATAGGGTCTACCGTAATAATCACCTGATCGGTATTCTGACAGCTGTTTCCATCAGTTCCGGTCACCGTGTAAGTGGTTGTTGCCGTTGGTGTAAAAGCAACTCCATTGGTAGCGCCGTTGTCCCAGGTATAGCTTGTTGCGCCTGAACCATTCAACGTTACCATGCTTCCTTCGCAGATTGTTTGATCAGCGCCGGCGTTCACAACCGGCAAATCGTAAACGGTTACGGTCACCTGGTCGGTATTCTGACAACCATTTACATCACTCCCGGTAACGGTATAGGTAATACTGCCGGTTGCCGGAACAAATGCCATACCGTCTGTAACGCCATTGTCCCATGAATAGGTTAAACCACCCGAACCACTCAGTGTAACAGATGCACCAACACATAGTGTAGCTGCGGTTGTGTTTGCAACAATTGCCGGACTGCTGTAAACGGTTAGTGTTTGTTGAACCTGGTTGGTGCAAAACGTAACACCGTCAGTGTAGGTGTAAGTAATGGTATGTGTGCCAATGCCGGCAACCGCCGGATCAAAAATACCTGCCGAGATGCTGGGTCCGGAATAGGTGCCTCCGGCTGGTGTGGCACCGCTGAGCGCAAAAGGTGTTTGGCTGACGCATACTGAACTGAGTGGTGCAAAACTCATGGCCGGTAATGCATTAACGGTGAGTGTTTGATTAGCTGCGTTGGTGCAGCCGTTTCCATCGGTAAAACTATAGCTGATAGTATGTGATCCGGGTCCGGCACCTGCCGGATCAAACACCGATCCGCTGATACCCATGCCGCTGTAAATACCACCGGCCGGGGTTCCTTCTGTCAATGTATAAGCAGGGGCGTCTTCACAAAAAGATGAAACAGCTGAGAAACTGACAACCGGAGAAGCATAAACCGTACAGTTCTGATTGGCGGTATTCACGCATCCGTTTACATCTGAATAGGTATAGGTTAGTGTATGTATACCGCTTGCGGCTATTGCCGGATCAAAGGCTCCTGTAGATACACCCGTTCCGCTGTATATTCCGCCGGCAGGACTCCCCTCAACAAGTGTATAGGCTGCGTTATTATCACAAAAAGGACCTACAGGACTAAACGTAACAACGGGTAATGGATTCACATCGATTGAAAAAACCTGTGATATTCCTGAACAACCATTGGCAGTAGGTATTACCGTAACAGAAGACGTGATGGTTGTACCGCCCGGGTTTAATGCCGTAAATGCGGCAATATTGCCGGTACCTGTTGCAGCAAGACCTGTTGCGGTATTGGAGTTTGTCCAGTTAAAAACGGTTCCGCTCACAGGTCCGCTCATAATTATTGCACTTGTTGTGGCTCCTGCGCAAACAACCTGGTTTGAAATAGCATTGACAGTTGGTGTTGGGTTTACCGTAATGGTAAAATTCTGGACAGGTCCTGAACATCCATTTGCGGCGGGTGTTACGGCCAGGCTGGCAACGCTTGGAGTTGTGCCTGCATTGGTTGCTGTGAATGATGCAATGTTGCCGCTTCCGCTTGCCGCAAGGCCAATTGCCGGAGTGGTGTTGGTCCAGGTATAAGTTGTACCGGATACCGTTCCACTGAAGTTTATGGCTGAGGTTAACGCTCCGTCACAAAGTGTCTGATTTCCTGGATTGACAGCTGTGGGTTCAGGGTTAACGGTAATGGTAAAGACCTGTGAAGGGCCCATACAGGTTGCAAAAACAGGTGTTACAGTAACGGTTGCAATAACAGGTGAGCTGCCGGCATTTACTGCTGTGAATGAGTTTATGGTTCCGGTTCCGGATGCTGCCAGGCCAATAGAAGGTGTTGTGTTGGTCCAGTTATACGTTGTGCCCGCCACAGTGCCGGTAAAGTTGACCGTTGAAACGGCCGTTCCTGCACATACCACCTGGTCTGCCGGATCGGTTACGGTTGGTATTGGATTAACCGTAATCACAGTCACCTGTGAAGGGCCGGTGCATCCGTTTGCGGTAGGTATCACTGTTATATTGGCCGTTTGTACTGTTGTTCCGGCATTGGTTGCTGTGAAACTACTAATGTTACCTGATCCTGATGAAGCAAGCCCGATGCTGCTGTTTGAATTTGTCCAGCCAAAAAAAGTACCCACTACAGGTCCTGTATAGGTGATAGCGCTTGAAAGAGCCCCGTTGCAAAGTGTCTGATCAGGAGGATCGGATGAGGTTGGTGTTGGATTTACGGTAATGGTAAAAGTTTGTGGCACACCGGCGCAGCCTGCTCCGTAAGGCGTTACGGTGATGGTGGCGACAACGGGTGTTGAGCCTGCGTTTACCGCGGTAAACGGGGCAATGTTTCCACTGCCGGTTGCCGCCAGTCCAATGGATGTTTGATCATTGACCCAGGTATAGGAGGCTGCTCCTGAAAAATTCACGGCGGTGGTTGTATTGCCGGCACAGATGGTTTGATCGGGTGGATCAGCCATGGTTACCTGTATTGGATTTATCAGAGTGGCGCTTGTCTGGGCGGTGCATCCCATCCCATCTGTTACGGTAACGGTATAGGTATTGGCCCCTAACCCGGAAGCGTTTTGCGCAGTACCGCCTGATG
This sequence comes from Bacteroidota bacterium, assembly GCA_016192075.1. Taxonomy (GTDB): domain Bacteria; phylum Bacteroidota; class Bacteroidia; order Flavobacteriales_D; family Crocinitomicaceae; genus JADJGJ01. Next base: position 24,934 of record JACPUU010000021.1, on the reverse strand, counting down.
GTGTCCACAAAAAAGTATTTCCGCCATTTCCACCAGCTACAGAAGTTGTTATGCTGCCATCTGTAAAACCATAACAGGATGGATTGGCCTGTGCAGAAACAGAAATGGTTGGTGTGTTTACCGGGGTTATAAATGTTTTGAACCAGGCGTCACCAACTGTTCCGTAAAGTGAATAATGAATACCGCTGGCATAGGTATCGCCACTGGTGCGCAGCGTATAGAAATTGGTGCCTGAGGTAAACCGGATGGTATACGTAGTGCCAGCTGTCAGTGTTGGAGCAGATCCGAAAGGAATACTCATGACCTGTTCGTTGTTGGTACTGGTGTATGAATAATTGTTGGTGTACAGCAAAGCGCCGCCGGTTCCTGTTCCGCTGCGTACTTCAAGTGTTACAGTTACGGTTTGAATACCGTTGAGGTAAAAATTAACCTGGGTGAGTTTTCCGCTAACTGCCGGTATAAATGATTGCCATTGATCAGTTCCCTGATCGCCGGTATCAAAAGTGGTTTGAGACTGATCCAATAGTTGCGGGCATTGAGCAAATGCGTTACCAATAGCTATGCAAACAAATAGTATGGAGAACAGCTTTTTCATTTTATTTTAGCAATTGAATCCACCCGGTGGCAGAAGGGCCATCGGTAATTTCGATAATAAAATAATACGTTCCTGCCGGTGCTTCTGAACCTGTTTTTAGTGTTCCTGTCCAGAGAACGGTTTCGTTGTCATAATTCAATTCATCAAATACAATATCTCCCCAGCGATTCAGAATGGTGACGTGGTTATTTGGAAATCCTTCAATGCCCTGAATTTTCCATGTTTCGTTGACAGCATCACCATTGGGTGAAAACGACGTAAGCGGTTCAATGGTGCAGGATGGATCACTCAGCGCCGTGATTAGTACAGAATCTTCGTAAACACATCCGTTGGCTGTCGTTACTGCTACAAAGTAATAGGACGTAGTATCTGCTATGAACCCATAATTAGGGTCAGTTTCATTGGTTACACCGGGTCCGTTCCAGAGGTAGCTTACACCGCCTGATGCCTGCAGGTAGGTTACAAAGCCTATGCAAACGGCCGCATCGTTTCCGGCACTGATCTGCGCCGGATCATCCAGGGTGAGTATAATTGTGTTAACGGTTGTACATCCGTTTGTTGTTCCGGCAACCTGTACATTGGTAGAAAGTGTTGGTGAAATGCTGAAACTGGTTCCGCTTCCTGCACCTGTATTCCAGTCAAAACTGGTTGCTCCGCCTGCTGTCAGTAGCACAGTGTCTCCCGCACAAAAAAACTGGTCACTGCTGGTTGTAAGCACCGGCAGCAGATTTACAGTTAAGACAACGGTGTCGGCATTTTCACAGCCATTGCCATCTGTCCCGGTCACCATGTAATTTGTGATTCCGGTTGGTGGTATAAAAGCGGTGCCATCGGTTATACCATTGTTCCAGCTATAGGTGATTGCGCCGGTTCCACTTAGTGTGGTTGATACTCCTTCGCACAGGGTTTGATCAGGTCCGCCATTTACGGCCGGCAGCGAATTCACCACCAGTGTCACCTGGTTGGTATTGGTGCATCCGTTAACATCCGTTCCGGTAACGGTATATACCGTAGACCCAACGGGTGGTATAAAGGCTATGCCATCTGTAACACCATTGTCCCAGGTATAGGTTATTGCGCCACCACCGGTTAACGTAACACTTGTGCCAACACATACCGGGTTAGCGGTTGATGAGGCTGTGACTGAAGGCGCTGCATACACCAGTATGTTTTGTGAGGCTGCGTTGGTGCAGGTTGTTACTCCGTCGGTATAAGTATAGGTAATGGAATGGGTACCAAGTCCGGCAACAGCCGGATCAAAAAGCCCGGCGCTTACACCGGTCCCGCTATACGTTCCGCCGGCAGGCGTGCCACCCGTGAGTGTAACCGGTGCGGCATTTAAGCAAATAGCTGCGGGTGGGGTAAAAGACACAGTTGGAAGGTTGTTGACCGTTATGGTTTGTCCGGCTGCTGCTGTACAACTGTTAACATCTGTATAGGTATAGGTGGCGGCATGTGAACCGGCGCCTGCGGAAACGGGATCAAAAATACCACCTGAAATACCGGTCCCTGAATAGGTTCCACCAGCGGGAGTTCCTTCAACTAATGTATAGGCTGTTCCGTCCGTGCAGAAAGAAGGTACAGCTGCAAAACTGACTGTTGGTAAGGCCTGTGCAGTAATGTTGACCGAACTTGTATTCTGACATCCGTTGGTAGCGGTTCCCGTAACGGTGTACGTTGTGGTTCCAACCGGGGGAGCAAATGCTACGCCGTCTGTAACACCATTGTCCCAGGTATACGAAAAAGCACCAGTGCCGTTTAATGTAACAAGGTCGCCGCTGCAAACGGTTGTTGCAGATGATCCGGCAGTAACGGTTGGTGAAACCAGAACCACGATAGTACTTGTTGCTGAATTGGTGCATGATGTTACACCATCAGTGTAAGTATAGGTTAATACATGACTGCCTGGTCCTGCAATAGAAGGATCAAAGGAGCTGCCGCTGACACCGGTGCCTGTATATGTTCCTCCGGCGGGTGAGCCGCCGGTGAGCGTAAATGGAGCAATGTTTTCACAAACATCGGCCAGGGGTGAAAATGTAACAGCAGGTAAGTTGTTAACGATGATTGATTGCCCGGCCGATGCAACGCAGCCATTTCCATCTGTATAGGTATAATTGACAGCATGTGATCCAACGCCGGCTGTGGAAGGCACAAACGAACTTCCTGAGACTCCGGGTCCGCTGTAAATTCCGCCGGCAGGCGTTCCTTCTGTAAGTGTATAAGAGGCCCCGTCAATGCAAAAGTCAGGAACGGCGGCAAAGTTTACAACGGGTAACGGATTTACGGTAACAACTGCAGCATCGGTACTTTGACAACCATTTACATCAGCTCCTGTTACGGTATACGTAACTGCCCCCACTGTTGGGGTGAAAGAAACACCGTTGGTAACGCCATTATCCCAGGCATAAGAAACGGCAGTTCCTGATCCGGCAAGGGTGACAGAATTGCCAACGCAAATGGTTTGATCAGATCCGGCGCTTACCGTTGGCAGTGCATAAACCTGTATGTTGAATGTGTACGTATTGGTGCAGTTTCCATCACTGAGTGTTACGGTAATGGTGGTGGTACCTGAGGTGGTCACCGGGCCGCTGAGGCCAATTGTTCTGGATGATCCGCTTCCTCCTAAAACAATGTTTCCTGCCGGTACAACAGACGTGTTGGATGAAGTTGCCGAAACTGTAACGCTGGCTGGTGTTTCATCGGTAATTGTAAAACTGGTTGGTGTCATGTTTTGACCCGGGCACAGAAATATGTTTGGGAAAATGGTTGGGCTGGTTGGCTCAGCGTTAATGGTCTGGTCTACTTCAAAAGCCTGGTCCTGTATAGCTGTCCAGCCTCCTGAATAATAGGCCATTCCTCCGGCATACGGATCCGTCGTATTAAGCGCTCCCCATTGGTAGCCTGATTGTGTAAAACAATAAACACCTTCGCAAACCGGTATATTGGGTATCGGAACACTGATCCAGCCTGCAGCTCCAATATTAATAACAGTGCTGAAAAGGAGTGGCCCGGCAAGGTTTTGGCCTTCACGCAATTCAAATGTCGTTGAGCCCTCTGCACCCAATGTGTGAAAGCGTATTTCGGTAATATAGCCCGCCTGTGTAATGGTGAATGACTGCGCTCCAATTGCATCCACACCAGAATACCAGCAGCAGCCATCTACCAGCTGACTAACAGTGGTCACCACCTGGGCTCTTGAAAAAGCCGATCCGGCAAAAATGAAAAGAAACAACAGGTATTTAGTCATAACAGTCGCCAAAAACGCAGATACCAAATGTACGTAAAAGCGCTTAGATGTGTTTGGTTCAATGTATTAAGCCCATGTAAAAAATGGCCGGTAAAAACTGTTATATTTTTACTCAAACTTTGAGGCCATGGGAAGTACGGCTACTTTCCGCGTTTGCAGATCATACCTGTCACCGTTGGCAAGGATGTGAACCTTTAAGTCAGACATAGACATGGGCGTACCCATTTTCAAAATAGCATGGTTGTTGTGTGTGAGTCCATGCCCATCAAATAAAATCACCATTCCCGACCCGATTACTTTGAGATGTCTGCCTTCTTTAACAATAACACCGGTATCTTCAGCGAGACCAATTCCAATCAGTTGCGGAAAAGCGGCAACCGCTTCTGCCAGTCTGCCAAAGCGCGCACGCTGAATAAAATGGGAGTCAATAACCGTTTCGGGTAAAAATCCCATTCCGGTTCCCAGGCGAACAGCTCCCTTAACCAGTGCATCGGTACTGCTGCCACCGGCAATCATTTCAGTAGACATGCACATGGCACCGGCGCTTGTACCTGCAATAACAAAGTTTGAGTTATGATATTTGTCCAGGATCAGTTGATGCATGCGGGTGTTGCCCATTGCCGCTACAATTTTTGATTGATCACCACCGCCAAACATAATGCAGTCAGCCTCTTCAATGGCTTTCATGTATTCTGCGTTGCCTGAATTAATTCTGTTTTTGATCTGCAATACATTGACGTTTTTACACCCCAGGTGATTAAAAGCGTGCAGGTAATTTTCACCAACTTCAACCGGAATGCTGGAGGCGGTTGGTATTACCACAATTTTTGCATCAACCCCGCCGCTTTCACGCACTACATGTGACAGTATACCATCTTCAATAAAATCCTGCGTGTAAAGTTCGTTGTCTTCAATGTTTTTATCTTCATTTCCACCAATGGGAATCAGTGTTCCTTTAATTTGTTTTTCGTCTGCCATGGTTTGTTTTTTGAGAACAACATTTCCGCCTGATTTTCCTTTGCACTGCCACCATGCTTGTTCCGCTATCCACGTGTCGCTGGTGCTTTCGTGCAGGGAATGAAGTAAGATGACACGCGGTCAAAGCGTGAAATTATTCTTTTTCAAAAGTAAGAATATATTCTTTTTAATTCTACATTTAGCAAAGTGCCGGGTTGTTGTCTGCCGAACGTTTTAGCTGCATGTTTGCCCGATTTTTCGCCCCCAGGCACTCCCACTAATAAATACATACACCCATGAAAGTACTCGAACTCAGAGCTATGCGCGGACCAAATTACTGGTCAGTCAGAAGACATAAATTAATTGTAATGACGCTGGATCTGGAAGATCTGGAAGATAAACCCACCAATCTTATTCCCGGATTTTTGGAGCGGCTTGAAAAAATGTTTCCCACCATGTATGAGCATCGTTGTTCTGAAGGGTGCCCCGGTGGATTTTTTATGCGGGTGAAAGAAGGTACCTGGATGGGCCATGTGGTTGAACACATTGCGCTGGAAATTCAATCGCTTGCAGGTATGGAGGTAGGATTTGGCCGTACCCGCGATTATGGTCAGAAAGGTGTTTATTTTGTGGTATTTGATTACCTGGAAGAGAAGGTTGGATTGTATGCCGCAAAAGCAGCTATTGCTATTGCTGAAGCATTGATTGCCGGTAATGAATACAACTTACAGGCAGATATTCAGGAGATGCGTGAATTGCGTGAAAGCAGCCGCCTTGGACCAAGCACCGCTTCTATTATTGATGAAGCCGTGAGCCGCGATATTCCCTGGATACGGTTGAACAAATATTCACTTTGTCAATTAGGGTATGGGGCCAATCAAAAACGCATTCAGGCAGCGGTTACAAGTAATACCAGCAGCATCGCACTGGAGCTGGCCTGTGATAAAGAAGACACTAAATTTTTATTGGAGCAGGCTGAGGTACCGGTTCCAAAAGGAGACATTGTACGCACTGAAGCGGGCATGAAAGAAGCAATTGACCGTATTGGATACCCGGTAGTGGTAAAGCCGGTCAATGGAAATCACGGCCGTGGAATTACTGCTGATGTAAAAGATTGGGATACCGCTGTACTTGCTTTTGCCGCGGCAAAAGATGTTTCACGAACAGTGATCATTGAAAAATACATCACGGGTGAAGATTACCGGCTGCTCGTAATCAATTACAAACTGGTTGCTGCTGCACTTAGAAAACCGGCGCATGTGGTGGGTGATGGAAAATCAACTATTCAGGAATTAATTGATGCGGTAAATAAAGATCCGCGCCGCGGATACGGGCATGAAAAAATGCTCACCATGATTTCGGTAGACGCCATGACCGAAAAAATTCTGGTAAAAAAAGAAATGACATTGGACACAGTGTTGAACGCTGGTGAACGGCTTGATCTGAAGGATACTGCAAACCTCAGTACGGGTGGCACAGCGAGTGACGTTACTGACATCGTACACCCTTACAATGTGTTCATGGCTGAACGTATTGCGCGCATTATTGGTTTGGATATTTGTGGTATTGATGTAATGACATCTGACATTTCTGTACCGGTTACCGAGACAGGTGGTGCAGTGCTCGAAGTCAATGCCGGTCCTGGTTTACGCATGCACCTTGACCCTACTGAAGGGTTGGCCCGCAATGTGGCAGCACCAATTATTGACATGCTGTTTCCGCCGGGCTCATCAGCCCGCATTCCAATTGTTGCAGTAAGCGGTACCAACGGAAAAACTACTACCACGCGGCTCATGGCACACATGGCAAAAATGAAAGGGTACAAAGTTGGGTACACTACAACAGATGGTGTTTACATTCAAAACAGAATGTTGATGCAGGGTGATTGTACGGGCCCGCAAAGTGCTGAGTTTGTTTTGAAAGATCCAACAGTAAATTTTGCGGTGCTGGAATGTGCCCGGGGCGGAATTTTACGTGCGGGTCTTGGTTTCAGGCAGTGTGACGTAGGCATTGTAACCAATGTAACGGCAGATCATTTGGGACTTAAAGGAATTCATACGCTGGAGCAGCTGGCAAAAGTAAAAGGCGTTGTGCCCGAAGTGGTAAAAAAAGACGGATACGCCATTCTGAATGCTGATGATGACCTGGTCTATGCCATGCGAAAAAATGTACAGGCCAACGTTGCTTTATTTTCGTTAGATGAAAATAATCCACGCATTAAAGCGCTGCAGAAACTGGGTGGAATTACGGCTGTTTATGAAAACGGATTTATTACGGTTTGTCGCGGCACCTGGAAAATGCGTATCATTCGTGCAGTTGATGTTCCGCTTACGTTTGGCGGCAAAGCGGTGTTTATGATCCAGAATATTTTACCGGTGGTCATAAGCGGTTACGTTCAGGGCTTTGGTATTGAAGACATCAAGGTTGCACTTGAAACATTTATTCCTTCACCGGCTCAAACGCCGGGCCGGTTGAACATGTTCAATTTTCAGCATTTTGATTTGTTGCTAGACTATGCGCACAACCCTCCGGGGCTGCGTGCACTGCAGAAAATGATTGAACGCATGGATGGTCACCCGAAAGTAGGTATCATTGCCGGTGTAGGTGACAGAAGGGTAGAAGACAACAACAACATTGGCCGTATTGCTGCTGAAATGTTTGATGAAATTATTGTACGGCAGGATAAAAACCTGCGCGGAAAATCAGAAGATGAACTCATCAAAATGCTGGTTGACGGAATCAAAGATGTTGACCCTGATAAAAAAATCACCATCATTCCGTCAGAGAATGAAGCCATTCGTTATGCTGTCAAAAATGCCACTAAAGGATCGTTGATCGTACTCTGTTCCGATGTGGTGCCAGAAGCCCTGGATTTAGTAATGGAGCTAAAAGCCGCTGAGGCAAATAAGCTGTATGAATTTAAGAAAGAAGATATTCCGAATTTGTGATTTTTCGGCGAAACTGAAAGCAATTTTTTGAATGCAGAATAGCGATTAATGAAGGCTGATTTCAGAAGTTATGTAAGAGCCAAGTGGGTGATCGTAAAGGTTCTTCCCGCAGATTGCGAAGTGTCGCAGCGCAGAAAAAATGCGCGGATTTTCGCAAATCTATTTTGTAAGTAAGTTTGATCTGCGCCTTATCTGCGAATAAAATCAGCGTCGCTAAACCTCGCGATCAGCGGGAAAAAAAATTCTTGCGTCTGCTGGCAGAAAAGCTTCTAACTTCCTTTAAGGGTTTTTACTATTAAATCAACCGAAAACTTATGGGTAATTCATAACGCACCCGAATACGTTTTCCGGCTTGCTCTCCGGGAATCCACTTAGGCATTGAATTAACGATGCGCAGTGCTTCCGCATCAAGCGATGGACTGACGCTCTTGTGAATTTTTGCATCCCTGATGCTACCGTCTGAATTTACAAGAAATCGCACATAAACGGTTCCCTGTTCTTTGTTTTCAAATGCTTCCTGCGGGTAAACTGAATTTGTTTTGAGAAAGCTTTGCAGGGAGTCTTCGCCTCCCGGAAACATCGGATATGATTCGCTCCAATCAAAAATGCACTCACAGGTAATGATGACTTCTTCATCTGTTACCTGAGATACAGCACCGACACTTTGGAGGACCAATAAAGCGATGATTAGAGTTCTCATCCTGTTTAGTTTTGTATACCTATGCAATGCTAAATCTGATCGGAATCTGATAACGTACCCGCACTACTTTGCCTTTTTGTTTACCCGGTTTCCATTTGGGCATTTTGGAAACTACTCTTACTGCTTCTTCGTCCAATAATTGCGAAGCCCCTTTGAGTACTACAATGTTGGATAAAGAACCATCTTTTTCCACTACGAATTGTATGTAAACGGTTCCTTGTTCACCCTTTTCCCGAGCCTCCTCCGGGTAATTGACTTCTTTCTGAATGAATTTAATCATGCCCTTTTCGCCTCCTTTGAATTGAGGTTCGACTTCGGCAAAATCAAAAATTCTGTCTGTTGTGTCCTGGGCGTAAAGCCCTTTAATACATAGCAACATTATTGCCAAAAGAAAAAGGCGGTTCATAGTTTTCTGAAAATTAGAATAAAATTAAATCTTTAAGGCGTGGTAACTTCCTTCTCCATCTCCCCATGCATTTCCAGAATAGCAGCCACACTTTTCTGATCAAGGCGCTGGCAATGTGCCACGGCAGATTCAATTTGCTGGCCAATGCGGTCAAAGCCACCGTTTTCAAATATTTTTCCGTATTCACGTTTAAACTGGCCACCTTCTATAATGGCTTCTTTCAGCTCGTGCGTGCTGCTGATATTGGGCAGAGCCACAAAATGAAACTGATCAAAAGCAACCAGCATTTTGTTGAGTTCAAGAAGATGCTGATCTATAAAATTCGAGAAATCAGTGAGCTCTGAGGGCTGAATATCATTGCGGTTTTGAAGTCCGGCAAGTCTTTGCAGCACTGCATTTCTAAAACCTGCCAGGTGCTGGTAAAAAACAGTGATTTGCTGATGCTGCCCATACAAATTTTGCAGTTCGGTGTCACGCCCGGTTTTTTTTGCGAGTGAAAAATGCAGTTCACAAAATTGTTTGTCCCAGTCGCTGAAATTTTCACGAAAGAGTTTTTCGCGTTCTTTCATTAAAGCGTCATAACCTTCATTCAGGTTGCGTTTTCCGTAACTTTTTCCGTTGAAATTGAATGTTTTTTCGGTGGAGGTTCCTTGTGCTATGTTCTGTACTTTCAGCATCAGGGCCTCCAGTTCGCGCACCGGTTGCATTTTTTCAATGATCGCTGCTTTTAGTTTTTTAAGCAGCTCAGGATTGTATAATGTGGGAGATACGTTTTGAAGGGTATTCAATTCTGGTATTGTGAGAAAACGGTTTTCAAAGGTATTATCGTATTCGGCAAAAAGTTCCTTGCCTTTTGATTCGGCAGCAATGTATTGTTCAAAAGTTTCATCGCTGATACAGTTTTCAGGTTTTCGCTGCAGGTATTTTTCATAGATCACTTCGGTCATTTTTTCCTGTACCAGGGTTGGCAGGTCAAATAAAATCCAGGGTGATCGTACATCTTCAATGGTTGCAACAAATGGTTTTTTGGCGCTGTTTTCGCGTTGATCATTGGGTGGGTGACTGGCATACATGCCCACTTTCGAATTTTCTGATTCGGTAAAATAAAGCTTTCCGCCGCGTTGATCTGCCGGCATTTCCGTCAGCAATTTGGTTTGTGCCGGTGTTGCCTTTTCAATTGCGCGGATGTGATGCGTGTAAAGGTTTTTGACAAATTGATTTTTGCGTCCCGCGGTGTAGGCGTGATTCAATGTTTCATTCCAGGCGGTTACGCCGGTATCCAGTTTCCAGAGGCCGGATACGATAGGTTCACTGCCGGTTACACTTACTGCTACTTTATCGGCATTAAACTCCATTTCACGTGAAAGTGATGAATACATGATGTTCAGAAACTGGTAAAACAAATTCAGAATCTGCCGGATAATCCAGATAACAGGTGTAATAATCCATGCGGCAAATGATAGCCGTATATCGGATGCGCGCCAGTTAGCCAGTGTCTGATCCCATTTATCGCGGTTAAAAATCATGTCGTGAATAATGGTGTTGGCAGACAAAATGTAGCTGCCCACTTTCATGCTGCGTTGTGCAAAGTGCCCGAATTCGTGCGCAGTGATTGCTTTGAATTCAGACAGGTTCACGCAACTTACAAGTCCCAGCCCTAAGGTCAGATCTTTTTTGGTAGGTAGAATGAGGCTTTGCCAGACATTGGTATAGGCAACGTAAGCGTTTACGTCCGGGTCAGCATAAACCGATTTTGGCTTGGGCGCACCCGTTTCTTTGCAGATCTGATCAATAAATGCAGCCAGCCTGGGATGTTCAGACATGTTAAGTTTAATGCGGTTTTCGGGCTTGTGATTTTTCAGTTTGAAAATAAATTTCAGGGTAAAAATGAAAAGCATAATTGACCCGGCTATGGCTCCCAGTTTTAAAATAATGGTGAGCTTGTTGAGGTATACCGGATCATAGACAAACGAATAATAAACCAGCCAGCCCAGTGCGGCAATCATTGAAAAATAGAGCAGAAAAAATACCACAATAGATGCAATGGCAAGTGTCACTTTGATTTTGTACGACCGGCTGAGTGCGGTAAGGTCAGGTGGCAAACCGGTGGGGCTTGCCGGGTAAAATGCAGTGTTCATTAATTGGGGGTTAAATGAATAATGGGTTTAAAGATAAAGAATAGTCCTGTTGGGTGTTATCAGGTTGCCAGGGTTTCTTTATTTCAGCCAAAATGAATACCTTTCATAAAAACAACTGGTATGCACGTTGATTCAAAATCCAGACTAAATGCATTGCTTGACCTGGCTGAACGCACATTGGCCGGTAAAGAAACAGACACCGGCACCATTCCCAGGCAGCGTGTAAATGCTGCTTTGTTTGCTGAGTTCAGGAGCGGGGGCCTGGCCCTAATCGTGAAAAATTTTGGGGAACAACATCCTTTTTTCAGTGAATTTGATTCACGTGTGCGCACTGCCTGCCCAAAAGACGTGGAATATGGCAAAGGCATTTTGAAAGCCGTTAAAGCTGAACTTGAAACGCATTAAGTGTATGACTGTTTTTATTACGCAGCTCATTTATATTAAGCCCGGTGCTGAAAAAGTTTTTGATGAATTTGAAGCGCTGGCAATTCCCATAATCTCCAGATACCGGGGCAGGTTACTACTGCGCTTGCGGCCTGATAGTGCTGCCTATATTGAAGGAAACGCTGAAAAACCTTATGAAATTCACCTGGTTGAGTTTGAAAATGAAAACTGGTTTCAACAATTTATGGCAGATGAAACCCGCAAAAAATTTCTGCATCTCAAAGAGGCTTCTGTTCAGCTAAGCGTACTTTACAAAGGGGTTAAACTATAAAAGCGTACCTGGCTCATTTTTCAAAAATGGCAACCCGGTATGTTAATTATTTCTTATAAAAGCACAATTATTTGTTTAAACATGTAATTTTGTCTTCTATGAGCAATCGCAGAACGTTTCTGGGCAAATTATCACTCGGGCTTACGGGGTTAGTTGCTTTGCCATCATTGGCCTACGGGCGATCAAAAAAAGAGGATAAGACAATGAGTTCAGCAAAAGAACCAATCAAAAAAATAAAGCCTATGGGCTTTCAGTGGGAAACGCAGGATCCGTTTTTATTTTGTGTGCATCACGAAGATAAATTTCCAAAAGGCAATGAGCAAATGGGGCCTGACACCAGTTACCTGAAAGGCCGTTTTTTGGGAGATGATTTTATTATCAAAGACGGCTTTCGCATGTACCATGGCAAAACGGTTCCGGGGTTTCCGGGGCATCCGCACCGCGGTTTTGAAACCATTACGGTAGTCAGGGAAGGGTTGGTAGATCATGCTGACTCGATGGGGGCAGCAGGCCGTTATGGAAATGGTGATGTGCAGTGGATGACAGCTGGAAAAGGCGTACAACATTCAGAAATGTTTCCTTTGATTCATGCCGACAAAGAAAACCCGATGGAGCTTTTTCAAATCTGGCTTAACCTGCCTGCAAAAAATAAAATGGTGGAACCGCATTTTAAAATGATGTGGTCTGAAGATATTCCGCACCTGACTCAAAAAGATCAGTCCGGCAAAAAGGCAGAAATAGAAATTATTGCCGGTTCATTGGGCAACCTGCAGGCCGCTTCTGCACCGCCCGATTCATGGGCAGCAAATACGGCAAATCAGGTTGCGGTATGGAACATCACACTAGAGGCCAATGGCAAATGGATACTGCCTAAAACAGAAGCCGGGGTGAACCGTACCCTGTATTTTTACCAGGGTGAGTCTATTACAATTGCCGGTAAACAAATTTCAGGCTATCATGCCGTAGAGGTTGAACCTGATATGGACCTGGAAGTTGAAAATGGTAATTGGGAATCGCGTATTTTGATTTTGCAGGGCAAACCAATCGGGGAGAACGTAATTCAGTACGGACCCTTTGTGATGAATACCAAAGAAGAAATTCAGCAGGCGTTTGATGATTACCATGCCACGCAGTTTGGCGGCTGGCCATGGCCAAGTTATGCGCAGGTGCATGACCGGTCAAAGGGGCGTTTTGCAAAGCATGCTGACGGAACGTTGGAAGAAAAAAAATAAGAACCGGCTGATGAAAAAAATTAAAATAGAAGTGTGGTCGGATATTGTCTGCCCGTTTTGCTACATTGGAAAAAGAAGACTTGAAGCAGCGCTGAAAAATTTTCCGCAGCAGCACAATGTAGAAATTGAATGGAAGAGTTTTCAGCTGGATCCGGATTTGCAATCACAACCCGGAAAAGGGATTTACGCCTACCTGGCTGAACGCTATGGGAGAGACCTGGAATGGTCCAAAAAAATGCATGAAAATGTTACAAAAATGGCAGCTGAGGTTGGTCTTGAGTATCGGTTTGATGACGTAAAAATTGCGAATTCATTTGATGCGCACCGGTTTGAGCACCTGGCTAAAAAATACGGAAAAGGGAATGAGGCTGTTGAGCTTCTTTTCAACGCTTATTTTACAGAGGGAAAAGATATTGCTGCTAAAGATACACTCATTGACCTGGGTAATAAATTGGGTATTGATGCCGCTGAGGTAAAAAAAATGGTGGAAGGTTCTGATTTTGGAAACGCCGTACGGCAGAATAGTATAGAGGGACAACATTTGGGTTTACAGGGCGTTCCGTTTTTTGTATTTAACCGCAAATTTGGTATTTCAGGGGCACAGCCTGAGGCGGAGTTTGCAAAAATTTTAACGGAGTGTCTTGAAGCTGAAGATTGATTTTCTTTGCAGGCAACTACTATCTGCGCGGCATCATCATTTGCATTTCATTGATAAGGGTGTTACCCTGATCCAAGGGTTCTGAATCTTCAGGATCCAGGTATTGCGTGGTCATTTGTGCAATAACTGGGTTAGATGGGTTGTAAACAACCAGGGTGTTGGCATATTCCATGGGTGCCGGTCCCTCCAGGTTTTCTGTTTCCGTTACAACAAAACTGTCAGCAATGTCTGGTGATTCATTGGCTGCATGATGGTGATTGGTTGCGGGAATGTCTGTTTGTACAACAGCAACAACAGGTTCAACAGGGTTATAAGCCAATAGTGGTTCAGCCTGTTGCTGATTCTGATAATTCGTTAATTCTTTTTGAACGACAGTATAGTCAATGGCCAAACCATCTTTGAAAGAGCCATCTTCCAGAGTCATGGTATTCAGCGAAATAACATATTTTGCTAAAACCATCAGAGTAAGTAATATGATTCCGATGTTCGAAACCTTCATTTTTTTCAAAAAGGGAGACGAAGCTAATCAATTTATACTAAAAAAGCAAGTTTTTGAGTGAAATTAATATTCGCTTAATCTTTTAATTCAGACGATTGGCAATTGCATTGGATGCCTTTGATGCTTATTTTTTGTGGGGTATTATTTCACGGTGATCTTCAAAAAAAGCGTAAATTGGTCACACTCAAGTTGTATCCATGAAATTGAAATTTGTCTTAATTTGCCTGGCAGGCTTATTCGTTTGCTTCACTTCCCTTTCCCAGACTGAAACCAATTTGCCCCGTTATATGACCGAGGCAGAGAAGGGGATGATGGAAGCATACCTTCAGAGTTTTGATGATCGTGGTATTTCTACACCACCACCTTTTTCATCCCTCCGCACCGCGGCAGAGTGGGAGGAAGTGCAGGCTCTTGTTGTTACCTGGACAGGTCAGTATAATACCATTCAGCGTAAAATTGTAGATGCCGCGCAGGAAGAATGCCTGGTAATTATCATGTGTACCGATTCTGTTACCGTTAAATCATATCTCACCAGTAACAGTGTGCCTGATGTAAACATTGACTACATTGAAACCGACTGGAATTCAATCTGGATCAGAGATTACGGCGCCAATTCAGTTTATGTAAACGATGTTGATTCGCTGATTCTGGTAGATTGGATTTATAACCGTCCCCGGCCTTACGATGATGTAATACCAGATACCTATGCCGCGTACCTTGGAATAGATCTTTATTCAACAACAGCAAATCCAAACCGCATTATGAATACCGGTGGTAACTGGATGTCTGACGGAAGCGGACAGGCATTTGCCTCTGAATTGATTCTCGATGAAAATGATGGTGCCGGCACGTATGCCCTGTCGTATCCAAATCACACAGAAGCTGAAATTGATGCCATTTTTCAAAGCTGGATGGGTATTAACACTTACATCAAAATGACAGTACTCCCTTACGATGGAATTCATCACATTGACATGCACATCAAAATTATTGATGAACAGACATTGCTGGTGGGCGAATATCCGGCGGGGATTGCTGACGGGCCTCAGATAGAAGCAAACCTACAGTATGTTTTGGATAACTATACCACCAAATTCGGTACCCCGTTTAAGGTTATCCGTGTTCCGCAGCCGCCAAGTACTTCGGGTTTGTATCCGGATGCCGGAGGTTCATACCGCACATACGCCAACCAGACATTTGTAAATAAAACCATTTTGCTGCCTACTTACCGGCAGGAATATGATACCATTGCGCTGAATATTTTAGGCAATGCCATGCCGGGTTATACCATTGTTCCTATTGATGTAGATGACACCGGCATGAATTTAATCAGTGCAGGCGGTGCCATTCACTGCATTACACATACCGTTGGTGTAAGCGATCCGCTGTTGATTTCACACCAAAAGCTGGAAGATACGTTTGATGATCTTAACCCGTATCTGGCGTCAGCAGAAATTAAACATAAATCAGGCATTGCATCGGCCAGCATTTTTTACAAAACGTCACTTGCCGGTTCGTATACTGAAGTGGCCATGTCCAATACAACGGGTGATGTGTGGACAGGTTCAATTCCGGCTCAGGCTGCCGGCACAACGGTTTATTATTACATTCGTGCAGAAGCTGTAAACGGACGGGTTGCGTCACATCCGATACCTGCGCCAGATGGTTATCACCAATTCCTGGTCATGGGTTCGGTAGCTGAAATTGCAGTTGAAAATCCAATTCAGTTTCAGTCCATTTATCCAAATCCGGCCAATGCAATTACCGTTATTCCGGTGCTGTGTAATCAGTCATTAAATTGTACTGTTACCATGACCAATATGCTGGGTGAAACCGTTGCTGTTATTTTTGACGGAACCCTGGACAGAGGAACAAAAAATTTCTTTCTGGACGCCGCTGATTATTCAGCCGGAATTTACCAGGTTGTAATTACTACGGGCAATTATAAACTGGTTCAGAAACTGGTTATTCAGTAGTGAAATTTTGAACACCGGATGACACAGGCTGAGCGACGTTTTCTTTTTCTTTTATCATTTATTGAAGGAGCATCTGTAATGGCTTGCGAGTTGTTCAGTGCCAAAATGATTGCACCTTTTTTTGGCGGATCACTTTATGTGTGGGCCGCCGTTTTAGGCATTACTCTTTTTTCACTCATGTCTGGTTATTACCTGGGAGGATATGTGTCTGAAAAAATCAAGCGCCAGAACCTGGTTTACTGGATTCTTTTGCTGGCAGGATTTTTTCTGGCAATTATGCCGCATACCAGTTTCTGGTCTATGTCAGCTACCATTGAATTAAGTGTACAGTGGGGAACAACCATTTCATTGATGATCTTTATGTTTCCGCCGTTGTTGCTGATGGGTATGACCTCACCAATCATCATTAACCTGATCAATTCATCTGTTTCTGAAACCGGAAAAAGTGCAGGCTCTGTATATGCCATATCAACCCTGGGCGGTATTGTTGCAACTTTTTTGGTAGGCTTTTACCTGCTGCCTGAATTTGGTATAAAATGGCCGTGTTATTTCTTTGGTGTGCTTCTGACTTTTTTTCCACTCATTGCACTTTTGAAAGGAAAAAAGTTGAAAGCAGCGGTGATGATTGTGCCTATGTTTTATATGGCTTTTGTCAATTCGCACCAGCGCACTATTTTATCTGATCAGATAAAAATCAGGTATGAATCAGAGGGCGTTTTAGGTCAGATAAAAGTGATAGACATGCCATACCTCACCGCTACACGTGGATGGAAAACCGGGCGATCACTCATGGTTAATAATACTGCGCAAACCATCATGGATTTGGAAAATCCAGAATATGATTTGTGGGACTGGTCCTATTTTTTTCCAACGGCTGTAAGCATCTACCCGCCGGGCAGTGATGTGCTGCTGCTGGGGCTTGGTGGCGGCACATTGGTGCAGCAGTTTAAACGGCTGAAATTTGATATTGATGTTGTCGAAATTGATGAACGTGTGAGGGATGTAGCCATTGAATTTTTTTACATTGATCCGTCCACAAATATTGTGATTGATGATGCACGCCGGTTTATAAATACATGTGAAAAAAAGTATGATGTCATTACCCTGGATCTTTTTTTAAATGAAACACCACCAGCCCATGTTCTCACACTCGAAAGTTTTGAGCGCATGAAAGAAATGCTGAAACCGGGCGGCATGATTATGATGAATTTTTACGGATATATTTCAGGCGAAAAAGGCAGGGCCTCACGCTGTATCTTAAAAACATTTGAAGAAGCCGGTTTTTATACAGACATAGTTGCAACACCGGGTGATGAATCAGGCAGAAACCTGATCTTTCTGGCACAACCTGAGCGTAAGAATTTTTCAGCTATAAATTACAGTGAACCTGGTCTGACACCTATTGAGAAACTTGAAGATTATTTTGTGAATCTGAGCCAGGCTGATATGGATGATGCGTTAGTTCTGACAGATGAAATTCCGCTTTTGGAAAAGATTTATTTACCTGCCGCGCTGGATTGGCGAAGAGGCTCTATTCAATACAATTTACTTCCGTTACTTAACTCTGGTGTCGAAACCGTTTATTGAGCATTTTTCGCCTGAACGGTTGGTTTGGATGAGCCAGTCTTCCAAAAGACAATTTTAACCGGAAATCCGGCTCCTGAACGCTTGTTAAAAAACAAACAGCAATTAGTTACTTCAAACAGAATGGTTTGATTCAATTCGCAACGCTGGTTTTTATTCAATTAAATGGGGTGTTTAACACCTTCTTTTTGAATCGATTTAGCTGTATTACATCGTTTTAGGAGAATTGTACCGGAAAAAGCAAAAAAAAACGGTATTTTATTCAAATACAGGCAACCCCCACTTTAACAGTTCGTCAATTTAATGTTAAATTGTAATCATGAAGAGCACTTTATTTTTTATTCTTTTCCTTCTTGGAACGGCCGGTTTTGGGCAGACTTATGTAAATGAACAGCGCCTTGTCGAGTACCTGGGTCAGGACCGTTACACAAAACTTTACCAGGCAGGTTCAGGGTACTTAAAATTTCTGGACGCAAGACTCAGTTATGGGTTTGAGTTGATTGACTATGTGCCTGAAAAAATGAGCTCTTTTATTCAGCTCCAAACAATCGAGAAAATCAATGCTGACAAGTCAGTTACGCAAGTAAGCGCATCTGATTTTGTACAGCAGGCTTTGAACGGATCTATCAATTACCTGCTCTTTAAATTCGAGTGGGACCAACACGCATATACCTATTACAGGCTTGGTGACACGGGAAAAGCGCTGCTAATTTTCCCCACTGATTATGTAACAGAAAAAATGAATAATTGAATTGAGATTACCACTTATCAAAGCCATGATGAAAATAAAAAATAGTCTACCTGGAATCCGTATAGCATTGCTTTTTGCAGTTTTTGCGTATGCGGGTCACCTTTCTGCGCAGAATTATCTGATAAGCGGTGCAGATATAACCGATTGCAGCGGAAACTTTTATGATTCCGGTGGAAGCGGATTGAATGCAGCCGGAGCTTATTCAAACAATGAGTACAACGTAATTACCATTTGCCCTGATGTTCCTGGAGGACAGGTAGTAGTTAATTTTACAGCATTTGATGTTGAAGCCGGGTTTGACTTTTTGTGCGTATACAATGGTAACAGTACAGCCGCGCCTTCTTTGGGGTGTTATGACAACGACGTTCCGTTATCAGGTCTTGTACAAGGCAGTAATCCCAGCGGGTGTTTGACATTTGAGTTTGATTCAGATGGCAGCGTAGCAGAAGGAGGCTGGCAATCTGTGATTACGTGTATTCAACCCTGTCAGACCATTACGGCAAATATTACAAGTACGTCACCTGCACCCGTAGCAGGTATTGTTAAAGTATGCCAGGGCCAAACGGTTACGCTTAACGGTTCAGGTACTTTTTCAAGCAGTGGAGCAGGAGCAGTTTATACGTGGGATTTTGGTGATGGTACCACCGGCACCGGTTCAACAGTAACGCATACCTATGCTTCAGGAGCGTATGTTGCCAGTCTTGAAATTACAGATCCTAACGGATGTTCTAATACCAATAGTGCCAGCCAGGTAATTCAGGTATCCACAACACCGGTTATTGTCACCAATGCTTCTCCCAATCCAATTTGCCTGGGTCAATCTTCGAATCTTACGGCCAACGTAACAATGACGCCTTATGTACCCAATTGTACGCCGCCTGTTTCCGGTACAACTTTTTTACCGGATGGATCGGGGGTATCGTATCAGACCGCAATTGCTGTTGATTGTTATAATTCCGGTCAAACAATTACAAGTGCCGCAGATATTTCGCAGATCTGTTTGAACATTGAACACTCATACCTGGGGGATTTGAATATTGAGATAATTTGTCCAAACGGGCAAAGCATGACCCTGAAGGCTTATCCCGGTGGTGGCGGAACCTATTTAGGCTCTCCGCTGGATGATGGAACTACAAATCCGGGTACCGGATCAACGTATTGTTTTACGCCCTCCGCTACAACCCTTTTGGTAAGCGGAAGTACCGTTACATCAGGTACTCCCGCCGGCCCATCCATTGCTCCGGGTAATTACATGCCGGTTGATCCCTGGTCAAGTTTGTTTGGCTGCCCGTTAAATGGTGACTGGACCATTCAGGTAACCGATAACCTTGCCATTGATAACGGTTATATTTTTAACTGGGACATTAACTTTACGGTACCACCTGCAGCTGGCTCATTTACACCTACCATTGCCTCACAAGGTTGGGTTGCAACTGCCGGGCTGACATCTACCGGTACTACTACTGCAACTGTTACACCAACATCAGCCGGAACGCCGTGTTATACCTATTCACTTACAGACAATTTTGGGTGTACGTACACACAGGTTCAGTGCGTAACGGTTAACAATTCACCTATCATGACCAGCCCAACCACGGCTACAATTTGTTCGGGAGCAACGGTGAGCATTCCTTTAACCAGCACCATGGCCGGGAGCACTTATACCTGGGTTGCTACTGCTACTGCTTCCGTTGGTGGAGAAAGCACAACTGTTCAATCAACCAGTACACTTAGTAACACCCTTACCAATGTAACCGCAAGTCCTCAGACAGTTACCTACACCGTAACACCAACCAATGGTTGTGTTGGACCGGCTCAAACAGTTACTGTAACAGTTAATCCAATACCAACCGTTGTTGACCCTGCCAATCAGATTGTGTGTGCAAATTCAGCCACCACGGCTGTTAACTTTACAGGGGCCGTTGCCGGAACGACATATAACTGGACCAATAATACGCCTTCTATAGGATTGGCGGCAAGCGGTACCGGTAATATAGCGTCGTTTACCGCAGTCAATGCAACTTCAGCAATAGTTACCGCAACAATAACAGTGACACCTACATTTGCTGGTTGTACCGGTACACCCCAGACATTTACAATTACCGTTAACCCAACACCAACGGTTACTGATCCGGCAAATCAAACACTTTGCGCAAATACCAACACAACAGCGGTTAACTTTACAGGAACAGTTGCTGGTACTGTTTATAATTGGACCAATAGTAATACAACCATTGGTCTTGCTGCATCGGGCACGGGTAATATCGCAGCATTTACGGCAACTAACGCAGGTACCACGGCGGTTACTTCAACCATAACAGTTACGCCAACGGTGAGCGGTTGCCCTGGTACCCCACAAACATTTACCATAACGGTTAATCCAATACCAACCGTTGTTGACCCGGCCAACCAGACTTTATGTGCTAATACAGCGACAACTGCCGTGAACTTTACAGGTGCTGTAGCCGGTACTACATTTAACTGGACCAATAATAATACAAGTATTGGTCTGGCAGCTTCTGGTTCAGGTAACATTGCATCATTTACGGCAATCAATGCCGGCAGCACAGCGGTTACTTCAACAATTACGGTAATACCCACGGTAAACGGTTGTACAGGTACACCCCAGACATTTACCATTACGGTTAACCCAATACCAACAGTCAATGATCCGGCTAACCAGACTTTGTGTGCCAATACTGCAACAACAGCAGTAAACTTTACAGGAGGGGCCGGACCAACCTTTAACTGGGTAAACAGTAATACCGCAATCGGTCTTGCAGCCAGCGGAACCGGAAATATTGCTTCTTTTACCGCAACTAACGGAACCGGAGCAGCAATTACTTCAACTATTACAGTTACCCCCACTGCTAATGGCTGTACGGGTACACCACAAACATTTACGATAACAGTAAACCCGACCCCAACGGTTGTTGATCCGGCCAACCAGACCTTGTGTGCCAATACAGCCACTACTGCGGTAAACTTTACAGGAGCTGTAGCTGGTACAACTTATAACTGGACCAACAACACTACTTCAATTGGTCTTGCCGCTTCAGGAACCGGAAACATTGCTTCTTTCACTGCTGTGAATGCAGGTACAACACCGGTTACTGCAACCATCACGGTAACGCCATCAGCTTCGGGCTGTACCGGCACAGCGCAGACGTTTACGATAACAGTAAACCCAATTCCAACCGTAACAGACCCTGCTGACCAAACCTTATGCGCCAATACAGCCACTACTGCGGTTAACTTCACAGGTGCCATTGCAGGTACAACCTATAACTGGACCAATAGCAATACATCAATTGGTCTTGCCGCATCAGGCACGGGTAATATTGCTTCATTCACAGCAACCAATGCCGGAACCACTGCGGTTACTTCTACTATAACCGTTACACCAACCATCAATGGCTGTCCGGGCACTCCACAAACTTTTACCATTACCGTTAATCCAATACCAACTGTTGTTGATCCGGCCAACCAGACATTGTGTGGCAATACTGCTACAACAGCAGTAAACTTTACCGGAGCTGTAGCGGGCACAACGTATAACTGGACAAACAGCAATACAACAATTGGCCTTGCTGCATCAGGTACCGGAAACATTGCTTCTTTTACTGCAATCAATGCGGGTACTACTGCTGTTACGTCTACCGTTACTGTAACACCAACTGCCTCAGGTTGTACGGGCACACCACAAACATTTACAATTACGGTAAACCCGATCCCAACTGTCAATGACCCGGCAGATCAAACATTATGTGCGGGAACAAATACAGCATTGGTAAGTTTCACCGGTTCAATTGCCGGCACAACCTATAACTGGACCAACACAAATACTTCAATTGGCCTTGCTGCCTCTGGTACCGGTAACATTGCTGTATTTACTACTGTCAATGCCGGTACAACGCCTGTTGTATCTACAGTAACTGTTACGCCAACAATTAATGGTTGCCCTGGTACTGCACAAACATTTACCATAACCGTTAACCCAATACCAACCGTTGTTGATCCGGCCAACCAGACTTTGTGCGCCAATACTGCAACTACTGCCGTAAACTTTACAGGTGCGGTAGCCGGTACTACATTTAACTGGACCAATAATAATACAAGTATTGGTCTGGCTGCTTCTGGTTCAGGTAACATTGCTTCATTTACCGGCACCAATGCCGGCAGCACTCCGGTTACTTCAACAATTACGGTAATACCAACGGTAAATGGTTGCTCAGGTACACCCCAGACATTTACCATTACGGTTAACCCAATACCAACCGTCAATGATCCGGCTAACCAGACTTTGTGTGCCAATGCTGCAACAACAGCGGTAAACTTTACAGGAGGGGCCGGACCAACCTTTAACTGGACTAATAATAATACAGCAATTGGCCTCGCGGCTTCTGGTACTGGAAACATTGCCTCATTTACTGCTGTAAATGGAACAGCGGCGCCTATCACTTCAACTATTACAGTTACCCCTACCGCTAATGGCTGTTCAGGTACTCCTCAAACATTTACCATTACGGTGAACCCTATACCAACTGTTGGTGCGGGAGCCGATCTGTCTATTTGCCAGGGATCATCTGTTACGTTAACTGCAACAAATCCAATGGGTGCAGCTATCAGCTGGAATAACGGTGTTACCAATGGCGTTGCCTTTACACCTGCAGTTGGAACAGTTACTTATACTGTTACAGCAACGCTGGCCGGTTGTGTGAATACAGACCAGGTAGTTGTTACGGTTAATCCAAACCCTGTAATCGCAGTCAGTGGTACAAACCCTACAGTGTGTGGTGGAACGGATGGTACTATTACGATCACAGGTCTGGCTGCAAGTACACTGTACAATGTAACTTACAATAACGGTTCTGTTGTTGGTCCAACACCAATGACATCAAATGGCGCAGGCGCAATTACAATAACAGGTTTAACAGCAGGATCATATTCAGGTTTTGAAGTTGCTCTGGGTTCATGTACAAGCACCAGCGCAACAGTGATAACATTGGTAGATCCGGCATCACCGACTGTAACTGATCCGGCTGATCAGACACTTTGTGCCAACACAGCAACCACTGCGGTAAACTTTACCGGAACCGCGGGTGCAACATTTAACTGGACAAATAACACCCCTTCGATAGGCCTTGCGGCATCAGGCACGGGTAATATTGCTTCTTTCACGGCACTCAATGCAACTACGGCAGCCGTTACTGCAACCATAACTGTAACGCCAACCTTAGCAGGATGTACCGGTACAGCGCAGACATTTACCATTACGGTGAACCCGATTCCAACGGTAACCGATCCGGCTGATCAATCGTTGTGCGCCAACAGTGCAACAACAGCAGTAAACTTTACCGGAGCCATAGCCGGCACAACGTATAACTGGACGAATAACACTCCGGGCATTGGTCTGGCAGCAAGCGGCACCGGAAACATTGCTTCTTTCACAGCATTAAATCCAACACCAGGTACAACACTTACAGCAACAATTACTGTTACCCCGGTATTAAATGGCTGTACAGGTACGCCGCAAACATTTACCATTAGTGTTATCAATACGCTTCCAACATTAACGTGTCCGGGTGCGCTTACGGCCGTTTGTTCCATTACAGAGCAACCAGCGTATGCTAGTTTTGCTGCTTTCACAGGTGCGGGTGGTTCTGCCAGCTCAGTGGGAGGCACAATAGTTCCTGCAACTTTTACACTGGTAAGTGAAGTATCAGATGGTAACACGTGCCCTGAGACAGTAACCAGAACTTACAGCATCCAGGACAACTGCGGGAATACCGCAACCTGCACGCAGACAATTACGGTAGATGATAATATTAATCCAACAGGAACCGCACCGGCGAACGTTACGGTGCAGTGCATCGCGGACGTTCCGGCTGCCGACATTACATCAATTACAGATGAGGCGGATAACTGCGCATTGCCTGTGGTTACCTTTGTGAGTGACATTTCAAACGGTGGTACTTGTCCTGAAATTATTACAAGAACGTATGCAATTACCGATGCATGCGGTAATTCAATTAATGTCACGCAGACTATTACGGTAGATGATACCACCAACCCGACAGCATCTAACCCTGCTTCAGTAACCGTACCAGGAGGTCCGGCACCAGCACCTGATCCGCTGGTAGTAATTGATGAGGCAGACAACTGCTCGGCACCGGTAGTAGCTTTTGTAAGTGATGTGACAGATGGCAACCTTTGTCCTGAGACCATCACGCGGACTTATAGCGTAACAGATGCCTGCGGAAATCAGATTCTGGTAACGCAAACCATTTTGATCACCGATCCAATTATGCCTACGGCTTCCAATCCGGCTGGTGTAACAGTACAATGTATTGGTGATGTACCTGCAGCAGATCCGCTGGTAGTAACCGATGAAGCAGACAATAACGGTGTACCGGTAGTAGCTTTTGTAAGTGATGTATCGGATGGTAACACTTGCCCTGAGACCATAACAAGAACTTACAGTGTAACCGATGCCTGTTCAAATGTCATTACAGTTACCCAAATTAT
>JACPUU010000017.1 GCA_016192075.1 Bacteroidota bacterium | reverse complement strand
GTTGGTGTTACATTTGGATTCACCGTAATGGTTAGTGTGGTTGTGGTTGCGCACTGGCCCGCGGTTGGCGTAAAGGTATAGGTAGTGGTTGCTGTATTATCTATTGCTGGAGACCACGTTCCGGTAATACTGTTGGTAGATGTAGTTGGCAAAGCTGTCAATGCATCACCGGAACAAATTGGAGCAACCGCAGCAAATGTTGGTGTTATGTTTGGATTCACCGTAATGGTCAATGTAGTTGTGGTTGCACACTGACCCGCGGTTGGCGTAAAGGTATAAGTAGTGGTTGCGGTGTTATTCAATGCTGGCGACCACGTTCCGGTGATTCCATTGATTGATGTGGTTGGCAAAGCTGCCAATGCATCACCCGAACAAATTGGAGCAACCGCAGCAAATGTTGGAACTACGGAGGCAGCGCCACTTCCAATAGTTACATTTTCTGTCAAAATACAACCGTTACCGTTGTCGTTTGTTAACGTAAGGGTGTATGAAGTTCCCCCGCACAAGCCACTGATGGTTGCTGTCCCCTGACCGGCACCCGGAGCGGGACTCCAGGAATACACAAATGCAGGCATACCACCCGTTACAGTTGCTGTAGCCGACCCATCACAAAGTCCGGTACATGTTTCATCTACCGGAACAATTACAACGGTTGGCGGATTGCAGTTGGCATTCATCAAACCAGCACAGGAAGCCTGAACCATATTCAGTGAACCCGGACTCTGATCAGTGGTTGCTGAGCCATCTATCCAACTGGCCTGATTAAAATAGTCGCAATCATTCGCATAAAAAACATTACCTGCGGCAGAACCTGAACCCATGTAAATATCACCCAGGTTATTGGTTGGTCCCCAGCCAATGCTGAATACCGGAACCGTGGTGTTTGACGGTGCATAAATCTGAAATCCATCAGCAGCATTAGCCATGGAAATGTTTGTCCAGCTGCCTCCTGAAACCCATCCGGCGGCGGCATACAAGCTGTTTGCAGAACTTGGCAAAGTGGTGTGCTTTTCAAAAAGTGCCGATGAAACAGGGATAGTTATGGCACAGTTTCCATCTGCCATGTCAATATCCTGAGGCGGAATAGAGCCATTCACATCTGCATCATTGTAAATGACAATTAATGTACCGGCAGGAATGCAGGCCCAAAACAAATCATTGGAAAAACGGCAGGCGCCAGCTGCAATTCCAACTCCGGATGTTGGAAATCCATTCAGGTAGCCATTGTTATCATCAAAAATATAGCCGCGTAAATCAATACACGGTGGTGTATCGGTACAATTCACCAAAGCCGGACCGGTCACCAGAAATTCAACATATTCCTGGTTTCCGGAAGAGCCTTGCGAAACCTCATTGATTACAATGGACTGCGCATAACCACTCTGAAAAAGGAAAATGAACAAAATAAAAAAGAGTTGCTTTACTAAAAATCCGGATTTTGATTTCGGATTACAAGATTCCAGTACCATTGAAAAAAAGAGGCTGAAATTTTTGCTTGTTCATGGTTTCATCCGGTTATGTGAAATAACCCGGAATCAAGGATATCATGAGAAGCTTTGAAACAAAATTAAGACGGTTACTTTATCTACCGGTAAACAGAATATTATACTATTATAAAAAAGCAAAAAGAGGATCCGCTTTTGCGAATCCTCTTTCTCCCGAAAGTTCGTTTTACAAACGATGTATTAACTTATAAGGCTCTTACCCAACCGGTAGTCCAGTTGTTTGAAGATTCAACGGCACCAATGAAGTTTCCGGCTGTGAACCATGATCCAAGTGTAGTTGGGTCAATTGCACCGGTTGATGACGTTCCAACATAACCGCTCAGGAAAGTAACCAATGATCCATCTGTTGCAGTTTGGTTGTTGTATGCTGCGTCAGAGAAAATGTGTGTTGGATTTGCTGCCGGAATTGTATCGTTTCCGGTTGAAGCTGTGAATTTGAAAGGAGCGATATTGTCAACAATTGAGTTTTTAAAGTTCAATGTCAGCGCATCCATGTTTGCAACAGACACATTGTGTTCAACCTGGCAACCTCTTTTAGGGAAACCGGTAACTACAAAGTTGTACAGATTACCTTTCATTCCCTGGCGCAATTTTAAGCCCTGGTTCAAAGCATCTCCATCTTCAGCACCAATCAAAGTTACGTTACTGATTGTAGGATTTGTATAAGGTGTAGCAGCGTTGTTTGACTCGTTGTTATCACCTTCAATTCCGCGGTCACCACCGTCTGTGTTTTGGTTAACTACCCAAAACTGTCCGTTTCCAACCCATCCGTTTGTGAAGTCAAAAGAATCGTCCTGGTTACCTGAAGACACTGCATATTTCAATGAAGCTGTTCCGCCAAAGAATTCAAAGCCGTCGTCTGAACCTCTGTAAGCCTGAAGGTATTCAAGTGTAGTACCTGAACCAACACCGTTAAAAGAGAAACCATTCAATTCATTGTCAGTTCCAAGAATTTTACCTGCAAACTCAACGCGAATGTATTTCAATGTTCCTGAATTATCTGCTGCGTCTGTTCCGCCGTAAGTACCTGTTCCACCTTCACCTTCAGCAGTTGTTCCGTTGTTAAGTGGTGCATATCCGTTGATAATGATTCCACCCCAGTCACCAGGTGCAGGGCTATCTTTTACCGGTGTAAAGATGATTGGTGCACTTGCTGTACCAACTGCATTGAGGTTACCTCCCTGAGAAATTGCAAGGAATGGAGTTGTACCATCATTTGCTGCATATACAGTTGTACCTGCTTCAATTGTCAATGTAACACCGTTATCAACAAATGTTCCGCCTGAAAGCATCCATTTGGCATCAGCTGTTAATGTCTGATCCGAAGTAACGTGTGAAGGCAACTGGCGATATGTTACACCATTGTATACCACTTCAGTATACCACAGTGCATCGTAGGTACATGACCCGTCATCTTTTTTTGCTTTTTCTTCATAATTGTTGGCCGTTGGATCTGTACATCCTTTTCTGTTGCATGAAGGAGTAACAGCTACCAAAGCTCCGGCCAGCATAACGATACCGATTGTAGACTTTTTCATATTCATTTTTTTAGTTTTTTCAATTTTTCTTTTTGTTGATACAAAGGTCTTACATCAAGGTTTAATTGTATTTACAGCTACGTTATGAGTGTGTTATCTTTACATTAATGCGCCTTAGTATTTCCATAACATGCCGGTTTTCTGATACAAAAAAGCCCGGTAAACCGGGCCTTTCAATTCTGTCTCCGGTTTATTTTCAGAAAGAATATCCGATAGAGAAACTGAAATCAATTCCACGTTTATAGCTTGAAACATTTAACCACTCTCCGGCATCTACTTTATCTTCCTGCACAATCTGAATTGTCGGGTTGAGAATATTTCTGGCTTTTATACCTACTGTAACCCTGTTTGCAAAATCAATTTTTGCCACAAAGTTTAATGTGTTTACCGGCATGGCAAACTGATCACCAATGCCATTAGAACCAACCGCATACAAACGAGGGCCAAATACATTGTATGCCAGTGCAAGCATCAGTTTACGATCGGTTGAATCCGTTACGGCAAATGCTTTTTCATACCGTAAATCAAAATTTACAAGGTAAGGTGATGCCCCTTCAAGCTGGCGGGTAGCGTTGGTATTAATATTACCCGGATCAGTTGTATCAATACTTACCTGGGTATACATGTACGATGCATTGAACCCAATTCCAAAATTTTTCAGGTACGATGAATCGCGTTTTGATTCGTTTACCAGAAAAGCCAGGCTTCTGACATATTCAATTTCAACACCCGCAATGGTAGCTGAATTGGCGTTGGCATAGCTCAGCAATTGTCCGCTGGCTGTTGCCTGCTGTGTCTGCTCTATCGGACGGTCGATGTATTTATAAAATCCACCCACGGTAATCATTTCACCCGGTTTTGGATAGTGCTCATACCTTACATCCAGGTTATAATTTGTACTGTTGGTCAGTTCACTATTCCCTACTGCTTTTGCACCGGCAAAAAACAAGGTATACTGGAACGGGGCTACTTCATTGAATTTTGGACGGGTAATTGTTTTGGTGGCTACAAAACGAACAATGTCTTTTTCAGAAATGGTGTATTTGGTAATTAAACTTGGCAGCAATACACCACCAATCAAAATGGTTTTGTCAATTTCACTCGGCGCTGTCTGATCTCTGTTTAATACCATCTGGTACCCATTTTCAAAACGGGCACCGGGAATAATTTCCCACTTATTGAGTCTGAATTTAACATCTGCGTATGCGCTCATCACATTCAGCTCAGCAATATACGATGACCCGAAATTGGAAACCTCAGAAATGTAAAACTCACCGTTGTCATGCACCTCTGAATTCAGGTATGAGTCAATCTGGTAAATATCAACATTGTTAATGGTATTAGCCGCCAGCGTATTTAACACGTAGTTATACTGTTTGTAGTCAAACTCACGGTATTTTGATTTGTAATCAACCCCGGCTCTTACTGAAATAATATCCTGTACTTTGATACCACCGCGTACACTATCTTTTACTTCATCGTAAACCAACACAAATTCTCCGTTCACTTTGGCAGCAATTTCACGCTCATTCAACTGGCTGTAGAAAATATGATTTTCATTGCGGTCAATGTACATGAAGGTATAATGCTCTGTATCTTCTTTATCTTCCTCGTCATAAAAGGCAACAAACTGGCGGCGGTCAGGCTCTTTGCTGCCGGTAAGGCTGTATGATCCTCTCCAGTCAAACGTAAAGCGTGAGAAATTTTTATCTTCAGGATGCGCCATGAATTTATGCGTACCAATCAGCTGATTTACCCAAACATAGTTCTGCTCATATGTCAAACGGCGTGAATAAATAGAACGGGCATAATCATAATGCGTTCCCCATGACTCACGTGTTTCGTCATCTGAAGTATTTACGTAAAGTGAGTTGATGCTGATATTGTGATCAGGGCTAAACCGCAGGTAAAGATTCAATAACCCGGTTGTAGAAGTGGTGTAGTTGTATTTTTCAACGTGATAATTCAACCGGCTTTCACTTTGCGCATTGATGTTTTGAATATCACCGTAGGAATAGTTATACGCATTTTCATGCGACAGCAAGGTCAAAAATCCAAAACCTTTTGACTTGTCTTCTGATTTTGCCATTGGAATAAAAGTGCCGCCGGTAATTGTAAAATTGGTGTTTGGAATGGCCTTTTTCATAAAGGTTCCAAAGTTGTCATGAAACCCGGTTGTTTTCCCTTCAACCGATGTGTACAGGGAAGACGGATAAATGTCATTAATCTCTTTATAAGCCGCCTGTGATGAGTTGTCTGTAACAAATTGCGGAATGTTGCGTGAACCGTCATCAAAGCCAAAATAATCCATTTTACCACCGTTGTAGGTCATAAAATCCTTAAACGTTGTTTGCGTATTTAAGCCACCGCCAACAGACACTTTTAAGGTTGGTTCATCGTAAAAACTGCGGGTGGTAATGTTAAACGCACCACCTGAAAAATCACCATACAGTTCAGGTGACATTACTTTACTTACCTGCACTGAGCTCACAATATCGGTTGGAAAAATGCTCAGCGGTATAACTCTGAAATCAGGATCTGGTGAAGGCAACGGAAGATTATTCATGTATGCCACATTGTAACGGTCACCCAAACCGCGCACATACAATACTGAACCAACCATTGATAAACCAGTCATTTTTTTGGTAGCATCGCCAACATCACCTGACCCTTTTTGCTCCATCATGGTAGCTGTCTGAACATTGGTTACTTTATCATCTTCTTTCACATCCTGAATGGCTGATACTTCGGTTCCGCCGTCAGTTTTGCCGTTGACCACCACCACTACTTCTGCCAGATCTCCGCGCTCTGCCATGCGAATGTCCATGGTATTTACCTGGCCAGCAATAACCGACACTTCAATTGTATCGGTAACTAATCCAACAAAACTGATGATGAGGTGATGGGTACCTTCTTTCAGTGTCATTTCAAACCGGCCCTGATCATCGGCCAGGCGAAAATTACCTTCTTCCAGTTCGCGTACTTTTGCCATTGGAAGCGGTTCACGAATTCCCATTATCTCTTTGTACAAACTTCCTTTCAGTGTTCCGGTTTGAGCATAAGCTGATTGTCCGGTTAACCCCAGCAATCCAATCACCACCAACAACAGGTTCTTCATAAAAAAAATTTGTCACAAAGTTACCGCGGAGCCCTCCCTGCAGCCGAATTAAGAGCGTTATGAATAGGTTAATTGTGGTTAACATTAAATTAATATTGACTTGAGACATCCTTAACAGAGGGTTAATGGGGTGGTAATGTTCTCTTGACATCAGCACCTCTACCTTTGTTAAAAAAAACATGGAAGGAAAGAAAATCTTAATAGTAGATGACGAAGAAGATATTCTTGAAATGTTGGCATACAATTTCAACAAAGAAGGCTTAAGGGTTTCAAAGGCAGCCAATGGTGCAGAGGCAATAGAGACGGCAGAAAAAACCCGCCCCGATATAATTCTGCTGGATGTAATGTTGCCCGACATGGACGGAATCTCAGTGTGTGAAACCCTGCGTAAAAAACCAGCTTTTAAAAATACGCTGATCCTCTTTCTGTCTGCACGTGGCGAAGATTATTCACAGGTTGCCGGTTATAATGCCGGGGCTGATGATTACATTGTTAAACCCATCCGCATCAAAATTCTGATGCACAAGGTAAAAGTGCTGCTTGACCGGGTTGCTGTGCCGGCTGCTGAATCTTTAACCGGTATTTCTATTAATCCTGAGCGGTTTTCAATTTCAATGAATGGTAAAGAAACCATTATTCCCAAAAAAGAATTTGAATTGTTATCACTGCTGATGAGTGTACCGCACAAAGTATTCCGCCGTGAAGAAATTCTGAACGATGTGTGGGGTGATACCTACATTGGTGACCGCACCATTGATGTACACATTCGTAAACTGCGCGAAAAATTCGGGTCTGACGTTATTCAAACGGTCAAGGGAGTGGGTTATAAATTTATGGGGTAGCTTCGGCTACGCTCCATCGGCCGCCATGCGCCTATGCTGACCTTGCTATGCGTGCGCCTATGCTGAAGCTCCGGCGTAAGCATAAGCGGCTGCGCGAAGGCAATGAGCTACGGCGTAAGCACAAGGCTTGCCGTCGGCGAAGCAACTACCCTGATCCTCCAATGGAAGAAACATATGTTGAACGCTCAGTCACATCACAGGTTTAACCATAGATCTAACCTCATTCATTCAGCAGAACCGCACACCGGGAGAAACCGGCTCACCGCCGGCTGAGCGTAGCCGAAGCCAGCGGTGAGCCGAGGCAATTCAATACTCCAAAATCCGGCAATCGCAGCAAATCACTATCTTTATCTCCCCACGTTTAAAACTCAGGATAAAGATGACACCTCCACATGATAAAAAATTGTTTCTGCTTGATGCCTTTGCATTGATTTACCGCGCTTATTACGCGTTTATCAAAAACCCGCGTATCAACAGTCAGGGACAAAATACCTCTGCTGCTTTTGGCTTTACCACGGTGCTGCTGGACATCTTAAACAAAGAAAAACCAACACACATTGCCGTGGTATTTGACAGCGCTGAAGAGACCAACCGCGCCGTTGAGTTTACTGATTACAAGGCCAACCGTGAAGCCATGCCTGAAGATATTGCATCGATGATTGAGCCTATCCAGGAAATTATCCGCGCCTTTAAAATTCCGGTACTGATAAGCCCCGGGCACGAAGCCGATGACATTATCGGAACCATTGCCAAAAAAGCTGAAAAACACGGTTACAAAACCTACATGATGACACCCGATAAGGATTTTGGGCAGCTGGTTTCAGACAACATTTTTATCTACAAACCCGCCAAAGGTGGCAAACCTGCAGAAATCTGGGGAGTACCTGAAGTTTGTGCCTCGTTTGAAGTAGAACGGCCCGAACAGGTTATTGACGTACTTGGTTTATGGGGAGATGCGGTAGACAACATTCCCGGTATCCCTGGCATAGGTGAAAAAACAGCAAAAGCACTGATCAAAAAATACGGCTCAGTTGAAGAATTAATTGCCCATGCCGATGACCTGAAAGGCAAACAAAAAGAAAATGTTATTGCCTTTGCCGAACAGGGATTATTGTCTAAAAAACTAGCCACCATTACCCTGGATGTTCCGGTTGAGTTTGATGAAAAAGCGCTGGAACTTGAAGAGCCTGACCAGGAAAAAGTCAAACGTATTTTCACCAAACTGGAATTCAAAACGCTCAGCAAAAAAGTGCTGGGTGAAGAAATTGTTATTCCCGCTCAAAAAATTCTCACCGGCAACGGCGGGGAAAAAGGACAACTGGACTTATTCGGCGGACCCAAAATGGTGACCGACGCCGTTGAAGAAAAAGCAGCCGGGTCAGATACTGTACTCACTATTGCTGACACCAAACCAGCGTATCATTTTACAGATACGCCAGACAAACGCAAAGAACTGCTGAACCTGCTGCTGAACCAAAAATCAGTTTGCTTTGATACTGAAACTACCGACCTGGATGGTATTGAAGCAGAGATTGTTGGAATGTCTTTTTCATTTGAAAAAAATACCGGCTATTATGTGTCAACACCGCCTGATCAGCGCCATGAAATTGTGCAGGAATTCAAAACCTTTTTTGAAAATGAAACCATTGAAAAAATAGCGCACAACATCAAATACGATCTGAAAATTATTGAGAAATACGGCGTTGAAGTAAAGGGCCCGCAATTTGACACCATGATTGCCCATTACCTGATTACACCTGAAGGGAAACACAACATGGATTACCTGGCTGAGTTATACCTCAACTACCGGCCAATTTCAATTGAAACGCTCATTGGTAAAAAAGGCAAAACACAAGGCACCATGCTGGATGTTGACCCAAAAGAAGTTTCTGATTATGCCTGTGAAGATGCTGACATTACCTTTCAGCTCAAGCAAAAGTTTGCGCCCGAAATTGAAAAAGAACACCTGAAGCATTTGTTTTATGAAATTGAAATGCCCCTGGTGAATGTGCTTAAAGAAATGGAAATGGAGGGAATTGCCATTGACGTAGAAGCACTCAAAAAATATTCCATTGATCTTGAAAAAGACATTGCCGGACTTGAAAAACAGGTTAAAGAAATTGCCGGTGTTCAGGATTTCAATTTAGATTCTCCTAAACAGCTTGGAGAAATTTTATTTGAGCGGCTGAAGATTGATGCCAAAGCCAAAAAAACAAAAACCGGTCAATACTCAACCAGTGAAGATACCCTGAGTAAACTGGAAGCCAATCACCCCATTGTGCGGTTGATTCTCGATTATCGTTCACTGCGCAAACTCAAAAGTACGTATGTGGATACGCTGCCTGAACTGGTGAATAAAAAAACACACCGCGTTCATACCAGCTACATGCAAACAGTTGCCGCAACCGGCAGGCTGAGTTCCAACAATCCCAATTTGCAGAATATTCCAATCCGCACTGAAAAAGGACGGGAAGTGCGCCGCGCATTTATTCGCAGAGATGCAAACCACTCCCTGATGTCAGCAGATTATTCGCAAATTGAATTGCGCGTGATTGCAGCCATCAGTAAAGATGAAAACATGATTGCCGCTTTCAAATCAGGCCATGACATTCACGCAGCAACGGCGGCTAAAGTGTTTCATGTAGATAAAATTGAAAACGTAACCCGTGATCAGCGAAGCGCTGCCAAAGCGGTAAACTTTGGAATCATTTACGGTCAATCAGCCTTTGGGCTTTCTCAAAACCTGGGAATTTCCAGAACAGAAGCCAAAGAAATTATTGATTCGTACTGGGCACAATACCCTGGCATTAAAAGCTACCTGGCAGAAAGCGTAGAATTTGCACGCCAGCACGGGTATGTAGAAACCATTATGAAACGCCGCCGCTACCTGGCTGACATTCAATCTGCGAATGCTATTGTGCGTGGATTTGCTGAACGAAACGCCATCAACGCCCCCATCCAGGGTTCGGCCGCTGATATTGTAAAAATTGCCATGATCAATGTGTACCGTGAAATGAAAAAGCACAATGTCAAATCAAAAATGCTGCTGCAGGTGCATGATGAGTTGGTTTTTGACGTGCTGAATTCTGAAAAAGAAATCATGGAGAAAATTGTGAAGGAGCAAATGGAAAATGCCGTATCTATTGGCGTACCATTAGAAGTGGATTATAAGTTTGCAGATAATTGGCTGGATGCGCATTGATCAGGGGTCAGGATATAGGATTTAGTCAAAAAACATACTATATCCTGCGAAGACCTTGAATGCAGAAATCCCCTGGAGTTAAGATATCGCTGATCTGATTTAGTTAAAACCTACTATATCTCCTACATCCTAAGAAAGCTTATCACTCAGCAACCGGATCTCAATCACCGGCGAAATTTTTTCGTAGATGATATTATTCACTGCTTCCAGGATTGGCATTTCCACACCAAACTCTTTGTTGATTTCAACCACACATTTGGTAGCATAGTACCCTTCGGCAATCATATCCATTTCCATTTGGGCAATTTTTACCGAATAGCCTTTACCAATCATCATTCCAAACGTGCGGTTGCGCGAAAATTTGGAATAAGCCGTTACCAGTAAATCGCCTAAATAGGCTGATGATTTAACATCACGGTGAATAGGGCTCACCTCATCAATGAAATTTTCAATTTCCTGAATGGCGTTGGCAATAAGTACCGAAATAAAATTATCACCATAACCCAGACCTGAACAAATACCGGCGGCAATGGAATAAACGTTTTTAAGAACTGCTGAAAACTCCGTTCCAAAAATATCATCTGACAGCGTGGTTTTGATAAACCGTGTTTCAAGCCTTGAGGCCAGGTATTTGGCATGGCGCTCATCCTGGCAGGCAATGGTCAGGTATGACAAGCGCTCCAGGGCTACTTCCTCAGCATGGCAAGGGCCGCAGATAATGCCTATTTTTTCATACGGTACACCCAAATGCTTGTGGTAGTATTGGCCGGGAATTTCATTTAACTCCGGAATAATCCCTTTTACGGCTGAGAAAACCACCTTTCCCTTAAGCAGTTCCTTTGGAATCTGTTTCAGCGTTTCATATAAAAAGGCTGACGGCGTGGCAATAATGACATAATCAGCCGGGGCAATCATTTCTTTAATGTCTGTGGAAATATTGATCCGTTCCAGGTCAAACTCCACTGATTGCAGGTATTTGGGATTATGCCGGTACTTCAGAATGTGTGAGGCAGATGCCTCATTGTGCATCCACCAGTTTACCACCTGGTTTTGACTGGTGAGCATTTTCATAATAGCCGTAGCCCAGCTACCACCACCAATTACTGCTATTTTTTTATCTGCCACGGACATTTGAAGGATAACAAATTTAAAAAAATCTGAGGATTAGCCGTGATTCTTGCACAGAATCACAAAGCATCTATCTTTGTAATATGCTTGACTGGCTTCGAAAACCTTACCCCTTTTTGTATGAAAACCTGCTGATCAGAATCAGGGTAGCCCTGTTTATAACGGTTTTTGTTTTCCTGTTCCTGATCATTTTTAAACCTTTTCAAATTGATCGGGTTCTGGTAACAAACTTATACATGGGTGCCTTTTTCTATGGGCTTACCAGCGGAATTGTGGTATTTCTGGTAGGTGGCTTTTTAATACGCTTTTTACCCGGCTTTTTTTCAGACAAAGACTGGACCATTGGAAAAGAACTGATTAGCACCAACATTATGCTCATTTCAGTTGGAATTGCCAATGCGTTTGTAGGTACATACCTTGAATGCAGACCTTTAACCAATGGCACCGTAAATTTTTGGTGGGAGATTTACCAGGATTTTATACATACCTACGCCGTAGGTATTTTCCCGGTAATGGTGCTTACCGCTATCTCATATTCCATTTTTCTCAAGCGCAACCTGGCCAAGGCCATTGAAAACAATAAAAATCTTAACCTGCGGCTTGAAGAACAACCCGTTTCAAAAGTTGCTGAAGATCAACTGGTAACCATTGTTTCTCCGGCCAATAACAATGATTTCTCATTCCGGCTGAATGACCTGCTTTTTATTATGGCAGACGGCAATTACGTGGAATTTCACATGGAGTCAGAGGATGCTGTTAAACGTGAAATCAGGCGTAACACACTCAGTCACATTGAAAGCCAGCTGGCTGAATATGATTTCCTGTTCCGTTCACACCGGGCTTACCTGGTAAACCTGAAAAAAGTGGTACACAGTTCCGGAAATGCCCAGGGATATGAGTTAAAACTGGCCAAAACCACGCACACTGTACCTGTATCACGCAGAAACCTGGGCCGGTTTGATGAGCTCATTAAACGCTAGATGCAGCAAGGCTTTGTGACGAATGACAAGGTTATGTATTTGATCAACAGCCTGTTTTTCGTCCCAATTTGGTGTCTTTGAACCCATTGATTCTGAAAGTTTCATTTTCAACCTTACTTTTGACAAAAAAAACAGTCAATGAAAATTAAACTGCTCACTCTTTTGATGGTATTTTCATCAGGTATTTTTGCTCAAAACCTGACACAAACCATTCGTGGAACGGTAACTGACAAACAAACCCTGCAGCCTATTATTGGCGCCCGGGTAGTGGTGCTAGATTCTGACCCGCTGATTGGCTCCGTTACAAACATTGAAGGACAATTCCGGCTTGAGGGTGTTCCGGTTGGCAGACAAACCATTCAGATTACCTATATGGGGTATGAACCGGTGGTGATGCAAAACCTGGCTGTGACCTCCAAAGAAATGGTTTTGAATATTACCATGATTGAGGCCGTTAATTCACTGAATGAAGTAGAAGTCACCGCTGAAAAAAAGGGTGAAACCATTAATAAAATGGCCAATGTCAGCATCCGCTCATTCAGCGTTGAAGAATCAAACCGTTTTGCCGGCAGCCGGAACGATGTGGCCCGGATGGCTCAGAATTATGCAGGTGTACAAGGGGCTGATGATTCCAGAAACGACATTGTGATCCGTGGAAATTCACCAACCGGCGTTTTATTCAGAATGGAAGGAATTGATATACCAAACCCCAATCACTTTGCCCGTTTTGGAACTACCGGCGGCCCTATCAGTATTCTGAACAACAACGTGCTTGCAAATTCAGATTTTATGACCGGGGCCTTTCCGTCTGAATATGGAAACGCAACTGCGGGTGTATTTGATTTGAAAATGCGCACCGGTAATAATGAACACCATGAGTTTATGTTTCAGTTTGGATTCAACGGTGCTGAGCTTATGGCAGAAGGTCCTTTCTCTGACAGCAGCAAAGCCTCTTATTTGTTGAGTTACCGTTATTCTACCCTGTTTTTGTTTGACCTGTTGGGGGTTAATGTAGGAACAACTGCATTACCCACTTACCAGGATTTGAGTTTTAAGCTGAATTTTCCGTCCAAAAACGGGGTTACAAGCATTTTTGGTATTGGCGGTGTAAGTGCCGTTTCATTAAAGGCTGAAGATGCTGACAGCTCTGACTTATTTACCCTTGATTACAGCAACACCCTGTTTAAATCTCAGGTTGGTGTGGTTGGTATTACACACCGGCAGCGCCTTGGAAAAACGGCCTTTTTGAATATCTCGGCCGGGTATCAATCCAGCTTAAACTACATTGTCAATGATACGGTTGATCTCAATTTTGAAAACCCGTTCAGAACGTATGCCAGCAACTCGGTTATCTCTAAACAAACCAGCGACATTTACTACAATAAAAAAATCAGCGCCAAACAATCGTTCAAAATAGGTCTTCACAATGACATTTATTTTTTGAATCTGAACGATTCGGTATACCAGTCAGACAACAACAGCTTTGAAATTCTGCGCTCCTATAAAGGAAACACGTTTTTGATTCAGCCTTATGCACAGTATCAGCTGCGCCCGAACCAGCGCATAACACTTAACCTGGGCATTCATTCACAAACGCTGACACTGAATAATGAAACCATTATTGAACCGCGCGCGGGCATGTCATGGAACCTGAGTGAAAAAGACCGTATCAGTTTTGGTTACGGACTGCACAGCCAGATGCAGCCAATTGAAATGTACTTCAGACAAGAAGAGGTAAACGGAGAACAAACCCTGCCGAATAAAAACATACGGTTCAACAAAAGTCACCACGGGGTAATCAGCTATCAGCACTCTTTCCGTTATGGCATTCAGGCTAAAGTTGAAGCATACTATCAGTACCTGTATGATGTTCCGGTAAAAGCTGATTCTTCCACATTCTCCATTCTGAATTTTGGGGCTGATTTTAATACTGCATTGCCTGAGGACCTGGTCAACAATGGCAAAGGCAGAAATTATGGTGCCGAACTGACGCTGGAAAAATTTCTGGACAAAGGATTTTATTTTCTCATAACAACATCGGTTTATCAGTCACGCTATACCGCAAGTGACGGTAAAGAATACAATACCGCTTTCAATGGTAACTTCACGTTCAATTCACTGATAGGTTATGAATGGCGGTTCAAACCGGGAGAAAAAAGACAATCTTCCATGACCTTTGACGTCAAATACACCCTGAATGGCGGAAAACGTTATACTGAAATTCTGGTTGCTGAAAGCCAGCTTTACGGTGCCGAAATCAGGGACTGGGAAAATGCTTTTGCCATGCGCTATCCAAATTATACCCGGGGTGATTTCAGGGTTGCCTTTAAAATGGTAGGGACCAAAATAACACAAGAATGGGCACTGGATATTCAGAATATTACCAACTACCGGAATATTTTCTGGACACAGTACAACGTAAATTCAGGGCAAATTGAAACCACCTATCAAACGGGCTTTTTACCAATCGGGCAGTACCGGATTTATTTTTAACGATTACCTGGAAGTTGGACTTTGCTGCCTTTGCTGCGCAGGACATGTTGTCCTGCGCCTAAGCACTATTTCGGGCACATGTTGTGCCCTGACGTAAAACATTGCTGTACTTGCTGCGCAGGACATGTTGTCCTGCGTTTAAGCACAATTTCGGGCACATGTTGTGCCCTGACGTAAAACATTACTGTATCCAAAATCACCGCACCGTCTGAAGCCTGGGATGCAAGGTGAAAACAGTCAACCTTTGCTGCGCAGGACATGTTGTCCTGCGCCTAGGCACCGTTTCGGGCACATGTTGTGCCCTGACGTAAAACATTACTGTATCCAAAATCACCGCACTGTCTGAAGCCTGGGATGCAAGGTGAAAACAGTCAACACAGATTCCATTCCAAAATAATTTCTTGCGGACGAGTAGATATAATCTTCTTGCCTGGAAACAATTTTTGCACGAACCGGATTATCATGAATGTATTGAATTTTTTTCCATACAAACTGCTCACTGTATAATTCAATAGCATGATTACCACTTTGCCAGAATTTGTATTTCTGATGTTTATTTGATTCGGCGGCTGACAAAGCAAAAATATTCAACAGCCATTCACGCCGGCTCTCAGATTCTGATTCAATTAAAGCAATGATTTTCTTAGATGTATGCGTTTTGAAATCTCTGACAATATCACTGAGTCTGAACTGGTCTTCTGCACTGACAATTAAGTGCAGGTGATTTGTCATCAGAACGTAAGCAAATACATTCAGACCTTTATTCTTTATACAATAATTCAGTGAGTCAATAATTGCATCTTTATATACTGGTCGTGTAAAAACATCTACCCAGTTAACCACGGTCATGGTTATAAAATAAGGTGCCTCTTTTTTGATCGTGTGCTTAATTCCCGAAATCCTCATAATCCTCAATCTCCATGGCTAAATTAGCATTTTTTTGAAGATAGAAGCTTGTTGTTTGATTTGCGTTAGGGCACAACATGTGCCGGGGTTACTGCATGGGCGCAGGACAATATGTCCTGCGCAGCGGGAGTCCTGCGCAGCGGATTTATATTATTGAAGTTTACTTCACTTTCTTAATTGGGAAGCGTACTCTTTTTCCTCCTCAATTTTTTGTAATATTCTTTTATGCACTTTTGTTTTTTCCAATGGAATAATACTTGCTAGTTTAGTTTGTTCACCTTCCTGTTCAAAATACTTATCGTACGATTCATCTTTGAAACGCATTATATATTTCATGATTAGTCGTACAGTCTCATTTTTCCAACGTGAAATATTTACAATCTGAAAACTATTCTTATCAATAATGCTACAAACAGTTTCAAAATCCTGCCAAACACATTTTATGGAAATTGCTTCATCCAAAAAACCGTTATCGTAAAGAACTAATTCCAATTCCATAAATAAACGAGTCATGTTAATGCCATTTCCATTTGGTGAATTGAATGTGTAGTCTAGACCTTTGGGTAAGCCTGATACTACCCGTAGAGCACTTAGATGACTTTGACATAAAATTCTTAATTGCCGTAGCCGAGTGTCTTGGACAACCAATTCTTCAACATAACATTCAGTTTCGTTTTTCCATTTCTTCAGCAAATCTACAGTATATGTTGAAGTTTCGGTATCAACGATTTTGTGGCAAACTTTGCATAACCAAATTCCATTCTCAAAGTCTTTATATTTCTTAGGACTTAATTTCTTAATGTTTCTTGGTCCATACGCACCAATGATATGGCCTGCATCACCAAGTTTATTTGACTTGTTGTTTTTTTCATGCGGTTTAATAGCCAATCGTCTGCACGCAGGATTGCTGCAAATAAATGCTACTCTCTCAGCTAATATTCGTTTAGTAGTTTCGGAAAAATCCCTTGTATTTCTTTTTTTCGTCATTTAATATCTTTTTCCTAGAGTAGTGGGTTTTTCGTATGTGTATTGCGTTAATAACTTACCACTAACTAGTTTATACCCGAAACCTCATTTCGCATTCTATCAAATATGCCATTTTTCATAATGAGCCAAACAGACATTAGATGCCACAGCAAAAACGCTATTGAATTTTGCGTTAGGGCACAACATGTGCCCGGGTTACTGCATGGGCGCAGGACAATATGTCCCGCGCAGCGGGTTCTATCAAATATACCATTTTTCATAATGAGCCAAACAGACATTAGATGCCACAGCAAAAACGCTATCGAATTTTGCGTTAGGGCACAACATGTGCCCGGGTTACTGCATTGGCGCAGGACAATATGTCCTGCGCAACCCGGTGAATTTATTTTTAAATGCTGTTACCAAAACCTGAAATCCAACTCCAGATTCTGAATACGTGTATTTGGAATTTGTTTACCGTTTGACAATGAAGATACTTTGGTTACCACATACTCCTGCAGTTCAAGCAGCATAATAGAACCATCGCCGTTCAAATCAGCCGTTCTGCTTTGAAGTCCGTTGAGTAAACAATAAGTGAACAAGCCATTCCGCCACTGATCACTTTCCATGGCAAATTCAGCACCACCGGCACTTGAAATTACAGTTGATCCGGTTCCGCGGCGCAGGTCATTGAATAATTCGCCCACCAGACGTGACGGTGTTGCACCGGTTTCTTTTTGTTCAACGGCATCACCCACCGCGCGGAATGAAATATCTTCGGTACTCTCCTGCTCTTCTGTTACCTCTACAAAAAACACATCTTCTTTATCAATTTCACCGCTATGGCAGGTATCCATGATCAGAATTTTTTTGTTGGCTTTGATTCCATCCAGAATCCCTTCCAGCTTATCATACGCAAGCCCTTTTACCGATGGGTTTGAAAAATCCATGTCGTGTGTTCCAAAATAATAATCAAAGTTGTTATCGAGCACACCGTGGCCGGCAACAAAAACCATAACAACATCATCTGGCTTAGACGTGCTCAAAAATGTTTTCAGCGCTTCAACATTGGT
The DNA here is from genome assembly GCA_016192075.1 of Bacteroidota bacterium. Classification (GTDB taxonomy): domain Bacteria; phylum Bacteroidota; class Bacteroidia; order Flavobacteriales_D; family Crocinitomicaceae; genus JADJGJ01. Next base: position 166,011 of record JACPUU010000017.1, on the reverse strand, counting down.
GGTTGTTACCTCTTCATTCAACAATGATTTTGTTTTAACTGAATTGTAAATTCCATTGGCATTTGCTGCTAAAAGCGTCACCAGGTCCTGCGCGTCTTTCACGGCATAATTCAGGTTATAACGGCTGTCTTTGTATTCAGACGTACCAATGGTAATCAGGTATAAATCACGCTTAGGTTCTACGCCGGTTTTTTCTACGTAAAAAGTTTGCATCAGGCTTTCATATCCGGTACTGTTCCGGCTGGCAATCTGAATTTTGTTCACCCCGTGAATCAGGCTGATTTCTTCTGTTACCACCAATTTGGTTTTATTGGTAATGGCTTTTCCTTTTTTGCCGTAAACCGGTACGTTGTTAATCCAGATGTTGTATGATACCAGCCCTTTTGCATCGGCCATTTCAAGGTTTACCGCAACGGTTGTTTTTTCAGTAACCGCCGGAATGTTGGTTGCATTGGTGATTTTTGCCGTTGGAATATCGGTAAGCGAAACGGTGGTGGTTGGCTGCAGCCCCAGTTTTTTGATACGTTTCTGATACGCCATTTCATAAAGGTTCATCAGGGCCGTATCGGTGCATTCCATTTTTTTCAGCACCAGGTCCGGCCGGTTAAATACGGCATCAAACTGTTCAAACGGATAGGCTCTGTTTCCAATACGGAATGTAACCAGGTCATATCCTTCTTTGGAAACCTTGTAAAAATTTTCATCGGTTTTCATAATGTAATTGTCACCATCTGCCACCATCAGCAAATCTTCTTTTCCGTTTGACGGATCTACAATCATAAACTGTCCGCTTTTCATGGTAATACCTACTTTACCATTCGGGCTCATTGAAATGTGTGTGATTTGTTTTGGTTCAGCACGCACCCCTTTTACAACAGAACCGGTAAATAAATTTTCATAATAAATGTGATCGTCTTTGAGGGTAATGGCATAATCGCTTGGTTTATCCATTGGCGCAGAATGGCCGTCTATCTTCAGTTTTTCGCTGGCCAGCGGATTAAAATCACTGGTCTTATATTTTTTGACGCCAAACATTGAATTCACCACCATGTATTGTCCGTCTTTTGAAAAATTCACAAACGCACCGCGTGAAAAACCGAGGTTATCAGGCAAAATATTTTCGTAGACCAATGACCAGTCATCAACCCGGTAAACAAATGTTTTACTGGTATTAAAACACACGGCCAGGTATTTGCCATCAGGTGAAAATGCCAGTGAATTGGCCTCATACACGTAACTCAGCCTGCTGGCATCTGGTGCCGGCGTAGAAAGTTTGTCTACAAATTCAAATGTTTCAAGACTGATAATGGATACCGCTGAATCACCTGATCCAAGTACCGCCAGAAAACGTTCATCGGGTGAAGTCAGCAATTGATTGATGTTTAACTGGTACGACCAAAGCGCCCGTTTGTAGGCTGGTTTCCGGTCCACCACATCGTACAGCCTGATTTCATCTTTTTCAAGTTTGGTGATCAGAAAATTTCCTTTGGATGAATATTTGACAATGTTTCGTTCAGCAAAACTGCGTTTGACAACTGCTGACCCTACCTCGGTGGTTGTAGTTTTAATACCGTCTTTAATGTCACCCACAATGGAACCGTTACGAATGCGGTTTAGTTTTCCAAGCGGATCATTGGTAATAGTGCTTACTGATTTTCTGCGAGGTGGTATTTCACGTTTTGGTTCAACCAGTTGAAATTGCCCATAGCGTTCAGCCAGGTTAAAATCCCAAAAGGTCAGTGTGCGGTCATCACCCAATGTAACCACCTCATTTTTGACCGGGTGAAAATCAAAGGTGTAAATTGGATTCACTGATCCGCCAAGCGTTTTCAGCAAGGTTCCGCGGTTCATATCCCAAACCCTGATTACATTATCATTTTCATTTGATTTCTGCGATTTTGCCCTTCTGAATCCGGTGCTTGCAACCGTACTTCCGTCCGGGCTGATGGTAAGTGCATTTACCAGTTCTGATGATTCCTGTTCATCTACACGCCCCTTAAATTCAAAAATGAGGTTTCCTTCAAAATCCCATACTTTCAATTCTTTGTTCTGTGAAGCTGTAACAAACCGGTTTTTGCCCACATTGGCATCAAAGGCAACAATAGGCGTAGCAGATGCTGTAAAATGTTTGCTGCTTGCCAGGTCACTGATATTCCAGAGGTGAACCAAACCACCGCCACCGGTCGTAATCAGGCCTTGTCCGTTATTGAAAAACTTGAGTCCCTTGATTGCTGCAACGTGAAGTTTTTCTGATTTTTCAACCTGACCAGATACCAGGTTATACAGCGTTACCTTGCCACCACTTCCACCAGAAACCAGGTGCGATTCGGTTACGTCAATTTTGGTGATTGGCAAATCTTCCGAATAAAGCACAACCGGTTTCTGAAAATCACTCAGGTTCCATTTCAACACCTTTCCACCCGCTGTACCTGCGTAAACTACATCCGGATCATTGACCGAGTTTACAAATGCGGTTACCGGTGATCCGGTATTTACGGAGTCAATGAGTTTCCAGTTTACAATATCCCACATCATGGTGCGGTCATCTTTGGCCGATGTAAACAAAATGGTTCCATCTTTGTTAAACCCAATAGCGGTAGTAGCGGCATCATGTCCTTCAAGCTTGCCAATGATTTTGCCTGAGTTAACATCCCATACTTTTACTGAATTTTCGCGGGCTGATCCCGAGGCTACCAGTGAACCATCAGGGCTATATGAAATGATGGTGATAACCCCCTGAATTTTTTCCTGGGTGATGACTTCAATATCCTGGCTGAACGAGCCAAGTGCGGCAACCAGTAAAACGAGTGTAAAAAGTTGTTTTTTCATACCTCTGATAAAGTTACAAAGATAGTGCCTAAAACTTTGAGAACAAAGACATTTGTCAGTTTCAGGATATGCTTTGCTAGTAACGATTACAACTGTGTCTCTAAATCGTTCATTTTGTAAGCTACAGATGCTTACACAGATTTATTTCTGATAGACCCTGCCGGATGAACCCTCAACGGAATTGAGGTTAATCCGGTTCAGGTAAATGAGCTGGTTCTGCTGCATTTCAAATGTCAGAATATATTCCAGTTTTGTGCCCAGGTGATGGTAATACTGACCCCGTTGATTGCCGTAAAATTTCATAAGCACCTCCAGCCCGGACGTATCTTTTACCGGAAAAACATTATGCCCGGCCGCATACACCAGTTCAGGATTACTGGAAATATTCATGAAAACAGCTTCGTCGGGTGTGCCGAATTTTTTCATTGCCGCTCCGGTATTCATCCGGTCCCAGTCGGTCTCAGCCAGCGGAAAGGTTTCTTCATACCTTGCAACACTTTCCAACCCTTTATCAACGGCCAGGTAAGCAACCAGTAGAAACAGTACCGCCCTGAGTTTCAGATTCAGCACCGATTCTGTCAACACACCAAAAACAAGTACAACCAGTATAAACAAAAAACCGGTTTTAAGTGATGAAAAATCATGCAGTGAATTGAAATTAAAAAACAGGAAATAATGGGTCAGAATGGAAATTAAAAGAAGCCCCGTAATCAGAAAAGCAACACCAGCATGCTGTATACGCCGGCGCAAATTGGGAATAACTGCAACCAGCAAAAACAGAATTGCAAAAATGCCCACAAAATTTTCGGCCATTTTATAAAATCCGTCAATGCGGTCAATCATAAATTCATATGCCTGCTCATTGTCCAGCGTAAACTCATTTGGCGTTTCAGCCGCGGCTTCTCTTCCGCTGCGCTCTTCGTATTTACTGGTAGAAACTTCTTTCAGCTGACTCCACCCTGCAATGGATGAATACTGCATGAACGTGAGCGCCAATGCCAGAGCCGATGAACCACCAACTGCTAAAAAAGCGTAAATATACCGGCGCTCTTTTTTTATAAAATAGGCTGTCAGAAAAGCAAGACCCGTAAAAAAAGCAAGGAACAAACCCAGCCATTCGGTATAAGTAGCTAAAAAGAAAACTGCCGCAAGTGCACTGAGTATAAGTGCCTGTCGTTTGTATTGCCTGCGAAAAAAGCGAATGCTTGCATATAACCCTGCGATAATAAAAAGCTGAACCAGCATATCAGCAAAATAGAGGTTACCATGCATCCACAAATTACCGGTAGAAAACAGGTAGAGAAATGACGCTGTTATGCCAGCTACTGAAAAATCCCGCTTGCGCGATTCAGGAGAAAGTGACAGTGCAATCAGGTAAAGTAGTAACGAACATACCAGGTGAATAACCAGGTTTAAATTGCGGATCGAGTCTGTATCCGGTCCGCCAAGAAGTTGCGTGGCATAATACGCAAACAAAAAAGAAAACGGGGGATAGGAAACATAATAGACATTTCCGGTTTCATCTACAACACCACCCAGCATGCGCCTGCGGTGATTTCCCTCACCGGGATAAGTATATACCGGGCTGAAATGATACGCTGACGGTCCGCCGTTTTTTGCCCATATTTCACAGGTAATCAACGTATGGGCCGTTATCCATTCATGATGCCTGGACAAGGGAACAGTTTGATTTTCTTTTCGAACCAGAACAGAAATAACAAAAAGAAAAACTACCAGCAAAAGCCCTGCAAAGTGGTATTTATTCTCTTTCAAAAAAGTCATGATTCAACACTTAAACCTGAAGCGGTAATGGTAGATTTTTCCTGGTACTCTTCGTAATCTGTATTAATTTCCCACAGATTATGACGCGTATTTTTTATAATATTTTCAGCAGCCAGCACCCCCATCAGAATGCTGTGATCCTGGTTATTGTACTTAAATGCGCCGTATCGTCCAATAACCGACAAACGCTGTATACCCGTCAGGTAATTTTCAACCACCTGCAGGGGTTCTTTGTAACCGCGCTGATAAACCGGGTAACATTTTGGAATGCGGTATACAAAACCATCTGAAATGGTCAGCCCGTTAACCAAACCGGTTTTTTGCATTTCTGATTTTGCCAGTGCAATTAACTCAGCATCGGGTTTGCTCCAGATTTTATCTTCGTCATAGCTCCAGTATTCCAGCGCTACAATGGTTGATTTTTCACCGTTATTTATTTCCGGAACCCAATTGCTGAAATTGGTAACACGACCCATTTCAAGATCATTTGCATGCACATAAAGCCAGTTGTCCGGAAACACCTTTTCTCCTTCAATTTTCAGGTAAACCAAAATGGTATTTCTGAATTTCAGTTTGCTGTTTGCTTCAATTACCTCAGCCGGAACATTTGCCAGATTTTTGACCAGGTGCGTAATTGGCATTGACGAAATGAGGTGATCATACGCCACTACTTCACCATTTTTCAACTCAAGTGCCACCGCTGTATTGTTTTCAGAAATTACCTTTTGAACAGGTGTAGACAAAAGTACACGGCCGCCGTTTTTTTCCACAAAATTTTTCATGCGTTCATATACCATTCCGGTGCCGCCAAGCGGATAAGCAAACTGATCTACCAGTGTTTTATGTTTGTTCTTTTTGCTTTTGAAAATTGCATTTTTGACGGCTTCAAAAAGAGAGAGTTTTTTGATTCGCTGGGCAGCAAAATCTTCATCCAGCTCTTTGCATGAAATGCCCCAGAGTTTTTCACTGTATGTTTTAAAAAAGATGGAATACAATTTATACCCAAACCGGCCAATTACCCAGGTTTCAAAAGAACCGTCCTGTTTGGTTGGTGCAATGCGCTGTTTAAAATAACTCATCACACACACAAACGCAGCGCCAACACCCAGTTTAAAAAGTGCGTCAAAGGGTTTAAGCGGATAATAGTAGAATTTTTTCTTGTAATAGATTCGCGTAAGGCGGTCAACCATTTTATAATCTTTACCAACCACTTCAAGCCATACGTTGTTGACTTTGCTGTCATTGCTGAAAAAACGATGCGGTCCCAGGTCTACTTTCTGATTCCACAGATCAATGGTTTTGGATAAACCGCCTACCGCATCAGACGCCTCATACACATCAACCGTATAACCGGCCTTAGCCAATTCATACGCTGCTGTAATACCTGCAGGACCAGCCCCGATAACTGCTATTTTTTTTGTGCTCAACGGAATCAGAGTTTCATTTCAGGAACAAAATCAGGAACAACCAGGTCACCTTCTGTCGCCTTTTTGATTTCTTCAACCGTAACTCCCGGAGCCCGTTCAATCAGGTGAAACTTATTGTCTTTAATAGCCAATACAGCCAGATCAGTTACAACACGCGTTACGCAACCAACACCGGTTAAAGGCAGGGTACACTTTTTCAGTATTTTGGATTCACCTTTGTTGTTGGTATGCATCATGGCAACAATGATATTCTCGGCTGATGCCACCAAATCCATAGCACCGCCCATGCCTTTTACCATTTTTCCCGGAATTTTCCAGTTGGCAATATCGCCGTTCTGTGCAACTTCCATTGCTCCTAAAACAGTCAGCTGAACGTGTTTTCCACGAATCATTGCAAACGATGTTGCCGAATCAAAAATAGCAGCACCTTTACGCAGGGTAACGGTTTGTTTACCGGCGTTGATCAGGTCGGCATCTTCTTCACCCTCAAACGGAAAAGGTCCCATACCAAGAATGCCGTTTTCTGATTGAAACTCCACTTCTATCCCTTCCGGAATATAGTTTGCAACCAGCGTGGGAATGCCTATACCCAGGTTTACATACCAGCCACTGCGCAATTCCTGCGCAATTCGTTTTGCAATGCCAACTTTATCTAAAGCCATAATTTTAATTTCAGGGCGTTGTACAAATTTCTACCTAAAAATCTCTTTCGAGCGAGTAAAGATAACACTTTCCATTGCGAATGGAGAATGGTTTTTCATTAATATTCCACAAATAAAAGGTCATGGAAACGGCTTCTTCCGGCACATGGTGGATTAACGTACCCTGCAGCACATTATTTTCTTCACCCGTATATTGGCGGCGCAGCCAATGCAGCGGAATGTACTCATACACAATATTCTCACCGGCAGCATTATCAACCCCGGCAACCAACCGGGCGGTAAAGGGTTGTGACGGGCTTTCAAGTGTCATTTCAGCACCAATATACAGCGTGCTGTTCCGCAGCGTATCCAGCTCATATTTTCCCAGGTTGTAAAAACCGGTGGTGGTATTATCAGCGACCGGAATATCAGTTACCTGAATCAACGTGCGGTTCAGTTTATGTTTTCGCTCAAACAGCACCAGGCCGGTAGCATCATCCCGGTAAATAGAATCGTAGTAGGCATAGGTTTGCGGATTAAATCTGAATTGGGTTGAAACCAGTTCAAAATCAGCATCAAGGCCCGGGTGATTGGTCCAATGCAGACGCCCTTGTTTACCGCCGGCCGTGTTGTTCATATAGAACCAGCAAAATTCCTGCGTGCGGTACCCACCCACCGTTGGTGGAAATTTTGAAGTCCAGGCACGTTCATTAATCAGGTCAAATAGTTTTTGCGAATGGCGTTCTTCAGATGAAAAAACGGACCCCGTGAGGCTGATATTCAACACAAAAAAAACAGGTACCACATAAGCCAAAAGGCCCGCCAGCTGAACGTATTTTCTTTTTTCACTCAAGACATCAAGTACAAAATAAAGTGCCGCTATAAAATAAACATAGAGATACATCGCCGTTCTGTCTTCAGGATAATTCACGCCTGCAAAATGCGCCAGCATAAAAATAAACAGCACTGATCCTGCCAACAGATAGGTAAAGAAACCGGGTAATTTTGAATTCGCACGATTTCTGAAAAAAACAGTAACGGCTATTACTGAAATTGCAACCGAAACAAGTACAAAAAACCACACCAGGTAAGCGGACGAAAAACCAAAAAACTGTTTAAGCAGTGAGGGCATGGTTACTACCGTAAATCCGGCTTTGGATCCATAATAAAGCAGCCCCATTTTTTTAAGTTTCAGCGATAGCGCAGCCAGTGCTAAAAATGGTGTACCGGTTAAAAGCAGCCAGCCGCATTTGAGCAGCAGTTTCTTTTTGTTTGTTTTCAAATCAGTATAAACCGCATGCAGAAAAATAAAAATGAAAATAAGCAGGGATGAAATCAGCATGGTCAGGTTTGCTGCCGTAGCCAGAAAAAGAAACAAGCCGGTAAGCAAAACAAAGTGGGCCCGATTGGTTTCAATCAGGCGTATAAGCATAAAGACAGCCGTCAGCAAAAAAGCCAGTGACATTCCATACCCGCGTGACTCAGCCAGGTATTCAAAAATATACGATGACATTACCAGTGATGTAAGCAAACCCCATCTCAAAAGTGGTTTTTTGAGCCTTGCAGAAATGCCGTATGCACCTGCGAAAAACAATGCAAACGAAAGGACATTGGGTAAACGAAGCGCCAGCGGACTCTGACCAAAAAGATGGTAAGACCAGTTGGTAAGCATGGAATTCAGTACATGATTATTTGCATCCCAGTGTGCTTTTGGCGGCAAGTATACATCAGACTGAACGTAATAAAAAAAAGTAGCTATTTCATCATGCAACAGCGGAACATACACAGCACGCAAAAAGAGGTAAGCCCACAACCCGGCAAACAAAATAACGGCAACCCGTTTTTCAGGTCCCGAAAAAAACTGAACGTGTGTTGTTTGTTGTTTTGGCGTCATTCAACCTGTTTTGCACTGCTGCCAGCCGGTTACTTTTGAAACACCAGTATTCCAGGCACAAAAGGAATTAGTCCCTGATTTTTTTCTCAATAAAATCAATAATTTCTTTTGCCAGTTTTTTATCCAGCTCAGCAGTTTCTCCTTTTTTTAATTCACTAACCAACTGATCCAACTGATGGGCAGTAAAAGACCAGTGCTGAAGTTCATCTTTCCAGGCATCAAAACTATTATCTCCGCTAAGCGCACCGCGCAGCATACTTTCAAAAATATGTGCCGGAACCGCGGCCCGCGGTGTATTACCTTTTGACATAACTTAATTTCTTTTTCTAACGGTTCGTTGCTCAATGCGCTTTTCAAAAGTTGAACCTTTGAATATGCGCTGAACAAAAATACCCGGTGTGTGTATAAAGTTTGGATCCAGTTCACCTGCCGGTACCAGCTCTTCCACTTCAGCAATTGTAATTTTACCAGCCATGGCCATCATGGGATTGAAATTACGCGCTGTTGATTTGTATATTAAATTTCCCTCGGTGTCACCTTTCCAGGCTTTTACAATTGCAAAATCTGCCGTTAAGGCCATTTCAAGAATGTGCGGTTTGCCATTGAACACCTTTACCTCTTTACCAAGTGCAACCTCTGTTCCATACCCCGCTGGCGTGTAAAAGGCCGGTATGCCTGCACCCCCGGCACGGCAGCGTTCAGCCAGTGAACCTTGTGGAATAAGATCTACTTCCAGTTCACCGCTCAGCATCTGGCGTTCAAATTCTTCATTTTCTCCCACGTAGGACGAAATCATTTTTTTGATTTGTTTTGTCTGCAGCAGCAACCCCAATCCAAAATCATCCACACCGGCATTGTTTGAAATGCAGGTGAGGTTTCGTGCACCTATTTTTACAAGCTGGGCAATGCTGTTTTCAGGAATTCCACACAAACCAAATCCGCCAATCATGAGGGTCATATTATCCTGAATTCCGTTCAGTGCTTCTTCTACATTTTTTACCACTTTATTCATGATCCGGTTTTTTTATAATGGGGAAACTACGTTTTCTTCTCTGGTACAATTAAAAATAGAGTTGTCATATTGTGCCGGTGCCTCAAAATCTCCGGTTGAAATTTCAATGGATTTATCAGCATATACCTTTTGCATGTAATAGCCAAAAATGGGCAGCGCCATTCGTGCTCCCTGTCCCCAAGGATAGGAACTAAAGTGAATCTGTTTATCATCTGCTCCAACCCACACGCCGGTTACCAGGTCCGGGGTTAACCCAATAAACCAGCCATCTGCCGCACTGTTGGTGGTACCTGTTTTACCCGCCATTGGTGGTTTCAAACCGCCCCACGGCTGACTGCTTCTTAAACTTGCACTGGTGCTGTATCCCTGACCGTTGTATGGATTGTGAGCGCCGGAAATAACTTTTTTCATCATGGTGACCATGGTATAAGCGAGCTGTTCAGGCATGGCTTCCTTAATATCGTATTCAAGGTCTACAATAATATTTCCATTTCTGTCTTCTACCCGCATCACATAAATAGGTTTAATGTAGAGCCCTTTATTTGCCCAGGTGCTGTGTGCACCCACCATGTCATACAGTGACAAATCCATTGGACCCAGGCACATAGCCGGTACTACTTCTTCAGGCTTTAAATTGATGCCCACATTTTTAAGTAGTTTATCCATTGCCTGCGGGCCTGCCTGCGGACCCATTTCACGCATTACCGCAACGGTTATGTTGTTCAATGAACCTGCCAAACCGCACTCTGCTGTAATAGGCACACCGGAATTTTTAGTACCCGTTGCAGGGCACCACGCTTTATTGCGGCTTTCACTGACAGGAACATCAATGCAGTAATCCATATCCACAAATGCCTCGCACGGCGTAATAGAACCTAAGTAAATAGCTGCTGCATACACAAATGGTTTAATGGTTGAACCCACCTGGCGTTTTGACTGCATCACGTGATCGTATGCAAAGTGGTTAAAATCAGGTCCGCCTACCCAGGCTTTGACAAACCCTGTTTTTGGATCCATTGACATTAATCCGCACTGCAATATTCCTTTGTAATACCTAATAGAATCCAGCGGTGTCATAATGGTGTCAAAATCACCTTTGTAAGAAAATACGCGCATGGCCACCGGCGTATTGAATAGTTTTTCAATCTCTGTTTCAGACATGCCCTGATCTTTGGCTTTTTTGTAACGATCTGAATTTTTCATGGCTTTTTTCATGATAGCCGCAATTTGTTCATCGGTTACTTTTTCAGAGCCCACATAACTGCTGAACGGTGCATTTTTCTGTTTCCGGTTATTTTTGTCAAACTCAGCCTGAAGGGTTGTTTCCATGTGCTCCTGCACAGCATATTCTGCATAGGTTTGCATACGTGAATCAATGGTTGTATAAATCCGCAAACCATCCAGGTAAATGTTATACGGATTTCCGTCTGCCTTATGATATTTGTAGGTTCCGTCTTCGTTTTTTTCTGCAAATTTTTTCTGCAATTCACTGCGCAAAACTTCCCTGAAATGCGGTGCAATTCCTTCTTTGTGATCCACAATCTGGTAATCTACCACAATGGGTAATGCGCATAAGGAATCATATTGTTTTTGCGTAATTTTTACCGGAATGTGCTCATTCCCCTTTTCACTGTTTTTGAGCCACTGATTAAACACGGTATTTCTTCTGTTATACGCCCGGGTGCTGTCCAGTATGTATTGATCATGCCCTTCAGGCGAATCTTCATAGGCCTTGAATTGAAATTTGAGCGGGTTGTACATGCCTGGATTTTTACACATACCCACAAGCATAGCAGCCTCTTCCATTTTCAGCTTATCAGGTGTGGTGTTAAAATAGACCTGCGCTGCAGATGAAATACCAACGGCATTAAAGAGAAAGTCAAAATTGTTGAGGTACATGGTAATGATTTCTTCTTTGGTATACTGCGCTTCTAACCTGACAGCCAGAATGTTTTCACCAAATTTCTGATCAAGCCTTTCCCATTTGTCTTTTGCAATTCCGCCGCGTGCTGTATCTTCAAGCGTATATAAAAGCTTGGCAAGCTGCTGTGAAATAGTAGATGCACCACCGCTTTCTGCACCGGTTGCAGCACCTGAAAGTGCGCGGCCAATTCCCCAGAAATCAACCCCGGCATGCTCATAAAAGCGCTCATCTTCAGTTGAAATGAGTGCAGAAATAACAAACGGAGATATCTGGTTGTAATCTATACTCTTGCGGTTGACACTCCAGAAACGGCCCATTTCAACCCCATCGGATGAATAAATAATCGAAGCCTGTTTGTCGGGCGGACTTGCCAGCGCCTGCGAATCGGGTACGTGCCCATTTGCTTTGAGGAGCATAAACAGGATTATAAGCAACGGCATAAATGCAACCAGCCAGGTAGCTATCAAAACTATTTTACGTGTTCGTTTACTCAGTTCGTTCGTATTGCTCTCTTCTTTTTTCATTGGTGGATTTGAACGGTGTAAATTTAGGAAAATATTAGAGACGCTCAGTTTTAGTGAACTACAATTAGACGAGAACTTATTATTTAATGATTCTTTGACTAATTTTGACGGCTATGCGCCAATTATTTGATTTTGTCTACGCACCTGTTGCCTGCCTGGGAGTAATCATCACACTTGCAGGTTGTGGTAACGATACGCCGGCACCATCAACCGGTAAAAATCATTATTTCTGCGGCGCTGAAAATTTTAAACAAGAAGGGGCTAACTCGTTTTATGAGGATGGGTTTGGCCGTTTTTCAGCAGGCGGTCTCCAGGTAACCGATTCTGTATTTGAAGGCCGGTTTGCCTGTAAACTGGACTCTCTAAATCCATACGGAATGACCCTTACATTTACGCAAATAAGTGAGGGTGAGTTTTTTGAAACCAGCGTATGGATTAAAAACCCGGTTGGTAAAGGAACTATTATAGCCGGTACATCAGGCCGTTCAAACTATACCCTGAATACAACTGCTGTTAACAAAACGCAAGATTCTGCCGGCTGGAGCCACTATTTTATGAGCTTTGGTATTGAATCTCCGGTTGACACACTGACTATTTTTCTTTTTGCAGGCAGTGAAACCCGTTATTTTGACAATTTTGAGATTAACCGTTATGCCCAACGGCCTGCATTGCCTGACAGCCTTTCTGAAAATGCCATGCACCTGTATATACCCGATTCAGCCATGCAAACCCTGTCAGCCTACAAGGCAAAAGCGCTGGAGCAGGATATTATCAGCAGTGATCTTAAAGAATATGTGCCGGGTTACATTGTGCGTGAATTTGATAGTATACCGGTTGAAATAAGGCTGAAGGGAGATTGGACCGATCACCTGGAAAATGGAAAAACATCGTACCGCATTAAAACAGATCAGGCATACCGGGGGCTCACCACATTTTCAATTCAGCATCCGCAAACACGTAATTACATGCATGAATGGTTTATGCATAAACTTTGTGATCTGGAAGGATTGTTGTCTACCACCTATGATTTTCTGCCGGTTGAAATCAACGGCGTAAATAATGGAATTTATGCCCTTGAAGAACATTTTGACAAACAACTGCCTGAAAGCCGGAACCGGCGTGAAGGACCCATTATTAAAATAGATGAAACCGGTTTTTGGGCGCTGCTGGCATCGGGGAAAAAAGACAGCATTGGCGGCAGTTATCCTTATTTTGAGTCAGCCATGATTACCTGTTTTAAAGAAGGACGCACTGAAAAATCACCGGTACTTTCTCAACAATTCAACAATGCCGCTACGTTGCTTTATCTGTTCAAGAACCGCACTAAAAATCCGGAACAGATTTTTGAACTGGAACCACTTGCCAAGTATTATGCATTAATGGATTTAGGCAATATTCACCACTCCCTGGCATGGCATAACCGCAGATTCTATTACAACCCGGTAACCACAAAACTGGAAATTATTGGCTTTGATATGATACCGGCAATACCACCCTTTAACCCTCCCTTTGCCCGGCAAAAATTTGATTATGTAAAACAACCGGGTGAAGACGAATCAGCCATTGATTTTTACCTTTTTGCCAACCCTGATTTCAGAAACTATTATACCCGCTATTTTAATCTCTATAGTTCAGAAGCATACCTGGACAGTGTTTTTCAACTGCTCGATTCTGAAATAACCGAACGGGAAAAACTCATGGCCGTTGAGTTTCCGAATTACAAACTGGACCGTGATTTTTATTATGAGCGTGCTGCCTTTAACCGCGGGCAGTCAGCCCAGCTGGATTCTGCATGGGATGAATTCATGACAAGGCTTGAAACCCAGCCAGAACCCAAACTGATTCAACCCAATTATAAACCACTGAACACACCTTTTCTACAAAAAGAAATTTCAGTTAACGCTTACCGGACTGAAATAGATTCAACCCATTTTAAACTGCAGCTTGAAAACTTTCACCTGGCTGATTTGACGGTTGTAGGATATAGCACCAAAGCGGGTGAAGATTCTGTTTTTTTACTTGACAAACCGGTTTTTCTGGCACGCTACGACGGGCTTAAACCAGCAGCTTACGCTGAACTGACACTGCCCGTAAAACCGGCGAAAATTCATTTTACGGTTGCCAATATACCGGGTGCAGTTCATACCAAAAAAGTATTCAGCTGGCCCAAACCTGATCTCAGTCATCCACGCATTGAACTGGAGAAAAAATTCAGGGTACAATCTCCGTTATACCAAATTACCGGTGATACACTGCTCATCAAAAAAGGAAATTATGTGGTGCGAGAACTTGTGCTGATTCCGGCAAAATACATTGTGCGAATTGAGGCTGGTACAACCATTGATCTGGTTAACGGGGCCGGCATTATTACCAACAATTCTACCTTCATTGAGGGCAGTGATAATGCACCCGTTGTTATTACCTCATCAGATACTTCAGCGCAGGGATTTATCATTCTGGGAGCTGCAGAAACGCATATCAGTCATGCGCAGTTTTCTAACCTCAGCAGCCTGAATCAAGATGGCTGGAACCTGACCGGGGCAGTAACCATTTATGAAGGCAATGTCTCAATCACACATACTGAAATTTCAGGCAATACCTGTGAAGATGCGCTCAACATTATCCGCGGTCATTTTAACATTACGCAACTGAACATTCATAATACACACGGTGACGCGTTTGATGCTGATTTCTGTACCGGTATATTAAGCGAATCACGTTTTGAAAATACCGGGAATGACTGCATTGATTTTTCAGGGTCGGTTGTTGACATACGTGACATTACCATTCGAAATTCAGGAGACAAGGGAATTTCATCGGGTGAAAAATCGACACTCACGGTAAGTGATGTTGACATTGACGGTGCACTGACAGCGCTGGCTTCCAAAGACGGATCAATACTTACAGTAACAACAGTGAACGCTGTAAACTGCGAAGTGGGTGCGGCACTTTACCGTAAAAAACCAGAATATCCATACTCCCGAATGACGCTTGAAAATGCAACGTACAGCAACATAGACAAACCGACATTGATTGAGCGCGGTGCGTTATTGTCATTTAACAAATTGAACTTATTTGGTTACACCGTCTTTGACATTGACGCCATGTATGCCCGCTTTGAAAAGTAAAAAACCCGGCTGATGAATCAGCCGGGTTTTATCTCTGAATCTTTTCAGATCCTTATTTTTTTCCGTCGTTTTTTATGAACTGCTCAATAGCCATGGTCATGCTTGGTGCCGCTGGCTGCGGAGCGTGAATGTCAAGGCGCAGATTATGTTTCAAAACAGCATTGGCCGTGGTTGGACCAAAGGCTGCAATACGGGTTGTGTTTTGTTTGAATTTGGGAAAATTTTTGAACAAGGATTCAATTCCCGAAGGGCTGAAGAAAACCAGCAAATCGTATTTCACATCAGACAAATCAGAAAGATCAGCTGCTACCGTTCTGTACAATATGACTTTGGTAAATGGTATTGCAGCCGCATTCAGCGTATTTGGAATATCCTGCCTTAAAATATCAGAACATGGCAACAAAAATGTTTCATTCTTGTGCTTCTTCAAAATTTCTGCCAGTTCACCAATGGTTGATTTACCATAGAAAATTTTGCGCTTGCGGTATACCACATATTTCTGAAGATAAAAGGCTATTGCCTCAGACAGGCAAAAATATTTCATGGTTTCAGGAACCTTGAAACGGGTTTCTTCTGCAATTCTGAAATAGTGGTCAACACCTGTTTTACTGGTAAAAATGACACCGGTAAATCTGGTCAGATCCACTTTTTGTTCTCTGAAATCGCGTGCATTAACTCCTTCAACCTGAATAAACGGTCTGAAATCTATCTTGAGTTTGTATTTTTCAGCAAGGTCAAAGTATGGTGATTTTTCAGTTTCGGGTTTTGGTTGAGAAACCAGGATAGTCTTAACACTCATAGAACCCCTCGTAGTTAGTTTAATTCCTCTTTTTATCTGACTAAAACTCGAATTAAAACAACCAAAGGTATTAATTCGAGGGTGCAAAGATACAAAATTATATAAACTACAGGTATGCGTTGGCGAATTGCACGTATAAAACTCTGAATTTCACGTATAAAGATCAGTATTCCAATAAATATTACCATTGCCAGTATCAGCTCTTCCTTAACCGATTGAGCTAAGAACTGGGTAAAACAAAGTGCGGGGGTCAGAATCAGCGTAATGATCTGAAAATAAATCAAATGATTGATCCAATGTTCAGTTAACCCCTCTCTTGTTTCGGTAATACTGCCCAACAGGCGGATAACCAAAAACTTCAATACCATAACACCAGCAATTACAAATACCATGATCCAGGTAAAGGAAGCGGGAGCGCCAGGAATTATAGCCGAAACAATAAGCGCAAAACAATTAAAATAACCCATGGTGAGCAAAACCGATCCGGCGCTGTTCAGGCGCAAATCTTCCTGCACATTCTGATAGAGTTGGCGGTTGTAGATTCCCGTTCTGAACAACACGGTAATATACCCCGGATGCGCAGTACGCACATAGGCCAGGGCAACCAGGTTAAATGCCATCAGAATCCAGAAAATCCATGGAAAATGGACATTCACCATTTGCTCATGCCCCAGTTGATTTGTGGTTTGAAAATAGTCCAGAAATTTCATCCGGCTCAAAATTAGGGCTAAATTGCTATCAACGGCCAATAGCGCCCAATAATTCTAACACGTCCGGAAATTTCATGTTAAAATCCCTACATTTGTGCCGCAAATAAAAAGCATCACACATGGCAACAGATTTATACACACATCCGGACTATTATAACATGGATGATTTGTTAACAGAAGAGCATAAACTGGTCAGAGATTCAGTTCGTGCCTGGGTTAAACAAAATGTATCTCCAATAATTGAAGATCATTATGAACGTGCAGTATTTCCAAAACACCTCGTTAAAGGCCTGGGAGAAATAGGTGCTTTTGGTCCCTACATTCCAACTGAATACGGTGGCCCGGGATTAGACCAGATCGCTTACGGTTTAATTATGCAGGAGCTGGAGCGGTGTGACTCAGGTTTGCGTTCAACCTCATCTGTTCAGTCATCACTGGTGATGTACCCCATTTATAAATATGGCAATGAAGAGCAGCGCAGAAAATACCTGCCCAAATTAGCATCCGGTGAATTTTTAGGTTGCTTTGGTTTAACTGAACCAGACCATGGTTCAAACCCGGGAGGCATGCTCACCAATTTTAAAGATGCCGGCGATCATGTAATTTTGAACGGAGCCAAAATGTGGATTTCAAATGCCCCGCTTTCAGATGTTGCTGTCGTTTGGGCAAAAGATGAATCAGGCCGCATTCACGGGTTGATTGTTGAAAAAGGCATGGAAGGTTTTTCGGCCCCTGAAATGCATGGAAAATTGTCGCTTCGCGCATCTATTACCGGCGAACTGCTTTTTGATAATGTAAAAGTACCTAAAGCCAATATTCTACCTAATAAATCGGGTCTTGGAGCACCACTTGGCTGCCTTGATTCAGCCCGTTTTGGAATTGCCTGGGGAGCACTTGGTGCAGCCATGGATTGTTATGATCAGGCACTGCGCTATTCAAAAGAACGTATTCAGTTTGGTCAGCCCATTGCATCTTTTCAGCTGACACAAAAAAAACTGGCTGAAATGATTACTGAAATTACCAAGGCGCAGTTTTTGACATTCCGCCTGGGGCAGCTCAGAAATGAGGGAAGAGCAACATCAGCCCAAATTTCAATGGCCAAACGAAACAACGTGGAAATTGCATTGCGCATTGCACGTGAGGCCCGCCAGATTCTTGGAGCAATGGGTATTACCAACGAGTTTTCGGTAATGCGTCACATGGCCAACCTTGAATCTGTGGTGACCTATGAAGGAACGCATGACATTCACCTGTTGATTACCGGCATGGACATTACCGGCTTTTCTGCTTTTACCGGGGAGAAAAAATAGGAACACGCGTTAAGTTGTTCATACCTCCCACTTCTGACTTTGTACGTTAACAGCGCCTCTTAACCTTTTTTGGCTTTGTTAATCCAACTGCTTTTGTCATCTTTGGCTGACATGCGTGCGCTTGTTACTATAGGTCTGTTTATTTTGCTGCATCCTGTTTTTGGTGAGGACCGTAAATCTATTTATTCAGACCGCACCGCTGAGAAAATAAGCATTGATGGTGTGCTGAGCGAACAATGCTGGCAGCAGGCCGAAATTGCAACCGATTTTATTCAAAACTCACCCGTTGCCGGTGCACCTTCAACGCGCCGCACAGAGGTTCGAATGGTCTATGACGATCAGGCTATTTATATTGGTGCAACACTCTTTGATTCAAAAGACAGTATGACACGTACCCTGTCGCAGCGCGATGATGTAGGCAATGCAGATTGGTTTGGAGTGGTGTTTGATTCATACAATGCCGGAACAATTGGCTTTTCATTTATTGTGACCAGTGCGGGTGTACAGGTTGATGAGTTACACAAAGTAGATGGTATTGATGGCAACTGGAATGCTGTCTGGCAAAGTTCAATCAGCGTTCACGATGACCGGTGGATTGCCGAGCTAAAAATTCCGTTTTCAGCGCTGCGTTTTCCAAAAGAAAGTGAACAACTGTGGGGCATTAATTTCTCAAGAAATATCAGGCGCAATCGTGAAGAATCGTATTGGAATTTTTACGATCCGCAAGGCATTAATCTCATTTCACAACTTGGACAACTGCATGGTATTAAAGAGGTTGATTCGCCGGTTCGCCTGAGTTTCTATCCATACATATCAGGCTACATTCAAAATAACGGAGAAACCGGAAACACCTCGTACACGGCCAACGGAGGCATGGATGTTAAATACGGTTTGAATGAATCTTTTACCCTTGACATGACACTGATTCCTGATTTCGGACAGGTACAGTTTGACAACCAGGTTTTGAATCTTTCACCGTTTGAAGTACGGTACAATGAACGCAGGCAGTTTTTTACAGAAGGCACTGAATTGTTTAATAAGGGTGATCTTTTTTATTCACGCCGCATTGGTGGTGAACCCATGTATTTGTATGACGTCTATTCAGACCTGGATTCAACCGAAGAGGTAACATCAAACCCATCTGCAAACCGGTTATTGAATGCAACAAAATTATCAGGCCGGACAAACCGCGGGCTGGGAATCGGATTTTTTAATGCTGTTACGGGTAACACGTATGCCACCGTGCGTGACAGCGTTACCGGTGAAACACGTCGTTACCTGACCAATCCAATGACCAATTACAACGTATTGGTTTTTGATCAGAATCTGAAAAACAATTCCAGCATTACACTGGTCAACACTTCTGTTCTGCGCAACGGGCATACCTATGATGCCAACGTAACATCCGGCGCATTTAAGCTTTTTACCAAAGAACAGAAATACCAGGCATACGGGCAGTTTAACCAGTCTCAGCTTTATTTTAAAGATTCTGCTGACCTGGGACATTTCGCCATTTTTGGAATTGAAAAATCAACCGGGCAGTTTTTATGGAATCTGCAGTATGACGAAAGCAGCAGAAATTATAATCCCAATGACCTTGGATATTTTTTTCTCACCAATCAGCGCAACCTGAATGGCTACCTGGGCTACAATATCTATGAACCTTTCTGGAAATTATACCGTTTCTGGTCATCACTTTCTGTAAATTATTCACGCAACCGAATTCCGGAAGCTTTTGCCAATTTTGTAATTGTAGCAGAATGCGGCGGAACGTTCAAAAATTTTATGACGGCTGGTATGTGGTCACAAATTGAACCGGTTATTACCTATGATTATTTTGAGCCGCGCGTTGCGGGACGGGCGTATGAATATCCAAGAAATATCCGGATCGGGGGCTTTATATCATCTAACTACAGCAAACCTTTTTCATTGGATGTAGATGCGGCATTTTTCAGATTTGATGACATCGGAAGGTATTTGTATAATATGACTGTCAGTCCCCGTTTTCGGTTCAGTGATAAGTTTTTTATGGTATTTACCAACTACATTAATTATGCACAAAATGAAGAAGGCGCTGCAGTGACCAATAACTTTGACATTCCATTTGATGGGGAAGATCCGGTTTTTGCCATTCGTGACCGGTTCACTACTGAAAACACCATTGAAGCATCGTATATTTTTAATAACAAAATGGGCATTACTTTTCGCCTGAGGCATTACTGGTCAAAAGCAGACTATGATGCTTTTTACCGGCTTGATGCGGACGGAAAATTTCAACCAACAACCTACACCGGCATGACAGCTGACAGCGTATCACTTCACAACAACAGTTTCAATGCTTTTACCATTGATATGGCCTACCGTTGGGTATTTGCGCCGGGTAGTGAACTGAGCCTGGTTTGGAAAAATTCGATTTTTTCATTCTCTGAAGAGACACAGAAAAACTATTTCCAAAACATACAGGATCTGAGCACCATTCCTGCCACTAACAGCATCTCACTCAAACTACTTTATTACATTGATTACTGGACCCTGAGACAAAAATTCAGCCGGAAACCATAACCGAAAGGCGTTGCCTGCTAAAACGCAGGGCATCCCCAAAACACCTTGAAATATTCAAAAATACGTGCTGATTTTTTAGATTCGGCGTAATAATAATTGGTGCCAACAATTGGAATATCCTCTTCACGGTATTTGATAATTACCCGAACCGATTTTGAGTCTGCACCCCAAACCTCCACACGACCTGTAGAAATTAATTCATTCATGCGCTCAGCCATAATGAGATGCTCCCACACGTGTGTTGAATCATAAACCGACAAATCTGCCAGGTCATAAACCCAGACTGAATCCTGAAAACCGGTAAGCATGTCATACCTGTTTAAAAGCGGATGCAGTGTATCATGCGCCAGCAGTTCAGTTGCATCAAAAACGGTGGTGTACCCATTCTTAAAATAATAGACCGGAAAACGTGTTTCAGAACGGGTCAGTTTTATTTTTTGCTCTTTGAAAACAGGCTGTGCCAAACCGGTTGAGCAGGTAAAAACGACAAAACAGATGATGGTTGTTATATGGATTTTCATGCAACGTAAATTCTGATTTTTTACACGTGCGTTTATTAAATATACAGAAATTGGCGCGATGCGCAAAACGAATGTGTTTTTCAGAATTTGTCAATAGATGGCAATTGTTCCGCTGCAAATGACATTAAACGATACAGTACTGACAATTTCATACTGGTATATTCCTGAATCAAACTCAAATGAATTGGTGCCTGGCTCAAGCAATAGCTGAACCGCGGTGCCCCCGCTGACAGAAACCAGATTAAAATATGCCGTTTCAGGTGTCAGCAGTTCAATGGAAACCTGGCCGGTTACCGAAGCATAAAAAACCTGCACCAGATCATTTTCAAAAACGGGAGCTGTAATTGAAATGGATTTACACGCGGTGTCCTGGCAGTGATTGTTGTTTTGCGCAATTAAACATACCTGGTAAAAGCCCGGTTGTGTTACTTCTACTACATAGGGGTCTGTATAGTATGCGTTTGTCCATACGGCTGAACCATTTACATTCCAGAAATAATTTGCATCAGGCCATTCAATTGGCAACTCCCCGCAATGCACAGATTTATTGATGAGTTTTACCTCAGCTGACAAAAATTCACCGGCAGCGGTATCTGTTTCTACCGAACTGATCTCAAAATCTGCTATTGGCAACGTAGAATCAACTTTTACAATTTCTGTTAATACACACCCTGTTGAATCAGTTACCTGAACTTTATAATTTCCGGGATTCAATCCACCCCAGGTTGTATTGTTGGTTGTCTGGCCAGTCTGTAAATCAGTCCACAGATAGTTGTATGGTTCTGTACCCCCTGTTGCAGCGGCATAAACCACTCCGTTCCCGCTTTGATACGCTGCTGTTCTGCAAAGGGCAGGTTCATATCCGATTTCAGCAAACTGAAAATTCAGGCATTGAGAAAATGAAATAGCCTGCAGGCACATGAACAGGAATAGTAAAGGAAAGTACATGAAATTGGGTTTCTTAAGAAACGAATTCAACTCTTAAATAGTTGCAAGCGAAAGAAACCGTATAAACCAGGCGTTACCTTTAAACTCAGAAAAAAAAGCTGGTTTGAATTGCTGTACTCCAGATTCGTGAATTTATCATATCGCTACCGTAACCCAATGCGGTAAAACGAAAAACAGGAGAAATTGTCAGACTCATTTTTTCCCCGAAATAATATTCCATTCCAAACCCCGCACAGGGAGATATATCCAAAATATCATGCTTCACAAAATCGATATGAATAGTTGTCTTCCGTGATTCATCTTCGTGTATGACTACCGACTTTTGGGAATCCAGAATGACAACATTGAGCGCAACACCTGCGACGACAAAAAAACGGGATTTTTCAAAGTTGAAATTGCATTGAAATTTTGCAGGTATATCTAAGCTGTGAATGGCATAGGCATTGCGAAAACTATTTGGCATTGAAGTATCCAGAACGGATCCGGTAAAATCAAAAAACCGGGTCTTAAAACCCCGGTTTGCATAGACAAATCCTGTTTCAAATAAAAACCGCTTATTTAGCTTAAACTGCGCAATTAAACCAACACTGCAAGCAAATTTCGGAACCTCGGTTTTTTCAAAAAATTCAATAAATGCTTCTGATGCTTCACTCCCGTCTTTACTGTACATGACCCGGTCAGAAATGTCCAGCGACGCAGTTACCCCATACCGGGGGTAGTTAATTTCCTGTCTTTTCCTTTCTTTCAGATCAGCCTGTGCTGATGCATTAATACTTGCCCCAAGAAAAATAAGCAAAATCAGGTTTTTCATTTTTTAAACTAACGTGAATAAAAAAATCCGGCTATTTCCATAATACACAACTTTGAATATTATGTTGTTACCTCCACATAATACCCATCATGCTTGCGAATGTTTAACACCCGGCCTCCATCCAGAATCAGGTACTGACCTTTGATACCCATAAGTGTACCTTCAATCAGGGGCGTTTTGTCAAATGAAACGCTGGTTACTTTTTTTGGAAATTCCAGCACCGGGTATTCAATTTCAGTGATCTCATCATCATCTGTCATGTATTGCGCCAGGTCAGCCGGAAGAACAGATTCCAGCTGCCATTTTTCATTCACCAGGTCAAAATCACCAATCTCATTTTTCAGCATGGCCTGCCAGCTGGTTTTATCGGTAAAACATTCTTTGAGCGCAACTTCAATATCACCGGCCAGTTTACGGTAAGGTGTTTCTGCAAGTTTAATGGCATACGACGCGCCCTGATCGATCCACCGGGTTGGAATCTGCGTATTGCGGGTAACCCCTACTTTTACGGCTGAAGCAACTGCCAGGTACACAAAATGCGGCTGCACATGGTGTGATTTTTCCCACTCCGGATCACGGCCTTTACCCAAATGTCCTTCACATAATTCAGGATTAATAATACAGGGGCTGGCATCTGCCGATTTCAAAAAACAATCGTAACAAAAACCCTGCGCAAATAATTTTTTTACAAACCGGCGGCAGCTCTGGCAGCGGAATTTACCGGTTGACTGCAGGCTTATTTTTTTCCCCAGCAACGGATTCATTTCAACCGTGCCTTCGTCTGAAACCAGTTTATAGTGAACTTTTTCCAGGAGGCTGGTTTGCATTTTGTAGAGTTCAATTTCCATTTTGGTTATTGGTTAGTTTGAATGTCAGATAATCGGTTTCCTGAGTGGCTGCTCTTACGTATGGTTTTGCTGTACAACCCGGAAACTTTCAGCTTGCTGAAACATGCTGCACGCGCTATTGTTTTCAATGTTATATTCACTACACCTGAATCGATTCTGACAATTTGTTTTTTCATCAACTAAAATTACCCTTACGCAGCAGCGTTCAACATTCATTAGGAATGATCAGACCACCAGACCAACTGACTGCCAGACCGCTTAATTATCCAATCAACCGGTCACCAACCACCTGACATCCTGATTACCAGACCAAATCTACTTGTTAAAGGTTTATAAATTTAGGTATAATCACCGATGACAAAAGGAAAGGCATAAAAATATTCACTAAATTCGCCGGAGAATGAATTTATTCGAGCACATAGGTCGTTTTATTGTAATGCTCCGCTGGGTTTTCACCCGGCCGGAAAAGACAAAAGTATTTCGTAAACGATTCTTCAATGAAGTAGATTACATCGTAATCAACTCTATTCCACTGGTTGCATTCCTTTCGGTTTTTATGGGGGCGGTTATCAGTTTGCAGACAGCATCAAACATGAGCTCACCGCTGCTGCCTGAATACACCATTGGGTATATTACCCGCCAGTCAACCATTCTTGAATTTTCACCCACCATTATTTCACTGATTATTGCCGGTAAAGTTGGCTCTAACATTGCTTCAGAAATTGGTACAATGCGTGTTACTGAACAAATTGATGCGCTTGAAATAATGGGCGTAAATTCCATCGGCTACCTGATGCTTCCAAAAATTCTGGCAACCATGATCTTTTTTCCGTTTGTAGTGGTTGTATCTATGGTACTGAGCCTTATTGGTGGTTGGGTTGCCGGTGTACAAAGCGGCCTTTATTCAACTGAAACCTACGTAGTGGGGTTGCAGGCTTTTTGGGTTGATGATGCTGACGGACTTTATTACGCACTGACCAAAACTGTTGTATTTGCATTTCTGCTCACCGCCATTCCAAGTTATTACGGATATTATACCAGCGGTGGAGCGCTTGAAGTAGGACGCTCCAGTACAAAAGCCGTTGTTGCTTCATCCGTAGCAATACTTTTAGCCAATTACGTTCTCACACAGCTGATACTTATCTAAGGCATGGTAGAAGTAAAAAATATCGACAAATCTTTTGCCGGAACTCAGGTGCTTTTTGACATATCAGCACAATTTGAACCCGGACGGATGAATTTGATCATTGGTGCTTCAGGACAGGGTAAATCGGTTCTGGCAAAATGCATTGTGGGCTTACATGAGGTAGACAACGGAAGTGTTTTGTATGACGGTCGTGATTTTTCAGCCATGGACCGCAAACAGCGTACTGAAATCCGCAAAGAAATCGGGATGCTTTTCCAGGGCAGCGCTCTTTTTGACTCCTTAAGTGTTATTGAGAATGTAATGTTTCCGCTGCGTATGTTTACGGATATGACAGAAGAGGAAATGCGTGAACGCGCCTCTTTTTGCCTGACACGGGTTAATATTGTTGGTAAAGACAACCTGCTGCCGGCTGAAACTTCAGGCGGTATGCAAAAGCGGATTGGAATTGCCCGCGCCATTGCCATGAACCCCCGGTACCTTTTCTGCGATGAGCCCAACTCAGGGCTTGATCCAAAAACGTCTATCGTTATTGATAACCTGATTCGTGAATTAACGTATGAGTATAAAATGACAACCATTGTTATTACGCATGATATGAACTCGGTAATGGAAGTGGGTGACCATATTGTTTTTATTAATGAAGGAAAAAAATGGTGGGAGGGAACCAATAAAGATATTATCAAAACAACCAACGAAGAGGTAGTGAGTTTTGTCTACGCTTCAAGTTTCATGAAAACGCTTAGAGAAAAGTTAATTAACAATTAAAATCAAACAACCATGAGTGAAGAAGAGAAAAAAACATTCATTGATCCGTCTGCATTGAAAGGCAATACCCCTGGCAATCCAAACGGAAATGAAGGCGGCGGAAAAAAACGGGATGGTCTTTACATTATCATCATCCTGCTTTTATTACTGGCAGGTGGCTATATGGGCTATCTTATTTCAGAAAAAAACAAATCACTGAACCTGTGTGACAGTGAAAAAACGGCTCTCGTAACTGAGATGGAAGCATTAAATGAAATGATGCATGACGAAGGACTGGCAATTGGTGAAAACCTGCGCCAAAACCTGGAAAACATGATTTCACAGTATGATGAAATGACCATCGAAAATCAGACAATGGCTGACAGTATTCAGGCTCAGAAAGACAAAATCACCTCCCTGATTCAGGAGCTGGATGATGCCAAAGGAGATAAAAAGCATTACATGAGCAAAGTGTACATGCTTCAGAAAGAAACAGAAACACTGCGTTCTATTATGAAAGATTATATCCGCACCATTGACTCACTGAACCAGGTAAACCAGGGACTTGTTGTTGATCTGGACAACACCAAACAAAACCTGAACAATGTAACCACTGAGCGTGATGATTACAAAAATCAGACAGAGAACCTGACAGAAAAAGTGAACAAAGGCTCCAAACTTTCTGCTTTCTCTTTCCTGACAGAAGGGATCAAGGAAAAAAGCACCGGATCGTATAAAGAAACAGACCGGGCGTCAAGCTGTACTCACATTCGCTCATGCTTTACACTGGGTGAAAATACCATTGCCACACCAGGTGATAAAACGCTCTACATGCGTGTAATAACACCAGGCGGATCAGTGCTTTACACCAGCAATAACAACACCTTTAAAGCGGGTGACCAGTCACTGCTGTACTCTGATAAAAAATCAGTGAACTATCAGAACCAGCAAGTTGATGTATGTATTTTCCATAAACTGAGCGGAGTCATTGAAAAGGGAAATTACATCAGCCAGATTTATTGTGAAGGTGTGATGATTGGATCAGACACTTTTGTTCTGAAATAATGAAACTCATTTTTTCCTTACTGCTACTTACAGCAGCACTGAAAAGCTTTTCACAGATTGACTCGTCGTTTTACCGCGACGAGTCAATTCTTTTTTGGGACGAACAGGATGCCCATTACCGCGATAAAGAAAAATCACCGCTGAATAAAAAGGCCCGCAAAGCATTTACCGGTCACCGGCATTATGATTTTGATATAACCTATGTGGTAACGGCTGCATTTCAGCGTCTTGTAAATGGTGATACCGTTGTTATGCAAACATCTGCCGATACTGAAAAGAAATACATCAGATACGCACAATTGCACTTCAATGTTGGCGGCAACCATTGTCATCTTTTTGCCTATCAGAGCCTGGCCTTGCGTGAAACGGAAGAGTATAAAAACTACCTGTTTATTCCGTTCAAAGACCTCACCAGTGGAAATCAAACTTACGGCGGCGGGAGATACCTGGATATTTTAATTCCTGAAAGCAACCAGGTGGTAATTAATTTCAACAAGGCCTATAACCCCTATTGCGCTTATACAGATGGTTATTTCTGCCCTATTCCACCTGCTGAAAATACGTTAACCGTAGCTATCAATGCCGGCGCTATGACTCCGGCTCATTTACACGATTGATTTTGCCTGCCGTTAAACTCTTGTTTGTTTTGCAAGGTTATGACGCTCATTGATTCCACTGAAGAGGAGCAGATCTGAAGGAATCCAGTAGTGTGTATTCCAGGAACAAAAACTTAAGGCGCTCACAATTGTTTAACTGCTTTTGGCTGAATTTTTCAATGCCTCAAATGCGCTCCAGTGTAAATGAAAATGTTGATCCCACATTTTCTGTACTGCGTACTTTGATAGTTTCACCGTGCGCTTCAACAATGTGTTTGACAATGGCAAGTCCAAGGCCTGATCCGCCGATATTCCGCGCCCGGCTTTTATCTACCCGGTAAAACCGTTCAAACAATCGGGGCAAATGTTTTTCTTCAATACCCAACCCGTCATCTGCCACTTCTACCAGAATTTTTCCTTTTCCTTCCCTGGTTTTTTCAATATCCAGATCGTGAAAACGTACCGTGGTTGTACCATTTTCTGAGCCGTATGAAATGGAATTATTGATAAGGTTGACCAATACCTGGTGAATTTTTCCCTCATCTGCACGCACAAAAATAGGGTCGTAATTTTTATTGAATCTGAACTTGATATTTTTTGTCTCAGCCTTTTGCTCAAGCTCTTTAAACGTAGATTTTGCCAGTGCCACAATATCGAATTTTTTGGGTTTCAGCGTGTGCCGGTCAAACTCATACTTGCTTATTTCATCCAGGTCTTCAAGCAAATTGGAAATACGTTCAACACCATTCAGTGCCCGCTCCAGAAAATCACGGTTTACTTTTTCATCTTCAAGCCCGCCCTCAAGCAGTGTCAGAATGTAGCCCTGAATACTGAACACCGGTGTTTTTAATTCATGCGCCAGGTTACCCAAAAACTCTTTACGAAAAGCCGCCTGCTCTTCCAGCTCCTTGATTTGCCTGGTTTGCTGCGTTGCCCAGTCAATGGTATCTTCAGTAATTTTACTAAGAACATCTTCTGTAATTTTAAATTGGCGTGGATTGTCCTGCGTTATTTTTTTGTTGCTGATAATGCGGTAAATGACTTTGATTTTACGATTGATAAACCGCTCTACAATAATCCAGAAAAGGAAAAAAGAAAACACCGATGTCAACAGCGGAACCAGGAAAAAAACGGACAGCGAAAGCGAAATACCACTCCACATCTGAACCAGTACCAGGGCCAGTAAAATCAACAATCCCAACAGTAAACTGCCGGCAGCTATCAGGTTTATGGGTTTAGATAAATTCACTTCAGCGTATCAGGTTTCCAGATTAAAGTATTCAGCATGCGGTCAAGATCTTCACGAATATAATCAAGTGATGGCCTGATGCTGTCATAATTGGGTTTTACGTTAAAATAAAGCGCCCCGCGCATAAAATGAGTTGTACTGTCTGTCAGGTAAAACTGAAAAGGCGAAGCCGCATCACCGGATATATTGTAACGCAGACCATAGGTTTGATTGGCCTTATTCAAAATCACCTCTTCTTCAATACCATCAGCAAACTGGCTGTGTTCATAAACAAACTGGCGTGAGCGTTCTATCAGAAAATTCAGGTTGGTATCTACCGGTAAGTATGTCAGATTCAACGTGGCATTAAACCGCTCCATAAAAATATCTTTCATGTTACAGAAACTGTCTTTGTCAATCACTGAAAAATATTCAGGCATTTCAAATGTATACGGACAACCGCTGTCATATATGGAATAAACGCGATCAGGAAATTCAACGCGCATGTAGCCAAATGGTTTTGGAATGTATTCCGCCTCCTCTGATCCGCATGAAACCAGCACCAGGCAAATCATTATTTTCAGGTAGTTATTCATCGTTCTTTTTCTCGTCCAAAATAGTCAGTTTAATTCGTTTAACGCGGCGGTTGTCTGCTGATTCCACAGTAAATTCATACCGGCCAAAACGCAATTTTTCATCTTTCTTCAGCAAGCGCCCGGCCTGCTCGGTAATGAATCCGCCAAGGCTGTCTGACTCTGCTTTTTCACTTTCAAATTCTTTGCCATCAATGTCCAGCACTTTGTAGATATCGACCAGCAGTGTTTTACCTTCAAATACATAATTGCTGTTATCCAGTTTGGAATAGGTTAAATCCTCGTCATCAAATTCATCTGAAATATCACCCACAATTTCTTCAAGCACATCTTCAAGCGTTACAATGCCTGATGTTCCGCCATACTCATCAACCACCACCGCCATGTGTACCTTGCGCTCCTGAAAGCTCTTTAACAAATCATCAATTTTTTTATTTTCGGGTACAAAATAGGGCTCACGAATCAGTTTTTGCCATTGAAAACCATTCTGCTGATCAAGGTGCGGCAACAAATCTTTAACAAACAAAATTCCCTCAATGGTATCAAACGAATCTCGGTAAACCGGAATACGCGAAAATCCGCATTGCACAATTAACTGGTAAAGCTGGTCAAAAGACAGTGAAACCGGCGCCGCTGAAACTTCTGTGCGGGATTTCATAATCTGTTTTACATCTTTTTTACCAAAGCGCACAATGCCGTGCAGAATTTGCTGATCCTGGGTGTCGGTTTCTTCTTCCATCGTTAACTCCAGCGCATGCGAAAGTTCAGTAGACGAAACATCTACCTTGCCTGATTTACCTCTTTTATTTATAACCGCCGTACCTCTCACCAGCCCCTGAATAAGCCAGCTGAACGGAGGTGTGTTACTGAAATAATAAATGGGAGCAGCCATAAAAAGCAAAACACGTGTGCCGTAACGCGTGGCATAATACTTTGGAATTACTTCACCAAAAAGCAGAATAACAAATGTGATAATAACAACATCAATCAGAAACTTGAGCAGGGGTTCTGTGTTTTCAGCGGGAAAAATAATGGCTGACAGGTAGGCTCCCAGGATAACAATAGAAACATTGAAAAAATTATTGGCAATGAGAATGGCCGCCAGCAGGTCTTTTGGTTTTTCAAGAAGTATGCGTGCAAAACGCGACGGTTTATTCTCCATTTTTTCAATTTCAGAAAACTCGGCCGGGCTGAGTGAGAAAAAAGAAACTTCTGAAGCAGATGCCATGGCTGAACCACAAAGCAGAATCAAAATACAAACGCCCGTAATGATTACCGGTGTAAGTGAAACACTCCAGTCTATTGCAGCTATTACAGGGAATTGTGAAGAAAGATCCAATCGTTAATTTTTAGTTTAACATCAGAAAGGGAGGCTGTCTGAAGGATCATCTTTCAGATCCATAGGCGGCATTTCCCTGTTTTCTATCGTAGGCGGGTACTCTTTGGCCGCATCACCCGCACTCTCAGCTTTTGAAAGCATGATGAGCTGATCAGCCACAATGTCTGTTGCGTACCGGGTTTGTTGATTTTCATCTTGCCAGGAACGGGTTTTGAGTTTACCCTCAATGTATACTTTCATGCCCTTTTTCAGGTATGACTCGGCCACTTTTGCCAATCCGCGCCAGAGAACAATATTGTGCCAGTCTGTTACTTCTCTTTTTTCACCCGAGGTTTTATCCGTATAGGTTTCAGAGGTGGCCATGGTGAATTTGGCAACGGGAACGCCATTTTCAAGATACCTGACTTCAGGATCTCTGCCCAGGTTTCCCACAAGAATCACTTTGTTTACGCTTCCGGCCATTTTTAGAGTGGTTTACTTAACAAATATAGTCAATTGCGGGCGCAAAGTGTACCCGTTTCCAGATATCTTATTAACAGCCGGGGCATGGGGTAATCATCCAGCTGGTCCAGCCTGACTGCCAGTTCACCCTTGTGTAGTTCGAGTGTCTTGACACGTATCAGCCAAAATGTGGCCTGAATTTTCTGGTGTGACAAAATGTGTTTCATGAATCCATCCTTTACCACTTCAAGCGGCTTCATTTTTTTCAGTGTTGTCAGAATTTCGTTTTCGGGCGCATCTGATTCAATCAGTCTGAAATCATACAGCCCTAACCAGATGTCTTTTTCACCCCGCTTTTTCAGAACGGTTTTTTTGCCATCGGTTACTACCAGGTAATGAAATTTACGCTCTTTTACTTTGGTTTTACCCACTTTTACCGGCAGCGATACAAACGACTTGTCAGCACGGGCAAGGCACAAATGAGCAACCGGACATTGCCCGCATTGCGGATTAGATGGAAAGCAAACGAGCGAACCAATTTCCATCAGTGCCTGGTTGTGATTACCCGGATTTTTGAGATCAAGAATTGCATGCGCCAGCTGGTTGAATTTTTTCTTTCCGCTGGTTGAGTCAATCGGATCATCCATTTTATAAACCCTGCTCAGCACGCGGTACACATTACCATCTACCACTGCATGCGGCAGCCCGAATGCAATGGAGGCTATGGCAGAAGCAGTGTATTCACCCACCCCTTTTAATGCCAGAATTTCACTATACGACTCCGGAAATTTTCCCTTACACGCTGTTGCAATCATTTTGGCAGCACTGTGCAGATTGCGGGCACGGCTGTAGTAACCAAGCCCCTGCCACAGGTTCAACACATCATCTTCAGGTGCGTTGGCCAGATCTGTAACCGTTGGAAATGCTTTTACAAATTTGAGGTAATAAGGCATGCCCTGTTCTACCCGCGTTTGTTGCAGAATCACCTCAGACAGCCAAATGTGATAAGGGTCGTTGGACGACCTCCAGGGCAAATCACGTTTGTTTTGTCTATACCATTTTTGTATTGATGTCGAAAAATCCACTCTTTGTATAAAAAATGCAAAGTTCTGTCTAAATTACTTGAATAGTTCAATGAATATCAGTTAATTTTGCACCCAAATTAAATAGAATTAAATCACCACGTTATGACAAAAGCAGATATTGTAACCGAAATCGCAGACCAAACAGGAATTGAAAAAGTAGCTGTTCAGGCAACCGTTGAGGCATTCATGAACTCCGTTAAAAACTCTTTGATTAAGGGAGATAACGTTTATTTGAGAGGTTTCGGGTCTTTCATTATTAAAGAAAGAGCAGAAAAAACAGGCAGAAATATCTCACGTAATGAGTCAATTATTATCCCCGCTCACAACATCCCGGCCTTTAAACCAGCAAAGACTTTTGT
This sequence comes from Bacteroidota bacterium, assembly GCA_016192075.1. GTDB lineage: Bacteria > Bacteroidota > Bacteroidia > Flavobacteriales_D > Crocinitomicaceae > JADJGJ01. The sequence goes on along the minus strand of JACPUU010000017.1, from coordinate 133,744 downwards.
TGAAGAAGTAAAAGATAATGTGGTGGTAAAATAAGAATTTGTTGCAAAACAAATTAGTTTTTCTATCTTTGACCTCCGAATTTAAAGGAGTATGTTATTAAACTTCCTGTAAACCAGGAAGTTTTTTATATAATATTAATTGATTTACTAATACTTAAAAAGACTAGCTATGCCAAGCGGAAAAAAAAGAAAGAGACATAAAATGGCAACTCACAAGAGAAAAAAGAGACTAAGAAAAAACAGACACAAAAAGAAAAAATAAGTCTGTGATTCTGCCTGAATAAGGCATAGTTGCAACATTTTCTGTTACCGGGAAACCGGTCAAAATTTCAATCGTCAAAACTTAGTAGCCATTGCTGCTAAGTTTTCTTAGTTTATCTTAAATCTGTTCTTGTGAATTTCGAACTTGTAGTTAATTCAAAACCAGGTGGAATTTGGATTGCTCTGATGCGTGAGGGAAAGTTAATAGAACTTCACGAAGAGAAAGGGAATACAGATTTTACTGTTGGTGATATATATCTGGGAAAAGTACGTAAGGTTGTTCCCAATCTCAACGCGGCTTTTGTCAACGTGGGATATGAAAAAGATGCGTTTTTGCATTACCTTGACCTGGGCCCGCAGTTTAAATCATTGGACAAATTTACCCAGGACACACTGCGTGAAAAGCAAAATGTTGCTGACTTACTTTATTTTAAACCTGAACAGGATATTCAGAAAGAAGGCAAAATCACGGATGTGCTTTCTTCATCACGGGAAATTCTGGTGCAGGTTGCCAAAGAACCCATTTCATCAAAAGGTCCGCGGCTGAGCTCTGAAGTTACGCTGGCAGGACGTTATGTAGTGCTGGTTCCGTTTTCCAATAAAATTTCAGTCTCTCAAAAAATCAGGGAAAGTGCCGAACGTGACCGCCTGCGGGACATTGTCAAAAGTATTTTGCCCAAAAATTTTGGCGTAATTATTCGCACAGTTGCTGAAAACCGCAAAATTGTAGAAATTGATACGGACCTGCGCGATTTATTGTCACGCTGGAAACAAATGCACACCAACCTCAAAACGGCCAAATCACCGGCACGTGTACTGGGTGAGTTAAATCGCGCTTCATCGCTGTTGCGTGACTTGTTGAATGAGAATTTTTCAAGAATTCACATCAACGACAAAAACCTGCTTGAAGAGATGAAAGAATATGTTTCGTCCATCTCTCCTGATAAAGCCAACATTCTGAAACTGTATGATGGCAAACACGACATTTTTGAGCATTTCGGCATCAATAAACAAATTAAAATTCTCTTTGGTAAAAAGGTACCGCTAAACAGTGGTGGTTACCTGATTATTGAACACACAGAGGCCATGCACGTCATTGACGTGAACAGTGGAAACCGCAGCGCTGCCGGCGATACCCAGGAGAAAAATGCCATTTCAGTAAACCTGGAAGCCGCTGAAGAAATTGCCCGTGTATTGCGCCTGCGTGATATGGGAGGCATTATCTGTATTGACTTCATTGACATGCACAGCAAAGAGAATAACAAGCTGCTGCTTGAGAAAATCAAAGAATTCATGAAGCCTGACCGGGCTAAGCACAGCATTATTCCTCCCAGCAAATTTGGCGTGGTTGAAATTACCCGTCAGCGCGTAAGGCCTGTAACGGATATTGAAACGTCAGAGGTATGTCCAAGCTGCGGCGGAACCGGCAAAATTCAGGCCTCTATCATGTTTACAGACGAAATTGAAAATCAACTCAATTACCTGCTGCTTGACCGGAAAGAGAAAAAAGTTTCATTGCTTGTTCACCCCTACCTGGAAGCTTATTTCAGAAAAGGCGGTTTTTTGCGTTCAAAACAATGGAAATGGTTTTTCAAATTCAAAAAATGGATTCCCGTTCACAGTGTCAGCGAGCACCAGTTCCTGGAGTATCACTTCAAGAACTTGAATAACGAGTTGATTGAATTTTAAGCCCCCATGCCTGGTTCGCCAGCCTATCGTTTTTTAGAGGCCAAACAAAAAATTGAGGCCTTTTGCGCTTACCAGGAGCGATGTGATTTTGACGTGCGCCATAAACTCTATGAGTGGAAGCTGTCAACAGAAGATGTGGATGCGTTGATTGCTCACCTGATTGCACACAATTTTCTTAACGAAGAACGCTTTGCCGAGGCCTTTGTCAGCGGAAAATTCAGGATTAAAAAATGGGGTCGCGTAAAAATCAGGCAGCAGCTGAAACTTAAAAAAATAAGTGCCTATTCAATCAATAAAGCACTTACACAGATAGATGAGGCCGAATACATTCAAACCGCCAAAGAACTGCTGGCATCCAAAGCCCGGCTAACGAAATCTAAAAACAACTGGGACAAACTCAACAAACTGAAACGTTACCTGGCTTCAAAGGGATATGAAACGGAACTGATTCATGAAATTGCCGGAGGACAAGAAATAAATTAACAGCCGCTTTTCTGATCAGATTGCGGCTGGTTTACTTTCAGGGGTGACTACTTTTACTTCAACAGCTTTCATACCACGCTGGCTGGGTTCAGCTTTAAAGGTCACTGTATCATTTTCTTTGATTGCTGAGAGTAAATCATTCATGTGTACAAAAAAGCTTTCATTGTTCAGCGGATCTTTGATAAATCCATACCCTTTAGCCGTATTGAAAAAAGCCACTTTTCCGGTGCGCATTACTTCTGCTTCATTGTCTTCTTCGGTCTTACGCGGTGTACTGATTTCAATACTTTCCAGGTCTATTTGTTTTTTCTTCTGGTTCAGGTCAGGTGCCTTGGAAGTAATCATTCCATTTTCATCCACATAGGCAATCATGTCTTCAAATGACTTTTTGCCGCCTTCTTTGGCATTTGCTTTTTTCTCCAGTTTACGTTTCGCTTTTTCATCTTTCTTCTTTTTGCGAAGCGTCTCCATTTCTTTCTTGTTCCAGGTTTCTCTTGATTTACTCATTAGTGATTTTCGATAGATTTTAGGGCCGGCCGTTCAGGCAGACCAATTAATAAACATGCAGGAAATGATGTGAGGCGTAAAATCAGTTGGAGTGAGAAACTGAAAAAGTCAGACGCTGCAAAAAAGTAACCAGCAATAAACGAACCGGGCAAACTCCGAATTTAATGTACGGATGATTTGAATGCACAGGTTCTGATACAAAAGTAGGTTATTTTTTTCAAATTTTCCCTGTTTTACTCTTTACTTCTGACGTAAATGAGTTTAAACCGTCCCTTTTGGTTGAGCCGTTCTTCAATCTCAAACTGGCCGGTAGCCTGAATTAATGGCGTGAGTTTTTGAAATCCGTAATTACGTGAATCAAAGTTTGGCTGCTTCTTTAAAAGTAAACTACCCACATCCCCCAAAAAAGACCATCCATCATCATCTGCAACATCTGATACAGTGGCTGCAATTAAATCAATCACTTTGGGTGTGATTGGCTCAAATCCGGTTGTTTCTTTTTTCTTTTCTTTTGGGGTGGTGCCCCGCTGAGGTTGTGTTTTGGGAGTTAAAATTTCAAGGTAAATGAATTTATCACACGCCACAATAAACGGCTGCGGTGTTTTCTTTTCACCTATTCCAATAACATTCATACCGGCTTCACGCAAGCGGGTGGCAAGGCGTGTAAAATCACTATCGCTGGACACAATGCAGAATCCATCAACACGGCCTGAATACAAAATATCCATGGCATCAATGATCATGGCTGAATCGGTTGCATTTTTACCGGTTGTATAACCGTATTGCTGCACCGGGGCAATTGCATTTTCAAGCAGCAGGTTTTTCCATTTGCCAAGCCGCGGTTGTGTCCAGTCACCATAAATCCGTTTAATCGTAGGGTTGCCGTATTTGGCAATTTCTTCCATCATTTCCTTCACCTGTGCTGAAGGAATATTATCGCCGTCAATAAGAACGGCCAGTTTTTTTTCTTTTTCCATTTGTTTAACTATTGCTATTTGCCTTTGAGTTTATTTCCGGCAATTTTTTTGTCTGCTGTTCTGACTCGTCTTTCAAGTTTTTTTAAGTCTTCTTCAGCCGGCAAATCTTCAGGTTTTATTCCATTTTTACCCAATAAAGTCCTGATGTCTTTATTGTTTTTTATGTGTTCTGTTGTAATTTTTTTCTCTCCGTTAATGTCTGCCTTGCGGACATTAAAATTGGTAATTTCAGCGGCAAGTTGTTTGGCTGTTATTGTAATAGTGGGTAAAAAATCAGCCAGCGGTCTGCTATCTGCCACACCTAATTTTCGCTTCATCTGGTTGGTATTTTTACCGCCAAACAAGGCCCAGTCTCCTTTGCTTCGGATATTTGCAAAGCCTCTGGTATCAACACCTCTCTCAAAAATAGTTTTGGATAATTCGGTTTCCGTTGCTGCCAGTTTTTGCCTTGCATGAATACGCTCATTCAGTTTAATTCGTTCTTCTAATAATTCCTGCTTGCGCGTTTGAATGGCAAAATAACTCTGTGCAAAAGCAATGGGTTCTTTTTTTGGATCACCGTTCTGCGCAATTAAATAGCAGGCATAGCGCGTTAACATGATATCATCTTGCTGACGCTCTGCACCCGACCCGATACGAACCATTTTGTTGACGTCAACAAAATGGTCTGAAACCTTGTCACCAGTGGATTGACAACCTGACTTAGCCTTTTCAATTATCTTTAAAAAGTTTCGCCATTCGGTATAACCCAAAAGCTCCTGCAGCTCCCTGGCAAGCCAGTACTCTATTCCATCTTCTTCATACGCATACGATTCAAATGCTTTGTTTAGTTTTTGAATTGTCTCTTTCTTCATCACTCGATTTTTTTTTGAATAAATTAATAAACATCCGGAATGTGAAATAATTCAGTTAATCCAAACGGATTATTCAAGAATTAGTAAGTCGTCTGATGATTATTTTGTTTCGTTTTGAAACCGGGAAGTCAGGCAAAGATAGCACAATTTTTTCAATTGAGCGTTATGCCGGTTGCCTTTCAGGGAGTTGACTTTAGTTCATGACTCAATTCGCACCGCATTGTCATGCCCCAATGCGTGGTACAAAACACTCACAAGGTGAAGAGTTTCATCCCTACCAGCTTTCTGCCCTACTTTAGCACTCATCCAAACGCCTAAAAAAATAAGCGCCGTTACGGGCAGGCACCAGATCCAGGGAGAATCATTTCCCTGGTCAAGCTGAACCAACCCATACATGCCGCCAAAAAGTGAAATCAAGCCAAGCACGGCATATATTAAAATAAATGTGAGCCAGACAAAAAACTGGGGACCTACCGTTACCCTGATAAGTGTTTGTGTTGGGTCTGCTTCGTATTTTTCTACCAGAATACGAAGTTCCGGAGACCAGAAATGACGATACCTCATGGGAATGTCCAGGTAAAACTGATCATGCACTTTTTTGCCCTCAACAGTATCATCTGCACGCACAAAATCTTTCAACTGTTGAAAAATCTGCTCTTCAGAAAGAGTAGAAAGCAATTTGAAACGCGGACGTATCTCACCAAAATTATGGTGATCTTTTCTATTAAACGGCATACCTGAGCTTTGGTAAGAGCAATGTAAAAAAATTTGACAGTGAGTCGCTTTTTAAACGGTATGATCTTCGTCAGGAATTATAAAATCAACTCTGTACGGGCTGCAAAACAAAAAAAATCATCCTTTCTGTTTTGCAGTGGCAATCGATTCAGATCAACTCAACTCAATTGTCTGCACTTATTATTCTATAGTTCTTTTAGCCCCTGAAAGTGAAAATTCAGTACAATCCTTGTACATTCGAATGAAAACGCTGTTCAAAAAACAACTTCAACCAGCTCACTTACCAAAATCACTTTTATGAAAAATTACGTTCTGGCTTTTGCTTATACCTGCGCTACATGCTTCGCCATAGCGCAACCAGCTGCATGGCAATACAAAGGAATTGGAGGTGGCGGTGCGCTCTTTGCTCCCAGTATTAGCCCGCTGAATGCAGCAGCTATTTACCTGCAATGTGACATGACCGAAGTTTTTCACACCACTGATGCAGGAACGACCTGGAACCAGGTACATTACAAACAACTACTTTCGACCGGTGGACAACATACTGTTGAGTTTACCAGTGACCCGGATATATTGTACACGGTGAATCTCGATTTTCTCACAGACGAACGTTTTCCGGTAAAGAGTAACGATGGCGGTGATACCTGGACAGCCCTGGCGGCAGACCCAACCGGTGCCGATGCCTGGTTCATTTCTGCCGATCCCAATTCGACCAATCGTCTTTTAATTTCATCCTACACGGAGCTGTTTATTTCAACAAATGGCGGCAGCAGTTTTCAGTCAGCCTTTGACCTGGGATCTGATTTTTTGATTGCCGGCGTATTCTGGCAGGGAGATTCCATTTTTGTTGGAACCAATATCGGGCTGCTGGTATCTGCCGATGGCGGCGCCAGTTTCAACCTCGACGGCAGCATCGGTATTCCAGCCGGGCATGGGTTTATCAGCTTTACCGGCGCCAGTGACGGAAACGCTACCCGCCTGATGGCAACCACGGCAGACCAGGCTGATTTGTACCCCGGTGTAAATGCGCTGGACATTAACATTTATGCAACCACCCTCAAAATGGATTACGGTGTAACCAACTGGACAAATGCAGAAACAGGTTTTGATGCGAATCATGATTTTTTTGTCATTTCCTCTTCACGTTATGACATCAATACCTTTTACATTGGCGGAACAGACAATACCACAAGCTACCCGGTTGTCTACAAAACAATAGATGGCGGCAACAGCTGGAATGAAATTTTTCTCACAACCAACAACCAGAATATTGCAACCGGTTACAGCGGTTATGGTGGCGATGAAGACTGGTATTACGGTGAAATTGTATTTGGGCTTGATGTAGCACCCAATGATGTCAACACGGTTATTTTTACTGATTTTGGATTTGCACACATTACCACAAACGGGGGCACTTCCTGGCGGCAGGCGTATGTAGCTGTGACAGATCAGAATGCAGCCGGAACTGCTACTCCCGAAGATCTTTCATACAGCAGCAACGGGTTAGAAAATACATCGAGTTGGAACATGCACTGGAAAGATGCAAATACCATTTTTGCCAGTTACACAGATATTACCGGAACCCGCAGCACGGATGGAGGAAACTCCTGGGCCTTTGATTATACCGGCGTTAATTACAATACCATTTATCACGTGATTGAACACCCAACCAGCGGCAGGCTTTACGCAGCGGTTTCAAGCGTACACGATCTTTATCAGAGCACCTACCTGACCGATGCACAAATTGATGGTGGTACCGGGGCCGTTCTTTATTCAGACAATAACGGTGTAACCTGGCAACTGCTGCACAATTTTGCTCACCCGGTGATTTGGCTGGCGCTTGATCCAAATGATTCAGATGTGATGTATGCAAGCGTTGTTCACAACACCGCCGGCGGAATTTTCAGAACAGCTGATCTGAATAACGGACCAGCATCTGTGTGGACAAATACAACTGCTCCGCCACGTACAGAAGGTCACCCCTACACGGTATTTGTTTTAGATGACGGCACCGTGGTATCTACCTGGTGCGGGAGAAGAAACGGTGGCGTTTTTACAACCAGCTCGGGCGTTTTTTCAAGTGATGACCAGGGCGCATCGTGGAATGATGTTTCTATGAACGATGATATGTATTACTGGACAAAAGACATCACCATTGATCCCACTGATGCAACCCAAAATACCTGGTACGTTTCAGTATTCAGTGGTTGGGGTGGCCCCGCCAATGATAAAGGAGGGCTTTACAAAACAACCGACCGCGGCGTAACCTGGAATTTATTTGTTGATTTATACCGCGTAGAATCAGCGAGCATAAATCCCCAAAACGGCAATGAAATTTACATTACTACCGAGAACGAAGGTTTATGGTATTCAAACAACGCTACTACTTCTACACCTACATTTATGCAGTTGGATGAATATCCGTTTCAACACCCCATGAGGGTTTTCTTTGATCCGTTTAACGGTCAGCAAATTTGGGTTACCAGTTTTGGAAATGGAATCAAATTGGGTTCAACGGAGCCTAACACCGGCGGAATGAAAGAAACACAACCCGCTTCATTTACAGTTTTCCCTAATCCTTCATCCGGAACGATCACACTTACAGCTGAAACGGCCTTGTCTGCTGTAGCCATTTTTGACCTGGCTGATCGTTTGATTTTTTCACAAAACCTGCAATCTCAAACCGCGACCCAAATCAATTTGCAAAACATACCTGCCGGAATCTATTTCATTCGCATAAGCACAACCAATGGCAACCACTTTTGCCAAAAGCTAATTGTGGAATAGCATTATTCATTGGTATATTACAAACAGTATATCGTTCATACTGAATGCTATCTGAATCGTTCAACTAAGGGGATTTTAGTATCTTCGTTTTGCTTCACACTTTTTGAAGTACTAAAACGCTACTCTTTGTTATGAAATCATGCTGGATTTATGTACCTGCTTTTTTGCTAACCGCCTGCGGGGGTTCATCTGAACAATCAACCAATACAGATTCAATTGAAGCGCCTGTTGCAAAAAAAGAAGAATACATTTTTAATGAACACGGCAACAAACGCATCGATAATTATCACTGGATGCGTTTAACAGACGACCAAAAAAATGCAGAAATTGCCGATGAACAAACCCGGGATGTACTGGATTACCTCAACGCTGAAAACGAGTATCTCAAAAAGAAAATGGCCCACACCGAAGGGCTACAGGGTAAACTTTACGATGAGATGGTTGCACGTTTGGATCCAAACGAAGAATCAGTACCGGTAAATGAAAACGGTTATTGCTACTATGACCGCTATGAAGAAGGACAGGATTATCCGCTGTATTGCAGAAAAAAACTAACCGACAGTACCGAAGAAATTATTCTCAACGGACCCGAACTTGGAAACGGTCAGGCTTATTTTGAAATTGGCGGCTACCAGGTAAGCCCCGGCAATACACTTCTTGTATACGGTATTGATACTGTTTCACGACGCAATTACACACTCTGTTTTAAAGACCTTGTCACCGGTAAACTATTTGATGACCGTATTGAAAACACCACCGGTTATGCTGTTTGGGCCAACGATAATAAAACTGTTTTTTATACCAAACGTGACCCGCAGACGCTGCGTGACTGCTATATCTACCGGCATGTGCTGGGTACCGACTCAAAAACCGATCAGCTGGTTTTTCATGAAAAAGACGAGACATTCAGCTGCAATGTTTACAACTCCAAATCAAAGCGCTTTATCATGATTGCATCTTACCAGACCATGTCAACCGAATACATGTACCTGGATGCCAATAACCCTGCAGGCGAATTTAAAGTAGTACAACCGCGCGAACGCGGATTGGAATACAGTGTAGAAGATTTTGGCACTGATTTTTACATTGTCACCAACCTTGGTGCAAAAAATTTCAGGCTCATGAAAACACCCGTTGCCAATTGCGGTAAAAAAAGCTGGACAGAAGTTATTCCTCACCGCGAAGATGTTTTACTGGAAGGCATTGAAATTTTCAGAGATTTTTTAGTGGTAGCCGAACGTAAGAACGGATTAACGCAATTGCGCCTCATTAAATGGGCAGATAAATCAGAGTATTACATTGAATTTTCAGAACCGGCCTATTTTGCCTATTATCATGATAATTTGGACTTTGCAACCACCAAACTGCGCTACAGTTATTCATCACTCACAACACCATTTACCGTTTTTGAGTTTGATATGATGACCAAAGAAAAAGTGACACTGAAGGCAGACCAGGTAATGGACAAAAATTTTAAACCTGAAAATTACGTGTCCGAACGAATCTATGCTGAAGCAACGGATGGAACGCTGATTCCAATTTCACTGGTGTACAAAAAAGGGCTTGAAAAAAACGGAACCAATCCACTTTTACTCTATGCGTATGGGTCATACGGGTCAAATACCGAACCGTTTTTCAGCATGAGCCGTTTGAGTCTGCTCGACCGGGGTTTTGTATATGCCATTGCACATGTGCGCGGCGGACAGGAGATGGGCCGGCAATGGTATGAAGACGGAAAACTGCTGAAGAAAAAAAATACGTTTACTGATTTTATTAATTGTGCTGAATACCTGGTTGCACAAAAATATACCTCACCTGAACACCTGTATGCCGATGGTGCCAGTGCCGGCGGTTTGCTCATAGGTGCTGTTGTTAATATGCGGCCTGATTTATGGCATGGTGTAATTGCCGGTGTACCGTTTGTAGATGTAATTTCTACCATGTGGGATGAAAGTATACCGCTCACCACCGGTGAATTTGACGAATGGGGAAATCCAAAAATAAAAGAATACTATGACTACATGTTATCCTATTCACCGTATGACAATGTAGAAGCCAAAGCCTATCCAAACATGCTGGTAACAACCGGTTACTGGGACAGCCAGGTGCAATACTGGGAGCCCGCCAAATGGGTTGCCAGACTGCGTGATATGAAAACGGACAAAAATATGTTACTGCTCAGCTGCAACATGGATGTGGGCCACGGCGGTGCATCGGGTCGTTTTCAGCGCTTTAAAGAAGTGGCACTGGAATATGCATTTTTATTGAGTTTAGAAGGGATTGAGGAGTAGAAAATTCCGCTAAATTGTCAGGCATCTGATTATACGAATTCATTTTAGGTGTCGTTTGTCAGGGTATGAGAAATTTTTTTCTGATTTCATTTTCGCTTATGATTGGTTGTACATCTCCCGATCATTCATTGCGGCATGAATTAACTGATCAGGAGGTTTATGCAGTGATCAATAATCTATACGCTGACTATCTGGATTCATTAAAACGCCCACGTGAAATTTATTATCGGAAAGCCATTTTTGAAGATTCGGCCATAGCAAAGTCTCAAATCGAAAACCTTGAGGGTAATCTTAAGTTTGTTATGCCTCCGGCCGAGCCAGAAATTAATCCTTACCCAATAACTTTTAACAGCGAATTTGACTCCTGGGATCAGTCAAGACTCTCCACATTTAGGCTGATAGATGAACAGCAAAGTGACTTACTGATTAAGAAACGCCTGGTGCGCAAAAACTGGCACAACGATTCGTGCATCTTCTATGCAATAACACGACCCTATCGGCCATCCTCCAGCATGCGAATCGTCATGCAGGAATACAAAGTAAATGCTGCACCTGGTTGCATTCCTACCCGTAACAGATCCAATATTTTATTCGCCAAAGGAAAAAACGGCTGGTACCTGGAGCACTTTTATTTTGACTGATCACCCTTAATCCTCTTCCAAAACTCCGGCCATTTTTCTGTTACCAGCATAATCAGGTAAACACCTAAAGTCACAAAGAAAGAGGCAATCACGATATACATGAAATTCCGGATGGTCCAGTCGAGCGCTACTTTACATCTGAAATAAAATGACCAGACCACTTTTTCAGGCGCCTTGCTTTCACTCAACGAAAAGCGAATGGTACAAAACTCATTGGACTCATCAAAATCACCCAGGTTAACACCCAGGTTTTGCAATTGCTCTTCAATTTCCAGAATACGGTTTTCAAGATTAATGTACTCATCAATTCTTCCGCCAACGGCTTTGAATTCAATCAATGATTTTAGTGTTTTTTCAAGGGATGCTTTTCGTGCATTCAACTCCAGGTATTCGTTTGTTTTGTCATTTTTGATAATCTCTTTCGAGTGAATTTTTCCAACCGCAATGAGCTGCAGATAAAGGCTGTCAAAACTTTGCGGCGGAACACCAACCTGGAGCTGCAATCTCCGCTCACCATCATTCCCATATTTGCGCTCATATTGTATAATACCGTCATACGATTCAACACAATCACGTACATAATTTTCATCCGTTTCAAAATCGTGCGATTCAGCCTTTACCTCTGCAATTTTTTCATACTTCTGATCTGTTGCTGCAATTGGCTCAAACGACTCCATCTCATTTCCGGAAGATGATTCATATTTTTCCGATTTAATGTCATCTGATGCATAGTTGCGCTTGTCACTCTCAAAGTAATCAAACGTTGGCTCTGAACTTTGTGTGTCGCCCGGTGTCAGCGTATAGCCATAACCCAGCCTGAACAGAAAAAGCAACACAAAAACTGCCAGAAAGATCAGAACAATGATGCGGAATCGTTTGGTAAAAAGACGTTTCATAGTTTGGATTTTACGATCAAATTAAAACAAATAATACGCCCCCCTAAGAAAAGTAACATTCTTTAACAGGTGGTTGAAGCTACCCCTTGTTTTATAGGTAATGGCCGTTTATCCAACAATTAGCCCTACCTTTACATAACTTAGCAGGAAAAGCAATTTTTTCCCTTTCTAAATTGGCTCCGCATACCAACATTCTGTCTCTGCATTGATTTTTTTGACATGGTGAGCACACACCGACTCAATCTGAGAGTAATTTAAGTTCAGACTATGTCATTTACAAAAAACAAAGCGGTAGACTATATCCGCGAAGTAGCAACTACCACCCAGGCCATCAGCACATCTATACAGGCGCGTGATTTCAAAAAACCAGATGCCTACTCCATCCGTTATTCCGGCTTTAAGCGTGGCAGTTTTAACCCCGACGCCATTTTGGAATATGCTGCAAAAAAAGATTTCTACACCATTGAAGAAGATCTGACCAAAGCAAACATGTCTGAAAAATTATACAAATGGATTTTGTTCAGCATGGAAGCCAAAAAAACAAAAGGCCGTTTGATACTATTGGTTCCAAAAACCAAAGAATTTCAATTCACCAACCTGCTGAACTGGAAACAGATTGAAGCAGAGGTGGTGGGTATCTGAGCAACATTTATCAAACAACCCGGTAGCTATAAGGCAACCTGCCTGCCTTCACAATTCCCGATACGCTTTTGCAATGCCTGAAGTTTAATTTACAATCATTCAGTAAGTATGCAAAATTGTTCTAATATTGTTCACCAATTTGTATTCATGCAGACAGATGGGAATAAGCTACCACATAACTCCCCCTTTCTTGTTTTTCGTGTTTATTTTTATTTTAAACAGCGGTTTTTCACAACCCGTTTCACTTGAAAACACGGCTACGCGGCTTTATCATGATGCCCAGAATCATGCCCGTGAGGGTAAATACGATCTTGCACTGGAAGAGCACCTGAAAGCGGTAAGAATTTTCGAGTTTTTGAATGATCATGCGGGACTGGCAAGATCCTATAATTCGATCGGGCTTATCTATAACGAAATCAAAGCTTTTGAACAAAGCCGGAATTATTATAATAAAGCCATTGCAGAATTGGCTTTGGAACCAGATCAAAAACTTCAGGCATACGTGCTGAATAATCTTGGAATGCTTGTTGAAAATCTGGGTGAAAATGATTCGGCCCAGTTTTTTTATGAACGCTCACTGGGCCTGAAACAGGAACTGCAGGATACACTTGGAATTTCCAAAACGTATACCAACATCGGTGTCATCAACATCAAGGAAGGGCGTTTCAGGGAAGGGCTAAACCAGTACTTCAAATCGCTCCAGCTAAAATTGCTGTTACACGATTCTGTTGGCATTGCAACAGCTTATTCCAACATAGCGGATGCATACGGCTGGATGGGATTATTTGATTCAACCAGATACTATCTGAACCAGGGAATGAACTACATCAATCAGAAAAAAGATCTGCCCACATTAAGTCTTTATTACCGGAATTTTTCAGCCTTATTCAATGCTGTGGAAGATTTCGAAAGTGCCTTTGCTTATAGTGATTCACTGTTAGCTATTGAAAAAAAAATATTTCACTTAAAATTATCTGATGAACTGGCGCGACAGCAAATCATGTATGAAACAGAGAAAAAAGACCAGGAACTTAGCGCCGAAAAGGCCAAAACAGCTTTGCTGACAGAAAAACAACACCGCGAAAAAACCGAAAAAACAATCCTATTTATTATACTGGGCGGCTTGCTGCTGTTCTCTGTTCTGCTTTATTACCTGGTGCAAATGCGTTCACGCCAGATGCGGCAAAATACATTGCTTTTTGAAAACGAAAAAAAATTGCTGGAAGCCATTTCTCAAAGGGCAGAAAAAGATAAAGAATTGCTTGAGAAGGAGGTTGAATTGAAAACAAAAGAGTTGATTGCCAGCTCAACCCTGATGCTGAGCAAGCAGGAAGTTATTCTGCAGCTGAAAGAACAATTGGAAGATCTCAGCAAAAAGAATGTGCGCATTCCCGATGAACTGCTTGCCAAAATCAATGAAACATACCAGTCAAGCCTTAACCTGGAGCAAGAGTGGGAGCGGTTTCAGACACATTTCAACAGCATTCACGGTTCATTTTTTGAAAAACTTCAGGCGCTCAGTGCTGATTTGACAGAAACTGATTTAAGACACAGCGCCTACATTCGCATTGGATTAACCACCAAAGAAATTGCAGCCCTTTTGAACATTGAACCATCCAGCGTACAAAAATCACGCATGCGGCTTAAGAAGAAACTAGGGCTCACCCGGGAACAGGACCTCCAGGATTTTATCAAATCAAACCTGTCCTAGTACATTGATAAATCACTGATAACGTGTCATTTTAAACCTTGTCCTAGCTTTGTCCTACCCTTAAAATGCATTTCACCGGCAGCTATTCGCAGATTTGAAAAAATTACCTCACACGATCACAGCTGCACATGTCAAAATTTCTTTTTTCAGCACTTTTAATTTTTGCAACAGGTACCACCGTACTGAGCCAGGGCTATTGGAAACGGGTACACGGTGATGTTATTTCAGCCACCCCTTCAGGCATTGGAACCTATGCCCCGGGGAACTCACCCCTTGGCCGGTATGCCTCAGCCTGCATGACTGATTCAAGCGGAAATTTCTGGATTTACGGAGGCGGGCAGGCCAACGATTTATGGTGCTTTGATCCCCAGATCAACCAATGGAAATTTGTAAACGGCGATTACACCACTACCGGAATTGCCGCGGTGTATGGAACACAAGGAATTCCAGGTGCCACAAATCAACCCGGAGAGGCCAATTTTGGGCATCCATCCTGGGGAGACAAGGTTGGAAATTTATGGCTTTACGGGCTGAACGGATTGAATGACCTGTGGAAATACAACATCAGCAGCGGTATGTGGACCTGGATTCATGGTACAGGTTCGTCCGGCCCTCCATCATACGGTATCAAGGGCATTGCGTCACCGGCCAACAACCCGGGTACGTGCAACGAAACAGACTGTCACTGGACAGATTCAAACGGTGACCTGTGGTTGTATACAGAGTTTGATGGCAATCTATGGAAATTTGATGTTGCCTCAGAAATGTGGATTTGGATGAGTGGTAACGGTGGTGCAGGCATTACGCCGGTTTACGGCACCCTCGATGTTTACAATGCAACAAATACGCCCGGTGGATTTTCTGCCTGTCCTGCGGTTGGCATTCTATACACCATGTGGATTACCGCAGACGATCATTTGTGGATGATGGTAAACCGCGACGGTATTGCATTGCAGGTAGAGATGTGGGAATATAATCCAACACTGAACCAGTGGAGATGCCGCAGAATTGACAGCAACAGTTTTGGAGAGCCGCAAACATTTCCCGCCGCCTGTATCGACAACAACCCTTCCATCTTTCCGGTTGTGAGGACAGAAATGCGCGCTGATTGGGTGGATGACTGCAACCGCCTGTATCTGTTTGGCGGTGGAATATTCTGCACCCTCTCTGAAGTTTATAATGATATCTGGAGATATGACCCGGCAACAAATTGTTACACCTACCTGCGCGGAGGCGTTGATCCCATGGTGAATGGCATTCAACATGAGTTTAATCTGCTGAACTCACCTCCTTGCGCAGCGGGTGGTCAGGCCTGGCAAAATGAAAACGGGTTTTATTTAATGGGTGGTCAAAACAACCTGTTTGGTGTTGAGAGCAACGCCGTTTGGTTATACTCGCCCGACACCGTAATTACTGACTTCACCTATTCAGCAAATTGCCTGGATGTTTCCTTTACCAATCAAAGTACTACCGGCTGCAATTCGTTTAAACAAATTCTGTGGAATTTTGGAGACGGAGATACTTCAACACTTGAAAACCCGACACACACCTATGCAGCAAATGGAACATACACCATTGTGTTAACCACAACCAATTGCTCGTGGGATACCGATACGAGTATTCAAACCATTACGGTTGATTGCGGTTTTTCTATAACGCTGTTGTCAGATACCATTTGTGCAGGCATGTGTACAAACCTCATCGCAACCTCTTCTGAAAATACTGATTCCATTTCTTTTCAGTGGGACAATGGTATCAGCAGCACAAATGATTCCGTATTGGTTTGTCCGGCTTCTACTACAACATATACTGTAATTGGAACAAACTTGTTGGGTGAAATGGATACAGCCAGCGCAACCCTTACAGTCATAAATCCACCCAATGTAAATCTTGGAAATGATACCACACTCTGCGGCGGTAATTTAATTCTGGATGCCGGTAACACAGGGTCCACTTTTCTGTGGCAAGATGGTTCCATCAATCAAACATACAATGTCAACACTTCGGGTACTTATTTCGTAACGGTATCAAACAGTGGCTGTAGTGAGAGTGATACCCTACAGATAATCATAAACGGTCCTTCACTTTCCCTGGGACCTGATGTTTTTACATGTCATCCAAACTTAACGTTGAATGCCGGAAATCCGGGGTGCACTTATCTCTGGCAGGATGGCTCCACCAATCAATTTGTAACAGTTACCGATACCGGAACCTATTCGGTTGTCATTACAGATAGTTTAGGTTGCCAGGTGAACGATACAATCAACATTCTACCCGGTTCCCTGGCACTTGATTTAGGAACTGACACATTGCTGTGTTCCGGTAATTCGATGTTGCTTAATGCCGGAATTCCGGGTGCACAATACGCGTGGTCAACAAGTGAAATAACACAAACTATTTCTGTAAATACAACCGGTGAATATACCCTCCTTGTCACAGATGGAATTTGCACAGCTACCGATTCGATCACTATTGAAATTCAAAGTTTACTGACTGCTTTTTTGGTCAGTGACACCATTGGATGTGCACCGCTCGCAGTTTCATTTTTTGACACCACACCGGTTTCCGGCATCACCTCATGGCTCTGGAATTTTGGTGATGGTCAAACATCCACGCAGCAAAATACAACGCATGCATATTCCGCCAGCGGAATCTACACTGTCAGCCTTCAGATTACTACCGTAAACGGATGTACCTCAGATACGAGTAAAATGGTTACTGTGTCTATTTATGATCAACCTGTTGCTGCATTTACGTTTTCACCAAACCCTCCTGAAACCGGGGTTGAGATTTTGTTTGAAGATCTTTCCATCAATGCAACAGCCTGGTATTGGAACTTTGGTGACGGATCTTCATCCACCCTTCAAAATCCATCGTATACCTATTCGCAACCCGAAGATTATACAATCACATTATTGGTCTCCAACGAAAGTTGTGTTGATTCTTCGCTTTATTTTCTGATCATTGAAGAAGCGCTTGTCTTTTATGTACCCAATGTTTTTACGCCCGATGGTGATGCATTCAACCCGGTTTTTCAACCCGTTTTTACAACCGGTTTTGATCCGCAGGATTATCACCTCACCATTTTCAACCGCTGGGGACAAATTGTTTTTGAATCATACAATGCAGCTGTTGGGTGGGACGGCACTTATCCAAGATGTGGGTTGGTGATCGATGATGTCTATGTCTGGCAAATTGAATTTGGTGATGTGAATAATGACAAGCGGCACCTTTACAGGGGTCATGTTACCATTCTAAAATAGCCTGAGAAAATTCAGAAATAATTGAAAAACAAAAAAAGCGAGAACAAGTCTCGCTTTGTGTGGGCCCACCTGGGCTCACTTCGCTGCTGCTCAGTGTAAACTTCTCACCCGGGTAAAATGAAAAAAGCGAGAACAAGTCTCGCTTTGTGTGGGCCCACCTGGGCTCACTTCGCTGCTGCTCAGTGTAAACTTCTCACCCGGGTAAAATGAAAAAAAGCGAGAACAAGTCTCGCTTTGTGTGGGCCCACCTGGGCTCGAACCAGGCACCCCCTGATTATGAGTCAGGTGCTCTAACCTACTGAGCTATAGGCCCAATCCTAATAACCATAATCTTTTTACCTACCTGTCACATCATTAGGGCGCGTCTATGACATCCTTTTGGTTTGAGCATGGTATTGCCATGTCGAGTTAAAAACTGTTCCAAAGTCTATCCTAAATAATTTCTCACTAAAACCAACAACTTATGAAAGTAACGATCAGACAAAAGTCTGGTATGCAGTATTTGTATGCCGACATCAATGTATCAGGAATCCGTTTCCATAACGAGAACTATCGGAGGTAAGAAAGCAACGTTCACCAAACCTAAGTACAAGCTTGTTTCGTCACATACCGCACACAGAAGTTTTGCTACCAATGCCTACAAAGCGGGAGTAGCAAGTTTGGCAATAATGGCAAGACAGGACACCGAACTGAAAAGGTGTTTATGAAGTATATCAGGATAACGAAGGAGGAGTATGCTACAATGGTTAGTTAACACAAGTTCTTTCAGAGAGGGTAGTATGACTAATAAACCGGAATTTACTGACACGGAATTAATCTTTTTGTTAATAACTTACTGTAATATAAACTGTTGTTTGTGCTATAAATAAAATCTATACACTATCTTTGGACAACAAAAAAGGGATGGAACTGTAATTCCATCCCAATGGTTTAAAAGAAGCGGACCAAACAAAATTTGACGGCCTCTCAAACAAATTTCCGGTTTAAAGGTAACATAATTTGTCAAAGTAGCTTCTACATGGAAATGTCCACCGTGACGGTTGGGCATTAAATGATTTAGTTATGACCAGGTACAAAAACTTAGGTGGCAATTCAAATGTTAGATCCTTTGAAACAACAGGAAACAGCATCACCGTTCAATTTAACGATGGTGGAACTTACTTGTATAACTATTCATCTACAGGAGCAAGAGACATCGAACACATGAAGTCTTTGGCGAATCAAGGAGTAGGATTGAATAGCTTTATTAGTAGGAGCGTAAAGAAAAGATACGCAGCAAAATTATCTTAGTTTTAATAAGGAGGTCACATAAAATGTGGCCTCCTTTTATGTTTATGAATATGGAATTAGAAGAAAAAGCAGAAGAAATTGTTGATGAAATTGACAAGTCCTTTAATCTTGACACGTTCAATCGCAAGTTGCAAAGCAGGTTGTACGAAATTCATCGAGACGAATACAAACTTAAGCTACTTGATTTTGTTACCAAGGAAATAAAGGATAAGATGGACAAGCATAAAGCCGATGGATCTTGTCAGCGACGTTACCCGAACGGAGGTTGTCCTCAGGATAAAAAATGTATCAGTGCCTTCGCATATATTGAACAGGAATACGACAAGATTGTCAATGACATCAACATCTATGGTACGCTGAACAGATATAACGCTCACGTTTTTGGTGAGACATTTTCTATAGAAAGGAAAAAGGAAATTGAAACTGATTTAGAGCAAATCGTGATTAGCGGAAATATTGAGTTGTTGAAAGGACAACAAGAACTTAGCCAACAAATTACAAACGGTTTTGAAGAATTAAAACCATTGCTGCATCTGTTAAACAAAAAGAATTGGGTTGAACTGCTAAAGGGTCAGATATATGCTGCCGGAATTGGTCTTGCAATTAATCCAGAAAATCTGAAAAAACTAATCTCCGAGATATTAACCCAGCTAAAAATAGAATCTTAGACCATGACTGAAGCTCCTAAAACTTTTGTTGAAACTGTGAATGAGCGGTTCAACAGTACCCTGCTTATAAGCTTTCTCGCGTATGTCTTACTTCTTAATTGGAAAGCTTTTATTTACTTAGTAAACACCGACCTGATTCCTCCAGGATCATTGGAAGTGAAGGGTCAAAGTATTTCCAAGTTAGACTTCATAGGGAACTTATTTTCATTGGAGACAACTTTTTGGTGGCCTTTGTTTTATGCTCTCTTGTCTGTATTTGTTCTGCCACTTCTCAATTGGGGTGTCTCATGGTATGGTCAGTACATAAGAGTGAGACGGGTGAATGCCAACAAAAAACAGGAATTTGAAAACCTTCTACGAACAACTGAAGAATGGAAAGAGGAGCGAAAAAAATTAGAACAATTAGACAAAGAGTTTGGTCAGTACATTATTGATCACAAACAAGCCCAGACGAATAGTAACAAATACTTGGAGATGTATCAACAAAAGGAAAAGGAAGTGGATGAAATGCTAGTGCAAATTGAGCTTTTAAAACCTGCCGACAAAAATTACCATGAGTTGCGAGAGGCTATGGAGCTTATTAATAACGATGTGATTAGTATCAAAAATAGTAATGACTATCATTCTTTCCGCAAAAGTCAGCCCCTTATCTGGGAAAAGCTACAACACCTGTTTAATAAAATCAATAACACTACTTCAACGTTTAAAAGAACTTAGCGATCATATTGTTAATCCACCAAATCCCCAACAGTTACATTGAGATAGTCTGCAATTTTAACTACTGTTGTCAGACAATTTCTATCCCCATCAACCAAACTCAAAAATCACCAATTTATCTACAGAATCATGAGCATAAAAAAAGCGAGTCACTCTCATGACTCGCTCTCGCTCTGATTATGTGGGCCCACCTGGGCTCGAACCAGGCACCCCCTGATTATGAGTCAGGTGCTCTAACCTACTGAGCTATAGGCCCAAAATATAATTCCCTTTTTTCACCCCCTGTGCCGATTGCTATCGGCAGAGTCAGGTGCTCTAACCTACTGAGCTATAGGCCCAAAAGACAAATTCATCAAAATGAATCGGGTTGCAAATGTATCTCATTAAATCAAATATTCAAAATTTACGCGGTATTTTTGGCAGATGTCAATACCATTTAATGCAATCCTATTTGACCTGGGTGGTGTAATTCTAAACCTGGATTACAACCTCACCATAAACGCTTTCAAAAAACTGGGAGAAGAAAATTTTGACCGGCTGTATACCCAATCTCAGCAAGACAAAATTTTTGACCAGTTTGAAACGGGTAAAATTTCTTCAGCTGAATTCGTTCGTTATATGAAACAATTCCTGGACCCTTCAACTACTGACGCAGCAATTGAATATGCCTGGAACGCCATGTTACTTGATTTGCCGGTCCACCGCATTCAGTTACTGCAACAACTGAAAAAAAAGTACTCCATTTTTCTATTCAGCAATACCAATGAAATACATCTAAAGGCTTTCAGGCAAATTATTGAACAAGAACACGGTGATGCAGATTTGCTGGAATCACTCTTTCATCAAACATATTACTCACACCTGGTGGGAGAACGTAAACCGAACGCAGCTGCATTCAGAACCGTACTTGATCAACATAACCTGGTGCCGGAAAAGACGCTTTTTATTGACGACAGTTTGCAGCACATAGAAGGAGCGGGTAAACTTGGCATTCAAACCATTCATTTGGTAAATAAGGATATTCGTGATCTGAACCTGCTTTAGTCAACCTCAACGATAGGAATTTTCCAACGCAAAATTCCGTACCCGATTTTCCGGATCCATGTTACAACATGCGCTGAACACCACTGTAACAGCCAATTCAGCAGGGTTTCACATGCGCATCAAAAAATTCAGTGCATCCTAAATAGTGATATTCGTCATCAAAATCATGCATTTTAATTGACTTTAATCTTTGCGCCTGTTGACCCGTATCATGGAAACAGCCATTTGACTGGGTGATCTTTGTCCTCAATCAACACTTGAACCCTGATGCGTCGAATTTTTACCTTTTTGCTCTTTCTGTCAATTACAGGTATTGCAAACCAGTTAATAGCACAAGTACCAACGTGCGGCACCAATGTACCTTTCTTTCAGGTAGACCTTACCGGTCAGCCTGAAGGTGAATGGATCTCTCCTTCTCACTCAAGGCTTGGTAACTGCTGTGGAACCAGTTCTCCCGATCGCTGTACATCGTTCGAAATTATACTGGACCCGAATGCAGCCATGATCAATTTTGAAATTGCATCCGGAGCCATTCCTCCGGGATCGATGTTCTACCAGATCGACTGCGGTCCTCAGGTAGCTGTTGGTAGCCCTATCTGTATCTCAGGTGTAGGACCTCATCACCTCACCTTTTGCAAACCTGGAAACAACGAAAATACGTACCGGGTTACGTCTATTGCCAAACCAACTTTTCCGGCTGATGATTCAACCCGTATCGGTTGTTCATTGCCGGTTGCTATGTATGGACTCACCAATATTACCATCAATTCAATCTATCCCGGAGTAGCGGGTCAGTACAATTCATACCTGAGCTGCACCAATTGTTCAACACCCGATTTTTCGCCCGGGCTTGGTTCACCTGCTTATATTGATTACCAGATTTGCGGAACCCCCATTGCATCAGCCTGCGGTTATGTATATACCTGTGACACGGTTAGACTTTATGCCTTTCCGACATTGAACGGAAGTGTGACACCAAACCCGGCTTCATTTTGTAACGGCGGTCCGGGTGTTACATTAACCGCAAGTGCATCCGGTGGAAATTCTGTTTACTCCTATATATGGTATAACAGTTCTTCTGTTCAGGTTGGAACCGGAACAACCTACAATGCTACCGCCCAGGAAAATTTTACCGTTGAGATAAACGATGGGTTGAGCAGTGCAACATGCCCTGCAAAATACACAACAGTTCCTGTTACTGTCGGGCAACCACCCGTTGTAATTGCAGGACCTGCTCAACTGGTTTGTGCCAATGATCCGGTTATTTATCTGAACGGAAGTGTGTCTGACGCAACCGGTGGTGTCTGGACAGGAGGAGCAGGAACATTTGATCCGAATGACTCTACCTTGTTTGCATCGTATATACCAACCGCTGCTGAAATCAATTCAGGATCATTAACCCTCACGCTGACATCATACGGCGCCGGCGGTGGCTGTACCGATGATTTTGACCAGGTAACCATCACCTTCTCTGACACGACCGATATTTCTTTTACATCCCCTTCGCTGGCTTGTTATAATTCAACCGGCACCATCACATCCACTGTTACAAACGGAACACCACCTTATACCTATCTGTGGAGCAACAATAGTTCCGCTACTTCCATTACAGTTGGTGCTGGTACCTATTGGCTGGATATTACCGACGCTGCCGGCTGTATTCACCAGGAAAATGTTACCGTTACGGCACCCTCAGCCCTGGGCATTACCCTTTCGAGTACAGATGTTTCAGTAGATGGTGGAAGTGACGGAACAGCTACCGCTGTTGTCTCAGGAGGTACAGCACCCTATTCCTATTTATGGAGCAGCGGCAGCACCAGTTCAACCGCAACCGGTTTAAGTTATGGCATTGCCACCGTAACAGTAACCGATGCTAACGGATGCACCATTTCAGAAAGTATCGTAGTCAATGAACCACGTTGTAACGGATACGATGCCACGGCCGTTTCAACCGACGTTAGCTGTTTTGGCGGAACTGACGGGACAGCAACAGCTTCTGTAAGTGGTGGATTAGCCCCGTATGCTTATAGCTGGAATACTTCACCGGTATCACTCACTGCAGCCATCTCCGGTTTATCTGCCGGAAGTTATACGGTTACCGTAACGGATGGTAATGCCTGTATTGATGTTGCAACGGTCTCAGTTTCTGAACCTGCACAACTCACCAATTCCATGACACATACTGACATTCCTGTAATTGGTGATAATACCGGGGTTGCTACTGCAAATCCTGCCGGCGGAACACCGGGATACACCTATCAGTGGTCACCCGGTGGTGAAACAACACAATCAATCAGCAACCTTTTTGCCGGCACTTACTTTGTTCAGGTAGATGATGCAAACCTCTGCAGCGTTTCAGACAGTGTAGTAATCAATGAACCACCCTGCAATAATTTCAACATCGGAATTATTTCCTCCAATGTCTCCTGCAATGGTTTGTCAGACGGATCTGCCAGAGTTGTTATAGCACATGGTACTGCTCCTTATACCATCAACTGGAGCAATGGGCAGACGGGTATAAATGCAACAAACCTGGTTGCCGGTACCTATACCGTAACTGTTACTGATGCCTCAAATTGTACCACCTTTTCATCTTTTACAATTACCGAACCAAGCCCGCTGAATATTGGTCTTTCACCAACATCTGTCAGTTGTTTTGGTGCTGGTGACGGAACAATCGATCTGACTGTTTCCGGCGGAACATTTCCATATTCTTTTGTGTGGTCTACCGGCGCAGTAACAATCAGCACAGCTGAAGACCTGGTAAATTTAAAACCCGGTACTTATTCCATTACCGTTACCGATGACAACGGATGTACAAGCAGCGGTTCAACCGGAATTACACAACCCACACTCATTGCTGCAACTTCTGTTAAAGTAAACGCAACCTGCAACGGTGATTTGAACGGATCCATAAATGCTACAGTAACCGGCGGAACATCACCCTATACCTATGCCTGGACAGGACCCGGATCTTTCTCTGCTACTTCAGAAGACATCAGTGGCCTGGCTGCAGGTCTCTATATACTCAGCGTAACCGATTTGAACAACTGCACCCTTGCTGCTTCACATGAAGTATACATTAATCAGCCGGATACAGTAATCATTCAATCAATTCTTGTTGATTGTCCGGCAGCCGGTGGTTCAACCGCAGCAGTAACTGTCAGTTCGATAACCGGCGGATCAGAAACAACCTACAACGTTTCATTTGACAATGGCGTTACATTCCTTGGCAGTGGTATCTATACGACAACCTTACCGGTAAACAGTACCTACCAGGTAGTAGCTGAAGATGAAAACGGATGCACCACATTTGCTCCGGTAACACTTACAATTGATCCGATTGTTGTCGTTGATACAGTACTATTTAATCCATGCATTCCTTCAGGTGCAACAACCATTTCAGTAGATGTTACACCACTGGGTGGTGACGGCGGACCGTATGAAGTTTCTACAGACAACGGCGTAACCTTCAATGCACCGGGTGTTACCACACTGACGCTTGCAACCGGCAATTCATACAACATTGTTGTAAGAGACAGCAAAGGATGTTTATCACTCCCATATGCTATTATAATACCAAATGAACTGATTGCTTCTGCCGTTATTTCAAGCCAGGTTTCGTGTCTGGGTGAATCAGACGGAAGCCTTAACCTGACCGTAACCGGCGGTACCACACCCTATAGCTATAGCTGGACCGGGCCTTCAGGTTACACTGCTTCAACAGAAGATATTTCCGGCCTCTTTGAAGGAACCTATACTGTTACTGTAACAGATACTGAAAGTTGTACAGATAACGCCACTATTCTTTTAACAACTGTTGCTGATGTCACCCCTCCATTCATTACCTGTCCTGCTGATATAAATGTATCTACAGATGCAGGACTTTGCGGTGCAACTATCACCTATTTAACCCCGGTTGGAACTGACAATTGTCCGCTGGGAACCAATACGCTTATGACCGCAGGACAAGCAAGTGGTTCTTTCTTCGCGGTTGGCACAACCGTTATTACCTATGTTGTAACCGACAGTGTTGGAAACAACGCAACCTGCAGTTTCCAGGCTATTGTTGCAGACAATGAAAATCCTACTATCACGTGTCCGGCTGATGTGGCTGTGAATAATGATCCGGGATTGTGTACTGCTTCTTCTGTTTCACTGGGAACACCAACCACAAACGACAACTGTGGTGTTGCAACAGTAACTAACGATGCACCTGCAACTTTTGCTGTAGGTACTACAACTGTTACATGGACCGTAACAGACATTCATGGAAATTCGATCACCTGCACACAAGATGTTGTGGTGACTGATAATGAAAATCCAACTATCACCTGTCCTACTGATGTGGCTGTGAATAATGATCCGGGATTGTGTACTGCTTCTTCTGTTTCACTGGGAACACCAACTACCAATGACAATTGCGGTGTGGCAACAGTAACCAACGATGCTCCTGCAACTTTTGCTGTAGGTACTACAACTGTTACATGGACCGTAACAGATATTCATGGAAATTCGATCACCTGCACACAAGATGTTGTGGTAACTGATAACGAAAATCCAACGATCACTTGTCCGGCTGATGTCGCTGTGAATAATGATCCGGGATTGTGTACTGCTTCTTCTGTTTCACTTGGAACACCAACAACAAACGACAATTGCGGTGTTGCAACAGTAACCAACGATGCACCTGCAACTTTCGCGGTTGGCACAACAACAGTGACCTGGACTGTAACTGACATTCACGGAAATTCTCTGACTTGCACACAAGATGTTGTGGTGACTGATAATGAAAATCCAACCATTACGTGTCCGGCTGATGTCGCTGTAAATAACGATCCGGGTACTTGTGCGGCTGCAACTGTTTCACTTGGAACACCAACAACAAACGACAATTGCGGTGTTGCAACAGTAACCAACGATGCGCCTGCAACTTTTGCTGTAGGCACTACAACAGTGACTTGGACTGTAACTGATATTCACGGAAATTCTCTGACCTGTACACAAGATGTTGTGGTGACTGATAATGAAAATCCAACCATTACTTGTCCGGCTGATGTGGCTGTGAATAATGATCCGGGATTGTGTACTGCTTCTTCTGTTTCACTGGGAACACCAACCACCAATGACAACTGTGGTGTTGCTACGGTTACCAATGATGCTCCGGTAGCATTCCCGATTGGTACAACTGTGGTGACATGGACTGTAACTGATATAAATGGTAACCTTGTTACCTGTACACAAAATGTGGTGGTGACAGATAACGAAAATCCGACTATCACTTGTCCGGCTGATATTACAGTAAGCAACGATAACGGCCTCTGCACTGCGCTGGTCAATTACACTGTTCCGTTCAGTGACAACTGTACTGGTTCAGCAATTATACAAACCATAGGTCTTCCTTCGGGCTCTGCTTTCCCGATAGGTACTACCAGCAACAGTTTTATGGTTACCGACGCATCGGGTAATACTTCCCTTTGTTCTTTCGAAATCACTGTAATTGATACAACAATACCTGTAATAACCTGCGTTCCTGATATTACCGTAAATAATACTGCAGGTGCCTGCGAGGCTCTTGTCACATTTAGTCCTGCTACCGCACAATCGGGCTGCGGAAGTGATTGTGTAACCACATTGCCTGACGGATCAGGAACCTATCTGGGATCTTTCAACGGCCATCATTATGTCCTATCCGCAGTTGATGCTGATTGGAACAGTGCAAATACAATTGCAACAGGTTTAGGCGGACAATTGGTCAGCATAAATTCACTGGCAGAAAATCTGTTTTTAAATTCAGTTCTCGTTAGCGGAGGTGCCTGGACAGGCGGTTTCCAAAATCCATCTAATCCCGGTTACAGTGAACCAAACGGTGGCTGGGAGTGGCAGGATGGAAATCCGCTCACCTTCACCAACTGGAATATCGGAGAACCTAATAACGGAGGAATTGGAAACGAACAATACATTCAGTTCCTTTCCGGTGGAGGTGCCTGGAATGATTACAACGGAACTTTCCCGCTTCCTTATATTACAGAATTCTCCTGCCCGGTGATGGTTGTTCAAACAGCCGGATTGGTTTCAGGAAGCAATTTCCCGGTAGGCAGCACTACTGTTACTTATACAGCGTACAACGCTAACGGAGCTGACGCTTCATGCAGTTTTACAGTCACTGTAAATGATGTGGATAATCCGGTAATTACCTGTCCTTCGGATATAGCTGCAACGGCTGATGCAGGTAATTGCTACATTGATTCTGCCAATGTTTCCCTGGGTACTCCGGTTACTTCAGATAATTGCGGTATTGATACCGTAACCAACAATGCACCGGCTATCTTCCCGGTTGGTACAACTACTGTAACCTGGACCGTGACAGATGTAAACGGAAATTCTGCAACCTGTACACAAGATGTTGTGGTGACCGATAATGAAAACCCGACTATCACGTGTCCGGCTGATGTAGCTGTGAATAATGATCCGGGATTGTGTACTGCTTCTTCTGTTTCACTGGGAACACCAACCACCAATGACAATTGCGGCGTTGCAACTGTGACCAACGATGCACCTGCAACATTCCCGGTTGGTACTACAACAGTGACCTGGACAGTAACAGACATTCACGGAAATTCAATCACCTGTACACAAGATGTTGTGGTGACTGATAATGAAAATCCAACCATTACTTGTCCGGCTGATGTGGCTGTAAATAATGATCCGGGATTGTGTACTGCTTCTTCTGTTTCACTGGGAACACCAACAACCAATGACAACTGTGGTGTTGCAACTGTGACCAACGATGCACCTGTAACATTCCCGGTTGGCACAACAACAGTGACTTGGACCGTAACAGACATTCATGGAAATTTGATTACTTGTACACAAGATGTGGTGGTGACTGATAATGAAAATCCAACCATTACTTGTCCGGCTGATGTGGCTGTGAATAATGATCCGGGTACTTGTGCTGCTGCAACAGTATCACTCGGGACACCAACCACCAATGACAATTGCGGTGTGGCAACAGTAACCAACGATGCACCTGCAACTTTTGCGGTTGGTACTACAACAGTGACATGGACCGTAACAGACATTCATGGAAATTCGATCACGTGTACACAAGATGTCGTGGTAACGGATAACGAAAATCCGACTATTACTTGTCCGGTTGATGTGGCTGTGAATAATGATCCGGGTACGTGCGCTGCGGCAACAGTTTCACTGGGAACACCAACTACCAATGACAATTGCGGTGTTGCAACAGTAACCAACGATGCGCCTGCAACATTCCCGGTTGGTACTACAACAGTAACCTGGACCGTAACAGACATTCACGGAAATTCTCTGACTTGCACACAAGATGTTGTGGTGACTGATAACGAAAATCCGACTATTACTTGTCCGGCTGATGTGGCTGTGAATAATGATCCGGGATTGTGTACTGCTTCTTCTGTTTCACTGGGAACACCAACTACCAATGACAATTGCGGTGTGGCAACAGTAACCAACGATGCACCTGCAACTTTTGCTGTAGGTACTACAACCGTGACATGGACCGTAACAGACATTCACGGAAATTCTTTGACTTGCACACAAGATGTGGTGGTGACTGATAATGAAAATCCAACCATCACGTGTCCGGCTGATGTGGCCGTGAATAATGATCCGGGTACTTGTGCTGCGGCAACAGTTTCACTGGGAACACCAACCACAAACGACAATTGCGGTGTGGCAACAGTAACCAACGATGCGCCTGCAACTTTTGCTGTAGGTACTACAACTGTTACATGGACCGTAACAGATATTCATGGAAATTCGATCACGTGTACACAAGATGTTGTAGTAACTGATAACGAAATGCCGGTAACAACCAATTGCCCTACAGATACCAGTACCTGTTTCCCACTGGTGGTTTATACACTTCCGGTTGCCACTGACAATTGCGGAATTGCATCGATCATTCAAACAGCTGGTTTAGGATCCGGAGCAACATTCCCTATTGGTACAACTACTGAAGAATATGAAATCACCGACATTCATGGAAACATTACTATCTGCAGTTTTACTGTGACCATTTACCCAACACCGGTTGCAGCTATTACCGGTACCGATGTGACATGTTATGCGGCTGCTAACGGAACAATTGATTTAACGGTAACAGACGGAACAGCTCCTTATTTGTATCTCTGGAACAACAGTGCCACTTCAGAAGACCTGACGAATCTGGTACCCGGTGCATACGATGTTACGGTAACCGATTTCAACGGTTGTGAAACCACCGCTGCACTTTTTATCAGTCAGCCTGATACAATCACTGTTGAAATGACACATACCGATGTAACTTGTTTCGGATTGAGTGATGGATCAATTACCATTCTGCCTGCTGGTGGAACAACACCTTATACCTTTGACTGGAGCAATGGAAGTACCTCACAGGATCTTACTGCACTGCCTGCGGGTGACTATGATCTGACACTGACCGATGCTAATGGCTGCACGTATCAATTAGCCGTAACTGTTACGCAGCCTGACTCCCTGTATGCTACAGCAACAACCATTGATGCTACCTGTCTCAGCACTGATGGTACAATTGACCTGACTGTTTACGGCGGCGTATTGCCATACACGTTTAACTGGTCAAATTCAGCTACCACCGAAGATCTTGTAAATGTACCGGCAGGTAATTACCAGGTAACAATAACAGATGACAACGGATGCCAGTTTGTTTACACAGACAGCATCGAATCTACCAACCCTGTTTCAATTAACTCAACGCTGGAAGATGCACTGTGTTATGGTGACAGAAACGGACTCATTAATGTTACCGTGCTGAATGCTACTGAACCAATTCACTACTATTGGTCAACCGGTGATTCTACTGCTGTATTGCTGAATTTGCTTGCCGGTGATTACACACTCACTGTTGTAGACAGCAACCAGTGCACTATGACCGTAACCTATACCATTTCACAACCTGATTCCATGTATGTTCAGTTAAGCAGCCCTGTTCACACCGGCGGCTATAATGTAAGCACCTACCTGGGTACAGACGGTTCAATTGATGCTGAAGTGATTGGCGGAACGGCACCATACGAGTACCTCTGGTCAGACGGTTCAACTACCGAAGACCTGTCAAATAGTACAGCCGGGCAATACGCAGTGCTTGTCACTGACGAAAACGGTTGTACCGTTCAGGCCGGCATTTTGCTCACACAACCCTTTGAACTGGAAATGCCAACCGGCTATTCTCCAAACAACGATGGTGAAAACGACTACTTTGTAGTGCATGGAATTGAAGCATTCCCTGACAACGAAATTCAAGTGTATAACCGTTGGGGTAATCTTGTTTACAGCGCCTCAGGCTATCAGAACGAATGGGATGGCCACAACAACAGCGGTGAAGAATTGCCTGACGGAACCTACTTTGTAATTCTCAAAGTCACCGCACTGGAAAGAGTTTTGACAGGATATGTTGATTTAAGAAGAACACGATAAGCATTCGTAATTACTATAGAAAAAGAGACTTATGAAAAAGATAAAAGCAATTTCAGTTCTGTTCCTGATGCTTCTTCTGACCGGAAAATCAGTTGCACAGCAGGAACCCATGGTAAGCCAGTACATGTTTAACGGATTATTTCTGAATCCGGCTTATGCCGGCAGCCAGGAGTGCCTTACATCAACCATGTTGTTCAGAACCCAATGGGTAAAATTTGACGGCGCGCCACAAACATTTACAGCAGCCGTTGACGCAGCCATTGTTGACAACAAAATGGGACTGGGACTGGTTATGGTCAACGACCGCATTGGAGTTACCAACATGACAGATGTTGTAGCAAACTACTCCTACAATATCAAACTGGGTGAAGGTAAACTGGCCTTTGGTTTAAAAGCTGGTATTTCACATTACAATGCCGCACTTACAGATTTGATTACGTGGGACCAGAGCGACGTAATTTTCCAGGGCAACCTGAACGGGCAGGTATTTCCAAAATTTGGTTTCGGAATTTACTATTCACAAAAAACCAAATGGTATGCAGGATTCTCTATCCCAACCTTATTGTCTTACGGAAAAGGATCTGATTTCTCATTGAACATTAATAATACGTCTTTTATGAGACGTCATTACATGCTTACCGGCGGATACATTTTTAACGTGACTGAAAATGTAAAACTGAAACCATCTGTGTTGTTCAAATACATTCCGGGCGCACCGTTTCAGGCCGACATTAATTTCAGCGCACTGTTCAAAGACATGATCTGGCTGGGAGCATCATTCCGCACAGGTGATGCCGTTTCAGCAATTCTTGAATACCAGGCTACCAACAGTTTCAGGGTAGGTTACGGTTATGACTTCACCGTTTCAGAAATCCGCAAATATTCAAACGGATCACATGAAATAATGATTGGTTATGACTTTGGAAAAGACGACACCAAAGAGCGTACACCGCGCTACTTCTAATAAAAACACAACCCACATGAAAAGAAAATACACCCTTCTGTCTGGCTTAATCATGGCTCTTTTGTTCTATGGTTGCGGTGCCGATTATTATTTTAAAAAAGCAGATAACGATTATGAATACATGCGCTATTCAGAGTCTATTGACAACTATGAAAAAGGACTTGAAAAACGAAGAGATTCGTACGCCGTTGAAAACCTGGCCAACGCTTTCTTTTTTTCAAATCAGCTGAAAAAAGCAAAACCACTTTACGAAGAAGTTATTCAAAACAACCAGGCAAGCGCACAGGCCAATTTCAACTACGGCCGGTTACTGATGTATGAAGGACATTACAAAGAAGCCATTACCTATTTTGAATTCTTTCTGAAAGATCATCCGGGTGATGTGGTGGCCGAAATGCTTATAGCCTCTTGCCTCTCTATCAATCAGCGTTTCAGAGATACCAGCCTTTATGTAATGACCGGAATTCCGTCTGCTGATTTTACCGGTGCATTCAGCCCGATTGCCTATCAGAACGGTGTTGTTTTTGCAGCAGAATCTGAAGTATTCCAGGGCAGAAAACAAAGTCCATGGACCGGAAATTCATACCTCGATCTCTATTACATGGAAAAAGACAACGATGGAAACTGGCTTTCACCGGTTCTGTTGGAGGGAGATATCAACGGCCGTTTTCATGAAGGACCCGCTACTTTTAGTGAAGATGGATCAACCGTTTATTTTACCCGCAGTAATTACTATAAACGTAAAATGAACGTAAACGAAGCACATGAAAATAACCTGAAAATTTTTAAAGCTTCGCTGGTTGAAGATAAATGGACCAACCTGGAAGAACTTCCGTTTAACAGTGACGATTATTCATGCGGTCACCCGTCTATTACGCCCGATGGAAAAACCATGTACTTTGTATCTGACATGCCCGGTGGTTACGGTGGAACCGATGTTTACCGCACCACACTCGAAAACGGTCAATGGTCAAGCCCTGAAAACCTGGGACCGGTTATTAATACTGCTGGTAATGAATTATTCCCTTACATTCACTCTGACGGCACGCTGTATTTTTCATCCAATGCACACAACTCCATGGGCGGTCTGGATGTATTTCTGACCTACTATTACAACAACCGCTGGATGAAACCAGAAAACCTCAACTATCCGCTCAACACAACCAGTGATGATTTTGGCTACGTTCTGAATACAAACAACATTACCGGATTTGTGTCATCAAGCCGCACTGACAAAGATGAACTCTATGCGTTTGAGAAAAAACCACCGGTTTTCAATCTCTACGGCATGGCCCGCAAAAAGGGAACAGACATACCGGTTGAAGGTGTTACCGTTGAAATAACTGTTGGCAGCAGCAATGATGCTGTGACTATGGTCAGCGGTAAAGACGGTAAATTCCACTACAAACTGAATCCGGAAGAAGAGTATCACCTGTTGTGTACCAAAATAGGCTGCTTTACGCGAACCGATAAAATTTCTACCATTGGATTAAAATATTCTGAAAATTTCTATGCTGATTTTGAAGTGGAAGAAATCATTCTTGATAAACCAATTGTACTTGAAAATATCTACTACGATTTTGACAAATGGGCAATTCGTCCTGATGCCGCAGCTGAACTTGATAAACTGGTTAAACTGCTTAAAGACAACCCTACACTTTACATTGAAATGGGGTCTCACACCGATGCCCGAGGTACTGACAATTACAACCTGGTGTTATCAGATAAACGCGCCAAAGCAGCTGTTGATTACCTGGTAAGCCGCGGTATTGACCCAAAACGGTTAACCTGGAAAGGATACGGTGAAACTGTACCTGTGAATGAATGTGTAAACAAAGTTACCTGTGATGAAGACAAACATCAACAGAACCGTCGTACTGAATTTAAAGTAACCAAAAAATAAATCATCCCCCGGATTTATTCCAAAAGAGCGGACATCAGATCCGCTCTTTTTTTTGCCTCGTCAATTTGGTTTTTGACCTTGATTTGTTTTGAAAACCACATTATTCATTTTTCCGTTAACTTTGAGCAACACCTGTATTATCAGCAACTCAAACACCTTCATACAAACCCTGCAATCACTGCAAAAAGACCTCTTTGATCTTTCTGCCAAAAATCCACTTGTTCACATTGATGCAGCTAATTTGTGGCTGACAGATGCTACCGCCGATTTCAGCCAGGCTCAAAAAATTTACCGCAAAGCCCGCTTTTTTGAAAAAGAATACGGTCTCCATACCACCCTTTACGTTTCTCATTTTATCCGCTGGAAAAGTCCCCGCAGAAATTCCTTTTTCACCGCTCCGCTACTTTGTCAGCTGGTGCAGGTACATGAAAAAAAACGGGAAAATACCACATACATGTTTGTACCGGACGAGTCCATTCCCTTTGTTAATCCGGTACTCAGAAAACTTTTCCAGGATGAGTTTAACCTTCTGTTGCCGGAATATGTTACTTCCTCTCCTTCAGCTTTGGTTGATTTACTGCGCCAGGAATTCAGCCAGATCAGTATTCAGAATACGTTCAATGCAGAAGACAGCTGGCAGATTATTGAACAAAATGCCATTGGAATTTTTAACTACCCCAAAATACTGCTGGCCAGAGATTATGAAAAACTGATTCATCATCCCGGAAAAGCAATTCAGGCCCTTTTGGGTGAAAAAAAAACAGCCGGTCAGTTAACCGAATTACCAGATTTCACCGGACTTTTAGATGCTACACAACAAGCAGCGGTAAAAACTGCCCTGCACGGGCATACGGTCATACAGGGCCCGCCGGGAACCGGAAAATCACATACCCTGGTTGCCCTGATCAAAACCCTGTTGTTGCAAAAGAAAAAAGTACTTTTTGTTTCAGAAAAACGATCAGCGCTGGAAGTGGTTTATCAACGGTTAAAAAAAGACAAACTTGATTTGAGCATTGCTTTTTTTGATCCGGCGAAAGATGAAAAAAAGCAGTTCTATGCACAACTCAAAAAAAACTGGGAATTTGCCACATCTTATCAAAAACCAGGCACTCCGGATAGCAAAAACAAACCGCATGGTCAGGATCTTTTTTCATATTATCCGCACCAGCTTTTAAAAATTGATCCGGCTAGCGGCATAAACATTCAGCTGCTGCTTGAAAAACTGATTGCTGAAGATTTTGATGCGGCCGGCGCAAAAATATCAGGAACACTGCCCAACTATAAATTGTGGCAGGAATATGTTCCGCTGCTCACCCAATTTGAACAACTTATACAGCACGAGTTTGGTGTAAAAGAACTTACCGATACTGCTTTTTCAGGATTGAACACAGTCGTATTCAGTGAGCCTGATCCGTTGCGGAAACTCGCTGCGCGTATCGATCAGCTGGATCAGTCACTGCAGAAAATGCAGGCGCTTGCCCGCACCTATAAACTGAGTGAACAGCCCGAATCATTCTCTCGGTTTGCCATTGCCGCCAGTATTTTGAGCATGGTCAATAAAAATCAATTGGAACTGCTGCAGAAAGAGCACAAAAAATACAAAACGTTTAACACGCTGGCAAAAAAATATCAGCTCACCCGAAATAAATTAACCCAGGCTGAACTGATGAATCAGCAATGGTCTAAAAAACCATCTGTTGGCGAAATTACTGCACTGAATGACCTGCTGAAGCAGAAGAAAAAATCCAAAACAATTCTTGGAATTCTGAAACGGAATTCAGCCCGGTCACAGGATTATTTTGCAGACTTTTCCCCCGAAATTTCAACCACCGCCAAACTCCAGCTGCTGGAAGAAGTGCGTACTGAATGGCACCTGAAAGGCGAACTGGAAGCACTTAAAATAAAACTGAAGCATGAACTCCATATTCTGAATCCGGATACCGAAATTGATCACATTCTGCAGGTGCGTACAAAACTTGATTCAGTAACCCAAAATGAATACATAACCTTACTGGAGCATGCTGAATCACTCAACCTTATTCAAGACCTTGCGGGTATTCACACAACGGTAAACCAATGCTCAGGCCTTATTGCCTACCTGTTTTACCAACCACGCCACACCTCTTTTCAAGACCTGAAAAGTCACTTGCTGCTTTTAAAAGATGAACTTGATCTGATCGATCAGCTTCAGTTTGAAATTGCTGTTTTTTTCAAAGTACCGGAGGTGCTTTTGAATTTTATACGGGCAAACCGGTTACCTGTAAAAAAGCTTGATCTTTTAATTACCTGGCAGCAATTGGTTAATGAAACACGTTTTGAACCGGCCTTCAAAAAACTGGGAGGTGAAAAACTGCTGACTGATTTTGAGACGCGCAAATCACTTTTTCAAAAGTGCGAAGACGATTGGATTCATCAGATTCAGTCTTACGCAGCTGCGTTTCTTCACACCGCAGAAAAACTGGCTGAAACCCCTGCTTCAAAACTAACAGCGCAGGCTAAACAGCACAAACAAAATTACCGTGAAGCCAAACGCATGCTGGTTCATGAATTCAGTAAACGACAACAACATTTGCCTGTTTCAGAACTCCTGCAGATGCATGCCGATACCGTTATTTCATTACAACCGCTCTGGATGATGAACCCATTGTCAGTGGCCCAGTTTTTACCCTGTGAAGAGGCCCTTTTTGATTATGTTATTTTTGATGAATCAAGTCAGATACCACTTGAAGATTCGCTGCCGGCGATTTATCGCGGTGCACACATTGTCATTGTGGGCGACTCACAGCAAATGCCGCCGGGTCAGTTTTTCACATCAAACCCTGACGGAAAAACGCTGCTTGACCAGGCTGAATTTAATTTCACCAATGTGTCACTCACGCACCATTACCGCAGTGAACATCCATCACTCATTGGTTTTTCCAACAAACATTTCTACGATTTTGAATTACAGGCGCTGCCACCGGTTTCGAAAGAAAATCCCATTCAACTGATACGCACAGCCGGTATTTTTGAAGATCAGCGAAACGTTGCCGAAGCCCTGGAAATTGCACGCACCTATAAATCACTGACGGCAGCAGGTAAAGCAGATATTGGCATACTCGCATTTTCAAGAGAGCAGCAGCATGAAATTGAAAAACAGCTTGCACTGCTGCAACTATCGCCCAATGAATCACTGATCATCAGAAATCTTGAAAACGTGCAGGGAATTGAAAAAGAAACCGTGCTCATTTCAATTGGTTATGCAAAAAACAGCGCGGGCATTTTCAGAAAAAATTTTGGTCCCGTAAACCAGGAACGCGGCGCCAACCGGTTAAATGTATTGTTTACCCGTGCAATCCAAAAAATGATTGTTTTTTCATCTGTCACTGCTGCAGATTTTGAAATGTCTGATAACCGGGGCACAACCCTGCTGGCCGATTTTTTACGCTATTGTGAAGAGCAGCAAACAGCCCGAACAGCACCTGAAATTAAATTACCCGCTCACCGAATTGTTTACGATCTGTTGGTTACAAACCAGGTTGTATTTGACTATTATCCGGCCGAAAATGGCATCAGCGTTTCTTGTTTTATACAGCACCAAACCGGCAAAATACTGCTGGTTGATCCGTGTACCGGGCTGAATGAAACACCTGATTTTTTTGGCACACTCATAGCCCTGGAAAAACGCTTCAAAAAAATCAAACTGATTACTGCAACCGATCTTCTTTTCAACCGTAAACAAATTTTACACGAAACACTTCAGTATTTTAAACTTTAAAAAACAGCACGGTTCTGAATTCATGAAACAAATAGCAAACATACTGTTGACTTTGGGTATCTTGTTATTCAGCTTTGGTTACTGGGGTTATTTCACCCAATCAGGGAGCAACTGCTTTGATGAGATGAGCGGTATGATTCCCTTTTTTGCACTTGCAGGCTCTGTACTGATAATTCTCATTGCTGTGATTCTTAAACTGATTCATCAAAAAAACAAACGGCGGTTGTAAAACGACTCCCCTGTTCTGAATTGCAGCGGGTCAAAAAATAAATTCTGACTGGTTTTACACAGATATGCAACGAAGGAATTTTATTTGGTACTTTTAGCCAACTTTTTTGCCCCGCAGGCAAACACATTTAACCCAACCAAATGGCATTCAAACTAAACCCAAAACACCAACTGGAAATTGAACTGGATGGTCTCTCACCACAAGAATTCAAAATACTAGCAACAGAAACACTTAAAAAACTGGACTGGGATTTAAGTAAAAATTCTGCTGACAGTCTTATTGCCTATACCAAAATGTCCATGAGTTCATGGAGTGAAGAAATATCAATCCACATCAGTGAATCAAAAGCTGTAATCACCAGCCGCTGCACCGGAACTCAATTGGTAGATTGGGGAAAGAATAAAGAAAACACCCAAACATTTGCGGAAATGTTTGCTGCAACCAAAGCAGAAATTACACCTGAATCGCTGAAGGAACTTGTTGAAGCGGCTGTTATTCCGGAACAACAACATGCACTTTCAATGGATCAGGCTGATAAAAAGGCCGGGCTCCTTAGCCTGGTTGTTCCGCGTGAAGGTTATTTTGTGACCCCTATACTCGTTGGCATCAACCTGCTTGTTTTTTTGCTCATGGTTATAAGCGGGGCAGGCATTATGGCTCCTTCAGGTGAGAGCCTTATCAATTGGGGCGCCAATTTCAGACCGGTTACCTTAGATGGCGGATGGTGGCGACTCATCACCAGTTGTTTTATTCACATAGGCCTGTTTCATGTTTTAATGAACATGTATGCCCTGCTTTACATTGGACTTTTGTTAGAGCCTTTGCTGGGACGCTGGCGATTTATACGCATTTACCTGGTTACCGGAATTGCAGCAAGCGCGGCCAGTTTGTGGTGGAATGACATTACCATCAGTGCAGGTGCATCGGGCGCTATTTTTGGAATGTACGGTGTCTTTCTGTCAATGCTCACCACCAACCTGATTGAAAAAAGCGCTCGTAAGGCATTGATGACAAGTATTGTCATTTTCGTTTTATTCAATTTACTGAGCGGAGCCGGTGGGGGTGTTGACAACGCAGCCCACATTGGCGGCTTGCTGAGCGGAATTCTGATCGGTTACCTGCTTTACCCGTCACTCCGTTACCAGAAAACCAACCAGCTCAGTAAACTTGCTGAATCAGCAGCAATTGTCATTCCGATTTTATTTTGTGCCTGGTCGTATTTTAACACCAGCAACGATCTGGCTAAATACGATGCATCCATGCTGGCCTTTCAGCAAAAAGAAGTAGAAGCCTTGTCTGTTTTTGAATTACCTGATACCGCTGCAACAGAAACATTTCTGTATGAATTAAATGAAAGCGGAATTGTTGTCTGGAATGAGTGTATTGATCTTGTGAAACAAATGGATGAACTGGATATACCGGCGTCACTGCATGAACAAAATGAAAAACTGCTGGATTATTGTATTTACCGCATTCATACATTCAGGCTTATCAGCAGCGCCATTCAGGAGAACACCACCGTCTACGACGACAGCATTCAGTATTACAATACTGAAATTGAGGCCGTTCTTGCCAGTATTTCAGGCGAATAGCTAATTGATGTGCGCGTGTCAGGCGTTGAGTTAGCCTGAAATTCGGCGGCCTTTCGCTGCACCCGAAAATTTAAGTACTTTTGCCTTCTGAAAAGCACAAATCCATGGAAGAAAAAAACATGAAATTCGGAACCAAAGCCATTCACGCTGGTCAACATCCCGATCCGTCTACCGGAGCAATTATGACTCCTATTTACCAAACCTCTACCTATGTTCAGGAATCACCTGGAAAGAACAAGGGTTATGGCTATGCGCGCGGTAAAAATCCAACCCGTGTTGCACTGGAAGATTGCCTTGCTGCCCTGGAAGGTGGAAAACACGGCATTTGTTTCAGCAGCGGTATGGGATCGATGGATGCTGTTGTGAAACTGCTGAAGCCTGGCGACGAAGTCATTACCGGTGATGATTTGTACGGTGGATCATACCGTATGTTTACCAAGATTTACGAGCCTTTCGGTATTAAATTCCACTTTGTAAACATGTGTGATCCGGAAAATGTTTCCAAAGCCGTAAACAAAAACACAAAATTGATCTGGGCAGAAACGCCGACCAATCCAACCATGCAGATAATTGATATTGCCGCAATGTCAAAAATTGCAAAAGCAAACAATTTATTGCTGGCTGTTGATAATACCTTTGCCTCACCTTACCTGCAAAATCCGCTGTCACTTGGAGCAGATATTGTTATGCATTCTGTAACAAAATACCTGGGCGGACACAGTGACGTGGTTATGGGTGCACTCATCATGAATGATGATAAATTGCATGAACAGCTCTACTTTATTTTAAATTCCTGCGGAGCAAATCCCGGTCCGATGGATAGCTGGTTAGTATTGCGCGGTGTAAAAACATTGCATCTGCGTATGGAAAGACATTGCTATAATGGCAGAAAAGTAGCCGAATTCCTGAAAACACATCCAAAAGTAGATAAGATTTACTGGCCAGGATTTACCGACCATCCGAATCACGAAATTGCCAAAAAACAAATGAAAGATTTTGGCGGAATGATTTCATTTACCACTAAAAATGCAACCCTTGAAAGTACATTTAAACTGGCCTCGTCGTTTAAAGTATTCTCCTTGGCTGAATCATTGGGCGGTGTGGAATCACTGATTAATCACCCGGCTACCATGACCCATGCATCTATTCCAAAAACAGAACGTGAAAAAGCAGGTGTTGTTGACTCCCTGCTACGTTTATCAGTAGGTGTTGAAGATATTGATGACCTGATTGCAGATTTGAAACAAGCGTTGGCATAACCGTTATAAAAACCCCTATGACAATAGAAGAAATTACCCCTGAACAAGCCCTTGCTGCAGTTGAAAAAGGGAGCATTTTTGTAGATGTGCGTGAAGACTATGAAATAGCAGAGATCGCCTACGACATCAAAAATAAAATGGAAATTCCGCTGGGAGAAATCCAGGTTCGTTTAAATGAATTTCCAAAAGATAAAAATATCATTGTGGGCTGCCGCAGCGGTAAACGAAGCATGCAGGCCTGTATGTTTCTGAAAATGTCAGGCTATGAACATATCCAAAACCTGCAGGGGGGTATTTTAGGCTGGTCTGAAGGTGGGTTTCCGACAAAATAATTACATTTTGCAATTGCATCGGTTAACCAAATAAGTCGTTTACGTTATAGTTACCTGGATTAAGATTTGTCACGGGACAGACAGGTAATTGTAATTCATTAGTTAAGATCAGGGCACCATGCAAAATCATCTCAAAATAGCATTTGTAACAGGTATTTCCGGAGGCATTGGAAATGCAATAGCCCACCAGCTTTTGCAAAACGGCTTTTTTGTTTTTGGCATAGGCCGCAGCAATACCATTCGTGAAGAAAATTATCAATTCATCTCCCTTGATCTTCGTAAACCTGAACTGGTAAATCATTTCAATTTTCCACAGGTGCAGGCAACATCGTATCTGCTCGTTAACAATGCCGGAATTATTGGTGACATTCTCCCGGTTGGAGAATTAAATGCTGCACATTTTTCAGATGTGATGCAGGTAAACACGGTTGCCCCGCAGGTACTCATAAATACATTTATACAAACCTTTTCACGCCAGTTGGTGCCGCTTCATATTTTGAATATTTCAAGCGGCGCAGGCAAAAAACCCATTGATGCCTGGTCGGCTTATTGTTCGTCAAAAGCGGCCCTGGACATGTTTGGAGAAGCCATCAAATTAGAAATGACATTACGCGAAAGATCTGACTTTCATATACACAATGTTGCTCCGGGAGTAGTTGACACAAGTATGCAAAAGAAAATACGAGCAGCATCACCTGAAAAATTTAAAGCCAGCCAGCGTTTTCACGATCTTAAAAACAACAACGAACTGGTTTCGGCAGAACAGGTTGCTGAAAAACTCATGCAGCTCATTTACAATCCGGGTAAATACGAAACCTGCACCCTGAGTTTGTCAGATATTTAATGCGTTTGTTTGATTTCAAACGATTTGTCGGCAGCATTTTCCACTTAAATTAATATTCTGCCGTTTGTAAATCCCGTTCAATCAATAATGCCTCCCGGTGAGGAAATTCTGGTGGAATTCAGATTTTTATGTCGTATCTTCAAGACCTCAAAGATTGAACCATGAAAAAAATTGGCTTACTGGTGATTTCCCTTATCGGGTTATCAACTCCTTTTTTTGCCCAGCAAAATTGGTGCGGAACAGATGCACGACTGAACAAAACGTTTGAAGAACATCCGGAATACGTTCAGCAGTTCATTGAACACAATGCACGTATTTCAGGCGGACAAATGTCAGCCGGAGACCGCACAGACCCTATTGTTATACCGGTAGTTGTTCACGTGATTCACGACAATGGTGTGGGCAATATTTCCTATGACCAGATTGTTTCAGGCATTGACATGCTGAACCTCGACTACAATCGTCTGAACCCTGATACCATTGATACACGCAATACAACTGAAGCGCCTTTTGAACCACTGGCAGTTTCTTTTGATATTACGTTTGCGCTGGCAAAAATAGATCCCAATGGCAACTGCACCAATGGTGTTGAACGACGCAACTCACCCGGCGCAACCTACAATGCCGGCGAAAATGCCAAATACTACGCACAAGGTGGATTGGATGCCTGGCCGCGTGACCGTTACATGAATATCTGGATCGTAAACTCTATCGAAAGTGATGGTACTGGTGGTATTACCCTGGGTTATGCTGAATTTCCACAATTTGATACCGATG
Source organism: Bacteroidota bacterium (assembly GCA_016192075.1). Lineage (GTDB taxonomy): Bacteria > Bacteroidota > Bacteroidia > Flavobacteriales_D > Crocinitomicaceae > JADJGJ01. The sequence continues at coordinate 91,145 of JACPUU010000017.1, read as the reverse complement.
GCTTTGGTGTTATTATCCGTCATGATTCTTATGGAACAATAGGAACAGCTAGCGGTGACCGCACACTCACGCATGAAATAGGACATTGCCTGGGACTACTCCACACCTTTCAGGGGCCTTTTATTGGTGGCGGTACCGGTTGCCATACCACTGACTGTGCCGGAGCCGGCGACTTTTGCTGCGACACACCACCAGCCAGTGCAGCCCATTGGGATTGCCCACCAACTTATAACTCATGCACCTCTGTTCCGGTAAACGACCCATACACCTTTGATGCCTATGACCAATGGGAAAATTACATGAGCTATGCGCCGTGTCAAAACATGTTTTCACTGGGCCAATATACCATGGTCAGCGCTAACCTCACAAACATTGATTTTTTAATGAACCTGGTTTCGCTTTCCAACCAAACGGCAACCGGTGTATTGTCACCTGCCGTACTTTGCCAGGCTTCATTTTATTCAGATGTTCAAACCATTTGCGCCGGTAATACCGTTAACTTTTCAGACGAATCATACTTCAACGTAACCGGCTGGACCTGGACATTTGAAGGAGCAACACCCGGCACGTCAACAGATCAAAATCCGGTCATTACCTACAACACCGCCGGTACCTATGATGTTACGCTGGAAGCTACCGACGGTATTTCAACCGTATCCGTAACCTTAGCCGATTATATTCTTGTGCTTCCTGATCCGGGAGACATACTTCCGTATAAAGAAGGATTTGAAACACTCACCACCGTGCCGGACAACGATCGCTTTCTGGTAGAAAACGGCAATGGCGGAACCACCTGGCAACTGACCAGCAGCACCGCATACTCGGGCAGTGATTGTGCTTACCTTGAAAATTTTGGCACCGATGATGCCTCTACCGATGCGTTGATTTCAGGTACAATTGACCTGAGCGGTGTTGATGCGGCTGACCCCATGGTTTTCTATTTCCGTTACGCCTACAAACGGCAAACCACCGCAAACGATGAGTGGCTTAAATTTTATGTATCCAAAGACTGCGGCCAAACCTGGGCATTGCGAAAAAACATTCACGGCTCTTCACTTGGCAGTGCCACCAGCACCAGTGCCTATACACCAACTTCACCGGATGAATGGACGGAAGTAAACGTTACCAACATTACCTCTGATTATTATGTTTCTGACTTCCGCTATAAATTTGAATTTACCAACGACGGCGGAAACAACATGTACCTTGATCACATCAACATGTACCCGCAATCCATGACCGGTGTGGTGGAAAATACACCATTGACAGCCCTTGCTGTTTATCCTAACCCTGCTTCACAAGAGGCCGTTATTTCATTTGTTTCAGTTGCCCAATCAAACTGTACCATTGAATTGTATGATGCATTGGGCAACCTGGTTTCAATGGTATACAGCGGTTCCCTGGCTGCGGGCGCACAAACATTTGCAGTAAATACGGCATCCCTTGCTGAGGGTATTTACATGATTCGTATTACCGGCGATGAAACTATTGAAACACTGAAACTGATTAAAGAGTAACATGAAAAATCTACTTCTGCTCCTCTTTTTGGGTTCTGTCTCCCTGCCTGCATTCAGCCAGCAAAACAGCTGTGGTTTTGACGCCCATAACACCCGGCTCAACCTTGAAAACCTGGGCCGTGAACTTTCCATTCATGAGCAGGTATTGCGTATTACACATGGCCTCAATCCGGGTCAGGACCGAACCGATCCGATTATTATTCCGGTAGTTGTTCACGTCATTCATAAAGGCGATGAAAGCAACATTTCGTATGAGCAAATCTTAAGCGGTATTGATATGCTGAATGAAGATTACAACCGGTTAAATGCAGACACGATCGATACCCGTAACAGTGTAAATGCCCATTTTGAACCTTTGGCTGCCAATGTTGGAATTCAGTTTGAACTGGCAAAAATTGATCCCGACGGAAACTGCACCAACGGTGTTGAACGACGCTACAGCCCTGGTACTACAGACGACGCAGGTGATAATGCAAAGCATTACAGCCAGGGCGGACTTGATGCCTGGAACCGGAACAATTACATGAATATATGGGTCGTAAATTCCATCGCATCAGACGGTGAAGGAATTACGTTGGGCTATGCTGAATTTCCATATTCAGGCGGCAGTTCCAATTACGGCGTTATTATCCGGCACGATGCCTACGGCACTGTAGGCACAGCCCTTTCAGGTGACCGGACACTGACGCACGAAATAGGTCATTGCCTGGGTCTTTTTCACACATTTCAGGGCGGCTGTCATGCTGACGATTGTGCTGACAACGGCGACTATTGCTGCGATACTCCACCTGAAAGTGAAGCACACTGGTCATGTGGTTCATCACAAAATTCCTGTACCGATATTCCGGTAAACGATCCGTACGGGTTTGACTCATACGATCAGTGGGAAAATTACATGAGCTATGCACCCTGCCAGAACATGTTTTCTGAAGATCAAAAAGCCATTATGCTCTTCAACATTTCAGACATTACATTTCTCTCAAACCTGACTTCATTGGCCAACCAGGCTGCAACCGGCGTAGGTTTGCCAGAACAATTATGCATGGCCGCTTTTTCGTCAGGTGCAACCGTAATTTGCGCGGGTTCAGGTATTCAGTTTTACGATGATTCGTATTTTAATGTATCCGGCCGCACCTGGAATTTTTCAGGCGGTTCACCGGCAGTTTCTTCACTGCAGGATCCGTTTATTACCTACAACACACCCGGCATTTATGATATTTCATTGGAGGTGACTGACGGCTCATCATCTGTATCAACCATTGTCAATGACTATGTAATTGTGCTCGCCAACCCGGGAGAGCCACTGCCTTATTCAGAAGGTTTTGAATCGTTTACTAGCTTTCCGGACAACCAGCAATTCCTGGTTCAGAATGATGACGGCGGGCAGGCCTGGAATATTTTTAACGACGTGGCCTATACCGGAACACAATGTCTGAAACTCAAAAATTTTGGTGAAAACGACGGCAGTGAAGATTCATTTACGTCGGGCCCCATTGATCTGAGTACGGTAGATCCTGCAGACAACATTGTTTTCAATTTCAGGTATGCCTACAAAAAACGTTCTTCTGCCAATGATGAGTGGCTGCAGTTTTATGTATCCAAAGACTGTGGTGAAACCTGGGCATTGCGCAAAAACCTGCACGGCAGCCAGCTCAGTACCGAGGTGTTGAGCACGCCCTATGAACCGGCATCAGACACCGAATGGGTAAAGGTAGATGTGACCAACATTAATTCAGATTACTACGTTGCCAACTTCAGGTACAAATTTGTTTTCAGAAATGATGTAGGCAATAACATTTACATTGACCACATCAATTTATACCCTGAATCTATGACCGGTATTGCAGAAGAAACCGTTTCAGGATCCCTGTCAGTTTATCCGAATCCGGCGTCAGAACAGGTTAATATCACTGCCACGTTCAGCAGTGAAACAAACTGTACCGTTTACATTGAAAATACCCTTGGACAAATTGTCTGTACCGTTTACAACGGTTCGGTTTTTGTGGGTGAAAATACCTGGAATACCAATTTGAGTGACCTTGAAACGGGTGTCTATTTTATCCACGTTAAAACAGATACCGGTAACCGGGTCATTAAATTTATTAAAGAATAAAACCAAAGCAATATCTTATCACCAACTACCATGAAAAATAAAAACAGACTTTTTTCAAAACTCCTGCTGGCTTCAGGTGTTTTAATCAATGTCGTTACGTTTGCGCAGCAGGAAGAAATTCACTATTGCCATACCAACGAAAAAATGGATGAGCTGAAAGCATCCAATCCGGCCATTGCGCTTGATATGGAGCAATCAAAGCAGGAACTGGAAGAATGGACAGCAAACTACATTGCCAATGAATATGACCCCAATGCGCGCACTGCGGTTTATACCATTCCGGTTGTATTTCACGTGCTGCATACCAACGGCGCTGAGAATATTTCAGATGCCCAGATTTATGATGCGCTGCAATTGATGAACGACAATTACAATAAACTGAATGCATCCTGGTCAACCGTTAACCCCGCATTTTTGGGAATTGTGGCAGATTGCCAGATTGAATTCAAATTAGCCCGTAAAAAAAACAACGGCACCTGTACCAATGGTATCACACGTACCTATACCGAAACAACACATGCCGATGTGAATGACGACCAGGTACAGGCAGTGCAGAATGCGCAGGGCAACTGGCCGGGCAATAAATACCTCAACATTTTTGTGGTAAATGATGCAGGCGGCGCAGCCGGATATACAACCTATCCATCAAACTGGTCAGGTACATCTATGAGCAATGGTATTAAAATTCTGCACAACTATGTAGGCAGTATCGGAACCAGCAACATGACTGTATCTACAGCCCTGTCACACGAAATTGGCCACTGGTTAAACCTGGCACATTGCTGGGGAGATTCCAACGAACCAGGACTTGCCGGAAACTGCAGTACTGATGACGGTGTAACCGATACCCCAAATACCATTGGATGGACCTCGTGTAATATAAACGGCGTAAGCTGCAGTTCATTAGACAATGTTGAGAATTACATGGAATATTCATACTGCTCAAAAATGTTTACAGAAGGGCAAAAGGCAAGAATGCATGCCGCACTTGAATCAAATACCGGTGACAGGGACAATTTGTGGACCCCGTCTAACCTGAGTGCAACAGGCGTTAGCTCTCCCGATGTGCTTTGCCAGGTATTGTTTAGCGGAGACCGCACTGAAATCTGTGCCGGAGAGTCTGTTACATTTACCGATGAATCATACAATTTAGTAACCGGCACCAACTGGACTTTCACCGGTGGATCACCTGCTTCATCTACCAGCTCAAGTCCAACCATCACCTACAATACACCAGGTGTTTACAGCGTTTCATTACAGGCAACTGATGGGTCTACCACCCTTACAAATACAAAAACCAATTACATTATTGTTCATTCAGACCCCGGTGATGCGCCGCCTTATTTTGAAGGATTTGAAACACTGACTTCTTTCCCTGACAACGACCGGTTTACACTGGTTGATGACGACGGTGATGAAGCCTGGGAAATTACCAACACCGCATCAACCAGCGGTGATAAATCAGTATGGCTGAACAACTATGCTGCTGCACAAACCGGAACGCTGGATGCTTTCATGTCAGGCCCAATTGACCTGAGCGGTGTAGACCCGGCCGACCCGATTGTTTTCAATTTCAGGTATGCATACCGCAAACGTACTACGGATAATGATGAATGGCTGCGTTTTTACATTTCAAAAGATTGCGGACAAACCTGGGTACTGCGAAAAAACATTCACGGCAGCAGCCTGAGTTCAATTAATTCAAGCACCTCGTACCTGCCACCCGATGAAACTGCCTGGTATTCTGTATCTGTCACCAACATCAACTCAGACTATTACGTGTCAAACATGCGTTTCAAATTTGAGTTTGAAAGTGACGGCGGAAACAACATTTTTATAGATGACATTAACCTGTATCCTGAATCGATGGTATCTGTTCAGGAGGGAGAACAAATCAGCGGTTTCAGCATTTATCCAAACCCGGTTACTGACGTTATGCAAATCAACCTTGACATTCAAAACGCGGCTGATTATACCATTACTGTGGTTAACGTTTTGGGTGAACAAATTGCAACTGTTTACAGCGGCGAATTACTTACCGGCATGAACCAGCTTGGATTCTCTGCAGCACTATTACCACAGGGCGTTTATTTTATACGCATTGAAGGAAACGGTGAAAGTTCAGTTCACAGGTTTGTAAAAAACTAACCGTTCACGCATTTCATTCTGCAAAAAAAACCGGACTCTGAATTAATTTCAAAGTCCGGTTTTTTTATGGTTATAACCTGGTTGCTAGTTAAACTCCCGGTGATCTGTTTCAGGGCCTGCATAATGCTCACGCATTCTTCTGCCAACGGTAAGCAGGTAAATAATAATGGTAATTAAAATCACGGCGGCAATTCCAAAAATCAGCGGAAACTGGTTTGGATCATTGCCATACAAATACATACCGCCAAAAGCACCAATCATAAGACCAAATTCAAGCCCCATCCACATGGTGGCAAGTCCCCTGCCCTTTTTTTCAGGATGTGAAAGATCGGTTGTCCAGGCCATAATGGTGGGTGAAATTATGCCGGTACCTACCCCATAAATAAATCCGCAAAAAAGGAATAACGACCGGTCGTTCACAACAGTCATCAGCAACGTGGCAAGGGCAAATACAGCCAGGCCCAGTACCGTTGATTTGCGGCGGCCAATGCGGTCAGACAAACGTCCGGCAAGGTATCTTACCACCAGGCTGCTGACCATGTGGGTAAAAAAGAAAAGTCCTTTGTTTTCGATGCCCAGGTGGGTTGTAATATCGGGAATCAGCAGCATGTAAAAGCCGGTACAAATAGTAATCAAAAACATAACGGTAGCCGGCACAAAAACTTCGGGGGCAATAATTTCAGCCGGGCGCGGAATTATATCTGAAATTCTAAAATCTTTTCTGCGATGTTTGGTTTCTTTTACCGGAAAAATAAGCACCAGTGATAGCAGCCCGAAGACCGCTACGGAATAAAAAAGGCCATCCATACCTAACAACTGTTTTAACGGAGAGCTTAACGCCTGACCAATTCCAAAACCAAGTGAAATAGAAATGGAAAAAAAGCCCATGGCTTCACCCCTTATTTTTTCGGGTATAAGATCAGCTGCCAGGGCTGAGGCGCCGGTGGGCTGAAATCCGGCACAAAAACCGTGAAAGAAACGCAGCATAAAGAAGAAGGCCAGAAATGCTGCAAGCGGGTAAAAAAATGCAGCCAGTATACTTACCAGTGTACCAAAAACGATGACAAATTTTCGGCCAACCACATCAGCCATTTTCCCACTCAGGGGTCTTAGCAGCATAGCTGATATAGTCCAGGGGACAAGAACGGCCCATTTATTTTCACCCTCGCCAATAGACTCCAGAAAGGTGTTCAGTTCAGGAAGAATTACGTTGAAACTAAGCGTAAACAAGAGGGTTGAGACACAGAGTAACCAAAAATCTTTGGGGAGTTCTTTCATTGGGTACAAAGGTAGCCGTAATTACCAACAAAAAAGCCTCCCTGTTGGGGGAGGCTTTTCAAGAATATATGGTTAATTATTTACCGTCTTTGTCAAAGTCTTCATCTTCATCCGGATCAACGATTCCGTCATAATCCTCATCTTCATTTGGATCGGTGATATCACCATCTCCATGAACGTCACCCTCAATAACCGGCAAATCACCGTCTGAACGGCCACCAACCTGGTTGCCTTCTTTTTCAGCATTGCGGTCTGAAGCATTTACAAAAGGATCTTCTGCAAACAATGGTTTCTCACACTTTTCACAAGCCGCAAAAGCCAGCAAAAGCGTCAGAAAACCTACTATTTTTAAACCTTTTATCATATTACTTCAAAACTGGGGATACCAGCGATTAAAACAAATTTACAAATAAAATCTTCTCAACACAAGCATTTTCACATTTTTTTTCATGAATTCTGCTGGTTTTCGACATTAACCTTAATAATCACCTTGGTTCCAAGGCTTTCGCCCTGCTGATTATTGACCTGAAAAGGCCCTATAATCATAAGATTTTCGCCCGTTAGCTTATGCAGCAATTCAATGCGCCGGTTGGTGATTTCCATACCCATGGAATCATGTGATTCTTCGGTTCTTTTGTTCTTTTTGAGTGCAAGGCTGCTATCAATCCCAATTCCATCATCCACCACTTCAAAAACCAGGAACCCGAATTCAAGGTAAATCTTTAACTGAATCAATCCTTTCCGTTCAATCGGTAACACCCCGTGAATGATACTGTTTTCAACAAAAGGCTGCAAAATCATGCTTGGAATTTCAATGCTGTCGGCATCAATGTCCTCATCTATTTTTACAACATATTCAAACTTGCCCTCAAACCGCATTTTTTCAAGTGACAAATACAGCTCAATGCGTTCAATTTCTTCTTTCAGCGTTACAATAAAATTATTTGCCTGGGAGCTATCGAGGTTTTTGCGAATCAGTTTGGCAAAACTGGTGAGGTATTTATTTGCCGCCAGTTTGTTGGAACTGTTAATGAAATACTGAATAGAATTGAGTGAATTAAAAATGAAATGCCGGTTCATGCTTGCATTGAGCGATTGCTGTTCAAGAAACAGAAGGCGGTTTTTTAGCCCCAGCCGTTCATTTTCCTGCCGCTGTGTAATTGCCCGGATACGGATACGGAACAGGATAATGATAAGTGCAATGCCAAACAAAACCATTAGCCCGATAAACCACCACGTAAGCCAAAAAGGCGGAAGTATGATAATGTGCATCCGACTTGTTTCAGACCACTCACCCGAAGCATTAATAGCCCTCACCTCAAAATCATATTCACCATGCGCAATAAACGAATAGGTGGCATAACTGTTTTCTGTGAGGGGTGACCACGAATCTTCTGCCCCGCGCAAACGGTATTCATAACGCACCCCCTCAGGATCTTTCAGGTTAATACCAATAAAATCAAAGGTCAGGTGGTTTTTGTTATACGGCAGGGTGATACTTACCGGCACACCAGTTTCTTTATCAGACACAACATTGTAGTTACTGTAATCAAATTTTTCCATAAAAAGCCGCACACCGGTAATCATCAGTTCAGGCCTTTTGAAACGGAACAGATCGCTGTTTAATGCCGGGTTTATGCGCACCAGCCCTTCTGACGTTCCTACCCAAATGTTGTGATCGTGATCTTCAAAAATGGCATTTTGATTACACTCCAGGGTAATTAATCCCTCAGCCCGGCCATAATGATTAATAGTATACTGATTGTTTGCATCTTCTACCAGAATAACCTGGTAAACTCCATTAAGTGTAGCAACCCAAACGTCTCCTGAAGTAGCTGTAATTAACCCCAGAATGGTTTTTGAACGGGTGTCATCTTTGTCAAGCTCAAACGGAAAAAGTCCGCCGTCTTTTTTCTGCACAAAGATACCGCTGCTGTTGGTGCCAATCCATAAATTACCCTCACGGTCTGTAGCAATACTTTTGACATTGTTTTCAGGCAGCGGAATCAGCTTCATTTGGGTTCCATCCGGGTTACTCTGAATCAACCCTGTCGTAGTTGCAATGTAAAGGTATCCGTCTGAAAAAATAAGCTTGTTTACATCCAGGTTATGATCTGCATAAAGTGGCCTTACTTCTGAACCGGATAACATTGTTACCCCGGCTGCGCCGCCAAAAAAGCGGAGCGAATCATGGATAAAAAGAAATGTTTTGATTCTTGAATCCGTCAGTTGCGCCATTTGCTGACTGGTGACAACTTTTCCGTTTTCAATTAAATCAATTCCGTCTGATGAACCAATCCAACACCTGAAACCATTTTCCATTTCCGTAATCCACACGGTTGAATTTTTTAACTCGTCGTTGTAGATCACAGCTTTGGAAGAGTCTCCATCTTCATGCCATTTGGTTACGCCTGCATCATAAGTTCCAAAATAATAGAATCCTGCAGAATCCTGCGTAATGCTCATAACAGCATCACTGCTTAAGCCGTCTGACCGGGTATATGAAATTACGGATTTCCCGGTAAGTTTCATCAGTCCCTTTCCGTCAGATCCCAGCCAGAGATTTTCTTCGCGGTCAATGTAAACGGACCGGATATTTTCAAAAATTAATCCATTACTCAACGTATAATGATAAATACCATCCTGCGTAATTTCAATGGCTCCGTTTTTAGTAGCGCAGAGTATGGATTCACTGTTTGCATAAATGGCACGGATGCGGTTAATCGGTAATTCTTTTACTTCTGTTTTTCCGGATTCCAGGTTGATGATGAAAAGACCGTTTCCATAAGTAGATACCAGCATCTCTCTTCCCTGCAGGTAAACATCAGAAATATTGAGTGTATCTAAAGCCGGGTGATTATATGATCTGAATCCCGCACTGCTGTATTTGAAAAGTCCGTTTCGTGATCCGCAGACAAGTAAGGTATCTCCCACATTTGCAAGTGCCCGCATAGAGCCGGCCTCTTCAATACCCCTTGTCACCAATTGAAACGAATCGCTTGCAAAAAGTAAAAGCCCCTCATCCGTTGCCAGGTAAATCTGCTCATTCATTTCACACAAATCATTCACACGAAACTCCAGCGACAACGAATCAGAAAACGGGAAAGCCTCAAACCCGTTGTATGAATAACGGGCAATACCCTTGGGGGTAGCCACCCATATTTTACCGTCTTTGTCCAGGAATATTTTGTCAATTTCATTATCAGGCAACCCATTATCGGTTGAAAAATTCTCAAACCTGATTCCATCAAACCGGCTCAAACCGGTTTCGGTTCCTATCCAGAGGTAGCCCCAGCGGTCCTGACAAATATCAGACACCTGTGATTGCGGTAACCCTTCTTCAAGTGAATAATTGACAAAATTAAAGCGCTGCGAAAGTGCACTGCTGCAGAAAAGAAAAACGACTGAAACGAAAGCAACTCTCACTAGAGTGATTTGATTGTTTTTACAAACGATGAAACGCGGTTGCGGGCAACCGGAATAAGTTTTCCATTATTCAGTACCGCAAAATGACCGTCTTCATTCACATATTCTTTCAGGTAATTCAGGTTGATGATATGTGATTTATGAATGCGGTAAAAAATAGCAGGATTCAAAATACCTTCATATACTTTCAGCGTCCGGGTATCCAGGTAACGCTTTCCGTCCGTAAAATAAATCATGGTGCAGTTACCTGAAGCCTCCAAGTACATAATTTCTTCAATATCAATCAGCTTAATGCCTTTGGTATGTGAAATGGCTACTTTATGCCCATAACCCTGCGTATCCATTGATTTCGAGAGATTTCGGATGGACTCAAAATAGGTGTCAAAATTTTCAGGATTTTCAGCAAAGGTTGACCGGGCCTCACGCACTTTTTCAACTGCATGCTGCAAATCTTCTATGTCAACCGGTTTCATAACATAGTGAATGGCATTGGCATTGAATGCACGCAGTGCATAATCTTTAAACGCCGTCACAAATACAACCAGAAAGTTACGGTTCTCAATACTTTCAAGCAGGTCAAACCCCTCTGAACCACTGGGCATTCGAATATCGAGGAAAATAACATCCGGCTGAAGCTCTTCTATTTTTTGCCGTGCCTCTTTGATGTTGCCTGCATCTCCAATTACCTCAATGTCTTCACAATATTCTTCCAGAAGCATGGTCAGATTCTTTCTGGCCAAATCCTCGTCATCAATTACCAGGGCACGTAGTTTCATAGTTGTCTGTATTAAATCGCCTCGCCAAATTTGTACACCGTGACGTTATTCAGAGTAAATATATAAAATAGTCAGCACCTGCACTGAACCATTAAATCTGAATTCTTTACCGTTTAATCAGAAATACTGACAGGTGAGTTTTTTACCGGGACCTGCTGCCTGATTCCTGCCTAAATTAGAGTATGAAAAATTTAATGCTGTGCTTATGACAACAAAATTACACTTGGTTTCTGCTTGCAAAATCTGGATTTTTAATGACAATGGAAATTAATAATCCAGCCTAAAAACGAAAAAGAGGTCACTGAATTCAGTGACCTCTTTTTTTATGTCCGTTTTTTTAGTCTTGTCCACCCCGGCCACCATTGGTGGTAGTGGTTGTGCCACCGCCTTTTGTTGTTGTAGTGGTACCGCCACCGGTTGTTGTGGTGGTTGTACCGCCGCCGGTTGTAGTGCCGCCGCCCCTTTCAGGACTTGTAGTTCCACCACCGGTGGTAGTTCCACCGCCAGTTGTACCTCCACCTGTTGTGCCGCCACCGCGTTCAGGGCTGGTGGTACCGCCGCCTGTTGTAGTGCCACCGCCTGTAGTTCCACCACCCGTTGTACCGCCACCAGTAGTTCCACCGCCGCGTTCAGGGCTGGTTGTGCCACCACCGGTTGTACCGCCGCCTGTATTTGTTCCACCGCCATTGGTATCTCCTCCGTCACGGCCGGTATTAACAGTTCCGGTATTTGTAATGGTATAGGTAACTGAGGCTGATTTATCACCGTTTACCGCATCAATTTTTACCGTGTTTGCTCCTGTTCTGAGAGAAAGCACCGCTGTTACTTCCTGCGACGATGTGCTGTAAGTAAACCCGGTAAAGGCAACACCGTTTACTGTAATCTTAATGTCTGCTTTTGAATTAACATTGGTAACACGTGCTTTCAACATATACGTTGAACTTGATACTGATTCAGTAGTACCGGCAGGACTTATAAATCCAATTTCCGGGGTAGGTGTCACGCGGCCGTCAGTTGTACCACCGTCATCAACAACCGTTACTTTTGGTTTGTAGGTTATTGTATAACTGGTATTGCGTGATTGATTTCCGTTTACTGCGGTAACTCCAATAACATTGGCACCGGTGTTCAGGTTAATGTTGCCGGTTAATTCATGATTGGCAAAATTGTAATTGAATCCTGTAGCCGGAGCACCGTTAATGGTAACCTGGATATCCTGCGCTTCATTTACATTATCAATCCGCATTCTGAAAGCATACTGCGGTGTTGAAACTTCAATAGCATTCTGGGCGGGCAGAATAGATGTGAACTGCGGAGCCACATACACCTCTCCTACTGAACTACTACCGCCTGAACTCTTAGGGTTCACCGGTGCAGGACAGTTTGTATTGTTGTTGAAAGACACCAGCATTACGGCATCCTGGTAATCAATACCAACATTGCCCACATGGCGTAACTCAAACAGGTAAATCACATCATTTTCACCAATCGTAACAACCCCGTTGCCATCAATGTATCCGGCCAGGAATGTTTCAAGCGGCTGCTGACCCGAAGCCGGATCATACGTAGGTGCCTGATCACCGTTCTGCAATACATAAACCCACTCACTTCCTGAATTTGAAAGCAAGGTATTAGACCATGAATTTGTCTGGTTGGTGCATATTGCTTTAATCACCACATTTGAACCCGCCGGTGTATTTACATCTACTGTTTCTCCGCCGGCTACATTCTGGTCACCGTTAAATCCATACCACGACGATCCGCCGTTCAGACTAAACTGAATTTTCACATAAGCCTCCTGTGAATTGCTGTAAACAACAGACTCTCCCAAGCAGGTAACAGTAGCACAAGCCGTTTCATTCACGGTAACCGTGCCATTGTCCTGAACATCATAATCAATGTCATCATCTGCCGGCGCCGGTGTGTAAACAACATTCAATGATCCGGAGGCTGCACTGCACCCATTGGCATTGATGGTAATGGTATTATTTCCATTCACCAGTACCAGGTTTGCAGTAAGCTGATCTGTACCGCTGTTATAGGCTGCCGCTACTGACTGACCGTTTAATGTAACTGTTATAGCTGACGGATTATCGATATTGGTTACAGTTGCTCCAAGTGCATAGGTTTCCGTTCCGGACGTAGTTGCAGTTGTGAATGTAATAACCGGTGCATTGCACGGTGCTGTGTAATTAACCGTGAATGTATTGGTTGCCGTTTCACATCCGTTTGCGGTAACCGAAATGGTATTTGTTCCACCTGCAAGCGTAAGGTTTGCAGATAGAATATCGGTTGATGTATTATAAGCTGCTGCAACCGGTGCACCATTTAATGTCACCGCTATGTTGGATGGACTGTCAATATTTGTCACTGTTGCAGTAAATGAGTATGTACTGGCGGTTGCATTGTTTGCAGAGGTGAAAGCGATCACCGGTGCATTACACGGTGGTGTTTCACAAGGGCTCTCAGGTCTGTTGCTGCCGTTGCCGTATACCGGTTCATTATCTGCCTGAATACAAACTACCCAGTGACCCATTGAACCAGGATTATCATTGGCTACAGAAACAGTCAGGTTTCCGGTAAACAAATAATACTGCCCAACGCTGATCGCATATGGCTGACCATCTACAAAGGCATCTCCACCTCCGGCAATTGGTTTACAATATAAACTGGTGGCCGGACCACTGTAGGTAAAATTAATGTTGTTTGCCAGGTCATCGCGGTTGTATGTTCCACCCGGTGTGATTAAACAGAATTCCCATTCTGAGTTCCCCGGATTGATTCGTGTTCCACATTCAGGAGCATCATAATCTACCGTTAATGAACCTGTCACAACCTGACAACCTGCAGCGTTTATCTGAATGTTATTGTTATCATCCGTCAAGGTCAGGCTGGCGGTTAAAACATCGGTTGACGGATTGTAACTTGCTGCTACCGGTGCCCCGTTTAAAGTCACTGAAATATCAGAAGGGCTGTCAATGTTAGTAACAGTAGCTGTTAAAGTATATACCTGGTTTGTAGTACTGTTTGCTGAACTGAATGAAATCACCGGCGGGTTACATGGCGGCGGTGCCGGCGTATAAGTAACCGAATAAACCGCTGTTGCTGTTTCACATCCGTTTGCAGTTATGGCAATTGCATTTACACCGCTGGCAAGGTTCAGATTTGCAGTCAACACATGCGTTGATGTATTGTACGAAGCAGCAACCGGAACACCGTTCAGGGTCATTGAAATTAATGACGCATTGTCAATATTCGTTACGTTTGCCGTGAAGGTATAGGTATCATCATCGGTTGTACTTGCAGAAGAGACACTTATTACCGGTGCTAAACAAGGTGCAGGAGCATTGTAGGTAATTGCGTAGCTCACAGTTTCAGAACTACAGTCATTGGTAAGTGTTACCGTAATTGTATTTACACCGGGCTGCAGCACAATATTTGTTGCGGTGATTGTTCCGCCACTGAAGCTGAACGGAATAACATTGCCATTCTGGAACACACTGATATTGGCCTGTGATGCAACATTTGAAGTGTTCAGCGATATCTGGTAATTTTCAGATGTTACAGTGGCATTTGCAGAAGCAGGTGAAACCATTGAATAGCTGATTGGGTTACATGGTATCACGTAGGTAATGGTATACGTTGCTGAAACAGATTCGCAGCCGTTAACATTTACGGTTACATTATTTGTTCCAACCTGTAAACTGAATTGGGCAGTCAGGTTATGTGTACCCGGGTTAAAATCAAAACCAACCGGGTTACCGTTCACCAGCACCTGGATATCTCCGGAATTGGTGATGTTATAAACCTGCGCCGCAAATGCGAACAGCGGATCATTAACTGTTGTATTTACACTGGTCAGGTTGATGGTTGGTGTTTCGCACTGATCAGACTCAATGGTGTACGTAATTGTTTCTGAACTGCAGCCATTTGAAATGGTGACAACAATGGTATTTGATCCGGCATTCAGGTTAATGTTTGACAAGGTTACCTGGTTGCCTGAAAATGCTGCTGCCACCGGTGAACCATTGACTGTTGCTGAAACGCCTGAAGAATTTTCTACATTTTCAACTGCCAGTGTAATGGTCGTTGTTGCTCCCTCTACCAAGGTATTGGTTTGGTTTGGAGAAACCAGTGAATAGGTAACCGGGTAACATGGCACCGTGTAAACAACCGTAATGGATTCAGATGCATTGGCACAGGCATTTGCGGCCAGCACAATGGTGTTTGAACCTACACCCAGATTCAGGTTGGCATTTACCAGACCTGACGTATACGTAAATGGCACTGAAATGCCATTCACGGTCAGTTGCAGCTGACTTTGGTTATCGATGTTTTGAACCAGTGCCGTAAATGCATACGATGATGTGGTTGACGTTACGCTGTTTGATGCTAAATTAATTACCGGTGTGTTGCAGTTATTATAGGTAACAGTATAGGTCACCGATTCGCTGCTGCACGCATTGGTCATACTTACAACAATGCTGTTGGCACCAGGATTAAGATTGATTCCATTTACTGAAATAATATCATTGCTGTAACTGAACGGTGTTGAATTACCGTTTACCGTTACCACCACGTTTGATGAATTAATGTTTTGTGCAAACAACTCAATGGCGTACAACGCATCCGCTACCGAAACACTGTTTGAAGCAGGTGTTCCAAGCGCAAACGAAATTGGTGAACAAGGAATGGTATAGGTAACATGGAATGATTGCGAAGCACTCTGGCAACCATTTGCATTAACAACAATGGTGTTTGTACCCTCATTCAGATTTAATTCAGCATTCACAACACCGTTTACAGAGTTGAAAATAAATGATACCGGCGCTCCGTTTAACAATACCTGGATATCTGCCTGATTTGTACAATTTGTAACCGTAGCACTGAATGCCAGCAACGCGTTTGAAACAGCATTCTGCGTGGTATTAATTGTTACCACCGGTGGCTGACATCCGTTGTACTGAATTGAATAAGCAGTAGTAACCGAACTACATGCGTTGGTTGAAGTCACAACAATGTTATTTGAACCATCTGCCAGCGTAATTCCGGCAATTGTAATAATTCCACTACCCGCATCAAATGAGAATGGAACCGGGTTTCCGTTTTGGGTCACAGAAATCTGACCGGCGTTGTCAATATGCTGAACCGCTAATGTAATTGCATAGGCTGATTCAGTCACTACCTGTGAAGTGGTATACGGCTGCATAAGTGTTGCAACCACATCCTGGCAAGGAACAACATAATTCACGGTAATTGTTTGTGTAGCATTCTGACAGCCGTTTACATTTAGTGTAATGGTATTGGAACCTTCATTCAACAGAATATTTGCAGCCAACGCACCATTCACTTCATTAAAATCAAATCCAACAGATGAACCGTTAATGAGCAGGGACACGTTGGATGAACCATTCGAATTCAGAATAGATGCTGCAAAAGCAATGGCTGAAGAATTCACCGTTGCACCATTTGCAATGCTGGTAATCGTGATAACCGGTGGCTGACATCCGTTGTACTGAATGTGATACGTTACGGTAGACGCGCTGCATGCATTTGACATGTTAATGATAACGGTGTTGGCCCCGTCAGCCAGCGTCATTGCTGCAATAGCAATGTTACCGGTAACAGGGTCAAAAGTGAAAGGCACATTTGATCCGTTCAATGTTGCAGTAATTTGTCCGGCAGTTAATGAACCGGAAGCATGCAATAAAATACTGTAGTTTTCATCTGTTACGGTAATGTCTGATGTGGCTGGTGCAATCAGGCTATACGTGATTGGCTCACATGGAATTTCACGTGTAACAGTCACCTGTTCTGAATCAGTTCCGCATGCCGTGGTAACATTTACCGTGATTGAATTGGCACCCACATTCAGATTTAAAGAAGCGCTCAGAACATGAGTCAGTTCGTCATAATTGAAAGCCTGTGAAATACCATTGTATACCAGCATAATCTCACCGGCAGTTGCATTGGAAACAGCAGCTGTAAAATTCACTGTTGCATTGGTGGTGGTGGTTCCGTTTGCAGGTGTCATACCGCTAATAACCGGTGCGTTGCATACTTCACGAACAATATTGTACGACAAAATAGCCATGCCGCAGGTATTGGAAACGCTCACGATTATTGCGTTGTTTCCAACCGCAAGAGCTGCATTGGTAATGGTGATAGTACCGGTTCCCGGGTCAAAGGTGAACGGAATGGATGAACCATTCAGCGTTACGCTGATATTGGCCGACGAAGGAACACCGGTTGAAGCGGCAGAAAGTGTAATGGTATTATCTTGTGTTACAACAGCGGTTGGACCGTTTGACGCAATAGTAGGATCAGTACACGGTGCGTTTGGAACCTGGTAATTGAGTGTAAAGGTTGCCATGTTGCTTCCGCAGTTGTTTGTTACAATAACGGTAATAGCGTTAGATCCTTCTATCAACGTAGCAGCTTTGGTGGCAATAGATGTACCGCTGTTATAGCTCATGTATCCCTGGCTGACACCATTCAGTTTCAATTCAATGGTGGTACCGGCGCTGTAATTATTTATTTGTGCATCAATGGTTACGTTTGGATTTGTAACCGTTGAGTACGGCACCGGCGAAATGTAGCCAACTGTTGGAATAATGCATGGTACTGTTGGTTCATCATAAGTTACCAGCGCCAGTGCTTCATCTGTTCCGTCTGAGTTGGTAACGGTTATTTCAAAGATGTTGTTTCCGTCCAGCAGAGCAGCATTATAAACCACCTGGTGTGTTGTGGTGAGGGTATAGTTCACATCCGGAATGACAGAGCCGTTCATTTTAAAAACAATCTGCGATTTGGATGAAATGTGTGTTGTATTCGCCATTACCACATACGCCTGTGTCGGGCTCACATAAGGGCTTGACGGCGGATTAACAAAGGTTACCGTTGGCGGGGTTGGAACAAGAGGTTTCTGATAAATAATAATGCGCGATTTGGTGTCTGTACCAGCTGTGTTCGTTCCGGTAATCTGAATGGTATTGGAACCTTCCAGCAAGGTCAGCGGCAGGGTCAGAATTTTTGTAGATACATTGTATCCAAAAGCAGTGGTGGCATTTCCATTCACTGTTACCTGGATATCGCTTGCTGAAGCAACGTTGAGAACACTGGCAACAAGGTCAACCATCGGTGAATTAAACACCACATTGTCAACCGCAGGGTATGTAATTGTAACAACCGGCGGAGCCTGTGCAATTGTTTTCTTGTAAACAATGGTTGTTGCTTCAATGTCTGTTCCAACCGTGTTGGTTCCTTTGATCTCAATTACGTTTGATCCTTCCAGCAAACTGGTTGAGAAAGTCATCAGCTGTGACGATGTGCTGTATGCAAAACTGGTGGTTGGAACGCCGTTGATTTTTAATGTAATGTCAGATGCGCCGCTTACGTTCTCTACTTTTGCAATAACATTGTAGCTGGACACAAACACGGTTTGCGGGTCTACCGCCGGATCAAGGAAAGTAACAACCGGTGGTTTAGGCGCATTTGGTTTAACGTAAAGAATGGTAGTTGTTTCTACATCCATTCCAACGGTATTGACAGCTTTGGTTTCAACAATGTTTGCCCCTTCAACCAGGTTGGTATTCAACACCAGTTCTTTGGTGGTGATGTTATAGGCAAAATTTGTTGTTGCAATGCCGTTCACTTTTACCGTAATATCTGATTGTCCGCTCACATTCAAAACCGTAGCCAACACGTTGATATTGTCTGATGAATGCGTATACGGATCAACCGACGGGAACACGTAATTCACCACCGGAGGCTGCGGTACAGCAGGTTTTGTATAAATGATGGTGGCTGTTTTACTATCACTGCCGGCGCTGTTTGTTGCCGTTACGGTAACGGTATTGGATCCCTCATTCAGGTTAAGTGTAGAATTAACCACGTGTGATGATGAATTGAAATCAAATCCTGAAATATAATTGCCATTAAAATAAACCTGGATCTGAGATTTTGAATCTACATTCAGTACCGTAGAAGCCATGCTAAATACAGCATCACTGGTATTGTAAGGTGAGTATGGCGGATTGGTAATGGTAACAATTGGCGGAGCCAGAACCGGTACCGGCATTTGATAAATAATAATGGTAGTTTCGTAATCAGAACCGGCATCGTTGAAGGCTGAAATTTCAAACAGGTTTTGTCCCGGATTTAAGACAACATTACTGGTAAATTCATCGGTATAAGCATCATACGTAAAGTTGTTATTGACATTTCCGTTTTGTTTGAATGTTACATTTGATTTTCCATCAATGTGATAAATTTTTGCGTGAATTGTAAACTGGTTCCACGATGTGGTATAAGGACTTGAGCCCGGATCATAAATTTCAATTATTGGTTTTTGAACCACCGGCTGCTCAATGATGTCATTCTGCTGATCGGTATCAAAATTGTCAACATCGGTATCTGTATGAATATACCCGTCACCATGGAATAAATGGAATTTGAAACCCAGGGATGTATAATGGTAAATGTCATTTGACGGAGAAGGTACGCCGTTAAATGTATTTGGCATACCGTCAAAATTGTCGGTACGGGTCCAGGTCATTTTATGTTCAATTCCAAAAGCTACCGCCGGTGAAAGCTGGTAACTGATTCCAAGACCAAAACTTGGCATCCAGCTCCACTGAAAATCTGACTCAGTTCCAACTAAATCGGTTTCATAATTCTTATCCTGAAAAAACTGGTAATTAGACTGCGTTGGACTCAGCAGCATGTTGTTGTAATTGTAGATATTATTGCTTCCAAAAACATCTTCGGTCAAATCGGTTTTGGTATGATACCCGGTTGCACCAATACCTCCAAAAATTGAAATATTCCAGCCGGTGCGTTCTCTCAGCCGGTTGGTATTTAAAACCAGTTCAAGTGCAAAACGTGTTGCGGTGGTTTTAAAGTTGGGAACAAAATAACCAATACTGTCCTGGTAAGTTGCTATTGTTGAGCTGGGATAGAGCGGTGAAAGTGTGGATGCAGAAGCGCTATCAAGCACATAGTTTGACGTGGCCTGCCCGGCAAAAAAAGCGTGCAGAAAACGGGCGCGGACATCCCAGCTGAACATTTTTCCCGGGTGCATTCCAATGGATTTACCAACCGTAAAACCATAACCACCGCGGTAGAGAATTGGAATTTCTGTTTGTGTGTGGAACGTGGCACCGCCGTTAATACCAATAAACCACCTGGAATCGCGGTCGTAATTAACATGTGTTTGCGACCAACCGGTAAGTCCAACAAATAGGGTCAGTAAGAAGAGGGTAAAAATTCTTTTCATATGCATTTCTTTTCTGCTTTGCCGCAAAATCACCTGATTCAGCCGATACTTTTCACATTTTGTGTGCTTTTACCGGGTGAAAAAAGTGCATTTTACAATTTTGTACAAGGCGCTGTTTGGCCTTGCATATACATTTTCCGTACCAAAGTTATAAAAATGGCGATAACTCTGGCCTTTAGGCCTATGAAAGAATACATGTAAGGGGTGTATGAGGTCTTAAACTTGCAGATGGCGGCATTATGAGGGTAGTGAAATCGGGAAGTCTGTCTATTTCATATTAAACCCAACATTGAACAGCTTAATACTTTTCAATCACAAAGTTTTAAATTAAAGGTTAAATTTGGTTAGCTAAATACACTTATCATGGAAGAAAAATCAGCCCTTGTCCCCGTTAAGGACATTCTGCTCTCAATATGGAGCTCTACCGAAATTGAAATCATTGATGATTTATCAATTAAACAGATAAGTGAGCCAGTTGGATATATTGAACCTGAACTTAAAGAAATAAAAAAAAGCCATTCCCCCTTTATAATAATATCTGCACCAGGAGCCGTAGGAAAAACGACATTTGCAAAATACTCTGCCAGAGCAAAGAATGGTTATTATTGGGATTTATCCAAAATTAAATTGGCTAGTAACACATTCTCAGGAACATTGCTAGAAACCTTTGGTGCCTCCAAAATGTCAGATGTACTTAGCGATATATCAACAGGATCTATCAATTTGTTTATTGATTCCTTTGATGAAGCAGAAATTATCAGCGGGCTTGATGGTATTGAAAAATTCCTTAAAGACGTATATCATTATGCGAAAAATTCCCCTAGACCTAATATTGTATTATTCTCTCGTTCTGAAACGGCAGGTTATATACAGTTAATTTTTGATACACTTTCAGGTACTGAAAGCTACTCACTTTATGAAATTGATTATTTTAACGAAGAGGCCGCTGCAAAATTTATTGAATACCGAATAACCCAACGGTCAGATATAGAACAAAATCAAAGAGCCAAAAACAATCATCAAAAGCATAAAACACCCTTTGAAAAAGCAGTGAAAAATATTTTTTCGGCAATTGCAATTGGCATAAACCAAAACTCCGAAAGTTTTTGGGATGATGATGAAATTCGATCTTTTCTCGGGTACTCGCCAGTTTTAGAGACTATAGGTGATTTTCTTTACGACATGAATTACGAAGAAATTTCTCAAACCTTTGAACAAAAACAGACAGTTGAAGGGGGCCTCGAAATAATCTCTGATTTCATTAATAAGATTTTGAAAAGAGATCAAGACAAATTTTTGACAGGACTTAGAGAACGGGTTGTTTCAGCACCTAATAATTTCGATTGGAATTCAATTTATACTCCAGATGATCAGATAAAATTTGTTTTGAATCTGGCCTCTCGTAACCCCTCCTTATGGCATAATGTTGATTTGAAACCAGTACCTAACTGGCTTGAAAAAGATTTTAAAGAATCCATAACAACTTTCATCAGTAATCACCCCTTTATTAGAAATGGCAAGTTTAGCAGTCCTGCATTAAGAGACTATGTACTTGCAAAGCTTATTAATGATGATAAATTCAGTGAACCGTGCTTACGCTCTTTGAATAGTGGTCAATATGTACTAACGTCCCTGTTTGTACATTTCTATTCCAAATTTTATGATAAAGAATGTTATGGTAATCATTTGAGCTACATTTATGAGTCTTCTACGTCTAAGGCAAGTATGAGCGATAATCTCTTGACATTTGTAAAAAAGACAAATAACCATTACGAAGTTGAGATTATAAATGCTAATAGAATCAACTCTTCTAATTTGCGAATGAAATGTGTTGTTGATGACCATATTCCGCTCGAATTCACTAGAAGGATATTAAATGCTCAGATTGATATTGATCATGATGTTGTTATCGGAAGAGAAAGTAGTTCTTTTGAAATTTCGAATACCGAAATAAACTCCCGGAAAATACTAGTAAAAGCCAGTGAACTTATAGTCACAACACATTTTGATCAGAATTCTATACTCATCGCTAAAGAAATTGAAAATTCCAACTACAATCTCAATATAAAAATTCTCGGGAACGGAAAACTACTTGTTAATGGGGATGGAACCAATAAATATCCATGGGCAACTTATCGAAAGGAAATTGAGTCCAATTCAATTGAAGGCGTTAGACCCCACCTCTATAATCTTAAACGAATTATGGAACCGTTCAGGAAACATGGTAAAAACGAGTTTGCGAAACAGTATGAGTTTATTGACAATGAGATCATCAAGGACTCTATAGAACGTAGGCTACTACTGAAGTATATGATAGAAATCGGAATAATTGATAAAAATACTTCCGATAAAAAATATTACATGAACGAGCAAAAATCAATTGAACACGGAATAAATTGGATGGGGCTGAAAAACTTAGATTATAACGATGCCTTAATCACCTTTCTAAAAGAGTTCCAAAAAAAATATTCTACGGAATTAGACAACTCACAATAATACTTTGAAAAGCTAAAATCCCGGCGAGCCAAAGCTGCCGGGATCCTTTACTGTACCGTAACCAGGCGCTATTGTCCAGCCAGCCACGCGTTGTACAGGTCAAAGTAACTTTTGGTTTCTAAAACCACTACGCCACCGGTCGTATCACCATATTTGGCGGGAACACCCCCTGTGTAGGCCTCAACGCTTCCAATGGCCGCCCCGGGTACAGTTCCCATGTCGGTCATTTTTACGCCGTCGATATAATATACCGCATCTCCCGGTCTTGACCCCCTGATAATTACCTGACTTGATCCTTCCGGCATTTGAATTTCACTGGAAAAATTACTCAATAATGCTAGTGGGTTACGAATATTTGGACTCTGCTCTATATATTCTGTAGTGATTCTTATGCGCGGCAGATTTTTATCCATTACAGGAGCTTCCCATATAATTGGAACAGCTGTCAGCAGATTATTGCTGGTTAATTTTACATCCAGAAAGGTAATTGCCTCCGGAGCAGCGAGGACTCCCAAAAAAACGGTAGTATCATACCCTGTTGATTTAGAATAAACAGTATAAGTACCCGGTTTTAATCCATCCAGTTTGTACATCCCGTTCACGTCGCAGATTACTCCCCGGAAACTACCATCTGTATATGTCCAGACTTTGGCACCTGGTACTGATTCATTTGTTGTAGCGTCTACCACTTTTCCACTGATTGTGCCCGTAGTCACCTGCGCCTGCAACATGCTCCCCAATCCGAAGAAAACAGCTGCGATCATAATTAGTCTCATAATTCAATTTTTTAGTTCTGCTTTAGAGATGCAGGGATTAAATACAATCCATAAAAGATTTTGAATTATTTTTTGAAAGGCAGTAACAGAGAGGGTTTTGGTGGAGGGCATTTGTAGGGAAGGATCGTGACCCTTCCCTACAAATGCCGCATAATGCCATCTGAAAAAAGTGCTATCACCGCCGTTCGTACACCTGCTATTTTAAGCGCTTCATTGGTCCAGACATTGCAGGTATTAAACAAATGGTATGATCCGTTTGCCTCGTAAAAATTATCATTACTCCAATAACCTCTGTCAGGAATCAGGTCAACCCCACCATCCTCTTTTTTACGGAATGAGGCCGTCACATACTCAATCAGCTCCAGGTAATTTTCAGGTGTTATGAATTTCATTCTGACACTTTCTGATACCGTAGGTTCCTGCTCAAGGTATTGCACATGCATGGCTGTTTCACTGGGCAGAAAAGCTGCTTTAAAGGCGGTTGAAAATTTAAGATCAGCCCAGGTTGGTGTGTCCAGGAAAAACCCTTTGTCTCCCCAACCTACGGACAGATAACTGAAACGGCTCACCTGCGGATAATGTGCTACCGGTATAACGGTTTTCCAATCCATATATGCTGATTCAACCGGCAGGCAAATATCTGTATGCACCCCGTTGGTTTTGATGTAGATTCTAACACCGCTAGCGGGCTCATCTGCACCATAAGGCAGCAGCGCCATTAGCAGGGCAAAGTTCATATAAACCAGCAAAAAGCCCAGCACCATTTCAACGAAAACCAGTATAAACAAGCCTGTTTTACGTATTATCTGAATTGCATGCGTCATAAGTATAGCAGTAAAAATAGCAATGCTGTCGTCAATTAACACTAAATTTGAGGTATTATTTCAGCAATGAATAACCAGAAACTAAATATCCGTAACCTGGGGCTGGATGAGCTTATTACCGCACTTGAAAAGCAGGGTGAAAAAAAGTTCAGAGCCAAACAGATCTATGAATGGATCTGGAAAAAGGGTATTCGCCGGTTTGATGAAATGTCTAATATTTCTAAGCCGGTTGTGAGTTTTCTGGAGGCTGATTATTTTTTGGATTGCATCCGGATATCGGACCAGCAAAAAAGCAAAGACGGCACTATCAAATGTGCCTTTACCACCTTTGACGGACACATTACCGAAGGGGTTTTAATACCAACAACCACACGTGTTACAGCCTGCATATCATCACAGGTGGGGTGCAGCCTTGCGTGTAAATTCTGTGCCACCGGACGCCTCAAAATGATGCGGAATTTAAATCCCGGTGAAATCTACGACCAGGTACTTTTGCTTAACCGGCTTGCGCAGGAACATTATCAGCTGCCACTTACCAACATTGTATTTATGGGTATGGGCGAACCACTGCTGAACTA
The DNA here is from genome assembly GCA_016192075.1 of Bacteroidota bacterium. Classification (GTDB taxonomy): domain Bacteria; phylum Bacteroidota; class Bacteroidia; order Flavobacteriales_D; family Crocinitomicaceae; genus JADJGJ01. Next base: position 65,936 of record JACPUU010000017.1, on the reverse strand, counting down.
CAAAAATACCCTGCAGGGAATTGACCGGATTACATCAGAAACGGGATTAAACATTGCCTCAAAACGCATTACCGTTTCAACAGCCGGCATTGCCAAAATGATTAAGAAGCTGGGAGATGACCAGGTTAAATTCAATCTTGCACTTTCACTGCATGCCGCCAATGACAAAAAGCGCAGTGAAATTATGGAAATCAATGATTCCAATGACCTGGAAACACTGGCTGAAGCGCTTCGCTATTTCCATGAAAAAACGGACGCACGCATTACATTTGAATACATTATTTTCAGGGATTTTAACGACACATTTCAGGATGCACGCGAACTGGCTGAGTTTTGCAAAAACGTGCCGGTAAAAATCAACATTATTGAATACAACCCGATTGATGAAGGAGGCTTTAAACAAGCCAATACCGACAAGGTAGATGCCTTTGCAAAATACCTTGAGTCGCTGAACCTGGTAGTAAACGTGCGCCGCAGCCGTGGAAAAGATATTGATGCTGCGTGCGGCCAGCTGGCCAATAAAAATGCCGCGGTTGAACTGAAAGAACGGGTACTGAAATGAAACAATTGCTTTTCATAGTGCTTTTGTTTGCCGGCGGATCTCAAGCTTTTCCGCAGCTTGAAGCCCCACTAAAAGGAAGCGAATACTCAACGGCCCGCAAAGAAAATTTCAACGGTTTTATTGGCGAAAACAGCAGCACGCTTTTTACAATTGATTACCTCTACATCAGCCGTAAAAAGCAAGAACTCATTGTACGTAAATTCTATAAAACCGACCTTAAACTGGTTGACTCCAAGAACATTTACGAAATTCCGCCAGACGGATTTTATGGTGAACCCATAGAGGTTTTTTATCACAACGACAGCATTTTCATATTCTCTAACCTTTACGATGAGCAGCAAAAAACACTGTTTATTACGCTGGAGGTTTTTGACATCAATTATGAAAAGTTGATTTCAACCACCGTTGACACCCTGCCCGATGATGAAACGCTGCATATTGTAGAAGAACAAACTAAAAACGGTTTTGTACTGATCAGATCACACAAATTCAGCAACCTGACTGAGCAGGAAATGGATGTAAAATACCTGTCTGAAACAGGTTCAGTAAACTGGTCAAAAACACTCAAATCACCCATGGCGCTTCAAAACCTGGACATTGAAAAAATTCTCTACACCGCAGGCGGACCGCTTTATGTGATGTGCAATTATAACTACGACCCGGCAAATCTATCAGGTGATGATGACCAGGAAATGATCAACAACAAATATGCCCTGTGGGCTTATGACCCTCAAACCAATTTTCTGAAAGAATTTGAATTGCGCATGAAAGGCAAATGGCTGAATGGAATAAGGCTGGAACTCAACCCTTACAATCAACTGGTGCTGGCCGGTTATTTCAATGAAACGCGGTATCATACCGTTTGCGGAACGTTTTCACTTATTCTGGGGCCTGAACTTAATATTATTCAATCCTCCTTCTACAAACTAAGCCCTGAAACACTTGCCCGGTTTATTGAAGAAAAAGACCGTGAAAAGGTAAAGGAGCTGGAAGACTATCAGCTCAACGATATGGCCATGCTTGAAAACGGATCTTTTTTTCTGCTGGGTGAGCGGTATTATAAATACATTGAACGCACCTACGATCCGCGTACCAACATTACCACTACAACAGAACACTATAATTACAACTCTATTATTGTCAGTTATTTTGACAGCGTTGGCAATCACTTGTGGACAGATCGTATTCCCAAGTACCAGAGCTCAACCAATGATTTTGGTTATTTTTCATCGTTCACACACCTGAATACGGGTAAAGAAATTTACCTTTTCTTTAATGACAGCGAAAAAAACAACGACATTGCACTGACAGATTATTTCAATTACAAAGGGTTATTCAATAACCGGCGCTTTCAGATTTCGTATGTAGAAATTGATACCACCGGGCCTGTAGCACGCGGACCTTTGATTGGCCTGGAAAATCCGTTTATGCTGCGCGCCAAAGAGAGCAATGCAATCAGCACCTCAACCATGTACCTGTTCACTGAAGTTGGCCGTGAAGCCAAAGTATTTTCAGTGGGGTTAAAACAGAAATAAGGGGAGAGCTAAAAACTAGTTATTCTTAGCCTGTTCATCTCTGAACGCTTGACTTTTAGCCAGTTTTTTGGCGGCAAAGCGGCGAACAAGGGCAGCCAGTACTGCAATCAGCGGCGCCAGAAAAAAGAACGACCATTTGTCAAGACCGTCTGTAATTGAAAAAATCACCACCATTACAAATGTAATGCCGGCCATCCACCACCAGAAAATTTCGAGTGTTCGGTTAAGTTTTGCTAAGTTCATTTCTTTGTTTCGTTTTTCCATTCAGCTGTCACCTTATGGGTGTTATACTCGCTGAATGTTTCGTTTGCATCCATTCCGTAACCGCTTACATAGCTGTTTTCACCAACAATTTCAAACGCCTTTTCGGTACGGATTCGTTTTAACTCCTGATCCCAGTAAAGTTCTTCTGTTTTCAGTGTCTGTTTTTTTTCAAAGTTCGTAAAAATTACCTTATTCCGGGCAAAAAGTGAATTGGACCCTTCCATCATTTCAGCATAATCTGCCGTGAGCGTTGACTCAATGGAATCTTTGCTTTTATAAAAATTCACCTGGAACCCGTTTTTGAAAATGGTTTTTTTATCCGGTACTGAAAAGGTTTCCATACGGGTGGCAATAATTTCAAACCGCACCACCCCGGTATCAGAATACATGGTGTGAACATTATTCACCACCTGGTCCGGTGACTCATCTGTTGCGGTAACCAGTTTGATATTTTCCAGATCATTCTCACATGAAAAAAACATTCCCGCCAGAAGTGTGGCAGGAATGAGTTTTGTGAGTATTTGAAATTTCAGTTTCACTAATATCTGACAGTTGTGCTTTCACCCCAGCAGGTGCAGTAATGTGAAGATCCGTTTGCAATACCTTCATTAAAACATTCGGTTGCATCTGGTGCGTTGTCAAGGAATTTTCCGGTGCTTACATCTTCACCCAGGGCAGCTGCCTTGCGGTAATAATCATTTGCCAGCCAGTAATTTGCTTTGCGCTCAAAGGTTGTTTCTCCACAGCCGTTAGCAGATGCTGCAATGGCGTTTCCACAAATAATCATGGCCTTACCTTTGAGCTCACCTTCTACCAATTTGGCTGTTCTGAAAGCGGCACTGAATCGTTTGGCTTTATACTGTGCATCTGCCAGCGAAAAGATGTATTTATCTTTGTTTGCACCGGTACCTTCAAGGTCTACCGCTTTCTGAAAATAATCCACTGCTTTGCTTTCATTGTTATTTTCCAGGTAATATTTACCGGTTAGAAAATAGGCTTCAGCAGTTGGATCTAACGTAATCAGGGTATCCATGAGTTTACCGTATGTTTCGGTAGACTGGCATTTTTTCTTATCAAGCAGACTGATGTATGATTTTACCTTGTCTGCTTTTGCGGTTTTATCTTGCGGCAATGCTGTTAATTTTTTGTCTACAACACCGGTAAGCATGGCACAGTCATTCACAATCTGAATAAAATATTTGTCCAGAAACTCCTGGGCCTCATCGTATTTTTTAGCTCCTTCTTCATCAGCAGCAGCGCGTTTTGCCGCAGCACCCCCAGCGCAGTATTCAGAAAGTTTCAGGTATTCATCAATCACATACAAACGCACCTCTTCTTTTTTATCAGCCGGAGCATTATTGAATCGGTTTGTGATCAGGTGTTTGAAATACTGGCGGATGTATACCGGTTCTGATTTGTCTTTCATAACATGCACACTTTCTTTATAAAGTGAATCGATTTTGTCAAATCGTTTATCATCTTCACTCATCAGCATGGTGGCGTATTTCCCTTTCCAGTCTGCAGCACCATCTGGGTCTGCCACAATCAACTTCTCATAAATCCAGTAAATAGAGTCCCGCAGGCCTGCTTTTTTAGTAACATCTGTCTCTGCTTTCCAGAGTTCCAGGTAACCGGCACGACCATTTGACAAAAATCTTCTGTCCATTCCCTCAGGCCCGCATTTCTCTGCCGCAGTCATCCAAAAATTCATGGCATCACGGTACATTTTCTGTTTAAGGTACTGATAATATAAGCTTTTGTATTTACCGCACTCATCGGTTGTATCTGTCTGCGCATTCAAATTGACACCGGCAATAACTGCCAGAACCAGTGCGAGAAAAAGTTGTTTAAGTTTCATTGTATTTGAGGTTTTAATCTTTATTCTAATCGTATTTCCGTTTCACAAACCAAAGCTCATTTCTATCTGGAATAATGGACAGGCCGAAATAAAAACCAACGTATTTTTCATTTATTAAACCATTGGCGGTGGTGCCCATATTCCCAAACGAAGCTCCAAAGTTAATGCTTGTATTGGTTGAATTCACATTCACTGGTATTCCAAGTCCAAAAGTCATGCCATAGTTGGTCAGATCTGTATTGTTAACGCGAAGTTCAGTTTGGGTATAATTAAACCCTATCCGGTAATTGGTACGTGATAAAATACTGATTGAAGGGTCATTGCCGATAACAGGGCTGTATTCAATTCCAAAACCAAGTCCCAGACGGTCTTTATAATAAGTCGGGTAGAAATCTGATCCGAAATTTTCATGATAGGCCGACCATTTTTGGAAATTTACCTCAGCGCCAATGCGCAGCAGCCGTTCTCCTTTCCGTGATGGTTTCCAGCCTATGCGATATTCTGCACCAAGTTTATATTGCTCCGGAATATAGACAGCCCCTTTATAGTCGGTGACAAATTCAACCGTATCATAAATATAGGTGTATGACCCGCCGTAAAAACTACCCAGGTAATTGTGTGAAAATAAGTCCTGGTAAGCTCTTAACTGAAAACCAGGCGCATAGGTTAAGCCAATTGAAATTGAACCGTTGGTGAGGGTATCCGTATGGGCTGGTCTGAAATAATACTGGTAATTCACTCCAAAATCAGCCGAAAAATCAGACAGGCGCAATGCAGAGTTGACCCTTGAATTGTACGAAGCCACATTGGTCAGAAACTCAAAAGACTGTGTTTTGGTAGAGGAGCCAAACAAAAAATTGCCATTGGCACCCAGCGAAAAAATATGTGTTTTAATGGTATACGAAGTATCTCTTTTCGAAAAATTGGTATCAAGGTATGATTTGTTCACCGGTTTGTAACCAACCCCTACAAAAAAACGGGTAATGGCACCTGAACCCTCGTTGATGGACTGACTGAGGGTATCCTCACCGTCAACATCATAATTGGTAATGGTGTAACCGGTAAATGAATACGGTAAAAAACCAAAGGTTGCCCCCCAGTTTTTTTTGATGGGCAAAGCCAGCTGAAACTGGTTGAGACCTAAATACTGCTGGGTGGTGGAATTGGTAGCAGTACTAAAATTGGAATACCGCCCATTCAACCCAACCTGTAACACCGGCCGGTATCGTTGAAGGTATGCATACATGGCCGGATTAGCATTGCTGGCAATAGTGGAGTCAGAATTTGCCACTGAAATTCCACCCATGGCGGCAAAAGCAGCATATTGTCCCTGGTTGAGCTCTCCGATTCCAAAAACACTATACGGTGATTGGGTCCCTTTTTGGGCCTGCATGTTACCATGAAACAGGATGATCAGAAAAAAAGCTGCGCTATTTCTGTTGAATATTATGTTGTAGAATTTCATTTAATCCGATCAGTGTTAAATCCGGGAGCGCAAATATGCGGTTTTTAAAGGCTTTATCAAAATACTTCAAATCACCACCGGTCATAAAAATTGTTAAGTCATCCAGCTGAAGGGAATAACGTTCAATGAACCCATTTATTTCATGAATCATTCCCTGCTTAACACCGGCGGCTATGCTTGAGGTTGTATCTGTCCCGTAATCATCAGCCGGGGTGCTGGTTTCCAGCAGTGGTAGTTTATCTGTAAATTCATGCAGAGCCTTAAAACGCATTTCAAGCCCCGGGCTGATTGCTCCTCCCAGGTAACTACCTTCAGCCGAAACCAGGTCGTATTTAATGCAGGTACCTAAATCAACCACCAGTGAATTTTTGGAAGGGTTTTGTTTCCAGGCGCCAACAGCGTTTGAGAGCCGGTCTTTGCCAAGCGTTTCAGGTGTGCGGTACTTATTTTTAATAGGCAGCGCCAACGATGAATCAAGCCTGAAAAAAGACAGCGCCGGAACGGCACTTAATTCAAATTCATGTGCTACCACACTGCAAACCATAACGTGAACCGGTTCCAGCACCTTAGATTGCAGCCATAGTTGCGCAAAACCAAGTTCGTCATTCAGAAAAATGGCTTTTTGCACCAGCTGATTTTGGTCAAATAAACCAAGTTTGACGGCAGTATTTCCCTGATCGATTACCAGATTCATGCTGCAAAGTTGCTGAGAATCTGGATAAGACCGGTAATTCTGTGAAAAAAAAGACTGAATTTTATTTGATTTAAGATTTGATTTATATCTTTGCCCCCACAAAATTGCGTTGGTGATGTAGCTCAGTCGGTATCTGATCGATTTTTAAAAATCAATCAGACAAGGAGCAAAGGACTGAAAATCCCTGTCTGCCGATACAAACAGGCAGGCTTGTGTCGGCGGTTCGATCGCTAAGATTTGAAATAGAGAATAAAACGAATTTGACATATTGGTGATGTAGCTCAGTCGGTAGAGCAAAGGACTGAAAATCCTTGTGTCGGCGGTTCGATTCCGTCCATCACCACGAAAAACGAGATAGCGATCCTATCTCGTTTTTTTTTGCATTTATTTGAACTTTTATGGAGGAGAAGGGATTTTATGTTTATGTGTTAAGGAGTTTATCATCCGGAACCATCTACGTCGGAATGGCAACAAACATCGAATCGCGATTGAAACAACACAATTCCGGTAAGTCTAAATTCACGCAATCATTTGTACCCTGGGAGTTAATTTATACAGAATTTACTGGTCCTTCAACTGAAGCCAGAAAGCGGGAGAAATATTTAAAGTCCACAGCCGGGAAAAACTTTCTTAGGAAAAAAAGAATTCTTTGAAAATCAAAGGTGATTCTCTGTCTGCATATTTGTCTGTGATAACAGATAGGCTTGAAGTAGTCAGGCAGGGATTCTTTCCATCCACCCAAAAAAACGAGATAGCGATCCTATCTCGTTTTTTTTTGGGATGGCCCATTTTGTATACATATTCTTGGATCAAGTACAAAACCTGTGGGATTGAAAAAATCAGGTAAAATTTTAGTTAATCTCACCTCCCATAAGCCATTTTCATAAACGTCAAAACCTCTTCATTTACATCTTCGGTTTGCAGCATTCTGAAATGGTGATTGAACTGTTTGCCGGATACCTCGCCCACTTTCTGAAAACAGAGATTGTCTTCATACGGCTGGTCAAACGGAAATACAACATGAATAAAGTTTTTTCCCAATTGTGTGATCCAGGCAATGCGCCGGTGCTCATTGGAAATTCCAATCATGGTTTTGGTAGGCTCCATAACGATAGGGCCAATCTTTTCAAAACACCTGGTAAAGTGTTCAAACAGCATCAGTGTATGGGCAGATTTGCCCGCAAGAAATTTTTCAATTCCCGAATTGTGTTCCATGTGCTTTTTTAGTATTTCAAAGGTATTGTATTCCGCACTATTTCTTCAACACAATCTTAATTGTCTTTCTATTCGGTTCAGGCATGGTGCCAAAAACATAATCCCAAATGGGAGTGCTTACTCCAAATGCGCGGTCGTGTTGTTGAAAATGGTGAATGTTGTGATGTTTCCACCAGAAGTTGAAACGTTTGGGTGAGGGGTATTTATGCACCGCATAATGCACCCACATATACACTGAATAACCCATCATAAATCCGGGACCAAAGGCCAATGCATACCGGCCCATAAGCACGTAGAAAACAAGAAAGAAAACGGCTGCAATCAAAAGTGACGGCAGCGGCGGCAAAACCACTTTTGATGCGTCATTCGGATACCGGTGATGGATACCGTGAAAGATATACCTTACTCCCTTGTCATAGCCGGCATTCGAAATTTCATGGTAGAGAAACCGGTGCATTAAATATTCGCCCAGGGTCCATGAAAAAAGACCGGTTAAAGACAGTATCATGACCGTGTTTGTGTGTAACTCAAAATGGATTGTTCCAACATAAATCAGAACGGCAGAGATTAATGCATACAGTGAAAAAATCAAGGCCGGGTGTGACCAGGTAAGTTTGTTGAGAAATTTACTTTTAAAAAGTTCAGGGGCGTTTTCATTCGGTTTGATAATTGCTTCCATAGACAATGTGTGTTTGATAGGTGTATGTATGTTTTATTAGGGCCGTTCCGGGTCAACGACCGGTATATGCAAACGCTATTCAGCAGGCAGTAAACCTGCAGAACCGGTACAGTAATAAACAAGTAGTTTTGTTTGCCCTGTTTTTTTCAGGGAATTGATTTTGGTACAAGTAGATCCACCTAAAAAAGTGGCAGCGGAAATGTAATTTGTAAAAGCGTCCTTTCTCAGTTTCTCTCTGCCGGCATTTTCCAAATTACTTTTTGTCAAAGTATTTTTGTCAGCCATACTGAAATTCTAAACTCCTTACAAAGATAAGCCCTGTGGTTCAAAAAGTAAATACCCGAAGGTTGAGATATAGCCTCAATTCGTTGAGCTATTTGCGTTATTTATTGAATTCATGGTTTGTTAATATTTAACTCACCGCTACATCACTCTAAAAGCATACTAATTTCGATCGAATTCTGAGTATCGGTCTGCTGTGAATAGTGCAAATATAATCCGAACTTAACTGCTGGATTTAAGCAAAAACCTGGTGAAAACACCTACCAGGTCACAAAGAAAATTTTTTCAGAGAAAACTGAAAAAAACGGAATCCGAATTTACCTCAGCAGTAAAATTTCAGAAATGCCCCTGGTTGTCCGCAATTACCAATTTTTCAGTGGCGATTATAATTCCTGACTGAGCAACACGAATATAATAAATGCCGCAAGCCAAATCATCGAGTGCAATGGTAAACGAGCCTCCCGTTACACCTTCAAAATATTTTACAGGCTGTCCAATTGCATTGTAAATTGTTATGTTGGTCCCGTTTAATCCATTGCTGCAATTAACAGTTACACTCGAAGAAGCAGGATTTGGATAAACTGCAATTTTAGCATCGGCAGTATATTCATCAGGAGTTCCTAAATAACCACTGAAGCAAACAGTATCCTGAATAAAAACTGCCCCCATCAGAGCCCCATCATTTGAAGCGGGGCTTGAATCAGCAATAACAGAGCCACTGCCTTCGTTCATTTTCCAGTAGCCAACAAGACCTGTTTCATTCGCCGGAACTAGCCAATAGCACATTTTGTCAGCTATCTCAGGTTGTAAAAGAGTTCTGTTCCAAAATCTTACTTCGTCCATTTTGCCAGGAAAATAGCGCATTGATAAATCTCCCCACCGGCCCAGAGTAGTAATCTCACTGGCAGGGGGTATGGCAGCATTGTAAGGGTTGGTTATTGTCTGCTGAACACCATTAATGTATAGCTTCATTCCGTTTACCGCATCAATAGTACCACATACATGATACCAGGTTCCGGCAACCCAGGAACTATCATTAGAGAGTAAATCGTAGTAGCTGCCGTTGTTTGACATGTAGAAATTCAACCGACCTCTTCCACTTGAAAATTCAGAACCACGTATTAAAAACCCAAATTCCTTTAACTGTGTAGCATCATTTCTTCCAATCAACGCATAACTTTGGTCTGATATCGAAGAAGAGATATTTACATCAGGTCTAAACCAAAACTCAACACTTCTTATATCAGTAGCAGCACTATTTCCAAGATTCACATAATCTGACGTTCCATTAAAATCCAAAACGTAATTTATTTGCGCATTTATCATTATTGAATTGAAAGAAATGAACGCGAGAAGTAGTTTTATTTTCATGGTTTTATGGGTGTATGGTTGAAAAATTATGTTCCAATTTTTCTGGAACCGAATTTACAAGTTTTTTCCGAATGTACCGGGAGACCTCTATGTGGTCATAGTTACCCTGAAATACACTAAATGTATATATCATCTCCTTAAACCATTCACCCCGTTTACACGTCTTCTATAGCGGTACGATAGGTAAAGCGGCCTGATTTCATCAAATCCGCCAAGTTTCGTAAATTTGTTACAGGTGAGTTTAATTAAGAGAATCATTTATACGGCGGCAGTTCTGTTGATTTCTGTCAGCGCTTATGCCACGCACAACCGTTCGGGCACGATCCGGTACAGGCATCTCTATGGAACCACTTATGAGTTTACCGTTACCACCTGCACCAAATCAAGCAGTGAGGCTGACCGGCCTGAACTTGAAATTCAATACGGTGACGGTTCATCTGATACCATTCAGCGCACCAACATTGATCTTATTACGCCCTATGACGTTCAGATAAACACCTATATTGGTGTTCACACCTATACCGGTCCGTCGTCTTACATCATCAGTATTGAAGATCCCAACCGCAATGCCGGTGTGGTTAATATCAGCAATTCGGTTGACAAGGTTTTTTGCATTCAGACAGAACTTATTATTTCACCGTTTATTGGCACACCCAACAATTCCCTGGTGATTGAAGATTGTCCCTGCCCTGAATTTGCCTGTTTGAGTCAGCTTTATTGTTACAACCTGTCAGCATATGATCCTGATGGAGACAGCCTGAGTTATTCACTGGTCCCTTGCCGCGGTGAAGATTGTCTTGAAATGAGCATTCCCGCTATTTACAATTACCCCGACATCGTAGGAGGTGGAAATTTAAGCATTGACCCCATCACCGGAACGCTTTGCTGGGACTCGCCTGCCGTGCCGGGTGAGTATAACATGGCAATCAAAATATCAGAATGGCGCAACGGGTTTTACGTTGGTGCTGTGGTGCAGGACATGCAGTTGACAGTGCAGGCCTGTGACAATAATGCACCGGAAATTGCAGATCACGCAGACACCTGTGTATTTGCAGGCGATGCGGTTTCTATCGAATTTATTGCAACTGATCCGGATGCCGGGGACGTTGTTACCATTTATGCTACCGGGGCCGTTTTTCACCTGGACAACAATCCGGCATCGTTTGCTGAAGAATCATCTGCCAATTCAGTCAGCGGATTTTTTGTGTGGCAGCCTGATTGTGACAATGCGTCCAATACCAGCTACCCCATTATTGTTCATGCTGAAGACAATGATCCCGGTGTTCAGCTGGCTGATCTGAGCACATTCCGCATTAAAGTAAACATTCCACCGGTTACAAATCTGGTGGTAACACCAACCGGAAATGCCATGACCTTAAACTGGGATGCATCAGGCTGCAACGGCATTACAAAATACAACATATACCGCAGTCTTGACAGCACCACCACTCCTGATAATTGCTGTGCTGCCGGAACTCCTGCCGCTATGGGCTATGTTTTAATAGGCTCATCAACCACCAATTCATACGTAGATAACAGTGAACTGATTGTCGGTAACGAATACTGCTACCTGGTAACAGCAGTCAATGCAAGCGGTGTGGAAAGTTGTGTGTCATTGCAGGATTGTGAGCACCTCAACTTTGAAATTCCGGTAATGACGCATGTTTCTGTTTATGAAACGGCCACCGGCACAGGCAAGGATTCTATTTTATGGTCGTATCCGAAAGAACTGAATACAGCACTCTATCCCGGGCCGTATAATTACAAATTGTACCGCTCAGATAACTACGGCGGCGGCACTGAAACACTGATATTAACCACCCCGCAAATGCCTTCTATTGTTAATGATGACACTGTTTTTACCGATGTCACATTAAATACTGAAACCATACCTTATACCTACCGTGTTGAACTTTACAGTGACAACCTGCTTATTGGTTCATCGATGGAGGCGTCATCCATTTTCATTACGCTTACACCCAACGATAATCAGATTGGAATCTCCTGGATTGAAGAAATTCCATGGGCCAATTACAGTTATGAAATTTACCGCGAAACACCCACCGGCAGTGGTGTTTTTACCTTAATAGGCACAACCGGCTCTATGGGATACACCGATACCGGCCTGGTAAACGGCCTTCAGTATTGTTACAAAATAAAAACAATCGGACAGTATACGTCATCAGGTATTGTGAACCCAATCATCAACTGGTCACAAGAGGCTTGTGCATCACCGGTTGATTTAACAGCACCCTGTGCGCCGGTAGCTACAATTGACGGAAACTGTGACCTGGAAGAAACCTACATCAGCTGGACCAATCCAAACAATTCCTGCGCAGATGATGTGACACGGTACAACTTGTATTTTGCCCCCTTCTCCGGTGATTCACTAACACTGCTTGCCAGTTTTTCATCAGACCTGGATACCTTTTATGTGCACAAAGACCGTGGCAGTATTGCCGGATGTTATTATGTAACGGCACTTGATTCGGTTCAGTATAACAACGAAAGTGTGCCATCCAACAAGGTATGCATAGATAATTGTGACGGTTATTACGAGCTGCCAAATGTATTTACACCCGATGAAAATTCAGTCAACGATATTTACCACCCGCTGCTGCCGTTTAAATTTGTAGACAGCATTGACCTCAAAATATTTAACCGCTGGGGCGATCTGGTTTTTGAAACAACCGATCCGTACATCAACTGGGATGGAACAGATCGGGAATCGGGAAAAAAACTCAATGACGGCGTTTATTTTTATGCCGTAACCGTTTATGAAATAAAACTGGAAGGCCTTGTTCCACGGTCTTTCCAGGGAAATATTCAAATCATCAATTCACACTAAATGTTCACCGGAATTATAGAAGCGCTTGCACGCGTTGAAAAAATTGAAACGGATAAAACCAATGTTCACTTTACTTTTTCCTGCCCGTTTGCGCATGAGTTAAAAATAGATCAAAGTGTTGCGCACAATGGCTGCTGCCTGACGGTGGTAGCTATCAGCGGAAATCAATACACACTCACCGCCATTGACGAAACCCTGAAACGGACCAACCTGAGACATCTGAAAACAGGCGACGCGGTGAATGTTGAGCGATGCACACAAGTGGGTTCAAGGCTTGACGGACACATTGTTCAAGGCCATATTGATACTACCGGAACCTGTATTGAAATAAACGACCTGGGTGGCAGCACCGAATTTGTTTTTAAATACGATTACGATGATGTGACCGTGCCAAAAGGTTCTATTACCGTGAATGGTGTTTCATTAACCGTTGTCAGATCTGAAGATAAATTGTTCTCCGTTCACATCATTCCATATACCATTGAACATACCAATTTTCATGCAATCAAAGTGGGGTCATTGGTGAACCTGGAATTTGATATTATTGGCAAGTACGTAAAACGGATTTTGGGGAAATGAATTTTTTTGTAGGATGGACTCGCGAGTCCATCCTACAAAAAAACGTTACGGCAATTTAAAATATTTTACCGTTTCTGTTGTTGCCTCAACCGGAAGCCCGAATTCATCTAAAACCGGATCTCCATGCTCATCATACATAAAGGTAGTATGCAGAATGGCTTTCAGTTTTCCGTTTTCAAGTTCGAAATGATGCCAGCTGGCATCGGTCACAGCAATACCTGAATAGGTCACAAAAAAATAATAACCGGTATCCAGTTTTATTTTAATGCCAAAGCCTAAATCTTCAATATGCGCAAAATCAAAATAATCAAGAAAAGGAATTGCGCGGAGGCTGGAGTCGAGTAAAAAATACCGTGCCGGCAGATCAATTACTTCCGTTCCTTCCGGACTTCCGGAAACCTCAAATTCTTTATAAAAATGGCCCGACGAAGCAATGAACCAACCGTTACGGATCTGTTCTATGGTTGCATAATAGGGTGATATTTTTTGCCAGGCAGCACCGTTTTTTTTCCACACTGACGAGTTCTCTGATTCAAAATGCGATTCGCTGTAATTGATAAACCCAAGTTTCTCATCATAGCATTCAACACAGGCATTTAGTACCTGGGTTGTGTGGTCGTTTACCAGTATTAAATCATTCTTTAATTCTATACTGGCCAATGTGTATGAATAGTAACCGGGCAGGTAATTTCCAAGTACCAGGGTATCTGTTTTTTCAATTAGCTCCAGCACATAATCTGCCGCAGGATCACCAGACTGATCCGGCTGAACATAGCTGATTTTTCCATACTGCCGGCTCACCGCATACGTTTGTCCGTCTTTCAAAAGACGGATTGAATCATGGTCCAAAACAAATGTGAATTGCAGGGACGGATTATGGTGTACAAATTCCCCGGTGATGTTGGGGAACTCATTCCGGAAATCATATTCCCCGGGTTTATACAGCGCCAGTCCGTTTGAAAGTTCTACGTAATATGCCCGGTTTGCCTTGTCTAACTGACGGTGATGCCAGAATCCGTTGGGCGCTTCAAAAAGCTGTTTTGGATTTTTATAGGGAGCCAGCCATTTCAAATACTCCGGGTTTTGATAAACCTCACCGCCGCTGACACCGGAAAATTCCAGGTTGCCCAATGAATCAAAACAAGAGAACTGATTCATCAGATCAGAACACATAAACCTGCCTGAACCCGTATAAATTTGGTCGTATATAGGGTCTATGAGCCAATCAAGTGTATTCAGATTATAGATGCCGCTTTTTCCAAAGGGGGTATCACGGTAGGTATAAAGAATGGAACCATCGGCACCAACAGAGTCTTCATCCGGAAAACTCCTGCTTCTAATTAGAACCAAACCATACCCCGGAAAAGCATTGGACAAATGAAGCAGGGAATCATTTACAAAATGAACCCCGATTCCATAAGGTGAATAGCTTCTCTTTTCAGGAGACAATTCCATGCGAACGGATCCTGCAGAATCAGGAACAATCGTAAAATGATTCTGCGCTGTAGAAATTGATTCTACAATGTTTGAATAATTGTTTTCCCAGTTATAATGAACAATTGCCGGATCATCTGCCAAAAGAACGAGTGAATCTGTTACATGAAAGAGTTGTAGCTTTGGATCTGTCCCTTTAGATACGGTTACAAGTTTTGAAAAATACGGCTCGTAATAAACAAAATCTGCAGTGGGTTCAATAAAAGATCTAAATTCAAATACAGGATTTTTACACATCCTGTCTTCAAACAAACTAAACCTGACAAAACCCATTTTCCCTTCTTTTTCTGTCACATAATAAGATGAATTGTCAGCTGCACGTACGTAATCAACTCCCAGTATATGCTCCAAAAAAGCAGTATCTGGTTCTACTGAGACATTGTACCAAAGCTTGACACCATCGGCTCTCATTTCATACACATCGTAGTAACAAAGAAACTGAACGTCCGTAATTCCATCCCGGTTATCAAACCACGGTTTCTTTTCTGTTCCGTTCAAACAAAAAAGAAAATCATTGAGCAGAAAACATTGCTGGTAAAAGGGATAAATCAGCCACTCATTTTTGATCAGGTCAACAACTCCTGATTCATTAAATACTCCTTTTTCAAAGCTGGTGATGATATAAATACCTTCCCTGATTTTTTCAATCCTGAATTGTGACCAGTCAAATGTAGTGGCTGTTTTTTGAGAAATGCTGTCGTTGTTCAGATTCAGAATTTTTCCGTTATAATCAACCCAGGAATTCCCGTTAGCAGGATTGGTATACCCGACATAACACACCGTTGTATCACCATAAACCCGGGTGTAACGCCCGCCTTCTACCAGGTGAATGGTTAATTTCCCGGTTTTTGCATCAATCTCAGCATAATTATTGGAATGTGAAAAATCGATGATTTCATTTTTGGTAGGCGGCACCACATAGTTTGAATTCACCAGGTCATAAACCGAGGCCTTTTTTCCGGCAAAAATGAGAACCGTAGAAGAGTCATACGAATAGAACAAACCATCGTACTTAAGTTTCTCAGGCAATTGCCCAAAAGCCGCAACGCTCAAAAAGCACAATAAACTGACCAGGTAATTTTTCATTTTGTAGAATGCTGCATTGTAAAGATAACAATCTTAAAATAAGTTAAATGCAGCATTTCGGTTACAGCCATCAAATGCACCCCAGGCAAACACTCAGGCAACACCGCCGGATAATTGCAGGGGGCTTACAAAAAAAAGACTGTGAAAAACTTGAGGTTCTTTTAGCATCTGGCCTCGTTCTTGTATTGTAAATTTACAGGGATGAAACGTTTTATAACAACAGTCATAGCAATTTGGGCGTTTGGCATTGGTTCTTTTGCCCAAATGGATACCGTTAAAATAGGACTGGAAACGTATGTCATTGTTCCGGCTGGTTCTAAAATCAATTACGATTCGCTTTTTGCCATTCACCCGCAGCTTGAATTAAATCCGCAATATTACATTAACCGTTACGGTGAAAAAGATTTAATGTACAAAATCACCGACAACAAAGGCATGGGTTTTGACAGCCTGTATGGTACACGCAACATGCGGCCGGTTTTACACGGTGTGGCTTACCGCGGGGGTGCCAACAACTATTACCATGAAACTGAAAAACGGGATAACCAGAATCCGCTGCCGGTTGACGGGCTACACAATTTATGTGAAGAAGGATTTTCGAATTCTGTTTACCTCTACCGTCATAATTTTGAAGGCTACCCGGTGGGTGACACCTGCTCCTGCATTGACTCATCATGGAATGCGCTGAAGTATCAGCAGCTTGATTATTACGATTCCACCCACATTTACAAAATTCTTGAAATGACCTATTTGTCTGCTACGAATCCGGAAGTAGGTCCGGTATACATTCATTGCTGGAACGGCTGGCATGCCTCTGGTTATGTATCAGCGGTTATGCTCAAACAGTTTTGCGCATACTCTGACTGGAATGCTGTCAATTATTGGGACCTTGGTACTGATGGTGCAAATACCAGCCCGCGTTACCAGGAGCAGCGTGAGCGCATCAAGGAATTTACACCGTACCCTGAATTTATGATTTCAGACTCGCTGCAAAAATGCCTTTGCCCGCCAATGCCGGAGTATATTGACAGCAGCCAGCTGCACATTGAAATTGAACACCTGGTGGTTGTGCCTGAAGCCATTCCGGTGGGTTCGCAGATTGTACTTTACAACGTAACATTTTCACCGGGCAAAACCACTTTTACCGGAATTGGAACCAACCCGGACATTCTTTACCTGATGCAGGCGCTGGATATTGACCCCAACCTGGTTGTTGAAATTGGCGGTTATACAGACAACTCGGGCAGTTATTCAGAAAATGTTTCATTGTCAGCACAACGCGCCAAATACATTTATGATTTTCTGATTTCAAAAGGATACCCGGCCGAACGCATTTCATACAAAGGATATGGCCCTGAGAAACCCATCTACAGCAACAAATACAAATCAACCCGCGAAGGAAACCGGCGCATTGAGATCAAAGTAATCAACAAAACGGTGCATGGCGGCAATCAGCTTGTGGATGAATCTGTCTATCAGAATGCCAACGTGGTGGATGAAGAAAAACTGAAAAAAACATACCTGACGTATTTCTTTGCAAACCAGGGCAGCAATGACCTAGGGAGTGTTTTTATTATTGACTCGCTAAATTTTCCATCCAGTATGGCAACCCTGCCTGATTCTGGTTACGGCAAAGAAAACCTGGATCACCTGGTGGCGTATCTGAAACATCACAAACATGTCAAAATCAGCATCAACGGATATACCGATGCAAGCGGCGTTGAAGACAACAACCTGGTTCTTTCTGAAGAGCGGGCTAAAGCCGTTTACGATTATTTAATTGCCAACGGCATTGCTGCAAACCGGTTAATGTACAAGGGCTGGGGGTCACAAAATCCAATTGCGCCCAATCGTTATAAATGGGGCCGTGATATTAACCGCCGCATTGAAATTGAATTTGTAAGTGATTAATCTGCCCCGTGCTTTTAGTTCACGGCAATTCACTAATTTTAAGATTCAACGTCACTCATTTCATGTCAGCCAAACCAGAAGTTTCAGGTTTACTCAGTTACCGCAGAATAGTTGTGGTGTTGCTGATTTGTGTAGGGCTTTCCGCAGTACTTTTTTACAACGAATATTCCCATAGTGAAATTAACTGGAGCCTGATTTCGTTTACACCGCTTTCCATTTTGTTTTTGCTGCTTGCCATTCTGATGATGGTTTTCCGTGACCTTGCCTATATGTTCCGCATAGGTATACTAACCGACAACCTTTTGAACTGGAAACAGCGTTTTAATGTGATTATGCTGTGGGAATTTGCATCAGCGGTAACCCCTGGCGTTGTTGGCGGTGCAGCAGTTGCCATGTTTATACTGGAGCGCGAAAAAATTCCACTGGGCAAATCAACCGCACTGGTTATAATCACCGCCATTCTGGACAACTTTTTTTACATACTGCTGCTGCCGGTTTTGTTTTTATTTATTTCTGCAGAAACACTTTTTCCGGCCGGGCTGGAATCCATGCGCGCAGGCGGCATGACTATTTTCTGGATCGGATACAGCATTCTGACTGCCATTAACCTGCTGCTGCTGTCCAGCATTTTTGTCTATCCCCGGCTGTTTGGAAACCTGGCTAAATTTATTTACCGCTTACCCATTCTGAAACGCCGCACGCACAAGGCCGAGAAATTTGCGCTGGATATTGAAACCGCATCACGTGAGCTCAAGGGCAAACCTCTTTTTTTCTGGTTTAAACTCATGGCCGTTACTATCTGGTCGTGGACATCGCGTTACCTGGTAATTAATTTTGTGCTGCTGGCGTTTATTCAGACTGGACTTTTTGACAACGCCATTATACTGGGCCGTCAACTGGTGATGTGGCTGGTAATGTTGGTTACCCCAACTCCCGGCGGAAGTGGTATGGCTGAATATCTTTTCAGTGAATTGCTTTCTGATTTTATCAAAAACGGCACACTGGCTTTAAGTCTTGCATTTCTGTGGCGGTTAATCTCTTACTATCCTTATTTACTCATAGGCAGCATTCTTTTGCCGCGCTGGCTGCAGAAAAGTAAAGAGGCTAACCAGCACGATTAACGCCTCCGTTCTTTAGTGTTGGCTCGTTTCTGGCCTGAATAAAATTTTTCAATCTGCTTAAAAAACCGCTTGCGCTTTGGCTTGTCAGGCTTTGCCTCAACCGATAATTCAGACTGATTCCTGTTTTCACTCAAACGATTTTTAGCTTCAATCGCCCAACTGTTTACAGAACCTTGCAACATGCCCTGATCACTTGTTGAATCAACATCATGCCTGTAATTCATATCATCACCGCACCAACCGGCAGAAATACCCGGATTCATAAAGCGGATACAGACCTTGCCACTCTCACCCAGTTCAGGCGAACCGTAATAGACCTCACCGCTGGCATTGGAAACTGTAAACGCAATGTGTACCAGCAAATCACCCTTGTAACGAATTTCCCTGACTTTAAATCCGCCATCGGCGGCCTGAATTTCTTCCCCAATTTTTTTTAGTTCTGCTTTGGATGTGTTTTGTGTAATCACCCATTCGCATAATACATCATCAGATTCTACGGCTGCAACCGGATCAGGAGTCTGAATAAGTGCACGCTCATCAACGGTATTCCGGCTCTCAATTTGTTCTGTGCCCTGATTGGTTACTACTGGTTCAACACCAGTGTCAGCCGGCACCACTGTCTTTTTTTGCGTTGAATGAATTACTGTGGTTGAACCTGATTCATTTTCTCCGGTTAAACTAATCTCTGCTACGTATCCGCTGGTGTCGTTTATTGCTATTGTCTCTGAAGAACCTGCTGTCTGCAGCGGTTCATTCACATTCAACCCTGAATCTGATTTTTTTGGAATAAAATACAGGCTCAGCAAAAGTGCTGAAATCAAAACTGCTGCAAAACTCAACGCAATCAGTAGCCGCCTGAATTTATAGGTTGCATAGGCTACCGAAGCTGATTTTTTGAGCGCCAGGCTCTGAATTCCGCGCAGCAATTGCTGTTGAAAATCAACCTGGTCTTTCAATGCTGCGTGCTGCTGAATCTGCTGTTCAAAAGCTGATTTATCCTGAGGTGATAAGGTGCCCATAAGATACTGTTCTATTTTTTCAATGACTGACAATTCAATTCTCATAACCGTTCCGTTTTAAGATCCACTGCAAATTCATTGAAGGTGGATTCGTTCAACATTTTGTTCTCCAAAGCCATTTTGCGTGCGGTTTCAATGCACTTGTATTTCTGAACTTTGGCTGATTCAACGGTTTTGAATCCAAATTGCCGGGCAATGTGTTCCATGGAAAGTGATCTGAAATAGAATTGCTCGAGTATGGTTCTGCATTTTTCTCCCAGCTTTAGCAAAACATTTTCGATGGTTTTAAGTTTATATTCTTTTTCAAGCTGGCCCTGAATTTCATCTTCAAAGCGCAGGTTTTCAAGTCCTGTCTCACTGCCGGTGCGCACCTTTTTCTTGCGGAGTTCATTGCTCCACAAAAGTTTGCAGGTAGTTACCAGGTAACCCTCACAACTAAAGGTGCCGTTGTCAGGCTTTGATTCAGTGACTTTGCGGTAAAGTATCACCAGGGCATCCTGGAAAATATCCAGGGCTTCGTCTTTAGACCCTGAATTGATGCAAATGTGTTTTTCTACCCCGGGGTAAAACCGATACAGGCGGGCAAAGGCTTTTTCCTGCCGGCCGCATTGAATAAGATCAATAATTTTAGCTTCGTTCATGCCATTGATTTTTCCAAGATGTAACAACGCAGAAAAGGTAACCCTAAAAAGTCAAAATACAAAGTTAAGGGTGGTAGAAACGGGTAAATTCAGCTGATCCAAAACTTTGCACGCTGAACGTCGTCCCCCGTACTTCTATTTCGTATTTTTATCGCATGAAACTGCTTTTCCTCTTCGCACTCTTCTCTCTTTCACTCACTGTTTTTTCACAGCTGAGCATGAAAAAAATAGCAGAATTGCCTGAGAAAATGTATGAAACATCAGGCCTTGTTTTTTACGATGACAAGTACCTGATTACGCATAACGACGGTGGTAACAAAGCTGAAATTTATGTTTTCGATATCAAAACCGGCGGATACAAAACCATTGAACTGGAAGACACCAAAAATAACGACTGGGAAGATCTGGCGCAGGATGATAAAGGACGCATCTACATTGGTGATTTTGGCAACAACCTGAACAAGCGGGAGACCTGCCAGATTTTTATTTTACCGAAAGATTTCCTGGAAAAAGATAAAACCAAACCAAAAAAAATTACGTTTTCGTATGAAGATCAAACGAAATTTCCGCCTTCCAAAACAGAACTGAATTTTGACTGTGAGGCTTTTTTCTGGAAAAATGACAGCCTTTACCTGTTTACCAAATGCCGCACTGAGCCTTTCAGCGGAATTACCAACATCTATGTCATTCCGGATAAAGCAGGTGATCACGTTGCCAAAAAAATCGGATCTGTTCAACTCTGTTCAACCGACTGGCGTTTTTGTTCTGTTACCGCGGCTGACTATTCTGAGAAATACAATGTAGTGGCATTGCTCACTTATTCGCGGCTTTATCTCATTAGTGGTTTTACCGGAAATCAATTCTGGAACGGTACGCTCAAATCATACCAGCTCAACCTGGTAAGGCAACGGGAAGCCGTTTGTTTTAAAGGAAAAAACAGCTGGTATATGACTGATGAATACCGCAAGGGTTTAGGCGGAGGAAACGTATATGAAGTGAAACTAAAAGAATAAATGAAAGCAGTCATCTTTGACATGGACGGCGTTCTGATTGACTCAGAACCCTTGTGGAAAATAGCCGAAATTGAAGGATTTGGAAAAGTTGGAATTAACCTGACCCAAACCGATTGTGAAGAAACAGTGGGACTCCGGATTGATGAAGTGGTGCGGCTCTGGCACAAAAAAGCTGCCTGGAACAACAAAACACTGGATGAAGTCGGAGACGATATTGTAGACATTCTGATACGTGAAATTTATGCGCAGGGCAAGGCGCTGCCAGGTGTTTATGAGTCGCTGGAATTGTTCAAAAATGCGGGTTATAAAATTGCATTGGCTACATCATCGTACCAGCGTATTATTCATGCCGTTGTGGAAAAACTAAAATTAGACCGCTACTTTGATGAGGTGCATTCGGCCGAATTTGAAACTTTTGGAAAACCTCATCCCGCGGTATTTTTAACTACTGCGTCCAAATTGGCGATTCACCCAACCGAATGCCTGGTGATTGAAGATTCGTTTAATGGTGTTTTAGCCGGAAAGGCAGCCCGCATGAAGGTTGTAGCTGTGCCTGAAAAATCACACCAGTATGATCAGCGCCTGATTATTGCTGATAAAATTCTGCCCTCGTTGCAGGAAATAAACCTGGAAGAATTGCATTCATTGTGGCGTTAATTTACCGGGCGGATCTTTGCATATTCCCTGGTTCTTCAGTAATTTACAAAGTATTATTCTGGGGACAAGTCTAAAGGTAATTCTCTGCGGTTAAAAAACGGCGGTATTGGTGGCAACTAATTTCTTAACCGCTGAGAAGGCGCCGAGTTAGCAGAGAAAAATCCGCACATACAGCTCAGCGGCTCTCTGCGAAAGCCTCTGCATTATTCTCTGCGGTTAAGACGCAAAAAAAATTGCTGCACTAAATCCTTTTAAGCATGGTCTTAAAAAAATCAGCAACTGCCGGAGTGCCTGATCTGCCGGATAAATCCCTATCTTTGGGGTCTCTAAAAGTTTGAGCATGATTCGGTTGAGTGTATTTGTGATGTGTTTTTTTGGTTTGAAACTGGCCGCGCAGGATTCTGTTTCTATTCATCAGCAGCAATTGGAATATTACAATTCACTCGGTCATACCACAGCGTGGTACGAAGAAAATGTAAACACAGAAATTCACAATGTAATACAACCCAAAGTGGGCTGTACACCCACTAAAATAGTCTATGGCTGGCATCCGTATTGGGTAGGATCAGCGTATAACAATTACGATTGGTCACTGCTCACGCATTTTTCGTTTTTCTCGTATGAGGTGAATCCATCTACCGGCGGACCACTTACCACACATGGCTGGGCTACTTCAACAGCAGTAGATGCAGCTTTGGCAAACGGGGTTAAAGTAACGCTTTGTGTTACACTTTTTGGAAGCAGTGATCTCACCACGTTTCTGACAAACAGCACGGCAAAACAAAACCTGATTGACAACCTCATTAACCTGGTTCAGACGCGTGGAGCACACGGGGTCAATATTGATTTTGAGGGTTTGCCATCCAGCCAGACCACCAACTTTGCCAATTTTATGGTTGACCTGAGTAACCAGATGCACACTGCCATTCCGGGTTCAGAAGTCAGTACCGTTTTGTATGCCGTCGACTGGAGCAATGTCTTCAATTTTTCAATCATGGAGCCTGAAGTAGACAACTACATTGTAATGGGTTATGCTTACTATTACCAGGGCAGCAGCACAACGGGGCCCAATGATCCGCTGTATCATTTCGGATCTACCTACAACGTAACACTTTCAAAAACCATTACCGATTATGTAGATGCAGGCTGTCCTAAAAGCAAACTGGTGATGGGTTTGCCCTATTACGGTTACGAGTGGCCAACCAGCAGTCTAACCATTCCGTCTTCCACTACCGGAACCGGGGTTGCGCGAACTTATGAATACGTGATGACCAATACATCCGGCAATTATTCAACCGGCAATCACACCTGGGATACCGACAGCTACACCGACATTTTTACCTTTAACAGCAGCGGAAATAAGCAGTGTTACATTCCGCTGGAAGATGCATTCCGGAAAAGACTGCAGCATGTCAATACAGCCGGCATTGCCGGTATTGGAATATGGGCCCTTGGGTACGATGATGGTTATACTGAAATGTGGACCGCCATCAGTGATTTTATGACCGAATGTTACAGCGATTCCTGCAGCGGCATGATTCATGATTTTGGCGGACCCACCCGCGATTATTACAACAACGAAGATTATACCTGGACCATTGCTCCGCCTGCGGCAACCAGCATTGATGTTTCGTTTTCATCATTTGACGTGGAACTGAATTACGATTATTTATACATCTACGACGGGCCCTCTACGGCATCACCCCTGATCGGAACGTATACCGGCACCAATTCTCCGGGTAATTTCAGCACCAGTTCCGGTGTTGTTACATTTCGGTTTACGTCAGATATTTCTACGGTGTCATCCGGCTTTAATGCTACCTACGCCTGCGTGACAGATGCAACACCTCCGGTCACGGCTGTCAGCACAACCGGTACCTGGCAAACAACAGATTTCACAGCTGATTTTACCGATACAGACAATATCAGCATTGCTGAAAAATTCTACACTGTAGCTGATTTTGAGGGAACAGAATGGCGTTCCAATACCGATTTTGGATTTTTTACCGATGAATTTTCAGGTACCGTTATTCACCCGGATTGGACCTCTCAAACCGGTACCTGGATTTTGAATTCAGGAGCACTTCAACACACCGATGAAACGGTTGCCAATTCAAACATTCATGCAGCACTTTTGCAAGACGATCAACATGCATATCTCTATCACTGGCAGGGCCAGATTAACGGTGCAGGAACCAACCGCCGGGCCGGACTTCATTTTTTCTGCAGTGATGCAACGCTTGATCAGCGGGGTGATTCATACATGGTTTACTGGAGGGCTGATCAGAACAAATGCCAGATTTATAAATCAGTAGCAAACAGTATTGTTTTAATGACCGATGATGATGTGATTGTTGACCCGAATGTGACCTATGATTTTAAAATTTATGTTGATCCGGCTACGGGAACCATCAAAGCATTTCTGGACAATGTGCTGGTATCTGAGTGGACTGATCCTTCTCCGCTGAGTGGTGGAACTACCATTTCACCCCGCACCGGAAATGCACTCGGAATTTACGATAATCTGACCGTTTACAAAAGCCGCACCGCAACCGAAACCATTACAATTGGAAGTGCCGCTGATGAAGTGCGGTATCAGAATCCCGATCCGCTGACACCGGCAGCAAGAATCAGTTCAATCAACCTGGATGCTGCGGCTAATTTTTCAGTAGTTGATCAGCACCTGGTGAATATCGACTGGACAGCACCTGTTGCCATTCCATTTGTAAACGACGGCAACGCCGGAGACGATGATTTTTTTACAACCGCCTCACAAATTTCTGCCAACTGGGCAGCTACAACTGATCCGCATTCAGCTGTTGTAGCCTATTGGTATGCTGTTGGAACTACGGCCGGAGTCAGCGATGTGGTAGCGTGGACAGACAACGGACTCATCACTGCATTTACAGAAACTGGTTTGTCTCTTTCACTGGGTCAGGTTTATTTTGTTTCAGTGAAAGCTATTGATGGTGCGGGCCTGGAAACTGTAGTTCTTTCATCAGACGGGCAGACTTTACAATCGGGTACAATTCCGCCAACGGCTGGTTTTTCAGCACCTGCCAGTGTGGTGGTGTGCAATGGAGAAGCCGTTCAGTTTACCAATACATCTACCAATGCCAGTTCGTATTTCTGGGAATTTGAAAACGGTACACCGGCAACAAGTACGGCTATTAACCCGGTTGTTTCATATACCAGTTCCGGTTCTTTTGAAGTAACACTACATGCCATTGAGGGCACTGATACCAATACCACCACTCAGTTTATTACCATCAATGTTGCACAGGCACCCCTGGCTGATTTCAGTTCCAATTCACCGGCTATCTGGCCCAATGCAGCAATCTTTTTTACCAATAATTCAACCAACGCATCGTCTTATTTCTGGGATTTTGGTGATGGAAATACGTCTGTCGATTCTAATCCGTGGAATGATTACGGCACATCCGGAACGTATTCGGTGATGCTGGTTGCAGAAAATGATTTGTGCCCGAATGATACAATTTATCAGTTGGTGGACGTGATTGATGTGGCTGCTCTATCTGAAGAAAAAAACGCTGTTCAGATTTACCCAAATCCGTTTATCGATCAGATTTTTATTAAGGGAGTTATTCCTGATGCGCCGTGTACGATTTTAGTATACGATCAATCGGGGAGACTTGTAATAAGCAAACAAATTGTTCCGGTTTCTTCTAACCTTGTTCTGGATCTTTCACAATCACTCAGCCGTGGAATTTATACGCTTACGTTGATTCAGGGAGACAGTCAAATACAATCTAAGCTTGTAAAGAATTGATTTGATAGAACGCTGATAACACAGATCCAATATAATTTTTAGGATCTGTTCCCGCAAAATCCTGTTCGGATGAGAACGTGCTTCTGATTTATCTGAATCGAATCATCTTTTATCTTAAGCAATCAGCGTCATCTGTGTTCCTATGCTCGTGAAGAATTGATTTGATAGAACGCTGATAACACAGATCTAATATGATTTTTTTTAGGATCTGTTCCCGCAAAATATTGTTCGGATGAGAACGTGCATCTGATTTACCTGAATCGAATCATCTTTTATCTTAAGCAATCAGCGTTATCTGTGTTCCTATGCTTATGAAGAATTGATTTGATAGAGCGTTGATAACACAGATCCAATATGATTTTTAGGATCTGTTCCCGCAAAATATTGTTCGGATGAGAAAGTACATTTGATTTACCTGAATCGAATCATCTTTTATCTTAAGCAATCAGCGTCATCTGTGTTCCATAAAAAAAAGGTCCGCCACATAGTGACAGACCTTTTCAAATTTGATTAGCTAAAAACTACAAGCCTATTTTCTTTTTCAGGTCTTTTGGAATAGCTTCCTGGTGCAGGTAGATATTGATAGTTTTATATTTGAAATACTGCTCTGAAATGAACATGTATCCATCACAATCGTTGGATGTTCCCCATGAATTTTTAATCAGAATCCATTTTTTTCCGTTGGCATCTTTATACAAACCAACGGCGTGCATTCCGTGGTCATCGGTTGTACGTTTGTTGTCATACGCCAGCTGACGCATTTCAGCCGTAATTGCATCTTCTTCGGTTGGTGTGGTAAAACACGATGCTTTTTTCTGTGAACCGGCATCGGAGAAATTCTTGTTGTTTTCACCGTCAACATAAATGGTTGATTTATCTTTTGGTACCAGTGCAATGGAATTTCTGAAATCAAAATAATCTTCAGAAACATCTGCAGCCCAGGCAAAGGTATATCCCTGTGTCAGGGAATATTCAGCAGCGGCCCAAAGGTCATCCATGGTAACGTTGTATGATTTATCCCAAACCCAGTTGTCTGCAATTTCCAAACGGCACTCTTTGTACAATTCATGATTGGTAAAAGAGGTCAGTGAATGATAATCACTCATGTTTAATCCCAGTTCATCACGGAACGTAAGCGGGTTATAGTCTTTGCCGTTGTATTTGAATTTAAACTCTTCTACATTTTCAGGTACATATCCCAGGTATGAATTCAAAATTCCACGTACGGCATCCGGCCAGGCAGTGGTAAGTGCTTCGTTTTCTCCAAGGTCCTTGCGGTGTTCCAGTAAACCGTTTACAGCACCTTTTAATACGGCTGTAAGCTCTGAGTGATTATGGCCTTTCAAACCATAATTCAAACCGGTAAAAATTTCATTGGGTACAATTCCAAAACGTGAAATTACCCATGGAATATCATGGAAAGCACCGCCTTCATCAAAATTGGTGTTGCCGTCGGTGCGAATGTATTTTTCAGCTTTTCCAAGGTAGGCCTGGTAGACAATATACATCTCGGCCAATACATGATCACCTTTTCCAAGCCGTTTTATTTCTGATTCAAAAAAAGACAGGGCTGAAAAACTCCAGCAGGTACCGGTCCATCCCTGTGACTGAACAGGTGTGGCATCCAGGTGAATAATTTTTTCAAATTTGTATTCACTCCCTTCGGTGTTGGTTGTGAATTCCTGCGCAAAAATTCCGGTTGAGAACAGAATGGCACAGATAACAGTGAGTTTCTTCATGGTACTCCAAATTGGTTTTTTGTAAAATTAGCAATTGATGCCTGATAACCAAACCAAAATAGGGCTATCTGAACCATTTCAGTGGATAAATGCACAAAAAGAAAGACAAACGGAAAATCAGTGTTTCAAAATCCAGCCAGAAAAACCTTCGTTTTTGAATTTATCCAGGGCTGATTCAGCCTCGGTTTCAGCAGCAAACGAACCGGCACTGACCCGGTAAAGTCCGTTTTTGTGATCCACAATTCCGGCTGCGTATCCTTTTTCAGTCAGCTGTTTTACAAAGTTATTGGCATTGGATTCAACTGAAAAACAACCTGCAATCAGGTGAAACGAACCGGCCTGATTAAATGCGCCGGTGTTTTCGGTATCTTCTTTCAAACGAACAGGAATGTAAATTTCATCGGTCAGCTCCAGGTTATAAACGGCCACATGATCGGGCAATGCAGCCGTCAGTTGTTCCCACGATTCCCAGTCATTGGTAAGGTCCATGTTGAAAACCGGTTGCCGTTTCTCATACACATCTGTTGCCTGCTGACGGAATGGGTTAAAGTCACTCATCTGAATTTTACCGGTGTTCAGAAAATCTGTTTTCATCGGAATCCAGTATGCGTAAAACATAATTGGAAGAACGGCTGCAGCGGCCAGTGCGTATTTGTAATTACGCGGCTTTTTTTCACGGTAGATCGGAATCACTTTCGGGTCACCTGATTCAGCAGTAAGCGTTTCAATTTCTTCAGCCGTATTCAGCGCAATAACCGGTGTTTCTTTCTCCTTTTCAGGGGTATCGGCAACAACCACTTCAGGTGTCTGAACAATTTCTTTTTCAGCTGTTTTTTCCGTCACCGTTGTCACGGTTGGGATACGTTCTGCTTTAACAGCCTGCATATTTGATTTTGCAGCAAAATTAATGAACGCCACCTGTTTCAGGCCGTATGCCTGCAGCAGTAAATTCACCTCGCGGTTCTGCTCAAAAATAACCTGGTTATTTTGTAAAAACAAGAAACCAATTTCGTCCAGTTCAATACGCTGTCCTTCATCGAGCTGTTTGCGCCACTCTTTTACCTGGGCAGCAATGCGGTCTAATGCCGCTGTGTATGAAACAGCGCTTTTCAATACCAGTTCATTGGCCAGTAAACCATCATTCTGTGTCAGGCTGCCGTTAAACAGAATTTGTTTGTACGGCGGATAAATGACAGCCCGTGAACGGTTAATCCATGCTGATTCATAATTGGCTATGAATCCGCCAAATTCCGGAACAATCACGCAGTTGTGATGTTTCAGCAGGTTGGCTATGTGGTGTTCCAGTTGCATAGGTGGGGCTACAAAGATAGGCATTTTACCCTATCATACGGTAAAAGGGAGCGTGATGTTTCGGGTAAAACCATTCAGATGCGATAAAGCAGAAAAACAGGTTTGTGCATAACGGATAGAAAGAACCAGATATGTATCCATATACGATACATTTTGTAAACCAATGGTATTCACGAGTTCAGGCGCCGGGACTTAAAAAGCCTGAATTTTGCAATTATGTCAAAGGTTCACATAGGCAAAAAGATTAAAGAGGTTCTGGATGGTTCACCCATGACGGCTGTTGAACTGGCGCGACGCATTAACCTGACGCGTGCCGGTGTTTACAAAATTTTTGAAAAAGAATCCATTGCCACCGACCAGCTTCAAAAAATCAGCACCGTACTGAAGTATGATTTTTTTGCCTGTTACCAAACCAAACTGAACCTGGCATCTGAACAAGCCCCGCAATATGGTTTTGCTGCCAAAGAAGATGTAGAGGTGTTAACCAAAATGGTCAACGAACTGGCTAAAAATGTTGCTAAAATGCAGCAGGATCTTTCCAAACTGGCGAATCCAAAGCCGGTTAAAAAGAAGAAGGGGAAGTGAGTGCCTAAAGAGCCTTTTACCTTTTTTGAACAAAAAATAGCATTGGGACAAACCAGTTTCTCTCAAAAAGTATAACTTTGCACCCTGAAATCGTCTAAGCCAGACGACCATCAGAAACCGACTTCACCGAAGCAAATTTGGGTTAAAATACCCAATTCGCCAAGGTATGGTTAGGAAAAACACCCAACTTCGCCAAAGCTACGTTGGGTAAAAAGAGGGGGATTAGCTCAGCTGGCTAGAGCGCTTGCATGGCATGCAAGAGGTCGTCGGTTCGACTCCGATATTCTCCACCAAATTGGGATACTTGATGTTTAATTCAGGTATCCCTTTTTTTATGCCCGCTGTTTCCTGCGCCAATAGGGCGAAACAGGCGAAGGCCGGATTTATTTCTTCGGTTCGACACTGGTCAGTTCGTTTATTATAGCGAATTCCCTTCGGAAAGATCAAACGTTGCAACTTGGCGCGGTCTATATACGCGGCAGAAGCCCAATAAACACTAAGGTTTTTGCAAAAACGCATCATGTTTTCTATTGCTAATTCGGGGTTCGACACCTCTTTTTCGCCTTTTTGCAATTCGGTTTCCAAGAGGAGAATTTCGGCTTTGTACTTTTCCTGAAACTTGCGGTACGATTCTGCACTGATTTCTTCCATTACATAACGTTCCTCCAGTCGTTCGAGTTTATTTTGCAAATCCTTTATGTTCTTTTTCAAGTTAGACAATTGCCCAATCTTGTTTTTTATTATGCTTGAAATAAATGACGAGGAATTCTTCCTTAAACAGGTTTTGTAATTCAGGATTATTAAAGCTGAAGTAATCCAGAATTTTTTCGAATTGCTCATTCAGGAATTTTGCGCTGCGGTTATTGTTGCAGCCTTTCGTTCGGCATTTATAATACCAGAGGTTTTTTGCTTTTACTATATAGCCCGGAATGTTTGCCCCACAATGATCACATACCAAAAAACTCTTTAAAGGAACATCGTGGTTTTCCATTTTGCATTTGTAGCCGATCAAATGTTTGCGGCCTAATACGAAATTTACCTTGAGAAAAAGATCTTTTGAAATCAATGCTTCGTGTGTGCCTTGTACTACTTCACCCTGCAGAGCGTTATGCGCCATCAAACCGCAATAAAAAGGATTGTGAAAAATATGCGACATGGTTTGATTGGGAATGTTTAAGCCTTTTTCTTTTAAGCGGTCGCGAATCACATTGGATGTTAGTCCTTGCGATTTCCAAATAAAGGCTTGGCGCAACAATTCTCCTTTTTCATTTACCTTTAAAATTCGTTTTCCGTTGATTCGGATGGAATCGTATCCGATGGGCGTTGCGTTTACCCACTCACCTCTCAGTAATGCTTCTTTAATTCCGGTCATGCATTTTTCTCTGCGCAACTGGTTATCGTATTCCGAAAAAATGAACTGAATGTTTTGCTGTAAACTTCCGCTGGCTGTTTCTGCATCGGTGGGTTGCGTTACTGCGGTGATATGAATCCCTTCTTTACGCAATTGCTCTTTTATATAAATTGCGTTTGCACCGGAGCGCGAAAAGCGATCAACGCTGTAAACAATGATGTACGAAATTTTCTCGCGACTCCTTTTTACGAATGAAAGCATACGGTTGAATTCTTTCCGCTCATCGTTTTTTGCACTTTCATACGTTCCACCAAATTCACCAAGCACATGGTATTTGTTTTTCTCCGCAAATAGATTGCACACCTTTCGTTGCGTAACCAAACTCATGTTATTATCGGCTTGCTCCTTGGTAGAAACCCGTGTGTAGATCACACAATTGTTGGTGCGTGTAATTTGTTTTTGTTTTCCTTTTCCGAACTGGTGAAAAATCACCAATTCCCTTTCTTGTGTTGCTGTTTCCATAGTAAAACGCTTTTCTTTAAGTTCATCAATTCCTGTGCAACGGCCTCCGGTTTACCAATGAAAATTGGCGTATTTAGGCCGATTTTAGCAGATAAATACCCGAATAAACTTGCACGTGTAAAAGGAATACTACATACACGTCCCAATAAGGCCGGAAACGGGGCTATTTTGCATTTTTTCCTTGGTAATGACCGAAATTACCGCGGGGTCAAAATGAGCTTTCCAGTTCTTGCTTTGGGCTGATTTTTATTGCCTGTTCTTGCAGATTATTGTCGCGAAATGTCGGTTTATATGAATGTGATAGCGATGCGATAGGTATGTGATTGCAATGTGATTTGATGCGATGCTAATGCAATTTGATGTGATTGGGATGTGATGGTTATGGGCTGAACGCAAATATTTGGCAATAGCACCTGTATATTGCCGAATGTTTGATGAAACGGTTGGTCGTTTTTTGGTGAAAAAATGGCCTGCCTACTTTTAATGAAGGAAAACTAGTGCGAAACCGCAAGATAATCACGGATTTCGAATCAAATAATTGAAATACAATTAATTAAACTGTAAAGTAAGTCTTTTTCCAAATCTCTAATCATCTCAACCAAATTTTGGCCTCTAAAAAATATTTGAATTATTTTAAAACGTTAAAGTATTGTAATACAGATATATAAATTTATTTATGGCGGTCTGTAAAAAAATTCTGCATGAAATCACGCAACTTTTCATCTACCTTCACGTCTAAACCTCTGTAAACAAACTCTGATTATGTTTTTGAAAGATTGTGCTGATATTTTTACGGGACTAACGGTAAGGGGGCGTGTGGAAAATGATCCATCTGGTGAGTGTTTATTAATTCAATATATGAACGTTCATCCTGAAAAGGGAATTGATTTTTCAACGTGTCACAAAATAAAAACGGCTCTTCTTCCATCACATCAGGTTTTACAAAAGGGCGACATCCTTTTGATGGCAAAAGGTGGAAAAACATTTGCCTACATATTTAATGAGGATGTCACAGCAGCAGCCGTTTCTGTTTTCTTAATTATTCGCGTTACTACAAAAAGTGTTCTTGCACCATGGCTTGCGCTGTTTTTAAATCATGGTAGTGGTAGCCAGCAACTTGAAAAGAAAAAGGAAGGTACAGCCGTTCTTAATCTGAATAAGTCTGAGGTAGATAACCTGGAACTAAATGTTCCGGATGTAATGCACCAGCAAAGAGTAATAGCAATTATGGGACTATGGGAAAGGGAAAAACAAATAACAATGCAAATGATTGAAAGGAAAAATAAATTTTATAGCGCAATGATTGATCAGGTTAACACACATCAGCTCGTCTTTAATCCCAATGATTTGAATGACTGGTATGATATAATGATGCAAAGTAATTATTACCGAGCTATGGTGAAGTTTAAACATCCGGTATCAGTGAAAGGCCATGACAAAAAATTATCTGAGGTAGTATGCACATTCAACAACCTGTTAACTGCTCCTAAGAAAATTGAAAAACCGGATGGATCAAGTGTGCAATTTCCTGTTGCGGACAAATGGCTATTTATCGAAATGTCGAGACTCAGGGATTGGAATGGTGTGGAACTTTCACAGCAACAAAAAGAAAATGAAATTCTAAATGCAGTTCAACATGATGAAATTGAAAGTATAACTCTCATTGATAATTCTGGTAATACGATTTATAAAAAAGCAAACTAAAACTTATGTATAAAATACAAAACAACTTTAACGCATACATGGAACAGTTCAAAAAGGATACTGGATTAAATGCGAAGGAAAATATGGAAATGTTCATTAACTACTATAATGCACGATGTGCAGATAATTCAGCTCAACTTTTAGCAGCAATACTAACTGAAGTAGGCAATTGGAGAAGCAACTGGAACCAATCATTAGTTAAAAAATAATTTATGGCAGACACTAAACATACCAAACCATCACAGGAACAAATCAACGCAACATTATGGGGTGCTTGCGATAGCTTTCGGGGAGCCCTAGATTCCTCTGACTACAAAAATTACCTGTTGAATTTTTTGTTCCTGAAATACCTGAGTGATGTGTGGAACGATAAGTATGATCAATACAAAAAAATCCATGGGAAGGATGAAGCGTTGATTAAAAGAAAAATGAGTCGTGAGCGATTTGTGCTGTCTGATGATTGCACCTTTGAAACAATAGTTGAGCATAAAAACGATTCCGATATCGGTGGTCGCATCAATAAAATCATGGAAAAGATTGAAGACGAAAACAAGTCCAAACTGGCCGGTGTTTTTCGTGATATCGATTTCAATTCCGAAAAACTCGGGAATACAAAGGATCGTAACCGCAGGTTAAAAAATCTGATTGATGATTTCAATAAACCGGAGTTGAATTTTCGTCCATCCGTCATCGGTAGCGAAGATATTATCGGAAGTGCTTACATGTATCTGATTGAAAAATTTGCTTCTGATGCAGGTAAAAAAGGAGGTGAGTTTTACACGCCACACGAAGTGTCGGTTCTATTGGCCAAACTTCTTGCCCCTAAAGCTGGAGATCGTATTTGTGACCCGGCATGTGGTTCGGGTTCTTTGCTCATTACAGTTGCAGAACAAGTGCCGTTCAAACCCAATACACATATCCGCGACTGTTCCTTATACGGACAAGAGAGCAATGGCGGAACCTGGGCATTGGCAAAAATGAACATGTTCTTGCATGAAATGGATGCTGCACATATTGAATGGGACGATACCATCAACAGCCCGCGACTTATTGAAGGGGATCACCTTATGCGTTTTGACATTGTTGCTGCAAATCCACCGTTTTCATTGGACAAGTGGGGACATGAACATGCAGCAAGTGATCCATACAAACGATTTCTGCGCGGTATCCCTCCAAAAACAAAAGGTGATTATGCATTTATTCTTCACATGATTGAAACTGCTTCTGAAAAAACGGGTAAGGTTGGTGTTATTGTTCCGAATGGAGTGCTCTTCAGGGGAAGTACCGAGCAAGCCATACGCGAAAAATTAATTCGTGAAAACTTACTGGAGGCTGTAATTGGTTTACCTGCAAATCTCTTTTTTGGAACCAGTATTCCGGCTGCCATTCTTATTTTTAATAAAGGGAAAAAGACGAAGGATGTACTATTCATTGATGCCAGCAAAGAATACGAAAGCGGTAAACGACAAAACAAATTGCGCGATCCACACATCAAAAAAATTGTGGATGCATTTAAAAAATTCAAGGACATTGAAAAATACGCGCACCGCGCCACTATGGAGGAAATCGAAAAAAACGATTTTAATCTGAATATTCCGCGTTATGTGGACACATTTGAAGCCGAAGAGGCCGTTGATATCAAAGCCGTTCGAAAAGAGATTGTAGGGCTTGAAAAACAGCTTGCCGTAGTGCGCAAAGAAATGGATCAGTATTTAAATGAATTAGGATTTTAAAATTACCCCATGGCTGAAAGTAATATATTGATGTACCAAACCGAAGACGGGAAAATCAAGATTGAAACCCGTTTGGAAGATGAAACGGTTTGGTTAACCATTGAACAAATTGCGGCATTATATCAAAAGTCCCGCTCCACCATAAATGAGCATATTTTGAACATTTATGCCGAGCAAGAGATTGATGTACAGTCGTCTATGAGAAAAATCGGAAATTCCGATTTTTCTACCAAACCCACCAATTTCTACAATCTGGATGTGATCATATCCGTGGGTTACAGGGTTAAAAGTCAGCAGGGTACCAGGTTCCGCCAATGGGCAACAACGCGCCTCAAAGAATACCTGGTAAAGGGGTTTACCATGAACGATGAACTGCTGAAACAGGCCGGAGGGGGTAATTATTTTGACGAATTACTTGCCCGTATTCGCGATATACGAAGCAGTGAAAAAGTATTTTGGCGTAAGGTGCTGGATATATATTCTACCAGTATTGATTACGATCCAAAACATGAAGTATCTATATTGTTTTTTCAAACTGTGCAAAATAAAATGCACTGGGCAGCACATGGCAATACGGCAGCTGAAATTATTTATAAGCGCATTGACGCTTCAAAACCCAATTTAGGCCTTACCAGTTTTAAAGGTATAAAACCAACAAGGCAGGAAACGGAAGTTGCCAAAAATTACCTGACCGAGCCGGAGTTGAATATGCTTAACCGAATGGTGACTGCCTATCTGGAGTTGGCAGAATTACAAGCACTAAACCGCAAGCCGATGTACATGAAAGATTGGATTGCACGTTTGGATGATTTTCTGAAGATGACCGGTAATGAAATACTTGATAATGCCGGGACAATTAGTCATCAACGCGCTTTGGATAAAGCACATGCCGAATACGAAAAATTCAAGGCCTTGACAAAAAGCGACATTAGCGAAGCTGAAAAACATTTTATCGAACACCTGGAAAAGGAAAGTAAAAAATTACCAAAACCAAAACCTGCCCGCCCTGCTGGCAGAAAGAAAAAATGATGAGGAAAACCATTTTTCTGAAGCCGGAAAATGGTTCAAATGAACGAAGTTTTTCAATTGAAATGAGTAAAAAAGAAGAAAAATATATTCAGACTGGCATTGGGATGATTCCTGCTGATTGGTTAGTTACGCGACTTGGAAACATTTGTGTAAAGTTTACAAACGGAGGTACCCCTTCCACAAAGAACACTAATTTCTGGAACGGTAAAATTCCTTGGATTACCGGAGCAGATTTTGGAGATCAAAAAATAAGCTCTATTAGACGTTATATTAGCAAAGATGCTTTGAAAAACAGTTCTACTAATCTAATCCCTCAAGGCTCCCTATTAATTGTTACGCGAACCGGAGTAGGTAAAATGACTATTGCCCCATTTGATGTTGCCATTAGCCAGGATATAACCGGAGTTGAAGTAAATGATAGGTACATTACTTCCGATTTCCTATTCAGATTTTTGGATTATAATAAGAATAGATTGTCACAATTGAATCAGGGAACATCAATAAGCGGAATAACTCGTGATGTTCTAATGGATATAAATATTATTCTCCCCCCTCTCCCCGAACAACGCAAAATAGCCACCATTCTTCAAACCTGGGATAAGGCCATTGCACAAACCCAAAAACTAATTGATGCCAAAGAAAAACTGAAAAAGGGCCTCATGCAAAAATTACTTACTGGTGAAGTAAGGTTTAAGGAGTTTAAGAAGGAGAAGTGGATCAAATTACCATTGAGAGATATTGTGTCGGAATTTATTGTTCCAATGCGGGACAAACCTGTTGATTTATCAGGCAATATACCATGGTGCCGAATTGAAGATTTCAATGGGAAATATTTATATGAGTCGAAAACAAGACAAGGTGTATCGAAAGGAACTGTGAAAGAAATGAACTTGAAAGTATATCCTATTGGAACCGTGTTAGTTTCTTGTAGTGCTTATCTCGGAGTTTGTGCGATTACAAAAACCGAATTGGTTACGAATCAGACATTCATAGGGTTAGTCCCCATGAAAAATGTAAAAGACGAGTTTATTTATTATCAGATGTCGTTTAATTCAAAAAACTTGAATAAAATTTCTTCAGGGACTACAATAGCATATTTGTCAAGAGAAGAATTCGAAAAGTTCGAGATTTCGTTTACAAAGAACATAAATGAGCAGGACAAGATCGTCAGACTACTATCGATGTGTGATGATGAAATCATTGGTCTTAATTCAGGCCTTGAGAAATTGAGGAAACAAAAAGAAGGATTGATGCAACAGTTGCTATCAGGAAAAAAACGAGTTAAAGTTAAATAATCAACATGATAACTCAAAAATTGCACGATAGAATTTTTACGTATCTAACATCAAAAAAATGGAAAGATACTGAATTCACCTTCAGGTTGCGAAGATCCAACAGGTACAACCGTTTAAGTGAAGGTTTTTGGTTTCATGGAACCGAAAATTACCTGGCTCTATCGTTTTGGGATGGTAGCGATTGGAAGAATAAAACGCCCAATATTTCCTTTTTTTTTACTGCTGAAGATCATGCGGTCTATATATTGCTTTCAGCAAAAGACTCAAAAGAAAAAACTGATTTTTTCGAGAAATATTTTGTAGGAAAAGATAAAAGTTACAAGAGTAGTCAACCAGATAATCCTAAAGCCACATTTGAAGATAAAAATTATTATAAGGAACTTAAGTACAAATGGAGCGAACAGAACATTGAATCCGTTTTGGATAAACTGATCCGTATTGAAAAAAAGACAATTGACGTCCTTCTTCGTAAGTGGTTGAAATATTATGTTCCTTCAGATGAAACAAACCGATTTGGTTTTATTGATAAAACTGATTTTGAAAAACTGTATAAAAAAATCGAAAAGCACAGAGCTGAATTTATTCGGCTACTGCAAACAAGTTCAAGTAAAAAGAGCGCAGATGAATATGTATTATCAGGAACAACAGAAAGCCGCCATATTGAAATATTACAACAAGCAAAACAAAATCTTAATGAAATTCCTATAAGAATAAATTCAATTGAAATCAAGGAATACAAAAATCTGAAGGATATATCAAAAATAAATATTCCGAAGAACAAGCAATGGATTTT
Organism: Bacteroidota bacterium; assembly: GCA_016192075.1. Classification (GTDB taxonomy): domain Bacteria; phylum Bacteroidota; class Bacteroidia; order Flavobacteriales_D; family Crocinitomicaceae; genus JADJGJ01. The sequence continues at coordinate 27,790 of JACPUU010000017.1, read as the reverse complement.
TGTAACAGGTGAGAACGGATCGGGAAAGACATCATTTTTAGAAGCAATTGCACTTTCAATGAAAGGTAATTATGATGAAGACCGCATTATTAATAAATCAGGTGCATTAATCAGAACCGAGTTCTTTGATAATGGAGTGATCAAAAGGAATAAAATTGACAAGCATAAATTGAGCAAATCCTTTCAAGAAATTAAAGAGTTTATTTGTTATAGTTCGAACCGCTTTGAAAATGAAAACTTCAATTTAAATAGTAACGATAAAAATAAGACGTTAAGTTTGTTTGAGCCGGAATCGACTCCCAGAATCCTAAGTCTTGAATCCGCCCTGATAGATTGGTCGCTTAAGGCGAGAATAGATTCTTTAGAACGAAAAACAGGTGAGAAGAAACTTTCAACAATGCACATCGCTGCAAATCAAGAAGGCTTTTATGATGAGTTAATAAAAAATATTAAAGAAATATTTCTTGGATCAGAGGAGGAAAAACTAAATCAGGGTTTACTCCCAGAATTAGTTGACTTTAAGGTTATACACAAAACGCTTGAAGACAAAGTGCTTTATGTATTGGGAGACAAAAATCGGACTGAACTGGAATTTAAAAAATTGTCTACTGGAAATAAGAGTATCCTGACAATGGTTGGAGATCTGATTATCCGTTTTATTCAATATCATAGTACTGATGAATTTCCCGATCCAGCTAATTTTACAGGCATTGTTTTGATTGATGAGTTGGATGCGCATATACATCCAAAATGGCAATGGCAAATCACCAACATTCTTTCAGAAATGTTTCCAAATATTCAATTTATTGCAACCTGTCACAGCCCAATTCCGCTACTTGGAATAAAGGATCCTTCCCGGACACTTTTTCTAAGAGCCTTCAAAGACGAATATTTTACTTCGAAGATAGAACCATTTGAAGTTGAGATTAAGCGACTCACACCAAATTCAGTTTTAACCTCACCGTTATTCGGTTTCAGGGATATTCTCCCCGCTTCTTTTGATGTGAACGTTGGATTTACTTCCAAAGTTGATTACGAAGAAGAGGTATTCAATAAAGTACTGAAAAGAAAAATCAATGAAATTAAATTCAATGAAAAAAATTGAAAAAGGAACAGCCCCAGTACATCTAGGTAATAAAAATTGTGAGAATCATCTCGAAACAATAATTACTAACAGAAAGAAGGTTAAAACTAAACCAAAACTTGCTAAAAAAAAGCATAGTGTATACTGGTATCGCGGCAATAAGAACAGTCCTGCAAGTCCCTTCTATCAATTAAGATCATTGTATAAATACAATTGTGCGTTTTGTGAAAGATATGGCGACAATTTCTCAGTTGATCATTACCGTCCAAAGGACTCCGTTTTAGGAACCGACCATCCTGGTTATTATTGGTTAGGATATGAATGGACAAATCTTATTTATGTATGTGGAGATTGTAATGAGGGGCATAAGGGATCTAAATTTCCCGTTGAGTTGATACATGTCGATGACTCTTCATTCAAGAATATTTCTGGAATTACCGATCAGGTCAAATTATTTTCGGAACTAAACCTCTTGGAAAAACCACTTTTATTAAATCCCGAAGAAAAAGACTTCAATCCATTAAAATACATTGAATTCGATAAAAATGGTTTTCCTAGTCCGGTAAAAGACAGCAAGCGAGCTAAGCAAACAATTGCAGACTGCGGAATAGATCGACCTGATCTTAATGATAAGCGAAATGAGGTGATTGAAAATCTTGGCGAAAAAATAAGTTTGGCTGTTTTTATTTCATGGGGAAAGTACAAAAATAGGTCCGACAGCAAGGAGGCAATTAGTCGAGTATTAGAAGTTCTTAAGGATGATAATCCAAAAGAATTTTCGCTATTGTGGAAGTATATTTATCTGAATTTCGATTCGATTGTTGCACAAAAAGTTCTCACAAAAAAGGAAAATAAAAATCTTAGATCTGTTTTGTTTGATGCATTTAAAACAGCATTGGCAGATAAAATAAAAAAAGAACCTCCATTATTTCAGTTACCATGACAAACTATCAGGAACAATCAGACTCCCAAATACCTGCCCTAAGTTTACTTCGTAAGTTAGGCTGGAAATATATTTCGCCAGAGGAAACCATTGTACAACGCAACAATATTGGGTCAAGCGTTGTATTGGAGCAAATTTTAGAGCAACAATTGAAATCCATAAATTCATTTGAATATAAGGGAAACACCCATAAATTTTCAGATGGTAATATTCATTCGGCCATTCATGTCTTAAAAAATGTGCCTGATGAAGGTTTGTTGCGCACCAGTGAAAAAATCTATGATTTACTTACGCTAGGTAAAAGCTTTGAAGAAACCATACAAGGAGACAAAAAGAGTTTTACGCTGAAGTTTATTGACTGGGATAATATTTCCAATAATACCTTTCATGTTACGGATGAGTTTGTTGTAGAAGGAATCAACGAAACAAGACGACCTGATTTGGTTTTATTTGTAAATGGAATACCCTTTGCGGTATTGGAGAATAAGCGAAGAGATAAGAATTCTTCCATTGATGAGAGTATTTCTCAGCATATCCGCAACCAAGGCAAGGAATCCGGAATTCCAAAGCTTTTTCATTTTGCACAATTGTTGTTGGCCATTCAGCCCAACGAAGTAAAATACGGAACCATTGATGCCAAACCTAAATTCTGGAGTTATTGGAAAGAAGAGGGTGATATTGAAAAAGCCGTTGCAGCCATTCTAAAAGCAAAAAACAAAGAAGTCGCATCGGAAGATAGGTTGCCAACAGAACAGGATCGAATGCTTTACTGTTTATGCCGTCCGGAGCGTTTAATGGAATTGGTTTTCAAATTTACCTTGTACGATGCACGGATCAAAAAAACCGCTCGTTATCAGCAATATTTTACCATCAAAAACACCATTGACCGGATCAAGGAACTAAGTGCAGATGGTCAGCGCAAAGGTGGTGTAATTTGGCATACACAGGGTAGCGGAAAATCGCTGACTATGGTAATGCTGGCAAAATGCATTGCGTTGGAAAAATCAATTACCAATCCGCGTGTAATCATCGTTACCGACCGTGTTGATTTGGATAAACAAATCTTTAACACCTTTCACAACTGCGGTAAAACACCGGAGCGTGCCAAATCAGGTGGCCATTTAATGGATTTGGTGAATGATCGTGGAATAGAAATTATCACTACGGTAATTGATAAGTTTGAATCAGCCTTAAACCGTAAGGAATTTAAAAACGAGTCGGAGAATATCTTTGTATTGGTAGATGAAAGTCATCGGAGTCAATATGGTTCTACTCATGCTAAAATGAAACGGGTTTTACCCAAAGCCTGTTACATTGGTTTTACAGGAACACCATTGTTGAAGAACGATAAAAGTACTGCAAAAAAGTTTGGCGGTTTTATATTACCCACCTACTCCATCAAAAAAGCTGTAGAAGATCAGGCCGTAGTTCCCTTGTTGTATGAAGGAAGGGCTGCAAAATTAACCGTGAATCAATCACAGTTAGATAAAGGCTTTGATCGTTTGGCAGAACCTTTGACAGAATATCAAACGGCTAACCTGAAACGCAAAGGATCATCCATACAGGAAATATACAAATCACAACAGGTTATTGAAGAGATTGTTTATGACATATCCAAACACTATTGTGATAACTGGAAAGGAAGCGGATTTAAAGCCATGTTAGCTGTGCCACTTCGGGCAACGGCTATTGAATACCATAAATTGTTTGAGCAACAAACCAATCCAAAATTGAAAGTCAATACGGCTGTTATCATTTCTTCACCCGATTCACGCGAAGATCATGAGGAGGTTGATGAAGACCCAAGCAGCGAAGTTCAAAAATTCTGGAATAAGATTACCAAAAACGAACCTATTGAACAGTATGAAGAACGCATCATCGAACAATTTAAGTCTGACAGCGAAGATGTGGAAATACTCATTGTTGTAAGTAAGCTCTTAACTGGCTTTGATGCACCGCGCTGTTCCATTCTTTACATCGCCCGCCATTTACAGGATCACGGTTTACTACAAGCCATAGCAAGGGTAAACCGCCTGCATGAAGGAAAAGACTTCGGACATATCATAGATTATGTTGGCATTTTAGGAAAACTGGATAAAGCACTCACCGAGTATCAGGAATTAGAAGGGTATGATTTGAATGATCTTGAGGGAACAATTACCAATACATCTGATGAAGTAAAAAAACTGGCACAACGGCACAATGAATTGTGGGATGTATTTAAAGAAGTCTCCAATAAAAAAGACATTGAAGCTATGGAGCGGCATTTGGCTCCAAAAGACATTCGGGATTTGTTCAATGAAAAATTAATTCTGTTTGCAAAAAACTTGCAACTGGCACTTTCGTCTGATGAATTCTATAAAATTTATTCAGAGGAACGCGGAAAAACATTTATTGGCGATTTAAAATTCTTCCAGAATCTTAAGAATTCGATTTCATTGCGCTATGCAGAAGCACTTAATTACAAAGAATACGAAGTGCGTGTAAAAAAATTATTGGATACCTATGTTGGCGCTGAAGGAATTGAAGTAATTACTTCACCGCTCAATATTTTTGATGAAGAAGTATTCAAGAAAGAGGTAGAACGTGTAACCGGATCCGTGGCGTCAAAGGCCGATGCCATCGCGCATCGAATGAAACAAGTGATCAGTGTTAAAATGGATGAAGATCCAGTTTTCTTTAAAAAGTTTTCGCAATTGATTGATGATGCAATTAAGAGTTTTAGGGAAAAACGAATGAGTGAAGCACAGTACCTTGCAAGTATCATGAACATCCGTAACAATTTTGCCCATGGCCGAATGGAAGGAACCCCAACCGTATTGGATGGAAAACCCGAAGCAAGGGCGTTTTATGGAGTAATTAAAGAGAAAATAGCCGGATCTGATTCAGCAGATGTAAAAGATAAACTCGCTCAGGTGGGTGTTGGTATTGATGCAATACTTACCAAGTTAATGATACGGGATTGGAAACGAAATGAAGATGTGCAGAAGCACATGCAAAACGAAATTGAAGATTATATCCTGGACAGCCAGCGCGAGGTAGGTGTTGAAATTAATTTTGATCAGCTTGACGCTATTCTAAGTGACATTATTCGAATCGCAAAAAACGTTTATGAAGACTGAAACAGAATTTGAAATACAGTACGGTAATTCTACCATTCAGTTTTCGCTAAATTATTCAGCGAGAAGAACCCTTGGTATAAGCGTTTATCCTGACCAAACCGTAAAAGTGACCGCTCCGGCTAATTGCGAGTTAAAGAAAGTCATGACAAAGGTCGAAAAGAAGGCTGGCTGGATTCAGAAACAAAAGAGGAAATATGCTTCACTGGATAGACCAACATGGACTCCTGAATATGTTAGTGGTGAAACTTTTTATTTTCTTGGCAGACGATATCGCTTAAGAGTTTTGAAGGGGATAGAAAGTGTAAAACTATCCGGCAAATTTTTTCTGGTAACCGTTCCAGACAAATCCAAAAAAGGAATAATTAAAAATCTCCTTGATTCATGGTTTAAAAATCATGCCAATGAATTACTTAAAAATCGCTTCGAACGGTGGCAGTCTATTATCAAGAATGAAAAAATTTATTTCAACGCGATTATTGTTCGCAAAATGCAAATGCGATGGGGAAGCTGTACAGAAAAGGGCAATTTGATTCTAAATTCTGAACTCATCCGTGTTCCCGTAGATTGTATCGATTACGTAATTGTACATGAAATTTGTCATCTTAAATATTTAAAGCACAATAACCGCTTTTACAATTTGCTTACAAAGTATTTGCCAGATTGGGAAAAAAGGAAAATGAAATTGGAGAAGGATTATAGATAGTATGAATATGAGCAAAGTTAAAAAATATGTATATGATAATTGGTTGAAATGGGTTGCCAACATGGCTCAGCTGTTTCTGGTTGCGCATATCAGTTACTATATTTTAAAAGAATTAACACAGGTAGATCTTGTCGAGTCTATTTGGAATAAAAGTGAAAGGTATTATTTATCCACTTATGCCGCGTTACAAGTAGTAGTGACTTATGTATTCTACAAAGGTATAGGATTCCTAGTAGAATGGTATTTGAATAGATGGATACGAAAGAATGAAGCCGATTTATCCATTCAACTGGAAAAGGGAGATGAAAGGGAACTGACAAAGTTCATCCATTCGGTATTCAGCATTCTTGTTTGGTTAAACTTCATTTCCATTGAAGAACTGGATCAATTAGATGAAGTTGGCGGAACTTCTGAAGAACATGAAAAGAAATGGAGAAAAACAATTGCTATATGGAAAAGCGCCATTGGACTTTTGATTCTTGGCTTAACAACAGCTATTATTACATGGGACGCCAACCTTCTTTTTTGGATACTTGGCATTGTCCTTGGGTCGCTAATAATCACCTCCGTTTTCATCTTATTAATGTACTACGTGCTTTTAAAAAATCTGCATTTGATAAATGCGTTTGTTAAAAGTTATAACTCCTCTACAAGACTTTTAAAAAGGAGTATAGCAAATAGAAAGGAATTGCCGTGATTGATCAGAATATCATACAACAAATTGAAAAACTCAAAAAGCAGTTTGAATGGGGTACCTATTTTTTAGGCGAATACTATTTCACAATCGTTACAAATCAGAAAAAGGCGGAATATGATTTAACCGATGAAAACTGGAACTTAACAAGTGAAAAACAAATTCAGTTGCAACAACGCAATTTTGCCGCGCTGTTTCATGAATACATTCATTATCTCCACGAATTAAGCACGGTTATTGGGAACGCGAACATTGCTTTAGACCTGAGTAGTAAGAGCATTTTCACGCATAACTTTAATCCCGATTTGAAATCAGCGGAATCTTTTGGTGTAACTGACAAGAAGCAACGGGAGAATCTCGTAAAAATAATAGCAACACAAGGCGCTATTAGTGGAAGCGGAGCCGATGTGTTGAATGGAGGGAAATTTGTTGAACCCATTAATATCAGATATGATAAGCAAGAAGTTAGTTTTCCTCATGGCCATGACTTTACTTCCATTGAAATCAATGTTCCAATAATTGAGTTCAAAGGGTTTAATGGATCCGTATTCATTGGCAAATTAAGTTTTGGAAAATTTTTCATTTACGAAGGAATAGCCTATGAATTGGATCGTGAGGCTGAAAGGAATGTCAAAGGGTGGGATAAAATTGATGACAATCAAAAGGCAACTGAATATACAGTTTTAAGGCAGCTGGCAATCTTTATTTTTCCGGAGGTGGAGAAAAGAACATTTCTGTCGTTGGCTGTCCTTTCGCTTCAATACATTGATTGTGGAAGAACTTTTATCACATTTCTTAAAAAAGTAAAGAAGGAATATGAATCCGGTCTAAACCAAACAACAAGTGTAAACCTCTTAAAAGAAGAAGCCGGCAAAATGTTATTCCAGAAAAGAGTGGATTTTTTGGATGCGCAAGAAGAGTACAAGAATATTTTCAAAGGACGTAAACAGCTAACAAGGGCATTCTCTTTTTTGTCTGAAAAAACCAAGTTTCTTTATGATGAAAGAATTAAAAATCCAACTTTTGAAGTGGACTTGGTTTTTGAAAACAGACACCGTGATCTATTGGATATAATTCAAATTTGTGATTTCATGTATATTTTCTCAGATGAAGATGAATTTATGAGAGATTTTCTTGGAACCACACTTGATGAAGATACCAGTCAGGCGCTAAAGGCGCTGCTTAGCTACGATCACTACCACAAAAAACACCAGAGATTTTTGGGAACATCACAAGTTGAAGCTAAAGACGAACATAAATGCCCCTTTTATCACTGTTGCAATTTGTCCCTAAGAAAATCTCATTCAGAAATTTGTCAAAAGAAACCATGGCGAATTTTTGAGATTTCAGCAAATAAGGACAATCAATTTTGCTGGTACGGCCAAGGGGTACTTGAATTTAAAGGATTAAATGAAATGCCTTAATTTATTTCTTCTAGTCGACCCCATCTTTACTTAGAATTTACGTTTAATCCGAGTTAAATCCTAAAGTCCGAGAATCCAACCATTTTCCCAACTCGCCCACAATAATCCTCACAAATCGAAAGCAAAGCCCAAATTCCGGCCAGCCATTGCTTCAAACCAGCATCAAAAAGCAATTCTAAACATTACCGTACATTTGTGGGCAGAAAATCTTCGAAATAACGCAGGGATTCGGATAAAAGGGTCGACAACTGACCTTGGCATTCCACTTAAATTAAGACTTTCAGGAAACTGAGAGTCTTTTTTTATGGCTTAGAATGAACTTTTACTTGCAACTTTGATTACAGCAATAATCCTCTATCAACAGCCTGATTTGGGCTTATTTTCAACCTAATTGCTTTGTTCTACCTTAGATTTTGTGAAGGCTGTCTAATGGACTATTGTATGTGGAATAGATCAAATATTGCATATGAGACACGTTCAATCCCAATAAAATTTAGCAGCTACAAGAATCATACTCTTTGCCCTGTGGCTGCATTAAACCAAGCACGCGGAGGTAGGAATTAACTGCCTGTTAGCAAAAAAAATCACTGCCATTGTAAGTCACGGGCAACTCAGCCGACTACCTGACAAATCAAAATTTTGTAGTTTAACACTTAAAAAGATCCATCCTATGAAAACCCGCTACTTCAACTTCACAGCTAAACTTTCTAAACTGGATTTTATTTACCTGCTGGCATTGCGGCTGGTTCTGGCCGTTGGCTTTTATGGCCCCACGATGAAGAAAATTGAGCATTTTGACGGCACCATTGCCTATTTTACCAAACTCGGAATTCCGTTGCCAACCTTTAATGCATACCTTGCAACAACGACTGAAATTCTGGTCATTATTCTGCTGCCACTGGGTTTAGGTGTGCGTTTTATTGCCTTACCCGCCATGATTACTATGCTGGTCGCTATTTTTACTGTTCACTGGCCACATTTCAGTGTGTCAGAAAAGGGGTATGAAATTGCGTTGTATTATTTTATAATGCTGTTGGTACTCTTTATCCAGGGAGGCGGAAAAATAAGCTGTGATTACTGGATTGCCAAACGAGTACAAAAAAAGTAAACCGGCTGCGTCAGCACACCTTTGTTTTTTAAGATGATTAATATTCATCTACCGTCAACCCATACTTTTTGCAGTACTTTTCATACAGCTCTTTCTGGTGGTTGGTGAGATCAAGGTAATTGCCGCGAATCATGGCAAAGGTAACGTTGTTGGTGCGCATATCCAGCGCATCACCCTGTGATACAAAAAGGGTAGCATCTTTACCGGCCTCGAGTGAACCAACCTGGTCATCCATTCCAAAAATTCTGGCGGTGTTTAAGCTGATGGTGGCAATGGCATCTTCTTCACTCATACCATAGGCGCGCGCTGTACCGGCCAGAAAAGGCAGGTTGCGGGTATTCATGGCTTCCATATCACCGGCTGAACTGATGCAGAATAAAATGCCGGCCTCATGTAATTTATACGGCAGCTCATAATACTGAAAGGTGAAATCATCTTCAAATTCGGGCAAGGCATGCGGACGATTCAACACTATGGTAAATTTATTTTCTTTCAAACGGTCAGCAATCAGGGGTGCATCGTAACCGCCTACAATAACCGGAAATTTAATTTCAAAATGACGTGCAAAATCCACCACATCATTCATTTCAGGGGCATAATCCACGTGTATGAAAAGGCGCTGCTCACCGTTAAAAATATGACGCATGGCTTCTAATTTCAGATCCGATTCATCGGGAAATTTTTCCATAACATACCCCCGTGCACGCTCGAAAAAATCCCAGATCTGGTTTTTAACGTTGGTGTAATTTTCATTGGAATTGTTTCCGCCGGGTTCAGCCCACCAGCCATAACGGTTGTATTTTTCAGGCCAGTTAAGGTGAATGCCGTCATCTGTTTTGTAAACGGCGTCTTCCCAGTTCCAGCCATCCAGCGCCATAACGGAAGAGGTGCCTGAAATAATGCCACCACGCGGTGTTGCCTGTGTCATTAAAACACCGTTGGTGCGAATGGTGTAGAGAATTTTAGAATCCGTATTAAAGGCAATCAGCGCCCGCACATTGGGATTAAATTCACCGGTTTCATTAAAGTCACGGGTTGAACGTACAGCATCAATCTCAGTGAGGCCGGCGGTAACATTGGGCGCAATAAAACCCGGGTAAACATGCTGCCCGTTGAGATCAATGATCGTATCCCACTCTGATTTTACGAGTTCATAGGTGAGTGTGTTTTTGACAAAGAGAATTTTTCCGTCTGCAATACCTATACTGGCAGTTGACAAAAATTCACCGTTGCCAATATGCGCTGCACCGTTTTGCAGCAGAATGGTTTTGTGTTTCTGCACCAGCGGCGACGGAACCTGGGAAAATGCAGGAGCGAACAACAGCGTGAGTACAATCAGTAGTATGTTTTTCTTCATGCGTTTATTTTTTTAGGAAAGAGGCAAAAAGGCTTCTTTCGTAATTTTGATTTTCATTCCCAACACTAATTTTATTCAACACTTTGCTCTTCCCGCTATTCATGTTCATGACTGCCCTCGCCCTCTTCTCCAATGGTATCACAATGGTACAACAGGTGTTTTCGCATGGCCGGTTTTTGCATTTCTGCTCCGCCATTTCTGGCCTCATTCATCAGCCCGATAATTCGCTTGCGATCTTCCTGGTCACGCTGATGCATGCGGTAACTTTGTGCCAGGTCATAAAATAAAATACCGTCAATGAATGTTTTTTCAACCCGGGCATTAATTGAAAGCGGACTGTCTGACCATATTACAATATCAGCATCTTTACCTTCTTTCAAACTTCCCATGCGGTGATCAAGGTGAAGCAATTTTGCCGGATTCAGTGTTACCATTTTCCAGGCATTTTCTTCAGAAACGCCGCCGTATTTTACCACCTTGGCTGCCTCCTGGTTTAGTCGTCTGCCCATCTCGGCATCGTCTGAATTAATTGCTGTTACAATTCCCATTTGATCTAGAATGGCAGCGTTGTAGGGTATGGCCTCATTCACTTCAAATTTGTAGGCCCACCAGTCAGCAAATGTAGATGCGCCGGCGCCGTGTGCTTTCATTTTATCAGCAACCTTGTACCCTTCCAGGATGTGTGTAAATGTGTTTACCGTGAAACCCATAGAATCACCGACGTGCATCAGCATGTTGATTTCACTTTGAACGTACGAATGGCAGGTGATAAAGCGTTTGTGATCTAAAATTTCACACAATACATCCAACTCCAGGTCACGGCGCGGAGGCTCCATTTTTCCCTGCTGGCGTTCAGAACTGCTGTAATAGGTTTCCCACGCTTTTTTGTATTCTCTGGCGCGGATAAACGCATCGTAAAAAGTCTGCTCTACCCCCATACGTGTTTGCGGATAACGAACAACATTGCTCTCACCCCAGTTGGATTGTTTGACATTTTCACCCAGGGCACATTTGATAAATCCATCAGCGCTGTCAATCAGCATTTCTTCAGGTGAATAACCCCATTTTAATTTAATCAGGGCAGACTGTCCGCCAATAGCATTTGCAGACCCGTGCAGCAATTGTGCGGCAGTTACACCACCTGAAAGCTGGCGGTAAATATTAATATCATCGTTGCGCACCACATCGGCAATAGACACCTCAGCCGAAACCGATTGTCCGCCCTCGTTAACGCCTTTACTGATGGCAATGTGTGAATGTTCATCAATAATACCGCAGGTTACATGTTTACCGGTTGCATCAATGGTTATGGCGCCGCCCGGCACAGACGAGGTACCGTTTACTGATTTTATTTTTCCATCCTGGATGATGAGATTTGCATTGCGGATAACACCTTCTGCTTCATTGGTCCAGAGTGTAGCGTTTTTGATATAGTATGATTTTTTGACGGGTAAGGTATCAAAGCCATACGCCATGTTTGGATAACGGATGTTTTGAACGGCTGAAGTATCCGCTTTGAATTTATCGCCTTTGTCTTTCTCTTTGAATTTATCACCCCGGTTAGCAGCCCACTTGGTCCAGGTACCATTTGGCAATGTGCCGGTGCCCTCCATAATACCCAGTTTGGGATAGAATGATCCGTTTAACTGAACCAGCCCTTCAATCGCCCCGTCGTGCAGGTCAAACATCATACTTACCTGCAAATCATTCACAACAAATTCAGGTTTTACTTTGATGGTGTCAATTGTGGTAGAGCCAGTTTTTGAATCTTTGACAAATTTGTAGGCAGACAATTCAGCACTTGGTTTTTCATGCGACCCGGTGATTGAAAAATCATAGATGGTACCGTTTAATGTGAGGGTGTATTGTCCGCGGTAATCAGGTAAACTCACATTTTTAAAGCGTTTGCGATCTCCTTTGGTCCAGTTTTCATAAATCTCACCGTCTTCAAAAAGGTCGCCTTTCACTACCAGAAAATTGGCCAGTTTTCCTTTTTCAAGTGTGCCCAGTTTGTTTTCAAGGCCTAAAAATTTTGCCGGATTTTCAGTGAGCGCACGCAGCGCTTCTTCTTTTGGAAGACCGTGTTTAACTGACTTGCGGATGTTGGTCAAAAACTGGCTTTTCTTTTTCAGCCCATCTGCCGTAAACGCAAACCGGATTTTATTCTTAAACAAAATGTAGGCGTTGTAGGGTCTCATTTCCCACGCTTTTAAATCAGCCAGCGATACATAGCGTGACAAATACGGATCAGTCATATCATAGGGCTCAGGAAAATTTACCGGTACAATAAGATCTGTATTCGTTGCTTTCACCTCACGAATCATTTCATACTCATCTCCGCCCCCTTTTACCACGAGGCGAATATTAAATTCACCGGCAAGTTTTACTGCTCTTAAAATTTCAAGTTTATCTGAAACACCAAAAATCTGCGGCAATTTCAAATTGGCAAGTCCTTCACGCAATGAAACATTGTCTTTGGTTGGCTCAATAAGTGATTCATACCATTTGGCATCGTAAAAAAACTGGCGGATCAATGCAATAATACCCATTTGTGAAGACGGGTAGGTTTGATTGGAACTGCCTTTGGAAAAAGAATAGTGACTGGCCGCCTCAGCCTTTATCACATTGTCAACCGTTGGGTTATCAGAGAGTGAAACAAGCACAGCTGTTCCGCGCAAAATACCATCTCCCTGGTGGGTTGAAACGGCACCGAAACCCTGCTCGAGATAGTCTTTTTTATCTTTAAATTCGGTTTCCTTAAACAGTTCAAAAGCATTTGTTTCAGGGTGTATTGACTGGTTCCAGTAAAAAGGTCCTTCTTTCAGGGTTCCCAGCTGTGGGCCCCAGCCACCGGCCGGATACACCGGGTTGGCAACACCCGAACCGGAATAAATATCAATGAATGACGGGTAAATGGTGAACCCTTCCAGGTCAATTTTTACTGCGGTAGACGGAACTATGAAATCAATACCGGCACTTAGAATAACCCCATTCTGCACCACCAGTGTACCGCGTGGAATGGTAAGGTCAGGACTGATTACCAGTTTGGCATTTTGAAGTACGTAAATGGTATTGTGCGGATCATGAACCCCGTTTTCAGGCTCAATTTCCTGCGCGGTTGAACCCAGGGAAAAAACGAAAAAAAAGGTCAGCCAAAAAATACGATCAAGCATAAGCAGGGCTCAGGATTAAAAACTACATTTGTCAAAAATAATCAATTATGCAGATATTAGTTCATTTACACTCGGGATGGAGATGGGTGGTATTAATTCTCTTACTGGCGGCAATTTTTAAATCCTTTTCGGGATGGAGAGGTAAAAAAGAATTCACAAATGGTGATAAAAAAATTGCCCTGTTTGCTATGATTGCATTTCATATTCAGTGGACCGTTGGTTTGATCATGTACTTTATGTCACCCCGGGTGGCTTTTGTACCAGGGATGATGAAAGATTCAGCCTTGCGCTTTTTTGCCATTGAACATATTTTTGGAATGACACTGGCATTTATACTGCTTACCGTAGGTTACAGCAAAGCCAAAAAACTGGTTGATTCTACCGCTAAATTCAAAAAGATTTTCTGGTTTTATTTTATTTCATTGGTGCTTATACTGGCAACTATTCCGTGGCCATTCAGAGGTTGGGGGAACAATTGGTTTTAATTCATTTAAACCGGTGAGAGGATATGGAGGAGAAATCTAAATCAACGGCTGCGGTTCCTGAAACCTGCATACTGGTGGGCGTTATTACCGCTGATCAGACAGAGGAAATGACCAAAGAGTATATTGACGAACTGGCCTTTCTGGCCGAGACTGCGGGTGTTATCACCAAAAAAAAATTCCTGCAGCGCATTGATCGCCCCAATCCAAAAACCTATATCGGTTCGGGTAAAATGGAAGAGATCAAAGCCTACATTACTGAACAAAAAATTGATGTTGCCATTTTTGATGACGAGCTCTCTCCATCTCAATTGCGGAACATTGAGCGCGAGCTGGAAATTAAAATTCTGGACCGTAATAACCTGATACTTGACATATTTGCGGGCCGTGCACGCACAGCGCATGCTCAAACACAGGTTGAACTGGCGCAACTTGAATACATTATGCCGCGCCTGACGCGGATGTGGACACACCTTGACCGTCAGAAAGCCGGTGTGGGAATGCGCGGACCCGGTGAAACCCAAATTGAAAGTGACCGGCAGGTTATCAAAGAAAAAATTGCATTGCTGAAAGAACGTCTTGACAAAATTGACAAGCAAATGGCGTCACAACGCAGCAACCGTGGTCAGCTTGTGCGCTTAGCGCTGGTGGGATACACCAACGTTGGTAAATCAACGTTGATGAATTTGCTAAGCAAATCCGATGTTTTTGCTGAAAACAAATTATTTGCAACGCTTGACACCACCGTGCGCAAAGTGGTGATTGACAACCTCCCGTTTTTGCTTTCAGACACGGTTGGGTTTATTCGCAAACTGCCAACCCAACTTATTGAATCTTTTAAATCAACGCTGGATGAAGTGCGTGAAGCCGATATTCTGATTCACGTGGTTGATATTTCACATCCCAATTTTGAAGAGCACTACCGCGTGGTGAATGAAACCATTGCTGAAATTGAAGAAAAAGAAAAACCAAAAAAGCCCGAAGATTACACCAGCAGAAAAAAGAAATTAGCTGCCGCCCCAAAAAATAATAACGAGCCGGTAAGGCCCAAAGGCACTGACAAACCCATGATTGTGGTGTTTAACAAAGTAGATGCCTATGATCCAAAACCAGAAGATATTGGTTTTCATCCGGACGGAAAAAAATTCGCCCTGGAAGAACTTAAAAATACCTGGATGGCAAAGCTGGGAGGTGATCACTGCATTTTTATTTCAGCCACTGAAAAAACAAACATTGACGAATTAAAAGCGCTGATTTATAAAGAGGCAAAACGTGTTTTCCAGATCCGGTATCCGTATCACAATTTTCTCTATTAACCGGTTTATTGAACCAGGCCAAACTTATAGACAAAACCGGCACCAACGGTATACGCTTTTCCAATATTGACTCCCGTTAAAATGTACGACCCGTTTACAAAAACACCATATTTGGGTTTGAAACCATAATAAAAAGCGCCTCCTATTTTTGCATAGGTCACAAACAATTCACGGAATGATGAAATGGGGTCTACGTGCCAGGCTTTTCCACCCACTCCTTTTTGATAATCAAACCAGGCATCAGCATAGAATTTTTGACGGTAAATTCCAATTTTTGCAGAAACCGGTATGGATGACGGCACCGGATTTAACGCCAGGTTATACCCGCCCTGAATCTGGAAAAAAAGGCCTTTCAAACCATCCAGCTGCATTACCAGTTTGGGCTGAAATTGGGTGGCCCTTTGCCCGATTGACTGACTGGCCTCTGTTTGATAATTTGATAACGGAAACGAAATACCGGCAGCCGGAATCAGGCTGAAAACACCAAACGAAAAAGGCACGCCAATACGGTGTTTTACAAATACCGATGCATCCTGAAACTGACCATTAATGAACGGAACGTTGCCAATTACATCCCAGGAATCTGTTACACCATATTCACCATACAAACTCAGCGAATAAAGGTTACGTGTATAGTTGAATGCAGCTATTCCGTCATAGAATTTGCCGGAGTGCTGATAGGCGCCTGACAAAGCAAGATCAAGGTTTCCACGGCCTTTGAAAAACCCATCTACCGGGCCTTGAGAAAAGGCGGCGGTGGAGAAAAAAAGGGTCAGAATAAATACGCGCATGATTCGTTTGTCGAACCGGATTGTTGTTCCTTACACTTTATCCAAACGTGCAATTGCCCTCTTCACAGTTAAACTGGTATTCTTCAGAATGTGCTTTGATGTGATCGTATTGCGCACGAATGGCTTTGAGTTCTTCACCCTCAAAATAATTCAGTTTGAAAATTTTGGTGTATTCAGCCAGCACTTCTTCTACCGAAAATTCATACGCATGCGGTGCTGCCAGGGTCTCAAAAACGTCTGCGTGAATCAGGGCAATCACGTCAGCAAAAAGCGTGTACTTTTTTTTGTAATCGATCAGCAGGTTTACAACATTCAACATAATTCCATCACCCAGCCGGTGTGACCCGCCGTAATCCCAATATTGAATATCCCACACCTTAAAATCAAGAAAACCGGCATACCCGTAATCGCCTTCAACAGCCATCAGCAGGTGCATAAATGCATCATCTGATTTACCAATGGTACGTTTTGATTTTTCATGCAGTATTGTCAGATCATAGAAAAAATCAAGCATGGTACATTCTGCTGCACAGCCAAAATAAAGCGGACCTAATTTGCCGTTGAACTGCTGCAGTTCCTGGTAAATTGGAAAAATATCCCATTCACCTTCAGGCAGCTGCTTTTTAACATGCGCCGTCTGCGGATTTTTAAATGCATCGTCAAAACTTGCCAATAGCGCAATTCCTTCCTGGTACGATTTTTCGAAAGCCGTGTCTGTGTCAGCTACATTAAAATGGGTGAGATAGGTTTCAATTTCTGTAATGAGATCTGAAGAAAAATAAAGCGCCAGTGAATCTTTCAGCGTATCTGTCAAAAAAACAGCATGAATGTCTGTTGAATCTGAAATTGCAGCGTCATCTGTAAAATATTCTTTTTGCTCACCCCCTGTCTGATCTTCACCACTGGTGCATGAAAGTACCAGCAGGGAACCCATTAACGCAATAAAACTCAAACGCATTTTCATGTGTACTGATTTTTAAAAAACTTCGCGCGCAATTGCTTTTACTGATTCTGATTTACTCATGGTGTAAAAGTGAATACACGGTACATTGGCAGCCTTTAATTCTTTTGCCTGTTGAATTCCCCATTCTACTCCCAGTTTATTTACATCAGCGCTGGATTTACATTTCATCAGTTCATTCGCCAGGGAATCAGGAAAATCAATGTGAAAAAATTTGGGCAAAAATGAAATGTGGTTCAGGTTCTGAATGGGTTTTAAGCCTGGTATAATTGGCACCTGAATACCGGCGGCGCGGCATTTATCAACAAAATCAAAATATTTTTTATTGTCAAAAAACATTTGGGTAACAATGTATGAGGCACCGGCGTCTACCTTTTCTTTCAGGTGATGCATGTCTGATGTCAGATTCATGGCTTCAAAATGCTTTTCAGGATAACCGGCAACACCAATGCAGAAATTGGTAGGGTCCAGGTTAACATCATCCATCATGTATTTACCGCGGTTCATTTCCACCACCTGGTTAACCAGGTTTTTGGCATACTGGTGCCCCTCACTGTGTGGTCTGAAACTGGCTTCTGTTTTAATGGCATCACCACGCAGTGCAAGCACATTGTCAATGCCTAAAAAGTGTAAATCAATCAACGCATTTTCAGTTTCTTCTTTACTGAAACCACCACAAATCAAATGGGGTACGGTATCTACCTTGTACTTATTGATAATTGCGGCACATATACCAACCGTACCGGGGCGTTTGCGGATACTGACTTTTTCCAGCAAGCCGTTTTCACGGGTTTTATAAATATATTCTTCACGGTGATAGGTGACATTAATGAATTTGGGATCAAATTCCATCAACGGGTCAATTCCGTCATAAATAGCCTGTATGCTGGTGCCTTTAAGCGGAGGCAGAATTTCAAAAGAGAAGAGTGTTTGTCCGTTTGCGTTTTTAATGTGATCGATGACTTTCATTTGAGACTGATTTTCAAGATTCTGATAGGGCCGCAAATATAAGAAGAATGCAATTATAAATCCGGGCCCGCCATGAAATTCCTTGCCTGCCAGGTGGCCCTGACAGGCGGGCAAAAATCCAAATTCGAAATTCCAAAACGGGCCCTGCACCACCGCTGAACGTTAACTGTCCGGCGAAGCCACATTGAAGAATCAAAAAAAGAGATTAATTTTGCACCATGGATCACATCAGGAATTTTTGCATCATTGCACATATTGACCACGGGAAAAGTACACTTGCAGACCGTTTGCTGCAGACTACCAATACTATTTCAGAGCGCCAGATGCAGGCTCAGGCCCTTGATGACATGGATCTGGAGCGTGAACGCGGCATTACCATTAAAAGCCACGCCATTCAAATGGATTACCTGTACAATGGCAAAAAATATGTACTTAACCTGATTGATACACCGGGCCACGTAGATTTTTCATACGAGGTTTCCCGCTCAATTGCTGCCTGTGAAGGCGCCCTGCTTATTGTAGATGCCGCCCAGGGCATTCAGGCACAAACCATTTCAAACCTGTACCTGGCGCTGGAAAACGATTTGACCATTATACCCATTCTGAATAAAATGGACTTACCGGGTGCCATGCCTGAAGAAGTAACCGATCAGATTGTAGACCTGATTGGCTGCAGCCCACTGGATATTATACCTGCCAGTGGAAAAACCGGTTTGGGTGTAGATAAAATTCTCTCCGCAATTATTGAGCGTATTCCGGCTCCAAAAGGTGATCCCAATGCACCATTGCGTGCCATGATCTTTGATTCGGTATTCAATTCGTTTCGTGGAATTATTGCCTATTACCGCATTCTGGACGGCAAAATAAACAAAGGTGACCTTGTTAAATTTTTTGCCACTGAAAAAAGCTACGGCGCTGATGAAGTTGGCATTTTGCGTATGGATCTGGAACCCCGGAAAACTGTATCAGCTGGCGATGTGGGCTACATCATTTCCGGCATCAAAGAAGCCAATGAGGTAAAAGTGGGTGACACCATTACCACCGTTGCCAACCCCTGCAAAGAAGCCATTAAAGGATTTGAAGATGTAAAACCCATGGTATTTGCCGGTGTATACCCGGTAGATACAGATGAGTTTGAAGACCTGCGTGCATCACTTGAAAAACTGAAACTGAATGATGCATCCCTGGTTTTTGAACCCGAATCATCACAAGCCCTGGGCTTTGGTTTCCGCTGCGGATTTTTGGGAATGCTGCATATGGAAATTATCCAGGAACGGCTGGAGCGTGAATTTAACATGACTGTTATTACCACCGTTCCAAACGTGTCCTACAATGCCTACCTGACTAAGAATCTTGAAAAAGTAGTAGTCAATAACCCGTCTGAATTGCCTGATCCGTCAAAAATTGAATACATTGAAGAACCGTATATCAAGGCACAAATCATTACCAAATCTGACTATGTAGGTCAGATCATGAACCTGTGTATTGAAAAACGGGGTGAACTTAAAAACCAGGTATACCTGACCCAAAGCCGCGTTGAAATTACGTTTGAAATGCCTTTGGGTGAGATTGTTTTTGACTTTTACGATAAGTTGAAATCATGCTCCAAAGGGTATGCATCGTTTGATTATTTTCCGATTGGTATGAAACAATCTGATTTGATCAAACTGGATATTTTATTGAACAGTGAACAGGTAGATGCCTTATCTGCACTGGTTCACAGAAGCAATGCCTTTGAACTGGGTAAAAAAATCTGCACCAAGTTGAAGGAGCTTATCCCGAGACAACAATTTGAAATTCCGATTCAGGCTGCCATTGGAGCCAAAATCATTGCGCGTGAAACCGTAAAAGCATTGCGTAAAGACGTTACTGCCAAATGTTACGGCGGTGATATTTCACGTAAACGCAAACTTCTTGAAAAACAAAAAGAAGGTAAAAAACGCATGCGCCAGGTTGGAAGTGTAGAAGTGCCGCAGGAGGCATTTCTGGCAGTTCTTAAATTAGATTAAGCAATGGTTTTCATGACGCACATTAGCGTTAACCGTTTCTGAATTTCTCGTTACCTTTAACCCTGAATGAAAATTTTAGGCATTATACCATCACGCTACCAGTCATCACGCTTTCCGGGCAAACCCCTGGTTGACATTGCGGGTAAGTCAATGATACAGCGTGTTTACGAACAGGCCAAAAAATCAGCATTACTCACAGATGTGGTGGTGGCAACCGACGATCAGCGCATTTTTCACCACGTGCTTTCGTTTGGCGGAAAAGCAACCATGACCAGTACAGATCACGCAAACGGCACGCTGCGCTGCGGAGAGGTGATCTCAAAAGAAACCGGTTACGATGTGGTCATTAACATTCAGGGTGATGAACCGCTCGTAAAACCGGAACAAATTGATGCGGTTCTGGACCTTTTCAACCGGCCCGAAGTTGAAATTGGCACCGTTGTAAAACGCCTGCATAATGTTGCCGATATTGAAAATGAAAACCGTATCAAAGTGGTTCTTGATCACGCCGGCAATGCACTTTATTTCAGCCGCAGCGCAATACCCTTTGTGCAGGGAAAACACCTGACGCACTGGCCTGAATCAATTTCCTACTTCAAACACATCGGCATTTATGCCTGGCGCACTGAAACGCTGAAAAAACTGTTGTTACTGCCAGCCACTGAGCTTGAAAAGGCAGAATCGCTGGAGCAGCTGCGCTGGTTGTTTTACGGCTATAAAATTGCCACCGTTGAAACACACATTGAAACCCCGAATGTAGATACACCTGAAGATGTTACTGCCGTTATCAGGGCGTTGAATGAGAATCTTTAAGCACAGTACCACCGCTTTTTACTATCTTTGCAGCCAATTCATCGAATCGGGAAGATTCCATACTATCTATTATGCGCAAACCAGGCAAATATTCAGGCAGCGACAAAAGCTCGTCTTCTGACACCAAAAAAAAATCATTCAGCGGGGATACCAAACGTGCACCAAAAAAAGATTTTGGCGGTAAATCACGCACAAAAAATGAGTCGTTTAATGACGAATCAAAACCCTCAAAACGTTTTTCAAAATCAGATAAGCCTGCTTTTGAACGGGACACAAAAAAAACCTTTAAGTCTGACGATTCAAGACCATCCAAACGCTTCTCAAAAACAGAAAAACCTGCATTTGACCGCGACAAAAAAAAGCCCTTTAAGTTTGATGATTCAAGGCCTGCAAAGGCAGGATTTAAATCTGCGAGGGAATCAGCCGGTGATGAAAAATCATTCAAAAGAAAAAGTACTTCAGATAAACCAGCTTTTGACAAAGACAAAAAGAAATTTGCCGGTGATAAAAAATACAATCCAAAAACAGCCTTCGGTCCTAAAAAACCAAAAGGTGATCCCCTGCCTTCTTTTTCAGAAAATATCCGCCTGAATAAATACTTATCCAACGCCGGTATTTGCTCACGCCGTGAAGCCGATGTTTTTATCCAGACCGGACTTGTTAAAGTCAATGGTCAGATCATTACCGAACTGGGGTATAAAGTAAAACCGGGTGATGAAGTGAAATATGACGGAGGCACCGTTCGTGCTGAGAAAAAAAGATATGTTCTGCTGAACAAGCCCAAAGACTTTATCACTACCATGGATGATCCCATGGATCGTAAGACCGTGATGGTGCTGGTGGCCAAAGCCTGCAAAGAACGCATTTATCCGGTGGGTCGTTTAGACCGCAATACGACCGGATTATTACTTTTCACCAATGACGGTGACCTTGCTAAAAAGCTGACACATCCGCGCTATGAAGTGCGCAAACTCTATCATGTAGAAACCATTGAACCGGTAACCTATGAGCAGGTAAACGCTCTTCTTGAAGGCATTGAACTGGAAGACGGCGGATTTGTTAAAGCAGATAAAGTGGAGATTTTGAAAGATTCACGAAACCGTGAAGTGGGTATAGAAATTCACTCGGGCAAATACCGCGTTGTACGGCGGATGTTTGAAACCCTGGGCCATGTGGTTAAAAAACTTGATCGCGTTTCGTTTGCCGGGCTTACCAAAAAGGACCTTCCACGTGGTACCTATCGCCATTTGACAGAAGAGGAAGTGAATTTTCTACGAATGCTTTAAGCACCCTTTTTGAAAACTGCCTGTGACACACCAGTTGTTATTTGTTTTCTATATTTGAAGCCCCACTAAGTTGTTATGCGCGGAAAATTAAAAGGCCTCTTTTTTGTTTTAAGATTACACTACCTTGTTCCATCCAGGATCATTCTTTTTTTAGGTCACCTGGCACAGCTTTCACGCTTTGTTCATGCACATAAAAAAAATCCGTTCAGCGACTTTTATAATTCCAGGCTCAATTATAACAAACGTGAAGATTTGTTCAGACATGTGATTCAAACCGAACAATTAAGTGATATTGATTATCTTGAATTTGGCGTTTCAAAAGGCCGCTCCTTCAGGTGGTGGGCCAATGAAATAAAAAATCCTGACTCATCCTTTCATGGATTTGATACGTTTACCGGACTTCCTGAAAACTGGGGCCCCTTTAAAGCAGGTGATATGTCAAATGGCAATGAGCCCCCACAAATGGACGATGCGCGCTGCAAATTCTACCAGGGCCTTTTTCAGCAAACCCTTCTTCCCTTTCTGGCAACTTATCCCAATCAAAAACGCAAAGTAATTCAAATGGATGCTGATTTATATTCAGCAACATTATACGTTTTGACGTTAATGACCCCTTACCTGAAAAAAGGTGACATCATCTTCTTTGATGAGTTTAATGTTCCCATGCATGAATACAAAGCCTTCACGGAATGGACCAGTTCTTTTTATATCAAGTATGAAGTAATTGGCTGTGTCAATAATTTCTACCAGACAGCCGTTAAAATTTCATAGGCCATTCTGAATTCTGTTTTGCTCCTGTTCATTTACTTGGTCAGCTCCATGAAATTCATTACATTTCGTCTGAATCAAAAAACTATTGAACATGAAAAAACGCTACAAACTACTCGCTGTAGCAGCGCTCTACCTGGGATTTTCGTCCCTGTCTTTCGGGCAGCTTAAGCAGCAAACCGGTATGCCGGCGGGCAACGTGGCACATGGATTTGCCAGCACTTACCTGCCAACAGCATCACCCCATTTTCATCATGAACATGACGGCGAGCATTGTTTAACCGATGCTATGACCAATCATTGGCTGGAAAGCGAGGGCATTACTGAACGTTACCGGCAAGAGGAGCAGGAACAAGCCATCATGGCCCAGGAGTTTGATGGGGGTGACCGTTCAACATATACCATTCCAATCATTTTTCACGTCGTTTACAACCCTGCCAGCCCTGCTGAAAACGTTTCTCAATCGGCTATTTACGCGCTTTTAGATGCTGTAAATGAAGACTTTAACATGCTAAATGCCGATGTTGTCAATGCGCGCACCGCTTTAGGCTTTGTACCAGCCAACGCAGACATTGATTTTTGCCTTGCACAGCGTGACCCATCGGGTAATCAGCTCACCGAACTTGGAATTCACCGGGTTTCTACCACTGAAGGATATTATGATGTAGATAGCGAAACCAATAAAATGAAAGACGACACCGGTGGCGGAACCGGAACCCCGGTTTGGAACCGGAACAACTATCTGAACGTCTGGATTTGTGATATTACCAACGGTGCCACCAGTGGTGTGGCCGGGTATGCTTACAAACCTACCGTTTCTTCATTACCACCGGCATCCATTGATGGTATTGTCATTGACTATAACCTGGGGGTTGACCCGTCTAACCGCGTACTTACCCATGAAATTGGCCACTACCTGGGATTATCACACACCTGGGGTGATACAGATGGCACTGGCTGCACCAGTGGAAATGATGGTCTGTCAGACACCCCGATCACCGCCGGCCCGTCATTTGACTATGCACTGTCCTGCTCTGGCTTGCAGCAAACCTGCCCGGGAACAAACACGCAGTATGAGAATTACATGGATTACTCAAACTGTACCGTTATGTTTACAACGCAACAGGCTAACCTGATGCAATTGGTACTTACCGGCTCACGCAACTCCCTGAACTCATCCAATGCCTGTGATCCGGTAAACCCGGTGCCACCGGTTGCAGACTTTGTAGCAGATATCACAACCGTAATTCAGGGTGGTTCAGTTAATTTTACAGACCTGAGTACAAACTTCCCGACAACCTGGAGCTGGAGCGTAACACCATCTGCCGGGGTTACATACATCAACAGCACATCGGCAACCAGTCAGAATCCGACCATCCAGTTTGCCAACACCGGAACCTACACCGTTACCTTAACTGCCACCAACGGCGTGGGTAGTGACGGTGAAACAAAAACCAATTACATCAACGTAATTTCCAGCGGCGGCGGTGCCATTGCGTGCGATACGCTGCGCAACTACACACCGGCTGAAGAGGCTAATATGACCGCTTATAAAGTTACAGGCGAGTCTGGTTATTATCCCGGAACAACAAGCCTGAACACCGGTGCATACAATGTACTGGAAGTTGCTGAGAAATATACAACCGCTACGCCTACCCAGGTAAGAGGTGTTTATTTGCCTATTTACCAGATTGATGATATGGGAACAGCTACCAACATTTCATTCAAAGTATACTCACACAACACCGGAACGGGGCTCCCGAATGCGCTGCTTGGAACTGCACACACCATGCCATTGACAGACTTAAATGAAGGGTTCTGGAACGAAATTGAGTTTACAACACCGGTTTCGGTTACAGGCACGTTCTGGATTTCTGCAACCTTTACCTATTCGGGTTCTTTTGATACCGTTATGTTTGCCACTACTGATTTTGCTGACCGCGTAGGGGGTGCCAACACGGGCACAGCAGGTGTATTTGTTTCCGGCGGCGTAGGTTGGTATCTGACCAGTAACCTGTTCAGCGGAAATCCAAATACGTCTATTATTATGGACGCCCTGGTATCAAACGGCCCGGCGCCTACTGCATCTGTTTCTTTCCCGGTTACAGAAACCTGTGAGGGTATGGACGTGACCATGAACGGTTACGGTTCAACCAATACCAGCAGTTATTATTGGGATATCAGTGATGGTACAAATAACTATTACTACGACCAGGCCAACCTGACAACCAACACCTTTACACAAGGTAACTGGACCATTCAGTTAGAAGCCAGTGGATCTTGCCAAACTGATTTGTCACCGGTATACAACCTTGTTGTCAATCCGCCTTTGAGTGTCAACTATACAGTTACCGATGAAACCTGCACCGCTGCTGACGGACAAATTGTGATTACTGCTACTGGCGGTGATGGCGGATCTTATGATTACTCTATCAATTCCGGTGCAACATTCCAGACCGGGTGGACTTATACCGGTTTAATTTCAGGTGATTATACGGTTATTACAACCGATGCCAACAACTGTAAAGATACCGGTGTTGTCAGCGTTGGAAACATTAATACGTTTAACCCAACCATAACAGCAGATGCGACTGTTCCTCCGGCAACAAACACTATACTTACAGTAACCGGTGGTGTAAGCTGGACCTGGTATGAAGGTGTAAACGTGATTGGAACAACCAACTCTGTAAACGTAGCACCAACTGTGACTACCACATACTATTGCAATGTACTTGATGCAAGTGGCTGTGAAGCTGAGCTGGATGTTACCTTAACCGTATTTGATGATTCAGGTATTGAAGGTAACCTGGCAGAATCATTCAGCATTTATCCAAATCCTACATCGGGTAAATTTGCTATTACATTTGATCTGAAAAAATCACATGATCTCACTGTTGAAGTAGTGAATATTGTTGGTGAAAAGGTAATTCAGAGAACCTATGCCGGCGTTCAGAACCAAACCCTTGAGTTTGATATGAACTCAGTAGCAGATGGTGTTTATTTCATCGTTATCAAATCTGAAGACGAACAAATCAGCAAAAAACTGGTAGTTCGCAAATAGTGTAGAATTGATTCATTGTTTACAAAGCCACCTGCAAAAAAGCAGGTGGCTTTTTTATTTTGAAAAACAGCAATGGTATTTATTCAGAATGCATTCTACTCAATGCTGTTTTTAACCGGACTTTTGCCATGTAATAAGACATTGTCAGACATGTGAATGTTACGTATTCATGCGTTGGTGCAAGTGAATTTGCCTCCTCCCCGACTAACCATGCATCCAAAACATGCTGCGGTATTTCATCAAATGCCTGAATGAGTTCTTCCAGTTCATTTATATCAAGTCTGAAAAGCAACTCATCACGGTAACCATCATCACCTATCCCAAATTTTTCTGCAAGTGGAATAAAAGGTCTCAACGCCGGTGGAACATTTGCCGGGTTCAAAGGGCCTGGTTTTGCATCAGGAGGTAAAGAATATGCCATCTAAAACAGGATCAAAAAATCTCATCAAATGTATTGACTCACGGGTGAATTGTATCAAACAATTTTGTTTAAAAATCAATATTGAAGCTATCATCAATCGTAAAATGCAAAACGCATGAACGTCGCCAAAAATCTACCTGTTCAAGGGCAGGCCGGTGGACGTAAATTTACAATCAATCTCCATTGAAAACATGGCCGTTTTTACCAGCAGATCCATGCTATCGGTGTTCTCAAATCTCTTCTAAATAAACATTCCCGACAACCTTTCTCAGCTGTTCGTATACCGCTGAAGTTTACACTTGCACCAGCGTTCCGCATAAGAGCTGACGGCAGCGCAAAGACGATGCAGGCACAAATCACACAATCACCTTCATATTGATTTAATTGGTCAGAGCCCTCTTTCATAAACAAAAAAACCGACCCTTTTCAGTGTCGGTTTTTAGTTTACTAATCCTAAATCGGTTATTCTATTTCAAAACAGTGACGTGTCCGCGGTATTTGTGACGTTTGTCTGACCGGTTGTCACCAAATTCAATTTGCCACACATATACGCCATCTTCTACAAGACCCTGATCACCGTATGTTCCGCTCCATCCTGCAGTTGAGTTGTATGACTCAAACATTACCTCTCCCCAACGATTGAAAATGGTCAGGTGATAATCGTAGATGTCAAATCCGGAAGTAAATACCGGCAGGAATGTGTTGTTAATGTTATTTCCATCTGGTGTAAATACATTTGGAACATAGAAAATCAACTCATCCACAATATCAACTTCTGCTGTAGCTGTATCAGCACATCCAACTGAATTGGTTGCAATCAACATCACTTCATACGTAACATTACCTGTTTGCGGGAATGTATGTGTCGGATTCTCCTGCAGTGAAGCGCCTCCATCTCCAAAATTCCACTCATAGGTATCTGCAAATTGCGATGAGTTTGCAAACATCACAGTTGGATCACCTACCGAAACCTCTTGCGGTGAGAACGTGAACTCAGCAACCGGCTGCGCCATTATGGTTATATAATCATTGTAAGTAGCCGAAGCGGTACAACCCTCGAGTGATGTCACAGTCAGGGTTACATCGTAGATACCTGCACTGAGGTATGTGTTTGATACCGTTGTGCATCCTGTTGTGCTGTTACCATCTCCAAAGGTCCAGCTACAGTTTGATCCACCCGGTATTGTCTGGTTGGTGAAGTTTACCGTCAGCGGGTCACAACCCATCAGGCTGTCTCCTACAAAACTCACTACCGGCATCGGGTTAACCGTTACATCAACCTGGTCACTCGAAAAGCATTCGCCT
>JACPUU010000018.1 GCA_016192075.1 Bacteroidota bacterium | reverse complement strand
GAATCTTTTGGTATAAAGATTCTGGAACAACGGCTGAAAATTTTCAACGATGTCCACTATCAACCCACCGATTTTGAAATACAAAAACTTACCGATAACTTAGGCACCCGTGTCAGAATAATACTGCGAAGAAATGGGTAACATCAAACTTAGCTGCGATGCATATTACTCTCAAAAACAACCCTTGAAAGGCGTTTCACGTGAATCATGACCGATCAAAATATGGTTTTTTCAGTGCGCTGCGCCTCACGCTGCTTGCCGCATTGCTCATACTTACCACAGCGGCAAACGGGCAATTAAAACAATTTTTCAAACCAGATTCAATCCGCGTTTTTTTTCCATCACACCATGGCACCAAACTATGGCGACCATTGATTGGTTTTGATGCTTACCGCTCATTTTATTCGGGTGCGCCGGTAAAATTCAACGGACTCCGGTTTGGGGTTGAATACAAGGGTGTTCACCGCTTCGGTTTTGGCTTTTACGGACTCAAAAAAGACCTTGTTTTTACAGATCTTTCCGTGGATTATCCGCTTGCTACAG
This sequence comes from Bacteroidota bacterium, assembly GCA_016192075.1. GTDB lineage: Bacteria > Bacteroidota > Bacteroidia > Flavobacteriales_D > Crocinitomicaceae > JADJGJ01. Next base: position 281,100 of record JACPUU010000018.1, on the reverse strand, counting down.
ACACCTCATTGGTTAAGTTTAAACTCAATTATGCGGCGCTGTTTTACGAACGGGTATTCTATAAAACCCGCAAGTGGGAAATTTCACTGCCGTTGTACCTGGGCGGCGGTGGCCTTGATGGTTACGTAGAAGGCAATGACGGTGTTTTTTACCGGTACACGGCTTCTTCTTTTTCACTGCTGAATACGGGAGTGAACGTTAAGTACTATTTGCTGCCCTGGCTGGCACCACGTATTGGCACGGGTTTCCGTTTCACGTTTAACGCTGAAAAAACGCTGCGCAAGGCTTTCAACGGGCCCTATTACGCCTTTGGATTGAGCATTATGGTGGGTGAGCTGTACCGATCCCTTTTTAAATAAAAAACAGGGCTTAAAAACCACAGGGCTGAATAATTCGCGATATCCCTTTTGGAAAAATCAGCCGGCACTATCACTGTTCCAGTTTTTCTGATTCACAAAACGGCATTTTAAATTCACCCGTTTTCAATGACCCATTTTATGAAAGGTAATTTATAAAAAACCACATAATTGTTTAGGATTAAACGCGGAATTATTAAAAATTGTTAATTCATTGATAACCAAATAATTATACAGAAAACCATCGACCTCGGGAAACAGGCCTTCATTCAACGATCGCACAGCGGGCCGATAGATTTCCTTTTACTAACTAAAAACACCGTTTATAGCGTGTCTAATGCTTTTTTCGCCTCAAAATATAGATTTGTGAGCTGTAAGAATCGTCTTCAGCAAGCCAGTTAGACTTTAAACCGGTCAAAATTCCGTTAACCAGGTTTCCGCCCTTGTATTTTTCAGATAGCATGGAAACGTAAAACGAATCAAAAACCATGGGTCTTGTTTGAACCAGCTCCAGGTCAAACTGATCCATTAACCGTTGAATATCCGGCCGGGTAAAATGATATAAGTGAATTGGTAAATCATAGGCCGCCCAAAATTCTTTATAATACCTGGCGTCGTAGGACTTTCTGTTAGGAACAGCAACCACCAGGGTGCCATTGGGCTTAAGCAATGAAACTAATTTCTCTAAATCACGCTTCAGGTGATACACATGCTCTAAAACATGCCACATCGTAATTACATCAAACTGCCCGGGCTGCATTTCGTGCAGCTTGTCCAGTGGCAGCAAATCTATACCATTCACCGTTTTTGCAAGGGCCCTGGCATCATCATCCGGTTCAAGGCCAGTCACCTTCCACCCTTTTTGGCCGGCAACCGATAGAAAATGCCCGGTGCCTGCACCAATGTCTAATAAATTGCGGCCCTTGCTCAATTTCTTAATCAGCGCCACCTTTTTACGCAGTGAATACCACCGAACAAGGTGATAAACACGGTTGATTAACCCCTTTTTAGAGGAGGAATGTGAAACATAAGCATCTGATTTATAGTACTTTCCGATTATGTCTTCTTCCGGAACCGGATTTGTGTAATAAAACCCGCAATCAGCACAAGTCACAATTGAAAAAGACTCTCCGGAAACCGAAAAGTCTTTTGTTGTCATAAAAACACTTGAATGCTTACTTTCACAAATGGGGCATTGTTCTCTGGTTATCATGCTTATCTGCCTAAATGAATTAATATAACCGAAATATCAGAAGGAGATATTCCGCTGATTCGGCTGGCCTGACCAATGGTGGCCGGCCTGATTTTAGTTAGTTTATCTACAGCCTCTGATGAAAGCGACGGCATTGCTTTAAAATCAAGCGTATCTGGAATGCGCAAATCTTCAAGCCGGTTCATTTTATCAGCCATTTCACGCTCACGCTCAATGTAACCTGCATATTTTAGTTGAATTTCAGCCTGTTCAAGCGCTCCCATATTCCCTTCATCAACCTGACTTAAGGTATCATTCAGCGTCTTACAATTTAGCCTTAAATCTGCCAGGCCTATATGAGGCCTGATTAAAATTGTATTGACTTTAACCGATTGGGTAATCAATGCCGATTCTTTTTGTTCAAGCATTGGGTTAATCTCTTCAGGTAATACGCTAACTTCTTTCAGTACTTTAACAATTTTTGCTGTCAGTTCAATTTTTTTAGATACCCGATCAAGCGCTTCCCTGGAAGCGAGACCAATTTCATGGCCCAGGGCTGTCAAGCGTAAATCAGCATTGTCTTGCCGCAGCAGAATACGAAACTCAGCCCGCGAGGTAAACATGCGATACGGTTCTTTGGTGCCCTTGGTAATCAAATCGTCAATCAAAACCCCAATATAAGCCTGTGAGCGGGATAGAATAAACTCACCCTTACCCGCCAGCTTATTGTGGGCATTAATACCGGCCATTAATCCTTGAGAAGCGGCCTCTTCATAACCGGTAGTGCCGTTTATCTGACCGGCGAAATACAGATTTTCAACAAGCTTGGTTTCTAATGTGTGTTTTAGTTGGGTAGGGGGGAAGTAGTCGTATTCAATGGCATAACCGGGGCGGAACATTTTGACATTCTCAAAACCGGGAATGGTTTTCAAGGCTTCCATTTGAACCTCTTCAGGCAACGAGGTGCTAAAGCCGTTTACATAAACCTCAACGGTTTCCCAGCCTTCAGGCTCAACAAAAATCTGGTGACGGGTTCGTTCAGCAAACCGGTTTATTTTATCTTCAATAGACGGACAATAGCGCGGCCCTGTACTTTTAATAGAACCATTAAACATGGGTGAGCGGTCAAACCCCGACCGTAAAACCTCATGGGTTTTTAAATTAGTATAGGTAATATAACAACTTCTTTGTTTAGCAAGGGGTAGGATAGTGGGGTCGTGTGAAAACTTAGAGGGATTGGTATCACCCGGTTGTTCTTCCATTTTAGAATAATCCAACGAGCGGCCATCAACCCGTGGAGGTGTTCCTGTTTTCATTCGGCCTGCCTCAAAACCCAATTCAATGAGTTGCTCTGTAATTCCATAACTGGCGCTTTCACCTGTTCGTCCGCCCCGGAAATTTTTTTCACCCAGGTGAATGAGTCCGTTCAAAAAAGTACCATTTGTCAAAACAACGGCCTTGCAATAAATTTTTTGACCCATGACCGTGGTGACCCCTTTCAGTCGATTGTTTTCGACAATGAGACCGTTGGCCATATCTTGCCAAAAATGAACATTTTCAGTTCTTTCTAAAAGCAAACGCCATTCTTCAGCAAAACGCATTCGGTCGTTTTGAGTCCGCGGCGACCACATAGCGGGTCCTTTTGAAAGATTGAGCATTTTGAATTGAATAGCCGACTTGTCTGAGACAATTCCGGACCCACCACCTAAGGCATCAATTTCCCGAACAATTTGCCCTTTGGCAACACCGCCCATTGCGGGATTGCAGGACATCTGGGCAATGGTTGCCATATTCATGGTAACCAAAAGCACTTTAGACCCCATTTTAGCTGCGCTATAAGCTGCCTCACAGCCTGCGTGACCACCCCCAACAACTATAATATCGTACTCTGGTAACATTTTTGAAATTGTTTCACGTGAAACGTTTCACCTAATTTTTTCTAGCTCCCGCAACTACAAAAGATGGGATCGTTGATCTCGGCTTCGCTCGATCAAGGATTCAATAATTTTTCAGTTCGTTTGAGCATACAGCCCGCCGTTGATCTCGGCTTCGCTCGATCAACTAAGCCTTCTCTTTTGTTCCGCCCTATAGACACCTGACAGTAGTTTGTTCGTCCAACCCCGATCAGGGACCACTTTCAACTTTTTGAGTATCCAACCCACCGCCCCCTGTTGATCGAGCGTAGCCGAGATCAACCGCACAAACCTTCTCTTTTGTTCCACCCAATAGGCGCCGGACAGTGATTCATTGCGTCCGACCTCGATCAGGGATCGAATATTTCTCAACTCGTTTGAGCATCCAACTGAGCCATTGATCTCGGCTTCGCTCGATCAACGACTCAGTTTTTTACTTTTGTTTCACGTGGAACATTTTGACTGACCCAATAAAAGTCGGGGTGATTCGTTGCGCCCGACTTTGACCAGGGACCGGATGTCTCTCCAACTTATTTGAGTATGCGCCCAATTGTTGATCTCGGCTACGCTCGATCAACAGTCCGGCTCTTTACTTTTGTTTCACGTGAAACACTATTTCAGGCTTAAACAAACCTCTTCTTCTTCCCGAATTTTCAGTTCATCTTCATCGGTCTGATCATCGAATCCCACTAAATGAAGAACACCATGAATAATAACGCGAGACAATTCACGCTCAAAATCACCCCCCGAAAACTCATCCGCATTGTCCCTGACACGATCTACGCTGATATACATTTCGCCCGACAAACTATTTTCTTCGTTATAATTAAACGTAATGATATCCGTGTAAAAATCATGGTTCAAATGGTCCTGGTTCATCTTTAACAAATACTCGTCTGAGACAAAAACATAGCCCAAACGAGCACTGGAGATTCCATGCCTTAAAAGCACTTTTTTGATCCACGAAGTATAATTCTTCGGATCAAAACCGTCCACTTTTACATTCAGAAAATCGTAAGAAACGTTAACCATTTGCGGTAGCAAAGGTAATACTAACTTTTGAACCGTTCGATTCAAAGATTACCCCGTCCGACAAATTTTTCATTAGAAAGATACCGCGCCCGTCTGGTTTTTCCAAATTCTCCGGTGCAGTAGGGTCAGGCAAATTCATGAAATCAAACCCTTGCCCTTCATCGCTGATGGTAAAAACAACCCCAGCGGGTTCTTTTTTTACCTCCACACGAACCTTTTTTGAGTCAGAATATTTATTGCCATGGATAATGGCGTTGTTGACAGCCTCTGTTACGGCAATGAGAATATTACCATAGTGATCTTCATTCAATCCCAACTCTTCAGACACTTTATCAATCAGCGACTCAACCTCAGGAATTCGATCTAATTTTGAAGCAATCTCAATATTCAACATTCACTAATTGTTTACAGAATTAAAGTATTCATTTACGAGTGTTTTATAATACACTCTCAGACCTATTGGAAGTGAGCGTAAAAACTCAGCCTCCGCATTCTTCTTTCTGTTATACTCTGTAAATTCAATTAGGTTACTATTCTCCTGATTTTTTCCTTCATTCGACTCACGCTCGTCACTATAACCACGTTCACGCATGGCTTTTTCATGCTCAAGCAGGCGCGTATAAATATCCTGCTGACGCTTTACAAAATCATTCCCGACATTACCATTGAGCAGATCTTTTTCAAGCTGATCAATGTCCTCTATTAATTCATTTAAACCATTGCCGGAACCACTGCCGTCTTTATTCAAATCTTCACGCATTTGTTTGAGCGATTCACGAATCTGAGCTTGCTGCGCAGCCATTTTCACAATCTCTTTACTCGAGAGACCGGGGATAGACCCTGGGCCATCACCACCGCCTTGTCCGTCTTTATTACCATCTTCCTGACCCCCTGGATTAGGACCGCCCTTCATCTTGTTTATCTGTTCCTGCAAAGCCTGTTTCATTTGCTCCATACTCATTTTACCACCCGGCGAACCCTGACCCGTACCCCCGGGGTTGCTGCATGAACCATTGCCCTGCATTTGATTTTTCATTTGCTGCTGCATTTGATCCAACACCTCGGCCAGCATAAGTGCCAGATCGTTATAACCCGTCATAACGTATTGCTGACTTTGGGTTGTCTCAGAGGTCTTGCGCTCCTCAGCATGCTCGAGCGAATTATCCAGGTTGTAATTCAAATCAGCCAACGATTCAGTAATGAATGAAGACAATTGAAACACCCTTTTGCTTAACGCAATGAGCGAATCATTCACTATTTGCGAAGCAGTTTGAATATCCTGCTGCTCACGTGCAAGTTCATTGTATTTAGGGTCAGTAGGACTGGTTGTTTTAAACTCAGCCATCAGGGATTCCTGCCGCTGACTTAACGCCACAATATTTTCAAGCAAATAACGCAGCGCATCCATGTCTTCACCTTGCTGTTGTTGTGAGTTCTGCATTTGCATGGCGGCAACATCATCAGCCATTTGCTGCATCATTTCAGAGGCCTTGGACTGGTTCTCCTGCGATTTCTTTTCACTGCCGTTCTGAAGATTTTCTTTTGATTCATTCATCTCCTGGTCAATTGACTCTTCCATCTCTTCATTAAATTCGATATCCATGGGATTTTGTAACTCAGCATTTTTCTGCTCAATTTCTTCCATGTCTTTCTGAATTTCATCAAACTTTTTATTCAGCTCCTCTTGCTTTTGAGCCAGCTCTTCAGATGACAGTTCTTTGTTTTCTGTCATTTCATTTAACTTCTCCTGCTGCTCCGCCAACTCCCTCAATTGCTCTTCAAGCGAACTCAGCTTTTCATCAATCTCCATCATTTTAAAAAGCTCCAGCGTACGGTCAAGTTCTTCATTCAAATTTTCTGATTTCTGCTCCATCTGATCCAGGTTTTGAATGAGCTCGTCTTTATTCATCTGGTTCATTAATTCTTCAAGCTCTTTGAACATCTCCAGCAATTCCTCATCCATTAATTCCTCCATCAGTTTTTCAAGCTGTGCACGTTTTTCTTCCAGTTCAGGATCTTCTTCCAGAAAATTCTCACGCTCATTGTTGTTTTGCTCATATTCTTTCTGCAGCTGCTCAATGCGGTTATTTAACTCTTTTTGCATGTTTAGCAGGTTCTCAATGCTCTGACGATCTTTCCAATCAAGGTTGGGTTTATTCATCATTTCATTTTTCAGATCATGAATTTCCTGCTTGAGTTTTTCAGCATCTTTCAGGGCCTGGTCTAAATTATTTTCAACATTGTCTGACTTGCTGGCCAAATCATTTTCCAGTTCATCCAGTGTTGGAATCTGATAAATTTTCTTGCCGGAGGTGGCAGTTTTAAATCCATTAATTTCATCGTTGTCTGTCACCGAAAAGGAATACTCAATACGATCACCAGGTTTTAAATCAAACTGAGACAGATCTACGTAAAACGAAAACAACTGATTGATGACCGAATGATTAATTTTGATGCCCTTTGAAACGGTATAGCTTGTGTCTTTACCAATAACTTTCAACGTTGCAGTCAAACCCCTGAAACCATAATCATCTGCAATTTCACCTTCAATAAAACGATGCAGGCTGTTCATGGAATCAATTTCTTCTGTTATGGAAATTTGCGGAAATTCATCTTTAATTACAGACACGGTATAATTCAAACTATCGGCATTTTTTACCTCGGCTGAATTGGTAATGAGTGTATAACTCTCTGAATTTAAGAACCGGCGTTTAAACGAGTAATTGTCTGTCAACGAAGTGTTTAAAGAAAAAGCTGTGTCTTTAAAAGAAACGTCCAGCGCAGACAGGTTTTTTGCCTTAACCAACCACTCAATGGTGCTGCCCTCAGGAATTGCTATGTCTCCGGTATTTGCAAATTGAGAAGGTTTGAGACCGGTATGCTTGGGATAAATTACATTCAGGCTGATATCTTCCAGCACCGGTTTAAACAAAACCTGCACCCGGAATTCTTCAGACTTAAACCCGTTTGCTTCACAATAAAAATTCAAGTCTTTTGAAAGATTCGTAAACTTATAGGTGTAATGGGTTTTAGAATTTTTCTCGAGGTTATAGGTGCCGGCATTTGAAACAATTTTCACCTCATCGGGCAATTCATTTCCCTCCAGGTTAATTTCCAAATTATAATCTTCACCCTCTTTGGTTTCAGACGGGCTTGCCAATATAAATTTAAATGGGGCAGGGGCCACAAATTCCTGGTTGAAATTAATGACACGGTTGGTACCTTCCAGAAACATGCCCGGGTTAATGATGGCAACCAGTAAAAAAACACCCAAAACCGGTAACAGATATTTGAGATACCGGCGGTTTCTACCCAAATCAATGGCCGATGCAAAAGGCACCACCGATAATTTCATAGACCGCTGCTCAACACTGGCCCGCACCAGCTCCAGGCTCATTTTTGTCTGACTTAAATCACGTTCAAGCTGCAGGGTGTTTTTGAGTTTGTCACCAATTTCAGGAAAAAATGAACCAATCATATCCGACGCTTCCCAAACAGAAATGTGACGGCCCAGTTTATTGAGTTTTAACAACGGAATAAGCAGGTATTTCAAAAACAAATACCCGTTTATCAAAACAAACGAAATCAGCAATACAAAACGGGTACCTGATCCAAAGCGTCCGAAATATTCAAGGCCCGTTACGGTAAGGTATGTAACCAATAAAACACCCAGGAACAAGATGAATCCTTTGATCATCTCATTCTTGTAGTACTTTCTGATAAAGAGTTCTACCTGGTCAACAACTTCCTGAAACTTTCCCACTATGTGTGCTTAAAATCAATCTAAAGTTAACACTTTCTCACGTTGCATACAATAATCGTGCTTGAAAGGTTCATTTTCTATAGCACAAACGAAAAAAACCATGCCGGAGTATTCCGCCGTAAAGAATATCTTTGCAAATCATTATTTGAAAGCTATGTCAAAAAGAGTTCGTGTGCGATTTGCACCAAGCCCAACCGGACCGCTGCATATGGGCGGTGTGCGGACAGCACTTTACAATTACCTCTTTGCAAAAAAACACGGTGGTGATTTTCTGCTGCGGATAGAAGACACCGATGAAAACCGTTTTGTACCGGGTGCCATGGAATACATTCTGGAATCGTTAAAATGGTGCGGTATTGAACCCAATGAAGGGGAGGGATACGGTGGTGACAAAGGTCCATACATTCAATCCCTGCGAAAAGAAATGTACCGGCCATACGCTGAAAAACTGGTTGAAACCGGTGCGGCTTATATGGCTTTTGATACCAGTGATGAGCTGGAAGAAATGCGTGAAAAAGCCAAACAGATGGGAATGCCCAACTGGCAATACAACGCAGTTACCCGCTCAAGCATGAAAAATTCACTTTCCCTCTCCAAAGAAGAAGTGGAAAAACGACTGGCTGCCGGTGAACCGTATACCGTGCGCATGAAAATGCCGCGCAACCGCGATATTAAATTTGAAGACATTATCCGCGGCTGGATTACCGTTAATACCAATAACCTGGATGACAAAGTGCTGTTCAAAGAGACAGGCATGCCAACTTATCACCTGGCCAATATTGTTGACGATCACCTGATGGAAATTACACACGTAATCCGCGGTGAAGAATGGCTGCCATCAGCACCGCTGCACGTGTTATTGTATGAAGCTTTTGGCTGGGAACGGCCGGCATTTGCACATTTACCGCTAATTCTGCGGCCGGATGGCAATGGAAAACTGAGCAAACGGGACGGTGACCGGCTTGGATTCCCGGTTTTTCCGATTGACTGGTTAAATCCCGATGGTGAAAAATACAGCGGATACCGTGAAAACGGATATTTCCCTGAAGCTTTTATCAATATGCTTGCACTGCTGGGCTGGAACCCGGGAAGCCACCAGGAATTATTTACCCTGGATGAACTGGTGAATGAGTTTTCACTGGAGCGCGTTGGAAAATCAGGTTCGCGTTTTGACCCTGAAAAAACCCGTTGGTTCAACCAACAATACCTGCGCGCTAAAAGCAATGATGAACTGGCTGCCATTTTGCAAAAAACGCTTGATGCCAAAGGCATTAAAAAAGACCCCGCTTTTGTTGCCGGAGTATGCGCCCTGATGAAAGAACGGGCTACGTTTGTTGCTGACATTTACAATGAAGGGGTATTTTTCTTTGAAGCCATTACGGCCTATGACCAAACGGTTATTGACAAAAAATGGAACGATGAAACTACCCAGATTATGGGTGAGCTGATGGACGAATTAAAATCAATTACCGATTTTACCGCAGCAACGATTGAAGCAAAATTCAGCGCTTACCTTGAGCTTCATAAATACGGCTTTGGCAAGGTAGGCCCCGGTTTTCGACTGCTGGTTACCGGCAAAGGCATGGGGCCCTCTATGTTTGAAGTATGCGCATTGCTTGGAAAAGAAACTGTGCTTACCCGCATGGAAAATGGGTTGAAAAAAGTACTTGAACTAAAAGCGGCCAAATCAGCATGAAAAATACTGTAGAAGTAGTGGGCATTGAAGTTTACGCCTTTCACGGCTGCATGGAAGAAGAAGCCAGGCTTGGCGGTAAATTCATTGTAGATGTTGAAATCAGTACCGATTTTATGAAAGCCGCTGAAACCGATCAGCTCATTGACACCATTGACTATGTGCGTATTCGTGAAATTGTAGTTGAAGAAATGGCTGTACGCTCCAAGCTGATTGAACATGTAGGCTACCGCATTCTAAAGCGCTTCAGGCAAGAATTTAAAACCATGAACAAAGCCTGGATAAAGGTACGCAAACTCAATCCGCCGGTTAATGGTACGGTCAAAGAAGTAGCCGTTGTATTGGAGGGGTAATCCACTTCCTTAGCTAAGGTTAGGAGGATAAGAAAAAATCCACCTGCGCTAAAGCTACGGCGAATATTAAATAATTCTTATCTTTGCCCACCGCATGAATAATGGTCCTGTGGCCGAGGGGTTAGGCACCAGTCTGCAAAACTGTGTACAGCGGTTCAAATCCGCTCGGGACCTCAAAAACAAAAAACCCTTTTCTGAACGAAAAGGGTTTTTTGTTTCAGTGTGAGAGTGGAGAGTGAGAGCGGCAACCAAGCTTCTAGGAATTGAGAAATTCTCAGCGAAAAGGGTTTTTTGTTTTAAAACTGTAGGACATGTCCCTGCGAATATTACGACACCAGGAATTCTTCCAAACCACGCCCTTCGAAATAATCTTTTGTCCAGCGTTTTACCTGTTCTTCGGTATAGGGCATTACACCTGCTTCACGAAGGTTTTGCAGCGCACGCTTTTCACGCACCGATAAACGCCCGTCAATCATAATACCAAACAACAACAATTTGGCAATGGCACGTTCAACCTCAGCATCAAATTCGGGAACATTCTTCAGAAAATTTTCCTGGTAATTGGGATCTGTAGAAACCGGTATTTCGAACCTGTTCAAAATAGATGTAGCCAGCAAAAAATGATTGTAATGGAATGATCTTTTAGACGTTGAAATAGCCTGAAGCGTATTGTAAATAGCTGATTTAAACTGATCGTTATTCTTAAATTCATCAAAAAGGTTCTGCACAAATTTGTTGATGAGCGGCGGCGCCATTACCCGCACCCTGGTTTCATTCATAACAGTGCGCACACCCCAGGCATTCCAGAAGGCGTAAACCGGTATACCAGCCAAATCTACCACCATACGCAAGGCATATCTTCCCAGCACTTTGGTTACAAGCAGTTTTACCAAAAATCCGCTGAGCGCCGCTTTCAATTTAAGTGCAATCTGATATAGAACCACGGACCACTTTGAAAGGCCTTCGTAGGGATTAATGCCTATGGCCGCCAGCTCTTTTTGTTTCTTTTCAAGCCCTACAGCAATAAGCGCATTCACGTTGTCTTCAAAATTAAGATCATGCCTGGCAGGACATCCACAGGCAGCCGCAATGGCACTCACGGCCTTTATGTTTAAACGGGTCAGATAAATAATCTCTGCAACAACCAATAACACGGAATAAATCAGAAACTCAATTTCCAGCGCAACCGGATTTGCCAGCAAAGGCAAACTGACACTGGTAACCGGGAACAAAACTGATCCCCACAAATGATAGGGGACATACAACAAAATAACGCCCAATGAGCCGGCGGCAATTGCTTTGAGATAGGTATTGGTACGAATTTTTTTGAGTGCGGCAATTTCCTTTTCGCTGAGTAAAAAGAGCTCTTCTCCTGTCTGATCACCTTTATTGCGGGTGAGCTCACGATAAGCATAGCGTTCAAAATAGCTTGCCCGTTTGCCAAACGCGGATTTCTTTGCTGCCTTTTGCATAGCCGCAAAGATTGGAAAAAATGAAATAAAACAGAATTCTAGTCGCTTTTCTTTTTAGAATCAGACTGGTACACAACCTGCGGATACACCCAATCAGATGTCAGTTTGAGTGAATCATAAACCGCATCCTGAAAAACAAATTTTTCAGGATCATCTACAATAATGATGTCCTGAACACGATAGTCATCCAACACACTTTTAACACGCGCCAGGTAACTTCTGGAACCGCTGGAATTATAGGATTTGCCTACATTGCCGCCATTAATTGGATTGGGGGCCTGAACGTAGGTATACTTGGCAAAGGTATAGGTTCCGTAAACGTAAAAATACGTGCTGTCTTGTTTTGCGTCAATAACGGTGTTTCCGGTGTAGGTGACTGTTATATCAGCCAGTTTACCCTCCAGCTTGTCTCCCTTTTCATAATTGACGGAATGTGTCAGCAAAACCCGGTCGAGCGCTTCTTCAATTAATTGCAGACGGCTGGGCTGGGCTAATAATGAAAAAGCGGCAAGTTGAATAAGTAAGAGTGGATTCATGGCAATTCTTATTTAGGCCGAGTCTAACAAAAACCGAACCAAAGACTTCTCTAAAGTAATTAATTTCTGTGATTTGCCTTACTTGCGTTTGCCCATTTCTGTCTTCAGATGGCCAATTATATTCACCTCAATTGCATCTACCTGTTTCAGTTCAGACAGGTAAATGGAGATCCAGTCTGTCAGGTGAATGAGGTAAAAATTCTGGGTAAGCCGGTCAGTCCCTTTTGCCCTTATTTCAGTTACGTATGCTGTTTTTTTGCTGATTATTTCTTTGACAATATCCCAGCGATAATTGGTTCTTGGATGGTCAAAATCTGTTTTCACGTAAACCACTGCAAACGCATCTGAACCGCCGGCCCAGCCTACCAGTTCGTTGTGGGTCATTTCAGGTAAAACATGATTCCAGCACAGCACTTTGGCATTTTCATTCAGCTGTTGTCTGAACCGGATGGCAATACCCTCAAAAAAAGAGCCGGAATAAATAACCGGTGTTTTCTGGTGCAGGAATTTGGCAATACGCAGAGCCTCTGCATGAATCATGTCGCGCTGACGTACCAGAAAATCAGGAACATTCGCCAGGCAATCCATTTCTTTTGATGAGATGAGGCGGTACGCATTCAGAATATAAATCTGCTGCACAATGGAGTAAACCAACATAGCCCGCGGTTGTTGACCTTTAGGGACAACCAGGTGATTCCAGCCATATTGCTGCGCCATTTCAAGCAGTTCACCGCCTGATGTGATAACCACAATTTCAGCCCCACGCTTTTTGCCTTCTTTAACCGCATAAAGTGTCTCTTCTGTATTACCAGAATACGACGACGCAATCAGCAGGGTATGTTCATCAACACATGCAGGTATCGAATAATCGTTTGACAAAATAAAAGGAACCTTCAATTCTTCATTTACCAGTAAACTGATAATTCTACCACCAATTCCGGAGCCTCCCAGCCCGCAAACAATAACCGCCCTGATCTCTTTTTCAGGAATTGAAAACCGGGCTGATGAGCCGATTTTTATTGCTTCCTGAATTTGATTTCCGATGCCTTTAATTAATTCTCTCATGGATTGCGCAAAGTTAATGGATATACGGAAACGTTTGCTTTTTGTTATGTTTTGAGCACAAGAAAACCTGAGACGATCGCTAAATTCAGCTTATCTTTGCTGCCATTAATCTTTGAATGCATGAGCCTTATTGAACTGTCTGACCAGGAAATTCAACGCCGTGAAACGTTGAACGAAATCAGAAATTTTGGAATTGAACCATACCCGGCTGCGCTTTACCCGGTAAGTCATTTGTCAACCGACATTGAAGCCAATTATGAAGAGGGAAAAAAAGTAATTGTTGCCGGCAGGCTCATGCGCAAAAAAATTCAGGGAAAGGCTTCCTTTGCTGAGCTGCAAGATAGTGCCGGCCGCATACAGGTTTACTTTAACCGCGATGAAATTTGCCCCGGCGAAGATAAATTTAACTACAACGAGCTTTTTAAAAAGCTGTTGGATTTAGGAGATTTTGTAGGCATTGAGGGCACCTTATTTAAAACCCAGGTTGGTGAAATTACCGTGCGGGTAGTTGATTTTAAACTGCTGAGCAAATCACTCAAACCACTTCCGATGCCTAAGACAGATGCAGACGGGGTAACGCACGATGCCTTTACCAATCCTGAACTGCGCTACCGCCAGCGGTATGTAGACCTGGTGGTAAACCCGCATGTAAAAGATGTTTTTTTAAAACGAAACAAGGTGTTTAATGCCTTTCGTGAATTTTTTAATTCACGCGGATACATTGAAGTAGAAACACCTATTCTTCAACCCATTCCCGGTGGTGCTGCGGCACGACCGTTTACCACGCATCACAACGCACTTGATACCACACTTTATTTGCGTATAGCCAATGAATTGTATTTGAAAAGGCTTATTGTAGGCGGATTTGAGGGTGTTTATGAGTTTTCCAAAAACTTCCGCAACGAAGGCATGGACCGCACACACAACCCTGAATTCACGGCCATGGAAATTTATGTGGCTTACAAGGATTATAACTGGATGATGGAATTCACTGAGCGTTTGCTGGAGCATACCGCCATTGCTGTTAATGGAACAACGGTAGCTAGCTTTGGAGATCACACGGTTGACTTCAAGGCTCCCTACAAACGGGTAACCATGCGGCAATCCATCATTGATTTTACCGGATTTGATATTCACGGTAAAACGGAAGAAGAATTACGCACCTGGTGCACATCAAATGGGGTAGAGGTAGATTTTACCATGGGTAAAGGCAAACTTATTGATTCCATTTTTGGTGAAAAATGTGAGGGTAAATACATTCAGCCAACGTTTATTACAGACTACCCGAAAGAAATGTCACCGCTGTGCAAACAACACCGTGATAACCCCGAACTTACTGAGCGTTTTGAGCTGATGATTTGTGGAAAAGAGGTGGCCAATGCGTATTCTGAATTAAATGACCCCATTGATCAGCGTGAGCGGTTTGAAGAGCAGTTAAAACTCTCTGAAAAAGGAGACGATGAAGCCATGTTTATTGACCAGGATTTTTTGCGTGCCCTGGAATATGGAATGCCTCCAACATCGGGTTTAGGTATTGGTATTGATCGCCTGGTCATGTACCTGACCAATAATTTATCCATTCAGGAAGTACTTTTTTTCCCGCAAATGAAGCCTGAAAAATGGGGAAACAGCGGGCCTGATCTCACTGAAAATGAACGACTCATTCTGGCCGTACTTGAAAAAGAAAAATCAATGGACCTGGTTGTTTTGAAAGAACGCGTGGCGCTTAGCAACAAAGCCTGGGACCTTGGAATGAAGGGACTCACCAAACACGGGCTGGCAAAAGTAACCAAGACGGATACTTCACTGATTGTGGATTTGACATCATAAAGATTGTGCAGGCAGGTCGCGACCTGTCGTGCAGAAATATTAATCATTCTTCAAACCACGAGGCGTACATGCGGTAGTTATTGGCAATACGCTGCACTTCACCTTTAAACAGTTCAGGACTTAAATCCTTGACCTTTTTTGCCGGAACACCGGCATATACGGAACCGGATTCTACCTTGGTGCCCTCAAGTAAAACAGCACCGGCAGCAATAATGCAGTTGGATTCTATGGCACAATTATCCATCACAATTGCACCCATGCCTATCAACACATTGTCACCCACCGTGCAGCCATGTACCAGCGCATTATGACCTACTGATACATTGTTACCCAGGTTTACTTTTGTTTTTTCATACGTGCAGTGAATAACGGCTCCGTCCTGAATGTTGACGTTGTTTCCAAAACGAATGCTGTTTACATCACCCCGCACCACGGCATTAAACCAGACACTGCAGTTTTCACCCATTTCAACATCGCCAACAATGGTACAATTGTCTGCCAGCCAGCAGTTCTGAGGTATAACAGGCGCTTTGCCACGACACGGTTTTATTAAAGCCATTGATAGTTTATTTACTGATTTGCTGCTCAAAATTAAGCCGAATAAAGTCTTTTTGACTGAAAACGGTGAGTTTAAAGTCAAGATCGTTGCACTGATAGTCAAAAACAGAAAACTGCGCTGATTGCCGGGCACGCTCAGCAGATGCGCTGAAACCATTCAGCAGGCGCTGTTTTGCCGCCAGACAAGCCGTTGAATGCAGCATGATTTTCAACGTGCGTATTTTGGCGGCATCCGGTACAATAACTTCAATAGAGTCACCCTGCCTCCAATAATTAAACGAACCGGACGAATCCACTGCTTCAAACCCATTCTGAAGCAGGTTATTGCGTGCATCAGCAAGCGGCTGCCCCAGGTAAAGTCCTTCAAAAAGGGAGTCCGGAAAATCAGTAAATCCAGCCAGCGGATTCACCGGTTCACCCGATTCTGTGCCGCTGACAAGGCTGCCTGAACAAGAGGCGGTAAAACAAATTAAAAAGAGGTAAAAACCAGCCCGTAACCTATTCATGAATATCATCTTGTTCTACCAGTTTTTCATTGCGGAAACGGAGAAATAACTGAATCAACGCCACAACATCTTTCTGGCAGTATTTGACAATACGCGGTAAATCTTTTTCTTCATAATACACACGGGCTACATCAGCACCTGAAATATCATCTTTTGGTGTTGGTATTTTGAAAATATGACACAACAAACTCAGTGAACTGTAGTGTTTGTAATCACCAAATTTCCACAGTTCCATGGTGTCAAGGTGAGCAATTTCCCATGGTTTTTTACCTGCAATATCAAGCACCGCTGGTAAATCAATGCCATGAAGCAACATGCGCCTGGCAATAAACGGAAAATCAAATTCTTTGGCGTTATGACCGCATAAAATATGATGCGGCATGCTGTAATGCTGATTCAATAATTTGGCAAAGTTTATCAGCAGTTGTTTTTCATCATCACCGGCATAGGATTTCAGGTGGATTTCTTTACCCTGCGGTTTATCATGCACAACACCGCAGGATATGCAGATGATCTTTCCAAACTCAGCATAAATACCGGCCTTGTCGTAAACCTCAGCTGCTGTTTGACCATCTTTTTGCTGGTATTTGGTTTTTGCATCAAACAAGGCCGCTGTTTCAGTATCCAGGTCTGAAAACCGATAGACTTCGGGTACTGTTTCAATATCAAGGAACAGTATCTTTTCTAAATTGATTTTTTGGAGTTGCATAACGTGTCTGCGCGAAAATTCACCGATAAAATTAATGCTTTCCGGCACTTATGTATAAAGATTCCCCGCTGTTTCAGCAAATGAATGCCTGTGCTGCTCAGGAACTTAAATCATTACGCCGCGCTTGTTGATGAGCGGCACATTAATCATGTTTTCTTCTGTAATGGATTCAGCCAGAAAAATGAATTTTTTATCCAGAATCTGGTTGTTTTCATAAAAACTGACCCAATACTCATTACTCAGGCCAAAAACTTCTTCCATAATGGGCTCAATCTTAGCAAAGGATTGTCCGTCGAGGTCGCCCAAAAAATGACGCAGCGTAGACGTTTTTACAGCCTCACCAGTGGTTGCATTTTGGCCATAGCCCTTGGATGATACCAGCGCATTGCGGATAATGCTTTTTTTCAGGTTTAATAAATACACATTGTAAACCTCGGCCGTTTTCTCTTCATTCAGCTCTTTTACCACCGCTACTGCAACATTCTCTACTTTGGGTACTTTAATGTGTTCTTTCATTCTGCTAATCTTATTTTCACCTGAAACCACCGGGGATTTATTGACCACCAGCCTGCAGCATCAGGTCATAACCTATTTCAATATATGCGGGCAGTTCCATGTAATGGCCCTCCAGCGCATCGTCCTTTATTTCTTCGGTGTTTTTCCAATTGGGATCAGTTCCATTGCCGGTTCTTACAATAACCAGGTCTTTTTCAGGGACCGAAATAATGTATTGACCTGACATGCCTCTGAAATAGGTTACCTCATAAGGCATACCGGTATAAATCCAATACTGATAGCCATAAACATTGTTTGGTTTGCCATCAGCCTTTTTAAGCGGTGCCAGGGTACAAAATTCATTCATGTATTGTTCATTCACTAACTGCACACCGTTCCAGTTTCCGCGGTTATTAACCAATTTACCCAACCGTAAAAAATCACGGGAGGTAGCATACAAACAGCAAAACGCTTTTTCAGTACTGTTTTCATCACCTGCCAGGCTCCACCAGGCATCACTTTCAGCACCCATTGGTTTCCACAGTTTTTCAGATGCATATTCAGACACATTCTGGCCGGTTGCCTCTGCCAGAATGTACATAAGCACCTGCGTGTCGCCGCTTTTATACCGCCAGGTTTCACCCGGGGCCTCTTCAATAATTCTACGGTTACAGGCCAGATCACGATCATCCGTATCGTAATACAATTCAGCCACATCGCAAAACGGGCTAATGTAACTTTCACTCCATGAAAGGCCGGTGCTCATGGTTAATACGTGCCGAATGGTAATATTCTTTTTCTCATCAGCAAATTCCGGCAGGTAATTGGCCACCGGCTCATCGAGTGATTTTATTTTACCCTCTTCCAACGCTACCCCAATCAAAATTGACACAACTGATTTAGCCATGGAAAATGAATTTCCAAGCATGTTTACACTGTGATCATCCCAATACTCTTCGTAAATAATGGTGTCTTTGTAAGCAACCAGAAACGAGGCGGTATTGAGCCGCTCCAGCAAATCACGCTCTTCCTGCGTAATCTTGAATTTTCCCAGATTTTTGTGGTCAGCCCAGGGTTGGGGGGTGCCGGCTACCACTTTACGGTTGTTAAAAACCTCCAGATCGTAAATGGTGGGGCGAATGTGCCCTTTCAGATACGTGTTGGCAATTCCCTTGTAAATGTAATAACGACCTGTGAATACAATGGCCAGGTTAAACCCGACGATAAACAGGAGAATTAAAATAAAAAGCCACTTAAAAACCTTCTTTATAACTCGCATGAACGTGTATTTTGTTCACTAAATATAATCGTAATCAAAGATATTAGCCATGTTGATGCGCAGAGATTCCCTCACAGCATCAATAGAAACCTCTTTACCCAGCTCTTTTTGCATGGATGTTACACTTTTGTCCACAATACCGCAAGGCACAATGTGATTGAAGTAGGAGAGATCAGGATTTACATTCAATGCAATGCCGTGCATGGTTACCCAGCGTGAACTTTTTACACCCATGGCACAGATTTTTCGTTCGTTAGCAGTGCCGCCGTCAAGCCATACACCGGTAAGTCCGTCAACACGGCCTGCCTTAATCCCAAACTCACTTAAGGTCAATATCACCGCCTCTTCCAGGTAGCGCATGTATTTGTGAATATCTGTAAAAAACTGATCCAGGTCTAATATGGGGTACATTACCAGCTGCCCAGGACCGTGATAGGTTATGTCACCACCGCGGTTGATTTTGTAAAACGCTGCGCCTTTTTCAGTAAGCTCGTGTGCATTTATCAGCAGGTGACTTTCTTCACCGCTTTTGCCCAGCGTGTATACATGCGGATGCTGACAAAAAATGAGATGATTTTCAGGCAAAACCGCCACCTCTGAATTCCTTGACGCTATTTTCAAATCAATGGCACTCTTAAACAACTGCTCCTGGTAATCCCACACCGCTTTGTAATCTTTTAGCCCTATATCTTCCCAATTAACTTTTGGCATAGCGTACAAAGTTAGCGAATCTCTGCTTTAATTCAAGCCCTGGCCTCCCGGACAATATTGGCCTTTTTCCAGCGTTTTTGAGGGTACACGACAAATATCATATATTGCTGTAACCAGATTCTGTATTTTTGGATCGGTATCAAAACGAATGCTGCACCGGTTTTTACATAAAAATAAATGGACCCTTTTTGTTTCAATCAGTGGTGTGCTGGCTATTACGGCGTGTCGTAAGGACCCCGAAATAACACCGGTTACGGCCAGCCCATATTTTTTTGAATACCCGGCTATTATTTCACAACATTTACCACCTGTTCAGGTGCCGGGCGAAAACCCAATGACTGTTGAAGGGGTAGAGCTTGGCCGAAAACTGTTTTTTGATGAGCGCCTGTCGGCCGACAATACCCAATCCTGCGGGTCATGCCATGCGCCGGCAACCTCATTCAGTGACACTACCGCCTTTAGCCTGGGCATTGATGGAATAGCAGGAGGCCGAAATTCAATGCCGCTGATTAACCTGGGATGGATGACCTATCTTTTTTGGGACGGACGCGCTGCCGGTATTGAAAATCAGGTGTTTCAACCCGTTACAAACCCGGTTGAAATGCACACCACCTGGCCCAACGTAGCCGCTAAGCTGCAGCAGGATTTGTTTTACCCGGCCTTGTTTGAACAGGTTTTTGGAACCACCGTTATTGACTCTGTACTTGTCAGTAAATCCATTGCCCAGTTTTTGCGCACACTCATTTCAGGCAATGCGCCTTTTGATAAATACCTGCTCACCGGCAACAGTGGGTGGAATGCAACAGATCAGCAGGCGGCCTATGAAGGGTTTACCATTTTTATGGACGAAACCAAAGGTGATTGTTTTCATTGTCACGGAGACTCATACAACCCGCTGTGGACCGATAATTCATTTCACAACAACGGGCTTGATGCGGTTATTACCGATAACGGACGCGGAAACGTTACCGGCAACAGTTTTGACAATGGAAAATTCAAAACACCAACACTGCGCAACCTGGTTTTTACTGCACCTTATATGCATGACGGCCGGTTTGCAACCATACAGGATGTTATCAACCACTATAGCCAGGGCCTGCAAAATTCACCAACAATTGACCCGCTTATGAAACATATAGGTACCGGGGGCAGTCAAATGAACCCGGGAGACAAATACAAACTCTATATGTTTTTGGTTTCGCTCTCAGACAGCAGCTTTGTGACCAATCCGGCGTTCCAGGATCCAGGGTAAAAGAAACCGAAACTTCCCAAAAGAAAAAGCCCCTTTGCAATAAGCAAAAGGGCTTTCAAAATACTTTAATAATCAATTAAACCTGCTCCAGAAAGGCAATACGCTTCTGAATGGGCGGGTGGGTAGCAAAAAGTCCTGTAATGGCTGAAAAAGCATTGGCTTTAGGCTCATTGGAAATAAACATGGATTTTACATCACTGCTGCTTACTTCTTCCACCTCAGAATGACCTGAAATTTTTCGCAAGGCACTGGCAAGCGCATCAGGCCTTTTTGTCATTTCAGCCGCAGCAGCATCTGCCAGGTATTCACGCTTGCGCGATAATGCAAAACGGAATAAAATCGTAAGCAAGTAAGCCAGCGCGCTTACAATCAAAACAACAATAATTAACCTGCCGTCTTTTTTACGATCACTGCTGCTGCCCCGGTTGCCATAAATAAGGGTTCTGAACAATACCTGAACAATAAAGCCCAGAATGCCTACAAAAATGATAGAGATTATCAGCAGCCGTACATCTTTATTGATAATGTGTGCAAGCTCATGTGCAATAACACCCTCCAGCTCTGCATCATTCAGTTTATTGATAATTCCGCGGGTGAGTGTAATGGTGTATGTTTTTTCATTCAACCCGCTTGCAAATGCATTCAGTGCGTCTGATTCAATAATCTGAATTTTAGGCATTTTACGCCCCTGTGACATGCACAGGTTTTCAACCAGGTTATACACGCGCATATTGTTCTGACGATCCAGCGTATGCGAATGGGTTGCAAACTCAATCATTTTTGAATTGAACAAATACGCAATCAAAAACCATAACGCCACTGCACCAACTACAATTGGCAACACGCGCAGAAATACATCTGTTTGCTCTTGTTCCCACTTAAATTCACTGAGAATAAACAGCACCAGCCAAACGCTTGCTACAATAACGGTTGGAAAACCAACAAGGAGCAGGGTCGACTTAAAATTGTTGCTGCGGACCTGACTGTAAAGACCAACGTATGCCACAGGAATCAGAATTTAATTTCAGGAGCTTTATCAAGCTCTTCACGTTGAACAACACCCAGGTCAAAATAAGGCTCCTGGCTGAATTTAAACATACCGGCAATCAGGTTGCTTGGGAATTTCTGCACTTTATTGTTGAGTTCTTTAGTAGCAGAATTAAAGAAGCGGCGTACAGCTGCCAGTTTATTTTCAATATCAGAAAGCTCACGCTGAAGCTGCATAAAATTCTGATTTGATTTCAAATCAGGATAAGCTTCCATTTGCATCGAGAACTGAGACATAGCGCCAGAAAGCGCAACCTCAGCCGCAATTTTATCATTCACTGTGCCGGCCGACATAGCTCTGGCACGGGCCTGGGTAACTGCAGTCAAAACACCTTTTTCCTGTTCAGCATACCCTTTTACGGTTGCAACCAGTTGTGGAATCAAATCATGTCTTTGCTTTAATTGAACATCAATATCAGCAAATGCATTCTCACGGTTGTTTCTAAGCCCAACCAATCCATTGTACATGGAAATAATCATGATAATCAGCAGTACCACCACACCGATGGCTACCCACAATCCAATACTCATACGTTGTTTGTTTTAAAAATGAAAGATAAAGTTAGTCAAAAAAGTAATCCGCTAAATGATATTTCTTTGACAGGCAGTATTATTGAAAAAACACTTTTTCAATGGTTTGATTTGCCCTTATAGCATAAATACCTGCAGAAACAGGTCTGTCAAGCGTTATGGCAACCCACATTTCGCTGTCTGCCATCAGTTTTTCTGAATATAAAACGGCACCGGTTACACCAACAATTAAAATTTCCACATCACCCTTAATGGGTTCAGCAAAATAAATAACCACATTGTGCTGCGCCTCTGACGAAGATGAAAGCACCAGCAACTGCTGATCACTGTAAAAGTCACCGTTTGAAATAACCCGTGTTGGGGAATAACTGAACGAACCATTCATGTCAACCTGCTTTAACCGGTAATAAGACATACCCAGTTGCGGGTTTCTGTCTTCAGCTGCATAATCAATCAGCACACTGCTGTTGCCTGCACCGTCTACCATTGCCAGGTTTTCCCAGGTAAAACCATCTGTACTGCGCTGAACCCAGAAATAATCATTTTCTTCTTCAGACGCTGTTTGCCATTGAAGCAAAACAACACCATCATTCAAATCAGCGGTAAAATTAACGAGTTCAATAGGCAGTGAGCACGATTGGCAAAGAATTGCGGGACCTGTCAGGTTACCGTCTCCGGCTGTCCAATAAGGGCTGCCTGCAATGGTGATCCAGTTAGAGCTTCCGCCACCACCGCCACCGGTTAATGAACCACCCGGAGCAATGTAAACTACCGATCCGTCAGGCAGATCAAGCTTTTTTCCTGTCTGAAAAGTTAGTGTCCCTTCAACGAGAATATAAACCGGGGGACAAGCCGTCAGATTTACTGTTACTGTAATGGTTACCGTAATACCTGCGGGAATGACAATGGTATCAAAACAACCGGGCACCGTTGCCGGGCTCCAGGTGTCAGTTTGATTCCAGTTACCGTTTTGCGTTGCAGTTACTGTTGTTGCATAACTTTTGGAGAGAGAAAAGAACAGAAACAACACCGCAAAAAGAGCGTAAGCTTTTTTCATTTAATCGTATTAGAATACTCTAATGTACGAATAAAAGGCTTCCCAAGTTGCTTTTTTACCGATCCAACGCAATTTTTTGTTTCCTAACGCTTTGTGTCAGGGGGTCAAATTATGCCGTTTTTTAAAGGACCGGAAGAACCACAGACCAACGGCCAATATAAAAAAAAACCCGCCACCGCCCATGAATAACACCTTGGTCCAGTAGGCTTTATCAAGCTCAGACTGAAGAAAGTTGCGGTAACTAAGGCTGGCCTCACCGGGGTTGGGTACCTCATTGGCCCAGGCTGTACTACTACACCTCACCGAATCAGGATGAATTAAATTCACTGAAAATGTATTTTCGCCCTGCACATCCTTGTTATAAGCTCCATAAGTGAGTGAGTCTACCACAAACCCTTCCTGGTCATAAAGCGTTATTTTTTCGCCCTTTTTGGACAGACCAAAATCAAAATTGCCAACCACCGGACATTTGGAATTACTCACCAGATCACGGTTTTCAGCCAGAATGATAAACCCGTTTTTTTGAAGCAGTGTACCATTTGGCACCACAAAACCTTTTTTGTAAGACGATTCGGTAAACACCCAACCGCTGAGGTCAATGTCTTTTCCGGAGTGATTATAAAGCTCTGCCCAATCGCCTGAAGTGTCTGATTCATGCTGAAAAAAGCATATTTCATTAATGATCACACTGTCTGCAAAAATGCTGCGCCGCTTTGGCTGAAAAACCGGAATCAGCTCAAGGTCTTCTGTAAGCATAATCGTCAATTCCGATGACCGCTCATTCCGCCCTTTCCAACCCACAAATTCATAATCATGCTTGGGTTCAGCCTTTATGGTTACAGGTACATTTTTAAAATAAACGCCTTTAAAATCACGCTTAATTTTCAGGCTATTGAGTGTTATATCACCCTGCTCTTCACCCGGCGAATAAACATGCACATAAGCTGTGTCGGTAAGCCCGAATTTTTCCATGATAAACTGCCGCAGGTAGAATGGCCTTTGTGTGACAAAAGTTTTAAGAACGGCTACATTCTCTTCCCATGATTTTACGGTTGATCCCCAGCGTTTCTGGTGATACGGAATTTCTGTACGAATGCCGTCGGCAATTTTATTCATCAAACGTACAGCTGTATCGGCATGATAGATGGTATTCAGCTGATCAGCAAACATGTTGATGTACTCAATCTCAAGCTTTTTATTGGCTAAAAGACTGCGGATAATGAATGTAGACCACGGCGGATCAGGCCAGATTTCATTATTGACTGAGGTGAATTTTTTCAATGTATTGTTCTTATAACCCAGTGGGTTATTATTGCCCAGGCCCATTTCAGTATCGTAAAAAATCCACCGCCATTGTGATGAATCATTGCGTTCTTTAAAATAACGAATGTTACCGCCGGCGTCCCGGTTATCTGAATACACCTCGGCAATATTGTAGGTCATGTAATTTTCAATGTCCATCTGCTTGCGCAGCTCAGCAATGACAGCATCACTCGTCATATCTTTGGTAGCCAGAAAATTCAGCAGTTGGCGGTATGCTTTGGAATTTCCGTGTTTTGCGCCATCACGGTGTTCCATCAAATCCACATTGTCTTTGTCAACACCAAAATTATCTTCAAGGTAATGCTCATTGATTTTTTCACGCAGATTTTGAATACCCCAATACTGCCCGTTTAAAAAAACAATGGCCGGGCGGTATGCCTGAATGGCAATACCTGTGGGCTTTGCCAGTTGTGTCATAAAAGCATCCCTGAAATGCGTTTTACCAAAATCACCGCCGGCATTTCGTAAAATAAATGACTTGTAGGAATCAATGTTTTCTCTTTCCGGAAAAATGGGGTAATCAAACTTATTTTTACCGTATTTATCACGCGCGGTTACATAGAGTGATTTTTGTGGTAACCCTTTGCTGAAGCCTCCGAAAATACCAATACCAGCCTGCTGATTAAAGGCACATTCGCCGGTTGGTTCGTACATTTCCACATTGGCTCTGCGCTCCCAATCATACCAGAAATTAGCGCCTAAATAAGGGGGCAGGGTATCAGCACAGCACCCTTTTACATAAATACCTGAGGCAAAATCCCACAAATTTGCTGGATTGGTGGTAATAGAAACAATGGGCAGGGTATATTTCCGATCACAGAAGTATGAATTGGTAACTATGATGGATTGCTTTCCGTCACCATAGGCAATAGCGCGAATTACTGAAACTGACGTTACACGAATTGGCTGCGTATAACGCATAGAGCCAGAGCCCGGTTCAGAACCATCAAGCGTATAAAAAATACGGGCATTGGGTAAATCTGACTTCAGGGTCACAGTAACGCCTTTGTCATAAATACCGCCAGCCGGCTCAAATACCAGGTTGGTTGCTGAAACAACCTCTTCTGGCTGCTGGGCAACAGCAGTCAGTGACAGGCTTAGCAGTATGAAGAGTAATTTTTTCAACAGATTTGATTCAATGCTCAAATGTAAAGGAATCAACAGAACGGCAATCTTCAAACCAGTAAGTTTTATTCGATGGACGCTTTAAGCA
This sequence comes from Bacteroidota bacterium, assembly GCA_016192075.1. GTDB lineage: Bacteria > Bacteroidota > Bacteroidia > Flavobacteriales_D > Crocinitomicaceae > JADJGJ01. The sequence goes on along the minus strand of JACPUU010000018.1, from coordinate 255,214 downwards.
ATTATTCGCCAGCCTGAAGATATTGTTTATTTTTAGCCCCTCATGGAAAATACCCTTTTTGGCCTCACGGTTACTGAACTTATTGGTTATCTGGCTTCTGCAGTAGTTCTTATTTCGTTCTTAAACAGACATCTTATTCGCCTGCGCGTTATTAACTCAATTGGCTGCGCGCTGTTTGTAGTGTATGGTTTTATGCTGGGTATTTCATGGCCCATTGTGATTACCAACTTCTTTATTCTACTGATTCATCTTTATTACCTGCTGTTGAAAAAAGCTGCTTAGTTTCCAGGATACTTTTTTGTGAAACGATATGTGTCCGCCTATTGCCAGGCAGACCGGTTTCCGGCAGAAGGTAGAAGCCACCAAACCACGGAAGACTACGTATTCGCAGGCAAATACCGGTTTCACTAAACAAATTTGGCACTTTATTCGTAAGAGGTTAGCAAATGAGATCTCCTATGCGTTTTACCACCCTTTGCCTGCTGCTGTTTATAAGCAGCTTTCAGGTCACTTATGCCCAAAACACCAAAGACACGGCCAGTGGTGAACTAAGCCTGCTTTTTACCGGTGATGTTATGGGCCACGGCCCGCAAATCACATCTGCCTTTGATAAGGAATTGAACGCGTATGATTATACCCGCTGTTTTAAATACATTTCAGCAGAGATGTCAGCAGCTGATTATACCATTGCAAACCTGGAGGTAACGCTGGCCGGGCCGCCATACACTGGTTATCCGCAGTTCAGCTCACCGGATGAATTGGCGGTTGGCTGCAAAAATGCCGGTGTCGATATTTTTGTGACATCTAACAACCACAGTTGTGACCGGGGTGGGTCAGGCATTAAAAGAACCATTGAGGTGCTTGATTCACTTAACCTGATACATACCGGAACTTATAAAGACTCCCTTGAGCGGAAAGCCAACAACCCGCTGATTATTGAACACGACTGTTTCAGGCTGGCCATCTTGAATTATACCTATGGTACAAACGGCATTACAGTGCCGGCCCCAACAATTGTAAACCTGCTAGACAAAGACCTTATTGCACGTGATATAGCTCTTGCCAAAACCAAAAACGTCGACAAAATTATTGTAGTAACGCACTGGGGCAATGAATATGAATCAAATGCCGGAACGTGGCAGATAAATATGGGTCAGTACATTTTTGAACAGGGGGCTGATATCATTATTGGAGCACACCCGCACGTGCTGCAAAAAATGGTGTGGGAAAAACAAACTGACATTAACGGAAAAGAAAGTCTGATTGTTTATTCGCTGGGTAATTTCATCTCAAACCAGCGTGACCGTAAGAAAGACGGTGGAGCCATGTTTAAACTAACCCTGCGAAAAGAAAACGGTAAAACCAGCATTAAAGAAGCCGGTCATATTTTAACCTGGGTATATACGCCTATTGAAGATGGGGTAAAAAAATATTATGTGCTGCCTTGTTCCAAGTATGAAAATAACGCAGCGTTTTTTGATTCAGAAACCAGTTACAATCAAATGAAATTGTTTATCTCCGATTCCAGGGCTTTATTCGGAGAACAAAATGAGCAGGTAGGTGAATATGTTTACGAGAATGAAAAATGGGTGCTCCGCTAGAAGCACCCATTTTCTGTAACTTAAACCCAGCATCTACTTTTACTGGACGTAGATTTGCCCAGGAAGTTTTATAACACTTCCGTCTTTTCCTTCAGCAATAATAATGTATGTATAAATTCCCTTTTCCACGGTTTGACCACTGTAGTCAGTGCCATCCCAGGAGAAGTCCTTATCGTTTGATGTAAATATTTCATTCCCGTGGTTGTCTGTAATAGTGATGTAGAAGGTTTCAATATCTGTTGATTTGATAACAAATACATCGTTGATGCGGTCACCGTTAGGTGTAATAACGTTTGGCACATTATCAATGCTTGATTTTGATTTTACCACAATTTCCTGACTTTCTTCATAGGTGGTTTTTTCACCTGCTACGGTCATTTTTACCTGGTATTTACCTGGTTTGGTGTAGGTGTGTTTTACCTCTGTTCCTTCACCGGTATAGCCATCACCAAAATCCCACCGCACAGCCGTATAATTGCGTGCGTTTGAAATGAAGCTTACGTTAGACGGGGCGTATACACCGGCTTGTGATAATTCCATATTTCCGGTTGGAACCAGGTCTTTCTTATCATCCGGCGTTGTTCCGTTATCTGTATTGGAGTTGATTGGTTGCTCCGTAAGCACAGGGTTTGTGTCACCGTTACCAACCACATTGGTTGTATTGGATGAGGTACTGCCGTTGTTGTTGACAGCTGTATTGCCGCCCTGATTTTGGTGTGTACTCTGGTGATTTCTCAGCTCTTTTTCAATTTGGGCTTTATTTTCCAGTATAAGCGGGTCATTCTGATCATTCACCACAATAATAGGCGCCTGAATATGAACCGGCGGCGGAAGATTAATTTCATTTTCATCGCGCAGCAATTCTGAAACAGCAGCTACGGGTTGTGTTGATTGAGCTGGTTCATAAAAACCAAAATACCAGGTTGCTACTGATGCAGCAATAATACCACCAGAGATCAATCCAATTTTTACAGCGGCTGAAACACCGCCAACAACACCTGCCGTGCCGGCTCCAATACCCGCCTGAATGTTTGCCCAAACACCCGGGTCTACATCTGGTTGAAAATTATCAAACTTCTGTTTGAATAATTCTTCTATGTTAAAATTCTCTTTCACTTTCTTCTACAATATTATTTTCAATCAACAATTTACGCAACAGGCTTTTAGCCCTTGAGTATTGTGATTTTGATGTACTTTCGGTAACACCTAATCGCTCTGCAATTTCTTTGTGTGAGTAACCTTCAATCGCAAACAGGTTAAACACTACTCTATATCCTTCTGGTATGGCCTGCACAATTTTCAGCAAATCATTCGCTGTAATTGCTTCTATGGTATAATCGTCTTTTTCCAGTTTGTACCCCACCGTATCCACATCCACATCATTCTGATGTTTTTTGTTTTTACGGTAGTGATCCAGCGCTGTATTAACCATTATTCGCCTTACCCATCCTTCCAAAGAGCCTTTGCTTTCAAAATCAGAGAGTTTTCCAAATATTTTGATAAAACCTTCCTGTAAAACATCCTGTGCTTCTTCTACATTATTGGTGTAGCGGAAGCACACTCCCATCATTTTCTTCGCAAACAATTCATAGAACTTTTTCTGAGCAATTGTATTCCCGGAGACACACTCTTTTACCAATTGTTCATCCGTCATGCTTACTCTTTCAATATTCAAGACTAAAGTAGGTAATTAAAAGTTGCACACCGGTGTGCATATTTTGCAAAAAACTTATCTTTAGCTGACTTAATTGAGCCAGAAATTCCGCCAATTTGCTGTTTCTGAATCTTTTGACCCCATGAAAAAATTAAACAGCTTACTGGTTCTTTTGCCTTTCCTGACATTTGCCCACGGGGTTTGGGCTATTAAATTAAAACCCGGACACTGGCATACCGAATTTGAATTAAGGCCCGGCGTGAACCTGCCGGTCGACTTTTTTTATGTGAAAGGAAAACAACCTGCGCTGATTATTAAAAACGGCGAGGAGCGAATTTCGCTGACACAAATGCGGGTACAAAATGATTCCCTGTTTATTCCATTTCCTACATTTGATTCAGAACTTAAAATAAAGGTTCACAGCCAGAAATACCTTACCGGAGCGTGGTTTAACCATACCAAATCACCTACTTACAATGTTCCGTTCTGGTCTCAACAAAATGAAAACCCGCGTTTTCCATTCGACGTTAAACTGAATACAGCACTTGAAGGCCGCTGGGAAGTAACATTTGATTACCGGAATGAACGCGAAAAAGCCGTTGGTTTATTTCAATATTCAAACCTGAGTGCCGGTTTATACAATACACTAGCGGGCACTTTTTTAACTGAAACCGGTGACTACCGTTTTCTGGAAGGCGCTTCTATTGGTGACAGCCTTTATTTATCGTGTTTTGACGGATCTCATGCTTTTTTATTCAGGGCTCAATTGAAAAATGACACGCTTTGGGGTGATTTTCATTCAGGCAACCATTATAAAACAGATTGGTTTGCCGTTAAAAACGAGTCTTTTGAACTGCGGCATCCCGATTCATTGACGTATGTAGTTAATGAAAAACCGTTGGAATTTGACCTGCCAAAACTGGATGGCACCAATTACCATTACCCCAATGAATCTGTAAAAAACAAAGTGGTTCTTATTCAGATTATGGGTACCTGGTGCCCAAATTGCCTGGATGAAAGCAATTACTTAAAAACCGTTTATGCCAATCATTCGAATGAAGTTGAAATACTGGCAGTAACGTTTGAAACGCAAAAAACAACAGAGGATAAAATGGAGGCTGTGCGCAAATACAAAGATGCCCTTGGCCTTAACTATACCTTTTTGATAGGGGGTGATGCCTGCAAGCCCTGTGCATCAAAAACTTTTCCGCAGCTGAATGATATTATTTCATTCCCTACCCTCATATTTATAGATAAAAGCGGTGAAATACGTAAAATTCACACCGGTTTCAGCGGACCCGGTACAGGTCATTATTACACTGATTTTGTAGCTGAAACAGATCTTTTTATTTCAACACTCATTCAGGAATAGGGCTACCTGATCTAGCATGAAATTTTATTCACCCGGTTCTGATGCCGGCCACCCTCAAACGGTGTTGTGAAAAAGACATCAACCATTTCTAACCCTTCTTTTGTGGTAATAAAACGCGCAGGCAAAGCAATGATATTGGCATCGTTGTGCTGACGTGCCAGGGCAGCAATCTCTTTTTTCCAGCAAAGCGCTGAACGAATGCCCTGGTGTTTATTTGCTGTCATATTAATACCATTACCGCTGCCACAGAGCAGAATACCCAGCATACCAGGGTTGGCTTCAACCATTTCAGCTACCGGATGCGCATAATCCGGATAATCAATACTGTCAGCACTGTATGTACCAAAATCTTTTACTTCAAATCCTTTACTCACCAGGTGTGCCACCACTTTTTCTTTCAAATCAAATCCGGCATGGTCACAGCCTATTGGTACTATTTTTTTCATGATTGTTGTTTTCTACATCAAAAATAGCGCAAAACCAGATTCTCTTCTCTTTTTACACTGTTCATAATTATTAACATCTTAAAATCAAATACTGAAATAATCAATAAAATCAAGCCTTTCAGATATGTTTCAGAAAATGGTCAATTTGTTAATTCAATTGTTCAAATGCCGTGAAAGAATTTGTAATACTTTTCTTCAAATTGCTTTGAATTGCCATTTTAAATTCGAGGTATACAAGTATTTGAATAACCGCTGTTCAGAAGCCTAAAAATTAAACATCATTTATTGACAGAAAAATAGAGTGAATTGAGAAAATAGAATTAACATCTATATCCAAAACCAACAATGTTCATAACCCACCTCAACCCTTTATAATCAAATAAAACCGATGTTGAGTGGCTGTTCATTCAGTCTGAAAAAAAAGCCTTAACTTTAAAATCCAAATTTTCCGGACATTCTTTTCAACAAATGAACAGCGCTAATAAACATAAGCCTCTCTTCTTCTTTCATACTTTAAAAAAAAAGAGTGTTTGTATTTTAATTACTGCGGTGTTGCATTTTAGCGCGACCTTTGGCCAGGAAATTAACCCGAACGGTTATAATACATTTTATTATGACAACGGCGGGGTGGCCAGCGAGGGCGAGTTCAAAAAAGGGGTACCGGTTGGTTTGTGGAAAACCTATTATGAAGATGGTGTTCTGAAAGCTATCGGTTATAAAACCAGCGGATTATCTGACAGCACCTGGATTTTCTACGACAGCCAGGGTAGAATTAACTGGAAATACGAATATAAAGCAGATAAAAAAAACGGCTGCGCGCAGCGTTATGATTCACTGGGCCGGCTGAGTGAAGAGTTTTTTTATGTGAACGATGTTATTGAAGGAGAAAAACAGTGGTTTTATCCGGATGGAAGTTTGAAAAAAAACCTGTTGTTTCAAGGTGGAAAAGAAGTGGGCCTGTCATTGGAGTATTCACCTGAAGGCACCGTGATAACAGAAGAATTATACGATAACGGATACCTGAAAGACCGGTCAGAGTTTAACCGGCTTGATGAGAATGGGAAGAAAACCGGAACCTGGCGTGAATATTATCCGGATGGTACCATTAAAACAGAACAGAATTACCGCGACGGGCAAAAATTTGGCTTGTCCAAAACATACAGCCCGAAAGGAAAACTGATCGATATTCAGGATATGACCAGCGACACCACCAACACAAAATCAGACATTGTGTTAATAGCGTTGTACAAAGAATACTACCCGGGTGGTAAAATAAAGCTGGTAGGTGGCATGAATGAAAGTCTCAAATCAGGCATTTTCAGGGAATACGATGAAGCCGGAAACCTGAAAAATGGGTATATCTATAAAAACGACACACTTGTTTCAGAGGGAATGATTTTGTTTGATGGTACGTACCAGGGAGCCTGGAAAAATTATTATCCGTCGGGCAAATTATTATCTGCAGGTATGTATGTTGCTGGTGTGCAGAGTGATTTATGGACGTACTATTATGCCAATGGAAAAAAAGAGCAGGAGGGAAAGTTCAGAAACAACATACCTTACGGAACCTGGAACTGGTATTACCCCAACGGCCAGCTTAAGCGCAATGAAACCTACAATGCGTATGGTAAACTGGAGGGCACAGTAACCGAGTACGATTCAACCGGAACAGAAATTGCGAGCGGTGAATATTATGACGGGTTGCAGGAAGGGGCCTGGTTTTACCAGGTTGGTGATCACAAAGAGGTTGGCTCCTTTACAGTAGGTCAGCCTGACGGGGTGTGGTACCATTATTACCTTAATGGAAAAATAGCATTTGTTGGCGCTTTTGAAGAGGGAACACCAAAAGGAAAACACACCTGGTATCATCAAAACGGAATACGGAAAATGACCGGAAAATATGTCGGCGGCGTTCAGCACGGGGTTTGGAGAACCTACAATGAAATGGGTGAAGAAACAGAAGAAATTCAGTATAAAAACGGCGAAATTTATAAGATTAACGGATTCAAAGTAGCAGAAATAGAAGAAGAATAGCATTGAAAAAACGAGCGAACATATTTTCTTTAAAAATTTCTGCTGACAATTCTTTCGGTGATACACTAATGGTGTTTTATAAAAGGTTGTCACAAATACTTTTACCCCTTATTACCATCAATGTTCTTGTATCACTGACAGATTTTTACACCATGGAATTTAATCAATACCTCCAGGCGTTTGTCGGTATTGCATTTGGATCAGCGGTTTTGATTTTTTACAAAAACGCCTGGATAAAAAAAAACTTTGTGTACCTGCACAGTGCTTTTTTGTTTTGTCTCACCCTGCTGAATTTTATCTGGTTTGTAAATCAACCGGAAGACAGAAGTGTGATAAGCCTGATGATGACGGTGTTTTTTTCAGGCTTGCTTTTGGTTAAACCGCCCATCACCATTACCTATTTTGCTGTTTTTGTGGTGTCATTTACAACAGCTGCACTGCTAAATGATCCAGATGATGTAAAATACGGTGTTTATGTGTTTTTTTATGCCATTGTAGTAGTGATTTTCAGCTACTGGCGTGAAAATCTGATACTGGAAAATCAAAATGCGAAAGAAAGCTATAAAAACCTGTTTAGTGACCTGGCAGAGCAGATTTATGTAGTAAGTACAGATTTAACCATCATTGATTTAAATAAAACAGCCCTTGATAAAATTTCAGAAGTAGGGAGGGATGAACTGATAGGTAAAAAGTTCCATGAGGTTTTTTGCTCACGTGACGAGTCTGATAAAAAACAATTCAGAATTGCGGTGGAAGGAGCCCTGAAGGGAATGCGAAAAAAATTCGAAGCCCAGTGCGCTGTTTTAGGCAGTGATCATTTTACCCAAAAAGAGTTTACGGTTCGAAAGTCTGTATATTTTGGATCAGATGTGTTGATTATCACCATTCGTTCAGTTCAGGAGCAGCGCGACTTTGAAACCAGGCTTCTGGAGAGCAAAGAAAACATTTCAAGGGTGCTTGAAAACATTAATTCATTTGTTTTTAACATTTCATACCGGCCCCGGGGTGGTGACCACCAGGTGAATTACGTGTCAAACAAAGTTTTTGAGGTGTATGGTATTGAAGCAGATGAATACATTACCCTGGTAAAATCAGGCCGGTTAAGTGATATTTTTTATCCCGAAGATCGTGTCAGAACGGCAAAGCTTTTTGATGAAGTGGTGCAAACAGGCCATCAGAACCAGATCAAATTCCGCATTGTCAGGAATGGTGAAGTACGTTGGGTAGAAGAGAAGATTTTTGCAAAAAAAATCGACGCCGAAGGCGTCGTTCAACTCTTTGGCATTGTCACTGATATTACCGAACAGATTGAGGCTTTAAATTCACTGGAGCAGTCTGAAAAAAGATACCGGCAGATTTTTGAACGAAACCTGGCAGGTGTTTATAAAACACATGTAGACGGCACTATCATTGATGCAAACCAGGCTTTTGCGCGCATTCTGGGATATGATTCAGTAGGGGAGCTAAAACAGCAAAACATCAAAGATCTTTATTATTACAAAGAAGACCGTAAAAATTACCTGGAAAAGCTACGGAGTGAAGGGTTCATAAACAACTCCATTTCTATTCTCAGGCGCAAAGACGGCAAACGCATTGTACTCAACAACAACGTTTCCATTCAGCCTGATGAAGACGGTAATCTGAATATCATAGAAGGGACACTCATTGATATTACCGAGATTGAAGAAACAGCCAATGCGCTCAAGATGAGCGAAGAAAAATACCGCTTGTTGTTTGAAGAATCCAAAGAAGGAATTTTGCTCATATCCCTGAAGGAATCATCACCCGCCATTATTGACTTAAACCCAGGCGCAGCAGCACTTTTGGGATACGAAAAAACAAAAATGACCGGCATGGCGCTCGAAGCGTTTACGGTTAATCCGGACGGGCTGAAGGAACAATTTACAGAAAACAGAAACAACAGTAAAAAAATAGAAACAGAATGGCGTTTCAAACGGTCAGACAAATCTGAATTTGTAGCAGAAATATCTGTTGTAGCCATTGAGTTGGGTCGTGATAAAATTATTCAGCTTGTTATTAAAGACATTTCTGAACGAAAACACAACGAAGAAATTCTGCTTGAAAGTCAGCGAAGCTTTAAAAACATTGTTGATAATTCACCGGCCGGTATTCTCATTTTCACAGACAATGAACTGGTTTACACCAATCCGCAGGGAGAACACATTTACAATGATCGCCTGAACACCAAATCAAAACATCTTGACGCTGTTTTTCCTGAAAAATTAAAATACTTAATCAATGATTTGCTTGAAGAAAAGGAGGGCGGACTGAATGCGTTCACAGAAATAGAACTGGCCAATGACAAAGACATGCGTCAATACAGCCTCAACGCTGTAAAAACCATTTACAACAATAAAAAATCAGACCTGTTGATGCTGCAGGATGTTACCCTGCAAACCGAATATAACCGCCAGAAGCTGCGTGCAGAAATTGCTGAAGACACCAACAAAAAATTACAGGATGAGATTGCCCGCCACAAAATTACGCAATCGCAGCTGCTTGAAAAAACATTCTGGCTGAATGCCCTTTTTGAAAGCTCTTACAACTTGTTTATTCTTTCGCTGGATGAAAAGTATTGCATTTCATCCTTCAATGAAAATTTCCGCCGCATGATTCAAAAAAGCCTGGGAGTTGAGGTAAAAATCGGAGATAATTTTCTGGATTTATTTAAAACAGAAGCACGCGCACGTGAAAAAATTGAAGAGCGTTTTGCGCGGGTGCTGAACGGAGAAACACTTGAATTTATCAGCCATTTTGAAGCAAAAACAGGCGAAGTATGGGTAGAATCATTCTTGAACCCGGTGAAAATTGGTGACCGCAACGTGTCTGAAATATCGTTTATTTCACATGAAATCACTGAAAAAATAGAAGCGCAGCGTAAAATTAAAATCAGCGAGGCCAATAACCGCGCCATATTACTGGCACTGCCTGATATACTTACCAAGGTAAACCGCAATGGTGTGTTTACTGATTTCAGAATGAGCCAGCAAAATGGCCTTGACCCGGTATTACCGTATTTGAAAACCCCGCATTTTATCGGAAACAAGGTTTCTGATGTAGTAAAAGACCCTGTAATTGTGGCTAAGTTTTTGGAAATTGTCAACCGCGTTCTGGTCACTAACGAGTTTGAAACGTTTACGTTTGAACTGAATCAGAATGATGGCGGCCGGCCTTTGTATTACGAAAACCGGTTTTCTAAAATGAACGAAAATGAGGTGATCGTTCTGGCCCGCAATGTTACTGAAACCATTGAGTACGAATCCATGCTGGTAGAGTCTGTCAAGGAAAAAGAAATTCTGCTGAAAGAGGTTCACCACCGGGTTAAAAACAACCTGCAGGTTATTAACAGTATTCTGAATCTTCAGTCGTCGTATGTGGAGGATCCTAAAACGCTCGAAATTATTAATGAAAGCCAGAACCGCATACGGTCCATGTCATACATTCACGAGTCGCTTTACCAAACGAAAGATTTTTCGTCGATTAATTTTGCAGATTACATTACCAACCTGGTTCAAAACCTGGTACACTCGTACCAGTTGTATCATGATAAGGTTGAGCTAAAATTCAACGTTGGGCCGGTGAAACTGGCACTTGATCAGGCGATACCGTGTGGGCTTATTTTGAATGAACTGGTTTCAAATGCGTTGAAATATGCATATCCGGAAGATGAAAAAGGGCAAATTCTGATAGAGGTTTCTGAAAATAACGGAAAAATAGCCCTGGGTGTGCAGGATTTTGGAGTAGGCCTGCCTGAAGGCTTTCAAATTGAAAATTCCGAGTCGTTGGGGCTAAGTTTGGTGTATACACTGGTTGATCAGCTGGACGGCGAACTAAACCTGAAAAGATTAGGCGGAACAAAATTTTTAATTACCTTTGAAAAGCAGGAAGTATAACTATGCCAAAAACCAATGTTCTTGTAGTCGAAGACGAAAGTATTGTTTCAAAGGATATTCAGCACAGCCTTAAGAAATTAGGGTATAATGTGGTGGGTGCCGCGTCTACCGGTGAAAAGGCATTTGAACTGGCCGCCGAAAAAAATCCCGATATCATTCTCATGGATATCATGCTTAAGGGAGAAATGAACGGAATTGAAACAGCTGAAAAAGTAAAAGCCGAACTGCATATCCCGGTTATTTACCTGACTGCCTATGCTGACGAGTCAACCCTGGCAAAAGCAAAAGTTACTGAACCTTACGGATACATCATTAAACCGTTCAAAGAGGTAGATTTACATACATCGATTGAAATGGCGCTGTACAAGTACTCTAAAGAGAAAGAAGTACTGAAAGAGCGTGACCTGTTTTATTCACTGATTGAAAACAAAGATTCCAAAGAGTTTATTTTTGTAAAATCAAAAAGCAGGCTCGTAAAAATCAAAACCGAAGATATTTACTACGTAGAGGCGTTGAAAGATTACGTTGTTATCAATACCCTTGATGCGCGTTACACCATTCACTCTACCATGAAAGATATTATCAGCAAATTATCTGCTGAAGCGTTTATTCGCGTTCACCGTTCATTCATTGTACGTGTGTCTAAAATAGCATCTATTGAGTATCCGAACCTTTACCTGGAAAACGACAAAAAAGTCATTCCAATCGGCGGTTCTTATAAAGATGAGTTGCTGGAAAAATTGAATTTGCTTTAACGTTGCCGGTTGCTTCGACTCCGCTCAGCCACCTTTGTTCTGGATTTCATAGCAGTTTTTTCGGCTGTGCTCAGCCAGATCCTTCTCCCATGGAAAAATACTGCTTCAGCTACGCTTACCCTGTTAAGTATGGATAATTTGTCTTTTATTAAGCAGAGCCGTACACTGAGCGAAGCCGAAGTGTACTTCTTACCAGAAAAAAATTTTAAAACCAAAGTCCGGTCCTTTTTATTCCAGTACCCAGGCTGCCTGGTAAGGCCCTTTTGGCGGTCGGATTCGTTTAGAATTCATGCTTGATTGGGTGAGTTTATAGCTATTACTGATAAATGCATAGTGACGTTTCAGGGTAAACGAAAACGAGGTACTGTCGGCAATAGCTTTTCGGGCCTTGTTGGCAAATACGCCGGGCGCGCCATCAAACAACCAGCCGTAATCGTTGTCACCGTAAAAGTAGCGCCCGTGAAAATCACCGCTTGTTTCTAAAACAAGATCACTGTAACCAAGGGTGTCTGTGCTGTCCACAACATGCAGCGTTGTGCGCCAATTACCGCGGGGTGTGTTTACACAGCTTAAAAACTCTTCACGCAGCACCTTTTTGAAACCGTTTTTATAAGGGATAAAAAGTTCTTTAACTTCAGTGTATTCACTGCCCGGCCCGCCATTATAGGTGGTGAAATCAATCAAGAGACGTTCTGATCCGGCAATACTAAATTCAGGGTAAATGGGTTGACTAAAACTGCCATAACTGCCCAAAAGCGGTGAAAAATTTTCAAGCACATAATCAGGTCCGCACTTTCTGAAAAGTGCAATTCCGGTAGGCGCCCCTAAAAACCGGCCGCAAAACTCAGGAATGGTTTGGTTGGAATGAAAGAAAACCAAACCGCGGTAGTCTTTTTTGCCGAGTTTAAATGCTACCTCACCCAGCAACTGAGTAGTGTTCCATGAGCTATCCGGAAAGGGATAGGTTTCACTGAACTCTGAACTGGCCCACCAGGCATATTCGTAGGTAATGGTATCGCAATCTTTACAGGTCCACCAAATAAGATTGAGCGAGTCTTTTTCATAAGCATCAGGCTGGCGGCTGAAATTTCCCGGAAAAAGCTGCAGCAAAACGGTTGATGCGTTAAACGTGTCGCGGACCACTAATTCTCCGGGATGTAATGAGGTTCTGCCAAGATCAATTGTTGCCGGCGGTGGAATGTATTTCTGGTGAACCGTCAGATCAGATGCAAAAGGCCCAAACATGCGCGGATTTCGAACCAACTTAACAACAGCCTGTCCTTTGCAGCAAAGAAAGATAACGCTGATAAAAAATAAATAAAAAAATCGCATCACGGCTACTTTTAAAATCACTTAAAAGTAAGGTCTGCGTAAGACCTGAAATAAAAAATGCGGGAGAGATGAACAAGTGATTTATTAAGCGCTGCCGGTGAGTGGTTATCTGAAAAAAAATTTTTTTTAAAACCAAAATCCGGGAAACATTACTTGAATTTATACTCTTTTTTGAGGTCGTAGATATCTTTAATCAGCTCAGAAACTTCATCCGGATTAGTGCCATCATACATGCCGCGGATACGCCTGTCGGGGTCGACCAGCACAAAGTTTTCGGTGTGAATGAAATCTGATTCATCACCGTGTTTAAAATTGGGGTCATTTTCGTCCGGCACCACCAGGTATGATTTGCGGGCCATCAGGTATAAATCTTCTTTGGATCCGGTTAAAAACCACCATTGTTCATGATCTGCCTGAAAACGGTCAGCATAAGCCTTCATTACCTCTACGGTGTCAATTTTTGGATTAACCGTATGACTCAGAATTTTAAAGGTACTGTCGTTCTTAAACTCAGTTTGTACACGCTGAAGCTGTTTTGTCATTTTAGGACAAATGCTTCCGCAGGTGGTAAAAAAGAAATTGGTCACATAAATTTTACCCCGGGTATCTTCGTTTGTAATGGTATTGCCCAGCTGGTTTGTAAATGAAAAATCACCAATGGTGTGTCCGTCTGAAACGTGTGCAATGGACGAATCTACCAGTGCCGTGTTAACATCAGACGGGTTAATGACTTTGAGTTTGTTGTTTGGATTACGGTAATCGTCTGAGAAATAATATTTATTGATAAAACCGGCAATAAGCATACCGGTAACAATGATTGTACTAACAATGATAAGGCGGTTGCGCATGACCTTTTTTTGTGCAAAAGTACATCAAATCAAAAGAAACATGTGTGATAAAAGTCAGTGATGCTTTAGTCAAAGCAGTGTATGAACAAGGTTTCTGACCGAAAACGCGCAGAAATTAAATCAGCTGAACGGGTACTATAAAGAAGTTAAAAACCGCCGGGGTTAAATGCTGTAAATAAAGCACTCAGGAGCATTCCGGCTATTGTTTAACCATCCGCAAAATTTCAGTTGATTCAGCAAAAGAAATAAAGTAAATACCCGGTTGTAATTGCGCAACCGGAATAGTATTTTGAGTGGAATATAAACGGGTTTCAAAAACAAGCCTGCCCGCCTGGTCATGCAGTTGTACAAATGATCCAATCAGCGAAGCATTGGTATACACCACAATTATTTCATGTGCCGGGTTGGGATAGAAAAAAACAGGTGTACTAACAACCTCAACAGAACCAAGTCCGGTGATAGGGGTGCACGCAGATGTATCAATGCAGCCATTCAGATTAATTTCTACAGCAAACGAACCGTTATACGCCGGATAAAAACTTTGATTGGTTTCACCTGAAACAGGGGTGAATGCTTCACAGTCAAGCCACTGATAAGCAGCGCCGGCTTGTTGTGCGCTTAATACAAAACCGCTTTGATCAACCAGCGTGTTTGGAAGCGGCAGCACAGTAACCGCTGCGCTGGCTGCAGAACTGGTGCAGCCATCAAGGGTATAGGTTACAGAATAAGTAACTGATGAGGCTGGTGTTACATTTATTGCAGCTGTGGTTTCACCACCCGGAGACCAGATAAAATCACCTCCTGAGGCTGAAGGAATAGCTGTTAACAAAGCACTTTCACCGGCACAAATGGTCGCGCTGTTAACAGAAACGGAGGGAGTACTGGTGACATTGATGCTCGCATTATCCTGCACGGGTGTGCAGCCGGCAATGGTATATGTTACCGTGTATGAAGTACTGGACCCCGGTGAAACGGTAATGGTTTGTGTTGTTTCACCGCCGGGACTCCACAAGTAGCTACCCCCGGCTGAGGATGGATTTGCAGTTAAATCAACCGCTGATCCGCTGCAAATAGACGCATCATCAACACTTACGGTTGGTTGTGCAGCAACCGTGACCGTTGATACAGCGGTACTGCTTTGGCAGCCGTTAAGGGTATAAATCACAGAATAAGTTGTTGATGACAGCGGTGAAACACTGATGCTTTGTGTTGTTTCACCACCCGGACTCCAGCTGAAGTTTCCGCCGGCAACAGATGGCGTGGCTGTTAGCAATGCACTTGTTCCTTCACAAATGGTTGGGCTGTTGACACTAACGGCAGGAGTTGTATTTACAGTAATAAGTACGCTGGCATCTAAAGCATCACAACCGTTCAATGAATAGGAAACCGTATAATCCGTCGTAACAGCAGGAGACACCGTAACAGAAGAGGTGGTTTCACCGCCCGGGGCCCAGTTGAAATTCCCTCCTGCGGGAGAAGGGGTTGCCGTAAGTAGTACGCTGTTTCCACTGCAGATTGTTTCGTCAGGATTTAGCGTTAAAACCGGTGTTGGATTAACGGTAACTGAACCGTTGAATGCTGCGCTGGAACAACCGTTGAGTGAATATGTAACCGTGTACGACGTAGTTGAAGCCGGAGATACATTGATTAATTCCGTGGTTTCTCCGCCGGGACTCCAGGAATAATTTCCACCGGTTGAAGATGGCACGGCGGTAAGTGTTACTGATTCACCACTGCAAATGGTTTGATTTGTAAAAGAAACGGTTGGGGCTGCATTTACGGTAATGTTGAGTGTGGTTGTATTGCAGCCGGCACTGTTACAGGCTTCCAGCGTAACCGTATAATTGCCTGCACCGGGGTAACAAATGCTTCCCGGATTTTGCAGCGTTGATGAGGGTGTTGACGAACCCGGAAAACTCCAAAGCCAGGACGTTGGGCTATTGGTGCTTAAATCGGTAAAAGAAATGCAGCTGCCCGAACAAACAGCTGTAGCGCTTGAATTAATGGTTGCAACCGGCGGAACCGAAGGTGTTTCATACCAGCTGGCAATATATTCCCGGGGTAACCCGTCAGCTGTTGTAAAAGCACCACCGGCATAAAAAACACCGCTGTATACAGCGGCTGATTTTACGTAATCATTCATTCCGCTGCCCATGGCAGACCAGCTGGACGAGCCAGGATTCCATTTGGCTATTTTATTTGCGGCTGTTCCGCTTGCTGAGGTAAAATCACCACCAACAATCAGGTTACCGTTGTATTCATGAATTGCCCGCACATAACTGTTTACGCCGCTTCCAAGAGGAGTCCAGGCAGACCCGTCATACATGGCAACACCGTTGAAAGCAGTTGTAACCCCATCAATGGAAAGGTCAGTAAAATGGCCCCCCATGTATAAATTTCCGTCATTGGGATTGATGTATAATACACGCACGGTGCTATCTACCCCTCCCTGAATGTCTACACCGCTGTCACCACCAACCCAGTTGGTTCCGTTCCACCGCACAAGTCCGTCACAGGCAGTGCAACCGGCAACATTGCTAAAATCACCACCCACCCACAATTCGCCATCGTATTCAACCATGCAGCGTATGTCGTTATCAAAATCTGTGGGTCCGCCAATTGGTTGCCAGGTTGTTCCGTCCCACCTTGCCACGCGGGAACAAGGCTGACCGTCAGCCTCTGTAAAATCACCGCCGGCTACCAGGTCTCCATTCCAGATTGCCAGGCACAAAACATCATTGTTAAAACCTGTTCCAAGCGGAGACCAGGTTGTTCCATCCCAAACACCAATACCGTTACAATCTGTGCAGGGTTGAAAATTATTCCAAAAATCGCCTACAACAACCAGGTTTCCGTTCCACTCAATTGCATCACGCCCAACCAAACCAACACCGCCACCCATACAGCTCCAGGTGGTTCCGTCCCATCCTGCTACTTTCTGACAGGGATTATTAAAACTGCCGGCGTTAACCAACATGCCATTCCAAAGGCACATGCCATGACTGCTGCTGTTGGTTCCGCCCCCTACATCCTGCCATGTTTGAGCGAAGGTTACTACTGAAAAGGTAACGATAAAAAGGGTTGTGCTGAACAATTTCATGGTTGCGCCGGTTGTTGATTAAACCTGAATTCCTAACTAGTCAATCGTTTTAATGACGATCTAATTATTAAAAGGTTGTTTTTAACCAAAGCCAGCGCCAGATCAAGTCTTTACGCGGTACAAAGTTAATTTGCGTGATTGCGTTTTTTACAGGTCCATTGCCAGTAAACACTGGTTATGAGGGGAACCATTACCTGAAAATCGCGCTGCGTATCCGGAAAATAGCAATAAAACGCGCCCAATTCTACGCGGAAAGTTCTTAAAATCCCCCATTTTCGTTTGTGAAACGGGGCGAACCTGAAACTATAGGCCACCTGGTATTTTCTGGGAATGTGATCAACAAAAAGAGAAGTGACCCCATAACTCAGGCTAAGGTGTGTTGACAGCCAGGGCAGCGGGCGCCAATCTGCAGTGGCAGAAAAATCAGGATTCACGGTTCGGTAGAATGAGGTGACATTTCCTGAATCATCGGCCATAAACAATTCTTCTGTATAGCTGGCGCCCAGTGATGTGTGAATGTTGAATTTTTTACGCAGCGCCCAGCCCATGTTAACGCGGGCAGACCACCCAATGCGATTATGAGACGTAAGAGGTGTTGGAGCAAAGTTTCCGCCATAAGAATTCCAGCCCCAGCCCAAATGCTCAAACATGGTTTCTGCGGCAATTGCCGGAACCCATTGTTGCTGATCTCTGAATTTATAGCGCAGATTTATTACCGGAAGAAAACGCGGTTGTTCTTCAGATACCCCATGAATTATGGCAGAAAGATCCACTTCTGCCGTCAGTTTGTTGGTTATTCCCCAACTGAACCAAATGGGTGAAGGGTTTTCAATAAACAGCAGCGGCTGATAATAAACAAATTCATTTTTCTTCAACGTCTGAGCCGTAAAACCATCAGCCGGATGAAGCATATTATCTGTCTGTAATCCTGACAAGGAGTCGCCTTGACCAATGACGGGAGGGCACAAAAAAACAACAAAAAGAAAACCGTAAATAGAGCATTTCATACTAAATAAGGGATTAAGTGAGATGCGGGTAAACGGGAAATCAAATGTTGATATAAAGTAAATTTACGTGTTTCAAAGCTAATCTCAAACAAAAATCAGGGCTATTTTGCATCCAAGGCCCTGAATGTGAGCATTTCAGGCTAAAAAAGGAACCTTTGGGGTTGATTCCGTCAATGCGTTCTTGTTCGTGCTCCTTACAGTGGCCTGCTGACAATGATCTTTGGAATAACACCTGATCAGATCCTGACGCTTCATTGCATTCGGGTCAGGATAGATTCCGTCAATGCGTTCTTGTTCGCGCTCCTTACAGTGGCCAGTTGACAATGATCTTTGGAATAACACCTGATCAGATCCTGACGCTCCATTGCATTCCGGTCAGGATAGACTCCGTCAAAGCGTTCTTGTTCGTGCTCCTTACATTGTTCTGCCGACAATGATCTTTAGAATAACACCCGGGCAGATCCTGACGCTTCATTGCATTCGGGTCAGGATAGATTCCGTCAATGCGTTCTTGTTCGTGCTCCTTACAGTCGCACTCCAACAACGCAGACGTCATCTACCTGCTCCATGGGGCCTTTCCAGTCGCTGAAATTGCTTTTAAGCGCTTCGCGCTGTTCGTCCAGATTTCGGCTGGCCACAGAAAGCAGTAGTTTTTTGAGTGACGCGTATTTGAACTTTTTGTTTTTCAATCCGCCAAACTGATCAGCGTAACCATCGGTAAACAGGTAAATCAGATCAGAGGTTTTCAGGGTAAGGGTGTGTGTATTAAAAGGGATGCGTTTGGTAAACCGGCCAACAGGTTGTTTGGTAGCCTTAATTTCATGTAAAAACACAGATGTGCCCGGGTTTGTCATGGTAATAGCGTTGTTGTAAACATGTGCCCGGTCTGACACAATCCAAAGTCCGTTGTTGGCGCCGGCATAGTCCACCTTTTGTTCACCAGTTTTGCTATCCGTGTAAATACATATCAGCGCAATGTCCATTCCGTCTTTGAGTTCATGATCACTTTGCGCAAAGGTTTCAATAACCAGGTCGGTGACTTTGTTTAGAATTTCACCCGGACTTTTGATATGCATTTCGTTGACCACTTTATTGAGTGCTGTTGAACAAATAACACTAACCATAGCGCCCGGCACACCGTGTCCGGTGCAATCAGCAACGGCAAAATAAATCCGGTTTTCAGCCTCATCAGCAACCTCAGAAAGCCAGTAAAAATCACCGGCAACAATGTCCTTTGGTTTGTAAAAAACAAAACTGTTTTTAAAAATAGATTTAATGCGTGATGAGGTTGGTAAAATGGCGCTTTGAATTCGCCGCGCATAGGTGATACTGTCAATAATTTCTTTGTTTTTGGCCTTGAGCTGAAGGTTGGCTTTTTCAATAATGCCGGATGTTTTTTTCTGATGGCGTGCCACGTAAAAAATTAAAATAGCCAGAAGAGCAAAAACAATCAAACCAACGAGCAGCATTTTGTTCCAGAACTTTCCGGCGGCTATATCAGCCTGAACTGCGGTTTGTTCTTGCTCATGCTTTAAGGCCAGTGAAAGAGAGTCCTGCAGTTGTTTGGATTCATACTCATGCTGCAGTCCCAGTTTGTCAAATTCAGCTTGCGTGTTGAGTGAAGCAAGGCTGTCACGCAGGGCATCAAATTGCTGGTAATAATTCAGTGCCTGATCATGCTGCCCCAATCCCTGGTAGGCCAGGTAAATTTGTTCCAGAATTTGTTGCTGTACATCATTAGCCCCGGCGGTTTTAGCCATTTCCAGTGACCTGAAAGCGGAGTCGAGTGCCTGGTTGAACCGTTTTTGTTCATTATAAATAAAAACCATGTAAACCAGGGTTTGACTCTGGCCGAAGATATCGTCATTTTTGCGCCAGATATTCAGGCTTACAGCCAGTTTTTTGAGGCCCAGATCCATGTTTTCACGTTTCTGATAACACATTAATCCAATATTTTCATTGGCAATAGCCATCGAACGTTCGTTACCTAGTGAATCAGCAATGTGATAGGATTTTTCAAAAAAGAAAATGGCACTGTCATATTCTTGCGCCGCTTCATGCATTAAACCAATGTTGTTGTAAAGCCCGCCCACGGCAGGCATGTTCTGCATCTGCAATTGCATGTCCAGCGCTTTGTAATAATATTCACGCGCTTTGTCAAGATCGCCGGTTACGTTGTATACAATACCGATTTTTGAATAGGCATTTGCCGCAAGCGGTTCATCGTTGTTGGCCTCGGCCAGCCCTATGGCTTCAAAATAATAATCAAGTGCCTTTGCATGACGGCCTTGCTCGCGTGAAATCCACCCGCATGAAAGCAATGCGTTGCATTTTAGTTCATAGTCAGTTGATTTACGCGCTATGCTGAGTGCACTCTGGTAGTATTTTTCTGCCTCTGTGAGATTGCCAATGTGATAATACACATCAGCCAGGGCGGTTTGATTGCCAACGGCGGTTTCCAGGGTAGGGGTATAATTTTGAAGCAGCGTATCCTCCTGTTTCAGATGGTAGATAGATGAGTCAAATGAATTCAGGTTTTTGTAGGCGATACCCAGCACGTGATGTATGCCTATTTTTTTTCTTGGATCATTTACCTGAGCCAGGTTTTTGGTCAGAATGAGCCTTACCGAATCCGGATTTTCTTCAACACGGTTTTCGAGCTGCTTTAAAAAAGCACCCGATCCCTGTGAAAAAGAAAAGGAGGAACAAAAAATCAGGATACAATATAAAAGTGATCGCAGCATTGATGCAAGATACAAAGTAAGCCGGACACTCTGCCGGACACATTGAAAATCGTTCGGTATAAACGGAATAGCGGATGCTTAAAACGCCCCGAAAAGAGGGTATTTATGTAAATACCGGGGCTGAATTTATTTTTGCTCCGGAACAAGCGTTTGAATAGCCAGCTCATCGAGTTGTTCTTTGTGGAGCACAGAAGGTGAATCAATCATCATATCACGTCCGCTGTTGTTTTTAGGGAATGCAATATAATCACGGATAGAATCAGAACCACCCATGGTTGCAACCAAACGGTCAAGGCCAAAAGCCAATCCACCGTGTGGTGGAGCGCCATATTCAAAAGCGTTCATCAAAAAGCCGAATTGAGCTTCAGCATCTTCTTTAGTAAAACCAAGCAATTCAAACATTTTGCCCTGTAGTTTTTTATCGTGGATACGAATAGATCCGCCCCCCAATTCAACACCATTCATAGCAAGGTCATAGGCATTTGCGCGCACGTTGCCCGGTTTTGTTTCCAGCAGGTGTACATCTTCTGGTTTTGGAGATGTAAAGGGGTGGTGCATGGCATGCCAGCGTTTGTTTTCTTCATCAAATTCCAATAACGGAAAATCCAAAACCCACAAGGGTTTGAATTCATCTGTTTTGCGCAGACCAAGCATGGTTCCAAGGTGAAGCCGCAGTTCATTCATCTGGCTGCGCACTTTGTTGGTATATCCGGAGAGCACAAAAATCAAATCGCCGGCGGCTGCGCCGCATTTTTTTGCCCATTGTGAGAGCGCGTCGTTGTCAAAAAATTTATCGACCGATGATTTGAAGGTTCCGTCAGCATTGCATTTGCAATAAATCAACCCTTTTGCGCCAATTTGCGGACGCTTAACCCATTCAGTCAATTCATCCAGCTGTTTGCGCGTAAATTCAGAACAACCTTTGGCATTGATGGCAACAATTAATTCAGCATCGTCAAAAACAGCAAAGTTTTTTCCTTTAGCCACCTCATTCAGTTCAACAAACTCCATTGCAAAACGAATATCCGGTTTATCAGAGCCGTATTTCTGCATGGCTTCTGCAAATGTCATGCGCGGAAAATCACCCTGAAAATCAACACCACGGCAGGTTTTGAAAAGGTGTTTGATAAGGCCTTCAAACGTTTTTAATACATCTTCCTGCTCCACAAAAGCCATTTCACAGTCAATTTGTGTAAACTCAGGTTGCCGGTCAGCCCGCAAATCTTCATCGCGGAAACATTTTACAATTTGATAGTACCTGTCAAAACCTGAAACCATCAAAAGCTGTTTGAAAGTTTGCGGTGATTGCGGTAAGGCATAAAACTGACCGGGATTCATGCGGCTTGGCACTACAAAGTCACGCGCGCCCTCAGGGGTTGATTTGATTAAATAAGGCGTTTCCACATCCATAAAGTCAATGGAATCTAAATATTTGCGCGTTTCCAGCGCCACTTTATTTCTCAGTTTCAGTTTTTCCTGAACCGGGTTTCGGCGCAAATCAAGATACCGGTATTTCATACGCAATTCTTCACCGCCATCGGTTTCATCTTCAATTGTAAATGGTGGAGTGATGGAGGCGTTGAGCAGATTCACATCAGTTGCTTCTATTTCAATGGCACCGGTTTTCAGGTTTGGATTCGGGCTGTGACGGGCAATTACTTTTCCGGTAATCTGAACCACGTATTCACGCCCCAGCGCTTTTAATCCGGCAAGCACATTTTCAGCCACTTTACCATTTTCGGCCACAACTTGTGTTACACCATAACGGTCACGCAAATCAACCCAAATAATGTTGCCCTTGTCACGGATTGTTTGCACCCAGCCGCCCAGGATAACGGTTTGACCAATGTGTTTTTCGCTAAGTTCGCCGCAGGTATGTGATCTGTACATGATAAAAAAATTGAAGGGACAAAGATAGTAATTATAGGGAAGAGGGAAAAGGAAAGAGCCATGAGGGATTTTAAAATCAGGCCAGAGGAGGGGTGTGAAAGTAGAATTTCTGACTACAATTAGAATCCCTCTTCCCTTATGGCTCTTCCCTCTTCCCTAAAAACCGTAACTTTGCCTCATGCTTGACCAACACCTCGACCCGTTTAACGATGAATATTTCATGCGCCAGGCCTTGCGTCAGGCTCAGCTGGCGTTTGATGACGATGAGGTGCCGGTGGGCTGTGTCATTGTTTTGGAAAAACGCATTATTGCACGGGCCTATAATCTGACCGAAAAATTACACGATGTTACTGCGCACGCCGAAATGCAGGCGATTACTTCAGCGGCAGAATTTTTGGGCGGAAAATATTTAAAAAAATGTACGCTATACGTGACGCTGGAACCCTGTGTGATGTGTGCGGGAGCTCTTGCCTGGTCACAGATTGACCGGATTGTTTATGCCGCCAAAGACGAAAAAAGAGGCGTGTCAACTATTTCTAAAAATGTGTTTCATCCAAAAACAGTTATTGAGGGTGGTTTGCTGGCTGCTGAATCAACCAAATTGCTGCAGGATTTTTTTGCAAAAAAAAGAAATCTGGGGTAAAGCACCGGCAACCGTGCAACCAAAGCTTAGTAAATAACAACCACCGCTTCTGATACAACAGAAGAAACCCCGTTTTTGTACACCACTTTGATTTTATACCGGTAGGTATTATTCATAGAAAGATCTTTGTCTGTAAAACTTGTGGCGGAAGGTTCGCGCAGGGTTTTGTAAAGAATAAAACGGCTGTCGTTTTTAGCACGGTATAGCTGAATGGAATAAATCTCGGAATCGGCGGGTAATGTCCAGCTTAATTCAACCTGTTTTTCAGGGCGGTTAACAATGGCCTGCAGTTTGCTGATACCAGGACGCAGACCGGTTTCATAATTCACAAAAACAGACTCAGAAATGCCTGGGTTTTTGGATTGATCAAGGGTGACAATGCGGTAATCATAACCTTTACCGACGACCCCGCTTGTATCAAGCCAGCTGGTGGTTTTATCGGTCCAGCGCAATAGCGTATCCACAACATTATTGCCTTGTCGCAGTAACAAGTTCTCAGCAATATCAGCACTGCTTGAATTATTCCAGGCTAAATACACACCGCCTGAGTCTACCCGGTAAGCTCTGAAAACAGCCGGTACAGGAGCAATGGTATCGGGCTTCAGTAATTTTACCGGGGCACAGGTTTTAGAATTGTTGTAATTTAAATCCACGGCAGAAATGCGGTAATAAACATCCGGGGTCAGGTTCCGGAGATCCAGTGTATCTCTAAAAACGGGACTGGTGCAAAAGGTCCGGCTCACTTCAATAAATTCTTCGTTTAATGAATTGGACCGATACACCCGGTATCCGCGGATATCGTTTTCAGGATTCGGGTCCCAGGTCAGTGATACCATTCCTGAGTCATTGACCGATCCGGTCAGATTTTGTGGTGTTGAAGGTGGAATTTGATCCAGGGTAAAAAAGTAATAGGGGTATGAATAAACGGTATCCTTGTCTACACCAATCAAGGCTAGTTTGTAATAATAGCGATCACCGCTTTCCAGCGGAACCTGAACGCTGCTTGTAACTACCTGCGAATGCCCTGAAAAAAGCTGTTCTTTCAAAACCGTGTAACCAAAAAGTAAACTGTCTGACCGTAAAAGCTGCCATTTTTGAATATTGTTGACCTTGCAGTGCGTCAAAATCTTACAAAACACCTGCCGCTCAAAACCATTTACCCGGATACTGTCAATGCGGGCATCAGCACAAATGTTTTTGGGAACATAAACAGCAACGGTGTTGGATGATTTACCCGTTTCAGCAAAATGCGTTATTCCGGTAACCCTGTAATAATAAACAATGCCTTCGGCAACGGTTGTATCTACAAAATCACAAATTGTTTTGTCCGTCTCATCCTGTGATTTCAGAAAAAAATAAGGCAGGGTATTTCTCCTCGAAAAATGAACCGAATCAGTAGACCGTTCTACCCAATAAGCCACATAATCAGCCTGCAGTGATTCGGCCTCCCAGCTCAGGTAAGCCTGTTTTAATCTGGGGCGTGCTGAACCGCTGAGTAAGCTCAGATCATGGTCAACCGTTAACGTGTCAGATGAAAGTGTAACTGTGTTGCTTTTGGAATCAGCGTTGTTAAGTACAACGCGGTAAGAATAGTTGCCGGATAGTGCTGTCAGATCTTCATAAAACAAACCCAGCATTCGGGCTATGTCTCTGTTGGTAGATGACCCCAGGAGTAAAACGGCAAAAGCCATTTGGTTTGATTCAGCTGAAAGGGATGAATTCTGAAGCATGTCTGAAATAAATGCGGCCATGTTTTTTGTTTCTTCACTGGCTGAATTTTCGAACACTGATTTGCGACTTTCAAAGGGCTCAATGCTGAAAGTGCGCAGCGTTGAATTATTTTCAAAAACACCTGAACCATCAATGCGCTGAAGCTGATACCCGTTTCGTAAACCACGCAGCATAAGATCAGCATTTGCCGGGGCCCAGCGAAGCAGAACAGTGTCTTCACGCACCAGTGATTTAAGAATAAAATCAGCGGTTTGTGCGTGCGTAAAACAGCCAAAAAATAAACCAATAAAAAGAGACAGCCGCTTCATCCGTTTACAAGTACGCAATTGGTTCCAAAATCAAAATCAAAGGTCATGTCTACATCAATGAACCCCATAAAAGCAGCCTGTAAATAAACACCGCCGTATACGTAAGATGGTTTGGGCAATTTACCCTGGAGTAAAAGCGCCACGTTGCCTTCCAGAATTTTAAAGTCCCAGTGATCTGCCTTGGCAACACCGGCAACAATGCCTGCGTATGCGTAAAGCTGACCTTGCAGATACCAGTAATTCATACCAAACGGAGCCGTAGAACCTTCGCAGTGGGTTGTTGGAGCATATTTGTAAAGGGTCATATCAAAACCAGCCCCGGCGGAGCCATTTCCGTAAACATAAATTTCTTCGGTAATAAAAACCTCACCGCCAAAAGAGGCATCCATTTTCATTCCGCAGGCAATACCATCACCGGTTGCAATTGATTCTTCATTGCGCTGATCATTCATGGTATTGAAAACAGCGGTGACTTGTGGTGGTGGATTTGGCATGGGTTCCAGGCTTTGCCCAATCATAAAATAGGCATTGGCGGTGGCCAGGTTCAAAAGATTTACGCTGCAAGGGTTAGATGGTTTGCCTAAATGAACATACCAGAGTCCCGGTGAAAAATAAAACTGCGACCAGATTGTCGCGGTAAGCGCATCTGAAAAATTAGCGTTCAGGTTGAGTTGGGCGTTCAGAATTTTTTGCTGGTTATCGTAATTGATGTTGGCGGTTCCCATTGCATAGTTGCTGCTGGTCATGCGTTCAGCCACCTTGGCCATGGAATAGACATTACCGCTGAAGTTAATGTTATTTAAACCGCCGTTTTCGTTAAAGCTGACAGTGAATAAAACGTCTCCGTTAAAGGCCTCTTCTTTAACGGCGTTTTTGAACCCGACGCCGGCTTTAAAAAACAAACCGGCATCACCATCCGGAACATAGTGCGTTGCCAGGGCAGGACCTGAACTGGCCGTTGGAGAGACACTGCTGATAAGTTGTGACTGTGATTTTGTATTTACCATGTGGTAGGCAATTCCACCGGTAATGCTTGTTATCAATGTTGAAGTGCCAATTGGAAGACTGGTTGGCAGGGTTGCATCAATCATCCAGTACCGGTAATCAGCCACTTTTCCAAAGGCGCAGGCCATAGCCATGGAATTTTCCATGATGGATGGAATTTTGAAATTTAAACCGCCGTAAAACCCTTTTCCATAAACCGGATGATCATCGTTAAAGTTGATTTGACCCGTTAATTCAATCACACTTGTCATTACCTCCAGGTTAATAGTGCTTAATGCAAAATGATCATACTGCCATTGCGTGCGGTTGGTTTGTGTATTACGGCTGATGTTGGTATATATTTTGACCGTGGTAGAGGCAGAGAAACCGCTTTGATCGGTATCTCCGAAGTTAAGACCAACAGTTGCCCCAAGCACCGGTTGACTATTGATAATTCCAAAACCAATATTGGAAAGTGATACCGGAAAATTACCGGTATTACCCTGGGGTGCGTCATTTGAAATCAGGGCAAAATAGCCGTTGGTAACATAAGGCGCCTGTGTTATGAGTGTAAATTTTTCAAAAGAGATACCGCTGAATTTCCAGTTTGTGTTGTCCAGTGTCCACTTGCCGTTAAGTTCAAGCTTGGGCATAAATTTTCGGTTAACACGACCGACGCTGAATGACGAACTCTCATAGACCTGGAGTGTTGAGTTAAAACAGCTGATGCTCATTGATGCGCTGGGGCTGATGCTGAAACTATAGTTCACCAGGCCGTTTGAGGGGTTTTGAGAAATCAGGGCACCGTATTCCAGCTTATTGTTGTCAAGCGGCGGAACAACAATTTCTCCGGCCATGCGGCCCGTTGTTATTTTATTCAGTGTAAGACCAACCAGCAGAGAATCTACTGAAAAGCCCCACTCATTATTCATGTGATTTTCATTGGTTGTAAAAAGATTAGTACCGCCAAAATTCCCCGTAACGCCGGCATCATCAATAAACAACGAGTTGGCGTATAGCGTTACCGGATTACCTTGTTTACTAAGTTCTTCAGGCAGTTTAACTGAGAAATAGCTGAGGTAAAATCCGCGCCAGAGGTTGATATCGTCAGGATATGATTGCTGATAACAGGTAGGTAAAACCACATTGGCCGGATTTGCAAAATCACTCATATCAACATAGGCCTGAGATACCGTAAAGCTGAAATCTTCCATGCCCTTCACCACAAAGGGTGAAAAAGTAACAGCGGTCATCAGGTTATGCATGTCGGTTACGTTGACCTGGAATTCGGCTGTTACAACTGAATCAGCTGAACCATCCGGCGGGCGGATAATGCCCTCTTTAAAAAGAAAAAAACCATGCAGGTTGACCGACTCAAAGCCATTGCACGACCAGTTTACATAATTGGATCCGTCTGAAGGCAATAATAATTGCGTGTGTGGCCCCAGTTCAATGAGGTGCTCACTGACAAGCTGAAGTCGCGATTGTTCACCGCCAATAATACCTTTTGGGTTAAATTTAATGTCTTTCGCTGCAAAGGCCAGTTTCTGATCTGCCCCCGGAAAATCAAGCGCTACATACGCGGAAAAATAAGCTCCGTCTGGTAAAAAGTAAGCGCTGTCAATGGCAATAACCACCTGCGTTTGGCCAATTTCTTTAACCAGTCCAACGGGTAGTGATGGCAAACTGTCGGGGTTGATATTTCCAACCTGCTTTTCAGGATCTGAAACAATGGTGTTGAGGGCATAAACCTTTTCCATAAGTGGTGTTACGGTTTGTGCTGAAGCGTGATTTACGATCAGGCATAAAACGACAAACAGTTGAATGAAGAGGTGTTTGCTATTGTAACAACGAAAAGTCATGACAGGGCGCCAAATATAGTAAAAGCACTGAAAGTGAAAAATTTATAGAAAGCACAACGGATATTTCTTCCGCTTTTTCTGCGTAAGATGAGATCTCAGATAACGCCTGCCGGACTTGAAAAGTCAGATTCCCGCTCCCCGTATGGAGTAATAAACAAAGGAGCATAACGCTCCTTCAACTATTGTGCCCACGGGGAGACTTCCTTCGTTTCACTCAGGATAGACTTCTCGCTCCCCGTATGGAGAAATAAAAAAAGGAGCATAACGCTCCTTCAACTATTGTGCCCACGGGGAGACTCGAACTCCCAAGGATTTAACTCCAACGGCTTCTGAGACCGCAACGTTTACCAATTTCGCCACGTGGGCAGGCGGGTGCAAATATAGGCAGATTTCGTTAATTCATAATTTCATTTAAACAAAAAAAGCCGGTCCGACTGTCATCCTGAACTTGTTTCAGGATCTGTCGAACCGGCTTTAAAGTAGTTACTGCGTTTAGTTTTTGATCAATTGTATGCGTGAAACCAGCGTTTCATCAGCGTTTAGCTGAAGAATATAAACGCCTGATTCAAGTGATTCAATGTTCAGGGTAAATAGTGGATTATTTTGTGCCGCCTCCAGGACCAGGCGTCCTTCAGCATCATAAACATGTACCATGATGTTTGTGGTGTTGGCATTCACCGTTACCTGAACCTGGTTGTTGGCCGGGTTTGGATAAACGGCTACGTTGAGGTCATCGTATTCAGAAAGACTTACCTGGGTAATGGCAAAACAGGCTGAAGTGTCTACGCATCCGTTTCCGTTATCCAGTTCAACGGCGTATGAGCCATTTGCTGTGGCGGTATAGGATTGATTGGTTGCACCTGGTACAACGGCATAACCTGTTCCGCAATTGAGCCACTGGTAAGAAACGCCGGCCTGCAATGAATTTAAAGTAATATCAGATTGTCCTACAGCGGTTGTCATGATTGGTGAACTGTGAATATAGGTAATGGTAACCTGACCGTTGCCGGTTCTGATGCCTGGAAGACCATTCACAAAAACAACAGTTGGGTCATAATACGATGACCCGCCGCCGCCGCCCGAACCGGCTACGCCTGAGCCCGGAGAAGAATTGGCATTTACACCCGATCCGCCGCCATAATAACCGCCACCGCCGCCACCGCCGGCAACACTGTATTGACCATCAACTCCGATGCCTCCCTGACCAAGAGAGCCGGGATTTCCGGGATCACCTTCAACGCCTAAACCACCATCACCACCGGCAATTTGTGTTCCTCCTTTTCCTGCTCCGCCCGGGTTAGCACCGTATCCGCCATTAATGGCATCTTCTCCGTCAAGGCCGTTTGTAACACCGCCGTCACCGCCGCTGCCACCAACTCCACAAGGCACACAACTGCCATTTACATAACTGCGTCCGCCACCACCGCCACCGGCCGCCACTACTTTTCGGTCAGCCAGGGTTGTTCCGCCAAAACGTACATCAGATGCGCCACCGCCGTTGCCGGCATAATCACCAATACCGGTTGTTGGTGTTCCATAACCTCCTTCACCACCACCGTTGTAACCATCTTGTCCGCCCACCTGGATGTAGATCCACTGCCCGGCAGTAACGTCCATTTTTGTGCTGATATAAGCGCCTTTTCCGGGAAGCCCGCCATCAATGGTTGTGCCGCCTTCTGCTCCCCAGGCATTAATGGTAATGCTGTCAATGCAGTTTGGAATTTGAAGTGAATCAAGTGCGCCGGTATAGTTAAAAGTAACGGTTTGGGCTTTTCCCGTATTTAAGAGAGAAAGAGCACCAAGAATAAGTAGCGATTTTTTCATAAGTGTTTTTTGTTCAAACAAATATAAGACAAAATAGAGTTGGCGGGCAAGTAAAATAAAAGGGTTTAATCAGGTGCGCGCCTGATTTTATTCGTTGTGACAAAGTTCCGTGTGTGAAAAATTAATCATACCAAATAGCCGTATATTTAAAAAAAGAGGAAGGCGTATTTGAAAATTTTCTGCGAAGCAAGCCTGATTTTTTTATCTGGATGTACATCATCGTCCACAAGTCAAGAGCAAGAGCAAAAAAGTCCAATGATTGTGGCTTGAAACTCCGGACACGCTAATTCCACCTACAACTCTTTCCTCCTTTTATTACTACTAAAGCCTCAGGTGTCGCGCACCCAAGCGAGGAAGGCAGGTAACTGAATTTTACCCCGGCATTTTATATTCCCGGTTCAATAGCCGTTATTCAAAACACCTACCCCTTCACCAACGCAATAAACGTCTCCCCTTCTTCCAACTCAGCATTCAACGCTTTCGAAGGATCCAGCTTTCCAAAGGCAATTTCTTTGGCTAAAACCTCGTTGCAAATGAATTCTTTGTTGGCTTCAATAGCTGATTTGATGAGGTCGTTGGTGTCAACGGTGACGTGAATTTTATCAGTTACTTCTAAACCACTGTCTTTGCGTAAATTTTGTACGCGGTTGATTATTTCACGGGCAATACCCTCACGTTTTAAATCATCGGTAAGCGTTACATCCAGCGCAACGGTGATACGGCCTTCAGAAGTTACCAACCAACCCGGAATGTCGTCTGTCGTGATTTCGAAATCTTCCATTTCCAGTTCTACCGGCGTTCCCTCAACGTCTCCTTTCCAACCTGCCTGAGCTTCTATTTTTTGAATATCGGCATTGGTCCAGTTTTTTGCAAGCTCGGTAATGGCTTTCATTTGCTTGCCGTATTTTTTGCCAATGGTTTTGAAATTAGGCTTGATTTTTTTGACAATAATACCATTGGTGTCTTCAAGCAACTCAATTTGTTTAATGTTGACTTCAGACAAAATAATGTCTTTAACCTCTTCAATACGGCGGGTAAAATCTTTGTCTAAAACCGGCACCATAATGCGCTGTAACGGTTGGCGCACCTTGATTTGCTCTTTTTTGCGCAAACTTAAAACCATTGAAGAAACCTTTTGGGCAATGTCCATTTTCTCTTCTAAATCCAAATCAATTTCAGCCGGATTTGAAGCCGGAATCAACACCAGGTGAACCGAATCAGCCTCATGTCTTTTCGTTATTTTATTGAGATCGGTAAACAAATGATCCAGGTAAAAAGGTGCAATGGGAGCGCCCAGAATACAGATTGTTTCAAGGCAGCGATACAATGTCTGGTAGGCTGAAATTTTATCGGTTTCATACGATCCTTTCCAGAAACGGCGACGGCATAAACGCACGTACCAGTTTGAAAGCTCATCACTCAAAAACTGCTGAATAGCGCGTCCGGCTTTGGTTGGCTCATAATCGGCATAGGCCTCATCAACCGTTTTGATCAATGAATTCAGTTTGGACAAAATCCACCGGTCCATTTCAGGACGGGCTTTGTAGTCAATTTCTTTTTCTGAAAAATGGAAGCCGTCAATGTTTGCATACAGGGCAAAAAACGAATAGGTGTTGTACAGCGTTCCAAAAAATTTACGCTGCACTTCCACAATACCATCGGTATCAAATTTCAGGTTATCCCAGGGTTGTGCGTTGGTGACCATGTACCAGCGTGTGGCATCGGGTCCGTAAGTTTTTAGCGTTTCAAAAGGGTCAACGGTGTTGCCTAAGCGCTTGGACATTTTCTGTCCGTTTTTATCAAGCACAAGACCGTTTGAAACGACATTTTTGTATGCCACCGAATCAAAAACAAGGGTTGAAATAACATGTTGTGTATAAAACCAGCCGCGGGTTTGGTCAACTCCCTCTGCAATAAAATCAGACGGAAAATAAGTGCGGTTATCAATCTGTTCTTTATTCTCAAACGGGTAGTGAAATTGCGCATACGGTGCAGCGCCTGAATCAAACCAAACGTCAATTAAATCAGACTCCCGTTTCATGGGTTTACCACTTGCAGAAACCAAAATCAGGGAATCTACATAATTCTTGTGCAAATCTACGTTTGCGTAATTTGAGTCAGACATGTCACCCGGCTTAAAATCAGCCAGCGGATTGGTTTTCATAACACCAGCTGTAACGGCTTTTTCAACCTCTGCTTTCAGCTGCTCCACAGAGCCAATACAGATTTGTTCGGTCTTATCTTCAGATGTCCAAACCGGAATTGGAATTCCCCAATAACGGGAGCGTGACAGGTTCCAGTCGTTTGCATTTTTCAGCCACTCACCAAAACGCCCTTCACCGGTTGATTTGGGTTTCCAGTTGATGGTTGTATTTAGTTCCACCATGCGGTCACGATGATCGGTCACTTTAATAAACCAGGAGTCTAACGGATAGTATAAAACCGGTTTATCAGTGCGCCAGCAATGTGGATAGCTGTGCTCGTATTTTTCAATTTTAAAGGCTTTGTTTTCAATTTTCAGTTTCAGCGTGATGCGCTCGTCCACACTCATGTAGGCCTTTAAATCTGCAATGATGTGTTTGAGATTTTCTTTCTGTTTTGCCAGTTCAATTTCGGCTTCACCTTCTTCTAAATATTCTGCTTTTACATATTCGCCGCCTAAGCCAAAAACAGCATCTTTCACCTCTTTACGGAAACGTCCCTGTAAATCAACCAGCGGAACCGGGTTACCGTTTTCATCTAAAATCAACATCGGCGGAACGCCGGCTTGTTTAGCCACGAAAGCATCATCTGCGCCAAAGGTAGGTGCGGTGTGTACAATGCCCGTTCCATCTTCGGTCGTAACAAAATCACCCGGAATAACGACAAATGCTTTTTCCGCATTTTGATAAGGGAGTGTGTACGGCAAAAGTTGTTCGTATTTGATGCCGACCAGATCTGTTCCCAAACACGATCCAACAACGTAATAAGGAATTTTTTTATCACCGGCACTGTAGTTCAAATCGCTCGCAGATTCTACTGCCTGAAACTTTCCGGCAAATTGTTTTGCCACCAGGTTTTTGGCCAGAATTACCTGAATTTTTTCGTGCGTGTATTGGTTAAATGTCTGCACCAAAACGTATTCAATTTTGGGCCCAACGGTCAGTGCTGTGTTTGATGGAAGCGTCCAGGGTGTTGTTGTCCAGGCGAGCAGGTAAATTTCCCCCTGACCCCTCAGTCCTTCGGACAGCTCCCCGAAGGGAAGCCCCCCCCAGAGTTTTTTGACCAAATCTGGTGACTGAGCGGAGCCGAAGTCACCTACTTTAAACTGTGCCACGCACGTGGTATCCTTCACATCCCGATAACACCCCGGCTGATTAATTTCATGTGAACTTAAACCCGTTCCCGCTTTAGGTGAATAAGGCTGAATGGTATAGCCTTTGTACATCAGATTCTTGTTGTAAATCTCACGCAAAAGCCACCACACACTTTCCATGTATTTGCTGTCATAGGTGATGTAGGGGTGTTCCATGTCCACCCAATAACCCATCTTCAGCGTGAGGTCGTTCCAGATATCAGTATAGCGCATCACCGCTTCACGGCAGGCTTTGTTGTAATCGTCTACTGAAATTTTATGGCCAATGTCTTCTTTGGTAATGCCCAATTCTTTTTCCACTTTCAATTCAACCGGTAAGCCGTGCGTATCCCAGCCAGCTTTGCGGTTAACGCGGTATCCCTTGAGTGTTTTATAGCGGCAAAAAATATCTTTGATGGCACGTGACATCACGTGGTGAATACCCGGCAAACCATTGGCTGACGGAGGCCCTTCGGTAAACACAAAGGTTTTTTGGGCATCACGGGTTTCAATGCTTTGCTGAAAGACGTTTTTGTCTTTCCACGTTGTTAAAACTTCGTCGGCTACTTTGGGTAAATCAAGCCCCTTGTATTCGGTATATTTTGTGCTCATGAGAATCAATAGAAAGGCGCGAATTTAGTGATTTCTTGGGGAAGGGCCAAACGTTGTTGCAGGCGTTGGTTGCGACCAACGCCTACAACAACGGATAAAACGCATCTTCCAAATGTTCAATCGTCTGTTCTTTGGCGTTCAGAATAATGGAAACAATATCAAACTGCGTTTCCAGGTCCAGGTCATTCTCCTGAATGTAAAAATTAGCGGCTTTAATGATGGATTTTTGTTTGGTTTTGGTCACTGTAATTTCGGGCCCGGCCAGGTAATCACTGTTGCGTGTTTTTACTTCTACCACAATTAATTTACCGCCTTTTTTGGCAATAATATCCAGTTCAAGTTTTTTGAAGGTATAGTTGCGGGCCACAATCTGATAGCCTTTTTTGACCAGAAAATTGGCCGCAATCTCCTCTCCCTGTCTTCCTAATTCATTGTGTTCAGCCATGATTCAACAAAAATAGCGTAAATTTGTTCTGTAACAAGATTACCGCAAATCCGTTACACTAAGGCATGAAAAAAGCAATTCTCTTACTGGTTTTGATCATACTTGCGTCACATGCTGATGCGCAAAAGTGGTCGTCTAAACGCAAGTACAGCACGCGCAAAAACACCATGTATTTTTACTGGGGATATAACCGTGATATTTACTCTAAAAGTGACGTCAATTTTCAGGGTCCCGGTTACAATTTTATTGCAGAAGATCTGGAAGCGCATGACCGG
This sequence comes from Bacteroidota bacterium, assembly GCA_016192075.1. Classification (GTDB taxonomy): domain Bacteria; phylum Bacteroidota; class Bacteroidia; order Flavobacteriales_D; family Crocinitomicaceae; genus JADJGJ01. Next base: position 220,499 of record JACPUU010000018.1, on the reverse strand, counting down.
CCTTCGCGAGAATTCTCAACGTATGTAAATATAAAATCCATTTCTGTTCCGCAGTTTAATGTCCGCGTCGGGTATTATTATGCTGATCATTGGGATCTGTCTGTCGGGTATGACCACATGAAGTATGTGATGGCAGGCAATCAAACCCTTTACCTGGTGGGCACCATTGCTACAACAAACAGTGAATTGAATGGGGTGTATGACCGTTCTACCGGCAAAATTCCAATTCGTGAGCAGGACCTGCATTATGAAAACACCAATGGCCTCAATTACATTTCACTTCAGCTCAACAATACAACACCCCGTTTTGAAACCAAAAATCAGAAATTTGCCATTCATCAGCGCCTGGGAATGGGAGTGGGTCCTGTTGTAACGCAAACGGATTTTTTTTGGGACGGTCAGGAATATCACTCCCGGTTTGGATTAACCGGTTTTGGAATTTCAGCCCATACCGGCGTAAGGTTTGATTTTTTTAACCGCTTTTTCTTTCAGTCAAACTGGTCCGGTGGTTTTATTTATTTGCCGCACAACCGCACCATTCAGGACGCTCCTGATTTTGCCCGCCAGAAATTTGTGTATGGCCAATGGGAATTGTTAGGCGGCATTTTCTTTTATGTGCCGGCGATCAATGGGTGTGATTCGTGCCCGGACTGGCATTGAGAAAACGCTGTAGCGGATAGTCTGCCGTATTCGCTTATTAGGTTTCTGCTGAATTTTCCCATCGCTGTTTTTAACCCTTATCGTGTTCTCTTTTAAGCATCCAGGTCGTTTTCCAAACGTTTTTTGGCTGATATTTGGCAGGATTACAAAAAACAGGTCACATTTAGACCCCAACTTTCCTGCTTTAGTACTTCTGTGCCCGGTTTCACTTTCTTAACTTTGTCCGGATGATTGATACGCACACCCATTTATACAGTACAGAATTTGATACAGACCGTGAGGCAGTTGTAAAATTGGCCATAGCAGGGGGTGTTTCCAGAATGCTGCTGCCCAACGTTGACGTTGATTCCATCGCAGGTTTGCATGCGCTGGCACAGAAATTTCCAGACCATTGTTTCCCCATGATGGGCCTTCACCCCTGCAGCGTAAAAGAAAACTGGGAGTCTCAGTTGAGTATTATTAAATCATGGCTTGACAAAGGGGGCTATTGTGCGGTGGGTGAAATAGGGTTGGATTTGTATTGGGATCAGTCTACCCTTGAATTTCAGAAAAAAGCATTCAGACAGCAGCTTATCTGGGCCAAAGAAAAAAAGCTGCCGGTTGTTATTCATGTGCGCGAAGCATTTGCTGACACGTTTGATATAATTGATGAACTGAATGACGACGATCTCACAGGCGTTTTTCATTGTTTTACCGGCACTGTTGAACAGGCCAAACACGTACTAAGTTACGGTGGATTTAAGCTGGGAATAGGCGGCGTGGTCACCTTTAAAAATTCAGGTCTTGACAGGGTGCTGCCTTACGTTCCGCTCAAATATGTGGTGCTTGAAACAGATGCGCCCTACCTGGCGCCGGCACCGCACCGGGGCAAACGAAATGAAAGTGCTTACCTCCAGATCATTGCACAAAAAGTAGCCGAAATTAAAGGACTCAGTGTTGCTGAAGTGGATCAAATAACAAGCGCTAACGCTCTTCAGCTCTTTTCTACCGTAAAATAAACCAGACTTACCGTTGCCTCGTTTTCCTAATTAACTTTGTTTTATCAATTGTTAATTTGCTGAAGTGATGAAAAACCCAAAGGTATTGATCATCTACACCGGTGGAACCATCGGAATGGTCAATGATCCTGAGACCGGCGCATTAAAGCCCTTTGATTTTGAGCATCTGTACAACAGTGTTCCGGAATTGAAACAATTTAATTACCGGCTTGAGGCACATTCTATGAAGAATCCCATTGATTCTTCTGAAATGAATCCAACCATTTGGGCTGAAATTGCAAAAACGATCTTTGACAACTATTCAGATTACGACGGATTTGTGGTGCTCCACGGTTCAGATACCATGGCGTATACGGCATCAGCCCTGAGTTTTATGCTCAGCGGCCTTAAAAAACCGGTGATTTTAACCGGTTCGCAGTTGCCCATAGGCCAGATCAGAACAGACGGAAAAGAAAACCTGATCACGGCCATTGAAATTGCCGGAAAACTTGATTTGGTGGGAGAACCCATGGTACAGGAAGTGGCTATTTATTTTGAGTTTCAACTGCACCGCGGCAATCGCACCAGCAAACAAAGCACCAGTAATTTTGAGGCATTTGTGAGTGAGAATTATCCACTGTTGGCTGAGGCCGGCGTGGACATTGCGTTTAACCACTCAGCCCTGCTCCGCAAAGGATTTCAGAAATTTGAGGTTTTTACGGCATTTAATAACCGGGTGGGCCTTGTTAAGTTATTCCCGGGCATGCCGGTGAACGCCCTCCGTTCTGTCTTTGACAGGGAGAATACAGAAGGAGTGGTGATTGAAAGTTATGGAAACGGCAACACGTTTTCATCAACTGAACTTGAAGCCCTCATTGGAGATTACATGAAAGCAGGCGGACTGGTGCTTAATATTACCCAGTGTGGAAAAGGTACCGTCAGCCATGGAAAATATGAAACAAGCCTGATGTTTGTGCGGCTTGGGGTTATTGGCGGCTATGACCTGACAACAGAGGCAGCAATAACCAAAATGATGTATGTTTTAGGCAGATATTCAGCCCTTTCTGAACGTAAAGAGGCGTTGCAGAAAAATTGCTGCGGTGAGTTTACACAAATTTAATATAGCCGGATAGTTGAAAAATAAGGGATAAACGTTGATAAAAAAGAAATTTTTGTACTTTAGCACCTCATTTTTGCCAGACGCGGCAAAAAATTAAAACCAAGTAAATAATAAATTTAAATAAGCAACAATGAAAAAAGTATTAGCATTCTTCGCTATTGCAGGGTTTTTAACCTTAGGAATTTCCAGCTACGCTCAAGCTGAGGCAACAGACTCTACCGGAGCTGACACTAATGCTGCGGCAATTACTGAACCAGAACCAGTAACTAACGATAAAAAAGAAGAGGTGAAGGACACCGTTAACACCGGTGAATATTCTATGACAACGGAATTCAAAACCCGTTTCATTGAAGGTGACCCTATCTGGATGGCCCCGGTATTGATCTGTTTGATTTTGGGTCTTGCTTTGGTTATTGAGCGTATTGTATACCTCAACCTGGCTACTACAAACAACAAAAAATTGCTTGAAAAAGTTGAAGCTGCCTTGAAAACCGGTGGTCTTGAAGCTGCAAAAGAAGTTTGCCGCAATACCCGCGGACCAGTTGCATCTATCTTTTATCAGGGATTAGACAGAGCTGAAGATGGTGTGGACATGGCTGAAAAATCAGTTGTTGCTTACGGCGGTGTTCAAATGGGTCTTTTGGAAAAAGGAATGTCATGGATTGCACTTTTCATTGCACTTGCTCCAATGCTCGGGTTCCTCGGTACTGTAGTTGGTATGATTCAGGCCTTCGATGCGATTGCGAAAGCAGGACAAATTTCTGCAGCGGTTGTAGCGGGTGGTATTAAAGTGGCCCTCTTAACTACCGTATTTGGTTTGATCGTTGCGATGATTCTTCAGGTGTTTTATAACTACCTGCTTTCAAAAATTGACAGCATCGTAAACAGTATGGAAGATTCATCAATCGGGTTGATTGATATGATCTACAAACACTCTAAAAAAGCGTAATCACTACGAACATTTAATTAAAAAATAAGTAGTATGAATTCAAAAGCATTTAACCTGGCATCAACCATTGTGGTAGCGCTGCTATTGATTATTGGCACGCTGTTGAGCTGGGGAGCCGCACAAACAGAGCTTGATCCGGTTACCAAACAGGCAGTCGGTGATACAGCAGCGGTCCACAATTCAGTGGTCTATTCGCTGGCCCTTTTCTGGATAGCAATCATTTTAGTACTTGGATTTACACTCTGGGGAATGATTATAAATCCAAAACGATTTATTACAACAATGATAGGGGTAGGTGTTGTATTTATCATATACCTGATTTGTGCCGGTCTGGCAAGTGATCAGCCTACTGAAGCACTGGCTGAACATCCTATGGCAACTCCGTTCTGGCTTAAATGGGCAGATATTGGAATTTACATGACGTACATCCTGTTTATATTGGCAATTGTTTTGCTGGCTGTACAGATGCTCAGAAATATCTTTTCGTACGTTTCAAAATAGTAAATCATGGCAGCAAGAAAATTAGAGGAGATCAATGCGGGGTCGATGGCGGATATTGCTTTCCTGTTGTTGATTTTCTTCCTCGTAACAACTACCATGGAGGTAGACGCTGGTATCAGCCGTAACCTGCCACTCAAGAGAGAATTGGATCCTAATACACCTATTCCGGTAATTCACGATCGAGATATTCTTGTTATCATGGCTAACTCACGCGACGAGTTGCTGGTTGAGGGTGAGTTTATGATGATTGAGGACCTGGAAGAAAAGGTGCGGGACTTTTACCTCGTGAACGCCAATGGTCAGGAAAACGACATAAAAATGCCTGCATATAAGTATATAACCGGTGGGGTTATACAAGAGGAAATGGCTAAGCTGAAAGCAGCCATGGATGCCGCACCGGAAAATCAAAAGTCGTTCTATCAGGAAGATATCACGAAATGGGAAAAACGCAAAACCACCTTTCAAACCATTGGTGCCTATAGTGAAATTTCAAATTCAGCATTGATCCAGTTAAAAAATCAGGCAAATACCAGTTATGGTCTTTACATTCAGGTTCAGGATATCTTGAAAAAGGTAGTAAACGACCTGCGTAATGAAAAATCAGAAGAATTGGGTTGGGGCGAATACAAAAAACTGGATCCGGATGATCCGGATGATCAGGAAAAAATAGAAATGCTCCAGGTTTTAGTTCCTGAGCGTATTATTGAAGCAAAAATTGAACAGTAATTTATGGGAAAGTTTAATAAAGGCAAAACACGTTCTGTTCCCGCATTAAGTACCGCATCATTGCCGGATATTATTTTCATGCTCCTGTTCTTCTTCATGGTGGCTACAACCATGAAAGAAGTAGACATGCAGGTTGAAATTGTAAAACCGACAGCCACCCAGGCTGAGGTGCTTGAAAACAAGGATGCCGTTGATTTTATTTACATTGGTTTTCCAACCGATGCCGATGAAGGAACAGAGCCGCGCATTCAGCTTGACGACCAACTGGCGCTGGATTACACCCAGGTTGGGCCCTGGAAGCTTACCAAACAACGCGATGGAAGAACTGCATTTGACATTGTAACATCACTCAAAGTGCACGAAGATGTTGGAATGCGTATTGTTTCAAACGTAAAAGAAGAATTGAGAAACATTGATGCTGTAAAAATTAATTACTCTGCTGATAAACGCTAAGTAATCAAAACAAGAAATAGAAAGCCCCGGAACTTATTATTCCGGGGCTTTTTTTGTGCCGTTTTTAATCCCCAATGCGTGTGAATTACACCACCTGATCAGGCCAAAAGTAAGCCTGAACTAACTGAATAGAATTTACCAGGAAGTGAAGTATAACACCATACCAGATGTTTTTGGTGTACGCGTAGAGGTAGCCTAAAATAGCGCCCAGGGCAGCAATGGCCAGCAGATTGACGGGTTGCCCGTGCATGGCTGCAAAAATAAACGCAGATACAATGACTGAAAAATGCAGATTCTGTGTAGACAACATCAGACGCGACTGCAAAATACCGCGGTAAATAAACTCCTCCCCCAGCGCGGGTAAAACACCCAGTGTAAAAATGGCCAGGAAAAGCTGCGCCGGATTCTCATGTATCAGTATAGGAAGTAAGGTTTCCTGCAGTGCTTTTTCCTGCTGAACAATTTCATAAAAGCCATTGCGTTCAAAAAAAGAAAGACTGATGCCTGACAATAAACCGGCTGAAAAAATACCCGCAATAGCTATAAGCGGCAGTAAAAGCAGCAGGGTTGCTTTAAGCGAAGTGTTTGGAAAAAGGCTGGTAAATGATAGATTACTGACCCGCAGAAAAACAAAAAAACCGATGAGATGGGTAAAAAAATGCGTTGTGGCCGCAGTGGCAAGTATCAGCATCGGATCAATTACCTCCAGCTCTTGTAACTGATCACCATAGTGCAACAGCAGAATGATCCTGGAAATACTTTGCCCCACAAACATACAGCAGGCGTAAATGCCTAAAAGCATGAGTAACTGAATACCGGGACGTTGTTTTTCCTGCATAGGGTTTATTGAAGCACAACTTTGCGCTCAGCATCGAGCTTGAGCAATATAAAGTAAAGAATAGAAAAAGACATCATCGATGATCCGCCGTAACTGAAAAACGGCAAGGGAATACCAATTACCGGCGCCAGACCAATGGCCATGCCCACGTTAATCATAAAATGATAAAAGAAGATACCCGTAACGCAATAGGCAAAAATCCGCGTGAAGTCAGACCGCTGTCGTTCGGCAATAACAATCATTTTAATGAGTAAAAAGGTATAAATAAGCACCAGGGAAAAAGAGCCTATAAATCCCCATTCTTCAGACCAGGTACAGAAAATAAAATCGGTGCTTTGCATGGGCACGTGTCCCTGGTTTTCGTTTGCCAGCGTTGCTTTCATGTACCCTTTGCCAAAAAAACCGCCTGAACCAATAGCGGCTTTTGCCCGGTTGATGTTGTACCCTTTTCCATCCGGATCGTCAATTTTACCAAGCACCAGGTCAATCCGTTCTTTTTGGTGCGACATCAGAATTTTGGAGTAACCTATTTCAATAAAATTGACAAAAATGACGGCTACAATCAAACTTCCGATAAGTGCGCGATACAGCGGTGGCCGGTTGCGGGGCAATACCACCGACCGAATCAGAAAATAAAAGATAATACTCAGTGTCACCAAACTCAAAACAATACCGGTTTTACCACTGAGTTTGATTTTGAGCCCGGGAATCATAAAGGAGGAGTCTGCTACGACCAGCGTTATAACAGCAATGATGACCGCAATGATCAGGAATAGTAAAATGTTACCGGCGTATCCTTCACGGTATAAAACCAGGATAAATGAGGTAAAAATAATAAAGGTTCCGGCGTCTGGCTGGGCCAGAATCAGTAAGGCCGGTATAATCAGCATGAGCAGTGCCGGCAGCGGCATGCGTGTAAACGTGATGCCCGGCAGCAGGCTGAATTTAATCTGCAGTCCGCGGCTGCGGAGATGATCTGTTGTACTCAGGTATTTGGCCAGCGCCAGTGCTACACCTATTTTGGCAAATTCAGCCGGCTGTATACCAAAAGCTCCAATGCCAAACCAGGCCCGTGCACCGTTTACAGGGGGTGTAAACAAAACGGCTACCAGCAGAACAATGGTTACCCAATAAAACCAGTAGGCGTATTTTTTGATAAAACTTGTCTCCAGAAACATGATGGTAATTCCCAGAAAAAGGGAAATACCCAACCAGGTAATTTGTTTACCATGCTGTGTAATCTGGTCAAACAAGGCCGGATGTTCAGGGTCATAAACCGACGAATAAATGTTGGTAATGCCCAGCCCAACCAAAAGAAAATAGATAATCACCATGCTCCAGTCAAGGTCCGCAAAACTACTATCGTTTTGATTTCTCACCGGTTGCGTTTTTTGGGTTGTTTCGGCGGTAAAATGTCACTGGCATCCGGAATCAGGTTTGCGTTCAGAATGCGGTTTTCTTTGGTGGTATCAGATATTTCACCGGTAATGTATTTTTCAATCATCAGACTGGCCAGTGGTGCAGCCCATGTTCCGCCAAAACCAGAATTTTCAAGGTAAACATAAATGGCAATCTGCGGTTTGTCCATGGGTGCAAACGCACTGAAAATGGAGTGATCTGTCATTTGATGGTTTACACCGTTGATGCGTTTGAAGTTTTCGGCGGTACCGGTTTTTCCACAAACTGCAATACTGTCGAGCCGCGCGCGGCTACCGGTACCGTTGGGTTCATGCACCACCCGCCACATGCCATCAACAATAGGGGCAAACCATTGTGAGTCTACTTTGGTATAGTTTTTCTGGTGATAAATTTCAGGAGCTTTCTGTCCTTCAATTTCACGGATAAAGTGCGGGTAGTAATAATATCCCCGGTTGGCAATAATGGCCACTACGTTGGCCATCTCTATGGATGTTACCAGTACCTCACCCTGCCCGATAGAGTTTGAATAAATGGTTTCAAACTGCCAGCCAAACTGGTTGTACAGGTCGTTGTAAAAAGCGGTGTTGGGAACAAAACCACGGCTCAGCCCCGGAAAATCAACATGCAGATCAGTACCAATTCCAAAACTTTCTACGTAATCGTGCCAAATGTCCTGCCCAATGGCAGCATCTTTAAACCCGTTGGGTGATTTGCCCTGGTGAATAATACGTTTGGTGATAGCATAAAAATACGGGTTGCATGACATTTTAACGGCGTCAGAAACGCTGCCGGCGGTAGGGTGGTTGTGACAGCCCACCAGGCCTTTGTTACACGGGAAACTGGATTCAGGTGTTATGACGCCCTCCTGCAGGGCAACCAATGCCATAATTAATTTAAACGTAGAGCCCGGGGGATAAGTAGCGCTTGCCGCCCGGTTAAATAACGGAAGCAAGGTGTCTTTTTCAAGTATGCTGTAATTCTCTCCTAAACGCCGGCCTACCAGCAAATTGGGGTCATAGGCCGGTGATGAAACCATGGCCAGAATTTCACCGCTGGAAGGTTCAATAGCCACAACACAGCCCAGTTTGTTTTGCATGAGCCGTTCGCCGTAAGCCTGAAGTTCCCAGTCAAGGCCCAGGGTAATACTTTTTCCCTGCACCGCTAAGGTGTCGTATTTTCCATTTTCATAACGTTCGGTTTCTACCCCAATCGCATTCTGCAAATAATATTTTACACCCCGCTGGCCCCGCAGCACTTCTTCATAATACCGTTCAATGCCCATGCGGCCAATAAAATCACCCGACTTGTAATAGTTATTTTTTTCAATATCATTAGCGTTTACCTCATTCATATAACCCAGCACATGTGCACCGCATTTTTTTGGGTAAACCCGCAGCGTACGCTCTATCTCAAACACACCGGGGTATTTGTACAGCTCAGGGGCTATGAGTGAAAATTCATCGGGCGGAATTTGCGTAACCAGGTCTGACGGTTTTCGTTTGGAATATTTGCGCGCTGCGTTCATTTTTTTGACGTATTCCTCCATGGAAATATCGAGCAGTTTTACCAGTGAAACGCTGTCAATATTGCGGGCCTGGTTTGGAACAACGCGCAGATCGTAATAGACTACGTTGCTGATGAGTTTTTCATTGTTGCGGTCATAAACCACACCCCGAGCGGGTTGTGTAATTACTTTGTTTTCTGAAATTTCTGCGGCCCGGTCTTTCCACTTGTCATCAATCACCTGCATGTAAAACAGGCGCACGGTGAAAATTAAGGACACCAGCAGCACCATCAGGGCAATAACGTATTTGCGGTTGTCCATGTTTTTCATTTCTTCGACGAGGTGTAAAGAATGTATTGCAGAAGAATGATAAGCAATAATGAAAAAATAACGCTGAACAGGGTTTTGGCTGCAATGAGCATAATCAGGTCAAAGCGCAGCACTTCAAAACTGAAAAACCACAGGTGGTGAATGAACAGGAACAGGGATGAATACCCGATAAACCAGCCAATGCCCATGTCATGCAGGGAGGGCAATAACGAGTTGTCATACCCGTCACGCGGTTTGATGTAGTTGAGAATAGAGGGCCGCAGATAGCCGATGAGCATGGAGGAAGAAGCATGCAAACCAAAGGTGTTGCTGAAACCATCAATGGTAATACCCAGAATGAATGAAATGATAAGCGTAGCCAAAACACCCAGCTCAAAAGGGAGCATCAGAATCAGCATGGGGTATATCATGGGGTTCAGAAACTCATTAATCTCAATGTTGTTCACAACCAGGCCCTGGATTAAAACAACCAGTATAAAAATCAGTATGTATTTTAACCAGGTATTAGTCATTGTTTTCTAACAAGCGTAATTCCAGTTCAGTTTGTTCTTCCTGGAACAGGTTTTTAATAAGATAAACATGAAACACTGCACTAAAATCAACAGCCAGTTTAATGTTGACATCCCAGGTTTGTTTCCCGTCCTGTGAAATAAGTTCATCTACCACACCCACAGGCAGGCCCACGGGAAACATGCCGCTGCCGCCGCGTGTTACAATGGTATCACCCTTTGCAATGTCAATATCGCGGTTAACGCCGTTTACCTGGGCAATTTCATGATCATACCCATCCCACTTCAACAACCAGTGCTCGTTGTTTTTTTTAAGTTTAACGGGTACATTTATGTTTTCAGAGAGAATGGTTTTAACGGTTGAAAAATGATCAGACACATCGATAACAAAACCAACAATTCCACGGTCTGAGGTTACACCCATGCCCGGTTTTACACCGGTGAGCCGGCCTTTGTTAATGGTAAAGAAATTGTCGCGTTTGGTAGAAGTTGAATTGATAACCTCAGCGGGGGTGTATTCAAATTGTTGTTTGTAGAGCGTATCATGCACGTAGATAATGCGGTCTTGCAGCTGATAAAAGTTTTCAGGCATCATGCTGTGCAGGTGAGCATTTTCCAGCATCAGGCGTTCGTTGGCGTCAGAAAGATCAAAGTGTTTGGTGATGTTGTACTTTTTTTCTACAAACCAGCCAATGAGTGATGAAGAGGTGTTGAAGAGTTTTGCTTTGTGGTAATTGCGTGAATTAAAGAAGAATCCAAGCACAATAATCTGCAGCACGAAGAAGATTAGAAAATCTCGGAATTTGCGTAGAAATTGGAATAGTTTCCGCATGCTGCATGATCGGTCTTATACGTTCAACTTAGCGCATCAGGAACTGGAAGCGCCCGATGTTTTTCAGTGCAATGCTGGTTCCGCGCGCCACAGCTCTCAACGGATCTTCGGCAATGTGAACCGGCAGTTTGGTTTTCATGGAGATTCGTTTATCCAGGCCGCGCAGCATAGATCCGCCGCCGGCAAGGTAAATACCGGTTTTGTAAATATCTGCTGAAAGTTCAGGAGGCGTCATTTCAAGCGCACTGAGAATAGCTTCTTCTACCTTGCTGATACTTTTGTCAAGCGCGTGTGCAATTTCAGAATAGGTGATCAGAATTTCTTTTGGAATACCGGTCATCAGATCTCGTCCGCGAACGGCATAGGGTGGCGGAGCCTGGTCACCAAGGTCAGTTAATGCAGAACCCACCTCAATTTTAATTTGTTCAGCAGTACGTTCACCTACCAGAATGTTGTGCTGGCGGCGCATATACTCTTCAATATCACTGGTAAAATCATCACCCGCAACACGAATGGATTTATCACAGACAATTCCGCCCAGGGCAATAACGGCAATTTCAGAAGTACCACCTCCAATGTCAATGATCATATTACCCATTGGTTCTTCCACATCAATACCAATACCAATAGCTGCTGCCATAGGCTCGTGAATCATGTAAACCTCTTTTGCACCGGCATGCTCGGCAGAGTCACGTACCGCACGTTTCTCAACCTCTGTAATACCTGAAGGGATACAAATAACCATTCGCAATGATGGGCTTATCAGGCGGCGTTTGCTGGTAATCATTTTGATCATTCCGCGAATCATTTGCTCGGCAGACTCAAAGTCTGCAATTACGCCATCTTTCAGGGGTCGAATGGTTTCAATGAGCTTATGTGTTTTACCGTGCATTTGCTGTGCCACCTTTCCAATGGCAACCACTTTACCGGTTTGAATGTCTTTGGCAACGATAGAAGGCTCATCTACAACCACTTTGTCATTCATGATAATAAGTGTGTTTGCTGTGCCTAAGTCGATGGCTATTTCCTGTGTTAAAAAATCAAATAAGCCCATGGGATGATTTTGGTTGGTTCTATTTTACTGAATATTTTTCTTTAAGTTACGCTAATTATTGGGTTTTTAGACCAACGCTGAATTTCTAATGTTTAAAATGCCGGTTGCCGGTAAATACCATGCTTACACCGTTCTCATTGCAATAATCGATTGAGAGCTGATCTTTAACAGATCCACCGGGTTGAACTACGGCAGTTATACCCGCATTTTTAGCAATTTCAACACAATCGGGGAATGGAAAAAACGCATCAGATGCCATCACTGCGCCATGCAGGTCAAAATTGAACGACTGTGCTTTGTGAATAGCCTGCCGCAATGCATCAACGCGTGATGTTTGGCCCGTTCCGCTGGCAAGTAACTGCCCGTTTTTTGCAAGTACAATGGTGTTTGATTTGGTATGTTTAACCAGCTTGTTGGCAAATACCAGGTCGTTCATTTCAGCCGCTGTTGGCACTGTTTTGGTGCGCGGTTCAAAATTGGCAACGGTTTCTGAAATCAAATCCCGGTCTTGTTCCAGAATGCCATTCAGGGCCGTGCGGAACTGTTTTTTAGGCAGCACAACGGGTTTCTGAACCAGAATTACGCGGTTCTTTTTTTCTTTCAGTATTTCAAGAGCGCGGGCGTCATATTCGGGAGCGATAACCACTTCACAAAAAAGTTCGTTGACTTCTTTAGCCGTTGTTTCATCCAGGGGCCGGTTTGAAATTAAAATGCCTCCGAATGCCGATACAGGGTCACCTGCCAATGCTGCCAGGTATGCTTCTTTGATGGTTTTACGGGTTGCAAAACCGCAGGCATTGTTGTGTTTCAGAATGCCAAACGTCGGATCATCATTTTTAAAATCGTCCATCAGGTTAACCGCGGCATCTACATCCAGCAGGTTGTTGTATGAAAGTTCCTTGCCGTGCAAAATGTCAAACATGGCATCCAGGTCACCGTAAAAAGTACCCTGTTGATGAGGGTTTTCACCGTAACGCAAAGTTTTGGCTTTGATTTGACTTTGTTTAAAAACCGGAATGCCGTCCTGGTTAAAGTAATTGAAAATCTGAGCGTCGTAATGCGATGAAACATTGAATGCATCACGTGCAAATGTTTTGCGGTCAGCCAAAGAGGTTTCTGCTGACTGGCTGATCAGATTCAGAAAAGCAGGGTATTGCTCTTTAGACGGAATGATCACCACGTCGTCGTAATTTTTGGCAGCGGCGCGTATCAGGGATATGCCGCCGATATCAATTTTTTCAATGATGTCTTCATGACTGGCGCCTGAAGCAACGGTTTTTTCAAACGGATAGAGATCTACAATCACCAGGTCAATTTCCGGAATTTCATATTCAGCAATCTGCTCCTGGTCGGTTTTATTCTCACGGCGGGTAAGGATACCACCAAAAACTTTTGGGTGAAGTGTTTTTACACGGCCCCCCAAAATAGACGGGTAAGACGTCAAATCTTCAACCCGCTCCACCGGTATGTTCAGTTTTTCAATAAAATCCTGCGTGCCACCTGTTGAGTAAATAGTTACACCATAGCTGTTTAACTGCTTTACAATGGCATCCAGACCGTCTTTATCAAAGACAGAAATTAATGCGCTTTTAATTCGTTTTTTATTCGCCATTCTTGGTTTTAATCGTTATCGTGGTTTGCGCCGATCCTTGCGCGTACAAAGGTAGAATTTTGAGAGTGATTTATGCGATTACCAACACGAATAAATATGCATTTTTTAATAAGTGAAGGGATTTGTTAATTATTTGAAGCACGGGGCAATGAGCAAATTTGCAACGGAATTTGCGGGCAAAACCACTCCGTGAAACCATGATAACGTCTTTCCGGAACCAGCTGCAACTGCCCGCTGCAAGCAGAAAACGATTATTTCAGTTATTCAGAAGACCCTTGAAACGAGTGGTTTGCGTTACCTTTGCAGCGGGTATTCAAAATACCTGTTGGACGCTTCGTAAAAGAATTTTGAAAAATTTAAAATATCAGTCACCTTGCATCGTCTTCACTAAAAAACAGGAGTAAAAACAAAAATGTCTACAGCAAAAGAAGTCGCCATTGTGCGGCCTGACATAACCCAAACGGTGAAGCAGGAACGAAACCGGCTTTTCAACTTCATACGCAAAAGGGTTAAATCAACGCTTGATGCAGAAGATATTTTACAAGATGTTTTTTACCAGTTTGTAAGGGTTTCAGAAGAAGTAGAAACCATTGAAAAAGCAAGCGCCTGGCTGTTTCAGGTGGCACGGAACAAGATTACGGATTTGTACCGCAAAAAGAAGCCGGCCAGTTTTTCACAGTTTGATGCCGGATCAGACGATGAAGAAGGGTCACTGAATTTTGAAGATTACATACCTGATCTGACCGATTTGCCAGATGCCGTTTTAACGCGTGAAATGGTGTGGGAGGTTTTGGATGAAGGCCTGTCTGAAATCCCCGCAGAACAGCGTGACGTTTTCAAAATGCATGAGTTTGAAGAGCTATCGTTTAATGAAATTGCAGAGCTGACAGGTGAGGGGGTAAATACATTGATTTCAAGAAAACGGTATGCCATTTTGCATTTGCGAAAAAAACTGGGAGCATTGTACGGTGAAATTTTGAATCAATAAATCATTCCCGGTCAGCCTGTGAATTTAGCCGGAAAGCTATTGGAACCAGGGCTGAGAGAGGGACAAAATAAAAAATTATGAGAGGGAAATTTATATTAATGCCAATCTTCTTTGTGCTGATGGGTATTGCAATGACACTGGTGGTGATGTTGCTGTGGAACTGGCTGATGCCGGTATTGTTTGGCCTGAGTGTTATCACGTTCTGGCAGGCACTGGGTGTGCTGGTTTTGTCAAAAATTCTTTTTGGCGGACACTGGGGTAAACGCGGTCATTGCTGCCACGGCGGATACGGTCACAGCCATTCTGCCTGGAAAGAAAAATTCAAATCAAAATGGCAAAACATGTCTGACGAAGACCGCCGTAAATGGGAAGAAAAATTTTGCGGTAGCAAATGGCAGCATACTACTACAAGTTCGTCCGACAGTGTTGAGGCGGAAAAATAGAAAAGACAAACGGATGATTTATAGTCATCCGTTTTTTTGTGCTTTAATTGCAGAAGTCAATACCCTGACGCCGGCCGGGGAGTAGAAACAACGAATGATGGTTCACCGCTTAATCGGATTTTACAACTTTCTGCACAAGCTCTTTTCCGTTTTCAGTGCGCACCACAGCAATGTAAGTGCCGGTTGAAAATGCGGCAAGTGAAACAGATGTTATATCCTGCAGTTTCATGGCCACCTGTTTATTCCCGTTCAGATCAAAGACATATAGAACAGTTTCCGTTCCTGCGTTTTCAAGAAAAACGGTCAGTATGTTTTGCGCAAAATTGATTTGGGCCCAGGGCTGTGGCTCCTCGTTTTGTAAGGCTTCTGCATGGTAATGAAACACGACGGTATCTGCACCGGTTGTGGTTTGGCTGTTAGTAACAGCATACCTGATTTCACCGTCTCCGGCAAATTCATTTACCGCCAGGTTAATTGAAAGATAGGCCTGTTCGTGCGGCTGCAAAACACCCAAAGGTCCGTTTTCCGGAATAGTCACATAACACAGCAAATTGGTACAACCGGTGGCAGACCATTCATGAGGCAGCGTGTTTGATACAAGTTCAAAATTTAAAGAAACGGCCTGGTCTGAAATGTTTTCAATGAAGAGATATTCGGTGTTGTAATAATTCAGTGACACCGTTTTTTCCACTGTCATGCCGGGGCTGAATGAAAGCGTTTGGGCCATGCACGGGAATGAAAACAGCAGTATAGGTAACAGAACACGCATGATTCAAGTAACGAATTTTTAAAGCGGTTAGTATAACCAGGCACGGCCGCCGTCAAAAAAGCCGAAGTGGTAGCCTGTTGTGATTATACCACCAGCGGTTTAGTTGAATTATTGTTCCGCCTCTTCTTCCTCCACCGGCTCATCACCGGTCATAATGTATTTGGTAACGGGCATGGAATCAAGCTGTGCTTTAACAGGCTTAATGTATTCCAGGTAATGTGGTAAAAGTGAATCTACCATTGGCACTGATTCAGGAAATTTTTCAGCACGGTGGTCAATTTGTTCTCCGTTTTTCCAGAAACGGTAACACACATGCGGCCCGGTTGCAAGTCCGGTACTGCCAACATAGCCAATAATGTCTCCCTGTTTTACAAAAACGCCTTTTTTAATACCGGGTGCAAAGCCAGACATGTGCAGGTATTGCGTTTCGTAGGTTTCGTTGTGATGAATTTTGACATAATTTCCGTTTCCACCGGTGTACGATGCGGCAATTACCGTTCCGTCGCCGGTAGCCATAATGGGCGTGCCGTGCGGGGCAGCATAATCGGTTCCAAGGTGTGCTTTCCATTTCTTTTGAACCGGGTGAAAGCGTTTCATCGTAAAGCCTGAACTGATGCGTGAATATTTAACGGGCGCCATCAGAAACGGGCGTTTCATTTCTTTACCGGCGGTATCAAAATAACCAATCTGGTTGGTAGCAGAGTCAATGACATAGCGGAATGCAAAAAACTCTTTATCCTGGTGTTTGAACCAGGCGGCGGTAATGTTTCCAATAGAAAAGGGTGTGCCCTCAACCGATTTTTCTTCATAAATAACCTTGAATTCATCGCCCGGGTGCAGTTTGAAAAAGTCAATGGTCCAGGCAAAAACACCCGCAATAAACTCGGCCATTTCACCGGTCATATTAATGTCTTTCAGCTGCTGATCCAATGCAAAAGTGAGGTTTGAATTTTTGACAATTTCACCAGACAGAATTTTTTCTGCAACGCTGGTTTCTTTTTCTTTTTTAGTGACAATAACAGAGTCGGTTGTAAAATCAAAGACAATAAATTCAACCACGTTTTTTGGGTAAATGCAGTACAATGCTTTTTTAGAAGTATCACCAAGGGCGGCCAGAATCAGAAACGGAACTCCTTCTTTGACATATTTCAAACCAACGGCTGAATCAGCAGCCATTTGTGCGGCAAGGTTGATATTAACCTGTGAAACACCGTAGGGTGCCAACATGTGACTCATGGTCCAATCAGGTTGTACCGTATCACGGATAACCTGGAAAGAATCCAGGTTAAAGCCGTATTCAATAACCGGCTCTTTCACAATTACAGAATCTTTGGAGCCTTCCCCGGATTCATTGTTTCCACCGCAAGAGAAAAAAGAAAGCAAAGCCGCAAGCACAGCCAGGGAAAGGTAAAGACGCATGATCAGTTAAGGTTTTGGCGAAGATAAGCAGGGAATCCCGGGTGTTCAAGCATACGGGGCATTCTTTATTAAATGTGGGATGTTGGTTATTATTCAGCCAGTGACAGATTACAATTCGTTACCAGCCATTGAAGAGTGGTACATTAAAACGTTGTAGTGAAGAATCATTCTAAATTTAACACGCGTTTTGAAGAACCTTCCTGATATTTGTACAACCCAAACGATGATTTCCCAAGTATGCGAATTAGAGTAATAGTATTGTTGTCATTCTGTTTAAACGCTCTGGCGTTTGGTCAGTCCTCCCCAAAAATTACCGGCAAATTATCTTCAGAGACCGGTGCTGTGCCGTTTGCAACCGTGTTTGTCAAAAACACGGCCGATTCTTCGGTTGTTAAAGTAGCGCTTTCTGACACTTCAGGAAACTTCAAATTTATAGGGGTTACAGAAGGACACTATTTTGTGTATGCTACCATGGTAGGGTTAGCGCCTTATACTTCTGAAACCTTTGAACTTTCTTTCAGTGATGTTGATCTGGGAAAAATCCAAATGAATCCCAATACAGAATTAGCCACGGTAAATGTTGTTGCGGCAAGGCCCATTATTGAGGTACAGCCTGACAAAACAGTTTTTAATGTTCAGGGAACACTTAATGCAACAGGCGCAAACGGGTTTGATTTATTGCGCAAGGCGCCGGGAGTTATTATTGACAACAACAACAACATTGTTCTTGAGGGAAAATCAGGCGTACAGGTTTATGTTGACAATAAACCTACCATTCTGGCTGGTGAAGACCTGGTGAATTATCTAAAATCTATGCAGGCGGCAGACATTGATAAAATAGAAATTATTACACAACCCTCATCCAAATATGAGGCCGCCGGAAATGCCGGAATCATTAATGTGGTGTTGAAACGCGATAAAAACCTGGGAACCAATGGAACAATTACCGCGGGTTACGGTTATGGCATCTATCACAATCACCACGCCAATGGTTCGTTTTCATTGAATCACCGTAAAAAGAAAGTGAATTTTTACACCTCTTACAGCAACAGTATCGGAACCAACTGGAGCTTTTTTTACCTGGACAGAACGCAGTTTGGTTCAACGTATGAATCGCGCAGCGACAATAACGATTACCAGGGTTCACATAATGGAAAAGCAGGTGTAGACTGGTACATTAATCCCAAACACACCATTGGTTTTTTGGCAAGCGGCAATTATTTCGATTCTGAATCAAACGGGGCAAATATTACAGAGATAGGACCGACAGGCTTCACCGATCCGACCCAGATTTTGACAGCCAACAACACCGGGGTTGGATTGAATTACCGTGCTGCCGGAAACATCAATTATCGCTTTGCAGACACGCTGGGACACGAGTTTACAGCAGATGTTGATTATGGAATTTATAGCCGTGAGGCAAACAATTATCAGCCCAACTCATACATGGATGTTGCCACACAGCAAGTTTTGTATGAGAATAATTACCGCATGATTACGCCAACAGACATTTCAATAGCAACTGCAAAAATAGATTATAACCAAAACCTGTGGGGCGGTAAATTGTCACTGGGCGCTAAGGTTTCTTTTGTAACGACTGATAACACACTCAATTTTTACGATGTGGTAGATCAGGTTGATAATTACAATGCTGACCGGAGCAATCAGTTCACCTATACTGAAAATATCAGCGCAGGGTATGTAAACTATGCACGGGTCATTTCTCAAAAATTGAATTTTCAATTGGGTCTGCGGGCAGAGCAGACAAACTCGGTGGGTGATTTGGTAAGTACGCAGGTAACAGCAGAAGATCATGTTGAGCGGCATTATCTTAACTTTTTTCCAAGCGGGGGATTAACCTGGTCACCTAATGCCAATCATACCTGGGCGCTTACTTTCAGCAGAAGAATTCAACGACCAAATTACCAGTCACTGAACCCGTTTACCTGGCAGGTGAATGAACTGTCCTTTATGAAAGGCAATCCGTTTTTGCAACCGCAGTATGGCAATAATGTCAAAGTATCACACACTTTCAAATACCGTTTCAGCACATCACTGAGCTATAGTTATGTAGAAGATTTTTTTGCGCAGATCAATGATACGCTGGGTCAGACAAAGAGCTATTTAATTTCAAAAAATGTGGCCGACGAACAAACCATTACACTGGGTGTCAGTTTGCCCTTTTCTGTTACAAAATGGTGGAGTGTGTTTATCAGTGTAAATGCGTTCCACACATCCTATATTGGTACAGATGATAAGTTTCAGGCGGTGGACCGGTTTACGGCAAGTGCTTATGGGCAAAACACCTTTTTATTACCAAAAGGATTTAAGTTTGAAATTTCAGGCTGGTACAGTTCTCCTTCTATCTGGGGCGGTACTTACCTCACAGGCAGCATGGGTGCATTGGATCTTGCCCTTGAAAAGAAATTTTTAGAAGACCGTTTATCGTTGAGGGTGTCTTGCAGTGATGTATTATTCACCTCTTACTGGCAGGCGCACATGTCTTACGGCGAGTTAAGCGTTTCAGGCTCCGGCGGATGGGAAAGCCGCATTGCGCGCATACAATTGTCGTACAATTTTGGAAATAAAGACGTGAAAAAGGTCCGCGATCGCAAAACAGGATTAGAAGACGAAGACAAACGTACGGGTGGATCGTAATCGGTTAAATATTTTCCCGTAGATTTTCAGTGCGGATAGAATCAGCCAGCACTTCTTCTACCCAGGCTTTGCCCCATTCATCCATCTCTTGTTGTGACCAGAGTTCAGGGTAAAAAATACGGCGCTGAAAACGCGGCGGCAAATAATTTTGCCAGTTTGTTCCGCCGGTGCCTTTGGATTCTCCTTTGTCTTTAGCCAGGTAACGCACCGCGGTGCGGTAATGAACCAGCGGCCAGTTTATGTTTACGTTCACATCCAGCTCACGCAGTTCTTTGACCAGTTTTGGATTTTTACGGTCAGCTTCAGGCAGCTGTTGTACTTTTTTCCAAACATTGCGTGTTTCAAATTCATCGGCCAGTTTGTGAAAATCGGCCATGTATTTCTGTTCAAAATGTTTGAGTGTGAGTGTTTTTTCACCCGTGTCTTCAACAATAGCCCCTTGTTTCCAGTAGATATTGTCCAGCTGTTCATGCACTTCAGCCGTCCACAAATGTTTGCGTTTTGATTCATGCACCAGGTATTTTAAATCGGTACAGGCAATTTCAATACGGCGGTAACTGGCGGTTTGAAATCCGCTGGCTGATAACAGGGACATTCTGAACTTGGTGAATTGTTCTTTTTCCATGCCAAAACGCATCACGTCGAATGACTTGGTTAATGCTTCAAAGTATTTGTTTATGCGGCGCAAACGATCAATCAGGTAATCTATTTTCAGTTCACTGTTCCAGCCCATATCCTGTCCCTGATCACTGATGTTTTTACCGTTGTAGGCAATTTGTTTCAGCTCATGCTCAGCCAGGTAGAAATAGAGTTCAGTGATCTGGTGATAGACAATAAAAATCTTTTCGTCCGGGAAATCTGTTTTTGGTTTTTGAAGACTCAGAAGCGCATCCACTTCAATATAATCCCAATAAGCAAGAGGGTTTGCGTAGATTAATCCATCCAGGTATGAGTTTAAATCCTGCCCGATAGAGGCGTATTTATCTTTTAAAATCTGGATGCGTTTAAGCGTTTCGTCAGCTATTTCCATGCAGTGAAATTTTTTGAATGCGCTAAAAATAGCTAATTCTTTCTGGGGAAAGGCTGACGAAAATCAGGTTTTAAATGCTGTGGGGACTAAATTGTTAATAGAATCACCATGGATTACTCATATATTTTTGCCATTGGATTCACCAGCCCTTCCCAACCGGTCAGGTGCATTTTCAGGGAACCAACTTTGATATTTGCTTTGGCCAGAATTGGAATTTTGTTGCCGTCGTCCGTAATCCACACGGTTAAATCTTCTTCACTGTTAAACACCCGCCCTTCCTGAACAATTGGTGCAAATTTGTGGCAGCGGAATTTGCCTTTGCGTATTTTGATTTCTTCTTTGCCCAGGTATTTGATTTTGGTTGGGTAAAGCTCGTCATCGAGAAAAATGTTCACGGTGAAAATGTCACCTTTTTTCGCATTACTGAAATCCAGCGTGCGGGCATAGTAAAAGGCTGAGATCATGTCCTGGCACAGGTCAGGTATGTTGAATTTTTTGCCTTCACCGTTATCTACCAGGTTTTTGTGCTGGTGAAACGTATAGTCCTGGTTGATGATGTATCCACCTTCATCTACACGTCTTACAAAAAGCCATGGAAACATGGCTTCAGCATCCATATACGATTCATAGCGGTCGTTTACTTTGTAAAACCATTCAAAGGCAGAAATTGTTTTTCCAACACCTCTTACTTTCCAGAGTTTTCGACCCTGAACGGTTTTTTCACTTTCTTCAACAGTCAACACTGCTTCACCGGCATCAAAGGCGCCGTAAGAAAGCCGGTATGTTAATTTTTCACCAGGTCTGAAAGCAGACTGTTTAATTTTTACAAAACTTTTATCTGCTTCACCTGCCTGATCCTGATCAGTGGCAGCGTTTGCTGAGAGAACAATTCCGATTGTCGCTACAGCGAGTAATCCAAGCCCTTTCATAGTATAGTTTGCATTAGTTTGTTACGATTAAACGTACAGAATCAAATTCCTTGCCAAAGAACGATCGGAAAAAAAAGAAGATTGGTCGAAATACAGGTTTAACCAAAAAAGGGCTGTAACCGAAGACTTTGCTATAGTTCACGTTCACTCAATCAAGAGGGGATTTAAAAAACTAAATGCATAAAAAGTATTGCTGTACCAAGAAAACTTCGTACATTTAGAACAGAGTAAGTAGTTTTTTTCATTTCAAAAGTTGATGAGCCTGGCAAACGTGTCAGGCTTATCTTCTTTTAAGACCCTTTATTCAAGGGCTTTTTTAACATCACGTAAAGGAATGTTGAGGGGTTGGGTGGAATTTGAAATATTTTTTTCTTCCAGGGTGATTACCTTATTTCCAAGGGGTTGCCATCTACCCGGATGAATGGGCCGCTGACCTGAAAACAAACCAATGGCCCTGATACCTGAAAGACCCGCCAGGTGAAGCGGTCCGGTACTGGCAGCCACCAAAGCATCAGCCCTTTTTATAAAAGCAATCAGTTCAGGCAGCGTCATTTTGCCTGTCAAGTCGTGAATATTGGCTTTGCACGGAATTAAATTCCTGAAAAGCAGGCCTTCTTTTTCTGTTCCGGTAAAAAAAATGCAGTATTTTGTTTCATCCAGTGAAGCGGCAAGTTCCATGTAGTTTTCAAGTGACCACTCACGTGCACTGCCCTGTGATTTAGGGTGGAGAATAATGTTTTTTCTACCGGTTTTTAAAAGTGCTTCGTGTGCTGGTTGAAGGTCAGGTATTCGAGAAAAACCGGCATAATGCTGCAAATCAGCCAGGCTGTAATCTGTTTGAATGCCAAGCGGTTTTAGCAGTTTGGTATTGAGCTGTGCTTCATGCAAAGCGGAATTTTTACGGGTAAAATTGGGCCGGTGGTTGCAGGTAAAAAGATGAAACAGGCGGTGTGACGTTCCAATGCGATGCGGTATGCGGGCCTTTTTGGCCAATTGAGCAATTTCTTTACGGGGGAAAACGTGAATAAAAACAGTGACATTTTTTGATTTCAAAAAGGCAATTTTTTCAGCCGCAGTTAATTTTTGCAGTTCAGCCCATTCCCATATTTCATCAATGTATTGGCAGCATTCAATAACCGGTTTGGTATAGGTGTTTCCAAGAAATGTAATTTTTGCAGCGGGGTATTTTTCTTTCAGAATTCCGGCCAGCGGCAAGGTCAGTGAAACGTCTCCAATACTATCGGTACGGCTGATAACAATATGTGTGGGATTAGGGATCATTGTTGGTTCAACCGGCGAAGTTCCTTGTATTTAAGAATATTTGATTTGGCTGAAATGGATGCAATGCGGAACCCCATTTTGCCATCTAAAAAACCGCGTTTAAGCAGGTACATGGAAATGAAACGGCCAACGGCACTGATGTAGGGTTTCAGCGCTCCCGCATTTTTTCCACGTGCAGCCATTTTTTGTGCAGTCAGCAATGAATATTTGTCTGCACGCATGCGGTGGTCTTCAAATGAATAGTACGAGTAATGTTCCAGGTGTCCGGGCAATTCGGTATGACCAAGCGGCTCAGAAAACGCAAGCTCTTCATGCACAAATTCACCCACCCATTGCGTTTTATCTTTTGGAAAAATGCGAATTTTTTTATCCGGATACCAGCCTGAATGATGAATCCATTTGCCGCAATAATTGGTGAGCCGGTTGATGGTGTAAGTGCCTGAGAAACCCTTTGATTTCTCTGCCAGAATGGCTTTTTCAAGCTCCTTATCAACTGCCTCATCAGCATCTAACGAAAAAATGTAGGGGAATTTGGCCAGGCTGTTTGCAAAATTTTTGGTGGCAGCGTATCCTTTCCAGTCTGTTTGAATGAAATGAGCCCCCTTTTTTTCACAAATGCTTTTGGTTTTATCGGTAGAATAGCTGTCTACCACAATAATCTCATCGGCAATATGGCTTACAGAATCAAGCGCACGGCCAATGTTGCGTTCTTCATTTTTGGTAATTATGACAACGGTGAGTTGAGACATCAAACAAATTTAGGTTAAAATAGAACGCAGTAAATGGCTTGTGCGTGCTGAGTTTTGAAAGTTTTGTTGTTTGAAAGCAGCGAATTTCACTCTTTTTTTCGCCGGTTTTTCGCAAACAAAACACCAAAAATACTTACCGGAATCAGCAGCAGGTAATTCACCAGCGTCAGGCCCAAAAACGCAATGCAGAGGCGGATCAGTAACATAAAAACACAAAAAAATACAAGGAACCAGATAGATTTATGAATGTTGTGCTTTTTATGATAATCGAACAGAATAATTGCCGGGAAAAAAAGTATCAGTAAAAGGATGACTGTAATAATCCACATAAAGTCAAACGGGTTTAGTCAAAATACAGTTCCCAGCTGAGGTTGCGCAACTCAGCATGTTCACCGCTGCCGGCATTCCACAGGTAAATGTCAACGGGTGCCGTTAGTTCATCATCTATTTCAAGGAGGTATTGCATTTTTTCCCAATCGGCTGAAATGTAATCTTTCAGTAAAAAGACTTTTTGAAGTGTTGGCCCCAGCTGAAAAACAACGCGGGTTTGTTCAATAGTTGTGTTTGCCCTGCTTTCAAATGAAACAATGAGTTTACACCCCTTTTTGAAATGTTGCGGCGGAATTTGTGCAACAGCCGAATATTCAGCTGACTCATTTACCTGCAAACACCAGTTGTTTTCAAGCTGAACCGGGTTTCCTTTCAAAATCTGCCCTTCAGCTGAATTGAGGGATACAACGCCCCGGTTAACAAAAACCCAGTGCTGCTGGGGGTAAACCTGTGCTCTTTTCTTCAGCACCAAAAAATTGTCCCAGTATTGTTCGCGCGTAGGTGATCCAAAAGGTAAAATGCCGTTGGATATTTGCCAGGCCTGAATGGTGTTTACGCAAATAAACAGCAGCATGAGTATTAGCAGGGCTGGCCGTTTCCAGGAGAATTGCTTTTTTGAATTTTGGTTCTGTGATGATTCTTTTATTGTGCCTGTTTTTTGAAAAATAAGGGCAAGCAAAAAACCCGGGAGAATGTAAAAGTCCATCATTACCCGCTGGCTCAGGCCTGCACCATAATACCAGCACCACCAGCTGCTGAAAATGTATACAGCTAGCAACAGAAAGATCAGACCAATGAAAAACTGCTTTTTGTTTTGGTGGAATAAAAGTATAAAACCAACCGGCAGAACAAATGCCATAACCGGGGTATAAACCAGCCAGCCTTTGGTGTATGAAAACAGAAAATTAAACAGCTGCGGATGCAAAAAGTCAAAACCCTCATTGCCATACGAATAAACAATCCATTTTCCGGTTTGTAATTTCCATAAAATGAATGGTATAGAAAGCAGGAGCAGAACCGGAACAAGAGTTTTATAAATGTTTTTAATACGAAAAAACTGATTTAAAAGCGATTTATAAAAGGCCATTTCAGGCACAAAAAAGAAAAACACACCCAGTACCAGAATATTGGTTGGGCGGGTTATGCCAATAAGCGCCAGAATGCTTGCGAGCAGTATTAACCTGGACAATTGAAAATGCGCTTTCAGTTTCAACAGCAACCACAAAGCCCAATTGATCAGAAAAAAACTGTAGATGTGTGTCACTGACTGATCATAAACGGTGTAAAAGAAGAGGTTGGTTGCCAATACCAGCACAAGCAGGGTCAGGTTGGTTGTTTTTGGTGTGAAATTCAGCTGTAACAGCACCTTGCGAAAAAAAATCATGCCCAGCAAAAAGTAAAACCAGAAACCCATGAGGTAGAAAAGCTGGTAGGTAAACGCATATCCGTCAGCCGGCAGGCCAAAGAGAAGTGACGTTGCATGTGCAGCCAGAAAAAACGGGAGGTACAATACGGTAACACCGGGAAAAGTTTTATTCACTTTTTCACCATCGGTTGTTTCTTTTAAAAAAGATTTGGCGCTTGCAGTGGTATAATATTTCTGCTGCATTTCCGGCACGAATGAATAATCGAGGTCCTGGTAAATGAAAATGGCCGGTAAATAAGCGTAATAAGCCTGGGCGTCACCATTAATGGGCTTGCGGTAAGGGCTGTTGAGGTCAACAGAAAAAAGTTGAACCAGTAAAAGAGTAACCAGCAGCAGAAAGGCGATTCTATGTTCTGCCAGTTTTTGGATCATTCCCAGTTGCGTAACGAATCGTCTACGTAGATATTTTTTGACTCAAGCGTTTCAACAAAAGCATCACGGAAAGCTTTACGATCTGACTCTTCAATGACGGTTGTTTCAAAGCCCATATTCAGTTCTTCACGGTATTCAAGACTAATCAGGTCTTTTTGATACAATTGTGCCCGCTGCAAACCGGTGTAATAGAACAGGTGAATTTCACGGTCAAAATAACCCATTACGGTATCATCAAAACCAACCACAAAAGCGTTTCCACCCTTGTACTGACGGGCAGCAAAAATCAATGATTCCAGGATCAGGACACCCAGTACCAGTATCATGGGATATACATAGGTTGGTTCCAGCGGAATGAACAGCGTGCAAAACCAAATTACGGCGGTAAAAAAAACAGCTTCAATAAGGGTGATAATAAAACCGAGCATGCGGTGTTTTCTGGCAACCGGTACAGTGAATTTAAAACTGCGGTATTTCTTCATATCACGCATTCCCTGCCAGCGTCGCTGCATGCGAATAAGACCAAGCAGAAAAACAAGCAGCGCGAGGCCGGTAAAAATTTCACGCTTGTAGGGCATGCCCTTCAGGTGTAAATTGGATATCGAAAGATCATACACCACAACCATAATCATGAAGCAAAAAACTCCAAGAATCAAAAGGGTGAAAACGTTAACTACGCGGTTCATTTAGCAGCCTGACGAATAAGTTTCAAACGCAGTTTCAGGCTCTCAATTTCTTCTTTATTGCGTCTGATATTGTCATTAACGCTTTTGAACAGCGGATTTTTTTCATCAGCGTTAGAGAAGAAAGACAGGTTGTTTTCATACTTCAGCACCTCTTTGTTCAATGCATCAATTTTCTGGCGGATGCTGCTGGTTTCCTGGTCAATCAGCCGGTCTTTGTTTGTACTGGTCATGATGGAATCAATTTTGGCCTGGAACAGTACTTTTTCTTTCTCTTCCTTGTCAATTTTCAGGCTGGCATATTTGTCGTCAAGTGCTGTTTTATAGTCTTTGTAAATAGCATCTTTGCTGTCAAACGGAACGTTTCCAATACCGGCAAATTCTTCAGAAAAAGCTTTCAGATCAGCAATGATTTTTTGGGTATCGCCGGCGGCCTCGTAGGCCTTTATTTTTTCAATAACGGCTTTTTTCCTGGCCAGGTTTTCAAGGTTGGCATTGTCCTGTTCTTTGAAGTGTGAGTCTTTGGCATTGAAGAAAAAATCAATGGGTTCACGGAATTTTTTCCAAAGCTGGTTCTCAAATTTAGGTCCGGCAGAACCTATGTCTTTCCAGCGTTTTTGAAGATTCAGAATTTTTTGTGTTCCGGCTTTCCAGTCGGTTGAATTTTTAATTTCTTCGGCTTCTTTGATCAGGGCCTCTTTTTTGGCTTTTACATCTGAAAACTGATCATTGCGTTCACCGTAAAACAGTTTTTTCTTTGCAAAAAACTCGTTGCATACACCGCGGAATTCCTGCCAGATTTGTTCATTTTCATCACGCGGTCCGTAGCCTGCTTTTTTCCAATCTTCCTGCAATTCCAAAAGCTGATCAGATGCTTTTTGCCAGTGTTTATGATCGGTCAGCTCACGGGTATTAATTTCTTTTGCTTTTTCAATGAGTTGTTTTTTCAGTTCCAGGTTTTTGCCCTGTTCTGCTTTACGCTCATCGTAGAATTTGCGTATTTTTTCATAAACGGCATTAACAGTAGCCCAGTATTCATCTTTAATTTTTTCCCACTCTTCCTGGTGTGTGCCGCCCAGGGAGTTCCACTCATCCTGCAGGCTGTGGAGCTGGGTTTCAATTTCTTTGATTTTGTCAAGTGACAACAAACCTTTTAGTTTTTCAATCAGCTCTTTTTTAAGAGTCAGATTGCGGTTCAGGTCGTGATCTTTAATTTCTTTAAAAATACCAATGTTGTATCTGAACGTATCAATCAGCTGTGAAAATTCATTCTGCAGCGCCTGTCTTTTTTCACGCGGCACGGCGCCTACTTCTTTCCAGCCATCCTGAATTTCTTTAAATCGGGTAAGGGCCTTTCCAATATTCTCTTCATTCTGAATAAGGTCTGTCAGGGCAGCAATGTAGACTTTCTTTTGTTTGTAGTTTGCATTTTCCTGGTCTTTAATCTGGGTCAGTTCTACCTTTTTGCGTTCTTTAAAAACAGTGGTAACCGCTTTAAACTCTTCCAGGTGTGGATAAACGGGACGCTCAATGTTTTCAGGTTTTTCACCTGCGGCAATGCGGTCCATTTTTTCAATTTCGAACTGGCGCTCTTCTTCGTTTTGAAGGTGGTAAAATTCGTTTACGAGGTCATTGAACTCATTCACTGAATCCAACACAGAGGGCTGATTGTTCAGCGCGATAATTTTTGCAAGAATTTCTGCTTTCATAGGTAGAGATTAAAGTGCAGGGTGTAAAGCACAGTTAGATAAATGGAGCTTGTTTGTTTTGATAAATCCCGCTAAAATTGGTTGGGATCAGAAGTACAAAAGGGTTTAAAATGAATTTAAGGTTTGTGGTTTTACCTGCTTTACCCGGCAGGAATCCGAAATTTACGACAAAGAAATTAGTAAAAAAAGGAAAGTCGCGTTAAATCACCTGTTCTACCTCGTAATCAATCAGGTTGCGGAACTGCTTGATGCGGGTGTTTATTTCATCTTCCGTAAGATTCATAATGCGCTCAGTTCCAAATTTTTCAACACAATAAGAGGCCATTGCTGATCCGGCAATAACGGCACGTTTCATGTTTTCAAACGAGGTATCGCCTGTTTTAGCCAGGTAACCGATAAAACCACCGGCAAATGTATCACCGGCCCCGGTCGGGTCAAAAACCTCTTCGAGCGGCAGCGCTGGTGCAAAGAATACTTTACCCGGTCCAAAAAGCAGGGCACCGTGTTCTCCTTTTTTAATGATGAGGTGTTTAGGGCCCAGTTCCATGATTTTTTTTGCAGCTTTTGCCAGCGAATATTCTTTGGTCATCTGGCGTGCCTCTTCGTCATTGATGATGAGAATGTCAACCAGTTTAATGGTTTCCATTAAATCGTTCCAGGCAATATCCATCCAAAAATTCATGGTATCCATGGCAATAAAGCGGGGACGTGTTTTTAACCGCTCAATAACCAGGCGCTGAACAGCAGGGGCCAGGTTTCCAAGCATCAGAAAATCTACACCCTGGTATGAATCCGGAACAACAGGATCAAATTTTTCAAGTACATTCAGTTCTGTCACCAGCGTATCACGTGAGTTCATATCATTGTGATATTTACCGGCCCAGAAAAATGTTTTTTCACCTTTTTTGATCTGGATGCCTTCAATAGAAATACCGCGTGATTTCAAATCATCCAGTGTTTCCTGTGGAAAATCGCCGCCAACGACAGACACAATTTTTTGATCACGCGTAAAATAAGAGGCTGACAGGGCAATATAGGTACCCGCGCCACCAATAATTTTAGTTGTTTTTCCAAAGGGGGTTTCGATTGCATCGAATGCCACGCTTCCAACGGTGAGTAAGCTCATTTTTCTGAATTTAGAGTGCAAATATAGCTGAATAAAAAACTAGAGGTGTCAAAAAGTCAAAAATCAACCGGGTCAATCACAAAAATGAATTGATGTGCAAGGGGCTGTGAGCGAGCGGGCAATGCCGGCTTTGATTTTACTCAATCAATGCAAATGTTATTTAGCCGCGCAGCATAAAAAAATCAGCCTAAAAATTTGAAGGGTAAATCGTAATTCTTGCAAATGGATACGATCAGTAGCAACGTTAACCTTAACTTTGTAATTATTAAACAGGTATGACACTTGAAGACTTTGTAGAATATTGCCTGGCCAAGCCGGGTGTAACTGATGAGTTTCCGTTTGGGGCGGATACGCTGGTATTTAAAGTCATGGGTAAAATGTTTGCCCTGGCCGATGCAGAGACGTTTGATAGCATAAACCTGAAGTGTGAACCTGAACTTGCTGTTGAACTGCGTGAGCAATATGATGCTGTTAAGCCGGGGTATCACATGAACAAGAATCATTGGAATACGGTTACCGTAAACGGTGATGCGCCGGATAAGAAAATCTACCAGTGGATTGATCTGTCTTACAACCTGGTGGTTAAAAGCCTCACCAAAAAACAACGCGAAGCGCTCAATGACCTTTAGTTGGCAGTAAGATAATTTCTTTTTACGCGTCAAAAGTTTATATTTGTTTAGACCATGATGCTAAAACCGGATTACGAAATTCCTGCTGAGGCTGCTGTCAGGCATGAAAAATACTGCATCAGCTGGATCGATGATTTCATTTTCAGGGTTGATGTATTAGAGCGGGCATTCATTGAGCTGGAAGACATTCAACAAATTCAGATTCACAAACAACAGTTGACGCAGGGCGCCCCGTATTGTGTTTTATTTGTCTGCCCAAAATTTGGCAACCTTTCCCGTGAGGCCAGGGAATTTCTGGCCCGGCCTGAGGCTAACCGCGGGGCCCTTGGAAAAGCAGTGATTACCCCCAATCTTGGAATCAGAATGCTGTATGATTTTTTTATGGCAATGAATAAACCTCCCGTTCCGCACAAGGCCTTTACTGAACTGGCAGATGCGATGACGTGGATGAAGGAGCAAAGGGCCAAAAAAAACAACCGGGGCTGAATTTTTACCGGTAACCCAAAAACAGATCAGTAGTATTGCCATGACACGAATTGATAAATACCTGTGGGCGGTCAGACTTTTCAAAACACGCAGCCTTGCTGCCGAGCACTGCAAATCACAAAAAGTACTGGTAAACAACGAGCCGGTAAAAACATCGCGTGAAATAAAACCGGGGGAGGTAATTCAGCTTAAACGAAACACAGCCGTGTTTTCATTCAGGGTACTCGCTATTCTTGAAAACCGCGTTGGAGCGCCCCTGGTAAAAAATTACCTGGAGAATATTACCCCGGCCGACCAGGTTGAAAAAGAGAAAGAATACCTTGACGCAAAGCGTGATTTCCGTGATTTTAAATTGGGCAAACCATCTAAAACAGACCGTCGGAAACTGCGGCGCTTTCTGGGTGATTAGGGGCTGCTGAATTTATTTGCTGATTCTGTAAACACGCATCTTTTGTTTTATTTACCTTCGTTTCATGAAAATACATTTAGCTACAATTGGGCTGGGTCTTTTGCTGACTTCATGCGGCGGTGAATCAGGTACACCTGCGGGTGATTCAGACACGGCAAAAACAGACACCGTTGCGGTGATTCCAAACATTACCATTGATGTTCCGTCACTGCTGGCCAAATATCCGGCGGTTAGCGCCTTGCCCTTTAACCAGGACAGTGCCTACCTGGCTGAAATGGAAATGTCAGACAGTGCTAAACTGCTTGCTGACGAGGTACGGTTTCTGTCGTTCAATTTTGTAGAAAGTGACCTTTCCTATTCCGGAAAATCAAGCATTGATGACGCCTTGTTTTTTGATTCGCTCAAAACCGCCGGCGGATACGAAAGTTATGTTGAAGTGCTGGATATTGGTATGATGAAAGATGCCAATGCTTACGCAGCACAACATATTGCGCTTGATGACAGTACCGGCCTGCTGCTTTGGTATGTTGATTTTGGAACCTACGAGGCCTGCCCTTATTTTTCAGGAAAAACACTGTACGCTTCTGTTTTCAGAAACAATGAAGTTAAAAGCTGTACCCTGATTGGTGAATCTTCCGGCGGTGGTGACGCCCCTTATTGGAGTGAAACCCAAATCTTGTTTTCAGTTGAGAACGGCAAAATGATAGCTACTAAAACAGATCGCAACGGCGGCGATACCGATGAAGAAGGAAATGACATTGTTTCTGAATCATTGGTAACCTATGAGCTGGTTATTGTTGACGGCATGTGGCAGGTGACAGAGATTGCCGCGCCGGTAGAGTAGGCTAAACAAATCAATGATTTGCCGGTTGTCCGCCTGAAGAAATAATGAGCGGCAGCACCTTTACACCGCTGGTGGTAAGTACTTTTACCAGGTATGTGCCTGATGGCAGGTTGAGATTCAGCTGAAATGGGTGTGCATTGGTGTCATTCGTATAAACGGCAATTAATTTGCCATCCATTGAAAATAGCCCGGCTTGTAAAATATCCTGTTTGCCTGAATAAAGGGTTACCGTGCTGCCGTCTGAAGGGTTTGGATAAATAGATAAATCGGATTCAGGCTGACAATTTTCAGAACTTAACTGCTGATATGATTTGCGCTTTCCATCAAAATCAACCTGCTCAATGTAGTAGTACGATATTCCGGCAGTGCGCAATTTATCTGTAATGACATAGTGGTTTGGCCCGCTGCCGTTAATTGCCTGCGTTTGGCCCAGCAGTGCCCAGGTTACACCATCAGTACTTTTATACACGGCATAATAATCCGTATTCAGTTCGTTTTCTGTTTTCCATGAAATGCTGTTTTCAAAACCGGTGCAGCTTACAGTCATATTCAGCATTTCAGCCGCTAAAATAACCGGCAGGCCTACCTGAATGTTATCTACTGCAAACGAAGGGTCCGTTGCTGTTCCGTTAGCGTCGTTCACCCATCTGAAACCAATTTTAACGGTTGCATTGTTGTCGGCAGATGCCGGCAGGGTTAAGCTGCGGCTGGTCCAAAGTCCCTGCGCCCCGCACAAACTTGTTTTTGGCGGATCATCAATCTGAATCCATGTTGTGCCGTTGTCGGCCGAATACCAAACGGTTGCATTATCGGCAGTCCCTTCACCGTTTTCAATGTAGTCAAATGAAAGGGTAATGGTTGAAATACCGGTGCAGTTAATAGTGGGTGACTGAATGCGTTTATCGGTTGCTGAGCATAAACCTAAAAAGGCACAG
Source organism: Bacteroidota bacterium (assembly GCA_016192075.1). Lineage (GTDB taxonomy): Bacteria > Bacteroidota > Bacteroidia > Flavobacteriales_D > Crocinitomicaceae > JADJGJ01. The sequence continues at coordinate 187,800 of JACPUU010000018.1, read as the reverse complement.
AAAAATGCGCTGGATTCAAAGTAAGCGGCACCCAAATCACCACCGGCATCCAAATGGGCACCCACATGTAAAGTTCTGCTGTTGGCGCCTCCGCAGCCTATGCCGCAATTGCCTGAGCCCACACCATTCTCGTCAGCACTGACGTACCAGGTATTGGCCGTAATCTCGTTGGTACCGGTACTGGTGAGAACCCATCCAAAAGTAGTCGCCAGCGTACCGGTTGTACATCCGGTTCCAAAATCTTCAAAATAGACAATCTGTCCCAAACCCTGATGGATAGGAATACTTGCAAGGAAAAATAAAATCGAAAATCGTTGCATAAAACAATGCCGCGGGTAAAACAAGAGGCGAACTTAAAGTTCGGATTTTTTGAGGGCGCTTAAACAGATGACGAAAAATTACACAAGAGCGTTGGGTTTCATGGGTTTTATAACATGTTACAAGTTGCTTTATCCCTGATAAAGGGATGGGGGGCTTAATCTAAATCGAAATAGAATTGAGATCGCAGATTTGCTAGGCCAGGCTGAATCTGATTGGGAAAGAATAACGCACACGCACGGGTTTTCCGTTTTGTTTGGCAGGTAACCAGGTTGGCATGTGCTGAATAACGCGAATGGCCTCTTTGGATAATAATTCGTAGGATGATTGTTCAATACAAATGTCGCTAACGGTGCCATCTTCATTCACGGTAAAACTTACGTAGACGAATCCCTGTTCTTCTTTTTCACGTGACTCTGCCGGGTATTCTATTGTCATTTGAATGAACCGAATCAGTGCTTTTTCACCACCAAAAAAACAAGGCTCAACTTCCTCAAGAGAAATAGTGCTGGCAGATTTTGTGGCAGAAGAATCCATAGCCGGTTTAAAGTTACACGGAACAACTTCAATAGCATTTCGTTCGAGCTCAACAGGGTCTTTGTAAATAGTCTCACCTTTTTCAACAAGATGTCTGATTAGCAGAAGAACGGCAAGTTTATCGCGCAGCACGGCATCAGTCATATCATTGGTGATGGTCTTTATTTTTTGAGTAACTCCCAAAACACCATGAGAACCGTTAAAGCTTTGGCTGTACTCATAAAGTAACCAGTAGAACTCTGCAATGGGACTCATTTCACAGTAATCGGCATAATTTTTATCATGAAGCGCAAACTGAAATAGTGTGGTTTGCAAGGCAGCCATAATTTTTGGAGAAGCCGCTGAAAGCGCATTAAGTTTGGGATATTCAGACGGGCCAATTTTGTTTTTATAAACCTTCTCTGGTTTTTCCTGCAGCGCAGATAAAAAGCCGGTTACGCTTTGGGTCTTTTTAAAAAGTGAACTGGCAAAAATCATAAACTCGTTGTGCGTATCATCCCATGAGATTGCGTGTAAATGCAAGGAAGAATCCAGACTGCCGGAAATTTGTTTTTCAAAATCTGCCTGCGAACTACTTAAAATTGGCTGTAATACCAATACACAGATAAAAATGAATTTCATGATAGCATTAATTTTTTTTTGAATCAGCAGGGTTATTTTCTCCGGTCGCGCCGCTTTTCGGCCAGCCATTTAGGAACTTCTTTTTTATCGCGCTGTTGTAATTTCTGTTGTCCTTGCCGTTGCTCCTGCTGTTTTGAACCGTATGATTTTTTATCAGATTCAAAGCGCAATTCTTTCCCCAGCAAACGTTCAGCAAGTTCAGGTTTTCCGGCAGATTTTAATTTGTCTTTGATCCAGCCCTTGTTCTCATTTTTATACCAGAAAAAGAACCGGTGCTGATCTTCTTTTTCTTTTTTTGATTTGGGAACAAACGTTGGTTTGAGTGTGTATGGATGAACACCCGTGTAATAAATTTCAGTAGCAACGGTCATGGGTGTTGGTGTAAAATCCTGCACCTGTTCCAGTTTAAAACCCATCTCTTTGGTTTCAGCAGCCAGGTCAGCCATATCAGCCTCTTCACAACCCGGGTGAGAAGAAATAAAGTAAGGAATCAACGGCTGATTTAAGCCATTCTTTTTCTGGATACGGTCATACACGTCCTTGAACTTATGAAAATAGCGGAACGGTGGTTTGCGCATAATGCGCAGGGTATTGTCTGCGGTATGTTCGGGCGCTACTTTCAACCGGCCTGAAACGTGGCGTGTAACAAGCTGCGTAATGTATTCTTCAGCTACTTTTTCATCCAGATTTTTGTTGTAGTCTTTCACCAGCAGATCGTAACGGATTCCGGACCCGACAAATGCCTTTTTTACTTTTGGGTGTGCATCTACTTTTTTATAAATTTCGAGCAGTGGTTTATGATTGGTGTCCAGGTTTGAACAAACTACCGGGTGAATGCATGACGGGCTGACACAGCGCTCGCAAATGGCCTCATCAATGCCTTTCATTTTATACATGTTGGCTGATGGTCCGCCAAGGTCAGAGATATAACCTTTAAATTCCGGATGATTTACCACCGCCTCTACTTCTTTCAAAATAGATTTTTCACTGCGTGAGGCAATAAATTTTCCCTGGTGGGCTGAAATGGTGCAAAAGCTGCAGCCGCCGAAACAGCCGCGGTGCATGTTAATTGAAAACTTGATCATTTCATACGCCGGAATGGCACCGCGTTTTTCATATTTGGGATGCGGTAAACGTGTATAGGGCAAGTCAAATGACCGGTCAATTTCAGCCTCGGTCATGGTGTAAAACGGCGGATTGATAACGGCAATTTTATCACCCACTTTTTGCAGAATGCGCCGTGCGGCAAGTTTATTTGATTCTACCTCTACCGTTTTGAAATTAGAAGCGTATTTGATTTTGTCGGTTAAACAAACCTCGTGTGAATGCAGTTCTACATCTTCCCAGTTTTTATTTTTGGGCAGTATTTCATCTTTGTGAATCAGAACAGACGTTTGCGGAATGGTTTTGATGGATGAAAACGGAACGCCCTTTTTTAATAACTGAAGCAACTCACGCAGCGGCTGTTCGCCCATACCGTACACCAAAAGGTCAGCACCGCTGTCTTCTAAAATGGTTGGAAAAAGTTTATCCGACCAATAATCGTAATGCGTTACGCGCCTCAGTGATGCTTCAATTCCGCCAATAACTACCGGCACATCGGGGTAAATTTGTTTTAGAATTTTGCTGTATACAGTGGTTGCATAATCGGGTCTGAAACCAGATGCGCCGCCGGGGGTATACGAATCGGTAGAGCGTTTTCGTTTTCCGGCAGTGTAATGATTTACCATGGAATCCATGCAGCCCGCAGTTACCCCAAAAAAGTACTTAGGTTTGCCAAATTTTTTAAAATCACGCAAATCATCCTGCCATTGCGGCTGCGGAATAATGCCTACCCGAAAACCCTCACTCTCAATAATGCGGCCAATAACGGCGGTGCCAAAAGAAGGGTGATCGACATACGCATCACCCGATACAATAATCACGTCCAGCTCGTCCCAGCCATGGTACTCGAGCTCTTTTTTGGTAATGGGTAACCAGTCTGTTAACGGGCGTTTGTGATCTGACATGCGGTGCAAAGGTACGGAAAATCAGCAAGAGAAGGAAGAGTACCTGTTGCTCTTGCTCAAACGATTGCTGCCCTATCCTACCTGAAATAAGCAAAAATCGCCTTCATCTCTTTTTTACCAATGGTCAGGTAATCCTGCGGAAAGTGTTTGGTATAGATCAGCTCGCCTGTTTCAATGCGAATGACCGAGAGCTCGGTGTATTTGTTTTCACCAAAGTAAAGCACATAATGTGATGGATCTTTTTTCTCCAGTACCTGCTGATATTCTTCTGTAGCCAGTAAGCGATAGCGAATGCCCGATGCTTTCACCTTTTCAATATCAATGGCCCGTTTAATCTGGTCGCGGTGAATGATCAGGGTGTTTCCTACCAGTCCTTTGTATTTGGCAAGGACAGCGCTGCTCACTTTGCTGTTCAGCAGGTCTTCCACATCGGTGATTTCTTCCTCTTTAATGGTAGTAAGGCCCTGGTTGAGACAAACAATCATCATTTTCAAATAACGGTACTCGTCTTTTTCATAAATAATGTCATGAAATCCATTGAAGAACATATACCCCAGAGTTTTTGTCATGTCTACCGGGTTGTGTTCATAATCGGCACCTTCGTCAAAGAATTTAGCCGGCATCAGTGTAATAATACCGTCGTTTTTGCGGTCTTGCTGATGCTCGCGAATGGGTTTCTGATGGGTTACAAAAAGTGCGGTTGAATTTTGCTCAGGTTCTTTGTACCGCTCTATGCTGGTGAACGAAGAAATTTTCCAGTTGTCTTCAAGTGTCTCAATCATGACACTGTCAAATACCGTATTGCCTGTTTTGATGTATGTGATGCCGTTTGTAACCAGGTTTTTAAATGCTTCATTGGTATATCCCTGGTTGAATACCTGGGCAAATGTATTCACTGAAAAAAGTATAAGCAGACAATAAAAAAGACGCATCATGGGAATAGTGTTTTGAACCAAATATAAGTACAATCTGTTTGCTGTAAAGTGCAAAATGGAATCAGGGGCAGATTATACTAGGCCGTAAAAAGCGCGCGTGCATTATCTGCAAATAATTTCACCGCAATGGCAAGCAGAATAATTCCAAATACTTTTTTCAGAATTTCAATACCTCCGACACCTAACAGTTGTTCAATTTTTTTGGTCAGCCTCAGAACCACATATACAAGGATAACGTTGAGTATAATAGCAATGACAATATTGATTGCTTCATATTCAACGCGCAATGAAACCAGGGTAGTCATGGTTCCGGCACCGGCAATTAAGGGAAAAGCCAGCGGAACAACCGAAGCTGTTTTTGAGCCGGATGTGTTGGGTCGAAAAAGATTCACACCAAAAATCATTTCTGCCGCAATGGCAAAAATAATCAGCGAACCGGCAACAGCAAATGCTTTGATGTTAACCCCAAGTGCAGACAGTATAAGTTCACCGCCAAAAAGAAAGCCAACCATAATACCCAGTGCCACCAGGGTTGTTTTTAAGGGCTGAATGTCTCCGGCAGTTTGTTTGACTTTAATAATAACCGGTACAGACCCTACAATATCAATTACAGCGAATAAAACCAGGAAAGCTTTTCCTATTTCAACAATATCCAATCCCATTTTTTGTGTTTTGACCCGGTGGCTGTTTAGTGCTGTCCGGAGATTAATTTTTCAATACAAGGTGCAAAATAGCGATGTTCCAGCTCCAGCACTTTTTGCTGAACCCGTTCAGGCGAATCGGTCGGGTTAATTGAAACTTCGTGTTGTTCAATAATAGCCCCTTCATCGTAATGCTCGTTTACAAAATGAATGGTTATGCCTGATTTGGGTTCACGTGCAGCAGCAACAGCCTTGTGCACATGCATGCCATACATGCCCTTGCCACCGTAATTTGGCAGCAGTGCCGGGTGTATATTCACCATTTTATGTGCATAATTTTGAATGAGCCAGGCAGGTACTTTTTTCAGGTATCCGGCCAAAACAATGAAATCAATTTTATAAGCCTGTAGTGTTTTTTTCAGAATTCCGTTTTCCATTTCCTCGGGCTGATAGATGTAGCACGGCACATGAAAACCTTCAGCACGGTGCAAAACACCTGCTTTTGGATTGTTGGTTACCACCAGCGCAACAGCAATGGTTTGGTGGTTGCGGAAATACCGCATAATTTCTTCAGCATTACTTCCGCCGCCGGATGCAAATATGGCAATGTTGGTTTTCATGTGGTGGAAAATTCGTTGCAAAGGTAGTGAAAAAGAGGTAAAGGGGAAGAGGGAAGAGCCATGTGGAGTTTCCTAAAAAAACAACCAAGTCGGCAAGCGGGGCAAAGGCATATTACCCTCTTCCCTTTCCCTCAAGGCTCTTCCCTGTAATCCAAAAAAAAGTACTTTTAGTAAAAATCAAGCTGTATGGAATATCCGTTTATAACTTACAAACCGGTTCAGTTTGGCGAATCTGAAATGATCAGCCGCTCAAAGGTGTTTTATGATTTAATGGATCAGCGACGTTCGGTCCGTGATTTTTCAGACAGGGATGTGCCGGAAGAAATTATCCGCAACATTGTTAAAACAGCCGGTACGGCTCCATCGGGGGCACATAAACAACCCTGGGTTTTTTGTGTTATTCGCAACAAAACACTGAAAAGCCGTTTGCGGGCGCTGGCTGAGGAAGAGGAAAAGAAAAACTACGAAGGCCGCATGAGTGAGCGCTGGATCAAAGATCTGGCCCCGCTGGGCACCAATGAAAAGAAAGAATTTATTGACATAGCACCCTGGATTATTGTGGTTATGAAAAAATCGTATGACCAGGATGCAGACGGGACCAAAACAAACAACTATTATGTAAACGAATCGGTAGGTATTGCCAGCGGATTTTTGATTGCAGCTATTCACAACGCAGGCCTGGTAACGCTTACACACACGCCAAGCCCCATGAATTTTATTGCAAAAGCGCTAAACCGGCCCGATATTGAAAAACCATATCTTTTATTACCCGTTGGATACCCCGCTGAGGCCTGCAAAGTCCCGGATCTGACCCGGAAGGCTTACGATGAAATTGCAATTTATTTTGAGTAAATTTTGATTTTGTTCAGATATGTATTTTCTTTGCACACTGAAATAAACCATTAAAACAGATTATTATGTCTGATGTAAAATCAAGAGTAATGTCAATCATCGTTGACAAATTAGGAGTAGCTGAAGATGAAGTAACAGCAGAAGCAAGCTTCACAAACGATCTGGGAGCAGATTCTTTGGACACTGTAGAGCTGATTATGGAATTCGAAAAAGAATTCAATATCGCTATTCCGGATGATCAAGCTGAAAAAATCCAGACAGTTGGAGATGCGATTGCTTATATTGAAGCTAACGCAAAATAATCTTACTTCGCTAGACAGGTTTAACGAATAGTTTCTTAAATGGAGTTAAAAAGAGTGGTTGTAACCGGCTTAGGCGCTTTGACACCTATTGGTAATAATTTAACCGATTACTGGAATTCTCTTATTAACGGAGTCAGCGGCGCAGCCAGAATCACCTATTTTGACGCCGAAAAATTTAAGACACAGTTTGCCTGTGAGTTGAAAAACTTCAATATCGAAAATCACCTCGATAAAAAAGAAGCAAGAAAACTAGACCAATTTTCCCAGTACGCCCTGGTTTCATCTGCTGAAGCCATGGCGGACTCAGGGATTGATGTTACAAAAATCAATCCCGAGCGCGCCGGCGTTATCTGGGGTTCAGGAATTGGCGGATTAAAATCATTCCAGGATGAAGTCAGGGACTATTATGGAGGCGGCGAAATTCCGCGGTTCAACCCTTTCTTTATTCCTAAAATGATTGTTGACATTGCTGCCGGACACATCTCTATAAACTACGGTTTCAGAGGGCCCAATTATGTGACGGTATCAGCCTGTGCCTCTTCAAACAACGCCCTGATAGACGCCTTTAACCTCATTCGCCTTGGAAAAGCTGATCTTTTCATTTCAGGCGGTTCTGAGGCATGTGTCAACCAGGCCGGTGTAGGCGGATTTAATGCGCTTAAAGCACTTTCTACCCGAAACGATGATCCAAAAACGGCATCGCGTCCGTTTGACCTTGACCGTGAAGGATTTGTGCTGGGTGAAGGTTCCGGCGCTATTATTCTGGAAGAACTGGAGCATGCAAAGGCACGCGGTGCAAAAATTTATTGTGAAATTGCCGGAAGCGGATTATCAGCAGATGCGTATCACATTACTGCCCCGCATCCTGAAGGGTTGGGAGCAATCAGCTGCATGAAACAAGCACTGGCAGAAGCCGGCGCAAAAACAGAAGACATTGACTATATCAATGTACATGGTACATCAACACCATTGGGAGATATTGCTGAAACAAAGGCAATTAAATCGGTGTTTGGGGACCATGCGTACAAATTAAATATCTCATCGACCAAATCAATGACTGGTCACTTGCTGGGAGCGGCAGGCGCTATTGAAGCAATTGCCTGTATCATGGCTATCAAACATGGTATTGTGCCGCCAACCATCAATCACTTCACAGACGATCCTGAAATCGACAACAAACTCAATTTTACGTTTAACGTTGCCCAGAAAAGACAGGTGCGTTATGCGCTGAGTAATACCTTCGGTTTCGGAGGACATAATACATCTGTGATATTCAAAGCCTACGAACAATAACCAAAATAGCTTGTTGCGATTCTTTTTTCGGAACAAAAAAAGTGACAGTGACCTGAAATTAATTTCTTTCCTGGTAAAGAAATTAGGGTACAGACCAAAGAATCTCGAACTGTTTCACAAAGCGCTCACACATAAATCGTACAGCAACCTGCGCGATGATATTCAGAGCAATGAGCGCCTCGAGTACTTGGGTGATACTGTTATTGATCTCATCGTAGCACATTTTTTATTTGAAAAATTCCCTGACCGGGATGAAGGCTACCTCACCAAACTAAAGTCTAAAATTGTGAACCGCAACATGCTTTCACAAATTGGGGCTGAACTTGAACTGGCTGAACATATCCGTTATAAAACCGGCAGATCCATTCGTGTTGCAACCATTGAGGGAAATGCGTTTGAAGCCTTGATTGGGGCCATTTACCTGGACTCTGATTTTGACACCACCAAAAAAATCTTTAATAATTACATAATCCGCAATTATGTAGATTTAAACCAGGTGCTGGAGCAGGAGATTGATTTTAAATCAGCCCTGCTGATCTGGGGTCAGAAAAACAAACTGGCCATTACCTATAAAATTCTGCAGGATGCCGCCAAAGAAAATGACTACCAGTATATTTCACAGGTTGTCATCAATGAAAAAGAATGGGGCATGGGCAAGGGCCAGTCTAAGAAAGAAGCAGAGCAGCAGGCCTCCAGGGAAACCTTAACACTTTTAGGGGTACAGTAAAACTGAATCTCCGCTGCAGGGCAAAATCCCATAACCGGAAATCAAATCGGAACGTCATTCCTGCACCATGGAAATAGCCACGTTAAAATAATCAGCCTCAAGCGCTTCAATAGAAAGCAACGGGGTTGTTTCTGTCCGGATTTCAGGTTCTGTATAAGCGCAGTTATTTTCAGGTGCTACCTCAAAAACCTGGATGTACTGAACTACTGTGCAACCGGTATTGCTTGAAATAACCAGTTGGTGAATTCCAATATCCAGGTCTGTAATCAATGGTTCTGACAAAGAGTGTCCATCCAGTATACAGGTGTAACTCATTTCAGCCGGAGATTCAATTTCAACCATTGGTTTTTCAGCAGAAAGTAATGCGGTTGAATGGGTGGTTGTCTGAATAGGGTCATTGATCTGGACAGATTCAAAGTGAACGGCCCCTTCGGCATCTGTTACCTGTATAAAATACAAACCCTGTTTCAGGTTTATGGCCTGCGGTGTAGTCTGTGCCGGAAAAGTATTCCAGCTATAGGTATAAGGTGCTTTACCACCTTTGACCTCAATAGTAACAGAGGCATTGGAGGCGCCATTGCAGCTGGGTAATTTTACATCCAGTATGGTGATGGTTAATACAGATCCGGTTTCTGTACCGGAAATTACGGGTGGTGTTGTTTCAGCAAAAGAGTACAGGCAAAGAATAGCCGCAGCAAGTGTAAGAGTCGTTTTCATAAGAGTAAGTTTAAATGGTTCACCAATAAGGTACACAGGTGATAGGTACCGGCCTACTTTTTTTCGACGGTGAAAGGCAGTAATAAAAGATTTAGACGATTAAAAAGCGAGTTTCGTCTAAGCAATTTAAAGCTATGCGCGCATATAAAACGGTTCATGCATTCGTTGCATAAATCACTGTTTTTTTCGACCAGATTTCAAAATAAGCGGATCAATCTGTTTTACCGGAACAGAAAATAGCATCAAAAGGGCTGTGCTCAGCGCCACAACACGCTAAAAATTGTACTTTTGCGCGTTTAAATTCAACTTGCTTAAAATGAAACGTACCGAAATTGTTGCCGCATTGCAATCAGAAAAAACAGGGCAGGACATTCTTGTCAAAGGATGGGTAAAGGCATTCCGCAGTAATCGTTTTATTCAGTTAAGCGATGGGTCAACCATACACACCATTCAGGCCGTGGTTGATTTTGAAAAATTTGACGAGGCCTTGCTGAAACGTGTAACAACCGGCGCTGCACTGGCAATTACCGGTAAGCTGGTAGAATCTCAGGGCGCCGGCCAAAAAGTTGAAATTGCCGTTGAAAAACTGGAAATTTTAGGAGATGCCGACCCTGAAGAAGTAAGCAAAACGGTTATGCAGCCCAAAAAGCATAGCCTGGAATTTTTGCGTGAACAGGCTCATTTGCGTTTCAGAACAAACCTGTTTGGCGCTGTTTTCAGAATCCGCCATGCGGTTGCATACGCCATTCACAAGTATTTTAATGACCGCGGCTATTACTACATTCACACCCCAATTATTACCGGTTCTGACGCTGAAGGGGCGGGAGAGATGTTCCGCGTATCAGTACTTGATCCTAAAAATCCACCGCTGACAGAAGAGGGTAAGATCAATTATGCCGAAGATTTTTTTGGTAAAGAAACCAACCTCACCGTATCAGGCCAGCTGGAGGCAGAACTTGCTGCGCTGGCACTTAGCAAAGTGTATACATTTGGTCCAACGTTCAGGGCTGAAAATTCCAACACGGCCCGCCACCTGGCAGAATTCTGGATGATTGAACCCGAAGTTGCGTTCAATGATATTTATGATAACATGGACCTGGCCGAAGATTTTCTGCGCTATATCTGCAAATATGTGCTGGAACACAATGCCGATGATCTGAAATTTTTAAATGACCGTGAGGTGCAGGAAGATCAAACCAAACCACAGGCTGAACGCAATGAAATGAGTTTGATTGACCGGTTGAATTTTGTTATTTCCAATGACTTTCAGCGGCTGACATATACCGAGGCAATTGAAGTGCTCAAAAACTCAACACCGTATAAAAAGAAAAAATTCAAATATCCGGTGGAGTGGGGAACTGATTTGCAAAGTGAACATGAACGGTACCTGGTAGAAAAAGAATTTAAAAAACCGGTTATTATTACCGGTTATCCGGCTTCGTTTAAAGCATTTTACATGCGTCAGAATGATGATGGAAAAACAGTGGCAGCCATGGATATTTTATTCCCGGGCATAGGTGAAATTATTGGCGGCTCACAGCGTGAAGAGCGGTATGATATTTTGCTTGAAAAATGCAAGGCCTTCCATATTCCTGAATCTGAAATCTGGTGGTACCTTGAAACCCGCAAATTTGGAACCGTGCCTCACGCCGGCTTTGGATTGGGCTTTGAACGCATGGTTATGTTTGTAACCGGCATGACCAATATACGCGATGTTATTCCATTCCCGCGCACGCCCAAAAAAGCAGAATTTTAATAATTCATTTTGTAGGTGTGTGTCGCGCACACACCTACAAAATATTGCGACACACATCTACAAAACAAAACCAAAAAATATCCCTATGATTATTGAACCAAAAACCCGGGGCTTTATTTGTGTAACAGCCCATCCAACCGGTTGTGCACACAACGTGGTAAAACAAATTAATTACATAAAGTCAAAAGGTAAAGTTGCCGGACCCAAAAAAGTGCTGGTGATTGGAGCATCTACCGGATTTGGTTTGGCATCCAGAATTACAGCGGCGTATGGATCAGATGCGGCAACCATTGGCGTTTATTTTGAAAAACCAGCATCAGAAGGCAAACCGGCCTCACCGGGATGGTATAATACAGCAGCCTTTGAACAGGAGGCACACCGCGCGGGGTTATATGCCAAAAGCATTAATGGTGATGCGTTCTCCAATGAGGTAAAACAAAAAACAATGGATCTGATTAAGGCAGATCTGGGGCAGGTAGATTTGATTATCTACAGCCTGGCATCACCGGTCAGAACAAATCCAAAAGATGGTGTAACGTACCGTTCTACACTGAAGCCAATCGGAGGTGCATTCACCAATAAAACGGTTGATTTTCATACCGGCAAAGTTTCAGAAATATCCATTGATCCGGCCAATGAAGCGGAGATTGCCAATACCGTTGCGGTAATGGGGGGTGAAGACTGGGCCATGTGGATTGAAGCGCTTAAAGCAGCAAATTTACTTGCACCAAACGTTGTCACGGTAGCCTATTCTTACATTGGCCCAAAACTGACAGAAGCGGTTTATCGCAAGGGAACAATAGGTCGTGCTAAAGATCACCTGGAGGCAACGGCGTTTGAAATTTCAGATGCGTTAAAAGAATTGGGTGGCAATGCTTATGTTTCAGTTAACAAAGCGCTGGTTACACAGGCAAGTTCGGCCATTCCGGTTATACCGCTGTATATTTCATTGCTGTATAAAGTGATGAAAGCAAAGGGCATTCACGAAGGCTGTATTGAACAAATACAACGTTTGTTTCAGGATCGGTTGTATAAAGATCCGGCAAATATTCCGGTAGATGAAAAGGGCAGAATTCGTGTTGACGATTGGGAAATGCGTGATGATGTTCAGGCTGAGGTTGCCGGGCTGTGGGAAAAAGCGTCCACTGAAAACCTGGGTGCTTTGGGTGACTTGCCCGGATACAGCGATGAATTTTTCGGGCTTTTTGGCTTCAAAGCGGCAGGTGTAAATTATGCGGCGGATGTCAATGAAATAGTTACTGTGCCAGGGTTGGTGGAGTAACAAGAATGTCAGATTTACTTTTTGAATAGGCGGCGGAATTTGCAGCGCTCAGTGGGTTATGTATACAGACACGTTATTGAATTAACCCGTTCTTAAACGCAAAACGAATTAAGCCTGCCACATTCGTTACCTCCAGTTTTTTCATCAGGTTGGTGCGGTGCGTATCTACTGTGCGGTGTGAAATGTTCAGTGAATCACCAATTTCTTTATTTGTCATGCCCTGTGCTACCAGTTTCAGAATTTCAATTTCACGTTCCGTCAGTTGAGAAACATGTAAAACAGCTGAAGAATGGGTCGACGCGTTTTTGGAGTTTGATTTATCAAGCAGTGACAGGGTCACATCCTGCGAAAAATACGATTGGTTGCGGAGCACTTTTTCAAGGGCATCCATCACCTCTTGCTGCTGGGAATTTTTGAGCAGGTAACCATCTGCGCCCAGGTCAATTAATTTTTTGATAAGTTGTTTTTCATGATGCATGGATACAATGATGATTTTGACATCAGGCATTGTTTTTTTAATCTCCTGGCAGGCCTGAATGCCACTCATTTCAGGCATTTCAATATCCATCAGAATAACGTCAGGGTTTAGCACAGCAGCAAGCCTTACGGCCTCTGTACCGGTGTTGGCTTCACCTACCACGGCATACGCCGGAGCGGCTTCAATAAAACCACGCAAACCATCAATAATCAACTGGTGATCATCAACCAGAAGAACACGCTTTTTACCCATGAAATAACAATCTGTCAGTTCAAAGATAAACGATAAACGGTCAACTGATTCTGATCCAGAACATAGTTCAACCCTGGTTTTTTACCAGCGCGGCATTTTCCGTTTGCAAAATTTGTGCTAACCGATTGTTGATGTATACGAATCCAGGCAAACTTTTTAGTCAATACAGGACCAGTATATCAGACAAGGTCACCTGCCTCCAATACAACTCTTACGGTTACTGTAGTTCCGGAATTTTGGCCGCGTTCAAAATTTACCTGCCCCTGAATGGTGCTCAATCTTGATTTGATGTTTAATAAACCGTGACCTTCAGCCGTCAGCGTTTCAGGCATTCCTTTGCCATTGTCTTCTACAATCAGTATCAGTTGATTTTGATTTTTGAAAAGTTGCACTGATACAAAATCGGCGGCGGCATGTTTGATCACGTTGCTGATTAGTTCCTGCGCAATTCTGAAAAGGGCGAGCTCTGTTTTTTGAGGGAGCCGTTCATTGAAATTATAAGTTTCAAACTGGTATTTAACCGGTGTGTGCTGCAGGGCTTTTTCCAGCATATCTTCCAATGCCGGTGTCAGGCCAAAACTCTCGAGTACTTTAGGCATCATCTGGTGTGAGAGTGTGCGTACTTCTGCGGCCGTTTCATCCAGAATTTTTGAAAGGGTTTGCAGCTTGTTTTTTTCGTTGCCGGTTAGTTGGTTACCCGATGAGGCAGCCAGGTTTTGCCAGGCCAGTTTAAGGCCACTCATCTGTTGCCCAATGCCGTCGTGCAGTTCACGTGATATGCGGCTGCGCTCTTTTTCGGTGGCGTCAAAAACGGCCTGAATGCTTTTTTCACGCTCCGCAATAACGGCACGGTCTTTTTCAGCTTGTGCCAGGCGTGATGTGCGCTGGTAGAGAAATAATCCCAGGAAAAGGGCAGTAGCTGAAAATCCACCCAAACCAATGAGCCAGTTGGTACGTGTTGCAACCTGCAGTTCTGTTTTTACATGCTCCTGCTGCTCGGCCAACAGATTTTTTTCAATTTTTTCAGTCTCATACTTCACCTCCATGTCTGAAAGTGCTTTTAATTTATCTTCGTTCAAAAGACTATCTCTCAGAAAATAGCTGCGTTCAATATGCACGAATGATTTTTCAAAATTTTTCTGCTGCGCGTATGTCTGCCCCAATTGATAATGTGCGGTTTTAAGTAAATCGGTATACTTAATGCGCTCTGCCAGCCTGATGCATTCTTCATAAACGCTCACGGCGCTGTTCAATTCATTTTTTTCAACCAGCAGGGCAGCTTTGTTCACCAGGTTTAAACCAACACCCTGCAGGTTTCCCAGCTGCGTTAAAATTTCAATGGAACGGTCAATCAGCATTTCAGCCGAGTCAAGGCTGCCATTTAACCGGTGACATTGAGCCGCATCCATATAGGTATAGGCTTGCCCAAGTGAATCGTGAATGCTTGCAGCTACCTCTTCGGCTTTTCGATAATAAGTAAGCGCCAGGTCATAACGGCCCATCATTTCATAAATCACCGCCCGGTTGTTAAGTGATGTCTCCACGCAGGCAGTATCATGGCAGGCAGAGCAGACGCTGAGTGACCGGTCAAGGTATTCAAGCCCGGTGTCAAACTGTTTTTGTTTGCGCCAGTAAACTGAAAATTCATTGCAGGTTCTTCCTATATAAGACTGATCGTTGACCGTTTCAAAAAGGTCAAGGGCTTTCTGATAGTTTAACAAACAAGCCGGATAGTCACCCCGCATGTAATGGCTCATGCCCAGGTTTAAATAACTTCGGCCAATCAGGTGCTGATCAGCAGAAAGCATTGAATAATGAAGTGATTGTTGAGTCCAGGTAGTACCGTCCTGATAATTCCGCGTAAAAACCGGATAGAAATGATCCAGCATAAATTCAAGACCTTTTCTGCCATTCAGGGTGCGGGCCTCCTGGTAGAGGCTATCTGCAAAACGGGTTTCAAATGAAAAGAGTTCAGCCGCGTGAAAAAGGCAATATAGTATCCACAGGTTTCTCAAAGAAAGCTATTTTGTGTTTGAAGATACATGTAAGAAGGGAAACCTTGTGGGCATAAGGCCTTGAAAATTGCAGTTACCCGTTAAGCGGCATGTTATCAATTAGCCTGACCGTTCCGCAAAAGGCTGCAATGCAGCAGGTACAGCCGGCTTTAAGGGTGTCAACGGGCTGCAGGGTGCTATCATCTGCAATTTCAAGGTACTCAAGCCGCAGTGATCCGGTATTGAAAAAAGAAATAAGTTGTTCTTTCACTTTTTTGGCATCTTTTTCGGTCCTGGCCAGTTCAACAGCCTTTGAAAGCGTTTTAAAAATGATCAGTGCATCTTTTTTCTGGTCAGCTGACAGCAAGGTATTTCTTGAGCTGAGAGCCAACCCGTCCACACTTCTGGCAGTGTCAACCACCACAATTTCTACCGGCAGGTGTTTTACGCGCACCAGGTGTTTGATAATGGCTACCTGCTGAAAGTCTTTTCGTCCAAAAAAGGCCAGGTCAGGATTCACAATTCTGAAAAACCGTTCGACAACCTGGGCCACCCCGTTGAAATGACCCGGTCTGAAGGCGCCTTCCATAACCCGGTCAAGGCCTTGAAAGTCTAATACATAGTTTTCAGCAGTACCGTTTGGGTAGATATCAGCAACAGCCGGCATAAAGACACCGTCACAGCCGTGCTGCTTTAAAAGATCCAGGTCGGCCTGCGGCGTACGCGGGTAGCGCTCCAGGTCTTTAGGGTCGTTAAATTGGGTTGGGTTCACAAAAATAGAGGCTAAAACCACATCAGCATTGGCTTTGGCCTGCTTAATGAGTTTCATGTGCCCTTCATGCAGGGCGCCCATGGTGGGTACAAAACCTATTTTTACAGCTGTATTTTCAGTTTTGAGTTGTTTGATAAAGTCCGCCAGGCGGGCTGCTGTGTTGAAAACTTGCACGGGAACGACCTACTTTTAGAATTGGGCAAACTGGCAAATCTATATTTTTTGGTTGAAAATGTGCTTTTTTTTTCGTAATTTTGCTAACTATTCAATGTAGACATCCTTTATGGAAAAAAAACGAGTGCTATTCATCTCACAAGAAATTTCCCCTTTTTTACCTAACAGCGACATCTCAGTAGCCACCCGAAAACTCCCTCAGGGAATTCAGGAGGCCGGTAAAGAAATCCGTGCATTTATGCCGCGTTACGGATGTATCAACGAGCGCAGACACCAGTTACATGAGGTAATTCGTCTGTCGGGAATGAACCTGATTATTAACGATGTTGACCACCCGCTTATTATTAAGGTGGCATCTGTACCGCAAGCTAAAATTCAAGTCTATTTTATTGACAATGAAGATTTTTTCCGTCGCAAAACAACTGTTTGTGATGATAAGGGAAATTATCATGCCGATAATGACGAGCGCGCCATGTTTTTTGGCCGCGGTGTGCTGGAGACAGTCAAAAAACTGGGCTGGAAACCGGACATTATTCACTGCCACGGCTGGATGACAGCATTAACACCCTTGTATATCAAGAAATTATACAACAATGACCCGCATTTTGCAGAGGCCAAAGTAATCTATTCAGTTTACGACAACGCATTTAACAAAAATTGGGACCCTAAATTTTACGAAAAACTTAAATTTGACGGCTTTGACGAGGCTACCATTGCTCCTTTGAAAAAAACAGACTTCAATGCGCTCAATGAAGCGGCTATTAAGGTTTCAGACGGTGTGGTTCAGGGAAGTGCTGAAATCAGTTCAGAACTTAAAACGATCATCCGCAAATCAGGTGTTCCGTTCCTTGAATACTATCCTGAAGAATCTTTCGTTAAGCCTATGGACGAGTTTTACGATCAGATTATAGAAGAAGTAGTAGTTTAGAATGACTGAAAAGAAAAAAATAAATAGTCGGCGGAAGGTTTTAAAACTTTCCGCTGTTTTTTTTATGGCAATCCATACACTGGTTTCCTGTAAAAAAGAAGTAACACCGGTTGGTAATGAACTTCAGGGAAGCTCATTGGGTGTAGCCTATACAGACACATTTTCCCTGGTAACCTATACCGAAGAGGTTGACAGTGTTGAAACCGATGAAACAGCAGTTAACCTGCTGGGGTCTTATTCTGATCCGGTTTTTGGTAAAGTAGATTGTGGAATTGTTACCCAGCTGAGGCTCTCTTCGGTAAGCCCTGTTTTTGGTGCTACCGGTACACTGCAAATGGATTCAGTGGTTCTTTCACTGCGTTATACAAGCCTCAATTATTATGGAAACATTCAACCCATGACATTTGAGGTTTATGAAATTACCGATGATCTGGATCGTGATGCAACGTATTATACCTTTAGTTCTGCTACAACCACCGGATCAAATCTTGTTCTGGCCGGATCTGAAACCCAGCAGCCTGATATTGTATCCGAACAAATTGTGGGTGATGATACCCTGCCGGCTCACCTGCGCATTCACCTTGATCCTGCATTTGGAATGGCTATGGTTGCTGCCAACGATGGTGGTTATATGGCTACAGATGATGGCTTTGTGTCGTATTTCAACGGGCTTTACATTAAAGTAAATGGTACGGGGCTGGTACCCGGTCAGGGAACGATACTTTACACCGTGCTTGAAAATTCAATTTCAGGTGTAACCATGTACTTTAAAGACAATGGAACACCCAAAGAATATGCCTTTGAATTCAACAGCTCAGGTGCCCGTTACAATGATATTAAATATGACCGCACCGGAACCGATGTGGCAGCTGCACTGGCTGATCAGTCTAAAGGCGAACAGGCATTTTACAGCCAGGGAAGTGCCTTGCGCGGAGTCATTGAAATTCCACACCTGATGGATTTTAATTATGATTCGCTTGGTAACTGGGATCCTAAAGTGATTAACAAAGCCGAATTGATTTTGCCGGTTCAGGATTTTACGGCAGATGTTTTTGATGCCTCTGCAAAACTATTTATTGCCAAAATAATTGATGGGCAGCTTTCAACCACAACACTTGATTACGCCAGTTCCGGCACAAGTCTGTTAACCGTTGCTTACGATGATGATAACAAAGAATACCGTTTTCTGGTAACGCGTGAGGTTCAGGCAATGTTAACCGGTGAGCGTGATTTTACAGGTTTCCGCATTTACAGCCCAAGCTTCTTTGGATCAACCATTGAACGAATAGTTTTTAATGGTTCAGAAACAACACTCAAACAAAAAGCCCGTTTAGAAATTACGTATACGAATTATTAAGATTAGCCTATGTGCGGAATTGTTGGATATATTGGAAGTAAAAAAGCGTATCCTGTTTTGATCAAAGGATTGAGCAGACTCGAATACCGTGGATATGACAGCGCCGGTGTGGCACTGCTTGAAAATGATAATCAGCTGAATGTTTACAAGCGACAGGGAAAAGTGCAGGACCTGGTTGCTTTTGTTGAAGGAAAATCAACCCTGGGGTCAGTTGGAATTGGCCATACCCGCTGGGCAACACATGGTTTACCCAATGACATCAATGCGCATCCGCACTTTTCAGGTGACGGGCGAATGGTGCTGGTACACAATGGAATTATTGAAAACTACGATGTTCTTAAAAAAGAACTGGTTAAACGGGGTCACACATTCAAAAGTGAAACAGATACTGAAGTATTGGTTCACCTGATTGAAGAAATCAAATCAAAATACAAAGTTGACCTGGTAGAAGCGCTGCGCCTTGCATTGAATGAAGTGCATGGTGCTTATGCTATTGTCATTGTTTCCAAAGACGAACCCAATAAATTAATTGCAGCCAAAAAAAGTAGTCCGCTGGTGGTTGGTTTGGGTGAAGATGAGTATTACCTGGCATCTGATGCAACACCGATTATTGAATACACCAAAAATGTGGTTTACCTGGAAGATGAGCAGATAGCCATTATTGACCGCAAAGAAGGGTTGCGCATTATCAGCATTCACAACAAAGAAGTTTCGCCTGAAATAACAGAACTTTCCATGCAGCTTGAAGAGCTTGAGCGCGGGGGCTATGATCATTTTATGCTGAAAGAGATTTACGAACAGCCGCGGGCTATTCATGATTCTTTCCGCGGGCGGTTGAATGCCAAAGAAGGGTGGATTATGCTGGGCGGTTTGAAACAGTATGAAGAGCAGATTGCAAATGCAAACCGCATCATTATTATTGCCTGTGGCACATCGTGGCATGCAGGCCTGGTAGGTGAATATTACATTGAAGATCTGGCCCGCATTCCGGTTGAGGTAGAGTATGCCAGTGAATTCAGATACCGCAACCCCATTATTCGTAAAGACGATGTGGTTATTGCCATCTCACAGTCGGGCGAAACGGCTGATACATTGGCCGCGCTGAAAATGTCCAAAGACATGGGAGCAACCATTCTGGGCATTGTAAACGTGGTTGGAAGTTCCATTTCACGCATTACACATGGCGGATCATACACCCACGCCGGACCTGAAATTGGTGTAGCTTCAACCAAGGCATTTACTACGCAGGTAACATTGCTGGCTATGCTGGCTACCATGATTGCCAAAAAACGCAATACCATTTCACCCAACCGTTTTCAGGCATTGCTTGATGAAATGGAGGCGCTGCCTAAAAAAATCGAAAAACTGCTGCAAAGCAGCAACCACATCAAGGCCATTGCAACCGAGTATAAAGATGCGCACAATGCACTTTACCTGGGTCGCGGCAGCTCATTCCCAATTGCGCTGGAAGGAGCACTTAAACTGAAAGAAATTTCATACATCCATGCTGAAGGGTATCCGGCTGCTGAAATGAAACACGGACCAATTGCGCTGATTGATGAAAACATGCCTGTTTTTGTCATTGCAACCAAAGGACCCAATTATGAAAAGGTGGTTTCCAATATTCAGGAGGTTAAGGCCCGCAAAGGACGCATCATTGCTATTGTGACAGAAGGAGACACCTCTGTAAGGGATTTGGCCGAGGATGTGATCGAAATTCCGGATGCAGACGAAATTATTGTGCCAATTCTGGCAACCATTCCATTTCAGCTTATTTCATACTACATTGCTGTAATGCGCGGGTGCAACGTTGATCAGCCGCGTAATCTGGCAAAATCGGTTACCGTCGAATAGTCGGTGTTTTTTAAGTTTTTGTGACAATAAGACAGGTATTGCATTGCGGAATATTATTTGTTCCGGTCAGGCATGCTTCAGAATAAAGTAGCGCGCATAGCGCTTATCATTTCATTTTTACTGGTATTTACCATGTGGTTTATTCACGTGATCAACCTGGGGTTTGACCTGGAACTGTATCATTATGGCATATTACCACAGACACCTTCTGGTTTGATTGGAATAATTGCGGCGCCGTTTATTCACAGCACCGCTGATTGGGGCCACCTTTTCAACAATTCCGTTCCGGCTTTTATACTTACCTGGTTGTTGTTTTACCATTACCGTACAATTGCAACCCGGGTGTTTGTGATTATTTACCTGCTTACCGGCATGGCCATGTGGCTGCTTGCACGTGATTCATACCACATTGGTATGAGTGGTGTGATTTACGGGTTGACATCGTTTCTGGTATTTAGCGGATTTTTCAGAAAAAATATGCGCGTTGCGGCCGTTTCGTTGTTTATTATTTTTCTTTACGGCAGCATGGTCTGGGGCATATTTCCAACAGCGGTAAACATCTCCTGGGAGGGGCATGCGCTTGGTTTTTTTGCGGGTTTAATTGTAGCCGTTTTGTATAAATACAAAGGTCCGCAGCCTCAGAAACTACGCTATGAGCTGGAAGAGGAACTGGGCATTGAACCAGAATCTGAGTATTGGAAAGAAGAGCCTGTTATACCGGCAGAACCGCAACCTGAAAAAGAACCCGAAAGTGGCATTGAAATCCGCTACGAGTATAAACCCAAATCAACCGAAGAAAAAAAGGACTAATACCTTTCACTGTGAAATGGCTGCGGTTCATTTTCCCTGACACGTTGAAAGAAAGTACCCGTCAGCCAAAGGTGTTTTTTTGTCTGTCAAAAGCGTATACTAGGCTTTTGCGTTTAGGCCTTTTTATGCTTTTTCAATGACACGTAGAATGTAGTGCCTTCGCCGGGTTTTGAATCAAACCATATTTTGCCGCCGTGGTTTTCAATGATTTGTTTTGACATGGCAAGCCCAAGTCCGGTGCCGGTAGATTTGGTGGTGAAATAAGGCACAAAAATTTTATCTCGGGCTTCTTCAGAAATTCCGGCACCGTTGTCTTTGATTGAGACAATAAAATAATCAGCGGTTTCTTCCAGTGCCACCTCCACTTTTCCTTTGTGGTCAAATTCATCCAGCTGGTAAACGGCCTGTGTGGCGTTTTTAATCAGGTTGTTGAACACGCGCAGCAACAGGTCCTTGTCGGCCCATACCCAGGCAGGTTTGGTAAAATCAACCTGTACATTAAAATCGTATTCATCAGTATCTTCAAAAACGGTGGCTTCGTTGCGCAGAATTTCAGTGAGGTCAAGTTCATGCTCAGCAGCTTTTGGCATTTTGGCAAAATTTGAAAACTCATTGGCAATTTGGGTCAATGCATCAATCTGATCAATCAATGATTTGGTAACGCGTTCCAGTTTTTCTTTTGAATCGTCATCGGCCAGGTTAATAGAGCGTTTCAGGTGCTGAATAGACAATTTCATAGGTGTCAGCGGATTTTTGATCTCATGTGCAACCTGTTTGGCCATTTCACGCCAGGCACTTTCACGTTCACTTTTTGCCAGTTGTTCAGCATTAATTTGCAGTTCTTCTACTTTTTTATTGTACTCTCTTACCAGTTCACCAATTTCATCAGAGCCGCTGTATTCAATAGGTTTTGAAACGGCCCCAATCTGAATGCTCCGCAAACTGTCCTGAATGTATTTCAGCGGCCGTGTCAACCGGTTTGAAATGGTAATGGCCAAAATGGTAGATAAGGCAAGCATCAGCACCATGATATTAATAATGGCCAGCAAAAAGCCTGAAATCTGGTTTTCAAGCTCACCCTGCCGTGATATATACTGCACGTTGAGGTAAGCCAGTATATCACCGCTTTTATTGAAAAAAGGCGTGTAGCCTGAAAGGTAACTCAGTGTTCCAATCTGCTCTTCATGAATAAATTCACTTTTTTCCATAAACCGCAGTTGCCCATAAGCCTCGGGGTTCATTTTGCGTGATAGAATTCCCTCAGTGTAAATTTTAGGTTGTGAAGAGGCCAGCAAATCACCCTCAGGAGTGTACAGGTTGATATCGGTTAAAAAGATATTGGAGAATTTTTTCAGCAGGTATTCCAGGTAATCGGAAAGCTCATGCCGCAGTTTCTTTTCACCACCCAGTTTGTTTTTAAGTTCCATACCAACTGAGATAATTTTTTCTTTGATCAGGCCTTTGTTGCTTTCATTGTACTTGTTTTCCACATAGAATCCTGACCCCAGTCCAAACGAAATCAGCGTAAGCAAAATAATACCAATCATCACCACCTGAATGCGCACATTCAGCTTTATACCTTTAATGGAAATACCTTGCTGAAGCTGTTCAAAACCAGTAGGTATCAGCAACAGCAAACCAAAAAATAAAAGCAGGTAAGAGAATGAGGTAAATAAGGTAAGGCCTGAGTTGATAGGTTTTGAAATGAGGGTGAGTGAACCGTGCTCACAGGCGTGAATGTAATGGCTGTAACCATCTGATTCTTCAAAATCATTGATAACACTGAAGTGATTAACGGCGTTTAATGGGTATGAAAAATCACCCCGCGGCGGTGATACCAGTTTATCATTGACATAACGGGCAATGGAATAATATTTTAGCTGATCGGCAAATTTTACGGGTTTTTCAAGCAACAGCGATGGCATTCCTATTTCTTCAGGGAATTTTTTTGACCGCATTTCTGTAATCAGGTGGCCGTGTAATGAGTCGCCTGAGCTAATGGTAAAATGTGCAATGTAACTCAGCTTGTCACTATAATCTTCGATGAAAAAAATGTGTGGATTAATGGTAGATTGTGTTCCTGATTCGCGGATAATCTCAATCAGACGCTCGTAATCCCTTACGTCGTAATTTTTAATGTCTTCAACCATTTCATGATTGCGCCTGAAAAGGTAAAAGCTAAGTACATAATCATCACGCAATTTTTCAAACGGCCCTGACTCAAGGTCGTTGTTAAATTGTGCCTGGCTGAATTCACCGGTAAAATAGGGGGCCAGAAAGTTGGTTTTTTCAAGATTTTTTTCAATTTCGTTGTAATCAAATTCTGCCATTTCATCCTGGTCTTTGGAGATAATTTCAGCCAGGGCTTTGCGTATTTCTTTTTCTTTGGAATCACTGTAGCCCTTGAGAATAAATGCTGCGTAAAAGGCTACAAACGCCAGGGCTGCGAGTACATGCACAAATTTATATTCCCGCTCACTGTACTGGAACCAGAGTAATGTTCCGCTCATTAAAACCGGCCACAGTGAAGTGAGTAAAACATGGTCAGAATATGATTGGTCAATAATAATGTACAGGGCTGAAATAATAAACCACAAAAAGGCCAGACGGTTGAGCTGCAAATCACTTTTACGCAGCTGTATAACCAGGTATTGGATCAACCTGAAATAGCTGTAAAAGGCCATACCAATGAGCGCTATGCTGATAAAACTGTAGATATTCAGATCAAACAAATATTCAAGCTCAAATTTGATTTGGGAGTCATTCACCAGGTCTTTGATGAGGTTGTTGATTTCAAAGGCCACCAAAAAAGAGAGTATGAAAAGCGGCACAATAAATATCACCAGTTTAACCCGCGTATTACCTTGTTTAAACCAGTTTCGGGTGCGCTTAAGCAAAAAATGAACCAGCAGGTAAAAAATGGCTACGTTAATGATGAGGTCACCCAGCGAGGGTACTGAATCTGAAGCAAACAGTTCCGGACTGAAGAGTTCAAATTTATCAAAGGGCCCAAGCCAGTTCAGCTTAATCCACATTATACGCAGCAGCACAATGCTTATTGGAAAAATAATCAGAATCAGGGGTTTTTTGAGCAGCAGTTTTTGAAAGCCGTTAATCAAAAGCTGAATCAGAATGAAGAATGAAAACAGGTAACAGAAAAAAATGATGAGCTCAAGCGTCGTGTTTTTCTCCATTTCATCGAGCGGTGCAATGTTGAAGATTTTTTTGCCGTATTTGTTATAAACGGGGTATCCCTCGTTGGTCAGTACCAGTTTGCCTTTGAAATCAGGCATCAGGTTGGGTGAAAATTTGTTGATCAGTTCATCGTTTTCAAAATCATACTCATATTTGATGAGCATGGCTGCCACGTAAAGCCGTTCACCGGCCGAAATGTATTCAAACTTATACCATCCGTTTTTCAGCAGTACAATGTTTCCGTCACTGATGGTGGTATCAAACGTGTTTGAAAGCGGAATGCTGCTGGTTGTCCATAAAGACAACGTATCCTGCGTGTATACAAAATAGTCGGTATTTGTTTTTACTGCAAATTCACGCGCAAAATCAAATTTTTCTGGTTCGGTTTGTCTTGTTTCTACACCGGTTAAAAGTGTCTGCAGGTTCTTTTCAAGTTCAGCACATTTTTCCTGGTAGGACTGTTCAAACTGCTTAACATCTGCTTCTGTGATGCTGTATTTTAATCCAAAATGATAGAGGTAAAATCCGGTTAACCAGAGTAAAAAGCCGAACGTGGCTGACCAGACGAATTTTCGTTTAAACCTTTGGCTCATTTTTCAGTTCCAGGTTTTTAGAAATAACATCAGTCAATACGTGAATATTGTTGTCAAAGGTTTCGTTGTTGGTAATAACCAGGTCTGATTTTTCTTTGTGTGGCTGCACAAAGCTGTGGTATGATGGAATAACGTGATTGTGCCATTGGTAAAGAATGTCAGATTCTGAGTAATTGCGTTCATTCACATCACGTAAAATTCTGCGCTCCAGCTGAAGCTCAGGCTTAACTGAAAGATAAACGGTGTAATTGAGTACTTCACGCACAAAAGGGTAATGCATCACAAACAGGCCCTCAACAATGAGCAGTTCTTTGGGTTCAATAACCAGTTTGCGGCGGTTGGCCTCAGGGTTGTTGAAACCGTACACATCCTGTTCAATCGAATGCCCTTCAATGAGCCGGGTGAGGTCCATCTGAATGCGGTTTTGATCAAGCGCGGTAGGTAAATCAAAGTTGATCACACCGTTTTCATCAACCCATTGATGTTCTTTAGGCAGGTAATAGTTGTCCAGTGAAAATGTAGAAACGCGGTCAGCAAAATCATGATACAGTTTTTTGATGAGTGTGGTTTTGCCCACGCCGCTGCCACCGGTAATTCCTATGATAAATTTGATCTTGTTCACGTACCTGTAAAATGAGTTGTGCTTGTCTCTGAATCTGATCCGAAAATTACTAACTTTAATCCAAACTCATTCCGGTCATGCCAAAACTAAAATTTTCAAACGGTGATTACTGTGATCAGATAGGACTTGGAACCTGGAAATCAAAGCCCGGTGTGGTTGGAAAAGCCATTGAGTCGGCACTTGAACTCGGGTACCGGCATATTGACTGTGCGGCCATTTACCTGAATGAGCGTGAAATTGGTGAAGCCATTCAGCAATGCATTAAAAGAGGCATTGTTAAAAGAGAAGAGTTGTGGATTACATCCAAATTATGGAATAATGCGCACCGCCGTGAAGAGGTGCTGCCGGCATTGAAAAAAACATTGGCTGATCTGAAACTGGATTACCTGGATCTGTATCTCATTCATTGGCCGGTTGCCATTAAAAATTCAATACTCAATGCTACCTTGCCCGAAGATTACCTGCCCCTTTCCGAGGTTCCGGTTTCTGAAACCTGGCAGGGAATGGAAGCGGCAAAAAAACAAGGCCTCACCAGGCACATTGGCGTGTCTAATTTCAGTCAGAAAAAACTGGCCGGCCTGTTGGAAAATTGTACTGAAAAGCCTGAGGTCAACCAGGTAGAACTACACCCGTATTTACAGCAAAATGAACTTTTGCAATTCTGCCACGCGCAGGGCATTCTGATGACAGCGTATTCACCGCTTGGATCGGCTGACCGTTCTGAAGGCATGAAGCGGCCCGACGAACCTGATTTATTTGCTGATCCGGTGATTCAATCCATTGCCAAAAAACACAATGCCACTACAGCACAAATTCTCATAGCCTGGCATGTGCACCGGGGAACAGCCGTGATTCCAAAATCAGTCAGCCCGGTGCGGCAAAAAGAAAACCTGGCAGCGGCAGCAGTCAAATTAGATGAAGCAGACAGGAATGCCATTCACAAACTCGATCGGCACTACCGTTTTATTACCGGTAAATTTTTTGAAATTCCCGGCAACGGCTATGTGGCAATTTATGACGAGTGATTCGTTACGTTGGGATTGAACAGATTCTGCATCAGGTGCTGAATGACATTGGCACCGTCACGCCGGGCCCGTTGCCGCGTCTTGTCAACAGAATGCGCCATCTCAATACATTTAATTAGCTTTGACCAGCACCAAATCACTTTCCATGAGTTCAGCTGAAACAAAAAAAACCAATTACGGCGCGTTGACCATGCTCACTACGGTCTTCTTTTTCTGGGGATTTATAGCCGCCGGAAATTCTGTATTTATACCATTTTGCCGGCATTATTTTCACCTTGATCAGTTTCAGGGACAGCTCATTGATTTTGCATTTTACCTGGCGTATTATTTAGGAGCCCTTTTACTTTTTGCAGTTGGCTCAGGTAAAGGAAAAGACATTGTAATGAGCTGGGGTTACAAACGAAGCATTGTATACGGTTTGCTTTTTTCAGCACTGGGTGCGGCTGCAATGATTGTATCGGTTTACCTCAATGTTTTTACCGGTATGCTGGTTGGGTTGTTTATTATTGGTCTTGGATTCTCCCTGCAGCAAACATCGGCCAATCCATTTATGATTTCACTGGGTGATGAAGCCACCGGCAGCAACCGCATCAACCTGGGCGGTGGGGTCAATAGCCTTGGAACAACCATTGGACCGGTTGTTATTGCACTGGCACTTTTTGGCACTTCAGCAGCTATTTCAGATGAAGCAATTGCCTCGCTGAACTTGTCTAAAGTTATTATTCTCTACAGTTGTGTGGGCATACTGTTTTTGGCAACAGCCATGATGTTTGGTTTCTCTAAAAGAGTGCCGGCGGGAATCAGAAATGAAACACCTGAGAAAGCAAAACGTGCCTTAGTGACATTGTTTGTGATGACAGGTTTGCTGATTATTTGTTTTGCACCGGTGTTTGCGAGTTATAGATCAGATGAAGCAAAAGAATTGGAAAAATTAGAAAAGAGCTTGTCTTACTACGAGACACAGCCATCAGAGGTAGTAACGGGTCCGGCAATTAGTAAGCTTACTCATGATATTGATAGTATCAAAGAGCCCCTTGAACAAAAACGCATGCTTTGGCTCAGTGGTGCATTGGCGGTGGTTTTGGGTGGACTCCTGGTTGCATTTTTCAAAGGCAAAAAACAAAAAGAGGGTTGGGGTGCTATGCAGTATCCGCAGCTCACATTGGGCATGCTCGCCATTTTTGTTTACGTAGGTGTGGAGGTAACTATTGGAAGTAATTTGGGCGAACTTTTAAAACAACCTGATTTTGGTGGATTCAATTCCTCCCAGATAACCCCCATCATTTCTATGTACTGGGGTAGTTTAATGATTGGCCGCTGGGTAGGTGCTATCAATGCGTTTAAATTGAGTAAGACAGCTAAAAATACACTGCGTTTTATTGTTCCGTTAATTGCCTTTGGTATTGTGCTGGGTGTATCCAAAATTACAGGATACGAGGTTGACATTTTGTATTGGTATATCATCTGCGTATTCATTCAGATTGTTGCCTTTTTTGCCACCAATGATAAACCGGCGCTCACACTGGGTGTTTTTGGATTGCTTGGTTTTGCAGCAGTTTTAATTGGTCTTACAACAACCGGAATGATTGCCATTTATGCTTTTCTTTCAGCCGGTTTATTCTGCTCTATCATGTGGCCGTGCATTTTTTCACTGGCGCTTGCGGGCCTGGGAAAATACCAGTCTCAGGGCTCCGGCTTTTTGGTCATGATGATTTTGGGCGGGGCTATTATTCCTCCAATCCAGGGAAAATTGTCTGACGTGATTGGTATTCAACCCTCGTTTTTGGTTGGGGTTATTTGTTTTGCATACCTTGCTTTTTTTGCCATTTATGTGCGTGGTATTCTGAAAAAACAAGGCATTTCTTTTGATGATGAGGTGGCGGCACATTAAAGGTTGGTAAGGAAACTTACCGGGCTAACCGGCTCCTGATTGCACTTTTTTTAACTAGATTTGAGTTAGTCCATGTCGCGCACAGAAACAGAAATAGCACTCCTTAAAAAAGAGATTGATGATGCCAATATCAGGGTCTGGAATTTGCGTGCGGCGCCAAAAACAGGGCACAACCCGGAAGAGCTGATTGCAAATGCCTATAAAAATTCACTCGAGATCAGCTACCGGTTTGGTGAAGCGCAATCATTGCTCAACCTGGGCATGGGAGCTTTTATTATTCACCATGATTATCCGCTTTCAGATAAGTATCTCACAGAAGCAATTCAGATTTTTCAGGAAATACAGAATCAAAAGTGGGAGGCCAATGCATTTCTGACACAGGCCATTATCAAAAATTCTACCGGTAATCCTGAATCTGCATTATACCTGGGTTTGCGGGGGATGGAGTTTTATTATGCCCAGCAGAAAGACCAGGATTATACCATGGCCTGTTACGTGGTTGGTACTATTTACAAAGATCTGCAAAAGCCCGATGATGCTGAACGCTTTTTCAGGCTGGGAATTTCAACGGATCTGGATTACAATAGCTGGAACGCGCGTGTTTACACCGGTTTATCCAATATTCTGAGCAGTCGTGAAGAGTTTGAAGAGGCATTGAAAATGGGGCAGAAAGGGCTTGAACTGCTTCGGTATGAAGACAACCAGATTGGTGTCAGCCGTGCGTTGAATGACCTGGGTGCAATTTACCAGCGGCTGAAACAATACGACAAGGCACTTGAATATATTTCTGAAGCACTTAAAATCCGTAAAGAAAATAATTTCAAACATTTTGTGCTGGGGAGTTTGCTAGACATTGCCGGCATTTATTTTGAAAAAGAAGAATACGATAAAGCCCTGCCTTATTATCTGGAGGCAGAGCCCCTGGCTATTTCAACCAATCATTCAGGGCGGCTGGCAGTGGTTTACCGGCGTGTTGCGGAGATTTATAAAAAGACCGGTAACCTGAATGAATCCGTTGCGGCATTTGAGAAACTCATTGAGGTAATCAATGTACGCAATCAGCAGGATAAAGAAGCAAAAATTTCGCAGTCAGAAAGTAAATTACTCAAAGAAAAAGAAGATGAAATTGAGCGTTTGCGTAATGTGGAATTAAAGCATGCATACGACCTTATTGCTGAAAAAAACAAAGAAATTACAGACAGTATTCATTACGCCAACCGCATTCAGAAAACAATACTTGCGCCTGAGCCTGAACTGGAAAAATTCCTGGGCACGCACTTCGTTTTTTTTCAACCCAAAGACATTGTTTCAGGTGATTTTTACTGGTCTATTGTTATGGATCGTGAAGAGAATCACCGTGATTTTTACCTGGCCGTTTGTGATAGTACCGGGCACGGTGTACCGGGTGCTTTTATGAGCCTTTTGAATACCAATTACCTGAATGAGGCAATTTATGAAAAGCAAATAGCTGAACCGCACCTCGTATTCAATTACGTTCGTCAGCGGTTGATAGAAAGCATTAGCAAAGAAGGCCAGAAAGATGGATTTGATGGCATATTGGCCCGCATTGACGTGAACGCAAAAACGCTGCATTACGCTGCCGCAAACAATACACCGGTTTTGATTCGTGACGGAAAAATAATGGAATTGCCCGCTGATAAAATGCCGGTGGGGTATGGTGAGAAAAAAGATTCGTTTAACCTGCATGAAATCGTTCTGCAGAAAGGGGATGCGTTGTATTTTTATACAGACGGATATGCCGACCAGTTTGGCGGACCAAACGGCAAAAAATTCAAATACAGGCAACTTAATGAGCTTTTAACGGCCATTGCCAAAAGCCCGGTACAGGAACAAGCAGAAAAACTACGTACTGTATTCGATGCCTGGAAAGGAAGCCTCGAACAGGTTGATGACGTTTGTGTTATTGGAGTACGTCTTTGACGGACGAACAAAAACACAATAACGTCATCCTTGTCAGCCGGAATGCAGTGCAGGCAGAAATCCCGACAGGAATCTGTTCGAGTCAATTCAGAAGGCCGTTGTGTGTATTATCGGACCCCGTATGTGAAAAACGGTACATGAAAATATGGGGGGTCCCCGATTTATTAGTAATGACTTTTCAGTACCTGGCTGGTTAAACCTATACCTTTTTTTAAGGTCAAAACCAACGTTGAACAAACAACTGCTATGAAAAAGAACTACATTTTTTTCCCGCTTCTTCTGTTTATTTTCCCGGTTTCTGACTTTGCGCAGGCACCTTTGATTATGTGGGTAAACGGAAGTGATACAACCGATCAGGAGGGAACATACGGTGTACAGGGAATTGCCTCCGGTACAAACATACCAGGTGCCAGGGAAAACAGCATGTCCTGGACAGATAGTGATAACAACTTGTGGCTTTTTGGCGGTCACGGATATACCACAACCGGTGCTCAGGGATACCTGAGTGACCTCTGGAAATTTGATCCGGTAACGGCACAGTGGACCTGGATTTCGGGTAGCACAACGCTGAATGAACATGGCGTTTATGGCAGCCTTGGAGTTGCCGGCGCCGGAAATTATCCGGGAGCCAGGCAAAATGCCTGTACCTGGGTTGACGGGACTGGTAATCTCTGGCTTTTTGGCGGATACGGTTATGCAATAGCCGGCCCTCTGGATTACCTGAATGATTTGTGGAAATATGATCTTGCCACTGGTCAGTGGACCTGGGTTTCGGGGAGTTCTGTAATTGGGCAACCGGGTAATTATGGCACACAAGGCATTTCGTCTGCATCCAATGTTCCGGGCTCCCGTTATGGTGGCAATGCCTGGTATACTACCAATACACTCTGGCTTTTTGGCGGGCAGGGATTTTCAACCGCACAGGAGCGCTATAATGATCTTTGGAAATATGATTTAACGAGTGGTCAGTGGACCTGGATTTCCGGATCAGATTTGCCGGATCAGAATGGCGTGTATGGAATTATGGGCACAAGCTCTGGTTCAAATTGCCCGGGAGCGCGTCAGGCCAGTGCTGCGTGGCTTGATAATACCGGTAATTTCTGGGTTTACGGAGGATATGGATTCCCCGAAACCGGCACGCATAATTACCTGAATGATCTCTGGAAATATGACCTTTCACTAAATGAGTGGGTATGGATTTCAGGCTCCAATACAACCAATCAGGTAGCTGCTTATGGAACCCAAAACGTTAGCTCACCATCCAACAATCCGGGTGCACGCCAGATGAGCGTATCCTGGAAAAGCAGCACCGGTGAATTGTGGCTGTTCAGCGCCTGGGGGCATACCGGTTTCACCGGGGGCGCCTCTTTTGGACGAATCAATGATCTGTGGAAATACAACATTGCTGTCAATGAATGGACCTGGGTTGGCGGATCTGATATGCCCGACCAGGCAGGGGTGTATGGCACTGCCGGAATAGCAGCTGAAACAAACATTCCCGGTTCGCGCAGAATGAGTGTTTGCTGGACTGATTCTGCCGGAAATTTCTGGCTCTTTGGCGGAAACGGCTATGATAAAAATGGTACCCTGGGACTGTTAAATGATCTGTGGAAAATAACAGTTGAATCAACGGCTGCACTACCAGAAAACGGCACGGCCTCTTTTGATACTTACCCGTTGCCGTTTGTGGATAGACTGGTAGTAGAATTTGCAGATGATCAGGTACACCAGGTAGAAATTACGGACCTCTCTGGTCGTGTTGTTTTTTACCAGTCTGTTTCTGGTATGGCAATTCTCGATATGACTACCGTACCTGCCGGAATTTACATTGTCCGCAGCGGGCAGCAGGTGAAAAAAATACTAAAAACCAATTAGCCTGGGTGCGTTGAGATTGGCTATGCGGGCTGGAGAGTGAGCGTCAAAAATCGTATTTCTTTTGCATGTGCTCCAGGTGTTTTTCATTTCCACGGCATGAATTCAGAATAAAGCTGATTTGTGAAAAGCCCTGCCTGTATTCAGAAAAGGCAAGTGTCAGAATCTGTAATCCCTGTCTGTGGGGGGAACAGGCAGGCGTGTTCTTTTTTCAACGACGTATTTGGTCTGATACTAAAACTCCTGGTAAAATTCCTGTCTTTTTCCGCCCCATTCCACAACGGTAAATCCCATGCGTTCAACATGCAGGTCGTAGAGGTTTTGTTGTGGAATTTCAACCGGTTTTTCAAGGGGAGACCATACCATCATAACCCGGAGCAGTGATTCTGGTTTGGGCGTAACGGTTAATTCAGCCATGTCAGCATATTCGGCGGTTGAGAAATGAATCAGGTTGTACGGGTTGTTTTCCATTTGCGGTAGCCAATACATAATAAATTCGTTGGCTTCACGTCGGGTAAGCCCTATCACATCAAGTGCATTTTCAAGAAAAAGGGCAGTTTCATTCCCCTTTACCACAAATCCTTCAGAATAGGTAAACGGGGTTTGCGAAACACCTTCCCAGAAAAGGGCATAATATTCTTTTCCACCTTCATCGTAAAGCGTTCCGTTCTGCGTTGCTTTTACATTCCAACCTTCAGCCGGGTAGGTGGGATAACTGTGGGTCATTTTACCCTTGAGGCTAAGTTTTACGTTTACCAGCGCGTCTGACTCAGGGTACAGGTAAATGACCGGCTTGGCCATCCCTTCTGTTTCAGAATATTCCATTTCGTAAATGGTCTCCGTTAAAACCCCGTTTTCAAACCGCTCTTCCAGTTCCAGTTCGCCCCAGTAGTTGTAGAGACGCACCGTATCATTGAGTTTTCCGGCATTAAAAGGGAGTTCAAAATACAGCTGGGGCAATAACGGGTTTGGCGGGTAATATCCCAGAATGGTGCCGGTAAAGGCTTGTCCATTAAGGGTAAACGGATTTTCAAAAACCGGTTTTTGAATCAATTCATACAGGTCGTTTTTAAATTCACCCGAATTCGGATGCATACTTTCACCCAGTTCGATGGTTGTATTTCCGGCTGCATCTGTTTTTTTGTAGGCTGAAAATTTTTCTATTTCCAGGGCTGATTCAGAAGGGTTAAAAGTCCAGTCAATGGCATACAAATCAAGTAATGAAGCAGTGCAGGTACCATTTTTGTAAACGCGCGAGATGACCCGTTCACCGTCCGGCAAAAAAACATTTACAGGTCCGTTTGGCTGCCGGTTAACCAGCTGAAACCGGCTAACCAGCCTGGTGCGGCTGGCGTCGTAAAATACACTGATTGTTCCGTCAAAATCCGCAAACATATCATAATACAATGCAAAATCAGTTGATACAATTCCAAACATAAAATCACAGATTGTAGAAGAATCCAGATTTTCTGCATCTGAAATCAACGGTACAATGTGTACTTCTGTAATGGAATCGGTCATGCTTTGTTCTTGTTCAGAAAAAACATAAAACTGGTCGTCCACGCCATCTGTGGTTGCCTGGCAAATCAATACCGTGTCAGCCTGACTGGCCTGTTGATTTTCTGAAAGGGCATCAGGACCGGTATGGTTTTCAGCGGTTGAATTACAGGCCCAGGTAACAAATACCAGCGCACTGTATACGAACAGGTTTTTCATAGATTAAAACTACAGATTTTCGGTTAAGTACTATGCCGTAATGTGTTAAAAAAAGCCCCGGTCATACCTGACCGGGACTTTGAGTTTGGGTTATTTGTTCGTGTAAAAAAAGCTGTGTATGCAAGTTATTTAAGCAGTGCAACGTGACCGGTGTATTCGTGTTTCAGGTCGCGGTTATCGGTAACACGGATTACCCAGACATATACGTCATCGGGAACCAGGTCACCGCCATAGTTACCATCCCATTCGGCATCAAGATTGTGTGCTTCAAAGATTTTTTCACCCCAGCGGTTGAAGATCAGAAATTCATAATTGTCTGATTTTACATTTTGAAAAACGGGTTTAAAAACATTGTTTTTATCGTTGCCGTCCGGGGTAAATGCATTAGGGACAAATACCAGGAAATCTCCAATGACTTCAACTACCTGGGTTGAGGTATCAGTGCATCCAAACTCATTGGTAATAATCTGTGTAACTACGAAATTACCCTGTTCATTGTAAACCCATGTTGGCCGTTCTTCGGTTGAGAAAAACTGGTTTTCAGTGTACCATTCCCACGCAATTGGGTTACCGTGTGAAATATCTACAAATTCAGTCAATTCATTTTGAAGTGCCGGATCGGGATTCCAGTAGAAATTGGCTTCAGGACTTGGAAATACATCAATGCGGATTGTGTCTGAATAATGGAAAGTACAGCCGTTGGAAAAGGTTAGTTCAAGCTGCGCCAGCAGGTCAGCTGAATATTCAAAATGTACTACCGGTGCAAGGCCGTTGTAATGGTCAAAAAAGAGGTTCCAGTTTGCATCTGTCAGTGTATAATCATAGGCTTCATAATCAAAACCAAATGTGGCATTCACCTCATCGCATCCTTCAGTATCAAACGCATACATGTTGGCCATAGGCGGCATAAACACATTCAGTTTAACTGAGTCCTGGATCATTTGATGACACATGTTTTCTACCGTTACCACATAGTAGGTGTTGTTGTCCATTGGTTTTACCAGGTGTGGTCCGGTTCCGGTAATGTTAAGTGAAGGCCAGGTAACAGCAGTAATGTAGGCCCAGTCTGTAATCAATGCCTGCACCAAACCGCCAGTACCTAAACAAATGGTATCCTGTGTTCCGGTGGCATCCAATATGGCCTGATCAAGTTGAATAGGGCTCACGGTTACAGAGTCTGCCAGGGTTGGGCAATTGTCTGCATGCACCAGCTCAAAACTTATTTCAGCAGTAGCATAAACAGGTATGGTGTAAGTATTTTGGGTAGACTGAAGGTTACCATTTACAAACCAGTTGTAGTCATACAGGTTATTCATTCCGTTTGTCAAAACGTAAAAGGTTACGAGGTCACCCGGGCAAAATACCGGATCAGCAATCAGCTCTGCGGTAACATTCTGGTATTCCAGAATTTCAATGGTATCCATTTGCGTACAACCATTGAGGTCTGTGACGTTGACATAGTAATGGCCTGACGGCAGGTTTGAAATGGTATCATTGGTTGTACCATTATCCCAGGCATAGGTGTAGGGCTGTGTACCTCCGTTTACAGTTGCTTCTGCAACACCGGCGCTATCACCAAAACAAATAATGTTGCTGAGTACGGTGGCATCTACGTTCAATTGGGTTGGCTGATTCACGGTTATAACCAAGGTGTCCTGGCAGTTGTTGGCGTCGGTAACAATGACGGCGTAATTGCCGGCACCAAGGTTTGTTGCAAGGGCGTTAAATTGTGCAGGCATAGTATTCCAGGAGAAAAAATAAGGGCCTGTTCCGCCATTTGCCTGAACCTCTGCTGAACCATCGCTGTTTCCATAACAGAGCGGCTCATTTACCGTTGTTGTACTTACCACCAGTGCAGGTAATTCATCAATTACAACCGCCATTGAATCAACGCAGCCGTAATAATCGGTTACAGTGACTGAGTAGTTGCCTGCAGTGAGGCCGTTAGCGGTGTCACTGTTCGGGCAGGTGCATGACCAGTTATAGTTGAATGG
Source organism: Bacteroidota bacterium (assembly GCA_016192075.1). GTDB lineage: Bacteria > Bacteroidota > Bacteroidia > Flavobacteriales_D > Crocinitomicaceae > JADJGJ01. Next base: position 151,722 of record JACPUU010000018.1, on the reverse strand, counting down.
TGCAGTACCACCTGTCATACTCACCGTTGCACTTCCGTTTGCTCCGTTTTCGCAGGTGACAGGGCTCAATGATGCCAGGTTAACTGTTCCGGTTGCAAAATTTACAATGGTTTCAGCGTCATTAACAATACATCCGTTTTCATCCTGCACGATAACCTGGATTGGTCCGGCGCTGAGATTCATGGCTACATTGGTTGTAGATACATTGGGTGTCCAGGTAAAGGTTAAGGTACCAATACCGCCGCTTGTAGAAGTTACGGCAAGTCCATTTCCGTCTGAACAGGTTTCGTTTTGAATAATAACCAGGTCAGCGGTGAAAGGTCCGGGTTCTGAAATCGTAGCTACCACACTTGCCGTACAATTATGATCATCTGTAATTTCAGCCACATAATTTCCGGCTGAGAGGTTGTCCATAAATGTAGAGTCGTTGGTTAGTGTTAACCAGTCAATCGCATAAGGGGCAGTACCTCCGGTAATACCAACCTGCACATTTCCGTCTGCTCCACCGTTACAATTTACGTTGTTGAGTGAAACTACTGAAGGAATGAGCGGGAGCGGACTTGTAACAGAACCATTTGCGGTAGCAAAACAACCGTTTGCATCATACACATTAACGGTGTAATTGCCGTTTGGAACATTGGTGATTGTTGGCCCAAAAGCGGCTGGTGAAACCCAATTGTAAGCGTATGAACCTGTGCCGCCTGAGGCAGCTGCGGTAAGCGTTCCGCTTGGATCATTAAAACAAAGGGCAGGTGTTCCGCTGAAATTAATTGCCATTGGGTTTGGCTGCGCAATGGTAAAATTCTGGGTGGTTGTACATCCTGAAGCGGTAGATGCTATTACGGAATAATTGCCGGCAGATAACCCGGTTGCAATTAACCCGGTTTGGCCGTTGCTCCAGGCATATAAGTATGACCCGAATGAGTTGGTTTGTGCTGATCCGTCAGTACCGTTAAAGCAGCTTGTAGAGTCTGTTACCACAGCAAAAACCGGGTTATTTTCAACAATTACAGTTACACTGTCAACCGACAAACTTGGACAAACTTTCAGGTAATAAGTAGTGGTTACAAACAAACCGGGAGTTGTATAAGATGATCCTGTGGCCAGCAGGTTGCCGCCATAAGGAGCATCAAACCACTGAATGGTATTGTTGTAAGCCGGGTTTTCAGCATTTGCGGTAAGCGTTGTTGAATTGCCAATACAAACGGTATCGTTTTGAGCAAAAACATCCATGGTATAGTCAACAATGACCGGAAACGAAATCATTCCGGCTCCGCCCATAGTGGCACCGTTTGGTGTAAATTCAGTTACCCCCAGTGAATTGGTTGTACCGTTACCACCGCCGGTTACATTGGTTACAGGAGTACCGCCTGAATAAGCGATATAGCCACCACCGCCGCCGCCACCGGGTCCTTCTGCTTCAGTGGTTAAAATAAACTGGTCACCACCGTCACCACCGTTTGCAATTAAAGAAAGGGTTGATGAAATGGTTCCGCTGGCGTTAATTACAATGGTACCACCACCACCACCACCGCCCGGTGCATCATTACCAGCCGGAGGAGTCACCGGAGCAGTTTGCCCGGAAGCGACAATCTGACCATTTCCAACGACATCGTTGTAAGAGATCAGATAAACCATACCGCCTCCGGACGCTCCGTTAGTACCGGCTCCGTTGTTACCGTCGCCGGCACCGCCACCACCACCGAGAAATAATCTTCCTGTTGTATAATCTAAAGGTCTTCCGCCGACACCGCCGGTATTTCTGCGTGCGTCACCGCCCCATGCTCCTTGTGAAGGTCCAAGCATCAATGCGTTTTGATTTCCCATTGAAAAGGTGTACCCGCCGCGTCCGCCGCCGGATGAAAGATTTCCTGAGAATCCAGGGCTTTCCAGGTCCCAGGCGCTGGCCCAGCCAATGGTTGAAAGATTCGGATTTCCTAAACCGTTCCAGGGCAATTCACTGCCTGCGTTGGCACCACCGCCGCCACCGGCATTGTGAGCGTTACCACCACCACCACCGTTTGCCGGAGCACCGCGGCCATAACGACCGCCCAGGGGTGAATAATCTGTTCCAAAGCCGGCAATACTTTCTCCTTTTTCACCACCATCATTCTGGCTGGATGAGGCAAATCCCAGCGCAGCGTAACTGCTGGAATTGTCGAGTAAACCACCTCTGAATCCCTGGCCGGTAACATCAATTTCACCGCCGTTAATCAGGGTAGTCAAACCATTTACTTCAATGGCAACAACGCCGCCGCGGGTACCATCCCAGTTCAGCGCGGTTATTGTTCCTCCATCAACAGTTAATGTATTGTAGCGCGGAACGCGGATAACCTGAACATGCCCGCTTTGTGAATAAGTGTTTTGAACCGGGCAGGTAAGGTCAACATGTGTTCCGTTGGGTACAGCAGCTACTTCTTTAAATTCAAAAAGACCGCAGTTGTTGTAATTGAGAATTTGTCCCCAGGTAATGTCATTGATATTTCCCTGGATACTGGCTCCCTGCATCTGTATAATCATGATGAGGTCACCGGCAGCAAGCGGACCGCTGAAGTTTCCGTTGGTGTTTAATCCTGAATTCAGAACGGTCAGTGTCATGTCACCCGGATTCGCATCCTGTGACAAAGCGGTGTATTCATTTACAACCTGGGTGTTGGTAATTAGTACGTTGCCGTCTTTTCCAATTTGTGAAAACAAGGTTGAATGAAATAACACCAGAAAAACGGTTAAAAGTCTGAGCGTTTTCATAGTGAATTGGTTTTGAGCTCATACTATCCGCAAGGGTATTTTATTCAATCGGTTGGGGTAGCAGTGTAGTCGATAATATGAGCATTGGTTCGGTGAGAAGTTACGACAATTTAAATCAGGGGTCAAGTTATTAACCATTCTGAAATCGTTTATTTTATTAGGTTTGACGATAAAAAAGGCAACTTGGTCTACCGTTTCAATTGCTATGCATGCATATTAACCGGTTTAGGTATAAAAACTAAAAATGGCCTGTTTTGTGAATTTCTTTTTTCAGGCAGGAGGGTTAATTTTTGATATGTAAGTAGTTAAACAGGTGGAAGCAAATGTGCGGGTTATTTTTTCGAAACAACCAGAAATGGGGTTCATCTGAAAACACCTTTTTTTGCTGTCATCCGCTTTTATCTGACAAAAACACTAATTTTGGCACTCATTCAAAAATTGAAACCAAATTTTTATGTCATATTTATTCACTTCTGAATCAGTTTCTGAAGGGCATCCGGACAAAGTTGCGGATCAGATTTCAGACGCACTAATTGATAACTTTCTTGCATTTGACCCGGACAGCAAAGTTGCCTGTGAAACACTTGTAACAACCGGTCAGGTAGTTCTTGCCGGTGAGGTAAAATCAAAAGCGTATCTGGATGTTCAGGAAATTGCCCGCGGTGTAATTCGTAAAATAGGATATACCAAATCAGAATACATGTTTGAAGCCAATTCATGCGGTGTACTTTCTGCTATTCACGAACAGTCTGCAGACATTAATCAGGGTGTTGAGCGTAAGAAAAAAGAAGATCAGGGAGCAGGTGATCAGGGAATGATGTTTGGTTATGCAACCAACGAAACACCTAATTACATGCCATTGGCGCTTGATCTTGCACATGCTATTTTGCTTGAGCTTGCTGCGTTGAGAAGAGAAAACAAACAAATTAAATACCTGCGTCCTGATGCAAAATCACAGGTAACGCTGGAGTATAATGATAAAAATGAACCGGTGCGCATTGATGCCATTGTTGTTTCAACCCAGCACGATGATTTTGATTCAGAGCCAAAAATGCTGGCAAAAATCAAAAAAGACATCATTGAAATTCTGATTCCACGGGTTAAAAAGAACTATCCGAAATACGCCAAATTGTTTAATGACAAAATTGCGTACCACATTAACCCTACCGGAAAATTTGTAATTGGTGGTCCGCATGGAGATACCGGTTTAACCGGGCGAAAAATCATTGTAGATACCTATGGTGGAAAAGGAGCTCATGGTGGTGGTGCATTCTCTGGTAAAGATCCTTCAAAAGTTGACCGCTCAGCTGCCTATGCTACCCGTCACATTGCAAAAAACCTGGTAGCTGCCGGTATTTGTGCTGAAGTGCTGGTGCAGGTTTCATACGCTATTGGTGTTGCAAAACCAATGGGTATTTACATCAATACATACGGCACAGCCAAAGTGAAAATGTCAGACGGTGAAATTGCAAAAATTGTAGAGAAAGTGTTTGACATGCGCCCTTACTTCATTGAACAGCGTTTAAAACTGCGTACGCCAATGTATAGTGAAACGGCTGCTTATGGTCACATGGGCCGTAAAAATGAAACGGTTACCAAAACATTCACCATGCCTGACGGCAAAAAGAAAACGCTGAAAGTTGAATTGTTTACCTGGGAAAAACTGGACTATGTAGACAAAGTAAAAGCGGCGTTTAAATTGAAAAAATAAGCTCGTATTTGAATAAGATTGAAAATCCCGCTCCAGAAATGACAGCGGGATTTTTTGTGGTATTTTTCCCACAGATTTGCCTGATTTTTTAGCAACGCTTGCGCTGAAGGAAGGATACTTTATTTCAAAGTGATCGCCGTAAATCAGCGTATCTTTTCTGCGGTTATTTGCGGGAAATTTTTGTTTTGGATAACCCCGATTGTGTACCTTTGAATCATGAAAAAAATCTATCATTTAGCCACCTGTTCTACCTGCCAGAAAATTTTAAAAATCTGGAAACCGGGAAAAGATTTTGTACTTCAGAATATTAAAGAAGAACCCATTACACCCAAACAAATTGATGAAATGATAAAACTGGCCGGCTCAGCTGAAATCCTTTTCTCCAGGCGTTCACTGAAGTATCAGGCAATGGGTCTCAAAGACAAAAACCTGACTGAAAAAGACTACCGGCAGTTGATTCTTGAGGAGTATACTTTTTTAAGGAGACCGGTACTGATTGTTGGCAAAAAAATCTTCATTGGTAACGCTCCCACCAATGTCAAAGAAGCAAAAGCATTTCTTGATTCTCAGAAATAATGCCATCGCTTAAATCGCACCTGGCGCTTTTTACTGTAAACCTGCTTTACGGCATTAATTACCTGCTGGCAAAAGGATTGATGCCCGGCGTAATTGGAGCCAACGGATTTATTTTTCTGCGGGTTGCCGGTGCCACACTTTTATTTTGGATGCTGCTGTCATTCCGTTTTCAAAAGGTCGAACGAAAGGATTTATTGCTGCTGGCTTTGTGTGGTATTTTTGGGGTAGGCATCAACCAGCTTTTTTTCTTCAACGGCCTTATGCTGACATCACCGGTGAATGCATCTGTGATTATGGTGACAACACCCATTCTGGTATTGCTGCTATCGATAATTTTTGTGAAAGAGGTGATTCGGAAAACACAGGTTTTAGGTGTGCTTATTGGTGCAGCGGCTGCCATCGTTTTTTCACTTCAGAGTACAAAAGATACGTTTGCAACAGGGCTGGGTGATTTATTTATTGTGCTCAATGCTGCCTCTTATGCCATATACATGATACTGGTGAAACCACTGATGGGCCGCTATAACGCACTAACTGTTATTACCTGGGTATTTACCTTTGGTTTGCTGGTGGTGCTGGTTTGGCCTTACAGCATTGCTGAATTGCCGGCGGTAAGCTGGAATTCAATGAGTGCAGTTACGTTTTTCAAAATCAGTTTTGTTATTGTGGGTGTTACGGTATTGCCTTATTTGCTGACGGTTTATGCCATGAAAAATGTCAGCCCAACCATTGCCAGTGTTTACATCTACATTCAACCGGTTCTTGCAACGCTTTTTGTTTATCTCTATTCAATATTTGGGTTAGAAGATTATACCAGTGATATAAACGCGGTAAAATTAATTTGTACCGGGTTTATTTTTGGTGGGGTTTACCTGGTTATCAGACCGGCAAAAAAAACCGCGCCTACGCGATAAGAAAAATTGCCGGATCTCAATTATAGATATTATCTATAGCGCTTCGACCACCTCTGGAAAGCCTTGAGATTTATTTGTAAACAACAGATTATCAATCTAAAACACAAATTAGCAACAGGCTGTGGTCAATAATTCTGAGGGTGATTTTCGGTCATGAATCCGTAGTTTTGATTGATGTTGAAATCAGACAGGAGATCTGAATTGGGGAGAATCGGAAAACTTAAATCAGGATGATTATGCAAAGCCAGTTAAACAGGGTACAGGCAGCCCGTCAGAATGTTCAAAAACCAGCCAACAACGGGGCCTTTTTAAAGTCATTGATTAAGATTAACAATCCTGATTGGACGATGGAGCAGATAGAAGCCGAGTTTCAACGCAAAATGAATGCCATTGAGAATGACGAAGACGGTGCTTGTGAAGCATGTTCCGGTTAGTCAAAAAAATTAAAGGTGATGTATTAAAATCTGCGCCCGACTGGATGTTATCGGTCAAACGTGATTCGGTATTCAAGTCCGTTCGGTGAGTTAACTACCTCCAGTTGGGCGTCGATTTGTTCACATAAAATCGGGATTAGCGATAATCCCAAAGTTCCCTCGCCAGGATTGGCCGGCAACCCTTTGCCATTATCACCCACAATCAGGGTGTACTTGTTTTGCTTTTCACTCAGGTTTAAATAAAACAATCCCTTGTTTTTAAACGCATGTTTAAATGAATTGCTTGCAATTTCATTCAAGATCAGTCCCAGGGGTATTGCTTTGTCCGGATAAAAGACTACATCCTTGACATTAATTTCAACCTTCAGCTCAATCTGGTTGTTTGTAGAATTGTAAAGTTGAAACAATGACCGCAGCAGTTTGCTAAAGTATTTTTCAATGTTTATGGAAGATACATTTTTGTCACCGTAAATCATTTCATGAATACGCGCCATGGTATTAACTCTTGAAATGCTGGACATAAACTCAGCCCGCAGGCGCTCATCCTGAAAAGTGTTTTTTTGCAGATTCAGCAAGCTGGAAATAACCTGCAGGTTATTTTTAACACGGTGATGCACTTCTTTCAGCAAGGTCTCTTTCTGCAGCAATGACTGGCGCAGCTTATCTTCATTGTATTTGCGCTGAAAAAAAACCGGAACTTCATAACGCTTTGATTTTTTTTCAGGATCATTTTTAGAGAGGTATTCCTGAATTTTGTCTGGCGGAGCCATAATAAATGTGCAATGGTCAGCGCCCTGAGCCTCACAGGCCACTTCAACGGTGGTCAGTGGTATTCCAAAACTCTGTTCACACCAGCCTGAGGAATAACCGCAGTTCATGGTACAAACCGGTATATCGCTTTTTCGTTTGGCTTTAATCCAGGATTGTGCTTCAAAGGAATTGTGATGGTAAAAACGGATGTAATAATTTTCGTCAGGGCTGGGGTGTGATTCAGGCAGTATTTCTACATTGGCCCAACCGGTATAGGCAAAATGAACAGGGCCTGCAGATAGTTTCTGAAGCGGATCAGTGAGGTTCATTTTTTCATGAAAAACCTTGGCATCTTCACGGCCGAGTACATGCGCAATATCAAAAAGAAAATTGTTGGCAATCTGCACGGCCTCGTCTTCAGGGTAATTGCTGTAAAACTCTTTAAAAACATCCAGAAATTCGTACGAAATTGCTGCAGCACGAAAAAGAATGTACCGCTCACCGTTTATCGTAATTTCACCATTTTCAGGCTCACTTGAAATATTTGAAAAGTAGTTTCTGACATTAATCTCGGCGGCATCAAAAACGGCTTTGAATTCATCCGGAACCTGAACCGTTTTTTTGGGTGGACCAAAATCCAGTGCATGTTTGAGCGTTGCATTCTCCTTGCGAAGTCTGGCTACTTCAAGCTTTAATTTTTCCAGTTGCGCCTTTTGGTCCATAAATATTCTACAATGAAGGTATAAGAATATTTTCAGTTGACCTTATGCAGAATAAAAAAAGCGCCGGATACAAATTTCCGGCGCTTTGAACAAATGGTCGTTTGCTGTGGTTATTTACGCGCAACAATCAGTTTAATGGTTTGTGTGGCAGCGCCATCAGTCACCGTCACAAAATAGACACCGCGCGCCAGGTGATCAATGCCAATTGATTCCTGCCCGTGAGTGGCCTGAAGGGTTGTGTTCATAACCGTTTCACCTACAGCGTTTGTCATAATCAATACCACCGGCGCTCCGCTGGTAAACCGGTAAGAAATGACAAACTGGTCACGTGCCGGATTTGGATAAAGATCAACGGTGGTGATGGTTGAAATTTCACCGGTTGATACAGAATTGGAGTTGCCAACCACAAAGGTAACCATGGTTGAGCAGCCTGAATTACTGGTCACCGTTACGGTGTAGGTGCCCGGGGTTAAGCCTGAAACATCTTCTGTAGTTGCACCGTTGCTCCACGAGAAAACATACGGCCCGTCAGGGAATCCTTCATTGATGGTTACATCAATAGCTCCTTCTGTGCAGCTTGCACAGGCAGCATCAGTTACCACACCACTCACACCATACGTTGCAAAGTTTCCAACGGTAAAATCAAGTGTCATCTGGCAGCCATCATTCAAATCGGTTATGGTTACTGAGTAGTCTCCCTGACCCACGGCAGCGAGGTCTTCTGTAGTTTCGCCGTTGCTCCAGTCAAAACTGTAAAAGCCTGATCCGCCACCTACGGTAATGTCTATTGAACCGTTTCCGTTTCCACAGAAATCATCGTTGGCAAATCCGTTTGCGGCAAGCCCTGTTGTTACGTTAAGAATGTCATAGCTTACAACTACCTGGCATCCTGTTGTATTATTGGTCACCGTGCAGGTGTAAGAGCCGGCTGTCAACGCAGTTAAATCTTCGGTAATAGCTCCGTTGCTCCAGTCAAAACTTAAGTCAGTGCTGCCGGTAACGGTGAGGTCAATTGATCCGGCGCCGTCTCCGCAGTTTTCATTTGTGGCAACACCGGTAACGGTTATGTCAGAGATGTTATTAATGATATAGGTTTGCTGATCCTGGCAGAACGTGCTGAAATCAAAAAGATCGACGGTATACGTACCGGCAACAAGTCCTGAAATGTCCTCGGTGGTTTCTCCGTTGCTCCAGTTTATGTTCAGGGTTCCGGCACCGGTAATGTCAATGTCAATTGAGCCATTGGCCTGTCCGCAGGTTTCGTCAACGATTGCAACCACAGTGGTGGTAAATGTTGTGGTGTTGTTTACAACCAGCTGCATCGTATCGGTACAACCCATGTCATCCCACACCACCAATTCATAATTACCAGCGTTCAGGTTAGAGAACTGCCCTGGTGTTCCGCCATCCGGTATACCGTTGAGTGTTGGATCAAACGGTGCGGTGCCGCCAGCAATGGTGTATACAATTTGTCCGGTACCTTGCAGGCACTGATCATCTGTAAGACTGGTGAGGTTAAGTTGCAGATCAGAAGCAACGGCCTGAATAGTGTATGATTCGGTCAAAGCACAACCTACATCATCGGTAATGGTTAAACCATAGGTTCCGGCGGCCAGGTTATAAACAGCGGTTGTATTCGGGCTTCCGCCTGAACATGCTGCAGTACCTGTGTAAACTGATCCCGTTGTTGGGTTAGGACCATCTGTAAACAGTGCATTGCCTTGTGAATCATAAAGGGTATAAATATTCTCTTCTTCCCAGGCACCGGCGCTGTAAACAAGCTCCAGTGCGTCTCCGTCACAGACCGGAATAATTTCTGTACTACCAGTTCCGGCTGCGCTGAAATTACCAATAGATGATCCGTTTACAAAAACTTCCAGTGATCCGCCATTCCATCCGTCACCAAAAAGGTCCTGCATTTCAAGTGTATATTCACAGCAGGTGCTTGGTGCAGTACCTGTCCAGCTAAATGTGAACGGACTGATGCCACCGGTTACGGTTACTTCAATAGACCCATTGTCATTCCCGCACATGGCGTTTACCACAACAGCATCTGCTGCAATTCCTCCGCTTCCGTTGGTGATTGTTCCTGAATAATTCAAAATACAACCGGCTGCATCCGTAATCTGGCAGGTATACGTTCCGGCACTGAGGCCTGAAATATCTTCTGAAGTTGCAGTGTTACTCCATGCATAGAAATAACCCGGTGTTCCGCCAGTGACTGTCAGATCAATGAATCCTGAAGGGCTCAGGCAATTGGCATCCTGCACAACGGCGTTAGAAATAGCCAGTGTGCCGGTGTTGTTGATTACCGTTGCTGAAATGGTTACAGAACATCCGCTTGCGTCCGTCACAGTTACGGTATAGGTTCCGGCAGATAGCCCGGTAAGATCTTCAGACGTTGCGCCATTGCTCCAGTTGTATAGGTAAGGGCCCGATCCTCCGGTTACAGTAATATCAACAGCGCCCGTTCCATCACCACAGTTTTCGTCTGTCACTGAAGTAATAACAACGTTAAGCCCACCGGTTATGTTTGAAATAATTTCAGTAGCAGAAACGTTGCAGCCAAACTGGTCTTCCACAAAAACAGAATACGTTCCGGCAGATAGTCCGCTCAGATCCTGTGTGGTGCTGCCGTTTGACCAGTCATAGGTAATTGGAGCAGACCCGCCTGAAATGGTAATGTCAATAGCCCCTTGTCCGTCACCGCAGTTTTCATCTGTTGCTACCGATGAAACCAGGTTCAATGTGCCGTTATCACTGCCAACAGTAAATGATCCGCTGGTGGTGCAGGAATTGAAATCGGTAATGGTTACGGTGTAGGTTCCGGCTGTTAATCCGCTGATGTCTTCAGAAATGGCACCGTTGCTCCAGTTGAACAGGTAAGGGGCCGTTCCGTCAGTTAACGTGATATCAATTGATCCGGCTGCATTACCACAAATTTCATTGCCTGTGGTAGCGCCTGAAATGGTCATGTTTCCACCCGCATTAAGGATGGTGAAATCAGTATTGAATGAGCATCCGCCGGCATCACTTACAAAGAGTGAATAAGTGCCTTCGTTCAGTGCACTGATATCTTGTGTGGTTGATCCGTTTGACCAGACATAGGTATACCCTGGTGTTCCACCGGCCATTGTAATGTCAATGGCTCCGTTATCTGAGCCGCATGATTCGTTGGTTACCGTTTGTGCAAAAATCTGGAGATTGCCCGGATCATCATTAACCGTAGCGGTTAAATCGAGTGTACATCCACCAGCCGCTGTAACCGTGCAGGAATAATTACCGGCAGACAGCAGCAGAATGTCCTGCGTTGTTGCACTGGTGCTCCAGAGATAGGTTACCGGGGCTGTTCCGCCAGAAACGGTAATATCAATTGATCCAATGCCGTTTCCACAGTTTTCATTGGTAACATCGATGTTGTCAAGGGTAAGTGATCCGGGGTTGTTTGATACAACCAGGTTGCCGGTATTTACCTGGCAGCCGTTGTTGTCTGTTAGGGTGCAGGAATAGGTGCCTTCATTCAGTGCGGTAATGTCTTCAGAAATGGCTCCGTTGCTCCATGCAAACACAATTGGTGAAGCTCCACCCGCAAGGGTAAGATCAATGGCACCGCTGTTGTTATTACAAAGTTCGTCTGTCACAGCATACGTAACCATGAATGATCCGGATGTGTTGATCAGGTCCGCATCACCTGAAATTTCGCAGCCATTTCCGTCAGAAACGGTGTACGTGTAATTGCCGGCTGTGAGTCCTGAAATATCCTGGCTGGTGGCTGATGTTGACCAGATATAGCTGTATGAGCCGTCTCCGCCAGTTACGGTTAAATCAACAGCACCGTTTGATGCGGCACATGATTCATTGGTCACCGTTTGACTTACAGCCAGTGTGCCCGGATTGTTACCAATAACAATAGGTCCGGTGCTGAATGTACATCCCATTGCATCTGTAACGTCACATGAATACGTTCCGGCGCTCAGGCCTGATAAGTCTTCTGACAAGGCGCTGTTTGACCAGAGGTATGAGTACCCCGGGGTACCACCGGTAACGGTAAGATCAATGGATCCGCTGGCGTCACTGCATATTTCTGCCGTACTTACCGATGACACGCTGAGTGTACCGGTATTGTTGTTGATGGTATAGGAGTCGCTGACTTCACAACCGTTGGCATCAGTAACTGTGACGGAATAAGTACCTGCTGAAAGAGAGCTGATATCCTGGCTGGTTTGACCGCTTGACCAGTCATAGTTGTATGCCATTGTTCCGCCGCTTACCATCAGGTTAATGGCTCCGCCTCCGTTCCCGCAATTTTCATGCGTTAAAACAGCGTTGTCAATTTGAAGTGTACCTGCTGAATTGGAGACAGACTCACTCAGATTCAGGGTGCATCCGTTGGCATCGGTTACCGTAAGGGTATAATTTCCTGCTACCAGACCCAGGTTGTCTTCATTGACAGAGCCATTGTTCCAGCTATACGTATACGGTGCTGTGCCCCCTGTAGTAGAAACATAAATGGCTCCTTGTGCGTTTGCGCAAAGTTCATCTGTCACAAAATCGGTAGACAGGGCCAGTGTGCCCGGTGAATTCCATACGGTGAGCGCACCGGTTGAAACAGCGCATCCGTTGTCATCGGTTATGGTGCATGAAAAGGTTCCGGCAGCTAATCCTGAAAGATCTTCTGTGATAGCGCTGTTGCTCCAGTTGAAGACATAAGGCGTAGCACCACCCAGTATTGAAAGGTCAATGGCTCCCTGCCCGTCCAGGCAATTTTCATTGGTAATGGTAGTTGAGAGAATTTCAAGCGTTCCCGGGTTATTGCCAACAGTAATTGCGGTCGTGGTTAATGTGCAGCCTGTCTGATCGGTAATGGTGCAGGTATATGTTCCGGGATTCAATGCTGTGAGATCCTGGCTGGTTGCACCGTTTGACCAATCGTAGCTGATAGAGCCTGATGCTCCAGTCACCGTCAGGTTAATGGCTCCGTTATTGTTGTCACAGTATTCATTTGTAACAACCGTTGAGTAGGCCATTGAACCGCTGTTGTTGGTAATGGTAAATGATTGGGTGAACTGGCATGAGTTTCCGTCAGTCACGGTCACCGAATAACTGCCGGCGGTAAGTGCGCTAATATCCTGCGTTGTGGCACTGGTTGACCAGGCGTAGGTATAGGGAAGGGTTCCTCCACCAACGGTAATGTCAACTGCACCTTGTCCGTCTCCGCAATTTTCGTCACTGATTGAGCTGGCTGTTATGCCAAGACCTGAAGTTACGTTGGCAACGGTGAATGATTCAATGTGTTCACATTGATTGGCATCGTTGATCGTAATGGTATACGTACCTGCTGCCAGGTTTGTGAGATCTTCATTGGTCGAACCGGTATTCCATGAAACAGTGTATGGCTGTGTTGCATCTGCAACGCTGATATCAATTGCTCCGGTTCCGTTTCCGCAAATTTCATCGGTGATGGTGTTTACAACAGCATCCAGGTAACAATACATAGAGCAGTTTGAAACATCATTCAGCAGTGAATACGTTTGTTGCGCGGTGCAGCTGTATGCGTCAGTAACGGTGACTGTATAAGAGCCGGCTGTAAGTGAACTGATGTCTTGTGTCAGCATACCATTGCTCCAGGAGTAACCGTATGATCCTGATCCGCCGGTTACGCTGATGTCGATAGACCCATTACCTGTTCCGCAGGCTTCGTTGGTCAGACTGCTGGCTGAAATAGTCATGGATGGTAAGGTGTTTACAACAATGTCTTCTGAATAAATACAACCGTTATTATCGGTGATCGTAATGGTATACGTTCCGGCAGAAATGGCATTTAAATCTTCGGTTATGGCTCCGTTTGACCAGCTGTAGGTATAAGGCATTGTTCCGCCTGAAGTCGTCACAGCTATTGCACCGTTTGTTCCGCCGGCACAGGTAACTGCAGTAACCGTAGAAGTAATGTTGAGTGAACTGATGTTGTTCAGAATAAATTCAGCTGAATCAACGCATCCGTTGGCATCGGTTACAAACACTTCGTATGTTCCGGCACCAATACCAGAAAGATCTTCTGTTATGGCTCCGTTTGACCAGGCAAACGTGAACGGACCAAAATCGCCGGTTACGGAAAGATTAATAGAACCATCATTTGTTCCGCATTGTGCCTGTGTTACAAAACCGTCAAGGGTCATTCCGTTTGGTTCATTCAGTGTAACCAAAGTGTCCGGAAGGTCAGACATCAGGCTGATATTCCAGTTAAAAATATACCCGTTGTCAAGGCCAAACTGATCTGATACTTCCAGCGTCCAGTCTCCGTCCAGTGTTGAACCCAGCAGGCCGTTAAGGTTTGCAAAAGACTGGTATGATCCCTGTGGCAAATAACTGTCTGTATAAGTACCGCCGGTTGATGCAGGAATGGTGTGTGTGTAGTTTCCGGCTTCTGAAACCATGGTTCCAAAAACGGGTGCATCATTCCAGCAATATTCAAATCCAATTCCGGGATCGGTAAGATCACTGTTGGCGCCATCTACAGGACCTGATGCAAAGGGCTCTCCAAGATCTGTACTTCCACCGCCTGAGAATTCTTTCAGAATAACCTGCTGTCCGCTTGGTGAAATAATTTTTATCTGCAAATCACCCAGGTATGAATGTTCCATGGTGGCACAAATTTGCTGAAGCTGACTCATGTCGTCCAAAAGCTCACCGGTTCCAAACCCGTTGATGTTGATGGTGGTTGTATAGCTCACACCGGTTCCATCCGGCAAAAAGGTGGTGTCGGCATCAAATACACCGCCAATTACAAGTGCGTCTGCCTTGCAGCCGTAACTGTCATAAACCTGCACAGAATAAGTGCCGGCGGCAAGTCCGGTAATTGGATTGGAGGCATACGTCGTGGTCGTTCCGGTTCCGCCATTGGTAGTTACATGGTAGGTATAGGCTGGAAAGCCACCTGTGGCATTTACCAGAATTTCACCGGTGTTATTGTTATAACAATCCAGGTCTGTTCCGTCAATGGTAAATTCAATGGGTTGCGCATCATCAATAAATAAAAAGGCAGTATCTACCGGTGAACAGGCATCGGGCTGATAAATGATGTAGATAGATTCCTGTCCTTCCGGTACACCGTCTGAAACGGAGTTAACAAAAACGGTTGCAGAGGTTTGTCCTGCCGGAATGGTAAGTGTATTATCAATGTGTGTATAATCTACCCCATTGTTTGCAGTACCTGCAACGGTATATGAAATTTGGGTGTCGTCATCTGAAGGGCTGTCAAGGCTAAAGGTAAAGCTGGCCGGGATACACCCTTCCAGGGCAATGTTGTCGCCGTTTACGGTTTGTGTCTGAACAACTACATCCTTGGTAAATCCTGAAAAATAACAGGCGGCACCAATGTTTCCGCTCAGGTTTATTAATGCTACCCGAATAAGGTCATCGCTGGTAATGGTAACGTCTCCGGTGTAGCCTGATGTCAGTTTGTAGGTCACATAACCGGTTGTGCCGGTAACCGCATCACCGGTACCCAGTGGAGTACCATTAACATAAACATTGGACCCGGCATTGGCAATAATGTTGATATAAGCTGTTCCAACCCAGTTTACATTTGGAAGCACTACATTTTTACTACCGGTACAACCCACCGGAGGAAGAAAAATCATATCATTCTGGCGCTCGTTGTCATCGGTAGCGCCATCACCGCCATTGGCAGTCTGGTAAACATAAACATCATTTGAGGCCTGCAGGTATAAGTTGTCGAACGCAGAAAAGGCAGTACCATCAATTACGTAATAATCACCGGCATCAATGGTAGCAACAGGTATCGGGCTTCCGTTAATCATTACATCGGTATTGTCATAGGCGGCAACAACAATGACTTTTTCGTTGTCAATACCCTCTCCTTTAATCACTACGTATTCGTCTCCGATTACATCAATGGGTGCTATCTGATCCGTCCCGATATCGCGCCCGGTTGATGGTGAGCCAGATACAATGGGGTTGCCGCCCAGCCATGAACCGGTGGTCATAACTATCGGTTTGTCAGATGTTACGTGGGTTCCGTTTACACCATTTACGTTTTGGGTGGCACCGGCTTCATCCAGAAAAGCAGCAACCACATACGTTTCACCGGCATTCAGGGTCACTGTTACGTTAGGTGAAGTAAGGGGTGAACCGGATGGTGTGGTACCTCTGAAAATAACACCCGGTCTGATATCGTCGATATTAACCACGGTATTGTCTTCTGTAGCCATAATTCCAAAAACATTACTTTTTCTGAATGATTCACCGGTGTTTTGGAAAAGGTGACCGGTACGAAAGTCAGTTCCCAATGCGGCTTTCTGACCTTTTGATGTCATGGCGGTAGCTTGTGCCCCGGCAATAACACGCACCGTTGCATAAAACGGATACTGCCCGCTCAGAATAAGCCCCTTGCTGGTCATGGGTGTATTGAGCTGGGGTTCTGTTACCAGTAACGGGCTGGTGGTACCGCTTCCAAACATATAGGTGGTTGATGCTGCGTTGGAAATGGTCAGCGTCGTAATCAGGTTTCCTGCACCATCTGTTACTGTTACATCAAATGGAATGGATGAGTGTGTACTCAACACCAGGTAATGTGTACCCTGGTCTTCACGGCCAAATAATGCCGGAAAATAATGATCGGTATCAAGCTGTGAAAAAGCCGGAATGGAAAAAAATCCGATTAGCAGTAACCAAAAGGACTTGATAAAATAATTCATAAGAAGTAGTTTTTTAGAGGGTATTATAAGATACACCGCCGGTTTGGATGGGTTGTCTGAATCAATGATTTTGTAAACAAGCGCTGATCAAATAATTATCCAAGGTAATTAAATGCCGTTAAAATGGTTAATTTTAGGCACATTAAATTTAGAGTATGTCTGTTACCGTTTATACTGCTGACCTGTTAATAGGAGCAACTTCATCCGAATTAAAAGTGTTAGGAGACAATGTATACGCCCTTACAAAAAACGGTACTACCTGTGTTTTAGAGGTTTTGAAGGTGAATCTGGATGATAAAAGCATGACCATTCGTTCAAATCACAGAACGTTTGACCTGGTATTCAAAGATGAGCTTGACCTGGTTTTGGATAAAATGGGTATTAAGCGGAGCGCTGAACTGGTAAATAAAAATGTAAAGGCACCCATGCCGGGCAAAGTGCTGGAGATTCTTGCCAAAGAGGGTGATAAACTGGCCAAAGGAGACAACATGCTGATTCTGGAAGCCATGAAGATGGAAAATGTCATTAAGGCTGAAGTTGATTGTGTGGTACTGAAAGTACACATCACAAAACTTGAAAACGTAGAAAAAAATCAGGTTTTAATTGAGCTGGACTTTATTGGTTAGCTTTCTTTTTTAGACGTTATACCTGAATTGAGGTGCTTGATTTTTCCTATTTGTTTAATGAAATGCGTAAAAATAGGGTGCGGCACATCTTTGGTTGATACAATCTGCGGGCAAAACATGGTGAATAAAAAGAACGGATGTTCTTTCGATTTCAGAATTTCAGGATCAAAAAACTGATTTCTGGCGCCAATTTCAAAACTTTCACTCAACATTTCAGAATACTGAGGTAAAATGGAAAAGCGTGATGAGCTATACTCGGTAGTGGCTTTATTCAGATAGAGTTTGACAAAGTCACCGGTAATTTTATCCAGCATAATGCCGGTAAAGTAATTGCCCTCTATCAGGTTGTCAGAAATAATGCGCTCTTTGGTGAGGTCAAATCCTTTGGAGTGAAAATAGGTTTCTACCAGAATTTTAAAACAATCTCCGGTACCCAGAACCGGAATTTTTTGTTCCAGCAAACGGGCAATGATGGATTGGAAATAAAATGGCTGACGGTAAGGCCCCGGGGCAATCAGCACCCCATCATAGTCTGTGTAAAAATCAAGATTTTCTTCACAGCATTCACGCTCATTCAGCCAGTAATAGTTGATTGGGATTTCAAGCACATCTTCACAATGCTGCAATGCCTGATTGGTTGCGTTGTGTGAATGATACGCAAAATTGTAATCTCCTATAACGGCTATGCGAAGTGAGTCTTCCATTCGCTTTTGAACATTGATTCAGTTCTAAATTAGTAAAAAAAAAGGGAGACTTTGTGAATCTCCCTTTTATATTCCTGTTTTTAAATAGTTTATTCTAAACGGAAAGCAGATTTTACGTATCCGTTTTCAAGGCATTTAATACTGTCGACTACACCGTAATCAGAGTTTTTAAGTTTGCAGTTGAATGATGCTTCAAAAAGCATGTAATCACCTGTTGTATCTGAATCCTGAATCATGCTTACAAAGCTGAAATTGCTGATGCAGATTCCACCGGTATCACTTACCCATACTTTGTTGTTCAAATCTGTCCACCATACTTTGACACCGTTGGTAATGGTTCCGGTAGTATATCCGGGAGCCATGTTGTTGTCAAAATAAGTTTGCCACTGTGCCAGTGTTGGTGTATTTGAACCATCGTCTGTCCACTCCAGTGAACAAATTTCAATTTTCATCCCCTGGGTCAGGTTATCAAGTTGAATGGTAGTAGAATAGGCTGCTTTGGAAACCCCGCCCGAAACAATTGATTTAGCTGAGAAATAGCGGCATGTGTCAGTGTATTGCACAGCCGAATCATTAATAACGGCATCACAGGCACACTTAAGGTCAACGATCGGAACAGGAGGCGGAATAACCTCGTGATCCTCACAGGCGACCAGAGATACTAATCCTACTACTCCGGACAGAATAAGCAGTTTTTTCATACAAATAGTTTTCGTAAAGTTATGAAATATTTTTAAGAAATACGTAGCATTTCCGATTAAGTTGCCTGAAAGACGGCCTTATATGAAAAAGAAATGCGCCGGAATTTACCCGGCGCATTTCATGTTTAAACGCAGCAGTTACGATTTATACTCTCCTTAAAATCGTTACGAAACGTTTTTCAGCTTAACCAGATCAACTTCAATGTCAATGTGTCTGGCGGGCAGAAATTTTTCCTGTTTGATAGAAACAATGCGGGCTGTCAGGGTAGCATTGTTTTCATAATATCCCCTGAAATACCCTCCCAGTGAAACATAGCCCAATGTAAAGTGCCGGAACGTTACCTTATAGCGGATATCACCTTTAATGTTGGTTCCCTCTGACTCCAATAGCACATCACAACCGGGTTTAAGGTGATGGTAGATATAAATCAGATCATGGTTTGACAATTCCTGAACAGCTGCAATTGATTTCAGGTTAAAACTGTCTGACAAATCGAATGTGGTTAATCGTTGAATGCTCATATATGGTTATAATTTTGATTGATTTTTGGAGAGTCGGGTCGCGCCCGACTTTACGATCATGCTCTGCGACCCGACTCTACAGCGCCTTTTGATACAGGGGACCCAACAGCAATTTGTTTTATGCCCGGATTTCCGTTACATAATCAGCAAATTCAAACTCTTCCAGAATTACAGGCCCTTCAGGCAATTGATCAAATTTGCAATCAATGATCTCTGTGCCATCTTCAAAGAGAATAGATTCATAAAAAGAAGAATCCAGGTTATACCCTTTGGCAATCAGCCGGGCCATAATGCGGTTCAAATCGGTATGTGAAATCAAAAAAGAAGTATAAATTCGCTGGTTCTGACGAATCAGTTCACACTCTGCCGTTACAACAGACTGGCTGGTTTCATAGGTAATTTTGTGAATCACCAGTTGGTCGTACATTGAAATTAACTTTTCCATAATCCTGTTTTCTTTGATACAATATTCCGGGGTCAGATCGTAAACAAAATACGTTCTGAAAAAAAAGTTCGAAATAGTTTGAGATTAGCCAGATAGCACCCGTGTGCATATCTTTTCCAAAAGACAAAGGCGTAAATACAGGTCAATGCTGCTGATTTGTGTTAGTTTTGTAACTCAATCTGCCACTTAATGAAAAATATTTTAGTTATTGGCGCAGGACTTTCAGCATCTTCCATGTTGCGTTATTTCTGTCAAAACGCCAAAAAAGAAGGATGGTTTATTAAAGTAGGTGACCAAAACGGTGACCTGGCCAAATCAAAAGTGAGCGGGTGTGAGCAGGCAGAAGGGTTTCAGCTGAATGGGCTCGATCCCGAAGAGCGCGGACCGCTTATTCAATGGGCCGACCTTGTTATTTCAATGCTGCCTGCTGCCTATCACATTGAAGTTGCCAAAGACTGTATCAAATACAAAACAAATCTGATCACCCCGTCTTACGTTTCTGATGCGATGAAAGAACTTCATCAGCAATGTGTAGATGCCGGAATTGTTATAATGAATGAAATGGGCGTTGACCCGGGCATTGATCACATGAGTGCAAAAAAAATACTCGATGAGGTTGAAGCAAAGGGTGGTAAAATGCACATTTTTGAATCATTTACCGGCGGGCTTGTTGCACCGCAAAGTGATAACAACCCCTGGAACTATAAATTTACCTGGAACCCCCGTAACGTAGTTGTTGCCGGACAAGGTGGTGCTGCTAAGTTTATACAGGAAGGGCAGTATAAATACATTCCTTACAACAGGCTTTTCAGAAGAACCGAAATTATAAAAATTGCACCTTATGGTGAGTTTGAGGGTTATGCCAACCGTGATTCATTGAAATACCGTGACATTTATGGCTTGCATGACATTCCAACCATTTATCGCGGAACGCTGAGACGGAAAGGTTTTTCAAAAGCCTGGGATTGTTTTGTGCAGATTGGTGCAACCGACGACTCGTATGTGCTTGAAGGGAGTAAAGACATGACCAAACGTGATTTTATCAATGCGTTTCTGCCATATCACCCCTACGATTCGGTTGAATTGAAACTGCGCCATTACCTGAAAATTGACCAGGACGATGTTATCTGGGACAAATTGGTATGGCTGGGCATTTTTGAAAAAACCAAAATGAATTTTAAAGAAGATGTGACACCGGCCTTTTTTCTTCAGAAAATTCTGGAAGAAAAATGGAAGCTGGAGCCGCAGGATAAAGATATGATTGTGATGTGGCACAAAATTGTCTACAATCTGAATGGTAAATTTCATGAGATTAATTCACACATGGTTATTATGGGAGAAGATCAGACTCATACAGCCATGAGCAAAACCGTGGGTTTACCCATTGCCATTTGCGCCAAAATGATTCTGAACGGAAAAATTCAGCAAAAAGGAGTACACCTGCCTATTACGCAAGAGATTTATGAACCTATTCTGACCGAGCTGGAAGAATACGGAGTGAGGTTTGTGGAACAAAAGCTGGATAAGGCCGTGTTGTATGATGTGATTGTTTAGGATTTAGCTCTTGGAGACTGTTTAAAAATGAAAACAAATTTGACAGATACCAGGACTCCCCGCTGATTTGCAGATAGCATTTTGACACAGACAACTCAGCAGGCTGTGAAAAAACACACTGGCATTGATGGTAATTTCTTAACCGCTGAGGGCCGCCAAGAAGGCGCCGAGGCAACCTGAGAAAAATTCGACACATACAAACTCCGCGGTTCTCCGCGCAAGTCTCTGCATAATCTCTGCGCCGTCGCTGAAGCTTTGGCGAAAGCGATGCGGTAAAAAACACCGAGGCATTGATGGCAACTAATTTCTTAACAGCTCGGAGAATACGCTGATTTGCTTCTGAATTTCTATCCCAATTATGCGCAATCTGCGCACTTTTTCCACGTCGCGATACTTCGCCTTTGCGGGAATATTTTTGATCAAAAAATCAAATTTAAACAGTTACTTAGGATACAGGATAAATAAACTAACTCTTTAACCCTAACTCCTCAGACCGTAAGCGCCACCACTTCTTTCACTTCCACAATATGTGATTTCAGTAATTGCTCTATACCACCTTTCAGTGTTGCTGTTGAAGAAGGGCAGCCTGAGCACGATCCTTTCATTTCAACGGTTACCACACCATCTTCATAACCAACATACTCAATAGCGCCACCGTCATTTTCAACAGCAGGTCTGACATATTCATTCAGGAGCATGATAATGGGTTCATCAAAATCAGACGGTGCAAATTCTTTTCGTACCGGTTTTTCAGCCTCACCGGCCGCGGCATTTTCAACGGGTTTTTTCTGGCCCGGCATCATAATCAAAACGTCTTTCCCGTTTACCAGCCATTCGCGAATAAAATCACGCAGTTCCATCACAATAAAATCCCAGTCCACATTATTGGTGCGCGTTACAGTAATAAAATTACCAGCCATAAAAACCCCGTCTACAAAGGGGAATTGAAACAATGCTTCAGCCAGCGGAGAATATCCTTTGGCTTCCTGGAGGCTTTCAAACTGAACGGTGCGGTCATCCAGCAATAAATATTTATTCGCCACAAATTTCATCGTCAATGGATTTGGGGTCATTTCAGCATATAAGGTAATTGGAACCATGGTGGTCAATTTTTTAGTCTGGTACAAAGTTACGTGATAATTGGGTCAGGAGGTACTTTTTGTTTGTCAGAATGCCCAAACAACCGCATTGTCCTATCAACCAAAGAGAGACATCGCCTGCAGGTAATTAAACAGTTGTTAGGATCAAACGTTAACCGGATAAGTTACTGCGCTTAGCGTTAGCAGAGCAAGACAGCGCCATTCAAACCATTTAACGGGGCATCAAAAAATAGCGCAACAGGTGCACTAAATAATTCTGTGAACCGTGTTCGCTGTCGTGACCAATAATTCCTTATTTTTAGAGAGATGAAACGCCGCAGGTTTATACGAAATGTTGCCGGACTGGGAATTGCCTCAGCCCTGTTGCCATCGTTTCAATCAAATCAAACCAAATCAGCATCAGCAAATCCAGTGGTGAAAACACTTCCAAAGGCATTGCTGAAGGGTGATATCATTGGTATTACAGGGCCTGCCGGAGCCATTTATGAATCCGAAACCATTGAGCGTATAACCAGCAGGCTAACCGAACTTGGCTTTAAATTCAAACTTGGAAAAACCCTTTATGAGCGATTTGGTTACCTCGCCGGTACAGATGAGGTGCGTGCAAATGAGTTGATGGAGTTTTACAAAGACCATTCGGTAAAAGCCATTCTCACCATGCGCGGAGGCTGGGGTTGTGCGCGTATTCTGGACTTACTCGATTACGAGGTGATTGCCCAGCATCCCAAAATTCTGATGGGTTTTTCAGACATTACTTCCCTGGTAAATGCCGTTTACCTGAAAACCGGAATCATTACCTACCACGGTCCTTGCGGTTATTCTACCTGGACCGATTTTTCGACTGTATATGTCACCAAAGCGGTGGTATTAGGCGCTCCGTTTACCATGCAAAACCCCGACGATTACAAAACAGATTTGCTTACGCTCGCTCCGGGTAAGGCAGAAGGAGAATTGCTGGGTGGAAATATTACGGTGTTGGTTTCTATGATTGGCACACCGTATGAGCCCGACTGGACCAATAAAATTCTTTTCCTGGAAGAAACGATGGAAGAACCATACCGCATTGACCGCATGTTCTGGCAAATGAAACAGGCCGGTATTTTTGGTAAAGTAAAGGGCGTTGTGTTTGGGTCATTCAACAAATGTTTTCCTGAAGAACCTGAAAAATCATTTACCCTGCACGAGGTTTTAGAGCAGCATTTCAGGGGTCTTTCAATACCGGTATACATGGGTGCCACATTCGGGCACATGTCGCCCAAATTTACATTGCCTATTGGGGTTTTGGCTGAAATCGATGCAGATAATCACACCATCCGCACGTTAGAACGGTCGGTTATGGCATAATGAGAATGTGAGTTATGTCATCAGAAAAACAGCAACAGTTCCTCTTCTTTCAGGCACAAACACTACATTTGAAATTCACCAAATTGTGAAGCGGCTTTCAGATGAATAAGTTCACCAGTCTTCTTGTTTTTGCGATCGCATTTTTGATTCTCGCGTTTTTCTATGGAGATGTTCTGGCTCATCCGAACGACTATCTTTTTGCACCAAACGGTGACGGTATAAAAAATTATTACACCTACCTTTTTCACGCTCAGTACGACACCGATTTCTGGAATTTCGGCGGTATGAATTACCCGTATTATGAGCACATGGTTTATACCGATGGACACCCTTTGTTATCTTGGCTCATCAAAGGTTTTGGTTTGCAGGATTATGGTATTGGAATTTTAAATTTTCTGATGCTGATTTCCTTTCCGCTGTGTGCGGTTTTTCTGTACAAAATACTGGTGCATTACGGCGTTAAAAACGGGTGGGCGGTACCGGCTGCAGTGGCTATTGCCTTTATGTCTCCGCAGGTTTTCAGAATGACAGGTCATTTTTCATTGGCCTACGTTTTTGCCATACCCGCTTTGTGGTGGCTGATTATAAAATGCCTGCATGGCAAAGCCTTTTTATGGTCGTTTGGTATTACTGCATACATTTTGATTTTCTTTTTTACACATCCATACCTGGGCATGATTCTTTGCTTTTTCAGCTTGTTTTTCTGGTTGGTGAATACCGCCTGGAACCGCGCTGAATGGAAGAAAAACGGGCTGCATATTTTCATTCAGGTACTGCTGCCCATTTTTATTTTTCAGGGGTTGGTGGCTATCACAGATACGCATGAAAACCGGGTTGGTCAGCCGGGTGGCTTTTTTGATTATTATGCCAGCTGGAAATCGGTTTTTGTACCGCATGACGGGCCCTTGAATTATTTAACCCATACCTGGAAAATAGATGTCGGTAATTGGGAATCATGGAACTATGTGGGGTTTACAACGGTTGTTTTTGCGGGTTTTATACTGGTTTATTTCATCCGCAACCGTAAAACACTCCCGTTCAAAACCATTGTACGCAAAGAGCTGGCGGTATTTATGCTGGCCGCATACATCATTTTGTTATTTGCCTTTTGTTTCCCGCTTAAGTATCATTTTATGCGGTGGATTGTGGAACTGTTTGGCCCCTTGAAACAGTTCAGGGTCTTAGGTCGCTTTGGGTGGATTTTCTTTTATGTTTTCACTGTTTTTTCAGTCGTTGGATTTTACAAAATCTACCTCCGGCAGGTGAATAAAATACCCATGCTGCTTGTATTTATGGCGGGTATTTTGTTTTATGCAGTTGAGTTTTACCCGGTACACAAAAACCTGGGTGTACAAATGAGCACGGTTAAAAATCCGTTTCTGAAAAAAAATCTGCCGCATGAAATGCATGAACTGGTGACGTTCATTGAAAAAGAGAAGTATGACGCGCTGATTGTAGTCCCGTTTCAGCACATGTCCAGCGAAAACATTATGCTAATGGGTACTGAACAGGGAAATTACGATGCGTTTCTGCTGAGTTACCACAGCCAGAAACCGCTGATGAATTCCATTTCGTCACGTATGTCACTGACAGAGGCAATTCAGTTCAATAACTTCTTTTCGCCCGAATTTGTAGAAAAAGACCTGGTCTATGAGTTGCCTGATTCAGCCCGCATACTCGTTGTAAAAAACCGTGATGGTGTTAAGTCTGAAGAACTCCGTTTAATCTATTCATCAGCCGAAGTGTTCAGAAACGATGCATTTGCAGCATTTGAATTTAACCCGGAAAACTGGAACTCACGGCGCTATTTTGATGACGTGTTGTTAATGGAACAACAAGCCTCTACTGATGTAGGGCAGGGCTGGAAATCAAAAAATGATTCTGCCTGGTTTGTGTACGAATCATTTGACCATGAGGCCGGCGAAAGTTTTGGCGGACCCGGAGCCCTGCATAAATTAAAAGGAGGGTATGATGTGGTGTATGAACTGGATACTCGAACCCTGGACCCGGGTATGTACACCGTTTCATTCTGGTATTACCTGATGGTTGACAGGCCTGATGTTTTAGCTGTTGCGGAGCAGGACTCGGTAGCAGATCGTAAATCATTCTGGTATGATGAGTTTCCGGTTTCGCAATCCACATTTATTGTAGACAACTGGTGTTTTGTAACCCTTGAGTTTGAAGTTTCACCGCTTATTGAAAAATTCAATCTGCTTATTACCGGTAATGGAAACGGAGAGCCGTATTACCTTGATGAATTGCTGATTCAGCGGTCGCAGGGCAATCCTTTATTCAGGCGCACCAAACGCGGTAACCAGGAATACATTATCTACAATAATTATTGGCTGAAAGCAGATTCGTTCAGGCATTGACCGGTGGTATTTCTGACCCCGAAAACAGGTAACTGCCCCGCAGATCATGCCGGTAAAATGACAGGAATTATTTCCGGAACAAAACTTTAAAAAAGTTGACTGATTCGCGCAGCAATATCCGGCCGTTTACCTTGCTGAAAATTACATTGGGTTTAAGCTCCACTTCAACTTTCTGAAAACGGAGTTTTCGTTTGCTTGAAAGTTTGATAAACTCCAGGTCAAACAAAAAGCGGTCAATCCGGGTGTCCATAAAAACCGCGGCTCCCTTTTGGTTAAAACCCTTGATACCACATTGTGAGTCATCGGTTGGTAACCGCAGAAATGTTTTCAGTGTCCATCGCAGAAATTTGGAAATAACCTTGCGCAAAAACGGCGTTTTTGAATAGTACTCTTTTCCGCGGTGACCCGGCACCACATCATACCCCTGCTGCAGTGTTTTGTAGAGCCCCAGAAAACTGGATTCAAGGTACGGAAAATCAATATCCGTGTAAATCATCAGATCACTGTTTGCCTTTGCTACTCCTTGCCGGAGCGCATAACCCTTTCCACGGTTTTCGGTATATGAAATCCACTCAAAATCAGGCAAAGACCGACGGATAAATTCAACCTTTTCAGGTTCGGTATTTTTGGTGGAACCGTCATTGACAATGATGAGCTGAAGCTGTTGCCCGGTTTTTTCAGCGATGGATTTTACAGATTCAACCACAATCTTTTCCCAGTTTACAGGCGGATTGTAACAAGGTAAAATCAGGCTTAAGTGCTTCTTATTTGCAGGCGGTTGATTCATGGTTCAGCCCAAAAGTACGAATTGAACCGGGAATTATTGTGATGCGCGCGGATTTATGCGTTGCAGGTATTGGAGGAGAATGGCCAAGAAACTGTTTAAATTTGATTTTTTGATCAAAAGATTCCCGCAAATTGTCGCGGATAAGGGCCGCAGATTGCGCAGAATTGGGATAGAAATTCAAAAAAATCAGCGTATTCTGCGAAATTAAATCAGCGCAAATCAGCGGGGAATCCTGGTATCTGTCAAACTTGTTTTCATTTTTAACAGTATCTAAGCGGTAAAAAATTGCTCAAATCGTACCGCATCCGTTTCAACAACAAGTGTAGCTGCTTTCCCCAAAAGAATAGCCCGGTTATCGTCAACATGCCCTGCGGGAAAATTAAAACACACCGGGAATTTATACGGAGCCATTATTTCTGAAATTACATCTTCCATTGTTTTTCCAAATGGAATTTCGGTGTCTTTGATATTCGTCATACCGCCAACGATAAGGCCTGCAAGATTTTGAAGCTTGTTTGATTTTTTGAGTGAATACAGTATCCGGTCAAGCGCATAAATGTGTTCGCCAATATCTTCAATAAACAAAATTTTTCCGTCCGTCTGCAAATCTGAATTGGTGCCAATCAGCGAATAAAGAATGGATAAATTGCCACCTACCACAATTGCTTGTACCTTACCGTTACGGTTGTAGCGTGAGGGTTGAATGTCATACCGGTTTGGCTTTTCGTTGAGAACATTCAGCAGGGAATTTAAGGCCTCTGGTGTATTGGATTGAAAATTCAGCGGAACGCTGGCGTGCAGTGTTGGCAGGTTAAAATGGTTGTGAATGTGGTTGTGAAAAACCGTGATATCACTAAAACCAATAACCAGTTTGGGCTTTTTGATAAAGGTTGAAAAATCCAGCTCATCAATAATCCGCACAGACCCATAACCACCGCGTGCACATAAAATAAAATCAATGGAATCGTCGTCCAGCGCGGCCTGAAAATCAGCACGGCGCTCAGCATCGGTGCCTGAAAAATAATTGTTTTTACCCAGCACATGGGGAGCCAGACTAACGGCAAACCCGTTTTTCTTCAAAAAATCAACCGCAAAATCAATACAGGCTTTATCAATAACTTTAGCCGGTGCGGTGATGTGGATTTTTTTACTCACGCTGAATTTTTTTAATAGGTGTTCGTGAATACTTCGTATTTCATGTCGGGCTCAATTTCAGTGGGCTGAACAAAGATAAATCCTTTTACTTAACAATCCCAAACAAACCGTATCTTTGCGGTGTTATTTCAACAATTTACATGCACAAAACAAAATATACCGTAACTGCGGCCCTGCCTTATGCCAATGGTCCGCTTCACTTAGGTCACATTGCCGGCGTTTATTTACCGGCAGACATTTTTGTGCGGTTTATGCGCATGAAAAAAGAAGATGTGGTTTTTGTGTGTGGCAGTGATGAACACGGCGCAGCCATTACCCTGCGCGCAAAAAAAGAAAACAGCACACCGCAGGTAATTGTCGATAAATACCATGCCATCAACAAAAAGGCCTTTGCTGATTTTAATATTTCATTTGATATTTATTCCAGAACATCGAACCAGGTTCATCATGAAACTGCGCAGGAATATTTCAAAAAACTAAATGCCAACGGAAGTTTTGTAGAAAAAACAACCGAGCAGTATTACGATACCGAATACAAACAATTTCTGGCTGACCGCTACATTGTTGGGACGTGTCCTAAATGCGGCAATGAAAATGCCTACGGCGACCAGTGTGAAAAATGCGGCTCGGCATTGAGCCCCACTGACCTGATTAACCCGGTTTCAACCTTGAGCGGTAAAGCGCCGGTTTTAAAAGAAACATCACATTGGTTTTTGCCCATGGAGCGCCATGAAGAGTGGCTGCGTACCTGGATCAAAGAGGGTATTCTCAACGGCAAACAGCATCACAATCCAAAAGAATGGCGCAACCAGGTTATTGGGCAGTGTATGAGCTGGATTGATGGCGGGTTGCAGCCCCGGGCCATGACCCGTGACCTGGATTGGGGCGTTAAAGTACCATTGCCAAATGCTGACGGCAAAGTATTGTATGTTTGGCTGGACGCGCCTATCGGGTATATTTCTGCCACCAAAGAATGGGCGGCTGAGAATGGAAAAAACTGGGAAGAGTACTGGACCGGTGATACCAAACTGGTTCATTTTATCGGCAAAGACAACATTGTTTTCCACACCATCATTTTCCCTATTCTGCTGAAAGAGCACGGAGATTACATTTTACCTGACAACGTACCGGCTTACGAATTCCTCAACCTGGAAGGAGATAAATTTTCGACATCCAGAAACTGGGCGGTATGGCTGCATGAATTTATGGCTGACAATCCGGATAAAAATGATGAACTGAAATATGTATTGACCAGCATTGCACCTGAGAGTAAAGACAGTGAATTTACCTGGAAAGAATACCAGGCACGGGTGAATAATGAACTGGCAGATATTCTTGGAAACTTTGTGAACAGGGCCATTGTGCTCACACAAAAATATTTCCAGGGTGAGGTACCTGAGCGCGGCCCCTTGTTTGATATGGATCAGGATGTGCTGGCTGAACTGGCCGCTTTCCCTGCAAAGATAGATGAGTTGATTATGCGCTACAAATTGCGCGAGGCACAGACAGAGGCCATGAACCTGGCCCGTTTGGGAAATAAATACCTGGCTGAAACAGAGCCCTGGAAGCTGGCTAAAACTGACATGATTCGTGTAAAAACAATCATGAATATTGCCTTGCAGATTACGGCTAATTTAACCCTTGCGTTTGAACCGTTTTTACCGCAAAAATCAAAACAAATAGCCCATTTCTTAAACATTGGAAACCTTGATTGGAGAATGGCAGGCAGTGATTCTATACTCGCAGCCGGACACGTTTTAAACCAGGCCGAAATTATGGTTGCTAAAGTAGAAGACAGTTTTGTTGCTGCACAGGTTGCAAAACTGGAGGCAAGCAAAGCAGCAGGTGTCAGCACATTTGCCAAACAAAAGGAGAATGTGTCGTTTGATGATTTTACCAAAATGGATATCCGCGTTGGCAAAATTCTGGCGGCTGAACGGGTACCCAAGGCAGATAAATTATTAAAATTAACGGTAGATACCGGACTGGATAAACGCACTGTCGTATCAGGCATTGCAGAACATTATGCACCTGAGGCGGTGATTGGAAAAAGAGTAACGTTGCTGATGAATTTGGCTCCGCGTACCATTCGCGGAGTAGAATCACAAGGCATGATTTTAATGGCTGAAAATGCTGAAGGTAAATTGAGTTTTGTATCGCCGGAAGAAGGATTTGAAGCCGGTTGTGAAATCCGTTAGGCAGGTGCTGGTCGCGACCAGCGCCTGACGGACCAAATAAAATTAAATGTCAGAAAACAAAAACCAAAAATACTGCAACAGCCTTACCCGTTATTCACGGTTAAAAACCCGTGAGGTGATGGTGGGTGGTATAGGTTTTGGGGGTGATAATCCAATCCGGTTACAATCCATGACAACCACCGACACCATGGATACAACATCATCCGTAGCCCAGGCTATTCGAATGATTGAGGCAGGGTGTGAGCTGGTGCGTTACACTGCGCCATCTATCAAGGAAGCTGAAAATCTCAAATTAATCCGCCATGAATTGAATCAGTTGGGGCATACAACTCCGCTTGTGGCTGATATTCATTTTACACCAAATGCGGCTGAAGAAGCGGCGCATCACGTAGAAAAAATCCGCGTGAACCCGGGTAATTATGCCGACAAGAAAAAATTTGAAACGCTTGATTATACAGACGAATCGTATGCCGCTGAATTAAAACGGATCCGTGACAAATTCACACCGTTGGTTTTGTTGTGCAAAGCCAAAAAACGCGCTATGCGTATTGGCACCAACCACGGTTCACTGTCTGACCGCATTATGAGCCGTTACGGTGATTCACCGCTGGGAATGGTTGAATCAGCGCTGGAATTTGTTCAGATTTGTGAAGACAACGCTTATTTTGATCTGATCATTTCCATGAAATCAAGCAATCCGCAGGTAATGGTACAGGCGTATCGTTTACTGGCGGCAAAAATGCTTGAAAGAGGGCGTGTTTACCCGCTGCATTTGGGTGTTACTGAAGCCGGTGAAGGAGAAGACGGCCGTATTAAATCAGCCGTTGGAATAGGCACCTTGCTGGAAGATGGAATTGGTGATACCATTCGCGTTTCATTAACAGAAGAACCTGAATTTGAAATTCCGGTAGCAAAAAAACTGGCAGAACGATATACCAATCGTGCCTTTCATTTTGATATTGCCCCCATTACGTTTGACCTGCCTTACAACCCCTTTGAGTACAATCGCAGAAAAACAAAACCGGTTCTGAATATTGGTGAACATCATGTGCCCGTAATCGTTTCTGATCTGAGTAATCTGGAAACGGTTAAACCGGTAAATTTATTTGCGCTGGGATATATTTACAACATTGTTGATGACAAGTGGACCATTAAAGATCAGGCGGTGGATTATGTGTATACCGGAACAACCATTCCTGATTTTGAGTTACCGGGCACGCTTGGAATTATCTGTGAGTCGCGCGCCTGGAAAGAGAAAAACCAGGTCTACCCGATATTTGATTTTGAAGATTATCTGGTGTCTGAAAAGCGCTCAAAAAACTTGAATTTTGTACGCATTGCAGCAACTGACGTAACAGATATTCACCGGCTGAAATCAACGTTTTCAGAACACCCAATGGTGTTGGTTTTGCGCAGTGATAACAATCATGGTGCTGTTGAAATGAGACGCTTTTTTATGGAGCTGATGCGCCTGGGAATTGAGGTACCGGTTATCATTCAAAATACCTACAAAAATCTGGACAACGAAACCTTTCAATTATACAGCGCCACTGATTTTGGAGCGCTGCTGCTGGATGGTATGGGCGACGGAATTTTCATTTGCACGGTAAATTGTTCAACCCCCCAGTTGACTGCTTCTACCGCGTTTGGAATTTTGCAGGCAACCCGCACGCGCATTTCAAAAACAGAATATATTTCATGCCCTTCCTGCGGTAGAACACTCTTTGATTTGCAGGAAACCACCGCTAAAATACGCGCTAAAACCAATCACCTGAAGGGCCTTAAAATTGGCATTATGGGCTGCATTGTAAATGGCCCCGGAGAAATGGCTGATGCAGATTATGGCTATGTGGGCGTGGGTAAGGGAAAAATCAACCTCTACAAAGAAAAAACCGTTGTCAGAAAAAATGTGTCAGAGAATGAAGCAGTTGATGCGCTGATTAATCTGATCAAAGAATACGGTGATTGGGTGGAAGAAAATTAATAATCTTTGAAACGGACAGTTTTGTTTTCTGCAGATTGTCTTTGAACCAGCAGCGAAATTTTTTGGCAACCTGTTGAGGTGCCACTCACTTGGTTTTGCAGCTCATTTGACTCCGTTTCAATTCCGGGGCCGGCCTCTTCAATACTTTGATTGTAGCCGGCCAGGCACAAAATGAAAATCAACAGGGCGATTCGTATCAGTGTTAATGTGCGCACTTTTTTTTGCAAAGTAGCAGAAGTAGTGTTAATCAGGCGTTAGAGAAGGATTAAATCAATGAGACTATTCGTATGCGAGGCTTTGCCGACCGCGTGTCGCTGTGCGCCTGTGCTGACCTTGCTATGCCGTGCGCCTACACTGTAGCTTCTGCGCAAGCGTAAGCGGCTGCGCGAAGGCAATGAGCTCCGGCATAAGTATAAGCTATAGCGGAGGCGCAAGCATAATAACGTCGGGCTCTACGCGTCATATTCCCCGCTGCCCGCAGCGGAATCAAAATGTATATCGCACTGCTTTATGCAACATCAAAATACCAGTTCGGCGCCAATCAATTCTGAGGCTTCACCATCCTGATCACACACAAAAAACAGCTGGGCTTTACCGTTTGAGAATGACTTTACCGCAACAGATTCTACCTTAAGCGGCAGCTGTGTTTTATTTTCAGAAATGGGAATGTAAGCTTCCAGCTGATGTGTTTTTAAATTGATTAATCCAAGATAGCTTCCCAGAATTTCGCCATCGTCAATCCAGTTTTTTGTATCTTCTGCTGAGGCTGTAAAAAGTATTTTTTGCAGTTGTGGAACAAAGGTTGCTCCCGAAAAACCAACTTTGGCAGTAACCCCGGCAGTTGGCAGTTCAACATCAAATTTGCAGAGTTCTACGGTGTTGTTACTGTTAATCAGAAACTGGTTGAACTCCGTAATTGAAAAACGAATCAGGCAATTTTTTCCGCGGTTAAAAAGATAGATAAAATCGGTGGTGGAAACAGCTGCTTCAATGTTTAGTTCATCATCTGCCAGCTGGCAGAAACGCTTTAGCTGTGTGTAGAAATCAGTGAGCACATGCCGGGTACAGTTTTGGGGTTCATCCGGGTTCAATTTAATGAGCAATTCACGCTGCGGACTTATAGAGCCGGAACCAAAAATATAAAAAACACCACCAATCAATGTCATGGCTTCAAAGTCTGGTTTAACCGGCTTGGGAATAACACCTTGTACTGCGTTTTCGAGTGTATAGACGGGCCAGGCGGCGGTAACATCAAAATGCTCATTGAGTTTAAATAACCAGGGTGAATTATCACCAATAATGTAACTGGTGTTCCCCACAATTTCAATTCCTGATGCGGATGGAATTTGTGGAATCAGTTGCCGGTGAGTGATGGTTAATTTCACGTTTTTTGGTTTTGAGCAAATAAAAAAGGCCGGCTCCAGGCGGAATGAATTTTTTACAATTAGTCGTCCGTTTCAAGGTATTGTTTGGTTTTTAAACCATCAATGGCATAACCGGTTTTGAGTTTCAGCACCTGGCCTGCGGCAAGGGTAATGTCCATAACCGGCGAACCGGTGGTTGCTCCTTTTATAAACACTTTGTAAGATCCGGAAGGCAGTTCGGCAAAGGTTGATTTACCATTGGAAACGGCTGATTTTTTTTCACCGTTGACCATAACTGCGTCAGTATAAACGGCATTGGAAAGTGCACGTTCACGTCTTACCAAAATACCGGTTTTACCCGTGAGGTCAGGTACAAGGTTCCGCTGTTTTGTATTAAAAAGACGAGGAATCAGTGCCACAATCAAGGCGGGCAGCAGCAGTGCCAGCATAGTAAGCAATATGGTTGCCGATACCGGAAATTTATTGTCAGATCCGGTAAGCAGCTCAATGAAAAACAAGGCAGGCTGAACCTGCATCAGGGTTGTTGCTACAGACACAATAAGTGCCGCAATAACATAAACCAGCAGTATTTTTTTCAGCATTACTTCAGAGCATTAAGTGCAGGTGTATAGTCTGGTTCGTTCACAATGTCTTTGACCTGTTCGGTATAACGGATAATACCGTTTTCATCTACCACAATAACTACGCGTGAGTGCAAACCGGCCATTTTTCCGCTGGTTAGTTCCAGTCCGTAATCTTTTCCGAACTGCCCCGTAGCAAAGTCAGAAAGCGGAATGGCATTTTCAATGCCCTCAGCGCCGCAAAAGCGTTTCATGGCAAAGGGCAAATCACGCGCAATACACAATACTTTGGTGTTGTGCATGTCAGCGGCCAGTTTATTGAACTGACGTACCGAGGCCGCGCATGTTCCGGTGTCAATACTTGGAAAAATATTCAATACCAGTTTAGACCCTGCAAAATCTTTCAGTGATACACGACTAAGATCTGTTTTAACCAGTGTAAAGTCTTTGGCTTTTTCACCAATTTTTGGAATTTCACCTGAAGTTGTTACTGCTTCTCCTCTTAAAAGTACCTGACCCATAAAATTGTTATTTCAGTTTATGTAAAGGTAGTAAAAAACCAAACTGCCCGGATGTATTAGCCAGTCATCAATTTCTGACAGACAAGATTCAGCAGGTGAAATTTTCAGGGTTAGCTTCTGCACCGGTAATTGTTAGCACAAAGGCAGAAACCGGGTAATTGTTTTGGGCTATCCAGCTGTCTTCCGGAAACCGTACAAATTGAGGCCCAGAAATTTTTTTGGAAATTTTTCAATGCCTTC
This sequence comes from Bacteroidota bacterium, assembly GCA_016192075.1. Lineage (GTDB taxonomy): Bacteria > Bacteroidota > Bacteroidia > Flavobacteriales_D > Crocinitomicaceae > JADJGJ01. Next base: position 116,952 of record JACPUU010000018.1, on the reverse strand, counting down.
AAAACCCAGGCGTATATCCCGCCCGTCAGCAGGGATATAGTTGGTGCGAAAAATATAATCCCAGATGCTTAGTGTGATTCCAAAATTCACACCGCGCGGGTGGTTTTTTGGTATTTCATAAGCATGGTGCCAGATGTGCATCTGTGGACTGTTCAGAATATATTTGAGCGGACCGTAAGGCACATTGATATTGGCGTGGTTCAGGTGCCCGATGGCAATGGCAAAATAGAAAACAATAAAGGCCTGTTCGGGTGTAAAACCACCAATCAGCATAACTGCAATATACTTCATGGGGGTGTAAAACACATTTTCCATCCAATGATACCGCAAGTGCGCAGCAAAGCCCATTTGTTCTACGGAGTGGTGCACTTTATGAAACTGCCACAACCAGTTAAAGCGGTGCAGTAAAACATGCGTAAACCATTGAATAAAATCAGTTGCCAGAAAAAAGAGCAGCAGTTGTGCCCAGGCGGGCATAACGGATACATCGATCAAAGCAAACCGGGAAAGATCGCCGCCGGTTAAATCTTTAAATGCCAGTTCAGTTACATTTGAAAAGGCCATAAAAATGATCAGTTTAAAAATGTAAAAGTTAAAAAACATAAAGAACGCATCCATCCAGAAATCTTTGCGGATGCGGGGCTGATTTTTTCGCCAGGGAAAAGCAATTTCAAGTCCCCATACAACCAATGAGAGCACAATAAGCCACCAGAAATAATTGACATACCAGGGGTCAACCTGAAAGGTGATTTCACTCCAGGTATAACGCGCAAAATCACCAAATGATTTCAGAAAAACGTCTGTATAATGGTTCATAGTACCTGTTTTTGGTTTGTTGTTTTTGGCTGAAGTTGCTTTGCCGGCTTATCCGCAGGGGTTCAGAAATCATTCAGTACAAATCCATAATTCACCCTCAAAGATACTCCCGATGTTTAACTATATTTGTGTGTTATATCACAATTCAACCAACTATGTACGGAAAACTTCAAAAACAATTGCAAGACGAACTTGCCGCAATAAAAGAAGCAGGGCTTTATAAAAATGAACGCATTATTGTAACACCACAGGGTGCGCAGGTTAAAGTGAGTACGGGAGAAGAAGTGATTATCATGTGTGCTAACAATTACCTGGGCTTATCATCACACCCGGCTGTGATTGAAGGTGCAAAAAAGGCGTTGGATACGCACGGGTATGGCATGTCATCCGTTCGATTTATCTGTGGTACACAAGACAATCACAAAATTCTGGAGAAGAAAATTTCTGATTTTTTGGGGATGGAAGATACCATTTTATATGCCGCTGCCTTTGATGCAAACGGTGGGGTGTTTGAACCGTTGTTTGGTGAAGAAGATGCCATTATTTCAGATGAGCTGAACCATGCTTCTATCATTGATGGAGTACGTTTGTGCAAAGCGGCCCGGTATCGCTATAAAAATTCAGACATGGCAGATCTGGAACAGCAGTTAAAAGATGCTCAAAAGCACCGCAACCGGATTATTGTAACCGATGGTGTTTTCTCGATGGACGGTTATGTAGCCAAACTCAATGAAATTTGTGACCTGGCTGAAAAATACGATGCGCTGGTGATGGTTGACGATAGTCATGCAACGGGTTTTATTGGTAAAACCGGTCGTGGTACCCATGAACATCACAACGTGATGGGCCGTGTTGATATCATTACCTCAACCTTAGGAAAAGCACTGGGTGGTGCTATGGGTGGTTTTACATCCGGTAAAAAAGAAATCATTGACATGCTGCGTCAACGCTCGCGTCCGTACTTGTTTTCAAATTCACTTTCACCGGTTATTGTAGGTGCATCCATTGCTGTTTTTGACATGCTGAGTTCAACCACTGATTTGCGTGATAAACTGGAGGCCAATATCAAACACTTCAAAACCGGAATCAAAAAAGCAGGTCTTGAAATCCGTGAAGGTGATTCTGCTATTATTCCCGTAATGCTTTACGATGCCAAAGTTGCGCAGGAATTTGCCAACCGTTTATTGAAAGAAGGTGTTTATGCCATTGGCTTTTTCTACCCGGTGGTTCCAAAAGGTTTGGCCCGCATTCGCGTTCAGATTTCAGCCGCGCACACCACAGCACAACTGGATAAAGCCATTGCTGCATTTGAAAAGATTGGAAAAGAGCTGGGGGTTGTGAAAGCAGCGTACTAAATTCATTTTTTCTTCGTCTTGAACCCAATTGCTTTACGTGATTGGTTTTTTTCTTTTTGCTCCATTAAGACATCCATATACTCAAAAAGCAATTCAATGCTTTTGGCGTTTCCATCCGTTTTTTGTTCAACAATTTGAATGAATTTAAGAAGTTCTTCGTGCTGGAGAATCATTTTGCGCATGCGGGTGAAAAAGCGCATGATACGGATGTTGGTTTGAATGGCCTGCGGACTGTTTAATACACTGGATAGCATGGCGATTCCTTGTTCGGTGAATACCATGGGTAAATAGCGGGAACCACCACGATTTTCGGCAGTATTACTTGCTTTCAGGTCACTTTTTTCAAGACTTTTATGTTTTGAGGTGCCAATTTGGCACCTCAAAATTTCAAACTCAGTTTCGGTTAATTCAAACATAAAATCTATCGGAAAACGCTCGATGTTTCTATTCACTTGTCTTTTCAGATACTTTGTCTCAACACCATAAAGTTCCGCCAGATCTCTATCTAACATTACTTTTTCACCCCGAAACTCATAAATTTTGCGAACCAGCATTTCGTCCGGAACAATCACATCATTCTTTGACACCATATTTTTCAATACTTGCCTGACCGCGTCTTGCAGGCAGGGGATTAATAATTAGTAAAGTATCGTTTTTGTAAATGGATGCCAGTATCAGAATAATACCGGCAAGTGCGTGTATGAAGCGAATGTATAAAAAATCTGAAAAGAATATCGTGCAGGGTTTGATTTTTCTTGCAATTTCATGAGTCCGTGCGTAAGTAAGGGGCGGAAGATTTTCCGCCCCTTACTTACGCTTACAATCTTCCACGAATTTCAAAAACCGTATGCTGTAACATTTCATCCGGAACAATCACGTCATTCTTTAATCCCCTGTTTTTCAATACCTGCCTGACTGCTTCCTGTAGGCGGGGGATTAGTTATCGCAACAGCACAAAAGCCGCCCAATAATAAGGGTCGTATTTTTTGCGCATAATTTTCTGCGTTTCTGAAAACGCCAGGGCAATGTCTTTTTTCTCAAATAAAAGACGGTAGAAAGTCTGCATAAATTCAGCGGTTTCCTGATCAGGCACCTGCCAGAGGCTCATAATAATAAAATCGGTTCCGGCCATTTTAAAAGCCCGTTGTAAACCATAAACACCTTCACCGCCTACAATATCTCCCAGTCCTGATTCGCAGGCAGACATAACTACCAGTTTATTTTGCCGCAGGTCAATGTTGATTACATCCAATGCAGTTAATACACCGTTATTTTCTGTTTCGGTTATTTCACCGTTCCAGAAATCATTGGCACCTGCAAAAACAAGTCCTGAGCGCATCAGCGGGTTTTGGCTGTTTGCATACAACGTAGCTGCGCGTGATGGTCCGCCTCTGAACTGAATGTCTCCGGATTCACTGGTATCAATCATTCCTTCCATAATAGCTGCCGGATCAGGGAAAAAGAAACCGTGTGTTGCAATGTGAAGAATGGTGCTGTTTTGAGCTATAGAAATAAAACGGGCTTTGGTAGCATTGTTTCCTGTAAAATAGGCTACATTTTTAGTGTAACCCATAAAGGTTCCTGATAAAGCATCACTTTCTGTTTTGGTTCCGTTGAGGTATTGCCATGGGTATGAGTTGGAAGAATCGGCGGAGTATTGAATGCCCCCAAAAAGGCTGATTCTGCTGTCTGCGGTAATGTCCAGCAAGGTTGATTTTCCAATGCCTGAAGTAGTGGACAGAATAGATACAGCTAACTCATCGGCCAGGTATTTTCCATTTGATTTGGCCAGGCCGGCAAATGAGATTTTGTGTAACAACCCGCTGGGTGATACATTTACTTTGGTGGTTTTGTCCAGAAACTTTTCCAGGGGTGCCCAAATAAGATTGTAAAGTGCAGCATTCTTTTTGGTTTTTGTTCCATATACCGCATTGATTTGTTTGTAATCATTGCTGATGTTGGTGCCAAGAATTTCACGGAGTTGTTTTTCTTCAAATAACTCAACCAGTTCAGGCGCTTTGCTATCAGCTTTCAGGATAAGTGCACAATAGATGGTGCTGTCTTTGGTTTTTTTGAAATGAAAAAACTCAATGGCTGCCTCCTGCTTTTTAAGTTGGGCCTGTACATCCTGCCACGAGTTTTCCATAATGGAGTTATTTTCTTCCAGCCCTGAGCCTGAACGCACCAGTTCTTTTTCAATCAGGTTTGCCTCCTCTTCAAGTTTCTCTGCATCTTCTTTGCGTTTCTCAATAGGTGTATTGTAAAGTGTGTTTATCTTTTTCTTCAGGGCAATCCATTGATCATATTTGTCTTTCAGTTCCTGGTCAGTGCCATTCAAAATAGTGTTGCGCAGCATGGAACTGGATTTAAGCAAAAGTCCTTTGGTATTCAGTACATAATTATATACTTCGCCGGTAATGGACGGATTCGATTCTTTTCGTTTTAAGCAGTATGACAAGAATGCTGAAGATCGTTTGCTGATTTTTTTCAGGTAAATTTCTTTTTCCATTTCAGACATGAATGAAAATTGCTGTTTGATCAGGTAATACTGCAGGTTTAACCCTTCTATGAAATAACTCTCTGCGCTGTCAGGCTGATTAAAGTGCAGATAAGCATCTGCCAGGGTGAAAATGGTATTTTCATAATAGGGATGTTTATTTCCAACAGTTGCAACAAGAATTTCTTTTGCTGCTTTAGCGTTTAAAATACAATCGTCTTGTTTTTCTTCCTGATAATCGGCTTTCGAAAGGCCCAATAAGGCTAAACCATAGAGATGGTGTTTGTCTCCAAAAAGCCGCAGACGTATTTCCAGTGCTTTTGAAAAATAGCTGCGGGCTGTTGCCGGATCTTTTTTATCAAGGAATAAACTTCCCAGGTTATAATATGTGGTAGAAATGTCTGCATTCTCTGATACAAAAAACTTCTTTTGAAGCTCCAGTGCGTGCAGATTAAATTGTTCTGCTTTGTCATAGAACCCATTTTTGGAATACAAAGTGGCCAGGTTGATAAGGGATGCAATGTAGGATGAGGTGTCAACAGAAATATCAATACTCAGCGCTTTCAGATAGTATGTTTCGGCTTTTGGTGTATTACCCATATCTTCATTGATTAACGCCAGGTTGTTGAGTGCAAGTCTTGTTTTCGGATGTGAAGCACCGTTGAGTGTATATAGAATAGTATACAGCCTTGAATAATAATACTCCGCTTCTTTATAGTTTCCCATGCTTCGGTACAGGTTTCCGAGATTGTTCAGGGTAGGGCCATTTTCAATTCCGTTTTCACCGTAATGAACTAGGCCAATGGTCATACTTTTCAGGTAATAGGCTTCAGCAAGTTCAAAATACCCGGTTTCCCGGTAATGATAGCCCATATTGCTGCACAGTATGGCCATTTCCGGATCAGTTGGTCCAATTTTTTCCTGGATGGCAATGGCCTCTTTGAGAAAAATTCCGGCACGGTCATATTGCCCCAGAGGTTTATGAAGTTGCCACAAAGTGTTGAGAGAACTGACACAGCTGGATTCCTCTCCGGGTATTTGCCTGCGGATTTTCAATGCTTCATTTTGCAGGCTGATGGCATCCGGATATTTTTTTGCATACAAAAAACACTCACTTTTCAGGGCAAGCGCGTTAGCATAGGCAGTGTCTGATTGTCCGTAAGTTATTTCTGCAAACTGAATAAGCTCGTCACACACCTGCAGGGCATCGTTTATCTTTTTAAGTGCAAGCAATGAATCAATCTGTACATAGTACTGTTCATTTTTTTGACTATTGATTTCAGATGGTTGTGCTTTTAGAGCCGTTGAATAACTGAGTATGAAGGCAGCAAGTAGTAAAACAGGCGAAAAATTCATGTTTAGAGATTTGGGTTTACGATACAAATATAAGAAACCCGGGAAAGCATGTATCCCGGGACCGGATCGTCAGGTAAACTACCCGGAAATGGGAGCGAATCTTCATTCACCCCCAACTTACCCGCATATTTTCAACCTGATTTGTACAAGCCGGTTAAACCTTTTATATTAGGGCAAGTCTGAATAGAAATTTTATATACTCAAACTAGACACATGAACTGTACTCCCTTTTTTTTCCGACAAATTCAAAAGACATTTTTAGCAATTGTTTTTCTTTTTACCAGTCAGTTGGTTTCAGCCCAATACTGTACAGGCGATAACCGGTTTACAGAGCAGGAATATTTTACGGATGCACAATTAGACTCCATGAAATTTGTTGTTTACAGAACAGCAACCAACTGGAATAACGTGGATGAAGATTTGCAATTCAACGTTTATTTCCCCAAGAATTCAATTGATCCGCTTCCGATGCGTCCTTTTATTCTGTTGATTCATGGCGGCGGCTTTACATCCGGCAGTAAAATAGACCTGAATGATGATTGTATTGAATTTGCTAAACGGGGTTTTGTTGCTGCTACAATTGACTACCGCCTCGGGCATACCGGCATGTGTGATTCAACGTATGACAATGCGGTTTACCGCGCACTTCAGGATGCGAATGCAGCTTTTGAATATGTGGCAGACAATGCTGCCCTGTTAAAAATTGATACGTCCTGGATGTTTGTAGGCGGTGGAAGTGCCGGAGCGGGTACATCGCTGGCATTGGTTTACCTTTCACAGGATGAATGGAATAGTTATCACCCTTATATTCAACCGTTGTTGGGAGATTTGAAAAGTCCCGGTTTTGATTATTCCATCAAGGCCATTTTCAACAATTGGGGAGGGGCACTTAGCACATCTGTTGAGGTGGATGAAATGGTACCCATGATTGCTTTCCACGGTGATGCTGATCCAACGGTAGATATTGATTCGAGCGCTTCATGCAGCAGTTTGCCGGGCAGTATTGAATACGGTTCTGCAACATTACACACTCTGCTTACAAATGCCGGTGTTTGCAGTGAGCTGAACATTAAACCGGGCGGTGGTCATGGAATTTACATTATGCCCAGCGCTTTCCGTGTGGGCCGGGCGGTATGTTTTTTCAAAAGTGTTTTTTGTGATAATTGTACCACGTTTATTACTACTGATAGTATTCCCGCATCCTGTTCGGGTGAACTTGGTATAACTGCACCGGTTGACAACGGCCAGGTAGTATCGTATCCAAATCCAACCAATGATATGCTGTATCTCAATGTAGGGCAGGGTGATCTTTCAGAAATTGCGGTCTTTACACTTACTGGTCAAAAAATACCAGCGGCTGTTGTTGTAAATGGAGAAACAATTCAAATTGATTTTTCTGCTGTCGGACCCGGGGTGTATTTGCTGGAATTTATGCACAAAGGTGAACGGCAGCAACTGCGTGTTGTGAAGCAGTAAAATACAGCGGCAAATTTCGCAACCCGTTTTCATTTTTTCACGCTTTTAGATACGGTGTTTCGGGTATGCGTTGTACGTCTGGCACCATCTATCAGATTCTACAACCGGATACCGCATTTAAGATACCCGGGTAATTGCATTCATCTACAAAATCCAGGGTATTCTATACAATTGATGGTATTAAATTCAGCATTTCGTATGTTTGAAAAACAAACGATATAAGATGAAAAAAACAATTTTTCTTTTGCTTCTCAGCATACGGCTTATGATACAATCAGGTTCTGCCCAGGTTGATCTGACGCTTTTATCAAAAGATTCGCTAACCCCAAATGCAACTGATACTATCGGTGCTTTTTCGCGTATATTTTATCACGAAACCCGGGACAAGTTTTATCTTGTTTATGCCGCAAGGCTTTATGACCAGCCTACCCCGGCCGGGGTGCTGACTAATTTTACCTGGCTTGAACTTGATAATGCACTGAATGAAACCGGTAATGTTGGTGTGTTGCCCGGACAAACTGGCGCAGGTGATTTTGCCATGCTGATGGTGGACACCAATTATTTTCATTTGACAGTTGGTGGAACAGGCGATTATCTGCTCAGCAAATACGACGATAATTTTGACCTGATTGACCAGGTTACAATACCACTTGATGCCTGTGAGTCAAACATTGATCAGCTCATGAATTATACCAATGGTAAATTAATTATTGGCGCCATGTATGACAGTGGTGTTTGTCCGCCTATTAATCCACCCAGTCTTTCACTGATGCCCTATACCGATATATACCAGTATGATCTGGATCTCACCGAGGTTGCTGCGCCTGTTTTGCTGAACACGCCGTCAAAAATAACCTGGGGTTCCAGTATGATTTATAATGCGGGATATTATTATGAGGTAACGATGAACAATTTTAATGACCGTGATTTATATGCGTTTAAATACGATGCAGGGTTCAATTATGTCAGTTCCACGCTGCTGGATCCGGACGGGCAATGGTCACAGGGAGTTCTCTTTGATGGCACGTATTATTATGTTGCGTTTCATACCGGTGATCACAATCATGGAAATGTGCGCATAAAAATTTTTGACACGTCCTGGAGCCTGATCAGTACTACGGTTGTCACCAATTACACGGTTCCCGTTACTGCCGGTGTTCACAGCTACAATGCAAACCGGCCCTTTTTGCTAAAGCGTGCAGATAAACTCTACATTTCTTACGATGTGGAAAGCTATGATTATCCGGCAAACAATAAAGACTGGCAGGCACACCTGGACGTTTATCAGATAAATGGTCTGGTGAATACTCCGGTCAATGAATTGGCCCCGGTTTCTTTTTATCCAAATCCGGCACAGGATCAGGTGACCGTTCAAACCACCGGTTCTGTTTTTTTGATTGAATTAATTTCCATGGACGGTCAGCTGATACACGCACAGCAAAATGACAATACGCTAAAAACCGCACAATTAAGCGCCGGATGCTATATTATAAGATTAACCGAGAACAATCAGGTTTCAACAGCTATATTTAATGTTGATTAATCCATGAAATAAAAAGTGTGAAATTCCGGTACTTCAATCAGGTAAATGGCGCCCTGCAGTTACTGGGCTGGCTGCTTTTTATAGGAATGCCGCTGATTGCAAACAAAAACCGGGCTGAATTCTGGACCGGGTCCTCCCTGTTGCACTATACATTTCAACATGTTTTATTAGTTGGTCTTTTTTATGGGAACTACTTTTACCTCATTCCCAAAAAGCTGGAGTTGCATGGATTGGGTATTTACCTGGTCTGGCTTTTATGCGCTGCACTGGGAATTTTTCTGTGCCTGAATTTAGCGGCACTTTTTACGAGCGGCGGTAATCATCCGTTCAGTTTGAGAACCAATTCCATTGTACCAATTGTTCAGATTGCAGCGGCTTCGTCTGCCTGGCGGTTGCTGGCAGATTATGTGCAGTTTAGATTACGGGAACTAAAATTGAAGACAGAAAAGGAGCAGGCCGAACTTCGTTTTTTACGGTCTCAGATTACCCCGCACTTTTTATTCAACACACTGAATAATATTGTGGCCCAGATCCGGTACAATCCGCTCCAGGCAGAGAAGAGTGTGGTACGATTATCTCAGCTGATGCGCTACATGCTCAGCAGCGGTAGTCTTAACAAGGTAGATCTTTCATTGGAGATAGATTATATCCGTAACTACATTGCGCTGCAGCAATTGCGTTTACCCAAAGAATTTAACTTATCGGTTGATTTGCCGGAAGCCGGAAACGGCATTTTTATTGAACCGCTTTTGCTCATTGGTTTTGTTGAAAACACCTTTAAGCATGGGGTACACGGTGATGAACAGGATTTTATTGAGATTACAATTCGGTTAGCTAATCAGAAACTGTACCTGCATACGCGCAACCGGTTTAAGGCTGATTCCGGCATCCGTGAAATTGAATCAGGCATTGGAATGGCTAATGTAAAAAACCGCCTGGAACTTTGTTATCCGGGTCATTATGTTTTGTCGGTTATTCAGCAAAAAGAGTTATATTCAACAGAGCTGCAGCTTGACCTATGACAAAGATTACCTGCATTCTGATCGATGATGAACCCTTGGCCCTGGCCCTTCTGAAGGGGAATGTTGAGGCCATAGAATGGCTTGAACTGAAAGCGACATTTACATCTTCAAAAAAAGCACTGGACTATCTTTCAGTTTATACAACCGATGTGGTTTTTATGGATATTCAAATGCCGGCAATGACCGGAATAGAACTGAGTAAACACCTGGGAAAAGAAACAGCCGTTATTTTCACAACCGCCTTTGACCATTATGCCGCAGAAAGCTATAACCTGAATGCGGTCGATTATCTGTTAAAACCCATTGACCAGGATCGCTTCAGAACGGCCTGTGAAAAAGCCCGGGAAAAAATAAACCGGCTTAGGGATTTGTCACGGCAAAAAACCATACTGGTAAGTTCAGAACATGAAAAGTACGTGATTCACCTGGATGACATTCTTTATATTGAAGGCCTGAAAGATTATGTAAAAATTTTTCTGGTTCAGCAACCTAAGCCGCTGCTCACGCGAATGAACCTGAAAGCCATGGAAGAGCTGTTGTCATCAGGTTCATTTAGCCGCATTCACAAATCGTATATTGTAAACAAATCCAAAATCAGTCAGTTTAATAGTCGTTGTGTGGTGATCAACGGTGTTGAAATTCCATTGGGAGATAAATACAAATCACTCACCGGGTCGGGTTAAACGGGTTGATCTATTTTTTTTGCGCGTTCGTATACAAGTTATGGAAAGTGTGTTGCCGGTTGCATACTATTGATTTAAAAACTTCAGGTATGAATCAACGATTAAATTTTTTTGTATTTGGTATAACTGTATTGGTCACATTATCCTGCAAGAAGGAAGGGTGTACAGATTCTCAGGCTGAGAATTACAATCAGGAGGCAAAAAAGGATGACGGATCCTGTACGTATACACCAGACCCTTTATTGGAGAATGATTTTACACCGCCTTCCGGACCTGATTTAACCGCACCAGACCTGGAGAGTCCTGCATATTTTCGTCTGCTGACAGCAACCTCGGCGGACGGTTTGACATTTACAACAACGGGTAATGTAGTAACAGACCAGGCCAATGTGCCGGATCTGATTTATAAGGATGACAAACTTTTTCTTTATTATACGGGCTGGAATATGGGTACCACGCAAAATGCCACTTCGTGTGCTGTATCTGCTGACAACGGACAAACGTGGGCTTTCAACCATTGTAATTTTACCGGATTTGGGGCAGGTATTAAACCAGTAGACCCTGACGCAATTCTACTGGAAAATGGAAACATCCGGATGTTTGCCACAACTGACATCAGCGGCAAGAGATGCGTACTTTGTTATGAGAGTACAGACGGAATTAATTTTACATTTACCGATACAGCAGCCTATTCATCATCAGACCATATTTTTGATTCAAATACTTTTCAACTTAACGGACAGTGGCACATGTATGCCGCTAATGCGGTGAATACGGAACACTGGCACTTAACAAGTTCCAACGGAATTAATTTCAGTGTACAGGGCAGCTATATATTTGCCGATGGTACAGATCAGCATTTTATCAGCAACGGTTATGTGACCGGATCTTCGTATCGTATCATGAGTGCGTTTAACCCTAACCAGAATCTCAAAAGTTTCACAACAGCCGATGGTGTCAACTGGACCATTGATACCGGGTATCGCCTTGTCTTTGGAGGAAGCAGCAGTGAAGTGTCGTACCTGAAAGATCCTGCAGTGGTAAAATTACCTGATGGAACATATCTGATGGTTTATACAACCCGAATGATTTAGGTAGGATTAACAACGAATCAATGATCAAAGCAAAAACAGGATGAAATTAATACCATACGGTTTTAGGATATGTATAAAAAAATAATGCTGCACGAGGCCATATTTGAAAACAGCGGTGTTGATTGCAGTACCCGGGAAAATGGAATTTATTTTTATCGGTTAACCCAAACCGGCGCTTTTTGCGGCTTGGGCAAAATAGTAAAAAACTAAACTATGAATATAAAAGAAACAATTTTGGTTGGTGTTGTCTGTCTGGTATGCGGCGGTACGGTTCAGGCCCAGACAGAGCAGTGGCAATTTCAGGGTTATTCAATAGGCGCAGATGCTTCGGGGGCAGCCTATGCTCCAATGGGTGCTATGCCGGATGTGGTTCGTATTAATTCTACCTATTATATGTATTATATAGCCAAGTATGGATCAGCCAATGCAATCTGGTATGCCAGCTCACCGGATATGATTAACTGGACGGTGGAAGATACCATTATGACCGCTTCTCTTGATCCGGCAAACCGGATTTATAATCTCGGGGGACCGGGGATTCTAAAATTGGCCAACGGAGATTATCGTTTATTTTACCGCACCAGCCAGGATGTTACTTTTCCCGATGAACCGCTTTTTCATATTCGCAGTATGATCTCCAGTGACGGAATTCATTTCACACACGAGGGCATCCGGGTAGAAATTCAGCCATACCAGGCAGACAGTTATTTTAAATCGGCAAGTCACCCTGCGGTATATAAAGACATGAACGGAGATACCAAAGCAATTATTACCGGGCGTGATTCAACCATGGACATTGGTTCACCGGCAGGGTTATATACTGCTTCGTCTGCCGATGAAGGATTAACCTGGACAGATTTTGCACCGCTCTATGAAAAATGTCATGATCCGGTTGTGATTTTAGATTCAGCCGGAATCTATCACATGTATACTTCCTATCTCGGTACCTCACACCGTGAAGCTGTTTCAACTGATGGCATAAACTGGCCGGTTACTGCAGACTCTATGGCAATGAAGCAGGGTGCAATTCTTTTAGATGAGGGAAGCACCACATACGTGATTGCAGATTTGGGAGCAGCCGTTAAGTCAAACGGAGAAATTGTGTTGTACAGTAATTATAAACCATTGGGTCCGGGTGCATGGGTAGATATTGCCTATTACTATTTTGGCGGATACACAGGGATGACTGAAACAAGCGCATCAGAAGAAATTCGTGTTTATCCAAATCCTGCAACTGAAATGCTGGTTATTGAATTGAAAGAATCAGATGCGGCTGATTTTTGTCTGATTATGGATATGAAAGGCAGTATAGTGAGTAAACAAAATCTGACCGGGCAAAAAACAATAGTTGACGTTTCGGCACTGCCGGGCGGAATTTATTCCCTGGTGGTTCAAAACAGAAATGATCAAACAACGCATCGCATTGTTCTTTACAATTGAAAAAACTGTTTTTAAGAGAACCCGTTTGATGCAAAATCTGATTTTTGAAAATCAGATGCGATGCGCTTTACTGAAATGCATTGATTTTACTGGTGTTTTTGAAGATTGAAGAACGCATAGTTGCGGATTTAAAAAAGTAAAAAATAAAATCCGGTCTGGTAAAAATTTGATGCATCCATACGCGGTAAAAAAAATGAACTGCTCAAAAAAAGGGACAGCATTGTGACTCCAAAAAATGAAAATCCGGAAGACAAAATTCTGCTTTTGCATCCAAAAACTCCCCTCTGAAAAACTTTTTTTCGAAAAAAACAACGAGTTATTCACAATAAAAAAATTCTTTTTAAGGGGTCAAAAAAATCAAAAAAAAATTGCGATAGAAAAAAATAAAAACTTCTGAAACGTTGATAAAATATACAGGTTCAAAAAATGTGGAGAAAATTTTTTTTCAGACAGATCAAAAAAAAATGTGGATAACTAACAGACATTTTCAACAATTGATTGTTGGATATTTCGAATTCATATATAAGCATGGAAACAAATTCGCCTTACATTTGACCCATACTCACCTTAAAATTTTTTCAATTATGGCAAAAGCAACAGCCAAAAAGAAAGCTCCAGCTAAGAAAGCTGTAGCTAAAAAAGCAGCTCCTAAAAAAGCAGCAGCTAAAAAAGCAGCTCCTAAGAAAAAAGCAGCTCCTAAAAAAGCAGCAGCTAAAAAAGCAGCTCCTAAAAAAGCAGCAGCTAAAAAAGCAGCTCCTAAGAAAAAAGCAGCAGCTAAAAAAGCAGCTCCTAAAAAAGCAGCAGCTAAAAAAGCAGCTCCTAAGAAAAAAGCAGCTCCTAAAAAAGCAGCAGCAGCTAAACCAGCAGCAGCAGCTCCAGCCGCTAAAAAATAAGGAGTATTTAGCACTTATTAAAAAGCCGAAACGTGAAAACGTCTTCGGCTTTTTAGTTTTTACCCGGGTCCTCACCCGTTCCACCAAACCTGTTAAACAGCTGGTATACGGTTAAAAGGGGTGGCGGACAACCCGGTACTGCCGCTTGACCCCAACTTAAAACCGGAGACACCTCACTGCAAAAAGCTGACCATGCAAGATTCTGCAAAAAAACTGATTATGAACTGGAGCGGCGGCAAAGATGCCACACTGGCGTTGTACTATTTATTGAATGAGCGGGAGTTTGATGTCTGTGGTTTACTCACCTCTGTTAATAAGGAGTTTGGTCGTATTTCAATGCACGGTGTCAGGCAATCACTCTTAATCAGGCAGGCAGCCGCTATTGGATTGCCGCTTGAAATTCTTGAAATTCCCGGTGAAGTTTCGATGGAAACATACAATGGTTTGATGAAATCAAAAATGCTTTTGTTAAAAGAACAGGGTATAACACATGCCGCTTTTGGTGATCTTTTTCTGGAAGATTTGAAGATGTACCGCACGGCAAAACTGGCTGAGGAAAAGATAGAGGCCGTGTTTCCACTCTGGAAAAAAGATACCGCCAGAACCGTGCGTGAATTTCTTGCGTTGGGTTTTAAGGCAGTTACCGTTTGCGTGGATGCGAAGTACCTGGATGATTCTTTTGTGGGTCGTTTGATTGATGAACAATTTTTGCGTGACCTGCCTTCGAATGTTGACCCGTGTGGTGAAAACGGTGAGTTTCACAGTTTTGTTTTTGACGGCCCCCTTTTCAAAAGCGCCATTGAATTTGAGATTGGTGAAAAAGTAAAACGCACGTTTGAGTCAGCAGAAAACACAAACTGGAATAATGCGTTCTGGTATTGTGACCTGGTCGGGTAAATTACGGTTCTACCGGTGCCTCGCTCTCTTTCCCTGTAAAAATAAACCGCAATCCTAACCCTGCTGAAGGGTACACTTCAAACAACGAACTTTTGGTATATTCAAATTCATTGAAGAGATCGTTGGTTTCTTTTTGAGCTACAGTATAACGCATCATACCGGTGTAATTACCGGTAAAATTCAGAATAAAATTCTCAGTCACCGGAAAATTAAAAGACAGCCCTAAAGCAACACCGCCGCCCACTACAGAATTTACTGCAGTAGCTGTTTCATCGGTTGTGCCATAAGGACTTTCGTGTGAAAAATCCCACGAGGTGCCGGTTGAATCCAGTATGTGGTAGTAATTCCACCGGCGGTTGGTAATTGAGCTGTAGGCAAAAATCAGGTCAGCATGAAACGTAAGCCATTCATACGAAATCTCACGTTCAAAACCGAATCTGAAATCGTAGTGATTTCCAAAAATATCTTCCTGGCGGGTAGTAACCACCGTATCGTTGGCATCAAAAATATCTCTGCGCGGATAGTTATACTGAAACCCTATAGACAATCCAAAACGACTGTAATAGTTTTCACCAACGGGTTTTCTGAATTCAAGCTGAACACGGTTATAATCGGCAGAATTCAGACGGATTCCTAAATCAGCATGACGCTGGCTGAGGGCTGTTGCACATAAAACCAACAAGCCAGACAAGACAAAAATTTTCCGGAGCATAATGAACGCATTTTGGATACAAGCGTAATTATACCAAGTTTATTCCGAATGGGCAACAGACTGGTTCAGGATTTCCTGAACAATTCTTCCTTTCTGATCGTATTCACGGTAATGCCAGATTTGTGCTTCGTACGTATATTCTTCGTGAATGCGTCCGTTTTTGAAGTAGGTACGGGTAATAGATTGAATGCCTCCGGTTTTTATAAAAAATTCGGTGGTGGTGCGTATAATTTTTCCTTTGCGGGTAATAACCTGCCGGCGTTGCCCGTGTTCAGGGTCTGGAATAAACTGAAGCACGGTCCCGTCTTCCAGGTTTTCGGTGGAGGTGATGTAGAATGCAGTTGAATCTTTCACAAACTGATCCCGTTTTTCACGCTTCTCCCGGGTGCGCAGCATTTGCTCTGTCAGTGCGTTTTCTTTCTCAAGCCGTTCACGGGTAGAGTCGGGCACGGTTAACTGCGTCCCCCAGGTGTCATTGCTCATTTCTGTTTCGCTGGTAATTTTACCTGCTTCATCAAAGCCGGTGGTTTTTTCATACCATTGAATGCCGGCATCAGGGTGTGAACTGTAATGGGCAGTTTTTACAGCGCCATTTTCGTAGTATGAGAATTGAACAGAACTCAGCAGCCCGGTGCGTGAAACAGGTTGGTTGTAAATTTCGTTTCCGCTTTTGTCAAAGGCTTTGGCATAACCAGGGGCCATGTATCCGCTGGCATTGGTATAAAATGCTTCAGTAGAAATTTTTCCGTTTTGGTGATAACAGTAGGTAAAGTTCCCTTCTGGTTTTTCCACATATTTTTGGTTGAGCTGTGCCGGCAACAGGATTGGAATTAAAATTAGCAGCAGTGTGGGAATGACTTTCATACAGATGTTTACACAACATGTGCAAACGGGGTGCCAACCTTGTAAAAGTAGCTGGTGAGCAGGCGCATTGCTTGCGGGCAGTACCAAAAAACGGGTAAATTCCGGAGTTAGGGGCTAGAGTGTATTCAGCACCTGCTCTTTGATTTTTTCAAGCTCGTCTTTCATTTGAACAACCAGTTTTTGCATTTCAGGGTGGTATGATTTGGAGCCCAGTGTATTAATTTCACGGCCAATTTCCTGGGTAATAAAACCAAGCTTGCGACCCTGTGATGTAGGTTGGTTCATGGTTTCATCAAAATAATCAAGGTGCTGCGCCAGGCGGTGTTTTTCTTCAGCAATATCAATTTTTTCAATGTAGTAGATCAGCTCCTGTTCAAACCGGTTTTTGTCCACTTTTGCGCCGCCCACAAATTCTTCCAGGTTGGTTTCAATGCGTGATTTGATGGTATCAATGCGGGCTGCTTCGTATTGCGGCACTTCGCTCAGCAATTGCCTGATCTGGCCAATGCGGTTTTGAAATTCACGGCTGAGTCCTTTACCTTCATCATTACGGAACTGAACATGTTTTTTCAGCGCTTCTTCTACCAGGCCGGCAATGAATTTCCATTCCTCTTCACTGAACTCTTCTGTTTGATTGGCAAAAAGATCAGGCATGCGCATCAGAATGCTCATGGGATCTTCCATCTTTATTTTCAGGGTGGTGCTTAGCTGCTCCAGGCTATTGTAATAAGCCGCCGCCAGTTCTTTATTAATAATGTTGCCATTGGCTTCGCCGGTATTTTCAACGGTAATGAAACAATCAATTTTACCGCGGTCCAGCACTTCGGTAATCCGCTTGCGCAGATCCAGTTCTTTTTCTTTATAGACAGAGGCCATTCTCAAAAACAAATCGCAACTTTTGCTGTTGAGTGATTTGATTTCAACCGTTATTTTTTTTGATTTGAAAGTCCCCGAGGCCTTACCGAAACCAGTCATGGATTGTAGCATAGCATTCAATTGATGGTTCAAAAGTACGAAATACGGTAGTTCCAAAAACAAAAAAGAGAGTTTAACCCAGGATTTAAATCCGGGGTTAAACTCCCTTTTCAAAAGAAAATCAATTATTAATTAAAGAAAAGTTTAAAATTCAAGTGAGCTGATGTGCTGCAGATTTTCAGGATTGGTGTAGTTGTACTGGTAAATTCCGTGCTCAGCAATCAAAATGGCAATGCCGTTGTTCAGAATAATGTCTTTGGCTGTTACGTTTGAATGCGTATAAAGCAGGTTTTGACCGCATTTAACCGGGTCAGAATTGTCATACACTTTTAACCCGTCTTCACCGTCACAGATAAACAAAAGGTTATTGTCAACACCTAATCCGTATGGGTTTGACATGTCGTATTTTTTACGAACCCACGGAAAATATTTGTTACTGATATCTACAATCTGCAGTTCATCGTTCACGCTGCCGCAATCATTGCCTGAGCGCAGGGTGATAAAGGCATAGTCACCTGAAACAACAACCGGGTCGCAGGATTCCACGTGCTCAATATCTGAAATTTCGGTTGGGTCAGTAGGCGCATTTTTAGCGTTGTAAATAACCATGCCGGTGGTTGTTCCCATATACAGGTAACCGTCTTTTTCAAAAAGTGTTTCACAGGTCCGGTATGTAGGCCGGCCCGTTTTTTTGGAAGGACTGGTTGGTGTTGAAATATCAAAACTCAGTATGTTATCATCATCAACGGTATACAGGTAATTATCGTAGATGGCAAATTTACTCATGGAGCCTGAGAGCGTGGTTGGAACCGAACTCATACTTTTAGTAGTCATTTGTGTTTGTTCACATTCTGCACAGTCTGAAACAAAAAACTTAGAGCCAAAACCTGAAACCTCTTTTGTTTTTTCAATTTTCCATCCAATTACCACACCGCGGTCTGTGTGAACATCTGCAACCGGGTATTCATCATTGGTTGCAGGGGTTGCATACGCAAAAACATCGGTTATGCGGTTTACCAGTTTTGGATCATTGATAACAGAAATGTCAATCACCAGCAGGTCAATAAAACTGTTGGCGTAGAGATAATGATCTTTAACGGCCATTTGCGTGTTGCCGGGAATATTCATAAAACCTTCCACAACAGGTGCTGTGGGGTTAGTGTTGTTAATGATATGAATTCCCTTGTCTTCTTCAGACAAAAAAATGTAATCATTGTAAACATAGATATTACCCGCACCCTGAATGGCTGCATCTTTTTCAAATGAAAAAGATCCGCGGAAAGCGGAGTAATCCATGTACACCGGAACGTTGGCATACACTTCTTTGTTTTTGTATTTTTTACACCCGGCGAGCGCAAGCGCTGCAAAGGTGAAAAGAAGTAAGTTTTTTTTCATAATTCAGTTTTTTTTGGAGCGCGTAACCAATTTGATTTTTAGTGTTCATAATCGGATGCAACCCAAACGCTGCAAATCATGTGCCATTTTTGACGCTAAGTGCTTTGTTTGTAAGTTTTAGGAACCGTTAATGCACTATCTAAACCGATTAGGCCCGTACCACCCCTAACCCCCTTAACCCCGGATTTAAATCCGGGGTTGAGGGGGTTAGCAAGTTATTCGTCGATATAAACCCGGTGCACCCTGGATGAAATGCCGGCAATAATTTCGTATGGAATTGTTTTCAGATTCAGGGCCATTTCAAAAATGGAATTGTTGTCTCCAAAAACTTCCACCTCATCGCCCGTTTGTGCATCAATGCCTTCAAGATTGACCATACACATATCCATGCAAATGTTACCGATAATAGGTGCGGGCTTCCCTTTTATAATTACCGACCAGTTTTCCTGGC
This sequence comes from Bacteroidota bacterium, assembly GCA_016192075.1. Lineage (GTDB taxonomy): Bacteria > Bacteroidota > Bacteroidia > Flavobacteriales_D > Crocinitomicaceae > JADJGJ01. The sequence goes on along the minus strand of JACPUU010000018.1, from coordinate 97,483 downwards.
TCAGGCCGCGCCGCAAACCGTCTGCATAACCAACCGGTATAACACCAATTGAGTGATCGTGCGTTGCCATGTAAGTGCGCCCATAGCCAACACTGTCACCGGCTTTTATTTTTTTGATTTGTGAAATTTGTGTGGTGAGGCTGAGTACATTTTCAAGCTCTTTGTTGTCTTTGTCAATGAGGCCAAAAATACCAATGCCCAGTCGCACCATATCATACTCGGCCCGGTTGAAATTTGCGGTTCCTGCTGAATTTGCCAGGTGTCTTTCAAATTTATACGAAAGCCTGTCGGCGAGCATACCACTCATTATATCAAAGGTGCGTATCTGGTTTGAGGTAAACCTGTTTTCAGCCTCATCATCTGCAACAGAAAGGTGTGAAAAGGCAGATTTGACATAAACCTCAGGCTGTACTTGCAGCGTATCCAGCAATTGCGGAATTTGTTCTTCTACAAATCCCAGGCGGTTCATACCGGTATCAAGCTTTATATGAACCGGAAAACTGTGCTGCTGTCTTAAAATAAGATGATGAACAAATGAGTCCAGCACCTCGGGTGAATAAATGCTCGGTTCCAGGTTAAAATCAATAATTTCATCGTAGGCACTTTGTTCAGGATTCATCACCAGGATAGGTAATGTAATACCTGATTTGCGCAGCTGCACACCTTCATCAGCATAAGCCACACCAAAATAATGAATCTTCTGATCAACCAGAAAATGGGCCATTTCAACTAATCCCCCGCCGTATGACTGTGCTTTTACCATGATCAGAATTTTGGTTTCAGGGCTGATTCTGGATCTGAAATAATTCAGGTTATTGCGCAGTGCGGCAAAGTTTATAACCAGTTTGGTGACGTGCTTTTTGGCTGCCAGTTGCTGCACAATTTTTTCAAGACCGTATTTGCGTGATCCTTTAAACAAAATGGTTGCATTTTCAAATGTGCTGTTGCTTTTAAGAAAAGATTCGGCTGATTGAAAAATGATTGCCGGTACATCCAGTTTTGGCAGGTAATCAAGATCACCTACAAAAATTACCTGTTGTACAATTTCTGGTTTTATAAGTTGCTGAAGCGAGCTGTCTACCTGTTCTTTCAGGTTATCTTCAAGCGGTGTCAGAAAAAGAATTCGCTTTTGATATTTGGTAATTACCTGCAGCTGTTTCAGTGCAATTTCCAGTGATTGCAGATCAGCGCTGTAAGCATCATTGAGCAGCAGGCAATTGTTTTTACCCTCAATTTGTTCCAGCCGCATGGATACGGGAGGAAGTGTCATTAACCGTTCACGCACGCGGGCTTCAGGTAAACCAAGGTATAGGGCGGCCTGCTGAACAAGTGCTGCATTTTTGCGGGATGCTTCGTCTGAAAACGGAATGCTGTAGGATACCAGTGAGGTATTGTCAAAAAGTTTTTTGACGTGCGTAAAAAGAAGTAATTTTTCGGCTTCTTTTTGATCGGGCGAATTAAAGTTGGCACTATGGGCATCACCAATTCCGGTAAAAACACCCAGGGTGGGCTGAATCATTTTTTCAAGCTTTTCCATTTCACCCGGTCGTGAAATTCCGGCCTCAAAAATGCCCAGTGTATGCGAGTTGCTGATTTCAAGCAGTGACAACGCAACACCAATCTGGCTGTTATAGCTTTTAGGGCTTCTGACAATGGAGTAGGTATCTTTTAAAACATGATAGAGCCATTCTTTGACAATCGTTTTTCCGTTACTGCCGGTGATAGCTATAACCGGTATGGTAAATTTACGGCGGTGGTTTTCGGCAATTTTCTGCAGGGCTTCCAGCGGGTCTTTTACAATGAGCTGACAAATGTCAACGTCTGTTACAGGCCTTTTTACTACGGCAATTTTGCCTCCTTTGGCAGCAAACGTTTCGAGGTACTTGTGGCCGTCTTCTTTAGACCCTGATAGTGCAATAAAGAGGGTGTTTTCAGTAAGTGCGGGATTGCGGGTGTCAATAATTACACTGCGTACATTGAAATGATCGTGCAGGGTAGAAACGCCGGTTATATCAGCCCCAAGCAGGTTCTGCAATTGTTCAACAGAAAAATCAAGGTTCATAGCGGGTCAAAACTACGTATTTCTGCTCACTCAGGGTACATGTTGAGCAGGATGATTTGTTTACCGGTGATTAATTGATGGCGTTGAGCGATTGAATGCTACAATTTGGAATTCATTTCATTGTAACAGCTGCGGCAGAGAGGGACGTATTTGTCTTTTTCACCCAGCACCACAACGCCATGTTCTTTAGAAACCCGATGTGAAAAGCGTGCGCGGCCTGAACAAAAGGTGCAAACCGAATTAAGTTTGATAATTTCATCGGCAACACTCATCAGCTGTGGCATTGAGCCAAACGGCCGGCCCAGGTAATCAAGGTCAAGGCCTGCAACAATCACTGTTTTTCCATAATCAGCAATGGTTTCACAAACCGTTACAATAGATTCATCAAAAAACTGTACCTCGTCAATGGCAACCACATCAGCACGGTGAAACAAATCAAGTATTTCAGCCGGACGGCTCACAGCGTAAGCACTTGCTTCATCCCGGTCGTGTGATACAATAGCCTCTTCAGCATAACGATCGTCCAGCTTTGGTTTAAAAACCACCACTTTCTTTTTGTCTTTAAGATAGCCTGAGATAAGCCCTATCAGGGTTTTTGTTTTTCCTGAGAACATTGGTCCGCATACAACCTGAATTTTTGCGTTAGATACACGGGGGCTGAACGTAATACGGTCAGAGATGTTAACACCTTGTTTGTTGGAAATTTTCAAGTTTTCAGGATTTGGAAGCCAAATATAGATGTAAATTTAGCTCTTGTATTAAAATGTGAATAACTTGCAAAAAATGGGGAAAACGTCGTATCAGAGTCTGCAAAAACTCGTCGCTGAACTGGAAGCAAAAATTGCCCGGTTAAAAGACGGAAATCTTCCGGTTTCAGAACTGGAGGCATTGGTAAAAAATGCGGCAGACCTGCATGAACGCCTGGCGGTTATTCGCTACAAGGCATATGAAAAATACGGTGAACCAACTCCCGCCCGCGAAGAAATTACAGCGCCACCTAAAGTTGCAGAAAAAGCAGCAGAGCCGGCATTTGATTTTACTATTTTGAATGAATCCAAACCAGTTGATACAAAAGCGGCAGAACCTGTTTTTGATTTTACAACCAATACCGAAAAAGAAAAAGAGCCCGGGCTCGAAGTTGATTTTTCAACCCCGGTTTTTGAAGCACCAAAAGCAGACCTGTCTGCCGACCAGGCCTTGAAAAAAGAAACACCGGTGGCTGAACCTGAGGTTAAAAAACCAATTCATGTTATTCGTGAAGAGGTGAAACCCGATGCCACCTCATTGCATGAAAAGTTTTTGAAAGAAGATGACGTTGACCTGAATGATAAGCTGAAAAAAGAAGAGGAACTTCCGCTGCGCAAAAAACTGGGACTTACACCGGTTAAAGACCTGAAGGCAGAGATTGGTATTGGAAAGAAATTTGAATACATCAATTTTTTATTTGCCGGCGACAGTAAGGCTTACGAAACAGCTATCAATGAGCTCAACTCTTGCGCCAATGCAGAAGTGGCGAAACAAAAGCTGAACGTTTACGCATCGGTTTACAAATGGGATCTGGAAGAAAAAACCATTATCAAATTTGTAGAACTGGTAGAGCGCCGTTTTTTGTAATGGAACACGTTCGGCCTGAAATACAATTACCGGGTACAATTCTAAATTTTTTTTTCTCTGTTGTCTGTTTTTTGACGGTTCTTCCCGTAACCGGTCAAAAAGACTATGCCCGTTCAATTCTGGATACACTGTGCAGTGAACATTTTGACGGCCGCGGTTATGTGAATCAGGGTGATGTTCGGGCGGCCGATTTTCTGGTTGATGAATTAAAACGCATCGGTGTACAACCGGTTAAAGATTTTCCCTACGAGCAGCAGTATAAATTAAATGTGAATACTTTTCCGTACCCCATTCTGGTGGCATTGGGTACAGATACGCTGGTGCCCGGTGATGAGTATATACTGGACCCCATCTCAGGCAGCGCTGCGGGCGAATTTGAACTGGTTGAAATTAATTCAGAGAATTTTTATTCAACCTATGGCGGCAAACCACGGTTTGATCTTGAAAAAAAAGGACAACGGATTTATGCATTTAATTTTACCGATGTCACCGATAAAGAATTGTTAAAGTCGATTCGTGGTTTTGTAACAGATGCCATGATGTATTTTCCCGCCATATGGGTGACCGATTCAAAGAAGACCTATTCAGTTGGCCGGTCACAAAAAAATTATCCGATGATTGAAATAGATTCTGCGGTATATCATGCAGCGGAAACAGTATCGCTGAAAATTAACAACAGGTATGAACCAAAGTATGAAACCAAAAATGTGATTGGCTGCATACCGGGTAAAAAGAAAAACAAATTCATTGTTCTCTCTGCACATTACGATCACCTGGGGCGAATGGGTGCCGACACCTATTTTCCAGGCGCCAATGACAATGCCAGCGGCTGCGCCATGTTGCTGTCACTGGCTAATTATTATGTACAACACCAGCCTGATTACACGGTTGTTTTTTGTTTTTTCAGCGGTGAAGAAGCCGGCCTGGTAGGCTCCAATTATTTTGTCACGCATCCGTATTTTAAACTGAACAAAGTCAGGTTTGTGCTGAATATTGACATTATGGGCGCGGCTGACAAAGGTATCACTGTTGTTAACGGGGCAGTGCATGAAGAGCCATTCAATACGCTTGTGGCCATTAACCAGGAAAAAAACTACCTGCCTGAAGTTAAAAAGCGCGGTGCTGCCGCTAATTCAGATCACTACTTTTTTTCAGAAGCCGGCGTACCTGCGTTTTTCATTTATTCCATGGGCAGCGTTACCAATTATCACGACATTTTTGATACAGCAGAAAATACACCACTCACCAAATTTGATGAAGTACAGCAACTCATCATTGATTTTGTACAAACGATTAAGTGAGGGAACAGTGCTGTTGCTGATAAACACATTTGCGGTTGCTGCTTTCCGTTTTTCTCTTCTCATCTGTATAAGAATAACACCTTTTGTAAAATCTGCATGAAGGTGAATCAGTGGAAAGGTGTAAATTGGTCATTATGAAATCTTGTTCTGCCATTGCAATTTTTTTAGTGCTGACCATTCGGGCAATTGCACAACCTTATGGATTAGAATCGCATGCACCCGTTATTGATGAGCGTGCTGCTGGTTGTGCGCCGGCAAATTCATCAGCTTACCTGGAATATAATAATGTGCGGGCGCTCATTCATTCGGGCGGAAATCTCTGGCAAATAGCAGGGCAGAATTTATCACAGTACGAAGTTCCAAAAGGTTCTGGCATTATGGCGCTTTTTACGTCGGCTTTGTGGCTTGGCGGTGTTGATATCAACGATCAGCTGAAACTGGCTGCTGTGCGTTACCGTGACGGGCAGGATTATTGGACGGGTCCGCTTACTGAAGCCGGTGATGCTGAAATTACGCCTGAAACCTGCACCAAATACGATCAGCATTTTGTTATTACGCAAGACGAAGTAAGAGAATTTGATGCCTGGTATACCGCCGGAGAAAATGATGCCTTGCAGGGCACTCACACGCAGGGTGAATTATTTCCTGATTACGAAATTCCGCAAGCGATCTTAGAATGGCCTGCTCACGGTGATCCGTCGCTGGGGCAGGATTTTTACCTGGCTCCTTTTTATGACCGTAACGAGGACGGAATTTATAACCCGCAGGATGGTGATTATCCCTGGTATGATATCAATAAAGACCTGGATTGTTCGAATGACCGCACCGTAACACTTTACGGTGATCAAACAATCTGGTGGGTAATGAATGATAAAGGAAACATTCACACTGAAACCGGCGGTGATCCGCTGGGAATGGAAATCCGCTGCCAGGCGTTTGCCTTTGCAACCAATGATGAAATCAATAACATGACCTTTTACAATTATGAATTGGTAAACCGGTCAACGCAAACACTTTTTGATACCTATTTCGGAATTTTTATTGATGCCGGACTCGGAAACCCGTTTGACGATTATGTAGGGTGTGATGTGAGCCGCGGGTTGGCTTATTGTTACAACGGCAATGCCGTTGATGCTGATAATGGCGGCTGGAAAGGTTATGGTGAACATCCACCAGCAGCAGGCATTGATTTTTTTGAAGGCCCCTACAAAGATAATGACGGAGAAGATAACCCGCTGGTAGCTGATTTTAACCAGGCCACTTCACAAGGCGGAATTCCGTATTCAGGTTTGGGAATTGGTTTTGGCGACGGTGTTATTGACAACGAGCGGATTGGGATGTGCCGGTTTCTCTATTACAACAATACCGGGGGCGGGGGGTCAGCACAAACAGATCCGCAAACAGCGCAGGATTATTACAACTACCTGACCGGTTACTGGAAAGACGGAACCCATTTTGTGTACGGCGGTAATGGTCACCCGGGTGACCCGGATGCAAATCCGGCAATTGAAGCAAACTACATGTTTCCGGGAGACACAGATCCCGTTGGTTGGGGTACAGGTGGATTTGTGCAGCAACCCTGGACTGAACAAACAGCCGGAAATTTTCCGTATGACCGCCGCTTTGCGCAATCTGCCGGCCCGTTTGTATTAAAACCCGGAGCCGTAAATAATATCACCTATGGTATTTTGTGGGCGCGCTCTACAGAGGGTGATCCGTTTGAATCAGTAGGGGAGCTTCAAAAGGCGGACGATAAAGCACAGGCACTTTTTGACAACTGTTTTAAAGTGCTCGATGGTCCGCATGCCCCCGGGTTATCCATCCAGGAAATGGAAAATGAACTGATTATTTCACTCTACAATCCGGTAACGTCAAATAATTATTACGAAGATTATGCTGAGCTGGATCCGTTTATTGTCAATGTAGACAACGACCCCAATTTTGATAACTACTTCCGCTTTCAGGGATACCAGGTTTTTCAATTGGTAGATGCCACTGTTTCACCTACCGAGCTGGATGATGTCAATAAAGCCAGGCTGGTTTTTCAATGTGATGTCAAAGACAGCATTTCCAAACTGGTAAACTATGTTTATGATGAAGATTTGGGTACAAGCATGCCACAGGTTAAAGTAGATGGTTTGAATGAAGGGCTGGGTCACTCATTCAGTGTTACGGAAGATATGTTTGCCACCGGGGACCGCAAACTTGTAAACTTCAAACGGTATTACTACATGGCTGTTACCTATGCATCCAATCAGTTTAAAAAATATGACCCGGACGATCCCAATTTACTGGATGGTCAAAAAATGCCCTACCTGGCCAGCCGAAAAGCGGCGATTGGTGAAATTGTGGCCTATGAAGCCATTCCGCATGATCCGGCACCGGAAAACGGGGGCACTGGTTTTTCAGTAAATTACGGCTATGAATTGCCGGTAACGCGCATTGATGGTTGGGGAAATGGTGGTAACTATACAGAAATTTCTACCGCTGCTGAAGAAATTATTCTGAGCAATAACACAACCAATGAACTGGAATATAGTTCAGGTGCAGGGCCGGTAAAAATTAAAGTCATAGATCCGCTAAATCTGCCTGACGCCGCATTTGAATTATACTTTACGGCAGATGCCTCAGGTGATCTTGATTCAGCCGGATGGTATATGGTTCAGGTGGGTATTACCGATACTGTTTTTTCAGATCACCCAATCAGTTTTGCCTCCGAGCAGCTCATTCCGGAATGGGGTATTTCTGTCCGTATTTCACAAACAAAATACGACGATGATAACTTTGCGTATCTTAACTGGAAAACAAAACCCATTGATGCGCGCATCACTTTTTCTGATTCATCCAAAATCTGGCTGAGCGGTATAATGGATGATGACAATTATTATCCATCTAACTGGATACGGTCTGGAAATTATACACCAACAGCAACTGAATGTATTGGCGGTGAATTGTACAATCCATGCTACTACAAAGACAAGAACCTGGATGAGGCTGAAGAGTATGAAAAATTGCTGGGTGGAACCATTGCGCCGTTTAAACTTGCAGGGGCTGAATTTTTAGGGATGCCAATCGGATATCCGGATGTGGTGTATGATACAGATTTAAATCCTACATCGTGGTTCAGTCCTTCGGTAGCTCAGAATCAGACCGGTTTTGCAGATTTGCATGGCATTGACCTTGTAGTGACATCTGACCAGTCTAAATGGACACGCTGCCCGGTTATTGAAGCATCACATGTTGAGTCGCAGGCAATCGGAAATTCGTCCATCATGAAATTGCGCGCATCGGCGTCCGTTGACATAAACGGCAATGCAGAAAGCGGTACAGGAATGGGTTGGTTTCCGGGCTATGCCATTGATGTGGAAACGGGCACACGGCTTAACCTGGCTTTTAGTGAAAACTCCTGGCTGGGAGGCTCAAACGGCAAGGATATGAAATGGAATCCAACTGCTGAGTTGTATGATAATGTCGGGCTTCCGGTTTTTGGCGGCTGCCATTTCATTTATGTTTTTGGTGTAGATGTTGGCGGCAGCGGTATGCCGGCATATGACAACGGATCATGGCTTTATACACAACTTCAGACAGAAACAGCCGTGTCATATACAAAAGCCTGGAAAAATTGCCAGTGGATTATGGCACCCATGCTGTTGCCCGATCACGCGGTGCTTGAAACAGATGTTCGTATTCAGGTACGTGTTGCTCATCCATACCAGCAGCAGGTGTATACCGGAATTAATAATGGGCTGCCGGCCTATCGTTTCAGTACAACCGGTATTCAGACACTCACAAACCAAAATGAGGTGGCGGTTGATGCGCTCAGTGAAATTCGTATTGTTCCAAACCCATATTATGCCTATTCAGGTTATGAAAGCAACGGTATTGACAACCGGGTGCGTATTACCAATTTGCCAGAAACCTGCACCATTACAATTTACAGCATGAGTGGTCAGTTGGTTAAACGCATTGATAAAGACAATGAATTTACATTTGTTGACTGGACATTGAAGAACCACAAAGACATTCCTATTGCCAGTGGTGTATACCTTTTTCATGTTGAGGTGCCGGGTGTTGGTGAACGGGTTTTAAAATGGTATGGAGCCATGCGGCAAATCGATTTGAATAATATTTAGATTTGTTGAATGAAAAAACAACTCGCTGTTGGTTTGGCTTTTTTCAGCCTTACCTTCACTGCTCAGGCACAAAACTGGTCATTTGGCCCTGAATTAGGGACAAATGCGATCATGGTTGAGAAAACAGATTTGGGAAGAGATTATCATTTGTGCTGGTATGCCGGTGCAAATGTAGAATATCAGCTGACCGATTTTTTTTCGCTTCGCAGCGGGGTGTATTTTTCACAACGCAAAAAAATGTACCAGTCGGCTGATACAACATCGTTAAGCGTATTTGGGTTTGATCTGGAAGATTTTGGTCTTTCTGGTGTAGACTTCAGTGTTTATTCACAAACCAAAGGCATAGTTTCTTTATTTGGGATGGAAGTACCGGCACTGGCAACATTCAACTTTAAAGAAGTTTCTTTTTTTGCCGGTCCGTACATGAATTTTTTGGTAGGTGCCTGGTCAAAAGAACGTACGGATGAACAAATTCCTTTTCTGCAGACATTTAATATGGATTCACTTGATCCAAGCGGTATTATTTCTTCATTGTTTCCGCCGCCAACATCCAGCACGTTTACTGAATCAAGTTCTGTAGAAAACATGCGCGGATTTGATTTTGGATTTAAAACCGGAATGAGTTATACGCACAAAAGTTTCCGCATGAATTTCTACTACACATTTGGTGTACCTGATTATCGGATAGACAAAGGGGTTGACCATGTAAATGCACACCAGTATGCAACGGTAAGTGTTGCGTATAATTTCAAAGCGGGCCCATCCGGTATTTCCAGTTTTGGTGATTGACCCGGTTAATTTCTGACAAATTTTTTCACGCTCCGTTTTTCTCCCTGGTAGATTACCGCAAGGTAAGTACCGGGTTCATATCCGCTGACATCAATGGTATTTTGGTCCAATCCGGTGGCGGATGAATAAACAGACCGTCCATTCAGGTCGTAAATTTCAAGGTATGTAATTCCGCTACCACTTAGCGTAATTTGTGAACCTGAAACGGTTGGATACAGGAGCAGATTATCTGTTTGAAGCGCAGGTTTCATGCCTGCAAATGCTGGTGCCAGGTTGGTTGAAAACACTCCATTTCCATGCGTGCCTACAATAAGTTTACCATCAAATGTGCGGTAATCCATGTGGTTGATCACAACGTTTCCAATACCGGGTTCAAGGGTCCACACGGTGTTTGCGCTGTCCGGAAAAGTGGTTGTAAAAAGGCCTACTGAGGTGCCCACAAAAAGGGTTCCGTCCGGGTAATTTTCAGCCCACAAAGCAGCTGGTCCTGACCCTGAGCCATCCAGGTTTTCTTCCAGGTTTCCGCTGATGTCATCCCAGGTTAAACCGCCGTCGGTTGTGTGAAAAATACTTGGAATTTCATAGTTTGCAAATGTAACCAGAACGTTGTTTGCGTCAAACGGATCAACGGCAATGGACGATACCCACGATCCGCCGGGAAAATTATCAGAAGTCAGATCAACCATTACGGGGCTTACTGAATTGGCATCGTCGAGCCGGTAAACATGACCTTGTGAAGTACCATACCATACTTTGTTGAGTCCGGCTTTGCTCATTTCAATGTCTGTGATTACACCACCGCCTGGCAGCACATTGCTCTCAGCAATATTGACCCAAAAATTGGGCTCTTTGTTTGTTTTATCACCAGAAATGGTAATGTCATGCAAATCATCTAACCGGTAAAGACGGGTGCGCCCGTTCCAGTAAAGTGTATTGGTGTTGTTAGGGTCAAGTTTCAGGCTGTTGCACCAGTTGTAGCTTGTCGGGCCACTTTCGGGATCAATGCGTTCATGCCCCAGCACGGTTCCGTCAGCGTCTATTGATTTCAAAAACATTTTACCGTTTTGCGTACAGATTACATAAAATTCTGCATTCTCCGTAATGGCGCAATACATGCCATCACCACCGCCTACTTCTACCCAGGCTGAATCAAATTCAGTGGTATTGGTAAACCAGGTTCCGTTATCCTGCATGCCGCCAATAACCACATCACTGGTTGTTTCACCGGGCACCATTGAAACAGCATAAAACTGGGTGGTTACATAACCGTTATTCATAGGCACCCATTTTACAGAGTCAACCGTGTTATCGACTGTTTTATAAATACCGCCATCGTTAACGTTGATCATTACTTTTGGATCAGACGGCAAAAAAGTCATGTAATGCTGATCAGGGTGATGGTCGGGATAAGAAAGCTGCCAGTTGATATCATCATAAGGCAAATCATCACACTGGTAACCACCAATCCATTTATTGGTCGTGTTGGTGCTGAATCCGTCCGTCGAACGCCAGATGCTGGTACCGGCAACAAAAATAATGTTGGGGTCAGTGGGGTGAATAGCAATGTGAACATCAAACGATGATTGTGTGTTGAGATAACCGGCTTCAAAACTGATTTCACTGATGAAGCAGGATTGATCAGGCAGGTTTGCGCTGCGGTCGTCCCAGGTTCCGCCGGCGCCAGATCCGTCACCTGAAACATAATTGTATTTGATCAGGGAATGGCCATTGGCGTAGGTGGTGTTGGTTGATCCAAAAAACCATACTTCATTGGGGTCAAGCGGGTTCACGGCCATAGTCATACGACCATACCCTGTTGGAAAAGTGGGTGGTGTAATGTCAGCCCAAGTTAACCCGCCATCAGCTGAACGGAAAATGCCTTTGCTGGGGCTATCGCTGGAGAGTGTAGCATAATAAACACCATCGGGTGTAACCACCAGGTCAACGTAATCAGAATGCAGGTTGCTGAATGATCCTTGTAAAAAGCCCAGTACTTCGGTCCAGGTTGCGCCACCGTCATCACTGCGTACAACACCGTTGTATACTGCGGCCAGCACTACATCGTCAGTCAGGTTACTGGGGTCAGGCACTACCCTCCAGACAAAATCCATCTGGTGATTTAATAAAAATGTTTCCGGCGAGTTGGATTGTGTGGAGGTAAGTTCTGTCCAGGTAATTCCACCGTCGGTACTTTTCAGCATTCCGTTGCCGCTGTAGCGGGCTTCAAATGTAGAAGCACTTATAATGCCGTAATGTTCACCGGTACCTGCATACCAGGTATTTTCATGACCCGGGCGTTTGTCTTGTGCAATGGATGTGATACTGTGCATTTGTGCAGAACCGGTTACTTTTTGCCAGTTTTGGCCGGCATCGGTTGAACGCCAGATACCACCTGTTACACCAGCGGCCAGCCAGGTGTTTTCATTCAAAACATCAATGGCAACAGCTCGTGTGCGCCCTCCTTTATTCACCGGTCCGCGTTGCTCCCAGGTAAAGGCACGGCTCATGTTGCGTGGCAATGATTGGGCAAAAGCAAGTTCCTTGTTCCTGATTCCGGCAGGTATTTGACCCGTTACCGGATTTTTGAGTCGCATCAGTTCATAAATAATTCTGCTTTGAATGGTGCTGTCATTGCCATTTGACATGCCTTCGCTGGTGTTGTGCTGAACAATCAGGGTGGTTTCTGTAGTGCCGTTTTCGCAGGCAAAGGCAATAAAAACCACAGCAAAAAGAAAAGATGTTTTCATCAGAAGTGAATTTCAGGAAAGATACGAAATAAGAGACAAACGGCACCCAGGGGCTAATTCAGGCAGGTAAACAGGGTCTTGAAATCAAACTTCAATTTCAATCATTTCAACCGGAATCTGGATAATGCGACTGTATTCCAGCCCGGCATCGCGCATTTCCCAATCGTCGTTTTCATATTTCCATTTTACCAGTATGGTAGATTTGCCTGAAATATGCATGTTTTCAACAGTTTTAAAAAGATCAAACAATGCTTTGGACGAGCTGGTGTTAAAATATTCCAGGCAAATATCAAATATGGTTTTTGGTTTAGGCTGATCAGAATAACGTTCTACCCATTCAATGAGCGGGCGGTAAAATTCACGCGCGTTTTCAGGAATGCTGCGGCCGCTGATTAAAAGTATACCGGTCTGAGCATTGAAATCAACGCGGGGTGATTTAGGTGTGCCTTCGAGTACGAAATTCTCCATGATACGAAAGTAACAAAAGTTTTTTAATCAGCTGGAAATCTTCACGAATTGGAACGGATTAATTGACCCGGCAAAGGCCCTGATTCAGAGAAAGCACGCGCTGATATCCGGCACTTAATTTTTGATCAGGTAATTGCACGGCTTTTGAAAATGCAGCTAAAAAAACAGGAGATCAGAAATAAAGACCCAGGCCAAAAGAAAAACGCCATTCATCTAAAAAAACAGGGTAGGTATCGGCTTTGTGTTTTCCAAAGATGTAGCGTGTTTCAACAAATAAGAAAAACAGTTTTTCGCCGTAAAAATCAAAGCCACCGCCAATAGAGCCCACCGGGTTTGCTGCAACTTTATACTCAAGCTGCTGTGTTTGCGCATTCAGTGAACCGTATTCAGAAGATTGTGAAATGGCAATACCTGGTTGAAAACCAAGGTAAGGCTGAAAAGCGGTTTCTGTAAAATGATAAAATGCACCGGTAAAAACCTGGTGATTCATTGAAAAGCGCGGACGGTCACCAAACGAATTTAAAAAGTAAAAAGCCTCACCCCGCCACTCAATTTTGTTTTGTAAAAAACCCAGGTAACCCTGAAGTTGCAGCGTATAGGTTTTCTCGGTAAGAATACCGGGGGCAAAAGATAAAGCAGATTTTATTTTCCAGTTACGGTCGGTTTGTGAAAAACCGGTTGTCAGGCACAGTGCACTAAACAGAAAGACAAAAATGAATTTTTTCATGTACATGGTTTTACCAGAAATCAGCAATTCTGTAATTTAAACTAAGGGTTAGCAGCAGGTGGCTTTCAAGTCGTTCGTCACCGCTGACGGCATTGGGGTCAGTAACCAGGTAATATCCATTCGAGGTGGTTTCCACAAGTTCATAATCCAGGTGATTGCCCAGGTGCATCATGTATTGCGCTGAAAAGGTCAGATTGAAACGATCGGTTACAAAAAAATGTGTTCCAAGACCCGCCTGAACGGCCGAGCTCCAGCGTGACACAATTTCACCGGACCGGTCATCGTAAGGGGTGCTTAACGGGGTTATTTTGGCATAGTCAAAGCAATGCCCGGCTATTACGTAAGGTACAAAACGGTTTAGTTGTTTGGGGTAAAACATAACAGACCACCCGATATGGGCATTGTTTCTTACCCCGGCGCCTTTCAGATCCATGGTAATATAATCTGCAAACCATTCGGTATTGAGGTATTTCAGCAATTGCAAGCGAAATTGTCCGCCAACACCCAAACCGGGTACAGGGTCGTGCCCGAAAACGCTGGTAGTTGTGCGTAAACCAAGTGAAAACTGTCCCTGTTCAAGGTATTCTTTTTTTCCCGCCGGTTCGGCAGGCAGATCCTGAAGCCACGCCATCTGTGAGCAACAGAATAAGGTTAAAAACACGGTCTTTTTCATTTTGAGTAAGTATGAGTTTGCATGACCTGTTGTGATTTTTTTCAGATCGTTCAAAACGGGTTATGGTAGTAAAACTACGAAATTATAGAATTATTTTGTGTAAACCTGAAATAGCGTTTGTTCAGGGCATGGCTGTGCCTGTCGAAAGGGAGCTTCCCCGGCCGGTCAGATTCGGCTTGTTGTGTGATTAGGATCAGTCCGGGAGGAGTTTTACTATTTGGCTTACTTATGCTCCTCCCGGGGTCTGATCTCCATGAAAAATTTACTAGCTGTATGTGTTATTTTTTGGATTAAACCCGCCGGCAACGTGCAGGTGGGTTGGGTGCAGAGATCTACAGCAAAATCTCCTGCATTTTCAATAGGGTTTAGTTTGATAATGGCACTTCCAGATCATCTCCAATACCGCCTGAATTATTTTGTTTTCGTTCTTTGCCCTCGGTCATTTTTCCAAAATTGAAGGTAAATGACACTGAGATGTGGCGTGATTCCCACCGGCGTATGCTGGTCATCTGGTAATTTCCAAGATCATAACTTTCAAAGGCAAACCAGCGTGATTTGAGTATATCGTAAACATTTACGTTCAGCGTTGCTTTTTCTTTGAGCAATGTTTTTTGAATGCCAAAACCACCGCCGTAATTGCGCAGAATGTACCCCTGAATTACCCGTGTGGTGGGTGAATGACTACCCCAGAGTTGAAAACTCCAGCCGCCTTTGATGCGGTAAGATGCCATTAAACTGGTGTACATGCCGGTGTAATTTTGCCAGCTGCCATCTGTTACGTCGGTATCTTTGGTGGAGGTATTCCAGACACTGGTAGATGATACAATGCGCATGCCTTTAACCGGCATAATTGTCAGAATCAGATCACCGCCTGAGAGGTTGCTGTTGCCAAGGTTGGTATTGGTAATGTGGGTGTAAATTCCATCGTAAAAAAGTTCACGGCGAATGAGGTTATTAATTAAACGGTGGTATGCTGTTATGTTGATGTTGAATTTTTTCCAGTAGCACATAAAAGATAATTCGTTGACATGAATAATCTCCGGTTTCAGAAATGGATTTCCGGTTTCAAGGGTCAGGTTGTCTGAATAATTGGTGAAGGGGTTCAGCTGATCCAGCTCAGGGCGGTTGATTCGTCTGCTATAGCTAAACTGCAGTACGGTGTAATCATTAAAATTATAGGATAAATGAGCGCTTGGAAAAAGCTGAAAATAATTTTGCACAAACGCTGTATTGGTATTTACCAGTTCGGCCAGGGTGAGGGTAGGTTCTGCCCGCAGGCCCGCTTTAACACCCAGTTTTTTGAGTTGTTTTGAAAAGGTGATGTAAGGGGCAAAAGTGTTTTGCGTATAGGTGAAACGGTTAATGAGCAGCGTATCGGGGGTGTATGTTTCATCATCCCCGGCTGAGGCTGAATAAAAATCATTGTCAGCAATGCGTTGGGTAAAATGAAAGCCGGCTTCCAGCAGGGTGGAATCATTGATCGGCCAAACGTAATCCAGTTTTGCAAGCAGGGTCTGGTTGAATGTTTTATCCAGTGTATGCTGATACTTTGTCTGGTACAATGCATTGTTTTGATCATAGTATTTATGCCACAGCCATTCATCTCCGTCAAAATGCATTTGGGTAAAATTGAAATCAAGAAACAAGGTATGATCCGGCTTTTTGAATGATTTTTGCCATCCGCCGGTAGCGGTATAATACCGGCTGGGAGCGGCAATATCACCGTTTCGCTGTGAGTTGGAAAGCAGTTCACCGGTTGCATCTACGTTGTTGTAATTCATCAGGCGCGTTCCGGCGTTGGTACCAAAATCAGCATTGGCACTCAGGTAAAGGGTATTTTTGTCATTTACAAAATAATCAATTCCAACCAATGCGGTTTGATAGGTGTTGATGCGTTCACCGTAATCATCACTGCGCAGGCGGTCCCAGGTTGAATCAGCAAGCAGTACATCCCGGTCCAGTGTTCCGCCAAACCAGGATTTATCATAATAATAACTGTAGTTGGTGTAGAGGTTGAATTTGCTGGTTCGGTAATTCAGATTAACGGTACCGTTGGCGTGTACAAATTTGCCGTAATCAACCGTTGAATTAACCATGCCGTTAAAGCCATTGCGTTTGCTTTTTTTCATGACAATATTAATAATACCTGAAACACCTTCAGGATCATATTTGGCAGATGGATTTGTGATAATTTCTACTTTTTCAATGGCTGATGCCGGAATTTGGCGTAACAGCTGACTTGCGGGCATTGAGCCCGGGCGGCCATCAATGAGTATGGTCACATTGGCATCACCGCGCAGCAGAATGTTGTTGTTTTCATCAACGGTGATGGTTGGTATCTGCCGCATTAAATCCAACCCGGTTCCACCTTTTGATGTCAGGTTTTCATCTGCATTAAAAACTTTTTTGTCAATTTTAGTTTCAAAAACTGCCTGGTTGGTTGTTATTTCTACAGTACCTAATTCACCTGATGCGGCAAGGCTTATTTCTGCCAGATCTGTAACCGGATTTTGAGGGCCGACTGCAATGTCTGAAATGAACCGTACCTGGTAACCCATAAAACTCAGCCGTGCGTAATAACTACCCGGTGCTATATTGTCCAGCACAAAGATTCCCAAAGTATCCGTAACGGTTCCGCTTACAAGCGTTGAATCAACCTGGTTGAAAAGTGTAACCGTGGTAAATTCAATGCCTGTTTTATCACGCTCATCAACTACTTTTCCGGTAATTGTGCTTTGTGAAAAAGCATGTGTTGTTGCAGATAAACAGATAACGATCAGTGCGCGCAGGTAGAGCATATACAGGTTTGAGTTTAGACCAAACTTACGGCGTGTTGAATTTTTTATGTGTGAAAATGGGTTCATGGGTTGTTTTTGACAGGTGTTTGTATGAGCGGTTTCTGGTGTTGAAGGATGAACGTCCGTCTGCCTGTATGAATGGTATTTGTTAGTTTTGACAAATACACCTACGCACAGGATTTTGGTAGTTTATTACCAGAATTCGTCATACTTTTTTAAATCACGCAAGCGTATTCGTCTGGGTTTTTTTAAGGTGTGTATCATTGTTTTTAGCGTAACCAGAAGAATGCAAACAATTGAAAAAAGTAACAGTGAAAAACTCAGCCAGAAAAATAAATCAACCTGGTTGTGTTTTCCCAGCCTGATAACATTGCCCGTTGAGAGCACCAGAATCAGCATTAAACAAATGTATCTGAACATAACCTTACTATTTCCTGCACCAAAAGTAGGTGGGTGTGTTCAGGAAAAATTGTAAAAATGTCAACGGTGTCTGTTTGTATGTTAGCCGGAGTTTAGGCTAAGGAGACTGTTTTTAGCGTTTGTCAAAAGAGTTCTGGTTCCTATTCCAATGCGGATAATAAACGCTTTACCGGGATTGTCTGAAAGTGGAGAGCAATCGGGAATATTCTGCAGGAATTCGACTTTGTGATTCTGCTTGCACAGACCTTGCTGTGCCGAAGCGGCTAAGCGAAGGCAATGAGCTGCAGCACAGGCGCACGGGAGAGCAAGGACAGCAACACATGGTCGGCAAAGCCTCACATAATCACTGTCTCATTAATTTAAACAAGAGTCAGATTAATTATTCTAAAATTATTATAATCTATAGTTTGAGAACCCTTATGGTTTCAAATTCATTTTCAAAGGTAACCTGCACAAAATAGATGCCACTAACAAAATTACTGATTGTTAAAACACTGTTTTTTGATATTGGAATTACTTCAAGAATTTTGGTTCCCTGAATATCAGTAATGGTAATAAGATTTGGAATCTTGTGCGCAACAATAGTGATATTTTCAGCAGCCGGATTTGGATAAATTTGAAACAAATTTGGGTGCGTGTCTGTATTTATTCCTGCCCAGTTTTGATTTAATTTGTGGACGTATATATCATCCGATCCGTTTGTAGTAAGATTAAATGTAGTGCTCATCGGGTCAAAATCTGCAGTGCTCGTAAAAAACCCGGTTGTATAAATACTGTTTTCTGCTAAAGCAAGTCCGTATCCTTTTACACCGCCAAGTTGAGCTGCCCAGGAAAAATTTCCTGCAGAATCAAGTTTACTGACAAATATCTGATCTCTTATTAAGGATGAATCGGCAGTAAAATAGGAGTACAAAAAATAGGTTCCAACACCAGGATCAAAATCGGCCGAGCCGGCAAAATATCCGGTAGTGTAAACATCACCTGAAGCATCAACCTCCAGTGCATGAACAAAATCGTCTAACGTGCTCCCGGTGTTCCTGGCCCAACAAAAATTTCCCGAACTATTCAATTTGGTGACAAAGTTATCGCCGACTCCCGCAGAAGTTAAAATGAACGTTCCGATGCCGGGATCAAAATCACCTGTGTTAAAAAAGTAACCACCGCAATAAATATTTCCAACTGCATCAAGCGCTAACCCGTTACCAACGTCATTGGCTGTGCCTCCCAATTGTTTTGCCCAGCTGAAGTTTCCTGAAGCGTCAAGTTTACTGATGAAAACGTCACCTGCGCCAAAGCCGTTTAAATTACTTGTACCTACCCCTGGATCAAAATCAGCAGTAGTACTGAAATGGCCCGTGGTATACACGTTTCCTGAGAGATCTAAAGTCAATGCGTTTCCAATATCATTTGTCCCGCCACCCATTTGTTTTGCCCAGGCAAGATTTCCGGAAGCATCCAATTTACAAACAAATATATCGTATGATCCTGCTGAATTTAAATTACTAACCGGAACTCCGGGATCAAAGTCGGCGGTGTTGGAAAAATAACCGGTTGTGAAAACCGCTCCGGATAGATCAACAGAAATTGACTTGCCAGCATCGTTTCCTGTACCTCCTAATTGTTTTGCCCAATTGTAGTTTCCGGATGCATCAAGTTTAAGTATAAAAATTTCTTCACCTCCCATTGAAATTAAATTGTCTACCGGGCCGCCCGGATTAAAGTCAACAGTTCCGCTAAAATAACCGGTCACATAAACATTTCCCAAAGCATCGGTTTTTATTGAGTTACCGATATCAGCGCCAGAACCACCTATTCCTACCGCCCAAATAAAATTGCCATCAGAATTTAATTTGCTGATAAAAATATCGCTACTTCCGGAAGCGGTTATATTAGTCGTTCCTGTTCCCGGATCAAAATCTACGGTTCCATTAAAATAACCGGCTGTATAAATATTACCAGTTGCATCAACGGTTATGGAATTGCCAATATCAGACGATACGCCGCCAATCTTTTCCACCCATTCCAGGCTTGGAGTTTGAGCGACGAGGCAGCAATAGTTCAAAACAAAAATCAAAAACAGACTATTTTTCATTTTGATTATTTATGTGTGTACTTAAAGATTTATTAAGGCATCCAATGTAACGAACTTACTAATTATTCAACAAAAAAGCGGTAACAATAGTATGAATGAACTTGAGTTATTATACAAACATTAAAAATTTTGTGAAAACCGGTAAAATTTGAAAAATCAGATAAGCAATGGACAAAAATTAGTTGACTGACCTCAAACGTACCAGTAATTTGCGGCAATCGCAATAATTATCCGGTCATAGATTCTTTATCCAATGAACACCTGTTTAGTCGATAACAAAATTCAGGGGGAATAATTTTGAAGATACATAACCAGATGCCAACGTTGCCTGTTTTATAATAGCCGGAGTTAAGATTAGGGGATAGTTTTAACGTTTGTCAAAGGAGTGCCGGAAAGCATTGAATAACCGAAGCCGCACACCGTATACTTAACTTGTTTTAACTTCTGTCAAGAAGGGTTAACGTTCATCACATTTAGTTGACTGGTAGCAAGCTGTAACTTATCTTTACTTTAGTAATGAAACTCCAGGAAATCAAATCAAAAGCTGAACTCTCAAAATTTATTGAGAGTTATTGGTATTTTGACGGGCGCATTCAGCCTGATTTAATTTTGTTTCCTGACGGTACATTTAATGTGGTGGTGGCACTGTCATCTTTTTGTTGCGGGCCGCAGGAATTTCCAAAAGGATTATACCTGGTTCCAATCACCACACGGCCGGTTCAGCTTAAGTCAAAAGGAGTTTTATACGGTATCCGTTTCAAGGCATTTTCCATGCCGAATATTGTGGGTAAAAATGCCCCGTTGATTAAAGGAATTAATGAGCTTGAAACAGTTGTGACCCGTACCTTCAGAACCGCGCATACCAGTGCTGAATTTGACGGTGATGCAACACTTGAATTGGGTAAAACAGCACTTGAAAATCTGGCGTTTGATTTGTTGAATCACAAGTATGAGTTGAATGAGCAATTGCGGGCGCAGGTAAATTATATACTGGACCGCAAAGGCGATGTAACAATTACAGAACTGTGCAAAACCATTGGTATAACGCGCCAGGGGCTTCACAAAAATTTTACGCAATCACTGGGCATTGGTGCCAAAGAACTGGCAATGACCTGGAAAATGAATCATTTTTTTACACTGATGTCTGATTCCTGCTCACTGACAAAAACGGCACTGGATGCCGGATTTTATGATCAGGCGCACAGCATTAATGCGTTTAAAAATCTCTGGCAGCTTTCACCGGGAAATTTTCAGAAATCAAACCCGGTATTGTTTTCATTTGCCAAAGAGAGCATGACCCGCAGGTTCAACAATTTTTATGATCCCGAGGTTTGATTTGTTAATACGTGATTTTCTTTATAGAGTTGTCATTTCGAGCGCAGCGAGAAATCTTATCCGGTTAACGTTCGATCATTCCAAAGATTCCGGTCGCAGGGAAGAGATTTCTCGCTACATTTCATTACGCTCGAAATGACAACCCGTTCGAGGTTCTATATTAGTTTCATGATATTACATTTCAAATTACCTTTGCCTAACTAAAATTCTACACGGGCATGAGTAAAGCATTTATCAGGTTATCCTGGATTACGCTGGTTTTTATTTTGCTGGTTATTTTAGCCGGCAGTGTGGTACGAACAACAGGTTCAGGTATGGGCTGCCCTGACTGGCCAACCTGTTTTGACCGCATTATTCCGCCAACGGCTTCAGATCAGTTACCGGCCAATTACCGTGAAACATACGGGGCCTATCGTAAAAAGAAAGTCGAAAAATTTTCGAAATTATTAACGGCTATAGGCATGTCAGAAACTGCTACCCGGCTGCTGAATGATCCTGACCTGACGCGTGAAGAACCATTTAATGCGCGTAAAACCTGGACAGAATATGGCAACAGGCTGGTGGGTTTTGTTGCCGGAAATCTCGTTCTGATAACACTTGTATGGGTTTTGGTTAAATACCGCCGTAACCGTCAATTACTTTGGCTAAGCGCCATCAACCTGGTGCTGATGGGTTTTGAAGCCTGGTTTGGATCTATTGTTGTGGCAACCAACCTGGTTCCGTGGACCATTACCATCCACATGCTGTTGGCGCTGGTAATTGTGGGCATACAAATGAAGATTATCCGCATAGCCAAAACCCGAAAATTCAGTCTTAAACTCACACCGGCTTTCAAGTACCTGTTTTGGTTTTCACTTTTGCTGACGTTTGTACAGGTTGTTTTAGGTACACAAGTGCGTCAGGAAATTGATTTTATGGTAAAAGAAACGGTTGGCCGCGCTGACTGGATCAGCCGTATGGAGGGTGATTTTCTTTTTCATCGTTCTTTTTCATGGTTATTGCTGGGGGTAAATATGCTGCTGTTTTGGCTCAACTCTAAAGGGCATTATGGCATTCCAACACTGAAATGGATTGTTGCCCTGTTGTTGCTGGAGTTTGTAACCGGTGTGCTGTTTTCGTATGCAAACATGCCTGCTTTTGGTCAGCCGGTGCATCTTTTGGCTGCCACGGTGCTGCTGTGCGTTCAGT
Source organism: Bacteroidota bacterium (assembly GCA_016192075.1). Taxonomy (GTDB): domain Bacteria; phylum Bacteroidota; class Bacteroidia; order Flavobacteriales_D; family Crocinitomicaceae; genus JADJGJ01. Next base: position 75,136 of record JACPUU010000018.1, on the reverse strand, counting down.
TTTACAGCCTTGATTACCTGAAATATCAGCGTAACTCAATGATAGCCTGATAATTTTGAAGATTACTTCACGAACAACTCAATGCCGGTGCGGCCGGGTTTTAAACCTGATTAATTTCATAACTAATTTTTCACAATCGGATAACTATCTACGTCTTTAAACGTATTTTTGTACCCGCTTTCCGAAATGAAGCCTTACTTATGCTGCTGAAGAAAATTGTGCTGAGAAACCGCGATAAATTTGAACAGATCGTTGAAGACTGGTCAAAAAAACTGAACATAGACGTTGAAATTTTTGATGGAAAAGAAAGTTTGCTGGATACAGTTGATTCAATCGTTGTGTTGCATGAAGATTATAATATTTCCAAAGAGAATAAAGAGTTGCGTGAACTACTGGAGCGCAATCATAAAATTTCACACCAGGTTGACATTAACGCTACGCTAAACGCGTCGGTATCGTCACTCCGCTTTTGGCTTGAGAATAATAAACCAAAATCAGTGCTGATGGTTGGTGATGAAAAACTGCTCAAAAACTCACGCCTGGAGACGTATTTTGACCGGCTGGCACAAAATATTAATTAAGAATAATTTTTTCAGTGTGGCGTTTCCCGTCAGAAGTTAATTCTACGAGGTAAGTTCCCTTACTGAATTCACGCAGGTCAACGGTATATTTTCCATTCAATCCGTCAGTTAAAAACACACGTTCACCGGCCAGGTTATAAATGGTAACTGAAAAAGTTTCAGCACCATTCACCGGCTCAATCTGCAACCAGTCACTGGTTGGGTTAGGGTACAGCCTGAAATCTGCAGTTATTGGTTCTTCCACACCCACAACCTGGTCAACGTAATAGTGATAGTAGAAATATTCAGCCCGCTCAGGGTTGAGCATAAGTGCATTGCTGTTTTCAGCTTCTATGTAATATTTGATGTGATCGTTGGATGTGGTAAATGGCACAGCTGCGGTAAAAATTCCGTCACCGGCAGCGGCATCACCATTCAACCCGTCATCAAGCATGGCAACACTTGAAAAATCAGAAGCGTACGGGGCGGGGTTATTGGTCACGCGCAATTTGACACTGCTTGCATTTGATACGGCAGCGCCGACATAAACAATTTCTGAACTGGTTGGGTTTTGAATGTTTTGATTTACAGAGCTGATTACCGGTGCTGCGGCTGTCAGGTCAGGGTAAGCCAGCAGGTAAGGTTTCCGGTTTGTAATAACATCGGTAATTCCGGCAATGGTGTAAAAAATAAGGTAGTTTACAGGCTCATCAATATTCTGCACAAACTTGGTCATGTTATGCGGTTTATTCGGATCGGTATTAACAGCATCGTACCCGACAGCCTGCAGGTCCAGAATCCAGTTTTTGATCCAGGTTGCATCGTAATAATCGTTGAGAATGGTGCGTATGTGTGCAAAATAACGCTTGCGGTAATAACTGTCTGATAAAACCTGGTAAACCAACGGCCTGTCAGTCATATAGGGAGAAAGACCATAAAGCGGGTCCATTTCATAATGGGATTGTGGTGTGCCGTTGGTGAATAAAATGCCGCAAAAACTTTCCGTCAGGTCCCAGGGAATCATCTGAAATTTTCCGTCAGCTGTTTGGTACATGTAGTAGTTATGGATGATGGAAGAGTTATAGGTATCTTCATTGGAAATAACCTGGGTTACGGCAAAATCCCACAAAACGCGGTCAAGGTTTACGACCGATTCAATATTTGCCGGATTGTAATTGAGGGTGTAAATCATATCCAGAAATTCAACCCAGCCTGAGTCTGATTTTCGTTCGTAACTTTCATAATAGTCCAGGGTATCGGCTCCGCGCCAAAGTAAATCAGGCCAGTCAACCGGGTGCCCGGCCTGGGCTTCTGTCATGGGTTCACATTTGAAAAAGGCGCCGTTTTTTTCGCCAAAATGTTTCTTTAAAAAGGGGGATGATACATCTTCTTCATTAATATAAACGCCCAGGTAATTACCATTTACAACGAGCCGTATCAGGTTGGCCTCATAGCAGGGCAGGTATTGTTTGTAAATATGTGATCCCATTATTTCTTTGGCAAACGTGGGATCAAACCAGCAGTTACCCAGTTTCAGTTTTTTAAAGCCTTCAATATCCTGCCCGCTGGTGTAATCATTCAAATCAATGTTGTAGGGTACTTTTTCATTTCCAAAAGTATTGGGTACGGCAAAGGTTGAATTGCCCTTGTATTTTACGGCAACACTGTCAAAATGATACGTGCCGTAATCCAGTTTGGCGGGCAGTGAATTTTCCTGGTTATTTTCTTTCCAGGTTTTTAAAATGGCGTGATAATTGGCATCGTAAAAAGTAAGCTCAAGTGTGTAAATGTGCCCGGCATTGTAAAATTCACCAGGTCCCGCGTGTATGGTTGTGGGGTCAAAAAGAAGTTGTGATTTTGCCTGAAACGACAAAATAAGTGACAGCAGGAATAGCGTTTTTTTCATTGGTTAAAGTGTATGCCAGTCTCTTTCAAAAGTATGAAATTATACCATACGTCCTATTTAATGATCAGATCTGGTGTACAATAAGACGCAAAATAGAGCTGGTTGGTTTGAAAAAAAACGGTGAAGCATTGCTTCACCGTTTTTAATACGAATAGCGGGGTTATGCCTGGCTAAACGGCACCTACAAGCTGTACGTCAAAAATCAGGGTTGATTTTGGCGGAATGGATGAGCGCCCGGCCTCACCGTAAGCCAGCCAGTATGGAATAATGAGTTTAATTTCACCTCCAATGCTGCATAGGCCAATTCCTTCATCCCAACCTTTAATAACCTGTCCTTTTTTGTAGGCAAATTTGAAAGTCTGTTTACGATCAAGTGACGAATCGAATTTTTTGCCATCGGTAAAATAACCGGTATAGTGAACTTCTACCGTTTGTCCGGCTGCCGGAAAAACACCGTTTCCTTCTTTGGTAATTTCATACATTAAACCTGATTCGGTTTGGGCTGCATTGGGATAGGTTTTGGCCATTTCAGTTTTGAAATCACTGTTTTGTTTAGCCATGGCTGCTTTCTGTTTTTCTTTGATCACTTCAATACCGCTTGCAAATGCTTTGGTGGCGTTAAATTTCAGCGCTTTTTTACCCACGCGTATAATTTCTACCTTTTCCATCACATCACCTTGTTTTGTTGCATTGACAATATCCTGTCCTTTGATTACATGGCCAAAAACGGCATGTTTTCCGTCCAGCCACGGAGTAGATTTATGCGTAATAAAGAACTGGCTGCCATTTGTTCCGGGGCCGGCGTTTGCCATTGAAAGAATTCCGGGACCCACGTGTTTTAACGTTGTATCAATTTCATCCGGGAACGCGTAACCGGGTCCGCCTGAACCATTGCCAACCGGGTCGCCGCCCTGAATCATAAAATCAGCAATAACGCGGTGAAATTTGAGACCGTCGTAATACGGTTTGGTAATTGTTACAGTATCATAACTGAAATTACCTTCAGCCAGACCTACAAAATTTGCCACTGTTACGGGCACTTTTTCATATTCAAGTTTGATGAGAATTTCTCCTCTCGCCGTTGTGATTTTAGCATAGATTCCATCTTCCAGGTCGTCCTGGGCAAAGGTCAGAAATGAGAAAATGCTCAGAAAAGAAATAAGTAGTAGTCGCATAGTTTTTAATAATTGTGTAAACAAATATAATCAAATTGTGTGCCTTCGTCGGAAACAGACGTGTTAAAACAAGTCAAGGCTGCATAGTTTTAAAAATGCGCTACCTTTGTGCCCAATGATTTTTGTAACCGGCGCTACAGGACTCTTGGGTACACATGTACTTGCAGAACTCTCCAGAAGAAATCTGAAAATTCGTGCGCTCAAACGCAGGAATTCAGACCTTACCGCTGCGCGTAAACTATTTGACTACTATTTTGGTGAAACCGGTCCTCAGAAATTTCAGCAGATTGAATGGGTTGAGGGAGATATCCTGGATATCTGTTCACTGCAAAAGGGTATAGCAGGCTGTTCGGTTGTCTATCATTGTGCGGCACTGGTTTCTTTCAGGCGGCGTGACTTTCGTAAACTGGTCAAGCTGAATAAAGAGGGAACCGCCAATGTGGTGAATGTATGCCTGGGTGCAGGAATAGATCATTTGTGTTATGTGAGTTCTACTGCAGCCATTGGCCGGTCAGCCGCGCAAACGGTGTATCGTGAAACCAATAAATGGGTTACTGATCCTGAAAACTCAGGGTATGCTATTAGCAAATACAGCGCTGAAAATGAAGTTTGGCGTGGGGTAGAAGAGGGTCTGAATGCGGTGATCGTAAATCCATCCGTTATTCTGGGTCCCGGAAACTGGAATGAAAGTTCACTCAGTATTTTTAAAGTAATTAAAAAAGGCCTGCGGTTTTATACGCCAGGCATGAATGCTTTTGTAGATGCGCGGGATGTGGCTTTTGTAATGGCAGAACTTTCTGAAAAACGCATTTTCAACGACCGGTTTTTAGTGATTGCTGAGAACCTGAAATACCGCGATTTATTTGTGAAGATTGCCGACGCCTTTGGTGTTAAGGGCCCGTCTATTGAAGCAAAACCCTGGATGGCTGCAATTGTCTGGCGGCTTGAAAGTTTTCTGACACTGTTTGGCAAAAAACAAAACATCACCCGTGAAACGGCACACAGCTCCATGTCAATCTCTCAGTATTCCAATGAAAAAATTAAGGCAAAGATTGGAATGAAATTTCGCACCATGGAGGATACAGTTAACAACACTGTGACATTTTTTAATCAATATAATTGATAGGGATGGATCGCGATCTGTCCCCACATAAATTAAAGCGGCCCAACAATAGTCGCTGTTGTGTCTGTGGCTGTTCCACACGGAAAAACCACTGGTTCTATTTTCTGTCTTAATTGTGTTTTCTCTTTGTTTGTATTGATGCGTTTCTGATCGTTTTGCATGTATTGGGTATAATCCAGTTCTTGTGCCATTCCCTGAACGGCACTTAACGATGTCTGAATTTCAGTGCGCCATTCTGAATCAGAGACCTTATGCAGCGTGATATTGGAATCGCCCGCATTTGCCGGAGCTTTAAAGAAATAAATGGCGTCTGCAGTCCAGGCAAGCACTACCGTTTGATAGCTGAGATCAGCATTTAGTTTGTACGTGTATTTTCCGTTTGCACCTGGTAATTTGATGTATGAATTAAATTCCACCGGAATGTTGTAAACGTTGATGCGGTCAAATGTTGAAAAATCGTTAATTGTTGCCGACCAGGGATTGTATGTTATTGTAGAGGTTTTGCCGTTTTTTGAAAAAGTTGTTGTTTCACGGTTAGCTGTAGCTTCAAAGACCAACTGATCAATATTTTTCCAGCCCATACTGTTAATACCAACCGTGTAAGTGGCCTCCGGAATAAAAGAGTTACAATCCTTATTCATACCCAGTTCGGTAACAACTTTACAGAGGTTTTTTTTGTATTCTTTTTCAAAAATTTCACCCTGGTTGACTGCACTTCGGTTCGATGATTCATATTCAGCAGAGGCGTTTTCTGCATCCAGTTTATATTGGTAATTCCAGAACTGTCTCCGCGTTTCAGCCAATGCTTTTGCTTCGGCGTCACGTTGTTTTTCAAAGTAGGATGCCAGTTTTTGTGAGGCCGGATTATCTAATTCAACCCGTCCATCGCCGCGTGCAGCAAAGTACTTGAATTTCTCCAGAACTTCACCGCTGAGGTATTTGAAGGCCATGGAATCTACTGTAGAGAGTTTTTTATCCAGGTTGTTGATGTATAATTCCAGCACCGCATTGTTGCATGATTTGTGGATCCAGGGCATGCGTTCCTCAAATTCACGGGTAGCTAAATTGGTACTGTTGAATTTGTCATTCCAGATGGTTTTGATGCTGGCGGGGTTGATGCCGGGGCAGGAGTTGTCTGAAGCAACAGTATCATTGCCTAATACAACCGAACGAGGGGATTTAGGTAAATCGACAACAACATATGTATCATATTTCGGAATAGTAATCGCAGATGTTTGATCAACTTCCCTGCCATAGAACCAGTCAGCATAGAAAAGAACATCATCAATTTGCTGATTTGTGAGATTTTGAGATGTTTGTACTGACCTGTTCCATTTGTTAAATAGTTCGTTTGCATAAGGATCTCCAGAAGCAATAACAGCTGAGGAATTTCGGATGAATTTATAAAGGTTTTCTTCACTTGAGTTTTTAATCCATCGTTCCCGTGATTGAGCTAAAGCGGGCCCAGTCATATCTTTATTCGGAGAATGGCATGAAGCGCAGTTTTGTTGGAATAATCGTTTGCCAGATTGATAGGCTTCATTAAAAGTCCTTGAATTCGAATTTATGTTCTGGTTTTCACACGCAAACGAATAATACAAACTATCCATAAAATCTTTCTTTGAATACCCCATTTCATTCAGGCTTGCTTCATAGTCTGGTGGGTAAAAATCCAATTTGGTAATTTCTACCGGTGTCAGAAATTTTTCCAGTGGTTTGGGGTTGCTCCACACAATTTCACCACTGGCATTTTTTTCACCTTCGTAGAGTTGCATGCCTGATTTTACCTCGTTGGTTGGAATACTGGCGGTCAGTTCTTTTTTCAAATCCACACGTTTTCCATTGACATAGGCATCTACGTAAAACATACCGCCGGTTTCCAGTGCTTCGCCTTGTGCGGTGACCGTTGAAAGTCCGGCCATCAGAATATCCTCGGTAGTTAAAGTTCCCTGGATCAAAAGATCTACTTCAGTTTCAGTAGTATTAAAAGCATCTGCGGGAATGTAAATCACGATGCCATCTTTGGTTTCTACCAGGGTATCGCGCTGCGTGTTTATCTTGAAAATTTCCTGTTCGAGGTATTGATTGGCATCTGCTGAAAGCGAATCATTTGCCGCAAAGATAATTTGACTTTGTGTTTCGTTGTACGTTGCCGGCGTTGGATTTTCAGTGCTGTTTTCTATCAGCTTCATAATACCCAAAGTGGCTGCTGTAGTAATCACAGCAATCACAATTGCTTTGGTCAAAAACGATTGCAGTTTGTACGATTTGTAGGCACTTTGTGTCGCATTTTTCAAAGCCATGCGTTGAATGCCTTGCATAATCTGGTTTTGCAGATCGACCTGTGATTTAAGCTCAGGATTTTGATTCATTTGTGATTCAAAATCTGTTTTTTCATTTGGTGATAGCGTTCCCATCAGGTACTGTTCTATTGTTTCAATTACTTTCAGTTCGATTCTCATAATTTTTCCGTTTTTGTATCCGCCGTAAATTCATTAAAGGTGGATGTATTTAACATGGTGCTCTCCAAAGCCATTTTCCGCGCTGTTTCCAGGCAACGGTATTTTTGAACTTTGGCCGCGTCAACGGTTTTGAATCCGAACTTCTGCGCAATGCTTTCCATAGAAAGTGCATTGAAATAGAATTGCTGCAAAATGGTTCTGCATTTAGCTCCCAGTTTCAGGAGTACTTTTTCGATGGTTTTAAATTGGGTTTCTTTTTCAATCAGATTTTGAATATCATCTTCGTGCAACAACTTGTCAAGCCCACGTTCATCACCGGTTCTGACTTTTTTCCTGCGGAGTTCATTGTTCCACAAAAGCTTGCAGGTTGTTACCAGGTAACCCTCACAACTGAAACTATTCTCAACAATACCTGTTGAAATTTTGCGGTGGAGAATAATGAGTGCATCCTGAAAAACATCCAGTGCCTCTTCTTTGGAGCCGGAATTGATGCAAATGTGTTTTTCCATCTTTGGGTAGAGCTTATAAAGCCGTTTGAAAGCTTTTTCCTGCTTTCCGCTTGTTATAAGCTCAATGATTTTAGCTTCATTCATGTATGATGATTTCCCCAATATGTATTGACACGGAAAAGGTAACGGAAAAAATGTAATTTTCTTTCAAAATGATTGATTTTGCTGGGATTTTCTTTAAATCACGAATTCGGTTTAAACCCAATCTTCCTCCGCTCCAATTCCGTTTCATCTTTTGTAATAAACTGTGTGAGGTAATCAAATACCAAGTCAATCCCTGTCTGCAAGACGCAGTCAGGCAGGCGCTCATCTTGTGAAGCCATTTTTTTTCGAATTTCTTCGAGTTCCAGCAACAGGTCTTTGTGGGTCATTAGTATTTCCCGCATTTTTACAAAGAGTTCAATAATACGGATACTCATTTTGATGGCCGTTTCACTTTTTAAAGTATTGGAAAGTTGTAAGATGCCATATTCGGTGAAAACGTAAGGTAACTGGCCTCCAAGGGATTGATGTGATGGTATCGCATTTTGCGATACCATCAATCTAACTTCTTGTTTATCAAGTTTAAACATGAAATGCTGGGGGAATTTGACCAGGTTTCTTTTCACTTGTTCGCGCAACCTGAATGGCTTTACCTGGAATAACTCCGCCAGGTCTCTGTCTAACATCACTTTCTGCCCCCGAATTACGTAAATTTTACTTAGCAGCATTTCTTCAGGTATTACAATTTCTTTTGTTGTCATAGTATAAATTCCTTTTTGATAATCACAATTTGTTAGAGCTGGATTTCTATTTGGACTTAAACCCAATCTTCCTCCGCTCCGATTCCGTTTCATCTTTTGTAATAAACTGCGTCAGATAGTCAAATACTAAATCAATTCGTTCATCCTGAACAGTCATTCTTTTGCGAATTTCTTCGAGTTCCAGCAACAGGTCTTTGTGGGTCATTAGTATTTCCCGCATTTTGGTAAACAGACGCATGATGCGAATATTGACATTGATAGCCTGTTCACTGTTTAGAATGGAGGATAACATGAGTACGCCATGTTCAGTGAAAACCATGGGTAGATAGCGTGAACCGCCCCAATTTTGACTTGAGGTCGCAATTTGCGACCTCAAGTTTTTAGTCTCTTCGGGACTTAATTCAAACATAAAGTCTTCCGGAAAACGTGTAATGTTTCTACGCACCTGTTCTTTCAATCGTTTGGTTTCAACTCCATATAGTTGAGCCAAATCGCGATCCAACATCACTTTTTGCCCGCGGATGAAGTAGATTTTTGTCAGCAATACTTCGTCCGGAATTAAGTCTGATTCTCTTTTCACGGTTTATTTTGTTTAATCTTTTTTGTTTTGAATCCAATTGTTTGTCTTTCCAATTCTGATTCATTATGGGTAATGAATTGGGTCAGATAATCCAGAACCATATCGATGCCTGTCTGCTTGGCGCAGTCAGGCAGGCGTTCATCCTGGCTGATCATCTTTTTTCGGATTTCTTCTATTTCCAATAAAAGGTCTTTATGTGTGAGTATCATTTCGCGCATGCGTGTAAAAACGCGAATGATCCGAATGTTTACATCAATGGCTTTTGGACTGTTAAGAACGCACGAAAGCATGGTAATACCTTGCTCTGTGAAAGCCATAGGCATATAACGTGAACCACCCCAGTTTTGACTTGAGGTCACAATTTGTGACCTCAAGTTCGCATATTCATCCGAACGTAATTCAAACATAAAGTCTTCGGGAAATCGGCTGGCGTTTCGTTTCACTGCCTGCTTGAGTTTTTTTGTTTCAGTTTGATACAACTCTGCCAAATCGCGATCCAGCATCACTTTTTGCCCGCGGATGAAATAGATTTTTGTCAGCAATATTTCATCAGGGATAATGTTATTCTTTTGAGTCATTTTTCGATTGTTTTTTGAACGGGGTCACTCCCGATGCTCCGGGATTGTGACCAGCTTGTTAAAACCTGTAAAATCTCGTTTTTCTGGAATTTAAGGATGTCAGAATAACACCCAAAGAGTCGTTTGGAGGCTGCAAATCTAAAAAATAATTTGTCACATTATCAGTTGATTAACAAAAATATGTCTAAAAAATAGTCGAATATTGATTAAATAATCGTTATTTTGTGTTTATACGAAACGAAGCATAACACGCACACGGGTTATCAGAACTAAAAAACGAAAATTATCTACCTCAACACGCATACATATTACAGTTTGCGTTACGGAACATTCAGTTCCAAAACACTGCTCCAACTCGCGCAAAAAAACGGGCTCGGCAGTTTTGTATTAACAGATATCAATACCACCTCTGCCTGTCTTGAATTTATTCGCGAATCACCTAAATACAACATTAAACCGGTTATTGGGGTTGATTTCAGAAATGGCATTGAACAAATCTTTGTAGCCATTGCCAAAAACAATGCAGGTTTTGAAGAAATCAACCGCTACCTTACCCCGTTTTTGCAAAATAAAACGGAGACAGAAACAGGTGCCTTACCCTTTCCTGAACAGGCGCCGGAATTTGAAAATGTGTTTGTGATTTATCCGTTCAAACGCAGCCGGAATTATCCGTTGCGGGAAAATGAATTTGTGGGTGTTTCACCGGCAGACCTGGATTACATCCGCATCAAAAAAACAGACGTTTCAAAAGCCGTTATTCTGCAAACGGTTACCTTCCGGAACAAAAAAGATTTCAATGCACACCGGCTGTTGCGGGCCATTGATAAAAATGTACTGTTGAGCAAACTGCCTGAATCAGAACAGGCGCAGCCTGATCACCGGATGCTGCCGCTGAATGACTTGCTGAAGCTGTATGAAGCGTATCCTGAAATCATTTCAAACACGCAAAAAATACTGGATAATTCATCGGTCTTTTTTGATTTTTCAGAAGATGCTGAGCCGCAGAATCAGAAAAATTATACAGCCAGTGCCCGGGAAGATGAGGCGCTTTTACTAAAGCTTTGCCTGGAAGGTATGCAGTATCGTTACCCGGATAAAACAGAAGAAATCCAAAAACGCATTGACAAAGAACTTTCAGTCATTAAACAAATGGGATTCATTTCTTATTTTTTAATGAACTGGGACATTGTTTCCTACGCCCGATCCAAAGGTTATTTCTACGTCGGTCGCGGAAGCGGCGCCAATAGTGTTGTTGCCTACCTGCTGCGCATTACCGATGTAGACCCCATTGAACTGGATTTGTATTTTGAACGCTTCATTAATTTATACCGCACCAATCCGCCTGATTTTGATATTGACTTTTCGTGGCGTGACCGCGATGATGTGACAGATTATATTTTCAAACGATTCAAAAATGCAGCGCTGGTTGCCACTTACAATACGTTTCAGAAAAAAGCAGTAGTGCGTGAACTGGGAAAAGTATTTGGTTTACCCAAAGAAGAAATTGATAAACTGAGTAAAGACTACGTGCAGACCTGGGATCTGAATCACTTGTCAACACTGGTTTTAAAGTACAGTGAATACATTCACGGTTTTCCCAGCCACCTCAGCATTCACGCCAGCGGAATTATTATTGCAGAAAAACCAATTGAGCATTTTACGGCCACATTTATGCCGCCCAAAGGCTACCCTACCATTCAGTTTGACATGCATATTGCAGAAGATGTGGGCCTGTATAAATTTGATATTCTGAGTCAGCGCGGTTTGGGAAAAATCAAAGACACGCTTGAAATTATACGCCGCACCAAACCTAATGATCCGCCAATTGACATTCATGACATGAATCGCTTCAAACAGGATGAACGCATTAAAGTGATGTTGCGTGAGGCCAAAGCCATTGGTTGTTTTTATGTAGAATCGCCGGCTATGCGTATGCTGCTTCGCAAATTGCAGGTTGATGATTACCTGGGACTGGTTGCTGCCAGTTCGGTTATTCGCCCGGGCGTTGCACAATCAGGTATGATGCAGGCTTACATTCAGCGCTTTCGCAATCCTGAAAAACGAAACGAAGCACACCCGGTTTTATTAAAACTGATGCCTGAAACATTTGGCGTAATGGTTTACCAGGAAGATGTAATTAAAGTAGCGCATTATTTTGCCGGGTTAACGTTGGGTGAGGCAGATAAAATGCGCAGGGGAATGTCAGGCAAATACCGCTCACGTGATGAGTTTGACCAGGTGCGTGAAAAATTTTTTAAAAACTGTGATGAAATGGGGCACGACCCCGCCGTAACGGCTGAAGTGTGGCGTCAGACAGAAAGTTTTGCCGGTTATGCTTTTGCCAAAGGACACTCTGCTTCATATGCGGTTGAAAGCTACCAGAGTTTGTTTTTGAAAGCCTATTATCCGTTAGAATACATGGTGGCTACCATCAATAATTTTGGTGGATTTTACCGTACAGAATTGTATGTGAATGAAGCACGCCTTCACGGGGCAACCATTCATGCGCCCTGTGTAAATCAAAGTGATATTGAAACCACACTTTTTGAAAAAGACATTTTTCTGGGCTTTCACATCTTGTTGTCATTTGAGCAGAATTCGTCACTGAACATTGTCAGCGAACGTAATGCAGGCGGCCCTTTTATCAGTTTTAATGATTTTATTGACCGGGTAACTATTTCACTGGAACAGATCAGTATTCTGATTCGCATAGATGCGTTCCGGTTTACAGGTAAAGACAAACGCAGCCTGTTGTGGGAAGCACATTTTAAAATGGATCACCGTGGAGGCGGGTCGCGCAAAATCAATTCCCGTGGGGGCGAGTCGCGACTCGCCCCCACGACAGAATATGAAATGAACGATTTATTCCGCATTCAGCGGCCTGAATATAAAATTCCCGCCCTCGAAAATTCCTGGCAGGAGGATGCCTTTGATCAGATTGAGTTGTTGAGTTTTCCGTTGCACAGTCCGTTTTCAATTTTGTGTCCTGTGGGGTCAGGTCGCGACCTGACCTTGTTGGCCAAAGATTTACCCAAATACATTGGTCAAACAGTATGGATCAAAGGATATTTGATTCACCGCAAACATACCCAAACCCGGGGCGGAACGTCCATGTATTTCGGAACCTTTTTAGATGTTGAAGGACAGTGGTTGGATACGGTACATTTTCCGCCGGTGGCGCAAAAATTTCAGTTCAGGGGAACCGGGGTTTACAAAATCAGGGGAAAAGTAATTGAGGAGTATGATTGTATTACCATTGAAACAGAATACATGGAAAAAATGGACGTAATGGAGGACCCGCGTTACAGTGAAGTTAAAGACGAAGAAAAAGAAAAAATTGTAGTAACAAGAAACCGAAGAATTGATCACCGGGCATAATTGGGAAATATGAAGGGGCGGATGAAAATCCGCCCTGATAAATGGGATGAAAATCCACCATGGTAGATGGGATGAAAATCCGCCCTGATAAATGGGATGAAAATCCATCATGGTAAATGGGATGAAACCCCACCCATAAACACACCCAGTGAGTTGTATAATAAAATCAAATCCGTAGCGACGCGATTCATTGCGTCGCCACATGGATTATGAAAATGGAAGAATAATGGATCGCGCCGGAACCCGGATGAGAGGCATGATAAACAGGGATGAAAAGAGAGACGTATGAGAGCAATTATGCACATGGATTTAGACACCTTTTTTGTATCGTGTGAACGAAAAATGGACAGCCGTTTAAACGGTAAACCAATTCTGATTGGGGGCACCTCTGACAGGGGTGTGGTAGCGTCGTGCAGTTATGAGGCGCGGCGTTTTGGAATTCATTCAGCCATGCCCATGCGAATGGCCCGGCAGTTGTGCCCTGAGGCCATTGTGTTGCGTGGAAATTCAGGTGTTTACAGCAAATTTTCAGATGAGGTAACAGCAATTATTAAGGAAGCTGTTCCATTGTATGAAAAATCATCCGTCGATGAATTTTATGCAGACCTGACAGGGGTAGATAAATTTTACGGCTGTTATAAAATGGCAACAGAATTGCGGGAGAAAATTATTCACGAAACCGGTTTACCTATTTCGTTCGGATTGTCTGTCAACAAAACGGTCTCTAAAATTGCAACCGGTGAGGCCAAGCCCAATAATAAAATTAATGTGATCAGCGGAACAGAGAAACCGTTTCTGGCGCCTTTGTCTGTCAAAAAAATTCCGATGATTGGTGATGTAACATATCGTTCACTGTGTAATCTGGGTGTTAAACGCATTCAATCCATTCAGGAAATGCCCATGGAGGTGATGGAAAAAGTGTTTGGTAAAAATGGGATTGTTATGTGGAAAAAGGCTAACGGCATTGACAATACACCGGTTGTTCCGTACCAGGAACGCAAATCGATTTCAACCGAACGCACCTTTGACAAAGACACCATTGACACTAAAAAGCTGGAAGGATTAATTCTGGCCATGGCTGAAAATTTAGTTTTTCAATTGCGCCGCGGAAATAAGCTGAGTGCTTGTGTGACGATCAAGATCCGGTATTCTGATTTTCAAACCTATACCCTGCAAAAACAAATTCCGTACAGTGCATCTGACCATACAATCATTCCTGTGGCCATTGAATTATTTCGTAAATTATACAACCGCCGTTTATTGGTTCGGTTAATTGGCGTGCGTTTGAGCCACCTTGTTGAGGGTGGGCATCAAATCAATTTATTTGATGATTCACACATCATAGGCTTGTACCAGGCCATGGATAAAATTCGTGAAAAATATGGTGACAGGGCCATTATGAAAGCAGCCGGTATGGAAGCAAAAACACTTAGCCGGTTTAACCCTTTTACCGGTGAACCACCGCCATTGCTGCCGCACCGGAGGGCATAACAGGCTCTTTTAGTAACACAGAAAGAAGAGCAGACAGGGGGTATTTTGTATCTTTCGCAAATGAGTAAACTGCAATTGAATAAAAGTACAGCCGTCAAACAAATGCTGAGTATTTTGATCCCGCTGATTGGTGTTCTTTTTTTGGATTGGAATATGATAAAGGTATTAGCAATGTTTCAGCTGGAGTTATTGGCAATATATCTGGCCTATTACATCAGCTACTACATGCTTGATTCAAAGACAAAATTTCCGTTTGTAGCTTCAGCGTTTATGCTACTCCTTTCGATACCGGTAATTCTGATTATTCTGGTTCTGCAGTTCTGCATTCTATATGGCTTTCTTGAATTAAATACGTTTACGCTTGAACGGGCGGTTTCACACGGTGTAGATGAATTTTTTGATCAGGTATCCTGGTCAGTACTGATTTACTTTACGCTGCTGGAACTCGCGTATCAGCGGTTGGAAAAACAAAAAAATCCCCACCATTATTACGTGATCACACACGCTATTTTCAGGCGTCTTTTTATGTCAAATTTATACCTGTTGGTTGTTTGTATTCCGGCATTATTTTTAGAGAACTCCTTGTTTTTTGCAGTACCCGTTTTAATTGGATTTAAGTTTGTGATGGAGTTTACCGGTGAGGGCTTTTTTTTTGACAAAACGCAGTATAAATAACCCATCAGAGAGTTCCACGCGTTAATTATTGCTAAATGCCTGCAGTAAGTCAATCCAAAAGAAACGGATAAATTTTGGTCTCGCTATTTTAGTGAGATGATATTCAAAACCTGCATTTATCCGATCACCATACTTCTGTTTTTAAGTGGCTGTGAAACACCAGAAGAAAAATTCGATCGTGAAACCGGCCAGCAACCTGTTCTGTCACGTGAAAAAATAGATGAAATCATTGACAGCTATGAAACCATTTCATACCATGAGTTGGATGATTATTATAAAAACTATTCGGACCCTGAAGTAAAATTCCGCCAGAAGCTGGAAGATACCGAATACCGCATTATTCAAGGCACTGAGGTGTACCGGTATGTGGTTGGCAAAACGCGAATCAGGAGTTTTCTCTGTACCGATGAATATTATATTGCGAATGAAGAAAACCCTGAAGCAAATAAAACACAGTATTGGCTGGTAGATAAAAAATTACTCTACATGATTCTGGATTTTATGGAAGCGCTGGAGGAAAAAAATTTTAATCCCTACGGCTTTTATGTGCGTGAAAGTCACCGACATCCCCGGTATAATTGGGCCCGCGGAGGTGCCAGCCAAAGCCAGCACATTTATGGTAAAGCAGCCGATTTGGTTATTGAAGACATCAATTTTGATGGAGAAACAGACCAACAGGATAAAGAAATTTGCCTTGAAATTCTGGATGAATTGGTGGGAGATAAAGGTGGGATGGGGTTGTATACCGGAACGATGGTTATTCACATTGATACACGCGGTCACCGGGCCAGGTGGAATGAATACAAAAGGCCGCACTGAGGAAGTATCAAATTCAATCATTCGTGTAAACCGTCATGCTGAACTTGTTTCAGCATCCGTTTACTGTTTGAGGGATCTTGAGACAAGCTCAGGATGACTACTCACAATACAATTCCTGAATTTGGTATCTCGTTTTTGTTCACGTATTTTCTTACCGTCTCTTAAACACCGGCACCGCCGAACAAGGCTCACCAAACATCAGGCTTTTGGCAACCGGTACCAGTTTTTGGGTGAGAATTACGTATGCTTTTTCAGGATCAGGAATATCTGAACATCCTTTTACCATAACGCGTTTATCTGTCAGATGACTGACATTCCAGGTTTTTAAATTGTCAAAGAAAAATTCGGCTTTAGCATTTTCAGGTGAGGCGCAATAAATGGCTTTGGCGTTTTTAAGTTCTGCTGTCACCAGCATATAGGCCCAGGCCGGTATAATTGCATCAGCCGAGCAAAAGACTGCAACGACTTTACTTGTGTAGACAGACCAATCATGCGATTTAATCCAGTCTCTAAACTCTTTTTCACGCAGCACAAATTCATTCCACAACTGATCTTTCAAATCAATTTCCAGCATAGGTTCCCTGAGCAGAAAATCTTTCAGATCAAGCTGTTCAATCCCTGCCTCAGCAACCTTATTGATGATTTTGTCAGCCATGGCTCAAAGTTAAGGAATTAGGAGTTAGGAATTAGGGGTTAGTCGGGATTCGTTCACATTTTAAACTAAATCCTAACTCCTAAGAGCTAACTCCTCTTTGAAAACACTAAATTCGTAAACACAAACACCCCGTTTCATGTCATCAAAACTCGAATTATTGCGTTCAAAAAGAGCTGAAGCCCTTAAAGGCGGCGGCGAAAAACGTATTGAATCTCAGCACAGCAAAGGAAAACTAACGGCGCGTGAGCGTATCAGCCTTTTGTTGGATGAAGATACGTTTGAAGAAATCGGGCAGTTTGCCGAACATCGTTCGACCAATTTTGGGCTTGATAAACAAATTGTTCCGGGTGATGGCGTCGTAACCGGTTATGGTAAAGTACATGGCCGTCCCATTTATGTTTTTGCGCAGGATTTTACTGTTTTTGGCGGATCACTGGCCGAAATTCATGCCAAAAAAATTGTCCGCATTATGGACCTGGCGCTGCAAAACGGAATTCCGCTGATTGGCCTTAATGACTCTGGCGGTGCGCGTATTCAGGAGGGGGTTGTATCACTGGGCGGTTATGCGGATATCTTTTTCAGAAACACCATTGCGTCCGGCGTTATTCCGCAAATTTCAGCCATTATGGGGCCCTGCGCCGGTGGTGCCGTTTATTCACCGGCACTGACCGATTTTATTTACATGGTGCAGGATTCTTCGTTTATGTTTGTGACCGGGCCAAATGTGGTAAAAACGGTAACGCATGAAGAGGTTACGTCTGAAGAGCTGGGCGGTGCATCTACTCACTCACAAAAATCAGGTGTTTCTCATTTTTCGGTAGCCAACGATCTGCAATGTATTAATGACATAAAAAAATTACTTTCTTATTTACCGCAGAACTGTGAAGAGCAGTCACCTAAATATCCGTATAAAGGGGGTGATGCTGCACGGCCTGTATTAAACACCATTATTCCTGAAAGCGCCAACCAGCCTTACAATATCAAAGATGTTATTGCGCAGATTGTGGATGAAAATTCATTCTACGAGGTGCATGAGCAATATGCCCAAAACATTGTGGTGGGTTTTGCTTTTTTAGAGGGCAAAAGTATTGGTATTGTTGCAAACCAGCCGGCTTACCTGGCGGGTGTTTTGGATATTCAATCGTCTAATAAAGCAGCACGATTTGTGCGTTTTTGTGATTCATTCAATATTCCGTTACTGGTGCTGGAAGATGTGCCGGGCTTTTTACCGGGAACCGACCAGGAGTGGCATGGCATTATCAACAACGGGGCAAAATTATTATACGCATTTTGTGAAGCAACCGTTCCGCGCATTACGGTAATTACCCGCAAAGCCTACGGTGGTGCGTATGATGTGATGAACTCAAAACACATTGGCGCTGATATGAATTATGCCTGGCCGTCAGCTGAAATTGCGGTAATGGGTGCTAAAGGTGCGGCTGAAATTATTTTCAAAAAAGAAATTGACGAGGCTGCTGATTCAGCTAAAAAACTGCTTGAAAAAGAAGCAGAATATGCTGAGCTTTTTGCCAATCCATACAACGCGGCTGCACACGGTTTTATTGATGAGGTCATTGAACCTGCTGATACGCGTAAAAAGCTCATACGTGCGTTTGACATGCTTAAAAACAAGGTGTCGCACATTCCTAAAAAGAAACACGGGAATATCCCGCTTTAACTTTTTGCAACAACAAGGCTCAGAGAAAGGTTATTCACGAACAACAGCACTATGTTTTTCAAAGATTTTACCGCAAGTATTAAAGCATACGCTCACGCCTTTGAACTGGCGAACAAACTAAAACTGTGGAAGTATTGTTTTGTTCCCATAGTTATTGGTTTGGTTGTGGGCACGCTGATCATTGTTTCAGCCTGGTTTCTGGCTGATCCGATGGGGCAAAAAATCAGTTCAGTCTGGCCGTTTGAGTTTGGAAAAGAAACCATTTCATCCATTGGGTTTTTTCTGGGAATGGTTATCATTTTGCTCGTTGGTGTTATGGTGTTTAAACATGCGGTGATGGCATTTTCGGCTCCGTTTATGGCACCGCTTTCTGAGCGCATAGAAATGCATTTAAACGGGAATGATTCAAATCAGGTAAACAGGCAACAGCACGCGGTCAGTGTATTGTTACGCGGAATTCGTATCAATGTCCGAAACCTGGTAATGGAAACGCTGATTACACTGCCGTTGGTTATTTTAAGTATCATACCGGTGATCAATATTATTACAACAGTTTTGATTCTTTACGTGCAGTGTTATTATGCCGGTTATGGAAATATGGATTATACGCTGGAACGGCACCTGGATTATGCAGCCACCAAAAAATTTGTGCGCCAGAACAGGGGGATAGCGGTAGGCAACGGGTTCGTATTTCATTTGTTGCTTTTGATTCCGCTGGTGGGTATGATGCTGGCCTTGCCTTTGTCAACCATTGCAGCAACCACTCAAACATGTGCAAGGCTGAGCGGCCCGCCGAAGAAATAGACCGGCTTCTCAGAACCTGTTTAAATTTGATTTTTTGATCAAAAAGATTCCCGCGGAAAAGAGCTGCAGAATACGCCGATTGCGAGTACGGTAAAAAAATCTGCGTCAATCAGCGGGGAATAGGGATACCTGTCAAACATGTTTTCATTTTCCCGGCATCAAATCTGAATCCAGTTGTTTCTGGTTTTTAAATAGCAACAGCTTCACGTTCGTTGAGCAAAAAAACGCGTTTGTAGAAAATACGGCCTGTTTTTAGTTCTCGGTATACAGAACTAAAATTGGGTATTGTACCTTTGTACCAGATTCACTGAATAAATGGTACGCTATGAACAGATCTGTATCACAAAAAGCTAAAAGCATTGCTGTTATTGAAGTTTTTGAAATTTTCGTTGATCAAAAAACTACGTTGGTAGAAAAATTCAAAAATAGTTTGGTTCTCTTAGTTCAGAACCAAACGAATTAACTATACCTTTGTCCAGTGAATCAATGCATGAAAAAATTATGACGAAGTCGAAAATTAAACTAACGGATAACCAGAAAACCCTGATCGAGAAAATGGGTATGGCGTATGAGCAATCCGGTTTTTCTCCCGTTCCGGCACGCTTACTGGCCTTGCTGATGGTTGCTGAAGACCCTGACCTGACGTTTGATCAGCTGCAGGCTACCCTGGGAATCAGTAAAAGCGCCACCAGCAATTCCATTAACCTGCTTTTGAATACCGGCAAAATTGAGCAAATCTCAAAACTGGGTGAGCGAAAAAGATACTTCAGAAACCGCATTGTGCATTGGAAAGAGGATATTAAAAAAACCAACGAACGCATGGGGCTTTTTGTAGACCTGATGAAAACGATACTGAAACAGCGCCCGGGAGATACCGTTGAATTCAACCAAAGCCTGAAAGAGATGATTGACTTTGTAGAATTTTTGCAGCGTGAATTGCCCTTGCTGTACAAAAAATGGGAAACCGGACGAAAATAAAAAACACGAATTGCACACGCTATCATTTTAAACAGACATACCAATTACCAAATCAAATACACTCCAATGACCTCGAAAATGCACGTTAAAAAAGTAATTCCCACGCTGCTGGCTGGCTTGTTTTTGCTGGCATCGCCGGCAAAAACCCAAATCAACATCAGCCTGACCGATTGCCTGATTTACGGTTTGGCGAATAATCCAACCATTCAAAAGGCATCACTTGAAACAGACCGTAGTGAAAAAAAGGTCTCTGAAATCTATTCAGCCCTTTATCCGCAAATCAGGGCCAATGCATCTATCAATGATAACCTGAAATTGCAAACCTCCATTTTACCGGGTGAAATATTTGGTCAGCCCGGACAAACAGTAGCCGTTCAATTCGGTACCCAGTATAACGTGACCACTGCGGTTGACGTAAGCCAGGTGATTTTTGATCCGGGAATTATAACCGGTGTTCGTTTGGCTAACCAGTCTATTGACATGGCTGCTTTGAGCCAGGATCTGACAGAAGAGCAATTGCTCTACAACATTGCGCAGGCTTATTACGCGGCACAAATTACGGTGACTCAAAAAGAAATTCTGCAGCAGAATCTTAAAAACATGGACAGCCTGGTTATTATTACCCGCGTGAAGCTGGAGAATGATTTTGTGCTGCAAACTGATTATGACCGTGTGGTAATCAACCAGGCCAATTTACAAACACAGATTTTTACGCTGGAGCAGAATTATGATAAACAATTGCGGTTGCTGAAATACCTCACCGGTATACCGCTTGATTCAGCTGTTACAGTGGGTACCGCCATGAATGAACTAAGCGCCCCGGTGATACCTGAATACAGCAGTTCCGGCACGCTGGATATGCGCATGCTTCAAATGCAGCAGGAAATGTATTACCTCAATATCAAACAAATTCAGTCAGGCTATATTCCAAACCTTTCTTTAAGTTTCCGGTACGCTTATATGGCTCAACAGAATGATCTGAATGTTTTTGGCAGCGGTTCAAAATGGTATCCCATGTCCTATCTGACGCTGAACTTAAGCGTTCCTGTTTTTGACGGATTTTCAAAGCACCGCAAAGTGCAGCAGTTGGAAATAGAAATGGACAAAAACAAGCTGGACCAGGAATATACCAAATCATACCTGGACATGCAATATCAGAATGCGCTCGGCAATATAGAAATCAGCATGGCTTCAATGGGTGTGTACAAACAGAATATTGAGCTGGCGCAAAAACTCTACGACACTACCAAAAAACAATTTGTGGGTAATGTATCCAGCCTGTCTGATCTGTTAAATGCTGAAACCGCTCTCAACCAGGCTCAATCCAACTATATGAGTGCCCTGATTCAGGTAAAAATTGCCCAATTGGATCTGCTTAAAGGCACCGGAAACATTAAACTTATTCTTCAATAAAAAAACAAACAAATATCCCTGTCATGAAACGCATTTTTAAATACATCCTCACTTTTGTCGTAATAACACTGCTTGTTGTTCTTGCAGCCCGGCAGTTGAACAAGAATAAAACAATCATGGAAAGCAATGCTGAAATTGCCAACCAGAAACTGACCATTTTCCCGGTGTCAGTGGTTTCTCCCAAAACAGAAACATTGTCACAGAATTTTACCATTTCAGGTGAATTTGAGCCCATGCACCAGTTGAATTTTGTTTCTGAAACGTCGGGCAGAGTTACTTCACTGAAAGTAGAAAACGGTGACAACGTAAAAAAGGGACAAGTCATTGCCATACTTGACAACGAACAAATTCGCATTGATCTGAAACTGGCTGAAGCAAATTGGGAAAAGGCAAAAGCAGACCTGGAGAAGTACACCGTGCTGGCAGAAGGGAACGCCATTACCAAACAGCAGCTGGAAGACATTAAAATTGCAGAGATCAGTGCTGAATCACGCGTTCAAACCTTAAAAAGACAACTCAGAGTTTCTACCATTGTGAGTCCTATTTCTGGTACCATTAACGCACTGAAACTGGAAGTGGGAAGTTACCTGGCGCCGGGCACACCAATTGCCGATATCATTGATGTAAATTCACTCAAAATGCAGGTAAGCCTCATGGATCATCAGGTAGTGCGTTTGAAAGAAGGGCAGAAAATTTCAATCAAACCTGATCTTTATGCAGATACGCCGATTGAAGGTTTTGTTTCGTTTATCGCTCCTAAAGCCGACGGATCAGGTAAATACCTGGTGGAAATTGAATTTAAAAACAGCGCAAAGACGCCGTTAAAGGCTGGAATGACCGGTGTTGCTGATTTTGAATTTGATGGAGAGCGTTCTGCCTTTTTATTGCCTGTAAAATGTATTGCAGGGAGTATTCAGGATCCTTACATCTTTGTCGTTTCAGGAGACACTGTAAAAAGCTGCCAGATTCAGGTAGGCGCTGTATACGGTGATAAAATTGAAGTGTTATCAGGCCTTCAGCCAACAGATGTGGTGGTAGAAACAGGACTATCAAACCTGACCAACGGATCACGCATTGAAATTATTCAATAAGAAAAAACAGTCACATGTCAATTACAGAATTAGCCATAAAAAGACCATCCCTGATTGTCGTGATTTTTTCCGTCCTGGGATTTTTAGGAATATTGAGTTACAGTAAACTCACGTATGAACTCATGCCGAAATTCTCGATTCCGGTAGTGAGTGTCACAACCATTTATCCCGGTGCATCACCTGCTGAGGTTGAGAATTCAGTGACCAAACCACTGGAAGATGCCTTGTCAAATCTGGAGAACCTGGATGAAATCAAATCAACCTCCATGGAGGGAGTATCTTCTATCGTTCTGATGCTGAAACCTGATGCTGACGGGAACCTTGCTATTCAGGATGCGCAGCGTAAAGTCAACGCTATGCTGTCATTGCTGCCCGATGATGCCAGTTCGCCGTCAATCGCCAAATTTGCGTTTGATGAGGCGCCCATTATGCGTTTGGGTGTTACCGGCAAGGTATCGCCCACAGAACTCTATGCAATTGTAGAGAATGATATTATACCGGCTATTTCAAAAATCAAAGGCGTTGGCCGGGTGATTATCATAGGCGGTGAAAAGCGTGAAATAAAAGTCAGCGTAGACCGCCAGGCGTGTGAAACACATCACATTTCTATTCTGCAAATCAACCAGGTTATTCAAAGCGGAAACATGGATTTTCCGGTTGGAAAAATTGAAAACGATGAAACACGTTCAACCATTCGTTTAACGGGTAAATACAAATCGCTGGATGAAATCAGAAACCTGCCGGTAACAGTAGATCGTGAAACCGGCGCTTTGATACGCGTATCCGATGTTGCTACCGTTACTGATGGAATCAGGGATGTACAAACAATCAACCGCATTGACGGCAGAACCTCCATTGGTATTTTTATTCAAAAGCAAAGTGATGCGAATGCGGTTGAAATGAGTAAACTGGTGAAAAAGGAACTGGCCCTGAATGAAAAGGCATTTGAGAGTAAAGGGTTGAAATTTTCGGTTGCTGCAGATACTTCTGATTTTACCCTCGAGGCAGCTAATTCCGTAATGGTCGATTTGGGTCTGGCCATATTCATTGTGGCACTTGTTATGATTTTGTTTTTGCACAGTTTGCGCAACTCGCTTATTGTGATGATTGCTATTCCGGCTTCCCTGATTTCGGTTTTTATAGCAATGTACCTGTTGGGGTATTCACTCAATTTAATGTCCTTGCTGGCAATTTCATTGGTGGTGGGAATCCTGGTAGATGATTCCATCGTAGTGCTTGAAAATATTTACCGGCATCTTGAAAAAGGTGAAAGCCGCCGGGTTGCAGCGCTGCGCGGACGAAATGAAATAGGTTTTACAGCAATGGGTATCACCCTGGTGGATGTAGTGGTGTTTTTACCGTTGACCATGGTGGGTGGTATTATTACTAATCTATTGGCGCAGTTCTCTATCGTAATTGTATTATCCACGTTGATGAGCCTCTTTGTTTCGTTCACACTTACACCGCTGCTGGCTTCACGTATGGCTAAAGTGGAAAAGGTAGACGACAAAAAATTTCTGGGTAGAATCATTGGTCCTTTTGAACGTATGATCAACTGGCTGACCGATAAGTATGCGGCTATTTTGCAAGTGGCCCTGCGCAGAAAGCGGTATATTATTATTGGTACCGTTTTGACACTGGTGGCATCTTTTTCACTGGTAGGTATGGGCTATATCGGCGGTGAATTTGTGAGCAAAGGTGACCGCGGTGAATTTGTGATCCGCCTGAAATTACCAATGGATGCCACACTTGATCAAACCACAAAAGTCACCCAGCAGGTAGAAGAATATTTGTTTGCAAATCCAGACGTGACACATGTTTTTTCGAGTATTGGTACCAGTACAAATGACCTGGGCGGAAACAACTCAGTCAACAACAAATCTGAAATTACCGTAAAACTGGTGGAGAAAGATCAGCGCCCTTATACGGCTGCCATTTATTCCCTCATTATTAAAAAGGAACTGGAGGGCATGTTGCCAGGTGTAGAAGTGAGTTCGGCAGCGGTGGGTATTATGGGAAGTGCCGATGCGCCACCTGTTCAGATGTCCGTTACAGGTAATTCACTGGATTCTGTTTTTAATACCGCAGATCGCCTGATGGAAAAAATGAAATCGATTCCGGGAACAGGTGAAGTCAAATTGTCTGTTGAAAGCGGTAACCCTGAAATTACGGTTGATATTGACCGTGACAAAATGGTGAGGTTTGGATTGAGTATGGATGTGGTTGGTGCAACCATGCAAACATCGTTTAATGGAAATGACAATACCAAATTCACTGAAAACGGGCAGGAATATAACATTGCTGTTATTTATGACGAGTTCAGCCGGCGCAGCAAAGAAGACCTGGAAAATCTGACCTTCATCAACTCACGCGGTGAAATGATCCGGTTAAGCCAGTTTGCAGCAATCAAATCAGCCGACGGTCCGTCCAAACTGGAGCGTAAAAACAGGGTTCCTTCGGTAACCATTTCCTGTGAGGTATTTGGTACATCCAGTGCAACGGTAACGGGTGAAATGACCGCGTATCTGGAGGAAAATCCGGCACCGGCAAGCGTGGTTGTTGCGTATGAAGGAAATGCCAAAAACATGGGAGAGGCGTTTGGAAACCTTGGGTTTGCACTCATTGCTTCAATCCTTTTTGTTTACCTGATTATGGTGGCTTTATATGACTCGTACGTGTATCCGTTTGTGGTTTTATTCTCCATTCCGGTGGCTATTGTGGGTGCTTTGCTTGCGCTTGCGCTTTCGATGCAGCCGCTCAGTATCTTCTCTATTTTGGGTATGATTATGCTCATTGGTCTGGTGGCTAAAAACGCAATTTTGATTGTCGATTTTACCAACCAGTTGAAAGCAACAGGAATGGACACCGTGCGTGCTCTGATTCTTTCCGGTAGAACACGTCTTCGTCCAATTTTGATGACCACGCTGGCCATGGTATTCGGGATGATGCCAATTGCATTTGCAACTGGTCCGGGTGCTGAATGGAAAAGTGGTCTGGCCTGGGTGCTCATCGGAGGGTTGTCAAGCTCCATGATTCTGACACTGGTGGTTGTGCCGTGTGTGTATCTGATTTTCGATATTTTCAAGCGTGAAATTTCCAACAAAGCAGCAAAAGCAATTTTGCGCGGTAAAATTGTTTTTGAAAATGTGCATGAACTGGTTGAAAAGGCTGAGCAGAAAGCCATTGTTCAGGAAGAACCTGTGGAAGAGGTTTAGTGCCGGAATACGATTACACCTTGTGTTAATTGATCACACGAATGGGGACTGATGCGATAGAAAGAAAAATCCGTGAGGCTGCCTTCATGCTCTTTGTCAAAAAGGGCATCAGGGGCACTGATATAGATGATATTGCCGTAAACGCGGGCATTTCCAGGAAAGTTATTTTAACATACTTTGCCAACAAGGACCATATCCTGGAGTGCTGCGTGAACGGTGAAATTGAGGCCTATCGCCAACACATCACCGTACATTTAAACGCACCTGAAAATACGGTTGAAAAACTGGCTGCTATTTATCAGTATGGATTTAACCTGGCGCCGGTTTTTCACCCCATTTTTATGTTTTCGCTGCAAAAATATTACCCCGGTATTCTTGACGCTTGCCGGCGTTTTGAAGACGAACTTTTTGAAACACACATCCGCCAGGTAATTGCTGAAGGTGTAAAATCAGGCCAGTTTAAAGCAGATCTCAATACGGCTTTGGTAATACATTTGCAGCACGTGTGTTTCAATGCGCTTTTTCAGCAGTTCAACAAACTGGCGGTTGAATTTGGTAAAGAAAAAGTATCCGGGCAATGTGTGTGGCAATTGGTGAGTGCGCTTAGAAGCGGTTTATAAATCAAACCCGGTATAACCTGATGCGTGGATTTCCGCAGAGTTATTTCCTCTGATCTATGCTGATTTTTTGTTTCAATCCAGTATCTGCGACAATCCGCGGCATTTTTCTGCGACAATCCGCGGGAAAAATTTTAACCGCAGAATCCTATTTAAACAGCCTCTTGGTAACTGGTAGGAACTTTTATTTCGAAAAGTAGTACTATAATCGGCTTTTAAGGTATCATCATTTTGATTTCCCGCTGATCGCGCAGATTTTTTCCGCAACGCTTGCGCTGAAGCTTTAGCGTAGGCGCCAGATAGGGCGCAGAGTTATTTCCTCTGATAGATACTGATTTTTTGTTTCAATCCAGAATCTGCGGCAATCCGCGGCATTTTTCTGCGACGATCCGCGGGAAAATTTTTAACCGCAGAATCCTATTTAAACAGCCTCTTAGAGTTTAACAGTCAGATTGGTTTATAAAACGAATTTTGGACCGCTGAAACTGAAATTTATCGTCCGTCATTTTGTAATCAACCTGATCTTCTTATTTTTACGGCCCCTGATTTAAAAAAGTGGGTCCATTTTTAAAAAAATACGGTTTGATTGTATGCCTGTTCTTTTCATTGACTGAAGTGAACGGACAGGTTCTGGACAATGCACTGATTAACCTGAACGCCGGTGGTGTCATTTACGATGTGGCCGATGATCCGTATCACGACTGTTACATTCTGGTTGGTAATTTTACTTCCGTAAACGGTACCGCGGTACACAACATTGCTTTTTTGAATAAGTCAGATTTGTCGCTGAATCTGAGTGCTACGTTAAATACCATTACAGCCATTAACGGTGAAATACGGTCGGTTGAATGTTACATGAATGAAACCACCAACTATTTTAATTACCGCATTTACCTGGGTGGAAATTTCACATCCATTACAACAACCAGTGGCACCTATGCGCGCACGGGTTTTGCAGAACTGCTTTCAACCAAAAGCAAATTTTTGCCTGTTACCATTACACCGTTTAATGTTTCCGCCTGGAATATTCTGATGGATTATGCCGGCAACGAGGTCGGAGTAAATGACATTTACAGATCGGCTGATACGCTTATTCTGGCTGGTAATTTTCAGTTTCTTTCATCCGGTCAGCCCTATGATGTGTTGTACAACGTGGTTGGTTTTAACGGGGTAGCGCACAGCTGGATTCCAATCTTCAACAACCCTGGTGGTTCCACTTTTTACGGCTATGGCTGTGATTTTTGCCAGGTATATTCCGTGGAACGTTCCGGTGATTTTTATTACCTGTCGGGCAGTGATAATTACCTGGGCGGCAGCGGATTTTTGCATCGCTATTTGCCGGATGGCTCGTATGATAACACGTTTCAGCCACCGCTTTGCGGAACCGGCAATGCCGTGTGGAAGTCAATTCCCATTACCTCGGGTGCTGATAATTTCATAGTCAGTACGTCTAAATATGCCGGATCAAATGGTACCTATGTGCATGAGCTGAATGATAACCTTGTTGATGGTCCTTTTTGTGCAGTGACGGATGTGTTGCCGGATGCAGATGGTCTTGCAAAATACAAGAACACCATCATTGAACGGTCAGCCGGCCAGTTTGGGTTTTATGACCTGAATGGTAGTTACCCGGCAACAGCCTCACCGGTTATAACCACAAACACCACAACGTATAATTCCGCCCTTGGCGGACTTGCTTCTTCAGATACGTATGGAGGGTATGGTTACCGCCGTACACATGTAATTGAAAATTATCTGTTCATTTCCGGCAACGCATTAACCAACGTTGGCGGAACGGCCAGAACAGGGCTTGCGGCGTATTGCCTGGAACCTCACGATGCATTTGCATTTACTGCTTTTGACACCACCATTTGCCCTGAAGATACTGTCACCTATACCATTCCCGCGGTTGAATTTGCAGATGGTTACAAATGGGAATTTACCGGCACAGGTGCCTTTCTGGTAAATTCCGGACCGATGATATCAGCCATTGAAATGGATGACACGGCGGCGTATTCAAAACAGATTGCATTTCTCCCCAACTTTGGTCAGGGTCAGTTAAAAATTACACCTTATTCGCTGTGCAATGGTGTGACCAAATTATACAGCAATACCGTTACGCTGAACATTTATTCGAATCCTTTACCGCATGTTAATGCCGGGCCGGATACAACACTTACCTGCGTGCGCGATTCGGTAATTCTTTATGGATATTCAGACAGCGCGGTGGTGAGCTATCAATGGGTATATCCTTTTCCGGGACCCGATGTGCCCGGTCAGTATGATACCATTACCGCAGCCGGCAATTATGTTTTCAAAGTCAAAAATGCATGGGGCTGTCCCAACTTTGATACGGTGAATGTTTCATTGGATACGCTTAAACCGGTTGTTATTTTACCTGCCGGATCGTATGATCTGACCTGTGCTGATCCTGAAAAAACTTTTTCTGGTTCTTCACCCACCGCAAATACCACCGTGGAATGGTTTGAACCGGTTGATTCGGTTTTCTTTTCCAATCCCATCACGGTAAATCTTCCCGGGTCATACTACCTGGTAGCTACGGATACGCTTAACGGTTGTCAGCAATCAGCCGGAATATTTGTTTACAACAATTACATTTTTCCGGATATTTCCGTTGCCGGATATCCAACCTTAACCAGTGTTTCGGCACTTGATACGCTGACGTGTTTAACAGATACATTAGTGCTTACAACCTATTCGGCCACACCCAATTCGGCTGCCGCATGGATAGCGCAGGACACCTCTGTTTTTTATGGAAACACACTTGAAATTACAACCGGCGGATTTTATTATTTGTTTGCAACAGAAAGCACCACGGGCTGTACCAACTCAACGGGAATATTTATACTGGAATATCAGAACCTGCCGGATGCCCAGGTGCCTGATTCCGGTTTGCTCAATTGTTCGGTTGATTCACTGATTCTGTTTGGCTCGTCGTTGAGCGCCGGCGCTGAAATGGAATGGAACGGATCACTGATCTCTCCCTCTTCCAATCCGCTTACGGTGTATGATCCCGGGGTTTATTATTTCACCGCAACCGATACTTTCACCGGCTGTAAAGCAACCGACAGTATTGTTGTTATGCAGGATAATTCCATTGCGGTTTTTGCCGGAAATGATACATTGGTTTGCAATGCAGAAACAGTGCCACTGAGTGTTAATTATGGCGGAACAATAAACGGCATTAATTACCTCTGGAGCAACGCATCGGTTTTGCAGAATACAACCTATTTGGCCGGTGCAACTACCTATGCAGCGGTTGAAGTTTTTGGTGACAACGGCTGCTATGGTGCAGATACGGTTTACCTGAACATACCCCCGGTTCCGGTAATTCTTTTTGAAGGATTCAAACCCTGTGATGATGGTCCGTCAGGGTCTGTTGTGGCTACTCCGGTCAGTGGGCTGGAACCGTTTGTTTTTTCAATTGACAACGGCAGCAATTTTCAAACCTCACCGGTTTTTAACGGACTCTATACCGGAACCTATCCCATGGTGGTGCGTGACTCGGTGAATTGTCTCTATAATTTTACGGCTGTAATTGATGAAAACAGCAGTCATCCAACGCCGGCGTTTTTGTTTTCTACCTACAATTTTGCCACCGACACAGTTGTGGTTGTTGATGTCAGCAATCCGCCGGCAGATACAGTTGTTTGGGTATTTCCACCCGCGTTGATGGTATTGGATAACAACCCGCTGAGCCCGGTGATTCTTTTGCCGGACACGGGTTCATTTGCAATAACCATGCAGGCGCATTATGGAACCTGCGTAACAGAAGTCAGTAAAATGATTTATGCCTCACCGTTTGACAGCCTGGCCGCAACGCAATACAATCTGAACGGCATTAAATCGGTGCAGCTTTATCCAAATCCAACATCCGGAAATTTTACGGTTGAAATTGAATTTTACAAATCACAACGTGCTGCGTTGGTTGTTCAGGATATGGTTGGAACCACTTTTGTTTTTAATGAGTATGACCAGTCATTGCTTATCACCGAAGCAATTTCACTTGACCCCTCCGTGATTGACGGAACGTATGTGCTGAAAGTTGTTTCAGAATTTGACAGTGCATCCATTACATTTATTCTGGCCAGGTAATGAAAAAGCATGTTCAGTGTGTGTCTTTACGTGGTGTCTTTGTAGCACTTTTTACATTCTGTTTTAGTTTCATTTCTCAGGCGCAAAATCTGGAAAAAATTGGCGGCAAAGACATGCTGAAAGTTACGGGTGGATTGGCGTTTAACACCATTACATATTTCTCGTCTGGCCTGGCATTTCCCAGTCGTGAGCCGTTTACCTGGTATGCCAGCGGTAACGTCAATGTATCCATACTTGATGTCAGCCTGCCGTTTACCTATACCTATTCAAACCAGGGCGGAAAATTCACGCAGCCCTTTAACCGGACAGCCTTAAATCCAACCTACAAATGGGTGAAAAGTACCCTTGGTTTAACCAGCATGAATTTTTCACCCTACACCTTAACCGGCCATTTATTTTTAGGTGCAGGCGTTGAACTGACACCGGGCAAATGGAAAATAGCGCTGATGGCAGGGCGCCTGAATAAAGAAGTAGCGTATGATGCGCTGGAGAACAACCTCAATCAAATTACGTTCAGACGTTTTGGATACGGGTTAAAATGTGGGTATGAAAACAAAGGTTTTGGCGGAACCCTTATTCTTTTCAAAGCAAAAGACAACGAAACATCGCTCCCTTTTATACCGTTAAATTCAACCATTAAACCGCAGGATAATTTTGTGTTCAGCCTGGGTGGAAAAGCAGCCCTGTTTGAAAATTTGTTCCTGGAAGCTGAATACGCGGCATCATCACTCACCCAAAACCTCAATGAGGTAAATGGTTCAGAAGGAACCGCGACGCTGAGTTTTTTAAATCCGCTGGTGCATGCCAACGCTACAACAGCTTTTTTTCAGGCGTATAAAACATCCATCAAATACCAGCTGAAATGGATGAATGTTGGTTTCAATTTTGAGCACATTGATCCTGGTTATAAAACCCTGGGAGGTTATTATTTCAACAATGATTTGAATAATTATACCTTTTCACCGGCGTTTATGCTCTTTGATAAAAGGCTGAATATTGGCGCCAATACCGGGTTTCAGCGTAACAACCTGGCGGGTGATAAAGCAGCTACCACCTTACGCTGGGTGGGGAGTATCAATGCATCGTTTGTTCCATCACCCAAACTTGTTTTCAGCGGTACCTATTCTAATTTTTCAACGTTTACTAAAAACCGCCCGGCAACAGATCCGTTTTACTATGCGGCAGCAGATACCATGAATTTTTACCAGTTGACCCAAAGTGCCTCTGCCATGTCGTCGTATAATTTTGGAAAATCAGAAAACAAAAATGTGCTACAACTGATGTATACGTACCAGCAAAGTGCCAGCCTTTCTGGTGCTATAACTACGGCCGGTGCTTTTGGAACAGCTGTGGAATCAGGTGTTTCAGCCAGTCCAATGAATATTCATTGTGCCAACCTGGCGTACAGCAAACAATTTAAAGCCCTGAGTGCAAGCCTGACTTTTGCAGCCAATGTGAACCGGACAGTTATGGCAACTACAAGCAATACATTTATGGGGCCCACTGTAAATTTTCAGAAAAGTTTATTTCAAAAAAAATCAACCCTGGCTATTGGTTCTACCTATAACCGGCAATATACGAATGACGCTTTGCTGAGCAATGTTTTTAATCACCGCATTTCGTTTACCTTTTCACCCAAATTCGAAAAAGAGAATACCGGCAAAATGAATTTTTCACTCAACGCCAACTGGATGCAGAAATTGTCATTGGATACAGCCAAACCAACCATTCAGGAGGTGAATTTGTTTGTGAATCTGAATTACAGTTTTTAGGTATGATTTTGCCAGCCGTGTACTGAAAAAAGGTCGTCGCGGTTTCTGCCGCAGCATACACCCCAATCATTTATCAGCCGCTAACCGCAACCCTTTGATACCTGAACACGTAAACAGGTTGTGCGTTATTTAGTTCTCATTTTAGGTTTAGGTGTGCTGCTGGGTTCCTGCCACAAGCAGTTAGGTGGTCCGCGAAAAATTACGGCGGTGGGGCACATTGAATACAGTGCCGGTACCAACCTGATTACACAGGTGTATTATGACGACAAAGATGACCCGCGCGCATTTACCCTGAAACTGCACCGGAATTATGAAATAAGCGGTGATGTTAGTGGTACCTGGGCGCCCAGCGGAGCGCAGGTTTTGCTGGATATTGACGGTGATTTCGGGCCGGTTTCACCATTGCCGATAGATTATGGGTATTACGAATCAAAACCAGAAATTGCCATACAGGGGCACGTCATTAACATGCACGATTTTGTGACAGATACCTATTTCATTGTTGTTACCAAAGGCGCTGTCGGAAGCACGTATTACGAGCGGCATTTTGTTTTCGAATAAAAAGGTGATAATCAACCATTCCGGTAAAATTTTCGTATATCTTTACAGCTATACTTTTTTGTATGAGATCACTCTTTCTTACCTACCTGTTTTTTGCGCTGCAATCATCTTTTGCGCAAGATACAGATACCACTCAATTCTGGCAATTTGCGGCAAGCCTTGCAGAAAATGAAAAGGGCGAACTGCAGCACACCTGGGGTTCAGAAACCGTTCATTATCTGGGCAACGTCAAATGGCTGAGCCCGTCCGGAAAAGAGCTGGAGTTGCGCATTGTTTCATCCTACCGCAGAATTACCAAAGCAAACGGGTTTAATGATCAGAGTGTGCTGGCATTGGTAAAAACCAATCATGTACCGGTAAAGATTTACGACCTGGTTTCGCGTCAGAATCTGCCCGTTGGTATTCTTGAAAACAAACTGATTTATAACGTCAATGGCGCTGAAATAACATCAGCCTTGCCTGCTAAAATTGCAGAACGTTTTTGTGTTGATGGGTTGAACTGTTTTGAAGAGGCTACCCTGATTCAGGAGTAGCAGTAGATTACTGTTTATCCGGATTTCTTTCTACTGCCGGCAATAATTCGTTTGCGGTGTTTGGTGCCCCACTTGTGAAGCTCAGCAATGAGCGGTTTCAATGTTCGCCCGTAAGGCGTAAGTTCATATTCAATTGTTACCGGCAATGTATCATACACATGTCTCACGGCAAGTTCATTTATTTCAAGCTCCTTTAATTCCTTGGAAAGCATTTTGGGTGTAAGGCCCGGAATTTCGCGCTGAATCTGGCGGAATCGTTTTTTACCAAACGTGAGTGAAAGAATAATCTGCAGTTTCCATTTTCCGCTCAGGATATCCAGCGCATCCTTTACGGGCAGCAGTTGCTTGTTACACTCACCGGTTGAGAGGTGTGAGGGGCACTTGCGTTTGTCATGTTCCGTTGCTTCCATGGTTTCAAAGGTACAAACAACTGGTATATTTTGTATATCGCTTTCCTTTTGTATACCGGTATACTATGGGAAAGTAGTACCAAATGGAAAGCGGGTTACCCTAATTTTGACCCAACTAAAATTTAAAAACGTATATGAAAACAAAAACACAAACCATCATTTCATGGGTGCTGCTGATCCTTCCGTCATTGATGCTGCTGATGAGTTCAGCCATGAAACTCACTGCCGCAGACGAACTGGTGAAGGGGTTTGAAGCCATGGGCCTTGGAAAATTATTACAGGTAATAGGTGTGCTTGAACTTGTATCGGTGGTGCTTTTGCTTATTCCCAAAACCTATAAAATCGGCTTTTTGCTGATCACCGGTTATTTGGGAGGTGCTATGTCTATAGAACTTGCCGCTGGTCAGTTTCCAATGGCTGCGGTACTGCTGAGCGTAATCTGGATTGCGGTATACCTGCGCAATAAGCAAATGTTTCTGAACGGGTCAGAATCAACTGCAAAATAGCACAAGCCATCCAGCCTAAAAAAAGTGAACGGGCGGGTGATCAGAAATTTGATCCCCGCCCGTTTTTTTCTGAACGTTTTTGGTTCAGCGTGGTATTCAACTACAAAAACTGCCATGCACCGTTTCTTACCCGTTTTGCTTTTTCTGAATGCCTGTACAACAGCGCCTGTTGAAACAGATTCAGATACCAAAGTTCAAATTTCAGATACGACTCATCTGCTGAAAACAGAGCGCGTGGACACCCTTGTTCAACCTGATCTCACCGTGGCGGCAGAAATTAAAATTACCTGGTCAGGTTCTTATTGCAACGGTGCTTACCCGCCGGATGAGCTGCTGGAAGAAATCAGGCAGCCGCGCCCGCTGAACGAGGTAAAAGTTATACTCCGCGGCAGTGAAGACTATTCGTATACCACCAATAGCCGGGGACGAATTTTTGCAACAATTCTGCCAGGTGATTACACCCTTTTGCTGGACCCTGAAAATGATCCCGACAAGGCACCTTACAACGTAACTTGTGAAAAATACTATGACCGGTCGTGGGGTGATATCCGCATTGATACCAACCGTACCAGTTATAAAATTCACCTTGAATTTCCGTGTGATTTATGTGATCAGACAATCAAAATGCGGCCTTGAAAAAAGACCGGTAGTCTGAATGATACTTACGCTTTAGCGTTAGTTTCTTCGCTGCGTTACACACCTCTCCCCAATATATTCCTTCGGGGCCCTTGCCTTTCTGAGCGCAGCGAAGAAACTCCTCCTGCATCAACGCCCGGTAAATTCCATTTTTAAATAGCCTCTCAAGGGAGAATTTATTCGAGTGCTTAAACCGTCTAAATTATTTTAAAATGCAATTAAAGGGAAGATTCTCTATCTTTAAGTTTACCGTTTCATCTGGGGAGCTTATAGTTTTATTGTAATGTGTCATTAACTCGAATGAAACAGTTTTTTTGTTTGAGTCAACATTAATCACATTAAGCCATTCTTTTTGGCAAGAATCGTCTATTCTATGAGTTTCCGTTCTATCAAACTTTGTAGATGCATGAAAATATGCTCTTGGGACAACATATTGACCGAGTTCAGAAAAGCAATATTTGCCAGGATTAGCTGAATACTCTATCTCATAATAGAAGAGTTTCCCTTCTTCTTTTCTATTAAAATCTTTGGTAAAATAAACGTTTGTATTAAAGGTCCTTTCTTCCCCGTTATTTCCTGAAGAAAGTGTATTTGTGATACTGTCTATAAGGAATCTTTCATTGTCTATTTCTAGATTTATTCCGATTGTGGAATCTTTGATTGAATAGGCTTCAATTTTATTTGACGTTGTTAGATTACTGTTTTTGCAACTCTGAAAAATCTGAATAATTAGAAAAACAAACAAGACTTTTGAATATAAGTACTGTACCATACGAGGGGAATATGTTGATGTGGGGGTTTGTAACTACGAGTCGAAAAAAAGTATCTTGTTGATTTTAAATTCACAAACCCTTTGATGAAGTTATCGGAAATTTTTGACAAATGTACGTCTCAGCTTTTTGTCATCCTGAAAAATTGTTTTTTGTACGCTTCAAAAAAATATTCCCCTCCAAAACTTCCCCCAAAATTTTTTTTCATTCCCTCTTTCTGCCATAAAACCCAATGACCGCAAGCCTTTCGGGCAATTGTCGATCAAAAAACAGCAGCCATTTGTTTAAAATTGAACATCTTTTTTTTCAAAAAATCAGCGCTGTAATCAACTGTCAAACAAATGATTAAATACCCTACTTCGGAAAACCACATAGAAAGTCGTGTGGTTTTCCGAAGCAATGCTCTGAAACGCCCTGTTTACCTTTGTTTTTAGACGCTCTTTAGTATTTTTTAAAAAATAATTGTATCGGTTTCCCCAAAAAGCCGGTGCGCATAAAGAGGATCAAAAAAAACGAAAAAATGCACCCTGAATTTCGGGATGCAGTTAATTAAATATGTGTACCACCATGACGGTCAACTTCAAAAAAGCAGCGGCGATACTTGTTGCAGTAATTTCCCTGGGCAGTGTCAACGCGCAAACAGATTCTACTGATCTGAATTTTTATGCAGGCACATTTACCCCCTTAACGCAAGAGGATTCGCTGACTTACGGAACCAGTGTTTCTGAAGGACTTTACCTGGCGTTTGATTTAGTGGATACAACCATTACAAAAATCCGGATTGAGGTTTTAATTACAGACGCCGAATCAAATATGATCAGTGTCATGAACACCACCTATACGCTGGATGAATTGAATTCACTGAATCTGATAACCGGCACACAGGTAGAACTAACCCTGGGTGCAGCCCGGCCGGGATACCCCCATCAGCTTTACATAACCCTGTTGGATGAACAGGGACATGAGAAACGAACAATCACCAAATACCTTGCTGAATGAAACGAGTGTTGAACCAATTTTTACCGGCATGTTTTGCCCTGATCAGTATCAACAGTGTTGCACAGGTTACCATTGACACCCTTTATTTTGATGCGGGCGGAATAGATGCACTTACGTATCAGGGAGCTACAAGCACCAATTATGGCACCGACGCAGAAACCCGCGCTTATTGGGATTACGGCCCGCCATCGTATGCAACCCGGTCGTACTATCAGATTGATTTGAGCAGCATTCCCGCCAACGCGGTGGTGACCAAATCAACCATTAATTTATACGCAACATCGGCAAGTAATGGAGCAAGCCACCCGCTGTGGATTGATCGTGTTACCTCCAGCTGGGCAGAAAATACTGTGACCTGGGCAACCGCTCCATCGATTACCGGAACCGGAAGAATTACCATACCCGATGCTTCAACCACCAACACAGGCTGGCAAAGCCATGACATCACCTCACACGTTCAATATTCCGTGGTTAATCCATCGCTGAATTATGGCTGGCGTATTGCGCTGCAAAGTGAAACCGGGACAACCGACATTGGTGTTTCGTATGCTTCGTCAGAAAACAGCACCACCAGCCACCGGCCCTATTTAATTGTTGAGTACCGCATCCCTGAAATGGACACCATCTACCTGGATACAGATGGTTATGATGCGCACGTTTACAGCGGTTCCACAGGTACTAATTACGGAACCAGTACATCTGCTCCGGTGAATTGGGATTACGGTACAACCAGTTATGCCAACCGGTTATTTCTCCAGGGAGATTTAAGTAATATTCCCCGGAATGCTGTAGTGACCAATGCCTATCTCTATCTGTATGCTGAAGCAGTAGACAACTCAGTCAATCACCCTTTACTGGTTCAAGGTGTTACCGCAGGCTGGACAGAAGGAGCCATTACCTGGGCCAATCAACCAGCCGTAACCACTGCAAACAGATCACTCATTACTCATGCGGCCACATCAAGTACGGGTTGGCATGCCATGAGTATTAAAGCCCTGGCGCAGGCGGCTGTAAATGTACCTGAAAAAAATTATGGGTGGCGTGTTGCATTGCAAAGTGAATCCGGTACGGTTGATAATGGAATTACTTACGCCACTTCTGAAAATGCTACTACCAGTAAAAGACCCTATATTTTAGTGGAGTATCAAATGCCTATTGAAATTGATGGTTATGTGACGCATTGTACCAATGGTAACAATGATGGCGCTATTTCTTCGGTCACAGCAACCGGAGGTTGTTATTCGTACGTATCCTACACCTGGAATAAATTATCCGGCGGCGCTTTTACCTTAATTGAATCAGGTACCTCAATAAGTGATGCAGGAATATCCGGACTTTCTGACGGGTTATACATTTTTGAAGTGACAGATTATAAGGGCGTATCAGGATACCAGTATTTTTTTGTCGGAGAAGAAGGTAGCACGACAAATGTTTCGTTTGCAATTACGAATACAGCATCACGTGCAAAATATATAGAAGATACGTGGCTGCTTTATCTCCCCAGTAGTGGTGACAGCACCACCCCGGGTGGAACATCACTCATAGCTGGCGGAGTAACAGGGGTTGGAACAACCAGTGATGGCAGAACCCTGATACAATATTTTGTTGATTGGGATCCATCGTTAGACTTTTCGAGTGTTGAACAAGCACTTAATTACAGGTCAACAGGTCATTACCAAAATACGGTTTCTGATAATGATGCATGGGTATCAAGGGTTATTGAGCCCTGGGATGAAGACTATTCTACCTGGTCTTTCCGGCCGGATGTAACACCTACAAATCGTGTTGCTATACCTGCTACAACAACCAATGGGTACGAACTAAAAAATGATACTGTCGATATTTTGGGTTTTATTCCCTACTGGCAATCCAATCCGGGTGAAAATTTTGGATTTGAATTGGCTTTGCAGAGTTACTCGCAGGGCGATTACGCGTCGAGACATTATAGCTCTTCGGATGATGCCGGCCACAATTTGATGGTATCGTATACGGTTAAACCCAAAATAGAAACGGTATATTACGATAGCCTTGGAACCGGAAATATTACGGTTAATGCACCAGCCGGTGAGTTACCCTATACCTATTTAATCGGTTATAACCAGATTCCAAGTTTGAATGATATCTGGAATAATATAAAGGACAGTATTGACATAGACAGTACTGTTTTTTTCAGAGGCAAATCCAACACGCGTAACTACACCTTTTCAGACATGCCGGCCGAACATTATTTTGTGGCCGTGTTTGACAACAAAGGTGCCCGTATTTTTGATGATGAAGTACTGCTAACCCCTGAACTCACCTTTATTGCAACCAACCACCTGGTTTATACCGGGGGCAATATTCAAACCACAGCCATGGACCCATCCGGTGAAGCTACCCTGGATCGTGCAGTTGAAAAAAATAACAGCGTAGCTTTTGAATTTGTGGTAAACCAATTGGGGAATATGGTTGTTGGTTTCAACAATTTTAATGATGCGCAGGCTGACTCAACCCATGAGTTTGAATTTGGCATTGAGATCAGCAATACCACCAAACACTTCCAGGTTATTTTGGGTGACAGTGTGTTGTATGAAGACACGGTTATTGCCAACGACCTGTTCAGGCTCGGTAAAGAAAATTACGACCTGGTTGTTTATAAAAACGCCGAAGAGTATCACCGTGAACGCGTTGTTCCGGCAGATGATTTTAAGGTAGATGTTGTTTTTAAAAACAGCACCGGTAAGTTAACCAAACCTGTTATTATTGGAAAATGGCCATTGGTTAAACCGCTTAAAACGACGGTCTATAATACGGAATGTGATGCAGGGAATGGCAGCGTAAGAATTTCATTTTCATCGGCATTTTTTTTCGCCGGA
Organism: Bacteroidota bacterium; assembly: GCA_016192075.1. Lineage (GTDB taxonomy): Bacteria > Bacteroidota > Bacteroidia > Flavobacteriales_D > Crocinitomicaceae > JADJGJ01. Next base: position 35,528 of record JACPUU010000018.1, on the reverse strand, counting down.
GCTACGTTGGCTGAGTATGAAATAACCGATTTGTCAACAAGTAGCATTGTTGCTTCCGGTACCTTGTCGTATCCGTCTTATTTGACAGTTCCGTTACCTGTAGGAGAATACATGATCCATCTGCATTGGTCTGACGGAACCACCGTTATGGACTGGTATGATTATTTTGAGATCGGACAACCCATCGAATGGTTGCTGACAAATAATTTCTTTACACCGCTGACATCATCTGTAAATACCATTTTTACCAATACGGTAGGTGAAGAAGGAACGGCTATCGGTCAGAATATTTTGCAACAGGGCATTGAAGGTTGGGTTAAATTTAACGTGGGCTTCTCCTATAAACCGCCGCTGGCCGGCTCACCTCCGGTATCACCCATTCTTTATGCCAATGTGCGCATGGTTGACGAAAGCAACGGTCAAAAAATACGTGTATGTGTTGTAGGCATGGGATCTGGGGTTATCAGTAAATATGTAGCAGTGTATAACGCTGCTGATGTTTTAGCAGCACCTGGTATATTCATTGGGTCAAATGACGGACCACTGAAAATAGAGCTGGATGCTGCCAACTTCAAAGTTTATTATAACAATGGTGTTACACCCATTGCAACTGTAGTTGAAGGTACAGCCAGTGACTACAAGGTTGATGCCAATGCTTTCTCTGGAAATATTCATGACTCGTATGCATCTTTTTGTTACGGACTTTCCCGTTCTGAAATATGTGCTCACCTGGACTATGAGCTGGATGGAAATTACTACGTAACCAACAGCGGCCGGTTCTGCTTTGTTTACAATGAAGAGTACAACGACCCCAACATTAAATTCAACATTTACAATCAGTTGGGGAATGTTGTTGCTGATCAGACTGATTTTACGCTGGAGAATCTTATTCATGGTGAAAACCGGGTTGTTCTGGATTTGACAACAAACGGTTATTGCCTTGGAACCGGCTTTTTTATACTCGAGGTTATTAATGATAAAAATGAAAAATTCTATCTGCGGTTTTACAACGGTCATTCAAGCTGTATACCATCAGATAGTTCAGTAGGATTGCCTTTTGGCGGATAATAAAAACAACTAAATATGGACAAATTTAAAATCACATTACTTATTTCAAATCTCTTTTGCATTGGAGCAGTGCTCTATTTGTTGTTTTCAACGGATCAAAACAAATCAGCCTTTTTTATGAGTGCCAAAGTGTACAACGCGTTTGACTATAAAAATGAACTGGAGACTGATTTGTTGAAAGCAGAAACTGCAATGAATTCGGCCATTGACAGTCTAAGAAAAGACCTTCAGCTGGATTTAAATTACCTGAAACAAATTACCCCAACCGAGGATCAGCTGATTGCTTTTGAACGAAAACAAAATTACTTTCTGGATTTTAAAACCAGCGAAGAAGAAAAGTATGCAGTAAAGGCACAAGAGTCTTACGGGCTGATCTGGGATAGAATAAACGGATACGTTCAGGAGTTTGGAAAAAACAACAGCTATAGCTACATCTACGGTGCAAACGGAGACGGTTCCCTGATGTATGCCGATGAATCAGAGGATATCACGGAGGATATAATTGTTTATGTCAATCAACGCTATGCGGGTGAATAACTATTGGATCGGATTTTTCTCTATAACCCTGCTGGTGAGTTGCACCAAACAACTTTCGCCGGAGGATTATGGCCGCTTTGTAAGTGACCCTGAAAATGGGCTGCGTAAAGATCAGGCGGTGGGTGATATGGAAATATCCGTTATGTATGAACCGGTAGAATACATGCTTTCAAAAGAATCAGGTTTTGCTGAAAATACTACCCGCAAAGAAGAACTGGCAAACTATGAACATTTTCAGTTCCGGTTGAAACTGACCGGTGGTGGAAACATTTTGCAATACAATCAGACAGAATTAAATAATGAAACCTCCCGGGTATACCATTACAGTTTTGATTCAAGGCGTGATTTTGTCTTAATTGCCGGCACAGATACTGTGCCGTGTAAACTGGCCCATTATTCCAGAAACTACAATTTATCACCTACACTTGATCTGAGCCTGGCCTTTGAAAAAGTGAGTCATGAAGTAGACTGGCAGTTCATTTTTACCGATGATCAGTTTGGACTGGGCAGGGTAAAATTTTTATTTAAACAGGCAGATATTGAAGAATTTCCGGAATTAAAAAAATAAACTATGAATTTGATTACCAAAATCCGAAAAAGCAGAATCACCAAAGGGTTGGCTTTATGCCTGGCGCTGAACATGATTTCTGAAATAGTCTGGCCAACCGCTGCTATGGCGTTAACATCTGGTCCGTCTCAGCCAGAGGTGCAATCTTTTGAGCCCGTTGAAACCACTGATATGGTAAACATGTTTACCGGTGATTTTACCTACAACATTCCGTTAATGTATTTACCGGGTCCAAACGGCGGGTACCCCATCAATTTATCGTATCACGGCGGGGTTGGCATGGACCAGGAAGCCTCCTGGGTGGGCTTGGGCTGGAACATCAATGCCGGTGCCCTGGTTAGGGATGTGCGCGGGTTTGCAGATGATTACAACGGGGATGAACTCATTACCAAGGTAGACATGAAAGAGAATGTTACAGTGGGGTTGAATTATGGAGCTTCTGCTGAGATTTTTGGTGGCGACCCGGATATTAGTTTAAATGCTTCTGTGAGGTATAATAATTATAAAGGGTTTGCAATAGGTTTTGGTGCCGGGTTTCCAATGGGTAATAGTGACCGTATGGGCATGGGATTGACACTTGATTCAGAAACAGGGTTAGGTGCAAGCGTTCAGTTCTCTGTTGAGGGTGAAAAAACCAAGGGCCACAGGTACAGTGCCGGTTTGTCGTATGATAATGAGGGATTGGGGATTTCTTTTTCAAGATCTAAGGTTTTTAGCGAAACAGTTGAAAAGACTTCTAATGATGAACTTGAACAGAAAGGGCACGAGGCAGGTCATCGGCCAAGATACCTTGAACAAGCCAGATTTTCAGTCGCGGCAGGTCAATCCGGCTTAGGTTTTTCAGCCAATACTCATGCCCCCATGATTGGTCTCTCTACCAAAACAGACAACATGAATGTCTATATCAAATTTGGAGCCGGTGTTGGTGGCGTATTTGCCAATCAGAGTTTCGGCGGGTTTTTTAATATTCAGGGAATAGACCCTCAAATTGCCGGAGTTGATGAAACGCATAAGGTTTATGGGTTTGAGAATTATCAAAATTCAGCACGGGAAGATATCATGGATTTTACCCGGGAGAAAGATGGAACAATTACACCCATGACACCTAACCTGGCGGCACCCAATCTGACCTATGATATTTACAGTGTTTTAGGCCAGGGCATTGGCGGCAATTTCAGGCCTTTCCGTACCGATGTGGGCCGTGTTTACGACCCATTTTTGAGAAGCCATGTGAGTGGCAACAGCAGCAGCTATGATATCGGAAATGCACACGTAGGCTTTGGTGGAACTATTACCTCCGGATATAGTGTTCAGCGTCCGTGGGATTATAAAAATAATTGGGCTAATGATTATATGTTCAGGCAGCAGGTAGAAATACAGGATGCCACGGATTATGATTATCAGGATCGGGAACGGGTCTATTATCGGATGCATGGTGACAAATCTTCGTATGATGTCGATGAACTCGATTTTATTGGTGGCGTAGAACCTGTGTTAACAGGTGCGAATGCAGAGATTGGAGATGAACTGGATCTTTTGTTAGTTCCTGCTGACATCAAACCTGATCGTCATCACATGACAGTGACAGGTACACCACCGACAGATCTCGACATTCGCATAGCACGTAACATTTTAATTCATAAACTAAAAAACGCAGATCTGACCAGTCTGTATAATGATGTGGCGGCCACCACAATAACCAGCCCCACTGATCTGGCAAATCAAACCGATCTGACTGAAACATCAGTGTTTTATTACAATTGGGCGGATGGCGAAGATTGGTTACTGGATGGCACCAACGCACCGGCTGATCCGGCTAAATTTCTGGACCGGGCAACGCGCAACGACAAATCCATTGCCGGACATAACGGAGCCTATAAAATTCTGAATGAAAACGGGCAATATTATGTGTATGCACTTCCGGCATATAATACCAAAGAAGTTGAAGCTGCGTTTTCGGTAGACCAAACCAAGGTGGTAACTCCATCCGGAGAAACCAACCGTGCCGCAAACCTGGTTGAAATTGAAACAGAAAATGCTGAAATCAAATACAAATATTCCGGCACCGATAAATACCTGAATAAAACCACTAAACCGCCGTACGCGCATTCCTACATGCTTACCTCCGTTTTGGGTGCAGATTATGTGGATGTAGATGATAACGGACCGTCAGATGCTGACTTGGGTTATTGGGTAAAATTTGATTATGTAAAATATGCAGGTAATTATAAATGGCGCGCGCCATTTCAGGGGGCAAGCTATTCAGCCGGCGCTCTTACAACCGCGGCAGATGACAAAGGATCTTATTTATACGGCGAAAAAGAAATGTGGTATGTTTCACGCATTGAAACAAAAACCCACGTGGTTGTTTTTGATTTGGCAAAACGCAATGACAATTATGAAGCAAGCGGAGAATTTAATGCAATCACCGGCGGGGGCAATGGGTCTAATAGCGGGCTGCTGATTGAAAAAATCAGCCTGTACCTGAAGGAGGATTACAAAACGGATTTTACCAGCGCCGTTCCGCTGCAGGAGGTGCATTTTGAATACGACTACTCACTGTGTGGAAATGTAAAAAATAACGATGGGGCCCAAACCGGATTACCATCATGCGTTCTGGATAATACAGAAGCCGGTAAATTAACCCTTCGCAGAATCTGGATCACCTATGAGGGTTCTGATAAAGGCCAGATGCGTCCGTATGAATTTAACTATTTCAATGAGCCCGGTTCAACAGAAGGGGTTATTGGATACAATGAATTTATGTATGACCGCTGGGGTAATTATAAATCAGATGGAAATGCCTTTGCCCATAAATTTCTGCCTTATGTAAATCAAACAGAGAGTCAGGCACAGGCAGATAATAACGCCTCAGCCTGGTCATTAAAAACCATTCATTTGCCTTCAGGAGGTGATATAAACATGACGTATGAGGCAGACGACTATGGGTATGTGCAGAGCGAAGAAGCTACGCAAATGTTTCCAATCACCAAAGTGAATGACATGACCACGGCTAATAACACCTTGTATGAATACAACGATAATAATTCCGGGCTTACATCAGGTGATATGGATAATCCGACCGCCAGAAGGGTGTATTTCAAACTGGAAGAACCGCTTGCGTCCGGATTGTCGGCTGATCAGTATGCGCAAAAAATTTACCGTGATTATGTAGAGGGACTGCTGGTTGACAGCAAGGGTGAGCGCAATTTATATTTCAAAAACTACACCCAATTGCGGTCTGAGCAGGACAATACCTATGATTACATTTCAGGCTACGTACCCATTGAAGATTATTACAATGACAATCTCTGGACCATACCCTATACCGTTGGTGGAACAACTACAAATTATTATAAATACGGTATAAATACAGCATCTCTTTCAGGAGGTGTATACACGGAAGGTTTCATTACCATCAAGCAACATATCCGCAAAATTGACAAAAACTCATCCGGTTCAACGGCAACAGATGTTCATTATGAGCACCGCTACCATCCCTTTTCACTGGCAGCCTGGGAGCACATGCGACTGAATGATCCACTGATGCTGACCACACCTTCTGGCATGGACCTGGAAACAGGCGCTACCGGAGACGAGGGTTCTAAAGCGCAGCTGGTTTCTTCGCTGCTGGGGTTCATTCCACAAACAATCCAAATGTTTACCGGTGTGTGGACCTATTGTTATCAAAACAATCATGCCCGGCGAATTGATCTGACCGATGGCAGATCAGTCATTCGACTATGCAGCCCTGACAAAACCAAACGCGGCGGCGGTCAGCGTGTAAAACAAATAGCGGTGTCTGATAACTGGGATAATTTTTCGTCTGAGACAGAACAGGTAACCGGGGTTGTTTATGATTATACGGTTGAAGAAGATGACCACGGAACGCCTAAAACAATCAGTAGTGGTGTAGCCGCTTACGAACCACTGATGGGTGGTGATGAAATTGCACTGCGTTACCCTAAATTTTATCCGGACAATGTACCCTTTAATTCAGATAACCGCTCCTATTTTGAATACCCGGTCAATGAACAGTATTTTCCGGCACCGGTGGTTGGTTATAGAAAGGTAATTGTCCGTTCACTCAACACCGCCACCCAAATGCAGATTGCCGAAGCAGGCCCTGATCCGGATGGTATTGGCACAACCGGTATAACCGAATATGAATTCTATACGGCCAAAGATTTTCCGGTAATCATCAAAGAATCGGAGATTATTAAGAGTAAGTTGAATTTGCCGATACCCATCCCTTTTGTGGGTATGTTTGAGCGGCAAAAAATTAAAGCAGCGCAAGGGTATGTTATTGAGTTAAATGACATGCACGGGCAAGTAAAGGCTGTCACCAAATATGGGTTAAATGCTGATTATTCAAAAAATCCGTATGCAACTTCATCGGTCATTTATAAGTACCTGTCAGAGGGGTACCCGTTGCATTATGACAACGACGATCCTGCTGATAACAAAACGGTTTTCAGGTTGATTAATGAAGTGGAAACCATCAATCACGACAACAATACCGATGTCCCGTCAACCGAAGCCCGGCTTGTTGGTGTGGAATATGATTTTTTCACCGATCAGCGACAGAATAAATCACACACCATTGTTGCCGGTGGATATGGGAATACAGATATTGTTTCTCCGGGAACACCAATTCCGGTTCCAAGTTTCTGGCCGGCGCTTACAACCGTGAAGCATGACTGCAAAACATTTGTCACCAATAAAATTATTTTCCGTTCTGGTTTGGTTTCTGAAGTACATACTTACGACGGACGTGCCCGGGTGATTACCAAAAATGAAGTCTATGATGAGCAAGCCGGCCGGCCAATTATTATGAGTGTAAACAATGAGTTTGAAGACATTATTTACAATTATTCGCACCCGGCCCACTGGGAGTATGATCGTATGGGCGGAGCGTATAAGAACATTGACCTCAAATTTGACGGAAAGATTGTTGCCTACCGGAGTGCGGGTGGCCTGGATCAGCAATTTATTCTTGAAACCACTCCAAACGTGTTACCCCAATTAGTTTCAGGTGACGTGTTACTGGTTAAATATGACAATGTGGAAGAAGATGCTATTCGTGCTTTCACAGCTACTTACCTTAAGAAGTCAGCCGCTAACCAGGGTGTTATTTACGTAGAGAAAAACAATGGCGCTAACGAAGATGCAAACTATGTGCTGGCCAATGGAACCATGTGTGATTTCATGGTCATTCGGTCAGGCCGCAGAAACCATGTGTTTGCTGATGCTGGCACCATTGTATCTAAAAATAAACCGGTAACCACGGCAAGTGGAGCGGCCACCCGCTATTCGCAAAATCTGAATTTATCTGAAACCATTGCAGGTGGTACCTGGACAGGAAGTTTGAAACTGACGTGGATGCACAAAGTACTGAATGGTTCTGCGGTACAATACAAAGATGAATGGGAAAATGCCAAAACAGATGACAACAACAACCCGTTCCGCAATGGTGAGGCAGGTATATGGCGCCCATATAAATCATACGTTTATGTTGGAGACCGTGAGGCAGGCCCTGATCCCTATGTTCCAACCGTTAAAACAGATATCCGTGACAACGGAGAAATGAACGATTTCAAATTCTTTAACTGGCAGGTTCAGAACTATGAAAAATATGTTCCTGAGTGGCAATGGGTATCTGAAATTACCAAGTACAGCAGTGAGGCCTATGAGCTTGAGAATACAGACCGGCTGAATATCAAATCAGCGGCGCTTTATGCTTATTCCGGAAGCCTGGTTGTTGGTGTTGGGGCCAATGCCGGATACCATGAACTGGGAGCAGAGGATTTTGAACGATACACGGCGGGCGGAACAGTTAGCATTGGAGCTCTTGAGGCAGATGATAACCTGGGCTTTTATAACAGTGAGCCGGGCGGAACATTTACATACTCCTCTGACGTGCAGCGTACGTACCGTATTGTCAATGGTCTGTCAAAAATCAATGGTATTTTCTGGATTGAACTGGAAACGACCGATGATTTCACCCTTGGAACAGAAGTAGAACTGGCTATAAAAACCAGCAATTTTGCTACCGGCGGAAAAAGTGATTCATTTTTGTTTACCGGCGAAGTAACAGGTTATAGTGATATAAACGGGCACACCCTATTGGTGGTTCAAACCAAGTATAAATTTTTCGGGTCAGATCTGTCCATGATTGATGTTGATTCGTACCTGACCGGTCGGGCTACTGTTTCAGTAACCAAAACTTCATCACACTCAACCAATATTGGAGAAGTTGCCTTTGTAAGTGGTAAAGCGCATACCGGTAAACAATCCATGAAGTTCAAAGAGGCCTCGTTCTTTCCGCAGGGTAAGCTGGACCTTATCAAAGACAAAACTTATGTGCTGAGTGCCTGGGTGAGCCGTGACGATATCCGTAAAATTGACTATGAAGGAATTGGTATAGAAGTTCGCAGATACACCGGTACCGGATGGACAGACATTTCTAATACAGCGACGCTCAAAAAGAGTAAAGTGATTGAGGGCTGGCAGAAAATAGAATTTGAATTTACTCCTGACGTGGAAAATGCCACCATCGGTATCCTGCTTTCTTCAACGGTGGGTGGCACACCAACTTTTGCCTACATTGATGACATCCGCATCAGTCCGAAAACCGGAGGCATTGTAACCTATGTGTATGACTCACACAACTACCGGTTAAAAGCCACATTGGATAACAACAACTATGCAACTTTCTATTATTACGATGAAGAAGGTAACCTCTACCAGGTAAAACGTGAAACCGCCCACGGCATTCAAACAGTTTCAGAAAACCGCGGACATACCAAAGTACAGTAACTATGAAAAAGTATTTGTTGATTTTAACACAGCTTGTTTTTGTCTGGTCAGGCTTATTTGCACAGAGTTACCAGGACGATATGGCGCTCATTTCTGCACAGATCAGCCGGTCAGAAACCTATCATTTACGTGGTAAAATAGCGGTGTACACCTCTTCCAAATCAGGCAAACTCATTCAGTCTTTTGAGGCCGATGTTCAGAAAAGCGGTTCAGCTTACCGCAGCCGGATAGATGATACGGAGGTTATATCGAATGACCAGATGCTGGTTACCATTGACCATGAAGAGAAATACATTCAGGTAGAAAATCAGCAAAAACTAAACCAGAAAGACGAAGCGTTTTTGCGCGAGATTCACGCGCTCACCGCGCAGGATAGTTTACTTATTTCAGCTGACCTGGTCAGTTCAGATGGCGGCATAAAAACCTATCATCTGCGAATGACAGGTGACATCAGCCTGGTAGAAATTACACTTGATCTGAATAACCTGAGCATCAAAAAAATGGCTTATTACTACGATGAAGAAAAATTTCCGGAGGCCAGCTATGTGGTTGTTGAATACACCCATTTTTCATTTCAGGAAGGTGCCACAGAAGACCAGATTAATGGCAAAGATGTTTTTCAGAAAGCCGGATCAAAAATAGTTCTTATTGGAGCATACAAAGCATATCACCTGGTGAATTTGTACCAGGATTAATTACAAAAAATGGATCAAGCCATGGTAAAAAGAATTTTAACCTCAGCCCTTTTCGTGATAGCCGCATTAACGGTTTACGCAGGTAATTCAGAATACAGTATTCGTAAAAACAGGGCGGTTTTGAACGCCACCCCGGGCAGCAATGAAATTGCCATTTCGTACCCGGTGAGCCCGTTTTACGTTGCCCCGGATGAAATTCGTAATTACGGAAAAATTACACTGACGTATAACCGTGAATCACACAGTGATCTCACCCATGCGTATCCATGGCGTTATACGGTTACCATGCATGTCTTTGAAAATGGTGCCTGGCAAACCGGCTCACCGGTTACCCTGACAGTTCATTCAGAACCCGCTTCAAACAGCTTTATTTATGCCGACTACCATTTGTTTGAAACAGATGACCCGGCATTGGAACGCAAAATTCAGGTTGTTGATGTAGATGCAGAATATTACAGCGGAGGTGTTTGGGTAGATGCCACCAACGATGCAACGGACTCACATATACCGGCTGACATTCACCTGGAATTAAGTATAAAAACAGAGCGCTTTTATGAACTCAGCGCGGTTGAAACACATTTTATTCAATTCAACGGCACAACCGGAGAGCTTCGCTGGCCTTTTGTTCAGGGGGCTGAAGAGTATGATGTGGAATGGGTTTTTCTGGATGTCTATTCGCTCGAATATCAGCAGGTGATGGATGCCATTGCGTATGCTACTGCGCAATCCGGAACGCCCGGAATTGATTTCGCAGATAATTATTCCGGCAGTTTGCCGTTTGAGTTGAAAGAACCTACCCGGGTCAACGTATTTGGAAACCGCTATAAACTGGATATGACATACCCTGAGGGGGCGTTGTTTTTCAGAATGCGTCCGGTGGGGCGTTATGTGGGCGCCACTGAAAACCCCGGCGGAGATTATGAATCAGTTAAACCGGGTGCCTGGACCTATACCATTTCAGACCATCCGTCAAACCAGATTATCAGTGAAACTGTTTTATGCAGACATGCAATTTCAGCCGCAGCAGCCTTTGCCGCCAGTCAGAATTGGCTGTATGGGGTTAACTACGCTGAAGACGGAAAAAGTGTAAGCACCTTGTCGTATTATGACGGTGCAGCACGTGGCAGACAAGCTGCAGTTTACAATACGTCAGACGATATTACGCTGGTGGGTGAATCCAAATTTGATTACGAGGGGCGCCAGACAGTGAGCGTTATTCCGGCACCGGTGCAGGGACGAAATTTTAATTACCAGAACAATTTTAACCAGAATACCGGCAACCTGCCTTTTGACAAAGATGATTTTGATAAAACAACCCCTGAGCCGCTTGATATAGACCCAACGGGAGGCACCAAAGGCGCGGCCCAGTATTTCAGCGTCAACAATACATTCACCGGTGATCAGTACCGCAGCGCAATACCAGAGGCCGACGGCTATGTTTATTCACAGGTGCGCTTCAACAAAGATGCTACCGGGCGAATATCAGAAACATCAGGCATTGGTGAAGATTTTAAAATGGGCAGCTCCCATACGGTTAAATATTATTACGGCAATACAACCGAGTTTGAACTCAGACGCCTTTTTGGAAAAGAAGTGGGGGAGGCAGACAATTACAAAAAAGTAATTGTAGTAGATCCAAACGGTCAGGCCAGTGTCAGTTACCAGGATAATCACGGGCGGGTGATTGCCACCGGGCTGGCCGGTAATGCACCCACCAACCTGGTTGAACTGGGCGGTACGTCTACTGCGGCAACCACAGCCCTTTCAACCCACAATGTGGTTAATTCAGATGTTGAAAAAACATCCAAAATAGTAATTCCGAATTATGCCGGTACATCATCGTATACCTTTCATTATGACCTGGATGGTGTTTTGTACGGGGTTGAAAATCCAACCAACACATCCCAGATTTTGTGTGTGGAATGTGAATATGAATTCAGCTTTGTGGTGGTTAAGCCTGATGGAACGGCAGAAACACCCGTCATTCTGACATTCAGTAAAGATGGCCTGGAAACCTGCACTGCTACTGCTGGTATTGTGAATTATCAACCATCCAATGGCTCAAATCTGACCTTTGGTCCGTACACGTTTTCACAAATTGGTGAATACGAGGTTTACAAAAAACTAACCGTAAGTTCAAATACGCAGACCAATTTTAGTGACCAGGTAGAAGCCATTATTGGTACCGAAGAAGATTTTGTTGCTGCCGCTTTGGAAAATGTAGACGTAGCCGGTTGTTATACCAATTGTGATGATTATTGTGATTATGTGGCCGGTATAAATTACGATGCAGCCAATCCATCCGGTCCGGCATGGTCTACCTTGTCCCTGGCAGCCAAACAGGCCACCACCTATTGGGATGATTGTATGACTGCCAATTGCAATATCATGGAAGCTTTTGACGGCGATGCCGAAGATCAGGCTGATGTAACCAATGGAGAAGACATTGAATTTGGAACCATCAGTCAATGCAACGGCATTCGCACGCAGATGGAAGCACAAGTGAGTCCGGGTGGTATTTTTTATACCGATGTAACCAACACACTCAGTAGTTTCTGGTCCCTGTTCCCGGGCACTATTTCAACGCTTAATTTATACACCGCATACAATCCCGATGGTTCACCGGCAACCGGTGCAACGGTTGTCAATTCGCCCAGCTATTTGCAAACTGCGGCCAATTTTCAAACAGAATGGCTGCCAACTTTTCTGACCTTTCACCGGGAATATTGCCACTACCAGGTATGTCTGGAACTGAATGCGATGGACAATGGAAGCGGAATCAATTCGATGGAATTTGACATGCTTATGGCCCCAACACAAGCGTGGACATCGGGTACTGCCGATCCGTACATCACGTTAACAGGACACCCTGATCCTTTTGTAGGCAGCACCCCTGATCTGGTAACCAGTACAACGTCTGATCTGCTTGTTTTATTGACAACACTGGATGAACCTTGTACCACCGGTACTGTTGATTTGGAAGTATATGTTGATCATTTATTCGGGCCCTGCAGTTTGTCTACAACAGCTGTACAGTGGGATGTTTTCTACGGCATGTATCAGAACCTGAAACAGACACAGATTAACGCCTACAAAACGTCTATTGCAACAAATTATGCGGCCGGATGCACGTATCACGAAGATGCTGATGCCATTGTAGAAAATGCTGTCATTGGTAACGACCCGGACGGCGGATCAGATGGGTTTACCACACTTGACATTATCTATCTGGAAACATCACTGGGGGGCCCGGGTATAGCCGTTGACTGCGGCACTACCTGTAGTCAGAATGTGAATTTCTGGATGGATAATTTACCGGCTGATTGTATTGCCTCATTAACAGTCAGCTCAGAGTTGGATGACCTGGAACTGGAACTTTCAGAATACTGTAACGCTTCTTGCCAAACCGGTAACATTGGCGGCTGGTTGTATGATGACGGCTCAACCCTGTTTGATAATTTTGCGGCAGATGTGAATACTATTTTTACCAGTAACCCGGAATGTATTCTGGACAATATGCTGGTAACAACAGGAACCTTTTCTGTTTCAACGGCTGAATTGCTGATAGAAAACCCCTGCCTGGGGCATATCATTGATGCGTTTAATGCTGACGGAAATTTTGCATCCGGCGGAATCACCATTACAGGTACTGCTGCCGCAAGCTGCAACCCGCCAAATATCACCGGGCCTTTGGTTGCAGACATAACACTTTCCAATGAGCTGCAGGCCACCACTACGGATTGTGTAACTGAAGATTGGATCTTCAGGGTATTTGATTTGAATGGAAATGCGGTGGCATTAACCAGCATTGCCTCATTCTCTGATCTCACCATTTCCCAGGTTTCTGCTACCCTGGCATACATTACCATTCACCCGGTCTCGGGTTCACCGTATGCCGGTTACCTGGATTTGTCCCGTTGTTATTCATCCACATCCCAGAATGTGATTAGCTACACCCCACCAACCACTGACTGGACTGCCGATTGCATCAACGAGGCCTACCTCGAGGCCATGGTGCAGGCACAAAACGCCTATTCATCCCTGTACAATCAAACGCTCAGTAACCTCATCAACCAGGTTTCCTGCATGGATGGTATTGCTGAAGTTTACACCATGGATTATGTACTGAAAGAATACCAGTATACACTCTATTATTATGACCAGGCCGGTAACCTGGTTTCAACGGTGCCGCCGCTGGGGGTACATGCATTAGCCAATACGGCTTTTGGTACTGATGGGCATTGGAACGGTACCACCCAACCGGCTCACACCTACCAGACGCTGTATGAATACAACGGTGCCAATTTGCTCACCAGTCAGTCAACGCCGGACGGTGGTGTCACCAATTATTATTATGATGATTTATACCGCCTGCGTTTTTCACAAAATGCCCAACAATTGGTTGACAATAAATTTTCGTATACCAAATTTGATGAACTGGGGCGCATTGTTGAAGCCGGTGAGGCCGGTGACCCGGCCCTGGCAACCATCAACTTTTTACCAGAGCTAAACAACTATACTTACCCGGGCACCGGCCTGCGCCGTGATTATGCAAAAACCTATTATGAACAAGGTTATACAGCCGACCCAACCATTGCAGCGGTTTTTGACAACGGCCAGCAAAATTTACGCAACCGCATTGGCGCGGTAGAACAATTTACAGCATCGGGGTATTCAGCTACCGGTGGTGCAGTGGCAGCGTATGGCTACGGCATGGTGCGCACCATTTCATCCTTTTCGTATGATGAGCATGGCAATGTGAATGAACTGGTGCAAACCAATTCTACCCTGGTGTTGTATGATCAGCAGCATAAAAAAATAGAATACGACTATGACCTGCTCAGCGGCAATGTCAAAGAGGTAATTTACCAGCCGGGTGAGCTGGATGAATGGCGCCACAAATACCATTACGATGCCAACAACCGCCTGGTACGCACCTTTACCAGTGATGATGGTGAAGAGTGGGAAATGGATGCCAAATACTTTTATTATTTACACGGCAGCCTGGCCCGTGTTGAAACCGGGCATGACAAGGTGCAGGGTACAGATTATGCTTACAACCTGCAGGGTTGGCTCAAAGGGGCCAACGGCACGTTTATGGATGCGGCCAAAGACCTGGGTGAAGACGGACATACCAGTGGTTTGGATAAATACAGCGGGCAAGATGCCTATGGCTATTACCTGGGCTATTTTTCTGGTGATTATTCAAACATTGGTACCACGGATAATTTTGCCAATACCGATTACCTGGTTACCCAAAATGGCACCTTTGGCAGCCTTTACAATGGCAATATTACACACATGGTTACAGCCCTGAAAGATATCAACGAGGCCCCCATTGCCATTACCGGCAACATTTACAAATACGATCAGCTGCAGCGCATTTCAAACATGAATGTATACCAGGTTGCCCCATCGGTTATTTATACAACTGATTATGCCACCAACGGCTTTAATTCAACCTCTGCCATTTATTCAGACGCCTACCATGAGGCGTATACTTACGATGCCAATGGAAACATTCAAACACTGCTGCGGTATGGAAACAATGCCGCCCTGGTAATGGATAATTTTACGTATGACATAGATGATACCAATGAAAGAAACAGGCTTTTAAGTGTTGGCGATGTAGCGGCTGCAGGTTCATACACGGTAGATGTAGACAACCAGGCAGCGGGTAATTATACCTACAATGACATTGGACAGCTTATCACCGATACCCAGGAAGGCATTACCAACATTGAGTGGACAGTAACCGGCAAGGTGCATAAAATTCACAAAGGTTCTGATGTTATTGAATTTGTGTATGATGCCCTGGGCAACCGGGTGATGAAAGTAGAAAACGGCGTTGACAATACCGCGGCTGTGTATACCTATTATGTACACGATGCCGGCGGTAATGTAATGGCAACCTATACCCGTGAAATTACGGCGCCGTTTGGTATTGAAGAAACCAACCGTGACCAGTTAAAACTGGCTGAGCGTATGATTTATGGATCAAAACGCCTGGGTGTTAAAAATGAAAACCGGTTGCTGGCGCAGTTTGATTTTACGCCTGACCAGGTTTTAGCCGGAGGCTATTACCAGGCCTATGCCAGCTATACAGCAACCACCAACTACCCGCAGAATTTTGAAAAAGAAAAACGCAAAGTCATGGAGAAATTCTACGAGTTCTCCAATCATTTGGGCAATGTTTTAGAGGTAACAACCGACCGTAAAGTTGCCAATACCGCGCAAACGGCTTATGAGGCTGATGTGATTTCATATTCTGATTATTATCCGTTCGGGATGGTCATGCCGGGGCGTAATGGGTCTACGGATCAATATAGATATGGTTTCCAGGGGCAAGAAGGAGACAATGAGATTAAAGGAGAAGGGAATAGTGTAAACTATAAATATAGGATGCATGATCCACGGTTGGGAAGGTTTTTAGCAGTGGATCCGTTGACATCAAAATATCCATTCTATAGCCCTTATACTTTCAGTGGTAATAGGGTAATTGATGCCACTGAACTTGAGGGACAAGAGCCCGTAACGATTCATGGAACTTGGAGCAATCCTTGGGCGTGGGGTTACATGGGATGGGCGATGCAAATGTTAGCTCCGGCACAATGGTCATCGACTGATATGTATGGACACCAATGGTCAGGATGGAATAACAGTAAACACAGGGAGAAAGGGGCAAGAAGTTTGGAAAAATCGTTAGATATTATGTTTAAATCTGGTCGATACGATAATAAACCTTTGATGATAATGACGCATAGTCATGGCAGACAAGTTGCCGTAACATATATAAATAATAATATACACAAATTAAAAGAATCGGGTAAAGAAGTTGTTTTAATAACATTAAATGGCCCCTCACGACCAGACTACGTGTTATCTGATGAAGCGAGTGAATATACTTTTCTAGTGAATATTTGGAATCCAGATGATAAGGTTGTTCCAAACGCTGGAGGCACTTCTAGATATATTTGGAATGGGAAGGGTAATATGGTTTTGGTTCCATGGACTAATCTAACAGTTCCCACAGGAGAAAAGGGGCCCGCAAGTCTGATGGATCCTCAGGCAGATCTTAATATTGAGTATGAGGATCAATATCAAGGACTAAACACATTTAAAGATGATGAATTTCTGTTGGCTTTTACAGGCCATCGAGGTTGGTTACCGTTAAATGTTGCTCAATGGGAGCCCGCATATTACAAAGCAATGGATCTTGGATTAACCGGCAATTGGCATGTAAATCAAATTATGTGCATTACGGAATATGGCGTAAGTCAATTTGGAGGAAATTCCTCTGGATGGAATAGTTCATCAACGGGCTCAATAGATAATGGAACAGAGGTTACCGGAATTGATAATTCCTCAAGTATCTGGATCAACCAATAGAATTAGTGTGTACTTTTATATTGACACTAATATTTTCACGATATGAAAAGATACTGTGCAGTATTTGTTATTTTATCTATGTTTAGGATGGTCGCTTTATCACAGGATCAAAAAATACCATCTCATCAGATTTTGTCATTGAACGGCGGGTACAACCAGTTTCAAAGAGGTTATTTTTTCACGGAATTAGAACTTTCTAAAGAAAGTTCAAGAATGACCTATACTAGATACAATTTTCATTGTTCCATGGGTTATAATCCATGGTCAAAAGCGGGACTTTTTGAGTTGAAAAGTTATGCCAACTTTCTTGTTATATTTTCATTCGGAGGTTCATTGGGGTATCATGTTTTTGGGAGTCCAATAGATAATGTATTGGTTTTTAAGCCTCAAGTGGGTTTGAATTTTATGATTTGTTCATTATACTATGGGTATAATTGGCAATTAAAATCGGACCCAAATCCATTAATTCTTAAACATAATCTTACTGCAAGTTTTTTTATTTTCGGAATTAACAAATTTGAAAAGAAAAGCGATCGAGAGTTTATTTGGTGGGGAAATTTATTTAGGTAGCGGCCGGTTCTTGATGTTTCAAATGTCGTCTGGGCTTATAGAATGTCGATCTGCAAAGGATTTTTTGTTAAATAAGGGAATCTGGAAAGGTGTTAAAAGCATCTCAATGTAACTGGATTCATTTTATTTCCCGGATGTTTTGGTTAATTTCGATACCTGTAAAACCTGTTTTATGAAATGTGTCCTGGCTTTAATATCTTTTTTTATAATTTCTAAATCGTTTGGTCAGGTAACCTGGGGGCCTTTAACCAAAACACCAACTGAGATAGATTTGCCCATCGTTTTAGGCAAGGCTGACGGAAGTTATTTTGTTTTAAGGCGCTACCAAAAGGAGAATTTTCTGGAGAGCTATGGAGACCAGACCCTGGCCAAAGTAAATTCAATTCAGCTAAATACCATTTTTGAAGGACGCAAAGCGGAACCTATTGCCGGGTTTATTTTTGAAGGAAGGCCCACGTTGCTTTTTGCCGTTGTAGATGCCTCACTGACCGGAATTCACTATTTAGTTCAGTCTTTCGAGACCAGCAATCTCAGCGCAGCAGATTTAAAGGAAATTACAACCAGACCTTACCAGGGAAGTGAACCAACGAATTATCGGAATCTTTCAGGACTTATTTATTACTACACCAATGAGTTTGCCTTTTTTACAGATCAGAAAAATCATGAAATGGTTTTAGTAATCAACAAGAGTCTGCATAATCTGGACGATTGGCGACGAAAAAACAAACCCAGGAGACAGTATGAAATTACCCGCGTAAATACCTCAATGGAAGTTGTGTCCAAATCTTCCTTTGAAATACCATTTGATCACTTTACGCAGATTCAATATAGCTTCACAGATAATCGGAAATTTTATTTTATGGGATCAGAAGATTCTATCCATGAATACTATGGAAACTATGATAAGGTATTTCCAGTTAACTACTATTTGTTCTGTTATGATCTTATTTCCGGGGAGATTCAAAAGAAAGAGCTGAAGTTAGAAAATAGGGGTATTCACGATTGTCGCTTTGATGTTTTAAATGATGGTAAATTAATTGTTACTGGTTTTCTTTCAGCTAAAAATGAAAGCATTACGGATTGTTTTTCAATGCTACTTGCAGAAGACATGACGGAAATTAGCTCAAAAATTTTTACTCTTGAAAAGGAATTTATCAGGTCAGCGCTTTCAATGGCTGAACAAAAAAAAATTGAAGGTGATGCCAGCCGTGCAATTGCGCTAAGTGATTTTAAAATCAAAGAAGTAGTGCATACAAATGACGATGGAGTCGTTTTATTGACAGAGGGACATACGATTGAATACGTACCTAATGTTTCTATTGGAGCCGGATCCGTTGATTATTTTGAGAACATTGTTGCAATTAAATTTGGAAGTGATGGAACCAAAAGGTGGGAAAAAGTCATAAAGAAGCACCAGATTTATGTTGATCAGGAATGGGATTATACATCGTTTTATGCGTATCCAACAGATAACGGTATTGGTTTGATTTTTAATGAAACCAAAGGGAAAATAATGGATGAATTTACTGGAAAATCTGCTGCAATTAAGCCAAAAAAAGTATTTGTAAGTCAGGTATTGATTGATCAGAACGGGAATCAGGTAGAAAAACGTCTTCTGAATTTTGAGAGCGGAAAGATTATTGGAATTCGACCTGCAGTCAGTTCAAATTCTGACGGCACCAATGTACTACTTTATGCCCGGGGTAAGTCGGTTTCTGTTTTGGGGAAGGTGCCGTTGGCTGAGTAGTCTAAAAGCAAATGAAAAATAATTATGACGTAGAGGTGTATATTCATACACATTAGAAGATGAAGTTATCGGAAATATTTGACAAATGCAAGTCGCTGCTTTTTTGTTAACCCGAAAATTTCTTCTCACTTTTTAGGGTAAGCTTTCACATTAACATAAAAATATTAAAACCTCGGTTTATGAAGTGCTTTTTTGTATTGGTTTGTTTACAGATTTCCACCTGTTTTGGGAGTAGCGGTAAAATAGACAAAAACGCGGTTTTTCCTTCTGATATTAACCAGTACCCAATTTTATTTGTAAAATTTATTGGATCATATTACAAAGACGGGCAACCCATATATCACGACGGTAATTACCAGAGTATGCAGGATCTTCCCTCTGATGAAACAAATCAGTTGATTCTTGACTTTATGTTAACACATCCTGAGTTAGAACATAAGATTGTTGCCTTTGGAGAATTTGAAAACTGCCCGGTGGAAAAATATAAATATTCGGTTCATTATGCCACCCAGGAATTTGAGGGAGACATTATGCAGGTTAGTGGCGGTTTTCAGGAGTATAAAGTTTTTAAGTCCGTTTTTTATATCAAAGACCGGCAGAGCGGAAAAAACTACCAGGCATATTATGATAAACGTCCTACAGAGAATTTGACTACTAGTTCAAATCTTCCCGTCAAGGTTCCAAAGGACAAAGATTTTTTTAAAGATTTAAGTAATTATATTGAGGATTTAAACAACTATGGCGCTACTAAGGTAACCGAACGTGAAGCAAAACGATTCTCATCAGGAGATGCAAAAAGAACCATTGCTCATCCTGGTAAGATCGTACTTATAAGTGCATTTTCTCTAGCCATCATTGCCTCTATTATTGTATTGAATTCCTAAAGTTGGTACTCGATGAAGTTAGAAATATAATAGCAAAGTACACTGGTACATGTTCCCCAACTTGTACAGAGTAGAGTCATCGGAAATAGTTGTAATTAATACTACACAGGCCTGCCGAATGGATTTTTACTCTAATTTTTGACACCTTGGTTCTGTAGAAAACCGCAAATATTTGTGGCTTTTTCTTTGTGCATAAACCTGTTAAAATGAGCTATATTTGGGATCCATATAAATCAAATCCCAATCTTATGAAATTTATTTTAGCTGTCCTTTTAGCCGTTTCAGTTACAGGTTCTTTTACCCAGTCAGTTACATGGGGACCAGAATACAAAGCGTCGAACAAAGTAAAAGATCCGATCGTTTTGGGGTATGCGGATGGCCGTTATTTCATTTTACGCAATCAGTACAAAAAAAACTACCTGGAAAGTTATGACGTAAATACACTCACGCAGCAAAGTTCGGTATTGCTTCAAAACGATCATGAGGGAATGATGATGGTTATACTTTCGGTATTTATCTTTAACGAAAAACCAACCATTCTTTTTGGTTCAATGGATGCAGAGCTGAAAGGACTTCATTATTTTTTGCAGTCATTTGACACTGCTGATTTGCAGGCGGGCCAGTTGACAGAGGTCGCAACCAGACCCTATAAAGGTTCTGCGCCCCATAGCTTATTAAGCCCTGATATGGTAGGGTATTATTATTTCCGCACGGATATGATTTTTTATCTTGATGAGGATAAATCCGAAATTGTATTGGGTCTGAACAAGGAATTGTTTGATGCAACAGCAACGACACAAACCGGTGGTAATTCTGAAAAGAATATGGAATTGTCCTTTATTAACACCACTTTTGAGGTAACATCCAAAGTCCCTTTCATACTACCATTTGAACATTTTACGAAATTTCAATATCGTCTGGCAGATAATAACAGACTGATTATTGCAGGCTCACAGGATAAGCTTGAAATGAAGGACAAACGAGAGGTTTGGGTTCCTGAAAAATACTACCTCGTGAGCATGGATTTGACCTCGGGGGAGGTTCAAAAAGTGCAAATTGACCCTGGGTACGGAATTGTGAAAAGTTTCCTTTTCAGAATACAGGACAACGGCAATATTCTGGTTTCAGGAATTTCATGCACGGAAGAGGGGACCTTAATAGGTTCTTTTTCACATGTATTTAAGGATGATCTGACCCTGGTAAACAAATCTGTCAACGAATTCGAAAAAGACCTTATTACCTCTACCTGGTCTGAAAAAGAGGAGAAGGAGGCAGAGAAAGACGAAAATGCGGTTCCTGCGTTTTACGATTATTACCTGAATGGAATGGTTTCAACTGCTGATGGAGGTATTGTTCTATTTATCGAACAATATACCACTCATACTCATACTTATGTTTCAAACGGTACAACATCAAGCAGTACATCATATATTTTTGGAGATGTAATTGCAATTAAGTTTGACCAGGATGGCAATTTTGCATGGAATGTAGCTGTTCGTAAAAATCAAATGAGTGCTAATGACATGGGGCGTTATTCATCGTTTTTCTGGTATTCGAAGGACAACGAAGTCAAATTGATTTTTAATGAGCAAGAGGATGACATGATTGAGAATTACTCGGATGGTACTGGCGATCAAAAGGGAAAGCGAGTATTTGGAAATCAGGTAACCATTAGTGCAAACGGGCAGTTAAAAAAGGAAAAGTTATTTGAATTTCCGGAAAGTAAGTTTATGAAAATTTTACCAGGTTCGTGTGAGGTGACAGATGATGAGTTTATAGTATTATATGCCCGCACCAAATCTGCCGCTGTTTTGGGAAAAATGAAGATTTAAATTTTTAAAATGCAAGCGCGCCAGAGTTATTGGAATGAGGTAGTATCAAAGTCTACCATAACTTTGCTGTTGAGTTTTTAAATTATGGAGATTAATTTCCAAAAGTTAGTAGGTGATAGAATACTTAGAGTTTATTCGTTAAATCTACTTGAAGAAAGTAGCAAGCTTGTTATTGACGATATGATTTTCCTTGACGTTGAGAGAATTGGGCTTGTTGCCATTAGCAACGACTACAATAAGATAACATTAAGAAGAATAGAATCTTTTGAGGGACTTATTTTAGCCAACGGCTCCAAACTGAATAAAGAGGATAGAGTTGAACTTAAAGTGGAACCCATAAGAAAGCAGGAAGAAATACTGTTTGTCGAAAATTTTTATTTGGCTGCGTCTAATTATTGGATTGCAACAAGGTTCCTGGGTAAGAACAAAGTTTTTTTATTTGCGCTTGTATACGGCTTTGATGAGATTAATAGTGTAGACGAGCAAACATTGAATAATATGATATTGGATGGAGATTTAACCATTAGGTAAAGGGGTCTCAAAGCAAATGAAGATAGTATGACATCATCGGAAATATTTGATAATTGCAAGTTTTAGCTTTGTTAATCCGAAAATTTCTTCTCACTTTTTAGGGTATGGCCAATGAATATTGGCCCCAACGGCCAAAGCAAAAAAAATAAATTTCAAAGGTTGCTTTGGCTTCTAAAATGCAGGTGCCTAAATCTATCATGATTACTAGTCCAAATTTAAAACAAGTAAATTTGACCCAAGGAGGGGAGTAGTGAGTGAGTCTGAAGTATTGTTGAAAGGAACATTTAGCAATGTAAATGTAAAACCAGTTAACCTAAGATTTTAAAACATGAAAATACCTATCGTTGGAGAAAATAAATATGTAATTCTGAGAGCTGATGTTAACACAGGACATCTTTTAAATTTGGATGGTACTCTTTATTTGCAAACTGGTAACAATTATTTCGAAGTTATTGAGGGCGAGAAGCAGGCTAAAGAATATGCTCAGTCTTTAGTAGTAAAATTAGAGAATATTGAAGTTGTAATTTATGACGGTCATGGCAATTATGTAACGACCTGTCTCAAAGCTAAAAGCAAATGAAAAACAATTATGACTTAGAGGAGCATATTCATACACCTTAGAAGATGAAGTTATCGGGAATATTTGACAATTGCAAGTCGTTGCTTTTTTGTTAACCCGAAAATTTCTTCTCACTTTTTTGTACCTGGTTCTAATACTGAAAGAATAAGTTCTGGTTTAGACGCATTCTCTGGCTTTATCGTGAAATCAAAATTCGTATCTTTGGACGAAATGGCCCCCTGCCAAAAAACTGTAAATTTCCTTGCTTTGAAATACGCAGTAAAATCAAAAAAAGTACTATTTTGGGCAATATGAAAATTCTTAACTCAAGCCTTAAAATATTCCTCAGTATATGTCTCATTAGCATGTCTGATTTAATCATTTCACAAACCATCACATATTCTGCGCAGCTTAAAAATGATGTGGAAATAAAAGAACTGTACAAATCGGGCGACGGAGAATTTAAAATTAAATATTACAAATCAGGTGATCATATTGTGCGATTAGAACAAAATAAGGTTCAACTCTTTACAAAAAATTTTGAACAATTGTGGGAATATTACATTCCACTAATTGAGGGTTATGGCTCCAGCAACTATCACAAATTAGCCTGTGATGAAAATTATATTTATGTAATTTCTTATAATGTTGTGGTAAAAGCAGAAAATTCTAGGTCAACTCTTACGCGTATAGACTATTCAGGAAATGTAAAATCCATTGATTTTACAACAGTATTTCAACTGAGAAGTGCGTATGCCCTCGAAATTGTGAACGGTGATTTGTATGTTATTGCGGCAAGAGCTACGGGCAGTATGACCCCATACTATAATACCGTTGAAACTTCCGCGCATGTGATTTGTCTGGACAGTGAGATGAATCAAAAAGGCAAGGTAGCTGATGTACCCTACAGTGAAACCGGTACCGAGAATAACTTATACTGGGAGTACACCGGCATACATAACGGCAATTTTACGTTTTATTCGGGTTATCATCGCACAAAAAATGGTAAGCCTTCTGCCGATTCCAAAGACCAGTTTTTTTATGAAAAGTACAGTCTCAGTTCTGATTTGGAAGTAGTAGAGCATACGCGTCAACCACGTCCGGCAAAAGAAATTCAATACCTCATACCGGATAAATATGATCCAAAAAGATGGCAGGTTACAACAGATAGCGGATTTTCAAGTATACGAGGTACAGTCCAGCAAATGCGTACCACCAAATTATTCATTGAAAGCAATGAGGCTAAATCTCCTGATCTTGTAAAGGCAATGTATGATCTTTCGACCACCGGTAAGAAAGATATAAAACCATATTTCGAAACCTATACCATTGACGACATTGTGTACGACCCCATCAATGACATTGTACTCGTTTCATTCCGAACAGTTTCTGTCGGGCAGCAGTATTTAGCCTTTTTGAATCACGAATTAAAACCGGTTAAAATTTATGCCTATATTGCTTTGTTGCCAAATTCAATTGTACCCTCCCAACCAAATGTATCCCTTGACATAAAAGAGGTAATCATGAGTTGGGAATCTCCCGAAAATAAACTCGTAAAAAACGGATTTGATCTGGCAATGGAAAAGGCAGATAAATCACAGTTCACTTTCCTCAACTACGACGATTATCAGATCGTTTTGCACGATAATTTCTATACCAAACAAACATGGGGATACAAAGTAATTCGGTAATTTTCCCTCAAGGCAAATGAAAATGTTATGACGTAGAGGTGTATATTCATACACCTTAGAAGATGAAGTCATCGGAAATTTTTGACAATTGCAAGTCTTAGCTTTTCGTCATTCCGAAAATTTCTTCTCACTTTTTAGGGTATGGCCAATGAATATTGGCCCTAACGGCCAAAGTAAAAAAATATATTTCAAAGGTTGCTTTGGCTCCTGAGAAGTCAAAACAACGGGAATTGAACTAGTAGTATATAAGATGATATTTTGGATTAACCGTAGGTATGGTTAATCCAAAACATCATCTCTTTCCTTCTTTTTCTTATTTTTTGAACGGAAGAATAAGGCTACTGGTGAAGAAAGGAGCAAAAAAAATAAAGTCATCTCGAAATAGGTTTGTAGTTGAGTTGTCCACTGCTTTGTGATACCTTCAAAAATTATTCGCGCATATTTTAGTTGTATCATCATGAGGCAAAGAAAAACAAAGCCTATAATCAGTGAAGAAAGAAAACTCTGATGATAATCTTGAGTCCTTTTAAATCGGGTCAACATAAATACTAGATTAAAAATTGTTAGACCTGTTATTAATGCAAAGTGATATAGATAATTGTCTTCTTCAAATTTTTGAAGTAACCAAACAATAAGCCCGATCACAAGAGTGTTGATTAGCAAGTGTGTAAGCGATACAGTAAGAATTTTTGTTTTCATGGTAGTGCTTCAAACTACGTGGTGTCTTCCAAAAGCCGGAAAAAAACCACCAGTATTCACTAGGGGCAAAGATAAAAAAAGTGAAGGGGGTTTTTTCAAAGCCCCTTTTTAATTCCTTAAAGTTAACGGCATCTTTAGCAAAATTTAAAACCAACCCATTCCAGAAAAATTTGCGCCAGAGCGAGAATGAGAGCGAGTGAACAGGGAAAAATCAGCAACAGTTTCAGCAATAGCAACAGAGTTCTCTTGCTCTTGCTGATTTTGTAGCCGCGACAGGAATCGAACCTGCATCAAAAGTTTAGGAAACTTCTATTCTATCCATTGAACTACGCAGCCAAAATCGGGTAATCTTTCAGCGTGCGAATTTACGACTATAAAGGGAATTTTCACATAGCAGCGCTAATGTTTCAGGGTGTGAATGAAGAACCGCTTTGCCGGCATGAAGCCTGTATGATGCATCAATACAGGGTGATTCTACCGTGTCAGCACAATATAGTCCTGCAGCAGCGTTTTCAAAAAACTCAGTTTTTTCTCAGGTACTTCAGGCAGTTTTAATTCATGCGCGGCTTTGGCGGCCAGTTCACGAATCAATTGTTTGTGCGGTTCATTGGGGTATTTTTGAACGCGGCTAATGGCGTTTTTGATCAGAATCATGTCTTCGTCCGTAAATTTGGAAACCCCCAGGTAGGTAGGTTCATGTTTGGAGCGGTCCATAATGTTGAGAATATCCTTGATGGTGTAAACCTGTTCCGGCTTGTTTTTTACAATGGCTGTCTGCGCCAGAATATCACCCAGGCGCTGTCCCTTTTCAGTGCTGGCAATAAAAATGGCGGCAACAGCACCTGACGAGATCCAGAAATCGATAATACGAAAGGCCCAGCGCATGGTATAATCAGACAGCGTGGCATTTTCACCGTTCAGTTTTACAACACGTATACCCATGGCCAGTTTACCAATGGTTTGCCCTTTTAAAAGGTATTCAAACAAAACGCTGTAAAAGATAACCGGCAGCAAAAAAATGTAAAGCACAATGGTCATTAGGTTCAGATCCATTGAACTTATACCCATAGCGGCACTGATAAAGGAAACCAGCAGAAAATAGGCGCCCATGATGAGCAAATCCAGAAACGATGCCACACCGCGGTTCATAACCGAGGCGGCTTCGTATTCAATGGATACGTTGTGAGAGGTTAATACATCAACTGTTTTCATACACTTTGCCTGACGAATTTAGTAAAACTTTGTATTATGTCCGTTTTTACTCCCCGGTCAGGACCCGTTAAAAAAGGTAAAGTTGGCGCTGTATCGTAAAATCTGGCATGTTCCGCTCAATTAATCCCTATTTTCTTGTCTTCATTGGATAGAATAATTAATTTTGGCAAAAATTTTTTTACATGGTACGTGCAGAATCGAATGCAAAAATTGACAAACTGATTGCTCAGCTGGAGAAAGGATTTGATGCGGAAGCAACCGCAACAGCACTGATGAACCTGCGTGAAGATGCGCTTAAAGACGAAGATCCGCTGCTGGCTAAAACATTCCGCCTGGCCGCTGAGTACATTAAAGAAAACGATTGCTTTGACCATACGGTAGAAAAAGAAGAGAACGAAGAGGGTGAAGAGTTTTTGCTGGAACCCGGAACAGACAGTGAAAACCTGATTTATTTGCTGCAATTGATCAAAAAATCAGAAAATAAATTCAACCGTGAAGAGATTAAGGAAATGCGCACTTTCCTGAAACTGAAACTTTATTAATCGTATTCAGACACACTAACACAACCCGCCGCAGCAATGTGGGCGGGTTTTTTTGTAACCATGCCCAAAACCTGGGGAGAATTTTAGCATCCTCTTTTTTGCAACCGGGGCCCTTGTCCTTCTGAGCGAAGTGTAACGGAGCGAGGAAACCCTTCCTAAATCTATACCCGGTAAGTACCGTCTTTAAACAACCTCTTGTTGGATTCTGGTATCTTTCAATCCCACAGGTTTTCGGCTTGACCCTTTTTTTGTCCCTGGATGTTCCCTGATAAACCACCCATTCAGCCCAACAAAAAAGCCGGTTCTTTAGAACCGGCTTTTCAACCCCATAATTGAAATCAGGGAATAATTACGATGCTTTTTCGATTTGTTTGGCTGAACGAATGGTTTTAACCATGTCTTCAATAATTGGTTTGAAGTTGCCATCTTCATGTGATCTTAAAACGTAGGTATAACCATCAATTACGGTTTCACCGTAGCAGTGGTAGGTAGTTTTACCACCTTGTCCTTCGTGCAGTTCACGTTTATACATAATGATAGCAGGCTCATCAATCAGGTATTCTACAATAAAAATTTTGTTCAGGCCTTCAATGCGTTTTTTCTCTTCGGCTACTTTGTTTTTCTCTTTTCCAAAATCTTCAATAATCAGGTGAAACTGGTTCCCTATTTTTACATCCCACAAATAGTCACCGTCAAAATGCTCTACCGTAGGCTCAATCGATGCGCCGGTTGATGAAGCAACATTGGGCAGCATAATCTGCATGTTTAACCCTTCTGACTGAAGAGACATTTCATCCATGTCACTGAAATCAACAGTTGAAGTATCTCCGTTCCCGGCTGTTTCAGGATTTTCACCATTGCCTCCGCAGGCGGTCAGGAACAAAATTGAAAACGAAGCGAGCGTGATTACTTTTTTCATGTAATTGTCTTTGATAGTTAATCGGTTATCCCAAAAGACGGGAAATGTGATGCAAAGTAAACAAAAAAAATCTGTTTAATGAAAAAAAGCCGAAAATTCTGTCGATTTCAGCCCACCCGGGGCCCTTGTGGCTCCTGTGTCCGGAGGCATTTTGCCCATCATTCTGAAACACTGGAATTTGTTCAGCCGATTTAATTTAACTTTACATGCATCATACCCGTTAATGCCTTATGCTTGTTTCTGTTTGCCGCAAGGCCCACTTTAATGCCGCACACCGTTTATTTAACCCTGATTTTTCAGCGGCAGACAATGAGCGTATTTTTGGAAAATGCAATAACCCCAATTACCACGGTCACAATTATACGCTGGAGGTATGGGTAAAAGGCCCCGTAGATCCGCAAACAGGGTTTGTAATTGATTTAAAGATTTTGAAAGAACTTATTGAATCAGAGATTGAGAACCGGTTTGACCACAAAAACCTGAACCTGGATACCCGGGAATTTAAAACCCTTATTCCAACCGCTGAAAATATTTGTGTAGTATGCTGGCAGCTGCTGCGCAGTAAACTTGTGCCGGCACTGACCTTAACCGTGCGGTTGTATGAGACAGAGCGCAATGTGGTTGAATATGCGGGTGATTAAACAGCAATGATCCGCTCAGGTCAAATAGTAGTTTTAGGTATTTCCCTTTTTTTTGGCGGATTTGCGGTGGCGCAGAATTATATTACCAATCCCGGTTTTGAAGGCAATGACGGTATTTCTGTAATTCCTGCAGACTGGTTTGCCGGCTGTGGGGTTATGAATACACCAGATACCCAGCCAGGCTGGTGGAACATTGAAAACAAACCGGTAGAAGGAGAATCATTTATTAACTTATTGTTTAAAGAAGACGGCACTACTGAATCGGTTTACCAAAAGCTGGCAACACCGCTTGATTCGGGCGCTTGTTTTCTGATTGAAATTTACCTGGCCCAGGCCTGCCAGGACAGTTTATCGGGGCTTGATCCGTACGATCTGAATCACCCCGGAGATTTGCAAATCCGCGGGTCAGAAACTTACGGCTGCGGAACAGGACAAGTGCTGGCTGAATTCAAACAGGTATCCAACTGCCGCTGGAAAAAATATTACGCCGTTTTTCAAACCACCCAAACCATTCACTACATCTACCTGGAGTTTTCAAAAGGCATTTCACCATTCAACAACGGGTCAGTGCTGATAGATCAGTTTGTACTTGAAAATCTGCATCCGCTGCCTGACCAGGTTATGGATCCGGTTTTTGGGCAAACCGTATCACTGTCCGCCAGCATAGACGGCACCGGTTACAATTGGACCATGGGTGATTCATTGATAAACGCAGACAGCTCAAACCTGGAACTGACAATTACACAAAATGTGACGGTTGATTTAACCTATTTTTCAGCAGATGGCTGCCTGATCAGTGAACGTTTTGTAGTGCTGGTAAAACCGCAAATTCCAAATATTTTTACCCCGCTTGACAAAGACCAGGTAAATGATGTTTTTTACATTCAGGGTTTGGTAGAAGCGTCTGAATTGTTTATTGTCAACCGCTGGGGTCAGGTTATTTTTCAGCAGGCGCCCTATCTCAACACCTGGTCGCCGGCAGATTTGTCATCAGGCGTTTATTTTTACAGGCTTGACCTCAGGGAATCAGGGCGGGTTTTTGAAGGATTTGTAACCATTCTATAGCCGGAAATCTGCCAATTCTTTGGTGAATAATCGGTCCACTAATCCCGGTTGCGAAAAGTATCGGCACAAAGATATACTCAATGCCCTCGACGAAATTGCCAAACAGAAGCGCAACGTGAACTACCGGATTGTCGTTTTGGCTGTCATCAAAAAATACTACGATTACCTGATTGATGTTGGACAAAGAGATTTTCATCCATTGGAGTAAGAAAATAAAAGTTTACAAAACTGTAAACTTTTGGGAAATTTGCATTATCTTTGTATAGAACACTATGGAAGTACGGTTTGATAATCTGAAATTGGAGAAGCTATTTGTAACTCCACTCAGTGAAATAAAAGGCAAGCAGGCTTTTCCGGTGGAAGTTATAAAGCAGTTCAAAAGGAGAATCCCTCTTTTGATGGCGATAACCAAACTGGACGAACTCAGAGCATTGAAAGGATTAAATTTTGAATACCTCAAAGGAGATCGCAAAGGAGAATGTTCGATACGGCTCAATGATCAGTACAGGTTAATTTTTGAACCGATCAGCGAGAACGAAATCAGAGTGATTTTAGTAACAGAAATATCAAAGCATTATGAATAACAAGAAAAAAAAATCAGCTAACGAAATGACTCCCGGTGACATCTTTCACCCAGGCGAACATCTTAAAGATGAAATCGACGCAAGAGGAATCAGCCAGCAGGAACTCGCTGACAAAACTGAATTGAGTAAATCTGAGATCAGCAGCATCGTTCACGGGCGTAGAAACATCACCCCACCTATTGCCCTTAAACTCGAAATGGTTTTGAAAGTATCAGCCGAGTTTTGGATGAACCTTCAAATCAAATATGAGATTGATTTACTCAAACGCAAATACAAACTGAGCCTTGCTAAAACAAATCTCACTCCAGCGAAAAAAGCGAAACTTGGGAAAACTCATTGAAGCGGCATAAATAAACGTGCCACAAAGGTGGCATTTTTGGCACGAATAAAATTTAGAATAGAAAGGAGAATCGAAATCGGTTCTCCTTTTTTTGAATAAATCAGAAAATGAAAATCTCGAAAACGTTTTTTTCATGGGTCAATAAGTCAAAATTTTAGTTTGTTTCCGTAACGCACGGAGTCATACCGCTTTTGAAATCACTGCTGGTAAAAGGTGTAAAAATCATACTTGACAATGGTCATCAGGTTGGTACTTGCATCACGCATAATAATGGCTTTCAGAAATTTATTTTCACCGTCGTAGACATATTGAAATTCGGTTTTGTAAATGTCGTTTTCGTAAAACTTCATGGCTAAAATATTACCGTAGCTGTCATACTCATAAACATACCGGGTGGTGTAGTTACCCATTACTGAACTGGTAGCTGTTTTTTCAAGCAGCCGGCCGGCATCATCGTATTTCAGTTCTACTACTGATTTGCCTGATCCGCTTTTCTGATACCCTTCCTGCTTAATGAGCAGGCCTTTTGCATCAAAATAAAAAAACTCGTCGCGGTAACTGATTCCGTCACTGTTGAGGTAACATTTTTTATAATTCAAACCATCCAGTGCAACGTATTCAAATAATTCAGTGGCGGTTTGTTTATCGGCATCGGGCACATGGGTGTAAATATCTTGTCCGGTATTTTGTTCCGTACGTACCTCAATGCGCACCACACGGTTTTGCTGATCGTAAAAGTAATGGCGTGATTGAAAACCGTATTTATCAGCCGTGCGTTTAATGATCAGGTTGCTTCGTTCATCATAGGCATAAAGCGTATAAATGGTATCGTTATAAACGGTTTTGTATTCAAAGGTAAGTTCACCAAACCGGTTGAATTTATAGTAGGTTGCATCTTTGCTTTCACGAATAATGTCCTGGTCAGCTTTGGTAGAAAATGTCCCGCGAATGGTTTGAACCTTATGGGTGCGAATAAATGCCTGCACAAATTCAGGCCGCCCCTCAAAATCGGTTGAATGGGTATTGTCCAGCATCTGCCCTTTGGCGGTGGCTGAGAGCAGTAAAATCAATATCAGAAAACCTGTGCGCATGTTGTTTGCAAAAGAACAAAGGAAAGGCGTTCAATTACCATGCCTGACTGTACATTTCACTAACATTCGTTTGATGATAATCACATCCCGCAAAGCGGGGAGAATTGTTTTTTGGTTTTATATCATACATTTGCAGCATCATGATGCTACGATATTTAATTGCGATTCTGCTGGTTTTTGGTTCACTGATTTCATTTTCACAGGAAGGGAAACGTGAATACAAAACAAAATATGTGCTGGTGCTGGTTATGGATGGCCCGCGCTGGACAGAAACCTGGGGTGATTCAACCCACAAACTGATTCCGCACATGGCAAATGACATGGCCCCGCTGGGCATTGTTTCAACCGCTTTCAGAAACAACGGACCTACGTATACCAACGCCGGTCATACGGCACTGACAACCGGTATTTACCAGGGCATTAAAAATAACGGACTTGAGTTTCCGAAAAACCCATCCATGTTTCAGTATTGGCTGAAGGCTTCAGGCAAAGCAAAAACGGCTGCCTATGTTATTGCCAGCAAAGACAAACTGGCTATTTTGACAGATTGTAAAGACAAAGACTGGAAAGGAAAATACCGCCCGTATTCAGATTGTGGTGTAGACGGTCTTTACAGCGGCTACCGGTCTGACCAGATTACATACGACAAAACAATCCAGATTCTGGGAACCGATCATCCGGAACTGGTTCTGGTAAATTTTCAGCAGCCTGATTCCTGGGGCCATGCCAATAACTGGGAAAAATACCTGGAGGGAACAAAGTTTTCAGATGAATTTATCTACCGCATCTTTGACTATGTGCGCAACAGTGATTTTTATAAAGACAAAACAACCATTTTTGTAACCAATGATCACGGCAGACACCTCGATGGTCATAAAGACGGCTTTGTATCACACGGTGACAATTGCGAAGGCTGCCGCAAAATCAACTTTTTTGCCTACGGACCTGACTTTAAAAAGAATCTTATTATTGACACACCGGCTGAGCAAATTGACATTCCCGTTACCATTGGAGAACTGCTTGGTTTTACCATTGAGGGCTCAAAGGGAAGGGTAATGACTGAACTCTTTGAGTAGTTTTACCCACCGGGTATTTCGTTTATTTTCAGAAAGCTGTTTCTTGTATTATTAAGCGCTTGTTTTTCAGTGTTATAGACCGTATTTTGCAGATTTCTAAATTAATCGGGTGCTATCAATTTCCGAATGATTAAATAGCTATATTTGCCGTTCTACAAAAATGAAGATAATGGCAGAGTTAGTTAGATATTCAGACAAAGACCTGGCAATGTTTAAAAAGATTATTGAAGAAAAATTGGTTGAGGCCAAAGAAGATCTTCAATTGCTGAAAGGACAACTCGACCACAGCGATGACCATGGTACAGATGATACCGGACGTTCATTCAACATGATGGAAGATGGTTCTGAAACCATGTCCCGTGAAGAGATGGCACAGCTTGCATCGCGCCAGGAGAAATTCATTCAAAATCTGCAGAATGCACTGATCCGCATTGAGAATAAAACGTACGGAATTTGCCGCGCAACAGGAAAACTGATCAGCAAAGAACGTTTGAAATTAGTTCCGCATGCTACATTAAGCATCGATGCAAAAAACGCACAAGGATAATCCTGAACATTCAGCAAGTGTAAAAAAACCATCCTTCTTTTCTGAGGCTTTGGTTGTTATCCGGCGATTTAAAATACTGCTGGTAATTATCGGTATTCTGCTCGTTGATCAGCTGGTCAAAATCTGGGTTAAACAAAACATGCACCCGCATGAAACCATTGGTGTTGTTGACGGCTTTTTTCAATTGTATTACATTGAAAACCGCGGTATGGCGTTTGGCACAACCTTAGGTGCCGGTGCAATACCCAAGTACGTTCTTTCTATTTTCAGGCTCGTTGCAATTATTGCAATAGGGTATTACCTGGTTAAAAATATCCGCCAGGGAAAAGCCCACAAAGGATTAATTTTTTGCATGGGACTTATTTTTGCCGGTGCTACTGGTAACCTGATAGATGGTATGTTCTACGATTTTATTTTTGACCTAGATCCGAACGTTGCCTGGAACTGGGCCATTGACAGCAATGAAAATTTTGTGCTGGATGAATTTGGAAACCCGGTTATGCGCCCCAACGGCTTTTTGCTGGGCAGTGTGGTAGATATGTTTCAGTTTACTGTTACCTGGCCGTCGTGGATGGGTTCAGGATTAGCCGGAAAAGAAATTTTTGGGGCTATCTGGAATGTGGCAGACGCATCCATTTCAGCAGGGGTTATACTCATCATTCTGCGCTACAGAACCTTCTTCAAAAAAACCGATGACGGTGCTGGTGATGCTGAGATTAAACAATCCAGCGCAACGGTTACGTTTTCTGACAATAAATAAGCGCACCCGCGGGTTGTCGTTATTCTGAGTGAAACAAAGCATAATAAAGAATTTTTTCACCGTTAACGTTACGTCCATTTTCGGAGCGTTGGTCTGATACTTCTTAGTTTATAATTGTAACCAATTCCACCGGCAGTGTTATTACTCAAAACCGGATGTGCTATGGAACGAAGAATTGGATTTGCGGTTTTGTTGCTTACCGGCAGCACCGCCTTGTCAAATGAAGTGGTTTATGAATGTGGTAAATCGTCAGCCATCGGATTTAATGGCTGGAGTGTTTCTCCCTATACCGCTTTTTCGGAGGTTGAATTCAGGGAAGAAACCGTTGCTTTTCATGTTGAAAACGGGGGTGAATACACCCTTATTCTGACCCGTAAAATTCAAACCATGAAATCATTTTCAAAATTAAGTTTTGATATACGGTTTGATGAAATTGAAAATTGTATTTTGAACTTTGTGGATGTATATGCCTCTGCTGATGGCAAAAACTGGCAGTCTATAGAAACAGATCAGGATAACCTTACCGGGCTGATTGAAAATGAAACCGGATTTGAATATGTGCGCATTGCAGCCAATGTCAGTTTTTATAAAAACGGCTACATTGAGTGCTCCTATTTCAGGCTTGAGGGTGAAGACCCTGTATCCATGATTGCCGCCGGCGAAGAACCTGTAACGGAACGCAATGAATTTTTTGTGTTTTGCTTCAACAAAAGCATCAACGTTGAAACCCAAAATGAAGAACCTTACGAAGTAATTTTTACCAACCTGGCCGGTCAGATTATGTATCGTGAATCAGCGGTAGGCAGCACACGTATTGAATCAGGTTTGCCTGAAGGAATTTACCTGGTTTCTGTGATTCAGCACGGGCAGATTCTGCATACAAAAAAAGTTGTTTTTTAGAAGCTGTTTAAAAATCCGGCTGCGCGTGTATGATTTTCCCGCAGATCCGCGCAGATTTTTCCGCGGATTTCCGCAGAATTGGATGAGGCATAATTGAGTCTGGTTTAATCGGCGTTCATCGGCGGCTTTTTCAGCGCGATCAGCGGGGAAACTGAATTTTTGTGATTGGATTTTCCCGCAGATCAGCGCAGATTTTTTACGCAAATTTCCGCAGAATAGGATGAGGCATAATTGAGTCTGCTTTAATCGGCGTTCATCAGCG
>JACPUU010000016.1 GCA_016192075.1 Bacteroidota bacterium | reverse complement strand
AGGTGTAACGATAAAATATGCCTCAAATGGTGATACACTCTGGACAGAACTTTATGGAAACGTTGTAACCGAGGATGGAGTACGGTTCAGAAAAATGGCTGTTGAACCAAACGGAGATGTTTATTTGACCGGGAGTGCCGGACGAGATGGACTTAACTCGTTTGCATTTGCAAAATACAATACAAATGGGACATTGAAGCTGTCAAAACAATACCAGGCAGATACTCTCAACGATGATGGCTTTGAAATTGGTGTGGATGGAAGCGATGTTTACATTACCGGATTTACTGAAACAATTTCCGGTACAAGAATGACTACCATTAAATATGCACTTAAAGAAATTGATTCAGCCGTCTTTTACAGTCCAACTACCGGGAATCCTGTTTTTGTAGAAAGAGATCTGATTGTCAGAGTTGATACGGCACAAATCAAAAAAGACATGGTAGATAAACTTGAGTATGAGTTTTGGACGCTTGACGAAATCTTTGAACCAGGAATGGTAACCATTATTGAAAATGCTGTTGCAGCCCCATGCAGTGATTCCAGTTGCAGAATAGCAGTATATCGAATTTTTAAACATCTTAAAACAACCGATGTAACTACCACTTCCAGACTAGGTGAAACTATTCCAATACCGGAATTTTGGGCTACCTTCATTTTCGAATTTCCTGAAGGAATTGATATTACGGTATGTGCAGACTCGCTGAATGCAACTTTCCCTTATATAAAGTACACTCATGGTATACCAATGGTTACTTTAGATGCAGTTCCAAGTGATGCATATTACTCTAGCGATCAGGCCGGGCTCCACTCTACTGTTGATTACGATTCTGCTAACGTCAATATTGAACCAGCCTGGGATTTAGAAGTCGGGCAACCATTTGTGAGAGTTGGTGTATTTGATACTGGAATTGATTGGACTCATGAAGACTTCCAGACTTCGAGTGGAACCAAGATTGTCGATGGATGGGATTTTGAACACTATCAAGACATGTGGTCTTACGGAATAGGTGATATTGGTGGGCATGGAACCCCTTGTGCAGGAGTTATTGGTGCAATTAGAAATAATGACATTGGAATTGCAGGGATTGCAGGAGGAAATGACTCGTTAGGTAATTCTGGTGTTTCACTATATAGCCTGAGAATAATTGGTTTTTATGATTTACTTCCTAACCCGATAACGTATGTTTTTGATGCAATTGTAGGTTCCGCAATTGATGACACAGCAGCTGATTACGGATACGGGCTCAATATTATGAGTAACAGTTGGTCATTAAATCAGGAGGAATTCTGGGGTTATTTTATTGATACGAATTTTACTCTTCTAAATGAATCAATACACTTTGCAAATCGGGCGAAAGTAACTTATGTGGCATCTATGGGAAATACTTATGTTGACGGTACAGCAATTCCAGCTTCATTGGATGACAACTGGGTTTTGACAGTTGGAGGAACAGGAACTGATGGTGGCTGGCAGGACGCCCTTCCATTTGGATCACCAGAAGAT
Source organism: Bacteroidota bacterium (assembly GCA_016192075.1). Classification (GTDB taxonomy): domain Bacteria; phylum Bacteroidota; class Bacteroidia; order Flavobacteriales_D; family Crocinitomicaceae; genus JADJGJ01. The sequence continues at coordinate 218,674 of JACPUU010000016.1, read as the reverse complement.
GACTTCATTACTAGTACAGGTTGGTCAATAGATGTTTCCGCCCCGGCAACTAGTGTGTTGACCTTGACTACATCCGCCGGAGGTGCATACTGGTCGTTCAATGGGACTTCTTCAGCCGTCCCTCATGTCTCAGGAACGATTGCACTATTAATGAGCTATCTGAACGACACAGTACCAAATTACAAAAATCTCGCACCGGAAGACTGTGAGCGGATACTTACCTATAGTGCGGACGATGTTAATACTATTGGTGTTGATTCATTGACAGGATATGGTAGACTTAATGCAGGGAATGCACTATTCATGGTTGAAGGTGATGAATGCTATTTGAGCCATTTTGGTACTGATGTCAATAGCAATGTCAAGACCAAAACTCTTGTTGGGACGAACGATACAATTACAATTCCTGAACGATATAAAAATGAAGCCGGAGTGTGGTTTTTGCCAGGCCAGTACCGAGTGGACACGTATCGAATAAATGCCTCGGTTACCCATCCGTCTGGCCTTTCGACTGACACTATCAGGGCGGCGTGGGAAAGGCATAGTTCCTCAAATATATTACCGTTATATGATAATGCAAATATGTTGATGCCGAGAGAAAGAATTACGCTTCTTAATTGTAGTGACAATTCAGCATCCTTAAAAGGATATGTTTATAAAGTGAGCGACATGTCAGGAAATCCTCTTGGTTGGTGGCCGTTCGACACAACATTAACCAATGCAGAATTAACCTATTCAGTACTGCGATGTGATACAGCGGTTAATGTTGCTTCAGTGGAAGAAACACTCTTAGAGCAATCATTAGAGGTTTATCCAAATCCATCTCATGATGGCCAAACAATTACCATAAAAGACGTAGGAGAAGGACAAAGTATTACGATTACTTTAGTTGATGCCACAGGAAGGAAAATTGAGACCATATATTCAGGAACTACTAACGGGAATCAAATAGTTGTCCCTGTTTCTCTTGGTAATCTGCCGAAAGGTACGTACTTTTATAGTATCAACATTGATCAGGAATTAAAGTATTTAAAGATTATTAAGCAATAAAAATAAAGAGGGAGAGAGATTAATCTCTCTCCCTTTTAATCAAAATGAAAATGAAATTAAAATACTATTTTTTGCCTTATCTGATTACGACTTTTTTTGGTTGTAGGAAAGACCCTAAAATAGATCCAATTTCTCCCCCGGACCCATGCGCAATAACCGGTTATAGCTCTTACTCAACTGAGTCGTTTGACCATGAAGAAAAGCAATTGGTAACTACATCCATGATTGGCCCTTTCAATTTCAATCTCTACACAGATGGTCATTCACAAGGAAATCCTGTTGTAAACCCAAATAACCCTTACGAGATTGCTTATTCATACAGAGATACTTCAATAACCGGAATTACTTCAGAAATATGGACATTTAATTTCTGCACGGGCAAAAGGACGAAGGTAGCCGATAACTATTACTATAATTTAGATTGGGGAGTAAATGACTGGCTACTTTTCACCGGAACCGGAAATAAAGTCTTTAAAGTTAAAAGCAATGGCGATAGCCTCACAAAAATTACGGATTTATCTGGCTATAATAATGCTGGAAAATGGAGCCCCGACGGGACAAAGTTCTTTTTTACCGGGGACAATGGCTTAGTTATCTGCGATCAAAAAGGCAATGTAATTGAAATTAATGCTTCTCTGAATTATTTTGCAATTGACTGGATTAACAATGAGACACTGCTATGTCCTTATTATGGTACTACCTATAAATTCCATTCGTTCAATTATGTTACCAATTCAATTGACATAATAAATACAAATTGGGCTTGTTCAACGTGCGGTTATATCTATGACAGGAGTCACAATATTGTTTATGGGACCGTTAATCTCGGTACTGGTAATGATGACTTTTTTCTAAAGTATGATCTGACCTTGAACACTATTGACACGGTTCGCACCTTGTACGATACATATCAATACTCTACTGGCTCATATATCGAACAAACAGATAAAGTACTTACTGCTGTTTCAAGAAAAAACTGGAAGGATTCTGCTAATAATGAAGTCTACGTGCGTATTGACTTACTGCTTATGGATTCTGATTGCTCTAACGAGAAACTGATTTTGATTCCAAATTGAATATTTTAACTCCATGCAATAGTTCATTCTTATCACCCATGTTATTGATCCCACAAATTCAAGACATGTTTTTGCACCATGCACATTGAAATATACGTTGCCCGCATTGAGCTAACCAGAACGGGTGAAAAAAAAGAACTACTCTTGTGTTTTGAAGTTGGAGAAACCGAGGAAGACCGAGGGGCACTTGTTGAAAAATTTCAGAATGAAATTTCTTTCAAAGTAGAACACCAACCATATAAACTCCTGGGGTTTGTAAGCAAAAAAATATATCCAAGCGAAAGTTAATTTCTCCGCAGTTTCATTATGGATATGCAACCTAACAGATAGGCTTATCGTCATTGTTTTACACCGGTCACAAAACTATTTTTATGAAACGTGTATCACTACTAATTTTTATGGTGGCCTTTGGTAGCTTATCCATAGCCCAATGCGAAAATTTTGAAATGACCATTACAAGTAATAATCCTACCTGTTATTATTACTCGGATGGATCTGTCACTATTTCTGCAACGGGTGGTAATGGTGGAAATGATTATGCCATTACAAACTCGGCAGGAACCACAGTGTCTTGGGTTCCTGGTGAGGCAAATGACTTAATTTGGGGATGGTATTATTGTCAAGTGATTGATGATTTAGGCTGCGAGTTATACGATTCAGTTTATTTAGAGAACCCTGGTGAGTTGCAACCTATTGTTTATTATACTGATCCAAGTTCTTTGACTGCGTGTGACGGAATAGCGACAGTTGATACCGTCTTAAATCATCAGGGAGGTTACAATGGAATCAGTTATTATTGGAATCCAGGTGGGCCTGATGGAATTGGGCAGAATATCAAATCTGATTTATGTAATGAATATTTTACCTTGATTGTGAATGATTCAATAGGTTGTTGGGTTGAAGCAGAATTGAGCATGGGTTCAGCCAATATAAATGCAATAGAACGAAAAAATTCGTTTTCCGTTTTCCCGAACCCCTTCACCGAATCAACAATCATTCAAGTTGATCCGATCCACTTTGGTGAGACCTTGTTTATTTACAATCAGCTCGGACAGGTCATCTGGAGTGAGGTAATCGATTCAGAGTTGACAACGATTACACGTGGCGATTTAACAACAGGAGTTTACATTTTTATCATTTCTGATGTAAAAGGGAAATTGATTGTGGAATAGATGATCCTTTGAAGAAAACTAATTTACCCTGGTTAAACTTGTGGCTTGAAATTTTAACACAAAACATTGAGGCAATAGAGATCGACTTTCTGCGTTTTAAGTATAAAACCGATCTATGAAATCTCAATGGATAATCTTGATTCTATCGACGGCATTAATTCTTAGCTGTCGGAAGGACAAAACTGATCTGACTTATAAGGAATGTTATTCTGAAATTACTCCTACGTCTGAAGCATATTTCTATAAAGACGCTAAACAATTCGGAATTCAAAGACTTGAAGCTGATACGCTTTCTGAATACGCTTTGAATCCTGTTTATAGAGAAGAGGAAACCGTTTACGTGCTCGGAAAACTATCGGCTATTTATAATGCGGCAACATATTCTCAACCAGGAACTCCATTGCATGACATAATTTTTAAATACCAAATACATAAGCTAGAGGGGAGTTCTCTCACTATACTGGCATTGGAGGTTGTTGACTGGTCTGTTCAATTAGATTTTACCAAGAATTTCGGCTCAACGCAGAACGACGAATTGAATATGATTGCAGCCGAGTTTGATTTTACTTCTTCCTATACTTGGTTTGGGAATAAGGACATTGTTTTGCTCAAAACAGAACAGAATTACATTTTGACACATTTTGGAAGAAGGCTTGAGGGTACGCCAGGAATTACAGGCATTTTTCCGTCAAATCACTACCTGTATAACGTGAATATAAATGCCTTTGACATTACATATAGTTGGACCGATGAATATGACGAATTCATCTTTACTTATGGGTTTGGCGATTGTATAATGGGTTGTGATTTGCATCGCCATTGGAAAGTCAGGGTTGACCATGATTGTAATGTAACTTTTATTGAAGATTATGGTGATGCCCTACCAGGCTAAAGGACGAGAGACCTTGCTTACACGCTCCATTTTAAACCAATCAGCACTTTACTAAACAGGTATAAATTAAAAAATCTTTCACTTTGTGTCCACTAAAGTGTATCACGTACTCTTATATATTCGATTTATTGTAAGATCAAATTAATTTTAGATGCGCTTATTCATCATCCATTTTGGACATCATAAATTCAACCATGCTGCTTACAATAAATAGGGTATTAAAGCAAATACGCGTCAGCCAGTAAAACATCAGAAACCTCAGAACCACTATTAGCGCGGTATAAATGAAATTGGTAACCAGGTCAGTGTGCCAAGGTGAAATTTGCCAGTAGAATATATCTAAGTTAAGATTAAGATATTCTCTAAAAAGAGAATTCAAGGAAAGGATTATAAGTACGAAGGTTGAAATTACAATATTAAATCCAGTGATATAAGCAAATTGTTTAAAATAGTTATAGGCTTGGGTATTTTTTACAATTGACGTAGAATCTGCGTCAGTCGAATTTTGCTTTTTGTAAAATTTGTCGAAGCTGAAAATGAGAGAAGTTATAAATAATCCTACAAGTATTGACAATATAGTAGACGCACTATTAATAAACAATTCAGACAGCCCTTCTCTTGAGAGATAGACTAATGCCGATGATATAAGGAAAGAAATAATCCTACGCCCATGTCTGAACAACCACCTTTTTTCTTCAATACCATTGATACTGGTGCGTTCAAGCTTCAGAGCATTTTCTCTAAGTAGCTTAATGTATTTAATTAATTTTAGTGACATTTAAATCCGGCCTTATTTCTCTAAGAACAATTTCTTCAAATATTTTTATGCAGTATTTCTTTAATTCTTCAAAGTCAGGAACATCATTATGAAACGTAATTCCTTTATCTTTGAGATAAATAGCTGGAACAAACTCATTGTCTTTGGAGTTCCATTCAAAAATTTTTTTGTTTCCAGTAACGCTATTTTTTACAGTAAATTTCTTTTCTGGGAATCCGGATAATTTGGTTTCACCTGACTTGTCCCATTTGAAGACGTTGGTTTTTAGGAAATCTAAAAACTCAGAAGCTTTACTAATTGGAACACTCTTATCTTGTGGAGTAGCAATAATCTCAATTTTAAATTGACTTAAATTCGCTTTGAAAGGAGACTTTTCGTGCATATCACCTACATAGGTATTACTAAATGCCATGCTTTGAATTGTCGCGCCCTGCCTGAATTCATTCTGAAATGCTTTTGGACAAAATGCAACAGGCTCCGGCAGATCATGTTTCTTTCCTTGAAAAAGTTTTGCAACGTAACCTTTGAAAATTTTGCTGATACTATCTTCCCGGCTGTGCGAATGCACAGCAAATATGCCCTCAAAATGTTCTGGGGGTAAGTAGAGCATTATAAAATAAGGTAGTAACACAGATTTGTTTCTGCCCAGTTTCTCATTTGCTTCCTTATCTGCAATGTCAGATACGATTGCATCCTTGTCATAAGGCCCACCATTAATAACTCCAGCGATGATCTTCTTATTTGTCATTAGAGTAGGCTTCTTACTCAAATAGGGATTGTTTTTAGAAACTATCGTAATAGTTTTTTTCTTTTTTTCATCCTTCGAATGTTTTGCCTCTAATTCCTTTACAAAATGCTTGAAACAATGTTTGAAAATATCATCATTTGAATCACTTTTTTTCGCACCAAGTTCATCAATCGCAAATTGTCTGAATGTTTTGCGTTGTCCTTCTTTGGAGGTTACAGTGAATCGGTAGAATTCAAGTTTTGGGTTTGCCATATAGTCAGTTTTAATTTATATTGTATAAATATAAACCAATTTTGTCACTAAAAACCTCATTTTCCTGCCTTTGCTTGATAATCGAAGCAATGAAAAGATAAGTTTGGACCGTAAACTATTTACGCTCTTTGTGAAATTGTTTAAATCTAAGGCCATCACTAAACAAAGGGTGTTTGTAGCGTAATCATCTCGTAGCTGTAAAAAACCACTCAAAAACGTCTTATCAGCGAGACCTTGTGTATACTTAACGAACTGAATCGTTTTGACCATATACGGTTTGAAGGAAAGTTTTTACCTTAGATTCATTCACTAAATTTTGACAGATGAATCTTGAAACACCTAAAGGCGGTAAACTCCGGCTTGAAATCCTTGAAAAATCTATTTCCCTTGAAAAAAAGCTGGCGAATATGCTAAATGCGCTGCTTAAGGTTGAGAATAGAAAGGCCAAAACGTTAGGTTACGGAACTTCTACCCTATCATTTGCTGACAAGGTTAATCTGCTATATGACCTTGGTTTCCTTGATCTGGAAGCATATAGCAAATTCATGATATTTCTGCCTATACGAAATTACTTTGTACATTGGGAAGAAGCAACAAGTTTTTGCAACGTCATGCAGGAGCTTGACAGCGGAATAAGAAATAAATTCGCTCTCTTAAACCTCCAGGATGAACTGAATCACAGAAAAGAAATTGCCCAGGGACACAATTTGAAAGAGCCTGAAATTTCCCTTGAATCTATAAAGTTATACGCCGATATTCGGGCCAAGATCGATAAAGATGAAATAGAAGACCTGACGGACGATCAGATAGAGCTTTTTTCTTATTTGCAGTGGGTATTGTTTGAATCGAACCTAACCAATATAACAATAAAGCTGTATGAGAAAATGATCGAACGGATGAAATCGGACGCAATGATTAAATCACTTACCTTGGATAATGTGTATGGTTTATTTAAGAGTGCCATTCATATAGCAATTCTTGAAGGTAACAATACCTTCAACATTTCCAGCAGAAAAGATATGTTGCTCATTCTCAATTACAACAAAGTGTTGGCTGAACGGGTGGACCTTGCTTTTGAGAAAGTAAGGTTAGACATTCAACGAACATTTGACGACCAGTTGAATAAGGTCCTTTTGTAAGGCTAAATTCTTACAGGTTGAAATACATCCTAAACAAGGGGTATTAATAGAGGATCATGGCGTAGCAAAGCAAATTCTGTATTTAAAACGCACCTTCTTAGCGTTCAATTTTCTCCTACGACGGAGATCATGTTTTTAACAAACAACATCAGATAAGGATTATTGTCTTTTCTTTAAGCGTGTTGCTTCCAAATGTAAAATTTGATCCATCAGGTTTTCATAATAACGCACTGATTTTTGTGTCGGCGCGTTACTGCCTTTCATATTGGAAATTTGGTGTCGCAAAACTGATTTGAGATTGTGATTGAGAAAATCTTCGCAGAAATCCTGGGCTATTTCGTACTCCCGGAAAAGTAATTTGTTCTGGGTACTTTCAATTATAAGGGTTGGAGGAATTGCCTGATACAAATCCGGACTTAATTTTTCAATTGTAAAATTGCAATAAGCATCCGGGAGCTCTTCACATATTCCTACTCTAAAAGTTGGACGCGAATTGTCCTTAAACCACTCTAGCCTGTATTTCATATCCCCTGCCTCTTTCGTTCATTTTCCTTTCTTTAGCCGATCAAACTCATATCGCCAGCTGCTAGGTCGCGTAAATAATACGATAATAATGCAATTAAATATGTACGCTAATCTTTTCAGACTAAGCAAATATATCAAAATTATGGGCCGTATCGTCAAACAAATCATGCTGGAGAAAAAAGCCTCGCCAACGGAGTTAGCTGAAACGGTAAGGAAGACACAGGCATCCATTCACCGGATTTGCAGAAAAGAGAGCAACCCAAGGGTTGTCCTGAGTTTGGATATAAAGGATTTGCCGATTTCAACCCCTGTTTTAAAGAAAAAATTACGTGTTTGAATTTTTCAGGACCAAGACACGAACAAAGGGTTTTTATGGGGTAAACATGGGGTAGTATGTGTATTCTCAACTCTTACGCGTTTTGTCCCGTCCCCGAAGCTCTTTTTTCACCCGTTCGATGTCTTCTGAAAGACGATCATTACGCAGTTTTAGATGTGCATTGTGGTAGGCCAGAAAGATCTCAATACTTTCCTGTTCAATTTCCAGTACATTGGGTTCATGTTCCCGGTGTCTTCCGGTAATGAGATCACGCGACACCCAAAATTCAAAGTCTTCCTCCGTCCATCCCCGTTCAACAATGGTGGGATAGCGTTTGAACAAGTCTTTAACTGTAAAAAATATGGGCGTCCTGCCTTTCATGGTAGCGTCCTTTTGGATGGGCAAAGATACAACATTATTGTCTTGTGTCATAGGCACATTAAGGTATTTAGACTAAGCATTAAACATTAGGTTTACGCATAATGATATTTAAATCGTTGAAGCGTGTATTCAATGAGCCGGAGCGCACTTTGTTTGGTGATCAGATAACGGGATTCCTTGTTAGATTTTTTACCCTGAAGCAGCGATGAATGGTACAAAATTCCAATCACAGTGGGGCTCCACCGTAAGCGATCCGCCTGGGGAAATTCCTCAATGATTTCATCGTATGAAAGATAGACCGGTTCCATATCAATTACTTCCAGGCTCTGATAAGCATAAGCAACCAGATTTTTAAAACTCGATTCCGTCACAGCAACACGGCTGCGCTTTCCAAAGTACTTTCCATCGAGCAGCAGGCAATTGTAGAACACACCGATTTTGGCCGGATTCCAACCAAATGCTTTCACTGAGGTATGAAGGTCTATTACCTGCTGACAAGTATAATAGGTGTTCATTGTTTGGGTAAATGAGATACTTATTCTTTTCAAGTTAACGCAAAAAATGCAAAAAGTTGCATATCCTTTATTAAATGGGGCTTCCCGGTTATTAATAAATGCTAAAAGAGATAACAAAGTAACCCACCTTGTTGTTACAATTCGTTAAAGAAAATTTAAAAACCTTCCCGGGGGAAGGTACCCCATCCCCCGGGAAGGTCCTGAAAAAAGCCCTGCAATTGCCGGAATTTTGTTGAAATACAGGGGGCACGCTCTCTACAAATAACGGTAATATGAAAATCGACAGACAACAACTTAACCCGATTCTTTCCCAATGGATCAAATGGGACAAAGACCTGGCAGCCTGCCTCCGGGACATCCAACTCAAGTTGCTTTATGACCGGATTGTGCAAGGCATGAATTACACCGATCTGGCTAAAACCTACCAGTCAACACCAAAACTAATCCAGGAAATTTTTCATGCACTACTGCTACGCATCGAACGGCATTGTCCTAAACAAACCAGTGCTCTGCTGAAAGAACTCAATGCAGAGCTGGAGGCTGCTGAAAATGGCAAACGGAAAGCAGTACAGACAGTTTTTGAATTTGACAGAATCTTTTTGAACTAACACGAGTGAGTATGAGCGAAGAACTTTTGAAGGGCGGAATTTACATGACCACCAAGGATATTGAACTGATCAACGGTTGCAGTTTAAGACATGCTCAGCGAGAGCACCGGATGGTCAGAGATATACTCCGGGTCAGACCAAACAAGCTCACAGTAAAAGCATACTGCGAGTACATGGAACTCAATTACCAGGAAATAATCAAATACCTGAATCATTACAGATAACTAACAAAAACAAAATAATATGAGCGAGAGAATATGTGCGCAGGACGGCTATGGACGATTGATCCAGCCAAGCGAAATAGAATTGATTGCCGGCTATGATGCCGAAGCAGCTTTGCGGGATCACGCCTATGTGCGTGAGTGCCTGGGAACGGAATCCGGGGATTTACTAGTCACCCAGTATTGTGAGTTTTACGGGCTCGATAGCGAGGAAGTGCTGGAGATGCTCGGAGAGGAAAAAACGGACGATGAAGAAGAGGTTATTCTGGAAGACGAGGAAAACGAAATTCTGCTTCCGAGTATCGTCGAGCTGCACGAAATTTTGAAAGAAGAACCGGATTTTTTCGACGACAAAAATGACTTTGATCGTATCAATGCGACACAGCACGACGCCAGGCGACAAAACGAAAATGATAACGATTTTTTATCCCGAAATTTGTAGTAAAATTTAAGTCAAGTGCTCAACTAAACTTATAAAAAATGGAAGCACTGTTGATCATAAATAGTTTACTCGTTGCGGTCTGTCTTTATTTCGTTAAGGACTTTCACGGAGACTTCAAAGAGTTAAGCAGGACGGTGAACCTGCTCAGAGCAAAAGTGGCAGCAATGTCAGTCCGGATGGATAGCCAGATCAAATCGGTGAAGAAACGGTTATCCAAAAAAACGGACAGGCAGCAGCGACCACGCACATGAAAGCGCTGAAGTATATAGTCATCGGAGGACTGGTCTTTTTGGGGGGCAGGTACTTCTTTAGACTGAACCGCGCCGGAGAAAAAGCCGTTGTACAAGCCAGCGGAAAAGTGAAGAAAGTGACAATGGAAGGGGTCGTGCTGGACTTAAAGTTCAACATCAAGAATCCCACCGCTACAGACATCGAAATGGCAGCACCCCTGATCAAGCTGCTGCATAACAAATCGGTGCTTGCGAGCAGTTCCCTGTCCCTTATGGAAATCCCCGATTCTGTCAAAGGCAAGGACGGGAGAATAAGAATCAAGCCATACCTGGAAACCGGCTGGATCAACACAAGTATTACACTTCCTTTTCTCTCACTGGCAAGTGCAGGCGGCAGTCTGCTGACAAGGCTCAAAAATAAATTGGACCCGGCAGCAGAGCAGAAAACCATCGCCTTTGAGGTAGAAACCAACTCAAGCATCTTCACCAAAGTTGGCTCCTACCCCTACGACGATGTGACAACCCTGACAGTATGAAAACCGGGAAGCGCCCCATTGAGACGGGCCACGCATACGAGCGTTATTTCCCGGGGTGTGAAGGCGGCTACTACACCGTGAAAAAAGATGCCACCATTGCACATACCGTCGGGCTCATGAAATGGGTCATAGCAAACACGCTGGAAGACACAAAACGGATTGCCAAAAAATTGCAGGGAGCGAGTGTGAAAGAAACCTGTAAGAACGTCTGGAACTTCTGTTTTAAAAATATCCAGTATGAACTCGATGAACAAGGAAAAGAACAGGTCAGACGACCGGCACGAGCGTGGAGAGACCGGTTTCGTGGAATAGACTGTGATGATTTTGTTGTCATGGTTGGTTCCATCCTGACAAATCTGGGAATTCCCTTTATCATCCGGTTGACCCGCTACGAGCAGCCAACGATGGAACACACCTATCCCATCGCAAAGGACTGGTCGGATTTAGAAATAGTAGTGGATTGTGTAGTGCATGGATTTAATTACGAAGTGCCTTACACCGAAAAAAAAGACTACGAAATGGAACTGCAATATTTGAATGGCATCCCGGGCGAACGCTACAATGAATTTGGTGACCGTGTGGAATATCAGCACGATCTGCCCATTGACGCACAAGATTTGTTCGGGGATGAACCAGACCTGACAGGGCTCGGTGCATCAGCCAAAAAGCAGGAGCGGCAGCAAAGGCGTGCTGAAAACAAAGAACAGCGCAAAACGGACACAGCACCCTTAAAAGAAAAACTCAAAGAAGGATTAAAAAAAGGCGTCAATGCAATCAATAAAGTCAACCCGGCAACCGCGCTTTTGCGCGCCGGAATTCTGGCGAGCATGAAACTGAATTTGTTTCAGGCTGCCAGTACCCTGCGCTTTGCCTATTGGTCCAAAGAGCAGGCGCTGAAAAATGAAATGGAACCCGCCAAGTATGATCAACTCCAACAAGTGCGTGCAAAACTGGAGAAGATTTACTTCGGCGCAGGAGGTAACACTCCCGCTTTGCGTGAAGCAATCCTGACCGGAAAAGGAAATCAGGATCGTATGGTTCAGTTAAATGGATTGGGGGCAATTATACCGTCTGTGCGTGATGAAGACAGTATGCGTACCATCCTGGGAGAAGACCTTTTTAACCGCGAGCTAGCAGGTTTTGACGGCCTGCACGGACTTGGTAACCTGGGTGCAGTTGTTGCCACAAGTGCTGCCGTCGCAGCCGCAAGTGGTGTCATGGCTTCTGTTTCCGGGCTGCTCAAAAAAATGGGGAACCTGTTTAAGAAAGGATCGGCCGCATCTCAAAAGGTTTTGGTGAAAGCCAATACGGATGCAGCGGAAGAACAAACCCGGAAGTTCAGTGTGAAGAACCTGGTCAATACGATTAAAAGTAAAATTCAGGAAAGGCGTGAGCGAAAAAGCCTGAAAACATCAGCACCAGAAAATTACCCTTCCGATGAAGCGGATGCTCAGCCTGTGGATGAGACTGTTCAGACGGGAGAAGAAACAACAAACGAAGTAGCTATTACCGATGAACCTTTCACCGAACATGCGAGTGAGGTGTTAACCGATGAAAGTGAAGTAAAGCCAAAAAGTGCGGATAACAAATCAACCGATCAGGGAACCGGAATGGTAGCGTGGGTGAAAGCCAACCCCGGAAAAACAGCGTTGATCGGTTTGGGTGCAGCCGGACTTACCTGGTTTGTAATCCATTCAGTAAAGAAGTCCCGCGAGGCAGCACTGGCCGGATTACCCAAAAATACTGGCAAGAAAAAGGGTGGTAAGAAAAAAGCCACCGCGAACAAGAAACCCAAATTAGAGAAAATCGAATTGCTTTAATAGTTCATACAAAAACAAATTCTAAAGGTATGGCAAAGAAAGAGGAGAAGGCAAGCAAGACCAAAGCTATTGCCAAGGGATTTAAAGGCGTTGTTGAAAAATACAACAGTAAAGAGGCGCATAAACATGCTGGGTATTCCGCCATGAAAATGCTTGTCGATATGGGTATCGGCGGCGGTGTTGGAACCGGCCTGGGAGCTGTATCGGGTGTGGTGGCTCCCTGGCTGGGAATTCTGCTGATGGGTGTTGGACATTACAGCGGAGACAAAACCGGTTTGATTCGTGTTGCCGGAGCAACCTGCCTGGGTTATGGTGTTGCCAAAATGCTTGAAAACCGCGCCGCCGCATCAGCCGCAACTGTTTCCGGTATCAGCCTGGGATCACTGGCTGGTGGAGCCAAACAGCGCTTGATCAGCTTAAAGGACGAGTGGAAACACACCCTTTTCCTAGACAAACTCATGGGGTCAAAAACGGAGGCTCCGCTGGAAGGAATCGGTCAGGCCGATCTGAGCGAGCTGGATGTTTTTGAAAACCTCAACCGCGAGGCAGCAATCAAACATGAGCTCAAAAAGATCCGCGAGCAAGAGCAAAGTACTGCCACCAATCTGGTGATCCAATCACCCGAGGCAGAAATCATTGAAGGATTAAACTATGCCGTAGGTGAAGAAGTGTTCGAGACGCACATCTTCTGATCATCGCACAGCAGCATCACAAAAAAAATCCCCCTTTAAAAACGCCGGAAAAATCCGGCCAGTAATAACCGCTTGTCTGAAAAGACAGGCTTAAAAAAGTCATCTTATGATTGATGAAATGATGGATTCCGAATACAACAATGTGGGAGAGCTGTTTGGATTCGGAGCACTGGAAGAAGCAACGCGCAACATGGCCCCCATGCAGCGCGTGAAAACAATCGCCCAGTTGTCAAAGCAGGTTAAAGGTTCACGCCGTTCGCGTGCCGAAATGGAAAAGTTCTTCAAACAACTTCCTGAAAACGTAAAACAGGAATTGGTAAAAGGAACCCTGCGCCTGGCAGACTGGACAATCTATTCTGTCAAAAAGATCAACTCCAAAACAATCAAAATGTTTGAGAGCCATGACGACAAGGAGGTGAGCATCCGCAACATTGCTAATGCCAAACTTCCAAAAAATTCTGTCTTCATGGTCTCTGGTTTGATTCTACTTACCGGGGCATCTACCGCACCGGCAGACCCAGAGGCTACCAAGGCGATCAATTTCCGGACAATCTCATCTGTTCCGGCGATCTCCAACGGAGAGTTTTCACTCAAAGCCAACAAAAAACAAATTGTGCCGGAGAACCAATCCAACCGCCGGTTTATTACCGACAACGACACCACTGTTCAGTGGGGATATTACAAACTTGACAATCCGCGCCTTATCAAAGACGAGGAAGTGATCGAGTTTACGGTTGAGCTTGGGACCACCTTCGGCATTCCAGCCGATCAGTATTTGTTTGCTGCATTGGATGGAACAGCAACTACGCCATAAGGCGCAGTTAAAGGCGGTGCGTGGTTTTGGGGTTTTCCACGCACCTGCCTTTTTTTCAAAACCGAATCAAACTAAACGAAGTTTATGAGCTACAAGCATAATATCATCAAAGAGCGTTTTGACATTGCGGTGACTACTGCCGATACTGTTTTCAAAGGTGAATTTGAACTGGACAAAAATGCAGAACACCTGTTTGGTCTGCTGCTGACCTCGGACAGTGAACTTCATTTGTACTATCGTGGTTCACAAAAAATCCAGGTCAATGACCAGGAACTTTTTCCGGAGGATTTTGAAGCCAAACTTTTAATGAGCGGACTGGGTGTTTCGCCCAATCAGCGTGTAGTACGCATCGGAAACGTGAAACGTGGAAACGGCAAAGTGGAGGTCTGGTTTAAAGACACATCACATCCTTCGGCTACCCCCTTTACACCTTATAAGGTAATCCTCTATTTATTCTCTACAGTCAAGGCTTGATATGCACAAAATTCTGATCCATACCGAGGAAATAACCGCCAACGGTTCCAAACTGCAATTGCAGATCAAACTACCTGAGACCATTGAAAAGGTAACAGGGGTATTTGCAGGCATTACCCGCTTACCCGGGGTAGCAGGGCCTGCTGATCCGGCTGACATCAATGCGGGTTCACTTTGGCTTCGGATACCCGAACTGCGCGATGTGTTTTACGCTGACCGGGTGCAGGAACTTAACCACTTGTTGCCGGAAGAAGCGATACAGGAACTAATGGGCCAGGCAATGCAGCCCGAGTGGTGGTTTTCTGGAACGCGATACACCTTTTTTGATGTGACCGTTCCGGTGGAAGACACCCTGATTGAAGGTTTTTATGAGGATGAAAGCTCTTTTGCAACGGTGCATTACCGGCTCAACATTTACTTAAATCTCTACCTCAAATGACAGAAGCACTTGCCATCGAAATGGCCTGGTCACAGATGCTGGAATTGGGTGTCTCTGACAGCTACCTGTTACGCTACCGACACTTGCGTATCGGGTCACAGAAAAAAAGGACCCTGCGTGCCGAGAACCAGTTTTTCTACCTGCTTGAAATGCCGCTTACTGTAACGATCAAAAGCAAGGCAGGGATTTTTAACATGAAAGATTCCGGGGTCAGCGAACAGCAGCATGTTCACCGTGGGATCATTACCCTGGAGAATACCGGCGAAGAAATTTCCGATGTGAGATTCTTGCAGGTGATTCCCTCAATAATAAACACTAAAAAACACTAAAAATCATGGAACCATTTGGAGAAAAAAGATCACCGGAAATGGATTTTGAAGTACGCAGCAACGGATCGCAGGTATTTTCAGAACCATACAGTGAGGCCGCAATCCACCGCCTTAAAAATCTGGTACTTACTTTTTACGAACAGGGAAAGCGCAAGTATTATTCCATTTCCGTGGACGGAGAAGTAGTGGTAGAAAAAAACTGTGACGGGCGCAAATTTGATAACTACCTACGCTTTGTAACACCTCATACCCGCCTGATTGAAGTACGCATGTACCAGGGTGCTTCACCCAATTGTAACAAGCACCAGTTTTTTAACAACCGTGGACTGGGAAGTGCTCCCTCTGCCGAAGATGTTAACGCGAAAATCGAACGTGCCATAGAAGCAGAGCGGATGCAGAACCGGCTTGAAAAACTTTCGGACCAGGTGCAGCAACTCCAAAAACACCTTGATGACAAAACCGAGGAAGCAGATGAACTCCAGGAACTGGTGGACGAACTCAAGCAAAAGGAGCGGAATTTGCAAAATCTTAAAGAACTGGTCACCGGTGGACTGCAATTGTTTGGCGGAGTCTTTGGCAGGGGAGAAAAAAAACAACTTGGCGGAACTCCTGAAACACCGGTGGAAGTGACAGTCCAGCCACAGGCTCAGCCTGTGGCACAACAGCCGGAGGCATCTGAAGGACAGGAAATCTTTAACGAACTCATTGCCTCTTACGGGAAAGACAAAGTTAAAAGTGTGCTGACCTGGATGGCACTGCTGGCAGAAAATCCGGACATCCAGGAAAAGATCAAAGTGGAACTTCAAAACAAATACAAAGATGGAGAAGCATAGTTTCACGGTCACCATCAGCGGCGACCAAAAAGAAGCAACCGAAAAGGCGCAGGCCATTGCAACATTGGCCTCACATCTGTCGGCAGAAACTTTAAAGGCACTGGCGCATGTGGTCAAAACCGATCCACAGAAAGTAGCCCTTGCAAAGAAGTTCCTGGGAGTATAGCTATAAACGCTAAAACAGGCTGTTATGTACAAACTGGCAGCAGCGAAGGCAATGAAAAAGGCAGCACCGAAAAGTGCTGCCCCGGTGGTGGTACAGCAGCAGACAAAACAAGGTTGGTGGGCAAGCCTGACACCGGAGCAGCGCAAGTTGATTTCCAACATTGCTATCGGTTTGGGAATTTCGCTGATTGCAGCGACACTGATCTACTTTGCAGCAAAACGTATCCGCAAGATTGCTGCTGCAAAGAAAGAAAGTAAAAGCCTCGGAGAAGACAAACATGCTACCTGGGCCAAGCAAATTAAAAATGCCTTTGACAACGACGGCTGGTGGGGAACCGATACGGCAGCACTACGCAAGACGCTTCGGGAAATACCTTCGATGGAAGACTTCACCAAGGTGGTAAGCTCTTACAAAACACTTACTGCCGGAGAAGAAGAACTTATCAGCCGGATGACCGATGAGCTCCGGCAAACCGAATACGATGAGATGCTGGCTATCATTAATTCCAAGCCCAAAAAGGCCAAAGATGCCAAAGCCGGTGCGGTGATTTACGATCCGCACGGGTGGGCCAAACGGCTCAACGCTGCGGTGAATTATCGCGGAGGCGGGCTTTTTTGGGGGACCGATGAAGACGCCATTACCGCAGTGATTTTGGAGATGCCAACACAGATGGCATTTTTCGATACCGCGACCGCGTACAAACAGGATTTTGGTACGCTGCTCATGGATGACCTCATCGGCGATTTGAGCTTTGGAGAGGTCGCGGAATATACGCGGATGATCAAAGAAAAACCGATCAAATAACTAAAAAAAAAGCGATGGAAAAGAAGAAGGGGAAAAACAAACAGGGAGCTGCCGTTGCTCCGCAAAAAAAATCATACGGCAAATACATTCTGATCGGTTTGGGACTGGTCGCTGTGGCAGGTGGGGTTTACTATTTTGTCAAGCGAAACAGCACTGCCGGTGGTGCGCTTTTGCCACAAAACCTGACTGATCTAACGGAGGTTGAAACCAAAACAAGTTCATCGGATTCCGTTGTCATTCCACAGGCATCTTCCGGAGGAAGCTCCGCAGGATTTCCACTCAAACGTGGAAGCCGCGGCGAGTGGGTCAAAAAAATCCAGCAACTGCTCATTCAAAAATACGGCTCGTCCATTTTACCTAAGTATGGAGCAGACGGCACCTGGGGTTCTGAAATGGAAACCGCACTCATTAATAAGGGACTGCCAAACCAGATCACAGAGCAGCAAATCAAACAATGGACTGCCGCCGGTGTAATTACCCTGAGTGGCTTGGGTCAGGTGCTTTGCGACCAGATCCGGTCATTGCTCCCGGTACGTGTGTGGAATCAAAAAGGCGAGGCAATTAAAGTACCGCGCGGAACTATCCTGGGAGAGTTCCTGGAAGGTCGCAACGGGGTGGCAAAATTCCGAACGCTGGACGGAAAAATTTTATTCACCAACACACACTGTATCGGTTATGTTTAAGCCAACGATCCGTCAAGTCAAAAAGGTGTTTTCTGAAAAGGGGTATCTCTTTTATGAAGGTGGTAAACCATACCATCTCAACATCATTGGCATCCGGTCAGCGAGTTTACGCACGGATATTTTCAACGAAACCCTGATGGTGATTTTTGAAGATGACCTTGAAGAACAGCTCCCGGTTTATTTTCCCTGTACCACCAAACCCGGTTTGTATTACTTGAAAAATCCACTGAAATCCGAGGGTTATGCAATTACTGCCGAAGGGCAATACGTGGATGCGTTCATCAAACGCAAACATAACAACCAGTACGATGCTCTCTGCCAGAACAGGGAAATAACCTTCTACCGCGATGCCAATAAAAATGAAGTGGCGGAACTCATGGGAGTGCTTCTTTCGGGGAGCATCGGCCTGAATATTCACCGCGAAGCCGTTGACAAAGTATCGCAGCATGTTGGTACCTACAGTACAGGTTGCGCAGTGATCCAAAGCGGCTTTGATGCCTTTATGTTTTTGGTGAATATGGCTATTAAAAACCACGGCAATAAGTTCACTTACACCCTAATCAACGAAGCTGATTTTTATCCAAAGAATTAAACGGGTGATTGCGCAACTAAGACATATTGCAAAGCGGTACGGGTATGTGTTGTACAAAGAACCTTTCCGGCTCAACATCTGGGGTGTACGCTCCAAAAATGAAACGCCCAACCGGTTTGATGATGAGCTGCATGTGTTCTTCAATACTTCACAAAAACGGATTGCCAAATGGACGCATTACCTGTTCAAATGCACCACTGATCCGGGTACTTACTGGCTCAAAAATCCGATGAGCCCGCAGGGAACTGCGATGCTTTATCCCGGGCAATATATAGATGTGTACAAAGTTGGATTGCACCGGGGCAAATATTACGCCCTGGTGCAAGGTGGTGGTAATGTCACAGTGATGCGGGACTATAACAGGAATGCGATCCTGGATTTTTACAACGGGCGTTTGGATACCGGAAGGTTTGGAATCAACATTCACCGCGCAAAAAAAAAAGGTACTACTTACGAGGTAGAAAATCACTCCGCCGGATGTCAGGTTTTTCAAAAGGCAGATGAGTTTAATTTTTTTATGACCCTCTGTGAAAAACACCGGGAGCTGTACGGGAACAAATTTACTTATACTTTGATTGATCAGCGCATGGAGTTCCGCACCCGGATGCGGCGCTTTGCAATCGGACTTACAGCAGCTACCGTGATCACCGCTGGATTAATGTGGGTGACAGAAAATCAAACCGAAGAAGAGACAGAATAAACTCAATCACATGAAAAAAATCAAAGCAAAAATAGATTACCAGCGCTGGACATTTTTTCTGTCCGTAATTGGCTTTATCGGAAGCATCGGTTTTTATGTGGGGGTACTCAATCAGGTGTATGACCCAGATCAGGATGTGGAAAAAATGCGGGTGCTGGAAGTGGAGAATGAAAAACTTCATAAGACAATTTTTGTTTTAACCGAAGAATTGAAGCAACAAAAAGCAAGTGTCCAATGAACAATCAGCCGTCAAATCATACGAATCAAAATGATCTAATGCTCCCGGCAAATTATCTTGAATTTGTCAAGCGTGTAGAGCAAATTTTGTTTGCCCGGAAAGAAATAAATCTGGTTGAATTGGAAACCATAGCGAGGGAATTTGGAATAGCTCAAAAAAAACAATTGAAGGATTTTACCGAATTTGCGTTTGTCCTTGCCGCCAGATCGTTTGCCGATTTCAACGCAAAAGGTATTTGGCAACGATACAATGACCTGATACAACTGTCGAAGTCACAACTAAATATTAATCGCTCATTTCAGGAAGGCAAAACAAGAAAGGAAAAAACATCAATTAAAAAGGCGAAAGGTGAATCTAAGTCAACGGAAAAATTGGCAGCTAAAGGAAAATTTCAGCAAATAACCAATGATAAGCAGGTAGACACATTTATAACCGAATTTCCTACCCCACTGCCAATTGCCTATCTGATGGGACAGTGGTGCGGACATGATGACCCAAAAAAATTGTTCAATCCGGTAGCAGGAAACGGCCTTTTGGGTATCATGCCCTGGTATCGCAAGATGGTGGTAAGTGATCCGCGTCTGTTTCAAAGACAAATTTTGAACGCAGAAGGATTTATCCGTATACTAAATGTTAATTACGCAACCCCATTGGTTAACCATCACCACCAATTTGATGCCGTTCTGGTCAACCCTCCTTACGGAAAGATAAGCAGGAAAGAAACATTTAAAGCTTACAAAACAGCATGTTTGGACAAAATCGTCGCATTAAATGCGCTGGAAACGCTTACAGTAAAAGGAAGGGCTGCCGTACTCCTAAGCGATCATTCGGCGAAATTCAAAAAATCACCGGGTAAATCAGATCAGGAATTTTTGCATTATCTGATCAGTCGCTACCAGGTATCAGATGTTATTCAGATAGATACGCAAAAGCTATTCAATATCTCAGGGATTCCGGCTAAGCTCTACCTTATCCTGATTGATGGAAGGAGGCAGGAATTTTTGAAGAAACTGAAACCTGATGCATCACGAGAAAAACCGCCCGTTGTCAATTTTGACGAACTCTGGAAGCGTGTCTTTGCACCCATGATTCAAACACTACCCTCACTTGACGGAGTAAGGCAAAATGCCCCTGCAGGCAGTAAAACAACAATCAATTATCTTGATTTGTTTTCCGGTATTGGGGCTTTTCCAAAGGGCTTGCTGGATGCAGGTTTTTCATTCAGGGAACACTATTATAGTGAAATTGACAAACATGCAATAGCGAATTACAAATACAACTTCAAAAATGCAACGTATGTTGGGAGCGTTCAGCAAATCAAAACGAAAAAAATTCAAAGGCCGGATCTCATTACCTTCGGGTCTCCTTGCCAAAATCTTTCAAATGCTGGCAAACAGGAAGGAATCTTCGGGAAAAGAAGTAAGTTCTTTTTTGATGCAATTGGAATTATTGACCGGTTGCGTCCCAAAGTTTTTGTCTTTGAAAACGTCAAAGGGCTTTTCTTCAGTAACCAGGGAAAAGACTTTGAAGTTGTACTGCGTGAAATTGCCAAGCTTGGGGTATATGAGTGCCAATGGCAACTTATTAATTCTGCCTGGTTTCTACCCCAAAACAGAGAGCGGATTTTCCTTGTCGGATGTCTTAGAGAAGTCGGTAGCCCGCAAATATTTCCTCTCTCCTCTGGATATGAAGAAAGTAAAATTCGGGAGGCCAAAATAAAAGTTGTCGGTCAAAAAAACAATCACCAGGCAGGTAGAATCTATTCAACGGATGGATTCTCACCCACACTTATGTCGAGTGGTGGTTATGTGAATGGTTTTGTAAAAGTCGGAAACAGGGTAAGGAAACTAACGCCGATTGAATGTGAAAGGCTACAGGGACTGCCGGATAACTGGACCCGGTTTGGAAACTACGAAGGCGAAATTAAGGAAATCTCAGACCATGCGCGCTACGGATTATTGGGCAATGCAATTACCAGTTCGGTCATGAAAGCTATCGCAAAAAAATTAAACCCAACGGCTTTGAATGGTTTGCCGGATTCACAAATGACATTGCCGGAAGAAAGAGCTGTTCTATTAATGGATCAATTAAAAAAATTCCGGTATGAGTAAGCAGACTAAACAATCGGGCGTGATTATAAATGTGCCGGAAATAGAGTTAAAATACAATTCTGGAAATTTTGTGGCTGCTTTGCCAAAAATAAAAAGTTCAGAAGACGCCTCAAAAGTTTTGAGAAACCTTTATGATAAGGAAGAAATAGAATTGCACGAGGTTATGTTCGTGCTTTATCTTAATCGGGGCAATAAACCCCTCGGATTCTATAAACATACAGTCGGTGGCAGGTCTTCAGGGATTGTTGATACTGTACTGATACTGGCAACAGCTGTTAAATCGCTAGCCTCTGCCTTTATTTTAGCGCACAATCACCCAGGCGGAAATCCACAACCCAGCGACAACGATTTGAGCATAACAAGGGAATTGGCAGCAGCCGCCAAACTTCTCAGAATTCAATTTGTGGATCATATTATTATGACCAAAGAAAGTCATAATTCTTTTGCGGACAGTGGGCTGTTGGGATTTCAGTCAACATATCATAATCTGCATGATGAGTTACTTGTGGCCAATTCACCCAATTTGAATAAGACCTCTTCCGAAATGAAAAAAAAAGCTGGCAAAATCGAACGTGAATTAAGAAAATTATAACGCGAAATGTATGTTGTCAATAGGGAATTATTACCGGTACATCAGTACACGAAATATATCGAAATCCAGACTTCCAGAATCCTTGCAAAAGGGTTGGGATTACGTTGATGAGACCACCCAGAAAGGAAAATCAGATGCGCAATACAGAGCGTATGATTTTGTAAGGCGAACCATCGATTTGTATTTTGAAAAGTTCTTTGATTTTCTGCGAAAAAGGGGACAGAAAGAAGCTACCATTAGTGGCGTTTACACCGATCAGGAAAGTGGAGAGGATTATATCATCTTTGATTCTGATGAAACAACGGCGCCGGGTCCATTAAGTGGTCTTGGTGCAAGTCCGCAACAAGTAGAATTAATTAGCCTGGAGTTAAAATTCATAAAAAAATTTTTGGGACTGCACGGGAAGAAAAAAATCAGGCACCAGATCAGACTGTTCTTGAACATGCTTCAAAGGTCAATGAAAGAAATGCGCATCCGAAAAACCTCAAAGTATGCGGACCAGATTCTTCAAATTCAGGACGAACTCATAAAACTGCATTCCAGATTTGTATCGGATAAACAAAAAATAACGGTTGACCATCCGGAAGCAATTCTAGAAGAATATAGCTCAATACTGGGTAAACAGGTGGAGTATCTGTCAATCAAATTCATTAAGAGTTATATAGGACTTCAGGGGAAATTAATTGAAACCAAAAAAGTTGAAAATCTCTTTAAACGAATCATTAACGCTATTCAAAGCGAGAAGATCAACAAATCTGACAAGTACTGGAAGGAAATTGAGTCAATTCTTCGGAACCTGAAGGATTTTGTAAACAAGAATCCCAAAAGGGGTATTCTGCGAATTGCAAAACTAGAACTGAATGGACTACATGGTATTTTGGGGTATACTTATGAAGCTGAAAGTTTAAGTGGTACCGGACGTGTTCCTGAAAATACTATCATGAATAGTCTGGATGCCGTGCAACTCAAATTTGAAAAGCTCGGATTAACCGGAAAATGGCTGGACTTCATTGGCAACCCGTCGCGAAATTTTACCATGATGATCTACGGACTCCCAAAAATGGGTAAGTCTATTTTAGCGGTTGACTTTGCAGGTCACCTGGCACGGAATCACGGGCGTGTTTTGTATGTGGCAAAAGAAGAGGGGATTGATGATACGCTGATTGAGAAGCTGGATGCGGTTGCGCACGAACAGTTGGACGTGAGTAATTATCTGCCGGATGATATAAGCGGCTACAATTTCATTTTCCTGGATAGTGTAACAAAACTCGGATTAACACCAACAGAGTTGAACCTGTTGCAGGAACAATACTCTGATAAAGCATTCATTTATATTTTCCAAACTACTAAAGATGGCAAGTTTCGGGGAAGTAATCAGTTTCAGCATGATGTGGATGTAGTGGTGAATGTTTATGAAAAAGGAAAGGCCAGTCAGTATGGAAGGTTCAATCAGGGAGGCGAGTTAGATATTTTTTAAGAATTAGTATGGAAAGTGCAGGGTTTGAAAGCCTATTATCTTCCTTTCTCAGAAGTTTAGAGGAAATGGTAGATCGGAGGGTTGAAGAAAAATTGAATCGTATGGCCTCTCCTCAAAAACTCAATGAGGGAAAAGAATACTATTCGCTCAAAGAAGTAAGTCACATAACAGGCATCACCTTTTTAGGATTGAAAGGCCGTCAAAAAAGGGGAACTTTGAAATGTGTTAATGAAGGCAATACGGTCTTAGTTCCGAAAAATGAACTTGAGAGAATATTAAAACTACTCAGTCGACAGCAAAAATAGGTTTACTAGAACCAAAAAGCAAGAATGCCCGGGTAGTGAAACCCGGGCATTCTTTTTTAATCTTTGTTCCGGAACTGGATAATTATTCCATTCCGCTTGCTAATTTCGATGCGCTCCACTCGCTTAACAAAGCAAAGCGCAATCTTCATTAGTTTTTTCATACTAAATCAGGCTGTATTTTTTGGACTGCTAGCGGGCTTTGAAGAATCCGCCGGTTAGCGCTTGTTGCCTAAGAAGGGCTCCCACCAAATGTTGCGCATTGGCCAGTTCTATGAATAACGTATTTTCTATCTTCTGGTTGCCTTTAGCAAGGGTACTTTTCTGGGTACTATTTGGCCAAAACTGGGTACTTTTCTGGGTACTGGAGCCGTACCGGTTTATTTGGGGTTGTTTTTTAAATAAGTAGAAAAAACAAGACCTAAGAACGAAAAAAGCCGCCCAAATCTGAGCGGCTTTAGTCTTTTGGGCGGTCTGGACGGGACTCGAACCCGCGACCCCATGCGTGACAGGCATGTATTCTAACCAACTGAACTACCAAACCATCGTCCTCCGTAGCCTTAGCGTAGGAGAACATCCCTTTCCTTTGAAAGGAGCGACAAAATTAAGCATTTTTTCGTCCCGTGCAAACAAATGGACAAAAAAATCAAATAATTTTTTGCCGTTTGATCAGATATTGCTGAAGCACAAAGGCTAGTCCCTCGCGAATATCTGCCTCCACAAAATCAATTTTAAACTGCGAACACTTCAGTTTCAACTCCGTCATTACCGCTTCAACCTCTTGTTTAAAGGCATTTTTGATCTCGCCGGGGTGCAGTTTTACCTTTTCACCGCTCTCCAGGTCAATAAAGGTGGTGGGCTTGTTCGGGAACTCAAAATCAAGCTCGTGCTTTTTATCTACCACATTAAAAAGCAGCACCTCGTGCTTGTTGTGTTTTAAATGTAAAAAAGCATCGGTCAGTTCATCCATCGACTCATGGGTAAAAAAGTCTGAGAATAAAATCACCAGGGAACGTTTGTGATTATTCTCAGCCACCTCATGCAGGGTATTAACAACAGAGGTGGTGCGGTTGAGTGTTTCCTGCTGCGCGGTCATGCGTTTCTCCAATTCATGAAACAGCATTTTATGGTGTGCGTTGGATGTTTTAATGGCACTGTCATATTTAATACCGTCTTCAAAAATAGTCAGCCCTACCCCATCGCGTTGTGATTTTAAAAGTTCAATCAAGGATGCAATGGAATAAATACTAAAACCCAGTTTGTTGAGCGGATACTCTTTTGATATTTCAGGAAAATACATCGACGATGAAATGTCCAGAATAATGCGGCAGCGCAAATTGGTTTCCTCTTCATACCGCTTTATAAACAGCTTGTCTGTTTTGGCATAGAGTTTCCAGTCAATGTGCCGGGTTGATTCGCCCGTGTTGTAAATGCGGTGCTCTGCAAATTCTACTGAAAATCCGTGAAACGGCGACCGGTGCAGCCCGGTAATAAATCCCTCCACCACTTGTTTGGCCACAAATTCTAGGTTTCCGAATTTGGCCAGTTCCTGTATGTCTATTTTGCCGTACATAAACCTAAAGGTACAAATTCCAAATCACAAATATGTCAAGAGTCATGCTGAACTCGTTTCAGCATCTGTTTAACCGTTGGCAGATCCTGAGTCAAGCTCAGGATGACCTCGCCACCCTTTGGAATTTGGTTTTTTGAATTTGGAATTTGTAATTTCCTGCAATTCAACTACCTTTACTTACCAAATCAAAATGCCCTTGCAAAAAGAAGATAAAACCCGTACCTGTGAACATTGCGGCACCAAAATTCTGGGGCGGTCAGACAAGCGCTTTTGTTCTGACTATTGCCGTAACTCACAGCACAATCTTGAGAACCGTGACAACTCAAATTACATGCGCAAGGTCAACAACATTCTGCGCAAAAACCGCCGCATTTTAGCCAAATTCAATCCAAACGGAAAGACCCGGGTTCAGGGTTCAGCGCTAATGGAAGAAGGCTTTAATTTTGCCTATTTCACCAATGTCTACGAAACCCGCAAGGGTGGTAAATATTTTTTCTGTTACGACCAGGGCTATATTCAGCTTGAAGATGGTTTTTATACCCTGGTTATTCGTGAATCTTACGTCAAATGATCCGGCGCATCATCAACTATATCTTCATTTTTCCGGTAAAAATCTATCAGTGGATCATTTCACCCATTCTGCCGCAAAGCTGCCGTTTTAACCCTACCTGCAGCCAATATATGATTGAGGCCATCAAAGAATGGGGCCCCATCAAAGGCATTTACCTGGGCACCAAACGTATTTCAAAATGCCATCCCTGGGGTGGTTTTGGTGAAGACCCCGTACCACAGAATCCAAAAAAGCATTCGTGTAACAATCATTCGCATTGAAATTCAAAATTGTAAATGACTCAGTACTGTCGTGCTGTTCTGATAGAAATCAGAATTGTTTCAGCACCTGTCAAAGGTTGGGCAGATCCTGAGACAAGCTCAGGATGACCTTGCCCACTATTGGAATTTGTACGGTTGAATTTTGTTCTCCGTGTATTCCGCATTGGGAGGAGTTTCTTCGCTGCGCTCAGAAAGACAAGAGCCGCGAAGTGTAACGCAGCGAAGAAACTCCTTCATCTAAAATGTCACCCCCAGTTTAAATGCCTGGTTTGCTTTTCCATCTCCAACCAGGTAAACATAGCCCAGGTTCACAAATTTCCACGTAAAATCCAGCCCGATAATTCCACGTGCCGCAAAGCTGTTTTCATTGAGGAGGTCCACATCTGCCGTAACTTCTCTGCCATGGTTCCAGTTCAGCGCAATACCTGCATACGGTGTAAATACGTTGAACAAATTTTTACTGGCCATAACATCCAAACCTGTACTTGAAATATTAAAATCACGCACATTGGCATCCAAAGCATAACTCGCACGTGCTGATGCATACCAGCCCCGCAGCGTATCATTCAAAAAAGTGTACTTGGTTTCAACACCTAAAAATCCGTAATTGGCACCAAACGGTTTGGCTGATGTGTAGTAAATTCCGGCATCCCAGCGGCTGGCAAGTCCTAGTTGAAAACGAACAGCCGGTACTGAAAGACGGCCACTTTCTGTCAGCCAATGCGTTGAATCAGGGTGATGAAATGTATTGTTCCAGGCACCGCTTTCCTGGTCAACGGTGAATGAATTCTGCTCCAGCCAAAGTGACCAGTTACCGCGCCCAAGTGGTTTCGATGATGATAGCGGATCTAAATAAATGGCATTTCCAACTTCGCGCGTGGCACGGGCCCATTCCGCTTGTGTCAGGTTGGGGGCAATGTCAAAATCACACACCTTCAAATCAGGGTTCACATGTAAAATTACATTGGGGTGTTCATCACTGCTGTGGTCGTGCTGCGCCAAAACCGGTGTACTAAACACAGCAACCGGCAAACACAAAAAAAAGGCTTTCTTACTAAAAAGCGATATGACAAAATTTTTCATTGGTATAGGTATTAGTTTATACCATAACAACTCAAACCAAAAGAACCCCTATTGAATGTCCTGAAATTTTTTCACGCTGTTTTTGAACAACCGGTTGGGCGTGCCCCTGGCGGGTCGGGCTATACGCTGCAAAGCCTCATTTCGCCGCGCAATGTGTCAAAAAAATGTGCGTGCGATACAACGAAAAAAAGCCGCGCGCAATACAACAAAAAAAATGTGCGCGATACAACGAAAAAAGCCGCGCGTAATACAACAAAAAAAATGTACGCGATGAATCGCGCGGCTACATTCCGGGTTTTCTGCTGCTATCCCTCACGCAAAAAAAAGGAGAGGTCCGGTGAAACCGTTCCTATTCATGAACCTCACCCTGCAGGCTCAAATCTGAACAAGACTGGCTCGTAGACATTTGAAGATCACAAAAAGCAATTGATATTTGACCTGAATCATTGTTTACATAAATACCATTTGCAGATGAGCCACCGTAGTAGCAGCTAAATCCAATTCCCAACGTACCAGCTATATAAACTTCCAGGTCAGTCAACCAGGATGCAGACGATACCGTTGCATAAAGTCCTGATTGGGGTTCGTCAGCAAAAGTAAAATCAAGACTTCCATAAGCACAAGACGTATGTAAAACATAATCATCTCCTGAGGTATTTTCTGCTAAATTCCCCATGTCAAACATGTCGCCGGAGAAATTAATTTTACCAGCCACTGGTAAACACGAAGGTTCCGGGAGATCAGGTGTTTCTACCAGAAAATCGTCGGAATAAAGCACATCACCCGTCTTCAATTTAATGTATGATCTAAAATGATATGAGTGACTGCTGTGTAAATCATTAATTGTCATATTGTGCGTTTCGCTTTCTTTATACTGCGCCTCATAAATAGAAGTCTCCAGGGTTGGATTAGTGGTCTCACTCTGGCAAACGCCACAATAGAGAAAGTCGTTATTCTTTTCAAGGTCAAAAGCAACATCTATGTTTACCGAATTGAAGGAAATACTGGTTCCAGGTGTAATATCAGTTGACCAATTCTCTTCTTTGTGGCATGAAATCATCGTTAGTCCCAGAATGTAAATTGCGGTTTTTTTAAATAGTGTCATGAATAAAAATTTTGAATTAAAACCAAACATAAACAGAATTTGTGATTTAGTTTCAAATACCGGTATTGTTTCTATACTACCGCATCATCGTTTCGCATGGCATTTGCAACATATGGCTGTGCAGTAAATACATTGTTTGTGTTCAAGACTGCAAACCTGTAAATGAAATGCAGCTAAGGTGAAAACTACGGTAACCAGAGCAGATAAATATCCGCTAAATTCTTTCACGCCGCTTTGTGATGGTACATGATAGATATGATATCCTGCACAGCGGGTAATCACAAAAAAGCCGCGCTATGAATCGCGCGGCAACATTCCGGGTTTTTCACTGCTATCCCTCACGCAAAAAAAATCGTGCGGGTGGGGTTCATGTATCAACCCAATTTTAAATCCGGCTCTGGTAGGTATACAAATTGTAATACCGTCCCTCTTTTTTAATCAATTCTTCATGCGTGCCCTGTTCAGCAATACGGCCGTCTTCAATAACCAGAATCTGGTTGGCCTGGCGAATGGTGCTTAACCGGTGGGCAATAACAAAGGTGGTTCGGCCTTTCATTAATTCAGCAAGACTTTTTTGAATCAGCGCTTCGCTTTCGGTATCCAGGCTTGAGGTTGCTTCATCTAAAATAATGATTGACGGATTAGCCAGTATGGCCCGTGCAATAGCCAACCGCTGGCGCTGTCCGCCTGAGAGTTTAACACCGCGTTCGCCAATCACGGTATCCAGTCCATTTTCAAAACGGTCGGTAAATTCATTCACATACGCTGCTTTTACGGCATGCTGCAATTGCTCTTCGGTGGCGTTGGGGCGCGGGAATAAAATATTCTCCCGTATGGTTCCCTCAAACAAAAAATCATCCTGCAAAACAACGCCTAAAAACTGCCGGTATGATCCTAAATTAACTTTCGATAAATCCTGCCCGTCAATGGTAATTGCTCCTGACTTAGGCTGCAAAAACGTAGCCGCCAAACCGGCAATGGTTGATTTTCCAGAACCTGACGTTCCAACCAAAGCAGTAACTGAACCAAGCGGTGCGTCAAACGAAACACCGTGCAATACTTCTTTACCTTCTTCGTATGAAAAGTGAACGTCGTCAAATTTAATATCGCCACGAATGGTTTCCAGTTTAATGGTTCTCACCGCATCATCATTTTCAGGCAGGCTGTTCATAATTTCAGCCGTGCGGTCTAATCCGGCAAAAGCTTCGGTCATCTGGCTGCCAATATTGGCCATCTGCACAATAGGTGCAATCAGGAAACCAAGTAACACCGTAAACTGCACAAACTGGCCGGTAGACATTTCGCCCTGCATCATCAGGTAGCCACCAATACCCATTATAGTTACAGTACCAACACCCAGTAAGAACGTAGCCAGACTGGTTACCATGGATGTAGCCGTTAAACTACTTCTTACATTCTGAAAAAGCTGATCAGCACCGCGCTCAAAAATTTTATTTTCCTGCTCTTCAGCATTGAACCCTTTAATGACCCGCACGCCTGAAATGGTCTCAGTCAAACGGCCCGTTACATCGGCATTTAATTTTCCGCGCTCTTTAAAAATAGGCCTGATTTTTCCAAAGGCCTTCATCGCAATAAAAGCAAAAATGGCAATGGGTATCAGGGTTGAAAGTGTCATAATCCAGTTAATATCTATCAACCAGATCAGGGCAACAATGGCCGTTATAGATCCGCCAATCAACTGCACAAACCCCGTTCCTACCAGGTTTCTGACACCTTCTACATCGGTCATAATGCGTGAAACCAATGCACCTGATTTGTTGTTGTCAAAATAACTGATTGGTAATGTCAAAATCTTTTTTTGAACCTGCACCCGCAACTGGGAGATCAGGTGCTGTGCTTCCACACTCAATAATTTGGTTAGCCAGAAAGAAGTGACTGCCTGCACCGCCAAGGCAATAAGAACCGCAACCAGGATAAAAGTCATCAGGTCAAATTTTTCTTCCAGGTGTTCTCCGTTTAAGGTTTGCTGCTCCAAAAAAACCTGAAAGGAATCCAGCTGATTCTGCGTAACTCCTGCGGCTTTGAGTTGATCAACCTGCTCGGTAGTTAAAGCACCCCCACTCTGTGAATCTCCAACCACATCATCAATCAACACCTGCGTACTATAAGGTAATACCAAACTTGCCGCACGGCTAATCACAATTAAAATCAATCCAACGGCCAGAATTCGTCTGCGCGGCCATATAATATCTTTAAATACCTGTTTAAGGCCAACTTTCTTTTTACTCATAATAGTTACAAAGGAACGAAAAATTAAATTAGTTGTTTGAACATCTTTCGTGAAGACGAATCAACTGCCCGAATATTTTAACACCGGTAAATTAAGGTGAATTTTTATTCACCAACAGGCCTGGCTGTGCACCGCAACGGTTTGTTTGCCGGGTACCCCCATTCTCCTTTCTGATCAAACGTTAAAAAATGATTCTGCTTTTATTTTGATGGCAAACACCGTTCAAACAATTTTGAAAACCACTCTATTCAACGTTTTAGCCACATTCTTTTCCCGGCGGATCAGCCACCGGAGGGAAATTTGGAAGTTGCGGCGCAACATGATCAGCCAACCTTTGGGGTCGAAAATAATTGCAAAACATTAACTCGTATGAAAAGAAAAAATACCCTCCTGTTGATTGCCGCATTTCTGCTTCTGGCATATAGCCCTGCCGCAAAATCAATTCAGGTAATTGATGCAAATACAGTATATGCACCCAAAACCAATGTATGCGTTTCCAGCTTTGGTGGATACATTCAAAGCCGTGAAATTATCATCGTGCGCAATGCCGGTGAGCGCATGCCAAAAGCAAAAGCCTTATTGATCAGGTGGATTTATGAATTTAATTACCCCGGTTTTTACTTACAGGCATTTGACGCCTCACAATATTACTGGCAGTTTGTTGAAACAAAAAAATACCTGGGTGCAGTACTTATGGTAACCGGAGATTCAATCAACCCTGCTTTTTATGAAAGCCTGGGATCAGGACTAAACCAACCCGGACACCACTTTTATGGCCTGGCAACACCTGAAACAATCAATGGGGAATTATTTTCGTTTGTCATAAACAAGCAAAATTTTGAGCTTGATCATTTTGAAAACTGGCAATTTTCTGAACAGCCTGAAAGTCCAAAACAACCGTTGAAACCAAAATTTCACAAACTGCTTACTGAAACAGAGTATCAGAAACTAAAAAGCATGACTCCCCAAACACCCGGTGAATCTGCCAACCGGCATTCAGCTGTTAAAATTTCAGCCGGCTCTCATTCACTGGCAGGTCTCTCTATGAACGATCGGAAATTTGTTGGCTTTTCATACCCGTTTGGAAAGTTGCATTAGTCACGGGGAAATTACGACCGACGCAAACACAGCTATCAAAATACATTCGTTCTATTAACAGCACTATATGAAAACGGTTATCGCAGCTTTAATTCTGATTATCACAAGCACAGCAGTATCAGCACAAACTAAACGGGAATGGACAGGCGCATCAGACAATGCCTGGAGCAATCCGGCCAACTGGCTGGGCAACATCCCTCCCGTTTCAGGCGACACCATTATCATACACGCAGGTCCTGTACAACCTTATCTGACTACCGCCTTTTCAGTTTCATTGCTTCAAATCAACGCCGGTGCTTCGTTAACCCTTGGAAGCCAAAAATTAACCGTACTGGGCGACTGGAGCAATCAGGGCACATTCAATGCCGGAACGTCAACCGTACTTTTTGCCGGATCAATACTCCAGTTCATTAAAGGAGACCAAACATTTTACAACCTGGAGGTAAACAATACCAATGGCCTTCAGATTTATTCAGGGTACGATTCCCTACGCGGGGTACTCACCCTTACCAACGGAAATTTTGAAACCAGTGACCGGCTTTTTATTCTTTCTGATTCAACCGGTACAGGCTCAATTGGCCCTATAACCGGCGGCTCCATTTCAGGCAACATTAACGTTCATCGTTACCTAGACATTACCACCCCGGGCTGGCGTTTTTTAAGTTCACCGGTTGCCAATGCAACCCTCAATGAAATTAATGATGACTTTTATACTTACGGTTTCCCGGGTTCTGCATTTCCGGCTGATACATTTATCTCTGTCTATTATTACAATGAAACGTATGCCGGCATGGTAGATTCAGGTTTTGTTGCCGCCGGTACTATTGATGACTCACTGCCTGCAGGTACTGGCTTTATAGCGCACATTGATCCGTCAAATTTAGACGGGTTTGTAGATTTCACAGGTCCCGCCAATACCGGCACCATCAATTTACCGGTATCTTATACGGTCAGCGGTGTAAATGCTGATGGCTGGAACCTGGTTGGTAATCCTTACCCATCAGCCATTAACTGGGATGATACAACCATTGTAAAAACAGGTATTGACAATGCCATTTATATGTGGAACCCTGCCTTAGGGGCTTATGCCAGTTATGTAGACGGCATTGGTACAAACGGTGGAAAAGCTGTTATTGCATCATCGCAGGCATTTTATGTAAGAGCAAATTCACCATCACCGGTTCTTCAACTGACTGAAAATTGCAAAACCACCTTGCCTTCTTATTTTTTTAAAAGTGAAACGGGTAACACCCCTTTTATCCTTAACGTTTCAAACAGTTACGGACAAGATCAAACCGTACTGAAAATAAATGATGCAGCCACCCTTTATTTTGACGCCGCATACGATGCACATAAAATGTTTCCTCATTCAGCAAACCAGCTCTCCATTTTCAGTTCCACCCAAAATTTGCCTGATACGTATTATTCCATTAACCAGTTTTCAGAACAGGCTGTTGCAATTCCTATTTACGTAACTACCACCAGCTCTGAAATTCACACACTCACTTTTTCGGGTGCTGAAGGTTTTGTCCATTCATCGTGTGTTTTTCTGGAAGACCTGGTAACCGGCATCACGTACGATCTTTCGGTCACGTCACAAATTGATGTTTTTATTGCTGACACCACTTCGGTTCCACGCTTTTTATTAAAACTTGGTGCGCCAGTGTATACTGAAGCTTTTGACGCATCGTGCTACGCACAAAATGACGGAGCTATTCATTTTGCAAAACAGAGTGAAGAGTTGTATGACCTTTCCCTGTTTAATCAATATGGTACATTGCTGACCTCACAAACTGACATCTACCAGATTGTTACGTTAGAGAACCTGGATGCAGGCATCTATATTATTCAGTGTACTGATTCGCTGTGCGGAAACCTGACTGACAGCCTTGTTGTTTCAGAACCTGCTCACATCACTGCGCAATTCAGTTCTTCAGCAGATACGGTTTATTTTGATGGTACGCCCGAAGAAATTTCATTCACCAACGAATCACTGAATGCCAGTTATTATTTGTGGGATTGTAGTTCCATGGGTACCTGTTCGGCGGCTCATTCAACCTATGCATTTGATACACCCGGCACCTATGCGGTGACACTTACCGCCTACCAAAACAGCAGCTGTTACGAAACCGCACAACGCACTATTACCGTTATTGACCTGTTGAATACCGAAGAGATGACATTGTCACAAACAAATGTTTATGCAGCATCTGGTCAGTTAAACGTGTATA
The DNA here is from genome assembly GCA_016192075.1 of Bacteroidota bacterium. Lineage (GTDB taxonomy): Bacteria > Bacteroidota > Bacteroidia > Flavobacteriales_D > Crocinitomicaceae > JADJGJ01. The sequence goes on along the minus strand of JACPUU010000016.1, from coordinate 184,555 downwards.
CTGAACAAAGCGGACGAATTGAATTGCGTGACTTTGCCGGCCGGCTAATCCTGGATGAGCCTGTTGCAGCCGGAAACACCGTTATATCACTTACAGCTATTCCACAGCAGGTATTACTGGTTAGCGTTATCTGCAATGACACCATTTATACAAAAAAGATCAGCAGCCAATACTATTAAAAAAGATAAAACAAGTTGGACATTCTGAATGACAAGTGATTTTTGGGGTTCCTTGCCTATAGGTTTTACATCTTTATTCCGGCAATGCAAATATCGTCTGTCTGCTCCAGGACATCTTTCCAACGGTTCAGTTCCTGGTCCAGGATTCCAGCTTGTTTTTCCATTGGCTCTTCCGCAATATGTACCAGCAGTTCTTTCAGCCGTGCGTACTTATACTTTTTACCTTTTTCACCACCAAACTGATCGGCAAAACCATCGGTAAAAAGATAAATGCAATCTCCTTTGTAAAGTTCAGTTGAATGGGTTGTAAATGAAACCGCATTTGCAAATTTTCCAATGGGCTGTTTATCCGGCTTTAGTTCTTCAATCTGATCAGCTCCCTTGCGTAAAATCCATACCGGGTTATTGGCCCCAGCCCAACGCACATTTATTTTTTGCTGAGACGGGTTATGCTGCATAGAAATCAGTGAAATGTCCATTCCGTCTTTTACCTCCTCATCGCTTTTTTCAAATTCAGCAATGATTATTTCACGGGTTTTGTCCAGTATTTCTGCCGGATCGGTGAGTCCGTGTTCCCGCACACTGCGGTTCAACCCGTTGTTGCAGATGACAGAAACCAAAGATCCCGGAACTCCATGTCCGGTGCAATCTGCCACGGCAAAAAGTACATGCCCGTTTTTTTCTTCCATCCAGTAAAAATCACCGGCTACAATGTCTTTAGGTTTATAAAAGATAAAATGCTGGGGCAGCCGTTCATGCATGAGACGCCCCGGTGGTAAAATAGCCGCCTGAATGCGTTTGGCATAATTGATACTGTCCAGTATTTCTTTATTTTTTTCTTCAACCAGTTCTTTCTGATGTTCAATCTGCTGCTTTTTCTGTTCAATGTCAAAGCGTTGTTTTTCAGTTTCTGTCTGCAGGGTTTCCACTTTTACAAACTGCATTGAAAACCTGGACCCCAAAATAAGCGACATCATAAATATAAAGCCAATATCAAGCAGCGTGATTACAGCATTCATGGCAGGTAAAATTCCGGCATAGGTCATCACCTTTAAAACCAGGCTCACAAATAAAACAATCACACCAATTCCGGCATAATTGGCGCCGTCAATTTTAGCAATTACCGCCCTGATAATAACCACCGTCATCAGCAGTACACCTAATGGTATAAGCACCAGCAGCGCCAAAACCAGCCATGAGAAAACTGCCGGTGTAAAAAACACGGTGATTGCAATTTTTACCACAAAAACAACAATCAATATGCGCACCACAATCAGTGACATTTGTGCGGGAAATAATTTGCGGATAAATAAAACCATGAACAAACATGGAAACAAAACCCCCAGGTATTCCAGTTTCAGCATCAGCGACCAGCTGATGTCCGGAAACAAATTGGCAAGCAGGTAATTGACCGATATAACCGGTCTTAAACTCAGCGTAATGCTAAACAATGAAAAATATAAAACCGAAAGATCTTTTCTCCGGAAGATGTAAAGGGCCAAAAGGAAAAAGCCAATAATGGCCAGTGCAGCAGATTCCAGCGCGTCCAGAATGTAATAGCGTGACTGGTTGGTAATAATTGTTTCAGGATCACCCAGCTCAAACGGCTGTACAAAACCTCCCTTGCGATGGTGAAAATTGGCAATGTGCAATACAATTTCAACTTCAGATGCATTTGCCGGAAACAGAACCTGGATATCCCGGTTCATGGGTTTGCATGAGGCCGCATCGGTACCAACCTGCCCCACCTCATCAACCAGGCTGTCATTCAAAAAAATGCGCAGTGAGGTTTGTACACTGTAAGCATTGAGCATTAACTGTTGCTTTGGACAATTCACCAGTTTCAGCCGGTAGGTGGCATACCCGTAACTGCCGCATGGTTTTCCATCCACCTTCAAATCGTTCCATGAAACCGGGGCTGTCAGCAGGTCCGGCTGCGGGGCATCAGCCGCTTTAAAATCAGCCGGGTAATAAAATTTGTTCCAGTAAAACTCCCAGTTGCCGTTCAGAATAACGGTTTTCTGACGGGCAAAATCAATTGCCTGCAAATTCATAACCGCAGCTGCATGTGCCACTCCGGAAAAAGCAGAAACTATAAAAATAAAAACAACAACAAACCGCATAAACCGGATACCTGATTTGGCTTAAAGATAAAAATAGAAATGCGCCCGGCCTGCATTTACCGGAATAAATTTTGGAACAAGACTACCTACTTCTTGCAGCAGGCATCAAGCTTTTCATAGGCAGCAGGATCAGCCTTTACATCGTCTGCATCATAGCCCAATTTACTGATCGCCAGTCTTATTTCATCGGGATTGGTTTGTTTTGAATTGTAGGTTACCGTAATGGTCATGGCTTTATCATCTACCACCACCAAACGAATTCCTTTTTCGTAAGCCAGTTCATTGTCAAATTTATGACCACAGGTCTCGCACTCCAGGCAATGGCTGCAATAGATGGTTGTTTTAATCACCACTGTCTGCATCTTTTTCCCTGTCGGATTCTGCATAAATCCGGATGACAACATAAGCATTACTACCAGGGCAACTCCCCCCAAAAACGGAACAGCAATTTTCATATTCTGTTAATTTACATTTGTAATTGAAAGATAAAAAAAAATTACCAGATTTTCATGTCATTTCCAAACAAACCGCTGAATTCGTACAGCGTTGAGAATAGCCAGCAAAGCAACCCCAACATCTGCAAAAACGGCCTCCCACATGGTGGCAACTCCAAAAGCACCCAGCATCAGTATAAAAACCTTAACGCCAAATGCCAATGCAATATTTTGCCAGACGATTTTTTTTGTTGCTTTTCCAATTTGAATGGCGGTTGCAATTTTTGACGGATGATCTGTCTGAATAATAACATCAGCCGTTTCAACAGCAGCATCGCTTCCAAGTCCACCCATTGCAATACCAACATCACTCAGGGCCAAAACGGGGGCGTCGTTAATTCCATCGCCGACAAATGCGAGTGTTGCTGCACGTTCCTTTTTAAGCCGTTCGAAATGGGTTACTTTTTCTTCCGGCAATAAGTTGCCAATTGCCTGGTCAACGCCAAGTTCAGCAGCAACGTCAGCTACCACCGCCTGGCTGTCACCTGAAAGAATAACTGTTTTAACCGACATGGCGTGCAGTGCCTGAATGGCTTGCTTTGCATCGGGTTTAAGTTCGTCTGCAATTGTTATATAGCCGCTGTATTTACCCGCAACGGCAACAACAACAAGGGTGTCTGCAAGGTCATCAATATTGGTCGGATAGGCAATTCCAAACTTCTTCAGCAATTTTGTATTCCCAGCCAAAACAACTTCTCCATTCCATTTTCCGGTTATACCATGACCTGAAATTTCTTCAACCCCATCAACGGTAATTTCTTGTTGTTTTTCACCGCTGTGTGCAACAATTGCTTTTGCTACCGGATGTGTGGAGTGCGATTCTAATGCAGCTACAAGGGCTATAAAGTTTTCTTCAGGCAGCGTTTCTGATTTTATAAGGCGCACCTTAAATACGCCTTTTGTCAGCGTGCCGGTTTTGTCTATCACCACGGTATCTGTTTTTGCAATCAGATCCAGGTAATTGGATCCTTTAAAAAGAATTCCGTTTCGTGAAGCAGCGCCAATACCCCCAAAATAGCCAAGCGGTATAGCAATTATCAATGCGCAGGGGCACGAAACAACTAAAAAAATCAAGGCCCTGTAAAGCCAATCTGCAAACAAATAATCTGCCTGTATAAAAGAAGGAATTACCACAAGCAATGTTGCGCACAAAACAACCACCGGGGTATAAATGCGGGCAAATTTTCGGATAAAAAGTTCTGTTTTTGCCTTGCGTGCAGCGGCATGCTGAACCATGTCCAGAATACGGCTGATGGTGCTTTCTTCAAATTTTCGGATAACCCTGATTTCAATGACCTGGCCCAGGTTAATCATGCCCGCCAGTACGGCCTGCTCTTTGTAAATGGTATCGGGCTTGCTTTCTCCCGTTAGAGCTGCAGTGTTGAAACTACTCTTTTCTGAAAGCAGCATACCATCAAGCGGAACTTTTTCACCCGATTTTACCCGGATTATTTCACCAACAATCACCCTTTCAGGCCTGACAGAAACAGGCACACCGTTGCGCAAAAGGGTTGCTTTGTCAGGTCTGATATCAAGCAATGATTTAATACTTCGTTTTACACCTTTAACGGCAGCTGACTGAACCAGTTCTCCGATTGCATAAAAAAGCATTACGGTTACCGCTTCAGGATACTGAAGAATGGCAAATGCACCGGTTGTTGCCAGTGTCATTAAAAAAAATTCGGTAAACACGTCCCCTTTCAAAATGGCCTTCACAGCATCTCTGATAACCGGAATTGCTACGGGCAAATAAGCAGCTATATACCAGGTTAACCGAATGTAATTTTTGAAAAAGCCGGGCTGAATAAATTCATCCAAAACAATTCCCCCAACCAACAAAATAAAACTTACGGCTGCCGGCACGTATTCTTTCCAGGCCAGTCCCTCCTGAAAATGGTGATCGTGTGTGTGATCATGCTCTTCTTCAGCCCGGGAATTTATTTTATCTTCCAACGAACAACAGGTCATGTAACCGTTTTCATCGTACGTGTGTCTATGGTCAGGATCTGTGTTTATCATAATTAATTTTATTGACAGGCAGAAAATACCGGCTTTGAAAGCTTTGCAACTGCAAAGAAAAGAAACCGGGATTCTACCTGAGTATTAATGTGCATGTCCTCCTTCTTCTTCACTATTTTTCATTTTCGCTAATAAACTAAATGCGCCTGAAACAACAATTTTAGAGTCCATGTCAAATCCTTCAGGCAATTTCACTTCGATAAAACCTAACTCAGCATCACCTGTTGTTACTTCGATCATTTTGAAATGATGTTTTTCTTCCTGCTTTTCTTCATTTTTTGTTTCTTGATCATACTCGTCTTTTGTTTCAATAAATATAAACTCCTTTCCCTCAAAGTGTACCACCGCCTCTTCGGGAATAGAAGAAACGTGCGCACTATCCATTTCAACAATTGCTTTCAGATACATTCCCGGAATCAATTCCCGGTCCTGTTTTTCAATATGGCAATGCACTTGTACACTTCTGTCAGCACTTATTTCACGACCTATCAAATGAACAAAGGCCACCCGATGTGTATTTTCATTGGCAAGGGTAAATAAAACCCGTTGATTCACTTTCAGCAGCGGAACATCTTTTTCAAAAATAGTAAGTTCAACATGGAGTTGCTCAGTATTTACAATCTCTAAAAGAACATCCGTAGGATTTACAAAAGCCCCGATATTTGTATTTACCTTGGTAACATAACCCGAAATGGGAGAATATAAATTGATTGTATTCTGAATCGCTCCTTTTTCAAGGTTTTCAATATTTATATGGAGCATCTGCAATTTTGCTTTCAATCCGTCAACCGTTGCCTTGGTAGTATTGTAATTGGCTTTTGCCTGTTCAAAGGATTTTCTTGCATTGACATTTTCTTTTGAGAGAATTTCCTGTCGTTCAAATTCAGATTTCAGGAACTCCAGTTGGCTGATGTTTTCCAAATAATCCTGCTGCAATTGGATATAATCCTGATGTTGCATGACCGCCACAACCTGACCTTTTTCCACACGTGATCCCTGCAACAAATCCGTTGATTTTACAAAACCACCCATTGGAGCGGATATGCTCACTTTACTTTGGGGAGGCACATCCAATAATCCACTGGCAGGAATGCTGCCGCTTATTGTACGCATTTCCACTTCACCTAATTCTATTTCGGCTGTTTTGTATTGTGCATTCGTAAGTTCAACAAGGTCTTCTGCCTCGTCATGATGTTCTTCCTCTTTAAGCTCTTCCTGGGCTCCGCCGCAGGCACCAAGCAATAACACTATTGCAATGAGTGAACTGAAAATATAGTTAGTAATCTTCATAATTTCTGTTTTTGTTAATTAACGTGCTGTTAAGTATTCAATATAAATGACTGTCTGGTTGTAATCGTTTACCGCATTCAGGTATCCTTCACGAATAGAAACTACCTGCTGAAGATTGAGCAAATGTTCTGCGTAACCAATGTCTCCCATTGAGTAAGCGGTTTGCGATTGTTTCTCTATCAAATCTGTGTTAGGTAACGCAATTGATTGATAGTAATTCAAATTATTTTGAGCTGCCAGGTAATGTTGAACAGCCTGATCATAATAACTCTGAAACATAATTTGCTCGCTTCTATAATGCATTTCGTTGATATCAACCTGCATTTGTGCCGCATTACTTTTATTCACGTCCGGCGCAAACCATAGAGGAATAATTAATCCAACCTGAACACCCTGAAAGCGGTTTCCCGCGCCGGCAAATTGAGTATTTGCATCATTCAGCGGTGTTCCGTAAAGCGATTGATTGAAATATCCGATTTTGATTTCAGGCAATGCAGAATTGGTAATAACAGCTTTCTCACGTTCTGCAATTTCAATCTGCTGTTTGATATAAGCCAATTGCGGATTTGCATTCACCGCGGCGGTGTCAGTAATCAGGTTAAACGGCCGTGCAAGCGAATCTGTTAGCTCAACACTCACGGCATACGTCACACCCATGAGTGATTGAAGGTGTATATTCAGGGCCTGAATTTCTGCATTGGTTTGCTTCAATTTATTTTGAACCTCACTCAGCCTTGCATCATCTGAAGTTTTTTCGAGTAAAGTTCCATCGCCCGTTTTGTAACGTAAATCAGCAGCTTTCGCCATTTGTCCATACATTGAATCCTGCTGCATCAGAACCGTTCTGTAACCCTTCCAAAACAAAAGTTGGTAATACACTTGTTTAATTTGATATGTGAGTTCGTTTTTGGTTGAAGCCGTTTTTAGTTCTGCGCCCTTGATCTGTGCAGTGGCCAGTGATGATTTTGCACCGAAAACGGTAGGAAACGGTATGATTTGCGATACCGTAATGTTATTGTCGCTGCTGTAAAAACTATTGTATTGACCGTATGTAAGACTCACATCGGTTTTAGGAAGTTCACTGCTTGTTTTCTTCTGTAACTGATAATAATCGGTTTGCATCGAAACGGATTGCAAATTCTTGTTATTGGAACAGGCAATGTTCAATGCAGAATCGAGCGATACAGTTTTTACTTCTTGCGCAAAAGCTGAGCCTCCGCATAAAAGCAGTATCAGCATCAAATTAGTTGTTGTTTTCATCTTTTTCGGTTTTCGTTTATACCCGCCTTCCACTATTTGATAGATACAGGGAAGTACAAACAACGTTAATAAGGTTGCGGTAATTAATCCACCGATAACCACTGTTGCCAAAGGCTTTTGAACTTCTGCCCCGCTGCCATGCGACAAGGCCATTGGCAAAAAACCTAATGACGCAACTGCTGCAGTCATAATTACGGGTCTTAATCTGTTTTTTGTGCCGCGCAGGATTCTTTCTTTTACATCATTCAGCCCTGCCTGCTTGAGTCGGTTGAACTCGGCTATCAGCACAATACCGTTAAGTACCGCAACTCCAAATAAAGCAATGAATCCAACACCTGCCGAAATACTGAATGGCATTCCACGTAACCAAAGCGCATACACGCCGCCAATGGCAGCAAGTGGAATGGCTGTATAAATTACCAGACTCTGTTTGATGGAAGCAAAAGTGAAATACAGTAAAATAAAAATCAGCAATAATGCAACAGGAACAGCAATCATCAATCGTGCGCGTGCGTCCTGTAAATTCTGAAAGGTACCACCGTAAGTCGGATAATATCCCGGTTCAAATTTTATGTTTTTATCAACCTTTGCTTTTAATTCTTTTACTACACTCTCGACATCCCGTCCGCGTACGTTAAATCCAACGGTGATTCTGCGCTTGGCATCGTCACGCTGAATCTGTGTTGGTGCTTTGTCGTCAAAATCAACATCAGCAACCTGTCCCAATGGAATTTGCTTTCCGCCAGGTGTGGTTACAAAAAGATTTTGTACGTCTTCAATGCCTGTGCGTTCTTCACTTTCCAATCGCACCACCATATCAAATCGTTTTTCACCCTCATAAACCTTTCCTGAACTTTGTCCCGCAAACGCGGTGTTAACAGTTTGATTGATATCCTCGATATTCATTCCAAACCTGGCAATTTCTTCACGCTTATATTTGATAAGGATTTGCCTTGCTCCGGTCACTTCTTCGACATACAAATCCTTTGCCCCGTCAATAGATGAAACCAATGAAGCGACCTGATTTGAATAATAGGTGAGCATGTCCAAATCTTCACCATAAATCTTCACCACAACATCCTGCCGTGCGCCGGTCATCAATTCATTAAAGCGCATTTGAATGGGTTGCTGAAAGCCAAAAGTTACTCCCGGCACATCCTCCAGTTCCCTGGTCATTAATTCTGCCAATTCGTCTTTGTTATCTGTTTTTGTCCATTCAGATTTATCTTTAAGTATAACCATCAAATCACACGCTTCAATGGGCATAGGATCGGTTGGAATTTCGCCCGAACCGATTTTACCGACCACCATTTTAACTTCATCCGGAAAACGTTCCAGAAGTATTTTTGAACCTTTACTTGCAGCATCAATGGTTTCTTCCAGACTACTTCCCGTCATTACCCTTGTTTCAACCGCAAAGTCACCTTCATCCAGGGAGGGCAAAAATTCGGCTCCTAATTGTTTAAATACAATAAAACTTGAAATCAAAAGCGTCAATGAGGTAAAAATAACTCCAAGAGGCCTTTTAAGTGATGAATGGATGAATGGACTGTAAATGCGATGTAAGAAATCCATTAAACGATCTGATAAGTTCCGTTTATGTTCTGTTTTTTTTCTGAGTAATAAGGCGCTCATCATGGGAACATAGGTGAGTGAAAGAATGAAAGCGCCAAGAATGGCAAAGGATACTGTTTGTGCCATCGGTTTAAACATTTTTCCTTCTACGCCTACTAATGCGAGAATGGGCAGATAAACAATCAGAATAATAATCTCTCCGAAAGCTGCAGAACTTCTTATTTTACTTGCAGATGAAAACACTTCATCATCCATTTCGTTTTGAGTGAGTTTTCTGCCGATATTTTTTAGTTGCAAATGATGAAGTGTTGCTTCAACAATAATAACCGCACCATCGACAATTAATCCAAAGTCAATTGCGCCTAAACTCATCAGGTTGCCCGATACTCCAAAAACATTCATGAGCGAAATAGCAAACAACATTGCCAATGGAATGACCGAGGCAACAATTAATCCGGCACGAAAATTTCCAAGGAAGACAACAAGAATAAAAATTACAATGAGCGCACCTTCCATCAGGTTTTTGGTAACAGTACCAATGGCATTGTCCACTAATCTGGAACGATCTAAAAACGGTTCAATCACAACTCCTTCGGGCAGTGTTTTTTCTATTTGAGCAATACGTTCTTTAACATTATCTATAACTTCAGATGAGTTTGCTCCTTTGAGCATCATCACAATTGCTCCCACCGCCTCGCCTTTGTCATTATAGGTTAAAGCACCATACCGGATAGCATGACCATACCTTACTTCTGCCACATTTCGAATGAGAACAGGAGTACCATTGTCCAGGTTTTTTACAACAATGTTTTCAATGTCTTCTTTGCTGCCAATTAAACCTTCACTTCGGATATACCATGCGTACGGCTTTTTATCAATATATGCGCCACCGGTATTCTGGTTGTTTTTCTCCAAAGCTGTGAACACATCGCTGATGGTTACATTCATGCTTTTGAGTTTATCGGGATTAAGTGCAATTTCATATTGCTTGAGGTAACCACCAAAGCTGCTCACATCGGCAACACCTTCCACTCCCAATAATTGCCTGCGAACAATCCAGTCCTGAATGGTTCGTAATTCCATTGCATCGTATTTATCTTCATATCCTGGTTTTGCGTGCAGTGTATATTGATAAATTTCACCTAAACCTGTTGTAACCGGAGCCAACTCCGGTATGCCAACTCCGGGCGGAATTTGATTCATTGCCTCGTTTAAGCGTTCTGAAACGAGTTGACGCGCGTGATAGACATCGACCTCGTCTTTAAAAACAACCGTCACCACACTCAACCCAAACCTCGAAAATGAACGTACTTCAACAATTCCCGGAATGGTGGCTACCGATTGCTCCACCGGAAAAGTGACCAGGCGTTCAATATCCTGCGCAGATTGTGACGGAGCAGATGTAATAATTTGTACCTGGTTGTTTGTGATGTCTGGTACGGCATCAATGGGGAGTTGTTTTAATGAATAGCTTCCCCAGGCTATCAAGGCAAGACTAAAAATACCTATAACAAGCTTGTTCCTTATGGAAAAGCGGATGATTGCATCCAACATAATTTTGTGCTTTGATTAATGAATAAAAATTGACATTTGAAACGCCTCAGGCCAATGGATTGACCAAATTTCACTAATCTATTTTTGGCGGCTGCCAGATGGAGCCACTAAATGTTGAGATGAATGCCTCAACAGGAATAACGGGTAATTGTACTGATTTCTCTAATATCCCTGGCTGATTTAACCTCTCAGCAGGCAGTGTAAACGGAATTACAACCGCGTGGTGCGAGCAGCAATCACCACAATGTTTGAACGGCAAATTTTCGGCACAATGCTCATCGCCCGGGTGATCATGCTGCCCCTGTACATAATGCTCATAGAGATACCCAATAAATGTAAGTCCGGGGTGGTCTGTTGCTTCATGATCAAAATAATGATGTACAGCCAGGGGAACTTTCATAATCTCCACAGCAAACATATTTCCCGAAAGGATTTGCAGGCAAAGGAATATGATTATGAAACGCCTCATTCTAAGCGAAGGTACAAAAAAAACACCAAATCACCACGCCGGAAAGAGATTTGTATACCCGTCAGAAAACATAGGAGAAATGGAGGTTAATGCGTAATTTTTTCCGGCAGATACAATTTGAATTTTCCCGGGGTCAGTTTCAAAAAATCAACATGCCCCATTTGCTTTTTATCAGCTGTAATCAGGTGCATGTGTACAAAACTGTCGTGATGAGTAAAAACGCCGGCGTGCTCTGTCGAAAAGAAACCAATGATTTCTACCTCGCTGTTTTCAATGGAATAGACCTGCTGTTCACGGTGCGCATCATCGGGTGAATGAACCACTGAACCGTCAGGCAGGTTAACTATGTGAACCGAGGACGAATCAACCTCACCCACAATTCTGAAAACAAAAGGGCGCTGCATTTTCTGCGTGGTTTCATTCAAAAAAAGTTCAAGCTGCTTTATGGTTTGTACACTGTCAGGCACCTGTTTTTCAAACCAGTTTTCGACGTTTGAATAAACAAAAAAAGGTGCCTTTACATCGTAGGTTTCTTTTATGTCCATGACTGAATCATTCTCCACGCTTGAAACATAGCTTATACCATCTGCAATGAGAATTTCACCTTTCAGATATTCCAGCGGGCCCAAACCGTACAAATGGGTTTTGTCTGGAAGGGTATCCAGGTGAATGGTTCCAAAAAGTTCACCCTGGTGCATGACACGGCGCATTTCACCTACCATTGATACTTCCGGAATTTTTGGTGCTGCTTCTACCGACAGCTCTTGCGGAACCGGTTGACTGCCGCAACCGGTTAACAAAATAACAACCGGTATTACTTTATACATTGCCTTCATTTTTTTCATTTTCAAGCCAGCCAAACGTTCCGCCCTCTAAAAAATAAACCGTGGAGGCTGAGTTAGACCGGATGTAATCAGCCCCGCTTTCAGATCTGCCCCCACCCTTGCCGCAGGCTGTTATGACAATGGTATCAGGTTCAGGCATAAATTTGTTTTGTTCAATCAATGCCAGCGGAATATTTTCTGCAAATGAAATGTGCCCGTTTTCAAACTCTTCAGGTGACCGCACATCCAGCAGCACAAATTTGGTTTTAGTCAACATCATTTGTTTCAATTCATCCCGTGTGACGGATGTTTTTGTTTTCATAAATTGTCAGAATTAGTAATGGGTCCGGCTTTCATTCTGACAGCAATAAACAGGGCAGAAAAAAGTGTCAGAAATGCAATGGCCAGAATGGCCGTATTAATACTGAAAAAATCAGCGAGTACACCGGTAATAATGGCTCCAATGGCGTATCCCATATCGCGCCACAGCCTGAACACGCCAAGGCTTTTAGCCCTGTCCTGCGGGTGTGTGTTTTCAGCAACCGTTGCCAGAAAAGTAGGATACACCAATGCTGTACCAATTCCCAATATCACCGATAAAAAAATGTAATGTGCCAGTGAACCTGCAAAAGCAAAAAATAAAAGAGCAACACCCTGCGTAAACATGCCCCAGAACAACATTTTCTTTTTTGAAAAAAGGTCGGCCATTTTTCCGGTTACCAATTGTCCGAGTCCCCAAACGGCCGGATAAATTGCCGTAACCAGCCCTATTTCTTCAATACTGAATTTTTTTTGTGCCAGCAAAATCGGGAAAAGTCCCCAGGCCATACCATCGTTCAGGTTATTGATGAGGCCTGCCTGTGTTACAGCGCCCAGATTGCGGTGAAAAAAAGTGGTATCCCAAAAAACGCGTTTGAGTTTTGGAATGGTATTGTTTTCAGATTCCATGGCCACATGGTGACGGGTATCTTTTACCAGGAATATACTGGCAAATAACCCGAGGGCAACCAGCCCAATTCCTATGTAAAACGGATAGGGCCTGATTCCATATTCACCCGCAATGTAGCCTGTGAAAAACGCAACAATGGCCACCGCCAGATAGCCGGCAAATTCGTTCAGCCCCATGGCAAAGCCACGTTGTTTTTCGCCCACCAGGTCAATTTTCATAACCACGGTAGAAGACCAGGTTAATCCCTGGTTCACACCCAGCAGTACATTCGCAACTATAATCCAGTTCCAGTGATCTGCGGTCATGAGAATGAACGGCACCGGAATACCAATGATCCAACCGGCGATCAGCAGATTTTTACGGCCAAATTTATTGGCCAGTGCTCCGGTAAAATAATTGGTCAGTGCCTTGACAATTCCAAATACCACAATAAATGACAAAACCACGGTGCCCGCCACCAGGTGAAATTCTTCCTCTGCAATTTTTGGAAGAATGGAGCGCTCCAGACCAACCATACCGCCTACAAATGCATTGACAATCACCAGCAGGGTAAATTGTTTCCAGTTTTCGCGCAATCCCAGTTTTACTTCATTCATCAGCTGACTTTTTTCAGGAGTTTATTCTGACCGGTAATATGATCAGTCAATATTTCATTCACCAACAAACGCACTTTTGCAACTTTGGGTGAGGCCAGCTTAAAGTAAGTACACCGGCTGTCTTTTCTGGATTTAAGAATTCCCTTTTCAACCAGTATTGACAAATGCTGTGAAAGGTTTGACTTAATGCCTCCGGCCTGTTGAAGAATATCACTGAAACACAGTTCTTTTTTCTGCAGAATGTCAATTACCTCAATGCGCAATGGATGTGCCAATGCTTTAAAAACATCTGCATTCATTTCCTGAATTTTTTTGTACGCCATATTGGTTCATTAGTTCACAAATTTATGAACTATTAAACAATTAAACAACATCCGCCCCCGGAATTTTTTCAATGTCACTGTTTAACAGAACCTGACCGTTGCCCATGCGTTGCAGACAGAAAAATCCCTGTAGGGTGGTTTCAAAACCGTTCTATTAAACGATTTTTTTAATCGCATTGCGGGAAACCGCAAGTGGTTTAGCGGTTTTCCACGTTGCTTTTGATTCAGGTACTGCGTAGTTTTAACCTAAAATATTCTAAAAAAATCCTATGAAAAAACTGATTCTGATTGCCGGACTTATCTGTGCCGGACCTTTTGTTTCAATAAGCCAGGAAAATGGAATTACCGCTATGCCTATGTTTACGCAGGGCTACGTGGTAATGGATAAAAACAATTACCCCGAAGTGGTTCAATGGCGCGTACAGGTATTCGAAACAACTGTTTCTGACGACGGACCTGTGACACTACAAGTGATGAATTCGTTGCTGCCAACCGGAAAAAATTACACCAAAATTCCATCTGCATACATGGAGCGTGAAGCAGATGCAACCAGCTATTCGTTACGGGTATCTGGTTATGATACCGATGGCGGTGTTGTGATACAAAGTGCGCTGCTTTCAGTTTTAGGCGGTCCTGCTGACCCGGCAGAACAATGTGTTGGCTGCACCGGCGGAACGGGAATACCGTGGTGTGAAAGTATCTGCAATGGTCGTGAGTATGCCTATGACATTGTTCAATGGCCCTATATCGGATCAAGCAGCTATTTTACCGTTGAACTGGCTTTCGATTATTTTGATCAGCAACTCCAGTTGGGCGTTCCCTATTATGAATACATGAATTCTACCACCTGGTATAACTATTGCAGCAATAGTTCAACCCTCTTTACCTGGCCCGCTGTCAATGCCCGTATTCAACAGGGAGATTGTTCTCCGGATGGTATAAATGTTATCGGACCACTGGACGGAAATACCAATACCTATTATGACCGAAACAATGTACATATTACCGGCAATGACATATTTGGTATTGCCAAAGGGCGTGGAATATGGGAAAATGGAAGTACTACCGGGGGAAATATTTTTACCCCCAATCTTCAGATTGGTACGGAGGCATGCCAATACGGTTTATCATTTGCCATAGATGTGATTAACGATTATTCCAACACGGCGAATGACCTCGAATGCATTGCTACACTGAATGGCACCACGCTAAGCGGCGGCTCTTCGCCGGGCAGTGACGACTGCCTGGGAGAGTTTTTTAACAGCGATTCTACCTGGTCAAGTTTCAATGGTTGGATTGCCAGTCTAAATGATTGTTACCTGGATGCCGGATTTACCGGCGGTTTTTTGGATACTGCTCTTTTTCGTTCGGTTACTGTGACGAATATTGATGGCAGTACAAACGATCTTTTTCCAATGGTTATTACAGATTTGAATCAACTCACCGACGGGTCTGTTCTGTTTGAAACCGGATTATACAGCCTGGGGTTTGTTTTTGACGGTGGAGCCTATCTTCCGAAAGTTTTTGAAATTGCCCCGGCTCAAAAAAGTGTCCTGTCTGAATCAACAAAAATTGAAATTTTTCCGGTGCCTATTTCTGCTGAAAACTATCAGCTGCAAATAACCACAGCTAAAGGCGGTTCTTGTTCATACGAAGTTTTTGATTTACTGGGAAGAAAGCTTTACAGTGAAACCATTAATCTTGAGAAGGACCAGGTTTTTCTGAAGACCATAAATCCTGAAATGCACGGATCAGGCAACATGCTTTTACACCGCTTTACGTTTAGTGACGGCAGCGTTACCACCCTGCAAACAACCGGATCCAATTAACCAAAGGCACCGGGTCTCTTTGGGCGGAGATCCGGAAGTGCGCAAGAACCAGGGTAGTGTGTCAGCATGCTACCCTGGTTTTTGTTTTAACAACATTCTGCGGAAACCTGAGTCGTAAAAAAAGCGTGCCGCTTTCGCTAAACACGCTTTTTCGATCTAATTCAAACTTAAATCTAGTGCATGATTTTTCGTTCGTCAAGGTTAATTTCAAAAACGTCTCCGTGATTGGTTGTCAGTGTCGCCGTATTATCGCACGCACCGTCTCCAAAGTCAATGGTTCCGCCACGGTGATTGCCGCGCTCAACCTTGATGGTACCGGATAAAATATAGTTGCATGCACCCGGTGTTACGTAAAGCGGCTCTATGATGGTGTGTGTACCTTCACCGCATGCACCTGTAATGGTTCCGCTGCCGGTGATCAGAAATTCGTCGTCTTCACGCTCACAGGTTGATGATCCCTGAATCCATTCACGCTGGTGATTTACAGTACGCGTTCTTGAATTTCCGTCACGTGTTGCCACCGTTGTTCCGGTTTCCGAAATCAGGATATTACCAGAGGTGCTCAACCCGATATTTGTTGCTGTTCTGCTGCCGGTAACAGTCACATCATCAATCCAGAAATCTTCAAAGGTCAATACACGGGTTGTACCCTCAACGCGAATATCATTTGAAATGTCAATGATTATTTTTCCTTTTTTGGTGCGCCCGTTTGGCCCGGTACAACCATCTCCAAAATCAATGGTTACGGTTTTTGGAAACTCAACTGAACTTTCTGTCACTACGGCGCAATCACCTATCATTTCAGGCCAGTCATACGTGCAGGTTGTCACCGAATAAAGTTCTTCGGGCATAATTTCTTCAGACTCCCTGGACGAAACCACCACATCTTCTGCAACTGCAGTATTGTCTTCTTCCTGCTGCGTTTCTTTGTTGCACGCTGTTAAACCTGCCATTGCAATGGTTAATGCAACCATTCCTTTTCTTTGCCATTTCATTTTCATACTTCTGTTTTTTTGTTTAACATTTAATTGTTGCGCTCTAAACCATTGATGCCGGATGTTGGGTAGAAGTTGGGTGAGGGTAAAAATAATTTTTGATTTTTTTTATTCCACTTTTAAAACAGGTATGATACGCCAACATTAAAACCCATTCCCCGTGTATTGATTTTTTGAAAGTAAGCTGATGTTGGTTTATACACCTGCGTAATGGGTATATCAGCCTGAAGTTCACCAAACACAGCAATTTTTGGCGTTGCTTTAAAGGCTGTACCAATTGCAAACCCGGCACTGAAATGAAATTTTTTGAGTCCATCGATTTTTTCTACCTCAATTTCACGTTCTACACCCGCATTGACAAAACGCATTTTTGTATCCTGCGAGAGCGTTGCATGTGTTGTCACACCAACTTTCAAATATGGGTTCAGTTTTTCAGTGCCAACAGACAGGCGCAGGTTCAGCGGTACACTTACAAAACGAATTGTCTGTGACATGGAAATTCTGAAAAGCACCGTATCTGATGGTGAACTGTAATAGGGACTAAGTTCAGCTGATTTAGTCGACAGCTGACCTACCGGCGAGTCAAATTCATAATCAGATCCGGAATAACCAACGCGTTTCAGAAACTGGCCTGACCGGTAATTCCACAAACCGGTTTGAACACCAAAACCCAGGGTGATATTTTTATTGAAGCGGTAGCCTGCGGCAATGCCTGTCTGACTGTAAAACTGGCGACCGGGGTGTTTCTCAGACAGCATTTTAGCATTGATGTTTTCAGGCAATGAACCATATTCACCTATGTACCGGCGATGCCCCATTCCGGCATACACTGAAATACTCCAGTTACTGTTTTCAACAGACGGTTTGACAACGGTAACTGCCGGCAGAACAGGATCTGTAAAATTCAATTTTAACGGCGTAATTTTTGATCCCGGAAGTGTGTTGACGGGGCCATCGGAGAAATCTGTGCTGCTTGCCAAATTGGTAAGTACCAACTGCTGCCGGACTTCATTTTTTTCCGGAGCCGGTTCCGGACTTATGGTTTCCGAATCCTGTTTTTGTTCTCCCGTATTTTGAGCAGATACTGGTTGCTGTATGTTAAAGCGATCACCGGAACCAGTTTCGGCTGACCGGGTCAACTCACTGGTTCCGGTTGATTCTGCCCAAATTCCAGACCCGTCGTTGCGGAGCGCTTTGCACGCAGGTTTGGAAAGCTCATGCATACCATTCACATTTGATACGGTTGACAAATTGGTCTCTGTTGAATAATTCTGAACCAAAAAAAACATGCCGGTTCCGGTTACTAAAAAAGCAATCCCGGCCGCCCATAAATAAAATGCGACACGGCGTTTTCGTTTTTGCCCGCTGCGTTTTTCATCCAGTTTTTGGGAAAGCGCCGCCCACACATCAGCTGAAACAGCAATTTTCTCATCCTGAAAATGCGCTCCAAAGATGCCCTGTAATTTTATATCCTCATTTCCCGGATTCATCAAACTATTTTTTTTGCAACCGCGTAGTTATTTTCAATGGCTTCTTTCAATGCCCGTTTGGCATCATACAACTGTGATTTGGATGTACCTTCTGAAATGTTCATTTGCTGCGCAATTTCCTGGTGTGAATAACCTTCAATCAAAAAGGCGTTAAACACCTGGCGCTGCCCAGCCGGAAGGGCTTTGATAAAAGCAGCCAGCTCTTCCATATCAACAGCCGCAAGCAGGCTTTCATCCAATACACCGTTTTCATGCCATTCTTCCATTCGCACCACATTCAATTTTAACTCCGGTTTTCTGAAATAGCCCAGTGCTACATTCACCACAACCCGGCGCATCCAACCTTTAAAACTACCAGAGCCGTTGTAGGTATTTAATTTTTCATATATCTGCATAAACCCTTCCTGCAACATGTCTTTTGCCTGTTCTGAATCAGTCGCATACCGCATACAAACCGCAAAGAGCCAACCGCTGTTCTGATCGTACAATTGTTTGCACGCCGGGGAATCCAGCTTTATACAACGCCGGATCAGCTCGTGTTCTTCTATGACAGTATCTTTTTTCAGAAAGGCTTCCATCATGAACGATGCTGATTTTTAATTTAAAGTTGGGTGAGCAGAAAAAATTATCTTAAACCAGCCACAGATCGGCCGGTCACAACTAAGACCCTGATTTTGCAAAATGGTTTAATATGATTGCTCCTTTTGTGCTTAAATGGTTCAGACTAGTCGTCTTCACCACGTTGTGTTTTGGTTGCCGTAAAATTAAGAATACATTTGCCTTAATGTTAATACAATGAGTATGCGATTCCAATTAACAAACAAGTATGTCCATATTCTGTTTATTGCAGTGTATTGCCTTACTCCCATTGCGTCATCACCAGATTTTGATGGTACCGGACGTATCTTTGAACTGGAGCCATTCAGGCGGGATTTTTTGAGACATGTGCTGCTTATTGCGTTTTTTTACCTGAACTATTCAATTCTCCTAAATCAACTTGCAACCGGAAAAAAACTCATTCTTTACTTCCTGGTACTATTGTTGGTGTTCATCTTGATTGTAAAAATTCCATACTGGCTTATTCCCAATAACCAGGCAAATTCGTTTCACATACGTGATGATGGTTCTTTCAGGCCATTTATTACCAGCCTTTTTCCATTTTTATTGGCTCTCTCTTCATCCATGGTTCTTTTTTCATTCGGCAGAACAAAAGACATGGATCGAAAACGCGTTGAAACAGAATTGCAAAATCTGAAATTTCACCTTCAGCCTCACTTTTTATTCAATACACTCAACAGCATTTATGCATTATCGCTTACAAAGGCACAGGCAACTCCGGCTTCCATTCTCAAATTATCCAGTCTGCTCCACTATGTCATTGATGACAGCGCTCAGAATCGTGTCAAACTTTCCAGGGAACTGGAGCACGTGCAGGATTATATCACCCTGCAATTATTGCGTACCGATGAACACCTGGAGTTTACACTAAATATAGAAGGTGACCCCGGAGACCTGGAAATAGCACCGCTGATTCTGATTAATTTTGTAGAAAATGCATTTAAATATGGTTACAATGTCGAAAAGAAATCATTCATTGATATTACGATACAACTAAACGGTGACACGCTTAATTTTAATGTCAGAAATGCAAAAGCGGTTTCCGCATCTGCCATTCCATCAACCGGCCTGGGACAAAAATATACCGTACAGCGGCTGAACCTGATTTACCCTGATCAACACCAGCTTGTCGTTCAGAATTCTGACACCGAATATGCTATTAACCTTACCCTGAAACTGCATGATCACAGCCATAGCAATAGATGATGAACCCTTGTCGCTCAAAGTAATTTCAGCGTATTGTGCGTCCATTTCCGAAATCAGCCTGCTGCATACGTACCAGTCACACGCAGAAGCTGAACGCTTTTTGAGAAAACGCCCGGTTGACCTGATTTTTTTAGACATTAACATGCCCTCGGGCAATGGTGTTGATTTTTACCGGAACCTGGTATCTAAACCGCTTGTCATTTTCACCACCGCATTTGCAGAATATGCTGTTCACGCCTTTGAGGTAGAAGCGATTGATTACCTTGTAAAACCAATTTCACCGGAACGGTTTGCACTTGCCGTACAAAAGGTAATTAATACCAAAAACGGGGTGAGCGGAGAATCCATTTTTGTGCGGGCCGATTCAAAAACAGTAAGGGTAAACGTTGCCGAAATTCTCTTTATTGAAAGTCTGGGTGATTATCTGAAAATTAACCTCACCAATAACCGCAAACTGGTTACGCGCATGACGCTGAAAAACATACTCAGCTATCTTCAGCCCGACCAGTTTATGCAAGTTCACCGGTCCTTCATTGTACAGACAAAATTTATCCGTTCGGTATCTTCCCGAATGATTGAAATAGAAGATCAAAGAATTCCTGTCGGCGAATCTTTTAAGGAGACCGTTATGGACAAACTGGGGCGTTGACCGCATAAAAAAGCGGGTTCATCTCTTTTTTTTGCACGATATTCTGAAATTCCGGTTTTTTGTCTCTGTCAAATTACTACAGGTATGAAAAAAATGAATCGTAAAGAATTTCTGAGAAACATGGGCATAGTTACAGTGAGCGCTGTTGCAGCCCCGGCATTGGCAAAAAGTTTACTGGATGAACCAACAAACCAGGAATTGCTTGACCGCGCAACCTGTACCGCTGTACCGGAAGAAACCGCAGGCCCTTATCCGGCACCCGGCACAATCAGCACATCAACCCTTGTCAGATCTGAAATTACAGAAGGTACACAGGATGGTATTCCCTTAACATTAACATTCAAAATTGTCAATGCAGACGATGCCTGCTCCGGTGTCTCAGGCTTGCGGGTAGACATCTGGCATTGCAACAAACGTGGATATTATTCAGCATACGATGACCAACCAGGCATAGACGGCACCCAGGATTTTGGCGGAACAACCTGGTTAAGGGGAATTCAATACACAGACTCAAATGGTGAGGTAACGTTTACCAGCATTTATCCGGGCTGGTATACACCAAGAGCAACACATGTTCATATCCAGGTTTTTAACGGAACAACACTGGTCACAACTTCACAGCTTGCATTCCCTGATTCAATAAATACAACCGTTAATGCATACTATGCAACCAGCGGAACCAATTCATTTACCAATACCAATGACATGGTTTTCAGTGATTCGTATTCAGACGAATTAATGGATGTAACCGGTGATACCAGTGCAGGATATGTTGCCTATAAAGAGGTTGCCGTAAGTGGAACGTTGCTTGGTATTTCAGCAACAGAACTTGAAACCGGCGGACAGTTTGGAAACCTGAACAACTACCCGAATCCCTTTTCTGAAACAACCACCGTTTCTTTTAACCTTGTTCAACCGTCAGATGTAACACTTTTTGTTTTTGATACGACAGGAAGGCTGATTGACCAGGTTGAACTGAAAAATCTGACAGCAGGCTCACAGAATATTTTGCTGAATACAAGCTATTATGCAGATGGGATTTATACGTACCGGTTAAAAGTAACAAACCTGGTTGGCACTTTTTCACAATCAAAAAAGATGATTAAGAATACCTGAATAACTATCGGCAACCGATGCAGCTGAAACTCTTTATGATTTTAGGTTAGTACAAAAAAATGCATCTTCATTTGTATCGGTTGCCGCTTTTTTTGTTCAGGTCTCACGTTGTTTAACTGCAAAAAGCTGCGCATTTCCCTGATAGGCTGTGTATGTTGGCCGGGCGCCCGAACCCATTTTTCAACAACGATTATGCACCTTTCCCGGAGCAGCTTTTTAATGTACACTCCAGGTCATGCATGTAACGCTCCCGGGTATCATCACTAAACCCTAAAATATGCTGCATGTACATAACAAGCGGTGTTTTCCATTTGCGCACCGTTTCAATATCAAAATAAAGCTGGCCGGTGCGACGAATAAAAAAATCTGACGGTGTCAGGCACATTTCCTGCTCAATGCCATACATTAACTGCGCTCTTAACGCCAGCGGCAATTCATGCTGTTCCTGCTGATTCAGCTGCACCATGTATTTAAAAAGTTCAGTTGCATTTGAACCGTACTGCCGGATCGCACGCTCAGCCGCATCAGCCGGAATACCCATTGCAACAGCTTCAACCACTTTGATTTTGATGTATTCAGAAAAAGGTTGATTGTCGTTTATTTTACCACCCGAAAGTTTGATATCACCGGTGACGCATTCAGAAATAGGTTTGTTTTCAACGGATTTTATTTTTTCTGAAACGCGGTTTACCACCCGTTCTGCCATTTTCCGGTAACCGGTTAATTTTCCACCGGCAATGGTAATCAAACCGGTATCACTGATAAACAATTCATCTTTCCGTGAAATTTCGGAAGGACCTTTCCCCGCTTTGTGAATGAGGGGCCGCAACCCCACCCAGGAAGATTCAATGTCTGCTTCAGAAAGTTTGCTGGTTTGAAAAAACCGGTTGACACAATCAACCAGGTACTTTTTATCTGCCGTATTCAGTTGCGGATTGATGAGGTCTCCTTTATACGACGTATCAGTTGTACCAATGTATATTTTTTGGTTGCGTGGAATAACAAAAATCATCCGCTTGTCGGGCGTATCAAAATAAACCGCTTGTTTTACCGGCAGCTTTTTTTCATCCATCACCAGGTGAACTCCTTTTGTAATATGCAGCCGCTGTAATTTGTTTTTCCGGTCCAGGTTATCAAGTTCATCTACCCATGGGCCACCGGCATTGACCACACACCGGCCTTTAATTTCAAACGACTCACCGGTTGACTGATCGATGGCCTGAACGCCTGCTATTTTTTCTTTTTTACCGGATGAATCAGTGGTGTACAAAAAGCCCGATGCCTTCATGTAGTTCAAACAACACGCACCGCGTTCAGCTGCTTCTTTCATTACCTCAATGGTTAAACGGGCATCATCGGTGCGGTACTCGTAAAACAGTATACCGCCCAACAGGGTTTCTTTATTCAGCAAAGGTTCGGCGCGAAGAGCATCTGCCTGACTGAGCACCTGGTGCCGTTCACTTTTTTTTACACCGGCCAGCCACTCGTACAGCGTCATTCCCAGGCGAGCTGAAAACCTGCCCAGGGAGCCACCTTTTACAATAGGCAGCAACATTTTTTCTGGTCTGGTCAGATGCGGTGCAATGCTGTGAATAATTTCCCGCTCCTTCCCTACCTCAGCCACCAGTCTGAATTCGCCCTGCTTCAGGTATCGTAAGCCGCCGTGAATAAGTTTGGTAGAGCGGCCAGAGGTGCCCGCAGCAAAATCCTGCATTTCAATCAGCGCAACACTGAGTCCGCGCGAGGTTGCGTCCAAAGCAATACCCGCGCCGGTAATGCCGCCGCCAACAATAACCAGGTCAAAGTACGTGTTGCGCAAACGTTCACTGTTACCTGCCCTGTTTTTTGCTGAAAAGGAATTCATGTCACGAATTTAGACGAATAATTTTTAAGCGGATGCATCTGTTTTCAATAACGCAATCAACCTGTCCGGGTAATCGGTAATAATACCGTCAACACCCAAGGTCAACAAACGTTTCATGTCTGAAATTTCATTCACTGTCCAGGGAATGAGTTTGATGTTCATCTGTTTCAGTTGCTCAATCAAATCTTCATTCACCAGTTGAAAATAAGGGCTGTACATTTCTGGCTTAAACCCAAGATTATTTAGGTTTTTTTGAAGTCCCTCACGGTTCTCAACCAACAACGCCATTCTCATTTTTGGATCGGTTATTTTGATTTCCTGCAAAATCCGGACATCGAACGATTGCAGGTAAATGCGGTCCATACAGGTGTGCTTTTTAAGCTCCGTATACAACAGGCGAACAAACGTTGCCGGGTCAGGCTGAAAGACTAAATCATCAGCCGGATCACTTTTAATTTCTATGTTATACGTAATTAATGGCAGTTTATTTTCTTTCAGAAAGGTTTCTACCCGGGTGATTACTTCATGCAGCAACGGTTTATGTGCGGGCATTTTTTTTTGCTGCGGAAACTTTGGGTTGCCCATTTTTCCGCAATCAAATGCAGCAATTTCTGCATAGGTCATTTTATAGAGGTTGTATTTTTCACGCGCATTTTTTTCTACCGCTTTTCCATCAGGCTGCGCACAAAACGCCTCATTCATCCAGGGTTCATGGGATACAACCACTTGCTGATCAGCCGAGATTACTACATCCATTTCAAGCGTATGAACACCGAGTTTTACCGCTTCTATAAATGCGGTAAGCGTGTTTTCAGGATAGAGCCCGCGCGCACCACGGTGGCCTTGTATGTCAATTGATTTTTTCAGATTCATTTTACGGATCTTCTGTTTTTTACAGGTACAACTAGTACACGGCTAACGACAACCGGCTGTAATTGAAAACACCTTTTGTACCAAATAGCGCGTAATAATATCCTGCATGCTTTACCCAATTTAGCGAATAAAAGCCAGTTTCAAGGAATGCTTCCAAACATTTCTGCCACAACCAGCATGCATTTCAGAATCTGTGCATTGAAAGAAAATCAGGCACCGAATTTTCAGGCGCCTAATGCATTCAGTGCTTCATAGACCAGGAAAACCGGCCAGACGATGGCTTTTAAAAATCCCAGTACACCCATCCAAAAACCGGTTGCAATGGAAATGTAATAAATGGCAGCACCAATAAACCCCATTCCGTAAACGGTGTTGTTTGGACCGTATTGTTTTATTTCTTTTTTCATACGTTTTTTTTTACGATTTGACCTGGATTAATTGGCTCGTGTCAGGGCGCATTTTTTCTGTAAAAATTTCTGACCTGCGGCATAAGCGCCGTTATCAAAATAGCAAGCCCCAGAAATACATACGATGTGTGCAGCCATGAAACCGATTGTATCAATTGCATCTGAAACTGGATCCACAGAATGTCAGCAAATGCGGCATACAGGCTAAAGGTCCAGGACCAATGCATATCAGGCAGCAGGTTGAGTTTTTCAGCCAGAGCAGCATGCTTTTTTTTGAGCAAGCCTATGGCAACAATTAGCGGAAACAAACCTAAAACCAGGAACAGAATAATGCCGGGCACACGAAAATTGGTAAAGGGTGATTTTTCCAAAACGGACAAAGGCATTCCCAGCAGGGCTCCATCCGGGGCAAGTATCAATAATCCGCCGCCGGCAATAGCCCCAATTCCAAGAAAAACCAACAGTGTAATTAAAAGTGCCCGCATACTACAAAGATGCACCCGGATGGATTCACCCTGAATGACACCAATCACGAAAAAACATGACTTTATGACGCGCTGTTCAGCTAATCACATTCACACGGCACGGTTGTAACGCCATTGGGTGATGTACCCACCTTAATGGTTTTGTCAACAGTCAGCGTAGCCGCATCAATAATAGAAACGGTATTGTCAGCCAGGTTTGTAACAATGATTTTGGATCCGTCTGCAGTTGTAACAACCCCATGCGCACCATTGCCAACTGTTACCGTTGAAACAACCGTGTTGGTATAAGTGTCAATGACGTAAAGTTTGTTGGATACCGGATTCCCGTACACCATGCCCTGGTCACAAACATACACCCGCGCGTTGTCAGGCGATGGATACAACTGAATTGGTCCTTTTGAATCAGCCGGAAGCGGAACGATGGTGGTATCACCGGTTGAAAGATCATACCGCACCACTTGTTTCAAATCATATACTGAAACATACACAGCCTGCAAGGTGGGTAAAACGGCTGTCTGAACGGCAATTCCCCCAACCGGAATTTTAGTTACCGTGCTTGTTGAAATATCGATAATTGCCAGTTCATGCGAATTCATACATGCCACATATAATTTGCCATCCATAAACCGCAGCCCATGCGGACCAGCATCAGCACCTAAATCAAACCGGTCAACCTCTTGTTTTCTTTTGGCATCAATTTTTATCACCTGACCGCTCTCATTTCCGGTAACGTATGCAAAGGCTGATTCATTGTCAAGAACCACGTGCGCAACATGCTGCTCTTCACCAAGCGGAATAAAATCCAGGCTTCCTTCACGGCGGCTGTTCATTACAATGGCATATTCCTCTGCTCCCTCTTCCATTGGTACTGCAGTTACCCAAACGGTTTGATGATCAGGAGCGCTCTGAACATTGTGTGCCATATACATGTTTCCCTTGTAGCCCAGGTCAACTGTTTTTACAACGTCGCCAGAGGCAGCATCAATTACCGAAATGGTTCCGGATTCTTCATTGGCAACAAAAATTTTTTCGTCCACGTTACCCCGGCAATGATCTTTTTTGCAACCGGTAACAAGTACCATCAAAACGAATCCTGCTGCTATAAATTTTATGCTGTGTTTTCTTTTCTCAGGCCTTATCATACATCTGTTTTTAGAATTGACCGAAAGTTCCGGCTCCCCTGAATCTGAAAACATGATTCAAATCATACCGTTCTTTTCACCCACTTTTAGGAATCTAATAATTGATTGATGAGGGAGCATGAATACGGCGGTTAGCAAAACAAGGGTTATAACTAATTTACGGACCTCATAGTAACCGTTTGTTGTTTTACCTTCAAAGGAAGAGCTCTATTCTCCCGCAGATCGCGAAGTATCGCGACGCAGATAAAATGCGCAGAACACGCAGATTGCTATTATATGCAAAACAAATCTTCGCCTTATCTACAGAAAAATCTCCGCGATCTGGCTTCGGCGCAAGCGTTGCGGGAAAGCAAAATGATGACACGGTAGAGGCTGATGAGAGTACTACTTCTCGAAATAAAATTTCCTAATAGTTACTTAAAATCTGTTTAGATTTTAGCAGTAACTTCTTGGCTGCGCTCAGAAAGCACAATGGGTTTTACGTTATGACTCACATGTGCTCCATATCGTGACCACTCATAACGCCGGTTCCTTTTTGAAAAATAAATTCACTATTCAGTAAATAGGCCCCTGTAATAACAACGGTTTCGCCAACGGAAATTCCTTTTTTAATTTCTGTAAATCCGTTTGATTCTGCACCCGGTTCCACCATTTTACTCTGAAATGAATTGGGGCCGGACTGTACCCAAACCGTTGCACCGTCTTCATCGAAAATAATTGCGTTTGTAGGAATGGCAATTGCCGCATAAGAATCATAGACAATTGAAAAATTTGCCTGTAAACCCGGTTTCAGCAGGTGCTCTTTGTTTTCAATTAAAACACGTACCAATCCCAATTTGGTGTTTTGATCCAGTGACGGGTTAATTAATGAAATGGTTCCTTTTAGTTCCAGGTTATTGAGTGCCGGTATTGAAACCACCACCGGCATTCCCTGTTTTATGCGCAGCATGTCTTCTGAAAAAATTTCAGCCTGGGCCCATAGCGTTGAATAATCAGAAAGCGACATTAGTTCGGTGCCGGTGCTGACATAACTTCCCTCAGTAACATTAATTACCGAAACAACTCCCGTTACCTGGCTATAAACGGGAATACGATCCGGTAAATCTTTAGCTGTGGTGAGCGCTGTAATCTGATCACCGGTAAGACCAAACAGCATAAGTTTGTTTTTCGAACTGCGGATTATGCGATCACTATCGACTATGCCCGGGGGCAGATTCTTTTTCTTTTCAAGAGCCAGTTTCAATTCATTCAACGCCAGCAAAAGTTCTTCACTGTAAATGGTGTAAAGTGTTTGACCCACCGCAACTTTCTGGCCCGGCGTTTTCACGTACAAATTATCAATTCTGCCCGAAACCCTGGAACTGATAGTCGTAACCTGGTCCTGGTTTTCAACCAGTGCGCCGGTAAGAATCAATTCGTTGCCCAATACCTGTTCCCTGACCGTATCTGTAGAAATATTCCCCAGCAAAATCTGCTGATCACTTAATTTAAGTTCATTGGGAGCCGTTGTTTTGTCGGTAGCAACGGGTGTAAGCGGCATTTTGCAAATAGGGCAGTTTCCGGGTTTGTATTCTCTGACCTGGGGATCCATGGAACAGGTGTAAACCACATTGGCTTCATTCTGAGATTCAGGATTTGTGCAACTTGTGGTTAAACCAATACCCATCAAAAAAACTGACAGTAGACCCGTTCTTATTTTTTTTATGGCTGCTTCTGAAATCATGTGCTCAAAATTTTCGTTTATTTTTTACTCTTTATTTTCAACCGGTATTTTGATAAAACTTTCGCTGTCAACCATCATTTGAGCGTTGACAGCAATTTTTTCACCTTCACTGATTCCTGAAATTATTTCAACCAGGCCGTCACGCTTCATGCCGGTGTGAACAATCCTGGAAACAAAAATGTGGTCTTGTTTTATAAAAACCGCCTGCTTATTTCCCAGGCTGACAACAGCCGTTTCAGGGACAAAATAACCCTCTTTTTCACCAAGGTCCAGTTCAGCATTCAGCAAGGAACCTATTTTAAACTGATCATCCGGATTGGTTAAATACACCCGTGCGCGCAGGGTATTGCCTGATTCATTCACAACCGGTTCAACGTAATTTATGCTGGCATAAACCGTATCTGTTTCACCGGCAGAAAACCAAATTTTAACGGGTATTCCTGTTTTAATTTCTCCCAGGTAAGCTGCGGGAATGTTAAGAATGGCCCAAACTTTTCGGGTGCTGTAAATGCTGAAGAGATTTTCACCCTTGCTCACATAGGCCCCCTCTCTAAGCCATGCCGCTGCATTATTTTTTTCGGTTGTTGGCAATGCTGACATGGTTGTATTCATTTCGTTGCCGGTGGTTGCATTTTGTACCGTTGAATGCAGGTGACCGGTGTATGGACTTTTGATTACGACTGATGCAATTGAGGTTTTGTTTTCTTTGAGTTTTGCAAGCTGATCGTGATCCATACCAAGCAGTTCAAGTCTTTTTTCTGCGGCATGAATGAGGTTGGTATTTTCAGCATCGCTGGTTAGCAGAAAAATATAATTCTCTTGTTCGGTGACCAGTTCTTCACTGTAAATTTCTACCAGTTTCTGCCCCTTTTTTACAGGTTCAAATTCAGCATAAACATAGAGCTTTTCAACCCTGCCTGAAACACGCGATGTAACAGCATGTATTTCCTGGAGGTCATAATTTATGCTCCCGTCCACGCGAATCAAATATTTCACCTTTTGCCGGACCAACGTGGTGGTATTGATTTCACTTACAACAAATTCATTCGTTGGCTGAAGCAGGTATTCCAGGTCTGAATTTTCAGTGCCCTGTTTCAGCACCAGTTTCATGTTGCATTTTGGGCAATTCCCGGGTTGATCTGATTCTATTTCAGGATGCATGGGACACGTATACACCTGGTCCGTGACGGACTCTGCTGAACCGTTTTGCCTGTCACCGGCACAAGATACCGCAACCAGGATCAACGCTATTAAAACTAACCGGACACGTTTCATTTTACGGAATTATTTCAAGTTCATACTCATACTCAGCCTGCAGCACCAACAAATCCATTAATTGGGTCAGTGACATGAGTTTTGCCATTTTTAAATTCTGCCAGGCATCCAACACCATAAAAAGCATTTGTGTGTTTTGTTCATACCCAATCAACTCAACCTGGTAATTTTTTTCCATGGCCGGAATCAAAAGACTTTCTGTTACGTACAATTCCTGCTTTTTACTGCCAATTTTAGTTCGCAATACTTCCAGTTTACCCTCAATACTGTTTTGTAAACTTTGCTGCTCACTGCGAATACTTTCTATTTCAAAATCAAGCCCTCGTGCCTCGGCCAGATACATATCATCAGACCAGGGAGCAATTGGAACAGAAATCATAAACATGAGACTGAACTGCTGCGGGTTTGTACCAAAAGGAAACATGTGATCATACCTGACTCCGAAGTCAGGATATTTTTGTGCCAGTTCCAGGTTTTGCTTTTGCTGCAATTGGTAAACTTCTGCGTTTAGCAACTTGTAATCACTGCGGTTTTCAGCAATAAGCAGCGTGTCTGCTTTTTTCTGCTCGTAATTCCGGATCGTGTAGGTGGTATCAATCGTAAAAAGTTCCTGTTGGCTACGGTTCATGTAGGTGTTGAGCAGAATGCGGTTTTGATTAATGGCCTGATCAAGCATCAGCTTCATAGACTGAACTTCAGCCAGCATACCCTGGGCTTTGTAGTAGGCCGGCAGTTTGTCCATGCCATAGGTATACCGCAATTCTGCTGATTGAATCAGGTAGGTAATCAGCACTTCACTCTCTTCAATAACACGCAGCTGCTTTTCCATAATAAGCCATTCATAATAGGCCATTTTTACCATAAAGAACATTTGATTTCGCATGCTGTTTTTCATGGTTGAATCAACGCCAATCATACTCAGCATGTAATTTTCACTGGCTGCCCGTTTTTTAGGATTTGTGATCATTTGTTGCCCGCTGATCATAAAAGAACCCATGCCCGGATTATTCATGGCAGGATCACTTTTCCACATGCCCGGGTTGTAGGGTGTCATAAAAAATCCGGCGCCAATCTGCGGCGCATCGAGTGCTGTTGCGCCTTGAGCATATTCACTGTAAGCCAGTATGCGGGAATCATACACCCTGAATTCAGGGTTTTCATTTTCGACTACAAACAAAATGCTGTCCAGGGTAACAGGCTGCGCGTTGACGCCAAATGAGACTATCATCAGCAGAAAAAAACCAACGGCGGACGGACTAAATTTATGAAACAGATTAAGCATAGCTGTAGTATTTTTTATTCCTCAAATTCTTTCACTGAAATCATTCCTTTATGTTTTAATTCCCCTTCGCGGACAACCGCATATAAAACGGGTAACACAATCAGTACAAAAAGTGTGGATGTGATAAGCCCGAATACAAACGGAATGGTAATTGGTTTCATTACATCACTGCCTATACCTGTTGCCATTAGCACCGGCAACAAACCAATAATATCTACCAGAACCGTCATCAGTTTTGGACGTAAACGAAGTGCAGCACCTTCATATATGGCTTCCTGAATCGCTTGTTTTGTCATGGGTAAATTTGTTTCGTTAAGTCGTTTGCTTTTTTCAAAAACGGCATTGTTCAGGTAAACAAGCATCAATACACCGGTTTCAATAGCCACACCAAAAAGTGCGATAAACCCAACGGCAACCGCAACCGAAAAATTCACATCAAAAAAGTAAAGTGAATAAGCCCCGCCGACAAGCGCAACCGGAATTGCACTTAGCACAATGGCAACATCCCTGAATGATTTAAACGTAAAGTACAGAATCACCGTAATGACAACAAGCACAATGGGAATAATTATTTTCAGTCGTGTTTCTGCCCTTACCTGGTTTTCATACTGACCGCTCCATTCCACGTAATATCCCTGCGGCAGATTCCGGATAAATTCTTCCAGCTTTTCTTTGGCATCTTTTACCGTGCTGCCCATATCGCGATCACGGACGTTAAACAATACGGTACCGCGCAGCATTGCATTTTCGGTGGTTATCATGGGTGGTCCATTGGTGATTTTTATCTCTGCAACAGACGAAAGCGGAATGGGTCCGTAATCCATGGTCTGAATATGCAGTTCATTTAATTTTCGGATATTGTCCCTGTAACTCTGCGCATACCTGACATTGAGACTGAAGCGTTGTCTGCCCTCTAAAACGGTTGTAACATTCATGCCACCCAATGCCGTTTCTATAAACATATTGACATCATCAACTGACAAACCATAGCGCCCGATTTCATCTTTACGGATTTTTATGTCAATGTATTTTCCACCGGTAATCGGGTCAACATACAAATCTCTTACCCCTTCAACACCTTCCAGTTCTTTTTTCATCAACTGGGCGTATTTATTTATGGTATCCAGGTTTTGGCCATAGACTTTAATACCCACATCTGTACGAATACCGGTTGAAAGCATATTAATACGATTGATGATGGGTTGTGTCCAGCCATTAATGACTCCCGGAATCTGCAGTTTTGAATTCAACTCATCAATAATGTCACTTTTTGTAATGCCTGGTCTCCATTCTGATTGCGGCTTTAATAAGATAATGGATTCAATCATACTCATTGGTGCATTATCAGTGGCGGTGTTTGCGCGGCCGGCTTTGCCAAGTACTTTATCTACTTCAGGCACTGAAAGAATTAGTTTATCCTGAACCTGGAGAATGCGCTTAACTTCTGAATTTGAAATATCAGGCATGGTCACCGGCATGTAGAGAATTGAACCTTCATCAAGCGGCGGCATAAATTCAGTACCCAGATTCATAACAAGCGGTATACTGCCAAGGATTAATACAACACTGCTTATCAAAACCGTTTTTTTCCAGCGCAGACACCAATTGATTACCGGGGTGTAAATCCAAATGAAAAAGCGCGAAACGGGATGCTTTTTTTCAGGGAGAATTTTACCTTTCAGCAGCACCACCATCAAAACCGGAACCAGGAAGATGGCAACAAAAGCAGAGCCCAGCATGGCAAATGTTTTAGTCCAGACAAGCGGCGAGAAAAGTTTATGTTCCTGCCCTTCGAGAAATAAAATAGGGCTGAATGAAATCAGCGTTACCAGAATTGAATTAAAGACAGCTTTACCAATTAGTTTAGATGAAATTTCAATTCTTTTTTTACGCTCAATGTCTGTTAATTTGAAATTTTTGTCAGGATTTTCAGCGCCCAGTTCTTTCATGGCGTTTTCGACCATTACAATTCCCGCATCAACGAGATCACCTACCGCCAGAACTACCCCCGCCAGCGACATAATATTGGACGATATGCCAAAGAGGTTCATCAGAATAAATGCAATCAGTACAGACAGGGGAATGGTAATAACTACGATCAACGCACTCCGCACGTGAAAGAGAAAAATAAACAGCACAATAGTTACAATGATAATTTCTTCGGTCACGGCACTGCTCAGCGTATTTATGGTTTCATCAATCAGCCATGACCGGTCGTAAGCAATGTCAAACCGGACGCCTTCAGGCAACCCTTTTTCCACCTCAGCCATTTTTGTTTTTATGCGTTCAATTACTTCTTTGGCGTTTTCACCATAGCGCATCACAATGATTCCACCCACCCGTTCTCCTTCTCCGTTAAAGTCAGTAATTCCCAGGCGCAGCTCACCACCGGTTTGTACGGTTGCAATATCTTTGATGAGAACAGGAATTGAATTAATGGTTTTTACCGGAATGTTTTCTATCTCCTCTATGTTTTTGATAAACCCCAGTCCGCGGATAATATACCCCACATCTGCCTGCTCAAATTTGCGGCCACCGACATCGTTGTTATTGGCTTTGATTTTATCAACCACCTCCATTAAGGTCAGGTCGTAATAACGCAGTTTGTAAGGATCAATTACTACCTGGTATTGTTTTTGAAAGCCGCCAAAAGAGGCTACTTCACTCACACCTTCTACTGACTGAAGTGCCAGCCTGACATACCAATCCTGGATGGCACGCAACTCACCCAAATCATACCCGGGTGCATCCAGTGTATACCAGAAAAC
This sequence comes from Bacteroidota bacterium, assembly GCA_016192075.1. Taxonomy (GTDB): domain Bacteria; phylum Bacteroidota; class Bacteroidia; order Flavobacteriales_D; family Crocinitomicaceae; genus JADJGJ01. Next base: position 151,178 of record JACPUU010000016.1, on the reverse strand, counting down.
ATGGCCCAGCCCGGTTCCGTCAGGCCCAAGTGTTGGTGTGGCCCCTTCAGGTAATAACCGCTGTGCATAATTGAGTCTTTCCAACACGCGCGACCTTGCCCAATAAATGTCTGTATCGTCTTCAAAAATCACAAAAATGAAACTCATGCCAAACATGGAAGATGCCCGGATATTTTTCACATCAGGAATACCCTGCAGATTGCTGACCAATGGAAACGTAATCTGATCTTCTATTAACTGTGGATTGGCACCCATCCACTCGGTATAAATGATGACCTGGTTTTCAGATAAATCCGGAATGGCATCCACAGGTGTTGTACGTACCGAAAAAACACCATAAATAGTGATCACGAAAGCCATCATCAGTACAATGACTTTGTTTTTCAGCGCCCAGTTTATGCAAAAATTTATCATGGTCGTTTAATCGGTTTTTTGAATTTCATTTCGTTGGTTTTAGTTTCTGTTCCGCAGCTTAACCTGTCAGGGTGGTGATCATTTTCAGCAAATTGCCCGTTACGGCCAAATGCTGCTTTTTGACTTTTGCAAGCGGTGTAAAACAGATTTCATTTTTTTTGATGCCAATCATGCTGTTTCTTTTTCCGCTGAGGAGTGCTTCAACAGCACCGTATCCGAATTTTGAGGCCAAAATACGATCAGCCGCTGTTGGACTGCCTCCCCGCTGTGTATGCCCTAAAATACAAATGCCGATATACTGACCGGGATTGTGTTTCTCAATCAACTCAGCTACTTTACCTGCACCGCCGCTTTCATCACCTTCTGCCACTACAACAATCAGGGATGACTTGTCACGCTTCCAGCCTTTTTTTAAAACCTGCAAGAGATTTTCAGCATCTGCTTTTGTTTCAGGAATCAAAATAGCCTCCGCTCCTCCGGCCAAACCTGCCCCGTAAGCAATGTAACCGGAATCACGCCCCATCACTTCGACAATAAAAATACGTTCGTGAGATTGAGCCGTATCTCTTATTTTATCAATCGCCTGCATGGCGGTGTTCAATGCGGTATCATAACCAATACAGATATCCGTACCGGAAATATCGTTGTCAATGGTTTTGGGAATTCCGATAAACGGAATTTCATATTCTTTGGTAAATGTTTTTGCTCCTTCAAAGGAACCATCTCCACCAATTAAAATAACAGCATCTATGTTTGCTTTTGTAATTTGTTCAAACGCCTTTTTTCTTCCGGCTTTTGTTTTAAACCGCTCACTCCTGGAAGACTGAAGCAATGTGCCCCCTGAGTGAATAATTCCACTTACACTGCTGGCATTCATTGATACAAAATCGCCGGCAATCAGCCCTTCAAAACCTTTTCGAACACCCATTACGGTTAACCCGTTAAACACGGCTGTTCGCACCACAGCACGAATGCAAGCATTCAAACCGGGAGCATCACCGCCAGAGGTTAAAACGGCTATCTTTTTTAATTTACCTGTTTTTTTCATTTTTGTCAAAATGTTTTTTGGTGTCTTTTAACATGCTTTTTACGCACCAGATTGAGTAGCGCCGTCCCAACAAAAACCCGGGAATGTTTTTTGATTTGGTAAATAGAATTCGCAGTTTCACGGTTGTTGTACCATCTTCATTGGGTGTTAACTCAAGGTGCATTTCAAACCAGGTGATGACAATCATTTTTGCCTCACCCACCGTGCCCCATATTTTTTGTTGGGCTTCAACCCATTTACTGACTTCAACCGTAAAGTCCATTTTCATTCCAAGTACTTTCCCCTCCCATCTGTATTTGGTTCCTAAACCGGTTGTGTGGGTGGTCAGCCACTCCAGTTTTAATTTACCCCCCATCATAGCACCACTGCTTTCTGTCATGTGACGGCCCGTGTTGCGGATATCATCCATAAACGCAAACACTTCTTCCGGTTTGCCATTTATTACCTCTGTCCGTTCAATTTTTTTTATTTTTTCACGCGAAATTTGTTTTAATGAATCTGTGGTTTCCTGCGCAATAGAAATTGCCCCCATGCACCAGAAAGTAATAAGCAGCAGGTATCCGTATGTTTTTTTCACACTCATTGAACCGCTATTTTTAATTTTTTACCCAGCTGAATAATCAACAGGGAAACAATACTTGCCGATAAAATAATAAGCCAGTCACTTGCCGACATTTCATAAATTGACAGCACTTTTCTTACCGGTTCTATAACGTACATGACCATTAAAAGAATGACTGAAAGTGCTATTGCACCCCATACATGCGTATTGCGGAACACTTCAGATTTAAAGAAGACGGCACTGTTGCTTCCCATATTGAGCACATGCAGCAACTGCGAAAAAATAAGTGTAAAAAACAAAATGTTGTTACAAAGTTCAGGATTCCATAACTCCGTTTTATGAACCGTAAAATGGCTTAAAAAAACAGCGCCTATACTTGTTGCTCCAATTACTGAAGCATAAAAGAAAATGGTTATCCACCGTTTGCGGTCTACAATAGGTTCATTTACCGTTACCGGCGGCCTGCGCATAATATCCGGACTGCCGGCAGTAACCCCCAGGGCAAGTGCAGGAAGCATATCGGTAATGAGATTGATAAAGAGAATTTGCAGCGGAAACAACTGAAAATGCATGTTCATGACTGAGGCAAAAGCAATCACGATTAACTCACTCAGGTTGCAGGAGAGTAAATAAATAACAAATTTGCGGATGTTGTCAAAAATGATGCGGCCCTGCCTGATTGCAATTACAATGGAGTTAAATGAATCGTCTTTCAAAACCATATCTGCTACTTCCTGTGACACCTGTGTGCCCCGCACTCCCATAGCAATACCGATGTCTGCCTTTTTCAATGCAGGGGCATCGTTCACCCCATCGCCGGTCATGCCTACAATATTCTTATGTTCCTGCAAAACAGCGATGAGATCCAGCTTTTGTTTGGGGCTTACGCGTGCAAATACAGTCGTATTCAGCCATACTGATTTTTCTTTTTCGGTCAGGTTTTCATATGCATTCATTTCCTGGCCGGTCATTATTGTTACATTGGCATCAGCAGCAATGCCCAGTTTAACGGCAATATTTTTTGCAGTGGCCGGGTGATCTCCGGTTATCATTATTACCCGGATACCGGCTGTTTTACATTCTTCAATGGCGGCAAAAACATCTTCCCTCGGCGGATCAATCAAACCAAACAAACCCACAAAAACAAGATCCGTATGAAGAACAGCTGTTTCAGCTGCATGCGGTTTATAGGCACCCGCAATTACCTTTAACCCGGTGTTGGCGAGTTCTTCTGCTTTTTGTGTCCAATAGTGTTTTTTTTCAGCATTCAGTTCAACAATACCCTGTGCTTCAAAAATACCGGTGCAGCGTTTCAGTATTTCTTCAGAAGCGCCTTTGGCATAAATGGTAAACCCCTCTTCTGTCTGATGGAGTGTGGCCATTATTTTTGTTTCAGACGAAAAGGGTTCTTCTTTAATTTTAGGAAACCTGTTTCGGAAACTCTGAATATTCAACTGGTTTTTTACCACAAATTTCAGCAGCCCTGTCTCCAGCGGATCACCAATTTCTGAAAAACCGGCAGCACTTTCATGCAGTTCAGCCGTGTTACATAAAACAGCTATCTGATTACTTATTTCACGACCAGCTGCATTATCAGCTGCCGTGACAACTGTTGTTACTTCTATTTTGTTTTGGGTGAGCGTACCTGTTTTATCGGTGCAGATGATATTGGTGCCACCCAGGGTTTCAACGGCAGAGAGTTTTTTTACAATGACCTGGTGCTTTGCCATTTTGAGCATTCCCCGGGCCAAAGCAAGTGTTGCAACAATGGGCAGGCCTTCAGGTATTGCAGCCACTGCAAGTGCAATCGCTGTTTCAAGCATCTCGGGAAAATACTGCCCGTTAAGAATTCCGGAGGTAAAAATTACGGCAACCAGACCCACCGTAATCCAAATGAGTTTTTTGCTGAAGTCCTCCAGTTTTTTTTCCAGCGGCGTGGCAACCTGGTCAGCCGATTGAACCATTCGCGCAATTGTACCAAGCTCTGTATTCATGCCTGTATCGGTAACAATCATGTAGCCATTGCCCTTTGTAGAATACGTTCCCTTATAAAGCATGTTGTTACGCTCAGCAAGGGGGGTGGTGACCGCCAGTTTTTCTGTTTGCTTTTCTACCGGCAGCGACTCTCCTGTTAAAGCAGATTCATCCAGCTGCAACTGTGTCGCCGTAAAAATTCTGCCATCTGCCGGAATCATATCTCCCGCTTCAATGTATACAATATCGCCGGGCACAATGTATGCAGCATCTATCTCCTGCAGGTTTTTATCTCTTAAAACTTTTGCGGGAACGGTGGCCAGTTTTTTAAGCTCGTTCATTGAATGCTCGGCCTGATATTCCATGTAAAAACCAATCAGTGCATTGATGAGTATTATGGTAAGAATGGCGACACTGTCAAGCCATTCACTCACATAAAATGACAAGCCCGCTGCAAAAACCAGTAACCACACAATAGGGCTCCTAAACTGGCTCAGAAAAATGAGGAACAAACTTTTACGTGCTTTTTCTTCAATTTTATTGGCACCAAATTCTTTCAGGCGGTTTTCAACCTCAGGCTGGCACAAACCAACCGCGCTATCACTCTGCAATGCAGTGAAAATTTCTTCAGCATTAACTGAAAACGGGGAGCTATGTTGGTTAATGCTTCTCACTCTTTATTAATTGACTGCATATTTCACGGCCTTCATTCAGTATTTCACGGATACGGGAATTTTTTATTCCCATACTTGCCAGCATTTTTTCATGGTGACACAACTCTTTACACAGCACCACATTTCGTTCAAGCAGTTGTTGTTTTTCAGCTTTGGTGAGTTTGGTAAGGCAGGTAACCGGGTAAAGGCCCAGCCGGCTGATCTGATCTTTTAAACTGTCTTTTATGGGAAAATCCCACCCCACGAGTTTCAGTCCGGCACAGTTGCCGTATTGAATGGCGTCACGGCTGAATTTTGTATTTGTGACCACCCAGCCCTGGTGAATTTTTTGGTTGTGCTGCGGCATTTTAATCCACGTTGCCTCCACATCTTTAAAGCGAGACTGAATGTAAAGTGGTATTTTCACATCACTGATTGTTCCGGGCTGATTGTGATATTTACACTCAATCATAAAGTGATGATGGTCTTTTTCAGCTATTACGTCTACTTCGTGATTCACGCATTTACCTGCTACTATTTCACCAACTTTTACAGCGTATCCCTGATGCCGGAGTATTTCACCAATGAATTTTTCAAACGGAAAACCAGAAGGGCCCAGCTCCATAATGCCCCATTTAAGATGATACCTGGCCGCAAGCGGGCTTGATGCGTTCCGGAGCAAATTAAACGCAATCCGGTATATTTTTTTTGTAGAAATACCGGCATACAATTTTGGCCGTATCTCATCTGCTATTGATGCTGCCAGGTCAGCTGAAGCACCGGCATTCATCAGAGACCGTTCAAGTTTTTCAGCTGAAAAGAGAGCGTATTCTCCGCTTGCTTTGGTTATTGTTATCTGATCGTCTTTTTCCATTTTGCAGATGTATGATTTCAGAAATTTTTATGACAGGCTCCTTCATCGTTTTCATACCAAGGACAATTTAATATGTAAATATTACGCTATTTAAATATATTCTGTATGAGTCAAATCAGCCTTTTAACTGACTTTCATACCCTTTGTGTTTCGTATAACCGGACTATAATTCTATAAAACAATCTGCTTGTTACTGACTTCGTTGATTTGCACATTTTAATCGTCCAACACAAGCTATAGTAGCACACCGATTGCCTGGTAAGGAGCAGCGGGAGACTTAACCCACAGACCCCGCCGCTCCACCTGCCTGCCCGTTGACAGGCAGGCATTTAACAATGCTATTTTATCTGCGTCTCCGCCATGCCCCCAACCCAGAATCTTCAGCTACATGATGGTTGCGCAAACTCAATTGTAATTTCATTTCTTTAAATAGGGTTTCGGTAAAATCTGAACCTCATTTTTTTATTACACTCATTCTTTTTAACCTGTCAGCGTCACTTAGTATTACCTGGAATATTCCCGGATTCAAATGGCTTAGATCAATGAAACATACTGAACTATTACCCAGCCTCTGCTGATAAACAAGTTCACCTTCCATAGAGACTATCTGAACCTCTCCATACTTAAGATTTTCAGGTATTTGAATGGTAATAAAGCCTGATGTCGGGTTGGGATAAATCAGCGTGTTTTCAGTAACATCATTTATTAAAACCCCGGCGGCGGGATCAGTTACTATTATAACTCCTTTCATTTGTGACGAAGCCAAATGATAGGTACATCCAAAGTAGAATGTTTTTGCCTCCTGCAATTCATAATAATGTGTGCCACTTGTAAATCCAAAACCTCCGGGAAATGCATCTATCGTATTTGTGTTGTATGAATCATTTGTAATTTCAAGCACATCATGCCCAATGCTGATCATAAACTTAATGGTATCACCTATCTGCGCATAGGTTGTATCAGGGGTAAAGGTTGCCGCAACCGTTTTAATGTCATGTACCGTAGACAATAACTTTGAGGACGACAAAAAAAGTAACGCCATTATAAATAATCTCATGTGTATTTTCATAATCCTAAAAAGTCTGCAAAATTTCTTACACCAGTCACAGTTATTCTGAAACAACAATTTTTTTGTTGATTACTGTACCATTATTCGAATCTATTACCTGGAGAATATAATGTCCGGGTGCAATAGCTGAAACATCGATTTTTGAAACCGGCTCATTCAACATATAATTTGCAACAACCTGGCCGGTCGCATTCACAATATTAACCTGAAAGGCTCCATCAATCATTGTAGCAAGGGTTATTACCCCCGTATTGACAGGATTCGGATAAACCGAAATTTCTGACCCGTTACTTTCATCAAGTCCGGTTACATCATTAAACTCAAGCCTGACAACCTCATTGGTAATTGCATTTACATACCATATTTTTCCATCAGGACCAAATTTAACTCCCATGATGCCCGGAGTACCTGTTTGTATCTGTCCAAGTTCTACAACCGTTGATCCGGAGATATCATAAATCATGATTTGCCCTGTTGTATAGTCTGACACAATCATTCGGTTCTCCACAATGTCGATTCCGCTTGGCTGAGTTAATCCGGTTGAAACATAAACTTCAGATGTATATCCGCCATAAATGGAAGATTCAAATGTACCTTCATACGGAACAAAGGTGCCTGTTTGCGAACCTGAGGTAATGTCAAGTCTGACAATCCTGTCATTTCCCGTATCAACAATATACAACCAATTAGTAGCCTTATCCAAAACCAGGTGACTGGATACTTCATACGCCGGGTCTTCAGACAGTCCCATTCCACTATATCTTCTAACAATTCCATCACTGTGATCACTGTTACCAGGCCCGTGATCTATTCCAAAATCATAACGGGTAACACAATTATTCTGGCCATCAAACACCCAAAAAACGTTGTCTGACTCATGTGCAATTCCCATACTATATGGACTTTCATGCAACATGTCTAAATGGCTTCCATTGCCCCCTGAAGGTTGAGCGTAAATAGCCGGATCACTTGACCATAATGCCGGTCCTGTAAAAGGTGCACCACCATCATGGTTAGAATCATACACCCCCGGCGAGGTAGCAAAATTTCCGTTTTCGCTGAATGCTATGCCGGTAGGTAATGACATAAAGTGCCAGGCATTATCATCCTGCTGCACAAGCTCGGTTTGACCAATTTCACCGGCATCTGAAATTTTTACCGTTTTGCCGCCGCTTGCCTCAGTGCTTTTCAAAATCACCCAAAGTTCATTGTTACTTAATGTAGGATGGAAGTCAAGATCACGGGGAATTTCTATACCATCTGATCCGTTTGCGATTACTGTTTGCTCCGGAATAATTCCAAGATAGTTGTCAACCAGATTTGGGATACCCGGACCAACAATTACGTTTTTTTGAATGGTGTCATTGGTATTATCCATGTCTGCATTTCCATCCAGGTTACTTGCCCATATTTTTAGTGAATAAGTACCATTGGCTGCAGCGTTCCATTGTGTAGGATGTATAAAACTATAATCGGTAAACGGCGGAATGTTTAACCCGGACAATGGTGCGGTAATAATTGCTCCGTTATCTATCTGATAATTTATATCGAAGCTGGTCACCACATTTGATCCGGAGTTAAACAGGGTTCCGGTAATATCAACATTTCCAATGTTTACATAATTAAACACCGATATGCTTTCACCCTGAATATCCCACGGTAGTGGTGGTTCAACTACAAATGTATAAACTGAACCTGAGCCTGCCCCACTCCCTGATGACCATTGAAAAACAGGAAACCCGGCAACGTTAATCGTAAATGACGCTCCACCATCTCCCCAGTCATCTACAAAAATAAGGTCGTAACTGGCGCCATCAGTCAGGCACCAGGGCCCTTCACTTACTGTGGTATTGTTTGCGTAACCACCCGGTGTTTGATTTTGCGCTCCGCCACCGCCACATCCCACGGCCATATTTCCGCCAGCAAAAAGGGTTCCCGTTCCACAGCTGTTTCCTCCCGGAACCAATTCCCAATAAATCTCATACCCATATGCATCTGTAGTTACATCTATGGTAACTTCTGATTGGCCAACGGGACACTGCGCGTTTACCAATATTGCAGGAATACTGAAAGCGCAACTCGTTAAGAATTTTTTCATACTTAAGTTTCGGTTTTTTTAGAAGCTGATATTAATTACTGTACTTGAAGATCCATTTCACATACCGGGCATTTTCCGGGTTCTGCGTATGTTTTCTCCCCTTCGCATTCCATGGGGCATTTATAAATCCCCGGTTTATTCTGATCACTTGTCTGTCCTCCGCAGGAAATTAAAAATGTCAGCGACAGCATCAGGTAAATTAACTTGCGTGATTTCATAAATGGTTATTTAATTAGTTTTAAATCATAACTGAACACGCCATCGTTTATCCGAAGCAAATAAGATCCATCCGAAACAGCATCAAGATTTAAGTATATTTTCCCTGCAACCGGCTGCGCTGTTGTTGAAAAAACCAACCTGCCTGACAAGTCAAAAAGCTGCACCTGAATACCTGCTGATTTGCTGTTTTTAAGTTCAACCGTTACCTGGTTTCCATTAACCGGATTTGGATAAACCGATACTGCATTATCAGCCATTTCAGCAGTTCCGTTAACGGAACTGACCCGGCAATATTTCACCTCTGCACCGGATAACTCAGCATAAACAATGTGAAATGATCCGTTCAAAATAGCCATATCCGGTTTTGACTGTGAGCCAACAGCGTCTGTCACATTTATGGCATTGGCCGGAATAATTCCGGCAGCACCTGTGTTACTTGCATTGAAAAAAACATCTGTACTTTCTCCAAGGCCTTCCCACACAATGCCCAGCAGGTTACCGGCATAATAAATTTGCGGATAATTAATGCCTGAACCAGAGGCTCCGTCCATGTATACATCAACCAGGTTCAGGGAGGCATCTGTAGCCAGGTTGTATTCATTCAAAAAGATTTTTGGCTGCCCTGAAACCATGGTACGATAAGCACCAACCACTACATCATTGCCTACAAACCGCGCATCGGGCCCGGTACTTGGACACGATGTAATGAGCCAGTTGTGATCATCAACCGATATCCAATCACTAAACGTCTGTCCCCTATCATACGAAACAACTGCTTTTATATCACGGATATTTGAGGCATTGTTTCTGAAAAAAAGAAGGACCTTATCTGCATTTACGACAATTTCAGGCTGGCAGCAATCACATGCCTCGTCACCGATAATTGAGCCCGCTTCAACTTCTGTTTCAAACGTGTTTCCGCCATCAACTGACCGCGTAAGTATGTAACGCGGATTCATGCTCATGTCATCATACTTCATGTACGTGGCAAAAACGGTATCATTGTAAACAGCAACATCTGGAAATTGTGCAAAACCCGATGCCAGGTTATCAACACGAACAGTATCACCAAACGTCAACCCGTTGTCAGTTGATTTTACCAGGTAAACATGCCCGTCTTCATAACCCAGGCTGCGGAAAATAACATACACGTTGTTTCCCCAGACAGCGAGATCAGCACCACTCCAGTTATAATCCTGAACATCGAGACTGTCCGGGTTAAGTTTTACCGGAACATCAAACTGGTCTATACCGTTTCGCCTGGCAAAAAACAAATCATTGGTGGCTGATGATGTCCAGACAACGCCCAGTTCACCATCACCCAAAACCTCAATCTGCGGGTGATAATTGCCATACCCCGGTGCTACGTTTACCGGCGCTGACGGAACAAATTCCTGCGCCGTTAAAGTGCTGCCCAATGTTATAAATCCCAGAAGTAGTTTAAATCTGCCTGTCATATTTTTGGTGTTATTGTCTTAAAACATTTACCGCATAAATTTCTGATCCGCTGGTTATTCTCAGCACATAAATTCCCGGTGACACCGTACTTAAATCAATAGCTGTTTTGGTTGATTCCATCACCTGTTGATCTGATAAAATCAAGCGGCCGCTGGCATCATACAATTCGAACAAAACGGTTGAACTGCTGCTTTGTGCCAACTCAACGGTAATTAAATTACCATTCACCGGATTTGGATAAACCGAAACCTGGTTTTCTATCTCAGTTTCTGAAATACCAATGGCGCTTGGATGCACAATAAATTGCCCCATCATGCCATCGTCTTCATGCATTAAAATGTGGCAGTGGTACATGTATGGAATCATTGGATCAGCAAAATCATCAAATTTGGTAATGAACCGCAGTGTATCTCCGGGTAATACCAGCACCACATCTTTTCGTCCGCTTTCTTCGGGGCCGGGTAAAATACTGTTGCGGTTCAGAACAAAAAACTGAACGTCGTGTATGTGAAACGGATGTGCCACCATGGTTTCATTGATCAGTTCCCAAACCTCAACACTGTTGAGCGGAATGGTATAGTCAATGCGCATCATGTTAAACGTGCTGTCATTGAAATAAAACGGACCATCCATCACCATTGCACTATCGGCCGTAAATTTTACGGTACGGTAGGCATCTGCATCAGACACAAGGTAAGGTATGTTACTTGCTAAAATACCGGGGATGGTCGTAACCGGATCTGCCGTAGGCACAACCACGTTCAATTGAAGAATGTTGTAATCAACACCGTTCAGCGGACTGTCCATTGGCGGAGAACCGGGAGGCATTGGCATTGTAGGACCACCCTGTACACCCATTGGCAATTCTGATCCATAACACATCAGGTAAAATGTCTGACCATTCATGGCAGAAAGATCCAACAGCACTTCAGCCCGTTCACCGGGAGCAAGCCGAACCCGGGTTGTCAGAAACGGTTCGTTCAATAGTCCGCCGTCAGAAGCAATCTGATAAAACGGCATGTTGCCGGTAAACCCGAAATTAAATGCGCGTTCACCCGATGCATTTAAAAAACGCAGCCGCACAACCTGTGCAGGAACATCGAGATACGGATCTATTGTTCCGTTCACCATTAAGGTACTGTCCTGCATTCCAAGCGGCATTACCTGGTTTACAGAATCCCATTGCTGGCACTGAACGATGATTGGAAAATCGTCTACGCCGTATTTTCTGGGAAGCGTTAACGCAGCCTCGCCTGCATCACGAACAATGATTAAACCTGCTGCTCCTTTAATGGCCTGTTCAGCTGTTTTCATGTGCATGTGCGGATGATACCAATAGGTTGCGGCATGGTCCATGATGGTAAAAACCGGGTTCCAGGTATCACCCGGAAAAATAGGTGTGTGCGGTCCGCCATCGTACATGGCCGGTACGTGCAGTCCATGCCAGTGTACGGTAGTTGTATCGTCAATCTGGTTATCTACCAAAAGGCTGACGTTGTCTCCCTGGTTCAGAATAAGTGTCGGACCCAGAAAACTGTTTGCATTAAAGGCATACGTGTACGAAATCTGGCCCGGAAAAAATTGTACACTGTCTTTATGCATGGTCAGATTAATCGATGTGCCCACAAGCGTATCCGGAATGAATAACGCTTGCTGGGCAACCGAAATAACCGGAATAACAGCTGTGAGAATTGAAAAAATGTGTTTCATAAATTTGTCAGTATGCATTCACTTTTCAAATCACCGGATAACGATAGTCTGAGTTTGGGTATTTGCAACACCGTTCAGTTTTAAAATGTATGTTCCTGCGGCAAGGCCATCTACCGCAATTGACTCACTGCGCTGCCCCTGAATAACACCCAGGTTTTTGGTAAGTACAATTTTACCTGCGATGTCAACCAATTGCAGGTTTACCGGTTGAGATGCCGTTGTTGCAAATGAAACAGTAAGCATTTCACTGGATGGATTTGGGTAAACAGAAACGGTACCCACGCTGAGTTCATTGTTTTCAATACCAACAACAGAACCTGAAAAGGCCAGGTTATCTACCCACAAATAATCGTTTGCCGTTGGTGAAGATCCGCTTGCGCGCATAAAAATAATGCACGAGTCAGGCGCATCTGCACTGTAATAAGTAAACGGAATGGTGAAATTTGCCCAGCTCATGGCCATGCCTGACAATGTTTGATTTGCCATTGCAACGGTGTCACGCATACTGGTGGTTGAATTCCATTTTGTCAGCACAACGGTGATACCTCCCTGGCTGGAACCATAGATCATGTGCTGCCATTTACCGGTGAATGAAATGGGCTGACCAGTATATGCAAAACCTGATACCGGTGTCATGGTTGATTCATCCAGAACACCACTTACAGCAATACCATTTACCACAGCCGGGCCAACTGTTTTAGATGTTAATTTTAAATACGAGGCGCCCGGGCTGCCCGGTGTTCCTTTTGTGGCGGTATAAATACCGGCCATATCGGTTAAGGCATTTAAAGTACCCCATGAGTCCGGCTCATCATAAGCGCCCATGTTCGTGAAGGATTCAAATCCATTATTTGGAATTTGTGCAAAGGTGTTATCTGCAATAAAAAGCAATACAATTAAGTATAACGAAGTTTTCATACGTAAAATTCTAATTATTAAAAGTTGTTTTATATAAATTACCTGGCACGAATGTCTGGCAAACGTGCAAGAGAATACAGGAAAAAAATCCCGGGTGCGCTGAAAGCTATATTTTAAAGACCTGAAGGCGGGAGAGGTCTTCTTTCATGACTGAAAGATCAGGTGGAGGGTTGAGCGAATAAGCGTTTTCGATAACACAAACAATGCCCTGAGAGGTACGTACTTCATACATGTAAAATGAAGCAACAACATCTGTTAAAGCAGGAACAGAAATAACTTTTGCAACGCCAAAATCATTCTGAAACTGAAGTTTTGCCAGAAAATTTTCACAGCATTTTTTCTTGATTTTTTCACCGGTTTCGCAAGACACATCTGCTTCTGGTTTCATGCCGCAACTGATCTCACCATCGCCCATAACAAGCCTGGTGCCTATGTACTTTCCACAGCAATAATGCGTTTTGACCCCTACCTGAAAGGAGCAAAGCAAAAAAAGTACTAAAAAGTGATATGCTATTACGCGGTGATACATTGTCCAATTCGAATTTACGTAAAAAAAGTGATTTGGATTTCAGATCAGGTTCAATACTTTGCAATATTGTTGGATTCTCAGCTAAAACAAGCGTGTCGGACACTACGGATTTGCTGCAAACCGCCCGGGTTTTCGTTCAATTTTGTCTGCCGGTGTTCCTCTGCTTTTTACCAGGATGTTTCGTAGTCAACTGCTTTAAATGAATGACCGTACACGTTGAAAAGCTGCTTTGCTGAACTGTTTGTTTTAGAAATAGTCCACACACATCTCAAAACCAAAACTGATATTGCTCATTTCTGTCTGTCCTGACAAGTACTACCTTCGGTTAACAAAAATGCAGCGTTGAAACATCCGGAACAAGCAGGCATTTTTAGCCGGAAAAAATGAAAAAAAGAATCTTTCATAAAGAAGAACAGAGTTTCTTAAAAGGTCCCCGGGCTCGGTGGCGTGAGTTTAAGTATGCTGTTGGTGTGGTGATGCAATTCATTAAAGGATTCCGTGCATTGCATTTTGTAGGCCCCAGCATTACTGTTTTTGGTTCGGCCCGGTTCAATGAGAATCATCCCTATTACCAATTGGCCCGCAATGTTTCTGCTGAAGTATCAAAACTGGGGTTTACCATTGTGACTGGCGGCGGGCCCGGAATTATGGAAGCGGCCAACCGCGGTGCCAAAGAAGCAGGTGGAGTTTCAATTGGCTGCAACATTGTATTACCGCATGAACAGGCTGCCAACCCGTATTTAGACAAACAGGTTGACATTGAATATTTTTTTGTACGCAAAGAATTGCTTCGAAAATATTCCTTTGCATTTATCATTTTACCCGGCGGTTTTGGAACACTGGATGAATTTTTTGAAACCATTACCTTGATTCAAACCCGCAAAACAGATCCTTTTCCGGTAGTTATTATGGGGCTTGAATACCACAAAGATTTAATTGAACACATTGGCACTATGGCACAATCTCAAACCATCAGTGCAGAAGATCTTAAACTGATTTTATTTACAGACGATGTAAACGAAGTGGTCACGCATATCCGGAATTATGTACTCAACAACCCACAGTTGAAATTAAGTGAAGCCTATAAACCAAGTTGGTTGCTGGGCGAGAAAGTTGTTCGGCGAGAATCCAAATAAGATGTAAGCAGCTCTGGTAAAGCTTTCATTCAATAAAAAGACACCCTGGCAGAAGCCCGATTCGTTGTTCCGTTTCTATAAAAAACGTATTTCCCGCAATAAAGTCACGTAGTTTCCACATTGACCCGGGTTGTTTAAATCAATACTTTGGTCTCATCTATTGAAAGCCATGCGCTACTTTTTTTGCATTATACTGCCTCCAATTGCTGTACTGTCAACAGGCAAGTTGGGCGCATTTCTGCTGAGCCTGCTCTTAACCTTGCTGGGCTGGTTGCCGGGCGTGATTTTTGCCATGCTGGTTGTTAACAAATTTTACGCTGACAGAAGGCACCAGGAATTAATTACCACTTCAAGAAAACGCTGAAACGAAACCTGTTTTATGCGTTGAACCGTTCCGGAATTTTCAGGTCATTTTTTTGATCGTAAACGAAGTGACGATTACTAAAAACCTGTTCGTTATTTTGGTCTTTCTTATCCAGGTAAGAAACTGAATTGAAAAAAAGCAGCGCGCCGTTTTGCTACTTTTGCTTTAACGACACATCGATCAATGCTTTCAGTACTTTCACATCAATATCCTCCAGTTTATTGATGTAGAGGCAACCAACACCCGTCTTGTGTTTCCCAAGCTTTTTAAGCGTATCGGCATGTTTTTTAATATCCATTGTCAGGTACAACGACAGATTGGCTTTGCGGGGAGAAAAACCAATGAGCAGCCAATCAACTTCTCTACCGGTGGCAGGACTTTTATATCTTTTATTACCAAAACCAATGAGCGATGCGCCCCACATTTTTGGTTCTTCCCCGGTTGCTTTTTTCATCATCTCCAAAATCACAAAACTGTCTTTGCGTTTTTGCTCATCGGGAACGGTATTGATAAAATCATCCACGCTTGCAGTGGTTTGTTTGGTTTTGATTTCAACCAGTTTTGATTTTTTTTCAGCCATGTGAAATTCGTATTTGTTTGTGTCTGCGGCAGCAGACCGGATTTGCTATAGGTGGTTTTGTGAAACTAAGATACAAAAAGTGGGCTTGATCCTGAATTCTTCCTCTACAGACTAACTAAAATTTATGCTTGATTTTTTCTATTCCACAGGTATTGGACTTGATCCGTTTTAAGTCATTCAATACAATATCCAAAACCATCATGAGTCACTATAAAACAATACTTAACTACTTTGATAACCGAAGCACCAACGCCTCTGCTGAATCTTTTAATGCAAAAATTAAAGCCTTTAGAAATCAGTTCAGGGGAGTCAAAAACGTCGAATTCTTTCTTTACAGATTAACCAAAATTTATGCATGATCCCCAACTTTTGATACTGATCCCTGGTATTTCGGATTTGCCTTAAGATGTGCCTAGCTGAAACACCAGCAAAAAAAGAGGGGTCAACTCGATTAAGAATTGACCCCTTGGGTGGGAGATACTGGGTTCGAACCAGTGACCCCCTGCTTGTAAGGCAGGTGCTCTGAACCAGCTGAGCTAATCTCCCTAACATCTTCCAAAGCCGTTAGGCGTAGGAGGATAATATTGATTACGGGGTGCAAATATAGAGAGCTTTTTAATAATTGCAAAGAAATCGCAAAAATTCTTGCGTGAAATCTTCCAAATTATTCAAACACCTTCAAATAAAGGGAATTACACGGCGTTTTTTTCAAAAGAAAATGGACCTATTTCTTGTATCTTCACCCTAAAATCAACCTTGTCTGAAACCAAAGCGTCAAAAAACCATTCTACAGCAGCTTATGCTGAACATCACCGTTCCGGTTATTTTGGTACTGGTTCTGTTCTCGTATATCAATTACCGGTACAATAAACGTGAACTGGAACTATTAAACCAGGAACGTCTGCAGCAAATACAGGATGAAGTTCAGAACCTGATTGAAATTCACGACCTGGGTATGAAAATGAATGAACGTCATTTTGAAGCCCGCATGGAAAAAATAAGTCATGAGCTGGTCACGCTTTTTGACACCCGGTACGATCCCGCCACTGCCGATCTTTATCAGCTATCTGAAGAAATTGGCCTGGATACAAATACCGAGTCGGTTTACATTATTGACACCAATGGCGTTGTGGTAAATACCAGTTTCTACAAAGACCTGCACCTGGATTTTTACGCACGCGGTGAAGGTTACCGGGAATATTTTGAAAAAATATGGGCACAGAATGGCTTTTTTGCAGACCGTTTTTCAGCAGAACAGGTAACCGGCCGGATCAAAAAATGGAGTTTCATTCCAACCCGCAACGGGCTTTACCTGGTGGAACTCGGATTTCTGAGTGAAGAAGCCAAAATTATGCGTGAAACGCTGCTGACTAAAGTCAATGCCATTGCAGATAAACACAATGACATTGAGCAGGTTTTTCTGGCCATGCAGGTGAAGGGTGAATATTTTGAAGGCATTGATGACTCAATGGTTCAGCAAAAAATGCAAGAGGTATTGGTCAGCCAAAAAAATCAACGGATTATAACCGAAGAACCAGACCGGACCGTTTTTGAAGACCTCATTTATATCAAAGTACTGCTTGAAGAAACCAGCATGTTCAACGGCATTATTCTCTACATCAAAAGTGATGACTCCAAAGAAAGACAACTGGCCGGGCAGGCTATTCGCAGGTTTGCGGTCATGGCCGGCATTGCAATTTTCATCCTTATCCTGATTATTACTTTCAGGGCACGCACCATTACACGGCCAATCATACGGCTTACAAAAAAGGCAGAAATGATCAGTTCCGGAAAACTTGACGAACGAATTGAGGAAGAAGGTGAGAATGAAATTACGCAGCTATCCCGAAGCTTTAATCACATGGTCGAACAACTGCAGGAGTCGTATCAGACACTGGAACAAAAAGTAATTGACCGCACGACAGAAGTGGTTGAGCAGAAAAATGAGGCTGAATATCAACGTCACCTGGTAGAAGAAAAACACAAAGAGATAACGGACAGCATCAACTACGCTGAACGCATTCAACGCAGTTTTCTGGCAACAAAAGATCTGCTGGATGAAAATCTGAAAGCCTATTTTGTTTTCTTTCAACCCAAGGATGTGGTGAGCGGCGATTTTTACTGGGCCACCAAATTACCAAACAATCACTTTGCGCTGGTTACCGCAGACAGTACAGGACATGGAGTACCAGGAGCCATTATGAGCATTCTGAATATTACCTGCCTGGAAAAAGCAGTGCAGGAAGAAAAATTGGTTGATCCGGGAGACATTCTGAACCATGCCCGCTTAAATATTATTGACCGGCTCAAAAAAGACGGAAGTAAAGAAGGTGGAAAAGATGGAATGGATGCCAGCCTGGTTTGCCTTGATTTGAAAAATAAAAAGCTGAATTACGCAGCTGCCAATAACCCGGTTTGGATTGTAAGACAAACTGCTTCCATAGCCGATTCACCCGGGCATGAAATTATTGAATGTGAGCCTGACAAAATGCCGGTTGGTAAGCACGACAAGCAGCACATACCATTCACTTCAAAACAAATTGATTTACAAAACGGTGATGTCATTTATGCCTTGACCGATGGTTTGCCTGATCAATTTGGCGGAGAGAAAGGAAAAAAATTCATGTATAAACGCCTCAAGGAATTTTTGATTTCCATTGCAGAGTACCCCATGGATATTCAGCGTGAAAAACTGAAAAACGCATTTTTTGACTGGAAAGGTGATTTGGAACAGGTGGATGATGTTTGCGTGATTGGAATCAAAATCTGAGAAAATGCAAAACGAGAGGTATACACGTGAACTATAAATCAAACTCCATACTTCGTTCAGCGTACCGGTTTCATACCTGCTTTTTCGTTATCTTCGTTTAAAGCTCAATTGCTTATGTCTGCTGAAAAAGAACGTATCATTGCCATTTCAAACGCATTGGATGAAGCCGCATCCAACATCAACATATTACGCAACATTGCCTGGCCCAATGAGGTGGAGCAGGAATTTTTCAAAAACAAGGCGCAAAAATTACCTGTTGTTGAATACAGGCCGTTTGATCCAAATCCGGTGCTGGATGAACTGAAAAAGGCCCGCCGGCTTTTGGGCGTGAATGATGTTATTGACAAATGGGCCAGCCGTATTGCAGATAAACTTGAGAGCAGTGCCTTGCTGCTTTCATCACGTGGAACGCAGGATTTTTTCAGGCACTCCAAAAACATGTACGGCTGCCCGAAAGACATTTTGCCCGACGGAGAAAGCACCGCCTTAGACCTTGCAAAACATTTTGGTGAACTTTTTGAAAACGTCAAAAATTTTGACCTGGGTGCTCCGCCCAAAGCCTGTGTTATGCCATCAACTCTGGCAGCAGAAATGGAAAAAGCCGTTACCGGCATGTTTGGTGATGAGGGCCCTAAAATTGTTATGGATGATACCATTTCATCCAATGCCATTGCCGGACGCAGGCGCATAGCCATTAATCCTGCGGCGTGTTTTACCGACAAAGATATTCAGCAGCTGATTGAGCACGAAGTATACATTCACGTAGCAACTTCGATCAACGGACACAATCAAAAAAACATCAGAATTCTGGGAGCCGGACATGCGGGAACAACTGAAACGCAAGAAGGCCTGGCCGTATTTTCGGAGTTTATTACCGGTTGTATTGACCTGGACCGGACCCGCCGGTTATCAGACCGCGTATTAGCCACCCAAATGGTTATTGAAGGTGCTGATTTCATAGATCTTTACCGGAATTATTTAGAAAAAACCGACGACGAGGGAAAAGCTTTTGACAGTGCCAAACGCGTTTTCAGGGGAGGAGATATCAAGGGTCGTGCGCCCTTTACAAAAGACATTGTGTACCTGGAGGGACTGGTCAGGGTTCAGAATTTTTTGAGTGCAGCAGTGGCAGTTGGTAAATTTGAATACCTGGATTTATTGTTCTGCGGCAAATTGGATTTATCAGATATTCCTGCACTGAAAATGATGAGTGAAATGGGGTTAATTGAGGCTCCGCAGTATTTGCCGCCGTGGATCAGGGATAAGCGTTTTTTGCTGACGCACCTCACCTATTCTTCTTTTCTAAGCGGTACTGATTCATCCGTACTTAACAAACATTACAAAGAAATACTGGCGTAAGAAAATTCGCAGCATGCAACCAACAAAATTCAAACCATACTACAGCTAATTGCCATTCAGAATGCGCAAACTTATTACATCACTCTGGTTTTTGGGATTAATTACCTTGATCCTCTTCCCGCTATTGGCCTGGCTTATTTTGTGGCTCACCGGGGCTGATTTCTTTGCCATATTCCGTTGTGAGTGGACTGATCTTTTTTCAGTACCCACCTTTTTATCTATTGGAATTTTGTTTGGATTGTTGGTGATTTACATCAGCGAACTGCCCTATTTTGACAAATCACTTTCAAGTTACCGCAGTCTTTTAAGCAATCTGAAAATTACACGTTTTCATGCTTTTTTTCTTTCATTCTGCGCGGGCTTTGGTGAAGAAGTTTTTTTCCGCGGAGCAATACAACCCTATGCGGGAATCTGGCTCACCGCTATTTTTTTTGTAGCCATTCACGGTTATTTCTCACGCAAAAAAATGCCGGTAAATGTATTTGCGTTAGGGCTTACGCTTTTTATTGTAATATTGGGTTACGCCGCCAAACATTTTACCATCTGGCACGCCATTGCCGGACATTTTAGCTATGATTTGGTTTTACTGATGTATTACCGGAGAACAGCTGCTTATAGGTAGGGAGAGGGGTAAGATATAAGACGTAAGATTTAAGGAGGGGAGTTGGTTCCCTGAACTTTCCTCCTCAAATCTTATTCCTTAATCCTTAAATCTTACTCCTTAAGTCTTATATCTTACCCCTTAAATCCCACTAACTAATTTCCTTTTTTCAAAATTTTATCCGTTTGATTTTTCCGTTTGCCGTTTCTTCAAATTCTGCAAGATACACGATTGATTTGGGTGCATGATATTTAGGCAACACCGAAGCTATTTTCAAGAGGATTGCATCATGTGCCGGGATAGCGCAAGAAGATTCAAGTACCAACACCACCTCTTCACCAAACTTTTCATGAAACCTGGATGACAAATAAAACCGTGTTTCCCCTAAAAGATGTTCGATCAATTTTTCATCTGACTCCGGAAAAATTTTAACCCCGCCTGAATTAATTACATTGTCAAAACGGCCTTTCCACAAAAAGGTGTGATCATTGATGAGTTCCACCAAATCATTTGTGATTAAAGGTTCGGCCAGAATTTCATTTGGAAGGACAATCAAACAGCCGCGCTGATCTGTATCAACTGTAATTCCGGGTAGGCAGGTATAGTATTCCGTTTTACCATCAACCGGACGCAAAGCAAAATGCGTCAGTGTTTCTGTCATCCCAAAGGTGGCATAACTTTTAGTTTGCTGCTGCGCAATTTTTTCTTCAAGCTGTTTTGGAACAGATGCGCCGCCTATAATCACATTGGCTATTTCATTGTAGCGTTTACGGGAATGTTCGTTTGACAAAATTTCTTCAACCTGGTGTGGTACAAATGCGGCCAGTTTAACAGGATGTGGAAATGCGTCAATGTCTGCCAACGGATTTGAATTTAACGGTGCAACAACCAGTTTCAGTTTATGAACCAGTGCCCGCACAATCATTAATTTACCTGCTACAAATTGCGGAGACAAATTTAGCAGCACGGCATCTCCCTCTTTGAAATCGAAGAAACGGCCTGTGTATTTTGCTGACGATTCTACCTGTTTTTTAGTGAATTTAATCGTTTTGGGAGATCCTGTTGTACCAGATGTGGAAATAGGAATTACCGGCGAATAGGATTCCCATTCCGTTACAAAATTGAGAATGGATTGTAAGTAATCGTCCTGAATACCGTCTGATAAAACGATATCTTTATACATTGGAACAAAATTTGATTAAAGGTAACCAATATTCTACGGACGATTTATAAAAAACAAAACCAATGAAACCATTTATTACACTTACACTGGCCCTTTTAATGGGCAGCACAGTTATGGCTGCAAACGCCAGGGCGTATAGTAACACCTTATCTGTTAAGGGAGATGCCACCGAAATAGGCATTAAATTTTTTGAAGGTACCTGGGCTGAAGCGCTGGAGGCTGCCAAAAAAGACAAAAAAGTAATTTTTCTGGATGCTTATGCATCGTGGTGCGGCCCCTGCAAACGAATGTCTGCCATGACATTTACCGATGAATCGGTAGGCGCTTATTTCAACGAGCACTTCATCAGTTATAAAATGGACATGGAAAAACACAGTGATGGGCCGCGTTTAAGTACCAAGTATGGTTTACAGGCTTATCCGACCCTTTATTTTGTTGACAGCGACGAAAACATTGTACACCAGACCCTGGGATACATGGAACCTTCGCAACTGATTTCAGCCGGAGAAGTGGCCGTTTCTAAAAAGAACTAGTTTAAGTCAAAAAACAAAAAAAACCGTTTGGCTAAAGTCAAACGGTTTTTTTTGTTAATCTTATCCTTTCTGGCAAATTTCTTCTACCTTTTGTTCAAACTCATTGAACCACGCCTCATCTCCTTCATGCTCTTTTTCAATTTTGTTTTCCAGGTCATTCAGTTCCTGGTTTAATTTCTCCTTGTCGGCCTCTGCAGCGGCATCAGCTTTTGTTGCAGCATCACAATAGGTTTGTGCCGCGTTATCAACCGTATCAATGGCTCCGCTGGTTGATCCGCCACCGCATGAAGTCAATACAATGCCCAATCCAAATGCTAAAATTGTTTTTTTCATAGAAGTTGTTTTAAGTTAATACAATGAAGATATGATTTTAATTGAATAAACAAAAAAACCCGGTCCGAAATTGCTTCCGGACCGGGTTTCAACGTAAGTAAATACAAATTAAAGATTATCCAGTTTAAACCCTTTATCGGTTTCAACCTTAGCTAACGCGTCTGATTGATATTTTCCGGTTTCCAGTCCTTCTTTAAGTTTTTTGAACGTCTCAATGGTGTACTGAACATCTTCCAGGGTATGGATTGCTGTTGGAATAATCCGCAGCATAATAACTCCTTTTGGAATTACCGGGTATACCACAATTGAACAGAAGATTCCATAATTTTCACGTAAATCAAACGTCAGATTCGTTGCTTCAGCCAGTGTTCCGCTCAGGAAAACAGGTGTTACCATGGTATTTGTTCTTCCCAGGTTAAAGCCGGCTTCTTTAAAGCCTTTTTGAAGGGCATTGGCAATTTTCCAGAGATTTGCTTTCAGTTCAGGTTTTGTTCTGAGCAATTCAAGACGTTTGCGGGCACCAACAACCAAAGGCATTGGCAGTGATTTGGCAAACATTTGTGAACGCATGTTGTAGCGCAGGTATTCCACCACATCTTCTGTTGAAGAAATAAATGCACCAATAGATGCCATGGATTTTGCAAAAGTTCCGAAAAGAATATCAATCTCTCCCTGAACGTCTTGCTCTTCACCTGTTCCGGCACCGGTTTTACCCATTGTACCAAATCCGTGAGCGTCATCTACAAATAATCTGAATTTATATTTTCCGGATTTACGGAAATCAATGATCTCTTTTAATTTTCCCTGATCACCGGCCATTCCAAAAACGCCTTCGGTAATAACCATAATTCCGCCGCCGGTTTCTTCAGCCAATTTGGTGGCGCGCTCCATTTGTTTATCAAAACTGGCCATGTCGTTGTGCTGGAAAACAAAACGTTTACCGGCATGCAATCTCACACCGTCAATAATACAGGCGTGTGATTCGCTGTCATAAACAATCACATCTTTACGATCAACCAGGCTGTCAATGGCTGACAACATTCCCTGGTAACCAAAGTTTAAGAGAATGGTATCTTCTTTTCCTAAAAAATCAGACAACTCAGCCTCAAGTGCCTCGTGTTCTGAAGTCTGACCGGTCATCATACGGGCACCCATCGGGTAGGCCATTCCCCACTTTGCAGCAGCATCAGCATCTGCCTTACGAACCTCCGGATGATTTGCCAGCCCCAGGTAATTATTAATACTCCAGATCAGACACTCTTTACCGCGGAAAGTCATTTTTCTCCCCAAATCACCTTCCAGTTTTGGAAAGGTAAAATATCCGTGTACTCCTTTAGCGTGTTGACCAATTGGTCCCCTGTTCGCCTTAATTTTTTCAAATATATCTAATGCCATAAAGTTTTATTTAACCCTTAATACATGTCAGGTTTAATACGCGAAATTATACCGAAATTCGATAAAATTGGCATAGCTGTTGAAATTTTATCCACATTTTAGCGTTCTGCAATCTTGATACGTTGAGCTATTTTAACAATTGAAGGATTATCTTTGTACCGCTAAGCACTTTATGAAAATTACTCTTTTTTACGGCAAATTCCTCTTTCTGAGCTTGTTTCTGCTGCTATTCACCGGTTGTTCAGAATACAACCAGGTTGTTAAAAGCAATGACAATGAGTTGAAAAAAACCAAGGCCATTGAATATTATGAAAAGGGTGATTACATCAAAGCCATTACCCTGCTTGAAGAAATTATTCCTTTTTACAAGTTGACGCCTGAAGGCGAAAAGCTCTACTTCTATTTTTGCATGGCAAATTACAAACTGGGGGATTATTACCTGGCGGGCTATTATTTTGGGCGTTTTGTACGCCAGTATCCGCGCAGCCCATATTGTGAAGAAGCCATGTTTCTGAGCGCACTGTGCTCAGTCCACAATTCCCCGGAGTATAGCCTGGATCAGACAGAAACGTACAATGCCCTGGACGGAATGCAGGTTTTTATTGATATGTTCCCGGACAGCAGGCGGATTGACACCTGTAACCAGATTATGGACAACCTCAGAGCCAAACTGGAAAAAAAACAGTTTGAATATGCCAAACTTTATTACCAGACTCAAAACTATAAGGCCGCAGTGGTAGCGTTAAATGCAACGCTTGAAAAATTCCCTGAATCGGTTTACAAAGAAGAGGTCCTTTACCTGCTGGTTTTGAGCAACTATGAGCTGGCTATTAACAGCATTCCCACTAAAAAAGTGGAGCGATTGAATGAAACATTGAAAAGTTATCGTAAATTTGTGGCCGAATTTCCGCAGTCTGAGAAATTGAAAGAGCTTGAGGCCATAAAAGCAAAAGCTGATAAAGAACTCGAAAGCCTGTCTGGAAAACCGGTTCAATAAATAGCAAAATTATGAGTCAGAATTATAAAGGGAGTGTTGCTGAAAGAACAACCGTAACAAGAGATTTGGAAAATATTGCCAACAAAACCGGCAACATTTACAAATCATTGAACGCTATTGCTAAAAGAAGCAATCAGATCAGTGCTGAAATGCGTGAGGAACTCACCAAAAAACTAGCTGAATTTGCCTCAAGTACTGACAATCTGGAAGAAATTTTTGAAAACCGTGAACAAATTGAGATTTCAAAATTCTACGAAAGTCTTCCAAAACCGGTTTCTATTGCTATTCAGGAATACCTGGATGATAAAGTTTACGTGAGAGATGCCAACGAAACGGTTGCATCATCTGATAATTAATCCCCCTTCACATGCTGACAGGAAAAAAAATCCTGGTTGGTGTTACGGGCAGCATTGCTGCTTATAAATCTGCATTCCTTGTTCGTGAGTTGATTCGCCTTGGAGCTGACGTGCGCGTTGTTATGACGCCGGCATCACGTGAATTTATTACACCGCTAACGCTTTCAACCCTGAGTAAAAATCCGGTTGCTGTTGATTTTGTAAAGCCAGAAACAAACGGCCAGGCAGGTGAATGGGAAAGTCACGTTGAACTGGGTCTGTGGGCAGATCTTTTTATCATTGCCCCGGTATCTGCCAATACGCTTTCAAAAATGGTTACCGGACAATGCGATAATCTGTTGATGGCAACCTACCTCAGCGCCAAATGCCCGGTGTGGATTGCACCCGCCATGGACCTGGACATGTACAAACACCCCTCAACGCAGGAAAATCTTACAAAACTCACCGCACAAACCATTCGTGTCATTGACCCAACCAGCGGAGAACTGGCCAGTGGTCTTGACGGAAAAGGCCGCATGCAGGAACCCGAAGAAATTGCAGATCAGATTGACGCCTGGTTTAACCCTGCTTCTAAATTACGGGGAAAAAAAATTCTCATCACTGGCGGCCCCACCTATGAGGCCATTGATCCGGTGCGGTTTATCGGAAATCACTCCAGCGGTAAAACCGGTGTTATACTGGCCGATGCCTGTGCCAACCGCGGTGCAGAAGTATTGCTGATAACCGGGCCCACACAGCAACGGGTTAAAAATCCCCGCGTAAAAGTAATTGCGGTAACCAGTGCTGATGAAATGATGAAAACGGTTGAACAAAACTGGTTTGATTGTACTGTTGGAATATACTCCGCAGCAGTGGCTGATTATAAACCGGAATTTGCGGCCGGTGAAAAAATTAAAAAAACAGATGACCGCCTAACCCTGAACCTTGTTAAAAACCCCGATATTCTTAAATGGGCCGGACTTAACAAGAAAAAAGACCAATACCTGGTGGGCTTTGCACTTGAAACGGAAAATGAACTTGAAAACGGAACCAAAAAACTGGTGGCAAAAAAACTTGATTTGCTGGTTCTAAACTCCCTGAAAGACGCCGGTGCCGGTTTTGGACACGATACCAATAAGGTGACTTTTATTAAACCCAATAATAAAACCGCTACTTTTGAGTTAAACGAAAAGACGGTTTTGATGAACAGGCTGTTGGACGAAATTGAACACGATTTGTAATGAAAAGTTACTTTGCACTTATTCTGATTTTTCTTTCTGCCGCTTTTTCAAGCGCACAGGAACTTAATTGCCAGGTGAGCATTATTGCCGCACCGGGATTGCAAGTTGGTCCCGTTGAAAAAGAAATTATGACCGAGCTGGAAGGTTCTATCTACGACTTTATGAATAATACCCGTTGGACCACGGACGTATTTGAAATTGAAGAACGGATTAACTGCAACATTCTGATCACCATCAGTGAAATGCCTTCAAGCACTACCTTTAATGGTAAAATGCAGGTTCAGTCATCCCGCCCGGTTTACAATACGGGTTACAACACGGTACTTTTTAACTTTGAAGACAACGACGTAACCTTTAATTACCTGCGCAACTCTGCCCTGCTTTTTTCGATTGATCAGTATCGTGACAACCTGACTTCTATTCTGGCATTCTACGCCTACATGGTTATTGGTTATGACTACGATAGTTTTGAACTGAAAGGCGGTACCAAATATTTCAACAAAGCACAAATTATTGCCGGTAATGCCAAAAACTCAGGCGATCCGGGCTGGGCAGCTTCTGCCGGAAAAAAGAACAACCGTTACTGGATGGTCGACAATGCCCTGCAGTCAGTTTTTGAACCAATACGCATTGCTTACTATAACTATCACCGCCTGGGGTTTGATATTATGTATGATGACATGCCGGCAGGCAGAAAAGCGGTACTCGAAAGTCTGCAGCTGCTTGATAAAGTTCAGCGGGCCCGTCCGGGGTCATTAAACCTGCAAATATTTCTCACCAGCAAAAGCACTGAACTTATCAACCTGTTCTCGCAGGCTGAGATAACGGAGAAAAACGCCGTGGTAAGTGTTCTCAAAAAATTAGACCCAACCAACTCGTCAAAATATCAGGAAATACTAAATTAGTGGCATGTTATGCCGGCTGGAGGTTTCTAATTATGCGCTGATTGAAAATGTCGACCTGACATTGGAGAAAGGATTCACTGTTATTACCGGTGAAACAGGCGCGGGTAAATCCATTTTGTTAAAAGCACTCAACTTACTTTTAGGTGAACGGTCTGATTCCGGCATATTAAAACAGGCCGAAAACAAATGTTACCTTGAAGCGACGTTTGATCTTTCCAGGCTAAAACTGGAACCGTTTTTTCATGCGCATGAACTCGATTACGATACACACTGTATTATTCGCCGTGAATTTACAAGCAGCGGCAAATCACGCTGCTTTATCAACGACTCACCGGTTCAGCTTCAAACATTGAAAGAACTGGGCGAAAAACTTATTTCAGTTCACTCCCAGCATGAAACACTTTCACTTTTTGATACCGGTTTTCAGTTTGATGTACTGGATTATTATGCCGGAATGCAAAATGAAATTACTGCCTACCGAAAAAAATACAAATCCTACCGGGAGCTTTTGAATCAGCTTGAAATTTTGAAAGAAACAGAAGCGAAAAACCGGAAAGAGCGTGACTATAAAACATTTCTGCTCAATGAACTGATTGAGGCAAATCTTGAAAAAACAGATCTTCCAAAAATTCAGGAACAATTCAGCCGCATTCAGAATGCTGAGAAAATTTCGCAAACGCTGCAGGCGGTTCTCTCCATACTTGATCACGAAGAAAAAAGTCCGAACAGCCTGCTGCAAAACCTGGTTCATTTGCTGGACGAATTGAAACAGCTTGACAGTACATTCACTGACCTGCACAATCGCGTAAAAAGTGTCCGTATTGAATTTGCTGACATTGATACCGAAATCCGAAATCAGTCAGAAACGCTTGATTTCTCTTTAGAAGAAACGCAGGTAATCAAAGACAAAATAGATCTTTTCAACGCGCTTTCTTACAAACACAATGTACAAACCCCTGAATCATTAATTGAGATCAGGCAGAAACTGGAACACGAACTCACCGAAATAGAATCGGTTGAAAACGCCGTTGTACAAACCGAAAAAGAACTATCAAAACTCGACGGTCAGCTTAAAAAAGAAGCCGCTGCAATTTCAGCCAGACGAAAAATAGAAGCGGCGGCACTTGAAAAAACAATCCGGTCGCTGCTGATTAACCTGTCAATGCCTGATGCTGAACTTCACATTGAATTGAAAGATCAGAAAGAAATTGGTCCGCACGGGCTTGACACCATTGATTTTTTATTTAAAACAAATCGCGGGGGCCAGTTTTTGCCGCTTAAAAAAATTGCCTCGGGCGGTGAATTATCACGCCTTATGCTGGCAATTTTGTCAACCCTTTCTGAAACAAAAAGTCTACCGTCACTGATCTTTGATGAAATTGATACCGGCGTATCCGGCGAAGTTGCCTCTAAAATGGCAGCTGAATTTGTGCGCATGGGAAAAAATATCCAGGTTATTGTTATTACGCATTTACCGCAGGTAGCTGCAAAAGGTGCAGTACATTTACATGTTGCCAAAGAAATTGTGACAGACAAAACCGTAACACGCGTTCAGAAATTAACCAAAAAAGAGCGCATTAATGAACTGGCTAAAATGATCAGCGGTGAAAAAGTAACAGATGCAGCCAGAGAAAATGCAGCCAATTTGTTAAATTTTTCTTAACAGAAAATACTTGGCACAATGGTTGCCAATGCTCCAGCGAAACTAATTTAAATCAAATCATTATGAAGAATGTATTACTCCTTGTTTTAATTGCACTTGGCCTGAATGCGGTAGCCCAGCGAACCGGTGAACTGGCTTTCTTTTCAAATACCGGCGAAAAATTTTATGTGGTGCTGAATGGTGTTCGTCAAAACCAAAATCCTGAAACCAATGTCAAGGTAACCGGATTAACGAATGACTATTACGCCTGCAAAATTATTTCAGCTACCAATAGTTTTGAACTTGACAAAAATGTGATGGTAAGTAAAGACACGCTGACCACTTACCAGGTTACCGGAAAGAAAGGAAAATACAAATTACGCGGATATTCCCAGACTGCTCTGAATGCCACTCCGGTCACTACCGGGCAAACCGTTATTGCCTATAATCCAACCGGTACAACCACCACTACCGGAACCACCGGTACAACAGGCACTACAGGTACAACCGGCGTAACAACAACGGTTGGCACAACTGGTACAACCGGAACGACAGGCGTCACCACTACCACAGGAACCACTGGCACTACAGGAACCACCGGTGTAACAACAACCGGAACAACCGGTACAACCGGAACAACAACTACCACCACTACAACCGGCACCACTACCACAACAGGTACCGGAAACCCTGAAAGTCTTAACATCAACATTAACGTAAGTGAAACCGGAATGGGTATTAACATGACCGGAACCGGTATGGAAACAGGCACTACTGAGACTACATCAACCGGCGGAAACGGAACCACCACCTCGCACACATCAAGTTCTACCACTACCGGTGGAAATGGCACTACTACCTATTATGAAGAAACAACGACAACGACCACTACAACAACGACCAGTGGAAATACAATGTATGCTGATCCGGACATGACTGTAACCATGACAACAACCGGAACAGGAACAACCGGCACCACTACAACTCAACGTGCTGACCATGGCACAAGCGGCACTGTAACTCCAACCGGTAACACAAACTGCTATATGTCAGATACCGATTTTGCAGCACTCAAAAAATCAATTCAGGCCGAATCTTTTGCTGAAGATCAACTGCGCGTTGCAAACCTGGCTGCAAAAAACAAATGCATGAGTGTTGCCCAGATCAAAGAAGTAATGACACTTTTCGCTTTTTCAACCGAACAACTTGCGTTTGCAAAAACGGCGTATGACAATTGCGCCAACAAAGCTGATTATTTCCAGGTAATGGAAGTATTCTCATTCAGCGGTGATAAAGAAGAACTGGAGCGATACATCAATTCAAAATAAGACTCGTAGAAAACCCTTACAAAAATCCGCTCCCTGAATCCGGGGCGGATTTTTTTGTTTGTATCAACCCCATCTTCTTAATCCGGATTCCAACAACGATTATGTGAGAGCAAAAAGTCTCCACTGTTAAGAAGCTATTTCAAAATAATTCTGTGATAAAAATTTTTCCCGCGGATCGCGAAGTCCAGCGACGCAGAAAAATGCCGCTGATGATTCTGGATTGGAAAAAAACCGGTGATGATCTCTGTATACCGGGTCTGATTTTTAAACAGGAGCCAGAAAATTGTCTGAATAATTCCCGGGGAAAGAGAGCTGGAAAAAAGACTTACACTTTCATGACACTTGCGTCAACAATCCTTCACAAATTTGAACACTCAAAAAATGTTGACCATGTCCAAAAGTGTCGTTATTCTTGCAAGTATTCTTCTCTGTACAGCCATTATCCTGGGAGCCATGGCAGCTCATGGTTTAGAAGAACTACTTTCAGCCGGTCTCATTGAAACGTTCGAAAAAGGTGTGCGCTACCAGTTTTATGCCGGATTTGCTCTCTTAATTCTGGGCTTTGCAAAAGAGAAACTGGCTTTTAGCCTTCGTTGGTTTGTGCGGCTCACCGTGGCGGGCGTAATCTTATTTTCAGGGTGTATTTACGGCTATAGTTTTCACGAGCAAATTCCATCGCTAAAACCTTTAGTTTACCTTGTTCCAATAGGCGGATCACTCATGATTGCCGCCTGGATTGTTTTCACCATTCAGCTCATAAGGCTGCAAAAGTAAGCTCAAAAAGCAAGCCTCAATCGTGTTAAGATTTCAATACAAACCTGTTATGTGTTTGTTGCGTCTTTTCATTTTGGATATATTTACCCCACAAAACAAAAACCATGAGACAATTTCTTGCGCTGCTTATGCTGGCGTTTACCTCTATCAGCATAAGCCAGGATACCATTACCGTTCAAACCTTCACATACGATTCAATTACCACCAGGCGCGCTATATTCAGCTTTCCGCCCGAACTGCAATCCATGCAGTTTGAAAAAGTGCTGATGTATTACAACCTCAAATGTTCACCGCTTACCACCTGGGACAGCTACAATTGCGGTGAGTGGGATTATCTGACCTACTCCCAGATATGGCAGCACACCGGTGAAATGGACAGCGTAGCCGTTAATTCACCGCAATACCTGGTCAACGGGGAATCACCTGCTACTGTAAATTATGTAAATACACCGTATTATCACTATTATCAGAATTATCAGAAATTCATGACTTATTCGGCGTCATCGGATGTTGATCATGCAATTGATAATGGTACGCTTGTCTCAGATTATCCGTTCGGTGCTTCAAATGCAACACAACGCAGCCAGATTTTATGGACCGCCACTGAAATTGCTGCGGCACTCATCCTTCCGGGTGAAATTGCAAAACTTCGCTTCGATGTTAACACACCCGGCGGCAGCATGGGGCATTTAAAAGTGCGCATGAAACATACCAGCGTAGCAGAAATCACGTCATTTGACGAAACCGGCTGGACAACTGTGTACGACATGAATACCACTTTCCCTTCAGCCGGACTTCAAACCCTCAACCTGACCACGCCGTTTTTGTATGACGGCACCTCTTCCATTCTGATTGACATCTCGTTTGAAAATACCATTTCCACAGGCAGCAATACAACCGTGAATGCTACTGCAACAACCAATAATACTGTTATTTCAATCAATGAACGACCGGGCTACCTCAACATTCAGCCGGGTGAATTTGCTGAAGTGGATTTGACCCATTTTGATTTTCAAAATGAACTCACAATTGCTTTCTGGGCACAGGGAGATGCCGGTTATCTGCCTGCAAACACATCGGTACTCGAAGCATTTGACAGTTTGAATAACCGTGTTCAGAACATTCATTTTCCGTGGTCTGACGCGACTATTTATTGGGATGCCGGCAAAGGGTCAGGTTATGACCGCATTCAAAAAGCAGCAAGCGTTTCTGAATATGAAGGCGAGTGGCATCACTGGGCTTTTACTAAAAATGCCACAGACGGTACCATGAAAATTTACAAAGACGGAATATTGTGGCACACCGAAAGCGGAAAAAATCTGGAGGCCGGTATTGTCAACAAATTCAGAATCGGAAACTCAGAGGGCGGTGATTATTTCTGGGGTGGAAAATTAGATGAATTTACCGTGTGGAATACCGAAATTACACAAACCGATATTGCCGGCTGGATGAATGAAAAAATAACCCCTTCTCACCCCAACTATGCAAACCTGGTGCTCTATTATGATTTTGACAACGAACCATCGGTACTCGATAAATCGGTCAATAATCACAACGCCATGATGACCACCCCGGGAATGATTCAGTTTTATGAAGACATTCATGCAGGGTATACCTTATCCAATGTGCGCCCCAATATTACATTTGTTCAGGGTAACTATGTCAGCATGGTAGATTCTGTGATGGTGATGGATTCTGTTTTGGTTTCACCAATTGATGTATTGCAATACCAGGTTGACGGAAAAAAATTCACCATTGCCTCGCTGGAAAATAAATGGCCGGTTGGCTATACCTACTTCTACGATTCAAACGGTGTTAAGCTGGACTCTATCTTCCACCCGGCAGATGTGACACTTTCCAACACAACACTTACTTACTACCAACCTCCTTTTGAAGTAATTATTCCGTTTGAAATCGGGCGTTATATTACAC
The DNA here is from genome assembly GCA_016192075.1 of Bacteroidota bacterium. GTDB lineage: Bacteria > Bacteroidota > Bacteroidia > Flavobacteriales_D > Crocinitomicaceae > JADJGJ01. The sequence goes on along the minus strand of JACPUU010000016.1, from coordinate 118,244 downwards.
CGTATGGAATTGGGTTTGATCTTGGACCCAACGGCTTTACCTATGTCTATGACGTAACCGATTACCAGTCGTTACTGATGGGTGATGTTGATTTCAGCGCACACAACACGCAGGAACTGATTGATGTTAAATTTGTTTTTGTGGTGGGCACACCGCCGCGGAATGTATTGGGTGTTCAGCAATTGTGGGATGGTTTGCAAAGCTATTCCTATTCAGGGCTTGACAACGATATAAACCTGGCCGCTGAAACAGTAACATTAGACCCTGCCGGTGACATGTTTAAATTGAAAACACGTATTACCGGCCATGGACACAACGGTTCTAACAATTGCTGCGAATGGGGTAACGGTGTGGGGCGTGAACATGAATTGCTGATTGACGGAACCTCCCGTTTTTTATGGGATATCTGGCAGGAAACCCAATGCGGTGATAACCCCAATATCGGGCAGGGCGGTACCTGGCCTTACGCACGTGAAGGCTGGTGCCCGGGTGATAAAGTAACCGATTATGAATTTGACATTACGCCTTATGTAACCCCGGGTTCTACTGCCAGTATTGATTACGATATTGAAGACGTTCCAACAGCTGACCCGGCCCAGGGAAATGGAAATTATGTTATGAGCATGCACATGGTTACGTACGGTGCACCTAATTTCTCAGTAGATGCTGCTGTCGTTGATGTACTGAATCCAAATGACTGGGAGTATTACAGCAAATGGAATCCTACCTGTCAGAATCCACGCATCATTTTAAAAAATACCGGGGCTACAACACTCACCAGTGCTGAAATAAATGTTTGGGTAGGTGATTTCGGAAACAATGTTATTACGTATACCTGGACCGGAGACCTGGAATTTTTAGAAGAAGAAATGGTTGAAATTCCGGTTGATCCACACTGGTGGAATGACTACCTGGGACAAAACTTTTTTACAGCACGTGTGTACAAAGCCAACGGCCAGTTTGATGAGTATGAAAACAACAACCAGTATACCGTAAATTTTGAAGCTTCACCGGTCATTAATGACCCATTCTATGTTTGGTTTAAAACAAATAACAAGGCGGTAGAAAATGATATTTTTGTGCGTGATCAGGATGGAAACGTGGTATTCTCGAGAACAGACCTGACCAATACAACAGAGTATAAAGACACGCTTGATTTAGCAGAAGGATGTTATACCGTTGAGATTACAGATTCAGATCATGACGGCCTTGGATTCTGGTATTCTGCTATTCCGGTTGCGGATGGCGGTGAAGGTGAAACATCCGGATTTTTACGCCTGAAAAAAGTCGGTGGCAGTGTGATTTACGTTTTTCCGAATGACTTTGGTCATTATGCCAAATACTCCTTCAGCGTTGGTTATGCCGTTGGTATTGATGAACTGAATCAGAATTATGGGGTAACCGTTTATCCAAACCCGACAGACGGAAACCTGACTGTTTTGCTGGATAATTTTACCGGTGATGAAATTTCAATACAGGTACTGAATGAACTTGGTGAAGTAGTTTACCTGGAGACAATCAAGGACAATAACCCTGAAGGATACTGGGAACGAAACCTGAACCTCGACCATGTCAACGACGGCATTTATTTTGTCAAAATTGTTTCAGACGACATTGTACACACTGAACGAATTATCATTCATTAATAAAAAAAGACATGTCACAATTTGAACCCATTGCGGGAGTAACATTGGTACACTATGCAAAACTCTGTGCACTGATGTCTAAAACACAACCTCATGAAACAGACAGGCATGCACAAATTGCCCTGGAAAATGGTGTAAGTCATGAAAACTGGGAACAGGCTAAAGCGGGCTGGACAGCTATGATGATGAATCCGCAGCACGCCATTGCCATTCAGCAGACGTTTATGCCTGAATATCAAAAATGCCTCGCCGAAATGTCAGGCGGAGCAGAACCCTGTACACTGGAAACGTATGCGCGTATCAAAGCAGCAATGATGTTTGAGCTGGATGCAAACGGTAACAAAGTAAATTTTGAACAGATACTTGCCCGTGACAATTACAAAGTCACTGAATGGGGAACTATCGAATCTTACTGGTCATGTATTATCGGGCAAGATGTACATGGAAGAATACTGGATAAATTTGACGCAGCAAAAGCCCAAAAATACCGTGAACTGGTGCAGCAGCATGCTGATCATTATAATGGCATTACCCGGTAATCCCTGCTAAACAAAGGTCATTTGTTTCATTGTCCGATGGCTGTTTTTGTCTGGATTTTGCATTTTTCCCAGCAACCATTCAATGGCATCTTTTTCCTTCGAGAAAATTTTGACGTGCCGCTGATTTTTGACGTATCGTAAAAATAAATTCCCCATTAGCCGTGCTGCAAGTTCATGCACAATTATTGCCTGGGCTTTTACACGTTTGCCAAATTCAGACCCCGCAATGTATTCATAAATACCATCTGCAGAATCTGAACCCTGACCTACATCCACTAAAATATAAACAGGTGCTGATGCATCACAAAGGGATGCCATAATATCATACGATTCTTTCACCGTTTCAATCGTTGAAAATGAATTCTCTTTCATCTGCACAAAAAAATACCCCTCTGCCTTTAATGTAATAAATCCTGCCCCGTATTCATGAATTAAAGAGTCCGTTTTTCCCATGCGCGATTTTTAGTTCAACCAAAGATAGAAGAATCAAAAAACTATCCAAATGTACTCTACTACTGTGTTTGCATAGTTTTATAGCGTGGTATCAACTGGATTTTCAGCGAGTTGACAGCCACCCTTTTTCAATAAATTAAAAAAACCTGTGAAACCGAAAAGGAATCCTGCTCAAATTTCAGAATGTAAACACCTGACCGTAAAGTTGCAATCGGAATAAGTGTTTCATTTTCCAGGTGTAGAACGGGTTTTCCATCCATTGTTAAAATATCAACAGAGAATGGAGTTTTTGTTTCTTTTACCCTGACGCATATTACCCCTGTGGCCGGATTGGGGTAAAACAGGACATTCTCGTCATTTATTTCAGTTGTGTTGAGTGTACCATTCCGGTATCGCATAAAAATTTCAAAAACACCCAATGCGTTTTTCTGGTGATAATAAATTCTGGATTTATCCGGTGTAAGAGTGATAGCCTCCGGCACAAATCCATAATTTGAATAAATAACCTCCGGGACGCTGAACGTATCAGCAGGATTGTCGCGCACCGCAACGCATAATTCAGAATTGATATCACCATCCATAATGCGGGTATAATAAAGTTCTTTACCGTCTGAACTCAACTGCGGTGCATACGTGATATAGTTGGGATCATTGATGTTTGAAAAAATTCCGTCCGTTTCAGGCAATTTATTAAACGTGGTGTCATTTACTTTTTGGGCCACACCAATAGAAGATTCACAGGGCATACCATACGCACAGGAATTAAAGAACGCGTTTACATAATACAAAAAATTTCCGTCGTCACTGATGCATGCATCCATTATCAGCCAGCCGGGAAGGTAAATGTAAAAATCACCATAGGTTCGTTTAATATCCGCCACATTGCCGGCACTGTAATCTGCATTCAGCTGGTTTTCATAAATGGTTGGATACTCACGCAGTGACACCCAGAAAAAGCGGTTATTTATATCCAGTGAAGCAACCGCATCCAGGTGTGATGGTGACGGATCATAGGTATTGCCCACAAGCCCGGCATAATTAAACGTGGTATCATTCACACGCGTGGCATAATACAGGTTGGTGTTACCGCCTGAGTTTAACGAATTAAAAAAAAGTGTTTGTTCATCACTGCTTATAAAAGGTTCCATGGCATCAAACGTAAGTCCGTTTATGGTCACCTTTTTTTCAGGACCAAATTGCGGATATGCCTGTGCAAATGTTATGGCCCCTAAAAACAATCCTGAAAAAAAAAGCAGTACAGATTTCATAGTTGCTTGTTTCAAATGAAGATACAAAAACCGGGTTCAGCCCAAATCACAAAACAGGCTGCACCGTGATTTATTTGCCAGATGCGACAATGGTTTTAACGCCATCCATGTACCGGGTAGTTTTGAACGAAAACCGTTTGTCAAATTTGGATGAATCAAAAAAGTAATCACGGTCATACTGATACATCATTTCAGGCATTTCACGCAACAGCGGAACAAAGATGCCTGCCAGTTTTAACATAAACATTGATAAAACAGAATACGATGCGGGCACGTGCATTTCAGCGGCAAAAAGTGCAATCATTTCTTTACCCGTCAGCCTGGCAGAATCTGTTGGCAAATGCCAGACCTGGTTATACGCATCCGGTGTATTACCTAAAAGTGCTGTTGCTTTTGCGGCATCGGGTGTATAGGTAAACGAATGAATTTTGGTTGCATCCATAAACCAGTTAGCCTTTTTCTTTTGCAGAAATTTTTTATAAACCACCTCCATCAAAAAACTTTTGTCATTTTCAGGGCCGTAAAAATCAGCTGACCGGGCAATCAGACCCTGCAGTTTTCCATCCTTTACCGCGGTCATCAGCATTTCAGCAATTTGTTTGCGCACAGCCCCTTTTTTACTTGAAGGATTTACCAGACTTTCTTCTGTCATGTGTGACATGCCGGCCGGATCATAGAGGTAGACATTGTCAAAAAAAACCAGTTTAGCCTTGTGCTTGCTGCACGCATCAATCGTAGCCTTCATCAGTTGCGGCCAGTTCCGCTGCCAGACACTGGTTTTATAGTCAAACCCAACAACCAGGTATACCACGTCAGAACCGGCAATTGCTTTTTCAACCTGGGATGCGTCAGACAAATCAGCGGGAAACAATTCATCTGTCTCATTCACTTTTTTTGGATTGCGGCTTACCAGCCGGATGCCGGATGTGTAGGTAGATAGTTCTTTAGCCAGAACCTTACCAATGGTTCCGTTAGCTCCCAAAATAGTTTGCATACGCGCTTGATTTTATGATACGAATGTAGTGATTCCTCAAACAAATCAGGAAAAACCCCACATCAGTAAATTGTTAAAAAATAACGCTTGATAATACCGTGAATACGGTCAGACAACCCTGATTAATTTTGTTTTTTACGATCCGTGATATCAATCGAAAGTACAAAAATACCCGTTAGCACAGGTTGAATTCTGAGTTCATACCAGCGCATGGTTCCGTCAGGATAAACAAACTTATTTTCAATATTGGATGAAATGCCTTCATACATGGCTTTTTCCAAAGCGGCAAACATGACTGTATGTTCAATTCCCGGATATTTTTCCTGCATGGTGTATCCCAAAAGATCACTTTTTGATTTAACGCCTGCCTGGCGGAGCACCGTTGTGTTCACATATTTATAACGCCAGTCCATACCAATCAGCTGAAAACCTTCAATGAGGTTGTCAAGCGTGGCAGCAAAAACGTCAAAACCCATTGGCCAAGCCGTTCTTGCTTCAGCGTGTTCTTTATTTGTCATTTTGTTGGGTTATTTCAATTAAAAGCCGAAGGTCTCAATTCACCAAAAAAAGAAAACTAATTCTGGTCATTTCAGCGCATGACCTTTTCCCCTGCAAAGGCGGAACCACCTGACAGCAGCAATGGTGCACCGGTGACTAAACGTTTTTGGCCGCCAACCCATCTCAAATTAAAAAAAGGATATCATTCCGCTCAGTCACTTTAAAACAGCAGAGACTCCAAACAAAAAAACCGGGAACACAAGAACCCGGTTTTTTCACTAAAATACAATACTTGATCAGAGTGCCGCACTTTCTGTTGGAAAGGCGCGGTCTACTTTTTTGAAAAGTCCTTGTAATACTTTCCCGGGACCTACTTCAACAACAGATGTACATCCATCAGCAATCATCTGGTTCATGATCTGGGTCCATTTTACCGGGGCTGTTAACTGTGCCACCAGGTTCTTTTTAATCTCTGCCGGATCAGTTACTGCTTTTGCATTGACATTCTGGTATACCGGGCAAACCGGATTTGCAAAATGGGTAGCTTCAATAGCTGCAGCCAATTCTTCACGGGCGGGTTCCATCAACGGAGAGTGAAATGCACCGCCAACCGGTAAAATCATGGCGCGTTTTGCACCTGCTTCAGTCAGTTTTGCGCAAGCAACTTCAACCGCCGGAATTGATCCGGAAATAACCAGCTGACCCGGGCTATTGTAGTTGGCAGGGACGACGACACCATCAATAGTTGCACAGATTTTTTCAATAACTTCATCTTCAAGTCCTAAAATGGCTGCCATGGTTGAAGGTACCGCTTCACAGGCTTTTTGCATAGCAAGCGCCCGTTTTGAAACCAGTCTTAACCCATCTTCAAACTGAAGAACACCATTTGCAACCAAAGCAGAAAGTTCACCCAAAGAATGCCCGGCAACCATTTGCGGTTTAAAATTATCACCCAATACTTTGGCCAGTATCACCGAATGTAAAAAAACGGCTGGCTGGGTTACCTTGGTTTGTTTCAGATCTTCTTCTGTGCCTGAAAACATGCTGTCCGTGATCCGGAAACCTAAAATTTCATTGGCCTTTTCAAAGAGCTCTTTGGCAAGCGGTGAATTATCATAAAGGTCTTTTCCCATTCCCACAAACTGCGCTCCCTGACCCGGAAAAACGTATGCTTTCATTTTATCTGGTTTTAGTTTGAAGCAAAAATAAGAAAGATTTGAAGAATGCCATGCGGAATCAGGATGTAATCCATACCGGGCAATGCCAGGTAGTCTTTCATTTTTTTATGCGCTACGAATTATACTGAAAAAACTCTGACTGCTATAAAAATAACCAAAGCTATACCTGATCAGATTGCGCAGCGGAAAAAGCCGAACTAGTTTTACAGCATCAAACCTGACATTTATGAAAATTTTAATTCTCCTTTCGGCATGCGTGATCATTTTCACCTGCGCCCATTCACAAACTTACATGCACCTTGATGCAAACAATACCGATGTTATGCTACGTGATGATGGTATCTTTTTCAGTGATGTTGCAAATGCCATGTCAGGTTGTGAAATACCGGCCGGTTCAGGAAACCACGTTGCATACACCACCTCGTTTTGGATGACCGCCGTAGATATGAACGGTTACCTTTATGCTGCCTGTAATACATACGGCGTTGGCGACGATTTTTTTCCGGGGCCTGTTTCTGATAATTACAATTCAGCTTACTATACTGACAATTTCACCAATTCCATTTGGAAAGTGACCCGTGCGCAGGTCAATTACCACGTAGCCAATTACACCACTGTGGGTTATACACCCGATCCGGCAATTGCAAACTGGCCGGGAAACGGAAATACAACAGAAGGAGTGGCTGCGCAGCTGGCCCCTTACGCAGATGTGAATGGTGATCAGCTATACAATCCCATGGATGGTGATTTTCCCTATATACAAGGTGATGAAGCGGTTTATGTTATTATGAACGATGAGGCAGGCGTACACACACAAACCGGCGGAACGCCTTTTGGCGCTGAAATTCATGCCATGTTTTACCAGTATGCAACAACCGATGATTTGAATAATACCACCTTTTTAAATGTCAAACTATATAACAGAAGAACGTCATCTTACTATAGTTTCAGATTTGGCCTTTTTATGGATACAGACATTGGAAATCCGATGGATGATTTCATTGGATGCGATTCAGCCAGGAGCTTAGCCTATGGCTACAACGGTGACGCCAACGATGAACCGGCAAACGGGCAGCCGGGTTATGGTACAAATCCGCCCGCATTTGGAGCCAAATTACTCAATGACGCTGCCGGTGCAATTATGTCATTTAATAACAGCAGTGGGCCGATGGGAAACCCAAACACGACAAGCGATTACGACCAACTGTTGCAAGCACATTATCTGGACGGTACACTCTTGATGAACGGAACAACACCTACCAAATTTATTTACTCCGGAAACCCGTATACAAATACCGGTTGGACAGAAGCAAATGAAGGTAATGTACCCTCTGACAGGCGAGTTCTGATAGCTTCCAAAGAAACCATTTTTTATCCGCAGGGAAACCTTTGCTATGACGTTGCTTTTGTCTTCAACCAGGAAACCGGAAATAACCTGGAAAATGTAAATGAACTTTTGAACACAGCTGATTTTGTACAGAATTATTACAACGACAACATTCAGCCATGCAACCAGATTCTTTTGGATAACCAAACAAATGAACCAGCTTCACAAATTGCAGTTTACCCAAATCCATCCGGCGGAAGTTTTACCATTCAGAGTGAAGAGGTCATTGTGCTGTCGGTCTTTGATCTTGAGGGAAGAGTCATTCAGGCAAATGTTCAAACAGATCCATCCGGCCAGGTAAATCTTAATTTGAATAACGGTATTTATATTTTTGAACTGCGCACAGAAACGGGTGTTACCTATAAACGGGTTGAAATTCAGAAATAGAAAAAATTCAAAACAACTTTCTGACAGCCTCGTATAAAAAACCCCATCATTCATTGCTGAATGACGGGGTTTTCCATGAAAAATCTACGTGCTTGCTTAAGCCTCTTTTGAATGGAATTTTTATTCTACCACCAATTTCTCTACCAGTTTCATTCCCGGGCGATCAATGTTTACAAAATAGATGCCTTTGCTCCATTTGGATACATCAATTGCCTGCGTATAATTGCCCGAAAATTCGCCCAGGTTTAATTGCATCACTACTTTGCCGTTTGAATCAGAAACGGTTAAAGTGGTTGTTGCTTTTTCTTCAAAATTCAACTGTACCGCTACTTCTTTGTCTGCCGGATTTGGATAGAGTTTAAAGACATTGTCTGTCGCCTCCACTGTTTCAATCTGCATTTGTGATTTTGGAGAAACTGCGCCGCCGTCACTGACAATTAAAAGTGTAAAATCCTTTTCATCACCAAACACCATAAAATCCATTTTGGTATGACCGTCTTCGATATGACGCTCAAATGCCGGATCGCCGGAAGTATGCATTTGCATCATTTTCTGGTGCATTGAGTCAGCATCAGGGCCGCCCATCACAACGGTATGCATCAGGATCATTGCTGAATCAGGACAACCCGGGTGTGGCATATCACCCATTTCAATTTCAATGGTACGCATGAATTCCTCAATTTCTTCCAGCTCACCGTTTATTGAATCACCTTGTCTGATAACCATATTCTTTTCAATAATGACCTGCCCGTGCCCCATTTCTTCCATCAGTTTTGCATGCTCCTCATCCATGTTTATCTCAAACATCACCATCGAATCCATCATCTCAGAGCCCCCCGTGAAATTCATAATAAATACGCTGTCTGTGGTTGGCATTGGGTGTGGAAAAGGCATAGCCATGTGCCCGTGCATGGCCGGTAAAAAAATTATTTCCACGTGTTTGTCTTCTGAAAAACCCAGTTGTGCCAGGTAATTCTCCGGGGTAAAGGTTGAGTTGGATGGAACAAGCGTGTCAAAGCTCGTCACATTTCCGTTCACAGAACGAATCACTTCATACCGTTTCATTTTTGGTTCTTCACCATTTGCAAAGGAAAGGAGGACAATTCCCAGACCAATTATTCCAATGCCTGCTATAAATTTCTTTTTCATACCGATTGACTTTAGTTTATGAACCAAAATTACGGGTAGCCTTGCCGCACGGGGGTTAAAGAAAACCTAAGGCGAGGTTAAAAAAGGTTAAAGTTCAGTACCCCGGGTATGCTTCGCTGTATTTTTGATACTATGCAGAAAAAAACCATTCCAATATTGATTGCATTGATGATTCTTGCCCTGGGTGGAATTATTTTCATTCAATACACCTGGATTCAAAAATCAGTAACTGAAAAACAGCAGCTGGTTGACAACAAAGTGGTGCAGGCAATTTCCAATGTAGATATTCAGTTGTCTGAAATGGGGGCATTGATTTTTTTTGCGGGAAACGAAAACTTTAATATTCAGCTTCACGACAGCCTGATGTTTCAGGCTGGCTTCGATTCGGCTATTCCACGTCACATGCCCATTATGCATGCAGCAGGGTTTCCGCCCGACCGAATGGAAGTACAGATTACAACCACACAGCATCAGGCCAATGACAGCATTACGGTCTCCCATACCGAAATCATTCACCACAAAGAACATGTTGACAGCATGCGCTTTGAATTGCAACAATTGGAAGAGGAACTTATTAAACTGGATGAAGTGCGAACCGTTTTTGACCGTATCCGGTTTGAGACAAATGGTGGTTCAGACGATGTCCGACTGGACAGTACACGCATTAAACACGTACTCAAGGCTGAATTTGAATCTGTTCAGCTGGACACCAATATGACATGGGGCGTGTATGATGCGCTGGAAAAAGACTATGTCATTTCACCAGGTTCAGTGGTCGATTTCAGGTATAAAATTCCGTTGTTTAAGAATGATGTGATTCATCCCGGGCGTTACATACTCCAGCTCAATTTACCAAATAACACTGCTATTATCTGGGCAGATATCCGCCTGATGATTTTTATGTCTGCGCTTTTCACCCTGATCGTTCTGACCGTTTTCATAATTGCGGTACGGCTTATTGTTAAACACAAAAAAATATCACAGATCAAATCAGACTTCATCAATAACATGACTCATGAATTCAAAACACCGCTTGCCTCTATTTCGCTGGCAGCGGATTCAATTATACACCCAAACATTATTCATGATCCAAAACGCATCACCGATTACGTACAAATCATTCACGAAGAAAAATCAAAACTGAATCAAAATGTGGAGCGCATTCTGGAAGTGGCTGCGCTTGAAAAAGATGCCGTGGTTTTGCCTGCTGAAATCATCGATTTACCAGCATTGATTCGCGAGGCCGTTCACAACCTGAAGCTGCTGATTCAAAGTAAAAATGGCACACTGGAACTCGCGCTTACCGATGGATTATCCATAAGCGGAAGTGCGTATCACCTCAACCAGGCATTGTCAAATATTATTGAAAATGGCATTAAATATTCAGAAGAAAAACCAACCCTGAAAATTACACTTGCCCAAAAAGGCAACCTGGCCGAAATTCAGATCAGCGATTTTGGTATTGGAATGACACCACAGCAGGTTAAACGCGTATTTGACACCTTTTACCGGGCAGAAACCGGGAACATTCATAACACCAAAGGTTTTGGACTGGGGCTTACCTACGCCCGTTTTATTATTGAAGAAATGAAAGGCAGCATTGAACTGGTAAGTGAACTCAAAAGAGGTACTACCGTTATTATTCAATTTCCATTGGTATGAGTCATAAACTTTTATTGGTTGAAGATGATGAGAATTTTGGTTCATTACTTTGCAATTACCTGCAATTGTCAGGTTATGAAGTAAACTGGAAAAATAACGGGGCCCTGGGCTATTCGGCCTACATGCAATCAACCTTTGACTTATGTATTCTGGATGTTATGATGCCCAACATGGACGGTTTTACACTGGCAAGGCGCATCAAAGAAAAATCAGCCAAAACACCTATTATCTTTCTCACCGCAAAAAATGCACGCGAAGATTTGATTGAAGGGTACAGATCAGGCGCTGATGATTACCTGACCAAACCGTTTGACACGGAAGTATTGCTGCTCAAAATCAAAGCCATTCTCAACCGGTATCAGGCTGAAGAGAACTTACCCGAATCAAAAGAAATTTATACGCTGGGCAATTTCAGTTTCTACCCTGTTTCACGCAAACTGGTTTACAAAAATGAACCGGAGCAAAAACTTTCTCCCAAAGAATCGCTGTTGCTTGAACTGCTCTGCCAGTTTGAAAACAAAGTAATGCCCCGTGATTTAGCCCTGAAAAAAATATGGGATGAATCCAACTATTTTACCAAACGCAGCATGGATGTTTACATTACTAAACTGCGCAAATATTTAGCACCTGAACCGCGAATTATTATTGACACTTACCACCAGATGGGGTTTCAGTTAAGGGTGAACAAAGCATAAGCGTTTTTATTGTGACTTGTGATCCCGAACGAATGAAATGGCGTGAGAGATCTGCTAAAAGCTAACGCACAAATAAAAATCGCTATTCTTTATTAATTGGTTTCCCTGTTGAATCTCTTGGAATGGGACCCTTCACTTTTAAATTACCCTTTTTATCATAAATATAAAGGCAATAGTCCAATGGCGTTTCGCCACATTGCTCCGTGTAGGCAAACTTACCGCGCACTGTACCAGACGAGGTATAATATTCATAATAGGTATAAATTCCGTTTTTGAGTATGTGTGTGGAAAGTAAATGTCCTTTGGCATTGTACCATTTGTATTCACCATCAAGCATCACTGCCTTCCCCGGAACACACGTAACCACTTCACCGTTCCGTTTCAGCGTATATCCTTTTTTGCCCCACCGTGCCATGGGATATAAATTGCCCCCGTGAATGTACACCGCATACCGCGTGTAACAGGCTACAGCACTATCCGTAATTTTTGTCCAGTTGGCATCCAGATAAACAACCCAGGTGCCGTGTTTTTCACCATTGACATCGTATTGATTGAGTGTGTCTGTCTGCGCATGCAAAACGAATGCTGCAAAAAGACTTAGAAAGATCAGCGTGATTTTTGGTTTCATGTACTTAAATGTAAGGGAGGAGGAAAAGGTAACCGGAGACAGAATAGAAGGCATTACTTTTTTCGCGCGCGTGTGTAGAATTTCATATTCACAGTTTAATTATTTCTTTTCTGATCCTATTTCCTCCATGATCTGTCAAAACCAGAATATATATTCCTGAAACCAATGGCTCAGTATTTACCGTTTTCTCTGTAGTAGTTAAAATAGTGTTTCCATAGATATCTACCAATGAAATAACAAGTGGACCAGAAACTGAAGAAATGACGCTGAATTGATTCGTAACAGGGTTTGGATAAATTTTGTATTCCGGAATGGAATTTACTGAAACAGAAACATTCAAAAAGCAATCTCCCCCGTTGCCTTCTGCGTCCCATAACGGGTTGTTGTTTTGCCCATAACAATGAATGTAATAGTCAAATCCCGTTCCGGTGCATAACATTTCCAAAAGCTCACCACCAGACCCACCGAGTTGGTTCTGATGACCAATTCCTTCTGTAATAACAGGTCCATTAAGTGTATCAAGGTAAAGCAGTCTCCTGTATTCGGTATTTATCAGAACTGAATCAATTTTTTGAATTGTGTCATTCAAATGACACCCGGTGAATATATAACCGGAAACGGTATCTCCAACTGCATAATCATAACTCACAAGTAATGAGTCAGCATTATTGGAAGCTGTAAAGAACCTTATAGATCGACCCTCCTGACGAATGTAATAAGCTGTCTGTTCATCAAACATTACATCCATTTGTTGGGGTGTGTTTTCAAAATTCCTGTACCCTTTTTTAAACACCTTGTGATACGTAAAGCCTAACGCCGTTGTATCTCCATTCAAATAATAAATATACTCGTCTGTAAAAGGTTCGGCAGGTGTATTCCATTGATCTGAATCCCAAAAACTGCAATACCACAAGGGATTATTCTCAAAGTAATTGGGTATTTGTGCAACTGAATACAGTGAGTAAAGCAATAAAAGTGGAAATACGCTCCTGACCATAATTTAGCCATTATAAATTACAAAAAAACGCTGGTTTCTTTGAGAAACTGTTTGAATTTGATTTTTTGATCAAAATATTCCCGCAGATCGCGAAGTATCGCGACGCGGAAAAGGGCCGCTGATCACGCAGAATTGGGATATCAATTCAAAAAAAATCAGTGATTTGCGCATTAAAAGTACTTGCGATACAGGTTCTTCCTCCCTACTTCTTATGCCCATAATGCCCATGTCCATGAGCTTTAGCCATAGCCTGTGCTTTGGCCATTTGCTGTGCTTTAATTTTTCGCGGATCTTCAGGAACGGTGTATGGCAAACCGCGTTTCTTTTTATACCACGGAGCTTCGTATTGTGCTGTAGGAGAAAGTGCAATGGCAAATAAAAGATAAGCACCGTTGAAAACAATAGCCGCAATTTTGTCTGACGTTTTATGCCGGCCAAATGATTGACAGATTTCAGCAAAAATAACCATCATGAATATAATCATTGGAATAGATACAATACCCATAACCATTAAGGGCATGGTAGCATCTGCAAAACTACTTTTGGTTCCCCACGGGCTGGCTACCAGCGTTTCTGAATCAATTACCGGAAACAAACCATCCAGCTGCGGCCAGTAAAGCAAAATCACGGTCATAATAGTGAACCCGGGAACCATAATAATCCAGCTTTGCCATTTGGGTCTGCCAACAACATCTACAAAAATAATTACGTTCCAGACCGGAACCAACGCTGCCACCCAGGGTTCGCCGGCCTTGGCATAAAGCGCGGCCTGAGAAACCAACCCAATGAAAACGACAATCACCAGAGCAATCAGAATGCCCGGTGACAGGTGCATGATATAGTCTAACATAGTTTCAGGTATTGTTTAATTGAAATGTACTGAATTTCAGGTGAAGTAACAAATTAATTTTCAGACCAAAAGCGAAATACACGATTTTCTTCCCTGAGTTTGAATGATTTAAAAAAAATAGTACCTTTAAAACCCTTTCGCACAATAGCCTTGAGGAAAAAGTAAGAGTCCCTGAGCCGGTGGTGCTGAAACAAACCTAAAACAAACTGAAAAACAAACGTTATGGATCAACAAACAATTATTCTCTATTCAGTAGGTGGAGCATTTATTTTGCTGCTGCTTGTCAAATCAATTATCCTGGTAAATGAAAAAACGGTTTACGTTATTCAACGCCTTGGAAAATTTCAGAAAATGTCAAACGCCGGACTGGGATTCATTATTCCGTTCATTGATAAAAAATCAGGCGTTATGAACCTGCGTGTTCAGCAGTTGGATGTAGATGTTGAAACCAAAACACGTGATGATGTATTTGTTCACCTTCGCGTTTCAGTTCAGTTCCAGGTAATGCCTGATAAATTGTGGGAAGCGCATTATGCATTGGACAATGCCCGTCACCAGATTGCGTCGTATATTTTTGATGACGTGCGGGCTGAGGTTCCTAAAATGGAACTGGATGATGTCTTTGCAAAAAAAGAAGACATTGCAACGGCGGTTCGTCAAAACCTGGCTGACTCGATGGATGATTATGGATACCTGATTGTAAAAGCGCTTATCACAGACATTGATCCGGATGCGCGTGTAAAAGATTCCATGAACCGTATCAACGCCGCAAAACGTGATAAAGAAGCAACCATGGAAGAATCAGAAGGAGCAAAAATCCGTGTGATTAAAGCTGCTGAAGCAGATGCTGAATCAAAACGACTTTCCGGTGAAGGTATTGCCGCACAGCGTCGTGAAATTATCCGCGGATTTAAAGAATCGGTTGAAGATTTTCAGAAAACACTCAAAGGCGTTTCACACGAAGAAATTATGCACTTTGTTTTATTGACGCAATATTTTGATACCCTGAACCACATTGGATCAAACGGTAAAAACACATCCATTCTGATACCGCATTCACCAAGTGCCATGAAAGATTTCCAGGAACAGATTTTACAAGGAACCTTAGTAGGCAATAAGCTGAGTGAAAATACGCAAAGCGGAAATTAAACTTTTTTACCCCGTCATTTCGACCGAAGGGAGAAATCTGCTTGTAAGTAATGTAAAGTGTACAAAATATGTGTGTACAACCAACAGATTTCTCCTTACAGTCGAAATGACTTTTAATCCTTGATTTACGGATGAAAAAACCAATTGGGTTAACCATTTTCCTGATTCTGTTGCTAAACAATTTTGCCTTTTCTCAAAATCCGCAGGAAGACAAAAGTGGAATCCGCATCATGTTTTACAACGTGGAAAATTTATTTCATCCTGAAAATGATTCGTTAAAAAACGACGACGAATTTACTGAAGAAGGTACGCGTCACTGGACCTATCAGCGTTACAATGACAAGCTGGCCAAAATCGGAAAAACCGCAATAGCCATTGGCGGCTGGGAACCACCTGCAGTTATTGGTTTGTGTGAAGTAGAAAATTTGCAATGCCTCAAAGACCTGGTTTACAATTCACCGCTGAAAGAATTTGGATACAACGTTGTTCACCAGGAATCCAAAGACAGTCGTGGAATTGATGTGGCTTTTATTTACCGGCCTGAACATTTTAAATTGCTGGGCTATTATTCGTATGAACTTATTTTTCCCATCAATCCGGGTCCGTCGCGGGATATTCTTTACATGAAAGGTCTTGTTGGCAAGGACACACTACACCTGTTTGTCAACCACTGGCCATCACGTTACGGAGGGCAGCTGGCCACAGAACCCAAACGTCAGTTTGCAGCACTTACACTGCGTCAGAAATTTGATTCATTAATGACGCTGGACCCTGGTGCTTACATTTTAGCCATGGGTGATTTTAATGATCATCCGGATGATGTGAGCATGCATGAACTATTACGCGCACAAAAAGATTCTGCTTCACTCAAAACGGGTGATTTAATGAACCTGATCTGGCAATACGAAAACAGTAAAGGCACGCATAATTACCAGCACGAATGGGGTATTTTAGATCAGTTTATAGTGACTCAATCTCTTTCAATGGGAACCGCCGGATTGTATGCCCCTTTAAATCGGGCACAGATTTTTGACGCTGATTATTTACTGGAACCTGAAAGCGACGGCATTGGTAAAACCACTAACCGCACATACGATGGCTTCACTTACCACGGCGGTTATGCAGATCATTTGCCTGTTTACATGGATGTAATCATTCAACCAAAACCATAAGAAAACCCCTGCCTTATATCAATAAAAGCAGGGGTTCTCAGTTCTTCAACCAAATGGCTTCAGGCTATAAATCGCCAGGTCCGCCAACGGTTTTATACGTTTTCTTTTTCGGTTTGATTTTGTCTACAAAGATGATGTACAAATGCTCCCCTTCTTTGGTAATAATTTCTTCTGAAATACCATTAATAATGGTTGGTGCAGATTTAGCCTTATTGGTAAATTTATCGGCCTCCATCAGATCATAGGTACCATCTTCAAACATCAGCCATATCGAAACAATTTTACCATACTCCACACGTGCTTTACCGGCTACGCAATACGATTCTCCTTCTTCCACAAAAGCGATGTAAACATTTCTGTGAACCTCATCTCCGACAGCATAAGCCCCCCGCTCATCAAACGCTTTTTTCCAGTCTGCGTAACATCCGGTTTGCGCAAATGCACTCCCAAGTATCAGTGAGAAAAAACCGAGTAAAATTATTCTTTTCATAGTTTAAATAGTTTTGGCACTCTGTAATACAATCCTTCAAATATAACGAAGATTCATAAATGAACTAAATGGGGTCGGCACATTTTTGCTACATTTGATGAAATCTAAACGCAAATGAGCACTAAACAAATTGCGAGCCATTTTTTGGAAGCCCAGTCAGTACTGGCCCAGTTCATTGAAGACGAATCAAATTTTGAAAAAATAAAACGTGCCGGAGATGCGATGATTTTGTCCATCAAAGAAGGCGGAAAAGTCATTTCGTGCGGCAACGGCGGATCAATGAGTGACGCCATGCATTTTGCCGAGGAAATGACAGGCCGTTTCCGTGAAAACCGGGGCCCTATTCCGGCTGTCGCTATTTCTGATCCCGCCCATATCACCTGTATTGCCAACGATTATGGATACGACTATATTTTTTCACGTTATGTTGAAAGTATCGGCCGCCCCGGTGATGTTTTGCTCGCCATTTCTACCAGTGGTAATTCACAAAATGTAATCAACGCCGTTCTGGCAGCCAAAGCCAATAAAATGTTTGTGGTTGGTTTAACCGGAAAATCAGGCGGCAAAATGGCGGATATGGTTGACCTGGAAATCAGAACCCCCATGAGCGCCTGGGCTGACCGCGTGCAGGAAATTCACATCAAAATCATTCACTCTCTGATTCATTACATTGAATCGAATACCTGATTGCTTTCCCCAACCCCTTCTGCTTAAGAAACGTTAGCCCATTTGGTATGATCCAAAAAGTGACACTTTTTACGCTGCTAGTCTTCCTGATTAAACCGTTACACTGCCAGCAGGTAGATGCCGGAAACGGGCATGCAATTATTCTAACCACAGACGGCAGCGTCTGGACCTGTGGAAGAAACAATCATGGCCAATTGGGAGTCAGTTATCTTAAAACCGCCCAAAATCCTATAAAAGTAGCTATTCCAGGTTCAGTTGCCATAGCCCGTGGATATGACCATTCTATTGCTATTGACAGTTCCGGTCACCTTTGGGTTTGGGGCAGTAACGAAAATGGTCAGCTTGGAATTAAACAACCCCTGAATTTATCTGAACCCACCCAAATCTACCCTGATCTTCTGTTCTCCAATGCTGCAGGTGGTTACAGTCATAGTATTTTTCTGACTACCGATGGTTCCGTTTGGTCAACAGGATCAAACATTGGCGGTGAATCAGGTACCGGCAATCTTCTTCCGTCAGATCACCTGTGCCCGGTTTTAAAATCAGACGCTCATACCCAACTAACAGGAATTGTTTCTATTGAAACTGTAGGTAACCACAACCTGGCCTTAGACAGTTCAGGACACGTCTACTCCTGGGGTGCGAATTATTATGGTGAATTAGGGCATTTCAACAGTACTATTCAACCTTTTGCTGAAAAGATTGATGGTCTTCCTCCAATCAAAATGGTTGCCGCAGGTTGGGGACATTCTGTAGTGCTTGACTCTTTAGGTAATCTGTTTGTTTGGGGCGCAATTCCATCAACGTATAGTGATACAGCCAAAGTTTCATTTTATCAGGGGATCCAAAAAAAGCAAAATCTGCCTCCCCTTGAAAAAATTGCCTGTGGCAGTTGGCATTCCATGGCTATAGATAAAGATGGTCAGGTTTGGACATGGGGGCGTAATATCTATGGAATGCTTGGAACCGGAAATTCCTTGAACCAGGAAGACCCTATGCCGGTTAATGGCATAATCAATGCCCGGGAAATTGGTGGAGGTTGTTTTCAGTCTCTTGTTATTACAGATCAGAATAAGATATTCAGTTTTGGAGACAATGTCAGTGGACAACAGGGAACCGGAAACCATGAAAGAAACTTTGTTCCAAAGCAAATGCAATTTATTTCTCTCAGTCAATCTTATTTGGAAAGAACCAGAGATGAAGCTGTCTGGAAATTCCCCAAAAAAAAGTTCGCATTCATTATCTTAGTCCTTCTTGTTGCGTCAATCTGGTTCTATTTTAAAAAAGTTAAACAATCCGCTTGATTATTTTTTAATCAATTAGCGCTTATAATTTAATTTTTATTACTTTTGGTTCCTGATTACCAATTGCAGGCAATTTCAGATGCGTCACAAAAAAGTGATCATCAAACGTACTTCATTTTTATTCCAGACGATTTTCTATGCAACTAACCTATGCTCGTAAAAACTTACGGCTGTGCGGTGTATGGTATCGAAGCCATTCCCATCACAGTTGAAACAAACATTGGAAAAGGAATTAACTTTTTTCTGGTCGGGTTGCCTGACAGTGCCATTAAAGAAAGTCATCAGCGCATCAAAGCCGCATTTACCAATTCTGATTTTAAATTTCCGCAGCGTGAAATAACCATCAACATGGCGCCTGCTGATATCCGCAAAGAAGGTTCAGCGTATGACCTGACCATTGCAGTTGGTATTCTAACCGCCAGTGAACAAATTGTCAACCCTGAAATTGACCGCTACATCATTATGGGGGAACTATCACTTGACGGTGGTTTGCAACCTATCCGCGGTGCACTTTCCATTGCCATCAAAGCACGCGACCTGGGCTACAAGGGATTTGTTTTACCAAAACAAAATGCCAATGAAGCGGCCATTGTTGAAGGTCTTGATGTAATAGGCATCGAAAACATCAAAGAAGCCGTTGATTTTTTCAATGGAACACAGACCATTTTACCGGCCCGGTTTGAGCGTACCGAAACAGAAAATGATTCACTCAATTACCTGATGGATTTTGCAGATGTGAAAGGGCAGGAACATGTGAAGCGTGCACTTGAAATTGCAGCGGCAGGCGGCCATAATATTTTACTGGTAGGTCCGCCGGGTTCTGGAAAAACCATGTTGGCAAAACGGCTCCCGACCATACTTCCACCTCTTACACTGGATGAGGCACTGGAAACCACAAAAATTCATTCCGTTGCCGGCCTGGTTGGTGCCAATCATGGTCTTTTAATGACACGTCCATTTCGTTCACCGCATCACACTGTTTCAGATGTGGCATTGGTTGGCGGAGGCTCTCATCCAAAACCCGGCGAAATTTCTTTGGCTCATAACGGCATTTTGTTTTTGGATGAATTGCCTGAATACAAACGGCAGGTTTTAGAAGTTATGCGCCAGCCTTTGGAAGATCGTGTTGTTACCATTTCACGTGCAAAAATGTCTGTTGAATATCCGGCGGGATTTATGCTTGTTGCTTCGATGAACCCTTCTCCATCGGGTAATTTTTACGACGCCAATGACCCGAATTCTGATCCTGAAATTGTTGTTAAACGCTATCTCCAAAAAATATCAGGGCCGCTCATGGACCGTATTGATTTGCACATTGAAGTTCCTGCAGTAAAATTTGACGAGCTTGCCGATGGCAAAAAAGGAGAATCCAGTGAAGCGGTGCGAAAAAGAGTCATTGCTGCACGCAACATTCAGGCCAAACGGTTTAAGGAATACAGGGGCATTCACTACAACGCACAACTCAATCCGCAGCTGATTGACAAACATTGTCAGATTTCAGAAGGCGGTCAGCTGCTTCTTAAAAATGCTATGGACAAAATGGGATTGTCAGCCCGTTCATACGGCCGCATTCTAAAAGTTTCGCGCACCATCGCCGATCTTGAAAACGCTGAAAACATCGAACCACATCACCTCGCTGAAGCAATTCAATACCGAAGTTTAGACCGCGGCGGCTGGATGTAATCTTTTCCCCCCGCCCCGAAAGAGTGAAACAACGCTAACCCCTGAAGGAGTGAAATGACGCTAAAAACATGAAAACAACAAAAAAGAACCGGAACCTTTACACAAATCTACATCCACTTCGTCGTTGCTGTAAAAGGCTGATAAAACCTCTTACACCCTGACTGGAGACAAGAAGTTTTCAAATACATCTCCGGCATCATCAAAGAAAAAAATCAGAAACCCATTATCGTCAATGGTGTAGAAGATCATGTTCACATTTTGGCAGGACTCAACGCATCCGTTTCGTTTTCAGATCTGATGAGAGATGTAAAAAACAACTCCAGTAATTTTATAACTAAAATCGGATTTCTAAAGCAGAAATTCTGCTGGCAGGAAGGGTATGGCGCATTTTCACATGCGCATTCACAGGTCAGAAAAGTATACTGGTATATTTTAAAACAGGAGGAGCATCACAAAAAATCGTCGTTTAAAAAAGAATACGTTGACCTGCTTAAAAAATTTGAAATTCAGTAGGAGGAGCGCTATTTATTTGAGTGGATTGATCCGGAGAACAAAAATTTTTTGCGGGCAAAATGACAATGGTTTGCATCACCCTTTCAAAGTTCTATTGGTACTTACCAATCGGAACTTAGCTGTTCTGCTTTTTTCAGAGAGAAAGCTAAAACCGGCTATCTGACAATGCAAAAACAGATTTCTGGCAGATAGAGCATCTGCAAATCCATGGAATCTGAATATTCCAAAGAGCAAATTGGATTCAGGTAAACTGATTTCAATCTAAAACCCACTAAAAGAACAATTTTTCAGTGTATGTGCGTTATTAATCCTTACAATACCACCTATAACCAAATCAGTAGATTAGGTTATACAGATACTGAAATTCAGACTGCCAGGACAGGGATGAGCTGTAAATCTCTTGTAAAATGGGCATCAGCACAACTATTCGGGCCCATTTAACCTATTTTTTTCTTTTTGTTATCTTTACACCAATAAGATCTTTAAAACTATGGAACGTCGATCGATATTAGTCCCTCATGATTTTACCCCGGTTGGTGACAATGCGCTTAATTATGCCATCACCCTGGCGGATACGATTAAGGCCAATGTAGATATTCTGCACGTTGTTAAAGATGAGAAAGAACGGACGAAGGCCACGGCACAATGCGAAAAAATCATTTCAGGACTAAAAAATAAGCCATCCGAAGTTATTGTTAACTACCATATCAAATCAGGAACCATATTTACGGATATTGCTTCTAAAGCGGCCGAACTAAAATCTTCCCTCATAATTATGGGAACACATGGCGCAGTGGGAATGCAAAAATTATTCGGAAGTTTTGCGATCAAGGTAATTACCAGCACCTATGTTCCGTTTCTGGTAGTGCAGCAAAAATTTACCGGAACCGATTTGAGTAAAATTGTTGTTCCGATTGACGAGTCTCAGGAAAGTCTGCAGATTGAGCAGGTAACAAGCGGTTTGGCAGGAATGACCAAATCAGAGATTCACATTCTGACAGAGAAAAAAATAGACAGTAATCTGAAATTAAAATGCGCCGTTCACAGCGGACTTATTTCAAAGCAATTCAAAGAAAAAGGAGTTAAATATGTTGCTGCAGTGATTCCTAAAGTAAAAGGATTTTCAGCAGATATTGTGAATTATGCCGTAAAAGAAAAAGCAAACCTGATTGCGTTTGCCTATCACAGCGACAGTTTACTGCCCCAGTTTGACACCTTTGCGCAAAGCCTTATTACAAACAAAGAAGGTGTTCCTGTACTTATTCTGAACTCAAAAGAAGCCGGAAATTATTTCTTCTAAAAACCGGTTATTGCAACTGGCCGATAGTTGATAGGCACATTCATTTCAACCAGGCTTACCCCTGGAAAAAATCTTTCATTTTCTTAAAGAACCCTTGTTCTCTGGCTTCAGGTTTTGGTATAAAATTGTCTGACTGCCCTAATTTTTCAAGAATTGCCTTTTCTTCAGCACTGACTTTTTTAGGTGTCCATACGTTGATGTGCACAAACAAATCACCGCTGCCGTAACCATTTAAACTTGGAAGCCCCTTGCCCCGCAAACGCAGCATTTTACCGCTTTGTGTGCCCGGATCGATTTTGATTTTTGCTTTTCCTTCAATGAGCGGTACTTCAATGGTATTTCCAAGCACCGCATCGGTAAAGCTGATATACGCCTCAGCATGCAGGTTTTCACCATCGCGCTGCAGGTGTTCATGTTTTTCTTCTTCAATAACAACCAGCAAATCTCCCGGATATCCGCCAAACGGCCCGGCATTTCCCTGACCACTGACTTTTAACTGCATGCCTTCTCCCACCCCGGCAGGAATGTTTACTTCCACCACCTCTTCTTGTCTTTTCAATCCCTGAGCATCAGCACCGGCTGGTTTTTTGTCAATGATTTTACCGGTTCCGTGACAGGTGTGACAGGTTGATTGGGTTTGCATGGCCCCCAGCATGGTTTGCGTGACGCGCAAAATACGCCCCTGACCATTACAGGTTTTACAGGTATTAAAAGTAACCCCCTCAGCATTTACCAGTTTGTTTACTTTGAGTTTCTTTTTAACACCGGTTGCAATTTCTTTCAGGTTCAATTTGATTTTTATGCGCAGGTCAGATCCACGAACAGCGCGTGAACCGCCACCGCCGCCGCCAAAACCTCTGCCGCCGAATGAACTTCCAAAAATATCTCCGAACTGATCAAAAATATCTTCCATGTTCATGCCACCTCCGTAGCCCGCACCACCTGATGCGCCACCTACACCCTGGTGACCAAAACGATCGTACCGCGCCCTTTTATCAGGGTTACTGAGCACCTCATACGCTTCTGCCGCTTCTTTAAATTTTTCTTCTGCCGCTTTATCGTCCGGGTTTTTATCCGGGTGATATTTCAACGCAATTTTGCGATACGCTTTTTTTATTTCCTGCTCATCTGCGTTTTTACCTACACCCAATACATCGTAATAATCTCTCTTCTGACTCATCGTTTTTACTTTTTTGCGTGCAGGTTATTGACCAACAATCACCTTTGCAAACCGCAATGTTTTTCCTCTTAAATTATATCCGCGTTCAACTACATCAATG
Source organism: Bacteroidota bacterium (assembly GCA_016192075.1). Taxonomy (GTDB): domain Bacteria; phylum Bacteroidota; class Bacteroidia; order Flavobacteriales_D; family Crocinitomicaceae; genus JADJGJ01. The sequence goes on along the minus strand of JACPUU010000016.1, from coordinate 94,335 downwards.
ACTTTACCTTTTTGTGAGGCATCTGTAACCGGCACATTGGTAATGGCCTCATGTTTATCGGCATCAAACACTTCTCCTTTTGAATCTACTGATTCCAACCCTTTGTTTTGAAGCGCCAGTATCAGTTTATGCTGAATCAGTTTAAAACTTTCACGCAAAACAGTCACATCTTCTACCTTATCATTGTTGGCAATAGCACGCTCAAAATCATCCAGAATTACCAGCAGGTCTTTAAGCACATCTGAACTTGCAGAATTTATAATGTCTGCTTTTTCTTTTAGTGTTCTCTTTCTGAAATTATCAAAATCAGAATAAAGACGAATGTATTTGTCGTTCAATTCAGCAATTTTTTTTTCAGCATCTCCTTCGGGGGCAGATGCCTGATCTGTAATTTCAGCCTGTGACTCTTCTCCCTGTACCTGTGATTCAGGGTTAATGATCGGTTCAGAATGTGTTTCCTCGTTCTCTTTTTTTGACATGTCTGACATTTTTGTTCACTTCTCCTCAAATAGGCTGCCAACGCCATTTTCAGGACAATGTGTCACGCAAAGGTACATCTAAAATAAAGTATGTCTGAAAATCTGGCAAAGAATCCCGCCAATACTGCCGGTTAACTGGTTCTGATACCTTTGCTTTTAAGGTATGTGACACAGGCAAAAATAAAAAGCCCGATAGCCATAAAAAGGGCAATACGGCCAAAAATATCGCCGTATTTTACAAAAAAGGTAAACGCGGTGTTTTTATTGATTGATTCATGCAAAACCCCGGCCTCATTGTATCGCAGTTCACTAATAATTTCACCGCGCTGATCAATGAAGCATGACACACCGGTATTGGCTGACCGGGCCACACTGCGGCGGTTTTCAATTGCTCTTATTTGTGAAAACATGCGGTGCTGCTTATATCCCGGAGTATCCTGCCACCAGCCGTCATTGGTAATAACGGTAATAATTTCAGCCCCTTTTCGGGTATAGTAGCTGACATACTCACCATACACCGACTCGTAGCATATAACCGGGGCAAAATGCACCCCGCTGGCCTCAAATACCTCAGGTTCGGCGCCTGTTCCCAGTAAGCCGGAAGTACCTCCAAGCTCTACTGAATAATCTTTAAGAAAAGGTAAGAGGCCCACAAAGGGTAATTTTTCAGAGCCCAGCACCAGTTTTGATTTGTGGTACGACTGAATGGGTTTAAGCGGATCTATCAGCAGCGCCGTATTATAATCTTCATACCAGAAATCAGCATACGGGCGGGAAGCTGGACTGTTTTCTTCCCTGAAAAAAGCCTGAGTAAAGGCACCTATCAAAACCGGCACCCCCTCTTTCAGATTTTGAAATGACCGCACATAGCGGATCGGTTGCTCCTCATCCAGTGCTTTTTCATCCAGCCCAATATTAATTGCCGTTTCAGGGCAAAGTACCAGGTCAACGTTCGCTGTCACTTCCGGTTCAGCCAGTCTGAACATTTTTTCAAGCTGTACAGTCCAGGGGGTGTAGAATTTTTCATGATGTGCCTCAATGTTGGGCTGAGCCACCACAATATCTACCGGATCAATTTTTTCTTCGTACGTGTAATAAATGAAAAGGGAACTTGAAACCGGAATGATGAGCCCCAATGCAATAAACAAAAAAATGGGTGTTTGTATTTTCAGTGTTTCTTTACGAACCACCAGGTTGCGGACAATCAGGTAAACAAATACATTGATCAGCAAAACCCAGAAAGTGCCCCCTGTTACGCCGCTGTATTCATACCATTGCATAAGTTTTGGGGTATCTCCCAGTATGTGACCTAAATTCAGCCATGGCCATGACAATTCCCAATAAAAGTGAAGGTATTCAAACGACATCCACAAAACCATAATGGCTAAAAGCCCGCGCCCCTCCCCCAGCTGCCTGGTGATAAACGCACCAAAAAAGAATGGCACTGTCATAAGCAGCGAATTGGCCAGCACAGCCATGTAAACACCTTCTTCAGATGCGTAATAGATCCACCAGCTGGTAATGGTATTAAAGAGCAGAAAATACAGGTAATTCAGGCCAAACCGTATCCAGAATCTACCGCGCCCGAATTTATTCAGCTGCATATTGATCAGCAGCAAAGGCATAAACGCGATAAATGCGATCGGAAACAAACTGCCGGTGAACGGAAAACTAACCCCCATGGCAATTCCACCAACAAACGTCAGCAGAACTAATTGTATTAACCTGATTTCCATTATTACAAAATTACACTTATTCAGAGATCCCTGTGCATAACGCCTAAAACGAGTGTTAATTTTTGTTCAGAATAATTTTATATTTGATTAGTAATTAGTTAACAGCAAAATGCCTAAATCAAAGCGGCTTCATTTTAAAGACATCGATTCACTCCGATTTTTCGCTTTGATTCCGGTTTTTCTTTTTTGTACCTTTTACCTGACACACACCCATAATGAAGGTATTCATTATGAAATAACATTGTTATTGGGTTATATCAAGCAAAACAGTCTTGATTTTTTCTTTTTTATTTCCTCATTCCTGCTTACCTCACACGCCCTGAGAGAGTATAAATACACCCATGCTTTTTCACTGCGTAATTTTTACCTGAGACGCTTTTTCAAACTGGCCCCCCTGCTGCTGATAGGTCTTTTTTTTACGTTTATTCTCTACCCGTGGATTCTGAATATTCTTAAACTGAATTCGGTCGCCCCGCCCTCACCATACACCTACCTGGCAATGGTACCAAATTACCTGGGAACTGCATCGAAAGAACAGTATGTTTACCTCTCTGTTATCTGGACCATTTACATGTTTATTCAGTTTTACATTCTTTGGGGACTTGCCATGAAATACCTGAAATCAACCCTGGTGCAGGTAGTTATTGTATGTCTTTGTATTGGCACCGCTGACAGAATATTCTACTATTTTATAGACGCTGACTTTGTGTTTGACACGCTGGCCTATGGCACTCCCATTGGTATTGGTGCCATACTGGCTAAAATGATACGGGAAGATTCTCCTTATCTTGAAAAAATAAAACTCATTCCTAAAAAACTCATTTTGCCGGTTTACATTGCCGGACTTGCGTTGGTTATTGGCGGCTATTTACTTTCTCCAAATTCCATTTACGCCGCAGTGGTACCCTTTTTCACCTGCACCTTCTATTCATTTGTGGTTATTGACCAGACCTTTGGAAAAAGCTCTCCTGTAAAATTCAGAAACAACAAGGTGTTTAGTCACATGGGCAAAATAAGTTTCGGAATTATTGTTTACCAATCCATTATCAGTGTTATGATTATTATCGGGATTGATTCACTGGATTTTGAAATTTCATCAGCAACGGTCAAAGTTGCTTTTACGTTTGTTGCCTTTGTTCTTTCCTGGATTGTTGCCGACATAAGCTACAACTTTATGGAGAAACCACTTTTAATGCTTAAGCGGGAATTCAAAAAGGCCTAGGCTTTGATCATATCCAATTCAAGCTGCACACCTTCCCAGGAAGTCATAAGCTGATCAAGCCTGGTTTTAGCTGCCTCATAGTCTGCGGTGATTTGTGCAAATTTTTCGATGTTATTAAAATCTGCTGATTCCAGTGCTTTCAGTTTTTCTTTCACTGAAATCTCCATCTCTTCAATCTCCCGCTCTACTTTTTTCAATTGATTTTCCAGCTTTTTCTGCTGCGCCTTATCTTCTTTCTTCTGCACGTTGTTGGAGACCACCGGTTCAGTTACCGTTTTTTCTGCTTTGGACGATGCCTGTCCGTCAGACAGACGGGTTTTAGCCTCAGCAAAATCTGCCGCTATGCGCTCTAAAAATTCATTCACACCAAAATAGTGAGTGCGGATTTTACCTGCCTGAATTTCCCATATTTTATTACTCAATCCATCCAGAAAATCACGATCGTGCGATACCAGCAGAATGGTTCCTTCGTAAGACCGCAGGGCATCTTTCAAAATTTCTTTACTGTTGAGATCAAGGTGGTTTGTAGGCTCATCCATAATCAGGAAATTAAAATCCTGAAAAAGCAATTTGCAAATTGCAAGCCGTGTGCGCTCACCGCCGGATAACACTTTTACTTTTTTATCAATCTCTTCCCCGCCAAAAAGAAAAGCACCCAAAATATTGCGGATGTCTTTACGTTTCTCTCCTTCTGCAATATCATCAATGGTTTCAAAAACTGTTTTTTCACCGTTGAGCTTTTCAGCCGAATCCTGCGCAAAATAACCAATAGAAACATTGTGTCCAAACTCAATGACACCATCGTGACCGGTCTCTTTTGTAATAGCCTTGATGAGGGTAGATTTTCCTACGCCGTTTGGTCCAAGCAGCGCTACCTTTTCTCCTCTTCCCAAAACAAGGTCCATGTTATCAAAAATTATCTTAGAACCGTAATTTTTGCTTACACCTTTCAAATCAAGCACCATTCTTCCGGACGGATTTGAGTGTGAAAATTTCAGGTTAAACGCTTTTCGTTCAATGGTGTCTATTTCAATACGCTCAACCTTATCCAGTTTTTTTATGAGACTTTGGGCAAACGAAGCTTTGTTGGCTTTTGCGCGGTATTTGTTGATCAGATCTTCGGTTCGTTTTATTTCACGATCCTGATTTTTTTTGGCCTGCATGGTACGCTCCAGTTCTTCAGCATGCAGCACCAGGTATTTTGAATAATTGCACTTATAATCATACAGCCGCTGATTGGCAATTTCAATGGTACGGTTGGTGACATTATCCAAAAAACGCTTATCGTGAGAGATAAGTACCAGCCCGCCCTTATAGCTTTTTAAATACTGTTCCAGCCATTGAATAGAGACAATGTCCAGGTGATTGGTAGGCTCATCTATCAGCAGCACATCGGGGTTATTCACCAGCAATTTAGCCAGTTCAATACGCATTTGCCAACCGCCGCTGAAACTGCCAATCATGTTGTCAAATTCAGCCGGTTTAAATCCAAGCCCTTTCAACACATGTTCAATTCGCTCAGCAAAATGATGCGCATCCAGCAACGTTAAACGGTCATTGAGATGTGTAACGTCATCTACCAGGGCAGCATATTCATCTGACTCATAATCGGTGCGGGTAACCAGCTGATGATTTACAAAATCAAGCCGGTTTTTTAATTCTTTAACCTCCACGTTGCTGCGTTCAATGTATTCACGGGCTGAAAAATTCTTTTCAATATCCAGGTCCTGGGTCAGAAAGCCAATTTTCAGGTTTTTTTCCCGGATGACGGCTCCCTCTGTAGGTGTAATGTCACCGTGAATTAATTTGAGCAGGGTTGATTTGCCCACACCGTTTTTACCGGTCAATCCAATTTTATCTCCCCTGTCCAGAAACATGGAAATATTTTTATACAAAAACCCCTGTGGTAAATGATATGAAAGCTCTGCCAGACGAATCATGGCCGCAAAGGTAGTGAGTTATCCGCAACAAAAAAAGGGCCCTCCAAAATTGGAAGGCCCGGTTAATTCAAAAGGTGTGGTCAGGGTTGAATTTTAATGGAACCCGATTCAATACCCTTGATGCCGGAAGGATCTTCGTAATTGACATCAAAGTAAAGTGTTTTGCCGGCTGATTGGGCAATCAGGTTTTTACAGCGTTGATTCAGAACGCCGTCTGCTGTTATTTCTGCACTGCCCGGAAGATCTGAAACCCGCAGCGTACCGCCGGTAACCTTATATTTGACATTCGTAAGCGGCACAGATGGATCAAGCGCCAAACGGACTTTATTGGTGGCACGGGCCTCAACCAGCCTGCAGCTTCCACCACTTTCGGCACTTCCAAAATACAAGGTTGGGCGCGGTAATGATTTACACTGAAAATCAAATTTTCCGAGATTTACGCTGCTGCCGTCATCTCTTAGGCCACTGATTGAAATGCTTGCTGTTCTTGTTCCACGGGCAACATCAACGTAATACTTTCCATTTCCATTTGAGCGCAACGAGCAGCCCGAAGGTGAAAGTTTGATTTTATCTGCCGGATAACCGGATGCAGCACTTTCAATAACATTGTCATAACCCCAATACAAAACGCGCATATCAGGCTGTGCAATAACCCCCATGGGTTGCCCTACCGTGTAACTGAAATCCCAGGGTTTCCAAACAATTTCACCTCTTTCACGAACTGCAATTTCACCTTTAACACGGTGCAAACCGGGTTTAGCACCATCCAATGCCAAACCACCGTTTGTTTCTTTCCACGCTGCCTTGTTTGCCGTATCTGCATCAATACCATACCTCACACGGGTAATGCTGGTTGAATCATACGCTGCAATCATCACATTCAGCTGAAGTGAATCGCCCTGGTTAATGTAGGCTGTATTTGCAATGGCCATTGGATCAATCTTGTTAAAATTAAACGGGGTCACGTCAATTTTTGCCAGCATGTATTCTGCAGACAAGGCCTGCGCACTTTTAATATCCAGTTTCAACGAGGTGAACATAGCAGCTGCTGCCACAATTGGGGCATGATCAAACGTTACCGAAACCCACGGCAATTCTCCCTCTTCGCCATGCACATGCAGTACTTCAGGAAGTGTCAGCGATTTGTAGAAACGGCTTATAATAGCTGTATCAGCAGGATTAGCGGACAACAAAGCCTGCGACAATTGCCCTGGCTTTTCAGGTGCTTTAAATGACCATGATTTTTGTCCGGTTGTGTAGGTGGCCATTATTTCACTGATGTGATTGCGGTACCCGTGAATTTTTTCTACCAGTGCCATTCCTCTTTCACCCGGTTTTTCAGGGTTTCCACCCACAAAAAGATTGGTTGGAATGTCATAATCATCCATATTCTCAATCTTATCAAGTGATCTCAGTTTGGTAATGTTTCCATCGTCATCCTGTTCCTCAATCCAATCTTCGCCCTCAGCTAATTTTATCATTTCATTGCATTCAGAAAGTAAAAAGCTGATCACTTCTTTGCTTGACTTTCTGAGATCAAGCGCTTTTTCATTCCACAAATTAAAGTCGTCCATGTTTTCGTGCTGTGCCTGAAGCGTTGCTCCTTTCTGATCAAAACGCATATACGTTCCTTCAATCTGATCATCAATGCCTGAAGCACTCCGATCTATTTTATCATTCAGCGTTATGAATGCGGCCACAATCTGTTTAGAGACATTTAGTGCCAGCAATGCTGTTAAGACTAAGTACATCATTCCGATCATCTTTTGTCTGGGTGTTTCTTTTCCTCCTGCCATAAATTCCTTGGTTTTAATTGTTTTTATACCCTGAGAATTCGGTTTGGAAAAAAAGTAACCGGAAAAATCCGACAAAAAAAAGAGGCTGCCTTTTTGGGCAGCCTCTTCTGAATAAAAATTTAAATCTTAGAAATTCCAGAGATCGTGTTCAAAGATGAAAATATCTTCTTTGATTTTTTCAGACTCAAGCAAGGCATCAACCCCTGCTTTGTAGCTGTCAATTTCACGATCATAGATATTCGATGATTTTACAATGTAGCTTTGGAACATACGTTTCCAGAACAAGTCATCAAATGACATCCGTTGGGCATCGTTATCCTTGTTCTGAACAAAGAAGTTCTGGAACACATAACGGCACTCAGGGAAATACAACCAGAAAAGTTCATTGAATCCGCTGATATTTCCTGATTCATCTCTTTTGTAAGTCACCGGACAAATTCCGATAATTCTTACATCAAGTACTGAACGCTCTTTATCAAAGAACCAATCTTCTTTAATTCTGTATTGTACAATGTCTTTTGAAAGATACCAGTTATAGTCACGCTCAAAATAAACTACGTTACCAGCTGCATCAATTGAATCCTCATCAGGATACAACTGACTTTTCATGGAAACGAGTCCGCCTGACATATCTGTTTCTCCAAAATAACCTGCTTTCAAAAAGTCACGGAAAAGTGAATCGGTGTAAAACGTTCCACCAGGCCCTAAACCGTATTTATCAGAAGTGATCGGATATTTGAATAAATCTCCGTCTTTCCAGTCATACCAATCAGGGTCATAGGGTGAATAGGCTGTTAAATCACCGGTGAATACATGGTAACGAATGATTGTCCAGAGACTCCATCTTGTTGGATTTCTTTTCCAGACAAAATCATCACCGGTTGCGTCAAGACGTATATCATCCAGCGGATAATACAACGGGTGGTTGAATTTCTCCCTGAGGTCAATAACACGCCAAACACGTTTAGACCAGGCTACGTCGGCTTCACGTACATATTCGTACGGAACAACCTTTTTAGTCGGAATGTGTTCCTGCACATAAACTCCATCCAATACACCAGGAGCAGGATTGGCAATAGGCCCCCTGATATCCTGAGTTCTTCCCACAACACACAGTGTCAACACCACTAAAGATAAAATCACCTTTTTCATAACGCTACTTTTTAATTCGCCTACTTCACTTTACAAGTCATCGTTCCAATACGACCTACGCCGTCTGGTCCTTTGTAATTAACCTCAAAAATTATTGTTTTTCCTTTTGACTGATTAATCAAACCTGTTGCTTTTGAATCCAAAGATCCACCAGCACCAATCTTTCCTTCACCCGGAATTCCGCTTACATAAACACTTCCACCGGTTACAGTATAATTTACTGCCTGTAACGGACTTGAAGGGTCAATACCTACGGTTACTTTGCTTGTTCCTCTGGCAGCGGTGTACTGAATAGACTCACCACTTTTTACACCTGCAAATTTAATCTCAGCTGGTGGCATTGGTTTACAAACAAAATCAAATGATCCAAGGCTTACTGAAGTTCCATCATCTTTTTTAGCACTTACACTGATTTTGGCAGTTCGTGTTCCACGATCTACTTTTGCAATGTATGCACCGTTTCCTTTTGAAGAAAGGCTACAGCCGCTTCCTGAAAGGGTTACAGAACTTGGATCATACCCTGAAGCTGTACCTTCAACCTTGTTATCATATCCCCAATAGAGAACACGAAGTTCAGGCTGCGCTACAACACCCATTGGCTGACCAACAGTGAATGTAAAATCCCACGGTTTCCATGCAAGCTCTCCTTTTTCTTTAACACCGATTACACCTTTTACTTTGTGCAACCCAGGAGAAGAGCCATGTAAACCAATTTTACCGGAAACTTCTTTCCAGTTTGCTTCGTTTGCTGTGTCAGCATCAACGCCATATCTGATCTTAGATACCTCATTTGAATCGTATGCAGCAATCATAACACTCAAATCCAATGAATCACCCTGGTTAATATACCCTGTACGGGCAAAAGCAAGTGGTTCAATTTTGTTAAAGTTAAATACCGGTGCTTCAATTTTACCAAGCATATATTCTGTAGCCATTGACTCAGCATTCTTAACGTCCAGTTTCAGTGATGTAAACATCGCTGCTGCTGCAACAATAGGAGCGTGGTCAAAAATTACAGACGGCCATGGCATATCTTCTTCACCATCTTCATGCGCGTGCAGTTTTTCAGGCAAGGTTAATGCGCGATAAAACTGAGCAATCTTAGCTGTATCAGCCGGATTACAGGTTTTCAACGCTTCAGCCAGTCCACTTTCATCTGCAGGTGCAGTGAATGACCAGTTTTTATCTTTTCCCTGCGTATAAGTAGCCATCATTCCGGCTACTTTATCCCGATACTCATGAATTTTTGTACGAATCGTCAAACCGCGTTCAACAGGGCTGTTTGGGTTTCCCCCTACAAACATGTTGGTTGGAATATCGTAGTTATCCATCCCGTTGATTTCCATCAATGGTTTTAATTTAACGATATTTCCCGCTTCATCCTTCTCTTCAATCCAGTCAACACCTTCAGCGGTTTTGATCATTTCATTGCATTCACCTAAGAGATAACCGACAATAAGTGCCGTTTCTGCCTTCAGTTCGGTTGCTTTACCCTGCCACAATTCGAAGAGTTTCATGTCTCCTTTTGTCGCCTGTAATGCAGCCCTTTTTTTATCAAACTCTGCATGCGTATCCTCATTCTTATTATTAATGATGGTTGCTGATGCGTCAAGTTTGTCATTCAGCGTAACGAACGCAGCGACAATCTGCTTCGAAACGTTAAGAGCCAATAGAGCGGTGAGTACAAGGTACATCATACCGATCATCTTCTGCCTAGGGGTTTCTTTTCCTCCTGCCATGATTATTTAAGTTTTTTTTTAGTTAGACAACTAATTAATTCCTTTTTTTCAGAAAGTAACAGAATTACTTATCTGGTAATAGTCATAGCTTTAAGCATATTTCCATAAACCTGGTTGAGGTCTGTCAGGTTACGAGACAACATGGCCATATTTTCTTTGTAAGTCTTAGTATCCTGAATTGATGCGTTCAGATTTTCCATCATTTCAAGTACACCAGCCTGGAATTTTTCTGTTGACTCAAGGTGAGCCGAAGAACCTTTCAATTGAAGCTCATAAACATTGTTCAGAGCTGCCAGGTTAGTTGATACTTTCTGAAGTTGTTCTCCAAAAGAAGCACCTTCTTCGCTTGATGAAGTCAATCCAAGTAATGACTCAGATGCTTTTTCATAGTTAGCTGACAGGTTTTTAACTTGTTTTGAAGCTCCTTCAAGGCTTGCAACATACGAATCAGTAGCAGCTGCTGCTCCTGAAACTGCTTTTAACCCTTCAGCGTTATCGCTCAATGTACGGATTCCGTCACCCAAACGATTTAAGAGTTCAGCATCAATTTTTGCTTCTTCGAGCAGGCTGTCAAATTTCTCAGTGATTCCGGTAACTGAACCACCTCCGCCATGACCGCCGGATGCACCTTTTTCATCAATGTAAGCATGAAGATCAAATTCTTCATCATGTGCTAATGCTAATTCAGGATAAACAAGCTCCCATTTCGGATCTTCATGAAGTGGTTCGAATGCGGAGAAAAAGAAAATTACGGCTTCTGTACTCAATCCACCTACAAGCATCGCACCCGCACCTGGCCAGTGCATGATTTTAAACATCGCACCAACGATTACAACTGCTGCACCAATACCGTACAGCTTTGCCATAAATAACTTCCATTTTTTGGTTCCTGGTCTCATAGTTTCCTTGCTTTATTAGTTAAACATTTATTTATTTGGTTTATAATTTACTGGTTTATCTTAACTCGATATCAGATCTTAACTCCTCTCCTCCTTCTCTTGAGAAGTCTCTACCACCACGACCGATATGACTTTGAACGCATCTGAATCCGATATACGATTTTGATGTATCCTGGTATTCATAAGTTCTTGAACTTGTTTGCAAATAGAACCCGATATCTTTCCATGAACCACCGCGGATAACTTTACGTTTCATCGAAGGTGGATCCCAATCCATTGCATAATATCTGTATTCAGGGCTCAAATCGTGTGAGAATTCGTAAACTGACTCATCGTAAGCTGTTTCAGTCCACTCAGCCACGTTACCAGCCATGCAATACAGCCCATAACCATTCGGGTTGTAAGAATATGCTTTTACCGGATAAAATCCACCGTCATCAAAATAACGTCCGCGCATTGGTTTAAAGTTACCAAGCATACAGCCTGCTGAGTTACGGATATAAGGACCTCCCCATGGATAAGGGCTGTCTTTCAGATCACCGCGAGCACCGTATTCCCATTCTCCTTCTGTCGGAAGACGGAAATCCTGTACCCACAAAGCTCCCATACCTTCAAGCCAGTTGTTGAGCTTTTGAGTTCTCCACACGCAGAAAGCACGTGCCTGAACCCAGGTAATTCCGATAACCGGATAGTTATCATAAGCCGGGTGCCAGAAATACATGTTGGTCATTGGATCATTAAAGGAATAGGTAAAGTCACGTACCCAGCACAAGGTGTCAGGATAAACGTTGATTTCTTCCTGAATAATAAAACGGCTGCGATCTTCGTGTGAACGAATGGCATTGTTTTGTCCTTTTTTGTTGAAATACCCCTGATCCAGATCCTGACCAACCGGTTCTCCGGTAAACGGATGCTCCGGATTTTTCAGATCACGGTGCTGTGGTTCAAGATTTGGGTTGGTGTAGTTACCTTGGTTGTCATATCCATTCCGTACAATGTTTACACGGCCTTTTTTAGCAGCTTCAGGAAGATCAATCCAGTAATAACGGAAGTTCAGTTTACGGGTATCAATCTCACGTCTTTTGTACCATCTTTCATTTGGTCTCAGGTACATATCAGAAATCAACGGTATGATCTGCTCATCTTTAATACCGCGCATTTTCCATGAAAGCGGGAATAACTGACGCATTTGCTGCTCACTTAAACCAGAAGATGAATACGGATCGTTTGGATCAAAAGAAACCCAGGCCTGTTGTGTTTCATCGTAATAAATGTCAGGGTAACTTAACATGTCTGCAAGAACACCAGGTTCCAGCGTAGGCTGAATGTTATTCCCCATGTTATTGGTCCAGCTTGCATTTGGTGCATTTGCATACACTTTTTCAAGCATAATGGAATCTCTTACCCAGTACACAAACTCACGGTACTCATTGTTTGTGATCTCTGTCTGATCCATGTAAAAAGCCGGAATTGAAACGACTTTTGACCGTGCCTGATGAAGGAATGGAACATCCTGATCGCCATTACCCATGGTATATGACCCCGAAGGAATGTAAACCATTCCCAGCGGAATCTCGGGGTAATAAACTCGTCTTCCCTGCACTCCGGTCAGGTGACCGGTCCCGGAATCACACGCAGTAAAAACCGCTGCAATTCCTACAACTACCAAAAACAATAATTTTTTCATGCTACCTTGTTTTTTCTACCAATCTTTTATTTACGACTATCAGGACTTAGGTTTAGGTTTCTTTTTAACGCGAATCTTATGATTTGGTTACAAATTATTTTTTGCTACTGTAAAATAAAAGGGTTACCGTGTCGCGCAACTACCGGAGGAGGAGGGAACATACAATAATTAAGCATCAGCTCATGCGTTCCTTTTCCGTAAGGATTTAATGCGTTTGTCATAATATCAAATGAGTAACCGAATTTCAGCCAGTTTTTGCTTGGTTCATTGCGCGGTGCAAAACCGTACCCCAGCATAATTGGAATACCGTCAGACATACGGTATGAAACGCCGCCCCACAGGTAAGCAGCAGTACTCAGGTAATATTCAGCCATCAGGTTAACGTCAAAAATAGCCGTTGCACCATCAGCTTTAACCAGGATAGATGGTTTTAACAAAAGTTTGTTTTGAGTTCCCAACTGATATCCCAGGTCATAATCATAACCGGCAATAATATAATAATGTCTGGCTACTGAATAATTTACAGCCTGAATAGTTGGAGGCAGGATGTGTGTCGCAGAAATACCTACGTAATAAGGGTAAGAACCTGTTGCATGCCAGTATAATCCAAAGTTCATGTCAAACCCTGTACCTGCAGTTGCAGCCGGAAGGTTGGAATCAAAAACATTGGTTGGCGGCACCCACATTGGCGAAAAACCTACGTTTACGATACCAAGTGAAGCTCCTGCACTGAAAATACCGTAGTTGGTCGGAATGTGACGGGCATAACACAATTGAACGATGTTGTTACGCTGAAAACCGATTGCATCATTGGTGAAAGAAAGTCCGACACCGCTGCTGATTTTAGGAATATTTCCCTGCAGGTTCAGCAATGTTGAATTTGGTGCATCCTGTACCCTGTCCCACTGGTTACGATAAATTAACGTTCCACAATATCCTTTAAAACCTGTTGATGCAGGGTTAAAAGACATGCGGTCGAACATAAAATGGGTGTACTGTTTATCCTGCTGAGCTACTGCAATTGAGACAACTGAATAACAGATTAAAAAAGATAAAATCTTTCTCATAATTTGACGTTTTTTCACACTTTTTTGAGGTCAGAATACTCCAACAAGGCGCTAAAATAAGTAAAAAAACTTTAGAACGTGTTATTTTTTTTGAAACATTTTTGTATTTTAAACCCGACCGGATTGATTTTCAGGATAACTTCTGAAAAGTTTTCCACCAGAGATTGGGCATTTCATTTTTGAGCGCATTTGCGTAAACCTCGTAATTACAAGGAACCAGGAGGTGTCTCTGAAATTTTAAACCCTTGATTTTGGGATAGGGTACTTCCATCCACCAACGACCACTTTTATCACTTTTATAGAAAACAATTTCGTCTTTAAAATCGTCCAGCGAAACGGTGTATTTTGTGTAGTTGGTTTTGGACCCGATGGGGTAATCTTTTTTGCGCAAATTAACGCCCTCTATGAAATACCAAATCATTTGTGCAAGCAGGTTGGTATCATGCTGAAGACTCTCTGTCTGCTCTGAAAAATTGAATACTCCAAGACTGGTAAGTTTGTCACTCCAGCCGGCATAACGCATAATCCGGCAGGCATCTTCACCGTAAAAACCATGTGGCATGCATTGCTCATTTCCACGATAGTCTGAAGAGCGGATTGCATTCATATCAAACGTGAGCAAATCAGCATTCCGCACCAACGGCTCAACCATTTTTTCATCGGAGTAAAATTCTCCCAGGCGAAATGCATCAAAGTACATTTTTTCAAGCAGCGAAATTTCTTCACGGTTAGTCAGGTACGACTGATAACCCAGAATTGAATAGTTAAAAAGAAAACCCGGTTTATGTACAATTATTTTACTGAGCCAGTTATCGGGAGCAATGTTATTTTCAGGATTTCCCATATCCAGCGACGCGTCTACGTCCAGAATATTTACGGTTTGTTCCAGTTTCTGATATCCTTTATAAAGCGCATACGTCAGATCCTGACTGCCGCCAATGATAACTGGAGTCACCTTGCCTTTGATCAGTTCATGCACAATTTCTGTCACTGCAGAAAAGGTATCTTCTACTTTTTTTCCCGGTTTTACAACGCCCAAATCATAGATTTTGGTTTTCCATTCTCCGGCATACAGGGTAAAGAAATTTTTCCGGAATGCATCAATGTAATCGGTACTGGCTTTTCTGCCCGCATTGCGGAATTCGGGAACATAAAAAACAGCGACAGACCCTTTTACGGGCAACTCAAATCCGGATTCTGAATTTAAAATCACCGAATTGCCAATTTGCCCGTTTTTAAAAGTATCCGGAGAGGCAAAATCACTGAAGTAGATTCCGATATCTTTCATGTTTCAGACGGTTATTTCTTTTTTGATTTGGATGCTGCCTTTGCTTTTGGGGTAGTTTTTTTTCCGTCCTTCTTCAGGGCTGGCTTTGCTGCACCGGTCTTTGCTTTCGGCGCTGCGGCTTTCTTCTTTGCCGGCTCAGCTGCCTTTGTCTTTTTATTTGCAGCGGCCTTGGCTTTTGATGGTTTAGCCTGACTGGCGGCAATTTCCAAACATTGTGTGTACGTTAATTTAGCCGGATCTGAATTTTTAGGCAGTTTAAAGTTGTCTTTTCCTATTTTCAGATAAGCTCCGTAACGCCCGTTTAACAACTGTACATTCTGATCTTCATCAAAAATACGAATGGTTTTGTTTTTGTCATCTTCACGTTTCTGCTGAATGAGTTCAATGGCTCTTTCAAGCGTCATTGCCTCAAGGGTATCACCCGCCTTGGCGCTTATTGAAACAAATTTTTTGTCGTGCTGAATGTAGGGACCAAAGCGCCCGACATTAACCTTTACTTCACTGCCTTCAAACCCGCCGATTGTTTTTGGATATTTGAATAATTCAAGCGCATCTGCCAGTGAAATGGTTTGAATGCTCTGATCTTTTTTGACGGATGCAAATTTTGGTTTTTCTTCATCGTCCTGCTCTCCAATCTGGATCATTGGGCCAAAACGACCAATACGCGCATAAACATTTTTACCGGATGCGGCATCAACCCCCAGCAATCTTTCGCCGGTTGCACGTTCAGAATGTTCAAGTGTATTTTCAACAGATTTATGAAATGGTTTGTAAAAATCGCCGATCATTTTGGTCCATTTCATCAACCCTTGCGCAATGTCATCAAATTCTTTTTCTACCGATGCGGTGAAGTTATAATCCAGAATATCGCCAAAATTGTGAATCAAAAATTCAGTTACAATACGGCCGATATCTGTAGGAATCATTTTTCCCTTATCACTTCCGGTACGTTCTTTATTTTGTACCTCAACAACCTTGCTGTCTTTCAGTATAATTTGGGCGTAAACCCTTTCTGTACCTTCTTTTTCACCTTTTTCAACATAGCCTCTTTTCTGAATGGTCGAAATAGTAGGTGCATAGGTTGAAGGACGCCCGATACCAAGTTCTTCCAGTTTTTTAACCAGGCTTGCCTCTACGTAACGCGCAGGCGGGCGGGTAAAACGCTCAGAGGAAACAATTTCTTTGGTTTTAAGCGCGTCATTTACATTCAGCGCCGGCAGCATTCCCTCCATTTCCTCTTCCTCATCTTCAAGCCTTGCCTCCAGGTAAACTTTCAAAAATCCTTCAAATTTGATTACTTCACCATTGGCAACAAACTCATTGTCCAAAGGTGCTGCAATGCGCACGGTGGTACGTTCCAGTTTGGCATCTGACATTTGGGATGCAATAGACCGTTTCCAGATCAACTGGTATAATTTCTCTTCATCTCTTTCGCCTTCAATGCTGTGCAAGGCAAAATTGGTGGGGCGAATTGCCTCGTGCGCCTCCTGGGCGTTTGCTGATTTGGTTTTGAATTTACGCAGTGTGTGAAACTCTTTTCCGTAAGCTTCTTCAATTTCAGCTTTAGCTGCATTCAAGGCCGTTTCAGAGAGATTCACGGAATCAGTTCTCATGTAACTGATCAACCCGGCTTCGTATAGTTTTTGTGCAACGGTCATTGTTCTTGAAACTGAAAATCCAAGTTTCAAACTTGCTTCCTGCTGCAACGTGGAAGTTGTAAAAGGTGCTGAAGGTGTTTTGGTTGCAGGTTTGGTTGCAATGTCACTTACCTTAAAATTAAAATCTTTACAGGCCTGAACAAAACTCACAGCCTGTGCTTTTGAATCAAAATTTGAATTCACTTTTGCTTTAAACGAAGCATTGGAAGGGCTTTGAAAAACTGCATCTGTTCTGAAAAAAACCGACGAATTAAATTTTTCTATTTCCAGTTCTCGCTCTACAATAAGGCGTACAGCAACAGACTGAACGCGTCCGGCAGAAAGAGATGGCTTCACTTTTTTCCACAACACGGGAGACAATTCAAAACCTACCAACCGGTCAAGAATACGCCGTGCCTGCTGAGCATTCACCAGGTCAACATCAATGTCTCTTGGATTTTCAATAGCATTTAGCACCGCCGTTTTTGTAATCTCATTAAAGGTGATGCGCTTATACTGATTTGTCTTAAGCCCAAGCGCTTCACGCAGGTGCCATGAAATAGCTTCTCCCTCACGGTCCTCATCGGACGCCAGCCAGACAGTATCACATTCTTTTGCCAGTTTTTTCAGCTCGGCGATAACCTTGGTCTTGTCCGGAGAAACAATATAGGTAGGTTCGAAATTGTTTTTGATATCAATAGATCCGTCTCCTTTAGCCAGGTCACGCACGTGACCAAAACTTGACTTAACGATATAATCTTTTCCTAAATATTTCTCAATGGTGGCAGCTTTTGCCGGTGACTCTACAATAACTAGATTTTTTGCCATAGCTTACGCGTCAAGAATGAATTGGTGCGATAAATTAAAAATTGACAAAAGTATAAATCAAATTGTATGTTGGGACATCCGCTTTAATATCTGTACCCATTTTCAACCCCTTATTATTTATAATAATAAAGAAAATTGATTTTTTTTACCCGATTCATTTTTTATATGCCGGTTCTTTAACAAACCGGAAAAAAATATTATTTCGCTGACAGAATGACAGTTTTTTGAAGAATCACTAAATTTGCGCCAAAGGACGTAACGCAATGGAGGAAACGAATTTGTTGAATAAGGAGTTGGATGAGTCTGTTCAGGGAACCGCAACAATGGTTGAATCAATTCAGGATGGCTCCAAAAAGCTTTACCTGGAGAGTTACGGATGCCAGATGAATTTTTCAGACAGTGAGATTGTTGCCTCTATCCTTTGCAAAAGTGGCTATTCCACTACGCGCAATGCGCTTGATGCAGATGTCATATTAATGAATACCTGCTCTATCCGTGAGAATGCGGAGCAGCGGGTGCGCAATAAACTGAGACAGTATCAGAAGCAGAAAAAA
The DNA here is from genome assembly GCA_016192075.1 of Bacteroidota bacterium. Classification (GTDB taxonomy): domain Bacteria; phylum Bacteroidota; class Bacteroidia; order Flavobacteriales_D; family Crocinitomicaceae; genus JADJGJ01. Next base: position 76,311 of record JACPUU010000016.1, on the reverse strand, counting down.
CAAAACCCATCACTGGTTATTGGCATTCTGGGCTGCATGGCTGAACGTTTAAAGAAACAGCTGCTGGAAGAGGAAAAACTGGTAGACCTGGTTGCCGGCCCTGACTCATACCGTGATCTGCCAAATTTAATTGATGAAGTAGAAGGTGGTCAAAAGGCTGTCAACGTGCTGTTGTCACGTGAAGAAACGTATGCTGATATTGCACCCGTGCGCCTTGGAAAAAACGGGGTAACAGCATTTATTTCCATTATGCGCGGCTGTGACAACATGTGCTCTTTTTGCGTGGTACCCTTTACCCGCGGCCGTGAACGCAGCCGTGATCCGGAATCAATTGTACAGGAAGCACAGGAACTGTTTGACCAGGGTTACCGTGAAGTGACCCTACTTGGACAAAACGTAAACAGTTACCGCTGGAACATTACCAAAAAAAATGAACTGATTGACCCTTCAAAACCCACGGTGAGTTTTGCCCAATTGCTGGAAAAAGTTGCATTGGTAAGCCCACTGCTGCGTGTACGCTATTCAACCTCGCATCCCAAAGACATGACGGATGATGTACTGCACACCATGGCTGAATACCCCAATATCTGCAAATACGTTCACCTGCCGGTACAATCAGGCAACTCCAATGTTCTGGCGCGCATGAACCGAGGATATACCCGTGAATGGTACCTGGAGCGCATTGCCGCTATTCGCCGCATTATGCCTGAAGCATCTATTTCAACCGACATTATTACCGGGTTTTGCGATGAAACCGAAGATGAGCACCAGGATACCGTTTCGCTCATGGAAGCCTGCAATTTTGATTATGCCTACATGTTCTCTTATTCTGAACGTGAAAAAACATTGGCTGAACGCAAATTTGAAGACAATGTGCCCGCAGAAGTGAAGCAGCGAAGATTAAATGAAGTGCAGGCGCTGCAACACGAAATGGCTTTCAGAAACAACGCAAAAACGTTGGGTAATTTATACGAAGTTCTGGTAGAAGGAATTTCTAAACGCTCAGACGACGAAGTTTACGGGCGCAATTCCCAGAATCTGACGGTCATTTTTCCAAAAAATAATTTTAAGCCAGGCGATTATGCCATGGTGCGAATCACCGAATATACCAGTGCAACCGTAAAAGGAGTTGTAGAAAATTAATGGAGATGGATGTACAACAAGTAAAACAGCGTTTCGGAATTCTTGGAAATTCCGCTGCATTAAACCGTGCACTGAGCGTAGCGATTCAGGTTGCTCCAACTGATATCAGCGTATTGATTACCGGGGAAAGCGGAACCGGTAAAGAAGCCATACCAAAAGTCATTCATCAATTGAGCTCCCGTAAACACGGACCTTACATTGCTGTTAACTGCGGTGCCATTCCTGAAGGTACGATTGACAGTGAGCTTTTTGGACATGAGAAAGGTTCATTCACCGGTGCACATGATCAGCGCAAAGGTTATTTTGAAGTGGCTGACCAGGGAACTATTTTTCTGGATGAGGTGGCTGAACTGCCCCACCCTACCCAGGTCAGGCTGCTGCGGGTGTTGGAGACAGGTGAGTTTATCCGCGTGGGTTCTTCAAAAATTATCAAAACCAATGTACGTGTTGTTGCTGCTACCAATGAAAATATGCTGCAGGCAATTCAAAGCGGAAAATTCAGGGAAGATTTGTATTACCGGCTAAGTACGGTTCCAATTCAATTGCCGCCGCTGCGCAACAGGCGTGAAGATATTCACTTGATTTTCAGGAAATTTGTGGTGGATTTTTCTGAAAAATATCGCATGCCTCCTATCCGGCTGACAGATGATGCGGTTGAAATGCTGGTAAACTATAGCTGGCCCGGGAATATCCGGCAATTAAAAAATCTTACCGAACAAATTTCAGTCATTGAAAGTGAACGGGACATTACTGCTGAGATTTTGCGAAATTATCTTCCTGATTACACCACAAACACCTTACCCATGGTTGCTGCCAAAGGCAATGAAGGTTCAGGTGATTTTAACGAACGTGACCTGCTTTATAAGGTTTTGTTTGACATGCGCAAAGATCTCACTGATTTGAAAAAACTGGTTATTGAATTGCTGCAGGGCAATGGAGATGCCATTAATTCAGATGACCGCCGCAAAATTATTGATCGCCTGTACCGTGAAATTACCCCGCAGGTTGAAAGTATTGTTACCGAGCCAATTCATGTAGAGAAACAGGGAGCCGGTGGTTTTACACGCGATAACTTTGGAAGCAACTACGAGGTGCACACAGAGGTTGAAGAATCATTGTCACTTGAAGACCGTGAAAAAGAACTCATCAAAAAAGCACTTGAAAAACACCGTGGAAAACGTAAATATGCCGCGCAGGACCTGGGAATTTCAGAACGAACCCTGTACCGAAAGATTAAAGAATTTGAACTTTAATTACAATAGATTGTTTACCGGATCGTTGACCATCAGATGAAAAAAACATTCTTCATACTATTACTTTTTGCAGGCCTGACCGCTTGTAAAATTGAATATTCCATGGTAGATGGCAGCATTGATGCGTCTACATTTTCGGTGGCAATTTTTGAAGAACAGGCATCCAACGCCCCGGCCGGGTATGGTGCCAGCTTTTCTAATTTTTTGAAAGACTTTGTATTGTCGCGCACCAAACTGAATCTGAAAGCCAATGAGCCGGATATAGAAATCAGCGGAAAAATAATTCAGTACAACACAACCCCCGTTTCAGTTCAGTCAGACGAAGTAGCCGCATTAAACCGCCTCACCGTGGTTATTTCAGTAAGTGTTATTAATAACAAAGACGAAAAACAAAGTTTTGAGACCAACTTTTCCCAGTTTTCAGATTATGATGCCAGCAACGACCTGGCGAATGTGGAAACAGCGCTGCTGGAAGACATCAATACCAAACTATCACAGGACATCATTAACAAACTCACAAGCAACTGGTGATCAGCGCCTCAGACATAGGAGAACTAATCCGTAAGCCGGATTCAGCCGGAACATATCCCCCATCGGCACTGGCAGAAATACGGGACAAATTCCCCTATTGCGGCACCCTGCACCTGCTTTATCTCAAAGCCCTTTCACTGGGCAATGACCTGCAGTTTGAAGAACATTTAAGGTATGCTGCAATTCATGTGGCTGACCGTGAACGGATGTACTACCTCATTCACAGTGGAAAAAATGAGCCTGTTACGGAGTCCGAAACAACTGAAATTCCGGCAGAAATTACCCCTGTTTTTGAACCGGCTGATTTGACCAAACCGGTACCTGAGACTGAAACAGTGATAAGTGAACCTGATATCACCCCCAAAGAAGAACTTACAACAACAGATCAGGAAACAACCGCAGAGGAAGCATTGGCTGACAACCGGCCCAACTTGCTTGATGCCGCACCTGATTTGATTGAAATAGCCTATACACAAGACCTTGCTGCAGAGGAAAAGGCCCATGCTAGTCAATCTTTAACTACCGTGAGTGAAGCGGTAAAGCCCGAAACCACTGCCGCAGATGAGGCTAAATTACCACCGGAAAAACAGCCCGAAACAGCACCAGATTTGTCTAAGCTGAGTTTTATTGAATGGCTGCACTATAAACAAACAAAAGTACTGCCAACAAAAGCAGAAAGCGAAACAAACACTGAAAAGCCGGCTGAATTAAGCAATGACCTAAAAGATCAGGCGGCTGAAAAACCAGAAAAAACTAAAAAAACCGGTCTTTCACGGTTAGACGTGGACGCCCTGCTGAACAAGTTTATTACAGAAGAACCAAGCATTTCACGCCCTACGGCAAACTTTTTCAGTCCAACCAAAACGGCCAAACAGAGCCTTGAAGAAGCCCCTGATTTAGTGACTGAAACCCTGGCAAAAATTTACGTGCTTCAAAAAAATTATGCCAAAGCAATTCAAGCTTATGAGCAGTTAAGTTTGGTTTATCCGGAAAAAAAGACTTTCTTTGCAACCCGTATTCAAAAAATTAAGGAAGATCAACAAAAACAATAAAGACAATGGGAACATTATTTACCGTATTGATTATCATCGGATGCCTGGGACTGGTACTTTTTGTATTGGTTCAAAATCCGAAAGGAGGAGGATTGAATTCTGAATTTGGTTCAGCTGTTCAGTTGGGCGGAGCTAAAAGAGCAACTGATATTCTCGAAAAAGGAACCTGGGGATTAGCTGCCGGTGTTGCATTAATCTGCCTCATTCTTGCCAAAGACGCAAAACAATCTACCGGCAATGAAGAAGGTACACCAGCTGACATTGAAGCCGGGGCTGATGAAGTTCAGGAAAACAATGAAAACGGCGGAACACAAACGCCACCAACAACATTCCCCGCAGGTGGTAACGGATTATAGTCATTGAAGACATAAGTACTAAAATGTCAGTGTGTCACTCATGCTGACATTTTTTTTTGATCCAATTTCAAAAGTGGAAAAAATGACATTGAATTAACCAAGAAATTCCTCTGGCACACAAAATGAGGAGAGCACGAAACAAGTAAAAATAAAACGACCGAATTATGTTAAAACCATTAGCTGACCGGGTTCTGATTGAACCAGCACCCGCTGAAGAAAAAACCGCAAGCGGAATCATCATTCCTGATACCGCTAAAGAGAAACCACTAAAAGGAAAAGTTATTGCCGCCGGCCCGGGTAAACCGGACGAAAAGATGACCGTAAAAACAGGTGATACTGTACTCTACGGGCAATACTCCGGCACAGAAATTAAGATGGATGGTAAAACATACCTCATCATGCGTGAATCAGACATTTACGGAATTATCTAACGCTTTCAAGCATTAAAAAATTCACCCACCTGCGCCCACGCTCTGGTGGCTAAAAAAAATAAAAATTATGGCAAAAGAAATATTATTTAATGTAGACGCCCGCGATCGTTTAAAAAAGGGTGTTGACTCACTGGCAAATGCTGTGAAAATAACCCTTGGACCAAAAGGGCGTAACGTAATTATTGGCAAAAAATTCGGTGCACCCATTATTACCAAAGACGGTGTAACTGTAGCCAAAGAAATTGATCTGAAAGACCCTATTGAAAATATGGGTGCCCAGATTGTGAAAGAAGTTGCATCTAAAACTGCTGATATTGCAGGTGACGGAACAACTACTGCAACCGTTCTTGCCCAGGCAATCATTTCAGGAGGATTAAAAAACCTGGCTGCCGGAGCAAATCCGATGGACCTGAAAAGAGGAATTGACAAAGCCGTTGAAACAGTTGTAAAAACGCTGAAGAAAAACTCACAGGAAATTGGTTCCAACAATGATAAAATCAAACAGGTAGCAACCATCTCAGCAAACAATGATGAGTTTGTGGGTGGCCTGATTGCCGAAGCAATGTTGAAAGTTGGAAATGAAGGCGTTATTACTGTTGAAGAAGCAAAAGGAACTGCAACTGAAGTAAAAACAGTAGAGGGAATGCAGTTTGACCGCGGTTACCTGTCTCCTTATTTTGTTACCAACGCTGAAAAAATGGTTGTCGAAATGGACAATCCATACATTCTGATCTACGATAAAAAAATCTCAAACATCCAGGAATTACTTCCTGTATTGGAACCGGTTGCACAATCAGGCAGACCGCTTTTGATTATTGCTGAAGACGTAGATGGCAATGCCCTTGCCACCCTGGTTATTAACCGCCTGAAAGCGGGATTAAAAATTGCAGCGGTAAAAGCCCCGGGCTTTGGTGACAGAAGAAAAGCGATGCTGGAAGACATTGCCATTCTAACCGGCGGAACTGTTATTTCAGAAGAAACAGGCCTGACCCTTGAACATGCAAACATCAGCATGCTGGGTACCTGCTCAAAAATTGACATTGATAAAGACAATACAACCATCGTGAACGGAAGCGGCAAAAAAGCCGATATCAAGGCACGCATTGGACAAATCAAAGCTCAGATTGAATCAACTACATCTGACTATGACAAAGAAAAACTGCAGGAACGGCTTGCCAAACTTTCAGGCGGAGTTGCTGTACTTTACGTAGGTGCAGCCACTGAAGTGGAAATGAAAGAGAAAAAAGACCGTGTAGACGATGCGCTTTCGGCCACACGTGCTGCGGTTGAAGAAGGTATTGTTGCCGGCGGTGGTGTTGCACTGATCAGAACCATGTCTGCCCTTGAAAAATTAAAAGGCGATAATGAAGACGAGACAACCGGTATCTTAATTGTAAAACGTGCCATTGAAGAACCGCTTCGCCAGATTGTACTGAATGCTGGTGGTGAAGGTGCCGTAGTGGTTCAGAAAGTAATGGAAGGAAAAGGAAACTTTGGCTACAATGCCCGTACAGAAGTTTACGAAGATTTATTTGAGGCAGGTGTCATTGACCCGACCAAAGTAACCCGTATTGCTATTGAAAACGCTGCTTCCATTGCTTCCATGTTCCTGACTACCGAATGCGTAATTGGTGATTTGCCTGAAGATGAACCGGCTATGCCAATGGGCGGCGGCGGAATGGGCGGCATGGGTGGAATGATGTAATCTGCATTTCCTGACGATCTGTTTTTCCGCCCCGGTGTAAAGCAGGGATGATAAAACAGAACGACTATATAGCTATCCCGGACCTGAATCAGGTCCGGGATTTTTTTTTATCTTTCAGTTGCAAAAACCGGACACCGTGAAACTCAAATTATATAGTCTGCTAATTATTCTGCAATCCTTTTTTGGCACAGCACAGGAAATGGATTCTGATTTATACGCCGTTCTCAACTCCAGCAGCCTTTCTGTTTTTATGAAGACCGCATACACCACCATGAATGTGGTTACTTTCCGTTCATCCAAACAACAGGGGCTTGTAGAAGAACATACGGCTACCTACCGGAAAGGAAAAATTAATCCTGAACGGGTAAATTTTACCATTAACTACACCGACTATTTTATACTCGAAGACCGGAAAAAATCACTCGGTAAATATGAATTCAATACCAATTCTGAAATTATCCGGTATGAACGGACTGATCTTGACTCACGCAATCTGAGAACCTTTACCTACTATCATTCATACACCTATGTTCAATCTGTTTTGTCACAAGAGCGAATTCGTTTGAAAGAGTATGTAGGAACCGGTTCAGTTGATATGGATACTGTTGTTACGCTTGATTCTGTTATTTATAAACTGGATTTGCAGGAAGGGCTGATTACACAAACAGATCTGGCGCCAGGCGGAAGTGTTACCACCTACCGGCTTGAGGGAGGTAAACTGGTACAAAAAACCAACAGCCTTTCAGGGTTTTCAGAAGAAGATAACTACAGCTATGATGCCAAAGGACAACTTGCATCAATTGAAACAGCCCTGATAGGTGAAGATGGACAGCGCATTTCAAATATCACCCGGATTTATTATTCCATGGAAGGCTTGCCAACCGAAGTTGTTTTTCAGGATCAGTACGGAGAAGTTCTGGAGAAAAAAATATTCACCTATAAATGAAAAAAGACATACCTGTTGCCAGGCATGTCTCTTCTTAAAAATTAGTGCTTAGCACTTGCATGAAGCGTTTCCGCAATTGCAGTTCTCACAGCAATCAGTGCCACAGTTACAGTTTGAACAGCAGTTGGCACCACAATTACAGTTTGAACAGCACTGTGAATCTGAGCTGCAGCAATTCGTGTTTTTTGATGTACTTCCGGTTGTTGACTGGCAACATTTTTTTTGATCTTCCATAAAATCAGTTTTTAATTTAGTTACTGAGAGACGGGGATCTTTAAAAAGGACGCAAATTTTTTGTTGCGCTTTTTAATAGTAATGAAGGTTGATTTGTTTTTTTTACCGCAGAGACCACAAAGGAGACGCAGAGGGCCACAGAGAAATAACACGACAAATTTTGTCTGTCTGGCAAATCCATAAAGGGATACCATTTTTTATTGCGCTTTTTAATAGTAATGAAGGTTGATTTGTTTTTTTACCGCAGAGCTCACAAAGAAGGCACAGAGACCACAGAGAAATGACACCAAAATTTTGTCTGCCAGGCAAATCCATAAAGGGATACCATTTTTTGTTGCGCTTTTTAATAGTAAAGAAGGTTATTTTTTTAACCGCATCGCTTTCGCCAAAGCTTCAGCGACGGCGCAGAGCTCACAAAGGGGGCGCAGAGGACCGCAGAGAAATTACATCATAAATGTTGCTTGTTACGCACACCTGCAATCGTCCGGATCTTTAAATTCAAGTTTACCATTTGTACCGGGAATTTTTTTGGCACAACAGCTTATAAAGAGTTCCCGAAGTTCCTCTTTGGCGCGCTGAACCCTTGATTTGGCACCGGAATAAGAGATGCCCAACTCTTCGGCATATTCTTTCTGCGACAATTTACCAAGCTCTGTTTTCAAAAGTGCCTCCCGGTATTTATCCGGAAGTTCTTTCACAAAACCCAGAATGCATTTCTCAAATTTCAGGTAATTTTTTTCGTCCGGCACATCATCCGGCAGGTCTGAAATTTCAGCAACCGGCCTGGTTTGGCGGAAGTGGTCAACAATAGCATTGCGCGTGATTTGGTAGAGCCAGCTGGTTAACTTATTTTCAGTCTGAAGATTTTTCAGGTTGAGGTGAATTTTTACAAACACATCCTGCAAAATATCGGCTGCTGCATCGCTATCTTTTACCCTGGAAAGAATAAAACGAAAGAGTTGATCTTTAAATGCGTTCCACACGCGTTCAGTTTGCATACCTTTTATCTGAATGACGCAAAGCAACAAAAAAAGACGCAAAAATCAATTCAGATACGGCGCTGTTGATGTAAAATTAATTTTTGGTGAATTTAAAATACTGGCCGGTAACACCGGTAGTAACCAAATACACACCCGATGCCAGATCAGATGGCAGCGAAAGCTCGTTAAAACCCGGTGCCAGATTTTTATAAACTGAAACTACCTGTCCGTTAGAAGCTGTCAGGTAAACCACTTCTGAGGTAAGGTCAAAAATACGGAGTCTATTTGCCTCAGCCTGGTAAACGAACCGCGTATTTTCAGCCAGCTCATCAAGTCCGACAGAAGAACCAACCCAATAGGTGTTTTCAAACATACAGCCATTAAAATCGGTTACCTCCAGCAGGTAATTGCCCGATGTTAAACCCGTAACCTGTGCGGTTTGACTTCCATTGTTCCAGTAGTATTGATACGGTGGTGTACCTCCGGTAATGGCAACATCAATTTCACCGTCATATCCATTGGTTTCGTCCTGAATTTGTGCAGATGACTGCAGTTGACCGGGCTGTACAATGGTAAATTCAAACACGGTCTGGCTGCAGTTATTTACCAGTGACGGAATTTCAAGTGTGTATGTTCCGGCATAAAGGTTTGTGATGCTCAATGGATCACCGCCCGAAGCAGCGGTGGTGGTATTCCCGTCCAGGGTAAGGTTATAACTGAATGAACCGGTGTCGTTCAAATCAAGTTCAAAGGATCCGTTACCGGCGTCATAACAGGTAACCGGAGCCTGATCTGTCGGATACGTTTTTCCAATGTGCAGCATAAAACGCGGTGTCCAGGCTGTGTCTGACATGGTAAAAGGCAACGATGTTCCCTCTGTAATATCATACATCAAACCGGTATAGGTATCTTCCAGTTTCAGGCACGGTACAGCCAATTCATCTATGTTTTCAAAAACAAGCGTATAGTCTCCGTTTGCAAAAACAACGGCCCGCAAAGGCACAACCCATTCCTGCCCCTGCAAATCAAACGAGTGTATGGTCAAATCTTCTTCCGTAGCTGTAACCAGGCTTAATTGAAGTACTTCTCCCCAGCCGCCCCAACGCTCATAAGCATCGTATTGCATTTCAAATGAATTGACCGACCCGTCTACATGCCGGATCACAGATTCATCTGCATACCCTGCCCCTTCAAGACGAATAATGGTGCCCGGACTCAATGCACCGGTTTTAATGAACTGCTGATCAACCGATGATTTACAACTCTCGTTCAAAATAAGCTGCGGACTAACATCACTGGCATACACCCAAAATGATTGCTGCGATGCAATGTATCGGCTTCCGCCATTTGCACCTGCACCGCTTACATAGGTTGCGTATTGCTGGTTGTCGGGATCCTGAATGTAAATGGCATTTGCAATGTTTGTTTTAGTCCAGTTGGGAGAATCCCAGTCAATCGTTGAGGCGTATGGATTTCCAACCAGGTTCCAGCCATCTTCTTCCAGTGTTCCGGTGTTGGTATAAGTAACCGGCATGGTGATTGGTCCTTGATTGGCTTGCCCGGCCAGATCCAATGTAAACGGATTGGTACCCGTTATGGTATCACCTGACCAAACCAGCAAACCTTCTCCAACGCCAATAACCTGTGTTGTTCCTGTGCAAGGCTCCCAACCAAGTCCTGCAGCCTGGGTTTCATCGTAGGTATAAATAGAATTAAACGGAAAAGCAGGCCATGGAGAACCCGGAAAACCGGCCGTCAAAAAATCATCCAGGTACATGCTCACAGTAGCACCGGATACGGCAGATGAAAAATTTCTCCAGTAGGTTTCGCCGGCATCAATGTAACGCTCCATTGAAATGCTTCCCTGAACCATGGTTGTAAAAGGACCATCAGCGGTTGCAGAATAAAGTGTACCAACCGTAATAGGCGCATTGTCTGTAAGTACAATTGCCCCATACGGATCAGTCAGGGTGAAGGAATTTTCATTTTCCCAGGACCCTGCCGTATAATTGACTGTAACGGCTGATCCGCTTTGAACCTTAAATGTAGTCACCGTTCCGGTACCCGATGCTGAAAAGGTGCCAATGGAAACCCCGTTTTCAAGTACGGTCAGGTATCCTCCGTTCCAACCATCTCCGTATGAATCATTCATGGTCAAGGTATAGGTACAGGTTGCTTTTAGTTCTGCAATACGCGCAGTGCCGGTAGCGGTTGATTTGAGCACCACTGCATTACCGGTATTAAAGACCGATTTGTTTACCTGGAGTTCCGTAGTAACAGCGGTTGTTCCACCGGTCACGGTAGTTCCGCCGCCACTTTCAATGTGCAGGTTTGAAAAGGTAAGATCTCCCGAAAGGTTACTTGCACCGGTGCCCTGTAAAACAGTTGTACCACCGTTGTCAGTGAATGTACCGGTGCTGGTAAAATGACTCAGAACATTCAGTGTACCAGAAGTAGCCAGTGTCATAGCTCCTTCCAGAATCAATTCTTCACAAGTTACGGACGTATTAACAATTGGGTTATTGGGTGTGCCTGTTGGTATGCGGGCATCCATGTATTTATTGGGAATTCCTTTAGTCCAGTTGCCTGCCTGATCCCAATTGGAATTCAGTGCCCCGGTCCAAACGGTTACCGTATCAAAAATAAAATGAATTTGCGGCTTGTTGGTAGAAGTGGTATTGGGTACTAAGCCACAGGCCCCACCGGCATTATCATCCCAACGGTATTTATACCCGCCGGTTGTTGTGTAAACTCTGCACTGGCCACTGGCATCGTAGCCCGGTTGTACCTGGGTCCAGCATACGCGCACTACGATGTTCTGGGTTCCGTTCCAGCTAAAAGGTGTTGTCAGATCAATTAAGTCCCAACCTCCGGCAACCGGGGTGTAGGTTGAAGCCGACTTAACTACCGTGTAGCCACCCTCCAGGTTGCCGCTGGCACTGGTAGCTGTTGTATGTTTCATTGAAATCTGGTAACCGGGTATTGCATAAGCAGGTGCCTGTGTAACGTAATACCCCAGCTGGCGAATGGTTGCAGGACCTGTAATACCCGCAGCATTCAATTCTGCCACGGTATAAACGGTTTGATTCACACAACGCCGATACCAGATGTTTACCGGCGAAGAGGTTTGAGTGCCGTTAACGGCAGTGCCTGTGCCCAGCGTGATGCTTTGGGCATGCGTACAATCTTCTTTTCCGGCAAAAAATAAACCTGTTAAAACTATAAATCCTAGAATTCGCTGCATACCCTTTTACATTAAGTGATAACCGTGCGTTAATGGGTGACTAAAACGTTGGGAAACAAAATCACAACAATTAACGTTTAAATTTAGCAAATTAACGTTGGGAAACTCCAATAGTCAAAATTTTTTCGACGAAACTAAAAGGATTTAGTTCATAACTTTTGAGTCTGATTTTAACTAAACGTTTGAGGGATGAAAACCGGGTGATTATCAGCGGAATATTCGGCCTATAGTGCGGAAAATAAGCCGGACATCAAGCCCCAGGCTCATTTCAGAAATGTATTTGAGATTCAGTGCCAGTTTTTTGGGCATTACTTCTTCGATGTATGCCTTTTCAGGATCGACAGCCTGCCCCAGAATTTTCTGTTCATCAAAATACTCCAGCGAAGCATAATCAGTAAGCCCGGGCCTGACTGAAAGAACCTTTTTCTGCGCGGTTGAATACAATTGAACATATTTTGGAACCTCAGGTCTTGGCCCCACAATACTCATGTGGCCAGCCAGAATGTTGAGCAATTGTGGAAATTCATCCAGCTTGGTTTTGCGGATAAAACGCCCGACAGCAGTTACGCGGTCATCGTTTCCAATAGTAAGCTGCCCTGATTTATCAGCCCCTGCACGCATAGACCGGAACTTTAACAATTTAAATTCTTTGCCGTTTTTGCCCACCCGCGTTTGTTTGTAGAATACACCGCCCCGGCTATCAAGGAGAATCCAAATGGCAATGAACAAAAATACCGGAGCCAACAGCACCAGCACAACCAGTGATGCCAGAATATCAAATATGCGCTTCAGAATGTGATACATTTTTGATGATTTGTTAGAATGACAAAGGGTTCAATAGTAGGCCCGGTGTTGTTTTCAGATTACCGATTCCACAGCGGCAATAACTGCATCTGTTACGGTTTTAAGATTTTCATCTGTCAGGTCGAAATAAACCGGCAGTGAAATTTCATTTTCATATTTAGACCAGGCCTGCGGGTAATCTTCCATTTTGTAACCGCGCGATTTATACACCGTCAAAAGCGGAAGCGGTTGAAAATGCACATTGACAGAAACCTGGCGGTCAAAAATTCCCTGAATGATCTGATCACGCTGCTGTTCATTGGCACCTTTGATGCGCAGCAGATACAAGTGGTACGAACTTTCTTTCTGGTCATTTTTGTATGCCGGTAAAAGAGCCCAGGATTTGTTTTTAAATGCATTTGTATAAAACTCAAAAATGGCACGGCGGCGTTCCAGGTTTTCTTCATACCGTTCTAATTCCACTAAACCAATGGCTGCCTGAATATCCATCATGTTACATTTATAACCGGGTTCCAGAACATCATAACGCCAGGCACCAACCTGTGTTTTAGCCAGCGCATCTTTGCTTTGACCGTGCAGTGATTTCATATTGAGGTTTGCGTATATCGCATCGCAATCAAAACCGGCAGGCAGGTTGAGACATACAGCACCACCTTCAGCTGTGGTCAGGTTTTTTACGGCATGAAAAGAAAATACACTGACATCGGTTGTACTGCCATGCCGCTTGCCCTGGTATTGTGCACCAATGCTATGTGCTGCATCTGACATAACCAGAATACGGCCCAGCTGCTGCTGCTCAGCAGACCCAGGCTGAAACATTTTTTTAATCTCCGGTTCATTTACCAGGTTGTTGATCTCAGCATAATCTGCCGGCCAACCTGAAATATCTACCGGAATAATCACTTTGGTTTTTGAGGTAATGTGTTTTCTGATTTCCTGAACAGAAATATTAAAATCTTTGGCATCAATATCTACCATCACCGGCTTTGCACCACAATGCACCACAATATTTGCGGTGGCACAATAGGTATAGGCGGGTACAATAACTTCATCCCCTTCTTTTACCCCAAACCAGCGAAGCATTAATTCCATACCCGCTGTTGCCGAATTCAGGCAAAGTGTTTTTCTGCAGCCGATGTACGCTGTAATCTTCCGTTCAAATTCTTTGGTACGCGGACCCGTAGTAATCCAGCCTGAAAGCAAAACGCTGGTTACTTCATCAACGGTTTTCTGATCAACACGCGGAGGAGAAAAAGGTAACATAAGGTGTATTTTCTGCAAATTTAGCAGGAATGTCGGAATGTGCTAAAAAGCACTGGGCTATTCCTCCTTTTGGGGGATCAGCCGCCGGTAAAAACCAATTAGTTTTTGTTTTTCAATGTCCCAGTTATAAATTTCGCGGACCAGTATTTTACCGTTCTCTCCCATTTCCCTGGCCTTTTCAGGGTTATCGAGTATAAAACGAATAGCTTCAGCCAATTGCGACGGGTTCAGCGGATCAACACAAATTCCACAATTACCGGCTGCGATAATTTTTTGCCACAACGGAAAATCAGACCCAATTACCGGCAAGCCGGAGGCCATGTATTCAAAAATTTTATTGGGCTGGGCATCAACGTGATTTGCCACCGGATGAAAAATAACCAGGCCGGCCATGGATGAATTTTTAAGTTCAACTGCTCTACGGCGGTCAATATTTCCCAGTTCAGTCACATTTTTCCAGGCAGCGAGCTGAGCCAGTTCTGCACGGCTTGCATCACGAAATTCGCCTGCCAGAACCAACGGTGCGGCGGCCTGGTTAGCACCCACTACCATTTCACGCACGCCCCTGATTTTATTCAGTACACCAATGTAACAGACTTTTTTTTCACGTTGGTTCCAATCTGAATTACTGATTTGAATTTCACTTACCAGTGGAAAATTATTGATGTCGGTTACATTCGGATTTAGTTTGACAAAACGATCACGGATAAACGGTGTAGCCGTTACAATACCATCAAGCCTTGCGGCAATTTTATTTTCAAAACGTTCAAACCGTCTGCTGACCAATTTTCTGAGAATGCGAGGAATATACTCTTTGGTCATTATATCACGGGGCACATCTTCATGCGCATCGTAGATTACTATTTTGCCTTTTGACTGAAGTTTTAAAGCAATCCGGAGTAATTCAGGATCATGCAAATGATAGATATCTGCATCAAGGGCTAATGCCCGTTTATAAATTTCACGCACCAGAAAAAACATGCGTTTAAAACGGGATGATACCTGAAAATCAAAGGAAATTACCTGAACCCCTTTCTCGGTACGTGAAACAGAATTGGGAACCAGGTGATATACGTCAAAACCGGCTTCAGCCAGGCTTACGCATTCCTTTTGGAATATGCGGACATCACCGTCTTTGTGTGCGCTGGTTACATGAGCTATTTTAACAGGGCCCATTGTTTTTCAGGTGAACTTTTTATAAAATGCAATCAGTTTATTCTCTTCAATACTCCAATTGTATTTTTCGTCCACTGCTTTTTTTCCGTTTACAGACATTTGCCGCGAAAGCGCCTGGTCATTTTTCAGGCTGAGCACTGCTTCTGCTATTTTGCGGTAATCCATCGGATCAACACAAATACCACACTCTGAGGCTGAAATAATTTGTTTCCAGAACGGGAAATCAGATGCAATAACGGGAACTCCGGCAGCCATGTATTCAAACATTTTTACCGGTAATGAATCCAGGTAATTAATAGTGGGATGCAGGGTAACGATTCCGGCAAATGATTTGCGGTAAATATCAGCTACCTGGCAGCGGTCAACATAGCCCACATAATCAACCAGGTGCCAGCCTTCAGTACTTTCAAGTTTTTTACGAAAATCATCGTTATCAAATTCACCTGCCAGAATGAGTCTTGAATGAATGGCCGGGAGTGCTTTAACCAATTCGTATACGCCCCTTATTTCACTAATACTCCCTACATAACAGATATACTGACCATCTTTTTGAAAGTCAGGCTGAATCTGAAAAAGCTCATCCCTGATGGGGAAATTATTGACATCAATGGTGAATGGATTGATTTTCAAAAAACGATCTCTGATAAACGGGGTTGCGGCAACAACACCATCCAGTTTCGCTACGCGTTTATTCTCATACCGTTCCAGAAACCGGCTGAGGGTATTTCTAAAAAACTGCGGAATATAACTTTTTGCCAGTACCTGGCGCGGTAAATCTTCGTGCGCGTCGTAGATCACTTTTTTACCTTTCCGTTTCAACTTCAATGCTATGCGCAGCAGTTCCGGATCGTGCAGGTGGTAAATGTCAGCATCCAATGCCAATGCTGCCCTGTAAACCCGGTTAACGGTTTTTATGGCGCGTACAATGCGGAAAGCGGTGCGGGAATTTACCGACACAACCTTTACCCCATTCTGTAACCGGGAAACCGTATTTGGAATAACCATGGACACGTCAAACCCGGAGTTGGCAAGACTTACGCATTCTTTATGAAAGATACGCACATCACCATCTTTGTGAGCACTGGATATATGAACAACTTTAATTGGCTTGGACATTGTATAATTTTTGCCAGCGTGCCAGGTTAAACATGCGCCATTTTGTTCTCAAATCTAACTGATCCAATTGAAAAACCGATCGATCAACCAGCGTGTCTATAATCGGAGACGTTTCAATTTCAGCTTTCATTTGCACTGAAATACTATCCAGCCAGGTTTTTTCAGGTGCATTAAAACCTAACTTATTCCGGCGCCAGACAATTGATTCAGGCAGCAATTTTTCCATTGATTTTCGTAAAATATATTTTGTCCAGCCGTTTTTGATTTTATATCCGTTGTTAACAGAAAGGGCTGTTTGTAATACGCGGTAATCCAAAAAAGGTAAACGGGTTTCAACCGAATTGCGCATGGAGTTTTTGTCTTCATAACGCAACAAGTGCGGCAGCTGCAGGTTTTTTATTTCAAGCAACTGCATTTTTTGAATATCCAGGTATGCCTCAGACAACTGCTTTAATTCAGCTGATTCGTAGCTATTCAGAATTTCACGTTTCAAAAAATGGCACCGCTTTTTTACATGCCTGATGCGCACACGGTATTTTGTAAAATAGACAAAATACTTCAGTACCTGCATTCTGCTGAGTGATGAATTCTCAGCTGATTTCATAAACCCTGACCATTTATTTCTGATGCCTTTCAGGCTGGCTAGGTAAGCCGGGTAATATTTTTCATACCCCAGCAGCGTTTCATCACCGCCTTGCCCGTCAAGCATTACCAGGCAATTCAGTTCGCGTGCTTTTTTCAGCACAAAGTATTGCATAAAAACAGATGGGCTTCCAAAGGGCTCTTCCTGGGTGTAAATTACCTCATCCAGCACGTTCAGAAAATCAGTTTCTGAAGGTTTAATAATTTCAAGGTTCAGGTGGCAATGGTCTGAAACAATTTTTGCCTTATCACTTTCATCAATGTTTAATTCAGTGGCCTGAGCATGAATGGCAGTGAATTGCTGCCCGGCATTTTGAGTATATTGCTTTGCGGCAATGGCCGCTACAGAAGAGGAATCCATTCCTCCGCTCAGGCAGGTGCCTACTTTTACATCTGAACGCAGCCTCAGCTGAACAGCACTTTCCAGCATGTGCCGGTATGTTTCTATCGCTTCAGCCTCATTCAGGGAACCAGTAGCCTGATTAAACTCAATTTCATAATAGGGTTTAATTACAAACTCATGATTTCTGAGGTTGTAAACCAGGTTGTGAGAGGGCATTAGTTTGAACACATTTCTGAAAAATGTTTGTGAACTGTGATCTTCAAACCCAATGATCAGATAATCGAGTACTACTTTCTGATCGTACGTTATTTTTCCGGCAAAGGGTAATACCTGTTTAATTTCAGACCCAAACACAAAAGCATTTTCAGACACGGTGTAATAAAATGGTTTGACACCAAAACGGTCACGGCTGCAGAAAATAGTTTCTGTAATTTTATCATAAACCGCCATTGCCCACATGCCATTGAAATGCTTTACACAATCTTCACCCCAACACTGATAAGCGGCAAGTATAACTTCTGTATCAGACTCTGATCTGAAATCATACCCTTTTTCTTTCAGTTCGTTTCTGATTTCAAGGTAATTGTATATTTCACCGTTAAATGTAATGACCAGCTTGTCATTATACTCCATGGGCTGGTGGCCATTTTCAGAAAGATCGATAATGGAAAGGCGGCGATGCCCGAACGCAAAACCAGGTCCATAATAGAATCCTTCACCATCTGGTCCGCGATGGGCAACCAGGTTGTTCATGGCTGTTATTTCAGCAACCTGAACAGGCGTGTTATTCTTTTTTATGATTCCACTTATTCCACACATAGTTATGCCTGCTGATTATTTCGGAGATAGAAAAAGTAAAATAGAATTGTAAATCCGAAACCACCCGAAAACAGAATAGTCGTTAAGGCACCTGAACTTAACATCAGAACCGGGAACATACACAAACACAACTTCAGTTTAAAATCCTGCCTGAAAAAATGTTCAAGCCAGGCCAGCAAAAATGCCAGCATAATGCCTGCAAGTACCATGCCGGTATTTCCAAAATTTGAATAATCATACATAAAACTGGCAGCATTTACAGTACCGGTTAATCCCATGGCGGCATACTCTGGCTGAATAAGCGGATACAGCTCTTTTGAATAGTTATGGTAGCTGCGTCCCCTGATCAGGGCCAGCAGCCGGTATCCATCACCTTGCAAATAAGGCATTTTTGCGGGAATCACCTCAAACCAGTCAGAAACCACCCTGCCGGGCACCACCAAAAGTCTGTCAGCCAAACCAATGGCAAAAAGCTCTAACCTGGAATATTGCTGGTTGGGATCAAGTAACGGAGAAATTTCAGTAGCGGGACCAGTACCAACCAATGCCGGATCAGGGCGCGAGCCGCCTGGCGGATTAGCAATATGTACCAGCGAAAATACCACCACCACAATAATGGCCACCAGTTTTACGGCTATCAAAAATTGTTTCTTCAGCAAAGCCAGCACCATAGCCGGCAAAATAAAACCAACAATAAAACTTTTTTGCATCAGCCCAAATGTGTAAAGCGTGCCTGTAAGCAGTATAATCCAATAGAGTGTCCATTTCTTTTTGGCCAGGGCATAAAGCAGTAAAAACGGAAGTGCGCTTTTCAGTACAATAGATGTCGGATACCCAATCCAGGCGGGTTTGTCATCAAAAATACGGTTTCTGAAAGTGGCTACCTCTTCAATATAATTCAGCTCCATGGCCTGAAAGGCGGGGATACCGCCCAGGGTTACCAGGTGGCCGATAACAACAATCAGCGTGGGAACTATCAACCAGTAAATACTGATACCACCCGTTGAAAGCCTGCCGGAACCAAACCTGGAGAAGATGTTTTTTGTGACCCATTGCCAGGTGAGCAGCAGGTATAAAACAGCAAACGTTCCAAAATACAGCATCAGTGATCCAAAATAAACCGTACCGGAAGTAAGGTACACCCCATAACACAAACCAGCAAAAACCACAAGATAGACGCTGAATAGAGTATGCCTGGACATTAACTGCATCATATGTTCAGATAGAAATTAGACATCTTTTGTAAAGTTAAACATTCTGGCTACATAGCCGCCTATTTGAGCCGTGGACTTACTCATAACGAAGTGACCTGTCATAGGCCTTTGAAGTACGATAAATCAAAACCAGGTAAATAAGGTAAAAAACGGCTTCTACCGCCACATACCAGAGAATAAATTCATAAATGCCTATATCGGGCAATAAAAATAAGGTACACATTCCGGCAAAATAACTCACCTGCCAGAAACCCGCAATTTTAACTTTCTCCAGCGCAAAAAAGACAACGGACATGGGTGTGATTACAAACTTAAGCGCATAAGCCACCACCATCCACGATGCCATGTTGCCGGCCAGGCCCCACTGATCACCAACAAAAAAGACGAACAGGGCTTCTCCAAACGGGTAAATAATGGCAATTCCCAAAAGAGAAAGGAGGGTAAGGTACCAAACGTGACGGTTGATAAGGCTGACGATAGCTTCACCTCTGCTTCTTTTTTCTGCCAGTTTTTGCAGTAAAACCTGTGAAAGGGCCGCTGAAATCAATACCAATGGCATAGACAGCAAATCACGGCTTTGCGCAAACTGTCCACCGGTTTCATCTGCATAACGCGCATTTACCATAAAAAACGGGAGCGCAAGACTCACCGTATCAAGCAATGCCGGCACCAGGTTAAATTTAGGAAAATCAATGTACGTTTTCAGGCCGCTTTTTACCTTATGCCGGGTAATGCCTTTGAAATTTCCATCTGACTTTCTGAACTGAAAAAAATGCACCAGAAAATTTAACAGGTCGCCAATGAGTGTTCCGTAAATAAGTCCCCCTGCAATTTTCAGGTTACCCAGCAGCAATTGAAAACCTCCCTCACCACCGCGGCGAATAATTTTATTGGACGCCATGGCTTTAAATGCCTTTTTACGCGTAAGCCAACCGTTAAATCCAATACAGGCCGAAATAAAAAAACAACTCAGCGGTACCAGGTAAAACCATTTCACCAGCGCTTTGTCCAGGTGAAAAAGTGAGACAACCAGTTCACCAAAAAAAATCAATACAACCAGGGTAACACATGAAAAAATAAAGCTCAACATCAGAGATCCCAGTAAAACGGACCGGGCTTCATCATCGGTTCGGGTAATTGCCACAGCATAACCGTATCTGAAATTTGCCGGTATTGCCAGAATAGAAGTAACGCTAATATACAAACTCATCAGGTTAAATTCTTCAGGGGTAAAAATGCGTCCCAGAAAAGGCCTGAGCAAAATTGGAATAACAGCAGCCAGCCCCACACCCACGATTGAAACCGTTGTGTTTTTGGCATATTCAGATTTTGGCAGTATTTTTTTTATTCGTTTTATCACTCCAATTTACGTATCACACATTACCAGGCGGTGTGGAAATAATACCCACTATTATTGATTTACCGGCTGAGGGAAGCTGCACTTTCTGCCGGCTTTTTTCCAAGGCAGACAAAATGAATTAATCCTACCAGGTACCCCCAACCGTAACTAAAATGCAGTACAGGAAAAATGGCAGCAACACGTATTCCCTTACCTACTTTTTTTGCTACAGAAATACCTGCTGACAGGGCCAGTAAACAATAAAGAACCAGGGCACCAACATAGATCCACATCAATACCGGATGAACAAATGAAAGGGCCAGGCCTGCTATAAGTCCCATTACAAAAAAAAGCGGTACCAGTTGCCTGAGGTTTGTAATGGCACCGTGCATTTTATTTACAAAAACTTTCCAGTATCCGTATTGGTAGTATTGTCTGAACAGGTTGCTGACTTTTGCCCTCACATAATATTTAATTGTTATTTCAGCATTGAGCAGAATTTTTTTTCCCTTTTTGGTTACCCGGTAATTGAATTCATCGTCCTGGTTGCGTAAAAGCGATTCATTGAAATAACCTATTTCATCAAACACTTTTCTCGGGTACATGGGTGTGCCAACCGTATCTGTAAACTCTGATTTTTTCAGTACTCTGAAGTTTCCGCCGCCAACACCAAACGATGACCCCATGGCCAGACCTATAATTTCACTCTGCGGTGTTTGATAGACGTTTGTTACTGTGCCCCCCACACACCAGATGTCAGGATTTTCTGTCAACGATTTTTTTGCATCACGCAGGTAATTTTCAGAAATAATCTGGCGGGCACCAATAATCTGAATAAAATCTCCCGTGGATTCTTTTATACCCAGGTTAAAAGCAACGGGTGTAATTTTAAGCTGATTGGGTACAACCCGCAGCGTGGGGTATTTTTTAGAGAGACTGCCAAGAATTTCAAGGGTTTTGTCATCACTCATGCCGTCAACCACCAATACCTCAAGTGTATCACCTCCTATGTCAGCACCAAAAATGGCCTCTATACATTCCGCAATATTTTTTTCCTCATTCCGGCAAGGTATGACGACAGAAATCATCATTTATCTTTCAGTTTTTTGGCCGGTACACCTGCTACCACAGTTCGTGCATCAACATGGCGAATAACCACACTGCCCAACCCAACCACGGCATCATCACCAATGTGTGTTTTCTGAATAATTGATACAGACGGAGCAACCCAGCAGTTTTCACCAATCTTTACACTTCCGGCAATCATAGCGTTGGCTATAATAAGGCTGTTTTTGCCAATTTCCACACCGTGTGCAATGTGAACCAGGTTATCAATTTTGACATTTTCACCAATAACGGTACTGCCCAAAACTGCCCGGTCAATGCAGGTGTTATTCCCAATTTCTGAATTTGATCTGAGCACCACATTTCCAATATGCGGTATCAACTCATAGCCTCCTTCATCTGTTAATTCATACCCAAAACCCACACCACCTATGGTACAGTTGGCCCCTATTTTAACATTATCATCAATCACGGTATCTGACTTAATTACCGTGTTGTGATCAATCTGCACATTTACTCCAATTTTTGAACCCGCTTCAATAATCACATTTTCACCAATACTGACCGTTGGCCGGTTAAGTACTACCGATTCATGAATGTGAGCTGATTCAGCAATGCAACCCCATTGAACGGCACCATCCTGAATGAGCTTGAGCACCTGCATAAAAACATAACGTGGTTTTTCAACCACCAGCCATGAAACCGAATCAGATTTGGCAGCCGGGGAATGTGCTGCAACATAATCATACGCAGCCCGGGAAACAATTACAACACCTTCTTTTACCTGCAGCAACTGTGCCTGGTTTTTATCAGAACACCAAAAAAGGGAGGTGCGCGTAACAGACGGATCACCGATAGAAACCACCGCATTAACAGTTATGTCAGTAGCGCCAATGACGTGACTGATGTTAATTCTGGAAATGATATCTTTCAGCTCAATTTGCATACCTTGTTTTAGCTGTTAATCCACCTTACAACTTCAAATGTTTCAGCATACGGTGCACTGATCTGAACACCCCTGACACGGGCAAGTGATTTAATAAAATCTTCATTTGAATAAGGCCGGTGTGCCTGTGACTGATATTGTTTAAGCGCCTGTATTTTTACCTGAATATTTTCATCACTCAACTTAAAAAAACAAGACGTTTGAAACGTGATATTGTTCCAGGGCAATTCATAGGACAGAATTGAGGTAAACTTAAATGCTCTCAAAGCCTCTTCAGCAATGGTTTTATGATCCTGGTGAATATCTGTAAGCGCGGGTATAAAAACAATATCAGGATTAATGGAAGAACGCAATTTGATAATGTCATCCAATATCTCCTGCCGGCGGTAATTAAAGGTTCTCACCTCATAATCTTTCAGAATCAGGTTTTCAGGTTTAATGCCCAGCACCCTGGTGGCTGCTTTAACTTCAGTAATCAGAATGTCAGACGGAAATTGCGGCAAAACAGACTGCTCACAGGCCGAAAAAGCACAATAGTAAACATCGTCTCCTTCATTAATCATTTTATTTATTGTTCCACCACATCCAAACTCTCCGTCATCTGTGTGAGGTGCCAAAACCAAAACTCTTTTCATGTGTCTCTTTACTAAATGACAAATTAATTGTTAAATCTACGTAAAAACCGCGTTTTTGTTCTACTTCTGCTCAAGAAACCCGGCCAGTGCCAAGCTCATCCTGCTCTGATTTCACTCCCGGGCTGTTTAAAGACGTCACCAGGCAAATCAAAAAGCTGTAAAACACAATACCGGACTGTTTCTGTAAAACAGATTCAAACAACGCGTTAAATGACAAACTCATAACCAGGTAAACCAACAGGTAATTTTTTGTACGAATGCCTTTTCTGAAACCAAATCCAATAATTCCAAGCAAAATTAAAATACCGGGAATTCCGATATCAATACCGGTTTGCAGAAACTGGTTGTGCGGGTTCAGGTTTTTCTCTTTCAGCAATTCCAGGTTATATTGATCACATTTTTCAATAAGGCTGAAATCGATATCACCGGTACCCACTCCCATTGGGTTCTCCAGAATAATTTCAGTAGATAAAATCCAGAGCAGCACCCGCATTTTTGTGCCGGAATTATCTTCCCGGTTTTTTTCAAAATAATAGGTTTTTCCTTTTGAAATTTCAGTGTAAACGGCTTTTGTCATTTCAACGTCGTAGGCAAACCGGTCCATTTTTAAAATACCATAAATAAATAAGGCGGGGGCAAGTATCAGCAAGGCAATAACGCCCGCCAGGCGCAGCTTGCGATACACCCACCAGGCCAGTACAACAATGCTGACAAGCCCCAGAAAAAGCATACCGGCAAATGATCCCAGTTTATAAACCAGGTAAATAAACAAAAGTGACAGAACAACAACGATCAGTGTATGTACCCTGAAGCTGCCTGAAACTTTTGCGTAACCGATAAAAAAGAGGGTTGTGGTGAAATAGATGCAGGCATACGTAGGATGAATTTTAAGCACTTCATTGGCAATTTCATACTCGTTGAACTGCGGCATGGTTATGTAATGCAGGTATAAAATACGACCTGCCAGCAAAAGTGATCCCAGGATGAGCCCCTGCAGAACAAGCCAGTAATTGGTTGACTTTTTCTTAAATAAAAAAAGTGCCGGAAAAATGAAAAAAGACATTTTATATTCTATCAGTTTCCACCCTATATCACGGTGGTCAGACCAAAGAAGACCTGCCAGGTAAAACAGGTAAAGCGCAACAAAGAACAGGTTGTTTTTATTCCATTCAAAGCGGAGTGATTTTGCTATAAAAATTTCACCCAGTGTCAAAAGGACAAAAATACCGATAGCGGGCGCAATCAGTTCCTGGTAACCTATTAGAATTGTGAGCAGCAGCAACAGTCCAAGCCCGTAGGTATCTTTATTTTTTACCAGCTGAAGCATGTGCTACCTGTTCGAAAATAGATTTGAATTTTTGTTTGGTAATGCTGCCGGTAGCCCTGGAGTTAATAATGTCTGCATTACGGATGGTTAATTTTTCAGGATCAAGTTTCAGCGCCCTGAGCAGGGCATTTTCACCGGCTTTTTTAATGACTCCGTTTTCACCATCTGTAATCCACTCATACGCAACCGGCAAATCAGATACTACCGGAATACAGCCTGCTGACATGGCTTCGAGCAAACTAACCGAGGTGCCGTCAGAAGATGGAATAGAAATGTAAAGTGTTGCTTTTTTATACCAGGAACAGTTGTTCTCTGATGAAAGCCAGCCGATAAAAATGACATGGTCACTCAATTGTCCCTGTACTACTTTTTTGCGCAGCATATCTTCCTGGTTGCCCTGGCCGGCAATAACCAGTTTCCAGTCAGGATTCTGTTTATGAAATTCAGCAAATTCATCAATCACCTGGCCAATGTTGTATAGCTCTTTCAACGACCGGTTTGAATACACAATTTTTTCTTTTGCACCAGGCAAAATAGGTTCAATACCAAAATAAACCAATTCACACCGTATGCCGGGACTCAGCTGCTCAATTGCCTGAATCATGTGTTCAGAATCAGCCGTTACAAATGCAGCATGATTCAACACAAAATTGGTGATCTTTTTATAGAACCGGTTTCTATGCGGCGCAATTAAAACGTCGCTTCCCCAGGCGGTAACCACATACTTTCTTCCCTGGCGCACTAAGTGCCTTGCTGCTGCAAAAGCAACACGGTTCACCTGTTGTATGTGTGTCAGATCAGGATTTTCTTTCTGAATAATTTCACCGAGTTTTTTAGAGCTGCGCAATAATAAAAACGGATTGACCGATCTGAAATTTATCAAATGCTGCCTGATGGGCAAATCAATTTCCAGGGTTGATTCACCTACATAAACCACTTCGTCAAAAAGGTCTTTTACAAGATTGATGTATCTTGATACGTGCGGGGAATTTGACCCTATGACTAATAGTTTACGACTCATTCAATAAATGATCTATCAACAAATTTAGCTTTTGAATCTGAATTTTACGATGTAATGAACGAATTTGAGGAATATCTATTTCAGGTACCTGCTTTTTCTCCCAGTTTTCGATAGCCTTTATCAAGGCCGTTTCAATGGACTGAACATTGTCAAAAGAGGCAACATACCCGGCATTGACGGACTTTATGAGCGCAGCTGCAACATCCCTTGTATCTACTATAGCCAGCACCGGCTTGCAGACAGAAAGGTAATCAAATAGTTTTCCGGTATAAACGCCCATTCGGCCCGTTGGGGGCTGAATAAGTACATTAATATCTGCATTTAACATTAAATTAATACTATCAGCCTGTGAAACACGCTCAATCCATTCAACTTGCTGTTCAAATTCAGCAGGTATTGAAAAATTGCGTGCGGCACCGGCACAGATAAATTTCCAGTTTTGCGGCAGCTGTTTTTTGCGGTGCAGGTTTAATAAAGCGGCAAAAAAGGTATCCGGCTTGCGCGTTCCATAGAAACTACCGGCATGCAGAAACGTAAGGCAGGTATTGAATGCAGGATTTGTTTCAGGCATTTCATGATCATACCCGTTCCTGATTTCTACATAAGTTGTCAAACCAGGAATTACGGTTTTGAAATAGTCTACAATGGGCTGGCTTACCGAGATGAGCGCATTGGCATAACCGGCAATGTCTTTTTCAACTGAGGCATAATATTTTCGAAGCGCCTGGTTAGATTGTGGATTCAGACTCATTTCGTCACGCATGTCAACGATCCATTTTACCCCTGGGTATTTCTTTTTAAACGCCAGTGCTACCAGGTGCGGCGCAACCGGGGAAAATGAAGAAAGCACCAGGTCAACCGGGGTTTGCTGCTGAAGATTCTCCAGTACCTGTGCTGCTTTTTTTGACCAAAAACGATCCTCATCACCCATCAACCGGAGCCGGATAATGCGCCATGCCACTTTTAGCTTGTGCCTGAACCTGGAATCACTTGATTTAAATTCTGGTTTTGCAAAACCTCCCTGCGGTTTAACCCGGTAAATGCGATACCCGTTTTCAGTTGACCAGCCCTGGTTGTTTTTTGTACCGGCCGTTATAACGGTCAGGTTAAATTTGGTATAATCCAGGTAACGTGCAATGGATACCATTCGGTTCACCGCAACACTTTGCAGCGGAGGAAACCAGGTGGTGAGCAAAACAATGTGTTTTTTTTGATCAGTCATGTATCAGCATCCGGATGTAATTACGAAGAATTTTTTCTTTACTGTGATGTTCAGCCACCCAATCTATATTTGCTTTTACGCGGGCATAGCCGGCTGTTTTAACCTGGTCAAGTACTTTTTCAAAAACCAGTTTCAAACTGCTGTTGTCCTTGACAAAGTTAACACACGGGTGCGGATTATTCCAGATCACATAGTTACCATTTGCCAGGGCTTCCAAAACAGAAAGTGAATACCCGTCATGCGCTGTTAAACGCAGGTAGATGGCATTTGCATTCATCAGTTCCGTTACTTTATCTTTCGATACCCAACCGTGATACTGAATGTTGGGAAAATGTTTCATGGAATTACCATCCGTGCCAATCAGGTGAAATGTTATTTGCGGAAAATGGAATGCCAGGTTTTGAATAGCTTCAATTCCATAAAACAATTCATTGTTCTGGGCAAGGTATGAAACCACGTTTGCTGTTTGAAACGGAGCGGTGCTGGTTGTCGGGCGGGCATGTTTGAAATGCAGTATGGAAGCTTCAACACCCAGCTCTTGCAGCTCTTGCTGAAGCCATACGGCATCTGTAAACGACTTTGCCTGTTGGGTATATTTTGAAGCACTGTTGTTTCTGCCCAGTTTATTGGTGCGCAGGGTTAACACATCTGACCCGTGCCACTGCATGATCAACGGCTTTTTGAAACGCAATGCCCAGTTGAGTGAACCGCTGTTGGAAGAAGCACCATTAAACGACACCACCTTTTTTGCAGTAATCAGGTGAAACAAAAATTTAAGCTGATCTTTTTTTGAATAATAGGTGTCACAAAACAGGTAGGTGTTTTCAGAATCTGTTTCACGCAGTTCCTGAACCAGTTTTTTACCAAAATATGGAAGACCGCTGAATAAAATTTTCATGGACGCGTTTTGGCCAGGTTAATATACCAGATAAATAACCCCAGGTAATAAAGTGTTTGCGCAACCGCATAGAGCACCAGGGCTTCTTTAAACGAATACCCCAGCTGTTTTCCAATCATAAAGGCTGATATGCTGGCGATGTAACCAATGAGACTGAACACAAAAGCCTGTGTTTGTTTTCTGAAAATAATGGGCGTACCTGAAATTGGTGAAATAATAAAATTCAGAAAAAACGGAAAAATCATAATTTGCGCATACTGTCCTGAAACGGTATAATCATGCTCCGCATCTACCCCCAGGTACCAGCCAAAAAGTTCAGGTCCAAACAAAAACACCCCAATGCAGGCCGGAACAGCAAACAACGAAACCAATTTGATGGAACGGAACATGACAGCAGAAACATCTCCACCCGATTCTTTCAGATCACTGGCCTCTTTGTAATAAAGCTGGCCCACTGCGCCGCCAATAGCGCGCATACTTGCCAGTAAAAGGGCTGACATCATTGAAAAATAACCAAGTTCTGTCAATCCATAATCACGTGTTATAACCGCAAAAAAGATGGCTGCAAAAAGCAAATCTACAAACGCGTGCGGTGCATTGATCAATGGAAAATCTTTGTATTCAGAAGCTACCTGACGCCTGCCGGCGGAACTGATCAGCGAACCTTCAAATGAACGGTACGATGAAAGATACATCATCACCAATGCGACCAGGAAACCAACGATGGTGCCAAGTATAAGACCCAGAACCCCCATTGACACATAGCCAAACATGACCGCAAAAATATTAATGAAGGCTGACCGGGCAATACCTGAACTGGTAAGTGACCTGAATTTTTTTTCACGAATCAGCCACTGGGAAAGTAAATTGGTAAGTGCAAAAAGGATCACTGCAAGCGGTAAAAAAATCATGTAACTTCCAATGTTACCATCTTCATAAATTGTTGCATCTAACCAATCTCTGAAAAAATAAAAAAGTAAACTGCCCAGTGTCACATACAAAATCAGGCGCAATGAAAGGCTGAGCAAATTCATTGCCCTTGTTTTGTCAGCGGGTAATACAACCGCCATTTCATAACGCCCGGCAGCGGCAATGGCAATCATAGATGCAAGGGCCAGAAAATTCCGGTGAATTCCAATTTCATCGGTACTGAAAAGACGCGTGATAAGAGCTGCAAAAATAAACGGTACAATCTGCGCAATGGTATTGCCTGAAAACAGGACCAGGAAATTGGATGAAAAAGTTCCCTTTTTAAACATGCTCTGCAGATTTGGTCATCGATGAAAAATTGGCCGCCAGCACAACCAGCGCTGCTGTAAACATCCAGTTAATATCCAGAATCAGAAAAGCACTTGGCATAAGTGACCCTACACCAAAACCTATCAGCGCAAGCAGAAAAAAGGTTGCATAATTCAGATCTTTGCGAACGATACCCGCAACTTTTGCAACCAGATACCCCAGTAAAAAAATGTACGGAATAAAAACGATCAGCCCAAACTGCGACATAATTTCAATAAACCAAAAGTGAGGGCCGTTATTGCCATACGCATAATACCTGATGAGTCCATGATCATGACGATACCTGAATTGCCCGGGTCCGATACCAACCAGCTCAGATTCAAAAAAGAAAACCAGGCCGTTTTTTGCCAGCGATTTGCGCTCGTCCCTGGAATTGCGCATGTTGGAAACAGCAGCTGAATCATTGGTTACGGCAATTGACTGAACAGTTGTTGAATCAGCCACGGGAAGCGATTTCAGATACGCCTCATGCTGCTCAGGGTATACCGGCTGACTGGTTGTTTCACGCATTTGCCGGGCCTCAGGTATACCATAAAATTTTTCATTGGAAAAATAGACAATGATCAGGCTTATTACTGCAAAAAGCACCAGGTAAATTTTTGAGCGCAGTTCTTTGGTTACCGCCCGTAATGTTTCATACCCGGCAAGGATAGAAATAACTGCAAAGCTAAAAACGCTAAGCGGAACGCCTATTCTGGATAATGTAACCGTGGCAAAAAATAAATTGAGCGCCATGACAAAAAATGCCAGGTAATTCCGCATTTTCCGTGACGGTTCCAGCAGTATCAGCAAAAAACCCATCAGCACAAAATAGAGCATAAAATTGTTGGGATTGTCCCATAAAAAAAGGGGCGAATAAACAGCCAGATCAACCAGGCCGCGCTCAATGAGATGTTCGGTTATCATACCGCTGAAATGCCAGCCGGTAGTGTATTCAAAAATACCAAAAATAAGAACAATGGCATAAACAACCCTGAATGCAAACGCAAGTGTACTCCGCCATTTATCAAAGCCCAAAAAGACGTTTTGAGAAAGAAATACATAGCCTGTCATGGCCATCAGAATAGTGCTGCGCACATCAACGATTGCATAGCTTTTGTCTGCCACAAAAGGTAAGTATGCAAGGTTAACCACGCTAAAGAGAATTAAAAATCCCAGGAAATATTTTTCAAGCCATGATGCGGGCAAATCTTTTCTTAAAACACCACTGATAAACAGCACGGCCAGCACCAAAAGATTTGGATAAACCGTCATAAAGCCGATGGAGAACGAGAAGTAATTGGACCCGAAGGGAAATGTCAGAATAAGAAGCGTAAACATTACTTCGTTCAGCTTTTTATCAGTTACCAGGGCCCTTAACTTAGTCATACAAAACTTACATGTGTGTAATGTACTCTGAAATCCCGTGATCAAAATCAAACCTGGCAGAATAGCCAAGTGCTGCTGAAATTTTTGAAATATCAGCAAGTGAATTCAATATATCTCCCTTGCGCTGATCAACATAAGCCGGTTCAAGGTCAGCAACCGGAAATCCTTTTTTTACCAGTTCATTGCGGATAGCCCCTACCACTTCGTTAAGCGAATAGGATTTACCGCAGGCAACGTTGTAAGCTTCTCCAAAACAGCCGGTATTGGTAGTTTCAAGCGCAAGCTGATTTGCCAGAACCACATTTTTGATGTAGGTAAAGTCCCTGGTTTGTTTTCCGTCACCGTAAATGGTTGGTGACTCATTGTTTTTCATGCAGGCAATAAACTTAGGAATTGCCGCAGCGTATGCACCGTTGGGGTCCTGGTTTTTTCCAAAAACATTAAAATAACGCAGCCCGATTGTTTCCATACCATAGAGGTCAAAGAACACTTTTCCGTAAAGTTCGTTGGTTAGTTTAGACACTGCATACGGTGAAAGCGGTTTACCCAACTGGTTTTCTTTTTTAGGGCTGGCTGCTGAATCACCGTAGACCGATGAACTGGATGCGTAAACAAACCGTTTGATATTATTTTGTCTGGCCGCGGTAAGCATGTTCAAAAAACCGTGGCAATTAATTTCATTGGTTGGCAGTGGATTTTCAATCGAACGCGGAACAGATCCAAGTGCTGCCTGGTGTGAAATGGCATCTACCTTTTTTACCAGTTCACTGCAGGTGTCAAAATCACGGATGTCTCCACGTACAAACGTAAAATTTGACTTGCCCAGCAGGGGTTGTATGTTTGACTCTTTCCCGGTGAGCAGATTATCCAGACAAATAACCCTGACTCCTTTATTAACATAAAACTCACAGAGATTAGACCCAATAAAACCAGCCCCACCTGTAATCAAAATTGTTTCTAAATTCTTCACGTGTTATCTTTGGTCGTCTTTTTTGTAAAGATAGTCAAAAATGGAGGACCCGGAAACTAAAAAGAATAACCGCAACACACGTATTGCAATCATAGGGACCGGCCCGGCTTCACTTCTGAAAGCACTCTTTTTGTCAGCATCAGCGCCTGATTCAGAAATCACCCTGCTGGATACGGCTTCTGTTGCAGGTGGCGCCTGGTATTCTGACCAATCACCCGCAGGTTATGAAATAGAATGTGGCTGCCATATCTGGTCGTACGTACCCAAAGCCTACCGGTTCATTGAAAAAGAACTGGGAGTACCACTTTACGCCGTAAAACCAGCCCCTGTATTTGTAGGTAAAAAAATACGGGTACCCTACTCCGCTAAAAATTCAACCGATACCTACCGCGCTTTTTGCAAAACACTGCTTAGCCTGCGCTGGAAAAGATTTGGCAATTTCAGGCATGATCCCAACATGAATTTCAGGATTATTGGAAAACGCAACCGGTATCCAAAATCAGGTTCGCCGGAATTGATTCATGCGCTGCTATCACGCATCAGTAAACGCACCAATATTACCATCAAACTCAATACGGTCATTTCTGCCATCCGGATCCAGGACAATACCGCCATTCTTGAAACAGAAGCCGGTACAGCTGTATTTGACACGCTGTATCTGACGTATGTAAGCCACATTGGTAAACTGATTATTAACGACCAGGTTATACCTGCAAAACACAGGCGGGTAGATTATATTCACTTTTTACTGCGGACAGACAAGCCCCTGCTCAAAAAAATGTCCTACTGGAGGCTGATTAATGATCCGGTGATACACCGCATTACCGATATTTCATATCAAACCGGTTTCCATGAAAACCTGGTTTTAGCAGGCATTAAAGACAAGGCCTATTATGCCAATGACGAAGAGACGCTGATAACGCATTGCCGGAATTTATTTGAAAAATACGGGTTGACTGATCAGACATTTTCAATGGAAAAATTAAAAACGCACATTTTTCCTACCTATTACCTGGATGAAACGACACTGGATTGTTTAAAAAAATCAGGACCCGCTGTAGCCCTTTTACAAACCACCGACCTGATGCATGGATTTTATTTTCTGCTCAGGAATGAAAAATCTACCGGATAAAAACCCCCAGGTAAATATAACGCCAGGCCTTAGGACTGATGGGCGAAAACAGGGAATCTACCGCCCCCAGGAAACTGCGTTGCTTTTCAGAACGGCCAAATAAAGCCACCAGGCCTGTTTTTTTAGAATAGGTTTTTGAGAATAATTTTTTCCACGACTCAAATTCTTCATCAGAAACATACCGCCAGGCATCTTTCCAGTTCACAAATTTTTTACGCATGTAGCGATGCAGTCTGCTTGCAACAGCGTTTTCTGCAAAGAGAAAAGCACCGTCCTTTTTTAAGACACGCCTGATTTCAGAAATAGCTTGTGACTGATCATTTACAGAGCTCAGCGCACCGATTACCGATTTAAAAACAACTATATCAAAACTCTGATCGGCAAAATCAATTTTGCGCATGTCCATCTGCTGATAGGTAATACGCTCACTCACTCCGTATTTTTTATGCATTTCACGGGCTTCATCGAGTGGTTCCTTGTACTCTGTGCAAACAACCTCGCAGCCCATTTTGGCAAAATATAAACTCAGGCCACCCTGCCTTTCACCCAACGCCAATACGCGCATGCCGGGTTTAATTGAAAAATGCGCTTCCCAGAAGGAAAGCGCATTTTTCCAGTTTTTTACATCCCATTGAATGATGTCTTTAATCTCCTTTTTAGAAAGACTATTTGGCATAATTCACCGCACGTTTCTCGCGAATCACGGTTACTTTAACCTGGCCCGGATACGTCATTTCATTTTGAATTTTCTGAGAAATAATAAATGACAATTCTTCAGCACGCTGATCATTTACCTTTTCACTTTCTACCATAACACGCAGTTCACGACCTGCCTGTATTGCGTAGGATTGAACCACACCGTCAAAACCAAGGGCAATGGTTTCAAGTTCTTTGATACGTTTAATATACGATTCAGCAATTTCACGGCGTGCACCCGGGCGTGCACCGGAAATGGCATCACATACCTGCACAATAGGTGAAATCATGGTGGTCATTTCAATCTCATCGTGGTGGGCACCAATGGCGTTGCAAACATCTGGTTTTTCACCATACTTTTCAGCCAGTTTCATACCCAGAATAGCGTGTGGCAATTCCGGTTCATCATCGGGCACTTTTCCAATATCATGCAGTAACCCGGCACGTTTGGCAACCTTAGCATTAAGCCCCAGTTCAGAAGCCATAATGGCACACAGGTTGGCTACTTCACGGCTGTGCTGCAGCAAATTCTGCCCATACGATGAGCGATATTTCATGCGGCCCACCATACGCATCAGTTCAGGATGCAAGCCATGAATTCCAAGGTCAACACAGGTGCGGCGGCCGGTTTCAATAATTTCTTCTTCCAGCTGGCGTTTGGTTTTTGCAACCACCTCTTCAATACGGGCCGGGTGAATGCGTCCGTCAGATACCAGTTGATGCAATGAAAGACGGGCTATTTCACGGCGAATAGAATCAAAACAAGAGAGAATAATTGCCTCAGGGGTATCATCCACAATAATTTCTACGCCGGTTGCAGCTTCCAGAGCACGAATGTTGCGCCCTTCACGGCCAATGATACGGCCTTTCATTTCATCGTTTTCAATATTGAAGACGGATACTGAATTTTCAATGGCCTGTTCCGTTGCTACGCGCTGAATAGACTGTACCACAATTTTTTTAGCCTCACGCGATGCGTTGATTTTAGCCTCGTCTGATATTTCTTTAATGTGTGCCAGCGCTGCTGTGCGTGCCTCATCTTTGAGGGCCTCCATCATTTGTTTTTTAGCCTCTTCAGCGGTGAGACCTGATATTTTGGAAAGTTCTGAAACCTGTTTCTGGTGAATTTTTGCAACCTCAGCTTTTTTACTTTCAACGGTTTCAAGCTGTGCGGTTATTTCTTTTTTGAGAACATCTACTTCACTGCTTTTGCGGTTAACCTCTTCAATTTTCTGATTCAGTGTTTTTTCTTTTGCCTTGATTTTGTCTTCAGCACTCTGAATGGTTCGTTCTCTTTGTCTGACCGCATTTTCATGCTCTTCTTTCAGTTGCAGAAATTTTTCTTTGGCCTGCAGAATTTTGTCCTTTTTTACCGCTTCGCCTTCATCTTCTGCCTTTTTTCTGATCGCTTCAGTTTTGCTCTTCAGAGCAGATTTTTGAAGGATCATCATAATTACAACACCGGCAACCACTCCTACCCCGGCGCCGATCAGTATGCTGATTAAATCCATAATTTAATTGTTAAGTAAATAAAATCCCGCCGGTTATTTGCTTTCAAAAAACAAATACTATCAGCGGGAAACTGCAAAGACGACAACCTGTAGTTACTACAGCTGTGCGTCTATTTTATAAATTATCTTTTGAATGTCCTCATCAAACTGAGGCTGGACAGAAGGGGTAGCTTCTGCAGTGTTTTTAAGCTGAACAGCCATCTGAAGAGCTGTCATGGCTAATAAATCCTGCATGTCTTTTACGGCATAGGTGCCCTGGAGTTTTTGAATATTCGTGTTGATGCGGTCAGCCGCCTCACGAATAGCCATTTCTTCCTCCCCCTTTATTGTAAGTGGATAAGTACGCCCTGCAATAACAATTTTGAGTGATACTTTATCCATTTAGTTTCCAACCTTTAGTAATGAGATACATTCGTCTATTTCCCTTACCATTTCATTGATACGGCCCTTCAGCTGTTCATTTTCCAGCGCAACCGGTGTTTCTTTGGGCTGCATGGCTTCTGCCAGTTCAGCCTGTAAACCTGAAATCACCTGGTCTTTCTGACGCAACTGTTCTGTCAGCAACAAAATCTCACTTTGCTTTTTTTCAGCAAGTTGATTTGATTCAGCAATCCGGCTTATGAGTTTGTCTACTCTTAAATTCAGCTGCTCAATCAAATCTTTTGTTTCAGACATAAGTCCCGGTTATCAATTAATACGAACAAAATTACAATTCATTCGGCCATTTTCAAAGGAAAGACGATTTAAATATTAAAAACCGGCTTTTAATAACAATCACAGACTCAAGTAAATCAAGCCAATAGACGGCATTATCTTTGATAATTCATGATTGTGAAAATGACCCGTTTACTCTTATTCTTTTGCTTTACAAGTACTTTGGCTGCCTGGGGACAGGCTTATCAGCCCAAATCGATTGATTATGATTCGTATGATTTTCATCCGCCCATGAAAATTGACCTGATACTGGCGGGCAATTTTGGAGAAATGCGTGACAATCATTTTCACACCGGACTGGATTTGAAAACCGGTGGTGTTGAAGGACAGCGCCTTTACGCCATTGAAGACGGTTACATTTCACGCATTCGTATTTCGCCCTGGGGATATGGGCTGGCACTTTATATTGACCACCCAAACGGGCTTTCAAGTTTGTATGGCCACATGCAGTCGTTTTCAGCTGAAATAGATTCACTGGCGTATGAGAAACAGAAAAAAAACGAAAGCTACATCCTGGATGAGTTTGTACTGGAGGATTCCATTTTTGTAAAAAAAGGCCAGTTTATAGGTCTTTCAGGTAATTCAGGGAGTTCATCGGCAGCACATCTTCATTTTGAAATTCGTGAAACAGCAACAGAACATGCCCTGAACCCGCTGCTGTTTACATGTTTCCGCTCCAAAATTGCAGATACCACCAGGCCAACCATTACGGGCATTAAGCTCTATGCTGTTACCGAAAAAGGATACATGATACCCGGCAAATCAAGTTATTATCCCTGCAAACTGGTAGGTGAAAAACTGGTAGTGAATGAGGGCAACCCCATTGATGTCAGCGCCCTGCTCACTGAAAATTCATACCTGGCATTTGGTTTTCAAACAACCGACAAATTAAATGGTGCAGGCAATGTTTGCGGTATTTATCACACCAATTTTACAAAAGATGATACGCAGCTGCATGAAATGAAAATTGATTACCTGAATTTTGATCACAACCGTTTTTTGAATACGCACCAGGATTATTTTGAATTTGACCAAAACAACAAACACATCCACAAGCATTTTAAAACCATCATTAACCCGCTGGCTATTTATGTACAGAACAATGGTATTATTCGCTGGGAAAACTGCGCCGGTAATTACAACCTCACAGCCACAGATGTACACGGCAACAAAACAATTCTTGCTTTTGCCCTTGGCAAACCTTCAGGCAGCTATGCCAAAAATCCGTTTGACAAAACGGCCGGTTACTTTTTCCCTGATTCGGTAAACGTATTGCTGAAAGATGATTTTCAGGTGCTGATGGAACCCGCTACCTTTTATGAACCGCTTCAGAAATTATTTAAACGCGACACCGTTTCAACCTATATAACGGCACTTTACCAGTTTGGTGAATACGCCATTCCGGTACAGCAAAAATTTGATGTCCGCATTAAAGTTCCCGCGCTGCGTGCTGATTTTCCGGTGTACAAACTGGCTATTGGTCTCATCAATGACAAAGAAAAACTCACTTACATTGGCGGTGATTATGTAGACGGCTGGGTTGAGGGAGCTCCGCGCAATTTTGGAAAATTTGTACTGGTAGTGGATACGCTTGCACCACTTATTACACCACTTGATTTTATGGAAGGAAAAATCATTACCAAATTCAAAAACCTGCAGTTGGAAATTGCCGACAATCTTTCCGGCGTTTCCTCCTACAAAGCCTATTTGAATGGTAAATGGGTATTGATGGAATATGATCGCCGGCAAATGCGGTATATTATTCCTTTGGATAAGCACAGCACCCCGCTTTTAAGAACAGGTAATAATAAACTTAGGGTTGTTGCGCGGGATGCCAAGGGGAATGAAAGTGAAATGGGATGGACCGTGGTTTATTAAAAAACGGATACTTTAATTATCCTGATTAATTTTAAGCAAAAAAATATGAAAAATGTACTTCGTACCACAGTCCTGATTTTTTCAGTGCTTGTTTCAAACACAGGATTTACGCAATACTCCATTACGCCGGGGGTAGGTTTCAGCACAATTCATATTGGAATGCACACCGACGAATTGATTAACGTACTTGGCACGCCCGAATCAATTATTCCGCAGGCAGAAGAAAGAGCCGCATGGGAAGATGCCGGCTACAATACAAAAAGTGAGCTTCCGTACTTATTGGGTTTTGATGAAGTACTCACCTTTGGGTTAAACGAATTTCTTGTCTGGAAAACGTATATCCGTAACGACCAGATCAATTACATGACCCTTACCACGTATGCAGAATTTGAATCAGGTACTGAAAAAATTGACGTTAACGGGCAGATTCACTTTTATGATACCTGGGCTGCTATCCAAAAAATAATGGGTACTGGTTTTGTTAAGCGCAAACGGGATGAGACCACCACACTGTACATGTACCTGGAACTCGGAATTTCATTCAACCTGGATGAAGATGCACTGCGGAATATTTTTATCTACACCCCGGTGGCAGCAACAACCGCAAAGAAATACGCAAAAAAAATGAAG
Organism: Bacteroidota bacterium; assembly: GCA_016192075.1. Taxonomy (GTDB): domain Bacteria; phylum Bacteroidota; class Bacteroidia; order Flavobacteriales_D; family Crocinitomicaceae; genus JADJGJ01. The sequence continues at coordinate 38,408 of JACPUU010000016.1, read as the reverse complement.
CATTAGGAATTGTTAGAAAATCTTAAAAAACAAATCCTTGCTACCAGACGCTTAAAAAATTCATACATTCCCTGAATAATTGAAGGCTTATGAATTTATTCTCCTGTTCAAACCTGAACAAAAAATACCGCAAGGGAAATTTTTCATTGCAGAATATTTCACTTGAATTGCGCACCGGTGAAATTACCGGCGTTGTTGGTGAAAACGGAAACGGAAAAACAACCCTGCTGCGTATTATTGCAGGTGACCTGGCCCATGACAACGGTATGCTGAATTACTTTGGCAACAATGAGGTCAATGTACTGAGCTGGGAAAATATCCGGTCACGCGTAGCCTATATTCCACAGCGCATTCCGCAATGGTATGGAACACTCCGGAACAACCTGGTTTTTCAGGCCAGCATCCGGGGTATTAAGGGAAAAGATGCTGATTTTCACGTTGACGAATTATTGGAAAAACTGGCGCTTACAGAATATGCGCCGCTTAAATGGAGTGAAATTTCAACCGGTTACCGGTTGCGGTTTCAGCTGGCCAAAATGCTACTGATAAATCCCGAGTTACTGGTTTTGGATGAGCCTATAGCCAATCTGGACATTAACGCACAGGGAAAATTTTTGAGTGATCTGCGCGCTATTGTTTCTGAGAAAAAAAGAAAGGTGAGCGTAATATTAAGTTCGCAGCAACTTCATGAAATTGAAAATGTGGCTGATGCCATTGTCTTTTTGCGAAAAGGTGAAATGATCTATTCCGGCGAGGTTGGTAAAATAGGCGAAACCCGTACCGACAATGAATTTGAAATTCAAACCTCGCTGTCTGAAACTGAGATACGATCGCTGTTCGCAAACATTCTATTAAACGCACACGGCAAAACGCTGCATGTTAAAGTACCGCTGCAGATAACGGCAGAGCATTTTGTAACCGAGGTAATAAAAAAGGGCGGCACCATTCATTATTTCAGAGACATCAGCTCATCAACCCGCAGATTATTTAACGATTAATTCAACAGCGCATGAAACTATTTAAAAAACTGGACAATTACCTGTTGCATTATTACCCAACCATCTGGATAACCCGTATCCATTCCTTTCTACCTATAGGACTAGGAATAGCGCTGGTCCTTTTCCTGATCACACTCAGTGTTGGGTGGAACCCCAAAAATGAACTGCCGGATAATGTGATCCCTGTTGTGCTGATGATTATTCCGGTTTTGATTTACCTGGTTTACTGGTTTATTTTTCAGTCGCGCTACAACGTGGCCAAATCAGGTGGCCGCATGCCGCTGAGTTTTGAGTACCTGAATTTTTTCAGTTATCTGCTGGTATTTTTTATGGCTTTCCTGATTATTTCTGCTATTCCGCTGGCCAATTATCAGCGCGTCAAAAATGCCATTGACACCGAAAAATTTGCCGGTGAAATGGAAATGCTGAACAACGGAAACACCCTGGTTTTCGGTGCTTCAGAAATCACATTCAATGACAACGGAACCATCTCCTATTACCGGAGCGAATTTACGTACCAAACCTATTTCTACGATTACGACTATGAGTATTATCCTGAGTATGGCGCTCCCGGACCAATAACGGTATCACGTAACCAGGCCGAACAAATTATCAGTGATTTTATAAAAGTCTATAATACCTATTCCAATTATCCGATTACACGATCTTCTTCTGAAATATTGACGGACCAGGAAAACGGAAACGCATCTGATTTTTTGTACAACGATCCATACTATTATGATAACAGCTGGGACGTACAGTATAAACTTTCACAAATCAGTACACGCATGAACTATGGCTGGTTTGCTGAATATGCTGAGCCCTGGTTCTGGAAAATTGTTTGCGGTATTATGGCTTTTCTGGCTATGCTGGTCTGGATTTTTAAACAAATGAACCTGCGCCAGTTTGTATATGGTTTTATTACCATTTGTCTCACACCGTTACTGATAGCCATAATTGGTGTTATTCTTTTTGAGTTGCTGCAAATCCGCAACAATGAAGAGGTAGCCGTATCTACCATAGCGCTGCTGCTTTACATGCTGTTTGCCACTATCACCATTCGTACCTACCTTGCTTCGACACTAAACAATGCCGGGTATGTTATAACCATGTACCTGCAGTTTTTTTTACCGCTGCTCCCGCTTTTTGCATGGATGTTTTTCTTTGATACAACCTATTACGATTACACTGACAACCTGGATTACGTGATGAATTTTCTGTACTGGAGCGGCTGGGTTATTGGTGTTTTAAGCATTGCCGTATTTAAGCCGCTCTATTCAAAATTCAGGTCTTTGCCTTCAAAGAATTAAGTGGCGAAAGCAGGGTTTAAAAGGCAATCTCTATAAAGAACAGGCCGAATCGGACAAGTCATTTTGAATGTAACGCAGTAAAATGACCTGGCAACCGTCCGTTACAGTTTTTGACATCACGATTCACCTATCCGACTGATTTTTTCAAAGTGCCGGTCAATGTGATCAAGCACCTTTGGAATAAACACATCATCTTCAATAAGGCCATGAATCAGCAAATCATTCTGAAAAATTTCAAGCTGATTGAAAAGTACCTGAAAGGCCATGTTATGAGTTAAACCTGTTTCCAGTTTTACCAGGTCATTTTTTAACTCTTTCAGGTGAACGATAATGTTGTCATTGTGTGTAAACAAGAAATGGTTGATTACAAAATCTTTCTTTTCTGCTGAATAAACGCCATCCAGCATTTCGCCTACAAACTGAAACAAAACCTGCTCTTCATACGCAATGTGACGCTCCAGGTCAAGCTGGTATTTTTCCAGGAAAAGTGTCATCAGCTGTACTGCAATAAAATTATTTCCGCCGGCATTTTTCAGGTGGAAAACCGTTTGGTTGATTTTGGGCAGCCAGGTTTGTAAATAGTAGGTATGGCTGGCTGACAAATAGGTAAACACTTCACTCAATTCAAACGAATCAAACAACGACGCCTGGTACAAACCCGGCTGCTGATGAAGGTTTGTGAGCAGCTGAATAAACTTTTCAGAAACCCGTTTATGCGGATTGAATCTGTTTGTTATTTCGTCTCTGCAAAAATTTGAATCAAGGTGAAGTAAAAATTCCATTGGCCTTTTTTGCCAAAGATCATTTAGAAATGAAACGTGTGCAATAGCGTGAAAAGGGTATTTTGGATCAGGACTATTACTAAGAGATTGTTTAAAATGAGAACACGTTTAACAGTTACGAGAATTCCCCGCTGATTTGCAGATAGCATTTTGACACAGACAGCGCAGCAGGCGGTAAAAAAACACAGTGGCATGGATGGTAACTGATTTCTTAACCGCTGAGAACCGCCAAGAAGGCGCTGAGGTAACCAGAAAATTTTGACACATACAAACTCCGCGGGTCTCCGCGGTGTAAAACTGCGGCATTGATCGCAACTAATTTCTTAACCGCTGAGAGCCGCCAAGAAGGCGCTGAGGTAACCAGAGAAAATTTGACACATACAACAGCGGGTCTCTGCGAAATCCTCTGCGGATTCTCCGCGGTGTAAAACTGCGGCATTGATCGTAACTAATTTCTTAACCGCTGAGAACCGCCAAGAAGGCGCTGAGGTAACCAGAGAAAATTTGACACATACAAACTCAGCGGGTCTCCGCGGTGTAAAACTGCGGCATTGATCGTAACTAATTTCTTAACCGCTGAGAGCCGCAAAGAAGGCGCTGAGGTAACCAGAGAAAATTTGACACATACAAACTCAGCGGGTCTCTGCGAAATCCTCTGCGGATTCTCCGCGGTATAAAACTGCGGCATTGATCGTAACTAATTTCTTAACCGCCAAGAAGGCGCCGAGGCGACACAGAGAAAATTTGACACATACAAACTCCGCGGATCTCCGCGGTGTAAAACTGCGGCATTGATCGTAACTAATTTCTTAACCGCTCTGAGAAGGCTCTGATTTCAGCAGCAGGTGATAAGCTTCACACAATCATGGTATCATTACCGCCCCTGAATTACAGTCTGCGTTGGCAGGGCCAGTTCAATGCCATTTTTTGAAAACTGTTCCAGTATCTGCAGGTGAATTTCTGACTGGGTAGCTGGAATGTTGGCCTCTTTCCGGATAAAATAAACAAACTGAAGATTGAGCGCATAGGCTCCAAAATTGTTAAATGAAATCTCGTGGCTTTCTTCTACCCTGTCATTGTTTTCCAAAACAATTTTTTGGAGAATACCCATGGCCTCACGCATTTTAACAGGTGATGTTGAATAAGCCAGGCTCAGATTCTGAATTACTTTACGCGTAGGCTCCAGTGCAATGTTCTCAACAGCGTCGTCTGAAAATTTGGAGTTTGGAATGGTTACCAGACGCCCCTCCATGTTTTGCACACGGGTGCTCCGTATTCCAATTTCTTTTACTGTTCCGTCAATTGCTCCAACCCGGATACGCTCACCCACTTTAAATGGTTTATCGATCAGAATCATGATGCCGCCAAAGAAATTTTTAACCGTATCCTGCGCGGCAAGAGCAAAAGCAAGTCCTCCAATTCCGAGTCCGGCAAGCACGGCACCCACATCAAAACCGGCATTATCAAGACCAACAATAATTCCCAGAATCCAGATGAGCAATTTAACCCCTTTGCGCACCAGCGGCAGTACCTGGTTGTCCAGGTCGGTAGAGGTTCTTTTGGTAAGCGGGGTTACATACTCCACAATGAGTGCATCTACCAGGCGCGCAATCAGCCAGGCAACGTTGATCACAATCAGGAATCCGAAAAGCGCATCAATAAAATGTTTGGTATGCGAATACGGAATGGTAATTCCCGCTTCAATATCTTCAGCCGTAAGTTTGGACACGGAATAGTTGAGTGTGCTGAAAGCGTAAACGGCCGCTGAAAGAATCATTCCAAAAATAACCGGTTCTTCAACCGTGTCAACAATAATATCATCCAGCTTGGTTTTGGTGCGTTTGGTAAATGCTTTTATAACATGCTTTGAAATAAAATACAAAACCTTGGCAACAATTATTGCGCCCAGAATGATACCCAGGCAAATGGCATAATCGAGAACCGTATTGCCGTAATAGACTTTGTTCCAGAAATTCATGTTTCGTTATTTTTTTCAAAGATAATCAGGCGCAGCTTTTTGAAGAAACTACACCGCATTTTTTACACAAATACCCCCGGTTATCAGGCTACAAAATGCCCAAAATTCAGTGTCTACCTGTTACAAATTTTCCATTTCACTGAGTTCAAGCCAGCGCAATTCCTTGGCATCAATCAGGTTTTCTACCTCAGCCAGCCTGACAGACAAACGGGTTATTTCATCACCACTGGCCGAACCGGCAATCATTTTTTCTCCAAGCTGCTTTTTTTCATCCTGCAATTGATGAATCTCTTTCTCGAGCGATTCAAATTCAATTTTTTCCTTGTAGGACAATTTTGTTTTTGGTTTCGCTGCTTCAGCCTGTTTTTGAATTGTCCGCTCTTTCTCTCGCTGCTTCTCACCTTCCTTCTCAGCCTTTTCCTGCTCTTTCAAATAAGTCCGGTAGGCTGTGTAGTTTCCAAAAATATCTTTGATTTCACCATTGCCTTTAAAATAGAATGTATGCTCTACCAGTTTATCCATAAAATAACGGTCGTGCGAAACAACAATCAGGCAGCCGCCAAATTCAATCAGGTAATCTTCAAGCACGCTCAGCACAAAAATGTCCAGGTCGTTGGTGGGCTCATCCAGAATCAAAAAGTTAGGATTCTTCATCAGAATGGTCATCAGGTAAAGCCTTTTCTTTTCACCGCCGCTCAATTTCTCAATCATGTTATAATGCAAATCTTTCTGAAAAAGAAATTTTTCAAGAAACTGCGTCGCAGACATGGTACGGCCTTTGGACAGCGGAATAAATTCTGCAATTTCTTTAATGGCATCTACCACCCTTTGGCCTTCTTTGAATTTCATTCCATCCTGGTGGTAATAACCAAAAACCACTGTTTCTCCCACTTCTATCCGGCCCCTCGTAGGTTGTTCTTTACCTACAATCATATTCAGCAGGGTTGATTTACCGGTTCCGTTGTTACCAACGATGCCCACCTTTTCACCCCGTTTAAAAATGTAGTCAAAATCATTGATCAGCACTTTGTCGTCAAACTGTTTGCCAACGTGGTGAAGTTCTACAATTTTAGAACCAAGGCGGTTCATTTGTACTTCAATATCCAACTCATCTTTCTGCACTTTTTGCGTTGCCGTTTCTTTTAACCCAACAAACGCATCGGTGCGGGCTTTTTGTTTGGTACCGCGGGCTTTGGGCTGGCGGCGAATCCACTCCAGCTCTGTGCGCATCAGGTTTTTGGCCTTGCTGATCGTTGACTGAAGCATCTCTTCACGCTCAGCTTTTTTCTCCAGGTAGTAGGAGAAATTGCCGTTGTAACGGTACAGCGTTTTGTCTTCCATTTCAAAAATGGTATTGCAAACCACTTCCAGAAAGTAGCGGTCGTGCGTTACCATAATAATGGTTGATTTTGATTTGGAAAGTTCGGCCTCAAGCCATTCAATCATATCCAGATCCAGGTGATTGGTAGGCTCATCCAGAATCATGATATCCGGTTCATTGATCAGAATTTTTGCCAGTGCAACACGTTTTTTCTGTCCGCCTGAAAGTGTGCCGGTTTTTTGAGACCGGTCTTCAATTTTTAACTGCGCCAGAATGGTGCTTATTTTAACGTCATAATCCCAGGCACCGGTGTTGTTCATCAAGTCAGTGGCCCGTTCAAAAGCGCCGTGATCGTCCGGGTTTTCAAGTGCTTTCTGGTAATCACGAATAGCCCTGGTCTCCTGTGTTTCGGCAGAAAGCACCTCTTCCAGAATGGTTTTATCCGGGTCAAAATTTTCAGCCTGCTGCAGGTAATCAACACGAATGTCATTTCTGAAAACCACCCGGCCGCTATCAGCAGAATCCAAACCACAGATAATTTTGAGCATGGTTGATTTTCCGGTACCATTTTTGGCAACAATGGCAACCTTGTCTCCCCGGTCAACACCAAAGGTCAGATCTTTAAAAATAACGCGTTCACCAAACGACTTGGTGAGATTTTCAACCGAGAGATAATTCATATTTTTTTAACGGAGTCTGTCCAGTGACTTCACCAGATTTTCATCATTCTTAATGCCGCGAATGGCCAGAAATAAAAAGGGAATAGTTGCCAGCAGCAGGTAAAAACCAATTTCGAGTGTAAAGCTGATGGTGAGATCAGCGGTTATAGGCAATGCCTTTTTAATAGCCGCTGTTCCTAAATAATAAAATGCGTAAACACCTGCCAAAATCAACACATGCAGCAACAGGTTCAGCCGGCAGAAAAGAAGTTGTCTTTTTCTTTTTTTGTACAAAAACAAAGTTGCCAGTGAGAATAAAGAGAGGCCAATAAACGTCAGGTAAACCGGAAATTTTCCGCTTTGCGGATTATCGGCCAGGTTACCAAAAGCCTGATACTGGGTGTTTGACTGGTCAATGGAAGACACTTCGCTGGTAAAAATAAGCCCGTAAGGTCCAAACTCTGCCGTTACAGCCAGATCGTCTCCTTCAGCGTTAGACACTGCCGTTGTTGAAAACAGGGGAAATAAAAGCAACAGTGTGGTGCAAACAAATGCCAGGGCAAGGTAAATGGACTGAACGCGTTGAATCATAGAAAATACCTGTGTGAAGTACTGGTTGCAAATATAGTAATAAGGAAAGAGGGAAGTTGAATGCGGAAAGAGGTTTATTTGCGGGCAGGATCAACTTTTTACTTTTCTTTTAAAATGCTGAGGGGGGGAGTGGGTTATTTGTGAGCAGGATCGACTTTTCCTTTTCCCAGGTGTATCCAATTTAAGTTTTTGCGTTACGTGGTTGATGGAAGGGCCATGAGGCATTAGGGAAAAGGCAGTTTCTGTTTTCAGACAAGGCCTGTTTCCTATTCGCTTTTTGCCTCTTGCTTCAGCTTAGACACATTTAATTATTAATAAATTTTAACCGGCTTACGGGTGATAAGCGCTGAATTGCATTAATTTTGACCCCTTTGTAAGCATGATGCTCACCTGAACAACTAAATGAAGGCACTCTATTTAAAAGAATTACGCAGTTTTCTGGGGTCGATTATCGGCTACATTTTTATTGCCATCTTTCTGATTCTGAACAGTCTCTTTTTATGGGTGTTTTCGTATGAAACCAATATTCTGGAGGGCGGCACGGCAGACCTGAAGCCTTTTTTCGGAATCAGCCCCATCATCTTCATCATCCTGATTCCGGCTATTACCATGCGTTCATTTTCTGAAGAAAAAAGAACCGGCACCATTGAATTACTTTTTACCAAACCCATTTCAGATCTTACCATTATACTCACCAAATTTCTGGCCGGCGTAACGCTGGTATTTATTTCTATTTTACCCACTTTTATCTACTATTTTACCGTATACCGGCTGGGTGACCCGGTTGGCATTGTAGATGACGGTGCTACCATTACCTCTTATTTTGGACTGATGCTGATGGGCGCCTGCCTGGTAGCTGTCGGCATTTTTGCATCAAGCATTACAAACAGCCAGATTGTTGCATTTATTACCGCCATGTTCCTTTCCTGGTTTTTGTTTCTTGGGCTTGACCTGCTGGCGGTATACAGCCAGTTTGGCGGGTTAGACCTGGTACTGCGCAACCTGGGCATGATGGAACATTATACGGCGTGCCAGAAAGGTGTCTTGGACACCCGTGACCTGCTTTATTTTTTAAGTTTCAGTTTCATTTTTATTCTTTCAACCAAATTGGTATTGCAAGCACGCAAGTGGTAAAATGGCAGACAAAAAACAACATAGCTCACGCAATGATATTGTCAATTATATTGGATTGATTGCCATCATTTTTCTTTTGAATTATGTATGCTCTTTTTTCTTTGGACGCTTTGACCTGACAGAAGATAAAAGGCACTCCCTTTCAGACAACTCCATTGCCCTGCTGGAAGATGAAACCCGGATTAAAGACCGCATTTTTTTCAAAATTTACCTGGAGGGAGATTTACCTGCAGATATTATGAAAATCCGCAATGCCATTCAGGAAAAACTGGATGAGTTTATTATTTATGCAGGTGACAATATTCAGTATGAATTTATTGATCCCAACGGGGAAGAAAATGAAGATTTTAACCTGGATGTGCAGGAAGGAATTTATGACAAAGGCCGCGGAATTATTCCCTGCGATATTGAAATTATAGAGTCAGGCGCAACTGAAATTAAAACCATCTGGCCGGGGGCTATTATTGACTACAAAGGCCTTACGGTAGACCATATTCAATTCTTCAACAAGCGTGTCATTTTTGCCAATGAAGATGTCCGCAACCTGGCTGATCAGACAATCAACAACCTCGAGTACCAGTTTATCAGTGCCATTCGCCGGGTTACCGCCGAAAAGCGCGAAACAATTGCATTTCTCCAGGGCCAGGGAGAGCTGATGCCCGTTCAGACAGCGGATGTGCGCATGGGTCTGATGAAATACTACGCCCTTAAAGATGTCACCATCAACGGGCAGCTGAATGCGCTGGACGGCGTGGGGGCTTTAATTGTAGCTGCACCTACTACCCGCTTTACTGAAAAAGACAAATTTGTAATTGACCAGTATATCATGAATGGTGGTAAAGTACTGTGGTTTGTTGACCCGCTGCAGGTTAACCGCGACTCATTGTATTATACCGGTGAAACATTTGGTGTGGCCGCAAACCTCAACATTGAAAAAGACATGATTTACAAATACGGTGCACGGCTCAACGGTGACCTTATTATTGATAAAGACTGTGCCCCGCTTTACGTACCCGGACATCCGCTGGAAGTGGTTGACTGGTATTTCTATCCAAAACTGCAGCGTGAAGTTCACCCGATTACAAAAAACATTGACCCCATTAAAGGAGAGTATACCAGCTCTCTTGAACTGGTGAACCCAAACAACAAAGACATTAAAAAAACCGTGTTGCTGAAATCATCCTACAACTCACGTATCTTCAAAAGCAAACCGCGCATCAATTATTCCATCATTGATGTGGAGCCTAAATTCAATGACGGAACACAAGGTGATTTTCCGGTTGCCGTTCTGATGGAAGGCATGTTTCCGTCAGCCTTTGAAAACCGGTTGCCCGATGCATTTGTAAACTCTGCTGATTTTCAGACCCGCTTTAAAAGTGATACAACCAAAATGCTGGTGGTATCTGATGGTGACATTATCCGCAATGAAGTTGACTCTGTGCTCAAAGATGGTGAAATGAAATATTACCCGGTGCCTTTGAATACCGATATTTACCAGGTTCCAAATCCGAACGGAACACCTAAAAACAGTTATGGAAACCGTGAATTTGTGCTCAACGCCATTGACTATATGATGGATGATTATTCACTGATAGATGTCCGTACAAAAACCATTACCATGCGCATTCTGGACAGTGAACTGATTGTGGAAGAAAAAGATTTCTGGAGAATGATCAACATTCTGGTGCCCCTGCTTTTGATTGCAATACTGGGCATTCTGCAATACATTATTCGCAAACGAAGGTTTGCCCGGTAAAAACGCAACGGGTTGACTTACTACCTGTCATCATAAAACAGAGAGGTAGAAATAATTCAAATCTTGTTTCTTTTCACCTGAAATCCCTTTTGTATCTTTGAATCACGCATGTAAATGCAAACGTTACACTTGTATGAAAAACCTGAAAACCTTCATTATCATTCTGGCATTGGGCGGACTGGCTTATTTTGCCTGGTTTCTGAATAAAGGAGAAGACAATTCCAAACTGGCCAATGAAGCACTCTCAGATTTTGCAGTGGAAGACACTGCTTCTATTGATAAGCTGATACTGACAGATACCGACGGAAACCCGGGCGTTAACCTGGTGCGCACACCACAGGGCTGGACCACTGATAAAGGCGATTGTATACAACAGCACCTGGTTGCCACCATTCTTGAAACCATCCGGCACATAGCCGTTAAAGGCCCGGTTCCAAAAGATGCAATTGAAACAGTGAACAAAAACCTGACCACCCACCACCGCAAAATAGAAATCTATGTAAAGGGAGAGCTTGCTAAAACCTGGTACATTGGAAATCCCAGCCCTGATCATTACGGTACCTACATGCTCTTAAAAGACCCTGAACTTGGAAAATCACCCGAGCCATTTATTATGCACATGCCCAATGAGCATGGTAGTTTACAGAGTCGTTTTATTACCAACCCGCTTGAATTTCAGTGTTCAGGAATTTTTACCTACGACCCGCTTGACATAAAATCCATTGATGTACAAATTCCGGATTCGACCCATCTGAATTTTAAAATTGTTGCAAATGCTGACAATAATTTTTCACTTTTCAATAACCAGACCAGTGTTGCAGATTTTGATACAGCCCAGGTTCGTTCTTACATTCTGTATTATAAAAAAATTCATTTTGAATCACACAATTCGCTGCTTGGCCCTAAACAAGTTGACTCTTTAAAAACAACGCAGCCTTATTATACCATTGAAGTAACAACCAAAGCAGGCGAATCCAACAAAATAGCCTTGTACAAAAAACGCTTTGTTTTGCAGCGTTACGGTTATGACGGAGAATTGCTGGAGTTTGACCAGGACCGTCTGTGGGTTGTACTTAAAGACGGAACCCTGGTGGTAGGCCAATACCATGTATTTGGCAAACTGCTGCGTGATATTCATTTCTTTGAATTTTCGAAAGATCAGCAGCCGGGTTGATTCGTACATCCCATTCTTGGATTCCCATAAAACGGCAGATCTGACTGCATACTTCCGTTTTTGAGCGGATTTCGTTAAATTTGCCCAGAATTTATACAATTATGCGCGCTTACCTGGACAATGCTGCTACAACACCTATGGCCCCTGAGGTTATTGATGTGATGACCGATGTGATGAAAAACAATTTTGGAAATCCATCCTCACAACACTCTTTTGGCCGTGAGTCAAAGGCAATTATTGAACATGCACGCAGAACAGTAGCACAGTTAATTCATGCAGAAGCCAAAGAGATTATTTTTACGTCTGGCGGAACGGAAGCAGACAACATGGCAATCAGCGGTGCGGTTAATGACCTTGGTGTTACACGCATTATTTCATCACCCATTGAACACCATGCCGTTGGTCACTCCATTGAATCGCATAAAAAAATCAGCTACAATCACGTTAAACTTTCAGCAACCGGACAAGTTGATTTGAATCACCTGGAATCGTTATTGCAGCAGGGTGAAAAAACACTGGTTTCGTTAATGCACGCCAACAATGAAATAGGCACACTGCTTGACCTCAAAGCGGTAAGCATACTCTGCCGGAAATACGGAGCTCTTTTTCATTCTGACACCGTTCAAACCATGGGGCACTACCCAATCAATGTCAAAGACATTGACATTGATTTTATTACCTGTGCCGCACATAAATTTCACGGCCCCAAAGGAATTGGTTTTTTATACGTCAACAAAAATCTGAAAATTACGCCGGTTATTCATGGCGGTTCGCAGGAACGTGGTTTGCGCGGCGGAACAGAAAATCTTATTGGTATAGTAGGGCTTGCCAAAGCACTCGAAATTGCCAACCAGGATATTGCAGGCCACCAGAATTATGTACAGGGTTTAAAATCATACATGATTGATGAATTAAAAAAACGCATTCCGGGTGTTGAGTTTCACGGAGAAATTGATCCTGCAAAAAGTTTGTACACTGTTTTGAATGTGAAATTTCCGGACTTTGAAAACAAATCCATGCTGCTTTTTTTACTGGATCTGGATGGTGTTGCCTGTTCAGGTGGCAGCGCCTGCACATCAGGTGCCAGCACCGGTTCGCATGTACTACGGGGTATCAATGCTGACAATAACCGGCCAAACGTTCGCTTCTCATTCAGCCGTTACACCACCAAAGCAGAAATTGATTACGCGCTTGAAAAAGTGGAAAAGGTGGTGTTGGGCCAGTTGGTAAAATCGTAACCGCGCTCAGCGCCGAATTCAATTAGCAGCAAAAAATAAAAATCCACCGGCAAGGCGTGCCAATGCGTCGGCTGACAGAATAATCAGGAATCCCATTTCTTCACGGAACGATTGAATATCGGTTTTAAGCATGTAAATGAATGTGCTGAGTTGAATTACAGCCGCTATCATTGATACCTCCAGATAATAGGGAGCTTGCGCCAAAAGAATTCCGGCTGGAACAACAGCCAGCAGCCCGTACCCGATAAGTACTCCTTTTTTAAAGCTTGAAAAATCTGTTCGTGAAGCGCCATAAACAACAACCCCCAATTGTGTCAGTGCAAACAGGTAATACCCGTCAATGATAACCTGCGGAATGGTAATAAAAGTAACACCAACTGCAGCAACCATGGTCCAGTTTATGACACGGGCATAAGTTTCACGAACACGCAGTGCGTAAATAAACCCAAAGAGAGTTCCCAAAAGCATAATACCTTTTAAGAACGCGTAACTATCCATTAAAATTTGGATTGAACCAGGCCATCAGCACACTGTTTGAAAAAGTGCCGTCGTCATTTTTTATGCGGTTGGTAGCCTCAGCTTCTTTTACAAAGCCGGCAAATTCAAAAGCTTCAACCAGTTTCAGAATGGTTATTACCTCCATTTCAACACGCATAATATCAGGCCGGTGATTAAAAATATGTTCCAGCAGGGCCAGCGAAAGTTTTCTGCCCAACCCTTGTGATTGCTGCTCAGGCCGAATAATTACAGTTAAATCGCCCAAAATATGGCTGTATACTTCAAGCCCGCTTTTGGTGCCGTGAACCACACCAATAATGCGGTCATTATCATCTACACCAACCAGGCAAACAATATCTGCCGGTTTTTTATTCAGCAGTGAATAAACATAAGTGTCGGTAATTTCATGCGGTCTTCTTGAAATACCAATAACGTTCCCTGCAACAGTTCTGTATAACTCTGCAATGTCCTCTCTGTCAGCTATGGATGCCTGTCGAATGATCACGAGGGAAAGATAGCAATTATTTACCTAGTTTTTTAACAGTTCTTCTCAAAGCGTAAAATTTGGTTCCCACCGCTGCATTTAATCGATTTTTAGCAGACAGTTGCCACCCATTCTAATTTACTGAAAATCAAGCTCAGGCTGAGCTGTTCTGAAAAAATGGAATGAGCCTTATTATGAAATCAAAAAAAGTTTGTGAACAACTGAACAGGCGCAGGTTAAATCAACTGCACAGATCACGCTATCTTTACACATTACACCCAAATCTCAGACCATGGAAATGTTACGGGTTGAACATATTGTAAAACAATACGCGGGACACCGGGCACTGGACGACATTTCTATCACTACCCGTAAAGGTGAAATTTTTGGTTTGCTGGGGCCTAACGGAGCTGGTAAAACAAGCCTTATCCGCATTATCAATCAAATTACCGGACCTGATTCAGGTAAAGTATTTCTGGAGGGACGCGAAATCAGGCGCGATGATATTGCACACATTGGCTATCTGCCGGAAGAGCGCGGACTGTATAAAAAAATGAAAGTGCGTGAACAGGCACTCTACTTTGCACGCTTAAAGGGACTTTCAAAATCAGAAGCAAAAAAACGGCTGGAATATTGGTTTGAGCGGTTTGATATTACCTCCTGGTATGACAAAAAAGTAGAAGAGCTTTCCAAAGGAATGGCGCAAAAAATTCAGTTCATTATTACGGTTTTACACCAACCCAAATTGCTGATTCTGGATGAACCTTTTTCAGGTTTTGACCCTATCAATGCTGACCTTATGCGAAAAGAAATTCTGCAGCTGAAAGAAGCCGGAACCTCAATCATGCTATCTACTCACAATATGACCAGTGTTGAAGAAATCTGTGATTCCATTGCACTGATTGACAAAGCAAAACTGGTATTGAACGGATCATTGAAAGATGTAAAAGCACAATACCGCACACACACCTATGCTGTTCAGTTTAAAGGCATGATGTTTGGATTTGCCAACGCCCTGTGGGCTGATTATGCACTTAGCCACTCGTACCAGCTGGATGCAGAACGGGCTGTGGCACATGTCAAATTACTGAAAGGCAATACGCTCAACAATTTACTCAGCCAGGTAATGCCTGTGGTTGAAATAGAAGCAATCAATGAAATAATGCCAACCATGAACGACATTTTTATACGCGCCGTTCAGGGCGAGAAAGGAGGTCAGGGTGAGTAAAATCGGATTAATTATAGCACGCGAATACACGACCCGGGTTAAAAAAAGGGCTTTTATTGTACTAACCATTCTGGTGCCCCTGCTGGTGGTTGGCCTGATGTTTTTAGCAATCTGGCTAAGTCTTGAAGAAAAAAAACATATAAATGTGCTGGTTGCGGACCCGCGCAATTTATGCGGTGAACAAATTTTTGTTGGTGCAGATGAAAAAAATCCGCCGGCTACTTTCTATTTCTATGCCGGTGATTTAGAGAAAGCTGAATTTTTGCAACGTCAGGACATGGATAAATATGATGTCCTCATAGGCTTAGGTCCAAATGTCATTACCAATAAAAAAATTGGCGGGTATTATCGGGAAGAACCAAGTGCAGATGCCAAAGATTATATCCAGGATAAATTAGAACTCCGGCTGGAGGAATATTTTGCCATGGACAAAGGAATTTCGCTGGAAGAATACCGGAGTATACGCCAACGAATGGATTTTGAATTAGAGAGTTTTGATAACAGTGAAGAGAAGGAAATCCGTGATAAGGCGCAGATGATTGGCCTGGTATTTTCCGTTTTCATTTTCATCTTTATTACCGTATATGCTGCCCAGGTAATGCGCGGTGTTATTGAAGAAAAAACAAGCCGGGTTGTTGAAATCATTGTCTCTTCTGTCAAGCCCTTTGAATTAATGATGGGTAAAATTATTGCCGTTGGATTGGTTGGTTTGACCCAGTTTCTGATTTGGGTGACGCTGATTGTTGTACTGGTTATTGGCCTTCAAACCTTTGTTTTTAAAGACATTCTGACTCCTGAAAACTGGCAGGGTATTAACGATCAGGCTGTCGCAATAAACCAAATCAGCACCGGCATGGAAACCGCTGATATGCAAAGTATGTGGGCCAAAGTATTGTTTCACTATGTGAACTGGCCGCTGCTCACCATTATGTTTCTGATCTATTTTATTGGTGGTTATTTGCTGTACGGCAGTTTGTTTGCCATGATTGGATCAGCCGTAGATTCTGAAACTGATACACAACAATTGATGCTGCCGGTTATGCTGCCGCTGATGTTCACCTATGTGGTTTCTGTCATGATTCAGGGCAACTCAGATGGTGCAACGGCTGTCTGGCTTTCTCACATTCCATTCTCCTCACCCATCATTATGCTGCAGCGCATTGCCGCGGGCAGTGTTGCGCCGTGGGAACTGATTTTATCACTCGTTATTCTGACAATTACATTTATAACTACAACCTATCTTGCCGCAAAAATTTATCGTGTGGGAATTCTGATGTACGGCAAAAAATCAACCTGGAAAGAACTTTTTAAATGGATGCGTCAGGCATAGAAAGTAGCCGTTATTTAAATACAAGATAAAAAACCATTTACTTGATAACAAAGCGGATCGCCATTATTGACCTTGGAACAAACACCTTTAATTTGCTGGTGGCTGACAAAACGGCGTCACAGGTCAACCGTATATTCAGTACCAAAGATGGTGTAGCACTTGGCCTTGGGGGAATCAATGAAAATAAAATAGCGGCAGATGCACTTGAACGCGCCATGGCAACGCTGCGCAATTTCTGCAGCATCAGCCGCGCTATGAAAGCCAATACCATTTATGCCTTTGGTACATCTGCCTTGCGCAACGCCTCCAACGCAGCTGAACTGGTTAACCAGGCCCAATCTGAATTAGACCTCAGCATTGAAATTATCAGCGGCAGCAGGGAGGCAGAATTAATTTACAAAGGTGTGGCATCAGGCTATGACTTTAAAAACCCGGGGTTGATCATGGACATTGGAGGCGGCAGCACAGAATTTATACTGGCAGATCAGAAAGGCATTTTAAAATCACGCAGTTTTGAAATTGGCGTTTCACGTATTTATCAGCTATTTTGTTTTTCTGACCCCATGACTGTGACAGACTGCCGGAAAATTACAGACTACCTTGAAAAATCAACCGGCAATTTTTTTGACGATATCCGCTGCAAACGGTTAATAGGCGCCAGCGGATCTTTTGAAACATTCTATAAACTGGCCTATGACAAAGAATTTCCGGATGATGAATTTGTGACAATGACCATTGCAGATGTACAACGCAGCCTTGAAAAAATAATCCATTCCACCCAAAAAGAACGCGATGCAAATCCGCTAATTATTCCTATCCGGAAAAAAATGGCCCCCCTTGCTGCTGTTAAAACAAGGTGGATTATTAATAAATTAGCAATGAATGAACTGGTTATTTCTCCGTTTGCTCTTAAAGAAGGCGTAATGACCGAACTATAACCGGCATTGTAATTAAACTGATTACAAAACCATGAACTTAAACACTTTCGTATGTTAGACAATCTTGCTCCACATAGCCGCGTATGGGTTTACCAGTCAACCCGCTTTTTTACCCCCGACGAAGAAGCACAAATACGGGCTGCTATGAAGACATTTATCCCTTCCTGGGCATCACACGGCAATGTACTTTACGGTGATTTTCTGATCGTTGATTCTCTTTTTCTGATTGTGGGTGTAGATGAACAGAAAAGCCTTGCAAGCGGCTGCTCCATTGACACCCTCAACCGTGAAATAAAAAGACTGGGCACGGCTTTAAACATTGAATTTTTTGATCGTTTGCGTGTGGCATTTATTGACAAAGGCGGCAAACTAAATGTGCTGCCAATGCATGAATTTAAAGCCCTGATGAAAAAAGATGAGGTTACCGGTTCAACCACTGTATTCAATAACTTGATTGAAACCAAAACCGATCTTGAAACCAAATGGAAAACTTCCGTTAAAAATTCATGGCACAAAAACCTGCTGGAAATTCTCTGATGCGTTGTTTACTGCTGATAGGGTGTTTTTTTTCACTGCCGCTGGCAGCGCAGGATAAAATTGATCCTGCCAAATTCAATTACGACCTGCTCAATCAGCTGGTGCAGGATGAGGTCAATACCCTGCGCTCACGCAAACGCCTTGATTCTCTCAGGCATGATACTTCACTGGACAATGCCTCTGCCGATCATGCCAAATACATGGGTGATAACCAGGTTTTGACCCATACCCAGAAATCACGTGAAAAAAGAAATCCGTACGACCGCGTTATTTATTATGGCGGCACCCACGGCACCATTGGTGAAAATGTACTGCAAATGCCCATTGCACAAATGATGGATGATGCAAACGGTAAACTCACCTATCAGAAACTGGCAAAAGAAATGGTAGAGGTTTGGAAAGCCTCTAAAGAACATTATGAGAATATTCTGAATGCCGACTACCAGGTTGCATCGTACGGCTTTTACATTAAAGACGGGTCTATTTATGCTTGCCAGCTGCTGGCCTCAGAACCCTTTGTGGAGGTTTACAAATTTGATAAAGGAAAGCCGGTGTTTGTCAAAAACACTGAGGAGTGTTTAAACTGCAAACGCACCCGCAAAAAAATAAATAAAGACCAGGCCTTTTTGGGATGGTACACCGTTTCAAACGACTCTGTTTATTACTGGAATATGGATTCGTATGCCAGCGGCGGCAAAATGGCCAAACGTAACCTGGCTAAAATTTTTGGCGGGCGGGGCACACTTGCAATTGATGCCATTCACAGCGAACAATATGACTGTAATGGAAACGCCAGTTATCACAACTCTCTTTATTACGACGGCTATTACCTGGGATCCATTGACAAAAAATCATTGAAAAATGACCTCTACCCTGACCCGAATGTGATCAAAATTTATGTGGGTCAGAAACCGGAATTCAAAGATACTTTTTTCCAGGTTGATTTTAATTATGTGAAACGAAGCAAACCCTGCATGCACAGCATGACCATTTATGTAACGCCCGATCACCTGAAACCAACCGAATACTTTACCATTCCAAATCCGACGGTAGATATGAACCGGACCATTATTCTGGAAGACTCAGTAGAAGTGCGCATCAATTTTCAACGCGGCCAGACCAATGAAGACACCAGTATTTTTGTACCCCTGGTAACCGCACTCGACAGCCTTGAAAAAGCAGACCACCAGATACAGTCGATTCATTTTACCGGCGTAGCTTCCATTGAAGGAGATGAACAAAGCAATGAAAAACTCTTTAACAAACGCGGGGCTATTATTTCAAATTACCTGAAAAAATACTATCCAACCCTGCCCATGAAAAGTGATTTTTATGAAAACTTTGATGAGTTCAGGGCCGGCCTGGTTACCCTTGGGCACGCTGCCATTGTAAACTATTCCGACGACTCATTGCGCCTGTGGGCAAACCAGCACCGCAACGACCCGGCTATTGAAAATCTGCTTGATGAAACCCGTTATTCAGCTGTACAGATTATTTACCGTGATTATGTAAAAATCAATAACGAGGCTTACGGTTTCTCAGTTCAGCACATTATTGATCTGACAGAGCAACGCAACCTGCGTGAACTGGTTCCGCTTTATGAAGTGATGGCAAACAATGCTATACGGGGCAATCTTTCAATCCGTGACTCGCTGCTTAACCTGTCATTCCCTGAAACGCCTGAATTTGCAAAGTTACACTGGTATAAGTTTATTTTGGAACTGAATCTAACACCCGGTGTGGTAACCGCCGAAAAACTCAATTACCTCAAAGACATTGGTGCCATACCCACCACTGCCGATTACCTGGAGTATCGTCTAATGTTCAATATTTTCAACAGCAATGAAGACATTGATGTCAGTGACTTTGGAGAAATTCTGCCCGAGATCAAATCCAAAAAGCAAGTAGCCTGGATTGAATGCCTGGACCTGATCAGCGGTGTAGAAAACAACCGGTATTCAGATAAAATGGTAGCACCCATTTTGCTGAACAACGTGCTTAAAATGAAATTTTCACTCAAGCAAACGTATTTTATTTGCCAGTACTTAATTGAATGGGGCTATACTACAGAGCCTTATATCCTGCTGTCTAAATTTGCCAAAACGCCGGGGCAA
Organism: Bacteroidota bacterium; assembly: GCA_016192075.1. GTDB lineage: Bacteria > Bacteroidota > Bacteroidia > Flavobacteriales_D > Crocinitomicaceae > JADJGJ01. The sequence goes on along the minus strand of JACPUU010000016.1, from coordinate 18,338 downwards.
CTGCCAAAACTTTACAAGCAATACATTAAACTGGGGTATTACCTGGGCATGTTTGAAAACAAAAAAGAATGGAAAAAACTGCTGATGGTACTGAAAAACCTGGCACAAAATCACCCGGACGAATTTTGTGATCTTTTCAAATGGGACCAGATGGGTGTAAGAGCGCTGGAGTATAAAGAAATTGCTGAACTGTTCTGCAAAGAATGTGCTTCCAATCCCTGATTCTTTTTACGAACCGTGAATTGAATTCAGCCAAACCGGTTGAGCCATTCTTCATGCGTGCCGGCTGACTGTTCGGCCTGTTCAATAACAAATTGAAGCTGATTCAGATCAAACGGTTTTTCAAGGTAACCGGCATTGCCAATGTCATATCCCATTTCATAAATTTCTCGCTTATTGAGTCGTGACATAAGCACAATGGGAGCAAGTGCGGCAGAAAACTGAAGCTGCATCAGGTACATCAATTCAAGCCCGTTCATATCGGGCATAATGATATCAAGCAATATCATATCCGGCCGGATAAGGCCCAGTTTAAATATGGCGTCGTGAACATTGTTGCAAGCCGTAACCTTGTAGCCTGAAAGGACCAGTTTTTTTTCAATAATACCTAATAGGAATTCATCGTCATCAATGATGAGAATGTGTAATCCGGTTTTTTGGCGCTTCTTCATATTCCAGGTTCGTTAAATTTATAAGGGTTTTTATCTCTGGTTCTTTTAAGCAGTTGAAGATAATCGATGACAATGGTCAAAATGCCGTCATTTTTTTCGCAAACCATTTCTGCCCATTTTCTGACACGGCCCTGTTCATTCAGGTTATCGGCATTGGTTTCAATTGACTTTAAAAGTTCCAGGGCCTCGGTGGCGTTCATAATAGAATAAGCCGGAATGTTTTTATGAATAATACTTTTTAATTTGGACCAGTCGTTGTTTTGAATAGCATCCTTAATGCCTCCGGTGCACATGGATACCTGGTAAGCAAACCTGATCAGCATCTGCCGGGTAAAGGCATCGTCATTTTTTCCAATCTTTTTTACCCCTTCCAGGCTGAATACGTGCTGATCTTCCAATGTACTTTTCATTTCACTCGTTTTCATAATTCAATTTTTGATACGGCCAATTAATTCTAAATTTCATACCAAAACTCAAAAACAACAAAACGGGCCTGTCTGTGGTTAATTCCCGGTGGTAGTACGATTTAATTTCAGCTGAATAAAATTCTCAAATCGGGAAAAAATTCTCTAATCAGGAAAAAAGAAGCCGTATTTACCAGATATTTCAGCGTCTCAGGTCTCTTAAATTCTAAATGGGCTGATAACATGCCGCAAGGGATGATGCAAATACCGGCATAAACAACAACCAAAAGCGCATCCAGGGTGAAAAACATCACCGAATACCTTTTATCAGTCATTTGTCCGAATCAGTTTTACAGCAACCGGAAAACTCTTCTTTTTTCTTCGGGAATAATTTTTGAGGTGGCACTAATGAATTCAATTACACCGGGTTAATATGATACCGTTTTTTGGAATTGTCGATTAATAGCCGTAAATTGTAGTAAGTAAATTTCGTTCTTTTTTTCGCCCGCAGAATTATACAAACCAATAAAGGAGGAGCATTTTATGAGTTACTCAGACAAATCAAAACCTATTGACATATTACTGGTAGAAGATAACCCGGGCGATATACGTCTCACGCAGGAAGCGTTTAAAGACGGGAAAATAAAAAACGAACTGAACGTGGTGATGGACGGTGAAGAGGCCCTGCTCTATCTTAAAAAAGACGGCAAATACAACACAGTAAGTACACCTGACATTATTCTGCTGGATCTGAACCTGCCTAAAATGGACGGGCGCGAAGTGCTGACTGAAATAAAAGAAGATAAAGAACTGAGATGTATTCCGGTCATTATTCTCACAACTTCCTCTGCTGAGAACGACGTTCTGAGTACGTATTTACACCATGCCAATTGTTACATTGTAAAGCCGGTTGACTTTAACCAGTTTATTACCGTAATACGCACCATTGAAAACTTCTGGCTGACCATTGTCAGGCTGCCGGAAAAAAACTGAAAACCTGACACGCATTATGAAAATACCCACAAATGTAAACGTTACACATTGGGAAACTTCCAGCTTCTGGTATGATGAAAATGGCATTCTTTGCTCCATCTCAAAAAAGCACGAACCACAATCACTGGAACAGTCCAAAAAAACAGTTGAAGCATTTATGAAACTTGTTAAAGGGAAAAAAATTTGTTTACTCATGGATGTCACCAATTCACCCGAAACATCAAAAGAAGTGCGCGATTACGCGGCCAATGAATTTCCAAAATTTGTAAAGGCACTGGCTATGATTTCAGATTCACCGCTTGGAAAAATGCTTGCAAATATTTTCTTCAGAATAAAAACGCAGCCTTACCCTACCCGCATGTTTACCGATGAAGAGAAGGCAAAAGAATGGTTAAAACAATACCTGTGAACAAGGACAACAGATCAGGATAACAGAACCTGTATGCCAGCTACAGGATGAGTTTAATGTAACAGAAATGCAACCGGTTGTTTATGGCAATGAAACCTGAAAAATATAAACCAGCATCTGTCAAAGCCATTCTTAATCGAATTGAGAAACTCATTGGCACTAATCACAAACAGCAAACACCTGTTTCGAAAGACTCTGACGGACTGGAAGCGATATCACTCAGGCTAACTGAATTAACCCGCACACTCGAAAGCCGCGAAGAAAAACTAAACTCAGACAAAAAACGCCTTGCCCAACTGATGGACCTGCTGTTGGATTATGCCATCGCCGATTTTTCAAAAAAAGCAACCCTGTCTGGCAATGGTGATGAAATTGACGCACTTTCTGCCGGACTGAATGCCCTGGGTGAAGAACTGGAATATTCCTTTGAAACGCAAAAAAAATACGCAGAAGAGTTGCGGTTTTCCAACCACTTACTTACTGAAAATAAAGAAAAAATTCAGGCCCTTTTTGACAATGCTCCCGACGCCATTATTGCGGTTGATTCAGCTTTCAGAATAACTGAGTGGAACTCGGCAGCCGAACTCATGTATGGTTTTACAAGAAGCGAAGTAATTGGCAAACGCGCATCTGAAATTATTACCTCTGAACATCCTTTTCCATACAGTTCCAAACAGGCAACACGTCAGCTAAATGGCGCCGGAATTTGGAGCGGTGAACTGATTCAATCTACCTCGCGCAAGGAAAAAATGATCGTTCACAATTCAACCTCCATTCTAAAAGATGTGCACGGAAATGCCATTGGTTACCTGGGCGTTAACCGTGACCTGACACAGTTGCGAAAAACCAAAGAAGAGCTTCGCGAAAGTGAAACGCGCTACTATCTTTTAGTCAATGAAATCGTAGACTATGCCATTATCATGCTTGATCCTTCAGGTACAATTTTATCCTGGAACAAAGGAGCAAAAAAAATCAAAGGGTACAATGAACAAGAAGTTATTGGAAAAAATTTTTCAATGTTTTATACAGACGAAGAAAAAAACGAACACGTTCCTGAAAAAATACTGGATGAAGCCCGGAAGAACGGAAAATATAATGGCACCGGATGGCGCATACGCAAAGACAAAAGCCGTTTCTGGGCTGATGTGACCATTACAAAACTTACTGACAGCAATGAAGAGCTTAAGGGTTTTGTAAAAATCACCCGTGATCTTTCAGAACGCCGCCGGGTGGAAGAAGAAATTATTCAGAAATCAGAAGAGCTGGAACGTTCCAACACCGAACTGGAACAATTTGCCTATGTCGCATCACATGACCTGCAGGAACCACTGCGTATGATAACCAGCTATGTGCAGCTGCTGGAAAAACACTACAAAGATAAACTCGACCAGGACGCACATGATTTTATCAACTTTGCCGTTGACGGAGCCCGGAGAATGCAGACACTCATTTACAGCCTGCTGGAATACTCACGCATCAATCGTGTCAAACCCTTTGAACACATTGATCTGGATGATACCCTGGACGAAGTAATCAAAGACCTTGAACTCTCCATAAACGATTCCCATGCAAAAATTACCTGGGACAAATTACCCGTCATTTACGGCGACAAAATTCTTATTGGCCAGTTGTTTTTGAACCTGATTGCAAACGCCATTAAATTCCGCCGGCAAGCCCCGCCTGAAATTCATATCTCCTGCAAAAAGAAAAATAATTTTTATCATTTTTCAGTTTCTGATAACGGCATTGGAATTAAAAAAGAGTATTGTGAAAAGATCTTTATCATTTTTCAGCGCCTTCATTCAAAAGATAAATATCCGGGAACCGGCATAGGACTAGCTATTTGCAAAAAAATAGTGGAGCGGCACGGCGGAACAATATGGGTAGAATCAGATCTCAATAAGGGTTCTGTTTTCCAGTTTACAATCAAGATAAATTAGCGAATTATGGAAGAGTCAATTAACATACTTCTTATTGAAGACAACGCAGCAGATTCCAGGCTGATTTACATTTACCTGAAAGAAATGTACCTGCACAAAGCCTCACTTACCCTGGCTGATTCGTTAAGCGCCGGACTGGAACACATTAAAAACAACAATTTTGATATTATTGTCATTGACCTGTCTTTGCCTGACAGCAGTGGCATCGACACATTCAAATCTGTTTTTGCAGCGTCTCCGGAAAGACCGATTATTGTACTTACAGGGTTGGAAGATGAGCTTATCGGAATGAATACCGTTAAACTGGGTGCGCAGGATTTTCTGATCAAAGGCAAACTGGGTGCTGATGCACTCAAACGCTCTATTGACTATAGCATTCAGCGGTTTAAACTGCTAAAAGAACTATCAGAGAATACAAAAAAACTGGAAGAACGGACTGCCGATCTTTTACGTGAAAAGCAAAAACTGGCGCAGGCCCAAAAGCTGGCCCACATTGGAAGCTGGGAATGGGTAGTGGGTGAAAATACCATTACCGCCTCAGAAGAATTGCTCAATATTCTGGAAATAGAGTCAGATAAACTTAAAATAGCGTATGATGCATTTATTGACTTTATTCATCCCGATGACCGGGAAAATGTAACCAGAACAATTGATCAGTCCATCAAAAATTTTCAGCCCTTTGACTTTTTTCACCGCATTGTAACACAAACCGGAAAAACCCGTGAAATTCACACCCGGGGTGAACTTGTCGTGTCAGAACAGGACGCTGCAATACGCATTGCCGGTACCGAACAGGATATTACCGTACGAAAAAAAGAAGAAGAACTTGAACAACTGGCCATGGTGGCTATCAAATCATACAATGCGGTCATAATTGCAAACAAAGACGGAAAAATAGAATGGGTCAACGACGGTTTTACCAAATTGACCGGGTATAAACTTGAAGATGTAAAAGGAACCTACGGCGAAATATTGCGAAGGGGCAAAAACACCGGACTTTCGCCCGAAACAGACCTATACAAAATCATTCGCCGGGATAAAAAACCCTTGTCGTATGAGAACAAAAATTTTGCAAAAGACGGTACCCAATACTGGGTGCTTACATCCCTCACACCTATCCTGGATGAAAAAGGAGAAGTGAATAAAATAATTTCCATAGACTCTGATATCAGCAAACAAAAACGGGCCGAACAGGAATTGATACTTGCCAATGACATTGCAGAAATGTCTATTGAAAACGGGAACATGGCGTTGGAAGAACTGCATAAAGCCAAGGAGTTGTTGGAAGAGTCACTTAAAGTAAAAGAACGTTTTCTGGCAAACATGAGTCATGAAATACGTACACCCATGAACGCCATTATAGGCTTTACCAATTTAATGCTGAAATCAGATCTGCCGGAAGAGCAAAAACAATACCTGAACGCTATTCACACTTCCGGCGAAAACCTGCTGGTAATTATCAATGACATTCTGGACATATCCAAAATGGCCTCCGGAAAAATCACGTTTGAAACCATTCCGTTCAACCTGAAACAGCTCATGGCAACACTGGTTGAACTCATGCGGCCAAAAGTCACAGAAAAAAACCTGGCGCTGCAGGTAAGACTGAATGCCGATGTCAGTGAAAACCTGGTTGGAGATCCAACCCGGCTGAACCAGATACTGACTAACCTGCTTGACAATGCCATTAAGTTCACCAATGAGGGAAAAATAAAAATCAAGGTATCAGCCATTACAAACAGCAAAAACAAAACAGAACTGCAGTTTGAGGTTTCAGACACCGGTATTGGAATACCGCCAGACAGTCTTGAACGGGTTTTTGAAAGTTTTACCCAGGCCTCAGATGACACCTCACGTAAATTTGGCGGTACCGGGCTGGGATTGGCCATTACCAGGCAGTTGATTGATCTTCTGGGTGGAAAAATTTCCGTAAAAAGCACTTTAAATAAAGGCACTACTTTTGTGTTTAACCTGGCCTTTAAAAAATCAGCACGCGTCGCCCGAAATCAAATCAAAAAACAACAGAAAGATTCGTTGGAATTTCCGTTAAAGGGTACCAAAGTTCTGCTGGTTGAAGACAATACCTTTAACCAGATGCTTGCCACCAAAATGCTGGAGCGCTGGAAATGCGTCGTAGACATTGCAGAAAACGGTAAAATAGCCGTTAAAAAAGCCCGGCAGAAAAAATTCGATCTTATACTGATGGATATTCAACTGCCCGAAATGGATGGCTATGAAACCACACACACCATACGCAATCACATTTCACCAAAAAAAAGAAACACACCTATTATTGCTTTAACAGCACATGCATTTGCCAGCGAGGCAGAAAAATGCCGTGAAGCTACCATGAACGGTTACATTTCAAAACCGTTTACTGAAAATACACTCTTTACAAAAATGATGCAGATTCTGCAGGCCAGCCGTTAATAAACATCCATGCTCATTCCGTTTAGGAATAAGTTGATGATTACACAAAAACAGTTTTCAGGGCGCATCAAAAACCATTCATTGGTTTCCTGTCAATTTGATTTCCAAAAAGAAAAAAGATTCTCATTTCGGGAATCAAACGGTATTTTACAAAATCACAACTAATTGACAACAAGCATACTAACTCAAGGCATGGTGCTTGCCGTATGTTTTGTACCCGGTCATAGGCATGATTCGTTTTTACTTAACCCTTAACACACAATCCTATGCAACGCACACTGAAAAAACCATTGAACGGTAAAAAACCCCAGGTAACTGAGGCAAAAAAAATTGAAGTCAGAAACCTGCGCCTGGATGATTATATGGGTTTACGTGATTCAATGACCGAGGCCTATAAAAAATGGCACGGTTCTGTTTGGGCTGAAAGCCACATTAAATTACTGCTGAGCATTTTTCCCGAAGGTCAGATTGTTGTTTTATTCAACGACAGGGTGGTTGGGGTAGCATTATCGATCATTGTCAACTACGAAACATTTGGTGATGATCACACCTATAAACAAATTACGGGCGATTTTACCTTTTCAACGCATACCTCCGGTGGTGATGTTCTTTACGGTATTGAGGTTTTTGTTCACCCTGAGTACCGCGGATTAAGGCTGGCGCGCAGGTTGTATGATGCCCGCAAGGAACTTTGTGAACGGCTCAATCTGAAATCAATTGTTTTTGGCGGCCGCATTCCAAACTATGCTGACTATTCATCTGAACTGAGCCCTAAAGAATACATTCAGAAAGTAAAAATGAAAGAGATACATGACCAGGTACTTTCGTTTCAGTTATCCAATGAATTTCATGTCAAAAAACTGCTGGTTGATTATATGCCCGGTGATGCCGAATCCAAAGAACATGCTACGCTGATGGAATGGCACAACGTGCTCTACACCAAACCGTCAAACATGGTTGGTCAGCGAAAAAACAACACCCGCATTGGTTTGGTTCAGTGGGAAATGCGCTCGTTCAATAACCTGGATGCCTTGTGTGAGCAAATTGAATTTTTTGTGGATACCGTGGCAGGTTACCATTCTGATTTTATCCTGTTTCCTGAAATGTTTATGGCTCCGCTGATGGCTGATTTCAATCACCAGACACAAGCTGAAGCAATACGCAGCCTGGCTTCTTTTACTGAAGTTTTGCGCGACAAATTTATTGATTACGCCATTGCCTATAATGTGAATATTATCACCGGCAGCATGCCTTTTATCAAAGGTGGAAAGCTTTATAACGTCGGGTACCTGTGCCGCAGAGACGGGTCTATTGAACGGTACACCAAAATCCATGTAACGCCCAATGAGGTAAATTCCTGGGGTATTGTGGGCGGTAATAAACTCAAAGTGTATGATACCGATTCAGGTAAAATCGGAATCCTGGTTTGTTACGATGTTGAGTTTCCGGAGTTGGCCCGTTTACTTGCGCTTGAAGGAATGGAAATTCTCTTTGTTCCGTTTCTGACAGACACGCAAAACGCATTCACCCGCGTTAAAACCTGTGCACAGGCAAGAGCTATTGAAAATGAATGTTTCGTCGCCATTGCCGGTGGTGTTGGAAATTTGCCAAAAGTGCATAACATGGATATTCAATATGCGCAATCGGCTGTTTATACACCCTCTGATTTTTCGTTCCCGACCAATGGAATAAAAGCTGAAGCTACGCCAAATTCTGAAACAGTTCTGATTGTTGATGTGCAGCTTGACCTGTTAAAAAAATTAAGATTACAGGGCAGCGTGCGCAACCTGATGGACCGGCGGACAGACTTGTATGAACTGAAAAAGAAAGAACTTCAGGGTCGCATAAAACCAGAAAAAAGAGACCCTCAAACAGTAACCATTTTCAATTTTCTCAATCCAAGTATCCTGAATGATTAATTAGTAACTAAAACTTCCGCGTTATGAAAACAATTATTGTTCCTACCGATTTTTCAGCCGCTGCAGAAAATTCAGCAGAATATGCAGCGGGGCTGGCCCATTTTTTTGGCGCCCGCATGGTTCTGGTAAACGCCTGTTCATTAATGTCAGTATCTTACGATGTTCCGTTTTCACAGGAAACCATTTCACAAATGTATGCCATGTCACAGGAGTCTCTTCAGAACCTGAAAGAGCGGCTTCTGAAAAAACACGGTACCGGGCTTGCCATTGAATGCGTTTCCGGAATAGGATCAGAATTTGAAATCATCACCAACACCGCCCAAACTGCCAAGGCTGACATTATTGTGATGGGCGTTTTTGGTGAAGCAGGCCCGCTGAAAGAACGTTTCATAGGCGGCACTGCACTTACCATAGCCCGAAACCAAACCATTCCAACATTTATTATTCCGTCTGAAGTTTCATACAAACCCATACGGCGCATTTCGTTTGCCTGTGATCTTGAACAAAGTGGTCAGGCTGAACTTTTATATAAAGCAAAACTCTTTTGCCAGGTATTTCATGCCAACCTTGAAATTGTAAATGTGGGCGACCTTTCAGCTGTAGATGTTTCTTACAAAATGGCGCACCATGTACAGCAGGAACTGCAATTCAACAACCTCATTCACAGCACCGTTTATATTGATGGTATTGATGCCGTGCGTGAACTGGAAGATTATTTCAAAAATAATCCAACCGATTTGATTATGCTTAGTCCGCAAAAACACAATCCATTCTATTACCTGTTCAATAACAGCGTTACCCGAAGCCTGACTTTCCATTCCAAACTGCCGATTCTGGCAATTCATTAACCGGAGCCGGCCCTTTGGGGAATACGGAAAAACGAAAATCGACGCGAGGTAAATAAGGGAGTCCGGCTTTCTGCTTCTGCAACTAAAAACACAGAAATAACAGGCCGGGCTCTCTTTTTTTGACCATTTCTTTTTCAAAATGAAAAAGCCTGTGATTTACTGTTTTTACGTGATAAATGCCACAACCCGCTGGCATCAGGAGTTTTCAAATCACCCGTTTTTCAGGCACCGCAAGGCACAGTATTTGGGCCTGTAAAATTGTTTTTTTCAATGCAATAGTTTATGAAGACCAGGCACATTATGCCCCGGGGGGCTACGCATCCATTACACAACACGTACCTTGTTTTTAAAAAATTTCAGGTAACCGTGACTGAACCGCTGTCTTATTGCCTCAAGACAATTGGCGTGGATTGTATGGATAATTTTATTATTCCACCCGGCCCCGGCCACCATCTGCAAAAGACAAAAAGTTCAGGAAGAGAATTTGCTGCATTTATTGAGCAGGAAGCGATTCCTGAAAAAAAAGGACGCAAACACAAAAAACCAAAAAAGGACACCATGGAAACTTTGAAACGGCACTTTAAAATAGTTGTGCTGGATGACAATGAATTTTACAACAACATGCTCACCCGCCAACTCAAAAGATTTACAGAAGATCTGGCATCTGAAAGGGGATGTAGTTTTGAAATTAATTCATATACCAGTGCGTATGACTGTTTACGGAATCTGAAAGAAGAAACAGACATTGCCATTCTTGACTATTACCTGGGTGATAGTATGAATGCGCTGAAAATGCTCGAAGCTATTAAAGAAAAATGCAGACACTGCAAAGTCATTGTTATCTCACAGATCAGAAACGCAAAAACCTGTTATCAGACATTGGATCAGGGCGCCTATCATTTTATTCTGAAAGACCGCCAGGCATTCTTTAACAGTTGCAGTGTGGTAGAGAATATTGTAAAAGAAAGTTGCGGACAAACTTGACTTTTTGATTAATTGGCCGTAACTTTAAAGGAATACCACATGTCCTAAGTAAATAAATATCAGTACTATACTGATAAATCGTTCACTGCATACTGAGATTATCTGAATCTATTCATAAACCCCCGACGATGTTATGGAAAATGATGCAGACAAAGCGTTTAACCTGGACGAATTAGAGCGTCTGAGCGAAGGCGACGAGAAATTTGTGACAGAAATGATTGGTATTTTTATAAACACCACCCAGTCAGGACTTGATGAAATTGAACAATCACTCAAAAAAGAAGATTTTAAGGTAGTTTCTGCCTACGCCCATAAAATAGCAACACCCTGCCTGCACATGGGGGCCCTGAACCTTCATGCAGTACTTAAGAAAATTGAACAAACTGCTGATCAGACCACCCACCGTGCGCACCTGGAAAAACTGGTATCAGAAGCCCGAATATTGACGGATAAACTGATTCTTGACTTAAAAAAATTGTTGCCTGACAACCAATAGATTCAGTGATATCAGTTACTTACCAAACTCAGGTGGAAAATGAAACGCGAAGACTCACTTATAATACACGTAATTGAAGACAATGAATGGTACAACCGGCTGCTCATTCATACCCTTTCGTTGAATCCTGATTATGTAATCCGAGGCTTTCACAGCCCAATGGAGTATTTCAACTACAAAGGTGAACCGGCCAACATCATTACGCTTGACTACCGTCTTCCAAACATGAACGGAAATCAGGTTCTTCAACGAATCAAAGAAATAAATCCGGATGCTGAAGTAATCATTATTTCAGAACAGGACGACATCAATACAGCGGTAGAACTTCTCAAAAGCGGAGCTTACGATTACATTGTCAAGGAAAAAGAAATCCGTGACCGCTTGCTGAGTACGGTTAACAATATCAAAAAAAGTTCAACGCTCAAAACACGCATATCGCTTCTTGAAAAAGAAGTGCAAAAAAAATATGATTTTCAGTCTTCTATTATCGGAACCAGTCCGGCTATTGAAAGTACCAATGAGCTGATTCAAAAAGCCATTCAGGTAAGCATAACTGTTACCATTACCGGAGAAACCGGCACCGGTAAAGAGGTCGCTGCCAAAACCATTCACTACAATTCTGCGCGAAAAAACAAACCGTTTGTGGCAGTCAATCTTTCCGCTATTCCGGCTGATTTGATTGAAAGCGAATTGTTTGGTCATGAAAAGGGTGCCTTTACAGGAGCAAGTGCCCGGCGAATTGGAAAATTTGAAGAGGCTGACGGCGGAACACTTTTTTTAGATGAAATTGGTGAAATGGATATCCAGTTTCAGGCAAAGTTACTAAGGGCACTTCAGGAAAAAGAAATTGTACGAATAGGAAGTAATACCCCTGTTAAGGTAGATTGCCGCATCATTGCTGCCACACACCGCAACCTGCAGCATGAAGTCAGCGCTGGTAAATTTCGTGAAGATTTATTTTACCGGTTGTATGGTATTTCCATTGAACTTCCACCACTTCGTGAACGGGGAAAAGATGTTCTGCTGCTGGCAAAACATTTTATTGAAACCTTTTGCCATGAGAATGCTATCCCGCACAAATCACTTTCAGAAGAAGCTCAGAAAAAGCTGCTCTCCCATTCCTTTCCCGGAAATGTGCGGGAGCTTAAATCTGTTGTTGAATTAGCGGTTGTTATGAGTACCGGTCAGGAGATTCAGGCTTCTGAAATAAACCTCAACGGAATGGATGTATTGAACAGTCTTATGAACGAAGAACTCACCATGAAGGATTATGAATACCAGATTCTGAAAGCCTATCTTCGAAAATACGACGACAATATTAAACTGGTGGCCCAAAAACTGGACATTGGTCAATCAACCATTTACCGGATGCTGAAAAAACTACGGTGATTCATTGCAAAAACAATCCCTGTGCATTCCATCCGGTATAATTCCATTGTTTCAATCTGAACTGTTTTTCAACCGGGTAAACGGGTTCCCGTCAAATTGAGTTTATTCTTCCCAAAATGGCAATTTTCAGCACAAAAATGTGAATTCCACCCATCTCAAAACGCATTTATAAGACATTGTTTATAAGTGTTTTACATACTTATATCCCAACCCATCATAACTGGCACAGACTTGGCTTCTGATTCACCAACCAAGCATGTCTAAAACAGGTATTATGGAAACAAAATACATCATCTATATAGTAGACGACGATCCGTTCAATTTACTGCTGATAAGCCGGAAACTGAAAAAGACGATGAACTGTACCACCCGTCTTTTCAGAAGTGCGCTGGAATGTATTCATGATACACGAAATGAAAAGCCGGACATTATTCTGACAGATTACCTGCTTACCAATGACACCCGCAACAAACTGAATGGTGACTATGTGCTGCAGCGCTTTAAATCAAAGTATAGCTGCGTTCCTGTAATTATGTATTCTTCACTGCAGAGCGCTGACCTTATATTAAGCCTGATGCGGAAAGGTGCAGCAGATTTTGTTCTGAGAGATGATCAGTTCCTGGAAAAAATAACACGCCGGGTTCAAATCCATCTCCGGACGATGAAACAAAAAATGAGCAAACGATTTCTGAAACTGACCATACTGGCAACTATTGTTGCTATAACAGCCGGGTTCCTGTATCTTGGAAAATCACGTCCTGAACTTCTCATTCCCTTCAGTATTATTTGGATTGCACTTTTTGCAGTGATACTCTTTTTCAAAGACCCGGTAGAAAGCGACATTTTTGGCGATAAGCAAACCTGAAACAGGCAATGTTAAGCAGGTACACTTCTAAACTAAAATTATATGAACGCAAAAAAAAGAATAAAGATCGTAATCGTGGAAGATGATATCTTTTTTAACAAGTCTCTTGAAAAATACGTTCAATCTGTTTGCAATTCTTCAGCTTACAGCAGTTTTGATTTTGAAATAAAGACATACCTGACAGCGCATGACTGCTTGCGGGAACTGGAAAAAGACACCAGCATTATGTTTCTCGATTATTACCTCATTAACATGTACAAGCGCACAATACTAAGTGGTGCTGATGTGTTAAACCGGGTAAAAAAAACCTGCCCTGGCTGCAAAGTAATCATGGTTAGTTCACTGAGCAACATACAAACAGCCATAGAACTCATGCGGCGTGGTATCTACGAATTTGTTACAAAAAACAGAAATTCACATGAACGCGTTGGTGAAGTATTGGAGCGCCTGCTCCGGGATGAGCTGCATGCATTAAAGCAACAGCAACATTCGCTGACGCCGCCTGGTGTATCAGGAATGCGGCCGCCGGCACAAACACGATAAGAACGATCAAAAGCGGGGAAACATGTACTTACTTTTTCCGATCGTCCTTTTCATGTCTGACAATTTTGTAGACACCCAGTGAAAGGCCTCCCAGCAATAACAAGCCAATTCCCCCATCAACCGGTATACAAGGCGGAGCCCAGCATGGAGGCCCGCCACCGCCTGGAGGACCACCTCCGCCCGGAGGGCCTGTTCCCGGTCCCGGCATTGAAAACAGAACCGTTTGACCGGTCAGAAACAATGCCACAAATGCAATCTGTATTTTTTTCATAAAATCACTTCAATCAGCAGTATTGAAGCAAAATTCAACTATCGCAGGCTGGCAAACGATGTTGTTTTACTGATATAAATCAGCAAAATTAAAATACCTCTTCAGCCGCGGGTTTTCAGGTAAATTCGATCCTGAACAAGAAAGGCTATGACGCCCCTCATTTTTAGTTAAAAAAATACCCCTCCGGAAATCAATGCACGGGTGGTTATTCTCTCAAAGAATAAAATCCTCCATCCGTATATTTCTGAACCCATTTCCAAAATACACCCGGCAGATTTGTTGCCTCAGCAGCGCACAACCAAAAACCAACCTGCATTCTATGAGCCCAATCATAATCCCGCCAAAAAAAAGTGCGAATGCTGAGATAGTCTATTTCATTTGATGATTTATATCATTTAATGGAATTGTTTCAGTGCCGACATTTGTCTGAAAACAAACTAACTGAAGTCGAACTAAAAATTTTCCGTTATGGCAAGCTTTAAAACTTTTCTGAAGGCGGGTCACCCACCAACACTCTTTGCCTCTTTTATCTATTTTGATTTTTGTTTTGCCATATGGGTACTGAATGGCGCCATGGCGCCTTTCATCAGCGAAACATTTAATTTGTCACCGTCAGAAAAAGGATTTATGATTTCTGTACCAATTCTGGCCGGTGCTATTATGCGTTTTCCGCTGGGAGTTCTGGCGCAATATATAGGACGCAAAAATGCAGCACTTACAGAAATGGGACTCATTTTCTTTGCCATGATTTTTGGGTTCATGATGGTTCCAAGCTATAATAATGTGCTTGCCATGGGTGTTTTTCTGGGAATTGCCGGCGCCAGTTTTGGTGTTGCCCTGTCATTGGGTTCGGGTTGGTTTCCTCCAAAATACAAAGGTCTTGCAATGGGTATAGCCGGCGCCGGAAACAGCGGAACCGTGCTGGCCATGTTATTTGCCCCGCCGCTGGCTGAAAAATTTGGCTGGCAGGCAGTTTACGGAATGGGTGCATTATTCATGCTGCTGCCAATTCTGGTGATGATCATTTTTGCGAAAGAACCACCTGACCGTGAAAGACAATCATTAAAAGAACACCTGGCCTGTTTATTCCAAAAAGACGGCTGGACCTTTAACCTGATCTACATTATCACCTTTGGTGGTTTTATCGGGTTGTCAAACTTTCTTCCGACTTATTACCACGATCAATATGGTGTTTCAAAAATTGAAGCCGGGCAATTAACCATGCTTGCCGCATTGATGGGAAGTGCCGTGCGGGTTGTCGGCGGATGGGCATCAGACAAGTGGGGCGGCATAAATACCCTCACCACGGTCTTTGGTATTATTATCATTTGTATGGTCGGGGCCAGTTTTCAAACCGGAATTGTTGCAACCACCGTTTTATTTATGGTTTGTTTTGCAGCGCTGGGCGCCGGAAATGGTGCCTTGTTTCAGCTGGTGCCGCTGCGGTGGCCCCTTGCAACCGCTGTTGCAGGCAGCATGATTGGTGAAATTGGTGCACTGGGCGGAAGTTTTATTCCAAATGCAATGGGTATCTCCAAAGAAAACAGCGGATCATTTACCTGGGGATTTTTATCCTTCGCTATTCTTGCCCTGGTTGCTTTCGCTGTGCTGCGCATTGCACAACGCAAATGGACACGGGTGTGGGTTGAAAAAGGCGGACGTGCCAAAATCAAACAGGAAGAAATTGAATTTGAAATTCAAACACACGTTCCCGGACTTGCAGTTGCATCGATCGGAAAAGCGATACACGGACCACACTATACCTACCGCACCATCATTTACCCGGTTGGAAATTCACAGCTGGCTGAAAAAGCACGGGAGCAGGCGGCTTATTTATCCAAAACAACCGGCTCAAAACTGATACTGCTTTATGTGGACGAAAAATTCCACACCACCGGTGTACTCGCAACAGATTCTCCCGAGTGGGAAACGGTTCGTCAAAACTGGATCAATGAAGGAAAAGAAATGCTTATTTCAGAAGCCAGAAAACTAAAAGAGCTTGGTGCAACCAACCTGGAAGTGGTTTTTGGACAAGGCGATGTTGCCTCTGAAATTGTCACACTGGCTAAAGAGCGGGCAGCTGAATTAATTATCCTGGCCAGCCACGTATCATCACCAATCGGAAAATTACTGATGGGCAGCAGAACACATAATATATTCAAAGAATCGCCATGTCCGATTTTGCGAATTGTACGATAAAAATTATAAACTAAACTCTGATAAAATGGGAACCTGGTTAGAAAAATGGACTCCGGAAGACACTAATTTCTGGAATAATGGTGGCAGCCAAAGAGCATGGCGAACCTTAACAGTAACAACGTTTGCTCTGATACTTTCATTTGCCACCTGGTTTATGGTCAGCGCCATTGCAGTCAAGTTGCCAGGCATCGGATTTAAGTTTGACAAGGATCAGCTTTTCTGGCTGACAGCAATGCCAGGGCTTGCAGCCGGGCTGCTCCGTATCGTTCACACGTTTATTTTACCCATTTACGGATCACGCCACGTAATAACAATAGCAACGCTTATCAAACTGATTCCGGTAATCGGTCTCGGGCTTGCGGTTATGAACACCACTACTCCTTTTTGGGTATTTATGGTGCTGGCATTTACGGCCGGGTTCGGTGGCGGTGACTTCTCGTCATTTATGCCAAGCACCAGTTTGTATTTTCCAAAACGTTTGCAGGGAACCGCACTTGGAATACAGGCCGGAATCGGAAATTTTGGTGTGAGTGTTGCCCAGTTTATGACACCAGCCATGCTGGGTATTGCAACTTACGGCGCGGCTGAAGTATTTACCAATAAAGATCCAAAAACACAAGAAATAATTGGTACATCTGAAATCTATTTACAAAGCGCAGCCTTCTGGTATGCACCGCTTCTGATTATTCTGGCAATTGCTTCCTGGTTCATGATTAAGAGTATTCCAATGAAAACATCGATCAGAGAACAGATGGATATTTTTAAAGACAAACATACCTGGTTCTGCACCCTCACCTATGTGATGACCTTTGGTGGATTTTCAGGACTGGCAGCTATTTTCCCACTGCTGATCAAAACTATTTACGGTGGTTTTGACGGTGCGCCGGACCCTTTAAAATATGCATTCCTGGGGCCGCTGATTGGCGCAAGCAGCCGTGTGTTATTTGGGTTTGTTGCTGATAAAGTAGGTGGTGCAATTTTGACTACATTAACCGGAATCGGGTTAATTGGCGGATGTATTGCCATGGTACAAATGGGTCTTCTTACTCCAACTTCGGTTGATCAGTTTGATGCATTTCTTTACCTGATGCTTTTCTTATTCTTTATTACCGGTATGGGTAATGCCGCAACCTTCAGACAGTATCCGATTATTTTTGGTCACAATCCGCGCCAGGCTGCCGGTGTTATTGGCTGGACAGCTGCAATAGCCGCATTTGGACCATTTATATTTGCCGTTTCAGTAAGCGCCGTTATGACTTCAACCGGAAATGCCAACGGATTTTTCTACGCCATTGCCGCATTTTTTGCGCTGGCTACCATCATTAACTGGTATTACTATAACCGGAAAGGATGCGAAAGACCAAGTTAGATTTTCACAATCGTAGCAACACAGTAGTTTTTTAACCTGGTTTTGAAGAGGGAAGTTTTTAAAGACTTCCCTCTTCTGCTTTTCCGCAAATTAATCAGAACCCGTTCCGGTAGTTTTTTTGGAACACGGATGAAGCGGATTAGACAGATTTTCACGGATTTAAGAAGTGCTTGTTTTTAGATAAATCAAATCCGTTTTTATCCGTTGCGTCCGTGTTATCTGTGTTCTGATTTTATTTTTTTTGGAACACGAATGAAGCGGATTAGACCGATTCTCACGGATTGAAGAAGTGCTTGCTTTTAGATAAATCCAATCCGATTTTATCCGTCGCATCCGTGTTATCTGTGTTCCGATTTTAATTTTTTTAGAACACGGATGAAGCGAATTAGGCAGATTTTCACGGATTGAAGTACTTGCTTTTAGATAAATCAAATCCGTTTTTATCCGTTGCATCCGTGTTATCTGTGTTCCGATTTTAATTTTTTTTGGAACACGAATGAAGCGGATTAGACCGATTCTCACGGATTGAAGAAGTGCTTGCTTTTAGATAAATCCAATCCGATTTTATCCGTCGCATCCGTGTTATCTGTGTTCCGATTTTAATTTTT
>JACPUU010000015.1 GCA_016192075.1 Bacteroidota bacterium | reverse complement strand
ATTATTGGATATTCATTATTTCCTGCCGATGTTCAGGTATACCAATCTCTTTTTAAAACCCATTCACCCCATTCACCGTGGTGTATTTCAACACATTCTTTTTATCCGGGTGAATGCGTGCAAAGGCAGATTGAACTGCAAGAGTTCCCTCATGAAATCCGCAGAGAATTAGTTTGAGTTTACCCTCATACGTGTTTACATCTCCCACGGCATAAATGCCTTTGCGGTTAGTTGAATAATCTTTGGTGTTTACCTTTATGGCACTTTTTTCGATTTCAAGGCCCCAGTCTGCTATGGGACCCAGGCTTGGTTTTAATCCAAACAACGGTACAAAATGATCGGTCTCTTTTACCTGGTCACCCAATGTGTTGTGACGGATGGTGACTGAATTTAATTTTCCATTTCCACCCAATGCTACAACTTCTGCCTCGGTAATCAGTTTTATTTTGCCCGCATCGGCCAGGTTCATCACTTTCTGTACCGAATCCAAATGACCGCGGAACGACGCGTTGCGATGAACCAGTGTCAGTTCTTTGGCAATGTTATTTTCTACCAGGTAAATGGACCAGTCCAGGGCTGAATCTCCGCCTCCGGCTACTACTACTTTTTTGTCCTGGTAGATTTTTGGGTCACGAATGATGTATTCTACCCCTTTGTCTTCAAAATTCTCCAGGTTTTCTACCGGTGGTTTGCGTGGTTCAAATACACCCAATCCGCCGGCAATAATAATAACCGGTGCTTTGTGGGCTGTGCCTTTGTTGGTGGTCACAATAAATTGATTGTCGGGAGTCTCTTCTATTTTTACGGCTGACTCACCCAGGGTAAAACCCGGTTTAAACGGGGCTGACTGTTCCAGCAACCGTTCTATCAGCTCGCCCGCATCTACGGTGGGGTAACCCGGTATGTCGTAGATGGGTTTTTTGGGGTAAATCTCGGTCAACTGTCCACCCGGTTGTGGAAGCGAATCGATCAAATGGCAATGCAGTTTTAAAAGTCCTGCTTCAAAAACCGTAAAAATACCCACCGGGCCGGCTCCTATTATTAGTATGTCTGTTGTTATCATGTGCTTTTTTATGTTCAAATGCCTAAATTCCAAACCTGTCAACCGTTAAACGGTCATGCTGAACTTGTTTCAGCATCCGTTAAGGCTCAGGCAGATCCTGAAACAAGTTCAGGATGACTTTCTCCAATGGTTTGGCATTTTCAGATCCATTCTTTTTCAGGGGCAAAATTAGCCAATAATTGTTTCCGAAAATGTGACAAAAGTCAAAATCCGGTCAGCAACACTACTAAATTGGGAGATTAAACAGCCTCTACAGACTTTACTTCAGGAATTGCGTTTTTAACAGCTTCCTCGATACCGGCACGCAGGGTCATAGAGCTCATGGCACAAGACTCGCAAGCCCCGAGCAAACGTACCCGTACAACATTTTCTTTTGTTACTTCCACCAACTCCACATCTCCGCCATCCCGTTGTAGAAAGGGGCGGATTGATTGCAATGCAATTTCAATTTTCTCCTGCTGTTCCATAAGAACTAAGCCTTAACGCTTTGTACAAATTTACGCACAAATTCTTCAAATACGTTCGATGACAGTGTATTATCTTGCAATACAGCCGGCCGGCCAACATCACCAGCCTCACGAACGCTTTGTATCAGTGGTATTTGTGCCAATAAAGGCACATTCATGGTTTGAGCCAGATTGCTGGCGCCGTCTTTACCAAAAATGTAGTATTTATTATCAGGCAACTCTTCAGGCGTAAACCAGGCCATGTTTTCAACAATTCCCAAAACAGGCACTTTCAGCGAATCCATCCGGAACATGTTGATGCCCTTGCGTGCATCAGCCAGGGCCACCTCTTGCGGTGTGCTGACAATAATTGCACCCGTCAGGGGTACATTCTGAACCAATGTAAGGTGAACATCACCGGTGCCCGGCGGAAGGTCAACAATCATAAAATCAAGATCACCCCAGTCTGCATCTTTAAACATCTGGTTTAATGCTTTGGTAGCCATGGGACCTCTCCAGACAACGGCCTGCTCAGGATCTGCAAAAAAACCAATCGATAATATTTTGACACCGTATGATTCAATGGGTTTGATCAATGTTTTACCATTCACTTCAACCCCAACCGGACGCTGACCTACCAGGTCAAACATGGTTGGCATTGATGGTCCGTAAATATCTGCATCAACCAACCCCACTTTATAACCCAATTTTGCAAGGCCGGCCGCCAGGTTTGCAGTAATGGTTGATTTGCCAACGCCTCCTTTACCACTGGCAACCGCAATAATGTGTTTGACATTGGAAAGTACCGCACGCACCTCTGGTTCTTTGTCTTTTGGCAGCGGAATGAGTGCAATCTGTGCATTGACATCTTTTCCAAAAGCGCGCTCAAGGGCAAATTGCAAGGCCTCTTCCATGCGTTTTTTTGCATGCATGGCCGGGTTGTAAACCTTTACGGTAAATGAAATGGTGTTACCATCAATCTTAATGTCAGAAACAAGATCAAGGGTAATAATGTCTTTTTTCAAATCAGGCTCAATCACTTTTTTGAGCGCTTCTTTGATATTTTCTTCGGTGATTTTCATTTTTTCTTTTTTTTAAGGCAAGAGGTTTTTCCGGTTTGATGTTCCGTTCTTTCTTTTCCCTTTTTACTTACTCTTAAATTGGTTAATGGCATTTCGGGTAAAATCTGACAACACCAACTCACCGCTCATACCCGCCCTTACTTTTAATAAACTGTCCCATCCTTCAGTACCTTCCCAGAAAATCTTTTTGAGTTTAGCCATTGCTTCAGGATTTGATGCTGCCAGTTTATTGGCAAGTACATCAATGGCTTTATCCATTTCTTCTACCGATTCAAAAAGCTGGGCATACAATCCTTTTTCACGGGCCCATTCAGCGCTGTGAAATTCAGTTGCATTGATTGTCATCTGTGACATGGCTGATAAACCCACTTTGCGCTGCACAGCAGGGCCCACAACAAATGGCCCGATACCCACCGCAAGTTCTGACAGTTTAACCTCAGCATTGGATGTTGCAAAACAATAGTCGACGGCAGACGCCACACCAACACCACCACCCACTGCTTTACCCTGCACCCGCCCGATAATTAATTTGGGTGATTTACGACATGCGTTAATGACATTTGCAAAGCCTGAAAAAAATAGTTTTCCGGTTTTCAGATCTTTGATTGAAATCAATTCATCAAAACTGGCTCCTGCACAAAAAGCCTTATCACCGGCTGATTTCAAAACAATTACTTTTACCGCATTCATGGCCCCCACATCAGCAATTGTTTTTGCCAGCTGCGCCAGAATTTTTCCGGGTAATGAATTACTCAACGGGTGTCCAAATTCAATGGTTGCAATTCCTTTATCGTTGATTTCGTATTTAACGTGTCCCTGATTTATTGCGCTCATATTTTTCTTTTTTGAGGAGTTAGCTCTCAGGATTTAGGAGTTAGTAGTTTCTTCATTGTGTTATTTTACTAACTCCTAAGAGCTAATTCCTAAATCCTTCTTTTCAATTTTGTTTCAATTTTTTTACCATGGTTAAAATGGTTGCAATACCCACCGTTTCGCCGGTTTCATCGTAAATATCTACCAAAAATTTTACAATGCCTTTTGCAATGTCCGCATCATTTCTTTTTTCCTGGTCTACTTTTTCTTTCACAGTAAAACGCACACCAATTGTTGCACCGGGATAAACCGGTTTTGTAAAACGTGCTTCATCAATTCCGTAATTCAGCAGTACCGGTCCCTTTTTTGGATCAACAAATAAACCGGCCGCTTTTGACAGAATAAAATAACCGTGTGCCACCCTGCGTTCAAAAATGGTTCCCTCCAGGGAGGTTGCGTCCATGTGTGCATAAAAATTGTCACCGCTTACATTGGCAAAGTTGACTATGTCAGCATCTGTAACGGTATGTTTATGTGTGAAAACGGTTTCACCAATCTGCAGTTCTTCAAAATGTTTACGAAAAACATGCGGAACCGCTTCGGGCATATCAGCACCAATCTGAAACTGTTCTGTGATTTTGGTAATTGTTTGCGGGTGCCCCTGAATGGCAGTGCGCTGCATGTAATGTAAAACGCCCCGTTTACCACCCATCTCTTCACCACCACCTGCACGACCCGGACCACCGTGTGTAAGCATAGGCATGGGCGAACCATGGCCGGTACTTTCATCGGCACAACGGCGGTTTAAAACGTGAATTCTGCCGTGTGATGTTGCCGCTCCCAGCACATATTCTTTTGCTATTTCATCGTCTGCAGTGATAATGGAAGATACCAGGGATCCTTTTCCAAGTTTGGCAATTTCAATGGCATCGTCCAGCGTTTTGTAAGGCATGAGTGTTGATACCGGACCAAAACATTCAATGTTGTGTGCCCCCTGGTTTTTAAACGGATCATCGTTACGGAATACAATGGCAGGGAAAAAAGCGCCCTTGTTTTTATCAGCGCCTACTACGTCAAACTGGTCCAAATCACCAATTACAATTTTCTGCTCTTTCATCAGTAACTCTACATTGTGCCGCACGCGTTCAACCTGCAGCCGCGTTGCCAGCGAGCCCATGCGCACACTGGCATCAGCAGGATCACCCAGGGTGTTTTTGGCAAGGCGTGATGCCAGCGCTTTTTGTACATCATCAATCAGGTTATCAGGTACCAGAATACGTCTCACCGAGGTACATTTTTGTCCGGCTTTGACGGTAATTTCTTTTTGAACTTCCTTGACAAAGATGTCAAACTCAGGTGTGCCAGGTACGGCATCTTTCCCCAGAATAGCTGCATTCAGTGAATCAGCCTCCAGGTTAAACGGAACTGAATTGTCAACAATGTTGGGCAGACTTTTTAATTTTTTTCCGGTTGCTGCTGATCCGGTAAATGTGATCACATCTTCACTGGTTACATGATCCAGAATACCGCGGCCCAAGCCGCAAACCAGCTGCAGTGATCCTTCAGGAACAATGCCTGAAGCAACAATATCACGCACCATTACTTCTGTTAAAAAACAGGTATACTCTGATGGTTTAACAATGGCCGGAACACCGGCAAAAAAATTCACCGCTATTTTTTCAAGCATTCCCCAGATTGGGAAATTGAAGGCATTGATATGTATGGCAACGCCTTGCTTTGGTACCATAATGTGATGGCCAATAAATGAACCTCCTTTTGAAAGTGGTATTGCCGTTCCATCAACGTAATAAGGCAAATCAGGAAACTGTCTTCTCAGGGATGCGTTTGCAAACAGGTTACCGCAGCCGCCTTCAATATCTATCCACGAATCAAGCCGTGTAGCACCGGTCAACGCACTTACTTCGTAATACTTTTTTTTGTTTTGCATCAGAAAAAGTGCCAGCTCTTTCAGCATCATTCCCCGTTGCTGGAATGTCATTTTGCGCAATGCTTTTCCGCCGGTTGATTTGGCGTATTGCATCATGGCAGCATAATCAAGCCCTGCAGATGAACAGGTACCGATTTGTTCACCGGTAATGGCATTATACAATTCCGTTTCTATTCCATCACCGCTTACCCATTTTCCCAAAGCGTAATTCTGATATACTTTCATGATCAACTGGTTCTATAAACTTAAAGGGATAAAGTTAGAAAATTCTATGGTTTCAACAGAAATTGCCCTCTCTCTTTTGGAGATTACCTTTTGGTTCACTCAACCGCTTCTTTCCTGAAAAATGCTGAAGACAGCCCAATGCAATGGCGAATTGCAAACGGTCTTATTCAAAAACAGAACTAGCACCAGGACTAAAAATCAACGGGCACGCTGCCTGCGTAAATAAATCAGGACTGATAGGTGGCTTTTGCCGGATACCGTTTTGTACGGTGTAAAATTCAGACTGCCTGTAAAAGCTCTGTCAGTGTTTTTGTCAGATCCAGTCCGGCCGCTTTTAGCTGCTGCGGAACAATGGAAGCAGCAGACATGCCCGGATTTGTATTCACCTCAATCAGGTTTGGAACACCTTCTTTGGTTACAATATAGTCTACCCGCGCCATACCGCGCAACCCCAGTCTGCGGTATACATTTTTGGTTGTATTCTGAATTGTTTTGGTCCATTCAGCCGGTATTTCAGCAGGTGTAATTTCCTTTGATTTTCCTTCATATTTTGCCTGGTAATCAAAGAATTCATTTTCTGAAATAATTTCAGTCGGAGGCAATGCAACAACCGTTGACCCGTTAAAAAATACACCGCAGGTAATTTCACGCCCGACAACTGCCGATTCTATAACCACTTCACTTCCCTCTTCAAAAGCCACGGCAATTGCACCCGGCATTTCCATCAGTGTTTTTACTTTAGAAACGCCAAAACTTGATCCGCCGTCGTTTGGTTTTACAAAACAGGGGAAACCCAGTTCATCCGCAATTTCAATTGGATTGGGGGTTTCTCCTTCACGTATCAGAATAGCTTTTGCGGTGGCAATACCAAATGCACGCAAAAAACTGTTGCAGGCCCATTTGTTAAAACTCAGCGCTGCGGCAAAACAATTTGAATTGATGTAAGGCAGCCCGACAAGGTCAAAATAGGCCTGTAGTTTGCCATCTTCGCCCGGGGTGCCGTGAATGGTAATAAAAGCAATATCAAAACCAACCGCTACCTCCTTTTCAATGAATGTGAATTTATTTTTATCAATGGGAGAAACACCCCCGTTGATATGAACGTGCCAGCTGTTTTCTGAAATCTCTACCAGGTAAGGGTCAAACAAATTGCGATCAATGTGCTCATAAATAACACCACCGCTTTTTTGTGAGATTTTTGATTCCGAAGAATATCCTCCGTAAACAACTGCAACTTTCTTTTTCATAACCGGCAATTTAATACTGTAAAGTTACAGTTAAACTGTGCGGGGTTAGGTTGCCGGATAATAAGATATTAACAACGAATCCTAGAAAAAAGAGAGGAATTCGTCAAAAGTCATTTTGTAGGTGTAATCTACCTTCCACTTTGGTCTGAAAATAAAAACGCCGGCTTTTAATTTTCCCCGGATTGTAAAATCAATTCCTTTCCCGCTCATCATATTCCACATAGACGAAAATGTACTTTTGGCAAACTGAGAAGCATCACCTACCAGCGTAAAGCGATAACCCGCTTTTGTTTTGGCTTTGAGTTTAATTTTGTTTTCCACCTGTACATCTCCGCAAGGCTGATCAGCAATAATCAAGGCCAGTGATGAGGGCATAATGGTGGCCGGATACCAATTGGGGTTTTCAATCACATAATCAAAATGCACTTGTACTTTTCCGTCTTTTTTCTCAACTGCAAAATTTTCCATGCCGTAAAAAAGGATGTCTTTGTATTCTGTTTCAGCTTTTGCCACACCCAGGCAAAAAAGGATACTGATTAAAACTAGTTGTTTCATAAAAGAAAGTTCATTGGTAATGCCCTGTCAATGGAAAAAAGCCACCTGACCAATCTGCATTTATTTTTTTAATTGTGAATAATGTTTGTAGAACAGCGGTATGGTTTCAATTCCTTTAAAATAGTTAAAGACTCCGTAATGTTCATTGGGTGAATGAATAGCATCTGAATCAAGTCCAAACCCAAGCAAAATGGTTTTTAAACCCAATACCTGCTCAAACATGGCAACTATTGGAATAGATCCACCACTTCTGACCGGGATGGGCTTTTTTCCAAAACTCTCTTCCAAAGCCATGCTTGCCGCTTTGAACTCTATTGAGTCAGTTGGTGTTACAGCGGGTTGTCCGGCATGATGTGGTTTAACAAAAACACGTACCCCGGCCGGAGCAATGCTTTCAAAATGCTGCTGGAACAATTGGGTTATTTTGTTTGGATCCTGGTTTGGAACCAGACGCATGGAAATTTTTGCATAGGCAGCTGACGGAATAATGGTTTTTGCACCTACACCGGTATATCCTCCCCACATCCCGTTTACATCCAATGTTGGTCTGATTGTTGCGCGCTCCATGGTGGTGTAGCCTTTCTCACCAACCGTAGCCGGAATATTTAAGGCCTTGCAGTATTTTTCTTCTGAAAACGGAGCCCGCGCCATTTCAGCGCGTTCTGCTGCCGATAAATCCACTATACCGTCATAAAAACCGGGTACGGTAATGTGCCTGTTTTCATCATGCAATGAAGCAATCATTTGACAGAGTACATTGCAGGGATTTGCAACCGCACCACCGTATAAACCGGAATGCAGGTCGCGGTTTGGCCCCACCACCTCCACTTCAAAATAGCTGAGGCCTCGCAGTCCTACGGTAACAGAAGGCGTTTCATTGCTAAGCATACCCGTATCTGAAACCAGGATAACATCTGCCGATAATTTGCCTTTGTTTGATTTTATGAAAGCCTCCAGATTTTCAGACCCTACCTCTTCTTCACCCTCAATCATAAACTTGACGTTGCAAGGTAAACCGGTAGTTTTGAGCATGGCTTCAACGGCCTTAACGTGCATAAACATCTGGCCTTTATCATCACAGGCGCCGCGAGCAAAAATGGCCCCTTCAGGATGAACCTCTGTCTTTTTTATAACCGGTTCAAAAGGTGCTGTATTCCATAAGTCCAGCGGATCAGCCGGCTGTACGTCATAATGACCATAGATTAAAACAGTTGGCAGCGATGCGTCTATGATCTTGTCAGCATACACAACGGGGTGGCCCTTGGTGGCAATCACCTCACAATTTTCAAGGCCTATTTGTTCCAGCGAGTGCTTAACAAATTCTGCTGTTTTTTTAACATCTCCGTCGTATTTTGCATCAGCACTAACCGAAGGAATGCGCAATAATTCAAACAATTCGTCTAAAAAACGCTGCCTGTTTTCATGAATATAGGCTTTGATCATCTTGTTTTTCTGAGGTTTGAAGCAAAAGTAACAATACTTTGCAATTCCCTTTTTTTGGACTGCGAAAAAAAATCCGTTATCTTGTGCAACCTTTTAATCGTTCAATAGGTCTCTAATTTCAGAACAGTATTTAAAAACTTTATAAAATGAAAAAACGAAGTCTTGTACTTGCCACCGCCTTCCTTCTGACAGGATGGATGGCCCAGGGGCAGTCAATCACCATTGACCAGACTCAGACTCCCGCACAGCTTGTGAACAACGTGCTTGTTGGAACAGGGGTAGTTGTATCGAATATTGAATTTAATTATTCTGTTCCGTTTGCCAACGCACTTCAAACACAGTGCGGTTATTTTACTGCAGGTACTTCCAGCTTCCCTATTTCTGAGGGATTTATTATGGGAACCGGGGATATGATTATGGCGCTGGGACCGAATGACGAAACGTCTGCAACCAATAATACCGGTGTTGCTGCCGATCCGAATGATCCGGACCTGGATGCAATCAGTACGGCGGTGATGAACAATGAGGCGGTACTGGAGTTTGACTTTATACCAAGTGGAGACTCTGTTGTTTTCAACTACATTTTTGCATCGGAAGAATATCCGGAGTATTCTCCATCTTCCTTTAACGATGCCTTTGGTTTCTTTATCAGCGGCCCTGGTATTTCAGGTTCGTTTTCAGGCGGTGCAATTAACATTGCCCAGCTTCCTGCCCCGGTGATTCCGGTAACCATTAACAACGTAAATCCAACCACCAATGCTACCTATTATATCAGTAATGCCGGCGGTACATCAACCCAGTTTGATGGTCACACAGTTGTATTAACTGCCGCAGCATCTGTTCAATGCGGTGAAACCTATCACATTAAACTGGCTATTGCGGATGCCGGTGACCAGGCTTTTGAATCAGCAGTATTCCTTGAAGCAAATTCATTTTCATCCAACGGTGTTCAGGTACAAATTGCTTCTGCAACCGGAAGCGCAGCCATTACTGAAGCCTGTGACTCTGCTATTGTAACATTTATCCGTCCAAGCGATCAGACCTCTACAGCACTGACAATTGATTACAACATTGGCGGTACAGCTATCAACGGTACTGACTACCCATTTCTGCCAGGCACTGTTACATTTCCAATTGGTGTTGATACCGTTCAGTTCTACGTTACGCCAAGTTCAGACGGTTTAACCGAAGGTACAGAAACTGTTATTTTAGGTGTAAGCATTGTGAACGAGTGCGGTGATACCATAACGACGGAGGCTACCATTGAAATTGTCGATCCGATACCGTTTACGGTAGTACCGGTTGATGTTACCATTGATTGTCCGGTACCTACTGTCACAATCACGGCAAACCCAAGTGCGGGTGTTCCTGCTTTTGATTATGACTGGCAGATTGGCGGCACCACACCATCTATTGATGTACCCGGAAACATTGTTGGAACAACTACCTACGATGTAGATATTACGGATGCCTGCGGAACAACGGCTACCGGAACGGTCACCGTTACACTAAACCCGGCACCGGTTCCAACCATTACATTTAACAACAACACAGTTACTATTTGTCCAAACGACGACGCTACTTTTATTGCAACTGTTGTGAACCCTTACAGTCCAACAATTACCTATGACTGGAGCCCTGCACCAGGATCTACAAACACCATCACTGTATCACCAAACGTACTTACCTGGTATTACCTTACCATCAATGACGGTTGCTACGATGTGACTGACTCTGTAAAAGTAGATATCGGAAATATTGATTTGACAGACATCAACGTAACAGATGCAACTAACTGCCCTGGCCAGCCTGGCGTACCAGGATCTATTGAAGTATTGCCGGATGATCCATCGTTTACATTTACCCTGATTGGCGGTGGTGACACATTTGGACCTCAGACCAGCAACACATTCCTGAACCTGGATGGTGGAATCATCTACTTCCTTCACGTTGAGAATTTAGATGGCTGCACCATTGATACGGCTATTTCAGTCGGACTTGGAGCCAACGCGGTGGTTGCTACATGGGTGCCGGCATCAGAGCAGGACGTAACGTGCTTTGGTGACCTGAACGGTGCTGCAGAAGTTTCCAATATTTCAGGTGGTATTACGCCTCCGTATGACGTTACCTGGACACACACTTCAGGTCTTTATGATCAGACAACTGTAGGTGTTGGCGGCGGTGATGCAATCAATAACCTGATGGGCGGTAACTGGGTTGTAACGGTAACTGACCAGGAAGGTTGTGCATGGTCACAATTGTTCAACATTTATGAGCCGGCAGAACTGACACTTGATTTTATTTCAAATAACCCGAACTGCTATTTGTTTACGGACGGATCTGTAACCGCTTCAACTTCGGGTGGTAACGGTGGTAACACATTTACTATGACTAACAGTGCCGGAACACAGCTGAATCTAGGCAACTCAAATACCATTAACCAATTGGGTGAAGGCTGGTACTATACCACCATTGTAGATAACAATGGCTGTACCGTCGAAGATTCTATTTTTGTTGATCAGCCGGATGAACTGGACATTGACCTGATTATCGATCAGCCGTTGTGCTATGGAATTGAGTCAGGTTATGCTGAAGTAGATACCGTTTATAACTACAACGGATCATACGGCGGCATCTCTTATTACTGGAGTCCAAATCCATCGGGAACAAACGGTGTTGGGGCAACATTCTCAAACCACATGGGACCTGGAACCTATGCACTGACCATCAATGATGAAAACGGCTGTTCAAAAGTGTTTGACTTTACCATTACTTATCCTGACGAATTGGTATTTACTGAAATCGGCTATCACCCGGCACATTGCCGCATATTCTCGTATCAATCCGGTAACGGTGTTGTTTACGCTGCCGCAGCGGGTGGAACTCCTGACTATAACTATCTGTGGGTAAATAATACAACCGGACAAACAAGTACCAACACTACCTGGGGTGGATTGAATCCTGGAAGTTATACAATGACTGTAACGGATGATGCCGGATGTACCCTGGTTCAGACAGTTCAATTGGATTCGGTAAGCCCGATTGCTGATTTTGATATTGCTTCAGATGAATTCCTGACACCGGGAGTTTATGAAGGAACCGCCATTGTTTGTGTTGAGTTTACCAACCAGTCTCAGTATTTTGCAAACGAATACGATCCAAATGCTGATACTACTTTCTTCTGGAATCTGAATTCACCAACTGCCGGATGGCAAATCAGTCACGATGTAACTGAGCAATTTGATACCTGCTACACATCAGAAGGTGTTTATACCGTTTGCCTGGTGGCACTCAATAAAAACGGCTGCTCTGATACTGCCTGCGTTGACCTGATTATTCACGACCCGCTTGAGTTTACACCGGTTAACGTATTCTCACCGGACGGTGATGGTGTCAATGATGATTTTACATTTGCTTTCTGGGCTCAGGCCGTTGCAACATTTGAATGCACCATTGTTAATCGCTGGGGAGTTACTGTAAATGTGATGGATGATATCAATGATGTATGGGATGGAACCGACCTCAACGGTGACCCTTGCACAGATGGTATTTACTTCTACACTTACAGCGGTGTTGCCACAAATGGTGATACCTTCAGCGGACAAGGATTTACACACATTGTAAATTCAGGAAATTAATTCATTGATTTTTGGAAAACTAAAAAGCCCGGTTCAACTTTGAACCGGGCTTTTTTTAGTCTCCTATTTTTCTCTTTTTTGTTGAAAAAAGAAAAACATTCAGGGCTATAAAAGTGCCGTTAATTCTTCCAGCGAAAGAAGCTCTCCCTGACGCATTTTCAGTTGCTCAAAAACAACGTTTAACCTTGCTTCATTCAGCCGTAGATCTTTTCCAATAGCCGCACATTGAGTGATTTCAGGTTCAGCCACATTACCGTCAATAGCCAGAATGGTGGTACAGGTATGAAAGGCTGCAATACGTTCTGCCGTAGAAACGGGAACAGCAAGCGGCGCTGTTTTTTCAAAAAGCCGTTTTAACTCCAGTTCGGAGAGCTGCAGGCGCTGTGTTGTCCAAAAAATATAGCTGATTTCTGAGAGATTAACCATGCCGTCGGCCTTTGCAATCTCAATGAGGTTTGAAACGAGGTTGAGTTTTTCACTCAATGATTGATATCCCATTTTTCGAAATTTTAATCTGCCTTAAAATGATTCCATCCCTGGGCCTGAATTTGTACCGAAGAACCGTCGCGTGCAATAATCTGCGCTCCTGAATTTTTATCTGTATAATGCCCGATTATGGTAAGGTGCTCACTGTCTTTGATTTTATCATAATCACTTTGCTTCACTGAAAACAGCAGCTCATAATCCTCTCCGCCATTTAATGCACAGGTGGTGGGGTCTAAACCAAATTCACGGGCTGCATTGAATGTTTCCTGGTCAACGGGTATTTTTTCATCGTAAATAACGCAACCCAAATCGCCTGCTTTGCACAGGTGAAGAATTTCTGAAGCCAGGCCGTCTGACACATCAATCATGGAGGTTGGTTTTACACCAAGTGTTTTCAAAAAATGAATGACGTCTTTACGGGCTTCTGGTTTAAGCTGGCGCTCCAGAATATAATCTACACCCTCCAGAACCGGTTGAATAGCCGGGTTCTCAAGGTAGATTTGTCTTTCCCGCTCAAGCACCTGCAGGCCCATAAAAGCACCACCCAGATTTCCGGACACGACCAACAGTTCTTTTTCTTTTCCGCCTGAACGGTAAACAATTTCGTCTTTGCCTACTTCACCCACTGCTGTAATGGTAATAATCAAACCACTGGTTGATGAGGTGGTATCACCCCCCACAAGGTCTACCTGGTACAATTCACAGGCTTTTTTAATTCCGTCATAAATCTCTTCAACCGCCTCTACTGAAAAACGGTTTGACATAGCTATGGAAACAACAATCTGCCGCACGTCACCATTCATGGCATAAATGTCTGAAAAGTTGACAATGGCTGATTTATATCCCAGGTGTTTGAGAGGACTATACATGAGATTAAAATGCACATTTTCAACCAGGGTATCGGTTGTAATCAGCATATACTTATCGCCTGCATCTATAACCGCCGCATCATCCCCTATTCCTTTAATCGTTGAGGAATGATGTATTTTTATGCCTTCAGCAAGCCGGTCTATCAAACCAAACTCACCCAGCTTTTCCAGTTCTGTTCTTTCATCCATACGTGTTGTCTTTTGCAATACATCCAAAAAATTACCCCGGAACAAGGTCCGGGGCAATAATTCAATGAAGGTATTTTATTTTTAGTCCAATGATCCGATCATTTTTTTAGGATCAACCCAGGCGTCATAATCTTCAGCCTTTACATATCCTAAACGAACTGCTTCTTCTTTTAATGTGGTACCGTTAACATGTGCTGAATTTGCAATTTCGGCTGCTTTGTAATACCCGATTTTTGGATTAAGCGCTGTAACAAGCATCAGTGAATTATTCAACAATTCTTCAATGCGCCGGTAATTTGGTTCAATGCCCTGTGCGCAGTGTTCATCAAATGAAGCGCAGGCATCACCCAAAAGTTGTGCTGATTCAAGCAGGTTTTTAGCCATCATGGGTTTGAATACATTCAGTTCATAATGACCCTGGGCACCGCCAACCGATACCGCCACATCATTGCCCATAACCTGGGCGCAAACCATTGTCAGTGCCTCACATTGTGTTGGATTTACTTTACCAGGCATAATGGATGATCCGGGTTCGTTTGCGGGTATAATAATTTCAGCAATTCCCGACCGCGGACCGGAAGCCATCATACGAATATCGTTGGCAATTTTATTCAATGAAACAGCAAGTTGTTTTAAGGCACCATGTGTTTCAACAAACGCATCGTGTGCAGCAAGTGCTTCAAATTTATTTTCAGCCGTTACAAACGGATGACCGGTAAACTGCGCCATGTATTTTGCCACTAAAACATCATACCCTTTTGGAGTGTTAAGTCCTGTTCCAACGGCAGTTCCGCCCAAAGCGAGTTCAGCCAGATGCGGCAGCGTATTTTTAAGTGCTTTGATACCGTGCTCCAATTGTGAAACGTAGCCTGAAAATTCCTGTCCCAGAGTTAACGGCGTAGCATCCATTAAATGGGTACGGCCAATTTTTACCACATTTTTATATTCAGCTGATTTTGCTTTTAGCGTTTTAGCCAGTTTTTCAACGCCAGGGATTGTTGTTTCAACAACCATTTTATAAACAGCAATGTGCATGCCGGTTGGAAAGGTATCATTCGATGACTGTGATTTGTTAACATCATCATTTGCTTCAAGCGTTTTTCCTTCACCAATTTTACCA
This sequence comes from Bacteroidota bacterium, assembly GCA_016192075.1. Classification (GTDB taxonomy): domain Bacteria; phylum Bacteroidota; class Bacteroidia; order Flavobacteriales_D; family Crocinitomicaceae; genus JADJGJ01. Next base: position 103,950 of record JACPUU010000015.1, on the reverse strand, counting down.
CCTGCCAGCACATGAGCCCGGTGGGCAATAACTTCATTCACATTCATATTGGATTGCGTACCGGAACCTGTTTGCCAGATTACCAACGGAAACTGATCATTTAATTGACCCGCCAGAATTTCATCACAAACAGCAGCAATTTTATCCCGTTTTTCAGCCGGCAAAACACCTAAATCTGTATTGGCATAAGCAGCCGCCTTTTTTAAATAGGCAAATCCCCTGATAATTTCAAGCGGCATCGAAGCAGCCGGTCCTATTTTAAAATTGTTGCGTGAACGTTCGGTCTGTGCTCCCCAGTATTTATCGGCCGGAACCTTTACCTCACCGATGGTGTCTTTTTCAATTCTATATTCCATTTTGTTTTTTATTTCAGAATTTATAGTATCTTTACCTCGTAAATTTACAGGAACAAAATTAATAATATCTTATCATGGCATCACTTGGTTTAGCATTCTTTCTTGTAGTCGGCCTTATGGCTTTCTGGATTTTGGCTTTCTTAATGGGATTTATGGTTCCATATTGGTTAACCATTGGTGCCCTGCACATGTTACGCCCTAAACGTTTGGTTGACAACAACAATAAGCAATAGACTTATTTTATTGATAGATTTTGTGAAGGATAATTGCCCGTGCAATTATCCTTTTTTATTTCAGCAAATCGTATACTTTCTCCACGGGTCTTCCAATAACCGCTTTATCTCCATCAATAAAAACGGGTCTTTGCAATAAAATGGGATGTGCAACAATGGCATCAATCCATTCATCTTCAGATAACGTCTTTCCTTCAAATTTTTTGCGGTAAACCGGCTCAGAAGTTCGAACGAGTTCAAATGCCGGAATTCCCAGCTTTTTAAGCAAATCTATCAAAAACGGCCGGTCAGGTTTACGCACTGTCAGGTCAATCACTGTAACATTCAACTCGTTGGCCTTAACAAAATCAAGGGCTGCGCAACTTTTGGTACAGTATGGATGGTGTAGCATTTCAATCATGCTTCCAAATTTAGGCGCGATCCTCTTAACTTGTAACAAAACCAAGCAACTTTTCTTATTATTTCAACGTATTAACCAACACATAACCTGTTATTTTCGTTTACTTTTGTAAGACATGTTTAAGCGACTTTTCATATTCATTCCTGTTCTTTTTGCAGGATTTCAAACCACAGCTCAGTTTACACTGACCGGAAGCGCAGTGCAGAACACTCCCTGCGACATTTCCGTAACGCCTGACTCACCTAACCAGGCCGGTTCTTTTTACAAAACTGCTGCAGTCAACCTGGGAATTAGCTTTGAACTGCTTTTCAGTGTCAATTTCGGATGTGATAATTTTGGCGGTGACGGGCTGGTTTTTGTATTCAGAAACGGCCCCTGGGCAGTTGGTTCAGGGACCCCGGGATCTATGGGTTACCAGGGCATGACCGGCAATACGCTGGCGGTAGAATTTGATACCTATGACAACAGTTTCGCTTTGAATAATTACGATATTGGTACAGATCACCTTGGTTTATTTACCAACGGCAGCATTGATCACAACCCCACCAACCCCAATAACCTTTCAGGAGCACCGGTAAACATTAAACCTGGTTATACCAATGTTGAAGACTGTGATGATCACCTGGTAAAAATAAGCTGGACAGCCGGTGCTACCCAAACCATTACGGTTGAAGTAGACGGGGCGGTTGCCATGACTGAAACAAGTGACTTTGTTACAAACCAGTTTGGAGGAAACCCGAACGTATTATGGGGTTGGACCGGCGCAACCAGCACCTATGACAACGAACAGATTGTTGGCCTTGCACTGGAGCCTGATTTTACCATATCCCCTACAAACTGCCCGGGACAGGTCATTAACTTCACCGATATTTCTGTAGCTTATAACACCATTGTTGACTGGGATTGGAATTTTGACGGCTTAGGCACATCCAACCTGCAAAACCCCTCATTCACATTTACCGGCGCAGGCAGCCATGATGTAACACTTACTGTTACTGATAACGCAGGCTGTTCAAGCACAGTAGTCATTCCGGTTGGTGTTGGCTTTGAAGTAGACCCTACCGCAGACAACTCACCTATTTGTCCCAATTCTTCTACCGGGCTTCACGCCAATGCGGCCCCTTTTGTTGGCAATACCTGTTGTTTTGACCTGGTACTGAATGACACCTGGGGAGATGGCTGGACAGGTGGTGGCGTAAACTATGTTGAAATTTATGCTGACGGGGTACTCGTTGGTGCCTACACACCTGTAGCCGGTTCAGGGGGCGCAGCAACCTCTGATACGGTGAACCTTTGTTTTGACCAGGGAACTGTTATTGATGCCGTTATTGACGGAGCACTTAACCCTTTTGAATGTTCGTACATGATACTGGATGAGTCTGGTACAACCATGGTTTCAGTGGCTGCAGGGGCAACCTGGTATGACGGAAACACACAATCTTTTACGGTCAATTGCGGTCTTGTGCCACCTGCCTACACCTATGTATGGGACAATGCCGGCATGCTGGGCGGCGGATCAAACCTGGCAAACCCAACAGCTACCGTACCATCTTCTACCATGTTTCATGTATCTGTAACAGACCCTGCTACCGGATGCACCATAACTGATTCTGTGCAGGTTTCCACCTATCCTGCGGTAACGGCAACAATCAGCGGCAACCAGACTATTTGTGACGGAACCAGTGCCAATTTGCAGGTAACGTTTACCGGCACACCCCCTTTTACACTTGATGTGAATGGCCCGAGCGGCCCAATGACAACGATCACCGGAATTTCAACCATGATTTATAACCTGAACGTTACCGAGGACGGAACCTATACCATTACCGCTGTTACCGGAAGCGGATGCACCGGAACATTCTCCGGAACGGGCACCTTAAATGTTATTGTTCCACCATCCGTAGATATTGCTGCCAGTGCACAGTATTGTGATGGTGATGCCATAGCCGCACTTACCGTAGTATCCGGCGGCGGCGGAACCGTTAACTGGTACAACAATTCAGGACTGACAGGCCCGCCGCTGGGAACCGGCACTTCATTTACACCGGTTCAGGGTGTTGGTGTGGTTACCTATTATGCAGCAACTACTGAGCCTATACTGGGTTGCGTAGGCCCATCAGACAACGTAACCATTACTGTTTTCCCTATTCCACCGGCACCAATCTGGAGCGGAACCACACTTTATTGTGACGGAGATTTACCATCACCGCTTACCGGAACACCTTCGCTTGGAGGCACCATTACCTGGTATGACAATATACCACCGGCAACGGTATTGTCAACACTGTTAAACTACAATCCAACCCTAACGGTAGGTATGTTTACCCTGTACATTACTGAAACAGCAAACGGCTGCGAGGGTCCTGAAACAGCAATCAATATTACTGTTAAGCCCACCCCTGGCGCACCCACTATTACAGGTGACATGCTGTACTGTGAGGGTGATTTACCAACCGCTTTAACGGCAACACCAACAATCGGCGGCTCCATTGCATGGGAAAATTCACTGGGAATAAACGTTGCATCCGGTACCACCTTTACACCACCGCTTACAAATGGTTTTACAACCTATAACATTTATGAAACGCTCAATGGCTGTGAGGGTCCTCCCGCAACTGCAACCATTGAAGTTCAGCCAGCTCCAATGGTCAGCGTTACAGATAAAGTCAGTATTTGTATTGGTGATTCTGTTTTAATTACGGCACTTAACAATGGTTATACTATCACCTGGAGTGACAGCCAGTCAGGCGAATCTGTTTACCTGGGGCCAGATACCACAACGGTTTACTATGTTACTGCAACAAACCCGCTTTGCGGATTTGCAACCGACAGTATTAAAATTATTGTGAATTACCTGCCCGATGTTGTTGCCGGAAATGATACCCTGATTGGAATTGGCGGTGAAGTGGAACTTTGGGCTGAATCTGACCCTGATGTAACCTATAGCTGGATTCCTGACCCGGAAGAATGCCTCAACGACGACTGTTCAGAAATCTATGACGTACCTGATCAGGCAACCCTTTATGTGGTTATTGTAACCGACCCGATTGGCTGCCAGAACAGCGATAGCGTGTTGGTAGATATTAACGGATACATGGAAGTTTTTGTCCCGAATATTTTTTCACCCAACGGTGATGGTGAAAACGATTTTCTTGTAATTAATGGTCCCCGTTTATTCAATTACTACATCCAGATTTACGATCGCTGGGGCAAAGTTGTATTTGAATCTACCGAACAAAAAGAATATTGGGATGGAAAACTAAATGGTGCTGACCTTGCACCGCAGACTTTTGTTTACATGCTGAGCGGTGAATCTGTTTTAGGGGACAAAATTGCCCAGGAAGGTAACGTAACCATTATTAAATAAAGTTTCCAACCCCACTTCCGGTTAATCCGTCAATCAATCAAAGAACAAACTATGACAAAAATTTTACTCACGCTCAGTTCCCTTTTTATACTGCAGGCAACTTTTGCCCAACCCGGTATTGCCGGTCCACAAAATGCGGATGCCGTTGTGCCTGAATGGGGCTACACCACTAAATCAGCCGGCGACTCATGCGGGGCTTACTTTAACAATTACATTGGCCTGGCTAAAACCACCAGTGTTTTGCAGGAATACATGCGTACCGGAGACGTTGTTGATGATTTTTATTACGCCGGGCGTGCACAACGCTTTACAGTATCTCAACCGGTAGACGTGAGCGGGGTTGAATTTTATGCCTACGAAACCTCTCCGCTTGACTCAGTCATGGTGATTACATCACTTCACACCTACCTTCCCGGACCTGATTCACTGGGACCTGAAATTACCCGCGATACCGTTTATGTAAAGCATACTTCCTTTTCACTGATATTGCCCAACATTGCTGTTCAGAGTTATTTTGATGTACCGGTTACCATGAATTCTGACTACATAATTGCCATGCATTCAACGCAAAATGAAGAATTGGTAATTGTTACAAATGACTATACTGCCAACGATGGAAATGGCGAATCTTTTTCATTTGCACTGTATCAGAATCCGGATTATCCGACCTTTGATGAATGGGTATCTGCCATGAGTTATTTTGCAGCAGACTATGATTACCTCATGAATCCCCTGGTAAAATATGATTTGTTTGACCCATTTACCATTTTAGATGATACCATTTGTCCGGATGCAGTAAATGCAGGCTGTGTAAGTTATACCCAAACCGGCAACTTTACCAACCACCTGTACAATTCAAACTACGCAAGCGCAACCACACATAACCGCTGGTTGTGGGGTGACGGGTATCAAAACGTTGATTTAACAAGCGCCTGTCACACGTATGCAAATGCGGGGACGTTTAACATTGAGCTGCAGGATACCTTATTCCGGTATGACTTTAACAGCCCTTATTGTGTAGTTGACGTTACACAGCCAATTGTGGCACTTGATGTACCGGTACCAGCATTTACTTTTACCCAGAATGGTTTGACAGCTGACTTTACAAACACATCAACCAACGCTGACTCAGCTTGGTGGAATTTTGGTGATGCCACTGCGGGCACAGATCTGGACAATCCTTCGCATGCCTATGCCACCGTTGGTACATTCAATGTCTGGCTTTATGCTTATAATGAATGCTACGTAGATTCTACCATGTTAACGGTAACTACTGACGATGTTGGAATTGCTGCCCACGAAACTGAGCTTGTTTTTTATCCGAATCCGGCCAACACGCAGGTAGTGATCTCAGGCCTTCAGGGAGAATCAAAAATTGAAATACTGAACATTCTTGGTGAAGTGGTAGCTGTTATCCGCACATCAGACAGCCAGGAAACCATTTCTGTAGCGCATCTGCCAACCGGAACCTATTTTGTGAAAATTTCGCAGAATAACCAGCAGCTGACTAAAAAACTGGTAGTTAAACACTCCTGACACTTTTCAGTAACGGTTCGTCATTCACGGATAATTCCATCAGGCAATACCCTTTGGTTAAAGGTTTATAAAATCTGCATTGCTTTGATATAAGTCAGTCTGCATTCTTGCTGCTGTTCAACGAAATTCCCGTAATTTTGCAGCACATGAGGCGCTATATACGCAATCCGCTTTTTTTATTTTACCTGCTGGTAATTTATGTGGTTACACAGTTCAGCTGGTGGCTGTACCTGATTGCCAGCCTCTATGGCAAGATCTATGCTGACCCGGTGCTGCTGGAGAAAAAAACAATGATGCTGGTGGGTGAAGGAACAGTTTTTGTCATCATACTCTTTGGTGGTGTTTTTATGATCAGGCGTGCCTACCAGAAAGAACATGATCTGAATAAAATGCAGGAGAATTTTTTGTTATCTGTTTCACATGAACTGAAAACACCTATTTCATCTATAACCTTGTTTCTGCAAACATTGCGCAAGCGCGATCTTGATCCCGCCAGGCGCGACGAAATTTATGCCCAGAGTCTGAACGAAATAAAACGGCTTGAAAGCCTGGTTTCAAACCTGCTGATAACCCGAAGCATTGAAAACAGAAATTACTACCTGAACAAATCACCCCTGCAGCTGGATGAACTCATTCAATCTGTCTGCAATTCACTGAACGAATCTGTTCTCAAAAAACACACAATCCGGTTGAACCTGCAACCGGCACAAATGACCGGAGATAAAGAATCACTTGTAAGCATCATTACCAATTTGCTGCAAAATGCTGCAAAATACTCACCGGCGGCAAGCGAAATTTCTATTACCCTAGCTGAACGCAATAATACCCTGATACTTGAAATAGCTGATCAGGGCATTGGTATTTCAGACGATAAAAAAGAACTTGCTTTTCAACGTTTTTACAGAGATGAAAATGAAATGACACGCAAGTCAAAAGGAACCGGCCTGGGATTGTTTATTGTACGTTTTCTGGTAGAACAACATGGCGGGAATATTGCGTTATTGGACAATAAACCACAGGGATTACGGGTAATTATAGAATTTAAAACGAATTGATTTATGGCAAAAAAAGTGGCACTGCTTATTTTGGACGGCTGGGGACATGGTGATCACACCAAATCTGACGGAATTTACAACGCCAATACCCCGTTTGTGGATAGCCTTGAAAAAAATTATCCAAATGCTGAACTGCTTACGGATGGTGAAAATGTAGGACTGCCACACGGCCAGATGGGAAATTCAGAAGTAGGACACCTCAACATTGGTGCCGGACGGATTGTTTACCAGGAACTGACCCGCATCAACAAAGCCATACGGGATGGTGAATTTCAAACCAACCCAACCCTCAATGCGGCATTTGATTACGCAAAAAAAGAGCAGAAAAAAATTCACCTGATGGGATTGGTTTCTACGGGTGGTGTTCATTCATCACAGGAACATATTTATGCGCTCTGTGATCTTGCCAACAAAAAAGGATTTGAAAAACTTTTTATTCATGCCTTTACAGATGGACGCGACTGCAACCCAACTACCGGTCATGGTCACATTTCAGAACTTGAAAAGCATTTGAAAAAATCAACCGGTAAAATTGCTTCGGTTGTTGGCAGGTATTATGCCATGGACCGTGATAAACGCTGGGAACGCATTCAGCTGGCCTATGAGTTGCTGGTTAACGGAAAAGGAACCGAAGTCACTGCAGCCATTGAAGCCATTGAACAATCATACAAAGCTGAAATAACGGACGAATTTATTAAGCCGTTTGTGGTTACAGAAAACGGTAAGCCGGTTGCAACTGTTGAACCCGGCGATGTGGTTATTTCATTTAATTTCAGAACAGATCGCTGCCGTGAAATTACCATGGCCCTTACCCAGCAGGATTTTCCGGAATATGGCATGAAACGTATGGACCTTCATTACGTAACCATGACCAACTATGACGACACATTCAAAAACGTGCGCATTGTATTTGAAAAAGATAACCTTGAAAACACACTGGGAGAAATTGTAGCCAAAAATAAACTCACCCAGTTACGGATTGCTGAAACAGAAAAATACCCGCATGTGAGTTTCTTTTTTTCAGGCGGGCGTGAAAAAGAATTTGACGGTGAGCGCCGCATCATGATTCAATCACCTAAAGTTGCCACTTATGATCTGAAACCCGACATGAGCGCCCACGAAATTGCAGATGCCGTTTGTTTTGACATGGAAAAAAACGCACCTGATTTTATTTGTTTAAACTTTGCCAATACAGATATGGTAGGGCACACCGGCGTTTACAGTGCCATACTAAAAGCCGCTGAGGTGGTAGATAAATGTGTGCAGCAGGTAGTTGAAGCAGGTACAAAAACGGGCTACTCATTTGTGATTATTGCCGATCATGGAAACTCTGATTACGCTATTAACCCCGATGGGTCGCCCAACACGGCACACTCCTTAAACCCGGTGCCTGTTATTGTACTGGATTCAACCGTCAAAAAAGTTGAACACGGCATTCTGGCTGACGTTGCACCCACTATTCTGCATCTGATGGGGCTTGAAAAACCAAATGAAATGACCGGAAGAATTCTGGTCAGTTAGCAACCTCTCTTCTGCCAGACAACGAGCGTTTGCCAAATGCACTTCGCTCGTTACTTTATTGCCTCTGCCCACTACCAGGCTTGTTCTATGCACCCAACTTTCCGAACGTATGGGAAACCATAGTCTCCCTCAGGGAAGGTTATAAGTATCGTTGTTGACAAGTTTTCAGTTATTTGATTTCAGGAAACATGTTGTTGAACCTTCATAAAAACCATGATTATGAAACAAATTCTACTCGTCTTGTCCCTTGTTATTTTACTCCCCGGCGGTAACCTTACTGCCCAGGTTAAAATAGGCGACAATTCAACCACCATAGACGCAAACTCGCTCCTTGAGATGGAGAGCACAAACAAAGGCTTTCTACCACCCCGAATGGCATTGAACTCCCTGACAAGTGCATCACCCCTGACTGCCCCGGTACCTGAAGGAATGCTGGTATACAGCAATGGTGGTACACTGGAAGACGGTTACTATTATTGGGACGGCGCGGCATGGGTTTCCATTGCACCCGATCGCAAAAATTTTGTACTGGTCAAATCAACAGCAGATCTGCCGGCACCGGTTGGTGGAATTATTACACTGACAGCAGGTGTTCTTTACGAGTTTAACGGCACCATTACCCTGTCAGATAAAATTAACCTGAACGGGTGTGCTATACAGGGAGACGATGCGTCAAACGACAAAATTGTTTATACCGGAACAGAAGAAATGTTTACCGGAGATAAGGTAGGCAATATCAGTTACCTTACATTAACATCCTCTTCAGGAAAGGTTTTTAATATAAATGCAGCCGGCACCGCTCAAAACCTGATTGTTCAAAACTGCTTTTTTATCGGGTGCAATTCAATTGGTGTTGTTCAGGATGTTGGCGGCACGGTATTTTTTGGAACGGTTGCTTTTTTCTACAATACAAACGGAATTACATTTGAAGATGACTACAATGTGGTTTTGAATAATACCCTCTGGGATATTTCAAATTCCAACGTATATGAAAAATTCATTGGAACATTTAACGTGATCCAGATTTTGGGTGGAGACAGACTTGTAAGCTCAACAAACTCAGCCGTTGCCGAACACATTAGCGGTATCACCAGCGTAGTTGCAGCATCCATCAAAGTAATCATGTTCGTAGGCAGCGGAACCTATATCAGCGGAACATTCTCCAATGAATGGGAGGTGGAATCATCAGGTTTGCTGACTGAAAAAGATGGTGTTGCAGCCGGGAATCTCTATATTTCAACGCCTGCAACTACAGTTATTTCCGTTGCAAATACCCCGGTAAAAGTATTGGGGACTACCACGGCTGTAAACCTCTTCAGGGTTACATCACCTGCAGATAACCGGTTAGTTTACACAGGTGCCAAAGAACGTACGTTCCAGGTTATTTGTTCACTCACAGCGACACAGCCTTCAAGCAATAAGTACTTTTCGTTTTACATCGCTAAAAACGGTACTATTCTAACCGAATCACGCCAGGAAGTGAAAATTGTTAACAGTACCGACCAGGGACCAATTACCATGTCGTGCACCATTAACCTGGCACCGAACGACTATCTTGAAGTGTGGGTTGAGAATGAAACGGCTGCTACCGACCTTACCGTGCAAACCATGAATCTGGCCATTAAATAATTGTACTTATGAACCGGAAAATCAGTTTCTGCTGGATGCTTTTAAGTGCATCAACCCTGCTGAATGCACAATTCAGTAACTCGGGCAATCTGCAACTGCATTCGGGTGCAAACGTTGCTTTTTATGGCAACGTAACCAACAGCGGTACATTTACAGATTCATCAACCGTTGTTACCATGCGCGGAAGCAATGCTCAGACAGTTGATGGAAGCGCTGCCATCACCTTTAATAACCTGACCGTAAATAATACCAGTGCAACGGGCGTTACGCTGAGCCAGAACATGACCGTGCGCGGTAACCTGGCACTGACTGACGGATACATTTATTCATCAACAGCATCATTGCTTACACTTACCAGCACAGCTACCACATCAGGTGCCAGCAATGCCAGTTTTGTTTCGGGACCAATGAGTAAAACAGGTAACCAGGCTTTTGAATTTCCGGTTGGAAAAAATACGGCATACGCCCCTGTTACCATTTCTGCACCGTCATTGGCTACGGATCAGTTTAAGGCAGAATATTTTGAGATTGACCCTGATGCGTTGTATGACGTAGACAGTAAAGATGCAAGTCTTGATCACGTTTCACAATGTGAATACTGGACTATTAATCAAACAGCCGGTTCTTCGGGTACAACAGTGACCCTTAGCTGGAATACGCCGCGCAGCTGCGGTGTAGATTATTTACCTGATCTGCGGGTTGCCCGGTGGGACGGCACTCAGTGGAAAGATGAAGGGAATGGCAGCACTACCGGTACAACCGTTTCGGGAACCGTTGCATCTTCTTCAGCCATTAACACCTATGGGGTTTTCAGCCTTGCTTCCATTTCAGGTTCCAACGTTTTACCCATTGAACTTTTGAATTTTGAAGGACGCTGCGATGAAGTTTATACGATGCTGAGCTGGAGCACCGCATCTGAAATGAACAACGATTACTTCACTATTGAACGCAGCACGGATGGTGTTAACTGGCAATTATCCGGAACAATTAAAGGTGCCGGAAATTCATCTGAGTTCTCAAACTATACCTATTCCGATTCACAAATTTCTTTTGGTGATATTACTTACTACCGTGTTAAACAAACAGACTACGACGGATTTTCCAAAGATCTTAAAACCATTTCTGTTACCAATTGCCGCAGCAACAGTTCAACAGAAAATGTACTGCATGTTTACCCGAATCCATCAAATGGTGTCTTTAATTTAGCTTGTTCAAAAGATGCCGGCGAAGTGGAGTCGATTCAGATTTTTAATGCATCCGGAAGAGAAGTTTATTACGCCGTTGGTTTTCAAAACAGCATTGATCTGACTGCACTGGAAGGTGGCATTTATTTTATTCAGCTGAATCTTAAAACCGGCACATTGCTCAAAAAAATGACGCTGGAATAATTTATCTGACTAGGTAAACCAGTCGGTGAAGTGTTATTCCTGCTTCTTTTTTCCGGCAATAAAATCTTTCAGATAAAAAGGTTCGAAATAGGCCATGTCCTCAAAGGCTTTTTCTGTAAATTTTGCCTGTGCCAATGCAGCCATTCCCCTTGCAGAAACAAGTACTGAAAGATCAAAAGCGGCATTGGAGTGTGTGATAACATCCTGACATTTAGCCGCACCCGGGCCAACGAATACCATTCGCTTTTCAGCCAATAAATCAGCATACGAATGCGGCTCAATAATTACAGCTTCGGTTGCCCTGACCTCGCGTAGCTTTGTATCAAATACAGCCGCATATACTTCCATGCGCATGGCATCAAACATGGGGCAAATCAAATCACACTCAGTCTTTACAAGGCTGGCCAGTGAACGCAGTGAATTGATGGCAATAAGCGGAATATCGAGTGCATAACAAAGTCCTTTTGCCGTAGATGCTCCAATGCGCAAACCGGTGTAGGATCCTGGGCCTTCACTCACAGCAACGGCATCGAGCTCAGCCAATTTTTTACCGGACTGATGCATCACTTGCTCAATAAAAACATTCAGGTTTTCAGCGTGTGAAAAATGTGTCGTAGAAATTTCCCGGGTAATACATTCTTCCCCATTTTCAGCCAGGGTAACAGAACAAACTTTGGTTGCTGTTTCAAGATTCAGAATCAATGCCATGGTTATTCAATAATCATTATGGTCACCCGGCGATTAGCCTCTTCTTCATCTGAATTTTTAGGCTTTTCATAAATCATTTGCGTGGCACCATAACCTACCGCCACCAACCTGGCTTCATCAATTCCGTTTTCTTTCAGCCAGCGCTTAACTGCTTTTGCACGATCTTCAGAAAGTGCCATGGAATGTTTGGGGTCTTTATTCCCGGGGTCATTGACGTGCCCCTGAATTTCAATGCGCACCGTTTCATTCAATGCCAGAAAATCAAGCAGCCGCTTCAACGCAGGCATGGAAATGGGTAGAAATTCGTCCGAATCAGTAGAAAATTTTATGTCTTCAAGCAGCAGTTTTTTACCCGGCGCCAGCTTCTCCAGTTCCAGTACAATTTCGGTATCCGTGTCCGGATCTTTTTCCATTACAATTTCTCTCACATAAATAAAATAACCCTGGGTATTGGATTCTATGTACAGTGATTTGGCAGAGGTTGAACTAAAAATAAAATCAGTACCCATAAACAAGGCATTGTCCTGGTTAACGCCACTGATAATCAGGTTGGCCTCAATGGGTTCACCTGTTTCTTTATCACGTATTTTCAGGCGCACAAAATGATCATCTTTGTTTTTGCGGTAGTCCTGAACTTTAGAGCGGGTTATACCCACGGTTCCAACCCGGTTGTACCGGACACGAACCTTGCCGGTGTAGGTTGAATTGGTATGAATCAGCAGGTAAAAAACATCACCCATTTGAGCAGCAACAGAAGGTTTAAAGTTTTCACCCCGCGGGTTTTCTTCAATACCTTTGGTGTAATACATAGACATGTCATACAACACCGGACTAACGCGATCGGATTCTAATTTTTCACAAAACGTATTGTCATCTGCGCGGAAAAGAAAATAGCTGAAATCAACGTTGTTTTCAGTAAAAATTTCGAATTCAAAAGTACCTTCCACATTCGGTTCAAGCCTCAGCCAAACGGAGTTGACTTCATGAAAATCAGGATACATGTTCATGAAATCATCACGCTGACCGTAGTTGCCCGGAAACTGAATTTGTGATTCAACGGTGTAATCAAAGACTTCAACAGCGCCAAAACAATCAGCAAATGAACTGGAATAATGCATTTTAAATCCCTGGCCAAACGAAACCGCACTGCCAAGCGCTAAAATCAATGCTATAAAACCACGACAAATCTGCATTCAACGTAAATATACCGTAAATTTACCAAAAGTGTCACAATTCATGCCAAACTAGTTCTATGAAAGAGCATCAAACACTTTATGAATTACTGGGAGATCAGCGACTTCTGCAACTTCTGAACACGTTTTACAACAAGGCTTTTTCCAGCCCGGTTATCGGGCCGCTGTTTAATCATACCCAAAAAGAGGTCATTCTTGACAAACAATATTGCTTTCTAACCCAGTTCCTGGGCGGGCCGCCACGGTATAATGAAAAATACGGCGTGCCCCGTATGCGCGCACGGCATTTGCCCCATGCAATTACACCGGAGGGCCGTGATGAATGGCTGCGGATTATGAAGGAATCTATTGAAACACTTGATTGGGACCCGCAGCTGAAAACGGCCCTGTACAACTGTTTTCCACAGGTGGCAAACCACATGGTAAATACGGTATAACTTTTGATGCCCGCTACGCTATGAAATACAAACTGTTTGGTTTTCTGACCCTTATTGGTATACTCACCTTTTTCTCATTCAGTCAGGTTGAACGTGAAAAGGCTTATATCTACTGGAATCAACGCCCGCTTGCCTGGACTGATTTTAAGGGCTTTGCCCCCGCTTCAAGTCCTTACGTGGCACTGACACATTCAGCCATTGTACTGAACTACGGCGGTGAGGGCAGCAGCATCAGCTTCTCGGTAGAGTCTGCTTTTTATCCTAAAAAATCATGGAAGAAAAAAAATGTTGACGACTACATTCTCAAACATGAGCAAGGCCATTTTGACATTACAGAACTTTACGCCAGAATGCTGCGCAAAGAAATTCAGGAACTGAAATTTAAGACCTACGAAACGATAGGTTCGGATGTACAAAAGGTGTTTATCAAAAACTCAGCCGCATGCGACAAAACGCAAGATGCTTATGACCTGGAAACCGACCATTCCAAAAAGAAAGAACAACAAACCGCCTGGGATCAAAAAATTGAAACCCTGCTTGATTCGTTAGCCGATTGGTCAACCCCTGATTTTGTGATGGATGTAAGTTATTTGCTGGAGTAAAAACAACGGAGCACCAAAAAAGTTACTCCTTTCTTTTTTTGATTTTATCAAACGAAACTGCGATGCCGGTTTCTATACTGAGCGGGAAACGGTAATCGAAGTTATGTGAGGTTGGAAAAAACGTAAATTTACCGTACCATTTCCCTTTATTTTCTGCCTTTTTTGTTGTAATAATACTGTTGCCCAAATTTAAATAGCAGTGAATAAATTTCCAGCTCCAGATTAAATTTGCCGACAGCCCGATTTGTTTTGTTCCGTAATATCCTGAACCTCTATCCAAGTAAACGGGGTGGTATCCTTCTTCAATCACATTTTCAGCGCTGTTCCACCAAAGATCATGGGATAGAAACGCGTTAAAATAAACCCCTCCTCCAACCTGTACATTTTTAATTGCAGAATTTGTATAACACACCAGGGCCGTTGCATAACCGGTAAGTTCTGAATCAAGAGTCAGGGCAGCAACTGACCCGACACCTGTATTGGAAGCATTAAATTCACTCAATGGATAATAGGCCAAAGAACCATCGCCAACAGCGGTTAGCTTGAGTCTCAACCCGTCGTGAAGCGTGCCTTTGAAATAAGAAAACCGCTGACTTATCAGTATGTTTTTTCTGTTAACCCAGTTAACCGAAAAGCCATACGAATAGTCTACAGAACTTGAAAAATTACGATAATCAACTGTATATTTTTCGGTGTTATAGATTCGTAAAACGCTGTAATCTGCCGGGCAGTTTACGCCTTCAAAACTGCGGAATCCCCAAAACATCAACGAATGAAAACCACCACCCACACTGAAACGGTATTTATGCTGCGCCTGCAAACCAGCCCCCGTCATCACCAAAACAAACAACACCACCTGTTTCATGGTTATAAAACAAATGAAACGCGTTAAAAGTTACAGGCACAAAAAAAGCGAGACTTTCTGGTTAAAAAAGGATTACGACTACCTGATCAACAGGTAAAAACAAACAAAGCGGGAACTATTGGGAAAGGAAATAAGAAGGTATAAAAAAGGGCGGAAGCGCAATTGATTCAAGAAGTTTTCATCTCATTTAACCCAAAACTTATGAAAAAGTATATCAGGAATCAGATCGCAGCAACCGCCCGGTTTTTTTAATAGCGGGTATTAACTACAATCAAATGTACGTAAAAATCAGGATACTACCAAACATAACCCAAACAAATTATCTGCCCTGATGCTGATAAAATTTACGCATGACCTGGTTTGGTTCTCCGTTCATAAAAGCGCAAAAGTACAGGTAGCATTTTGAAACCAACTGTAAAAACAAAAGCCGGCATGGAATATACCGGCTTTGTTTTTTTCAAAAATTTTGTTTGGCTGACTATGTCAAACCAGGAAAATCACGAACACTAGTTCATTCGTTTCTGTAATTCTTTATTCAATGCTTCCAGAAAATCTTCTGTGTAGACATAATCAGAATCTTTCAATTTATTGCCGTGAACGCAAACAGCCAAATCTTTTGTCATAACTCCGCTTTCAACAACATCCACACATACTTTTTCCAGCTCAGTACAGAATTTTGCGAGTTCAGCGTTGTTGTCGAGTTTTGCGCGGTGACCCAATCCACGGGTCCAGGCGAAGATAGATGCGATTGGATTGGTCGATGTTTTTTTACCAGCCATGTGATCACGGTAGTGACGTGTTACCGTTCCGTGAGCAGCTTCTGCCTCCATGATTTTTCCGTCAGGAGTAATTAATACGGATGTCATCAAACCTAATGAACCAAAGCCTTGTGCCACTGAATCAGACTGAACGTCACCGTCGTAATTTTTACAGGCCCATACAAATGATCCACTCCATTTCAGCGCAGATGCCACCATGTCATCAATCAAACGGTGTTCATAAACAATACCTGCTTCTTTGAATTTATCTTTAAACTGGGTATCGTAAATCTCCTGGAAAATATCTTTAAAACGACCGTCGTATTTTTTAAGGATGGTGTTTTTGGTAGACAAATACAGCGGCCATTTTTTAGCCAGTGCAATGTTGAAGCACGACAGGGCAAATCCACGGATAGATTCATCTATATTGTACATTCCCATAGCTACACCCGGTCCTTTGTAAGTGTACACTTCATGTTCAATCACTTTTCCATCTTCCCCTTCAAATTTCATGGTGAGTTTTCCTTTGCCGGGTACAATAAAATCTGTAGCCTTATACTGATCACCAAATGCATGACGGCCAACAATAATTGGCGATGTCCAGTTGGTCACTAAACGCGGAACATTTTTACAAACGATTGGTTCACGAAAAACTGTTCCATCCAGGATATTGCGAATGGTTCCGTTTGGTGATTTCCACATTTGTTTCAGGTTGAATTCTTTTACCCGCGCTTCATCTGGTGTGATGGTTGCACACTTGATTCCAACCTGGTATTTTTTTATAGCTTCAGCCGCATCAATGGTTACCTGGTCTGCTGTGGCATCACGGTGCTCAACGCCCAAATCGTAATATTTAATATCAATATCAAGGTATGGGAGAATCAGTTTGTCTTTAATAAACTTCCAGATAATTCGGGTCATTTCGTCTCCGTCCAACTCAACAACGGGATTTGCTACTTTAATTTTTGCCATTTTAGTGCGGTTTAAAAGGGATTTGTCTTCAGAACAAATGTAATTATTTGAATGAAAAACACCAGCTATTACCTGCATCAAAATCAGATCCGTTTCCGGCGGTGCTTATGGTGCGCTGAAAACCTGCGGGAATAATGCTACTTTTAGACCGAAAACCGATAGTTATGAATCATCAACCAGACGAAATACTGGACCATAAAAGCGGCGCTGAAACACCTGAAGCTGAACAGCCTAAACGGGTTGAGCCTGAATTTGCAGGTTTGACTGACCGTATAAAAGCGGTTGTTGCAGATGGTTTGATTGTTGCTTTGATGATGGTTATTGCCTCATCTGTCTTCTCTTCCCTGAAAGACGTTCCTGACGCTGCGCGGATTTTTGCCTTTGTGTTTATCTTCTTTCTGTACGATCCGCTGTGTACTTCTTTCCTGGGTGGAACAGCGGGTCATTACATGAATGGGCTGCGGGTAAAGCGCGAATCTGATCAAAAACGGAATGTCTTTATTCTGCTGGCCGTTATACGGTTTCTTGTAAAAGCTGCGCTGGGGTGGATTTCTGTAATAACGGTTATGAACTCTGAAAAAAGCAAAGCCATTCATGACATGATTGCCGGATCAGTGGTAATTTACAAACCAAAAAAAACGGATTGAATTGCAGGCACTAATTCTTACGGCAGGGTTTCCAATTCTTCTACATAAAATTTTCCCGGAAAACCTGACTCAAAGGTATTTCGTTCCCAAAGACCATAAATTCTGACTTTTTTGCCGTACTTAACTGGTGTTGACTGATAATCGCGAATGACCAGATCAGCTTCGGTATAATTATCCGGTAAATCATTCATGGTTCCCGGCCCGGTACCCAGCGGAATTTCAACGGTTGTAATTTCTGCAACCGAACTGCCTTTTAAATTCAGCACTATTTCATGCGTGTATGGCAAAATAATTTCAGGCAATTCCAATTCACCTTCTATAAAACAATAGGCAAATGCAAGGGTTGAATCATGAATCATGTCAGCAGTTAAGGGTACTGCGCCGGCTAAGAGCGGATTCCACGGAACAGTTTCGCAGCTTTCAATTTTTGTAAGATCAGCATATACACCTCCGTCTGCACCGGTCTCTGAAAGTATTGCTGTGACACGTACATAAGACCCCCGTGTTGCAAAGCTCTTATCATTCAGAACCAGTTTAAAATCTTCCGGCGAAAATTCAGCCGGTAATTCATGTACCTGGTTGGGCTGCTCCCCCATTTGGGTGCGCAGGTTCAGCCTGAATGCCGAGCGTTGATTGCGGCGCGGGAAAAGCGGAAAGGTCATTTTGCCATTGCTTTGCGCCACATAGTTACCAATGTCTCCGACAAAACCTTCGATTAAAATAACCGTTCCGGGTTTCAGGGAGTCACCCTGCAATGCGCTCCAGGTGGCATTTACCGTATCACGCGGTGACTGAGCAGTTGAATCCGTTGTGTCAGTAACAGGCGTAGCTTGTCCCGCACAGGAGACCATTAAAAACCCGGAAAGTGAGAAAAAAAAGAACCCTTTAACTGCAAACTTCAGCATCATGGCATTGCGTATTAAGGCACCAGCTCAATTGTTTGCAGCATAGCATCTGCCTCACGGATATATTCGCGCTTTTCAAATTTAGGGCCGTAAATGTAAACGCAAACGTTAACAACCGTTTGCCGGGCCTCATGGTGAAGTGTGTACATGACAAATGGCCCGCCTCCAAAAGCGGATGGATCACCGGCATGTTTCCACAAACCACGTATCTCAACGGCGTAAGCATCGTTATGCTTGAAAATTTTTCCTTTAGGGCAGTAATACGGGTCATATTCCGTAGCCATGTATGATCCTTCTATTTTACCAGGCACATTGTATTTTAATACGGTATCACGATCACGTAAAATACCGGCAACAGTTAATTGGGTTGTATCTGTATAAGGTTCTGACCAGATCAGGATGCCTTGCTGAATCCAGTATGTTTGATTTGCCTCTGTGCTTTCATTTGCCAAAACGTGGCGTGTACGATCTCTTTTAATCCACATAAAGTCAGTCGAGTCAACTTTTATTTTGCTGTCTTCAGGAATACAAATTGAAATTCCGAAATTGGTTTCTGCACGTGATTTAACGGCCGCATTGAAACCTCCCCGGTAAGTGCGTATGAGGTCATCGGTTTCAAAATTATTCAGCAGGTTTACCACATAGGCAAACTCATTTACAATAAACGAATAGAGCCGGTCAGGGTCTGAATCTTTGACAATGATAAATAACTGGCCTTTGGCAAAATAATTCTTTTTTTCAATCACTACCGTTTCAGCGTAGGTTGAGTCAAAATCAATCATCACTTTTAAAATGAGCCGGTTCAGCTGCCCCAGGTGCCCCAGTTCATCGGGCTTTTTCCGGATCACATCAAACATGGGTTCAGCTCTCAGGTAAACACCTTTTGCATCCTGATCAAGGTGATACATAACGGCTTCACCAATTGCTCCCTCCCACAAATCGTCTTCCATTAACAAAATAAGTCCGCCCCGGGCGCCGGTAGCATCGGGTAAAAGATCTTCACGGGAGGGTGCCTGACCACAAGATGCAAGCAACAGCAAAACAGAAAAAATAAAAAGAAGTCTCATGCAGTGTGAATTTTTAGAGTGTACCGATAATTATTTTTTGTCCGGGCTGCAGACGTTTTGGATCGATACCCTTGTTCATGTTTTGTAAATCGTCAAACGGAATGCCAAATTTTTGGCTGACGGTCCACAAACTTTCACCTGATTTCAGCGCATAATATTTATAATTTCCATCGCTGGTGGTGGTTGTGGAACTGGTAGTGGAATTGCCGGAGGAGGTATTGCTACCGCTAGTGGTTGAGGAACCGGTAGTAGTTGTTGAGCCGCCTGCAACACCGGTATTATCAATAAATTTCTTTTCGGTCAGCATGATCGTCAGTTTCTGACCCGGATAAATAACACTGGTTCTCAAATCATTCCAGGTTTTAATCTGCGTCATGGAGACACCATATTTTTCAGCAACTGTAACAATGGTCTCGCCTTCGGCAACGGTATGCGTTTTCTTTTTCTCCATGGTGACAAAACGTGACCCGGTAGAATCAAGGTGCGCGTCAAGGGCATACAGGCTATCCTCCAGCGCCAGGAAAAGACTTATTTTTTCAATGGGCAGGCTGATGCATTGCTTCTCTTCCGTATGCGGAATAATGTCTGTTTTATAAACCGGGTTGAGGTAGAGAAAATCTTCAGACGTAATTCCAAGCAACGAATCAACGTGTGAAATGCGCACCGCATGTTTCAGGCAAACGGTATCCACTTCATAAAAATGCATTTTCACTTCCTGCGGTACAATGTTGTGCTCACCATAATAGGTCATCATATAAAGCATGGCAATAAAGTTGGGCACATACATTTGGGTTTCTTCCGGTAAAAACGGGCGAATTTCCCAGTAGGTCATTTTGCCGCCTGAGCGCTGAATGGCTTTGTTGACGTTCCCCGGACCAGCATTGTACGCCGCAAGCGCCATGCTCCAGTCACCATACAATCCATACAGGTATTTCAGGTACTTGCAGGCCGCTTCTGTTGCCAGCTCAGGGTGCATGCGCTCATCAATGTACGAATCACTTTCAAGACCATACGACCGGCCGGTAGCATACATAAATTGCCACAAACCCGTGGCCCCAACCCGTGATTTAATTGTTGGTCTCAACCCGCTTTCTATAACTGAAAGATATTTGAGTTCCATCGGAATTCCATAGTGAGACAGGTATGTTTCATACATGGGAAAAAACATCTTGGATCTGCCCAGGCACACGGCCGTAAATGTTCTTCTTTTACTGACAAAATATTTTATGGTACTCAGTACAACCGCATTCGCTTCAATGTCTATAATGGTTTGCGCATCCAGTTTCCTGAGTCTTTCAATATACACTGAATCAGGAAACGTTGGTTTATAATCTGCTTCATAACCCAGGGAGTCAATAATCCGGTACGCCTTTTCCTGCCCCCAGACTTCTTTGTAATATTCAAAGATGGATGATTCAACCACATCAATAAAACGCAGATAGGTTAATGAATCCGGATTTGTGCCGGCAACAATCGCTGAATCAGGCTGTGCAAAAACAGGCTGACAAAGCGTGATACCAAAAAAATAAACCAATATGTTTCTAAAATTCATGGCTGCAAAACTACTTGCAGTTTGACATCAGATAGTCAGAGAAAGAAAGAAGACCTGCTTCATCAAAGTGTTTTCCCATGGCCTGAATACCAAACGGCAATCCGTTGGAGTGATTGCCTAAAGGTAATGAAATTGCAGGATTTCCTGAAAGATTTGCCTGAACCGTAAAAATATCCTGTAAATACATGGTAATCGGGTCGGCAACGTTGGCTCCAATTTCAAAAGCTGTGGTGGGTGTTGTTGGCAGAATAATAAAATCGTGATTCGTTAAAATCTCTTTGGTTTTATTCTGTATAACACGGCGCACTTTCTGACCTTTTGTGTAATAGGCATCGTAATATCCGTGAGATAGTACAAACGTTCCCAGCATAATGCGGCGTTTCACCTCTTCGCCAAACCCTTCTGAACGTGATTTTTTGTAGGTATCTTCAACACCCTCTGCGTTTGAGGAATGGTAACCGTAATGTACGCCATCGTAACGTGCATAATTGGATGATGCCTCGGCTGTGGTCAGTACATAATAGGTGGGTATCATTTGATTGAGATACGGAAAATCAACTGCATTTACAGTGTGGCCCAGTGAGCGCAGTTTTTCAATAATTTCAAAAATACGTGACCGGATTTCAGGATCGATGCCTTCACTTTCAATACAATCTTTGATGTAGGCAATTTTCAATTTTCGGGTTGTGTCAAATGCAGGTAAAAAGTTCTTCGAATCTTCCTGCAAAAGCGTGCTGTCAAACTCATCTTTGCCAGCCATAATCTCGGTCAGCAACGCAACATCTTTAACCGTGTTGGCAAACGGCCCGATCTGATCAAACGAAGAAGCATACGCCAATAAGCCATAGCGTGAAACCCTGCCGTAAGTAGGTTTGAAACCAATAGTACCGGTAAATGAAGCGGGTTGACGAATAGAACCACCGGTATCTGTTCCCAGTGATGCGGTGCAAAGACCAGCTGCTACAGCAACAGCTGAACCTCCGGAAGAACCACCCGGAACCATTTTTTCATTGTGCGGGTTCAGTACATTACCAAATGCTGAATTTTCATTGGAACTGCCCATTGCAAACTCATCACAATTTAAGCGACCGATTATAACTGCATCTTCAGCAATAAGCCGTTCAACCGCAGTTGCGGTATAGAGTGATACAAATCCTTCGAGAATTTTGGATGATGCCGATACTTTATGATCTTTATAGGCGAGGTTGTCTTTAAGACCAATGACTACACCTGCCAAACGCCCGGCCGTGTTGTTTTTAAGTTTCTCATCAACGCGTTTAGCCTGCGCCAAAGCACTGTCAGCAAAAACTTCCAGAAAAGCATTCAGGTGTTTTTTTTCGTCGATTCTTTTGAGATAATGTTTTGTAATTGACTCAACAGAAGTCCCATGGTCAAGGGCTGCCTTGATCTCATCAAAAGAATGATACATAGCAATTATTCTCCTGTTTTAACGTCAGTAGATTTTTTGCTATCTTCTCCTTCACCGCGCATTTCATCCTTGAATCCTTTGATTCCTTTACCCATTCCACGCATCAATTCCGGAATTTTTTTTCCACCAAACAACAACAGGATAACTGCAACAATCAGGACAATTTGCCAAGGTCCAATAACACCGGCTTGAGATATATTTTCCATTTTACAGGAGATTTAATACATAAATAACTGTGCAAATGTACGAAATTCTGGGAATAAGGTTGTTTTTTTGGGGGTTAATCCCTTTTTGCTGATTTCAGAATGTAAACAACTGTAAATCAACACAAAGACTTCAGACACACGCCTAATCTCTTACATCTCCCGGCTGAAGTCATTCCGGACTTCCAAACGAAGACATCACCCTGAAATTGTTCCAGAACCCATTAAACAGTAACATTAAACGTCCGGCAATACATTTCCCCGGTCACTTCAAACCCCTGAACATCATTCAACAGATTCTGAAACAAGTTCAGAATAATCTGCTCAACTAAATAAGAGCGCGAAAATCAGTGAATTTTTTCCAGAATGCGCCGGGTGGCACCTTGTTGTGAATTCATAAACTGCAATACCTTTTCCCGCAAATTTTCCTGCTGCAATTTTGAACAAACGGCTTCAAATTCTGATGCGTCTGAAATAGAAAAACCGATACCGCTTTGAATGAATAATTCAGCCTCCGGAAATTTTTTATAACGGGGCCCAAAAATCACCGGTAACCCAAATGAAGCCGGCTCTAAAATATTATGGAGCCCGGTTTTAAACGCACCGCCCACATAGGCCAGGTTGGCATACCCATAAAGGTGCATCAACATGCCAACGTTATCAATCACTAACACATCTGCATCAGAATCCTGATCGGTCAGTTTTGAAAAACGAATGCATTTTTTTTCACTGAAAAAAGCTTCGGCTTCGCTTAAATGATGTTCCGTAATTTCATGCGTGGTCAGTATAATTTTCCAGGCTTTGCCCAACTTATTTAACCCGCTTGAAACAACCGCCAGATCAGGTTGCCAGAGCGACCCGCAAACAAAAACAAGATGATCTTTCACAAAGGCATCAATAGCCGGAAAACGCTGTGCCTTTTCTGCATTTTTCATCACGCGGTCATAGCGCGTATCACCACTGACAATGGCTTGAATGCCTGCCTTTTTCAGCAAAATCTGCGATTGTTCATTTTGTACAAAAAGGGCGGTAAATGACTTTAATACTGTACGCATGTAACCACCGTACCATTTAAAAAACACCTGATTTTCTCTGAAAACGGCCGATACAGAATAGCAGGGAATATTCTGCCTTTTTGCCTCAAAAATGTAGTTTGCCCAAAACTCGTATTTAATAAAAAAGACAGCAGCCGGTTTCAGTTGATTCATTAAACGCGCTGCATTTTTTTTGGTGTCAACCGGTAAATAAAAAATGAGATCTGCATGCTCGTAATTTTTCCGGATTTCATAACCCGAGGGTGAAAAAAAACTGACTGCAATTTTACATGCTGATTGTGCTTTAAGTGCTTCTATCAGCGGCCGGCCCTGCTCAAATTCGCCCAGGCTGGCGCAATGAAACCAAAAAAGACGATCGTTTTCTTTTGCCGGCTGAAGCGCAGTAAATTTTTCTAGCCGGTCCCACGTTTCTTTTCTGCCGTTAACCCATTTGCGGGCCTTTGGATTCCACCAGCTGACCAGGTGAACCATGACCGTGTAAAGCCAGACGCCGGATGCATAAAGTACTTTCATTAATCGTAATAAACCGCTTTGGGTTGACGCTTGTATAATGGAATCATCCAGCCAAATTTGGCACTGTAGAGAAAATCAAATTTTGCTTCGTTGTCAGCACCTTCAATGTCAAAATTGTAATTGCGCACGTTATACGTAATTGCTTCCACAAACTCAAAACCCGCATAAAAATTCAGAAACCGGTTGTCATGCTGAAATAAATACCCTACAAACTGCTTGCCCGCAAAACCCATCGTGAGGTGGTCATAGCCTTTCCGGTAATCACCTTCCAGTTGGGGAACATCATCGTAAATACTTTCAATGCGGATTTTATGCATAAAATACCCAAATCCGGCATTGATCCATAAGCCTGAATTGGGGTTATTTCCCAGTTTGTTAAAAACATAACCTGCCCCGATATTTGCATGGGCACCGCGCATCAGAAATAAAACTGAAGCCGGTGCACCGGACATAGCCGTAATAGCGCCGTACGAGTTAAATACATCCTGAAAAATAAGGGTATCTTTTAAGGTATTGCCAAAAATAAAACCCCCGTCAATACCAACGGTGAGGTTGTTTTTGAACTTGTACTGAATATCCATCCCTATCTCATTATTAATACCCCATCTTTCTGCCAAATCACCTCCCGGCATGTTAAATTTATAGTTGATGCCGGAAAATAACTGATTAATGGAGGAATCACGTACGTTGAGCTGGGCAAATGCCGAAAAATGACCTAAAAAGACAAGAAGCAGAATATTCTTCATGATGCAAACTTAAAAAAACCTGCCCATATAAACGGTCATAAGCGCTTATTATTGGTTATATTCGCAAATTATTTTGACAAAAACGAACACACATAAAATGAAGCGAATTCAAATGGTTGACCTGTCAGGTCAATACGAAGCCATTAAATCTGACGTCGATCAGGCCATACAGCATGTTATCCAAACGTCAGCATTTATCAACGGACCCGAAGTAAAAGAATTTCAGACAGCACTTGAAAATTACTTGGGGGTTAAACACGTTATTCCCTGTGCAAACGGAACCGATGCAATTCAGATTGCATTGATGGCACTGGGCCTGAAACCTGGTGATGAAGTCATTACATCTGACTTTACATTTGCTGCAACCGTAGAGGTGGTTGGCCTCCTCAACCTTGTTCCGGTTATTGTAGATGTGGATAAGGACACCTTCAACATTTCAGTAGATGCCATTCGTAAAGCAATTACACCAAAAACAAAAGCCATTATTCCGGTTCACTTGTTTGGGCAGTGTGCTGACATGGAGTCTATTCTGAAACTGGCTAAAGAACATAACATTGCTGTTGTAGAAGACACGGCACAGGCAATTGGCGCCGAATACACATTCAGTGATGGCAAAAAAGTAAAGGCGGGCTGCATGGGTGATATTGGAACAACTTCTTTCTTTCCATCCAAAAATTTAGGTTGTTACGGTGATGGCGGAGCCATGTATACCAATAACGACGAACTGGCCGCTTTAATGCGCTCAATCGTAAACCACGGCATGGGACAGCGTTATTACTATGAACGTATTGGTGTAAACTCACGGTTAGATTCTATTCAGGCTGCCATTCTTAAAATTAAATTAAAACACCTGGATCAGTATGCCGCCAGCCGCAACAGAGCAGCTGCGCATTACGATAATTTTTTCAAACAAATACCAGGCGTTCACATTCCGGCCCGGGCTAAAAACTCAACCCATGTTTTTCATCAATACACCCTCAGAATTGATGGTGTTAATCAATTTGAAATGCAGGAATATCTTCAGCAGCGGGGTGTACCAGCCATGATTTATTACCCTGTGCCGATTCATACCCAAAAGGCATACGGTCCTGAACGTTTCAACGATGCTGATTTTCCGGTAACCAATGCCCTTTGTAAAACGGTGATTTCATTACCCATGCATACTGAACTGACAGATGACCAGCTTGCGCTGATCTGCACATCTGTAAAAGAATATCTTACCAAATAATTACAGCATGAAACGAATTGCGGTAGTGGGTACAGGTTATGTTGGTCTTGTAACCGGAACGTGTTTTGCGGAGACAGGAAACAATGTTATTTGTGTAGACATTGATGAAAAAAAAGTTGACCGCATGCGCAGCGGTGAAGTGCCCATTTATGAACCGCACCTTGACATTCTTTTTGAACGCAACATCCGTGACAAACGGCTCACTTTTACAACCAGCCTGGATGAAGCCATTGCAGATGCTGAAATTATTTTTCTGGCGCTTCCTACACCACCCGGCGAAGATGGTTCTGCTGATTTGCGTTATGTTTTGGGTGTGGCCGAAGAACTGGGAAAAAAAATAAAATCGTATAAAGTTATTGTCGACAAATCTACCGTTCCGGTAGGCACTGCTGATAAAGTACGCGCAAAGATTGCCCAGTATGCCAAGGTAGAATTTGATGTGGTTTCTAACCCTGAATTTTTACGTGAAGGTTTTGCTGTTGATGATTTTTTAAAGCCTGACCGTGTTGTTATTGGCGTGAGTTCTGAACGCGCGCGCAATGTGATGCGTGAGTTATACAAACCTTTTGTGCGGCAGGGCAACCCCATTATTTTTATGGATGAACGATCAGCCGAACTGACCAAGTATGCTGCTAATTCATTCCTGGCAACTAAAATCACGTTCATGAATGAGATTGCCAATTTTTGTGAAAAAGTTGGCGCTGATGTTGATGACGTTCGTATTGGAATTGGTTCCGATTCACGCATTGGAAAACGGTTCTTATTTCCGGGCATCGGGTTTGGCGGCAGTTGTTTTCCAAAAGATGTTCAGGCCCTTGTAAAATCAGGAAAAGAAGTTGGACATGATTTTCAGATCATTGATGCCGTATTGAAAGTAAACGAAGGACAAAAAATAAGGCTGATTGAAAAAGCAGAAAATTACTTTGGCAGCCTGAACGGAAAAAAACTGGCAATCTGGGGCCTTGCGTTTAAACCCGATACCGATGATATTCGTGAAGCACCTGCCCTGTACATGATTGATGTTCTTTTGGCAAAAGGCGCTACCGTAGTGGCCTACGACCCTGAGGCCATGGAAAACGTTAAAGCAGTTTACGGAACCAAAATAGAGTTTTCAGCCAATCAATACGATGCGTTAAAAAACGCCGACGGTTTACTCATTGCCACCGAATGGTCAGCGTTCAGGAATCCTGATTTTGATAAAATGAAAGCCAGCCTGAAAGAGCCGTTAATTTTTGACGGAAGAAATTTATTTGAGCTGGATGAAATGAAAGACAAAGGCTTTTATTACGAAAGTATAGGGCGTAAAACCATTCTTCCCAAATGAAAGACCGTAAACGTATATTGATTACCGGTGCAGCCGGATTTTTAGGATCACACCTTTGTGATCGTTTTGTAAAAGAAGACTTTTATGTCATTGCTATGGACAACCTGATTACCGGTCGTCTCAAAAACATTGAACATCTTTTTCCGCTTGAAAATTTTGAATTTTACCATCACGATGTAACCAAGTTTATTCACATACCAGGTAAGCTTGATTACATACTTCATTTTGCTTCACCGGCCAGCCCAATTGACTATTTAAAAATTCCGATCCAAACACTGAAAGTCGGGTCGTTGGGTATTCATAATTGCCTGGGACTTGCCAAAGCAAAAAATGCCACGCTGATGATTGCATCTACCTCTGAGGTATATGGTGACCCGCAGATACACCCACAGACAGAAGATTACTGGGGGCATGTAAATCCGATTGGTCCGCGCGGTGTTTACGATGAGGCCAAACGCTTTCAGGAAGCTATGGTAATGGCCTATCACAATTTTCACGGCCTGGAAACGCGCATTGTGCGTATTTTCAATACCTATGGTCCGCGCATGCGGCTGAATGACGGTCGTGTACTGCCTGCTTTTATCGGGCAGGCCCTGCGCGGTGAAGATCTCACCATTTTCGGTGATGGCATGCAAACACGATCATTCTGTTATGTAGATGACCTGGTTGAGGGTATTTTCAGACTGCTGCATACCAACTACTACCTGCCGGTTAACATTGGCAATCCGGACGAAATAACCATTAAAGATTTTGCTGAAGAAATTATTAAACTGACCGGTACCAGCCAAAAAATTGTGTATCGTCCACTGCCGGAAAATGACCCTAAGCAGCGTCAGCCTGATATTACAAAAGCCCGTGAACTTTTAGGCTGGGAACCAAAAGTAAGCAGAGCCGAAGGGTTGAAAAAAACACTGGCTTATTTTAAGAGCTTATCACCTGACGAGCTTAAAGAGATTGATCATTATAATTTTGACAAATACATCATCAAATAAGAGCGTAAAATGTCTGAAGAAAAAAAAGAATTTTTTGTACATGAAACAGCCATTGTAGATGAGGGATGTGAAATTGGAAAAGGGACCAAAATCTGGCATTTTTCACACATTATGCCTCACTGTAAAATCGGCGAAAACTGTAACATTGGTCAAAATGTGGTGGTTTCACCGGATGTGGTACTGGGCAACAATGTAAAGGTGCAAAACAACGTTTCTATTTACACCGGTGTTATTTGTGAAGACGACGTTTTTTTAGGCCCGTCCATGGTGTTTACAAATGTCATGAATCCGCGCAGCGCAGTTAACCGCCGAAACCAATATCTGCGAACACTCGTAAAAAAGGGTGCGTCCATTGGAGCCAACGCAACAATTGTGTGTGGAAATCCGATTGGAGAATATGCGTTTATTGGCGCCGGGGCAGTTGTTACCAAAGAGGTGCCGGCTTATGCATTGCTTGTTGGTAACCCTGCAAAACAAATCGGCTGGATGAGCAGTTATGGTCACCGGCTGGAGTTTAAGGATGGTATGGCTACCTGTCCTGAAAGTGGTGAAGTATATAAATTAGAAAATAACAAAGTAACCCGTATACAGTAATGGGAGATTTAAAAAAAATACGATTTGCCGTAGTTGGCTGCGGCCACATTGGTAAACGTCATGCAACAATGATCAGCCGCAATGAAGAATCACAGCTGGTGGCTCTGGTAGATTCGCAGCCAAAAGCAGAATGCGGGCTGGATGAATTTGAGGGCATTCCATTCTTCCAATCAGTCGAAGAACTGCTTTTAAGTAACCTGGAATATGATGTGGTTAATATCTGCACACCCAATGGCGTTCATGCTGAGCAATCAATAAAGGCGTTACAGGCGGGTCACCATGTGGTGTGTGAAAAACCAATGGGACTTACAAAAGACCAGTGTGAGAAAGTTATTTACACGGCACTTCAGCAATCCAAACAGGTTTTTTGTGTGATGCAAAACCGCTATTCACCTCCTTCTGAATGGATCAAAGAAGTGATCTCAAATAAATTATTGGGTGACATCTTTATGGTTCAGCTTAACTGCTACTGGAACCGTGATGACCGCTATTACAAAAAAGGAGGCTGGAAAGGAACACAGGATCTGGATGGCGGAACACTGTTCACCCAATTCTCACACTTCATTGATATTATGTACTGGTTGTTTGGAGACATTACCAACATACAGGGAAAATTTGCAGACTTTACGCACAAAGACTCAACTGATTTTGAAGACTCTGGTTTTGTCAGTTTTGATTTTGTAAATGGCGGAATGGGTGCTATTAACTATTCCACTTCTGTTTTTGATACCAACCTGGAAAGCTCCATGACGATTATTGGTAAAAACGGAAGTGTAAAAATTGGCGGACAATACATGAATGAAATTGAAGTTTGCCACATTAAAGATTACACCATGCCGGTGCTTCGCCCTTCAAACCCGGCCAATGATTATGGCGCTTACAAAGGATCTGCAGCCAATCACCATCACATTATTGAAAACGTGGTTGACTCTCTTAAAAACAGAACACAACCAACCACCAATGCGCTTGAAGGACTGAAAGTAGTTGAAATCATTCAGCGTATTTATGAAATACGTGATCAGCAAAAACCAGCCCTGACAAAAGAAGGGAAAGAAAAAAATAACGGATAGAATTTATACTAATATTTAACGAAAGTTTAGCATGAGCAGCATTTACGAAAAACTGGTAAAAAAAGAAACCAAATTAGCTGTAATTGGCTTAGGATATGTTGGTTTGCCAATTGCACTGGAATTTGCAAAAAAAATAAAAGTTGTGGGATTTGACATCAATGCAAAACGCGTTGATATGATGAAAAATAAAATTGACCCTAGCAACGAACTCGAAGCGTCAGCCTTTGATGGCTGCGATATTGAGTTTACCGCAAATATTCATGACATGAAAGATGTCACATTCTTTATTGTGGCTGTTCCAACTCCTATTGATTCTAGTAATCTGCCCGACCTGACCCCGCTTATTGGAGCAAGCAGAACGGTAGGTAAAGTACTTAAAAAAGGAGATTATGTGGTGTATGAGTCAACCGTTTATCCGGGCTGTACAGAAGAAGATTGTATTCCGGTACTGGAGGCAGAGTCAGGCTTAAAATTTCCGGCTGATTTTAAAGTAGGTTATTCACCTGAACGTATAAACCCGGGTGACAAACTTCATACCCTTTCATCCATTGTTAAAGTAACTTCAGGTTGTGATGCTGAATCAGCCGAACAGGTTGCCAAAGTATATGAACTGGTTGTTGCGGCCGGTGTTCACCGTGCTGCCTCTATTAAAGTGGCTGAGGCTGCTAAAATTATTGAAAACACGCAGCGTGACGTAAACATTGCACTGATCAATGAACTTTCCATCATTTTTAATCGTCTTGGAATTAACACCTACGATGTACTGGAAGCTGCCGGTACAAAATGGAATTTTTTGAAATTTCAGCCAGGCCTCGTTGGCGGACATTGTATTGGTGTAGATCCATATTACCTTACGCACAAAGCCAAACAACTGGGTTACCACGCCAAAATTATCAATTCAGGCCGTTACGTAAATGATTCCATGGGATTCTACGTGGGTAAACAAACCGTAAAAAAAATGATTGGTCACGGAAAAAACCCGATGGAATCAAAAGTGCTCATTATGGGCGCTACGTTTAAAGAAGATGTATCAGACATTCGTAACTCCAAAGTGGTAAACGTTATTTCAGAACTTGAATCGTTTGCATGCAAGGTTGATGTAATCGATCCACACGCTGATTCTGCCGAACTGAAACATGAGTACGGCTTTTCACTTTGCGAAAAACCCACAAACGATTACGACGCCATTATTATTGCCGTAAACCATAAAGAATACAGTGCCTTTACAGAAACTGATTTCAAAAAAATGCTGAAAGGAGATCAGGGATTGATTGTTGACCTGAAAGGAATTTATAAAGGAAAGATTAAGGGGATTGATTATTGGTCATTGTAATTAAAGCGGTGGTTTCGACTCCGCTCAACCACCGTTTCTGAATCATCCTGAAAACCTGGACAGGAATACAGAGTCCTGTTTTTGTAATGGTTTAAAAACATGAACCGACTGCTGAGCGTAGCTGAAGCCGGAGGTGCCGAAATATTTTGGATATGCCACACAACAGAACCTTATTAATAACCGGCGGTGCGGGCTTTATAGGCTCTCACGTAGTGCGCTTATTTGTGACCAAGTACCCGCATTATAAAATCGTAAACCTGGACAAATTAACCTATGCCGGAAACCTGGAGAACGTAGGCGATATTGAAAAAGCACCAAACTATGAATTCATTAAAGGCGATATTCAGGACAAACCTTTTCTGACAAAAATTTTTCTTGAAAAAAATATTACCGACGTTATACATCTGGCAGCCGAATCACACGTAGACAGATCTATTTCGGGCCCAATGGAATTTATTATGACCAACATTGTTGGCACTGCAAACCTGCTTGAGGTTGCCCGCAGTTCATGGTCAGATCAACATCACCTTTTTTATCACGTTTCAACCGACGAGGTTTACGGATCACTCGGAGCAGAGGGTTTTTTTACAGAGAAAACAGCGTATGACCCACGCAGCCCTTATTCGGCATCCAAAGCAAGTTCAGATCACCTGGTAAGAGCCTATCATCATACCTACAAATTGCCGGTCAAACTGTCCAATTGCTCCAACAATTACGGATCGCACCAGTTCCCTGAAAAACTGATTCCGCTAATGATTAACAACATCCGGCACAATAAGCCACTGCCTGTTTACGGCAAAGGTGAAAATGTGCGCGACTGGCTGTGGGTAGAAGATCATGCGCGTGCCATTGACACCGTTTTTCATCTTGGAAAAATTGGTGAAACATACAACATCGGCGGGTGGAATGAGTGGACCAACATTGCACTTGTTAAACACCTCTGCCGGATAATGGATCAGAAATTAAACCGTCCCGCCGGAGAATCTGAAAAATTAATTACATACGTGACTGATCGCGCCGGGCATGATCTCCGCTACGCCATTGATGCAACCAAAATCAAAAATGAACTGGGCTGGACTCCCACCATTCAGTTTGAAGCGGGACTTGAAAAAACGGTTGACTGGTACCTCAGTAACGAAACCTGGGTGAATGCTGTTACATCAGGCGATTATCAGAAATACTACGAAGCGCATTACAAGGGCTAATAACTGCCCGCAACTCCTTTTAACGAAAACTGCGGTGTTCGTTTATAAATTCAGTCGGGTCAAGATAACCTGTTTGATTTGCAGAATAACCGCCTCCTATACCCATTGTGGTATTGCTGCGCATTTCAAAATGCAGGTGTGCGTAATAAATGCCATGTGCTGTACCAATTGTTCCAACCGGGTCTCCACGCTTTACCCAATCCCCTTGTTTTACCAGCACGGTATCACAATGTGCATAGAGTGACTCCACCATTTCGCCGTTGGGGAGTTTATGTAAAATCCGGATCACGTTGCCCCAACCTCCCCGTATGTCTTCTGCATTTTTTACATACCCGTTTGATACGGCAAACACCGGATCACCCAGGTCTGTATTTCCGCCGGTATTTGCATTCCAGTCATCACCCAGGTGGTTGTTTTTACCAAAACCCTGTGCGTTGTAATAGCCGGCGGCATCTGGTATCCCAACCGGGAAATCAAACCCGTCTGACAAATAGGCAACGTCAAATTCAATTTCGGCAACGTCTGTTTCAGGCTGATTCATGAGGCTGTATCCAAAAGCGGCAACAATCCACAGCATACTTGCCAAAAAAACTCCTTTCATACCGGTTGATTTTTACAGAAAGGTGCTCAAAACACGGCTAAAATCCAGCACCAAAAAGCCTTAAAACAACGGTGGTTTAGTATCCGCGCCAGCTGCCTGATTATTCGCCGGCCTGAATGTGAGGTTTTGAAACAGATTTATTTTTTCTCAAATACACCGTAAATTTCATGCCCTACATTGATTCTTGGATCAACTTTTATCCATTCAGCATGTTTATACCAGCATATAAACCGCGCGGCATTTTGACGGCCTGGTTTCAGATACCATTTGTTCAGAATATCCTGCTTATTCAATTGAATTTCCCGTACCTCCCCTATTTTTTTTGTGATGTAAAAATCAGCATTTCGCTTTTGCGATACCGGTGCCATGAGTTTGGTTTTCATTTTCCTGCCACGGCCCCTGAATGCGGTTTTTAACTTATAGGTATAGTAATCTACTTCCGTAAATTTTTCACGAAAAAGATGTTCTGCCAGCCCATTTCCGTCAAAATAATTTACATGGTTAATCAGCAATTCAGATGTTTCTTTTTTTGCTTTGTACCGGATGTAAAACCGCCATGCGTCTTCGTGCCCGTTGGGCGTAATAAAATGAAAAAGTCCGCCGGGTTTCAGCCAGGCATAAAC
Source organism: Bacteroidota bacterium (assembly GCA_016192075.1). GTDB lineage: Bacteria > Bacteroidota > Bacteroidia > Flavobacteriales_D > Crocinitomicaceae > JADJGJ01. The sequence continues at coordinate 69,843 of JACPUU010000015.1, read as the reverse complement.
ATTTTTGATCACTGAACCAATATCGGTCACATGCTCTATAATATCACGTGCAATAATTAAATCAAAACGGTTTTTTAATTCATCCAGGGTATGCTCAGGTGTAGCCTGAATGGTGGCATAACCGTGTTGCGCGCTGTTGAAATCCAGCACCTCGCGGTTTACATCCAGCACAGTTATTTTAACCTGTGGAAAAACAAATTGGATGCCCTGCAGAAAATAACCGGACCCCGGACCCAGTTCCAGAATTTCAATTGGGTTGCGTTTCATTTTTCGGATAGAATAGGCAAAGTGAACACCTCGTCTGAAATTTCGCAGGGCATTTTTTTTCTGTTCGTCAACTGAGCTGCGCAACGACTCTTCAATGTAATAGGCCAGGCAGCCCTTTGCCGTTTCATGCTCTGAAAGCATTGGATCAAGCTGTGCGGTGCCACAGGTAATGCATTTGGCAATGGCTGTGTGTTTAAGGTCCCAGTAATCAACGTTGCTGATTTTGATTCCCTTTGTTTCACCGCATGATCTGCAGGGCTCGGTTCTGACTACCTGCTCCCCTTCCATTTTTTGAGGAAGATTTTTTAAGAAAAATTCTAACATAGTTTTATCTGGAAATCAGTTATTGCACACCGGGTATTTCACTCCTTTTTTCAAGCGCATATACCAAAAATGTTGCCAGCCAGTGACTGCCCATATAATCACTGTCCACAACAAAATCCATAGAGGTTTTTACATGGGCATCACCTAATTTCATGAATAGCGTTTTTTGTTCGGGCAATACTTGTGCAAGGCGGTAAAAACACCAGGCCCGTGAAAAATTCAAACCGTCCAGGTGTACCAGTTTTCCATCGGTTCGATCAACCACTTTACCCGGTTCAAGTGTAAATTTTTTGCTGAACAGCCCCGGCAAAAATTCACGCAGCCATTTTTCAAATTTATCCGGCGCAAGCACTTTACTCATCAGTTCAGCCTCTTGCAAACAGGGAGAAATAAAATCATATCCACCGGGTTCCCATTCCAACGGACAATTCTTATCTGCCATAAAAAAATCGGCTGACCGCTGACAAAGCAATGCAGCAAAACCCGAATCATGAACGGCATACGCATAATCAAGCGCCAAAGAAAAACCAAATGCGGTATTAACATGCTCGCCGGAACGGATCGGGTAAACCAGTTTGGGCAGAAACGCTTTGTATGATTCAACAATAAAATCGTTGAGTGGAGCCAGGTTCTCAGTCCATTTATGATCCACATCTGCCCTGGCTGATTTTAATTCAGCATAAAGTTTCAAAAGCCAAGCCCAGCCATAGGTACGTTCAAATGATTTTTCCAGTTTGGGTTCAAAATAAGCCAGTTCAGCCGCTACTTTTTCAGGGGTGAATTGCCGGTCAAATAACTTCTCAATGGTGGCAGCAATCTCAGAATCAGGAAACCGGTTCATCACCTTTGCCAGCAGCCAATGGCCGTGGACAGATGAATGCCAGTCAAAGCACCCGTAAAAAACCGGGTGCAGGTGAATCGGTGATTCAATGAAGGTTGAATCAGTCAGCACCTGGTTGAGTTTATTCGGATACTCCGTTTCAATGCAGTGCAGGGGCAAATTAGCCAGTTTCCGGGCATGGGCTATTGACAGTTCCAGATCAGGCTCCTGACTACCGGCAAAGAATGCAGACAAAATAAAAAACGCTGAAAGGAAATGACGTTTCATAAAATTAACGTGTATAAATATAACGAAATAGCCTCAGGAAGTACATCAAATCGTTACCTTTCATACAACATTACATTATATTCTAAAAACCAAGTGTTATGAGACAAGTTTTTACTTATTTAGTTCCCTTGCTTTTGCTTTCCTGTTCAGGAGGCACAGGTGAAAACAGTTCAGAGTCTGACAGCCTGACTGCATCCATTATCAATCCACCGTTAAAAGGCGACTTTCAGAATGATACCGTTTTTGTAATTGACCCAACCATTGAAAACCGGGTTGAAACACCCAACGGAAGTTCGGTGGTTATACCAGCCAACACGCTGGTTGATGCAGATGGAAATGTCATTGCAGAGCCTTCTGAGATCAGTTTTGTACAATATCATTCAGCGGTAGACATACTGGCATCAGGTATTCCCATGACCTATGATTCTGCGGGTGCTTCACATAACTTTGAATCTGCTGGTATGTTCTCTCTTCACGGTGAAAGCCAGGACAAACCTGTTTTCATTAAAAGCGGAGCAGCTATTAATGTGAACCTTGCTTCAGACAAAGATGAGGCCTTTAATTTTTACCAAATGAATGAGCAAAGCGGACACTGGACCTATGAACACGCCCCACAACCTGTTTTGTCCAACCAACGCTATGACCCTTCTGTAAAGCCTATTGAGCCAAAAAAAGCAACCAACGGCGCTTTTGTGCTTGATCTGAATTTTGACCTTTCAAGCTACAGTGAATTATCTGTTTTTTCAGGTATTGTGTGGGAATATACGGGTGAACATGACAGCCTTGATCCGCGTAATAATAAAGAAGTTGCTTCTACCAAATGGACTGATTTTGAACTCACCCCTACCTATGAAAAAGCATATGAATATTTGCTGACTATGAAAAACAAAACCAAATCATTTACTACCAAAGTAATGGCGGCTCTGAATGGAGATGATTTTGACCAGGCCATGTCCACCTTTCAGACAAAAAAGGTAGAAATTGCTCAAAAAATGGATCGCCTGCAAAAACCTTATATCCGCTCTGTTTCCATTGGAAATTTTGGTACTTACAATTATGATTATATTCATTCTATGCAGGACCCGCAGCCAATGGTAGCTGATTTTGACTTTGGAACGCGCAATAATGACAAAGAACATGCACTGGTTTTCGTTATGTATCCTGAAACAGGTGTAGTGGTAAATTACCCGCAGGATCAATGGAAACTGTTTGCACTGGATAAAAAACAAGACGGAAAAGTACTTGCTATTCTACCTGATAACCAGCTCGCTGTTTGCAAAAACGATCTGGCACAAAGCTATGGCAAGCAAAAGTACACTTTCAAAATGACAGTACTTCCCGAAAAAGTAACCAGCAAACAAGATCTTGAACGTATCATTGCAGAACTTTAACCTGTGCGTATTATCTGTTTAATCATAGCACTTGGGTTAACATTTTCCTTGATGGCAGAAACCCTTTTTCCGGTTGCAAAAAACGGGAAATGGGGACTTGTTACCAGGCAGGGCATGGTAATACTTTCCCCCACCTATGATTATATTGAATACAACCGGCAGGGCAAAAAATTCATTTATTACAAAGATACAAGAATGGGGTTGATCGATCAGGATGGAACGATTCTGTCAGAACCAATTTATACCAATTTCCATTTCCTAGATACGCTGTGGATTGCTTATGCCACTGACCTGCAATGGGGGCTTTATAAACTGGATACGCCTGTTCTCAAACATGAGTTTGATTCCATCTCTATGTTGTCAGCACAGGTACTTAAACTACAGCGTGCTGACAGTATTCAGCTTTTTCATACAGAAAAACAAACACGCTCCCAAAACTGGTACAGAACGGTTTCAGTGATGTCAGGCTACCTGGTCGCTATGCGTTCAAACCTGACACTGGATCTGTTGCAACCTTCTGACCTAACTATACTGGCACAAGGTCTGAGTGGTTTTCAAACTGTTGAAATCGGGTATATGATCTGCCGCTCCAAAAATGGTGAGCAGCTTGCCAATCTTGAAACGGGACAGTTTATCACTGAAAAATACGACCAGATCACACATGCGTTTAATGCTTTTTTCATTTTGCGCAGGTCAGGGATAAATTATCTTTTCCAGGCAGATAAAAACAGAAAATATCCGTTACCGGAACTGGATGATATTGTATCAGTCAATTATCCATATCTCTATTTCTTGAATAGTGATAAAACCGGTATCTGGGATCTTGAAAAAGAAATACTGATAGCTGAAGCCGCCTACGATGGCATCAGTCAGAACGATGGTGTTTTTTATACCCGGCTGAATGGTAACTACGGAATACTAAGCAGAAACGGTGAACAAATTCTGGCACCTGTATACAATAGTGTTGTGGCTTACGACAATTTATACCTGGTTGAAAAAAAAGGTCTGTTTGGTCTTGTTGACAGAAGCGGAAAAATAATTCGCGAATGTGTTTATAACGATATCAGAGTATATGAAAAAAATGTCAAATGCTTTAAAGGAAAACAACTTGACCTTTTAAACATTGATGCCTCAGGCACTGTACAGGGAGAGACCAGTTATACGGATTACATGACTATATCCTTTGACGAGGTTAAATTTCCTAGGCAGCAAATAAAAGATCTTAACTTTTCAGGTAATGGTCTTGAATCATCACGCAGCGGGTATGAACAACTGGGCTGGTTCCAGCAAACCACAGAACGCATTATCAAAGATTCAGTACATATTATAAAAGGAAATTGGGGATTACGGTATGACGCTGATTCAATTGCCATCCAACCTAGATTTGCAGACATTTATGTACGTAACAACATTGGATGGACAGAGTGTTATCGTCAGAAAATTCTTAATCCTGAAAGAGCGCAGGAACGGACCCAAATCATGACCAGCGGGGCTGCATATTTTATGAGCACCGGTACTTTTGGCGTAAGCCTCGGATATTTTCGCCTGGCAGATCATGTAGCTAAAAAGTTACTGCCAAATGTTTTGTTTCAAAGTATTGTTTATACAGACTTCAATAAATATACCCTGGCACGAGGAGTCACAAAATTTCCGGTTCTTTTAAACCGCAAAGGTGAGGTTGTTTTTGACAGTCTTCTCTATGTGGGAGATTATCATGAAAATAGTACAATCATTTGTGAGGGTGGAACTTATGCCATGCAAAAATACAAAACAAGTCTGACACCTTGCGGAACCTCGGAGTTTATGAATGATTTGGGAATCAATTACATCAATGTAGCTAAAAATGAAAACTATTTTTCCATTGAAAACGGCGACTGGTATTTTGTGAATGCCGCCGGCAAAAAAATGAACGAAAAACCATTTGATTTTGTTCGTCCCTTCCATCACAACCGGTCTATTGTCATGCGCAACGGGAAATGGGGCGTGGTAGACAGCACCATGAAAGAGATTGTACCGATTCAATATCAAAGTGTGGAAGAATTTTTTATTGATACGGGTCAGTTTTTTAAAGTGGCCAACCCGGTTTCCAATACCTATACCTATCAGCGTTCATCAGGAAATCTCACCAAAACTGATATTGTACAAACTCAGTACTACTGCCATGGACGCTGGTTTGCAAAGAACAAAGCGGGTAATTATGCCCTTACCGACACAAATCTCAATGCCCTTACAGAATTCAAATTTCAATATGTATCACCCTTTGAGGATGGATATGCCCTGGTGACTTCCCGTGGTAAAAAATCAGCTCTTGATTTAAACGGGCAAGAAATCTTACAGGGTTACAAAGCCAAAGATATCAACTATCTGGGCTATGGTTGTTTTGAGATTATTCAGAGCAAAGGCTCCCTGGTTGTTTCCTCCCAAGGCGACACACTCCTTAGTACTTCGGTGTGCGATGAAGTACTTGCAACAAATCAGAATTATATTTTTTACCGCGATCATGCAAAAAAGATACAGGCCTTTAGTAAAATCCTGCCACTTAAGCTACCCAAAAGAAGTACTATCACTTCTTATTGCCTGGAAGACGAGACAATACTTTTAGCCGCCGACAAAACATCCCGCATTTTTTCATTAAAAACTCAAAAATATGTAAGTAAGGCGCTGAACGGTGTAATAAAAATTGGCCCGGGTTGTTATGTCTTCCAGGATCAATTTGAAAGACTTGGACTCATCAGCCACTCTGGTGACACCCTTGTTCAACCTACATACATGAATATCGATTTTCAACCTAACAATTGGGCCCTTGCACAATTGGATAAACGAACCTGGATACGAATTGATCTCAACGGGAATCTACTGGATGAAGAACAGTTTACGCGGTACCAGCGAAAAAAGGACTATTACATCTTCTACAAAGCTGATGGTATTGGTTTGTATGATACCTTGGGTCGTCAGATTATCCCATGCATCTATGATGACATTGAACCATATAACACTAACTTTTTTAAGACCACGCACGATCAGGAGCATGATTTGTTTTACCTGAATGGTGAACGGGTCATTCCTGCAAAATTTCAGGACTATAAAGGCTACAGCAAGAGCACATTGGTGGTGAAACACGGTGGGCAGGATTACTTGTATAGCGGCTTTCTGAACAAAAGTCTGTCGTTTCAAAATGTTACTCCTGTAAACTCTGGTCTGTATATTCTTTATGAACGCACGCATCAGGGAATCTATAATGCAGCAGGAGACACAATTGTTCCCATACGTTATCACAATCTTATAATTGACCGCGGATTTATTCAGGTAAGATTCTTTAATTCATTTGGTTACTATACTACAACCGGTTCTGCAATATTTGAACCTTACCAATAATTAGGTGCAGACCAATAAGTGTCACAGGTAATTCAATATCTTTGAGTAATTGAATTGTCTGGTTTTCAACTGTACCCTAAATACATCTGTATGAGCTTCCTCAAAAAAATATTCGGTTCACAACCAAAATTGAATCCGCTCGATTTTTCAGTGATCAAAACCGATATGCACAGTCACCTGATACCTGGCATTGATGATGGTTCAAAATCAATGGACGATTCGCTGAGCCTGCTGCGCAAATTCCAGGAAATGGGATACCAGAAAGTCATAACAACACCGCATGTTATGAGTGATTTTTATAAGAATACGCCTGAAATTATTTTGGGCGGACTGGAAAAAGTGCGGGAAGCAATGCAGCGGGAAGGACTCACCATTCAACTGGAAGCAGCCGCTGAATACTACCTTGATTTTCATTTTGACGAGCTGATTAAAAAGAAACAGGTGCTCACGTTTGGACAAAATTATGTTTTGTTTGAACTTTCTTTTAACGATGAGCCGCCGCGTGTTAAAGAAACCATATTCAACCTGATTACAGAAGGATACAAACCCATTCTGGCACACGTTGAACGGTATCCATTCTACAGCCTGGCCTGGGATAGAATTGATGATTTCAGGGAGCGCGGGGTTTTACTGCAGCTCAATATAAATTCCCTTTCAGGACATTATGGTCCGCCGGTTAAAAAAATGGCCGAACTGCTGATTGACCGAGGGTGGATTGATGTTATTGGATCAGACTGTCACCACATTGGTCACCTGCAGATGATGGAATCATTGCGCACAAATCCACATTTTCACAAAGTAACAGCGCAGGAACAGCTACTGAATAAATTCTTATGATCAGAAAAGATATTTTTGTCAGTTACTTCAATAATGTTGGCAAACGCAATCTTCTACCATTGTCCTTACTGTTTTTTTTTATGAACTGCAACCCTTATCTATATGGGCAAACAGAACAGTGGATATATTACGACACAGTTCCTGTTACAATCGAATCAGTTGAAGAACTCCCAATTTACCAGAGTACTCTTTATCAGAAGTTTGATTTGGAACCCAAACTTTTTACCATGTATGGAATAACAGTTCCTGCTATTATGAGCGGAACCATTGGCTTTCCGCAGTCACGGATTGATATTTCCTATTTTCGGTACCGACAACGAAAACAAAACTTTGCCACCACAATTGTCTTCAATTTTGGTAATGTATATGACCTTTATCATATGGATATACCAAATTTACCACTCAGTTCTGAATTCAGACTGTCTTTTATCAAGTATAAAAATACGCAAGTATTTTATCCAAAAAAAACACAACGAATGACAGTAGGTTATGGGTCAGGTACATATTATCAAATTGATCAGAGGGCTCCTATGACCAAACAACTTGGTTTTTCCTTTGGATATTCAGCCAGTAGCCAAGTTTCCGTAGAAGGAGTTCCATTTTTTTCACAAGGAATTCAGATTGGCCTAATGTCACGTCGGTTTGTTAAATTTGAGGCCCGGCTGGCGGACTCGCAACCAAAACAAACCCGTTATAACAGATCGTTCTACTCCCACATCCTGTTTCCGGTAATGAACTACGGCTACTACCCGATTAGTTATAAAGGAAAAAGCCGTGAAATCCAAGAAGCTGCCAAAATTCCGTTCGGCTTTTGTTTAGGCTGGTACTTTATGTATGAAAGTGAAGATATTCTGAAAAAATATCAGGATACCTGGAACATTGAATTGGGAATTAAAGGTCCTATTTTTATTGAAACGTTCTCCAACATCGATCGCTCGTGGCCGATGTTTTATTTTTCCTACAGATTATATTTAGGTGCTTATAAAATAAGACAGTGATATCTCCTGTAATTGTCGCGCACGACTCCTTTTTTTCCGATTTAAGTTATTTTAAGATTTTCCCTAAAATATACTTTCGCGCTTTTCGTCTATAGTTCTACAGACTTTATTTTATGAAAACAATACTTTTCAAAACCAATATAAAAAGACTAAAAGCAGCCATGACGCTGGCCAACATTCTGCCCCTTTATTTCAAAGGAGCGCGGGTTGAATTTGATGCCATTCAGAAACGGTTTATGATGCTTGTCAGCGGGCCCCGGTTATCATCCAAAAAAGTGGTTTCAACCATGAAAGATCTTGGATACAAATTTGAAGTGGCAGACAAAGTCACCGTCTGGCGGCATGAGTCTTAAGGGAAGCGGCAAGAGCCATTAGCGAAACGGGAAATAGCATTTTTGCTATCCCTCTTTCCTTTGTCCTTCTGGCTCTTCCCTGAAATTATTTTTTCTCCCAGATTTTGACAATCTCCTCCATGAGGGGCTGAAGCATGGTGTGCGGATTTTTGCCATCAAACGAGGCAGAGGTATAAACCGAATCTTTGGTTGAAATAATAAGTGTACCATACGGTGCAGCATCAGTTGCACGTTTGTTTGTAGGTGCCTCAAGTGTTGCTATTTTACCCAGGTCAACTTCTTTGATGCTGTTTGCCAGGCCTGCCCATTCAGATGGTTCAGTAGCGCGGGCCGTGCGCGTTGGTTCTCCGCGGCCGTTAAATGTTGTCACCACAGAATCAGCTGTAATAATTACACTGGTTTTTCCCATCATGGTGGTGGAGCGGTATTCATATTTAATCACGTCCAGTTCATTGCAGGATATTAAAACCGTGGAGAGAATCAGGATAAACAGGGCGCTTTTCATAGGCAGGTTTTTAGTTTTTCAGTAATTATCGGGTATGCAAAAAAGTTATTCCACCACCACCAGGTAGTTGTTCTTTTTTCCCTTACCCAACAAAACAAATTTATTGTTGATCAGGTGTTCAGGTTTGATTACAAACTCCTCTCCTACTTTTTCTTTATTTACAGTAATGGCATTGCCTTTCAGTTCACGGCGTGCCTCGCTGTTTGATGCCAGAAAGTTGGTTTTTGCACCCAATGCATCTACAATTCCCAGGCCTGATTCCACCTCAGCGCGGAGGACTTTTGCCTGCGGAACACCTTCAAAAATTTCAAGAAACTGCTTTTCATTCAGTTTCATCAAATCATCTGACGTTGATTTTCCAAAGAGTATATTGGTGGCCGCAAGTGCCGTATCAAGGGCTTCACGCCCATGAACCATCAGTGTTACTTCTTCTGCAAGACGCTTTTGAAGCATATTTCTATCCGGCGCCTGAGCATGTTCTGCTTCTATTACCTCAATCTCTTCTTTCGACAACAGTGTAAATGTTCTGATATACTTAGGTGCGTCTGCGTCGGTTGAACGATACCAAAACTGGTAAAACGCATACGGTGATGTTTTTTCAGGATCAAGCCAGACTGTGCCGCTTTCGGTTTTTCCAAATTTGGTACCGTCTGCTTTGGTCATTAACGGACAGGTAAAAGCAAAAGCCTCACCGCCTTCAATTCTTCGAATTAACTCTGTACCTGTTGTAATATTGCCCCATTGATCACTGCCGCCCATTTGCAATTTGCAACCGGTTTCTTTGTAAAGATGAAGGAAATCGTATCCCTGCAAAAGCTGGTATGAAAACTCGGTAAATGAAATACCTGTTTCCATTCTTTTTTTCACCGAATCTTTGGCGGCCATATAGTTTACGGTAATGTGTTTGCCCACATCACGAATAAAATGAAGGAATGAAAAATTCTTCATCCAGTCGTAATTATTAACCAACAGTGCCCCGTTTTCTTTTGAATTAAAATCCAGGAATTTTTCAAGCTGCGCACGAACGCCTGCAATGTTTTTTGCCAGCGTGTTTTCGTCCAGTAAATTACGTTCGTCTGATTTTCCGGACGGATCACCCACCATACCGGTTGCGCCACCCACCAATGCAATGGGTCTGTGTCCCGCGCGCTGGAGATGAACCAGCAACATGATTGGAACAAGACTTCCGCAATGCAGCGAATCAGCCGTTGGATCAAAACCAACATACCCGGTTACCACTTCTTTTGAAAGTAATTCTTCCGTTCCGGGCATTATATCCTGTAACATTCCTCTCCAGCGGAGTTCTTCAACAAAATTGGTTGGCATGGGTGTGCTTTTTCAGCAAAGATATTCTTTTTTGATAAGGAGTTAACGCTTAGGATTTAGGAGTTAGTGATTTTATGGGCTGATGCTAAATTATAAAACGCTCTTTCAGCTTTTTATAACCACATCCAAAAAATCATGAAAGAAAATCAGGCTTTAGAATTATTCGGCTCTGGTTCTAACTCCTAAGAGCTAAATCCTAACCCTTCAATTTATCGTTATCCAAATGCCTGGTGCTGTCGCGTTTTGTTTTTTTGTCCAGGTTTTTTTTCAGCGCTTCTTCCAGGTTAATACCGGTTTGATTGGCAAGACAGATTAGTACCCATAAAACATCAGCCATTTCATCACCCAGGTCTTTTGCTTTGTCTGATTCTTTCTCTGACTGTTCACCATAACGGCGTGCAATAATACGCGCAACCTCACCTACCTCTTCAGTAAGCTGGGCCATGTTGGTTAATTCATTGAAATAGCGGACACCGTATGTTTTAATCCAGTCATCTACAAGTTTCTGGGCTTCTGAAATGGTCATTTTTTTAGTTTTTGAATGATGGAAGTAGTTGAAAAACCCTGCACCAGGTCTATCACTTCAACTCTTCCGTTATTTTTTAACACAACATCACGGCCAACAATGTATTTCTTTGAACCGGGTTCAGTTTCCTGGGGATCATAATCACCCCCTTTTACAAGTACATCCGGTACTATTGTTTCTATCAGTTTAAGCGGTGTGTTATCGTCAAATTCAACTACAAAACTTACAAAACCAAGTCCTGCAAGCACCAGTGCGCGCGCGTCTGAATTATTTACGGGGCGGTCATCTCCCTTGCCCTGACGTTTAACAGAAGCATCACTGTTTAACCCCACCACCAGCACATCTCCCAAATCTGCTGCCAGACTTAAATACTGTACATGCCCTTTGTGAAGAATGTCAAAACATCCGTTGGTAAAAACAATTTTTTTGTGTTGTGATTTAAGCGCAGCAAGATGCTGAACAAGCTCATTCAGTGAGACTATCTTTTTCTGAAGCTGATACAAGTGACTCATCTGTATCAAAGGTAACATTTTTACCATTCAGCGCCATGGAAATGAGGCCCAGAATAATCATCATTCCGGTTTGTGAAGTCCAGATAATCCAACCCAGGGCAAGCGCCTCAGGATGTATATTCATAACCCCTGTCTGATCCATATAAACGGTTATGATAAGTCCTACCGCTGCCGGATAAACGCCAATGCCGCCTTGTACCAGAATAATGCCAACCGTGCCGGCAATAAAACCGGGTAACATGGCCTCAAGCCCAAGGTTTGCAGTAGATTCAAGCGAAAGGAAACAGATGCTAAACATACAGATATACATGATCCAGATAAAAACGGTGTGACCGATGTATTTCATTTTTTTCTTCATTTTGAAAACAGCAATCACTCCTTCCAGGATGCCGGTAATAAAATGACGGATTCTTTCACGGAATTTTTTTCTGAAGATATAGATCAGCACAACGCCTGCAACAGCAAGCACAATACTGTACATCACCAGTTGGGCAAAAAGATGAAATACAAACAGGTTTCCGCAGTTGCCTTCGCCGCTGCTGAAATTTTCAAGCTTGGTCTTAAACAGGTCAAACTTGTCAAACTGCAGTGAAATACTTATCAAAAAAATGATGCCCAACATACCAACATCAATGGCGCGCTCAGCCAGAATGGTACCAAATCCTTTTTGAAACGGAACCTTTTCAGTTTTGGCAAAAATAGCAGCCCGTGAAATTTCACCAGCGCGTGGAAAAGCCAGGTTCACAAAATTGCTGATCATTACAGCGTGATATGAATTCCAGAATTTGACATTGTAGCCCATGGGCGCAAGCATATACTTCCACCGGTAAGCACGGCTGATGTGACTGGCAAAACCAAAAATCAGCGATACCCCGACCCAGAAATAATCAGCCTTACCGAATGCAGCAAAAAGTTCCAGCTTTTCTTTTTCGCAAAGCGCATCGTAGAACAACCAGATCAAAAAAATTCCAAAGGCAAGAGGAACAATAATTTTAAGAACCGAAATCAGTTTGCTTTTCATTTCCACGTATTTAGCTGATGGGAATTTTTAGTTGACATGTAAAAAAATGAAATTAACGCAGAAAACCTGAGAATATTGAATACGATGTTACTTAATTTTATTTGTTTCGGTATTTGGAAACAACAACGTAGGTTTAAAGGTTTTGGCTTCTTCAAAATCCATCATGGCATACGTAATAATAATGATGATATCACCTACTGAAACGCGGCGTGCCGCAGGACCATTCAGGCAAATATCACCTGAACCCCGTTTACCGGTTATGATATAGGTTTCAATACGCTCACCGTTGTTTACATTCACAATCTGCACTTTTTCGCCTTCAATCATATTGGCGGCTTCCATCAAATCAGGATCAATGGTAATACTACCTATATAATTCAGCTCGGCCTGTGTTACTTTAACGCGGTGAATCTTTGATTTCAGAACTGTTACTAGCATCTCTTATCAAAATGGAGGCGCAAAGTTAGTGAAATAAGTTGGTTGCAACCAGCCTAATTAAATATTGTGATGCAGGCTGATTCACCCCGGACTTAAACGATTTCCAAAAACGGTTTGAGTTTAAAACTTCTTCAGTTCATAGGTATAGTACCCGTCTTTATCAGAATTACCGGCATTAATGCGGTTTTTATTCACACAAAAGTTGTCCCAGATCAATTGGGTAATTTCACCGGTTGCTGCATTTTCATACGACGCTACCACCTGATCGGTCCAGGAATTTTGATTTGTGCCGGAATTGGTTGTATTAACCTGGTTGACCTGCCACACGCCATTGCCGGTTAAACCCTGATCCTTGTTTTCATAAACGAGGGTAAAATCATTTTTAAACGTAAGCACATCGCCGAAATAATCCTTGGTAATGTCTTTCTTAAATCCCCAGCGGGGTGTAAAGTCAACATCTGTGTAAAACCAGGAACCAACAACGCGTTTTTCGGTGTAGGTCAACTGATCCGTTTGCTGGCAGCCGGCTAAAACAAAGAGTATAAAAAGGGGTAGGTAGTTTTTCATAACAACTGAATTTAGATCAGTTCCTACGCAACAAAAATCAGGCCAGTTTAAAAGTTTTAGGAATGAATTGGTCAGAGACCTCAGGAATTCTGGCTCATTAAAAAGGCCTTCAGAAACTCGTCAATTTCACCATTCATAACCGCGTCTACATTAAAACTTTCATACCCGGTACGAACGTCTTTGACCAGTTTATAAGGCTGCATGGTATAGTTGCGGATCTGAGAACCCCATTCAATTTTCTTTTTGCCTGCTTCAATTTCATTCTGCTTTTCCAATTTACGGCGCAATTCAGCTTCGTATAGTTGAGAGCGGAGGAGTTGCAGCGCCTTTTCTTTGTTAGCGAGCTGCGAACGTGATTCAGAGTTTTCAATAATGATACCAGAAGGGGCGTGTCTTAAACGCACCGCGGTTTCAACCTTGTTCACATTTTGTCCGCCGGCGCCGCCTGACCGGAAGGTTTCAAACGTAATATCAGCCGGGTTAATCACAATTTCAATGGTATCATCTACCAGTGGGTATACATAAACCGAGGCAAAGGAGGTATGCCTTTTGGCGTTTGAATCAAACGGTGAAATACGCACCAGGCGGTGTACGCCGTTTTCACCTTTCAGATACCCAAATGCAAATTCACCCTCAAACTGCAGTGTAACTGTTTTAACACCGGCTACATCACCAGCCTGATAGTTGAGCTCCTGTATTTTATACCCCTTTTTTTCACCCCACATAATATACATGCGCATCAGCATAGACGCCCAATCACAACTCTCTGTCCCCCCGGCGCCGGCAGTAATCTGCAAAACGGCGCTCAGCGCATCTTCTTCTGCTGAAAGCATGTTTTTGAGTTCAAGCTCTTCAAGCTTAATCAGTGCTGTTTTATAGGCCGTTTCCACTTCTTCTTCAGACGCGTCGCCGGAGGTATAGAACTCCAGCAAAACCCGGATGTCATCCAGGTCTGTTTTCAGGGATTCATAGGCTTCTATCCAGAATTTTTTGGCCCGCATGCGTTTCAGCAATAGCTCGGCCTCTTTGGGTTTATCCCAAAACGCGGGGTCCTGCGTTTTTAAGTCATCTTCCTGAACATCAATACGCTTTTCATCAATGCGCAGGTATTTGTGCAGCTCATTCACGCGGCGTTCAAAATCTTTCAGCTGATCCTGTGTAACCATGCCGCAAAATTGCGATTTTTTTTGCAGCCAAAATGAAATACAGTTTAATCTTTAACTAACCCGTGAGAAATATCAATATTATACTATTTTTGTACCGAAATTTAACACGTGTAAGAAATGAACATACCAGCAAATCTGAAGTATACTAAAGACCACGAATGGTTGAGAGTTGAAGGCGATATCGCATACGTCGGAATCACTGATTTTGCACAACGCGAATTGGGTGATATTGTATTTGTAGAAATTGAAACAGTGGGTGACTCACTGGACAAGGAAACCGTTTTTGGTACCGTAGAGGCTGTAAAAACGGTATCTGACCTTTTTATGCCGGTTAGCGGTGAAGTGATGGAAGTAAACAGTGCCATCGGATCAAACCCGGAACTTGTTAATACAGACCCATACGGCAAAGGCTGGATGATTAAGGTAAAACTTACAAACACTGCTGATTTAGCTGGTCTTTTGTCATCTGACGATTATCAGAAACTGGTTCACTAATTCGCGTTTCTGGCGGATTGGTGGTTTTTTATGGGCCGTCATTATTGCTGTTCTCAGCTTTATTCCGGGTAATAAATTGCCAAAAATTGAGTGGGAATTGATTTCGATTGATACCCTGGCTCATTTTGGGATGTATTTTATTCTGGCTTTTACCCTGGTTTTAGGCGGCATCACAAAAAATCTGAACCTTTCAGGACTGAGGTTGTATGTAGCAGTGATATTGGTTGGAACTGCTTATGGCACTTCCATTGAACTGATACAGGGTTTTTATATTTATCAGCGTTATTTTGACACCCTCGATATTCTGTCCAATGCATTTGGTACAATTTTTGGGGTGTTATCTGTACGATTGACAGGTATAAAATTAGTACAAATAAGGTGACCGGATTTTTTTGAAAAATCATTAACTTAGCACCGCAAAATAGATTCCTATGGAACTAAAAAAATCAAAAGATGCTGACCTGGAACAAAAAAGAATTGTTTTTGGTTCAGTAGGTCTCGTGATGGTATCCGCCCTGGTTTTAATGGCGTTTACAATAGAAACCGTTACCCCGGCTGAAAAGATAGCCCAGGTGGAAGAGAAAAAGAAAACAGACGATGAGCTGATTTTTGAAATGCCGCCTGAACAAGCACCACCACCAGAACAGCAGGAATCTGCACCACCACCGCCAACATTAGAGGTTGTTGAAGTTGTTGAAGATGACGAAGAAATTGAAGAACTCGATTTGACGGCGTTTGAAGAAGAAGTTGACCCGCTTGACAATCAGGAAGAAGAAGAGGTTGAAATTGAAGCAGAACCAATTGTTGACTTTGCTGAGGTTGAACCTGCATTCCCGGGTGGAGAAGTTGAAATGATCCGTTTCATTCAGCAGAACGTTGAATACCCTGAACTTTCGAGAGAAATGGGTGAACAAGGCACCGTTTACGTTCAGTTTGTTGTTAACTCAGATGGTTCTATTCAGGACGTTGTTGTTCTGAAAGGAGTATCCGAATTGCTTGATAAAGAAGCTGTGCGCGTTGTTAAAAAAATGCCGGCATGGTCTCCGGGAGAACAGGCCGGGAAAAAAATCCGCGTTCGTTACCAGATTCCGATCAAGTTCAGCATCGCCTGATCTGACTTAAATACGTATCTTTAATCCGTCCTGACCATAATCGGGGCGGATTTTTTTATGTATACCCGTTCGTCTCTGCTGCAGCTCGTCTCTTTCATTGATCTTACCTCACTGGAAGCAACCGATCATGAAGAAAGCCTGATAACGCTGGTGCGCAAGGCCAATGAAGGATACCAGGGAATACACCCGGCAGCGGTTTGTGTTTATCCCAACTTTGGAAAATTTGTAGCCGGTCACGTTCAAATACCCATTCAAACAGCTGTTGTCGGAGGTTGTTTTCCATCAGGACAAACAATGACGCCGGCCAAAATTTCAGAACTGGCAGAAATTGAAAAACTACCCGTGCAGGAAGTAGATATTGTTATAAACCGGGGTGAATTTTTAGCAGGTAATTTTGACTTTGTTGCAGACGAAATAAGGCAGATGCGCAAAGCCGTACCTTCAAAAAAACTCAAGGTTATTCTTGAAACCGGGGAACTGAAATCAACTGACCTGATCCAAAAAGCATCAGAAATTGCAATTGAAGCGGGTGCTGATTTTATCAAAACGTCTACCGGAAAATGTACTATTGGTGCCAGCCCTGAAGCGGCCGAAGTCATGTGCGGTGTCATTGCTGCTCACTACAAAAATACCGGAAAACGAATCGGCTTTAAGCCCTCAGGCGGAATACGCCGGATTGAAGATGCCCTTCAATATGCTGAAATTGTGCACAAAAATCTGGGGGCAGACTGGCTCACACCACCTCTTTTCAGAATTGGTGCCAGTTCACTGTACGACACCTTAATCGCAGAACTGAAAAATGCAAGTAACGGCTGATATCATTGAAATACTCCTGCAGTCGGTATACGAGGCGTCTGACGAAATTATGAAGGTATACCGCAGCAATTTTGCAACGGAAGAAAAAGCAGACCGTACACCGGTCACAAAAGCCGATAAAATTTCAAGTGAAATCATTTGCCGTTACCTGGAATCTACAGCCGTTCTGATTGTTTCAGAGGAAGAAAAAAAACCGGATTTTGAAACACGATCACGGGCTCAAACAATCTGGCTGGTTGATCCGCTGGACGGCACCAAGGAGTTTATCCGGAAAAATGATGAATTCTGCATCAATATTGCCCTGGTCAAAAACGGAGAACCCATTTTCGGGCTGATTGCCAGCCCGGTTAAAAAAGAACTGATTTTTGGCGGACCAGAGTACGGAGCATTTCATATTCCATACTATGAAAAAAAATTCATGCGTGCTGAATTTGCTGTAAAACGGCTCGTTGAAAAAAAATCCAGGGGACTCATATTTTCCAGGTCTCACTTCACTCCCGCTGTAAATACACTTATCACCAAACTTGAAGAACGTTATGGTCCGCTAACCCTGATTCGAAAAGGAAGTGCCTTAAAATTTTTTGATCTCGTACACGGAACCGCCGATTTTTACCCAAGAATGGCGCCTACCATGGAATGGGATATAGCTGCCGGACACAGTATTTACAGAGCAGTTGGCGGTGAAGTCCTGGATTTCACTAACTTTGAATCGCTGCGGTATAACAAGGCAAATCTGGTCAATCCTTATTTCATTGCCAAACCTGCCGCACTCAGAATAAATTAATTTTTATGACAAAAAAAGTTGCATTAATTACTGGAATTACCGGGCAGGACGGCGCATACCTGGCTGAACTGCTTTTGTCTAAAGGATACGAAGTTCACGGCATCAAAAGAAGATCATCACTTTTTAACACAGACCGCATTGATCACCTCTACCAGGACAAACACGAATCAAACGTAAGCATGTTTCTTCACTACGGTGACCTGACAGATTCCACCAACCTGATCAGATTGGTCCAGGAAATAAATCCCGACGAAATTTATAACCTGGCGGCTATGTCACACGTTCACGTTTCTTTTGAAACACCTGAATATACAGCTAATGCAGATGGTATTGGAACGCTTCGTTTACTGGAAGCCATCCGGATTCTCAGATTGGAGAAAAAAGTAAAATTTTACCAGGCTTCCACCTCTGAATTGTATGGAAAAGTGGTTGAAACCCCACAAAGTGAAACGACGCCTTTTTATCCGCGAAGCCCCTATGCCGTAGCTAAATTATATGCTTTCTGGATTGTAAAAAATTACCGTGAAGCGTATGATATGTTTGCCTGTAATGGTATTTTATTCAATCATGAAAGTCCGCTCAGGGGAGAGACGTTTGTTACCCGAAAAATCACCCGGGCCGTTGCACGCATCAAACTGGGTTTACAGAAAAAATTATTTCTTGGAAATTTAGATGCCAAAAGAGACTGGGGCCATGCCAAAGATTATGTTTACGGTATGTGGCAAATGCTGCAGCAGGATATCGCCGATGATTATGTACTGGCAACCGGTGAAACACACCCCGTGCGCGAATTTGTAGAAAAATCATTTGCAGAAGCAGGCATTGAAATTCGCTGGGAAGGCAGTGGGGTCGATGAAAAAGGATACAACAAAAAAACCAATGAAATTCTGGTAGAAGTAGATCCAAAATATTTCAGACCAACCGAGGTTGAATTACTACTCGGCGATCCGTCTAAAGCAAAACGCGAACTGGGATGGAAAAACACCTATACGTTTGATGCGCTTGTCAAAGAAATGGTTCAGGCCGATATTAAACTTTTTGAACGTGACAAATACCTGAGTGAAGGAGGTCATAAAGTCTATAACTATCACGAATAAATAACGCCTTGAAAAAAGACGCACGCATTTTTGTAGCAGGTCATACCGGAATGGTAGGCTCTGCTATTGCAAGATTACTGAAAAAAGAAGGCTACACTAACCTTTTACTAAAGCGATCAGGTGAACTTGATTTGCGAAATCAGCAGGCTGTTCAGCAATTTTTTTCTGAAAACAAACCCGACTATGTTTTTCTGGCAGCAGCCAAAGTAGGCGGTATACTGGCTAACAATACCTACCGGGCTGAATTTTTATACGATAACCTGCTGATTGCATCCAACATTATTCACGCGGCTTATGAACAGGGTGTTACAAAACTGCTTTTCCTGGGCTCATCGTGCATTTATCCAAAACTGGCACCGCAGCCGCTGAAAGAAGAATACCTGCTTACCGGTGAACTGGAACCAACCAATGAACCGTATGCCATTGCCAAAATTGCCGGCATTAAGTTGTGTGAAGCGTACCGTGATCAGTACGGCTGCAATTTTATTTCGGCCATGCCTACTAATCTTTACGGCCCAAATGACAATTACAATTTGCAAAACAGTCATGTGCTGCCGGCATTGATTAAAAAATGCTACCTGGCCAAAAAGAACAATGCATCGCATGTTGAAATCTGGGGAAATGGTGAAGCACTGCGTGAATTTTTATACGTAGATGATCTGGCGCAAGCCTGTCTTCACCTGATGTTAAACTACAATGACCGGGAATTTATCAACGTGGGTTCAGGCACTGATATTTCGATAAAAGAACTTGCCCTGCTTGTAAAAAAGGTCATTGGCTTTGACGGTGAACTTATTTTTGATACCACCAAACCAAACGGAACACCGCGTAAATTAATGGATGTAAGCCGCCTGAAAAATGCCGGCTGGGTATTTTCAACCCCGCTTGAAGAGGGCATCAGGCTTGCTTTTAACGACGCCCTGGCATCAGGGAAACTTGATTCGTAACAAAAACCCGCTGTTTTCCGTATGAAATCAATTGATGCGACTAATTTTCATCACACTCTTCATTGGGTCAGGTCTCTATGCTTCTCACGCATGGGCGCAACTCGGTTTTCCGCTGGAAGAATATTACCAGGGTGAAATTGAACGTCGTTTTCTCAATGACAGCGCTGATCATGATTTTTACACCCAGCATTTAAGCAGCAAACCAATCCGGCAAAGCCGTACGCAAGCTGACTCCATTTATGCTGACTATCAGAAAAGATACTACTGGCTTACCCAAAAAATCTTCAAAGAAAATTTTCTGATTTTTGAAGGTGATGATTTCTGGTGCGCGGTAGACCCCATTCTTGACCTTGAAGCTGGACATGATTTTTACATTGACTCATTGCATTACAAATACTGGAATACACGTGGCATACGTGTGCAGGCCAGGTTTCTGAACAAAGTAGGTTTTGTAACCACATTTTACGAAAACCAGGCAATGGTGCCCGATTATCAGCGTGATTTATTTAATGCTCACGGTGAATTTCAGCTGAACGGACCCGGTACTGCTTATAAACAGGTTAATGGTGTGGTGCCCGGTTATGCACGCACCAAATTATTCAAAAAAACCGGCTACGATTTTGCCTTTGCCGAGGGCTATTTATCCATTGAACCAAACCGGTACTTTAATCTGCAGTTTGGAAACGGCAATCATTTTATTGGCAGTGGTTACCGCTCATTGCTGTTGTCAGACAATGCCACCAACGCCCCTTTTCTGAAACTTGAAACCAATTTCTGGAATAACCGCATTCAATACCAGGTTATCTACAACGTGATGACAAATCTTTACCGGCTGCCATATTATACAACCCCTGAAGCAACGTATGAACGCAAGCTGGGGGCATTTCATTACCTTGATCTGGCAATTACCAAAAACATCAGTCTTGGTTTATTTGAGGGTGCTGTGTGGAAACATACAGACTCACTTGGAACGGCTAAAATTGATCCACTGTTTGCAAACCCGGTTATACTTTCAAACTCCCTGATTAAAGGCAGCAGTGCTAACGGCTACAACGCCATTGCGGGATTAAATCTGACCATCCGTTTTTTTAAAAATATACTTTACGGACAACTGGTGCTTGATGAAAATAAACTGGCGGCTTACCAGGCTGGCCTGAAAGCATACGATGTGCTATTTCCAAAACTGGATCTGCAGGCGGAATACAATCATGCCGACCAAAACACGTATTTAAGTACTGATAAACGGTACAACTATTCCCATTATAATCTGCCGCTTGCGCACCCCCTATCTGCCGGTTTTGATGAACTTGTTTTCAAAATTTCATACCAGTACAACCGCTGGTTTTTTCAAAACCACACCACCTATTCAGCCCACTATGTAAATGATACGCTCAATTTTGGAACCGACATTTTACAGCCATCTTCAACTATTGCGCTGCCGTTTTATACCCGCACAAAAACTTTTTATAACCAGCTTGAGGCAGGCTACCGTTTTAACAAACGCTACAACCTGCAAGCCTGTATTGGCTTTATTTACCGTACAGACAATTTACCTGTCAACGAATCTGTGACCCAATACGTGTATTTAGGAATACGCACCCGGTTAAAGAATAAACGATTTGATTATTAAATCAAAAACTGCATGAAAGATTATCACCTCATACTGGCATTAATTACTTCATTCAGCGTGGTGTTGCTTGCCACCCCCGCGCTGATTAAAGTAGCCAAAATCAAACACCTGGTTGATGAACCTGGTGAAGCGCGCAAACTTCACAAAAGCAGCACGCCAACCATTGGCGGTGTTATCATTTTCAGCGCGTTTGTTTTCTCGTGTTTTCTCTGGTTTCCCGGTAACAATACACAAACAGAAGCATCTCTCAGTGAGTTTATGTATCTCATGGCCAGTTTAATTCTTTTGTTTTTTGTCGGCATTAAAGATGATATTATTGGCATGTCACCCATGAAAAAATTAATGGCCCACATCATGGTTGGTTTTATTTTATGCGTGATGGGAAAAATACGGATTACCAGTTTTCACGGGCTTTTGGGAATGGATGTTATATTGCCTGAATACGGCAGCATTCTCATTTCTATTTTCACTTACATTGTTATTGTTAACGCAATTAACCTGGTTGACGGGGTAGACGGACTGGCATCGGGCGTAGGACTGATAGCAGCTGTTTCTTTTGGTGTCTGGTTTTCATGCAGCGGAGAATTATACTGGGCCCTGGTAGCTTTTTCAATGGCCGGAGCGCTTTTTGGTTTTTTGATTTTCAACTTTAATCCGGCACGCATTTTTATGGGCGATTCGGGTTCGCTGATTATTGGAGCCGTTGTAAGTGTTCTCGCAATTAAACTCATTGAATCACCGGTAGATTTTATTCCGGCAGATTTTCAAAATATTTCTACGCCGGTAGCAGCCATGGCTATTTTAGCCTACCCGCTGCTTGACACACTGAGGGTATTTACCATTCGTACCATGAAGGGAAAATCACCCTTAAGTGCTGACCGCAATCACCTTCATCACAAATTAATGGACCGGTACCGGAGTCATAAAAAAACAGTCATTACCATTTATCTTTTCAGTCTTATCATAATTGCCCAAACGTATTTTATTCAGTTTGAAAATCCCAATTTCAGTTTTCTGATAAGCCTGGGTATTGCCGCCCTGTTTGTAGGGTATGTTTTTATTGGCCACAAGCGGCAGACAACGGATGAATCTGAGTAAAATTCATATTCTTCTTTTTTTGCTTGTGTCACAAAACGCACGGGCGCAATTCACGTTTGATCACCTGGAGTATAAACACCGCATTGCCCATTCTGAACTCTACCTGCGCGATGATCAGGCAATTCACAGCGGCGTTCTTCCGCTTCAGGTGCCCGTTGATCAGATTGGATACACCGCAGAAAAAGGACAATTTCTGACACAAAACAAACTGAAAAAAACGGGAGAAGTAAAATTCGGGTATCGTTTTTATCCGCTTGCCGACCTGGGAATTGGAGTTGAGTCAGGCAATTCAAAAACTGATTTTTTAAAGTACAACGCCGGTGCCGGTTTGGGTTTTGATTTTAATGCTGCCCACTTTTTTGTAACGGCAAAGCTGCTGCCCTATTTCACCCGTTCAGGTTACACCGCCGATTCCATTCAGCAAACGTTGAATATGGACATTGGTACCACACGGCCAATCGCAGGTTCTCTTTTTCAGCGCAACGAATTGCTGATTGCCTGGCAGCCACATCCGATTTTTACCTTCACCGGCGGATACGGCAAAAACTTTTTTGGAGAGGGTTACCGGTCGCTTCTGCTATCTGACAATGCATCCAGCTATCCTTTTTTAAAAATTGAAACAACGTTCAGCAGCATTAAATATGTCAACCTTTACACAGTCTGGAATGACAACGCGGTGAATCCGGCCAATAAATCACTCGACCGGATGAAATTTTCATCTCTTCATTACCTGAGCTGGAACATTACCCGTGAATTTAACCTGAGTGTTTTTGAATCGGTGGTGTGGCAATCAAAAGATACGCTGGCCAACCGCGGATTTGACCTCAACTATTTAAACCCCGTGGTTTTTTACCGTCCGGTTGAATACAGCAACGGGTCTGCCGACAATGTTTTGCTTGGTTTAAACCTGGCCTATAAAATCAACAAGCACCATTGCCTCTACAGCCAGGTTATTATTGATGAATTTCTGCTGGCTCAAATCAAATCAGACAACAAATGGTGGGGAAATAAATGGGGCATACAACTGGGTTATAAATCCAACCGCTTTCTGCTCGACGGTTTCTATTTTCAAACAGAGTTTAATGTGGTGCGGCCGTTTACCTATTCTCACAAATATTCAGTTGAAAATTACGGACACCTCAATGCCAGTGTAACGCACCCGATTGGGGCCAATTTTTATGAAGTACTCAACCTTGTTTCGTATGTCTATAAAGATATCCGCTTTACCAACAAGCTGACATTTGCCGCATATGGCGTAGATACAGACACAGTTAATTATGGTCAGAATATTTTTAACTCCTATTCAGACCGGCCGTCTGACTTTGGTAACCTCATTATGCAGGGGCTCCGGACAAATGTCCTGAATGAGCAGTTTATTGCTGAAAAACCGTTGTGGGAAAAAATTGATCTTTTTCTGACAGTGACTTACAACTACCGCATGCAATGGACTCCCGTTTCCATAGAGCACCATCACTTTTTGATGATTGGGTTAAAATCAAGGATCTGGAACGCCTATTCTGACTATTGATTAAAACTGAACCTCAGGCCGTTCAGGCAAACTTCTGAATTTTGAATGAATCTACGGTGCAATGCCATGTCAGTTCAAGGTGTTTTTATTAAATTTGGCGCCAATCTTACTAAAGATGGTGACAAAAGAACAGGTAATTACTAAAGAAATCAGTACCTCAAAGGTAAAAGACTATGTGCTGCTGCTAAAGTTCAGGCTGGCTACACTGGTTGTCCTTTCGGCCGTTGCCGGGTATTTTTTTGCAGAAGGTGCATTTAATCTTCAGTTCGTTTACCTGGTTGTGGGCGGATTTTTGATTACCGGTTCATCAAACGGCTTTAACCAGATTCTGGAGCGGGAACTTGATAAACGCATGCACCGTACCGCCAACAGACCCATTCCGGCAGGGCGTATGTCAGTTACAGAAGCCTTCATTATCTCAGCTGTTTGTGGTGTTCTGGGACTTATCATGTTGTTTCAGCTCAATCATTTTGCCGGTATTTTAGGGTTGCTGGCATTGGTCATGTACGTTTTTTTGTATACCCCTTTAAAACGCATTACACCCTGGGCCGTATTTGTGGGTGCCTTTCCGGGCGCAATTCCGCCCATGCTGGGTGTTGTTGCAGTCACCGGTGAGTTTAACCTGTTGGTGGGCATCATGTTCCTGATTCAGTTTGTATGGCAATTTCCGCATTTTTGGGCTATTGCCTGGGTACTGGATGAAGACTATGCCCGCGGCGGATTTTCGTTGCTTCCATCCCGCGGCCGCAAAAATAAAGCATCTGCATTCCAGATTGTAGCCTATTCTTTTTTGATGATTCCGGTAGGAATATTACCCTGGTTTTTAGATTATACCGGTGATCTTTCGCTAATTGTGGGTACCATTGCCGGACTTTGGTTTTTTCTGATTGCTTACCGTCTTTATTTAAACCTGGAAGATAAGGCGGCCAGGGCCCTGATGTTTGCTTCATTCATCTACCTGCCAATCATCCAGTTTTTGTACGTTTTTGATAAAATATAGCCGTGAGTACATTTGACATTGATCCAAAAATAAACGCAAAAGCCAAAAAAAACCTGTTGTGGTTTGGTATCTTCAGCGTAATCATGATTTTTGCTGGCCTCACCAGTGCTTATGTTGTTTCTAAAGGATCTGTTTTTTGGGTTGAATTCAAAAAACCAGCGGATTTTATATGGAGTACTGTAATGGTTGTGCTGGGCAGTCTTTTACTCATTCTTGCTACCCGGTCAGTTAAAAAAGAAAATTACCGGCTGGTGAAAATATTTACCGGAGGCGCCCTGCTGACAGGTATTTTATTCTCGTATTTTCAGTGGACCGGCTGGACAGATCTTTCATCGCGTGGAAATGCACTGAACACTCCCATTGTCAACAGCGTTGGCAAGTACGGCCTGTTTTACTCCCTTTCCTATGAGGGAAAAGAAATCACCTTTGACGGGTATGATTTCTACTACCAGGGTGACGTTGTTTCTACCGAACTCAAAGGTAAAATGGTAGCCTTTTGCAAGGAACTAATGGACGGTTCAAAACCGCAGAACAGGGAACATAAATTTGAACTCACTGATTATGGTACCGGCTTTGCCCTCAAGTATCAGAACCAGCTGGTCACTTACCTGAACGGACAAATGCAGGTTGGCGGACTATCCCTGACCAATGAAATGCATGACCGCCTTTACCGGTTTGCAGAAAGTATTGTAAACAACCGCGGTGATTTTATGATTTCAGGCCGTTTTGGAGAAGATTTTAAAATCCATTATAAAGACAAAGAACTAACTTATCAGAACCGCAAATTTTACCTCGGCGGATTGCCTTTAAGTGCCAAACAGGAAAGTGATTTAAACGGCGCCGAAAACCAGGCAAGTGCTTACACATTTGCATTTGTTTTTGTTCACTTGTTCCACGTCATTGGCGGGTTAGTTGCACTTCTCGTTATTTGGATTCGTTCTATACAAGTACGCTATACCTCAGGCGACTATCTTGGAATTCAGTTAGGTTCAATCTATTGGCATTTTTTAGGCATATTGTGGATTTATTTATATGCGTTTTTAATATTTATTCATTAAACTTGCACAAACAAAAAGCGATTTATGGCCGGAGCACACACGCAGCAAATGGACGCCTCTACAGCCTGGGGCGGTGGTACCTCTCCTTTTAAAGTAAGCTATGGAAAACTCATGATGTGGTTTTTCCTGGTTTCTGATGGTTTAACTTTTGGTGGACTTTTATGTGCACTTGGTTTTGCAAAATTTGCAAATCCTGAATGGGCCGCCAGCTGGCCAATGGGTGAAGAAGTATTTACCCACATTCCGTTTACACACATGCCTGCGCCATTGATCTATGTGGCATTCATGACGTTTATCCTCATTGTGAGTTCGGTTACAATGGTACTGGCTGTTGAAGCCGGTCACCGCATGGACAAAAAAGGCGTTATCAAATGGCTTATGCTTACCGTAGTTGGTGGTCTTATTTTCCTTGGTTCACAGGTTTGGGAGTGGTCAACTTTTATTGCTGGTCCTGATGGTAATTTATCAACCTGGCATGACAACACCACGCTTCAGCACAACTGCTATGGCGGCGTTTATGAAGTGGTTGGAGAACACGAACACATGCATACTGAAATTACATCTTACGGTCCGACACTGTATGCCAATTTCTTTTTCTTTATTACCGGATTCCACGGGTTCCACGTTTTTACAGGGGTATTGTTTAACCTGCTGGTATTAAGAAATGTGGTGCGCGGCGTTTATCACCGCAGAGGACATTACGAAATGGTTGAAAAAGTTGGTTTGTACTGGCACTTCGTAGATCTTGTGTGGGTATTCGTATTTACTTTCTTTTACCTTGTTTAATTCATTGATAAAAAATCAAAGCTATGTTAGTTAGAGATGATATTGTTGAATATTCTTTAGATACACACCACTCAGACGAGCAGGGAAAAGTCGTTCGCAAAAAAATCTGGAAAGTAACCGCCATTCTTTCAATTATTACAACCATTGAGGTTCTTGTTGGTATCTATCTTCCTAAAGGTGATAACCCGGGCCTTCAGTGGGATTTGATTAAATGGGGCTATATTATTCTTACAGCTGTTAAAGCCGGATACATTGTTTTGGTATTTATGCACCTTGGAGATGAACGCAAAAACCTGCGTTACATGATCCTGGTTCCATACATCATCTTTATTCTGTATTTGATTTTCATTCTTCGCACCGAGGCGCTTTATGTTAATGACGCCTGGGAATTTCTGAAGTAGAATCCCCTATACAAGCACCACATTGACTGGTTTTAAAAGAGTTGTTATCATCTTACTGATTTTCCTGGGGCCGGGTACTGTTATCTGGTGGATGGCACATACTTTTGACAACAAGTTTATTGATCTGCCTTATTTAGGCTGGGAATATACCTACGACGCTGCCGGAAATAAAATTGACTCAACCGTCTATTCCATTCCTGATTTTCAGCTGACGTCGTTTGACGGAGCGGTTATTAACCGTGATTCTATCCGCGACAAATTTATCATTCTCACCACGATACAGAATACCTGTCCTGACTTAAAAGAATGCGGTATGGGAATGGTGCTGTTCAATGAAATTCTGTACTCCAAAATGATTGATCATCCGGATAATTATTCCAATGTACGGGTGCTCTCTATTCTGACAGATGCAAACGGAAAACCTGATTCAATACCATCTCAGTTATTGAAAGAAGAAATGGCTGAATACGACCACAAGTTCTGGTGGTTTGCAACCGGTGATGCAACACCGTTCTATTCCTTTCCCTACTACGGTGACCTTTTTATCAATTATCCGGCAACAGCCTCATCTGGCGAAATTGGTTCAAAAGCCTTTGTAAATTCACTGGTACTTATAGACAAAAGAGGTTGTATCCGCGGGGTAAGCGGGGCCAAAAGCGATAGCGATATCCGCAATTTCTTTGACTTGCTTAAACTGCTGAAAAAAGAAGAATTCAAAGCTGACCGCGAAGCACGCAACAAGTAGTTTTGCACCCGGTATTGCCGGTTTAAGCAGATACCAACCGCAGCAAATCATTTTTGCACCATTTTATTGATTGTACTGTTCCCTGCATTCGGTTTTATAGCTTAATTTCGCACCAAATTCCCATTACATGATCTGGACCCTTCTCATTGTGCTGATTTTTATACTCATGGCAGTTGACCTGCTTGTACTGAATAAAAAGGGAAAACACATTACCAATAAACGGGCTGCCATTGAAACCATTTTCTGGGTAAGTACAGCCTTTCTGTTTTCAGGAGTTATTTACTGGCTTTATGATTCCGGCCTCATGAGCCATCCTAAAACGGCAAGTGCGGCCCAGGCTTATTACAACTATACCACCGGTTACCTGATTGAACTTTCGCTGAGTGTAGACAACCTGTTTGTCATTGCAATGATCTTTGCATCGTTCAAAATTCACCCTGACAACCAGCACAAGGCCCTTTTCTGGGGAATCATTGGTGCCATTCTGCTAAGAGGTATTACCATTGGGCTGGGCGTAAAACTGATTGAAAGCTTTGAGTGGATGACCTATGTTTTTGGCGGATTTCTTTTATTCACCGCGCTGAAAATGCTGCGGCCGGAGAAAGAAGAAACCGGAGAAAAAAAACCAAGCTGGATCAACAAAATTTTCAAGATCAGCAAGCAATCTGAAGGTGACAAATTCTGGATCATGGAAGAAGGCGTGCGTATGGCTACACCATTATTTGCTGCACTGGTTATGATTGAGCTGACCGATTTACTTTTTGCGCTGGACAGCATACCGGCTATTATATCCATCACTGAAGACCCTTTCATTGTTTTCAGTTCCAACATTTTTGCCATACTGGGGTTACGCTCTATGTATTTCTTTCTGGCGAACATGCTGCGCAAATTTCATTATCTCAAATACAGCGTTTTTGCCATTCTGGTATACGTGGCACTGAAACTGCTTTTAATTGACGTGGAATTTTTCCATTTTATGGAATGGTTGTCACTGCCATTTATTGGCTTGTCCCTGATTGTTGGTATCCTGGTGTCACTCAAAAAATCAGAGTCACCGGATGATGAACCCATTGAAGAAATTTAATCTGGCTTATGAAAAATTCTGTCCTTAGCATTCTCTCCATTCTTCTTCTGGCTGCCTGTGGCAGCAATACCGCTGAAACTACCGTAACACCACCACC
Source organism: Bacteroidota bacterium (assembly GCA_016192075.1). Classification (GTDB taxonomy): domain Bacteria; phylum Bacteroidota; class Bacteroidia; order Flavobacteriales_D; family Crocinitomicaceae; genus JADJGJ01. The sequence goes on along the minus strand of JACPUU010000015.1, from coordinate 40,451 downwards.
GGTTGTGCCGCTCCCCTACCTGGGGCAGCATGAATTTGATGGCGCTGATACACTTTACCACACCATACCGCCCTATACCTTGCTGGCACATGACAGCAGTGAATTTACCAACGACCGTGTTGCCGGAAAAATTCATGTGGTTAATTTTTTCTTCACCAGTTGTCCTTCTATTTGCCCTGCAATGATTGAGCAGGTGAAACGCCTGCAGGGTATGACATCAGACATAGAAGAAATTATGTTTCTATCACATACCGTTGATCCAAAACGTGACACCATTCCTAAACTACAGGCTTATATTGCTGAGCGAAACCTGGATACACACAACTGGTTTTTTCTTTATGGTGATAAGGACTATGTCTATGACCTGGGTATGAACGGTTATATTCTGAATGCCATGGAAGATGAAAAAGCCGAGGGCGGTTTTTTACATTCAGAACACCTGGTACTGGTTGATCGTGAAGGTCATATCCGCGGCATGTATGTAGGTACTGAAACCGCACAGGTAGATCAGCTGGAAAAAGATATTCGTAAACTATTAAAAGAAGAATATGGTAACTGATCTGGAAAAAAAATACCGGCCCTGGGTAATCACTGCATCTATTGCTATTCCCGCTGTAGTAGCAGCCCTTTTCGGAATCAAAATAAAGGGATTTGATTTAACATTTCTGCCACCCGTTTACGCCACATTAAACGGGCTGACCGCCATTATTCTGACATCAGCCATTGTTGCAATTAAAAAGGGAAAACGCAAACTGCACGAGCGGCTGATCAAAACAGCTATTCTTTGTTCACTCCTTTTTTTAGTGGGCTACATTGCTTATCACATCACCTCTGAACATACATTATACGGCGACATAAATCACAACCACGTGCTTGATGGTGACGAAGTAACGCTGTATCAGTCAACCCGCCTGATCTATCTTTTGCTGCTGGTGTCACATATTATACTAAGTATTGCCATCATACCCATGGTGCTTATTACCTATATCAAAGGCATTGCCGGCAATTACGAATCACATAAAAAATGGGGTAAACGCACTTATCCGTTCTGGTTATATGTGGCCATTTCAGGTGTGGTGGTGTACCTGATGATTTCTCCGTTTTACGCTTAGTTGAGGTAAAGGGAAAGAGGGAAAATCTTCAATTATTGTTTTGCGGAAGAAGAAAAATTCACCCTTACGGAATTATTCTCACGCGTCCGGCACTGCCCCAGCGCTGACCGTGTGCCGCCTAAAGCTTTAGCGGTGGCGTAAGCGTTCACACTGTTGCTCTTTACTGAATTACCTCCACCCGCGCATGTCGCAGATGTTTTCTTTAAACGGCTTAAAGGTAAACATGATGCCGTAGAATGCATACCAGTCTTTGTTGCTTGAATTTCCGCGGTTGAAGCCTACATTGGAGAGGTTTGAATTTCCGAGGCTCCGGTCAGAAAACTCAGCCGCCAGTGAACCATTGTAGGCTGCCAGCAGATCAGGATCTACATAACTCCCCGATACGTCATCCAGGTAATCTGTAAAGGTTTTACGAATGCCGTATTCAATAGAAATGGCCATGCGTTTTTTGAGGTTAAATTTTAACCCTATACCCAGCGGAACAGAAAGCTGATTGAGTTTGTACGGATCTTTGTCAGAAAGGCTGGTGCCCTGGCCTTCGGTTCCCAGGTTTTGAAGTGTATAATCTTCCCCGTTCAGTTCAGCCGTCGGGTTCATTTTAAAGAAAGCTACCTCGTAGAAAAAATAAGGCGTGATAGGATCTTTCATGTTGTTGATGTTGTAATTAAAAAGATCTATTTCAATACCAAATGCCAGTTCCAGAATGTCTGATTTAAAACTCAGGTTGCGGTTTACCTGGAACGGATCATCTGCATCTGCATCATTGCCATAAACCTGGCCGTATGAACCGGTAAAGCGCAATGAATACCGCTTGGTCAGATTATACCGGAAAATAGCACCAAATGCGGGCTTGCTGTAAACAAAATGTTTGAGCGGATTCAAATCACCAATGTAATATGAACCGCCGCCGAAAAAGCCCATCTCAGCTGCTGTCTTAAACCCTTGCGCACGACCAGACCAGCCGACATTCAGCAATAGCAATAAAACAAAAATGATACGAAAAAACCGCATATCAGAATTTCGGAATAAACGTCTGTCCCTTTTTAAAACGGTAATGTACCGAAATTATTGCGAACATGTAGGCATCATTGTACTTTGGATTACCACGCTGAAGGTAGTTGTAACGCCCGTCACCCATAGGAATGGCACCTGTTAAGCCGGCAGATGGATCAACCGCCCGGTCTGAAAGATCAGCCGCAGTGGTACCATAAGCCGCCTCAATCAAATCAGGCCGGTAATACGAGGTACTCACATCATCAATATAATCTGTAAACGTATAGCGCAATGACATGTCCAGGCTGACGCTCCATTGTTTGTCAACCATGTATTTTAAGCCTGCGCCGAGTGGAATAACGAGGGTAGCGCGTTTGTATTTATCGGGCCGGCCGGCCAGGCCCTGCCCTTCTGTTGCCAATGGCTGCAAAGCAACCCAACTGCCATTGTACCGGGTTTTTGGATTGAAAAATGTAACCCCTACGCCGGTATAGAAATACGGGATAAAGGTTATGGATTTTGTTCCGCTGATTCCACTGACTTTGTAATTGGGCACAACACGGTCACCACCCGGGTAATACTCAAAAAGACCCGAAAATTCACCTATCATGGATCTGAAACTGAGATTCCGGTTATTCCGGATTTCATTTTTAGTCAATGCATCATCCCCTGAAAGATAGCCCCAAATGAATGTTCCGCGGACAGATATGGCTGGTGTAATCATGAATTTATAGCCCATCTGAAGTGTTGGCCGGGTTGGTTTCATCTTCAAATCTTTGATACCATGGGTACCAATTCCTTTAGAGCCACCCAGGTCACCCAGAAAATTGGATGCGCCTACTCCAAACTGCACTTCATGGCGCACATAACGCCATGCCTGACCATAGCCAAACAGCATACAGGTTGAGAAAATCAAACTGAGTAGTACTCTTTTCATTATGTGCAGTCTACGCTTTCCGGGCCGGATTTGTTACAACAGGGGCCGGTTTTTGGATAAACGAATTTACGAAAGAAATGGTTGGAAGCCAAACTTTTGATAGATCGTTTTAAACCTGAAATTGTTGAGTAAGCCATACGAAATCCTGAACCGACAGGGTTTCAGGCCTTCTGCCAAAGAATTCAGGATGTGCATCAAATACTTCCTTTCGCTGATCAGCAAAGGGTTTTAGTGAATTACGCAAGGTTTTTCTACGCTGACCAAAGGCTGTTTTGACAATACGCGTAAAAAGTTTTTCATCACAGGGTAATGAGGCTGTTTTATTGCGGATGAGCCGGATAACGCCGGACTTTACCTTAGGCGGCGGATAAAAAACATGCTCATCTACCGTAAAAAGGTATTCAATGTCATAATAAGCCTGCAAAAACACACTGATAATGCCATAATCCCTGGAACCCGGCCCTTCAGCAATACGCATAGCCACTTCTTTTTGAAACATACCCACCACTTCTGGAACCTGGTCTTTAAACTCCAGCACCCTGAAGAGAATCTGGGTGGAAATGTTGTATGGGAAATTACCTACCACTGCAAATGGTTCAGTGCCCATTAGTGCAACCGGATCAGTATGTAAAAAATCGTTTGAATAAATGCGATTGCCCAATTGCGGGTAGTGGATTTGCAAATAAGCAACGGACTCGGTATCAATTTCTATAACCGAGGTTTCAAAATCGGTGCGGTTGAGTAAAAATTTAGTGAGTGCCCCCGTTCCCGGACCAATTTCAAGTACTTTGGAAAACCGCCCGGCCGGTACAATGGCATCTGCAATTCGCTGACAGATTGTTTCATCTTTCAAAAAATGCTGCCCCAGGTGTTTTTTTGGTTTTACACTCATCGGGTGAAGTGATTTTCTACTTTCAAAAGCGTTCTGAACGCAACAAATTTACCTGCAAATCTGACCGTGTGAGCCTCCTGAAGCGCGGGTGCAAATTCATCACGATACCGCTCATAGGTTTTCATACTTTCACAGAGATATTGAATGGCGTATGATTTACCCCCTTCTTCTTCAGCCAGAATTCTGGCTATTTTTGCTTCCAGAAACATGCCTGTATTCATGACTTCTGGAATGTGGACCGTTTTCATCCAATGCAGCCATTCGTCATGAACATCGTAATCAATATTCACGGTAACATTGTAAATAATCATTGTGCCTGTTGTATTTCGGTAAATCGTTCGCGGGCTTCTGCACCATGCAGGCTGGCTGAAAATTCGAATAAAATTTTGCGGTAAAATTCGGCCGCTTTTGCCTTATCATTCAGCCGGTAATCATAGATGCGCGCAATGCGTATTACGGCATCATCGGCCAGAATGTCGTGACCATAGGTATCATACACCTGCAGGTAAAATTCAATGGCTTTTTCCCAATTGTGGGTGTGCTCATAAATTTCTCCCTTACGAAACAAAACTTCATCTGCCAGGTTGTGAAAAGGATATGTTTTGGTAATGGAATCAAGCAATGCCAAGGCCTCATTATAGCGATTTTGCTGAATCAGAAGATCGGCATTGGCAAACAGCTGCACAGGCGCTTTGGTGGTATCTATTCCCAGGTTGTCCTGCAATAAAAGAGACAGCTGCATGGCATCATTGGCAATCAGCTTACTGGTTGATGCTTTCAAAACATCAAGCTGCGCTTTGGCATATTCAAATTCACCTTCGTAATAAAAAACGCGGGCATTTTTATACTTGGCTTCATGCCCGATCACATCTTCTGAAAAATCTTTTTCAACCTGCATGTAAAGTAATGAAGCATCCCAAATGCGGTCAGATACTACGTAAATATCACCCAATAATACTTTTAGTTCAGCGCGCTGTCTTGTATTAATTTGCAGCGTTAGTGCTTCTTTTACAACAGCCTCTGCTTTAACCGGATCATTCAGGTAAAACGCATAAATTTTTGCCGACTGAATCATGAGCCCAAGCGTTTGTGGTGTTTTTCCCAGGGTTACGATGGCATTTTCATAACGCAGCGCAAGGGCAGCCAGGTCTGTTTCTGAATAAGCCGATTGCTCGGTAAGTAACGTAAATTCAATTTTTAAACCGGCCTCAACCGCCATGTTGTAATAGGGTGATGTTTTTCCAAGTTCCATGATATACTGGTAAGCCTTGTTGGCAGCATCGTACGCTTTATTTAACTGGCAAATCTGCGCAACTTCATATACTTTTTTTCCCTTCAGGTCATTGCGTTTATCCAACGCCTTTGCCTGAATAACAGCGCCTGAAAATTCTTTTTTCTGGAGGTAGAACCAGATCAGCATTTCACTGTAATAATCCGAATCAGGGTGTTTCTGAATGCGCTCCAGCAAATTAACACGCAGCATTTCTGTCTTGGCTGGTTCTTCTGCAAAATCAATGACACGGGCCAGGTAGGTTTGAACTGTTTTCAGATAACTGGGACTGTAATCAAGCAGGTTCAGGTATTCTTCAATCATCTTTTCCGGCTCATTCAACTGGCCATACAAATCAGCCAGTTCCAGCTGAAAACTGTACCCGCCTTTCAGCTGATCTTTTCCTTTCAGATACGTTTGCAGTGCAAAGTCCAGCTTGCCGCGCTGCTTAAATGAATTTCCCAGGTAATCAATACGCGTTTGAACAGGTTCCAGGTTATCTACCAGGCCCTGGTAAATGGCATCTGCTTCTTTCTGACGATCAGTCTCTTCATAGACCATTGCCAGTAAAAATTTACTGTCTATGTCGTATGGATCACGCTTGATCTGTTTTTCAGCCAGCACTTCACACTCATCATAGCGCTGCTGGTAAAACAAACACATGAAATAACGGTCAAAATAATTTTTGGATTTATACTGTTTATACAGCTTTTCATAATAAACCTCAGCCTTGGCAAACTCACCTTTATCAAAATAATACGCGGCCAGCTTTGTATCGTTATCAACAGGCTGTGCACCCACGCCGGCGGGAACAATCAGCAGCAGAAAAAGGCTGATCAGGCAACTATTACTGAAGCGTATCAGCATCGGGAATATTTAACTTTTGTATGTAAGCATCAACTTTGGGAACCGAATAATAATACACTGCTGATTGCGCTTTTTGCAGTTCATAGAAATCAAAAAAACTCTTGTGCAATTTATCCAAAGCTGCTTTTTCTTCAAGCAGGTATTCATTGATTTTTTCTTTTTCAAGCACACCGTTCAGCACATCTGTTTTTAAATCTCCGAATTGCTGACGCAGTGCAAAAATTTCATCGCTGAAAGCAAGCCCCTTACCCTTTACGTTTTTCATGGATTTGCGAATTCCTTTGCAGTTATTCATCAAAATTCCCAATTCCATGTCAATTGTATCAGACGTATAAAACTCTTTCATTTTGGACTCGTTGTCCAGCACATGCGTTACCATCAGGTCAAGGCTATCAAATTCTATACCCTTATATACCTGTTCCATTGAATCAAGCGCTGTCAGGCATGAATCAATTGTTTTGAGTTCAGCTGCAAATTCTTTCGCCGGATCACAGGATACCAGTGTGAGTGCCGAAAATGAGAGCGAAAGAACGACCAGGTTTTTAAGTGTTTTCATACGTTGTCTGCTGTTTCTACAAACGGTTCTTAAATACGTTCAAATCCGGTATACGGCACCAGTGCTTTCGGAATTTTTATTCCATGCTCATCCTGGTGATTTTCAAGGAGCGCAGCTACGATACGCGGCAGGGCAAGAGCACTGCCGTTGAGGGTGTGCGCCAGTTTGTTTTTGCCCTCTTTGTCTTTGTAACGCAATTTAAGCCGGTTGGCCTGAAAGGTTTCAAAGTTGGATACCGAACTTACCTCCAGCCATTTTTTTTGAGCAGCAGAATAAACTTCGAGATCGTATGTCAGGGCTGATGTAAAGCCCATATCACCCCCACAAAGGCGCAATACACGATACGGCAGTTCAAGCTGCTGTAACAGATTTTCAACGTATTTAACCATTCCGTCAAGCGTTTCATACGATTTGGACGGATGCTCAATATGGACAATTTCTACTTTATCAAACTGATGCAAACGGTTCAGGCCGCGCACATCTTTTCCGTAAGAACCCGCTTCACGGCGGAAACACGGTGTATAGCCGGTAACTTTAATGGGGAAATCAGATTCGTTTAACAACACATCGCGATACATGTTTGTGAGCGGTACCTCAGCTGTGGGAATGAGGTAAAAATCATCCACCTCACAATGATACATCTGCCCTTCTTTGTCGGGCAGCTGACCTGTTCCGTAGCCGGAATCCTGGTTCACAACGAACGGCGGAATAACCTCCAGATAACCATGATCACGTGCCTGATCTAAAAAGAAATTGATTAATGCGCGTTGTAAACGAGCTCCTTTTCCATAGTAAAACGGAAAGCCGGCACCGGTGACTTTAACACCCATTTCAAAATCAATGAGGTTGTATTTTTTTGCCAGGTCCCAGTGTGCCAAAGCTGATTCAGGGAGTGTTGGCACTGTTCCGCCGGTAGCGGCCACCACATTATCTTCAGGTGTTTTACCAACCGGAACTTTGGCGCAGGGAACATTCGGAATTTCATATAACCGTTTCTGAAGATCATCTGCCAGCTGTGCTTCTTTTTCTTTGGCTGTCTTTTCTTTCTCTTTCAGTACATTGGTTTTTTCTTTGGCAGCATTTGCTTCTGCCTGTTTTCCTTCTTTAAAAAGCTGACCTATTTCTTTAGCCATCCGGTTAGATTCGGCGGCTATATCATCCAGTTCTTTTTTCACTTCCCGCCATGCGGCATCTGTCTGAACTATGGCATTGATTTTTTCGCTGAAATCAACGTTTCTTTTTTTCAGTCCTTCAATGATCTGATCTTTTTCTTCGCGAATTCTGGTAATCTCTAACATGCGTATTTAATTTGAAAGGTAAAATTACGAATAAACAAGGCTTATTCAGCAGCCACAGACTAAATTGGTTGAATATTAAAGAATATCAAATATTGAACACCGATTAACGAATTTCGAAGTTGGACAAGGTTCTTTCAAATACCCTGACTTATCAGGCAAAAGAATAACGAATATCGAATAATGAACACTGATTAACGAATGTTGAAGAAAAACCCAGGCTTCAGTTCCCTGCTGCCAAATTCATGTTTTTGATCGCAGTTTCAATGCTTTTTACGCAAATGGCAATGAGTTCATTGCATTCCTTTTTGGCCGGTTCCAATTGATTTAATGTGGCAGTTAAACAAGCCCTTTCTATAATTTTAAGCGCAACTAAAGTCTCTCTCAATTCTTTCAGTACAATTTTCATTTTATGTACAAAGTCCCTTCGGGACTCAGCGCTCTGGGCTTCCCCATAATTCAAAGCTGGTGCTGTTCCCGACCTGAGCAGTTGTGTGCCAAGATGACTTCCTGCTTTTGAATTCTCCAGCCCTGCTGAAATACTAATGACATTTACAGCAAAATCAATTAATCGTTGTTCCAAATCATACTTCTTCATTTCCTTCTCCTCTTTTAAATTAATACTTCGTTGATCAACATTCGTTAATCATTATTCAATATTAACAAATCCTGATTAATCAGCAGGGGGGAACCGCGAGTCGCCCCTACGATTTCAAAAAAAATCCCCTGCCGAAAAACGACAAGGGATTTCTAAATTTTGTATTCCTGTCTGACTGTTGTCAAACAGGGTAATTCAATTACGCTTGAGTTTCAAACGGAACAACTGAAACGAATGAACGATTGTCTCTTCTTTTTCTGAATTCAACAACGCCATCGATAAGAGCATAAAGTGTATGATCTTTACCAATACCTACGTTATTTCCCGGGTGATGTTTGGTTCCTCTTTGACGAACAATAATGTTGCCTGCAATAGCAGCTTGTCCTCCAAAAATTTTAACACCCAATCTCTTCGATTCTGACTCTCTACCGTTCGCTGAGCTTCCGACTCCTTTCTTATGTGCCATGGCTTTAAAAGTTTTAGTCCCCGTTATTACGCGGGAAGATTTTTACTTATGCTTTAATATCTGTGATTTTAATTTCAGTAAACGACTGTCTGTGGCCGTTTTTCTTTTCGTAACCTTTTCTTCTTTTTTTGTGGAAAACGATTACTTTATCTCCTTTAACGTGGCGAAGCACAGAAGCTGAGACTTTAGCTCCATCGATAGCCGGGGCGCCAACATTTACTTTTCCGTCTTTTTCAGTCAGAAGCACGTTTGCGAAGTCAACTTTGTCTCCTTCTTTTGCTTCTAATCTGTGAACGAAAATCTGTTGATCTTTTGCAACTTTAAATTGCTGGCCCGCTATTTCTACAATTGCGTACATAACAAATTTTGTTTTTTAATTAGGACGGCAAAGATAATAAGATTTTCTTACAAAATCACCCGTTTTCAATTATTTGGCGAATTTTTTAGGTCCGTTATTCAACAGCCAAACCCCTGTGATAATCAATACAATCCAGAAAATATTGACGAACCGGAAGTGATCTCCGTCCAAAACACCCATTAAAATGGCCACAACCGGCATCAGATACGTAACTCCCGATGCAAAAATAGGGTGTGCCACAGAAACCAGTTTATTAAAGAGAAATACAGCCAAAGCTGTTCCGACAACGGCCAGGATGCATAAATAACCCAGTGCCTTCCATCCGTCCGGGTGACTGACGACCGGTTTAAACGCATCAAAATAAATGGATCCGGCGATAGCCGGCCAAAGAATCAGGAAAAAAGCCAGCGAGGTAATGGTAATGGCCTGTAGATGCTGCAATTTAAATTTAATGGTTGTGAGACTGGTAGCATACATCAGCGTAGCCAATAAAATCAACAGGGCGTATCCCTCCTGACCGACTTTAAATTCAAGCTGCGACCGTAAAATGAGATACAGGCCGGATGCGCCACAAACTAATCCCATATATTGATATTTGCTGGGAGATGATTTGTAAAAAACAATCCCGATAATCACTACAAAAAAGGATGTTCCCATGTTAAGCATCCCTGCCAGTGAGCTGTCAATGACTGTTTCTGCAACGGTAAAAAGCGTTGCGGGCAACAAGTTACCAAAGACACCTACCACCAGCAGCAGAAAAAAATCCTTTTTGGTCAGAAACCGCAGGTTGCGGATTGCAAATGGCAACATCACCAGTCCGGCAATGACAATGCGCAATGAACCTACCTGGTAAGGATCCATTACCATTTCTGTTCCGGTGGGGAACATTGTCTTTTTCATGAGTATAAACGATGATCCCCAAACGAGGGCAAGGAAGATGAGAAGGAGCCAGGCTTTGTTGTCTGATTTCATTTTGGTGCTGCAAAGATAGTTAAATAAGGAGATAGGAGTTAGGAGATAGGAGTTAGGAGATAGGAGATAGGAGTTAGTAATTTAAGTAGGTTCTGAAGGAATCAGGAATTAATTTTGCTTTTTGCCAGCCTACTAAATCCTGAATCCTATTCCCTAACTCCTCATCTATCGGTATGTTGAAAAAAAGATGCGTAACACAACGTTTAGCGCTACCAATTTTATTGCTACTTTAGACGTCTCTAAAAAATCACCTATGCACATAGCAGTTGCCGGAAATATCGGATCAGGAAAAACAACGCTCACCAAATTATTGTCAAAACATTACGGATGGGATACCCATTTTGAAGATGTGGAGCAAAATCCTTACCTGAATGATTTTTATGAAGACATGCAGCGCTGGTCATTCAACCTGCAGATTTATTACCTCAACAGCCGCTTTACCCAAATTCAGGAAATCAAGGTTAACAAGCGTAATGTAATTCAGGACCGCACCATTTATGAAGATGCATACATTTTTGCACCCAATCTTCATTCCATGGGTTTAATGACCACCCGTGATTTTGAAAATTATTTTTCATTGTTCAACCTGCTTGAATCATTCATTTCAGCACCTGATATTTTAATTTACCTGAAAGCTTCTGTGCCTACACTGGTTAACCAGATTCAAAAACGCGGCCGTGAATATGAAGAAAGCATTCGCCTTGACTACCTGAAAAGACTGAACGAGCGTTACGATGCATGGGTTTCTACCTACGACAAAGGCAAATTAATTGTTATTGATGTGGACGGCAATAATTTCAATGAAAATGCCGATGATTTAGGTTTGATCATCAACTCTATTGATGCCGAGATAAACGGTTTATTCTAAGCTTCCCGATTCTTCTTTGTATCTTTGAAGCGTGAAAATCAACAGCGCTGAATTTGTTATAAGCAATACGGATTACCGTAAAGGTCCCAACCCGACAAAACCGGAATATGCTTTTATTGGCCGTTCCAATGTGGGTAAATCATCGTTGATAAACATGCTTTGCAGCCGCAAGAGTCTTGCTAAAACATCAGGCACACCGGGCAAAACACAGCTCATTAATCACTTTTTAATCAACGATACCTGGTACCTGGTAGATTTACCGGGTTACGGGTATGCCAAAGTTGGGAGGAAAGTAAATAAATCATGGCAGGACTTTATTGTTGACTACATTCTGAATCGTGAAAACCTGATGAATGTTTTTGTGTTGATAGATGCCCGTCATTCACCGCAAAAAATTGACATGGAATTTATGCAGTGGCTGGGTGAAAAAGGTATTCCATTCTCCATGATTTTCACTAAACTGGATAAACTCAATACTACTGAAAAAGGTAAATTCCTGAAAGCGTATCAGAAAGAAATGCTTGAGGTATGGGAAGAGATGCCGCTGCACTTTATAAGCTCTGCCGTTTCTGGTATTGGGCGTGATGAAATTCTCGGATACATTGAGGAGGTTAACCCGTTGTTTGGGGAGTAGGATTTAGCAAATGCATTGTTTGTTTTGGCAGGTCATGCTGAACTCGTTTCAGCATCTGCCTAAACGTTAACAGACGCTGAAACAAATTCAGCGTGACGGTTCCGTGTTTGACACCGCAACAAAAGGCACATTAAACTAACTCAGCGGAGGCAAAATGCCCATTTTATCTGCAAAGTGCTGACAATAGTCACGCAAATCTTCAGCGATGTTGTTTTCACCGGTGGCACGCTCAAACGAATCAGCCATTGTCAGCAAAGTTTGATGAAAAAATTTCTTCATTTCATCTACCGTCATTTCCTTGTCCCACAAATCAATTCGCATGGCTGTTTGCGCCTGACCATCCCACAAAGAAAGGATCATTGCCCGGGCAGATGCATCCGATACACCCCCGTCTTTGGCATTCCAGACAATTTCTTCAGGAATGTTGTTTTCGTTGGTGGTTACTTCAATCTGTATCAGTGATTTTTTAAGATTCGTCATTTTCCAGTGGTTTATATGCTTTTAATATTTTTCCTTCGTTGGTTTCATCCAGCAGTTGTTGTAACGTAACATCCGGATTTTTTTCCATGTATTGTTTCACAATTTGCCAGCCAATGAATTGACCAATGCGGCCGGGTGATCCTTCCATATCAACCGTAGTTGGTGCCTCTTCAAAATAACGCAGTTTAACTTTGGCATCGGTTGAATAAATGTAATTCATATCAACCAGAAACTGCCAGATGTCATATTCACTGGCAAGCGCCCAGTCATATTCTTCAGCCGTGTAACGGATTTTATAATGGTCTTCGAGATCAGGTAACATGGCATCTACGGCATAACGCAGTTTTCCATAATAAATGGCGCTTGACAAAAATGTTTCTCCCTGGTCCTCACCCATTACGTTTGAAATCATCCAGCTGTGGCAGACATCAACCAGCATATAATCTTTACTCATTTTGGCTTTCATAAACTGCGGAAAACCAATTTTCTGAATAATCCGGTTTTCTGTTCCCAGATACATTTCAAGACCTATTCCAATGTATTTATCCGTTGATACAACCCCATAATTAAAGGCTGAATTGTAGGTAATAATTTTTTCAGGAACCTGCTTATCGGGAAAATGATACTTAAAATGTTTAAATGCGTCCAAGATCTGTTCCTGCTGCAGTTTAAAATCACCGAATATGGCATTGATATCGTCAACCACCATACGCATCATGCTGTCACTTACAAAGTAGTAGAGGTAAATGCCTATGGAATCGTCATGAACATCACCGGCATGCAGCATGTCCCAAACATAATATTCATAGAGTTCTCCCCCGGATGCCAGCAGTTCATCATTGATTTTTTTCATCTCCTGCGGTGACCCGGCGGCAAACATTTTCTGTTCAAACCGTTCAAATGGAATGTCCAGGTCAATATCCGATATATCCACGTCCAGCGGATCACCAGAACAGCCCGTAATCACTACTGCTGCACAGATAAATAAAAGGAAACGATTGATCATTGATCAGAATTTAGTATTATTGCTATCAATTATAAACTGCGAAAATATGAAAAAGTTACTCTCTCTGGTTTTCATTACAGGTATTGCACTGGGTACACAGGCCCAGGATAAAAAATTCCAGATTGGTTTGGTAATGGGTACAACCGTTAACTGGACAAAAATTCAGACTACAAAAATAGAAAAGAATGGGCTTGGAAATGATTTCACCATTGGAATTGGTGGAAATTATATGTTCAACGAAAATGTTGGTCTTGCCAGCGGTGTTCAGTTTGACATGGGTTCATTTGAATTGAATTACGGCGCTGATGGCAGCACTGCTTTAGGTGATGTTTTCTATGGTTATTCTGATACCGATATTAAACAATATAAAGACGGGGCTGTACAGGATTTTACCGATACGACTGCTTTTCAGCTCATGTCAAGAAATTATAGAACCAAATATATTACGGTACCTTTCTTTCTGAAATTTCAAACCAGCATGATTGGTAAATTCAAATATTACGGAAAATTCGGTCTGAGAACCAGTTTCCTGGGAGCCGTAAGAATGGATGATACAGGACGTGATGCAACTTACAACCCAACTACCATGACATTTACAACCAATACTCCGCTTGTGTCACGTACCATGACAGACATGAAACCTGAAGGTTTGAAAAAAGAACTTTCACCGGTAAAAATGGGAATTGGTGTTTATGGCGGGGCTGAATGGAATTTCACCGGCAACACATTCCTCTATGCTGAACTTGGATTTAATTATGGTATCCTCCCGCAACTGTATCCGCAATCAGGAAACCTGGCTGACAGAAAAGATAACGGTGATGGTACTTATTCTTACTCTAACCTGGATATTAAAAACAATCCACAACACCTGATTGAATTTAAAGTTGGGTTGTTGTTCTAATCTCAAACTGCTTTGAACGCAAAAAAAGTTGCTGCGTTTATTTCAGACTGGCTTAAAAATTATGCCGGTAATGCAAACGCAAAAGGTTTTATAATAGGAGTTAGCGGCGGAATCGATTCCGCCGTTACTTCTTTATTATGTGCCCAAACTGGTTTAAAAGTACTTTGCCTGGAGATGGGTATTCACCAAAATCCCAGTGAAGTCAACCGCGGTTTAGAGCACATTGCCTGGCTTGAAAAAAACTTCAGCAACGTGACTCATCTGCGCGTTAGCCTGACAGAAACATTTGATACGCTTTGTAAATCATTGCCTGAAAATTCAACCTCGCACGGACTTTCCATGGCCAATACGCGTGCGCGGCTTCGCATGACAACACTCTACGCTGTTGCGCAGGCAAACGGGCTTTTGGTTGCCGGAACCGGGAACAAAGTAGAAGATTTTGGCGTTGGGTTTTATACCAAATACGGCGATGGCGGTATTGACCTTTCACCCATTGCAGATTTAAAAAAGACAGAAGTTTACGAAATTGCCAAAGCGTTTGACATTGTTGAATCTATCCAGACAGCTCCACCAACCGATGGACTCTGGAAAGATGAACGTACGGATGAAGGTCAGCTGGGAGCAACCTATCCGGAACTGGAATGGGCAATGGATTTTTTAAATGATCCTGTAACCGGAACAACGGACACTGAACTTTATGATCTCACGGAACGGCAGCGTGAAGTTCTGAGAATCTACCAGAGTTTTCATACGGCCAATAAACATAAGATGATTCCGATACCGGTGTGTGTGATTCCTGATAACGTGCGGAATTAATTCCCCTCCGGCGCCAGCCGCAATACAATACCGTCAATCTCAGGTGTAATGTGAATCTGGCAACCCAGGCGGCTGTTTGCCTTAACATGAAACGCTTCATCGAGCATAGCCAATTCTGCATCTGATTGTTCAGGCAACGCGGTATCAGATTCCAGGTAACACTGGCAGGTAGCGCACATGGCCATACCGCCACAACGACCCTCTACCGGCAGCTCATACGAGCGACACACTTCCATGACATTCATATTCATGTCGGTGGGTGCTTCTAAAGCATGCGTTTTTCCTTCGCGGTCAATAATAGTTACGGTTACCGTATTTGCTGCCATGGTTACTGATTTTCTGCGTGCAAAATTACAACGGGCTTTTCATTTTCGGATACTCCGCAGGTACAATTCTTCAATTTTTGCTTTGGCCCAGGGTGTTTTCCGGATAAAATTCAACCCTGATTTCAGGCTTGGATTAATGACAAAAGCCCTGATTTTAGTGTGGTCACCCAATTGTTCCCAGCCATACTCCTCCACCAGGTGCGTAAGCATCATTTCAAGTGTAATTCCGTGAAGCGGATTGTTGGGTTGATCCTGTGACATACGCTTATTTCAAAAACAATTCGGCCAGTTTGAGATCATGCGGTGTGGTAATTTTAAGGTTTTCACGGTTACCATCTACCAGGCAAATTTTTGTTCCGGCTGATTCCACAACGCTTGCATCATCGGTAAAAAATTTTGAATACCGCTGTTCGTACGCATTTGCAAAAATCTCATACCTGAAACACTGCGGTGTTTGAACCAATCTGTAATCATCACGGTTAACGGCGTATGAAAGATCACCCTCTACTTTGCGAACCGATTCGGTAATCGGATAAACCGGTATAGCGGCTCCCTCCTTTTCAGCAAGTTCAAAACAAGCCGCAATAACTGATACGTCTACCAATGGCCTTACGGCATCGTGCACAGCAACCAGTTTTCCGGTTACCTCACGTAATCCGTTTTGAATGGAATGAAAACGTTCTTCACCACCAACCGCAACTTTGTGTGGTGCGGTAAACAAATATTTTTGACACAAGGCTTCCCAATCCGGAATAAAACCAGCCGGCAATACAACCACCACTTCAATTTTTGGATCATACGCCAGAAATTTTTCAATGGTGTGCAGAATGACCGGTTTTTTGTGAATACACAAAAACTGTTTGGGTAGTTCAGTTCCCATACGTTTACCAATGCCGCCTGCAGATATAATGACTGATTTTGAATTCATGCAATCACGAAGATACAACGTTTAACGGTTATAGCGGTAGAAACGGTAAAAACAACGCGGCGGTCTATTTCTCTTCCGGAATATATTTTCCAATCATCAGCCCTTGCGCAGTTAGAAAATAGATCCGGTCCTGCGTAAATTTGAACTGAATAACCCCGGCGGGAACCGGGAAAAACTGGTCTGGATTGCCATCAAACTGCAATGAAATGGCACGAATCTGATCTTTTTCCAAAACAATCAGGTAATTGTTAAAGACATCAAACGTTACTGCTTCACAAGGATAGGTGGTGATGTATGTTCCAAAAACATCAAACGTTACCACTCCCATATCAGGCACCAGGGTAAAAAGCCGGTCATGTGCTTCCATCATTTTTACCGGCAGGTTGCCATTGGTGAAAACGGTTGCCAGGTTTTCAGTAATCATTATTTTTTCAAGATTTTCATTTAACCGGATCAGGCGCATGGATCCGGCATCAAATACCCAAATGGTATTGCCGCCAAACGACTCACATACCAGCCAGGGTTGCTGAATGTCGAGGTTCACAAGATCAATTTCTCCGTGAATATCGGTCATGGTATTATCCAAAAAATGAATAACACTGCGTTCCTGATCAAAAACCAATGTGCGGAACGATTTGGAACTCTCAACTGTTGTAGGCCGGAATGATTTTAACGATGTTGAAAAAAGCGTATCCAGCTGCGCAGAAAAACTGATAATTACATCATTATGCACCAGCGCAATTCTGCCAAAATTATCAACTGAAAACGCAGAAAAATTCCCGGGAATGGAATCGGATACCTCAAACTGAAATTGCTGTGAACGGCCTTGTAAAGCAATCACACAAAAGAAAATCAGAATGACGTGTTTTTTGAACATGTTTATGATCCTGCAAAAATTATTCCAGTTGATCTAAGGTAGTTATTTCCGGATGATAATGGTGTACCGTTATCCCGAACGAAATGAGAGATCTTCCTTTTTTTAGTACCGTTCAGCTTTTTGCAGCGAAGGTTAACCGGGGCAAATCCTTCAATGCGCCCTTCCAATCAGGTTTTAAAAATAGAATGGTTTGAATTGAACGCCTTTCTCTGAAAATTCCAGTGCCGGAAAAGGAACCTTCACCACATTGACGGCGCGCAGCAAAAATTTAAGCCAGGGTTTTGAAACCGGAATTTTTTCAAAATCAATATCCAGTGAAAGGTAGTATTGCCGGTAAGGCACAAACGTAAGCTGGGAGTTTCCGCTTTGGGTTACATACACACTGCCGTCACCGTAAAGCTGGTCTTCGATTCCGTAACCCAGCGAAAGATTTATCCACGCCGGAATTTTGCTTTCTGATTTAAACCAGTACACAGGGTTAAAACTCATCCAATAGGTTTGACCGTTGTAATCTTTTAACGCGCGGCTTGTAAAATCAGCCCCTAAAACGTCAGGCCGGTATGCCGCTAAACCAGAATTGTGAAATGAAAACTTGAGTTTAGCGTATTGCTGATTCCACAAAAATTCCTGTGACCAGTAAGCCAGCGACCCGATTGTATTATAGGCTACGTCACCCCAGGAAAAGCCCCAGTCAGCATTATAACCATCCAGCAATTCAAATGTAGCCATATAACCCACACTGTAACCCGCCCCAATAAGCGATGCTGTGCGGTGATTAATGCCCGACCATTCAAACAAATCACCACTGCCGCGGGCAAAATTCCAGGACGTTACCAGGTGACCCACTTTATCCATCTGCTGCCATTCGTAATTGTCATTAAAGGTATGGAAGGATGTTTTGGCAAAATCATCGTACCAGACAAACTGTAAGGCACCAATTGAGCCGCCCCAGGCAGCCGCGTCAAAAATGCTGACGCCAATTGTTCTGCTTTTATTAAAGACGGTATCGTTTTCAAACAGGGTTTGTGCGTTCACAGATACCGTGAAGCAACAAAAGAATATACCACAAATCCTGTTTTTCATTTTAACCGGATCGAAGATACCGAAAAATAAAATGACCAAAATTCATTCGTTGTCCCATTTTTCAGGATTTTGGCGAATATATTCTGCCATGTTGTCAAATGCCTGTTGATTGCGGATAATGTGTTCATAATAATTGCGTTGCCACACATCTTGGATTTTCAAATTTGACCGCACCCATTTGGTCACCCCGATTTTAAACCCGCGAACAATTGAACCAATTGTTTTTGATGATCCCCGTAGGGGCGGAAAATCTTCCGCCCCATTACCATCAATAGTATTAATGATCATTTTTGACGGTGAATTTTCCACATCCTTTTTGGTTCCCGTTTCATTTGTCGTTTGGGGCGGAAGATTTTCCGTCTCATTAATCTCCCGGGTATCAACCGGGGTTTGGGGCGGAAGATTTTCCGTCTCATTAATCTCCTGGGTATCAACCGGGGTTTGGGGCGGAAGATGTTCCACCTCATTAATCTCCAGGGTATCAACCGGGGTTTGGGGCGGAAGATGTTCCACCTCATTAATCTCCCGGGTATCAACCGGGGTTTGGGGCGGAAGATGTTCCGCCCCTACGATTTCGATGATGCCGTGAACGTGATCGGGCATGATGATGAAATCGTGCAAAATTGTATTGGGAAAATGATTGGGAATCTCCAACCAATATTGACGGGCAATTTTTCCGGTATCATTCAATTCCATTTTGCCGTTTACAATTTCACCGAATAAATGAAACCGTTCATGAACGCAAATGGTCAGGAAATAAAATCCACTACCGGCATAATCATATCCCTTTAAACGAATTGATTTCCGGTGATGATATTGCGGATCATAGAACATTAGATGTCAGCGAATATATCCAAAATACCGTCACAACACTTTGACGGGCCCCATGTAGGGGCGGAAAATTTTCCGCCCCTACATGGGGCCAACGATTTCAATGATTACATACGGAAAATGATTGGGAATTTCTTTGAATTTTGATGGTCGGGATTCTGAAACGCTTCACGTCATATCAAACCCGCTGAGGTATTTGGGGGTTTCTTTGAGCATTTTTTCTTCATGCCGCGGCAGATTTACTGTTTTTACAACAATGTTGACTGCGTTGTTCTTTTTTATTTTCTGCAGCAAGCCCCATTTTAGCGGAAGGCTTTTGATACGGCTCACGCTTTTGTCTTCCCAGATCAGGAGTGAATGGTGATTCAGCTCAGCCAAAACACCACTCAGTAATTCATCCATTTTATGCTCATAACCGGGTAACCAAAAGATACCTTCAGTAGCCAGAAATTTATGCTCTTTGGGGTTGATTATTTTTTTCATGAATGGCAGCACGGGAAAAAGTTTCAGTGCTATTTTACCGCCCAGCCCTGGCAATGAAACAATTTTGAACCGGGCCGGATTGGCCTGCACACCAGCTACAATTTTACCATCCTGCCGGAGCACAAAAAAACGGTTGTCTTCAAATAAATGCGCATCGCTGAAAAAAGCGTAATCCTTGTAAAAGTTGCTGATCAAATTCAACACTTCTTCTTGTTCATCGGGCTTCAGGCGCATTACGTTTGCCGATTTTTTTGGATTGAAACGCGAATAGGCAATGGTTTCAAACGTACCAACCGATTCAAAACCAAACCGCTCATTCATACGAAACGAGCGCAGATTCTGCGGATCAATATAGGCCCAGAAAAAAGTAGATTTTAAATCACTTTCAGAATTGTTCAGATTCCCGGTTTCAAAAATTTTTTTCCAGTGCTGATCAAACATTGAATTGCGTTCACGCGTTTTGGTGCCCGATCCCTGGAAGGCGCTGTCAAATGCAAAATACCGTATATACAATGCCTGTTTAAAATTCCCTGTCAGCATTACATTGCGTTCACAAATGGTGATCGTACCAAGTGCTTTGTTATTTCGTTCAATGTAAAAAAAATGAGGTTGATCAAGCCGGTGAATTTTTTCACGGGTATCCATAAGCTGGTACAAAGAGCCCTCTGTACCAATAAGGGTACCTGCTAAAAGTTCAATAACTGAATCAGGAGCAACCGTGGCATGTTGAATGAGATTTGCCGGCCGGTTTTCCATAACCGATGCTGTTATTTATAACAAACAGATTTTACCGCAGCCACAATACGGGCAGTGTTTGGCAATGCTTCAACCATCAGACTCGGGCTGAACGGAAATGGTGTGTCAGATTGCATTACCCGTTTAACCGGTGCGTCCAGGTAATCAAACGCATAGTTTTGCAGGTGATAGGCAATTTCAGAAGCAATCGATGCAATTGGCCACGACTCTTCGACAATTACGCAGCGATTTGTTTTTTTAACAGAATTCACTACGGTTCCATAATCGATCGGGCGAATGGTTCTCAAATCAATAATTTCGCATGAAATTCCGTCTTTTTCCAACTCCTCGGCTGCTTTGTGTGCTTCTTTGATAATTTTTCCAAAACTGACAATGGTTACATCGGTTCCGGCGCGTTTAATATCTGCAACGCCAATTGGAATGATGTATTCCCCTTCAGGAATTTCACCTTTATCACCGTACATTTTTTCAGACTCCAGAAAAACAACCGGGTCGTTGTCACGGATGGCCGCTTTAAGTAACCCTTTTGCATCATACGGGGTTGAAGGGGTAATTACTTTAATACCCGGAACGTGTGCATAAAACGCTTCAAAACTCTGTGAGTGCGTGGCACCCAACTGACCGGCCGTACCATTACCGCCCCTGAAAACAATCGGGCATCCGAGCTGACCGCCGGACATTTGCAGAATTTTGGCGGCCTCATTGATAATCTGGTCAGCTGCCAGAATAGCAAAGTTCCAGGTCATAAACTCAACAATCGGACGCAGGCCATTCATGGCAGCACCTACCGCTATACCGGTAAATCCCAGCTCTGCAATAGGTGTGTCAATAACCCGTTTAGGACCAAACTCATCCAGCATTCCCTGTGATACCTTATAGGCACCGTTATATTCGGCAACTTCTTCACCCAGCAGAAAAACGCTTTTGTCTTTGCGCATTTCTTCTGACATGGCTTCTCTCAGCGCTTCTCTAAATTGTACAGTTTTCATAGTTTGTTCAGTAATCGTTCCGTAGATCCTTCCTTACGGAAAAAGCCCGGTTCTGGTTTTCAAAATGAGGCCAAATCTACGAATTTCAGTTCAGAAATTGGTCCGGCAATCAATCAAACCGTTGTCAAACGGGTGAAATATGCCCCTAACCTGTAGTAATTTAAAGCCCTGGCACCCATTTAATCTGTTCAGATTCAATTCAGGGGCTAAAATTTTCAGGGTTCACGGCTCTATTTTTAAAGGAATCAGACTATATTCGCAGTCTCAAATTTTTAAACAAGCTAAAGACAAATGGCAATTATTGGAAAAATTCAACGGAATTCAATTTTACTTCTTGTAGTTATCGGACTGGCAATGTTCGCTTTCATCTATACCGAATATCAGTCAGGAACTGCAGATAATGTTGACGTCCTTCCTTTTGGAACCGCTTATGGCGAAGCATTGGATGAAGAAGAATATGACTACATTGTAGAGAGTTATACAACACGTGACCGTCAGAATTCAATGATGCAGGGGCGTGAATACGATGCAACAGCCGAACAGCAGACAAAAGACCAGGCATTTAATGAAGTAGTTCGTCGTGAACTCATGAACCGCGAGTTTGAAAAACTTCAGCTGGTTTGTACCACCCAGGAATTAAATGACATGATTCACGGTAATCACGTTCACCCATGGGTTATGCAAATTCCAATTTTCCAGGGCCCAATGGGATTCTCCAAAGACTCTGTCCGCTCATTCATCAACAACCTGGAGGTTGAGCCTGAAGATGAAACCATGCGTGAAAACTGGCTGGCTGCTAGAAAACAATGGTCAGAATTTGAAAAAGAGCTGAAAGATACCCGGATGGCTGACAAATATGTAACCCTTATCAAAAAAGGACTTTACGTAAACTCGCTGGAGGCAAAAGATCAATATTATGCTGACAATCACAAAAAGAAAATTCGTTTTGTAATTCAGCGTTATACTGACATTCCACAAGATGAAATCACTGTTACAGATGAAGATATCAAGGCCTTTTACGAAGAGCATAAACACGAAAAACAATACGAGCAGGAAGAATCACGTGACATAGAATACGTGTCTTTCCCGATTATGCCAACGGCTGAAGATGTAGACCAGATTATTTCTGATCTGGAATTAATGAAAGCAGACTTTGCTAAAACAGAGAACAACCTGGCGTTTATGCAAAGCCATAGCTCTACGCCATTCAACAGCGATACAGCGCAATTCAGAATGGGTTCTGATCAGCTTGTTTTTGACACCTTCTTTGGAAACAACCAATACCCTGCTTCGGCTGACGATCAGATTCAGGCGGCCAAAATAGGTGACGTAATCGGGCCATTTGTTTCAGGCCGTGATTATGCGATTGCCAAAGTAACCGGCATTAAAAAAGAAATGCAGGCCTGGGTACGCCACATTCTGATTAAAGTAGATGCCACTCAAACAGATGCTTATGCAAAAGCATTGAGTGACTCCCTGGTAAAAGTGATTAATGCACAGGACAACTTTGTTGAAATGGTGCAAAAATACACACAGGACCCAGGCTCAATTCCAACCAACGGTGAATACAAATGGTTCTCTGAAGGACGCATGGTACCTGAGTTCAACGATGCCTCATTTAAAGGCGCTATCGGAAAACTGCAAGTGGTAAAAACAACCTATGGATACCACATTATTGAGGTTCTTGGCCGCGGTGAACGCGTTGTACCTTCACTGGCAGTTGTAACCAAAGCCGTTAAGGCCAGCGAGAACACAAAAAAGCTGATGGAAGAAAAAGTATTTGATTTCATTTATGCTGTAAACGAATCTAAAGAAGATTCCGCTTTCCATTTTACAGCGCGCGACAGCAACTTTACAATCAACCCAACCCGCGTTTGGCTGAGCAATAACTTTGTAATGGGTATCAACAAATCAGAACGCATTCTGCGCTTTGCATTTAACAAAGACGCCCAGGAAAAAACCATTTCAGACCCTATTCTGGATGACGATAAATATGTGGTTGCATACCTGTCAAACATTATCCCGGAAGGGGCACCTGAATTTGAAGATGTGAAAGACCAGATGCGTTATCCGGCACTGAAAGACAAACAGGCAAAAGTATACATGGAGAAAATGGCCGGCAAAAACAGCCTTGAAGAAATTATTCCGGTTATGAAAAACGGTCAGATTGTAACAGCTGAAGTATATTTTTCATCAAACGTTATTCAGGGTGGTGGCGGAAATGAACCGGAGGTAATCGGAAAACTGTTTACCAAAATTCCAACCGGTTCAATGACCAAACCAATTAAAGGAAATACCGGTGTTTATGTAATCATTATTGAAAGCGAAACCCAGGCACCTGAAACTACTGATTATTCTGTTTCCAGAAACAACCTGCTGGCTGCACGCGCCGGCTCGGCAGATGGATTGGTTATCCGCGCATTGCGCGAAAAAGCAGATGTAATTGATAACCGCAGAAGACTGGAGCTTCAATAGACTTAAAAACACCATTTTAATTAGTCAATTCAAAAAATCCCGGCTTCTTTAACAAGAGCCGGGATTTTTTTGATTCACACACGGGTTTCAATAATTGTGCGTTAATAACTATTTCTTTTCGTTTCCGCGTTATTCAGCAGACTCCTTACCTTTTCACTACCTAACTACGCTCTTTATGGCTAAAGCAACCGCAAAAAAAATTTTTGTCCTCGATACTTCCGTCCTTCTTTTTGATCACCAGTCTATTCAGAATTTCAAAGATCACGATGTTGCAATACCAATTACCGTGCTGGAAGAGTTAGACCGGTTCAAAATTGGAAATGACACCAAAAATTTTGAGGCCCGTGAAATTATCCGCTACCTGGATAAACTTTCGGGCAATCACAACATGGATCAATGGCTGAGCCTGGGCTCCAAACGCGGCCGGTTAAAAATTGTCATGTCAACCGTTGTCAACGGCAAAAATGCAGAAGACATTTACGGCCATGGCAAAAACGATCATAAAATCATCAATGCCGCCCTGTCACTGGTTGAGCTGGAAAAAGGAAGAGCCGTTATTCTGGTTACCAAAGATATCAACCTGCGCCTCAAAGCTAAAGCCATTGGATTACCGGCTGAAGATTATGAAACCGGCAAAGTAAAAGATGTTGAAAATATTTCAGAAGCTTTTCCAATTGTTGATGGCGTTGATCCCAAACAAATTGCTGAACTCTATAAACGGGGACGCATTGAAGAAAAGAAAATCATTGGTCCGCGCAAAGTGGCAAACGGTTATTACATTCTGAAAAACGGCAACGATTCGGTGCTATGCCGGTATGATAGTTTGTCTGATGAAATTGAACGGGTTGAAAAAGAATACGTTTTTAGTGTGAAACCCCGGAATGCAGAACAAACTTTTGCCATCAATGCCCTTCTGAATCCGGACATTAAACTGGTAGCCATGCAGGGCGTTGCAGGAACCGGAAAAACACTGCTTGCCCTTGCCGCAGCACTCGAACAAAAACACATGTATAACCAAATTGTGCTGGCACGGCCTATCATTCCGCTCAGTAACAAAGACATTGGTTTTTTACCAGGCACGGCTGAAGACAAAATTTCACCCTACATGCAGCCTTTGTGGGACAACCTGAAATTCATCAAAAGCCAGTTTAAGCCCGGCGAAAAAAAATACAAAATGCTGGATGATCTGGAAGCATCGGGCGAATTATCGATTACGGCACTTGCCTTTATCCGCGGCCGCAGTTTGTCCAACATGATGTTCATCATTGACGAGGCACAAAACCTGACCCCGCATGAGGTAAAAACCATTATTACCCGTGCCGGTGAAGGTACCAAAGTTGTATTCACCGGTGACATCAACCAGATTGATACACCCTACATGGATGAACAATCAAACGGGCTCACCTACCTGATTGACCGGTTAAAAGGACATCGTTTGTTTGCACATATCCGCCTTGAAAAAGGAGAACGTTCTGAACTGGCGAATCTGGCCAATGAGTTGCTCTAAGGGTAAAACTTGTAGAATAACAAAAGAAGAAAAAAGCAACAGCACTCCCGGCCTGACCCAACACGTGTTCTGATTTGTCACGCAGTTAATCATTTGTCTGTCAAATCGTTCAATTGACTCCTGGAATTATTTTATACATTTGAGATAACCCGAAACGAAACTTCGTAAAGCCAGCCGAAATGAGGGGATAAGCGAGACGGGGGTCGGATGTACAATAGTTAGACGGCATATTGATAATTATTGAATCCACTTTAATTCATAATATTGCCTAAAATTGTATGATCATTGTTAAATCCAAATTTTAATTTTTAAAAAAGGCAGGTTTTAATACTCGCTAAAAGTTTATTATGAAAAATATATTCCTAATCGCACTAAGTATTATTCCGCTATTCACGCCAGCTCAGAATATTGAATTTCAAAAAATAATTGATGACAACGTACAGATAATGGAATATGATCACGGAAGTCACCCACTTATTCACTACCAAAAGGTGGCCAATGGGATGATCTTAAGATTTGAAGATTTGAAAGTGCAGCTTTATGACATTAATTTTGAAAGGAAAGCGGAAATCAATTTGACTAAGTTCACAAAATCTGGAACCGACTACGACAGATTTGCTACTGCATTTGATAATGAGTTCATATATATTATGCAATATAATCGCGCAGGATATCTTGGTACAGCAAATTCTGGAAAAGCGCAATTGCATAAAATTGATTATGAAGGACGTATTATCAAATCAATTGATTTTTACGAGGTTGGGAAAATAGAATATGTATTTGAAATGGAAAAGGAAATGCTATTAATTGATGAAAAAATATTCGTCCTTTGGAGTGGCTCTCCTTCAGACAGCAAATCAACTGATTCCAATTCAAAAATTGATTTATTCAATATTACCATACTGAATAACGATCTAACTCAAATTGAGAATACTATATCCCTACCTCATAAAATTTCCGGAACTGAGCAGACAAGTTTTTGGAATTATGACGGAAAGAAAGATGACGCTTTCATTTTTCGACGATTCTATTCTAAGAATAAAAATGGGGAATTCACAACTTTGGTCTCGAGCGACAATACGAGATGGTATGAATATATCGAAGTGACGAAAAATTTAGAAAAGCAAAACTATCGAAACGGAAATGCCGATGAAACTGAAGATTTTAATATTCACCTGACTGGAAACTATAAGTACGACACAAGTATTTTTCACATAAATTATGAAGGAGTCAAATTGCATATTGGTGACCTCCCATATCGCTTTCCTATGGATGTGTCAAAACCTGCGGCCAATCTATTTCTCTGCAAGGGAGAAATAAAATCTGACAAGCTATTTGATGGTTTTGTGAACACAGTTGACAAAAATTTCAAGTACACCGATATGTTTTATATTCATCGGATTTTTGCCGATCCAATTAATAACTCGGTTAATATAATTGTCGGATACTATACTTATGGGTTGATGTATTTATTCACATTCAATGATGAGCTAAAGATTATTGCTGTCACGGAATATGTTGAAGGGACAAAAATGGGTGGAGCGAATGAATTCGGACATGAATATTCATTTAATTATGGTTGCTTTAGCTACAAAAGAACCTGGGGAGACATAAATTCAAATCATAAAATAAATGCGCTTGAATATTCGACGCAGTTTGGAATAAAGTCTCATGTGACCGTAATAAATTATGATGACTATCAGATCCTTCTTTTAGACAATAAATTAAAGAAGACCTCTACTGTTTATAAAATAGTTGGGTAATATGAGCGAATTGTAGAAAATCCGAATGGTATTAAGCGCTTAGAACACTATTTATTTAATGGTACGCTTATACAACGCAACTATTCTTCCCTGTTCTTTAATAGACGGCTGGATTACGACATTGTACAACGAGCATTTAAAGAAGGACGAATAGATGAAATTCAAGCATTTGCCAGATAAGGAAAGAACACCAGCACCTACCCAAAAGTGGCGGTTCAGGGGTTAAATGGAGCTTTGTGCTTCGAATCAAGTTCAGTGCTGGCTGACAGTTCCCGTCTCCGAAATCGCCAACTTCTTGTAGCTGCCAACCGTTATAGGCAATTGTAAAACCACTAAAAATGAAAACCTATCCACTGACAATTTTATTATTGACAATTTTTATCAGTTGTGAGACAAGAACTGGGACAGAAACAGAAAAATCTGAGCCTTTGAAAAATATTTCCTACAAGCCAACTGGGGAATTAGAAATTGGAACATTGAACTCGACAGAATATCGCAATGACTATTTTGGTTTTTCATTTAGTTGTCCAGTAGACAAATGGCTAATACTTAACATAGAACAATATAGCGAGCGACTTGCAAATAATAAAGAGGACCTAAATGCTTCGGACAAAACATGGGAACGAACTACGAGTAATTTATACAATCTACTAACAATCGAAAAAAAAACAAGTGATTCCTCTGCACATCGTACTCAATCCATAAGCTTTACTGCTGAAGGATTAGAAGAGATACCTAACGTGAATTCTGCTCTAGAATACCTTCAATATTCGGAGCAATATTGCAAAGACCATTACTCAACAAATTATCCCAAATACACAATAACAGGAATGGAAACTGGCCTTATTGGTAATCGGCCATTTTTAGTTCAATCGATTACAATTGAGGACGCCCCCGGAGCAAGACGGTTTCAAAAAACTTATTCTGCTCAATTTGACAAATATCTTTTGAACATTTTGGTGAATTATAGTTCAGAAACTGAGCAGAAAGATAATGACGATATTCTGACACAAGTAAAATGGGACTAATAACTGCCTATAGCAGCATCTTAGCGCAAGCAGGTTCGTCGTGTTTCATAGTCAATAATATTTGTATATTTAAAGTGCCATGCTTCGTAGGCTGCTAGTGGAATTACCTGCCTGCACCAAACTGCCAAATGTTATAGGGCATTGTAAAGAAAACGTTGGGACAATAAAATGACAGCATTAAGAGAATGAGTAAAGCAGAAACAAATAAAACAAGAATTTTTATTCTCAAAGTGAAATAATCGACTATCATTAAAAATTGATTACTATGAAAAAATTGAAGAATATACATCCCGGAGAAATTTTGTCAGAGGAATTTCTCATTCCGCTGGAAATAACTGCATACCGACTTTCGAAAGACGTTGGAATTCCTCAAACGCGTGTTTCAGAAATTTTGAAAGGAAATCGCAGAATCACTGCTGATACCGCACTCCGACTTTCTAAATACTTTGGAAACAGCGCAAAATTTTGGCTCGGACTTCAAGACGACTTTGACCTTGAGGAAGAACTTCATGCAAAACAAAAGGAATTAAACGGAATAAAAAAATACGCAAACAACGCTGCATAACAGCAAATAAGGAGAACGCCCATTTCCTAATGCCTTCTGTGCCTATTTGCCAAACCGTTATACATAATGACAAACTCTCCAATAAAATATGCTCAAAACTTTAATAAAGAAGAACACCTCTTCAGATATAGTTATTCGGATGGATTTGGTGAGCGGTTACTAAGTTTTGAAGTATTAGTTGACCTGGATTTTAATTTCATCCTTACCTATAATACCCATACAGCAGAACAAATAAAGCAAACAGGAATACTCCCAGACAATATCTGTCATTTAATTGAGGAATTATCAGGCTGTGACTTATCCTTGATAGGTGCAGATTATAATATACACGAAGGGGCATCAGACTTTTCTTCTTACGCTGTTAAGGTTAATAAGTATGGAGAAATTTGGAATTTTATGATCGGTGAAACGCCTGTTGTGACGGAAAAAATTTCAAATGAAGAAAAGGTATTTTTCAATACTTTGAATTTACTCAAAGACTGGGTGATTAACAGAACAGGCTACGAAACAAATTAGATACATATAACAACTGTTTGGCAACAACCCTTCAATCTTGCTTCAAAGCAATGCTTAATTGGAAAGAAAATAATTTTTAGAAAGAGTCGGGCCGGGCGCCAAACCGCAAACCGTTACCAGCAATGTTGTTGGCAAGTGTAAAAGACAACAGTAACAGCCTAAAACAATGAAAGACATATTATTTGACTTCATATCAAAATACGTTTCTCTGACAGAAGAGGAGAAGAACGCAATACTTTCGTTAGACATATTCCGCACTGTTAAAAAAGGGACCATTTTACTCAAAGAAGGACAGAAATCGCAAGAAGCCTATTTTGTTCTAAAAGGATGCATACGGAAATACTACATTATAGATGGTGAAGAAAAAACTACTGCTTTCTACACAGAAATGGAGGCTTTGACACCCCATTGTGTAACAAGCAAAACGCCATCTGAATATAACATAAGTTGTATTGAAGACACTATACTCACCGTTTCAAATTCTGACATGGAAGTAGAAATAAACGGTAAATTTCCAAAGTTTGAAACTCTGTGCAGAATGTTGTCTGAAGAATCTTTAGCGAAACAACAAATAGACTTTGACATGTTTAAAACTTCTTCGCCCGAACAACGATACCTGAACTTATTACATAAAAGACCGGACCTTATTCAGCGTGTTCCACAACACCAATTAGCCAGCTATTTAGGTATCAAACCGCAATCATTAAGCAGGCTAAGAGCAAGAATTCTTGAAAAAAACAGCTAAACCGTATTTCTTAACTTAAGTGAACGAGTGCTTGTAGCTCGCCTATCTACTTTTGCAGCATCGTTTAATATAAAAAGTTATGAATACACAAAAAACATCACAAAATACACTGGACGAGATCAAAGTCAGTTTAAATCTGAAGCTTGCTGCGCTGTGGGCGAGTTTGATGTTTCTCTACATCTACGTGGATTATTTCCACTTATTTATGCCGGGTGCACTGGAAGATCTGTTAGCAGACAAGGTATTTGTATTTGAAATTACACAAGGATTTCTTTTGACAACACTCGCCTTAATGACCATTCCGGCACTGATGATTTTCCTTTCTGTTGCCCTGCCGGCTAAAATAAACCGCCGGGCAAACATAATCGTGGCAACGATTTATATTCCTTATACCTTGTTTAATCTGGCAGGAGATGCCTGGATGCACATGGTGCTTGGCGCTGTTGTTGAAGTCGTTCTTCTTTGTCTGATTATCCGTTATGCCTGGAAATGGCCCCGCACCCAGGTGTAAGCTCCCTCTCAACTTTTAGCATTCAAAAGAACTGTTTTAAAAACCAGGAAAATTTTAAAGGAAAAAATTGTTCCCACTCAAAAAATAAACGGAAAAACAGCCTTCCTTTCTTTGGGATAATCAGGAAATCTCTGGTGATACCAATCGTGGTGATTTTTAGCACGCGGTACCAGGTTGGCAAAGGTCCATATCATAAACGTCAGCGCCGGAAGATTCCATGCCATTAATGCAAAACCCGACCATTCTACCAATTCTCCAAACAGATTGGGAGACGAGACATAATCAAATAAAAAACCATGTGGTATTTTATAACCCGTTTCGCCGGGTTTTCGCAAGTGAATCAAAATGCTGTCTGATTTCCAGTTAATGGTCATACCGGTAACAAATAAAACGGCACCGAGAATAAAATGCGGACTGGTAAGCCACACCTGCTGATAGTCAGACGAATTGGCCAGTTCACTCAGGAAATAACCATTCAATCCGGCATTCATCACGTTAAAAAGTATCCCGTTGAGCACAATGACCAGCGGCATTTTTTTTTCTGTTGCACGAATCCGCAGCGGATAAATAAATGTGCGGTTCAGGTAATGAAAGATCCAGAGTGAAAACAAAATCCAGACATACGACTGAAACGACAAGGTGCCAAACATTAAAAAATAAAGCATGATTCCAAGCGAGGGCAGCTCCATGATAAACCAGGCCAGTTTGTTGTCAACCATAGGTCCCCATTTAGTAGTGGTGTGCCTGCCAAAAGGTGCAGTGATAAAAAACATGGTTACGTGAACGGCTATGGCAATACCCAGCCAGATATAACAAATCAGATACAAGGTTTCTACATTCATATTTTATAAAATTCAGCCAATCAAAATACGAATGCAGCAGATTGGGAACAGGTTTTCACTTCGTATTCCAAAAAAATTGTTTGAAAAGCAAACACACCACCCGTCATCCGGTCTCTTTTAGTCGTATTCATTGAATTATGTTTCGTTCTTTATTCCATTTATAAAAATCGGCAATGGACTCTTTCAGCGGCCGGCAAACATGTTCAAGTTCTTTTTTTGCTTTTTCATTCACCATGTTCGGATGCCCCAGTTTCAACGCAGTGATAGCTTCAATTGTAAAAACCGGATTTGCCTTTTTCAGTTTACCATACCACTTAACAAAAGGCAGCAGCATTTTCAGAAACCAGAAAGGCAATACCAGCCGCGGTACTTTTTTTCCCGATGCTTCATGAACCACACCGGCAAAATTTTTCATAGAATAGTAGTCTCCTGAAAGCAAATAAATTTCACCGGTACGGCCTTTGTTCAGTGCATTGACAATGGTTGCTGAAATGTCTCTGACATCAATAAAATTATAGCCTCCGGCCGGAAGCACCGGAATTTTTCGATGGTAAAAATCAAGCAGCGCTTTTCCAATTTCAGACGGGCGAAAATCAAACGGGCCTATTACCGAACTTGGCCTGACCACAAAACCATCCAGCTTACCCTGCCTGAAATAATTCAGCATTAGCTGTTCACCGGTTGACTTGGAAAAATCATAGGCAAAGGCTCCTTTTTGCTTATAGGGTCTTGTTTCGTCAAAAGGCGTTTCAAAGGGCAATTCCATAACCGCATGCGTGCTGCTCACGTGGATCAGGCGTTTTACATGATGTTTGATACAAGCCTCGGCT
Source organism: Bacteroidota bacterium (assembly GCA_016192075.1). Taxonomy (GTDB): domain Bacteria; phylum Bacteroidota; class Bacteroidia; order Flavobacteriales_D; family Crocinitomicaceae; genus JADJGJ01. The sequence goes on along the minus strand of JACPUU010000015.1, from coordinate 8,375 downwards.
ATGTTCTTTGGTCCTTCCGTATTTGTTTTGAAAACAATACCGGTAGGATCACCGTGAATACTGATAATGGCCGCAGCGTGAATGACATAATCACAGCCTGAGACAAACTGATCAACCGCAGTTACGTTCAGTACATCACCCGGGCAACGTTCTACATTCAGCCCTTCAAAAGGAGTGGTATCATTGCGATGCAATACCCGTACGCGGTATCCGCGTTCCAGCAAAACCCTGCAAACCACATTTCCCAAATGTCCGCTTGCGCCTGTTACACCAACCAGCATCCGGAATTATTTTGCATAACCGATGTGAAATAATGCGTCACCCTGGTTAATAACGGGTTTATTGTTATGCCCGAAAATAATGCCGTTGTTGCGCGCTTTTACTTTGGTTTCAGGCCCTCCGTAAGGATCTGTAATGATACCGAGTACCTGCCCTTTTTTGACATGATCACCGGATTGTTTGTAATGCACAAAAATGCCTGAGCGATGTGCCCTGAGCCACGAACTGGTTTCAAAAACAACAGTGTCCATTTTCGGCGGGTCTGATTTAATCATGCCTTTGGCAGCAAGTACACATACTATACCGCGCAAGCCTTCATTGATCGAAAATTCATCCATGCGCAGTGACTCGCCGCCCTCAAAAACAACAATGGGAATGCCTTTATTGTGAGCCGCCTTGCGGAATGAATTGGTAATCAAACCGGTTTTAACAACCAGCGGCATATTAAACGCCTCAGCCAGCTTCATACTTTCTTCATCATCACGGTAAGCACGCACCTGCGGATAATTGTAGACACTTGCACCGCCGGTATGAAAATCAAGACCAAAATCACACAAGGGTAAAATATCATGCGTTAAGGTATACGCAATACGTGCCGCAAGCGACCCTTTTTTACTACCGGGGAAGCTTCGGTTTACATCTTTTCCATCCGGAAAACCGCGGGAGAAATTAATAAAGCCGTAAATATTCAAAAGCGGAATGGCAATGACTGAACCTTTGCGCAAATTCTTAAACATTCCGTTTTTTACCGAACGCCGCACAATTTCAATCCCGTTTATTTCATCTCCATGAATACCACCGATAACGAGCATGGTGGGTCCTGGTTTTTTACTTCGGTAAACGTGCGCAAAAAGATTCACCGTGTTGCCTGATGGCAAACTGGCTACCGGAATACGGAGGGTTGCGTTTTTTCCGGGCAGAACTTCATAGTTGTTAATAATCATGTTTTCAGTCGTTCTAAAAGATCGATTATTTCTTCAGCAATTTTTTCTTCTGATACGCGCTCAATTCCTTCCAGTCCGGGAGATGAATTAACTTCAATCACCATAGGGCCTTTTTTGCTCCGCAGAATATCAACCCCGGCAACCTGGAGATTTAATGCCTTTACAGCATTTACAGCCATGTCCTTTTCATCAGGCGTTAATTCCACCTTTTCACCCCGTCCGCCGCGATGCAGGTTTGATCTGAAATCATCACCGCCGGCAATGCGCATCATGGTTGCCACAATTTTATGACCCACTACAAAAACCCGAAGGTCTTTTCCACTGAACTCTTCAATATACTGCTGCAACATAATTTTGGTTTTCTTAGCCATAAAATGACTCAGAATTTCAGTCGCATTTTCTTCGTCTTTTACCAGGTAAACGCCTAGACCCTGTGTGCCTTCCAATACCTTAATGATAAACGGATATCCCAGTTTGTGCTGCACAATTTTTTTAGCGTAAAACAGGTCATTCGAAAAATAGGTAGTCGGTATCTGAATAGCATGTGCAGCTAAAAACTGCAGGCTGCGGAATTTGTCACGTGAATTTAAAATGGAGATGGCATTGTTAAGCGTTTGTACCCCCATTTGTTCAAAATGCCTGACAACCGTAGAACCGTAAAAGGTCACTGAACTTCCTATACGCGGAATGATGAAATCGGGTTTAGCCAGAATCTCCTCATTATAGACCACTTTAAATTGCCCCTTTTCAATCAGCAGGTCGCACTCCATGTGGTCAATAATTCTGACCGTGTGGCCCTTTGCAACGGCGGCTTTGTATATGCGCGTGGTCGAATACAGTTTGGGTCCGCGCGAAAGAATGTAAATCAGCATGCTACTTGTACTTGTCGCTAATGTAGGAAATTAACGGAGAAAATTGATCCGGAACTAAAATTCAGGTAAAATATTGCCGCTGGCCCTTGGCATCTGCTTTTGCATGATTTGGTACAGCGGCCATTTCCAAAGAAAGCTAGCTGCCGGCAATAAAATCATCAAAATTAGCCGGTGTTATAACAGCCGTCTCCGTTTTTTTATAGGTATCCATAAATGAAGCCGGAAATTTTACCCGGGCTGTTTTATTCCATTTAAACTCAAAGGCAAATAGTTTACCCTCACGCTCTTCAATATAATCTATTTCCTGCTGGTTTTTATTTCTCCAGAAAAAGCGGTTACAAAAAATTCTGTTGTAAGCGGTATGTTTCATGCGTTCGCTCATCAGAAAATTTTCCCACAATGCGCCAATGTCATCCCTCAACTCTATTGGATTATAGTTAGAGATAACGGCGTTGCGGATGCCATTATCGTAAAAATAAATTTTACGGGTTTTGGTTAACTCATTTCGCAGATTTCTGCTGAAGGTACCAAGCCTGAAAATAACGAACGATTTTTCAAGAAGATCAATGTACGATTCTACCGTATGACTGTCAAGACCAATTTTTTTACCAATTTCATTGTAGGATACCTGGTGGCCTACCTGAAATGCGAGTGACTGGAGCAGTTTCACAATTTTATCTGTCTTATTGATTTTATTCCAGATCAAAATGTCTTTATACAAATAACTATCGGTAAGCAGTTTCAGAATTTCTTTTTCTTCACCAGTACTTGTCACTACATCCGGGTAATACCCATAAACCAGCCGGTGGTTCAGCATTTTTTTTTCAGTAAGTAAACCATGATGACTTACCATTTCATTGAATGAGACAGGATATAACATGTATTCCCATTTTCGTCCGGTTAGCGGCTCATTTACCTTGTTTGCCAGATCAAATGAAGAAGAGCCAGTTGCAATAACCTGGATATCTTTCAGTTCATCGGAAATGATTTTTAACTTAAGCCCTATGTCAGGTATACGCTGGGCTTCATCTACAATTATAAGTTTTGCCTTACCAAATGCCTGACGAAGCTTTTTAGCAGAAATGTTTTCGAATAACAGAGAGTCTTCAATCTCATCTGCATTGATTCGCAAAAAGGAATGATTTCCCTTATCCAGCATTTTCAGAAGTGTCGTTTTACCCACCTGACGCGGCCCCATCAGGAGAATAACTTTGCCCTTAAAAAGCTTTGCCTTAATATCCTTCTCTACTATCCGTTGAATCATAACGCTACCAAAATGTACACAAAAATAGACCTTTTTGGAATCAATTCCAAATTTTCCTAGACTTTTTTGGAATCAATTCCAAATTTTCCTAGACTTTTTTGGAATCAATTCCAAATTTTTCGATTCTTTTTTGGAAAATAGGAAGCTTTTAGCTCTGCAAAAAATATCAGACAGGATTGGTTGAAAAGCGTTTCACCAGGAACCGGACCAGGTAGAAAAGGGGTAATCCGGAAAGAAAAAGCAATACGCCCCAAAAGGCTACGTGAGGTTTTGCAACCAATACAACGATGCTTACCGTGGCATAGGCAAGTACAAACAAGATTGGAAGATAGGGATAACCTTTCATTTTAAAAATACCATCCGGATCACCGCTTTTTTTAGCCCGGTACCGAAGAATGAAAATGGCAGACGCTGCCGTGATAAAACCAATGCTGTCAAAAAACATAACATATTCCAGTATTCGCTGAAAAGAAGATGTAAAGAACAGAGTTATCAGAATAAAAAAACAAAACAGCGTCAACCCGAATTCCTGCACCTGCGTTTTGCTGTTCACTTTCATAAACACAGGTGGCAGCACTTTGTCTTCAGCCATGGCAAAATAAACACGCGGATTGCTCATGAGTGATACATTCACATAAGCCATCACCGAAAAAAACATGAGTACTGAAACAACCTTAAACGCAACATCACCAAACATAAGTCCCATCACATCTGCCGCCAGCGTTTTGGTAGACTTGAGGGTTTCAAAACCAATGGCATGCACATAGGCATAATTGGCAGCCAGATAGAGCACCATAACCAGTGACATGGCAATAAAAACAGAACGTGGAAACGTTTTGCGCGGATTAACTACATCACCGCCAAAATTCATGGTTTGCTGATAACCGCCATAAGTGAAAAAAGTGGGAATAAAACACAATGCAAGTGCGTGCCACCAGACAAAATCAGCACGCGGCGCAGCTGCTGCCGCTGCCGGTGTATCTACGATAAAAATGGCCGCAATGATGAGTACCAGCAATGAAATTTTCACCACCATGAGCACATTTAAAATACGGGACCCTACCCTGATTCCAAGAAAATTAAAAACAAAGAGCAGCAGCACCGCACCCATCGTAATCAGTTTCATGGTTGTATCATTGGCTGCCTGCGGAAAAATCAACGGCATAATGTATTCACCCCCCATAATTGCCACACCGGCAGTTGAAGCAGCATTGCTGATTACGGTTATCCAGTTCACCATAAAAGCCATGGCGGGGTGATAACAATGTGAAAAAATTTTATAAAAGCCTCCTGCTGCGGGATAACGTGATCCAATTTCGGCAAACGTTAACGCACCTATTACACTTACCAATGCACCGAGGATCCAGGCTGCAAAAAAAACCCAGGGTACCTGTGCTGCTGCTGCCACTTCAGGTGCCGCGCGAAAAATACCCATACCTATAACAAGGCCTACCACAATCATGGTCAGGTCAAATTGTCTTAACTGCGGCTTAATGGGCATTTGCGCTATTTTGGAGATCAAGATACTAAATTTCTGCCGGCATCAGAACACCGTTTATTTATCACCATTAATTTGATGGCTGAGAACCAGCTATCCATTTACGTAATTTTAAATTTCCGGCATTGCAAACAAGGTATTCGCCCTCTCTCAGATCTGCCTCAGAAAGCACAAGGCGCCGTTCAAATTCCGGCAACTTAACCGCGAATAAAAGCGGTTTTGTGCGGGCCACTTCTTCAAACCCAAGACCGATATACGATTTGCCTGCTGACCATTCCAGGTCAACCGTTGTAACCAGGTCATCGGGTTTATAATTTTTGGTGTAATAACGAATCAATTTGTCCAGTCCGCCTACCACTGTTGTATCTGGCAGGGAACAGTATCGCTCCAACTCGGCTGAATAATAGGTTGGCTCTTCATATTTCATGTACCGGATTTTGGAAAATACAGCTACCGCAACCAGCGTCTGCCCGTGAAGCAATCCCACACATGTTTTTCCACCACCAAAACCCATCAGGTGATTTTGATCCACAAATTTTTTAGCCTCAGCCCGGCTGATTTCACCCACTTTGGTCTGCCTGCCATGTATGCGGGTTTTGTTGAGCCCCAGCTGCGATTTGAGCCGCATGATCAACTGGTTTTTACGGGTGTTAAAAATATCTTCGTGAATGACAATCGCATTTTTTGAGCTCACCTTTTTTGAAGATTGGGCGGGTACAAATACAAACAACTGTCCGTTGATCAAATAGCGGTTCTGAGAAACAGGACTTGTGTCTGCTCCAAAGGATTGAAGCATTTTGACAATTTGTAAAATCCATGAACTTTTACCAGGCATGTTACAAAGGTATTTAATCCCATGTATGGAATCTTCTTTTTTTTGCATCTTCAGGGTATGAAAATTATGTTCACCGTTTTTATTCTTGGTTTTTCCCTTTTTTCCAGTGGACAAGATACCTTGCGTGATATAAATGCATTTATGTATAGCCTGGAGTATTATCTTTTTCCCGGTGGTAAATTTCAATCAAGATTTGTTCACTGCACGGGTATCACTTACGGCAAGGGGACTTACCAACAAAAATGGAATAAAATCGTATTCACGTTTGACAGTATTCCATCCCCCCAAACATCGTACACCTGCAGTTTTGACGAATCTACAGACAGTATTCATTTCACCGTTCTAAGCGCACATGACAGCAGTACCAATTATGCTGTAGCTTTATGCGGAAATAACCAGGTTTTTGATCAGGATGGGACTATTGTATTAAAACAAACTTCGGATAGTATTCAAGTTGGTTTCATGGGTCAGCAAATAACTATTTATCCGCAAAAAGACCAATGCAATACCTACACCATCTATTTACCTGAACGATTCATATCCTATGAAAACCCAGGAGTCCTGACCATTAAAAAAAGAACAAAAACGAACTACTACCTGCCCTACGTTGTTTGGGATGAGGACACTGAAAAACCCTGGAAAAAGGGCAAAAAAAGGAAAGGACGGAACCATTATGTCTTTATAGCGGGCAATACCGAAAATAACCCCTGACCCTGAAATTGAATAGAAATTGTTAATTATTTTCACCAACACCAATTGACGGGTGCTTGCTTCTTTTCTAAATTTGGGGTATCCATGCCAACCCCCGAAAAAATTCAGGAATTTGCCGCAACACTCCGGCGCTTTTTACCAAGCGGTTCAGAAGAGTATGTAGCGCATTATTTACTGCAAAAGGTTGTTCACTTTACGGTAACCAAAGACCGTAAATCCAAGTATGGTGATTACCGGCACCCCTATGCCGGAAGGCCGCACCTGATAACCGTTAATGGCAGCCTGAACAAATATGCATTCCTGGTTACCACGCTGCACGAACTGGCACATCTCACCGCGTATGAAAAGTACCGGAATAATGTTGCCGCTCACGGGGAAGAATGGAAACGTGAATTTCAGCTCATTTTTAAACCCATTCTGGACAAGCAGATTCTGCCGCTGGATGTAACGCTTGCGGTAACTAATTATATGAGGAATATCAAGGCATCCAGCTGTGGTGATGAAGCCCTTTACCGGGTGCTGAGACGATATGATAAAAGGCCTGCTGTATTTCTGGAACACCTGCCTTTTGGTGAAAAATTCAAACTTAATGACAAAATTTTCGTTAAAGGAAAGAAGCTGCGCAAACGATACGAGTGCGTGGCCCTGGAAACCAACGAAAAATATCATGTCCTGGGCATAGCCGAGGTACAAGAACTGAACGATGAAGAAGAATAATTTTGCAATCATTATGGCCGGTGGCGTAGGCAGCCGGTTCTGGCCTATGAGCCGTGAGCATAAACCCAAACAATTTCTTGATGTTTTGGGAACGGGAAAAACATTGATTCAAATGACCTATGACCGGTTGCGCAGGTTAGTACCTGATGACCAGATTTACGTAGTCACCAATCAGAAATATGCCAAACTGGTTCAGGAACAAATTGGACTGAGTCCGGCCAGAATTCTGACCGAACCCATGCGCAAAAATACAGCCCCGGCCATTGCCTATGCATCTCATAAAATTGCAGCCCTTAACCCTGATGCCAACCTGATTGTTGCCCCTTCTGATCACCTGATTCTGAAAGAAGATGCATTTGTTGAAATTGTCAATACCGCACTGCAAAAATCAGAAGAGGGAAATAACCTGGTGACACTGGGCTTAAAACCTTCACGACCTGACACGGGTTATGGCTACATTCAGTTTGAAAGCAACAAAGACATTATTGTTGGTGAAGTACGCAAGGTGAAACAATTTGCAGAAAAACCAAACCGTGAACTGGCTGAAATTTTTCTGAAAAGCGGTGATTATTACTGGAACTCGGGCATTTTTATCTGGAAAGCAAAAACCATTCTTGAATCACTGCAAAAATTCAAACCGGTATTAAACACCTTGTTTACCTCTAAAGAGAATGCGTACAACACACCCGCAGAGCAGGATTTTATCAATAATGCCTTTATGGAGTGTGAAGATATTTCAATTGACTTTGCCGTTCTTGAAAATGCAAAAAACGTCTATGTAGTGTTGGCTGATTTGGGTTGGTCTGACCTGGGAACCTGGGGATCGCTCTACACACACCTGAAAAAAGATGTTGAAGGAAATGCCGTTATTGGCAGCGATGTTCACCTGTTTGAAAGCGCCAACAACATTGTTAACCTGCCTGATGGAAAAATAGCATTGCTGCAGGGGCTGGATGGTTATATTGTAGTAGAATCAAATGGCGTTCTGATGATTGTTCGTAAAGAAGATGAACAAAAAATCAAAAATTACGTGACGCAAATTCAGAAAAAAAATCCGGGGGTTTCTTAGTAATAACCGGTGGCCTCGGCTACGCTCGGCCACCTTTGATTCTCACTTCAGAAGAACAATTTTGTTCGGGTACGCTCGGCCACCTTTGATTCTCACTTCAGAAGAACAATTTTGTTCGGGTACGCTCGGCCACCTTTGATTCTCACTTCAGAAGAACAATTTTGTTCGGGTACGCTCGGCCACCTT
>JACPUU010000014.1 GCA_016192075.1 Bacteroidota bacterium | reverse complement strand
TGTGTGTGCCCTGAATGATAAATATAGTTCTTTAAAAGAGAAAACCCAAAGAGTGTAAGTCTCTTATGTGCGGAATAACACCCCGAAACATTAGCAAGCCGCAAGGTGGTATAAAGTAATTTATGCACTGAAGTAAGCGGGACTGCAAAAGCCTGTACTGACGTATAGAAACTGGATATGAGGCAATCGTGAACGGATAAGGTGGCACACCATACCAAAGTCCAAAGTGTACAAAAGCTCACGTTTGTAGATTCAGCAGGAATAGGCAGAAGGGAATTTATCTTACCAGGGGAGCTCCTGCCAATCATCAGAAGTGATAGGAGGAAGTCAGCAGAGGTCATAGTAGTTGAAGCAACGAGCCACAAATAGAAACTGTGGAGGTCTCACAAACAATGAAGGACTGAACATTAAGTTGTTCCAAATGCTGTAAGGAGATTTCCCGCAGAAATGCAGGGTCAGCCCTACGATAAGCGGAACAGAGCAACAAAATCCTCCTATGCTAAAAGCTACGGAGGACAAAGAGTAAAAGATGATTGAAAAAGTAATAGACCGAAAGAACATGCGACTGGCATGCAGTCATGTTGTGCAGAACAAAGGTTCGGCAGGCGTGGATGGCATGACAGTAAAAGAGTTATCAATCTTTGTTAAAGAAAACAGGGATAAGATAGCCACGGCAATGTGCAACGGAAAATACTTGCCTCAACCCATCTTAGGGGTAGAAATACCCAAGAGTAAGGATAAAACACGTTTGTTGGGAATTCCAACCGTAGTTGACCGATGGCTTCAGCAATGTGTTGCACAAGCCATCGCACCAAAATTTGAGGTGGAGTTTAAGCAACACAGTTACGGTTTCCGACCAAACAAAAATGCGCTCCAATGCGTGCGGCAATCACAGCAGTACATCAATGGCGGTTATCAACACATTGTTGACATCGACCTGAAAAACTTCTTCGATGAAGTAGACCATTGCTTACTGTTACAGTTACTGTACCGCAAGGTAAAATGCCCGCTCACGCTGCGCCTTATCCGCAAATGGCTAAAATCCCCGATAAAGATAAAGGGGAAACTAACCAAACGTAGAAAAGGCGTACCACAGGGAAGTCCGCTCAGCCCGCTGTTATCGAATATCATGTTGCATGAATTGGATAAAGAGTTGGAAAAGCAAGGACAAAAGTATGTTCGCTACGCCGATGATTTCAGCATTTATGTTAAGAATAAATCGACAGCCCGAAAAGTTGGCAACAAAGTTTATCTGTTTTTAAAAGACAAACTGAAACTGCCCATCA
>JACPUU010000013.1 GCA_016192075.1 Bacteroidota bacterium | reverse complement strand
GATTACGTTGCTGGTTTCAGTTTTAGCCCTATGTGAACTCTATGTTTTCTCATGTGCCTATGTGTTTCAAAGAGAGGCTAAAATTTACCACATAGAATCATAGTTCACATAGAAAAGGCACATAGCTATTACATTGTTGGTTTCAGTTTTAGCCCTATGTGAACTCTATGTTTTCTCATGTGCCTATGTGTTTCAAAGAGAGGCTAAAATTTACCACATAGAATCATAGTTCACATAGAAAAAGCACATAGCGATTACGTTGCTGGTTTCTGTTTTAGCTCTATGTGAAACCTATGTTCTCTACTGTGCCTATGTGTTTAAAAAGAGAACTAAATTTACCACATAGGATCATAGTTCACATAGAAAAGGCACATAGCTATTACATTGTTGGTTTTTTGTTTTTGAGAATCCCTATGTGAAACCTATGTCCTCTACTGTGCCTATGTGTTTCAAAAAAGAAACTGAGTTTACCCTATTGTTTACGGATGGACTTTTTTCAAAATAAAATGGTCATTCACTGCCTGCCATAAAATCAGTATTGATGAGCCAAAGTTACGGCAATACTGAGCAGCGGGCATTGAACCAGATTAAGAAATGAAAAACTGCATTTACACAGCAGGCATCAGGTTCTTTCTTCGGTCATAAGTTTGCCTAAATCGGGTGCCTGGTAATTTCGCATTTTTTCCAGCAGATCGGGAATGGTGTCTGATACCAGGATCATTTCTTTATGGGCTGGTTTCAGAAATTGCCTGTTGACCATGTTTTGAATAAAGTGAATCAGGTCATCGTAATACTGATTGATGTTGAGAATGGCAATGGGTTTTTTGTGTAAACCCAGCTGCGCCCAGGTGAGAATTTCAAAAAATTCTTCCAGTGTACCAATTCCACCCGGCAGTACAATGAAACCATCAGCCAGGTCGTGCATTTTCAATTTGCGCTCGTGCATGGTTTCAACAACAATCAGTTCAGTAAGGTGATGATGTGCAATTTCTTTGGTACTCAGGAATTGTGGAATAACACCTGTTACACTGCCGCTTTTAGAGAGACAGCCATCAGCAACGGCACCCATTACACCAATGGAGGCACCGCCATAAACCAAAACAATTTTTTGCCGGGCCAGGGCCTGTCCAAGTTCGTATCCTTTTTCAGTAAAAATTTTGTCAGCTCCGTTGGATGATCCGCAGAAAACGGTTATGCTGGTGAGTGGGTGCGCCATGTTTTTTATTATTCAATGTTTTTCAGAAGAAAGCGGTAGACGGTTCCGTTTTCACTGGTTCGTTCCACTTTTCCATCCAGCTGTTCAGTGAGTGTTTCAATCAGTTCCAATCCAAAACTACCTTCTTTATTGGGTTCTGACCAGGTTCCGTTGTCTTTATACATCAATTCAAACATGTTTTTTTCACGCGGAAAAAGATCAACCGTTATTTGTCCGTGATCACAATTTGCAAATGCATGTTTGAGTGAGTTTGAAATGAGTTCATTAAAAATAAGGGCAACCGGTACCAGGGTATTGTTTCCAAGCCGGTCAAGTTTAGATGTAATATCAAGGCTGACGCGAATGTTACCGGCGTATGTTTTGATGAGGTCTACAGCCAGCGTGTCCAGGTAATCTTTCAGATCTATTTTGGAGAGGTTTTCATTCTGATACATTTTTTCATGAATGAGTGACATGGCAATAATCCGCTGAACGGCATCCTGAAACTGTGCCTTGGTTTTTTCATCATCAATTTCACGTGACTGTAAACGAAGCAGGCTGGTTATTACCTGAAGGTTGTTTTTCACCCGGTGATGAATTTCTTTCAGCATAATGGTTTTTTCCTCATTTTGAGCCTGTACCAGCCGGTTCCGGTTTTCAAGCTCAGCATTGGCAGCCTTGAATTTTTTTTCAGCAAAAGAAGTCGTGTTTTTGAACTGGCGCAGCAAATAGGCAATCATCACAAACGAACCGCAAATGTTTAGTACTGTTGCCGTTACCTGGTACGTTTCAAGGTGTATTGAAAGAAACAGAATGTTATCCTGAAAATGGAAATAGAAATAATTGAATATGCCGGCAAAATTAATAATCAGGGTCAGGTATCCGGCTTTTTTACCAATGGCAAAAAAGGTATACAGTGTAAAAACAATCATCCAGAAAAACTCAATGGCATGGATGACATACGGCATAAAATTGAGCGTGTATACCAGAAAAAGACAACCATGCAAAGCGTACAGAAAACCAATCAGCCGGTACTTTCTGAAAAAGTAAAGTGCCACGTGCAAACCAATGGCAATAACCCAGGCATATACAGATGCACCAAAGGCCCTGGGTTCAAAAAAGTAATAACCAAAACTGACAAAGAAAAGAAAGAACGAATTGAAAACCACCATTTTCCAGGTCAAATCAAACTTGCCTACATCGTAAACATCTTTGTAGCTGGTTTTTGGAGGCAGTAGAAATGAGTAATCAATTTTCATGCGTCAAAGTCTTATTTTCAACTGGACCTTGATATCTGTTTTACGGGTACCATTTATTTGTTCAAGTCCGGAAGAAATGTCGGTAATGTTTTGATACGACCATAAACCAAAACGAATCCACAAGTCTATTTTGGAAGTAAATTCGTATTTAGCCATCAGGTATGTGCGTATGCCCTGATAGTAATAAGATGGAATGCTGAATACATACAGCAGGTCATTTTCATAGGCATAAATGCGCGAATCGTAATTGTCTGAATCAAAAATGGCATAACGCGTGTAAAGTTTGAGCGGAATTTTGCGGAATGAAAATTCAAGATCCTGGAATAACAACAAACCATTACTCCGGGTTTCATCAAACATAAAATTAACCCATTCAATGCGTGACTGCAATGATAATTGGGAGTTGATGCGCTGATCAAAATTAAACCTAACGGAAGTTCGTTTCAGGTAAACCTGGTCGTGCAGGCCTGATACTTCGGTATTGCTGTTTCGTTCGGTTACTTTGTTTTTAAAGCGGATATAAAATTTTGAATTACGTGAGATGATAAAATCGAGTTGTGTAAAAAAATCACGTCCGGCCGAAAAATCATCGGTAAGCCACTTGAGGTAATTAAAACTGAACTGATCGTAATATGCGCTCAGACTCATGCGTTGATTAACGCGGAGCTGCGCACCAAAATAAATTCCGTTTTCACCGGTATTGTCTGATGATTCACCAAAACCGGCTGAGTAGATGGAGTGAAATTCTTTGTCATAATACCGGTGAATCAGCATCAGGTCCAGTTTCGGGTCAGCATGCCAGGTCACTCCGTTCAGTACTCCCGGCTTCAGGTTATCACTCAAAGCCACTTCACCAAAAAAGGACATTTTGTGATAAAAAACCTTGTAGCTGATTCCGCCGGTGAACAACTGCTTGCCGTTGAATTTAAACTGGCTGTATGGTTTCAGGGATGCATTCAGTGGAATATCATAGGTGGTATAAACACCGGCAATACCAATGCGGTAATTGTCTCCGGAGTAAGCAATTTCAGCACCAGAAATAAATTCATGTACTTTGTTTTTATCCGCTATTTCAGCCAGTGTCCGATGATAGCCCGAGGTTTGAAATGATGAAAAGCTGTCATCAAAAACAGCTTCCAGCGTATCGGTTGCATTCACGTTGGCATCTACCGCTTTGTACGAGGTAAAACCGGTGAATTGAAATTTGCCGGTGCCAAGCGTAAATGCTCCGCCGCGCAAATAGTTGGATTCATTGACCGAGGTATAGGGCCTCAAAACCTGTGCGTTCCGTCGTCCGCTAAAAACATTCGGTGTTTTACCCATGGCAAAACCTGACCACATGGTCAATCCCTGTCCGAATTTTACCTGGTAATCACCCAGGGCAACGGCATCAAATTTCCATACATTTTTGGCAAAAAGATGTGCCGAATAGAAATCAAAACCCTGTTGCTGGGTGCCTTTGAAAAATTCTTCACCGGCGTCTTTTTCTGCCGTAATTCCCCAGCTCACGCGGTCTTTGTATTGATTGCGGTAACGGATGTAAAATTTGTCCGGGCTGCCGAGGTATTGTTTATTGGGGTTTTCGAGCAAAACACTGTCCGGATAATCCATATATCCGGCTTTTTCTTCAAAGACGCGTTCGTAGCGTGTCAGTATTTCATGGGAGCCATATTTAACAGCGTATTTCCACTTAAAATTATCTTTAACAACGGGCGCTGCGGTTATAAACGGCAGCATCATTTCAATCACTTCACGATCCAATTCAGCAATGGCGGCCAATTCATACAGGGTAATAAACTGTCCGTAATTTTTGCGGTAGTTGAGAATTGAAATGATTTGCACATCGGTCAGCAAATGAAGCCGGCCCAGTTGATCGAATGTAGCTTCGTTCAGGTTGAGCGGGTTTTCCAGAAAAAAATAAAAATCTTCCAGAAACACGGTCAGATCGAGGTCAGAATCTTCCAGGTTTTCTCCAATAAATTCAATGCGGCGCTCAATAATTTTTTGACTTTCGGTAGTTACCTGAGCACTTGCGTACAAGGCTGACAGTAAACCGGTAAGTACTAAAAAAATGCGCATCAGTCAAAGGAATAGTGCAGGCCGAGGGAAGGACTCAGACCAAGGGTGGTATGCCATTGGGCTGCTGCGTCGAAATTGAATTTTTTGAGTTTGAGACCAAATCCGAAACTGGTCATAAAGGGATAGGAGTTTGCGCCAATACGAACCGCAAGAATGTCATGCGCCTGAATTTCGAGACCGCTTTTAATCGTAACCGGGTGAATCAGATCTTTTTCAACCTCCACACTCCAGCTTGTTTTTCTGCTGATCTGGTAAAGAAATCCCAGCCCAAAGTAAGTAGGTAAACGTTCGTCATTAAAATCAGCCAGTTTGGTCCGGGACAAATTCTGAACACGCATGCCTATTTTCAGATTTCTGGTAACAGCGTAAAGAAGTCCGAGGCCGGCAGATACCGTATTTTTTGAACCGTAATTTTCTGCCAGAAAAATGCCGTGATAGTTCACAGATACTCCGGCCGAAAAATTGTCAAAGAGTTTCATACCGTACACCACACCGCCGTTCATTTCGCGGTAGAGGTTGTATCCGTATTGCTGAAACTGAAATCCAAAATTGCCGCTTTTTTTGGTGTGAAATCCAAACGCCAGTGACTGGCTGGAAAGTTCTTTCATCAAAAAACGATTTTCTGCAGCGAGCCCCAATGAGGTTTTTTGTAAAAGAGCAAAGGCCCCGGGATTGTTGTAAACAGCCCAGGCATCATCCAGGCAGAGGCTCGAATTTCCAAGCGCATTTGAACGCGCACCCATTTGTGGATGCACTTGCGAAACAGAACGGAGCGCTGCCCCTAAAAAAACGAAAAAGAGTAAGTATCGCATCAGGAGTGAAGGTAATGAATCTGCCTGAATTCAGTGAAGCCGGAATATGAAATTTTTTGAAATAGTTTTGAAACGGGTAAATCTCCGTTACAAGAGCTATCTTTAGAAGTCATAACAACCGTTGTTGAACGGTCATTTCAAACGCATCGTATCGCTTCGTTCGAAATGACCGCCGTGATGAAAATTAAGATGAATAAACGAGGATTGCTATATTGTATTCTTTTTGCCGCTATTTCAGTAACCCTCATTATGGTTGATAATCAGGAATATGGGGTTCAGGAAAGTTATTATGACGATCATGGAGAAGAAATGATCAGCGATGAGTATGAAACGCAAAGTCTGGCAGATCATTTTGACCAACCTGTGGGAGCACTTATTATAGGTCTTGCTTTTTTCTTTCCCTTTCTGCTTAGCATTGAATCAACATTTTTTCCCAATATTCGGACAGGTTGGTGGCGGCTTATTTTTCTGGGACAGGCGGCTTTGTTTTTGTACCTTACATTTCTTGTTTGGCTTCTAATGGTTTTTAAATTTTTTACTGAAATCCATGTTTTTATCTCCTATTATCTGATTCTTATTTACCTGGGAATGGGAGTTGCCTGGAATTTAATACTTGCGTTGCCATATACTGATAGGGCTACTTTTGTTCAAAAAAGTTTTGAAATTCTTTCGTTTAAATCAGAGAAGCGCAGATGAGTGACAAACCCCTCAAAATAGTAAACGCATCTGCCGGCAGTGGAAAAACCTACACCCTGGTGCAGGAATACCTGCGCATTATTCTACACGACAAAAACCCTTTTAAATTCCGCACCATTCTGGCAATGACCTTTACCAACAAGGCTGCCAATGAAATGAAATCACGAATCCTGGATGGGCTTATACAACTGGCGAAGCCGGAGTATGAAAAGAGTGAAAAGGATTTTCAGTTTTTAAAAGATACGGCCAAAAACCTGGGCATTGCTCCTAAAATTGTGGAAGAACGGGCGCAGAAAATCCGCAACCAGATTTTGCACAACTACAGCGCTTTTTCAGTCATGACCATTGATAAGTTCACGCACCGCATTATCCGCACGTTTGCCAGGGACCTGAATTTATCGGTTGATTTTGATGTGGAACTTGATTTAAAAACATTGCGCAAAAATGTAACGGACCTGTTGTTTGATCAGATTGGCCGGAACGAAGATCTGACAAACCTGATGATGCGCTATGCACGAACCAATCTGAACCAGGACAAGTCCTGGAATTTTTCATCGCAGGTTTTTGACTTCAGTGATTTGCTCTTTAAAGAAGATGCCATTAAAGCCATTGGCCTGCTTCGTAAACTCAGTTCTGAAGATTTTTTAAAGGTGCAGGAAGAGCTGCAGAAGGAAAACGCAAAAATTACCAATGCTATTGAGAATAATGCCCGGGAAGCCCTGGGCCTGGTAAAATCAAAAGGGCTTACGGCTGATGATTTTCAGGGAAAGTCAAACAGCATTGTTTCTTTTTTCAAACGGGTTGCCGCCGGAAATTATGAAAAGGCCAGTGATACCATTTACAAAAATGTGCGTGAGGCTAAATGGGCGCATCCGCAGAGTGCAAATAAAGGTACGGCCGAGCAAATTGCACCGCTGCTTGAAACTTATTTTAACCAGGTTGACCAGTTGCTGGACAGTGCCCGGAAAAAACTCATTCTCAACCGTGAGGTTCTCAAAAACCTGAACAATCTTTCACTGTTGAATCACCTGCTCAGCCTGGTTGAAGGAATCAAGGAAGAACAAAACATTTTGCTCATTTCTGATTTTTACAAAAAAATTTCAGAGATCATTGTCAATGAAAAAATACCATTCATTTATGAACGCATGGGCAACCGGTATGAACATTTTCTGCTCGATGAGTTTCAGGATACATCACACCTGCAGTGGATCAATATGATTCCGCTTATTCATAACTCCCTGGCCTCAGGCAATCTGAACCTTATTGTAGGTGATGGCAAACAAGCCATTTACCGCTGGCGGAGCGGAGAGGTGGAACAATTCACCAATTTGCCCGATCGTATATACAACCCTGAAAAGATAGCTTCGCTGGCAGAGGCAGAAAATCAGTTCCGTGAATCGGGAGAATTACAGCGCCTTGAAAAAAATTACCGGTCAGCGCCTGAAATTGTTGACTTCAATAATAGATTATTTGCTGAACTAAGTCAGAAACTGGCACCAGGTATTCAGTACATTTATGAAAAATCAACCCAACAGGCAACGCGCAAATTTCAGGGATATGTAGAGGCGCTGATCAAAGATTCAATGGACGATCAGGAACAGCTGGATTATTGTTATGATGTTATTCAGCGGTCACTTCAACTTGGGTTTCAGTGGAAAGATATTTGTATCCTGGTTCGCACCAACCGCAACGGATCACGCATTGCTGATTTTTTGTCACGCAAGGGAATAAAAGTGATTTCGCCGGATAGTTTGTTTATTGGTAAAGACCAGCATGTGCGCTTTATTTTCAACCTCATTTGTTCTTCAGCCGTTTCGGCTGACCGCAATTTTAAAATCAAAACGCTGGAACATTTTGCGGCACTTATTTTGAAAAAAGATCCGGGTGAACTCATTGAGCAGGTACGGCCTGATCTTTCAAGGCTAAGCATTGAAGAGTTGTTTGCTGCGCAGGGCATTCCGCTAAAAAGTTATACCGCCTTTGACAATTTATATGAGTACGGTTCTTACCTGGCAGATACCTTTCAGCTGGATTTGCTTTTTAATCCGTACCTGCAGTTTTTTCTCGAGGAAATTCACCTGTTTGAAAAGCGCAGCAATTCCAATATCCGTGATTTTATGGATTGGTTCAACAGCAAAGGGGCTGAGCGTTCCATTGTCAGTCCTGAAGGGGCCAATGCCGTTCAGGTAATGACTATTTTTAAGGCAAAGGGGCTGGAATTTCCGGTTGTTATTTGCCCGTTTTTTGACTGGAAACTGGATTTACACAAACAAATTTCATGGGTTGAAAATGAAGAAGAAAGTTTACCGGCCTATTTTGTCAACATGACTAAAGACATTAAGTCAACGTCTCTGAATCCGGTTTTTACGGCTGAAGAATCTAAATTTTACCTGGACCAGATGAATCTGCTTTATGTAGCATTTACCCGGCCTGAAGTGGCACTTTTTATAGCCGCAAATTCAAAAGTTTCACCTTCACCTGCCAGCTTATGGCTGAAAGATTATTTTACGGTGCAGGGCTGGCCTTCAGCTGGTGACCGCATCTTCACCGGGGTTTTTGAAAAACCGGCGCTGGAACAAAAACCGGTTGCACCCGGATTCACCATCGAAAGTACGTTCTTAAAACTGGAACGCCCGCAGCTGAGTTTCAAAAGTGCTGAGAACTGGAATGTGGAAGAACTGGATGATAAACGATTGTATGGGTCAAAATTGCACCTGGTACTTTCAACATTAAATCAGCGGGAAGATCTGGAACCGGAGCTTGCGCGGTTTGTCCGCAAAGGGTTGATTGAAGAGGCAGATAGCGGTCTGATACGGTCTGAAATTGAAACGCTGTTTAATGATCCGGCTTTTGCAGCTTATTTCAGGGGAAACAGTCTCAATGAAAAAGCAATTATAGACAGCAACGGAAAAAAACTGATTCCGGATAAAATAATCCGGCACGGTGATACCACACTGGTGATAGATTTTAAAACCGGCCAGGCGCAGCCAGGGCACAAAAAGCAGGTGGAGGAATACATCAGTCTCCTGAAAGAAATGGGGTACAAAAAAGTGTGTGGAGAAATTTATTATACAGAAACGGGGGAAATTGTCAGTATGGATCAGTTTACCGGTAAGCTGGATTTGTAATGTCTTACCAGCGCCTGCATTTTAACTACGGCGTAAGCATTCTTCTCTTACTTAATCAATTCCTTATTCGCAATCGTCCATTTGTAAAGCGTATTACTTCCGCCTGAAATGTTGAGTTTTTTGCAAATACGGCTGCGGTAATTTTCAACTGATTTTTCAGTGACGAAGAGCAGTTCGGCAATTTCTTTGGAGCTTTTATTTTCACTCACCAGTTTCAAGGTACTGAGCTCCGCTTTGGTTAATGAAGAAAGTGCTTCTTTGATGGCGCCCAGGTGTGCCGAAAAATGGTGACGGTTGTGTAGAAATCCGGTTAATTTCTGACTGACAAAAGGGAGGTTTTTGTTAATGTTTTCAATGCAGTCAATTATCTCCAGGCTGCTGTCTTCTTTTAAGACAAAACCCTGTGCACCGCGATCAAATGCTTCATTAAAAAAAAGTTCATCGTTGTGCATGGTCAAAATAACCGGTTTTGTGCGTATTTTTTTTTCCAGGATAAAATCCAGTACATCAATTCCTGATTTTTCAGGCATGTCAATGTCCAGTATGGTAATGTCAAACGGTTGCTTTTCAAGCGCAAGCATGGCTTCTTTTCCGTCAACTGCCTCTTTGATTTTATAGCCGGGAAAGCTGTCTGAGATTAAGGCTACAAGTCCTTTTCTGAAAATTGGGTGATCGTCAACAATAAGTAAAGAGGTCATAATTAGTTCAACTGAATTTTCATTACCACTTTGAATCCTTTTTTAGGGCGTTCAATTTTAATGGTGCCGTTAAGATAATTTAATCGTTGCAATATACTTCGCAGTCCCACTGAATTATCGGCAGATTTCCATTTGTCTTTTTCAAGTCCCTTTCCGTTATCCTGGTAAATCAGGGTCAGTACGTGATCATCTAAAACAGCTTCTACTTTAATGGCGGTTGCCTCTGAGTGTTTGAGGGTGTTGGTGGTAAGTTCCTGTATAATACGGTAGATACGCAGATTCTGATGCTGCTCAATGGTTAATTTATCCAGATCATCAATTTCAGTGGTGACAAAAACAGAGGTGGTGTTAGATACTTCAGACAACCTGCTTTCAATGGCCTTTTTGAGGCCCAGTCGTTTTAATTCAGGTGGAATCAGGGAACGTGATATACTGCGGATTTCTTCAATAATATCACTGAAGTTTTTGTTCAGGTGATCTTGTGATTCGGTTTCAATTCCCTGCGTTTTGTTGACCTTGTTTTTAAGAATGATCAGGCTTTGCCCAATACCATCATGCAGATCGCGGGCAATTCTTCCGCGCTCTTCTTCCAGCTTATTGACAATGGTATGCGAAAATTGTTTTTCATTTTTTTGTTTGAGCCGGTAGTAATAAATCAAAATGGCAGAAATAATAAGCACAAAAATGCCAATAATGGTCAAAAGACGCTGCCTGAAATTAGCCAGGTCAATTTCATGTTGTTTGAGTTGAAGAATCAGTTTGTTTTTTTCACGCAATTGCTGCTTTTCTTTTTTCTCATCGTTAAACTGCAACTGCATTTCTGCAATGCTGGCAATGTTTGAAACCTCGTCCAGTGAATCGCTGAATGCCTTGTATTGCTTGAATAATTGAAGGGCTTCAATAGGCTTTCCCAATTGCTCCAGCAGTTCTGACTTAAGTTGCAGATAGGTGAGCCTGATGGTAGCCGGTGAAGAAAATTCAGCATACACCAGGCTGGAATCCAGCAGCGAAAGTGCCTCCTGATTTTTCCCGATTTGGGTGTATAACTGAACCTGCCCGAGGTAAATGGGGGATACAGCCTGAAGCAAACGTTCATTTTTTGCCAGTTCAAGGGATTGTTTGTACAGGGAATCGCACTTGCCATAGTTTCCAAGCATTTGTTCAAGGCCAGCCAGGTTTGTTAAAGATGAAAGTGAAAGATCTTTGAGTCCCCGTTCTTCACCAATATTCAACACATAATTAAACTCATTCCGCGCGGCATCAAATGAATCTACTTCCAGGTAATAATAGCCCAGGTTTTCCCGAAAGTGTGATTCAAGCCGTTCATTTTTCAGCTCCTGTGTAATTGCCAGTCCATGCGTAAAGTCGGCGTAGGCTGAATCCAGTAATCCCATTTCCAGTTTAATCAGTCCCAGGTTGTTTAAAACAAAGGCTTCTTCAAACCGATAGTTTCCGGTTTCAGAAAGGGTGAGTGCCCAGTAGTGACAGCGGAGTGCTTTGTTGGTGCTGTCCATGCGGTCAAAAAACAAGCCCAGTCCGTTCAGGCTATAAATCATGTTAATGGTATCATTCTGCTGAAAAGCGGCCATAAAGTTTGCTTCCATCCGCCTGGATAATTCGAGGGCTGATTTTTCATATTCATCACAAAAAACCCGGCGGATATTTGCTGTAATTTCTATCTGGCTGTTGCCAATGAGGTGAGCAATGGATGAGGCTTTTTCAAAATAATAGATGGCACTGTCCTTGGCATTCAGGTAAAAATGATACGAGCCCTGCAAAACATACAAAAAGCTAAGCAATGAACTGTCTTTTTGAGAAACCGAAACCTGCATGAGTTTCTGATACCCTTCGGGAAAATGGCGCGGATCACTGCGTAGCTGTTCATTGAGCTGGTCTATCTGATCAAAATAGGGTGCCAGTTCATGGATTCCACGATGAATTTGTGCAAAATTAGTCAATGAGAGGTGCAGCAGAAACAGCACCAGCATAGTTCTCATAAGTAATCAAACGAAAAATAGGGTTTTGCTGAAAGTACAGCTTTTTTTCGGGTCGGGCCAAAAGGTTTTTAACAGTTTCACCAAGTTTGATGTGCAGACTGCTGTTAAATGGCCTGAAATAAAGGCTGTCTAAGGTTTTCAACAAAATCAGAATTCTGTTAATAAAATTGATTCAAAGGCGCTGAAGTCCCAGATGCATTCAACCTATATTTGTCTCTTCAAAATTTTATAAAAAAAAGACCAACTTATGAACTTCATCATTTCCAGTTCTGCCCTGCTTAAAAACCTTCAAAGCATTAGTGGAGTTCTGAACAGCAGCAATTCGCTCCCAATCCTTGACAATTTTTTGTTTGAACTTGTTAAAGGTGAACTTACCATTTCAGCATCAGACCTTGAAAACACAATGAAAACCAGTGTTAAGCCCGATGAAGCCAAAGAGGATGGAAAAATTGCAATTCCCGCAAAATTATTGTTGGATACGCTTAAAAACTTCTCTGATCAGCCCCTGGCTTTTTCAATTGATGCCTCCAATTTTGGAATTGAAATATCTTCTGATTATGGAAAATACAAACTGGTAGGTCAAAATGCGGCTGACTTTCCAAAATCACCTGAACTGAAAGGCGCCAGCTCTGTAAAGTTAAAGGGAGATGTGATTGCACAGGCTATTGATAAAACGGCTTTCGCAACCGGAAACGATGAATTGCGCCCGGTAATGAGTGGTGTTTTTTGCCAGTTCTCCCCTGAGAAATTGATTTTTGTTGCTACCGATGCGCACAAGCTGGTACGCTATACCCGTACTGACGGAAGTGCTTCTAAAAATTCAGATTTCATTTTACCAAAAAAACCGTTGAACCTCTTAAAATCAAACCTGACCGGTGCTGAAGAGGTTGAAATTTCATACAACGAATCAACTGCCCGCTTTAACTTTGGAACCATTGAACTGACATGCCGTTTGATTGATGGAAAATACCCGAATTATGAAGCGGTTATTCCAACTGATAATCCAAATGTTTTAACGGTTGATCGTGTATCGTTTCTGAACTCTATTAAACGGGTATCTATTTTCTCCAATAAAACCACGCACCAGGTAAAAATTAAAGTTGCCGGAAGTGAGCTGACTATTTCTGCTGAAGATCTTGATTTTTCAAATGAGGCAAAAGAACGTCTCACTTGCAGTTACAGCGGTGATGATATGGAAATTGGTTTCAACTCCAAGTTTTTGATGGAGATGCTGAATCACATCAATACCACCGAGGTGGTGCTTGAGATGAGTGAGCCAAACAAAGCCGGAATTCTGCTGCCGAGTGGTAATGAAAATGAGCAGGAGCATATCCTGATGCTGGTAATGCCAGTCATGATTCGCTAAGCCCATTGCGTTCAGGTACGATTTTTGCGGCCTTTGCGCAAATGACCCCAAAATTCAGAAAACAAATCCTTGTGCTCTGCAGCCTTGTGCTGCTACAGAGTTGTTATTTTGCAGATGATTTGTTCCTGGAAGATCCACCTGCACCAAGGGCCTCACTCCAGGTTAGCTGCCAGAATGCTGTTGGGGAGTATATCCGCGAACGGATAACCACTGAAAAATATACCGCTTACGGTTTTACAGATGTGGTGGTTCATGTTCCGCAAGAACTCATCAACCTTGAAGAAATGGAGGCTGACCGTGAACTGGGTTTTCACGATGGGGCAAAAACAGATTCTATTATTGCAGCAAAGCGCGCGTACATTGAAGCGGCACACCTGGAACGAACAGCACACCTGGAACATTTTTTTACATTGACAACAGGTTCTGGTGACCTTGAGGTGGTAGAGGCAAATTATATTTTGAATGATACCTTTGCGGTAATGGCGGTAGAGCCGCTTACAATTCTTCAGATTCCCGGTTATTACGAGCAGGCGCTGAATTATTTTTTTCACCACTATACTGTTTTTACTAGTCCTGACATTATAGAGGCGCGTAAACTGAGCAATGCCTTTTATACGTTTTTCAAAGATCACCTGGAAACACTCAACGATGTTTCAGAAAGATCAGCGTATTATTACACCTGTATCCGTATTACCGAACTGGTGAGGGTGAGTGGTGTTTTTGATCCAAACCAGGTGGCTCAGATGCTGGTGCGTGATGAGCAGGTGGCAGCAACAGATACAGCATTGGCACAGAAAGACCTTGCGTTTTCACCCCTTTATGAAAAAAGTACAGCCAGCGCCATACACGGCTATTATATTTTTTATAAATTTAGTCAGACAATTGGAGGTATAACCGATACGTCTGTTTTGCGGTTTGATTTTTCGCCTTTTTATGAAATTGAATCAAAAACACGCATTAATCCACCTTATGGAGATTTTTTTTAATAAAACAGTATGAAATACATTTTAGGCTTTTTTGCACTTGCATTTTTTGGACCATCACTTTTTGCGCAAGATGATGAAATTGATGATTCACAAGACAAATTAAAAGTGGAGGCAGCCGTAGTAAAGTGGGCTGATTCTGTTTTCTATTCACATTCCAATTATAAGTTTGAAAATTTCAGAGCTGAATATTCAGAGGGTTATTTTATTGCTGTTATGCGCGCCCGTGCTTACAAAGAACGCGTAACTGAATTTGAGCAGGATAAAGCAGCCGGCCGTTTTAAAGGCACCCAGGAATCGTATGATTCAGAGCACAAAACCCTGACGGATGCGTACACCAAAGCACAGACTGATGCAGATAATTACAAAGAGCGGGCTGATTATTACCTGGTTCATTTCTGGTCAAATATTCAAACAACCGATGGTATTACGGTGTATTACGAACACATTGTAAAACTCAACAACAATTACCAGGTAATGGAAGCTACGATCAACAGCGCTATTGGTAAGAAAGATGAGAACACCCAAATTCTTTACAAAAAAGATGTAAAGGGAGACGATAAAAAAAAAGCAGATAGTCAACCGGCAGATATCAAGCCGGTAGATTCGGGTACTCATGTTGACACAACAGATTCCGGCGCTGCCACCGGTTCTGTCACTTCTTCTGAAAATACAACAACTACCTCCGGAAAGACAAAGAAGGAGAAAAAGAAGAAAAAATAATCCCCGAAATCATTCGCTATTTTGCCGTTTAAACTTGTTATTATTGGTTCCGGGGCCGCTGTTCCCACACTTCAGCGGGGTGTTACATCACAGTATCTGAATTTTAATGAGCGTCGTATTCTCATAGATTGCGGTGAAGGCACGCAGCTGCAATTGCGAAAATACGGTGTGCGCTTTCAGCGTCTCCAGTATATTTTTATTTCTCATTTACACGGCGATCATTTTCTGGGCATATTTGGCCTGCTTGCATCCATGAATCTTTTGGGCAGAACACAAAAGCTCATCATTTTTGGACCAGACGGACTTGAAAAAATGATTCGTTTTCAGTTTGAACTCACAAAGGTCACGCTTGATTTTGAGCTGGAATTTCAAACCATCCATTGCAAAACCAAAACCCTTATTTTTGAAGATCGGGTATTGGAAATTTTTGCCTTTCCGCTGAAACACCGTATTGAATGTTATGGTTTTTTATTTAAAGAGAAACCCAAAGAACGTAATATCGATAAAGATCAGATTGAAAAATACGCCATCAGTCTGGCCGAAATCTGGGCGGTAAAAAATGGATCAGACCTGGAGCGTGACGGCAAAATTATTCCAAACGATCAACTCACATTACCGCCTGCACATTTGCTGAGTTATGCTTTTTGTACCGATACGCGTTATTATGAAAAAGCTGCCGGCTGGATCAAAGGGGCAGATCTTTTGTATCACGAAGCTACATTCAGTGAAAAACAGCTGGACAGGGCCAAAGCGACGCATCATTCTACAGCCGCGCAAGCCGCTGCACTTGCTAAAAAGGCTGAGGTAAGGCACCTGCTGATTGGTCATTTTTCAGCCCGGTTTACCAGTACTGCTGAATTAAAGGCTGAAGCAAGCGCTGTTTTTGAAAATACCACCTGTGTTGAAGACGGGGACGAATTTGTGCTGTAAAACGGCTGCCCTTTAATCGTTAAACCCTTAAAATTCAATAAAAAAGACAACCTTTCCCGGTCATTTTTCGTAAATTACTAAAAAAGAGGGAGATGGAGCGGATGTTTAAAGGATGGATGGCATCAATAACCTTTTTGTTAGTAACCATCGTTTCATGTGACAAAAATGAGCGGGCCTATAAACGTTTCATTGACGAAGGCCGCTGGGCGGTAACTGAACTCAGTGCCGGTACTACGCTATTTACCAAACTTCCCGACTGGCAAATCTACCCGTGTGATGATCATGAGAACTATTGCATGGCAACGTGGGAGCATCAGAATGAAAGCACCGTAGACTTTTACTGGAAATTCAGCAACCTCGGGGGTGACTTTGATTTTTATGCTGATTCGGCCACGTCTGATACCCAAAGTATGGCTTTTTCACAATGTGTTAATTTCAGCGGAATGTATGATGTAAAAGAAAGCAAGCGCAGGCTGTTCCGCTTTGAATCGTATACTACCTTTGGCTATCCTGACAAGTTGGTGACCATTGTATTGGAAAGGGAGTAAAATTAGTTTAGAGGGTTTCCCCCTCATTTTTATCAAAACACTTGCATGGTATTTTTGAAATGGTATGTTTGTTATACGATTTTCGGGATAGACTGGCGGTATTTTGATAGGGTACCGGCAAAAGTTTAAGTTGTAGGTCTGGTTTGCAGTTCCAGACCATGTTGTGATCAGAACCTATTGATTGCATAAAAAACCCAGAAACTTGTGGAAAGGACGTTCGAAAGAATGTCCTTTTTACATTTAGACAGAGGTCGTCAGCGTTTCCGGAAATTGAGCCCCACCATACCATTGATCACGTATTTTGTTCCCTGAAAGTATCATGGGAGCATGACGGAGTAGGTCTGCAATGAATCGCAGATCAGGACGGACTGACATTGATTTTCTGACTATCTGTCACACTTCCAGGCCTTGTTGATGCTCATTTCTGACAAAACGAAGCATTTGGCACCCGAATCACGGGATGGCACGTCAATTGACAATTCTTATCGCGAAGCGCAAAAAAGAAAACAGCTTCACTAACTACTAAAATGCAAAAACACGTTTAATATGAGTAAGATAATTGGAATCGACTTAGGAACTACAAACTCGTGCGTATCTGTAATGGAAGGTAACGAGCCGGTTGTAATTACTAATGCCGAAGGGAAACGTACCACACCTTCAATCGTTGCGTTTGTGGATGGAGGCGAACGAAAAGTGGGCGACCCGGCAAAACGACAAGCTATTACCAACCCTAAAAAAACGATTTATTCAATTAAACGTTTCATGGGTACATCCTTTGATCAGGCTTCAAAAGAAATTGCCCGTGTACCATACGATGTGGTAAAAGGAGATAACAATACCCCGCGCGTAAAAATTGACGACCGGTTGTATACCGCACAGGAAATTTCGGCTATGATTCTTCAAAAAATGAAGAAAACCGCTGAAGATTACCTGGGGCAGGAAGTAACAGAAGCGGTTATTACCGTTCCTGCATACTTCAACGACGCACAGCGCCAGGCAACTAAAGAAGCTGGTGAAATTGCCGGTTTGAAAGTAAAACGGATCATTAACGAACCAACCGCTGCCGCATTGGCATACGGGTTGGATAAAAAGAATAAAGATCAGAAAATCATTGTTTTTGACTTTGGTGGCGGAACGCACGACGTGTCTGTACTGGAGTTGGGAGATGGTGTTTTTGAAGTATTGGCAACCGATGGT
Source organism: Bacteroidota bacterium (assembly GCA_016192075.1). Classification (GTDB taxonomy): domain Bacteria; phylum Bacteroidota; class Bacteroidia; order Flavobacteriales_D; family Crocinitomicaceae; genus JADJGJ01. The sequence goes on along the minus strand of JACPUU010000013.1, from coordinate 118,772 downwards.
GATACACACCTGGGAGGTGATGATGTGGATGATAAAATCATCAACTGGCTGGCTGAGGAGTTTAAAAAAGATGAAGGACTGGATCTGCGTAAAGACGCCATGGCGCTTCAGCGTTTGAAAGAAGCGGCCGAAAAAGCAAAAATTGAATTGTCTTCTTCAACCACCACTGAAATTAACCTGCCCTATATCATGCCGGTTGATGGTATGCCAAAACACCTTGTGCGTACACTTTCACGTGCCATGTTTGAGCAGTTGATTGATGACCTGGTGAAAAGAACCATTGAACCTTGCAGAACAGCATTGAAAAATGCCGGACTTTCAACCTCAGATATTGATGAAGTGATTCTGGTTGGTGGTTCAACCCGTATTCCTGCAATTCAGGAAGCTGTAAAAAAATTCTTTGGTAAAGAACCTTCAAAAGGTGTTAACCCCGATGAAGTTGTTGCCGTAGGAGCAGCTATTCAGGGTGGTGTTTTAACCGGTGAGGTAAAAGATGTGTTGCTGCTGGATGTAACACCGCTTTCACTGGGAATTGAAACCATGGGGGGTGTAATGACCAAATTGATTGAGGCCAACACAACCATACCAACCAAAAAATCAGAGACATTCTCAACCGCAGCAGATAATCAGACAGCCGTAGACATTCACGTATTGCAAGGTGAACGCCCAATGGCATCAGATAACCGTTCACTGGGAAGATTCCAACTGGCTGACATTCCACCTGCCCGCAGGGGAACACCGCAGATTGAAGTAACTTTTGATATTGATGCAAATGGTATCATGAGTATTTCTGCAAAAGATAAAGCTACCGGAAAACAACAGTCTATTAAAATTGAAGCTTCTTCCGGATTGTCTCAGCAAGAGATTGACCGCATGAAATCAGAAGCGGCAAACAATGCTGAGGTTGATAAAAAACGCAGAGAAGAGGCTGATAAACTGAATGCAGCAGATGCGTTGATTTTCCAGACAGAAAGACAACTCAGCGAATACGGAGATAAAATTCCGGCTGATAAAAAAGCACCAATCGAATCTGCTTTGGCTGAGCTTAAAGCAGCGCACGAGGCAAAAGATTTTACACGCATTGACAGTGCTATGCAAAATCTGAACAACGTGTTTCAGGCAGCGTCACAAGACATGTATGCAAATACAGGTGGTGCGGCAGATGGGCAGCCGCAGGGTGATGCCGGTTCTTCATCAGGCACAAAAGATGCCGAGGCTGAAGATGTTGACTTCGAAGAAGTGAAAGACAAGTAATACCTGGTTTAATTTACAATAAATGCTTACAGAACCTCTCGCCGTCCCGCTATCGGGAATGGTGAGAGGTTTTTTTTGACCGGAGACGTCCTTTGGAATCGTTATTGACAGTAGCTCCCTTTGGAACCGTCATTGACCCGAGGCTCCCCATGGAAGTGTCATTAGCCAGCGGCTTCCTTTGGAACCGTCATTGACAGTGCTCCCATGGAAGTGTCATTTCGAACGAAGTGAGAAATCTGTCAATAGTTGCGTCAGATGCTGATCAGGATCTATCGTTAACCGGATGAGATTTATCACTGCGCTTTGCTTCGTTCGAAATGACACCTCTGTAGTTAACAAAAAGAACACGCCTCATGAACCTTTTTCAGAAACCTCTTTTTTCTGAGAAAGTATCAGCCGCAGCGATGTGTCCTTGGTAATATACGCCCAGGCCCAGTTGATGAAAATAATGAGCTTGTTTTTCACACTCAAAATAAGCATCAGGTGCAAAAACATCCACACCAGCCAGGCAAAATATCCTTTAAAACGCACGAACGGTAAATCAACAACGGCCTTGTTTCTGCCAATGGTGGCCATAGAGCCGTAGTCTTTGTATTCAAATGGGGTGGTTGGTTTTTTTAGTTGCAGTGATTTTAAATTTTTGGCAAGGAACCTTGCCTGATTGATGGCAACATTTGCCACTTGTGGATGCGCTTTGGGATAGTTGGGCGTTTCCATAAAAGCAATATCACCAACTGCAAAAATATCCGGGCAGCCCTGTACCTGGTTTATGCGATCTACTTTAAGCCTGTTGCCCGGGGCAAATTGATCTGCCGAAAATCCTTCGATTTTATTTCCGGTAACACCTGCCGCCCAAATCACGGTTTTTGTCTGAATAATATCCCCGTTATTTAATTTTAATTCCGTTCCGTCGTAATCTTTAACAATGGTTTCAGTATATAGCTGAACGCCCATTTTCAGCAGGTATTTTCTGGATGCCTTTTTGGCTTTGTTACTCATATTGCCCAGGGTATCTTTTCCGCCTTCAATCAACAGGATGTTGAATTTTGAAAAGTCAATTCCCCTGTAATCACGAGGAAGAACGTTGTTCTTAATTTCAGCAAAAGCGCCTGATAGCTCAACACCTGTGGGGCCTGCGCCAACAATGACCAGGTTTAGCAAGGCCTGTTTTTCTTCTTCACGGGCTGAAATAACTTTTTCAAATGTTTGTAAAATATGATTGCGGATAGTGATGGCATCATACGTTGATTTTAACGTGAAAGCATGTTGACTGATATTCTGATTGCCAAAAAAATTGGTTTTGCAGCCTGTTGCAATAACCAAATAGTCATAGTCAAATTCGCCAATGCTGGTTGTTATTTTATTGTTGAACTTGTCAACCCGTAAAACTTCTGCCAGCCTGATTTGTACATTGCGTTTGCGTTTAAAAACATTGCGCAGCGGGAACGAAATGCTTGAAGGTTCAATCTGCGAGGTAGCTACCTGGTAAAACAGCGGCTGAAACTGGTGGTGATTGAGTTTGTCAATCAGTAAAACATCAAATAATTTCTCGTCCAATTTCCGGGTTAAATGAATGCCGGCAAAACCACCGCCAACAATGATTACTTTTTTCTTTGTGTCCATGGTAAATGTGTGAATGAAACCGATGTCGATTGCTGATGATTGCCGGAGAAGAGGTATCCGCTCTCCATTTTTATTTAATGGATTTTAATGTGTGACGGTACAAAGGTAGGGGTAAATTACGGCCGATGTCATCTTAACAGCGCGTTTTTTAGTTGCAGATGGATCGTTTTTTAAAGTTTCCCGATCGAAATTTCATTCTCTTCTTACTCCCTGATATTCCATCAGGTACAAATCAAACCCTTTTGCCCAGTAATCTTTACTGGTTTCAAGCAGTACAAAACCTGATTTTTCATAGAAACGATATGCCTGTTGCGAGGTTCGGACAATAATCCGTTTTAGTTCGTTAAATGTTTGCAGCCTTTCAATCCGGTATTTCAGCAACAGCGTACCAACTGATTTTCCCTGGAAATCGGGATGCAGTATATCCCAGCTGATTTTTCCGGTTGCGGAATCTTCTGAAAAATTAAAACCACCGCAACCAATGACTGTATCATTTAATTCAACTACAAAATAATGTTCAATTTCATGGTCTAAATAATGAACCAGGTCTTTTTCTTCATCCTCAGAAAAATAAGCCGGCGTATTCAGCTGAAGCAATTGAATTACCTGGTTTTTATCTTTTGGAAGGTAAGGCCGTATCACCGGTTTGAGATTCATAGTTCCCATATTTTTTACAAGGTAATCAGCACATTTCCCTTCTTGTGCCCTTTGCCAACATAGTGATGCGCTTCCACCATTTTTTCAAACGGGTAACGTTTATCAATCACCGGATTTAATACGCCGGCTTCGGTAAGTTCTTTGAGAAAAATCAAATCTTCAGCTTTCAGTGATGCCGTTTCACCCACCACAATTTTCTTTTCAGTGGTCATTGAAATCCAATGCATGCGCAGACTTTTTACTGGTGCTGTAATGTTCACATAAACGCCATTTTTAGTCAGAAACGGATGACAATCAGAAAACGGGAATTTATCTACGGCAATAAAAATGACATCGTACAGTTCCAGTTTTGAGGTGAAATTTGCGGCGGTATAATCAACCGTTTTGTGAGCGCCCAGTGATTTGACAAGTGCAGCATTTGAGGCACTGCAAACGGCGGTCACTTCTGCCCCAAAATAATTTGCCAGTTGTATGGCATAGGTTCCAACACTTCCGGACGCACCGTAAATCAGTATTTTTTGCCCTGCTTTGACGCCGCTTTTGCGCAGGTAATGCAATGCTGTGCATCCGCCTATTGGAATAGCAGCTGATTCTTCCGGAGACATGTTTTGGGGTTTTAAAGCAACCGGACCGTTTTCAGAAAGACATTTGTAGGCGGCATACGCACCAAAGTCTTTCAGCGTGGCAGCAAAAACGCTATCGCCTTTTTTGAATTTTGTTACGCCTGATCCCACGGCATCAATTTCACCCGCTAATTCTACTCCCAGAATTGGTTTCCGTGGCCTAAACAGGCCAAGTATCAACCTGGCCGGAATCCAGAATGAAGGTGGAATGGTAAAACTCCGTACTCTGAAATCGGCTACGGTTACGGTAGTGGCAAAAACCTTTACACGAATTTCATGTGCTTTGGGTTCAGGTGTTGGAATGTCTTTCAGTTGAAGAACTTCAGGCGGACCATATTTTGTGCAGATAATAGCTTTCATTTTTTAGCAGCTTATTTTTCAAGACTCACGGTAAAAACGTCGTCCAGTTTTGTATTAAATACATGTGCAATCCGAAAAGCCAGTTCAAGTGTTGGAAAGTATTTTCCATTTTCGATAGCAACAATGGTTTGCCTGCTGACACCGGTTCTGTCTGCCAATTCCTGCTGCGTCATTTCATGCGCATGAAAACGCAGGGTTCGAATGTTGTTGTGCAACGAAAAATCAGGAAGTTTAATTTTTTTTGCCATTGCTAAAAGCCTCTCCGGTAAAAATAAATTTTAGCACTGTCTGAAATGAAGGCTGCCAGAAAACCCGAGGCGGTCAGCGTAACAAACATAACCCAGGGTTGCATGCCCATTGCCTGTGATGTCATGGCCAGGAGAAAACCTGCTGTGAATATCCAGTGTGAAATACGAATGGATTTCAGTTCAATCAGTTTGTCACGTTCATCACTGCGCGTGTCCATGTCTTCATTTGTAACAATTTTAGTGATAATGGCAAAAATGATGTGAATGCCTATTTGTGCACCAATGGTTACCGGAATCAGTACCAGGAAAGCTGTTCCCCAGAATTTAAAATCATTGATCAGTTCCCAGTCTTTGGATAAATAGGTGTAATAGACATAGAGGGAATAAGATCCCATAATCAGCATTGAACTGATCAGTGTTACAAGTGTTTCTCGCTCTTTGCCGGCCATAATGAATCGTCTTTTAGTTTAACGTTTATTGTCTACTTATTATGACACAAAGATAAATATATTTTACATTGTGTCAAATATATTTTACATTTTTTTAAAAAAGCCTGTAAATACTGATTTGTCGGAAGGGAAAAGATCACCTTTCCACATTAACGGTTACCTTTTTGTTTTACTGACATTAAAATTTAAGAACGCATCATAAAAATCACGTCAAACACGTTAACGGGTTATGAAAAATCTACTTTCAGCTTATTCATTACTGCTTCTCATGGGGTTAATGGGACTAAAAACAGTTGCACATGCTCAACACCGCAGCAGTGATGAAACAACGGTGGGTCTTTTGGTGGAGTCCACTTTCTCAGGTTTCAGGCACCCGGGCCTGACGCCATCATTAACCATAGGGTGCGCAACCTATCAATTTCAAATAGGACCCCGGATAACCTTTGAACAAATAGCCGGCAGTGAAAATCAGAATGAAAAAAACACGTATTGGGATTTTGGTTACCGCTATGGTTTTTTGCTGCAAAGTGGGTTTACCCTGTATGCAGCAATGCGCGCTGAGTATGGTTCACACCGAAGCACTAACGACTGGTATTATAATTATCCCGTTTCAGATGGACTTTACCTGGGCGATAATTCGTTTAATGCCCGAACAGAAGAAAGCCATTACAATTTTAATTTTTACCTGGGACTTGGCGCTGAATTTATTGTGGTGAATAAATTATACCTCAATGTATTTGCCGGTGCCGGAATTAAGACCTTGTCAGGATATACTGATTACAGCAATCTCGATACTGATGAATTGGCGCTGCACTCCAGCTGGATTTTTGATAATAACGGATTTAGCTGGCTGTCATCTGCAGGAATCGGATACAGGTTGTGATGCAAATTTTTTATTTTCTGCGGGTGAATGATTCGTTGTGTTTATACAGCGGCGCTTGACAGATCAGGCGCCGCCCCTTTTACCGCGTAGCGATCTGTGGAAATTCAATGGCAAATGTAGTTCCCTCACCTGGATTGCTTGTAAAACAAATGGTTCCGTCAAGCAGTTCGATATAGCGCCTTACCAGGTTTAGTCCCAAACCGGTTCCCTGGATATTTTGCACATTGCCAGCCCTGAAAAATTCATTGAATAATTTAGCATGGTCTTCTGCGGGAATTCCGATGCCGTAGTCTTTTACCGTTATGTAAACTTTGTTGCCTGTGATAACTGACGTCAGTTCTATTTGCTGCTCCTCAGGTGAATATTTGCTGGCGTTTGAGAGCAGGTTGAGCAAAATGTTTTTCAGTAATTTTTTAGGTTGTTCAATCATTGTTGCGCCTTCGTGCCGGTAATTGATTTGCTGGTTTTTTTTGCCAACCATTCCGTCCATTTCTTCAACAATGTTTTCCAGAAAATCCTGTAAGTTAAATTCAGCCCGTTCAATTTCCACAACGCCTTTTTCCAATTTGGCAAGTGAAAGAAAATCATCCAGAATTTCAGTCAGATTTTTTACTGAAGAGGCAATTCGGTCAACATGTTTCTGCCGTTTTTCAGCGTCTTCGGGCTCTTCGTATTTACGAATCAGAGAAGCGCTGGAAAGAATAGCTGCCAGTGGTGTACGAAACTCATGCGAGGCAAACGAAACAAAACGTGACTTCATTTCACTGATGGATTGTTCACGTTCAAGCGCATTTGTTAATTCAAGCGTGCGGTCTCTTACTTTTTTTTCCAGGCCGCTGTTCAGGTCTTTTATTTCCCTGATATTCCGGGCGCGTTCAATATTATAACGAATGGCCCTTTCCAGCTGGCTGGGTGATATGGACCCTTTTACCAGGTAATCAGATGCACCTGCTTTCATGGCCTGACGATCTGTTTCAATATCTGTCTGACCGGTTAGCAGAATAAGTGGTACATCACACCCTCCTCTAATTACTTCGCGTATCAGTTCAAGACCATCATCCGGCCCCAGCCGGTAATCAATCAGGTACAGATCATGTTGTTTTTCAGTGATGAGATTTACACCTTCGTTGTATGATGCTGCCCAGGTAACATGAAAGAGGTAGTTGGGAATTTGCGCAAACAAATCTTTGACAATGATAAAGTCTTCTTCATCGTCATCAATCATTAGAATATTGATTGCAGTTGCCATTATTGGTTTTCGCCGGGTAGTTCAACTATTTCAAACCAGTATTTTTTCAGTGCATCCATTACTTCAACCATTGCCAGAAAAGTAACCGGTTTGGTTATGAATGAGCTTACACCAAGGTCATACGTTTTTACAATATCTTCTTCAGCTTTGGATGTTGTAAGAACAATGACAGGGATACTGCGCAGGTTTTTATCTTCCTTGATTTCTTTAAGTGCTTCACGCCCGTCTTTTTTAGGCATGTTGAGATCAAGAAGAATAATGCCAGGCAAAGGGTATTTTTTTTCATCTGAAAATGCGCCTTTGTTCCGCAGATAATCAAGTAACTCTTCGCCGTTTTCAACGCATTGCACGTTGTTTTTCAGATGACTCTCTTTCAATGCATCAATAATGATCATACGATCTTCAGCGTCATCATCAGCAATCAGAATTTCAATAGATTTGGTTATTTTCATCGGTTGTCGTTTTGGGGGTTAGCATTATTTTGAGTTAGTTAAAATCAGGCTGATTCATTTTCAGTCAGGTTTACCTTGTTCCGTTTTTGTTTAAGAGCTAGTGTAATTTTAAAGGTGGCACCTTTGCCCGGTGCGCTGGATGCTGTAATATTACCGCCATGAAACATGGCTATTTTCCGGCAGATGGCGAGCCCGATTCCGCTGCCCTCGTATTTCGACCCTTCCAGTCGCTGAAAAATGGTAAATATTTTATCCAGGTATTTTTCATCAAACCCAATTCCATTGTCTTCAACTAAAATATCAACCAGGTTATCGGTTGAACCGGGCTGCGAGTATATTTTAATAACCGCTGTTCCGCTGGCGGGCCTGAACTTGATAGCGTTTGAAATGAGGTTTTGAAATAGCTGACGCATTTGAGTAGGCTCAGCAACAATCGCCGGCAAATTTCCGGCTTCTATTTTGGTGCCTGTTTTTTCAATGGTAACTTCCATGTCTGAAAGTACCCCTTTCAGTATCATATTCAAATCAACCGGAGCAAATACCTGGGCACGGGTCGATAAGCGTGAAAATGAAAGCAAATCATTGATCAGGTTTTGCATGCGTACAGATGCGTTCAGAATCCGGTCCAAATAATCTTTTCCCTGTTCACTGAAATTTTGACTTTCGATTGATTTGAGCCGGTCACCGAATGATAGAATTTTGCGCAGCGGTTCCTGCAGATCGTGTGATGAGATGTAGGCAAAATTTTCGAGTTCGCGGTTAGATGCTTTCAGGTGTTCCGTGAGCACTTCCAGCTCTTCTTTCTTTTTGATAATTTCATCGTCTGCTTTTTTACGAATGGTGATATCAATAATAAAAGCAACCACAAATGATTCATTATTTTGTTTGTAAGGGCTCAGGCTGATTTCAACTGAAAATTCAGAACCGTCTTTGCGTTTTGCAAATAAGTTCATTCCTGTTCCCATGTTTCGCGGGTGAGGATTTTTATTAAATCCATCGCGGTGTGCTACATGCGCATTTGCTGCCCGCTGCGGAACCAGTACCTCAATTTTCTGCCCCAGCAATTCGTCCTTTTCGTAGCCAAACATTTTTTCAGCACTCGGGTTTGTCCGTATAATTTCTCCCTTTTGATTAGCTACCAGAATTCCTTCAGCGGCATGAACAAATAGTGCCTCAATAACTTCTTTTCCCTCCATTTATAGCTTCAATTCAGATTGTGATAATAAAATCTCCCGTAGGTAATAATTTTTGCATAATCAATGATTAATCTCATGCAAGATACTCATTTCCGGCTAAAGAGCCGCTTGCAGAGCCTGACGAATACCATTGAAAACGTGTTGTACCGGGTGAATCAGATAGCAGCAAAAAGGCATCTCAAAGGGCTTATTGCGACATTGTGCTTTTTATCCTGGTATTAGTGTCCTGATATCCACGAAGTGGCCCTTTAGCCTGATGTAAAACGTTATTGGGCGTATGCCGGGTTTCTGAAAAGTTGTATATTCAACATAAATTAAATTTTCTATGGTTGTAGCAGCGTTGATAGGCATTTGGTTTTACCGTACTTCAAAAATGAACGGACTAAACGCCATTTTATGGGCAGTATTGGGTGTGGCAAGTTATTTTGTGGGCAAGGTAATTGCCGGGGTTTTCATTGGCATTATTTCACCTGAGATGATTGATGAAACCATGAAACTGACATTGATTGGACTGGTTGCCGGAATTGTTGCTGTTTTAATTACCTATTGGCTGATGCAGATGGCAGCGTCAAAAAAGAAAAATGAAAAGCACTCATTGATGACAAACTACTGGATGATTCAAAGGATATGCGTAATTCGTTTGAGTCCTCCAACAAAATTCACGATGAGATTTAATACTGACTCATCTCAACTGAAACGCCTCACCACGTAAAAACTACAGCCGTATAATCTGGATTATTATCATAGGCATCATCTTTTACCGCGGAGCCAAAAAGCGCGGTTTATCTTCCTATTTATGGGCCTTGATAGGAGTGGGCAGTTTAATTTTTGGAATGGCCGCAGGTTTTGGTATTTCTACTTTACTTGAATATTTCACCGATGATGTCTCTTACTTTTTGCTGACATTGATTGCAGCGGTAATAACATCTATTGGCGGTACGTATTACATCATGATCCGCTACGCGGCAAAATTAAATACAGCTGTAAAAGCCGGGCAGGATGATTTGCTGGATGATCGCTTGTAGAAGAGTTAAATCGTCATCGAAAAAATGCGCGTAGTCGGTTTATTCCGTATCAGCCGCAAATCAAACGCCATACAAATATTGCGTACAAACGGCCGGGCCTTTTCAGGTACCTTTAATCCGGTCCCGGTAAGAATTACCAAACCGTCCTGTTCCATTTCTTTTAAACGGTCAAGGCATTCATTTAATTCCGGAAACTTCAGGCGATCTTCGTTCCAGCTGGTTTCAAAATGACACATGATGTTGAGAATGTGCTCGCGGATAATCAAATCTTCATCGGTCAATAAATGTCCTCTGAAAATGGGAATGATTCCCTGGTTCACACTATCCTGGTATTCTTCTACCGTTTTTACGTTCTGCGCAAAACTGTACCATGAGTCGCTGATAGAACTCATGCCCAAACCAATCATCAGTTTGGTTTTGCCCGCTGTATAGCCCATAAAATTGCGGTGAAGAGTTTTGTCGGCAACGGCTTTGTACAAGGAGTCTGTTGGCAGCGCAAAATGATCCATACCAATTTCAACATAGCCTAAATCATTCAACATTTTTTTTCCGGTTTCGTAGAGTATGCGTTTCTCCACTTCTTTCGGTAAATCGTTTTCATCATACCCGCGTTGCCCCACCCCTTTAATCCAGGGCACATGGGCATAACTGTAGAAAGCAATACGATCAGGCTTCAGTGATTTTGTTTTTTCAATGGTGTTGATAATGCTCTCTTTTGTCTGAAACGGCAGTCCGAAGACCAAATCATGACTGACCGATGTATACCCAATTTCGCGCGACGCATTGGTAACTTCTTCAACATTTTCAAACGGCTGAATGCGGTTAATGGTTTTCTGTACTTTTAAATCATAATCCTGTACCCCAAAACTGTTGCGGCGAAATCCAAGATCATACAGTGTTTGTAAGTGCTGCCGGTTGGTATGGTTGGGATGTGCTTCAAAACTGAATTCGTAATGCGGTGCTTTTTCGGCCCGTTTTAAAATACCGTCAATGAGTTCTTTTAAATGATCGGGACTGAAAAAAGTAGGGGTGCCGCCGCCTAAATGCAGCTCGCGTATTTTTGGTTTTTGTGGCAGTAAATCACAGTATAAATCCCATTCTTTCAAAACGGTTTTTAAATAAGGTTCTTCCACATCATGCCGTTTGGTGATGCGCTTATGACACCCGCAAAAGGTGCATAGATTTTCGCAAAACGGAAGGTGAATGTAAAGACTGATTCCCTCTTTTTCATTGCTTTCACTGAAAGCGCGGATCATGGTTTTTTTCCAGTCATCCAGTGAAATTCCCTGTCTGCCGGGATCATTCGGGCAGGGCTTCTCGTCCCAGAAAGGGACGGTGGGGTAGCTGGTGTACCTTGGCCCGGGAATGTTGTATTTTTGAATCAATGAATCAGACATAATTTAATTATCGTCAGCATACCACTCGGCAAAACTGGTGGCGGTTTCCTGCAGTACGGCGCGTTTCAGTTTCACATTTTCAGGCAGGTATTTGAGCAGTCTGCCAACCATATCTGCCAGCATATTTTCGCAGGTCGGCTGGTAATCACACAACATGATTTTTGAGAAACCGTTTTCTACCTCGGCGTATTTTTTATGCGGGGTGCTTCCGTTTACCAGCAGGCAATGATCAAAAACGTCTACAATGTGTGTTTTAACAATGGCTTTCAGGTCACCAAAGTCAATAATCATTCCGTATTTGGCATTGTTGGGATCATTGATCTGATCTCCTGAAATAGATACGGTCAGTTTATACGAATGGCCATGTATGTCTTTGCATTTACCATCATACCCCCAAAGGGCATGCGCCGTTTCAAAATCAAATATTTTGGTAACCCGCAGGTTCATTTCAGTTTTGTTTGCTGCAAAGGTAGTAAATCTGGAATAATTAAGGGGTTTCGGTACAGGGGTTAGTGTCATGAAAGTGTCATGGGTTTTTTCTCCGCATCAGGTAAGCTAGCTACTCCATAGCTGACACTGGGGTTGAATTTGTGAAATGAATGGGATTCTTTTAGATGCTTCTGTGAAAATCCCGGCCTTCGCGTAGCAAGGGCTGTTTCTTTTCATGTGGGATCCGCGGGAAATTTTTCTCCCGCAGATTTCCGCAGATTTTTTTCGCAGATTTCTGCAGATTTTGATGGAGTGTGATTTTGATTGGTTTAATCGGCGTAATCTGCGTTTTTTTTTCAGCGTAATCTGCGGGAAATTTTTCTCCCGCAGATGTGCGCAGATTTTTCAGATTTCCGCAGATTTTGATGGAGTGTGATTTTGATTGGTTTAATCGGCGTAATCTGCGTTTTTTTTCAGCGTGATCTGCGGGAAATTTTTCTCCCGCAGATGTGCGCAGATTTTTTTCCGCAGATTTCTGCAGATTTCTGCAGATTTTGATAGGTTTAATCGGCGTAATCCGCGTTTCTTTTCAGCGTGATCTGCGGGAAATTTTTTTTGAATTTTATTGCCGGTATGCTGAAATTCCTATATTTGAATCTGAAAATTGTGAGAAGGATGGGCGAGAATGAGATTTCTTTTGAAGTTAGGGGATGTATATTTAAAGTTTACAACAATCTTGGACCAGGATTGTTAGAGTCCGCCTACGAAGCCGCATTAATTTATGAGATCAGAAAATTGGACCTGAATGTCAGGAGCCAGGTACCGTTGCCAATGGTATACGAAGATGCCCGTGTAGATGTAGGCTATCGGCTGGATTTATTAATTGAAGAGAAAGTAATTGTTGAGGTTAAATCAATTGAGTGTTTGACAGAAGTCCATCATAAACAACTGATAACGTATTTGAAGTTATCTGGAAAAAAACTTGGACTTCTTGTGAATTTTAATTCAGATACTATATCCAATAATATCTTCAGAAAGGTTAATGGGTTATAAAATTTCCTGCAGATCATATTTTGGATTTCCGAAGAAAGTGTTGTGGTACAATTGAGTCAGGTTTAATCCGCGTAATCCGCGTTTCTTTTCAGCGTGATCTGCGGGAAATTTTTCTCCCGCAGATGTGCGCAGATTTTTTTTCGCAGATTTCCGCAGACTTTGATAGAGTATGGTTTGGATAGGTTTAATCGGCGTAATCCGCGTTTCTTTTCAGCGTGATCTGCGGGAAATCTATTTCAACCTGCTTTGATGTAAATCCATCAAAAATTCGTCAATAATATTTTTTTCAACGTGCATCATGGTGACAATTTTCCACCATTTCGGATGCTGAAAGTTATCTGCCACCAGGTGATACTTTGCCGCAATATTTGCCGGCACCTGGCTGGCTTTCAGGGTAACAATGTTCATGGCCGGATGTCTGAAATAATCAATTCCAAGTTCGTCCAGCGTTTCGCAGATATGGTCGGTCCGGTCAATCAGTTTTTGCATCAGGTATTTCCACCCGTCTGAGCCGTGTGTCATCAGAATCATCCAAACGGCAATAGCATTGGCTCCTGAACGGCTGCCGCAAAGTGTAAAATCGGTTCCCTGCACGTACGATGCTTCAGCAGTCTGCGCATATTCTATCATACCCTTGCGGCACAGAAAAATTCCGGTTCCGTAAGGTGCCTGCAGCATTTTATGGCCATCAATGGTAATAGAACTTATTTCCGGGTTTTTAAAGGAAAGATCGGTTGAATTTGCCGTAAACGGATAAATGAATCCGCCAAAAGCAGCATCTACATGAACAAAGTAATCCATGTTATGCTTACGCACAATTTCTAAAACAGGTGCTGACGTATCAACACTTCCAAACATGGTTGTGCCCATGCTGAGATGAATGATGAGGTATTTAATACCGGCCTGCTGTGCTGCGGTTAATTTTTTTTCAAGGTCCTGCAAATTCCACGCCCGGTTTTCAGTAACAGAAACGGTGATGGCTTTAATGCCAAGTAAATTACAGCCTTTGTAAGCAGAGTAGTGTACGTCTTCTGAAAAAATCAGTGCAATTTCATGCGGCTTTGCGTTTTTTTCTTTCTGAAAATAATTGCGATACACCCACTGCGCCTGAATGTTTGCTTCAGTACCACCGGGTGCTACATAGCCATCATATCCGCCGGCTGTTGCACCAAAAATTTCTTCGGCACAAATTCGCATCAGGTCAATTTCCAGTTCCTGCGTACCGCTGAAATACGATTCACCTTTTTGATAGGTATGGCAGCCAATGTGATTTGGGTTATGAATCAATACCGATAAAAAAGCGGCGTCTTTCAAAAAAGGTGCGTCAAAATAAAATTGTTCCTGGTCCAGGTAAGTGGCAGGCAGACCCAGAATTTTTTCTTCGCGGTAATTCAGGTTTCGGGACAATGCGCTGAATACTTTTTCCTTTACTTGTTTGTTGGGCAGTTTGGGCCAGAACATGAGGTGTTTTTTTTGCAAAGATGACGAATAATTCAGTGTTTCCAAATGATTGTTATCAGTATTGCAGGCTCAGCACGCCGGCACAAGGGCATAAAAAAAGTCCCGCTGAACTTTCGCCGCGGGACTTTTTTTAATTTCGGTTAAAATGCTACCAGAACATTTGAGGCTGTGAAGGTGCTTTTTTCCAGTCAATCAGTTCAATTTCGAACATCAGGGTTGAGTTTCCGGGGATGCTGCCATTGTCTTCAGGGCCGTAAGCCAGTCCCGGAGGAATGATCAGTTTTCCTTTACCACCTTTTCCAAACATTGGAATTCCAATTTGCCAGCCGGTAATCAATTGAGCAAGTGCAAACGTTGCAGGTTCTGTTCCGGTACCATCAAATTCAGTTCCGTCCAGCAGAAAACCGTGGTAGAAAATAGTTACTTCATCATTCAGGTTTGGCCGGTCTTCACCTTCACCAAGGGAGTCCGTTACAATGTACATTCCGCTTTCATGGCGCACACCTTCCCACTTTTTCTCTTTCAGGTAAGCCTGAATTGTTTCTTCAGCGCTGCTATCGGGTACAAATGTCACCTCGGGAATAACCTCTTCAGCAGGTTCTTCTACGGTTGGTGTTGTTGTCGTTTCGGTAGTTGTTTCGGTTTCTCCGCCACAAGCCAGAAGCAAAGCAGCCGGCATAAACATCCATAATTTTTTCATTGTTGTATCGTATTTATTAGAATCTGAAATTTTTCAGTTTTTCGGGTGCTAAGATAGTAATATTTGAACCTTTGATGTTGATATAACCATCTGCTTTGAATTCAGACAAGGTGCGTATGACAGATTCGGTGGCTGTGCCGACAATAGCTGCGAGGTCATCGCGTGAAATGCTCATGGAGAAATTAGGGTCGTTGCCGGGGTTGTATTTTTCACTCAGTTTAAGCAGCGAATCAGCAACACGTTTCCGCACCGTGTCATAAGCCAGGTTTAACAGTTCTTCCTGCTTTTCAGCCATAGACCCGGCCAGCATTTTGATAAACTTGGTTGACACTTCTTTGGAGGAATAAAGCAGTTTCAGAAAATCTTCCCTCGGTATCATGGTAAGCTCTGAGTTTTCTAGAGCAGATGCAGTTTCTGTATAGTTTGATTCTTTGATCATCTCCATATAACCAAAAAAATCACCTTCTGAGTAAAGTCCGGTAATAAAATCTTTACCGTCTTTATTCATTTTGGATGTTTTGATTTTACCTGAGTTTACGAAGTATAAAAAGTTCGGGTAATCGCCTTCAAAAAACACCGTGTCCTTTTTGTTGAATTTTTTAGAACGTTTTTCCTGGGTTAATTTCTCCAGGCTTTCTGACCCCTGAACCGAATCAAAGAAATCAGAGAGTCCTTTTTCAGACGGAACAAATTCTTGGGCAAACTGCTCAATTCGTTTTAACCTTTTTTCAATGGCATCAAGTAGTTCAGTATCTTCAAAGGGTTTGGTAAGGTAATCGTCAGCGCCCATATTCATTCCTTTTCTGAAATCATCTTTTTCAGATTTTGCAGTCAGAAAAATAAACGGAATGGAAGCCGTTTCAGGATTTTTGCTCACCATGTAAAGCACACCGTAACCATCCAGTTCAGGCATCATGATATCACAAAGAATCAGATCGGGTTTTTCAAGTTTAATCAGTTCAACCCCTTTTTTGCCATTTTCGGCACTGAAAACAGTGTAGTTGGCAAGTTCCAGAATTTCCTGGATGTTTTCACGCATTTCATGATTGTC
Organism: Bacteroidota bacterium; assembly: GCA_016192075.1. GTDB lineage: Bacteria > Bacteroidota > Bacteroidia > Flavobacteriales_D > Crocinitomicaceae > JADJGJ01. The sequence continues at coordinate 102,662 of JACPUU010000013.1, read as the reverse complement.
TTCGATCAAAGCAATTTTCTTATTCATAATCTGGTTGAGTTTGGTTCACAGGTATTGTTACAAAAAAGGTTGTCCCTTTTCCTTCTTCACTAATAAATTCAATGGTTCCTCCCAACATGTCAAGGTAACTTTTGACAATGTTAAGACCCAGGCCGGTGCCTTTGATATTTGTGGCATTGCGGGCCCTGAAAAAGCGTGAAAAAAGTTGTTTTTGTTCAGATTGAGGAATTCCAATTCCAAAATCCTGTATTTTTATAAAAAGCAGTTTTTCAGAGATTTCAGATTGATAAATCAGATTTTGTCCTTCGCCGGAATATTTGATGGCGTTTGTCATGAGGTTGTACAAAATGTTCCTGAGAATGTTCAAATCGCAGGTGATGACCGTATTGGGGCCATTTATCTGAACGTCTATTTTTTGCCCTTCCTGGCACATGTTGTGCATATCCTCAACCATTTCTTTGGCAAAAATTTTATAATCAAAGCGTGAAATTTTTACTTCGGTTTTCTGATTTTCCAGTTTATCGACTGATAGAAAATCATTGAGAATATCGGTAAGTCCTTTTACCGAGTTTTTAATGCGTTTAACGTGTTTTGGTGTATTTTCGTAGGTTTCGTTTTCAATGTACTTTTCAATCAGTGAAACAGAAGACAGGATAGTGCTGAGTGGTGTCCTGAATTCATGTGATGCCATACTGACAAAGCGTGATTTCATTTCATTGAGTGCTTTTTCTTTTTTCAAAGCCTCTTCCAGCTGATGTGAGGCCATTTTCTGGGCTGTAATGTTTTGTTCAACAACCAGAATTTTGTCAATGACGTCATTTTTGCGTGAAAGCGGAACCGCCGTTAACCGGTAGTAATGTTGTTTGTATTCAAGCTCAAAATCATGCGTTTCACCTTCAAAAACATCCATCAGGGCCATTTGAATGCGGGGCCTTATTTCAGCTGAAAGCCTCATCAGGTACGATGTACCAATCAGTTTTTCACTGGTAATACCCATCTGAAACAGCTCTTTTCCTTCAACAAAAACATAATTCAGGTCACGGTCAAAAACATTGATGGTACCATTTGGAAAGTTACGGGCAATGGCGCTGTAAAGTTCCTGGCTTTCACGAACCTGGATAGTTCGTTCACTGACCTTTTTTTCAAGGTCAGCATTCAGTTCACGAATCTGCCGGTCTTGCTCAACACGCACCGATACATCAGTTATCAGGGCAGCTACAAAGGCTTCGTTATCAATGTTGAAGTGGTTGAGTGATATTTCCACAAAAAAAAGACTTCCGTCTTTGCGAAGCGCCTTGAGATTCATACCGGCGCCCATTGACCGTTTGCGCGGGGAGTGATGAAAATCATCCCGCAGCCGGGCATGATTCTCCCTGGCTGACTGCGGCACCAGTTGTTCAATTTTTAATTCCAGAAGTTCGCCTTCAGAATAGCCAAACAGCTCATGAGACCTGGGATTGGCGAACAGGATTGAGCCATTCCTATCAACGATAAGAACACCTTCATTGATGGAGTCGAATAGTAATTTATAAACTACTTCTCCTGAAAGTTTGGATAAATCTAGTTTCAAAGTCTACCAGGTTTGTGATATTTGTCATCGTAAAAATAATCAGATTACCGGAATTTTGCATAAACGATAGGAAGTTTCATGAGTACTTGTTTCCATTGCAACGGAGAATGCGAGACGGAGATCCGCTTTGACAACAAATTATTCTGCTGTGAGGGATGCCAGACTGTCTACGAAATACTGAGTGGCAAAGAGCTGGGCAGCTACTATACCATTGATAAAAATCCGGGAATTAAGGCCAGTAAAAATTACAAGGGCAAGTTTAATTTTCTGGACTTGGAAGAATTCAGGTCAAAGTTGATCTTTTTCAGTGAAAACAACATTTCAAAAATCCGGTTTTTTCTACCTCAAATTCACTGTTCATCTTGTTTGTGGCTGCTTGAGCGCCTGGCAAAACTACGCAAAGGCGTTATTCAAAGCCAGGTGAACTTTGTAAAAAAGGAGGTGGAAATTACGTTTGATGAATCAGAAATTTCACTCAGAGACCTGGCAGAATTACTGGCTTCTATTGGCTATCCGCCTTCTATAACGCTCGAAGATTACGACTCAAAAAAGGTGCGGTCAACTGACCGCCGGCTGATTTTGCAGATTGGGGTGGCTGGTTTTTGTTTTGGAAATATGATGCTGCTGAGCTTTCCTGAATACCTGGGGCTTGATGAGAGTTATGAAAATTTTCAGACTGTTTTTAATTACCTGAACCTGGCACTTTCCATACCCGTTTTGATTTATTGTGACCGTGATTACCTGCTGTCAGCCTGGAAAGCGGTACGGTCAAAATTTATAAACATTGACGTTCCTATCACACTGGGAATTCTGGCCTTTTATTTTCAATCTGTCTATGAAATTTTATCAGGCAGCGGTGCCGGATACCTGGATTCTTTTGCCGGCCTTATCTTTTTTCTGCTGGTTGGTAAATGGTTTCAGCAAACCACCTACGGCGCCATTAATTTTGAACGGGACTATAAATCGTATTTTCCGGTTGCGGTTTCAAAAGTTGAAGGAGATTCAGAAACAATTGTTCCGCTCAGGAGTGTTAAAATTGGTGACCGGCTTATAATCCGCAACAATGAACTGATTCCAACCGACGCCCTGCTGCGCAAAGGAAAAGGGAGTATCGATTACAGTTTTGTATCCGGTGAGTCGGCTCAGATTTCAAAAGAACCCGGTGAAAAATTATTTGCCGGCGGCAGGCAAGAAGGCCAGGCCATTGAAATTGAAGTGGAGCGTGAGGTAGAAAACTCTTACTTAACACGTCTCTGGAACAACCCTGTTTTTGACAAGGAGAAAATGAATACCTCGTTTACTGAAAATATAACGAAGTACTTCACCTTTACCATATTGGCACTGGCTTTGGGAGGAGCCATTTATTGGTCCCTGACCGATCCATCCAAATGGTTGTTTGTTATTGTATCCGTACTGATTATTGCCTGCCCCTGTGCTATTGCTTTGTCGGTACCTTTTACGTATGGCAACGGTATCCGCATTCTGGGGCGTAAATCATTCTACCTGCGTTCTTCCAGGGTTATTGAATCGGTTTCCAATATTACAGACCTTGTTTTTGATAAAACGGGGACTATTACGCACAATAACCAATCACAGATCACCTGGGAGGGCACTGAGCTGACAGCTGAAACAAAGGCCATAATAGGTACAATTACCGGTCAGTCATCACACCCGCTCAGCAGGCAGATCAACCGGTTTCTGAATGCAAAATCCGGTGCCGGTATGACAGATCTGACAGAGCTGGCCGGTAAAGGAATCAGTGCCCGGGTCAACGGCGTAACCTATGCAATAGGCAGTGCTGCCTGGCTGGGTGCAGAAAATGCAGAAGCAGGTACCCGTGTTTATGTGAAGGTTAACGATGTTGTTTTGGGAGCCTTTGTTTTTACCAATGTCTACCGTGAGGGAATTGAAAAATTATTCACAGCGCTGCATGCTGATTTCAGGCTGCACATTCTTTCAGGTGATAACGATGCTGAAAAATCACGTCTTGAGAAAATTGTACCACCCGGCACCCTTATGAACTTCAATCAGCAGCCTGAAGACAAGCTGAATTACATTGCCAGGCTCCAGGCCGACGGAAAAAAAGTCATGATGCTGGGTGACGGGCTGAACGACGCCGGGGCGCTGCGCCAAAGCAACGTTGGGGTTTCAGTGGTGGATGATGTGTATTCTTTTTCGCCGTCGTCTGATGCTATTATAGACGGGCAAAAACTTACGCAGCTGAAAAAATACATTGACTACTGCACGTTTAACAAATCAGTGGTTAAGCTCAGTTATGCGTTTTCAATTTTCTACAACATCATTGGGTTGTCGTTCGCATTGACGGGTACACTTACCCCGCTGGTTGCAGCAGTTCTGATGCCAGTGAGTTCAATTAGTGTGGTTTTAATGGTAACCCTGCTGACGAATCTGCGCGGACGAAAATTGTAAGAGGCTGTTTAAAAAAGGAGCTTACCGGACGTTGACGCGGAAGGGTTTCTTCGTTGCACTCAGAAAGACAAGGGCTTCCAAAATAAGTTCAGGGGTGAGGTTTGGTATGTGACGCTGGCACATACCAAACCTCACCCAATATATTCCTTCAGAGCCCTTGTCTTTCTGAGCGAAGTGAACAGAGCGAAGAAACTAGCGCTAAAATTTAAACGGCTTCTGAGATTAATCAGTGAAGCGGATAAAGCTGCGCACAGGCATTAAAAACTTCACCTTCTTTAGGGGCTATAATGGAATCGTTGATATGCACAGTGCCTTTCCAGATCATAAAACACCCTACCAGTACAAAGGCAGTTGTCCGCAATTTGAGCGCGTTTTTCTGAAACCGTGATTTGAAATAGCCGGCTGCAAAAAGAAAAATACTCATCAGTGGAACAGTACCCAGACCAAACAAAAGCATAAAAAGTAAACTGTCACTAAAATGGGGCTGACTCATTGCTCCCAGTGCAGCCAGGTAAACCATGCCACAGGGTACAAAGCCATTCAGAAAACCAATGTAAAAACTGTATTCGGTTTTGTTTTTGTTGAGTGATTGGGCCAGTTTATTTTTGAGGTTAAAATAGCGGTTAAAGAGTGTAAATCCGCTGCGTTCCAATTTATTCATCAATACAGGAACCAAGGCCAGCAGCAGCATCAGCACACCCACAGAAATGGTTATGGTTGCCTGCACAGTAAATGAATTTATCAAGGCCGGAATCATGCCAAAAACAGAACCCAGGGTCAGGTATGAAAGTATTTTTCCAAAGTGATACAGGCCAATTGCCGCAAACCGGTTTTTTCCTTTTGAGCCGGGTATCATCAGGGCAATAGGGCCGCACATGCCAATGCAATGCCAGCTACCCAGTAAACCTATCAGAAACCCGGTCCAGATCATACCCTAAAACTGAATGTTGTTTTCACAGATGTAAGATTTGCCGGCGTCACTCCATTGAATGGTTACATCGTAATACCCTTCTTTGAAGTTGGTATAGTCCAGCACCTGGCAATGCTTTTCATTAATTTTCAAGTCAAATTCGCGATCGTATTTTTTTTGATCAGGCCGGTAAAAAACAATTTTGCCTTCTGATTGGAGTGATACACTTTCCGGAAACTGAAGCACAACCCCTTCTTCCTGCTGCGTTAAAGTAACGCTTTCATTCAGGGTTGAATAGTTGAATTTACTTTCTTTTTCGTCGTCGTATTTGCGTTCGTTTTCATAATAATCATCACGTACCAAATCAGCATTCATGGTAAACGCGTAATAAACCATAGACACAATGAAAGCCATAAAAGCAATCATAAAAATGGTTATTCCTTTTCCCCAGTTCATAACATTGATTTTAGGTTAATACACTTTTAGTTTTGTTTCATTTCAGGGTTATCGCCCGTGCATCCGGTGCCCCTGATTTTCATTTTCTTTTTTAAAATCCGGGACCGCTAAAGCTGATTTCTTCTTTATCTACCAGCCGGTCACCTGAATATATTCCAATCAGTACGTCTGTTTTTGGTCCGGTTACGTTTTTGTCATCCATTTTTACCAGCAGGTTGCGTTTAACCTGTTCCCCTTCTTTGAGCTGCAGGTGCCCGCCAATCAATTCCACCTCTGCATTTCCGCTCAATACCTTAAACGTAACATCGTGTACCTGATTTGTTTTGTTGGTAATGGTTACTTCGTAAATGTTACTGTAAGTGTCTTCATCAATATGCTGATACGATGTGCCGCGTATACGCAGAATGGTTGTGTCAATTTCAGACCGGGTGAGCAGCAATGTGGTCAGTAAGCCTACAATGGCAATCATCAGCGCAATATAAGCTTTGGCGCGCCGGGTAATTTTCCAGGATTCGCCGGTGCGGATACTGCTTTCTGAATCATACCGGATTAATCCTTTTTTCAAACCAACACCATCCATCATCTGATCACAGGCATCCATACACAAGGTGCAGTTAATGCATTCAAGCTGCGTACCGTTGCGAATGTCAATACCGGTGGGGCACACATTTACACATTGGTGGCAATCAATGCAATCACCTTTTCCGGCAGCCTTGCGGTCTTCTCCTTTTTTGAATTTTGCACGCTTTTCACCACGCACATGGTCGTATGCAACCAATACAGAATGTTTGTCCAGCAAAACTCCCTGTAACCGTCCGTAAGGGCAAACGGCAATACAAACCTGTTCTCTGAACCAGGCAAAGACAGCGAAAAAAATGGTGGTGAAAACAACAATGGCAGTTAACCCGCCAATGTGATTTTTGGGGTCATCAATGATAATATCTTTTAACCCGTCGCTGCCAATAATGTAGGCGAGAAAAATGTTGGCAATGACAAATGAAACCAGCCAGAAAAGAGACCACTTGAGGGTGCGTTTGAAAATTTTGTGTCCATTCCAGGGCATTTTGTCCAGTTGTTTTTGCTGATTCCAGTCTCCGTCAACCCAATATTCAATGCGCCTGAAAATAAATTCCATAAAAATGGTCTGGGGGCATGCCCAGCCGCAGAACAAACGGCCAAAAACAACGGTAAATACAATTACCAGAATTACAAAGGCAATCATACCAAAGGCAAACAGAAAGATGTCTTCAGGCCAGAAGATTTGCCCGAAAATGACAAACTTTCGTTCAATGATATTGATCATCAAAAGTGGCTCACCACTAATTTTAATGAACGGGCCTGCTAATAAAAGGGCAAGCAGGGAATAAGCAAAAATCTGCCTGCGGTTAAAGTATTTTCCAACTTGTTTTTTGGGGAATACCCAAATGCGTTTTCCCTTTTCGTCTACGGTAGAAATTTTGTCTCTGAATTGATCAAATCGCTGTTCGTCGTGGGTCATGATACGTTGTAAATAGGTGCACTACAAAGGTCGGTCCTTAAACAGAAGAAGAGTGTGATTTTTGACACACTCTTCCATGATATTTTCTGGTATTTGACAAAGCTATTATTCAACAATCTTTCCTTCCGGTAATTTCCCTTCAGGGGGTAATACCGGTTCAAGCCTGAGAATGTAACTGGATACTGCCTGAATTTCTTCAGCACTGATAATGTCTTTCCAGATAGCCATTCCGTTTTTTGTTCCTTCTGACACGGTTGTAAAAACGGTTTTGATGTCGCCGCCGTAAATCCAGGTGTTGTCAGTCAGGTTTGGTCCGGCACCGCCGCGGCCTTTTTCCATGTGACAGGTTTGGCAATAGGTTGTGTAAACATTTTGTCCTTTTGCTATAGATGCATCATCTTCCAAAGCGGTTACATTGTCAGCATTGATTAAAACAGGGTGTGCTTTTTTGTATTCAGCCACTTCCCGGTCTCCCTCTTCCATAGCTGCCAGGTATTCCTGTTCCTGCAGCGGTCCAAAGTTGAAAATGTTGTAATAGAATAAGTAACCAACAGCCCATACAATGGTAATGTAAAAGCCGTATTTCCACCACGGTGGCAGGTTGTTATCCAATTCCTTGATGCCATCGTAATCATGATCCAGCAAAATAGAACTTTCTTCTTCCATTGGAACAGCATCTGTCATGGTTTTATTCCACCGGGCAAATACGTTGATTTTTGAAGGTACTTTGTATTCAGACAGCACACCGCGAATAATTCCGCCCAGGTATAAAATAACCATTACCAGAATGATGTCCAGGGTAAAAAAGGTCCAGAAAGCAGAGTCAGGAAATGAAATCAAATATTGAGACGGAGCGGCAGCAGCATCCGCAGCAAAAAGCTCAGGTGCCATAAAAACGCCGGCCAGTACCAGAATGGTTTTCAGTCCGTTTTTCATTTTTGACTGTTTGTACTCCAGAATATTTCTGGCAGAACCAGCCAGGCTTATCACAAATCCAACCAGAACGGCTGTAAAAATAAGCATGATGGATGCAAGCGCGGTAGGTGACATGCCCAGGTCTTCGTAAATAGGTCTGTCTATTTCTTCAGCCACCACAGCGGTTTGTTGTGACATGAGGCTGGTGCCTGCTAAAACCAGAAATAGGGTAAGTGCAGGTTTGAGGTATTTAATTAAACTTTTCATAATCCGGCTTTTTATTATTCTTCGTCTAACGGCATTTGTTTAAGTTCCTCAATTTTTTTGCGGTCAGTTCTCAGAACATAAATTCCAAGTCCAACAAAAAACGAGAAAAAGATGACCAGTGAGATAATTGGAAATATTTCAATTCCATCAATACTGGTGAGATTTCCTTTAATATAGCTTAACATTAGTTCTCAGTTTTAGTGGTATCAGCCGCAACCGGAGCAGCGGCGGTATCAACCGGTTCAACAATTGGTTCTGCAGCTGGCTCAACCACTGCTTCTTCTGTTTTTCCTTTATGAATATCAGATCCAAGTCTGTTCAGGTAGGCAATCAAGGCAATAATTTCCATATCCGGCCGTGCATTTTTAATATCCGGATCAGCTATTACTGCTTCATAAACTTCCTGTGCTTGTTTGTTCAAATCATCAAGCGCCTGTTCTTCATACCCTTCAGGATAAGGAACGCCCACTGTACGCATGGCACTGATTTTAGATTTGAGTGATGAAACATCCAGCTTTTCTGTCAGCCACGGGTAAGCCGGCATAATGGAATTTTCAGAAACGGATGTTGGTAAAATCAAGTGTTTGTAATGCCAGGCATCATTTCTGGCAAATGGATTGCCGATACCAGAACGGTGCAGGTCAGGTCCGGTTCGTTTAGATCCCCATTGGAACGGGTGGTCATAAATAAACTCACCTGATTTGGAATATTCACCATAGCGTTTTACTTCATCGCGGAAAGGGCGCACCCACTGTGAGTGACAGTTGTAACAGCCTTCGCGGATATAGATATCACGACCTTCAAGTTCGAGTGGGGTATAAGGTTGTACCGATGCAATTTTCGGAACATTTGAACCAACCATAAATGTTGGAATCAATTCCACGATACCACCAACCAGAATTGCAACCAGGGCAACTACGAGAAATCTCATAGGACGGCGCTCAATAACAGCGTGCCAGTGTTCTCCGGTGTGTCCTTGTTTAGGGTTAACCAAAGCAGGTGCTTCTGCTGCTTCTTCTGCCAGAAAACTGCCTTGTCTTGCTGTTTTAATCAGGTTAACTACCATTATAACAGCACCGGTAATAAACATGGCACCACCAAGGGCACGCAGCATAAAGAATGGTCTCAACTGGGTTACTGTTTCAAGGAAGTTAGGGTGGGCAAGTGTACCGTCACCGTTAAAATCTTTCCACATCAACCCTTGTGTAAATCCGGCCCAGTACATTGGAATTACCCAAAGAATAATACCCAGTGTTGCAATCCAGAAATGGGCATTGGCCAATGATTTTGAGTAGAGGTTGGTTCTCCACAATTTTGGAACCAGGTAGTATGCCATACCAAAGGTGAACATACCGTTCCAGCCAAGTCCGCCTACGTGAACGTGCGCAACAGTCCAATCTGTAAAGTGAGAAATCCAGTTCACATTTTTCAGGGAGAGCATTGGCCCTTCAAACGTGGCCATACCGTAGCAGGTAATGGCAACCACCATGAATTTTAAAACAGCGTCATCACGGACTTTGTCCCACACACCTCTCAGCGTTAAAAGCCCGTTCAGCATACCTCCCCAGGATGGGAAAATCAGCATAATTGAGAAAACAACGCCCAGTGATTGTGCCCAGTCAGGCAGTGATGAGTACAGCAAGTGGTGAGGGCCTGCCCAGATATAAATGAAGATGAGTGCCCAGAAGTGGATGATCGAAAGCCGGTATGAATAAACCGGACGCCCGGCTGCTTTTGGAACAAAGTAGTACATGAGACCCAGGTAGGGTGTGGTGAGGAAAAATGCCACCGCGTTGTGACCATACCACCATTGCACCAATGCATCCTGAACCCCGGCATACCAGCTGTAACTTTTCAGGAACGACACCGGCATTTCAAAAGAGTTTACAATGTGCAAAACCGCAACGGTAACGAAGGTGGCTATGTAAAACCAAATGGCAACATACATGTGTTTAACCCTTCTTTTCAGAATAGTACCAAACATGTTTACACCAAATACCACCCACATTAATGCTATGGCAATATCAATTGGCCATTCCAGCTCAGCATATTCTTTACCGGTGGTCATACCAAACGGAATTGTCAGAACGGCTGAGACAATAATCAACTGCCAACCCCAGAAATTGATTTTACTCAAAACGTCTGAGAACATGCGTGCTTTAAGTAGCCGCTGCAGGGAATAATAGACTCCTGCAAAAATTCCGTTTCCGACAAACGCAAAAATTACCGCGTTTGTATGAAGCGGCCTGATACGGCCAAAGGAAAGAAACGAAAAGAAGTTTAGTTGTGGCCAGATAAGCTCCAGGGCCGCAAACAATCCGACAAGCATTCCGATAATTCCCCACGTTACGGTAGCAATGAGGAATAACCGGACAATGCGGTTGTCATAGCTGAATTTTTCTAGTTGCATTGTTCAGATTTTTGGTTTGACATTGATTTTGTTGCGAGGTCCTCATCATCAAATAATATGCGAACTGAAGGACCATAAGTGTCTTCGAACTGACCTGTTTTGGTTGCCCATAAAAAGGAAAAGAGAAAGAAGAGCGCCAGGCCAATACTGATTGCAATTAAGAGAAAAATGATTTCCATACACGATGATGTTTTGGTATTATGCTTGCACAAAGCTATGCTGGCGCTTTGGTTGTCCCATTGATACCTGACACGTTGCGGTATGATTTTTATCATGTCTTAAAAAAGCTCTGTCATCCAGTGACTTGATGTGGGTCAGAAAACCAGGTTGGCATGTACCATATCTTTGGATCAAATAAAAAGTGTATGACCCGGCCTGTTATTCAGAAAATATTAGTACCTGTTGACTATTCACCAACAGCTAAAAGAGCAGCACAAATGGCTGCTTCCCTGGCAAAAGAACTGGGAGCAGAGTTGTTTCTCTTTCATTCATTCGGACTACCCGTTGTAGGTATTGCTGAAAGTATTGTAATTGCAGATGACATTAAGCACAATGAAGGCAAAAAACTGAACAGGTATCTGACTGAGCTTAAATCAGAATATGCAGATGTCAAAATTCATGGAATTCTTGAATTTGGTACCGCCGTGGATTGGATTCAGCGAACGGTAGATGACAAAAAAATAGACCTGATTGTGATGGGTACCAAGGGTAATACCGACTCGGCCAATGCCGTTTTGGGGAGTGTGGCATCACATGTTATCAATACGGTTAAATGCCCGGTTTTGGTTATTCCAAAAGGTCACCGGTCATACAATATCAGTGAAGTGGTTTTTGCCTCAGACTTTCACTTTACCAACAATGTTGCCAGTTACCTGTCACCATTACTTACTTTGGTAGACGTATTTCAACCTTATGTGCACCTGGTGCATTTCAACGCCCAAAGACCTTCGGGATCACACATTAAAAATATTGAAGAATTAAAACTAACCGGGTTGCTTAAAGATTCCAAACATACTTTCCACTACGTAGAGGCAGTGAATACAGAAGAGGCTTTGTTTGAATTTGCAGAAAAGCATCATTGTGATTTGCTGGTTGCAGTAACACGTCACTATTCAATGTGGGAGCGTATTTTTCATCGCAGCCTGACCAAAAAACTGGTTCTTCACAGTGAAATTCCGGTATTGATTCTGCACGAGTATTAGCAAAACCGCGCCGGGTTAATTGGTGGAAACAGCCGTAACGGTGTAACCTTCGTTCTCAAGCAATTTTAAAATTCCGTTTTCTCCAAAAAGGTGCGCTGCGCCTACCGCTACAAAACAATGTTTAGAAGCCATTTCTTCTTTGAGTTTAGGAATCCAGTTCTTGTTTCTGTTGGTTAGAAAAATATCTTCAAACTTCATAAACTCAGGTGACTGTTTTTTCATTACCGGTATCATTTTCTCAACGTTTTGTTCGGCATAAATCTTCATCAGTTTTTGAGTTTCCTTTTTTTCGTCGTCAAAATTTTCAACAGACTGCATGATAAGATCAGCCATTTCTGCCGGCGGAATGGCGTCAAAAAAGCTCAGCTGTTCTTCAATGGTTTCAAGCCCTATTAGGGGAATGTTGTTTTGTTTGGCAATAGCCATAATGTTAAGGTCATACGACACCGCATTTTCTGAAAAGAAGCCCTGCGAAATGGCCTGCAGAATTAAAAAAGGTTTCATGTTGCTGTAAACGGCATGAAAGGTTTCCGGATCTGTTTTCAGTTCTTTATCCATAAATTCAAGCAGCGTGGCCATTTGTTCTTTGGTGAAAAAATCATGAACGGTTCCGCTGTCAAGCATCATCATATTCATGGCATCAATCGGGTTGGGCATACCACCCACCTCCATAATAATGGCATCGCTCGTTTTTATTTTTTCAATCAGTGCCTCAGACATGTTGAAATACTCTTCTTCAATCATGTGCATGGTGCCAAATATGTAAGACGGTTTACAACCGTTTCCTTCAATTTTCCATAACAGTGAATTGCCATCTTCCACTTCCACATCGGCTGAGCATGACACCACCGCCATGAACATTGCAGACAGAAAGAGGATTTGTTTTTTTAAGTTCATAGGACGTTAACGTTTAGCTGTGTTCAAGTGAAACCAAGTAGTGATTGTTTTCTCCTTCAAAAAGCAGTGTGCAGTTCAATCCAACCAGGGATGCCTGTTCACAGAGGTTTTCAAAATCAATATAAAGCCAGGGAAACCATCCGGTGCTGGTATTTTGGTAAGTCATGTTAAATTGCATTTCACCGTAATAGGTGTCGTTCAGGTTAATCCACAACGATCCGTCTTCTTCAGCATAGAGGTATGAAATGTCTGTTGAATCGCACAAAATTTTTCCACCCGGGTTCAGCAATTTTTTGAGTTGTGTCAGAAATTCAGGCAGCGCTGCCATAGAGCCGGCAAGACCAATACCATTCATGAGTAAAAGAATGGTGTCAAATTGTTTGCCGTGCAGTTCAAATATGGTTTTTTGTGAAGCATTAATACCTGATTGTGTCATAAACCCGACAGCACCTTTTGAAACATCAATGGCCTCCGGTATCAGTTTTTTTTGCAGCAGGTAGGCAGAGTGACAACCGGCACCGGCTCCAACATCAAGCACAGAACCGGTACAAAGTGCAAGTGCCCGCTGTTCAAGTTCAGGCATTTCATCATAGGTTCTGAAAAAATGTGCAACCGGAATTACATCGTCTTCACAGAGGTCAGACGAAACTGTAATTTCAGCGTTTTTTCCGGTGCGCTCAAACTCCTGAATAGCAAGTCCTATAGGGTCATTTTCAAAAGACATCAGTAATAGTCACTTTCACCGGTTTCTTCATGAAACCCGTCCAGGTCATCATCATCGAGTTCATCATCGTCGTCTGAAAAAATGTCGTCAAAATCATCTCCCAGGTCAAGTGTTTCGCCATAGGTTAAATCATTGGCCGAATCAAAACTTTTAGATTCTTCTTTGGGAGCCGTTCCAACACTCAGTGCAATTTGCGGGGCACTTACAGTTTTGGTTTGTGTTTCAACCAATTCAATGAGAAAGCACCACATGCGCATAAAGTCATATACCAGTATCATTTTCTGATCAGGTTCTGTGACAATTTCATGCAGGCTGGTATCACTCATAATGAGCACCGGTTCTGCACTGTCATTCATGCCCATGTCAACCAGGGTTATTTCCTGGCCTTTGTCCCAGTCTTCGTTGCTTTTATAAAACGAAGCCATTTGGTCACCTTTAAAAGCAAAGGCTTCCATAATTTTATGATAGAAAACTTCCAGGTTGTCTTTGGTTGAAATCACAATATCACGGAAAACATCGTTTCCTGAATCAGTGTCAATAAGCACCCTGAACTTGAATGACGGCATGAACAAAAAAATTTTTGCAAATATACGCCTAATTACAGCTATATGACTGAGATGTTCAACTGAATTCTGTTAACAGCAGCTGTGAATAATTAAATAACTGACACATTGCCGGTTAAGTTTGCCAACCCGATGCGTCTCATCATTGGCATATTTCACTAATTTTGCGATATGCCTTACAGGGATAAAGAGATAACGAAAATATATTATCCGATTGGTGAAGTTGCTGAAATTTTTGGCGTAAATACTTCCCTTATCCGTTTCTGGGAAAAGGAATTCGATATCATAAAACCTAAAAAGAACAAAAAGGGCAACCGCCTGTTTACCCGGGAGGATGTTGAAAATTTCAGACGAATCTTTGACCTTGTTAAAAAGCAGGGGTATACCCTCGAAGGTGCCCGGCATAAATTAAGGGAAACTGTTGCAGATTTGCCTGAAAATGACCAAATTTACAGAAAACTGGTGCAAATCCGGGGCAAACTGACCGATCTGCTGGATGAACTTTAATTGGTATGTTTTTTGTTAACCGTCTATATGCGATTCAGAGTAAGTATGACAAATGTAAAATGGGGTATTAGTCTTGGAGTTCTCTCGTTGGCAGGAATTTCAGCATTGTCATGGCGTGCAGATACGTCTGAGGTAAATCTCACCAGCAATGAATACAAAGTACTTACCGTTCAGGGACGCATTGTTTTTGAACAAACCGGTAAAGACATGCAGCGCGGTGACCTTTATGTAACAGGTACTCCGCTGAATTTTACCACCCAAACATCCAGGGCTGCAATTGTCAATGATGAAAACGGGCGCTATGTACTGAGCTCATCCAAAGGAAAACTAAAAGTTTTGCCGGCAGCCAATAATGTATCGTCACGCAGCGGTGCAATTTTGAATGTTGTTGATCTTAAAAATCATTTTACCGGGCGTTACCTGGTGCTGGATGTTGCAAAAATTCCGGTTGGGGCTGAATCATTTCCAATCAATGAAACCAGTTTTTTTTACCTGACTTATGTGCATAATGGTGAAGAAATACCAAAGAAACTTAAATCAGACGGCGCCAATATTATACTGGACGCAGACGAGATCTTTAAAATTGACGGAAACCCCATTCCGGTAACGGAAAAAGAAATGACCCTGTATTATAAAAGTGATAAAACCTACAAAATCAATACCTTTACACCGGTATTTGCCGATGAAACCATTTTGAAGGAAGAGGTTTCTATTTTACTGGAGTCTTTTGAAAAGGCTGATAATGCAAAAAAGATAAGTGAAATTACGGCCTACCTGAATGAGTTTTATGGCAGCCCCTCTAAAGAAAACCTGGCCGGCTGGCTGAAAAAAGAATTTGGAATTGAATAAATTAAAATCGAAATCCTATGAAAAAGTTTATACTTGGTTTAACCGTTCTTTCTGCATCTGTGGCGCTTTTCTCAATTATGGGAAATGATGTCACCAAAAAACTGGCAGAGTCAGACCAATACAAGGTAATTAAAGTAGATGGTCAGATTGTATTTCAAAAAACAAATGCTGACATGAAACAGGGTGATGTTTTTATGCCCGGCACTGCATTGAATTTTAAAACACCGCAGTCACGTGCTGCTGTTATATCCAATTTAAAAGGACGTTTTGTTCTGTCAGCATCTGAACAGGGGCAAACCAATATTCTGCCGGCTGCCAATAACGTGTCATCACGTGCAGGTGCGTTGATTAACCTGATTGATCTGCAAAACCATTTTTCAGGAAAATACCTGGTTATTGGAACCATGAAACTGCAATTGGGCAGTGAGGCGTTTCCAATGGATGAGCAAAATTTCTTTTACCTGACCTATGATCACAAGGGTGAACTGATTCGTAAAAAACTGAGCAGTGATGGTGAATACCTGTTACTCAATAAAGAAGAAATTTTTAAAGTTGATGGTCAGCCTATTGAAATCACAGAAAAGGAAATGACTATTTTCTACCGTCAGGGTACTGAATCTAAAAAAATCGGAACCTTTACACCGGTGTTTCCGGATATGACCGTACTCAAAGGAGAGGTTGAGGTTATTATGAGCGAATACGCTGATAAGGATGCCGCTACGCAAATCAAGGAAATTACAGCTTATCTCAATGAGTTTTACGGAAATCCGCAGAAAGACAACCTGGGTGAATGGCTGAAGGCAGAATTTAGCCTGCAGTAATAACATCTGCCCGGTTTCAGGGCGAATTCTCTTCTGAATCCGGCGAATAATTAATTTGATAAGCCCGGCAAAAATATTCCCTTTCTTGGTGTTATCTTTGCGGGATGCAGGAAACCATTTTAATTCTCGATTTCGGATCTCAGTACACGCAGTTGATTGCACGCAGACTGAGAGAGTTAAACGTTTATTGTGAAATTCATCCCTGGAATAAGATTCCATTTATAGGTGCTGATATCCGCGGAGTCATTCTGTCAGGCAGCCCTTTTTCTGTCAGGGATGAGAATTCACCGCGGCCGGATTTGACGGCTATCAAAGGTAAATTACCGTTACTGGGTATTTGTTTTGGGGCTCAGTATTTATCACATCATTACGGTGGCGAGGTTTTACCGTCAAAAACGCGTGAATACGGCCGGGCTAAACTGAGTTTTGTAGATCATGGTTCGGCACTGATGAAGCATGTAAAGGCTCACTCCCAGGTTTGGATGAGCCACGGTGACACCATCAAACGCATTCCTGAAAACTACCGCCTGATTTGTTCAACCGAAGATGTTGAATATGCCGGGTATGAAATTAACGGTGAAAAATCGTTTGCCATTCAGTTCCATCCTGAAGTATATCACAGTGAATTTGGTACACAAATTCTCAAAAACTTTGTGGTGGATGTATGCAATTGTTCGCAAAACTGGACCCCCGATTCGTTTATCGATGTTACGATTGCCAACCTGCGCAAGCAGTTGGGTACTGATAAAGTAATTATGGCGCTTTCCGGCGGTGTTGATTCGTCGGTTGCGGCAACCCTGCTTCACAAAGCTATTGGTCAGAATCTCTATTGCATTTTTGTTGACAACGGCCTGCTGCGTAAAAATGAATTTGACCTTGTGCTGGACTCATACCGTACCATGGGGCTTAATGTAAAAGGCGTAAATGCCAAAGACATTTTTTACAACGCGTTGAAAGAAGAGAAAGATCCTGAAAAGAAACGAAAAATCATTGGCGCCAAATTCATCGATATTTTTGACCGTGAGGCCAACCTGGTAAAAGATGTAAAATGGCTGGGGCAAGGCACTATTTATCCGGATGTCATTGAATCTGTTTCTGCAACGGGGGGACCATCAGCGACTATTAAATCACACCACAATGTAGGCGGGCTGCCTGATTTTATGAAACTGCAGGTGGTAGAACCGCTGCGGTTACTTTTTAAAGATGAGGTGCGGCGTGTTGGCCGGGCACTTGAAATTTCAGAAACTATTATAGGCCGTCACCCGTTCCCGGGGCCTGGTCTTGGAATTCGCATATTGGGTGATATTACTGAAGAAAAGGTACGTATTTTGCAAGAGGTTGATTACATCTTTATTAAAGGATTGAAAGAGGCAGGATTATACGACGATGTTTGGCAGGCTGGTGCAATTTTATTGCCGGTACAATCGGTTGGTGTGATGGGTGATGAACGCACTTATGAAAATGCGGTGGCTTTAAGAGCTGTAAGTTCTACTGATGGTATGACGGCAGACTGGTGCCATTTACCATACGAGTTCCTGGCAAAAATTTCAAATGAAATTATAAATAATGTAAAGGGAATTAATCGTGTTACCTACGATATCAGTTCAAAACCGCCTGCAACTATTGAATGGGAATAATTATGAAACAAATTTTTCTGACCTGTATTTTTTGTCTGGGCCTTATACCCTTAATGGCACAGCCTGAAAATGCAACTGTTGAAACCATTAACGGTAAAAAGTATTACGTGCACATTGTAGAGCAGGGGAATACGCTTTACGGTATTCAGACGTTGTACAAAACGTCAATGGAATCACTGCTTCAGGCTAATCCAAACCTGACTGACAATCTTGCAATTGGCCAGAAAGTATTGATTCCGGTTCCGGTAACAAACGCAGAGCATTACGGTACACACATTGTTGCACAGGGAGAAACGCTTTACGGTATTTCAAAAAAATACGGGTGTACGGTTGATCAGTTGAAATCGCTTAACCCGGGTGTTGAATCAGGTTTGTCTATTGGGCAGAAACTGACTGTTCCAATCAAGGAAACACTGGGCACTACTGAGGTTATTCAGCAGGACAATACCAATCAGAAACCGGTTGACTATGCCATTTCTTATTCTGACTCCATTGTAAAACATGTGGTTTTGGAACATGAAACGCTTTATTCAATCTCTAAACGTTACATGGTTACCACAGATACCATTCAGAAATTAAATCACCTGGACGGTATTAAGGTGAAAAAAGGAGACATACTTCTGATTCCCGTTAAACGGGTAGATTACCAGATTGTAGACAAACAGATTGAGCCGGTAAAAAATACCACGTTGTATCACACAGGCAGTGCGCAGCTTATAACCAAACCGGTCTATTCGGTAGCCCTTCTGCTGCCCCTGATGCTTTCGCAGAATGAGGCAGAAATGAGTAAACCGCTTAAAGTAGATCAGGTGCGGGAACTTTTGCCAACCACCAAAATGAGCTTTGAATTTTACCAGGGCTTTTTGTTTGCGGCTGACTCCCTGGTAAGTGCCGGGTTAAATGTTTCTATTTACGTGTATGATACCAAAAAAGACTCTGCTACCATTGCCGGCATTTTTCAGAAAACTGAGTTTTCTTCGATGGATCTTGTGGTTGGTCCCATGTACCAATCAGAAGTAAATGTTGTGTCTGCACTTTGCCAGCAGAAAAGTATTCCGTTGGTTTTACCATTTAAGGTAGATGCGGCTGTCATCAACCAAAATCCGTTGGTATATAAAACCGTTGCTTCGAACATGACACTTTTTGACGGTGCTGTGGATTACATTCTGAAATATCACGCAAAACATAACATCCTTATTGTTAAACCGACCTCAACAGCTGACCTGGCTATTTATGAACGTTGCCGGGAGCGTTTCAATACGGCTATTGCGGGCATTCCGGGGGCTATGAATGATCACATCATAGAAGTTTCTGCGGGCAGCAACAGCGGTCGTGATCTGGATACCTATATCCGTAAAGACACCGTAAACATTGTGCTGGTTCCGTCTGAAAATATCAAGTTTGTGGCAGGCATTATGACGCGCTTAAACAGTGTTATGAACAGCAATTACCGTTCATCTCACATGAAATTAATTGTTTTTGGAATTGAAGATTGGAACAAGTATGAAGACCTGGATGTAATGCATAAAAACCGGCTTAGCCAGCACTATGCCACCTACCGGTTTGTAGATATGAATGAAGGCCGTGGACTTGAGTTTGTAAAAGCCTACCGAAACAGATTCGGAACTGACCCAACTGTTTTTTCAGCACAGGGATTTGATATTGGATTGTATTTTCTGGGAGCGCTTCATTTGTACGGAACGCAGTTTGATCCGTTTCTGAAAAATTATGAAGTTGACCTGGTGCAGAATGATTTTAAATTTCAGACAGTTGCTGACGGGTCTGGTAAAGAAAACATGCGCGTTGCTGTTGTCATGTACAACAATTATAAATTGATGCAGCTGACCGAATAAGGGCTTTCTGCTAAAATTGCCACACCTGGCAAACAGGTAATTCTGTGAGTTAATTTAATGTGATGTTAATTTATTTTTAATAATCCGATTAAATTAACAGTTGATTCGCAAATTTTTCATTCTATCGTTTAAGTGATAAAAATTCGCAGGGCTCTCCCGTTAGGATTCCATGCCTGCGTTGTGCATTTTTGTGCCTGACTTAACACGGAATTTGATCATTGCATTGCTTCCAAAACATTGTCAGACCAGCAGTTGAAACGTACGCGTGTTTTCAGACATTTTTTTTAAACCGGCAAGGTCCTGAATTTATCAACAAACAAGGCTCATAAGCAAGCAACCTTCAGCCAAAAAAATCGTCTGACAGAAAACAATAGCTACTACCTTTATAAAAAACTGCAAAAATGAAAAAACTGGTTTTGATAGTTGCTGCGTTTGTTTCCGTTTCGGTTATTGCGCAGAAAAACACCCAGATTGATTCCCGGCTCCTTGTAAATAAAGAGGTTGCCGCAAAAGCCCAGGATAATTTTAAAAATGATCCCGATGCCTATAACCAAATGGTTTATGAGTTGGAAAACGGCTGGTTCGTTCAGCCCATTTCCAATTTAACGGAGGGACAGAAAGCGCAGCTTTTACCTGTTTCAGATATTGTTTCGGCAGATGGTCAGCCATTTGATCCGGCTGTACTGAATAATCCAAACGAATTTAATTTTCACGCGTACAATTTTCAGCGAAATGCTACCAAAACAATCGGATATGACCTTGGCAACGGAAACGTGCTGGTCTTTTATTCGGCAGAAAAATTACGTGTCATGTATTCACAAAATTCATCTAATCAATAAGCCCAAACGATGAAAAAAATTCTTCTATTATTGGCAACAGGGATCGGCTGGTTTTCTTATTCTCAAACCACCGTTATCATGGATGCAGCGTCTGACAACACAACCGTAAATACCTGTTTAGGCGGTTTGTTTGATTCAGGCGGAGCAGGTGCGGTAACCCCCTATACCAATAACGAATCGTATACCGTTACCATTTGTCCTGATACACCGGGTGATTTCATTACCCTGTACTGGGTGGTTTTTCAGCTTGATCCAACAGACAACATACCCGGCCCTGGTTCAGATGCCGATAATATGACCATTTACGATGGTCCCAACACCAGTGCCGGTACACTGGGTACCTATACCACCAATGCACTGGATGGGTTGATAGTGTCAGCATCGAACCTGAATCCATCCGGCTGTCTTACCATTGTTTTTAACTCTAACAGCAGCGGTGTCGGAAACTTCAATGCATCTATCTCCTGTGAAACACCTTGCGACGCACCGGTTGTTGCCGGCGAAATTGCAAATGCTGATAACATGGCCGGTGATTCAATTGCTGTTTGTGTAGGTGAATTGGTAACATTTAATGATACGGGATCTGCCCCTGGTCCTGGATTTTCCCTGGTTCAATGGACCTGGGATTTTATGGATGGTACCGCAGATTCAACCAGCGGATTGACTACCACGCATGCATTCAGTGCTCCGGGTGAATACCTGGTTCAGCTTTATGTTGAAGATGATAATGGATGTACCAATAACAACCTGCTTTCACTGCAGGTATTGGTTGCCACACCACCAGACTGGGATCCATTCCCGGGTGATACCACCATTTGCCTGGGAGAGTCTGTGGCATTTCAGGCACAGCCGGCACAATACGAAGTAGAATGGACCGGTTTCCCGGGTGGCGTGTGGGATTCTGACCACTGTGTGCCGGATGATGTAGGCGTTTTGAATACCATGCCAATGACCATGACCGGTTTTAACTCGTCTGAAATTATTGACCAGGTAAGTGATATCGTGAGTATTTGTGTAGACATTGAACATTCCTTCATGGGAGACTTTGTACTCCAGATTCAGTGTCCAACCGGCCAAATCATGACCCTGCACCAGCAGGGTGGTGGTGGAACCAACCTGGGTGTTCCAAGTTATTCAGGCGCCAGTTGTGATAACATGCCGTTAAATATTGGTACACCGTGGAACTATTGCTTTACACCGGCCGCAACGGTAACGTGGATTGCAGCTGTTCCGGTTGCAGGTACATTACCGGTTGGAGATTACATGCCTATTGACCCGTTTACAGACCTTTTCGGATGCCCGCTAAACGGTGTCTGGCAACTTTTGTTTACAGATTTGTGGGGCGGAGATGATGGCTATTTGCCTGGTTTCCAGATTAACCTTGATCCACCGCTTTATCCGGCTATTACCCAGTTTACACCTCAGATTGGGTTGGGTATGGATTCATCCTACTGGGATCTTGGTGACCCCTATATCATTGCCAATTCACCAGATGGAGAACAAATTACAGTTCAGCCAACACTTGCCGGTGCTTTCCCTTATACCTATACCTGTATCAATGATTTTGGATGTACGTATGATTCAACCATTACCGTGACGGTAAATGCCAATCCACCGGCCATTGCTGGTCTTGATACCACTGTCTGCAACGGTACGCCAATAACGCTTGGTGCGCCAACAGCCATGTGTTCAACCGATGCCGGTAATTTTACGCTGTGTTATGGTGAAAATGCGTTCCAGACATGGACTTATTGTCCGGATACACCGGGAGATGGTCTTACCTTTATGTCCATTTCTTTCAACGCCGGCACTACAGAAACCTGGTTTGATTTTGTAACCATTTATGATGGAAGTAACACATCTGCTCCTGTTATCGCCGGACCAATGGATGGTAACCTGGCGGGGCTTAGCTGGCAGGCAACCAATCCAAGCGGCTGCATTACCATGCTCCTTACAAGTGACGGTTCTGTTTCCTGCGTATCGGGTTCAACAACTGCGTGGGACTGGGATGTTTCCTGCGGTGGAGGTGGTCCTCAGTTGGTATACAGCTGGACACCCAATGACGGAAGTTTAGATGACGTTACCATTCCAAACCCATCTGTAATCAACCTGACAGGTACTACCACCTACACACTTACGGTTTACCCGGTCGGTCATCCTGATTGCATTGAAACCGACGATGTTATTGTTTCAGTAGGAGGCGGGTTGGATCCCGGAACCGATAGTTCAGCCACCTTCTGTCTTGAAGGTCCTGATGAAGACTTGTTTAATTACCTGGGCGGCACACCACAGACGGGTGGTACCTGGCAAGACCCGGCAGGAAACCCGGTCGTAATGCCAATTGATCCATCTGTAGCATTGCAGGGCGCCTATGAATATAGGGTTGACAGTGCCGGTTGTTTTGCTGTGGCTTACATCGATGTAACCATTTTCACCTTGCAGGGTGCTACTGCAGTAACCAATTCAGATTGCCAGGCATGTAACGGAAGTGTTACCTTAAGTTCTGTGAATGGTATTGCTCCCCTTCAATACAGCAATGACGGTGGTATGACATTCCTGGCCGGTGATACATTTGGTTCATTGTGCGGCGGCACAGCACCGGGTACCAATTATAGTTTTGTTATTAAGGATGCACAAGGCTGTTTGGTTACAGTTGATGATGATGTTATTGATATTAATGTTCCGTCACTGGATGCGCCGGTTGTTGTGAACTCAAGTTGTTACACGGTGTGTGACGGGCAAATTACATTAACAGGACTAAACCTTACAAACTATCAGATTACCAATACAGCAGGTACCATTACACAAAACACAACAGGTATTTTTACCGCTTTGTGTGCTGATACGTATGACATTTATGTTGACAATGGTTTTGGATGCAGTGTTACAGCAACGGCAACAATTACGGAGCCTACACCGCTGCAGATTACGTCACTTACACCAGACTTTACCATTTGTGCCGGAGAACCGGCTAACCTGAATGTAACAGGAACAGGTGGTAACGGCGTGTATACGTATACCTGGACTACCGGAGCAACAACTCTTGGTACCGGAACTTCACTTTCGTTTAATCCAAACGCATCCATGCAGGTGTGTGTAACCATGAGTGAAAACTGTCCTTCACCAACCGTTCAGCAGTGTATGAACATTACCATTCCGCCAAATGCATTCCCGCTGATGACCTCCGATGTGGTGAGCGGATGTTTCCCGGTTGAGGTTAACTTTACAAACCTGACGGCAGGGTCTATTGCAACAACACTTTGGGAATTCTCAGACGGCGGAAGTGCAACCATCAGCGGTACAAACCCGATCACTCATATTTTTGATAACCCGGGTATGTATGATGTAACAATGACCGTTACTACCGTTGACGGCTGTTTGTTTGATACAACATTTGCACAATACATTGAGGTATTTGATTACCCAAATGCCATGTATACCTACAGCCCGATTCCGGCAACCATTTTTGAAACTGAAATTACCTTCAACGATTTTTCATCCAGTGATGTTGTTCAGTGGAGCTGGGAACTAGGTCCAATGGTCATTCCGGGCAATTCAACGGAACAAAATCCAACCGCTGTTTATCCTGAAGGCGTTCCGGGAGACTACCCGGTAATGCTCCATGTGTGGAATACGGATGGATGTGAAGATTCGATTGCGGGTGTGGTCAGTATCGTGAATGAAGTAATCTTATTTGCACCAAATATTTTCACACCGGATGGAGATGAATACAACCAATACTGGCGTGTATATATTACAGGTATTGACATTTATGATTTTCACCTGACCATGTTTAACCGTTGGGGAGAAGTTGTGTGGGAATCATACAACAGTGAGGCCGGCTGGAATGGAAAATACGGCAGTCAGGGACTTATTCAGGATGGAACCTATGTGTGGGTGATTGAAGCAAAAGACACCTATAACGATAAAAAATACGAGTTCAGGGGACACGTTACAGTCCTTAAATAAATTATCAACTTGAGAACAGGAGTTTAAGACTCCTGTTCTTTTTTGGAATAACAACCTGGTTTCAGCAATTCTTTCAGCTTTTCCGGAAACCTTTTTTTTTGGAAAAATGATTCTTGAGATGCAAGAATGGCATGAATCATTTTTCGAACGTTAAGCAGATCTTCATAAATTTGTACCGCATGAAAAAAATTCTTTTTAGTACCGTTTTTCTGACTTCTCTTTTTTTGCATCTGCCTGCCTATAGCATGCAAATTTCAATAAATGCGCAGGAAGTAAATAAGGTATCAGCTACACGGCAGGTATACCTTGACAAAATGTACATTCTGGAGCGGCAGCTTTCGGATATTGATCTTAAGTGGAATTGGATTGTTGTTACGCCCGAAGAAGATTCTATTGCAAAAGCACAAGGCTGGTATGAATACATGGGGGCACGCAGGGAGCAGTTAAAGGCAGATGTTGTCCGCGTTAAAATTGAGCAGGTGATTGGTTATTACCAGGATGTGCTCCGTTTTCCGGTAGCAGAAGAAAACAGAAATACCATTCTTATTCCTGAACTTAAACTGAAGCGCAGTGAGGTAGCGCCGGATTATCCTGAACACGAGTCATATTTACCCTTGTCTGAAACTGATAATTCAGCACTGGCAGTGTGGCTGCAAACTTTTCCAGGTCAGTATACAGCCCTGACAGATTACTTGGAATCATTGGTGAATCAGTATTTGTAAAAATTACGACATGAAATTTATTACTAAAATAGTTTCACTTATTGGCCTTTATTTTTCGGGCTTTTCTATGCTTGCACAAAGTGGTGCGGTACCCGGTTCAAATTGCGCGGGCATGAATGAAATGTGTTCAGATGTCGGATCCGTTTATGCATCTACCGTAGGTGTTTTTGCCCCGGCCGGCAACAACTACAATTGCCTTGGCGCCCAGCAGGGACCAGCCTGGTTTTTTCTGGAAATAAGCACCAGCGGTAATATTGATATGAGCTTATCGGCACCATCTGATATTGATTTTATTATCTGGGGTCCGTTTCCAAATCAAACCGCTGCCGTTTCAGCATGCGGCAGTTTGGGTACCGGTGGTGTTAACGGCGCAGTTGAAGACTGTAGTTTTTCAGGAACCAACATGGAGACACCAAGTATTACCGGTGCTGTTGTGGGAGAAGTGTATGTAATGCTGGCGACCAATTACGCCGGCGTAAATCAAACAATTACGATCACAACGGTTGGCGGAACGGGTGAGGCAATTTGCTGCACAGCACCCGTTATGACGAGCCCCACCACAGCTACTTTATGCAGCGGTGCAACCATGAGCTTTCCATTGACCTCAACCATGGCCGGCACAACGTATACCTGGATTGCGGCAACTTCTGCCCTGGTAACCGGTGAAAGCACTACCATTCAAAATACAGACATCATTGATAATACATTAACCAATTTATCAGCAACACCGCAGAATGTTACGTATACAGTTACCCCAACAAACGCAGGTTGTGCGGGCGCGCCACAAACAGTGACAGTTACGGTCATGAAAAATCCCAACATGACCAGTGCCAGTTCAGCAACCATTTGCAGCGGATCGGCGGTAAACATTCCGCTGACGGCTAACCCTGCTGCCTCTACATTCTCATGGGTAGCCACAGATAACCCGAATGTTACCGGTGAAAGTCTGACAGCGCAAAGCACAGCAACATTAAATAATACCCTTATAAATACAAGTGCTGTTGCAGAGGTGGTAACCTATTCCGTAACCCCTACTTCAATCACCGGTTTGTGTGTCGGAACGACGCAGACTGTGACTGTGACCGTGAACCCGTCTCCGTCAATGACCAGTACAAATACGGCAACACTTTGTTCCGGCACAGCATTGAATATTGCATTAACGGCTGATATGCCTTCCTCTTTTTCATGGGTTGCGGCAGATAACGTAAACATAACAGGTGAATCAACAACGGCACAGGCTACCGCAACCGTTACAGATTTGCTTACCAATACCACCAACGTTCAGCAAACAGTAACCTACACCGTTACACCAACGGCAACTACCGGCAGTTGTGCAGGCATTCCCCAGACAGTTACAGTGCTGGTTGATGCGTTGCCAACAGTGACAAGCGCCCCTGCAATTACCATTTGCAGTGATGCGCCGGTGAATCTTGCATTAACGGCAGATATGCCTTCAACTTTCTCATGGGTAGCCACCGCAAACGGAAACGTTACAGGTGAAAGTACAACTGCTCAGAATTCAGCAACCATTACCGATGTTTTAACCAATACCACGCTGGTGTCACAAACGGTCAATTACAGCGTAACGCCAACATCAACGGGTGGTTTATGTACTGGTCCACCTCAAAACGTTGCCGTAACTGTTTTCAAATTGCTGGGAGCAACCGCTGTTACCAATTCTGACTGCCAGGCATGCAACGGCGTTATTGCATTGAGTTCATCGAACGGCATTGCGCCGCTTCAATACAGCAATGATGGCGGGTTAACATTTCAACCCGGTAATTCATTCGGGTCACTTTGCGGCGGTGTGGCACCGGGGGTAAATTATTCGTTCGTCATTCAGGATTCCCAGGGTTGTCAGGTCATTGTTGATGACAACGTTGTGGATATTAATCAGCCGGCATTGAATCCGCCGGCAGTGGTTGATGCAAGTTGTTATACCATTTGTGACGGGCAAATTACGTTAACCGGTTCTAACCTGGCTTCCTATGAAATTACAAATGGCGCCGGAATTGTGACACAAAATGCCACCGGTGTATTTAATGCACTTTGCCCGGGTACCTATACCATTTCTGTTGATAACGGTTTTGGCTGTACCGCAACCGGTGTTGCAACCATTACTGAGCCAACACCACTTCAGATTACGTCGCTGACACCAGATGCCACTGTTTGTGCCGGCTATCCGTTTTCACTTGCTGCAACAGGCACCGGAGGTAATGGCGTATACACCTATACCTGGACAAGCGGTTTAACAAATCTGGGAACCGGGCCCGGCATAACCATTAATCCACTCACTGATATGACCGTGTGCGTTACCCTCAGTGAAAATTGCCCGTCACCAACAGTTCAGCAATGCATGAATATTACGGTACCGCCACCGGCATTTCCACTTTTAGCGGCTGATATTGTAAGTGCCTGTGCCCCGGTTGATATAACGTTTAGCAACCTGACTGCTTACCCGTCTATTGCCAGCACTTATTGGCAATTTTCAGATGGCGGAAGTATTACTGTTACCGGAAACAGCCCGGTTACACATAACTTTGCAGAAGGTGGTTTTTATGATGTAACCATGACTGTTACCACCACCGACGGCTGCGTTTTTGACACAACCTATGTTGATGTGGTTGAAACGTATAATTATCCGAATGCACTTTTTGCCTATTCACCGGTGCCGGCCAATATTTATGAAACAGAAATTACGTTTACTGATTTTTCAATGCCGGATGTGGTACAATGGCAGTGGGATTTTGGAACGTATGGAATGCCTGGTTCCTCTATTGAACAAAACCCAGTTGTTCAATACCCTGAAGGGGTGGTAGGTACTTACCCGGTTATACTTTATGTCTGGAATACGATTGGTTGCATGGACTCAATTATTGGTTATGTAGACATTGTAAACGATGTGGTGCTGTTTGCGCCAAATATTTTTACGCCAGACGGTGATGAGTTCAATGAAAACTGGCGCATTTATATTTCAGGTATTGATATTTATGATTTTCACCTGACTCTTTTTGACCGCTGGGGTGAAGTTGTATGGGAATCATTTAACAGTGATATTAGCTGGGATGGAACTTACGGAAGCCGCGGTATTGTAGAAGACGGAACATACGTTTGGGTGGTTAACGCCAAAGATTCCTACAACGATAAAAAATACGAATTCAGGGGGCATGTAACCGTTCTGAAATAATAAAAATCAAATAGAAATTGAAAAGGGAGATGAAATCAGTCTCCCTTTTTTATTTTTGTACTCAATCACGCAAACAACACTCATGGGAATTTGGATTGGAGACAGAATCAGTACAGAAGATCATGCTGACTCAACAACAGTAATCATATATCCGAAATTACAGGGCTGGAAACGCTGGTTGCTGACCGTATGGGTGGTCGGGTTTACCTTTATTGGCGGTGTGATGATTTACCTGCTGGCAGGGGGCGTTTATTCACTCGAAGTTGTGGGTGATAATGTTGAAGACATTCGTGATCAGCAATTGGTGTACCTGATCGTCTTTCTGGGATTCTGGATGTATTTTGAGTATAAGACTGTCAAAGCCCTGCTTTGGTACAGTTTTGGAAAAGAGTTCATAAAGCTTGACCGTGATGCGCTGTCACACAAACGCGCAATTCTTGGTTATGGAAAATCAGTCCGGTATTTTTATGAGAACATGAAAGACATGCACCTCTTTAAATCAGACAATACATCGTTTGGGCAGTTTTTTGAAAATGCTTACTGGAGCCTTGGCACAGATGCGGTTATTTTTACGTATTTTACTAAAGACAAATCATTTGGAAGAAGGCTTGATGAAAAAACCGGAAAACTGCTGATTCGTTTTATTGAAGATCGTATTAAAACGCTGCGCAAGAAAAAATAATCACACAGAAATTTTAAAAACCACACTGCTCACGCGCCTGGTTTTTTTACCGTCAATAACCTCTTCTCGAATCAGTTCTTTTGCCTGATCATCGGCAAAAACCTCTTCTATGGTTCTGATCAGTGCGCCAGGTACAAAGGCCTTATTCAGGTGCTCCAGCAGAGCTGCAGATTCAAAAAGTGAAATTTTCTGAGCCAGTATTCCGGCAAGTTCGTCCCGGTTTTTAACGCGTGCCTGGTTGGCTGAAAAACGCACATCAGGTACCAGCTGTTCCAGGTTTAAGATTGTGCAGAGTTTTGCAAATTGTGAGTCACTGCCAATGGCCAGTGTTACCTGGCGCTTATCATTTGTGGTGAAAATATCACCATAGGGTGCAATGTTCGGGTGTTTGCTTCCGGTTCGTTGTGGGTTAATCCCCGTCATCAGCCAGTTAGATGCCTGGTTTGCCAATGATGCAATAGCACTGTCATAAAGTGATACATGTACTTTGCATCCTGTTCCCGTGGTATGCCGGTTCAGCAATGCAACCAGTATGCCTTCTTTCAATTGATGTCCTGCAAGTATGTCAATCAACGCAACCGGCATTTTTACCGGGCCCGAATCTTCCGTTCCGTTGATGTGCATAAAGCCGCTTTCAGCCTGCAAAATAAGATCGTATGCAACACGGTCACTCGCTTCACCAAACCCTGAAATCTCTCCATAAATCAGGCGTGGGTTCAGTTGTTTCAGAGTCGTGTAGTCAAGGCCGAATTTTTCAGCATCTCCCCGCTTGAAATTTGCAATCAGGATATCAGCATTTTTTATGCGTTCAAGCACCGTTGAAAATTCAGAAGAATTGGTAAAGTCAACCAGGTGATATTCTTTTTTGTAATTGATGGCGGCAAAATAAGCTGAAACAGATGCGTTCTTATCTTCAGCAGGTAATTTCCATGATCGGGTTACATCACCCCCCAGCCGTTTGTTTTCAATTTTGACAACCCGCGCGCCGGACTCAGCAAAGAACATTCCCACTGACGGGCCGGCCAGCACACTGGCTATTTCAACCACTTTCAGATCTTTCAGCGGAGAATTTATCATGTTTCAAAAGTACTGTTTTATTATAGTGGTTAGAGTCGTTTTAATAATTTAAAATTGCGAATTGCTTGATCTACCAATCTGAACAAGGTTTTTACTTATATTTGATGCAAATTTTTAAACCCCAAAAATGTGAAAATATCATTTACCATTGCTCTGGTAAGCATGCTATTGATTTGTTCTTGCGCATCTATCTTGAATGGAGAAGAACAAAGAGTGACAATTACAACAAATCACGAAGAGAACAAAATTTTTCTCAACGATTCCCTGATAGGAACTGGTAAAGTTGTAGAAGCTAATTTCAGAAGAGATCTTAAAGCCAAGGAGATACGAATTGAGCGTGAAGGATATGAAGCTAAGGGTTATGCGGTTATCCAAACGATGAAATCGCCGTTGTATTTTTTCTCAGTTATACCTTTTGGAATTGCGATTTACCCTCCTTTCATGGATAGTCATCCAAAAGCCTTTAATTATCCAGTTACTTTGCCTGTTTATTCAGCTGGAGGTGAATATGTTAAGCAAATAGTAGGCAACAAGTTTATTTTTGTAAACCAGGCAAAGATGGATGTCAAAGAAGGTGATTTAACTTATAATTCTATTCCTTACGAAAAATATATTGTTGGTGAGATGGAACCATTTAAGATAGCACATTTGTCAGGTGCTTCAAGCAATAGCGAAATTCTAAAAGGAGACAATTACAGCTTTCTAAATATTTTGAATAATATTCTTCAGGTACGCGGTTTCATGGATACAACAGGAACTATACTGAAAAGACAAACAAACACCCTATATATTGATGCTACCATGAAAAAATTGAACGTTAACACTATTTATCGTTCGTTTATAAATGCAGGAGCAAGCTCATTCATGCTTGCAGATTTTGAATTTGAATGGGTATTGCGTGATGTTTACAAGCAGGAGCTATATTCGGAGACTATAAGAATAACGACCGATGAATTTCGGTCAGTCAGTATTTCATATATGACGGGCTCTGGCAAATCTGATTGGGAAGAACAATTTGATAAGCTGATTAAAAATGGACTCGAAAAATCGCTGATTACTTTTATTGCGCGACCTGAAGTTCAAAAGCATCTTCCAATAGAGAAAGAGGAAGAACTGAAGCAGGAGTATTTAATTGATAGAGGAGATGCTTTAAACCCATCTAAACTTGCGGAAGCGATAAAAGCATGTGTAACCATCGTTACCTCAGATAAGTCACACGGAAGCGGATTCTTCATTAATGACCATTTATTGATAACCAACTATCATGTTGTGGCTGGCTTTGATACGCTTACCATAATTACTAATGACGGATTCACACATGTGGGTGTAGTAGTCAGAAAAAGCGAGAATTATGATCTTGCAATTATAGAAACTAAAAATTTCGATAGTCCATATTGTCTTTCTCTTGCCACTAGCCGTGAGGCAGAGCTAGGTGAAGAAATTTATGCTATCGGCACTCCTTCTTCCATTGAATTTACGCAAACCCTAAGCAAAGGGATCGTTTCTGGAAGGAGAAAGACAGACGAGGTCGATTTGATTCAAACTGATGTAAGCATAAATCCAGGAAATAGTGGCGGCCCTATTGTAGATTCAAAAGGAATTTTGATAGGGGTCGTAAATGGAAAGTTAGTTGGTAATAATATTGAGGGCATTGGGTTCGGTATTCCGTCTGAAAAAATAGTGGATTATCTGAGACTTAAACTTTGAGGGGGCTTCAGCATTGTGATCGCTTAATTCGCTCTTGTATTGACCTATAGGGATTGCACTGTGAGTAATATGGAGTAAATAGGTTACACGAAGTACACCATGAACTTTTTTTACGGTTATATTAAAGGTTACTTTTGAACAAATCTGAATTTACTGAATGACCGCTTCTGAATTTATTGCTGTAGCAACAGGCCTGAGTCCAAAACAAATTAACGGAACACTAACGCTGTTTGAAGGCGGTGCCACAATCCCTTTTATTGCCCGGTACCGAAAAGAAATGACAGGAAACCTGGATGAAGAACAGATTGATCACATTCAAAAAGAACAAAATAAATTTGATGCAATTGAAAAGCGAAAAATAGGTATCCGCGAGGCGATTCGTGAAAAAGGAAAATTAACAGCAGAACTGGAAACAAAAATCAACACGTGTTTTGATTTGCACAAGCTGGAAGATATCTATCTGCCGTATAAGCAAAAGCGCCAAACCAAAGCTGAAATTGCAATCAAGGCAGGTTTGGCTCCACTGGCTGCAAGGCTTATGAAACAAGAGAATGGTGATCCTGAATACTGGGCACAGCCGTTTGTTTCAAAAACTTTTCCCGATGCGCTGACTGCTTTAAAAGGAGCGCTGGATATTATTGCTGAATGGATTTCTGAAAATGAAATTGTCCGTGAAAAACTCCGCACCTCTTTTTTTGAGAATGGTGTTATTACTTCAAAAGTGGTGCCTGCAAAAAAAGAAGAGGCCGAGAAATACCGTGATTATTTTGAACTGGTGCAAACGGTATCAAAGTGCCCTTCATACAGGCTTTTGGCAATGCTCAGGGGAGAGGATGAAGGTTTTCTGAATCTGAAAATAGAACCCAATGCTGAGTATGTGTTGAGCTGGCTGAAAAAATTCTACATTAAAAATTCCAACGAGAGTTCCGTACTGGTTGAAAAAGCCATGCAGCAGGCCTATAAAAAAAGTCTGCAGCCTGCCCTGGAAACAGAAACACGAAACCATTTCAAAGAACTGGCCGACGATCAGTCTATTCACACTTTTTCAAAAAACCTGGAAAAATTGTTGCTGGCACCGCCTGTCGGTAATTGTGTGGTTTTAGCCATGGATCCCGGTTTTAAATCGGGTTGTAAAATTGTGGTTTTAAATAAAGCCGGATCACTTGTTCACAACGAAACCATTTTTCCGCATCCTCCGCAAAATGAATCGTCCAAAGCGGCATCTAAAATAGCCCAGCTGGTGCAGTCTTATAAGGTGGAGGTAATTGCCATAGGTGACGGAACAGCAGGACGTGAAACGGAAAACTTTATCAAAAAAATTCGTTTTGACCGTGACCTGCGTGTTTTCAGTGTGCGTGAAGATGGTGCGTCTATTTATTCTGCTTCGAAAGTAGCGCGTGAAGAATTTCCTGATTTTGATGTGACTGTAAGAGGGGCCGTTTCTATTGGCCGACGGTTGATGGATCCGCTGGCTGAGCTGGTAAAAATTGATCCCAAATCACTGGGAGTGGGGCAATACCAGCATGATGTCAACCAGGCAAAACTTCAGGCTGAATTGGATAAAGTGGTTGAACGGGCTGTAAACAAAGTAGGGGTTGATGTAAATACAGCTTCCAAATACCTGTTGAGCTATGTTTCAGGACTTGGACCCAAACTGGCCGAAAATATTATTTTGCACCGTGAAAAAAACGGATTGTTTAAATCACGCAAAGAACTGTTGAAAGTTGATCGCATGGGAGACAAGGCTTTTCAACAGGCTGCCGGCTTTTTACGCATCAAAGAAAGTCCCAATCTGCTTGACAACAGTGCGGTGCATCCTGAAAATTATGGCTTTGTAGAACGGCTGGTTAAAGCTCAGGGACTTGACTTAAAATCAGTTATTGGAAACCGGGAGACTGTGAATACCCTGCATGAAAAAGCCAAAAACCAAAACGAAGTAGGGGAATATACCCTGCAGGATATTCTGAAAGAACTTGAAAAACCAGGACTTGATCCCCGCAAAGCAGTCAAAGTGCTTGAGTTTGCAGCAGATGTTAAAACCCTCAACGATTTGAAAACAGGCATGCAGCTCAATGGTATAGTTACCAATGTGACTGATTTTGGCGCATTTGTAAATATCGGGATCAAAGAAAACGGTTTAATTCATAAATCCAGGCTCAGCGGGCCTTCCAACTTTCACCCGGCAGATGTGATTCATATTCATGACCACGTCCAGGTTTTGGTCTTATCAATTGATAGTGAGCGTAAAAGAATTGGTCTTGCTCTTGCTGAACGTTGAAAAGCGAACCATAGCCGATAAATTCCGTAAAGACGAACATAGGATATTAGTCAGTTTTTTACTGACCAATTCTTACTAAATTTGCAATTACTAGATTAAACGATTTACATGAAAAACTTGCGGAGTTTAACTACAGAAGAGAAAGCGCTTCTTGTAAATTTAACGAATGACATTTATGGTGCATTTGCAGAGATTGGAGCCGGTCAGGAAGTGGCCGCAAACTTTTTCAAAGCCGGTGGTTCATCCGGTACAATAGCGTATACACGTTCAGCGTATGACATGAAAGTTTCTGACAGTTTCTACGGAAAGTGCAAACGGTATGTTTGTGAAGACCGCCTGGTTCAGATGCTTTCAACAGAATACAAAACATTAAGTGAAACACTGCCTGAAAAGAAAAAAGAAAGCAGGTTTTTTGTTTTTGCCAACACGGTAGAATCACTCAACTATCATAAAACAAATCAGGGTCAGGGTTGGATCGGGTTAAAATTCCAGATGAAAACCGGGGCTGAACCCAGTGAAATTGTTCTTCACGTAAAATTGCATGATACCAGCCACAAGCGCCAGCAAGAGGCACTTGGAATTTTAGGTGTGAACCTGGTTCATGCGGCTTACTTTGATCAGGATACCATTGATGCATTTCTGGCAGCGTTGACATACCGCTTACCACGTGAGCGGGTTGAGATTGACATGCTCCGCGTTTTAGGACCTGATTTTGCGCATATTGATAATCGCCTGATTGCACTTAACCTGGTAAAAAACGGGCTGACTGATGCTACCATGTTTGACCAGGACCGTGCCGTTTTACAACCCAGTACAGCATTGTATAAAAAGAATGTACTGCTCATGCGTGGTCGTTTCAGACCCATGACCAAAGTGCATGTGGATATGATTGCCAAAGGCATGCAGCAATATCTGAAAGAGCCGGATGTGGAAGCTGATAACACCTGCGTGGTGCTGGAGCTTACGCTGAAAGATCTTACCGCTGATGGAAAAATTTCTGAGAAAGATTTTATTGACCGTGCTGAACTTTTAGGTTCCATGGGATACACCGTAATGATTTCAAATTACCTGAAACATTACAAGATGATTGAATATCTTTCATCCATCACAAATGGTCACAAAATTGGTGTGCTTTTGGGCATTTACAATTTGCAAACCATCTTTGATGAAAAATATTACAACACCCTGCGGGGTGGATTACTGGAGGCTTTCGGGCGCGGTTTCGGGCACAACATTAAAATGTTTGTTTACCCGGCCATGAGTCTTGACGGTGAAGGAACCTACGGTGTTACCAATTTTCAGTTGCCAGAGCATTTAACCGGTTTGTTTGATTACATGCTTAAGACAAATAAGGTGGAAGAAATTTATGACTACAATCCCGATTTGCTGCACATTCTTTCAGACGATGTTTTGAAAAAAATACAGGATGGGGTTTTGAGTTGGGAGCAGGATGTACCTGAAAGTGTAATGAAAGCCATTAAGTTTTTCAAACTCTTTGGATACAATGAAAGCCGGTTTCAGAAAGTTGAAGTAGCCCAAAAAGTAAGTACCCGGGTTTAGTGAACCGAACTGGTAAGTTCACCGCGTTCGTATTTTTCCATCAGAATAGTTGAACCATCTTTGTTATAGTAGACGGTGTACCCATCAAGCAACCCATTTTTGTAGCTGCTTTCCATATACAGCTGGCTTGAATTTTCATAGTGTTTTTCACATTTTCCGGTAAACGGAACATCATCCAGTTTATAGACACTCATATTCTGAACAGTTTGAATCTGCAGTTCAGAACAATCACATGTCAACCCGTTTTCCTGGTTGCCGCTTCGTTTCTGAACGCCGTCTTCATAAAATTCCTGCAGCAGTGATTCACCGCTTTTGTCAAAATATTCAACCTTGCCGTGTAACAGACCGTTGAGTATATTTTTTTCCAGGTATTTGGTTTCTGAACCGTCGTAATAACTTACACAGGTGCCTGTAAAAGGTTGTCCGTTACGCAAGTGATTGCCCAGGGAATCTATCTGAAGGGTGCTGCAGTCACAGGTATCTGCCAGTGTTTGTTCGGACATGTTAGATGAGCCTTCAGGCGTTGATTTTTTAGAAGAGCCATCACCGCAGGAAATGAGCAGCAGCAAAAAAACGGGGAGTAAATAAGTTCTCATAGAATAGTGATAACGCGCAAAAACCGCTTTTTATAACCCGGGCTTGAATTAAACTGGGTAATGGTTACGCCAAAGTGATTTTTGGAAGAGGAGCTGTGAATGAAATAAACGGTACCGTTGTTGTTTTCATAAATGATACCGGCATGGCCAACCTGGCGTATTTCAGCATTGGTTCCGGTAAACAGTATAATATCACCGGGTTGGGCAGATTCCATGTCAACCTGTTCACCGGCATTTTCATACCCTGAACTGGCCCTGGATGTTTTAATGCCAAAATGATTGAAAACAAAATAGACAAAACCTGTGCAGTCAAATCCCTTTTCGGTAATGCCGGCATACAAATACGGTGTACCCAGGTAATCTGACGCAAAACAGACAATGCTGTCTCTGAGCGTTGCGTCTGAGGTAGCCTGTGATCTGAATGGCAGAACCAGAAGTGATATAATAACAATGAAAGTTTGTTTCATCTGTCACAAAAATAAGATGTTTTTATAACTTTAATCCTTCAAAAAGTAACACATGTCCAAGATTAAGAACGCACAGCTCCGTTACCGGGTCATTGACCGGTGTCTCAGAAATTCGGCACGGCAGTATCCCAGCAAAGAAGATTTGAGAAAGGCGTGTGAAGAGGCGCTTTATGGTTCAACCGGTGGGTCTGACATCTGCGATTCAACCGTTGAAAAGGACATGTTTGCTATGCGTGAAGAGTTTGATGCGCCCATTAAATACAGCAAAATTCACAAAGGGTATTATTACGATGATCCGGATTACAGCGTAGACAAAATTCCGTTGTCTGAAGATGATATTGATGCGATCAGGTTTGCCACCAAAACGCTCATGCAGTTTAAAGACATGGGCATTTTTAAAAATTTTGGGTATGCCATCAACAAAATCTTTGACCGGGTTCACATTACCAACAATCCGCTTGATTCAGTGGTAGAAAAATTTGTTCAGTTTGAAACATTTGCTGAGGCGCAGGGGTCTGAAATGCTTCCTGACCTTTTAAAAGCGATTAAAGACAAACGCGTGGTGACATTTGACTATGCGGCCTATACCAGTGAAAAAGGTAAAATTCGTAAAGTATTGCCGCTGTTGCTGAAAGAATACCGCAACCGCTGGTACCTGATCAGTTTTTCACTTGAAAAAGGTAAAGTCATAACCTTTGGGCTTGATCGTATCAAAGATCTTGTGCTGACCAAAGAGCATTATTACAAACCCGTTGCATTTGACCCGGATAATTATTTCAAACATTCAATCGGTATTACCTCTAACGAAACCGAGCCTGAAGAAATTCAGTTCAAGATTGACAAGGTAGGGGCCAAATACATTGATTCCCAACCGTTGCACACAAGTCAGCGTCTGGTTAAAGAGGGCACCAACCGGAATACCTATGAAATGAAAGTCCTGATTTCTGAAGAACTGAAACGTACCATTCTTTCATACGGGGCGCAAATAGAGGTAATTAAACCTAAAACGTTGAGATCTGAGATACAAGCTATAGTTTTAACAATGAATGAGCAGTATTGTTAAAAAAACATCAAAAGAGTCTTGAATGATATTTATATATTTACGAAAACTATCAGTAAAACCGATTAATCATGAAAAAACGTTTACTTTTTGTTTTTCTTGGATTTGGTCTTGCCTTAAGCACTAACGCTCAAATTAGTGAAGGTGGCATTCCAACCTCATTTGGAAAAACACTCATCAATGAAACAAGTCCGTTCACTGCCTCTTACCAGGTGCACTCCTTAAGTGCTCCTGACATGGACGCTGTCCGCCAGGAAGATGCTGAAAACGACGAAAAAGGAAAACCTTACCGGGTTGGTATTAACATTCCGGTTTCGTATTCTATTTTGAATTCAGGTACCTGGACCAATTTGCCGAACGGAGATAAAGTATGGCGAATGGGTATCCGCATTCCGGATGCTACCGGGCTGAGCCTTTATTTCAGCTCACCGGTTCAGATTCCGGCCGGAGGAAAGCTCCATGCCTACAATGAAAGACATTCACAGTATGTAGGGGCGTATACGGCTAATACACCAACGTTTCAATCCATGGAAATTATCCAGGGTGAATTTTTGACGCTGGAGTATTATATGCCAGCCGGCAGCTCAGAATTACCAACACTTGAAATTAACGAAATAGCCTATTATTACCGCGGGTTTGAAGCACGTCTGGCAACGTTCAGAGACGGGGCAGAGATTACAGAAGACCGTGCTCACGGCAGCTGTGAAGTTGATGCCATGTGTTCTGAATCAACCGGGCATGAGTCACAGCGTTCTTCAGCTGTTCATTATTCGTTTGTTGATGGCGGAACTTATGTTTGTTCCGCTTCGGTGGTAAACAATACGGCCAATGACTGTACACCGTATGTTTTAACAGCCAATCACTGCGGTACACCAACTTCTTCTGCAAACATCAGCGGACACGTCTGGTATTTCAACTATCAGCGCCCAACCTGTGCACCTGGAAATACATCCACCTATTCCGGTGCTTTGTCGCAAACCATGTCAGGCGGTACGTTCAGAGCTTCTTCATCTCTTGGAACACACCTTGCTGCAAACAGCAGCCAGGTAGACGGGGCTGATTTTGTGCTGGTGCAATTAAACTCTGCCATTCCGGCCGGTTACAATGCCTATTATTCGGGCTGGAACCGTTCTACCACAGCAGCAACTTCAGGTTTCTGTTATCACCACCCTGCCGGCGATGAGAAAAAAATATCAACCTATACCATTGACCTCGTATCTTCTACCTATAACGGTGGCTGGGCTTCAGCACACTGGGAAGTGGAGTGGGGAGCTACAACAAACGGACACGGTGTAACCGAAGGTGGTTCATCCGGTTCGCCTATTTATGATCAGAATAACCGCATCGTAGGGCATTTGTCCGGCGGTTCGTCTTATTGTGCCACACCAACTGCACACGACCTTTATGGTAAATTCAATAAGGCCTGGAACTCTGACGGAACCACTTCAAGCTCACAGCTTGAGCCATGGCTTGATCCGGGTTCAACAGGTGCAACCACGCTGGATGGTACGTTTTCACCGTGTACACCGGTTGCCCCAACGGCTCAATTTGTTGCAAGCGCCACTTCTGTTCCAACAGGTACAACCGTAACGTTCACTGATCAGTCAACCGGTTCACCTACACAATGGGCCTGGGTCATTGCACCTGCTTCAGGATGGGCGTATGCTGGCGGAACAACCGCATCGTCTCAGAACCCACAAGTGACATTTACCACCCTTGGATTTTATTCAATAACACTGACAGCTACTAACCTGCAGGGATCAGATGCTGAAGTAAAAACCAATTACATTGAGGTGACAGCTGCTACTTCAAGCCCTTGTACTTCAACTTCAACACAAACCTGTACCAGTTCAGATGAGTTTATTTCACAGGTAGAATTTAATACCATCAACAACAATACAGGCTGCAGTACTTATACAAACTATCCTGCTGTAAGCACTTCGGTAACAAAAGGACAGACTTATCAGCTGACCGTGACACCTGCTGTTGGTACAACAGACGGAACGGCTTATACCGATGATGAAATTGCAGCATGGATTGACTGGAATGATGACAATGATTTTGATGACGCAGGAGAACAAGTAGCTTATGTGCTGGTTGCCAGCGGATGGAGCAATGTGTTCAACGTTGCCGTTCCGCTAACTGCTGTTACCGGTGCTGTAACCATGCGCGTTAAAATGTCTTACCAGCCTGATGACGGTGCTATTACAGCATGCGGAACAGAACAGTGGGGTGAAACAGAAGATTATGTAGTCAATATTTCCGCTGCAAGTTCTGCCCAGATTGTTGAAAACGGGCTGAGTGCGGTAAGCATTTATCCAAACCCGGTAAACAGTATGCTGACTATTGATCTTACCAATGTAGGCGCAGGTGTTGAATCAGTAGAACTGAGAGACGTAACCGGCCGTGTAATTGATGCAGTAAATTCTGTAAACGGCAAGGTGGTTTTTGACATGACTGCTGAAACAGCAGGTATTTATTTTGTAAAAATTAATACGGCCAGTGCCAGTGTAACACGCAAAGTGGTTAAACTATAAGCTGGTTCGAAATGATTTGAAAAGCTGCCTTGTTATCAGGGCAGCTTTTTTTATGTCGACAAATTCGCTAAAAATAGATGTTGGTAATAATCCTTTTCCTATTTTTGCACCGGGTAAGTCCTGTACGACCAGCTCCTGTTGAATCCCCCAGGGTGGGAACACAGCAAGGGTAAACGGTTGTAGCGGTGCGATACAGGGGGCTTACCCACTTTTTTTCTTATCCTCCGTGCGCCTACGCTGTAGCTTCGGCGCAAGCGTAAGCCTTGGCGAAGGAGGATCTCCCAATCTCACTTCAACTCTCCACCCGAAGCGCAGCGAAGGAGGATCTCCCAATCTCAGTTCAACTCTCCACCCGAAGCTTGCGCCACAGCTGAAGCTATAGGCGGCACGCGGTTAGCGCAGGAGGATCTCTCAATCTCGTCCTCCGAAGCGCAGCGAAGGAGGACCCAATCGTCAAAGCATGATTGACAAACCTGTTTTTTCACAGATCTTTTCAATCCATTGCACCACAGATATGCTTCTTTATTGGATAATCTGTTAATAATATTTTAGCACACAACGGCAATGCCGGCTTATCTTTGCATCACATTTCCGGGCTGAAATGGTGAAATGTTCAGCGTCTCTTTAGATGAGGCCGAATAATGAATGTTTTACAGAACACCTAAAAACCAAAACACATGAAATTTTTTATTGACACCGCTAATCTGGACGAAATCAGAGAAGCCAATGACATGGGAATTCTGGACGGAGTTACCACCAATCCGTCTTTGATGGCCAAAGAGGGAATTACCGGTGCTGACCGCATTCTGAAACATTATGTGGATATCTGCAACATTGTAGATGGAGATGTAAGTGCAGAAGTGATTGCTACCGACTATGCCGGTATGATCAAAGAAGGTGAAAACCTGGCATCACTGCACCCGAATATTGTTGTGAAAATACCCATGATTAAAGACGGTATCAAAGCAATCCGTTATTTTACCGATAAAGGAATTAAAACCAATTGCACACTGGTTTTTTCAGCAGGTCAGGCCATTCTTGCGGCTAAGGCCGGTGCAACGTATTTGTCTCCGTTTGTAGG
The DNA here is from genome assembly GCA_016192075.1 of Bacteroidota bacterium. Taxonomy (GTDB): domain Bacteria; phylum Bacteroidota; class Bacteroidia; order Flavobacteriales_D; family Crocinitomicaceae; genus JADJGJ01. Next base: position 61,391 of record JACPUU010000013.1, on the reverse strand, counting down.
CCGGCTTGATGATGTTTCAACCAATGGAATTGATCTGATTGCCCAAATCCGTTTGATCTATGACAACTACATGTTTGATACCCAGATTCTGGCTGCATCGGTACGCCACACCATGCACATTATTCAGTGCGCTGAGGTAGGGGCTGATGTAATGACCGGGCCATTGAGTTCAATCAAAGGCCTTTTGAATCACCCGCTGACTGATATTGGCCTGCAGAAATTTCTGGCTGATTACGCCAAAGGAAATAAGTAAAAATAGAAACCTTATTAATCAGAAAAGACGACTTTGGTCGTCTTTTTTTGTTGGAGGGCTTTCAGGAATGGTAAAGGCGTACGATGCCTGGTCAGTCATTCTTTGGTTTGTAACTCAACACAATTTTCCCGCCCGGATATAACTTTGCCTGTGTGGGAGTAAATTTCAACACGCTTTCAAATGAATTAAAAATGGTCATACCGTCACTGATAGCTGTTGGATTTACAATAAGGTGATACTCGTCAATGAGTCCTTCTTTTATCAGCGCTGAAACAAAACCTGCACCGCCATAAACAAGAATGTCTTTACCGTTTTGTTCTTTTAAGCGGGCAATTTCATCCGCAAGATTCCCTTTTGCCAAACGGGTGTTGTTCCAGCTTGATTTGTCTAGTGTTTTGGTGAAAACTACTTTTGGAATAGCGGCTATTTTTTTCGCAAATGGATGAGTTGGATTTTCGATGGCTGTAGTCTCCCAGAATTTTATAATACCTTCTGCCGTTTTTCTGCCAAGTAAAAGCGTGTCAGATGTGTCAAGCATAGAAGCTATAAACGCCGTAAGCTCGTCATCCGGATTCCAGGTCATCCAATCGTTTTTTCCATTTGGCTGTGCAACATATCCGTTAATGGTCATTTGCATTTGTAATTTTATCTTTCTCATGGTCATTTTTAATTTTAACAAAGATCAATTGCCGGATAAAATTTTAAGAGGTGTAATCATGCCATTCTAAGGGTGTTTTGCGACATTGGTTTTGTTTTTTCTCAATTGCAGGGTGCCGTTTACAATGAGCGCTAACGACTGTTATAGGCGGCCAGGCTGTTTCTTCAGCGCACAAGTGCAGGAAGTTACGATACGGTTTGTTCAGGATAATTTACCCGTATTGTTGTGTTGGTTGGTGCATAAGACACTATCCCACAAAGTGTAAGTAATTTTATTTAAATCGGTCTTCAAAATAATCATAAACTTAGGCTTTTATTTGTCTTATTTCTATTTTCATTTTTGAGCCGTTTGAGCCCTTTTCGATTTTTTAATTGCCTTTATTCTGCCTGAATTTTGGCGTTATTATGATGCAATCAGTGTGCAATTATGGTGCAATTGGTGCAATTATGGTGCAATTCATAAAAGTTCATAAAACGAGCCTGCCCCTTTTGATTCAGATGATTTCAAAATACCCTTTTCAACCAATTCTTTCAAATCTCTTGTAGCTGTCATTCTTGCAACTTCAAATAACTCCTGATAATCTTTATTGGTGATTTTTCCTTTCTCCTTTAAAACCAAAACTGCTTTTACTTGTCTGTCATTTAGACCAAGTTTGCTTAGTTTTTCAGGCGAAATATTGTCTTTGAAAAGTGTTATACTAAAACCTCCGTCTAATTCAATCATTTCAGGTTCGGGAAGGTCTGCCTGTTTGCAGGTGTCGATGATTTTTATCGTTCCTCTGCCCCATGCGTCAATATATCCGCCTTTGAAACATACGTCTGCAATAATCGGGTTTCTTGGTCTTGATGAATGTGAACGCTTTAAAGCTTCTAAAGTTAAGCCGTCTGGTAAAGTACCTTCATTCCAAATGCTGATTTTGCCGTCATACACACGAATTTGAATAGGTGCGCCCATATTATTTCTATGCACCAATGCGTTCAATAACATTTCTCGTATGGCTGCAACTGGATATTCTCCTTTTTCAATACGGTGCATTCCTTCAAATTCAATGGGTCTTGTCAGGAACTTATGGTTAAGCTGGTGTAAAACCGCCTGAAGCAATACAATTAAATTTCCTTCTTCGGTTTCCTGAAATTTGATGTCGGCATCGTCTTTTCCAAAGCGTCCGATTTTTACGAAAGTATTTGGATAAAATTTAGCAGGTTCTTTTCCGAATAAGATAATCGCAGCCCGTTTTAGCTGTCCATTTTCGGTAAGTCGGAGTTTTTCAAATAATTCCGGTAAACTCAGTCCATTGTTCTCAGGAAGGCGACCGGCTTTTTCAGAAGCCTTAAGGAAAATAGCAACCGTCTTTTCATCAATGTCATCAAAACTGGCTCTTGGTTCTATTACATCGTCCCAGGTCTTACCTGATTTTTTCAACAAAAATTCGTTTAATGATGCTCCCGTCAATTCTTGTTTTGTGCTTCCGCTTCGGTAATAATATCTTCCTCTAAGCGAAATGGGAACAGAATAGGGAGGTGTAATAATCTCAATAAAATGATTTCCTTTTTCTTCGTGCAAATTTACTTCAACGGTAATGCCCATTGTGTTGCGGATTTTGTTGGGGATATCATCCATCAACTTTTTATAATCAGCTAAATCAACTACTTTTCCGTTATCATCTTTACCGATAAAGATTACACCACCTTGTGCATTGGCAAAACCACATATCCATTTCAGGTAGTCATCGTGCCAACTCTGTTTGTATTCTATGTTTTGCTGTTCGGGCATCTTTACTTATCTCAAATTTAGTTAGCCAATAGTTTCGTTTTTTCTTCCAAAAGAATATCAAAGGCTGATTTATGAGTCTGTTTTATTATAGTATGGTCGTTCTTTAGGCTTGCGTATAACTAGCCTACTCCCCACAAAATTGCGCCCCCCTCACAGTTAACCAAATCTACAAAATAAATCAGTCGAAAAATCACGCATTTTTTACGCGCAAATAGTTGAATTTCAAATTTTCAAGAAATGATTGAAGCATTAAACAAGGAAAGATACGAGTACCCCGCGCAACATGCAATACAGCGCTTTCTACCGGATAATCCCCAGACAAATTTTCAGGCGAATGATTTTGCGGGCAGAGGCATAAACCTGCTGTTTGAAGGTTTCGTTTTTTTGTATTTCAGCCAGAATATCGGTTACTGCTTTTTCTTCATCAACAGGCATCAGTAATAAATCACAACCAGCCTGCGCAGCTTTGAGTTCACAATTTGGAATAGAGGCCACACCGCCCATGTTAAGCGCATCTGTAACAATCAATCCTTTAAAATTCAGCTCTTCTTTCAGCAGGCCGGTCACTATGTTTCTGGATACGGTTGAAGGCATGTCATGGGTGTTGTACTTCTCATTATTTTTTACCGCAATGTGTGCAACCATAATGGATAAAACGCCCGCTTTAATGAGTGGAATGTAATTACCTACTTCTCTCATTTCGCCATCAATGTAAACCAATTGTTTGTGTGTGTCTCCAACCACATAACCGTGTCCCGGAAAATGTTTGGCCGTTGCAACAATGCCTCTTTTCTGGGTTTCTTCAATAAAAATGCGTGACCAGATTTGAGCCGTATCGGCATTATTTCCAAAACTGCGGTAGGTAATGGCTTCGTTGGGTGACATATCAACCACCGGGGCGTAATTGTAATTGATTCCAATATCTTTCAGATCACTGCAGATAGATTCTGCATAATACCTCACCTCTTCACGGCTTACCATCAGGTTTGCTTTTTTTACCGGCTTACAGTCTTTGATTTTATAGCCGATCAGGCTGGGTTCAGCATCGGCAGAATAGAAGAGTGGTAGTCCGTTGCTGGAAGCATTGAGTGTGTTGAACTGCTTCACCATTTCAGTAAAACCGGCCTTGGTACCATTCAGCAGCAATATGCCGCCCACGTAGTTTTTTTGAATCAGCAGGTTGATGTGCTCGGTGGGTTTGCCGTGTCCGCCGGCAGCAGGAATGATCATTTGGCCAACACGTGCCGTATCGTTTAACTGATCAAAAATGCTGTCAGTGAGTTGTTCAAGGCCTGCATCGTAAACAAAAAAATCATCGAGCGAAAAACGCTGTGCATATACCTGCAGGGTGGTTAACAAAAACAGGCCAATGAAAAGAAAGGATTTCATACATCTTTTTTTACAGGTACAAAGGTATCGTTAATTCGTACGGACCTGATGGAACGACGCGTTAGATTCAAACAGGATGAAGGTGAAAAACCGGTGATTACTGACTGATAATCCGCACAACGGTACGACGGTTCTGCTGGTGCGCTGCTTCTTTTTCCTGGTTGCTTTGCATGTTGCTGATCGTTTCACCGCTTACTTCTGGTTTGGACTCTCCGTAACCAACCGTTTGAATGCGCGACGGGTCAATACCTTTTGAAACAAGGTATGCTTTGGCCACCTCAGCACGTTCTTTTGAAAGCAGCTGGTTGTACTCAGCTGAACCGCGTCTGTCTGTGTGTCCGGCAAGTTCAATAACCAGTGTTGGATTTTCATTCAGAATTTTCACCAGCTTATCCAATTCATCAACCGATGCATGCCGCAGCTCACTCTTATCAAAATCAAAATAAATGTTGTGCAGTGTAAAGGTTGTACCGGCAGAAGGGGCAAACAATTCAAAATTCAGTGTAATTTCTTTGTTGTTGTCTTCTTTGGTGCTGTTGAGTGTTTTGGATGCAATGGTATACGATGATCCGGAAACGGTAACGGCATACGTTTCACCAGGAACAAGAATGATTGAATAGGTACCGTCTGAATTGGTAATAATGTCTGAAACCTTTTCGTTGGTTTTGGCATTGATAATAGACAGGTTGGTTGAAATACCCACTTTTGTTTTTCCGTCAACAACGGTACCCCTGAGTATAAAAAGTTTGGTATCGTCAAATTGTTTTACAAGTTCTGGTTTTGTAGCACCGGCAAATAATTCATCGCCTGATCCAAGAATGTCGGCTTCTGCCAGCAAGGGTGGTTTTTTGTCACCCAGGAAGGTGATTTTATAAATGTCTTTTTCTCCAAAACCATCTTCACGGTAAGATGAGTAGTAAGCGTAACGGGTATCACCGGTAACCACAAAGTAAATATCATCATCGGGTGTATTGATCGGGTAACCAATATTCTCTGGTTTTGACCATTGACCTGTCTCAGGGTCCAGCACAGTTCTAAAAATATCCAGCCCGCCAATGTTGTTGTGACCGTTGGATGAAAAGTAAAGTGTCCGGTTGTCCGGGTGAAAGAAAACGCCTTTTTCTTCAAATTCAGTATTAATGGTAGGTCCCAGGTTAAGTGGTTTTCCCCATTCCTGTTTCTCTTCATCCCAGTAAGAAACATAAATGTCATGTTGTCCAAAACCGCCGGGCTGGTCTGATTCAAAGAAAAGTGTTTTTTCATCAAACGAAAGGGTAGCGCTGGACTCGTGGTATTTTGTATTGATGTTGGCACCAATTGAAACGGGTTCCTGCCAGGTACCGTCAGGGTTTTGCCGTGTAATAAAAATGTCTCCGTTTTTGCTGTTCAAACCGCGGTAGGTCAGCAGTGATTTTCCATCGGGCGCAAGGCCTACAGTGGCATCATGCGAAACGGTGTTGATGGGTTGTTCAATGTTTTGAGACCCGCTCCATTCTCCGCCGTATTCACGTGAGGTATAGTAGATATCTTCAAAAAAAGTACCTGTTTCATCTTTTGCGTTCCCGTATGAATCAGGCCGGCGCGCGGTATAAAAAAGGACACGGTTATCTGCTGAAATAACGGGTGAAAATTCAGGATATTCAGTGTTGATACTATCACCCAGGTTGTCAATCCAAACCCTTACCGGGGTAGCTTTCAGTTCCTGCCCGGTTCTGCATTCAGAGATTTTTTTGTTGATGTAATTGCGTTGTGCAGCATCACTTTCACGAACGAGGTCTTTGTGCTCACGGTAAAGTTCAATGGCTTCTTCAAATTTTCCGGCAAGCTGATAAGCCTGGGCCAGGTAAAACCGGATATTTGGATCTACCTCAGGGTTTACCTTGTAGGCAAACTGAAGAAATTCAAGGCTTCTGAATTTTTGATTACTGTATAGATAACAGACACCAATTTTGTAGTTGAGGATAGACGAGTAGGGATTAAATGCCTGTGCTTTCAGGTAATGGTCCAATGCCAGGGACAAATCACTGGATGCTCCGTCGTAAAAGAAAAAGTCGCCTTCTTTTATTTCCTTAATGGCTTCGTCAAATCCTTCTTTGCGATCTTCAAAAAGGCGTCTGTCAAAAGGAACATCTTTATCCTGTCCTATTGAAAACAGGGAAACAAAAATGGCCGTAATGCTGATTAATTTTTTCATGCTATTCAGTGCAGATCGGACTATTTAAGTATTCTTCAGCTATTTCAGAACCCAGGATAAATGCCTGTTCCCAGTCAAGGCAGGCATCCTGCACATTCCGGAGCATTTCATTGGCAATGCCGCGGTTGAAGTAGGCTTCCATCATTTCAGGCTGTAATTCAAGTGCCTGATTGCATTTTTCAAATGCACCCTGGTAATCTTCCAGTTCAATCAGTATAGAAGCCTGGTTGTTCAGTACAATGGCATTCTCCTGGTCCAGTTCATAAGCCTGGTTATAGCTGGCAGAGGCATTTTCCAGGTCACCGGTATTTTTGTAGTAGTTTCCTTTCAGAATGAGTAATTGTACTTTTTGTTCATCGTCAGCGGCGGCAATTCCTTTGTCAATATACTCCAGTGCGCCTTCATTGTCACCCAGGGCAAGCAATACATTTGCCATGTTGGAAAGGGCAGCGGTTGATTGCGGGTTTAAGGCTAATGCCTTTTCAAAATCAGCTTTGGCAAGTTCATATTCGCCCAGTTGGAAATAGCTTTTACCGCGCTCGTTATAACAAACGGCATTGGCTGAATTCACTTCAAGGGCCTTGCTGTAATAGAATGTTGCTTCACGATGTTCTTCCATATTTGAAAGGCTGCGGGCGGTATAGAGGTAGTCTGTTTCACTTTTTGCCCCAAAGGCAATTCCTTTTTTCAGGTAAATGGCCGAACTGTCATACTGTTCCAGGGAGTAAAAGCACTTACCGGCCTGCACAAAAACGGCGGACTGAAATTGGTTGTATTTAATGGCCAGCCTTGCATTGTCCAGCGCTTTTGAATAATTCTGCTGCTCAAGGGTGATGTATGAAATGTTCAGGTAAGCCTCTGAAAAGGCAGGGTCTTCTATAACACACTGTTCAAAGAGTTGTAATGCTCCCTCTGCATTTCCGGCCGCATATTGCTCCAGGGCCTGGTCAAATAGTTTGCGCGTAGCAAGCGAACGCTTTGCCTGCGCAAAAGACAGAAGAGGGATCAGAAATAAGAGTAGTAGTCTGAATTTCATCCACGCAAATTTATGCGAATTTAACACTTTATACGTTTCTTACGCACTATAAACGATTCCAATCGAAAAAAACTTATGTTCTGTCGGGTGTGAAAAACTATTCGTCGTTGAATTACATGCTCAGGATTTTAAACTCTGTCCGGCGATTTTGCTGGTGAGCCTCTTCACGATCCATAGAAGAAGTCATTTTGGCTATGGCTTCATCGGTTATCAGCGGTTTGGCCTCACCGTAGCCTGCATACGTCAGGCGTGATTTATCAATGCCGTGCTCAATCAGGTAATCCACAACCGCTTTTGCCCGGTTTTGAGACAGTTCCTGGTTGTGTTCACTGCTTCCGCGGGTATCAGTGTGCCCTGAAATTTCAATTTTCATGGTTGGATTTTCCTGCAGCAGTTTCAGAAGCCTTTCCAGCTCATTGACCGATTCAGGCCGCAGGGAGTATTTGTCCAGGTCAAAGAAGATGTTTCGCAGAACAATCGTCTGGCCCACTTCTACCTTTTTCAGGTCAGCATCTTTGTTGTATTGTCTGAAACCGCTTTCATTAGGTATTACAAAGTTTTCAGAGTGAAAGAGGTATCCGTCTTTGCGCACCGCAATTCCGTAGTTTTTACCACCCGGCAGTGAAACCAGGTACTTTCCGGTAACCCCGTCTGAACTGAATTCAGCAATTACTTTGTTTGCCTCATTGTCAACCAGCACAATCTGTGCTTTGAGCGGCTGTTTTGTTTTTTCATCACGGATAATACCAGTCAGAATAGCCATGTTGCTTCCTTCACTGACCAGCTGAGGTTCTTCTATTTTTTCTTTGATTGGTTTTGCAATAGAGGCAATCAGGTTGTCTTCATTGGAGAGAACGGGTGGTTTTTCAGGTCCCAGGAACGTGATAACGTAAATATCCTTTTCACCGTATCCGCCTGACCGGTAGGACGAGCAATAACCAAAACGCCCGTTTCCGGCAACAACCAGCTGTACGTCATCATCCGGTGTATTTAAAGGTGGTCCAAGGTTTACCGGGGTGGTCCACGCGCCGTTTACCAGCTTGGAGTAAAACAAATCGTATCCGCCCATGGTGTTGTGTCCTTTTGACGCAAAATACATGGTTTCGCCATCGGGGTGAATGAATACGCTGCGTTCTTCATACGGTGTATTGAGCACGTTACCCACATTCACGGCATCTCCCCAGCGTTGTTTTTCATCGTCCCAGTCTGAATAATAAATATCGTGTCCGCCAATTCCACCGGGTTTATCGCTGGTAAAATAAAGTCTTTTTCCATCAAATGTCAGGGAGGCATCCGGCTCATGACCGTCTGTGTTAATGGTTTTTTCCATCAGTTTGGGTTGTGTCCATGCTCCGTCTTCATCAACCGACTCATAAATATCACCGTTTCCGCGGTCATCGTTGTAAACATACAAGGTGTGCCCATCCGGTGAAAGGCCAATGGTAGCATCGTGCTGCCCTCTTACGTTAACCGGTTTTCCAATGGGTGTTGCTTTAGACCATACCCCGTCTGTACGTTTTGAAACGTAAAGATCTTCAAAGTAACCGCCAAAAGCCATGTCTTCTGTTTCCGGGCGGCGTGTTGTAAAAATCATAATGGCCTCATCGGTTGAAATAACCGGTGCGTAGTCAGGATACTCTGAGTTGATCTGGTTGCCTACATTGTCAATCCACACCCTTGCTTTTTTACTTTCCAGCAGCTGTCCGTTTTTACACTCCTGTATTTTTTTGAAGGCTGCCGTTTTTAATTCACCCAGTTCCGGTGCGGTTGCTTTTCCGGCAAACATGTTATAGTATTCAATGGCTTTTGTCCAGTTGCCATCCAGGTGATAACACCAGCCCAGGTAATATAAAATATCAGGGCTAACGGTTGGTTTAAGATTATAGGCCTTTTCAAAATAGGTTTTCATCTGGTATTTATCAAAATTCAGATAACAGATTCCAATTTTATAATTCAGGTCAGCACTGTTCGGGTTAAACGCGTTTGCTTTCAGATAATGGCCAACAGCAGCCTGGTGATCTGCCGGAAATCCCAGGTAAAGCGCATCACCTGTTTTGAGTTCTTCTTCAGCCACTTTGAACTCTTCTTTTCGCTCTTTAAAAAGGGCTTTGTCAAACGGCACATCCTGCAGCCATGCATTTAAGCCAATAATACCAAACAGGTGGAGTAAGAGTATTTTTTTCATGATTCTGTCTGATTAGTTTTGTCCTGCGCAGGCAGGGCTGTTAATGTATTGTTCAGCATTTTCACTACCCAGGATAAAGGCATCCTGCCAGTCAGCACAAGCCCCCTCCAGATCTTTCAGCATTTCTTTGGCAATACCCCGGTTAAAAAAAGCCTCGGTGTATTCACCGTTGAGGGCAATTGCTTTATCACATGATTTTACAGCCTCAGCATAATTTTCCATTTTAATGTAAACCGAAGCCTGGTTGTTGTATGCATACGCATAATCAGGGTTCAGCTGGATGGCTTTGGAGAAATCAGCAAGGGCATCGGAATATTTACCCTGTTCAAACCGTGCCGTTCCGCGGTTGTTATAGGCAATGTAATAATCCGGTTTTCGTTTAATGGCTTCAGTATAGTATTTTTCAGCGTTTGTATAATCTTCTTTTTTGCGGTAGACTGACCCCAGGTTGTTGTAAGCAAAATGCAGATTGGCATCGTACTTTATGGCAGCCATGTAATCCTGAACGGCACCGTCGTAATTTTCCAGCATCATTTTTGAACTGCCGCGGTCATTGTAAGCATAGGCATAATCGGGTTTGCGGCGAATGGCTTCGTCAAATGCCGTTACAGCCTCGTCGTATTTTTCAATCTGAAACAATGCAACGCCCTGGTAGTAGCAGTATTTTTCATTGGCACCATCCATGCCTGCGGCTTGTTTATACGCATTTGCCGCCTCTTCAAATTGTCCGTCACTGCTGTAGGTTTCTGCTTTCATAAAGGCTGCCATATGGTTTGCCGGGTCAAGTTCAATTACCCTGTCAAAGTCAGCAATTGCCTCTGCTGATTTATTCAGCCCCCTGAATGCCATGCCGCGGTTATAATACGCGTTGGTATAAGAAGGTTCCATCAGTGTCACTTCCGTAAAACGCTGAACTGCTTCCATATAGTTGGCTGCGGTAAGTGCACGTACACCTTCGTTGTATTTTTTTTGCAATTCAGGGTTCACCAGACCCAGGGAATCAAGAATGTGCTGATCAACACCACCGCCCTGAAGCGTTTTGGATGTATCGGTTTGCGCAGTAAGGCTCAGGCTGAATCCCAGGAATGCAAGCAGGACCGGATTTTTTAAGGTCATAAGTAGAGTTAATTACTGCTAATTTATAATTTTATACGGTATATTACAATCTAAAAGCATTTATCTCATGTCAAAAGCAAAGCACATTCTTACAAAAAAATCATTGGAATTTCTTGAGTCTTATATCAATAACGCATCACCGACAGGGTTTGAAAAAGAAGGTCAAAAAATGTGGTTGAAATACATTCAGCCCTTTATTGATGATTATTGGGTAGATGCTTACGGCAATGTTGTTGGCATTGTTAATCCCGGCGCAAAATACAAAGTGGTGATTGAGGCGCATGCCGATGAAATTTCATGGTTTGTGAATTACATTACACCAGAGGGTTTTATTTATTTGAAAAGAAACGGCGGATCAGATCACCTTATTGCTCCGTCCATGCGGGTTAATATTCATACAGACAAAGGTATTGTAAAAGGTGTTTTCGGCTGGCCGGCCATTCACACCCGGGCTGAAAAAGAAGACACCCCTTCTATGAAAAATATTTTTCTGGATTGCGGCTGCACTTCTAAAGATGAAGTAGAAAAATTAGGCGTTCATGTCGGCTGCGTGGTAACTTTTGAAGATGAATTCATAATTCTGAACAAAGACAAATTTGTAGGCCGGGCGCTTGACAACCGTATTGGCGGATTTATGATTGCTGAGGTTGCCAGGCTGCTTCATGAAAACAAGGTAAAACTTCCGTTTGGTTTGTATATTACCAATGCGGTGCAGGAAGAGGTAGGGCTCAGGGGTGCAGAAATGATTGCTGAACGCATTCAGCCTGATGTTGCCATTGTCACCGATGTTTGTCACGATACCTCCACACCCATGATCAGCAAAATTCAGCAGGGTGATCTGCAATGTGGAAAAGGCCCCGTTGTTACGTACGGTCCGGCGGTGCAAAACAACCTGCTGCGCCTGGTAATTGATGCCGCTGAAAAAAGCAAAACACCCTTTCAGCGTGCAGCCGTTTCACGTGCTACCGGAACGGATACCGATGCTTTTGCCTACTCAAACAGCGGCGTACCTTCGGTCTTGATTTCTACTCCGTTGCGCTACATGCACACAACGGTAGAAATGGCCTACAGAGATGATGTTGAAAACGGTATCAGGCTGATTTACGAATCACTTCGAAAAATAAAAAACGGACAGGATTTCCGCTACTTTAAATAAAAACAAAAGGTCATGAAAATACTGCTTCACCTGGTTTGCCTTATTGCTGGTATTGTCGCCTATGGCGGAACAAGTCCGGAGGTGGTTATGACTACCGGGCACAATGATCAGATCAATGCAATGACGGTGAGCAGTGATGGCCGTTTTCTGGCAAGTGCCGGAAATAACAAAATCATTAAAATCTGGGAGGTTTCCACCACCATGGAATTCAGGACACTTTCAGGTACCAATGGCCGTGTTGATCAGCTTTGTTTTGCGCCTGATAACATTCACCTGGCGGGTACATCGTCTGACGGGGAACTGCTTGTCTGGAATGTTATTACCGGTGAACTGACACACAGTTTAAGGGCAAGTTATACGTCTAAAGGACTGGCATTTATTGACGATGGAAAAAAAATTGTTCACGTTGATGAAAACAGCAATCTGGCCATAACCACGCTAGACACCCGTGAAACAAAATCAATAGCAGATGTATACTGCATGTCTTTTGTAACGGATGTTGACAAGCAGGTTGCCTATTCATTAGATCACCTTGGAAACCTCATTTACACCGATCTTAAAACCCTGGCAGTCACAAAAACGGTGAAACTGTTCAATGAATTTAATTTTCCGTTTTCACGCGGGGGCATTTCAAAAGAAGGTAAGCTCATTGCCTGGGGATTTAATGATGATAAACTGCGCTTTTTTGATGTGGATCAGGCAAAGTTTGTATACACATCACCCACTTATAAATCAAAACTGATTGACCTGGAATTTGACCGTTCTGATCCGCACGTATACGTGGCAACACATGGCGGTGTGGTTCAGATTATTGATTACAAGGATCAAGAAGTTGTCACAGAATTTTCAGAGCCATACCTGGCGTCACAATGCCTGACCAGCCACCCCAGGGGCCATATACTGATGCTGGGGAATTTTAACCTGATTCGTTTCTACAACAAGGAAACGCAGAAAATTTTTAAAGAACTGGGAGGCAAAGTGAGCAAAATCATCAACATGGCTTACAGTCACAGTGGTGATTACGTTGCTGTGGCAACCGACCAGTTGAAGATACAGGTGTGGGATCTGAAACTGAATAAAATTTCGCAGGATATTCAGGGCTTTTTTCCCTGTGAATTTTCAAACGATGGCAATTACCTGATTGGCATGAACTACACCCTGAACCTGGGTGTATGGGATGTTGCAACCGGTGAACTCATTCGTGAACTGCCCACAGATTCAGAACTGATTCAATGCCTGGCCGTTTCAAAAGATGGAAAATACGTGGCCGGTGCCGGTTTTATGAATGTGATCAAAATCTGGGATCTCGAAACCGGTAAACGAATTGCAGATCTTAAAGGGCACACAGCCGGTATTTTAACGCTTGATTTTCACCCAACCGAACCGCTTCTGGCTTCCGGCGGACATGACCAGACCATACGGGTATGGAATTATGAAAACAAAAAAGAAATCAGGCAGTTTACCGATCAGACCATTGTCATTAATTCTGTAAAATTCAGTCCTGATGGTCAAACACTGGCCACATCTGCCTGGGATAAAACCATTCATCTGAGAAACACAACCAGCTGGAATACTGAAAAAATTCTGACCGGTCACGTGAACATGATCAGTTCCATTGATTACAACAAAGACGGTTCGGTGCTGGTTTCTGGCGCAGGCAACAATTCGGTGTGGGAGGCAGATAATTCGCTCATTTTCTGGAACACCTCTACCGGTGAGCAAATCTGCAGGCTGAGAGATCATTACGGGGCAATTACCAAAGTTGTTTTTGACAAAGAAGCCGACCGTGTTTTTTCAGCATCGGATGATGGCACACTAAAAATTTCAGACTATAAAGCATGTGGCACAGTTGCAACTTATATTGCCATTGGCGGCAAAGAATTTATGATTTATACGCCGGACAATTTTTACATGGCTTCACGTAATTCATTAAAAGGCATTGCATTCAGAATTGATGGTGAACTGGTGCCCTTTGAGCAGTTTGATATTTACCTGAACCGGCCTGATGTTGTTGCCACGCGTATTGGCAAATCACCCGGGCAGCTGATCAGGGCGTATGAATACCTGTACAAAAAACGGCTTCGTAAATTGCAGATGGAAGAAGGAAGTCTGAAGCTTGATTACCGGGTTCCACACCTGGTGAAAGAGACGGAGACCGCCCTGGTTACTTCAGAAAGCAGCCTGACAGTATGGGTTAAGGCATGGGATGATACCTATGATATTCAGCAAATAAATGTATACGTGAATGATGTGCCGGTTTTTGGTGAATTGGGTTACAAGCCTGAGATGAAGGTTAAATCCATACGTAAAGAACTGATCATTCCACTGATTACAGGGGTTAACAAAATTCAGTTATCCTGCATTAATTCAAACGGGGCTGAGTCTATGTATGAGTCGTTTGAAATTATCCGCGAGTCAGACAGTCAGAAACATGATTTATACATTGCGGCAATTGGCGTCAGCAATTACAAAGACACCCGGTTCAACCTTACCTATCCGGCCAAAGATGCAAAAGATGTGGTGGCTAAACTGAGTGAGTCGGCACCGTTGTACAACCAGGTTCACACCCGCTTTCTGCTGGACGATCAGGTCACAAAAGCCGGGTTTGAAGAACTTTCAGCCTTTTTTGAAACCTGTACCTACGAAGATGTTGCCGTTATTTTTATTGCCGGACACGGTGTGCTGAACATTGATTTTGACTATTTTTTTGCTACGTATGACATTGATTTTGATAACCCTGAACTGGCTGGGCTGTCTTACGACGCAATTCATGCATTGCTGAACCAGGTACGTTCATACCGCAAACTGCTGATTATGGATACCTGCCACAGCGGAGAGCTTGATAAAGAAGAGATTGAGCGGGGGCCTGAACCTGAAGCAGAGGTGGGGGGAGTTGAATTCCGTTCAGCGGGTGTTGCCGTCAGATCAAAAGAAGGTTTTGGGTTTGAAAACAGCATTGAACTGGTGCAGGATATGTTTTCAAATACGCAGAAAGGCTCCGGCGCTACTGTGATTTCAAGTGCCGGCGGGGCAGAATATGCCATGGAAAGTGACCAGTGGAAGAACGGACTTTTTACCTATGCTTTTTTATCAGGCCTGACAAATATGGCTGCTGATCTGAACAAAGACGGAAGTATTTCAGTGACAGAGATCAGGTCTTTTGTAAATGTCAGTGTGAAGGAACTCTCTAAGGGAAAACAAATTCCTTCATCCCGTGAAGAGAATATTAGCTTGGATTACATTATATTTGGAAAATAATGGATTCAATTTACGAGATCATAAAACCCAACATTCCAACCGGTCAGGTCTATCATTTTAGCACTGATTCCGGGGTAGAATATGAAGTGAGGTTTGCCCGTAAAAAAGAAAACATACTGCACGCCGTTATTGCCTTTGGTGTATTGAATGAAGAGTATGAGGGGGAGGAATATGCACTCACCAATAAAGGCGATGTCTGGAAAGTCATGCGTACCATTATTACCATTATTGACATGTACGGTGAAAAACACCCCAACACGCAGGTGTATGAATTTACAGGTGTTTTGAAAGAGGGTGAAGACAATGAAATGTCTCAGCGAACCAAATTATACCTGCGCTACCTGCCGCAAATCTTTGATAAGTCATGGCTTATCACCATTGAAGGAAACAAAATTGTAGTTTCCAAAAAGCGAAAGTAATTTCTTCGTTTTTTTAATTCTAAATTGATTTTATGAGTGAATCAAAGATAACCTGCCCTAATTGCGGAACCACGTTTAATGCTGAAGAAGCAATTGCAAAAGGACTTGAAGAAAAACTCACCCGTGAGTTCCAGGAAAAAAACAAAAAAGCAGCCGAACAGCTTGAACTAAAGAACCAGGAATTTTTGCGCAAACAAACAGACCTTGAGAATTTGCGAAAAGAGTTTGAGTCACGGCAGGAAAAAGCGCGTGAAGAATATGCGCAGAAATTAAAAGAAGACCGCGAAAAAATACTGGCAGAATCGAAAGCAAAAGCTGAAAAAGAAGCAGGAGAGAGTATTGGTTTGAAATTAAAAGACCTCGAAGAAACACTGCAAAAAAAACAAAAAGAAAACCTGGAACTTCAGAAAAAAGAAATTGAATTTCTGAAAAAAGAGCAGGAGCTGAAAGAGATCAAGGATAAGATGGAGCTGGAGATTCAGCGAAAAATGCTGGAGGTTAAAAAACAAAGTGAAGAAGAACTGTCGCGCCGTTTTTCAGAACAATTTGAACTGCGTGAGAAAGAATATAAAAAGCAAATTGATGACCAGAAAAAACTGACCGAAGAAATGCAGCGCAAAATGGAACAGGGTTCAATGCAGCTGCAGGGTGAGGTTCAGGAACTGGTGATTGAAGAAGTTTTAAAAGCTGCTTTTCCGTTTGATGTAATTGAAGAAGTGGCCAAGGGTGCCCGCGGTGCAGATTGTATTCAAACCGTGCGCAACAACCTGATGCAGGAATGCGGCAAAATTATTTACGAATCTAAACGCACCAAGGCCTTTTCGCAGGAGTGGATCAATAAACTCAAAGACGACATGCGTGCAAGCGGTGCTGAATTGGCTGTTTTAATTACCGAAACACCGCCCAAAGACCAGAAGCATTTTGCACACATCAATGGGGTGTGGGTTTGTTCCTATACTGAGTTTAAGGCGCTGGCAGCTGTTTTGAGAGACAGTTTGATCCGCATCAAATCGGCCTCTGAGTCCAATGAAAACAAAGGTGAGAAAATGGAAATGCTTTATTCATATCTTACCGGTAACGAGTTCCGGCAACAGGTTGAGGCCATAGTAGAAGGATTTACGTCGCTGCAGACAGAACTGGAAAAAGAGAAAAAAGCGATGCAGCTCATTTGGAAACGCCGCGAAAAACAAATTGAAAAAGTCATTCACAATACGTTGGCCATGCACGGTTCCGTCAAAGGCATTGCAGGGGCTTCAGTGCAGGATATCCGGTCTCTGGAACTGGGGTCTGAAGGTGGTTTGCTGGAGGATGGGGGAGATGGAGACTCACAGGTGGAGTAACAATCAGAATCGATGAAAAAAGTTGGTTTATCAATCCGTACTAATTGAGGTTGAGTAAAAAAATCGCCACGAATGCACGAATTTTTTTTGAATCTATTCGTGAATTCGTAGCAACAAAAAAGTGTCAGTTTTACAAGGGAGATCAGGAAGTTTTCCCGCAAATTCCGCTGACGCTGACGCAGAAAAAAAACGCGGATTCACGCAGATCTCGATTAGAGTAAAAAAATCAGCGCCAATCGGCGGGAGAGAAAAACAAAATTCCCGGTCACCCTAGAATCTATTCTTGTATTCGTGGCAACAAAAAAGTGTCAGTTTTACAAGGGAGATCAGGAAGTTTTCCCGCAAATTCCGCTGACGCTGACGCAGAAAAAAACCGCGGATTCACGCAGATCGCTATTACGCAAAAAAAATCTGCGCCAATCAGCGGGAGATAAAAACAAAATTCCTTGGCTCCCGAGCGTCCCGATTTCTATCGAGACCTTTCGCGCGGCACAGAAGATTGTTTACGCTATAGCCTGAATGAAATAAAAAAAAAGCCACGAATGCACGAATTTTTTTCAAATCTATTCGTGAATTCGGGGCAACAAAAAAGTATCAGTTTTACGCGTGCTATAAGGTAGTTTTCTCGCAAATTCCGCTGACGCAGATAAAAACCACGGATTCACGCAGATCGCTATTACGCAAAAAAATCTGCGCCAATCAGCGAAAGAAATCCGCGCCAATCAGCGGGAAAGAAACAGAATCATTTTTTACTGAACTTCAGTTTCTCTGATCTCCCTTTTTTGAAGATTTTATTGCTGATGGTATGTTCCTGCCGCCATTTTTTTTGATCGCCTGCTGACATGTGAATAACGTCAATGCATTCATCAGAACAGCATTTCTGCATTTTTTCAGCACATTCAGCACATTGAATAAATAGCAGGTGACAGCCCTCGTTGGCACAGTTTACGTGATCGTCTGCAGGTTTGCCGCACTGGTGGCATTTAGAAATAACATCGTCACTGACACGTTCGGCACGGCGCTCATCAAACACAAAATTTTTACCCAGGAATTTATTCTGCAGGTTTTCTTCCTTGATCTGCCGCACGTATTCAATAATGCCGCCCTCTAACTGGTAAACGCGTTTAAAACCTTTGTGTTTGTAATAGGCACTGGCCTTTTCACAGCGGATACCGCCGGTGCAATACATCACAATATTGCGGTCTTCTTCATGACCTTTGATTTGTTCGGCAATCAGATCCAGCGAATCTCTGAACGTATCCACATCGGGCGTAATGGCGTTTTCAAAATGACCTATTTCACTTTCGTAGTGATTGCGCATGTCAATCAGAATGGTATCTGGTTTTGAAATGATAGCGTTAAATTCATTTGCTTTGAGGTGAACACCCTTGTCGGTTACGTCAAAGGTTGCATCGTTCAGTCCGTCTGCCACAATCTTGTCACGCACTTTTACTTTTAGTTTCAGAAAAGATTTGTTGTCGTGCTCAATAGCAATGTTGAGCCTGATTCCATCCAGGAACGGAATGTTGTAGAGCTGTTCTCTGAATTTTTCAAAATTTGGGGCCGGCACAGAAATCTGCGCATTAATGCCTTCTTTGGCTACGTATGTTCGTCCCAAAACGTCCAGTTTTTCCCATTCAACAAAAAGAAAATTCCTGAAAATTTCAGGGTTTGGAATTTGATGGTACTGATAGAAAGAAACAGTGATCCGGTTTACTCCGGCCTGGTCAATAAGGTCTGCTCTTTCTTTCGCACTTAGTTTATTGTACAGTTGCATGCTATAAATAATTAAGTCAAAAGGTTACCTGTGTGTCATTTGTCAGACAGGACAGTGCAAAGATAGTGAAAACAAAAAAGCCGCATTCATAGCGGCTTTTAAGATTTTTTCAGAATGGCAGGCTGATCTATTTGCTGTGCAGTATTTCCAAGGTACCTTGCCCGTTAAACAGGGCTCCGTTTTCAGCAGTGCCCTCATAGGTGTAAAAATAAACCCCGTCGGTACACTTGTCGCCATTCATGTCTGTGCCATCCCACGTATCAGTAATAGCGCTCATTTCATGAATTTTCAGGCCCCAGCGATTTACAATGACGCAACTGAATTCTTTCACGCCTTCAGCATATTCTACAAAACTGAACGTGTCATTTGAGCCATCTCCGTCCGGTGTAAAAACATTCACCGGTGTAAATGCAAGCGGGTTATAAATAATCAGTGGTTTGCACAGCGTATCAGCACAACCGTTTTTGTTAATGGCAACCAGGCATACCTGGTATTCACCACCAATCAGGTAAGTTGAATCAAATGTTTCATTGACATCGTGACTGATGGTCCAGCCGGATGTTCCTTCATTAAAATTCCAGAAGAAGGTTGTATCTGCATTCGGGTCGTTTGGATTGGCAAAATAGAGTGACTGGTTTATGAAGTGCACATCAACCGGTGCGGTTCCAAAATAGTTGGATGTAAACTGTGGTGATGTCATTTCAAAATCAGCTACGGGATTCAGTGAATCCAGTGTAATGGTTTCACTCAGGGTACATCCGTTGTCATCGGTTACTGAAACCTGGTATGTACCCGGGTTCAAACCACCCCAGGTGGTATTTGCTGTTGCGGCGCCTGTTACAATGTTGGTCCAGCCGTAACTGTAATCCGGTGTTCCGCCCGAGGCTGCCGCAAAAACAACGCCGTTACCGGATTGGTAACTGAATAGCCGGCAATAAGCCGGTTCAGAACCCAGCTCAATGAAATACAATGAATCAGGGTAAACAATGGTAAAATCAACGGTATTTGAACAACCGTTTTCATCGTTCAGGGTCAGTGAATAGGTCCCGGGTCCCAGTTGTATGCAGGAATCTTTTCCTATACCATTTGTGCCTGACGGATTTGGGTTCCAGTAATAGCCCACATTGGCGTATGAGCCTGTGTAGTTGTAAACCGTATCAGCAATTACAAGTCCGTTTGGTACGCCATAACAAAGTGGTTGATTGATGATCAGGTCGGCATTTAGTTCACCTGGCTGATCCAGGAAAACAGAATCAACTCCGGCGCAGCCAAGCCCGTCATCCACATTTAAATAATACCAGCCTGAAACCAGGTTGTTGGCCGTGTTTGAATTGGCAATGTTGAGCTGCGTTCCAAGTGAATTTAAAATCTGGAAGGTATAGGTTCCGGCACCGGCTGTGTTGATTGTTACAGAACCATCGTTGAACTGATAACAGGTTGGATCATTTGCCGAAACAGTTAATGTAGGACCGTTGGTGATTTCAATTGGAATGCTCATAACATCAGTACAACCCAGGCTTGACTCAACGGTTAATTCAATAATAAACGTTCCAACACCGGGATAGGTATAGGCCGGTGGGTTGGTACCGGTAAAACCATCTCCGTTTCCATAGTCCCAGGTAGTGGTAGCAATTGTACCAGGACTTGGAATAGTTGAGTTATTATCAAATGTAATGGGGTTGGTGATGCAGGCTGTCACGGGTCCGCCGGCTGAAGAAATTCCATTGACCGTGTAGTCAAAATCTGCAATTGGTCCCGGATCAATATTTACCGTAATAGTAGCTACATCTGTAGGGCAGGGTGCAACCCCGGTAAGTGTATAGGTAAATGTATAAGAACCGCCTGGTAATCCAACTGTATTTAATACACCGGTGCCGGTATTAAATTGGCCGGAAGAAGTAGTCTCAGCCCAGGTACCACCGGGATCAGCGCCGGACAGTAAAGTGTTCAGATTGAGAGAAGGTACAGCACCGCCGCAGATTGCTGTTGTATTGTCGGGTCCGGCATTGCCGCCGCCGCCAACCTGTACTGAAAAATTAGAAACATCGGTAGCACCGCAGCTGGTAACGGTGTAAGTAAAATCATAGGTGCCGGGTGTTAAACCGCCAACCGTAAACACGCCGGTGCCTGCATTGAATTGTCCGCTGGTGGTGGTTTCATCCCATACACCGCCGGCATCACCCCCAACAAGTAAGGTATTTAAATCAAGTGTACCAGAGCAAATAGGGTTGGTCAAATCATCTGCACCGGCATTGGGGGTACTTCCCGGACAGGCAATTACCCAGCCTGAAGAACATCCGGTATTAACAATGTTAACCGTCGTAAACGGAAGTGTGGAGTTGACCGTTACAAAAACATCACCATACGGACCGCTGCAGTTATAGGGGCCTACTACGTTTCCGGAAACACCCATATTAACAGCCGTAAGGGTCATTACCCCGCCGCCGTCAATTGACAGGGTTGCGAAATCATCGGTATTAACAGAAGTAAAACCCATGGTGAGACTGGTAGTAGCCGGGGTGGCTGTTACAACAATGGTTCCCCCGCAGCTGAAACCGGTCCAGGGCGTTGTACCTACACTTCCGCAAACTGAACAGGCCGGATCAGAAGTGGTATTATATCCGGATGCACTGGGCCCTGTTGCTGTAAACTGTGGGCATGTAAGTTGTGAATTTGCTATAGGAGCAATGAACATCAATCCCGCTAAAAGGAATATACTGTGAAATGTTGCTTTCATAGAATTTAGTTGGAGTTAATTTAAAAAAATATTGGTTGTGAAGGGGTATGAATTAAAAACAAATTTCACCAATAACCAAAGGTCAGTATGTATTCGTTTGAACCACAGCATTACCCGTAAAATTAGTATCCGCCTGAAATTCCACCTCCGTCAGAATAGGTTTGCCAATGAAGCGGTTATTGACAAACACGGTAAACAAACCTGTTTTGCAGACAGGTCTATTTACTGTGCAAAATTTCAAGGCTGCCTTGTCCTTTAAACAGGGCTCCGTTTTCAGCAGTGCCCTCATAGGTATAAAAATAAACACCGTCGTGGCACTTATCGCCATTCATATCTGTTCCGTCCCACGTATCTGTTACTGCAGTCATTTCATGTATTTTTATGCCCCAGCGATTTACAATGACGCAGCTGAATTCTTTAACTCCCTCAGCATATTCTACAAAACTGAACAAGTCATTGGCACCATCACCATCTGGCGTAAACACGTTTACCGGTGTAAATGCAAGCGGGTTATAAATTACCAGCGGTTTACATAAGGTGTCTGAACAACCATTGTTATTGATGGCCACCAGGCAAACATCGTAGGTTCCGCCTTCGATATAGGTGCGGTCAAAGGTTTCATACAAATCATGACTGATCAGCCAAGGGTCACCTTCAAATCCAAAATACCAGAAGAAAGTGGTATCAGCATTGGGGTCATTCGGGTTTGCAAAATAAGATGACTGGTTTACAAAATGAACATCTACAACCGCAGTACCAAAATAATCAGATGTAAACTGCGGTGAGGTCATTTCAAAGTCTGCAATTGGTGAAAATTCTTCTACCGTTACAACCGCAGTGAGGGTACAGCCTTTTGTATCTACAACCAGAATCTGGTAATCACCAGGATTCAGACCACCCCAGGTAGTATTGTTGGTTGTGGCCCCGGTAGTAAGGTTTGTCCAGGTGTATGAATAATTTGGATTGTCACCCGATGCTGCTGCAAAAACAACACCATGCCCTGTCTGATAATCAAATAAACGGCAGCTTGCCGGATCAGCACCCAGTTCCACAAAATAAAGCGAATCAGGGTAAGCAATGGTAAAGTCAAATACTTTTGAGCAACCGTTTGCGTCGTTGATTGTCAGCGCATACGACCCAGGTGAAAGTTGAACACACGAGTCTTCACCAAGTCCGTTAATTCCATTAGGGTTTGGATTCCAGAAATAACTTATTTGGTTGTAATTGCCGGTGTAATTGAAAACGGTATCAGCAACAGCCAGTCCGGTATTGAATCCGTAACAAAGTGGCTGCGTGACATTCAAATCAACATCAAGTGCATCCGGCTGTGGAATGAAAACAGAGTCAATGCCTGCGCATCCGCTTCCGTCATCGACATTCAGGTAATACCAGCCGCTTCCAATGTTATTGACGGTATTGGTATTAGCCATATTGATCTGTGTTCCGGCTGCGTTGGTGATAATATAGGTGTATGGTCCACCGCCGGCTGTATTTACGGTAAGTGATCCGTCTGTAAATCCGTAACACGATGGTTCACCAATGTTGAGTGCCATGGTAGGACTGGTTGTGATGGTAATTGGCATTGAATAGGTATCTGTACAACCCTGGTTGGTTTCAACCGTCAGTTCAATTACATAAGTGCCGGTGGCCGGATACTGATACGTTGGATTGGTGGTTGTAGATCCAAACGTATTTCCGTAATCCCAGGTATTATCTGTAATGGTAGCACCGCCGCCGCCAGCAATGGAATTATTGTCAAACGTAATTGGGTTAGAGATACATGCACTTGTTAGTCCGTCAGCTGAAGACTGGCCGTTCACAATGTATTCAAAGTCTGCAACCGGCTGCGCAAAAAGATTAACGGTAAAGTTTGAAATGTCATCCGGACAACCGGCAACTCCGGCTACCAGGTATTCAAACGTATAGGTGCCGGCCAGTCCGTTTCCGTTCAGCACAGCGGTTGATGTATTAAATTGTCCGGATGCAGGGATGGTTGTTTCTGACCACGTACCAACTGCAGCCACTCCGGATAAATAGTCATCCAGATCGAGTATGGTGCCGTCTATGTTGCACATACTTACCGTAGAATCCTGTCCGGCAGCACCTGATCCGCCAAAGTCAATAATCACTTGTTGGTAGGCAAAACAACCTCCAACCGGATCTGCAATAACCACATAAACCACATCACCCGGCGAAATGGTTGTAGAAGGCCAGGTTCCCGCTGTCTGATCAGCACTGTCTGGTATAACCGCAAAGAAATCAGTAACGGTTCCAGGTGTATTGTTAATGTCATTTACAACTAATGTTGTCAGGTCAAAAGAACCGCACTGTGGCCCCGGATCAATGATTTCAATTTCTGGTCCGGCAGTCAGATCCACCACAATGTTTTTAATAATCTGACCGGTGATACACGTACCGATTGGGCTACCTGTTACGGTGTATGTGGTTGTACCATTTGGAGACGCCTGCGTGGTCGTTCCTACCGTTGTACTTAAGTCAGCAGGTGGTGTCCAGGCCCAGGTATAATCTCCGGTATTGGGACCCTCTACTGAAATAGTTGCCGGTACTCCTGCGCAGGTGAAAACAGTATCTACTACTGGTTCACAGAATGTTGCCGGTGAACCTGAACCTCCTGTAAAATCAAAATAGTAAAGACTTGCCAAAGCGGCGTCTATCTGATTCTGATCAAGAATAACACTGAATTGAAATGTTTCGCTGTCACCTGCTGCCAGGGTATTGATTTTGTAAGCCAGTGAAATGGCAATGTCGTCAAACATAGATGCGCCTACGGTTCCGGTAAGTCCAGCCAGCCCGTTCCAGATATCCGATGCATCACGGTTTGAAAAACCACCGTAACTAACTCTGAAATTTGGTCCTATAGCGGCTAACCCGATGTAAGAATTCCAGGGGGTGCTTTGTGTTGCTGAAACCAATGCCTTTTCACAGCCCGGGGTAGGTTGAGAGACAATGGTATTATTGGTAGTGTAGTCAAAATTAATTTCCTCGTTGTTGTCCGGATCCAGGTTACGGTAATAGTACACATCATTTAAGGCAGCACCGGTATTGTTGGTAATGGTTACCTCCGTGGTGTAATACAATTGGGTAATATTGAGTGAATAGACAATTTTGAGGGCAACGTTATTAATTGATCCGTCCCATTGTACACTTATACAGTCACCAATCTGAGAATAGTTGCTGAGTGCACCCGGAATTTCATATTGCGTACCGGAAAAAAAGATGGCATCAACGCCATTGTTGCTGTAGTTGACCCCGTTAATTTCAAGTCCAAAACCATTTTCAGGTGATCCGGGTGTAAAAAAGTCACCGTCATAATCAACCCAACCATCGTTTTGCGGGTTGGCAACAAATCCAAAATACACATCGGTAGATGAATTTGTGCGGCTGTGTGAACCGGGTATATCAGGGGCACCTTCATGCCCGTGATTGTGAATTCCCACTTCAACCTGGTTACCCATCAGGTAACCGCCGTTCGCGTTTAATTGTGCCAATGAACTGACCGGTAAAAATCCGGCCATCAAAACCACTATCATTGACATTGAATTTGATCTGAACATAACGTCTTATTTTGTATTAATCACTTGTGTTGTACCCTGTCCTTCAAAGGTAACACCATTATTGGCGATACCGGAATATGCATAAAAATAAACACCGTCGGTTACTAAATCACCATTACGGTCTGTCCCGTCCCACTTGTCCGTTATGCTGGTCATTTCAAAGACCTGAATTCCCCAGCGGTTAACAATTAAGCAGGAAAATTCAGAAACAGCATCGGCATAGTGTATAAAGGTAAATTCATCATTGATACCGTCACCGTCTGGTGTAAAAACATTGATGGGTATGAAGGCCAGCGGGTCATATATCACCAGGGGTTTGCACAAGGTATCCGTGCACCCGTTTTTATTGATTGCCACCAGGCAAATTTCATAGTTACCGCCTGAAAGATAGGTGGAATCAAATGTTTCATTGACATCAGTGCTAAGCAGCCAGCCCGAATACGGTGAATTGAAATTCCAGAAAAATGTTGTATCGGCATTTGGGTCGTTTGGATTTGCAAAATAGAGTGACTGATTGACAAAGTGAACATCCACCGGCGCTGTTCCGTAATAATTGGCCGTAAACTGCGGACTTGTCATTTCAAAATCAGCTATCGGGCTGAGTGAATCAACGGTAATAATTTCAGTAATGGTACAGCCGTTGTCATCGGTCGCTACAATCTGGTAATCACCTGGATTTCTGCCTCCCCAGGTGGTGCTGGGTACGTTTGCACCGGTTAGTAGATAAGTCCACTCATACGTATAATCAGGAGTTCCTCCCGCGGCGGCGGCATAAACAACACCGTTGCCGGATTGATAACTGTATAATCTGCAATAGGCGGGCTCATATCCAAGTTGAATAAAATACAATGAGTCAGGATAAGAGACACTGAAATCAAATACATTGGAACAGCCATTCTGATCATTAACGGTCAGCGCATAATCACCTGGTCCCAATTGGGTACATGAATCCTGGCCTACGCCATTCGTTCCGGCGGGATTTGGGTTCCAGAAAAAACTCACTGCGCTATAAGGACCGCCGTGATTGTATACGGTATCAACAAACGCAATTCCGGAATTGATGCCGTAACAGGCGGGCTGATTCAGAATCAGGTCAATTGCCAGCAGTCCCGGTTCATCCAGAAAAACCGAATCGGTAACAGAGCAGCCATTGGCATCTGCAACATTGGTGTAATACCAGCCGGTTGTGAGCTGATTAATGGTATTGGTTCCGCCACCATTGAGAACATTGCCTGCAGAATCTGTCATAACAAACGTATACGGTGAAACACCGTTAACCAGGTTTGCGGTAACAGAACCGTCAGCAAAGGCATAGCAGGTAGGTTCATTTGAAATAAATGAAAGAGCTAACGGCGGTGGTTCGCTGATTGAGAATGATTGTGTCCAGCTACACCCTTGCTGGTTGGTCACAGTAACAGTATAATTTCCTATTGCCAGATCATTGTGGTAAGACGAGCCTCCGGAAGTGACACTTTCTGATTCAATAACCAGTGCGCCCAAAAGCCATTCGATATCAAACGGGCCGCCGGTTCCGGTAATGTTGTTGATAAAAGCGGTTCCGTCTGCGGCACCACCGCAGGTTCCGTTTGACAAGCTGTCAGCTACCCAGTTTGCCGTAACTCCGGTAACGGTAACAGCTACTTCAGCGGAAGCAAAACAGCCGGAAGTTATGTCTCCCAGCACATAATCATATACGCCGGACTGAAGTGTATCAGCTGCCGCAATGGGGTTAACCGGGTTGCTTGATTCATCAAACCATGAGCCCCCGCTCTGAGGTGATCCGCCCAGCGAATTAAATAAGTTAACCACGCCCGCGTCATCACAAATGGTTAATACACCATTGGTACCCGGGTTAAGTGGCGGCGGAACATCCAGCTCAATAGGGAAAGAAGCAATACCCGGTATCGGACAAACTTCATCGTTGGCAACTACTGAAATGATAGAACCGGTATAGCCCGGCTGAAAGGTCCAGCAGATGGTTGCAGTAGCCGGATTTCCGGCTGCTCCCGTTTGAACAAAGGTTGCGCCGGGCAAAAATAAATCCACATTTGAACTCAGCACAAGGCTGTCTCCCAGATCGGGATCATTAAATACGACATCAAAACAAAACTGGTCATCACTGCACAGGGTAATAGTATTTCCATTCAACACCGCATTTGTACCAAAATTGTTAAAATTGGTAATGGTAACCGGGGCATTGGGTGGTGTGTTCGGACATGTCTGAACAAAAAACTGAATATCATGCATCATGGTTCCGACCAGGTTGCCGGATCCATCGTATTCTTCAATCATAACCGTAACTACATAGTTGCCGGGCACGGTAGGTGTAAAATTCAATTGTCCGGTTGTGGGGTTAATGGTAATACCCGGAATTGGTTCTGAAGGTGTAAAACCACCTACGTAGGTAATGGGCACTCCGCCTGAACCAAGTGCACTCACCAGTGTAAAATTCAGTGTGTTTCCATCCGGCTCAAGTGTTCCAAAATCATACGAAACCGGCACGTTGGCGCATACATACGGAATAGGCTGACTGGTAATAATAGGGGAATTGTTGCAGGCTGCGGTGGCTGAATTCAGCGTTGATTGAATAAAAAAACAGTTACCGATTCCACCGGTCAGATTGGTTGAAGCGTTTCTATTACAAACCTCATAGCTCATTGTCCAGGCATCACACACCGGATCCAGAATCACCGTTGCTGTATAAATATATTCCTGCACACCGGGTAGCGTACCGCCTGAGCATTCACTGTTGGGTACCTCAGGCGTGCACAACTGTGACACCTCTGAAAAACTTTCCAGGTTCATGATTACTGAAAATGGTGCAAATCCGCACGAATTGGTAAAGTCAATACTGGGTGTTGACATCGTTGATCCGCCACAGTCCCGGTAAGTTGTTAATGTTATCAGAAACTCATTGGGAGTACCGGTACATTCATAGGCAATATTACCACCAACAACATGTGTTGCATGCAGGGCCGGTGCAAATGCGCCTGATAAAAGAATCAGAATGAATGTGCAATAAATTAACTGCATGTGGAAATAACCTGATTTTAAGTAAGACTTGAATTTGAAACTTTTCGTTGCTTCTGTTTTTGTGAAGATACTTTTTTTTTACCCGAAACCTTTAAAACAGGGCGTTTCAGGGTTGAAAAATTATTATTCTAACGCTATTCTGAAAATCCGCCAAAAACCACACAAAAGCAACGCATTAATTTAAACCTTTAACAAATTTTTGGAGCGGCTATTCTTTGGACCCGTTAAACCTTTTTTTTTAACGAAAGTCATAACCATACAAACAAAAAAAACGAAAATATGAGAATGCTGATAAAACTTATGGTTATGGCCATTACGCTGAATTTTGGAAACCAATTAGTAGCCCAGGGACCGGGAGAAGGTCACGGACCCGATGAAAATATGACTGCTGAGGAACGGGCAACCAAAAGAACTGAAAAAATGAAAACGGAATTAAGTCTTAACGCTGACCAGGAAAAACAAGTCTATGAGATAAACCTGGCCCACCTGATTCAAATGGACAAATACCGTGAAGAACAAAAAGCTTTGAGAGAAAAGGTAAAGGCAGAAAAAGAGGCAACCAGAACCAAAATTAAAGCGGTTCTGACACCTGAACAAAATGTGATTTTTGATCAGAAAGCAGAAGAGCATAAGAAAAAGCAGGAAGCGTGTCACAAACACCAGGAGCATTAAAAACCATCGTCTGAAAAATGAAATCCTGGCTTCGTTAAACGGGCCAGGAATTTTTTTATTGACTGTTATTAACTGAACTTCGCAATTATCCGAAAAGCTCCCGGGCTCCGTTCGCAGTTGCAGATTTTAAAAAGAAATTGAAACGTTCTATGCAATTGATTGTTATTTTTTATGAATAAGAATTTGCGAAAACAAAAATTCAGTTTAACTTTGCGCCATCTTTGAAACAAAAATGTATCTGAATCAATTACATCATCATTTTCATCCTTGCACTCAGGCGAGCCGGAAATGATATATGTATAATTAAAATATTTCAAAACCCGTCTGAGTAAATCAGACGGGTTTTTTGTTTCTATCCCTATTGGTTTACTCAGGCACAAATTAAAACATGTGAGTAAACTAAAAATTGCCATTCAAAAAAGCGGACGTCTCAGCGAAAAATCGCTTGAACTTTTAAAAGAATGTGGCATCAAACTGTCAAACGGTGACCGCAAATTAAAAACAACCGCTTTCAACTTTCCACTGGAGGTGTTGTTTTTGCGTGATGATGACATTCCGCAATACGTTGAACAGGGCGTTGCCGATATTGGAATTTTGGGTGAAAATGAAGTGCTGGAAAAAGACAAGCAGGTAAAGGTTATCGAAAAGCTTGGGTTTGCCGGCTGCAAACTTTCACTGGCCATTCCCAAAGATGAATACTATAACGGATTAACGTATTTCAATCAAAAAAAAGTAGCCACCTCGTATCCTAAAATTCTGGATCGGTTTTTTAAATCGCAGAACCTGAATGTAGAGATTGAAACGATTGGTGGCAGTGTTGAAATAGCTCCCGGAATTGGCCTGGCAGACGGTATTTTTGACATTGTCAGCACCGGTAGTACGTTGTTGATGAATGGCTTGAAAGAAGTTGAGGTAGTGACAGAAAGTGAAGCGGTTTTAATTTCCAATCCGATTTTAGCAGCAGAAAAAAATGCAGTTCTCGAAAAATTACTTTTCAGAATAAGGGCTGTAAGAAACGCAGCTGAAAATAAATACATTCTGCTCAATGCACCCAATGAATCAGTTGCTGCCATTTCTGCCATACTGCCGGGAATGAAAAGTCCAACCATATTACCGCTGGCTCAACCAGGATGGAGCAGCATTCACTCCGTTGTAAAAGAAGATCAGTTCTGGGATATTATTGATCAGTTAAAAAGTAAAGGGGCCCAGGGTATTCTGGTGGTTCCAATTGAAAAAATGATTCTTTAATTCATAAACGATAAGCGATGAAAATTGTAAAAAATCCCGGGTTAAAGGAGTGGGAATTGCTGACCCGTCGTCCTTCAAAATCTGCTGCTGAACTTGATAAAATGGTTGATGCGGTTTTTGAAAACATCCGTAAAAAGGGTGATAAGGCGCTGTTTGATTATACCTCAGAATTTGACGGAGTAGCATTAAAATTACTGAAAATTGATAGCAGTGTATTGAAAGATGCATCACGGTTGGTTCCAGCAAAACTGAAAAAAGCAATGGCTGTAGCGGTTCAAAACATCACCCGGTTTCACCTTTCGCAAAAAGAAAAAATTCAGAAAATTGAAACGATGCCCGGGGTGATTTGCTGGCGTGAGTCGCGCGCCATTGAGCGGGTCGGAATTTATATTCCGGGTGGTACGGCTCCGCTCTTTTCGACCGTTCTGATGCTGGCAATACCTGCTAAACTGGCTGGCTGCCGTGAAATTATGCTCTGCACCCCGCCTGATAAAAACGGAAAAATTAACCCGGCAATTCTGTACGCAGCAAACCTGGTTGGCGTAACAGCTGTTTTTTCAATTGGAGGCATTCAGGCTATTGGTGCTCTCACATTTGGTACAGAATCCGTTCCGGCAGTATCAAAAATTGTTGGCCCGGGTAACCAGTACGTGACAGCTGCAAAACAGCGCGCACAAAATTGGGGAGTGGCTATTGACATGCCTGCCGGACCAAGTGAAGTACTCATTATTGCAGATAAAAAGGCCGATGCTGAATTTGTAGCGGCAGATCTTTTGTCACAAGCTGAACACGGTGCCGACAGCCAGGTTATCCTGGTCAGCACTTCTGAAAAAATAATAGCAGATGTTCAGGTTGAATTAAAAAAACAATTGAAAAAATTGCCCCGGAAAAACATTGCATCGCAGGCATTGAAAAACAGCCTGGCAATTTTGCTGGAGACAGATGCGGCATGTATCGGGTTTAGCAATTTGTATGCGCCCGAACATTTGATATTGGCAACCGAAAATGCGACTGAACTTGCAAAAAAAGTGATCAATGCAGGATCTGTTTTTATTGGACGATACGCCTGTGAAAGTGCCGGTGATTATGCCAGCGGAACCAACCACACATTGCCTACCAATGGGTATGCACGAAATTACAGCGGCGTTTCACTCGATAGCTATGTGCGTAAAATCACGTTTCAGAAAATTTCAAAAAAGGGAATCCGGGAAATTGGTCCCGCTATTGAAGAAATGGCTGAGGCCGAACAACTTTTTGCGCACAAAAATGCAGTAACAGTCCGACTTAAAAAATTAAAAAAATGAGATTACTGAAAGAATTGGTCCGACCAGGTGTTTTGAATTTGAAATCGTATTCCAGCGCGCGTGATGAATACAGTGGTACCGATGGCATTTTTCTGGACGCCAATGAAAATCCCTTTGGTGAATTAAACAGGTATCCTGATCCTGGTCAGAAAAAATTAAAGGCAAAACTGGCCGCATTAAAATCAGTTTCAGTTGACTCTGTTTTTATCGGCAACGGGAGTGATGAAATCATAGATCTGGCTTTCCGCATCTTTTGTGAGCCGGGCAGAGACAAGGCACTGACTTTTTCACCTACCTATGGCATGTACGAAGTTAGTGCAGCCATTAATGGGGTTGAATTGATCCACGTTCCATTGAATTCTGATTTTCAGATTGACGTTGAAGCCACAAAAAAACACCTCAAAGATGCATCTGTTAAATTGATTTTTAGTTGTTCGCCCAACAATCCAACCGGTAATTCATTGCTTGAAATAGAGCAAATTCTGAAAGCTTTTGACGGAATTGTAATGGTCGATGAGGCATACATTGATTTCAGTGAAAATTCTTCCTGGATAAACCGGTTGAAGGAATATCCGAACCTGGTAGTAGTGCAGACATTTAGTAAAGCCTGGGGATTGGCCGCTGCCCGAATTGGCGTTGCGTACGCAGATCCTGAACTGATTGGCTGGTTTAACCGGGTTAAGCCGCCCTATAATGTGAGTGGGCTGAATCAACGGGCCGCATTAGAAGCACTGGAAAATGCGGATCAGACAAAGGCACAAATTCAGCTGCTGAAAACTGAGAAGCAGAAACTTGTAGCCGGGTTGCGTTTGATAAAACCAGTGATCCGGATTTATCCGTCAGATGCCAATTTTATTTTGGTAGAAGTAACAGATGCCAACGCCGTTTATGATTACCTGGTTTGCCAGAAAATTGTTGCACGTAACCGCAATTCTGTGGTAAAAAACTGTCTCCGGATAACCGTTGGATCGCCTGAAGAAAATGTACAATTAGTAAATGCGCTTAAAATGTATCAATCATGAAAAAAGTATTGTTTATTGACCGTGACGGAACCCTGATTATTGAACCACCTGTTGATATGCAGGTAGACAGTCTTGAAAAACTGGAGTTTTATCCAGGCGTTTTTTCAGGGCTTTCAAAAATTGCTATGGAACTGGAATATGAATTGGTGATGGTAACCAACCAGGACGGTTTAGGCACAGCCTCTTTTCCCGAAGAGTCATTCTGGCCGGCACACAATAAAATGGTGAAGGCGTTTGAAAAAGAAGGCATTTGTTTTTCAGAAATTCTGATTGACAAAAGTTTTCCGGAAGAAAACCTGCCGACCCGAAAACCCGGAACCGGTATGCTTGGCAAGTACCTGTATGGAACGTATGACCTGGCAAATTCGTACGTAATAGGTGACCGTTCTACCGACATCCTGCTGGCAGAAAATCTTGGCTGCAAATCAGTTTACATGGGATCAGATAAAGCTGTGCAGGCTGATTTGGTGACTGACAGCTGGAATGAAATTTATCAGTTCTTCAAAGCGGTTCCACGGAAGTCGATGGTGAAAAGAAAAACGTCGGAAACAAACATTGAGGTAATCCTTAACCTGGACGGGTCCGGAAAATCTGTAATTCAAACCGGACTTGGTTTTTTTGATCACATGCTGGAACAAATTGCCAGGCACGGAAATGTTGATTTGGAAATTTCAGTCAGCGGAGATTTACATGTTGATGAACACCACACCATTGAGGATGTAGCGTTGGCATTGGGTACTGCTTTTTCAGAAGCATTGGGTTCAAAAAAAGGCATTGAACGGTATGGTTTTTTGCTGCCCATGGATGAGTGCCTGGCTCAGGTATCCGTTGATTTTGGCGGTAGACCCTGGTTCGTTTGGGACGCAAAATTTACTCGTGAAAAAATTGGAGAAATGCCAACCGAAATGTTCAAACATTTTTTTAAGTCATTCACCGATAACGCTAAATGTAATCTGAACATAAAAGCTGAAGGAGAGAATGAACACCATAAAATTGAATCCGTTTTTAAGGCATTTGCAAAAGCACTGAAGATGGCGGTGAGTAAAACTGAAAATTTTTCAATTCCAAGTACAAAGGGGAGTTTGGGGGAGTGAGATTTTATAGGGATAGGGGATGAGGAGTAAGGAGTAAGATATAAGGGGTAAGATTGAAGGAGTAAGGGATAAGATGTAAGACATAAGGAGTAAGATTGAAGGGATAAGGAAAGAGGGGAAAAAATAAACATAAGTTGTTGAGATTATTTTAGTTTTGATAGTAAAGGATAAAAATTATGACAAAGACAAATTCATTTAGAGACTTGATTGTATGGCAAAAAGCACATCAATTGGTGCTCAGTGTATATACTGTTACAAAGAAATTCCCAAAGGAGGAAGTTTATGGTTTGACAAATCAGGTGAGGAGATCATCCAGTTCTGTTGCGGCTAATTTGGCAGAGGGATATAAAACGAAAACGGTTCCGAATAAACTAAAGTATATCGGAATATCTGAGGGATCGCTGGAGGAAACAAAATATCATTTGATTCTGTCGAAATATCTGATGTATATTGAAGAAGCAGTATTTAATGAACTTATTGCCACTGCAGAAGAGGTTGGGAAATTATTGAATGGGTATGAGAAATTTGTTTCAAGGCAAAAAATCAGGTGAATGAAGCAAACAAAAAAATCTGGGTATACTAAAAATACGTCCTTGTACTTTATATCCTCCCATACCCCCCTTACTCCTTACCTCTCATATACCCCCTAAACCATGAGCATAGCAATACTAAAATACAATGCCGGAAACGTGATCTCAGTACAAAATGCATTGAACAGATTAGGTGTCGATTCGGTTATTACAGATAATGAAACTGAAATCCGGAATGCTGAAAAAGTAATTTTTCCAGGAGTGGGGGAGGCTGGTTCAGCTATGAAATATCTGCGTGAGAAAGGACTGGATAAAGTACTTATATCCCTGAAACAACCGGTTTTTGGAATATGCCTGGGGCAGCAGTTGATGTGTGCTTTTTCAGAAGAGGGAGCTGTAAATTGTCTGGGCATTTTTAAAACGTTGGTGAAAAAATTTCCCCCGGTTGATACTGTTCCGCAAATGGGCTGGAATAATTTGCTGAATCCACGCGGTGAATTGTTTCTGAACGTGACAGAACGGGATGATTTTTATTTTGTTCACAGTTACTACGCTGAAATTTGTGAAAACACCGTTGCAACCTGTGATTACATTTTGCCTTTCAGCGCAGCGCTGCAAAAGGACAATTTTTACGCTACCCAGTTCCACCCTGAAAAATCAGGCAGCACCGGAGAGCAGGTACTACTGAACTTTTTAAAACTACAAAAATGAGAATCATTCCGGCAATAGATATAATCGGTGGTAAATGTGTCCGGTTGACAAAGGGAGACTATGCAACACAAAAAATCTACAATCACGATCCGCTTGAACTGGCAAAAGAATTTGAAGCAAATGGCATTCAGTATTTGCACCTGGTAGACCTGGATGGTGCCAGATCAAACCAAATCATTAACCAGAACGTGTTAGAAAAAATAGCCTCTTCAACCAACCTTAAAATTGATTTTGGCGGTGGAATAAAGAGTGATGAAGACATTCGTGTTGCCTTTGAATCCGGTGCTTTCCAGGTAACCGGCGGGAGCATTGCCGTGAAAAAGCCGGACATCTTTTTGTCCTGGATTGATACGTATGGAACTGACCGGATTATATTGGGTGCTGATTGCCTGGACCGGAAAATTGCGACCCAGGGATGGCTTGAAAAATCGGAATCAGATGTAGTGGATTTTATCAGGTATTACAATCAAAAAGGTATTTCGTATGTGATCTGTACCGATATTTCAAAAGATGGCATGATGGCTGGTACCTCCGATAAGTTGTACCGTGAAGTCCTGGATGCTGTAAAGGTTAAACTCATTGCCAGCGGCGGCGTTTCCTGCCTGCAGAATCTGGTTGAACTAAAAGCACTTGGATGCGAAGGCGTCATTATTGGCAAAGCCATTTATGAAGGCGCCATTACATTAAAACAACTTGCACCATGGCTATAAAAAAGAGAATCATTCCCTGCCTGGATATTAAAGACGGAAGAACCGTCAAAGGTGTCAATTTCTGTGATCTTCGTGATGCCGGTGATCCGGTTGAACTGGCTAAAAAATACATAGAGGAGGGAGCCGATGAATTGGTTTTTCTGGATATAGCTGCCACTGAAGAAAAACGAAAAACACGGGCTTCACTGGTTCGAAAAATAGCGGCAGAAATCAACATTCCGTTTACTGTTGGCGGTGGTATCAATTCGCTGGCAGATGTCAGTGCGGTGATTCAATCAGGGGCTGATAAGGTCAGTTTAAATTCTTCAGCAGTTCGCAATCCGTATCTGATTTCAGAGATTGCCGGTCAGTATGGAAATCAGTGTGTAGTGGTGGCCATTGATACAAAATATGTAAACAATGAATGGTGCGTTTTTGTAGGCGGCGGTAAAATTCCAACCGGTTTAATGGCGCTTGATTGGGCAAAAAAAGTGGTTGAACTGGGCGCCGGAGAAATTTTGCTGACATCGATGAACAATGACGGAACCCGGAGTGGATTTGCCCTGGATATTACCCGGCAAATAAGTGAAGCAGTTGGTGTCCCGGTGATTGCGTCAGGCGGGGCTGGTAGTAAAGAACACTTTCGTGATGTTTTTCAGCAGACAAAAGCAAGCGGTGGACTGGCAGCAGGCATTTTTCACTACGGCGAAATATCCATTCAGGACGTAAAGAACTATTTAAAAACACAAAACATTTTGGTCAGGTGAACTAAAAATTTTCATGAACCTTAAAACTTAAGTTATACAGATGAAACCAGATTTTAGAAAAGAAAACGGCCTTGTTCCGGCAATTATACAGGATAACATAACCGCGCAGGTACTTATGCTTGGCTATATGAATGAAGCGGCTTTTGAAAAAACATGCGGGGAGGGCAGGGTTACTTTTTTCAGCCGTTCTAAAAACCGCTTGTGGACCAAAGGAGAAAGCTCGGGCAATTTTTTAAAGGTGGTTGAAATAAAGCTGGATTGTGATCAGGATGCTGTTTTGATCCGGGTTGATCCACAAGGTCCTGTTTGTCACACCGGCACCGTTTCCTGTTTTAACGAAGAAACCAGCAAAGGATTTTTGTACAGGCTGGAGCAAACCATTTCAGACCGTATAGATTCTGATGATCCGGATTCATATACCAATAAATTATTCAAAAGAGGGATCAATAAAGTAGCTCAAAAAGTGGGTGAAGAAGCAGTTGAATTGGTTATAGAAGCGAAAGACCAGAACGATGAATTATTCCTGAATGAAGCAGCAGACCTGATGTATCATTTTTTACTGTTGCTTAAAGCAAAAGGAAAAAAGTTGAGTGACGTGGAACAGGTTTTAGCGGGCCGGTCAAAATAGGAAAGATTGGAATTAATTAGTCAATCACAATCTTGTATTTTTCAAGTAAACCGGGTATTCCGGTAAGTGAAAATTTTGCTTTTTTCATTCTGTTCACTTCCGGGTCTATGGTATAATTGGCAGCCAGCCTGAAGTCTGCTTTTTCCAGGTTTGTCTGCACAAAGGTCGCTCCCGATAAATCGGACTGGCTGAAAACGGCTTCAGTCAAATCTGTTTCTGCAAAATCAACTTCTTTTAAGGAGCAGTGAACAAATTTTGTTTTTTTCATTTTTTTCTGAAAAAAGGTGGAATAATCCAGCTGACAATTTTCAAAGTTCACAGCGAATAAAAAATCATTGCAGACATTAAAATCAATTCCCATTATTTTACTGTCAGAAAATGTGCAGTTTTTGAACCCGGTATTTTTCAGGTTAGCCAACGCCAAGTTGCATTCGCTGAATGTGCAGTCCATAAAATCAGAACCAGTGAGGTTGGCTTTTGAGAAATTGCAGTTTGTGAATTCACAATTCACAAACTCGCGGTCTGAAAGGTCTTTTTCAGAATAGTCAACAGAATCGTATTGCTGGTCTTCAGATAAGGGCATGTGGTAAAATTACACATTTTACCGGAAATTTTTTACCAGGTTATAGGTTGTGCTTCTTCCGCCACCGGGTTCTTTGTGAAGTATTTTGAATTAATTACCGCAAAATATGCAGTGAATATGAGCAGTAATTGCCGCATGAATTTAGTTCCACCAGCCGATCAATCCAAAATCAATTAATAACCGGCAGGCCTGGTTGGTAGAATCGTAGCCGATGTAGGTTGCATAGCAACCGTCACCATAACCTGATGAAAACCGGGCGAGGTTATAAGACTCAAAAGAATAAATATCAGCTTGAAATTCTTGTGTTGACGAAATATCCGCGAACATAAAATCCAAAAGGGACTGCCCTCGTGAATTCAATGCCTTGTTGGCTTCAGCATCAATAAATACAGCCATTCCGCCATCTACACCAAAACAGTAAAAGTCTGAATCAGACAAAGAAATGGGTTCCTGACCAGGCTGTAGTGCATATTCCCATTTGCTGACCGGGGCGTCTGAAAATGAAATCCGGCTGAATGCAACTGTTCTGAATCCATTGTTTTCAGATAAAGCCAATTCAACCGGAAATTCGCCAATTGGAAATTCTGTCGTAAATGGTATTGCCTGTGACAGGGTTATTGGATCACCTGCTATGATTTTTCCGCTAGTTACGTTTAGATTACCCACACTGAATCTGGAAAAACGATATTTTTCAGAACCTTGTGATACCTCGGTTCCATTAAAATAGGCAGCCTCAAATAGTTGCGGAAAGACAGAATCTTTAAGCCCGGTTTCAATAACCGGAACCGGAAAATCAGAATCAATCTGATTCAGTATTTTGTCCATATTTTCAGATTTTTGTGAATCTACACGGAATAAAATGTAAATGATCAGTACTATCAGCACTAACAAGGAAAAGGTTTTCTGATCGGTTGACATGGAACTAAAAAAAATATGATTAAAACATCGCACTGCCCAATTGTGTTTTATCAAATCGCCACATAAATTTCAATGCCTCTTTTTTGTTGTTGATAAGAAAATTCAGGAATTGATCTGCAATTTCCTTTTTTACATCCGTTCGTATCTGATCAATCTCTTGCCACCCGCTTTCCTTGGGTACAACAATTTCGTCTGATCCCCGGACGGCTGCTATCAGGATTAATCCGTTCATAATTTTTTTCTTACTGAATATAAACTGAGGCACATCTTTTTTAGGCATGTCTGCCAACAAAATTTGTTGTAGTACAGAAATGGTTTGGTTCTGTTTATATTCTTCCAAATGTTCCGGAAAGACTTTCGCCGCGTATTTTTTTACTGCTGTCAGTAAACCTTCCATGATCCCTTTTATCAAATTACTTTGGTGATTCATGGTCCGGTTGTTGGCATAGCCGGCAGTGGTCGGTTCAGGAGACCAATCACTCCTGTAACCCAGGGCAATCTGATAGCTGTTATTTTTGATTTTACCATCAAAATAGAACTCATAATCAAGACTTCGGAACAGTGTGGCCTTTTGTTGTTCGAATAAATAAAAAATACCTTCCGGAAAATGAAAAAAATTCTGTTGTGCGTATTCCGGGCGTTCATCTTGCAATAGTATTTTAACTCCCCAGTTTAAAATTGCTACATCAGACATTTTGCCAGATAATACCCAATAATCAATATCTACATCCTCAATAACCGCCTTATCAAATGATATTTCCATAGTGAGTCGCTTGCAGTGCTTTGCATCTCTTGATGTGATAGTTAAAGGCTTGTCGCCAAAACTGTATCTGAACGACTTTTTGCCCAGGTGAATTGTCAGTTTGTCGGCGACGGGAGTTAACATGGATGCGGCGTAAAATTTTTTCTCAAATTTTCCTGAGAAAATGCGAGGGACAAATTCATGAAGTGTTGTATTTGACTCAAGTGACAGATTAAAAAGATTATTTTTTTTAACGACAATTTTTACAAACAAATCTGTTGATCCGGTGAATTCAATTGCTATTTGGGCAATACTGCAAAATATTAAAGCAATTGCATCATTTTTTTCTGAGCCGAGATACATGGAGGGGCGAATTCGTGCATGATCTATCCACTCCATAGTATAAGTACCGCTGATTTTCTCATTTGGGTGAAGATCCACCAGGTTACCTGATATATTAAACAAGAGACCTAATCTGCCTGTAACGAATCGAACCTCTTTGTCTGAAATTGGAGACCTGTCCTTTTTCTGGTGTTCTTTCTTTTCATTTAGAATTGAAGTAATTTCATGGATGGAAAGTGGAGTTTTTTCTCTTTTCAATAATTGAAGGATGGCGTTTGAAAGTGTCATTATTTTAGAGACAGGCTGAGTGTATAAATATAGCAAGTATTTATATGCAAAAGTTAATCCCGGCCATCGAACGTGACAAGATGATTCGATGCAGAAATCTGGTAAGACCGGGAAGCTCCTGAGGGAATTGATGAGTTTTTACGGAATGTAGCAGGAGATCGCCCGGCCGCACCTGATTTGTGTGAGAATTATTGCCGGAGCGTTCGCGGGCCTTGAACTTTTGGTTCTTTTGTTTCAAGACAAAAGAACAGAAGAAGAGACTGGCAGATCAGCAACAGGATTGACCCGAATTACCAATATTTCCCTAAATTTGCACCCAAATAAATACAACTAACAGCATGTCCACCGAAATCCCTAAACAATACGAACCGGCGAAAGCAGAGAACAAATGGTATAGTTACTGGATGAAACAAAACTATTTTCATTCAGAGCCCGATCACCGTGAGCCCTATACAGTCGTCATTCCGCCGCCTAACGTAACCGGGGTTTTACACATGGGACACATGCTGAATAACACCATTCAGGATGTACTGGTGCGCCGCGCCCGTATGCAGGGCAAAAATGCCTGCTGGGTACCGGGTACTGATCACGCTTCCATTGCTACAGAAGCCAAGGTGGTTCAGAAACTGCGTGCCGAGGGAATTAAAAAATCAGACCTGACACGGACCGAATTTTTGAAACATGCCTACGAATGGAAAGACAAATACGGCGGAGTAATCCTGGAACAGCTGAAAAAACTGGGTGCGTCGTGTGACTGGGAACGGACTGCGTTTACCATGGATCCCGCTTATTCAGAAAGTGTCATTGATGCATTTATTGACCTGTATAAAAAGGGAAAAATCTACCGCGGTGCACGTATGATCAACTGGGACCCGGCTGCTAAAACAGCCCTTTCAGACGAGGAAGTGGAGTACAAGGAAGTCAATTCAAAACTCTATTTTGTCCGG
This sequence comes from Bacteroidota bacterium, assembly GCA_016192075.1. GTDB lineage: Bacteria > Bacteroidota > Bacteroidia > Flavobacteriales_D > Crocinitomicaceae > JADJGJ01. The sequence goes on along the minus strand of JACPUU010000013.1, from coordinate 21,007 downwards.
TATAAAATTGCCGGTACGCAGGATGAATGGCTTACCATTTCTACAACACGTCCTGAAACCATTCTGGGTGATACTGCAATTTGCGTGAATCCAAAAGATGAGCGCTTTAAAAACCTGCATGGCAAACAGGCCGTTGTTCCAATTGCAAACAGAACGATACCCATTATCCAGGATGAATACGTAGACATGGAATTCGGAACCGGTTGCCTGAAAGTAACACCGGCACATGATCTGAACGATTACGAATTAGGAAAAAAACACAAATTAGAAACACTCGATATTCTCAATGACGACGGAACGCTGAATGCACACGGTTTACATTACAACGGCAAAGATCGTTTTGAAGTGCGTAAATTAATTGCAGCCGAACTGGATGACCTGGGATACCTGGTTAAAGTAGAAGATCACATCAACAAAGTGGGCTATTCTGAAAGAACCAGTGCTGTTATTGAGCCCAAATTGTCGCTGCAGTGGTTTGTGGATATGAAAGATCTTTCCAAACCGGCGTTGGATGCGGTGATGAATGGCGAGATTAAATTTTACCCGGACAATCTGAAGAACACCTACCGTCACTGGATGGAAAATATCAAGGACTGGTGCATCTCCCGTCAGCTTTGGTGGGGACACCAGATTCCGGCGTGGTATTACGGAACCGGACCGGATGATTTTGTTGTAGCAAAAACCCTGGAAGAAGCCATTGAGCTTGCATCTCAAAAAGTGCATGCAGGTGTTGAGTCGCGCGAGTTGCGACAAGACGAAGATGTACTGGACACCTGGTTCTCATCATGGTTGTGGCCGACTTCTGTTTTTGATCCGTCGATTGTCAAAAATGGTTTTGCAAACGCAAACAAAGATCTGAAATATTATTACCCGACCAATGACCTGGTAACTGCTCCTGAAATTATGTTTTTCTGGGTAGCACGTATGATTATTTCTGGCTATGAATACACCGGAAAACTTCCGTTTAAAAATGTGTACTATACCGGTATTGTGCGTGATAAACTCGGGCGCAAAATGTCCAAATCATTAGGCAATTCACCTGACCCGATTGAGCTGATTGAGCAGTTTGGAGCGGATGGTGTACGTGTAGGCATTCTGATTTCATCACCTGCCGGCAATGATTTGCCGTTTGATTCTTCGCAGTGTGAGCAGGGCCGGAATTTTGCCAATAAAATCTGGAATGCGTTCCGCCTGGTTAATCAATGGGAGTGGAAAAATATCGAACAACCTGAAGCATCTGTAATTGCCATTAGCTGGTTTGAAAATAAACTGAATGATGCCATTCTGACAATCAATGATCACTTTGATAAATTCCGAATTTCAGATGCATTAATGGCCACTTACAAACTGGTTTGGGATGATTTTTGTGCCATGTACCTGGAGGTTATCAAACCTGGTTATCAGCAGCCGATTGACAGTAAAACGCTGGAATCAACCATTGTGTTTTTTGAAAAATTATTGAAATTACTTCACCCGTTTATGCCATTTGTTTCAGAAGAAATCTGGCATTGGCTGCGTGAACGCGCTGAGGGAGAAGATGTGATGATCAGTGAATGGCCAACAGCAGGCAAAGTAGATCATAAACTGATCAAAGAATTTGAAATGACGGATGAAGTGATTACCAACATCCGCAACATCCGCAAACAGAATAACATTGCCACCAAAGTGGAGCTGGAATTATTTGTAAAAGCAAATGCTGATCTGAATAAGACAAATGATGCCGTAATCCGCAAAATGGGAAATTTGTCTAAACTGGAATATGTTGCAGATAAAGTGGGTAATTCCTTTTCGTTTATTTCAAAAAACAACGAATATTTCATTCCGTTCGGAGAGCAGGTTGATGTGGGCGCTGAAAAAGAAAAACTCAAAGGTGAGCTGGAATATGCCAAAGGGTCATTAGCCATTATTTATAAAAAACTTCACAACGAAAAATTCATGGCCGGCGCACCTGAAGCAGTGGTTTTGAGTGAACGCAAAAAAGAAGCCGACGTTTTAGGAAAAATAAAAATACTGGAAGAGAAAATAGCGGAGTTGGGGTAAGTCCCTTTGCGCCTTCTCCGTGTTCTCAGCGGTTAAAAAAACGGATATCAGATGAAAATGATAAATAAATTCTTAATTACGGGCGTTTTACTTTTTTTATCCCTGGCTGTATTTTCTAAAAAATCTGAAATCACCTTAGGCAAAATCAGGTTGATGAATGAGTTGATTGAAATCAAAATTCCAACCCATTTTTCAGCATTGCTCGATCATGAGATGATGCAAGACTACGCGGCTGAAAAATTGCCAAAAATAGTTTACGGTGATTCATTGCGTGAAGTGCGCCTGGCTTTTTATTCAAAAAAAAATGAAGTTGCTGAAGCCGGAATAGGAGCGTTAAAAGCCTCTGTACTTTCTGATTTTCTGCGTGATGATTTAAAACTGAAAGAACTTTCAAACGGAATAACAGTGGTCGATAACCGGGAAATGGGGTATTTGGGCATTCTTCATAAATCACCTGAAAAATTCTACCGTTTTTACTTTTTGACCGTGTACAAAGGGCTTGTCCTTTCCGGAGAACTGATCAGCCCTAAAAAAGGCTATAAAACCTGGATTCCGATAGGCGAAGAAATCATGAATTCCCTTGATATTAAAGCAGATTAGCCTTTTGGGCAGCGTATTGTTTTCCACTTTTTAGCGTTCTCTTTCCACCGGAGTGGGAATTCAGGGACTCTGCTTTGCCACCCGCGGCTGCGCAAAGGTGAAGAGCGGTTGGGTTGGGGTAACTTATAATTCCCAAAGAAATTACTAGCTTTACTGCTCTAAAAAGTAAGATTATGCAAACAAAATATGACGTTGTCATTATCGGTTCTGGTCCTGGTGGTTATGTATGTGCAATCCGCTGCGCTCAACTGGGATTCAAAACAGCTATTATTGAAAAATACACTACCCTTGGCGGAACGTGTCTGAATGTGGGCTGTATTCCATCAAAAGCTTTGCTGGACAGTTCAGAACATTATCACAATGCAGCGCATAATTTTGAGAAACACGGTATTAATCTGTCTTCATTAAAAGTAGACATGAAAAAAATGATTGAGCGCAAAAACTCAGTTGTTTCGCAAACCTGTGACGGGGTTAAGTTTTTGATGGACAAAAACAAAATTGACGTGTATACCGGTGTCGGATCATTCGTTGACAAAACGCACATTAAAGTCATTGGAGCAGACAAAAAAGAAACCGTTCTTGAAACTAAAAACACCATCATTGCCACTGGTTCAAAACCAAATTTTTTCCCGGGCATGGAGCCGGATGGAAAACGCATTATTACCTCTACAGAAATGCTCAACCTCGATGAGGTCTGCAAAAACCTGATTGTGATTGGCGGCGGTGTAATTGGCCTAGAGTTGGGTAGTGTTCATGCGCGTTTGGGTGCAAAGGTTGATGTGGTTGAATTTGCTGATTCCATTATTCCAACCATGGATCGTACGCTTGGAAAAGAACTTACCAAAGTATTAAAGAAAGAAGGATTTAATTTCCATTTGCAGCATCGCGTACAAGGCGTTAAAAATACCGGAAAAGGTGTTGAAGTAACGGCGCTGAACGCAAAAGGTGAAGCGGTTGTTTTCAAAGGAGACTATTGCCTGGTTGCGGTTGGAAGAAAACCGTATACCGACGGGCTTGGATTGGATAAAATCGGCATTACACTGGATAAACGGGGCATGATTGAAGTAGATGCTCATTTGCAGACTTCGGTTGCCGGAATTTATGCGATTGGCGATGTGGTTCGCGGACCTATGCTGGCACACAAAGCGGAAGATGAAGGTGTTTTTGTTGCGGAAGTATTGGCCGGACAAAAACCGCACCTGGATTACAACCTGATTCCGGGCGTGGTATATACCTGGCCTGAAGTTGCTGCTGTTGGAAAAACGGAAGAAGAATTGACAGCTGCCGGTGTCCCTTTCAAAGTAGGTTCGTTCCCGATGAAAGCATTGGGCCGTGCACGCGCCAGCATGGATCTGATGGGACTTGTAAAAATTATTGCTCACGCTGAAACAGATGAAGTACTGGGTGTTCACATGATTGCCGCACGCGCTGCAGATATGATTATGGAAGCTGTAACGGCTATGGAATTCCGTGCATCGGCTGAAGATATGGCGCGTATTGTTCACCCGCACCCGACATTTACAGAGGCAATTAAAGAAGCCGCCATGGATGCAACGGGTAAACGGGCAATGCATATATAATTTTCCTCCCTTGACCGCGTGTCGCTATAGCTTTAGCGCAGGCGCAGGGAGGATTAAAGGAGGGTGACCGTGAGGTATAAGTTTTCAGACGAATTTTTTGAAAAGGAACTTTACGGTCACCCCTCTTTATCTCCCCTCAAGGGGAGAAACAATACCGCCTTCTATTTCTACAAATTATGATTGAAAAAATAAACAAAGAAAATCTGTTGTTTAAATCATGAAAAAAACCTGCGTCCTTCTCATAAACCTTGGTACACCGGATAGTCCTAAAACATCCGATGTCAGGCGGTATCTGACTGAATTTTTGAATGATCCGCGTGTGATTGATATCAATGCCACCGGCCGGTTTTTTTTGGTGAACGGCATCATTGTACCTTTTCGTGCGCCTAAATCGGCAAAAATTTACAACGAGTTGTGGAATATGTGGGGTGGAAATTCCCCTTTGCTAACTTATGGTACTAAGCTCAAAGACCTGGTTCAGCAAAAATTTGAAGGGCAGAATATTACTGTAGAATTTGCCATGCGGTATCAGAATCCTTCCCTGGATTCAGTACTGGCCAAAATAGAAAAGGCGCGGTACGACCAGCTTATTCTGCTGCCATTATTCCCGCATTATGCCAGCTCTTCAACCGGGTCAGCCGTTGAAAAGGCGATGAAGATTATCCAAAAATGGTGGACCGTTCCGGAACTAAAAATTATTTCTCATTTCTTTGATCACCCGGGTTATATTGATGCATTTGTAAACAGGGCAAAACAGTACCTGACAACTGAAGCCGTTGCAAAAAATGGTCCGCTTGGTGGTTATGACCACGTCTTGTTTTCGTATCACGGTTTGCCTGAGCGGCAGATTGAAAAAGTGCATCCGGAACTGAGTTGCGCGCAATGCACGTGTCCGGATAAATTTAACAACGAACAATCACATTGTTACCGCAATGAGTGTTATGAAACCACGCGCCTGATTGCCGCAAAACTGAATATTCCAAAAGACAAATACACTGTTTCATTTCAGTCACGTTTAGGCAAAACTCCCTGGCTGACACCGTATTCCGATAAAGTGGTGGAAGACCTGGCGAAAGCGGGTGCAAAAAAAATACTGGCCTTTTCTGCTGCTTTTGTGGCAGATTGCCTGGAAACATCCGTTGAAATTGGTCACGAATACCAGGGCATTTTTACTGCGAACGGCGGTGAAAAAGTGCAATTGGTAGAAAGCCTCAATGATTCTCCGATTTGGGTGAATGCGGTGTGTGATATGATTAAAGAGAGGATTTAGGAGTTGGGATTTAGGATTTAGCGATTGCTGATTATTAAGAGGTGGCTTTTTGTTGATTTCAGCGATTAAAAAACTTCAGGATAGTTGAAGTCGTTGAATGACTGAGTAACTTACGGAGTTGGCGGTACGATGATCCATTCTTTTTTCAGTTCTACTCCGCGGCCCTTTGCGACTTCTCTCTATCTCTACGGTTAAAATACATTTTCCATTCTCAATTTACGCAGCAGCTCTTAGCCTATTCTTTGTGTCCGATTTGGTGGCCTAAGGTTAAGATTAGTACTATAATTTTCTACAGTCCTACTCCGCGGCTCTTTGCGGCTTCTCCCTATCTCTGCGGTTAAAATTCATGTTCCATTCTCAATTTACGCAGCAGCTCTTAGCCTATTCTTTGTATCCGATTTGGTGGCCTACGGTTAAGATCAGCCCGGTGGGTTGTTTTCTGCGGTTCTGCTCCGCGGATCTTTGCGACTTCTCCCTATCTCTGCGGTTAAAATTCATGTTCCATTCTCTATACAGATTATCACGAATATGAAAAACGCAGGAATAAATAATGAGGACAATCAGATTGAACGCCCATTTGTACAGACTTAAAGTATGCTGTTGAAGTACAAATACTTATACTGCCTTTTCGCCTTCAATTTCCCTAGGTTTAAACCATCCCCATGGGTCACTAACTCCTAAATCCTGAGAGCTAAATCCTAAATATCCTTTCAATAATTATCTTTGCCTTTATAATATCATTTCATAACCACTATGGGAAGAGCGTTTGAATTCAGAAAAGGCCGCAAACTGAAGCGTTGGGGCGCCATGTCTAAAGCATTTACCAAAATTGGTAAAGAGTTGTCACAAGCTGTAAAAGAGGGAGGCCCCAACCCGGAGTCTAACTCACGGCTGCGTGTAATTATTCAGAATGCCAAGGCGGCCAACATGCCAAAAGATAACATTGAACGCGCTATAGCCAAAGCCACCTCAAAAGATACCTCGTCGTATAAAGAAATGGTGTACGAGGGCTACGGCCCGCATGGAATTGCAATTCTCATTGAAACACTTACCGATAATCCAACCCGCACCGTCGCCAATGTGCGCGCCGCATTTACCAAATTTAACGGAACGCTGGGTACCAGCGGCAGCCTTGATTTTGCGTTTGAGCACAAGTGCATGTTCCGTATCAGTGCTGAAGGCATTGATAAAGATGAATTTGAACTGGAAATTATTGATTACGGCGGAGAAGAGGTTGACAAAGACGACGAAGAAAATGAAATAATCATTTACGGCCCTTTTGAAAGTTTTGGCTCTATTCAGAAATTTCTGGATGAAAAGAAAATTGAAATTAAAAGTGCCGGACTGGAACGTATCCCTACCGATACTAAAAAATTGACCGAAGAACAGGAAGCTTCTGTTTATAAACTGATTGACCGGCTGGAGGAAGACGATGATGTGAACAACGTGTTTCATACCATGGCGTAGTTTACGGATACAGGTTATTAAAATCCCTTTGAATCATTGATTTGAAGGGATTTTTTGTTTCAATAGGTTTCAGGTGTTGTTTTTGAATTGTTATCCCAATTCTGCGTAATCTGCAGCCCTTTTCCACGACAATCTACAGGAATCTCTTTGATGAAAAAATCAAATTTAGTTAAACCGTTTCTGAGTTAAAATTTCTGCCGTTTTTACCCGCATTGGTTCAGTATGATAAAAGAAAAAGGGAGAGTCGTTAAACCCTCCCTTTCTTAAACAAGCTTGAGAAAATCTCTTACTTGGTTATGACAATTTTTTCTGTTGAGATGCCTTTGTCAGTTTGAATGTTGACGAAGTAAATTCCTCCGGCAAAATCTTCAAGACCAAGCTGAACATTTTTCTCTCCGGATGCATCCGTGTATACAACTTTGCCCTGAATGTTCATCAGGCTGATAAGTGTAACGTTTGCATCGGCAACGGTAATATTCAATACATCACGTGCAGGGTTTGGATAAACCGAGATGGTGTATGCATTGTCACCTTCATTTAAACCTAATTCATAGGTCACGGTAAATGTGCTGGATACTGAGCAGCCTGCACCGTCTGTTACTTCAACAGTATAGGCACCCGGAGCCAGTCCGCTGATATCACCACTGGTAGATCCGTTTGACCAGTCATAGAAGTATGGAGGCGTACCACCTGTTACAGTCACATCAATTGAACCGTCATTGGCACTTGCGCCTGAAGCATCTGTTACGGCACCGTTAACCACAACCGGGTTTGATGGCGCATTAACTGTATAAGATGCGTTTTCAGTACATCCGTTTGCATCCATTACTGTTACAGAATAAGTTCCTTCACCCAGGTTGAAAACATCTTCGGTGTAATGGATAACTTCAGCAGTGATCCACTGATAACTGTATGGCGCAATACCACCGGTTACTGATAAGTCAATAACACCGTTGTCGCCACCGGCGCATGAAACGTCAGATACAGTTGCGTTCAGTACAATTGCAGTTGGTTCGGCCAGGTATACATTTTTTTCAACCTGGCAGCCTTGTGCATCCTGTACATAAACAGTATGTAAACCACCACCCAGGCTGGTAAATGTGCCGGATGCACCAAATGTGATGTTGTTGAGGCTGTACATATAGGTAGGTGTTCCGCCTGAAGCAGAAGCATAAATAACACCGTTGTCAGCACCATTGCAGGTAACATCGAGGTGTGATACGTAGGCTTTGATTTCAGTTGGCTGTTCAATAACAAATGAAGAATAACCATAGCAACCTACTGCATCCAGAATAGTCAGGTCGTATTCACCTGCTGTCAGACCAGAAATACTGTTGGATGACTGAAAGGTAATACCATCAAGACTGTATGAGATAGTACCTGCACCACCGCTGGCTAAAATATCAACAGAACCGTCAGTGCCTTCAAAACAGGTTACATCATTTTCTGTTGTAATAATTACAAACGCAGCTGGTTCAATAATTGTTACAGTTGTAGCTTCAAGCTGGCAGTTGGCAACGTCTTTTACAATCACGTCATACGTGCCGGCAGGCAATCCGGTGAAAACACCAGAGCTCTGGAACCCTGAACCAATGCTGTACTGGTCTGTCGCAACACCTGTACCAACGGTAATAGAACCGTTGTTTCCGCCGTTGCAGGTTACATCGGTGTGGTTAAGTACCGTTAATACCGGTGTAGAACCAATATTTGTAACGGTGCTTTGATAACCAATGGTACAACCTGCTCCGTCACGGATCAGAATGTCATAGGCTCCAGCAGCAAGTCCGGTTACATTTCCTGGTATCGTATTCCAGGTAGCACCGTCGTTGGCACTGAACTGATAACCTGAACCTGTTCCGCCGGCAGCAGCAGTAATTCCAATACTTCCGTCAGATCCACCACAGGTGGATGATCCTACAACCAATGTTGCAGAAACTTCAGTTGGTTCAGTTACGGTTGCCGATGTATTCACCAGGCATCCGTTTCCGTCAGAAACAATAATGTTGTATGTTCCGTCACCAATACCGTAGAATGTATTGAAGTGCTGAGCTTCGTTTCCGTCGCTGGTAATATCATAGGAGTAGTTACCAACACCACCTGCTGCTGTAACGGTAATTGAACCGCTGGCTTCACCATAGCATGTTGGGTTAACATGTGTTGCAGATGCAGTAAGAATGGTTGGTTGAACAACCGTAACATTTTGTGTTTCTTCACATCCTTTTACGTCTCTTGCATAAACGGTATAACTACCTGCGGAAAGACCTGTAAAGGTAGAGCCAGACTGGTAGGTTGATCCGTTGATGCTGTATTGGAATGTTCCGGTTCCGCCAATTACATTTGAAACCTGGATTGATCCGTTAGAACCTCCAAAACACAATACCGGTTCTGATTCAACATCAAACGCAATTGCATCCGGCTCTGTAATGGTGATTTCACCAATACCGTTGGTGCATCCAACGCCATCCTGTACTATAATGCTGTACTCACCGGCTGAAAGGCCTGAAAAAGTTCCTGAAGACTGGAAATTGTCTCCGCCATCAATACTGAACCCGAGAGCGCCTGTTCCTCCATTTGCAACCACTACAATTTCTCCGTCAAGATCATTGTTGCAGGTAACATTTGTAGTTGAGAACAAAGAGATATTCGGTGATGATGTTTCTGGAATAATGAAATTCATAGAAGCAGTACATCCATCGCTGCTTTGATCTTGTACGGTGATTGTTACAATACCGCCTTCAAGTGCATTGAAATAACCGGTTGACTGGTAGCTTAAACCACCATCCATGCTGTATTCAATAGTTCCTGTTCCACCGCTGGCAACAACCAGGATAGCACCGTCTGCATTGCCGCAGGTAGCAGAAGTTACAGCAGGTGATCCAAAAATCATTTCAGGATTTTCGTCAACTGTAAAAGCGCTTGATGCAATACATCCAAGATCATCTTCAGCATAAAGCACATAATTTCCGGCGGCTAATCCTGAAAGACCATCTCCGGCAGAAGTCCAGAATGAAAATGGAGCTGTTCCGTTTGTAACAGTAGGGGAAACAGAACCGTCTTCATCACCAAAGCAACTTGCGTCGGTGACATTGGCAGCAACACTCATACCCACACTTATCTGTTGTGAGTAAACATCTGTACAGGTTGAACCGTCAAAATATTCATGTGTAGTAGTCAGTGTTACGGTATACGCACCGGCACTGTATGTATGTGTCGGGTTCTCGAGGTTTGAGGATGTTGCATCACCAAAATTCCAGGTATAAATGGTAGCTGATTGATTGAACATGGCGTCTTCAGAAACTACAGATGCATTTTCAAAACTTACCGGACCCGCGTCATGACAATTGCCGTCAACGATGTCAAAGGAAGCGTTGTTGGTATGGCTCATCAGCGGTTCAATGTAGTAATCCACATCATCCAGGTCGTCCAGGGTACTTCCCCATGAACCAGAACTGAAATCGTTGCGGTACGATGCAAGATCTTCACCATTACCATCGCCTGGCTCATTGGTCAGACAATTGAATGTTCTGAAAAAATCATACACCTGAACTGATACGGCAAAATTTCCATCAACATACGTGGTAGGAATGTCAATCACATTTGAATTTGACGGACTGTCGTAATACGTAGCGTAGATATAGGAACTTATTGGTGTAGTGGGCCGGTTATTGGCATCTACATTGTAAATTCTGATTCGCAGCGGCACCCAGGTAGAAAACATTCCGGGAACATATCCATGCAAACGGATTGCATTGATTGAACCCTGGCCAGAGTAATGATACGTTTGCGCAACCTGATCTCCCGGTCCCAGAAAATCATACGTGTTGGCGCCAAGGTTATTGTCTTTGTTCTGTACATACTCGTTCTCCCAGTCTGTACACGAACTCTGCCCGTAAGCAGTCATCGATATCAGACACGATGATAGGACCGTGCTGAATATGAAGTTTGTTTTTCGCATAAATAAATTTTTAATTAGTACTGATTCATTAAACAAAATGCACTTGCATTCTGCTGACACAAAATTGCTTCATTGCATAATGGTCTGTGCTGATAAAAATCAACGGCTGCGTTGATATGCAAATTTGACCTGATTTGCCTGGTGTTTTCGGCAGCAAAAATTTTTTGTAAAATCAGTTTTTTGAATTTTTAGCTTCTATCATTTTCTGATTTCGTTGATACAATCGTTCAGTTTTTTTCCTTTTTAAAATGAGGTAACTGATAAAAGCATGACGTAAAAGAATGGGACATATACTAAAGACGAACAGGTGGTGTAACCTGTTCGTTTGTTAGATTGCGTAAGTGGTTTACAAGAAGATTGGTTGGATTGTTCTGCCACAATAGAACATGAGCGAAACTATGCCCCGCAATTTAGTTGCAGGCTTAAAAAGTGAATCGGTTTTTTGGAAAAATAGCCGGCTGATAAAGCCAATTAATCGCAGGCAATTTGTCTGAGCCGGGGTTCATTTATAATTTTCAACGTGAGTCCTTCTGATTCAATCAGCCCTTCTTTTTTGAATTCTGAAAGCATCCGGATGAGTGATTCTTTTGCTGTGCCAACAACACTGGCAAGGTCATCTCTTGAAATCCGGATATCCCCGTTCTGGCCGTTTACTTTTTCACGTTCATACAGCATCAGCAGTGATGAAGCTACCCGTTCCTGAACCGAGGCATAGGCAAGCTGCAGAATTTTTTTTCCGCGCTCGTGAATATCACCGGCCATCAGTTTAATAAATTTCAGTGCAACGTTTCTGTTTTTGCGTATCAGGTCCAGAAAATCAGATTTTGGAATTACGGCAACCTGTGTTTGTTCAAGGGCAATTGCCGTATCATGAAATTCTCCGTCGTCCAGTAAAGTTGTATAACCAATAAAATCAGATGGTCCGTAAATATCGGTCACAATTGTTTTTCCGTACGAGTCGGTGCGTGAGCATTTGACAGTTCCTTTAACTATGAAGTACAAATAATTGGCGTAATCATCCTGCCGGTATATTTCTTCTTTTGCCTCGTACGTTTTTATTTTCCGGTCTTCAGACAGGTTTTTCAGTTCCTGGTGTCCGCGGGCTTCGTTGTAAAATTCGTTGAGCGAATCCAACCCGTCAAGCATGTTGGTTTTTATTTTTTCGCTTCGGTTTAACCGTGATTCGATGGCATCCATCAATTCACTTTCTTCAAATGGTTTGGTCAGATAATCGTCAGCGCCAAGGTTCATGCCTTTGCGGATATCCATTTTATCTGATTTAGCTGACATAAAAATAAACGGGATGGAATAGGTTTCCGGATTTTTACTGAGAATACTAAGTACACCGTAACCGTCCAGTTTGGGCATCATAATATCGCAGAGTATAATATCCGGCTTACTTGTTTTGGCAAGTTCTACGCCTGTTTTACCATCTGCGGCGGTGATAACCACATAGTCGGCCAGTTCAAGTAGTTCGGCAGTTGATTCCCGAATACCTTCATTGTCTTCTATGAGAAGTATCTTTTTCATAATTCAATTTGCATGTTGGGTTGTAATGATACAACAGTCTACTTTCCGGTAAGATGATTCGGATAAGGCGATTTAATGATATAAATCAGTAGAGGTAGCTCACAGGCAGTGAATATGGATGCTTCCGCTTTAGTAGAGGTGCTGTTTTTTTTCGGAATCAGGTCGTTTATTTCCCATCGTTGGGAAAAGAGAAAGGCTTTAATTTGTTCGCATCCGGGCTGTCCTATGCGTGCTTTTTTTAAGGTAAAACAGTTTAGGTGCGGGAAAAGTTTTAGGCACACACTATTTCAGTTGGCAATTTGGGATAAACAAAAAAACCGGCACAACGGCCGGTTCTTTTTAATAATTGTTTCCTGAAAAAAGGACTATTGTTTTACCAGTTTGCGGTTGACCAGCTGATCATTTGCTACAATCTGAAGGTTGTAAATTCCATCACTGAAATCTGAAAGGTCAATAATTGTCATTTCCTGAGATGAATTAAACTGCATCACTATTCTTCCCTGTGCATCTGTAACAACTGCCTGAAAACCGGCTGCATTTTCTGCATTGATATAAATTATAAATTCACCGGTTGATGGATTTGGATAAATGCTTGTCAAACCGGTTGCATCTGTTTCATCTATACCAACCAGGTCGCCTGTGATGGATGATGATTTATTTGAACGTGATGAATTATGATCCTGTACTTTGTTGGTAGATGTACACGTGGCGGGTGGAGAAACGCTGATGATATAATCAAGGCCTGAAAAAGTAGGCGGTGTATCTACGTATGAGAACAAGTTAGAAGGCATTGACTGCAGCAATGTCCATCCACCTGAATTGGTATGGCGATACAGGTCATAGGTAGGAAATGTGAAACCTTCATATTCATCCCAGTTTAAATTTATGGTACTGCCAAGCCCAATACTTATTGTAAGGTGAATGGTTTTGTGAAATTCACTCAGATCTGATTCTTCACCACAAAAATTGACAGCACCTATTTTATATCTCCACGAGCGGACTTGTGGTGAGGCAACCAAATCATTATAAACCGATTCATCTGAATAAGGAACACTGGCAACAAAAAGGAATTCGCCGGCAACAGAAGTTTCACGGTAAATGTTGAAATAATCAATATCTGTTGTAATTGGTTTTTCCCAAACCAGGAGATTTGTATTGGTTGATGTATCAACCGTTACCAGGCAAATAGGATTGATATCAGGTGACGCTGCGGGGACTTCAACACCACCCATGCCCATGCAGCCGGCCTGGTCTGTTACTTCAACGGTATAGAATCCCGGTGCAAGCGCAGTGATATCTTCAGTTGTTTCCCCGTTACTCCATTCAATCAACGTAATGGGCTGATCGGTATTGATAGAGATATTAATGGCACCATCATCAGCACATCCTGCCGGGGTTACTTCAGCAATTAAAACTTCTGGTCCGCCCACTTCTGAGATCATGGTGTTGTGAATGGCGGAACAACCATTTGCATCTGTAATAATAGCAAAATAGGCACCGGCTCCAAAACCAGAAATGGTTGGGTTGTTAGTACCAACCGGAGTGCCGCTCACAGTTTCAAACCACTGAAAATCATAAGGCGATGTACCACCGCTGACGTTGCAGGTAGCAGACCCGTCTGTTGAACCGCAGGTGGCACTGGAGGTAGAGGCAGCAAAGGTTAACGGATCAGGAGATGTTACTTCGAAAGATGCTGTTGAAACACAACCGTCATTGGCTGTTACAGTGACCTCATACGAACCAGCCGGTAAACCTGAAACATCTTCGGTAATTGCACCGTTGGACCATTCAATACTTTGTATTCCCGAAGTGGATGAAGCGGTCAGATCAATTGATCCGGTAGCTGCTCCGGGGCATGTTACATCTGTTGCAACGGCAGATAAGGTAAGACCGTTTGAAGTTACGTTTGCCGGTTTTGTTGCCTGACATCCTTTGCTATCCGTTACATTGATAAAATACATACCCGGTGCAAGGTCTGCCTGATCTTCCAAAGCTGATCCGTTTGACCAGTAAATGGTATAAGCCGGAGTACCACCTGTTATGGTAGCATTTGCCGTACCGTCTTCAGCACCACAGGTAGCATTGGTTGTTGTAACGGTAACCTGCGGAACAGGATTAACAGTCATGGTTACGTTGTCATCATTACTGCAACCGTAACTGTCATTGTAGGTATAATTCAAAACATACACACCCGGGTTGGCAACATCCGGATTAAATTTTCCATTTGACGTGTTAACGCCGGTACCGCTCCAGAAACCACCTGCCGGTGAACCGTAAGGTGTCAGGTTAACGATGCCGTTATTTTCACAAACTTCATCAAACGGTACTGAAAGATTTATGGTTGGAATTGCAACAGCATCTGCATAAAATAAAACATAGTTGGCGTAGTTTCCATTTTCAACGGTTTCAAATTCAAACTCAACATTTGTTGTTACGGCAATATCGGTTGATGTAAACTGCAGGTAATAATTCGGGTATGTTCCCACAATTGCCGCATTTGGATTTGGAACGGTAACAACATCGGTAGAATTTACCGTAACAGAAAGTCCGGCGTGGCTGTAATTGTTATCGTTTACAATCAGTGATGGAGTAGGAGCTGTAATCAATGTCTGTTCACAACCACCAAATGTATTCCCCAATGTTACGGTACACGTGTTATCAATTTCCATAACCCTTACCACACCGCCGCGCACGCATGATACAACAATGCGTCCGTTCCAGTTTTCAATCCGCGGATCGGTAATTGTTCCGCTACCGGTCATGAAGGCTGTTCCCATTGCTGTTTGTGTTCCTGAAGCGTTTACACTTTCAACAAAGTGAGTTCCGCCAATGGAGTAAAAGAAATAATCGAGTGTTGCCGTAGAGGTCATGTCATAATCACTCACGGCGGTAGCATAAATGGTGTAGAGTGAACTGACAGTGCCGGTACCCAGGTTATAGCGGGTATAGCCCAGGTAGGTATCATCAACATGTGATGCAAACCGCATGTCGGTAGTGCCAACCAGGTTCGTCACAATTTTACCGGACCAATCATTCAGCGCCGTATTTTGAACATCGTAATAAGGACTATTTACGGAGCATACGTTTACATAATTAGACATATCACCGTATTCAGTAGCTACCCATGGATCTTCATTACCATCAAGTACAAAATCATGATTATCGACATAACTGTCTGTAACCAAGCCACCAATTTGTCCCTGGCTTGTACTGGTTAGCATCAGCGTAATAAGATCGGTACTACCAGCGGACGGCGTTTGGTTGAAAAAACACAGGTGTGGATTTCCCACCGGTGAAACTTTTAAACTGTAATCATAGGTTTGCGGAGTTTGATAATTGGTTGATCCCATGGTAGACCAGGTTGAGCCATTCAGGTAATAAGGGCGTATATAATAGTTTGGACCTACCAGGAATTTTGGAGCAACATAAATCTGGCCGTTAAAAGCCGCAATTTTTATATCAGTCATGCTGGCTCCGCTTCCAAAACTGGCGTTTCCGATCAGTGTCCAGGCAGAACCATCCCACTTGCGCACATTGGCGCGTTGTGTAGCATTTTCAACATAGGCAATGTAAAGGTCTCCGTTGGATGGGTCAATTGCCAAATCCTGATGAATAACACCGGTGCCTGAAAAGGTACCAATTGATTGCCAGGTTTGTGCAAAAATTGATGATACAGCAGTAATTAAAAGTAACGTAAGTAGGTTTTTCATTTTTCGATGAATTTGAGATTCGGTAGCACAAAGTAACGAAAAATAAAGACAAAGCCTTTCCGGAAAGCAGATTGTTTGGCTGTCAGGTTGCCTAAGTCGGTTTAAACCTGGGGTTTAAAAAAGAGATTGGGTAAATTATCCGTTAACCAGTTTACTCAATTCACCTTTCAGGTAAAGAATTGCCCGGTCAGTGGGTTGATTATTCAGTTGGGCGGTAATTTCAAAGATGGCTCTGCTCAGGTCAATGCAGGTGGCAGTGGCAGGTAAATTGGTAGCGGCCATGTTGATGATTTTTACCGTGTCATCTTTGCTGCTTTTTGCCAGGTGCCAGGCATCCTGTGAAACAAAAATCTGCTGTGCCAGGTTATGTTCATATTCACTGCGGATATTGTCCAGCAGCACTTGCTGAAACACGCGTGCCGGCAACGCCGGATTATTCAAACGCATAATGAGGTTATTAGGCGCAATGCGTTCCAGAAATAAAACAATGCGCTGGTAGGCATCTACCTGCATGGGAAAAAAGAGTTTTTTGTTTTCATTGATCAGCGGCTGACTAACGGTGGTTTGCTGTTTGGCAGCAAGTGCACTTTGTGTTTTTAATTTGTCGCGTTGAATCTCATTCCATTTCAGCGTAAAAAAATAGGCTGCTCCAAAAAATGCAATGGAAGGCAGCATGTAGCAAATGAGTTGAAATACAATTTCTGATCGGGTCATAAAACAAAGGTTTGTACAAACTTACGTAATCTTGAAATACGAAAGTTGTGAAAAGTAACAACGGCCGGGGTTAATTTTTTTGAGACTGAAACAGGTACTACTTAAATTTCATGCGCTGTGTAATGGCATCCTGAACATAAAAACCGCCACCGGCTATGATTTCATCCAGCAAATTACGGGCTTCACTTTTTCGCCCCAGTTTAATCAGACATTTGGATTTATACCAGGCCGCTTCTTCTTTAAACGCATTCAGGTCTGTCTGCAGAATTTTATCAAAAGCAACAAGTGCTTTATTAAAGTTACCCAGGTTATAATAACACAATCCGCCATAAAAAAGTGCATTAAAGTCATCATTATATTGTGTCAGTATGGTTTCGTACCGATTCAGGGCACTTTTGTAATTTCCGTTTGAAAAAGATTCCATGGCTTTGCTGAGGTATTCCCAATAAGATACATCTACCTCTGTTTCCAAAAGCTCAGCATGCTGCTCCAGTGCTTCACTTTCATATTCGGCGCTGGTTCCGGTAAACTCATATTTTGTATAAATTATCCGGGTGTTGACGCGGGTAATGCGGCGGTAATCGACCACAAACAATTCAAAAAGGTAGGTGGCAGGCACCAGTTCCTGCACTTTCAGGTTATGCTCTTCAGGTTCCAGCACATAGTCGTCAGAACGCTCATCATTTTCTTTGATCAGAATCGGAACATCACTGTGAGCTTCAGGATAGGTAATGGTTTTTTGAATTTCAGTGCGGGCTTCTACCACCTCTTTCAGTTTTATTTGTTCTGTATCGGCGGCAACTGCCAGCGTATCAATGGCGGCAGGTAAAACTTCCACTTCACGGGTAATGACACTGTCTGTCAACGTAGAATCTGTATCTGTAACTGCAATACCGGTTGGTGCAGGGTTGTGGTGTAATAGTACCAGAACAGAAACCAGAGCAACAGTAATCAGTGAACCAATAAGCAGGTAGATTGAGCTGAAACGTGTTTTTGCCGGAATGTGTTTTGTATAGAATGCCTCAAAACTTCCGGGTACTGATTCATACCCTTCCATGGCATCTTTCAGAAAAGGATCATCCAGCGCCCGTTTTTCCAGTGCATTTTTTTCTGCCTCAGAAAGAGTTCCGTCGTAATACTTTTTCAGCAATCCGGCATTTATATCGGTATGGCTAATCTTTGAATTCACGTTGTTTTTCCAGCATTAGTTTTAAGTTTCGTTTTCCGTTTTGAATGTGACTTTTTACCTTATTAAGATCATAAGGTGTCAGTTTTACAATTTCATCGTAGCTTTTATGTTCCAGGTAAAATAACCGGATGCATTTTTTTTGTTCTTCATTTAAATCATCCATGGCTGTTTCCAGCAGTTTCATTTTTGCTTCGTTCAGTTCAGCCAGTTTCAGTGTTTCATCAGCTTCATCCGCTGCATAAAGTAACGCGGTTTCTGCATCAGCCTCTTTAATGCCTTTTTTGCGCAGTTTCATCAGGCATTCATTTTTAGAAACGCTGTAAAGCCAGCTTTTGAAGTTTGAAATTTCGCTCCGGCTGATTTTTTCGGGCAATTTGTCAAAGATATTCATCATCTCATCTTCAGCCAGCATTTTATCTTTCAGATACTTCAGGCATTGTCCCATTACCAGGTATGAGTAACGTACAAATAATTCACCCATAGCCTGCTCATTGCGTGCACGCACCAATTCCAGCAAAGCCTGGTCGTCTAGTTGCCCGATATTTTTTCTGAAGAATAGTCCCAGAAGCATTTTTCAAAGATAGCTAAACTCATAGTATGTAAAAATTGGTTCAACAGATAGATGCACCTGCCGGAACAATTCCATAAAACAGGCGCTTTGTTTTTTTTAACTCCTGAAAAAACAGGTGTTAGAGATGGTTCAACGTCTTATTTCCAGAGAAATCTGACCGTAAGATCGTGCTGAATCAGCAGTTTTTTATTGATGGTAAACCCGTAGTCAACCTTTGTTTGATAGGGTTGGTACAAAATCTGGCTGACAATTTTGTCGTTGACACGGTATTCACAGCCAATATTAATACCGCCGCCCCAGCCCATGCCGCTCACTGTGTTGGTAATGTTATTGGTTGGGCTGTGTACCGTAAATAGCTGCATGGTATATCCCTGAATGGTAGCAAACTGTTCGTCAATTCGCCAGGCGGTGAACAGGCCGGAAACGCCAGCCATAAATCTGGCCTTGCCTCCGTCAAAAACATAATCCAGGTTAAAGCGCCCGTCAAAACGACTTTCTTCAGCATAAAGCTGCCCCACTTTAATTACCGGTTCTGAGGTCCAGTTGCTGGGATCATCTACATAAATGGTAAAAGCATCACGAACTTTCAGCTTATTAAAATTTGCATCCATACTCATCTGAAAGTTTGGATTTACCTGGTAACCCAGTGTAATGCCCGTTAATAAACCGGGTGAGTATTTAATGTTGGTGGGAAAGGCATCATAGGGCAGGTAAAAATTTTTGTCACCCAGTGCCATATAAATCTGGTTGTAGTTGTAGGTTGTCAGAAGCGTATTCTCCAACTCATTCTGGTAGAGTCCGGAATAGCGTATGGCGTAGTTTTTATTTGCTAATTTTGTTCCGACATTAACCCCAAAGAAAAGGGCTTTATCTTTCTGAGCAGTCACTGTGGAACAGATCAGAATGGTCAACAAAGCAAGTAGTGTCAATCGTTTCTTCATTATGGTAAAAGTACAAAATATTGCGGTTCTTACGTCGGGCGGAGATTCTCCCGGAATGAATGCCTGTATTCGTGCAGTGGTGCGGTCTTGTGTATATCACAAGATAAATGCATTCGGTATTATAGATGGCTTTAATGGTTTAATCAGAGATGAACTTATTCCAATGGGGTATGATGATGTTTCAAATATTCTGCAGCGGGGAGGCACCATTTTGGGTACGGCCCGGTGTAAAGAATTTCATGATCCGGCTTACCGTAAAATTGCCGCTGAAAATCTGAAGAAACGAAACATTGATGGCCTGGTTATAATAGGCGGTGACGGTTCGTTTAAAGGAGCTACTGTTTTTTCGCAGGAGTATGATGTGGCTGTAATTGGTATTCCCGGCACCATTGATAATGATATTAACGGTACCGATTATGCGATTGGATTTGATACAGCCATGAATACCATTATAAGGGCTGTAGATAATATACGGGATACTGCAAGTTCACACCACCGGGTTTTTTTGGTAGAGGTAATGGGGAATAATTCGGGTGTGCTGGCTTTGAATACAGCTGTTTCAAGTGGCGCTGAAGAAGTGTTTATGCCTGAGAAAAAAGAAGACCTGGAAGAGATTCGTGAAAAAATTGACCGTGCAGTACATGCCAACAAGTCTTCTATTATTATAGTGAGTGAGGGTGACCAGGTAGGGGGCGCTAAAGAAGTATTTAATTACCTGCAGCAATTCGGGCTTTCAGATAAACTGCGCGTTTCTATTCTGGGACATATTCAGCGTGGTGGTTCACCAACTTACCTTGATCGTTTGTATGCGACGCTGTTTGGTGAAGAAGCTGTTTCTGCACTTCTCCAGGGCCGTTCAAACCTGATGACGGCCGTTCAGGGTGGTGGTGTGATATTGTGTAATCTTTCGGTGTCGCAGCAACCCTACCAGATAAAAAATATGCATTATCTGAAACTTATTCGCAAGTTGAGCGTTTACTAGAGCCTGTTCTTTGTTTTGAGTAAAACGGTTGCCTGTTTTTTTGAGATACAGTCAAGTTAATTTCATTTTTTTTTGACGCTAACTTCTTCTGCATCACTGTTCAAAAAAATAGTTTAAAAAAAGTTGGGTAAAGATTAGGAATAAAGGGAAAAGAGTATGTAGCTTTGCACCCGCTAACGGAAAACGATCTGTGAGGAGTGAGAGGGTAGGAGAAGAACGATTGAGGGGGGTGAAAAGGGTTGGAGGAAAAAACTTTTGAAAAAAAAGTAAAAAAATTTGGTGAGAATAAAAAAGTAGTTACCTTTGCGCTCCCAATTAGCAAAAAGGGGTTAAAAAAAAAGAGGGACCTGAACGCAGGTTTTTTTACAAGATAAGTTCTTTGAAAGATTGAAGCAAGATAGAAACAGCAAAGTCTGAGTATTGGTAGGATCACGAATGGATCTAACAATAATAAATTC
>JACPUU010000012.1 GCA_016192075.1 Bacteroidota bacterium | reverse complement strand
AGGTTGAATCAACGTTTTCGGTGTCTATGGCGGTTGGGTCCACCTCTTACCATTTCGAACAGAGAAGTTAAGCCAACTTGCGCAGATGGTACTTCCCTTTTAAGGGCGGGAGAGTATGTAGATGCCGGTTTTTTAGACCTCATACCAAAAGTATGAGGTCTTTTTTTTTCCCTGAAGTCCCGACGCTTCGCTAGCGCTGCGGTCGGGATGCTGAACTAAATGCCTGAGAATATTAAATATCAAACGCTAAATGTAAAAGGACTTTTCCTTTATCATTTAATATTGGACATTTAGCATTTATTATTCTTATAAAGAGCCTGTCAGAACTAAATGCCCGGAGAATATTAAATATCAAAAGCTAAATGTAAAATGTAAAAGGACTTTTCCTTTATCATTTAATATTGGACATTTAGCATTTATTATTCTTTTGAAGAGTCAGCCAATTATCTAATCCCATTCCGGTTAAACAGCACATACCCAAAGCTTACCTGGAACGATAGCGGATTCAATTGTGTCTGACTGTCAAAATAATTGACCGTTGCCCGAAGCGGCCCAATAAGCGAATGATAAATAACTGAAATACTGGCAATACCAAAACGACTATCAAAATAGTTACCGTAGGCTGCTACACCATCATCATTAATAATGCGTTGGATAGACTGGAAAACATAGGCTTCTATTCTCAAATCAACTAAATCTTTAATTGTAAAAACGTTCATAATACCACCGGCCAGGTATTGGTTAGCCCTGAAGTCATTGTAGAATCCTGTTTTAGCATCAGGAATCGGTTGAAAAGCATTGGCACTAAGCATGCTGGCAGTATAGTTTTGAAAAAATGGCTGTGTTGAATAGTGGCCTTCAAGCAAAATACCCAGCCGGTATACGCCCCTGTGCATAAAATAGGTTTGATAGTTGATGTTTAAATAGGCCCAGTTATGAATAACCGATGGCAGGTCTGTTTCCGTTATCAACGCTGTTGATCCGGGAATGGTACGTTCAATGGCATGTACAAACCGTGACCGGATCTGAAGCCTGCTGCCGGCCGATGCAAATTGTTTGCGGTTCATTGAGTTAATAGAGAATTCAAAACCCGGTGAATAGTAAAGTAGCGACGTATAGTCAGCTGTATCCGCATTGGTAAAATTATCATCCTGGTAATAGGTGTCTTCATTAAAACCATTGGTAAAGTCCAGCCTGATTTTAGATTTGTTTGATGTAGAAACATAATAGTTTAAACTCCAGAATTTTTCATTTTGTACAATGTAAGATGGTTTTACATCTTCAAAAAAAGTGGCAAAACTTCTGAAATAGTCCCAGCGGTTCATGATAAACTGTGGTTCAATATAAGCTGTGGTGTGAGTGGGAAGGTAGAATTTAAGCCCGGTTTTAACAGAGCCGTAGAATTTTCCAAAATAGGTGTTGGCGTATACTGTCAGTGGTGTGATTTTGAAATCAGAATAAGAAATATTCAGGAAACCCGTGTTGACCGGGCGCGATGAGTAATGACCACCAAACGACATTTTAAATGGCTTTTCTTTGCGAATGGCCAGTGAAAGGGTCTGTGACTGATCAGGTGAAATTTTAACGGTTGGAAAAATGGACAGAATATGTTCGCTTTGATAGAGCCGTAAATAGCGGTATTTCACTTCTTCGTATGAAATTTCTGATTGTCTTTTTTCCCGGATAAGTTTACGTTCTATGTAATTACCCTGGTCCTTCTCAAGACCGGTTACTTCTACACCTCTTACCCAAAGCTCTGTTTTTTGTGCATTGAATTTGTTGCGCGCTTTTTGCCGTTCTTCTTTTGAAACGCGCAGCTGGATGAACATTTTGATGGAATCTATTTTAGCCAGTGTGGCTTTGTAGCCAATATCAATAGCCTCTTTAATCCGGTCAAAATCAAAAGTGCCAATTTCACCCAGGTCAGGCTCTATAATAATACCTTCATCACAGGGAAGTATGTATTGCGAGTGTGATGAAAACATGTTTTTGATCTGTGACATCAGGTTGTCATCAGTAGGTGGGGCCTCGTTGTATGAAACGTTACTGCCAATAATAAAATCAGGATTAAATTCATGATACATCTCCTGTGCCGGAAAGTTATTGTACAAGCCGCCGTCAAAAAGCAGTTTACCATCTACCTCAATGGGTGAAATAAAGAACGGATACGTCATAGATGCCCTGACAGCAACATTCAGGTCTCCGCTTTTAAAGAGATACGACTTTTTGGTTACAATGTCTGAAGCGTTGCAGCGGAACGGAACAAACAAGCTGTCAAATGTTTTTCTGGACGCAGCCGGATTGAGGCCCAATAAGCGCAGCAATTCCAGGTCGAGGTAGGTAGGGTTAAGTAAATTAGTGGGCAATGATTTTTGGAAAATAGAATCTTTGGCAAAGCGGAATGACATCAGTTCAGCATCTTCATCAGGCTGTTCAATGTAGTATTTGTATTTTTCTTCCATGTCACCGGTTGACATGAGTTGAAATTGATCACTCAGCACAATTGCTTCAATCTGCTCAGGCGAATAACCTGATGCATAAAGCCCGCCAACCAGTGCGCCGGCAGATGTACCGGTAATATAGTCGATTGGAATGTCGTTTTCTTCGAGCGCTTTAATAACACCAATGTGCGCAAAGCCGGTTGCACCTCCGCCGCTGAGAACAAGGCCTACGCGCTGGGTATATCCCTGCAGTGTCAGGCAGATCATGAAAAGTATAACAAACAGGGTGCGCATGTGAATGGTAAAAGTACTGATTTTTGAGTATTTATGTGATCTGCCTTTTAGAACGTATCTTTGCACAAAATAGTTTGGATGCAATTAGTAGCAAAAACACTTTTCGGGCTTGAAGAGATTCTTCAGAAAGAGCTTGAAAACCTGGGGGCACAAAACATAAAAGCGGGTAACCGCGTTGTTACGTTTGAGGGGGATAAAGAGCTGATGTACCGCTGCAATTTATGGCTGCGTACGGCCATTGCGGTTCTTACACCAATAGCAGAATTCAGATTCAGAGATGAAAAAGACCTTTACAGGCAGTATTCAAAACTGGATTTCAGCAAGTACCTGACACTCGATAAAACCTTTGCTGTAAAAGGTGCCGTGCATTCAAAGCTTTTTAATTACACCCAGTTTCCCATGCTGGTTTTGAAAGATGCCATTGCTGATCAGTTTCGTGACAAGTACAATGAAAGACCATCGGTAGATACTGAAAGACCCCAGGTTGTTTTTGATGTGTACATCAGTGAAAACAATTGTGTTGTATCCCTGAACAGTTCCGGCGCTCCGTTGTTTCAGCGGGGATATCGCCGTAATACAGGTGAAGCGCCGTTGAATGAAGTGGTGGCGGCCGGACTTTTATACCTTTCGGGCTGGGATGCAAAATCCAATTTTATAGATGTTTTCTGTGGTTCTGGTACACTGCCCATTGAGGCGGCACTGATGGCCAACGGAATTCCTTCAAACATTGCGCGTAAAGGTTATGCCTTTCAAAACTGGGCTGATTATGATGAAGTGCTCTGGAATAAAATTTACGATGAAGCACCTAAAGTACCTAAACGAAACCTGGGATTCCGCATCATTGGCTCAGACATTGACGGAGATGTGATTTTAAAAGCACGTGAAAATATCAAAACACTGCCGCTTGGAAAAACCATTGAATTTGAGGTGAAAGATTTTAATGACGTTGTTGTGCCCGAAGGCGGAGGAACACTAATCTCCAATCCGCCATACGGTGAGCGTTTGGCAGAATATGAGATTGGCGATTTGTATCAGAATATAGGCAATTATTTCAAACGAAACCTGGCCGGTTACACGTGTTGGATAATGAGTTCTAACTTTGATGCACTGAAACGGATTGAATTAAAACCGTCTAAAAAAATTCAGCTTTTTAACGGATCGCTTGATTGTGATTTCAGACGTTTTGATATTTTCAAAGGCAGCCTGGTTGAACATAAATACGGGGCACCTATGCAGCCCCGTGAACCTAAGCGCTACAAAAAAAAAGAAGAGTAGACGTGTGTTATGACATCCCTTTTACGATACCCCAAATCAGCCTATATTACGGAGTGTAATTTTGAAACTGCCCGCAGCGGTGGTAAAGGCGGGCAGCATGTAAACAAAACAGAATCCAAAGTCACATTGGTTTTTGATTTGAATGAAACGTTGCTTTTTGACGGAAACGAAAAAGTGCGGATTTCATCCAAAATGAAATCTCATTTACACGACGGGGTAATTCGTATCAGCAGTGAACGTTCACGGTCACAAATTCAGAATAAAAAAGCAGCTATTCTTCTCTTTTTAGAATTGCTGGAAAAGGCTTTGTTTGTTCAGACTAAGCGTATTCCTACCAAAGTATCACGGTCTAAAAAAGAGGCGAGGCTGAAATCCAAAAAAATAGATTCACAGAAAAAAGTGGCGCGGAGAAGGCCGGGGTTGGAGTAATTATTGATTTACGTGCTCAGAAAATGATACAAGGAATGAAAGAATTTTTCAGAATTTTTCACTCAGGCGCAGGATTGTTTTTAATTCTGCAAGGTTTTGCATTCAGCACTTTTAGTCAGCTCAGTGCAGAAATTGTTAATCTTGAAATGATGGAGTTGAAAGGCCCGGTTAAATCGGTTACTTTTCAAGGACTTTGTCAGGGTCCTATCAGTGCACCAATGATCCTGGATACGTCAACATGTTCAGAAGTATATCATTTTACAGAGACTGGCTGGATGAGTTATTTTGCAACCTATGACAAGTATGGTGATTGTAACAAACGCATATCTGTGGAGTACCAGTTTGGGGATCAGATCAGTGAATATATCTCTGTCATTTTCCGGGATACCATGTACTATCAGGCTTCGTATGATTTACTCGGCAGGCTGATAGCCTATCAATGGAAAAAAAACGGGTTTCCGTATCAGTCTGCTGTATTTGGGCCAAGGAGTAAATCGGGAGAATCTTTTGTGGAGTTCTATGAGAAGGGAGTAAAGACCAAAGAGGCAATTCAGTATTTCAATGAACAGGAATTTTTGGTCAGAGAAGATATTAAAGAACTTTCTACCGGTGTAACAACCGTTCATAAAATTACTTTTCTGGATTCACTCCCTTTATCAGATGAAGGTCTTGAAATTGAAGTTTATAATACGTATGATGAGAGTAAACGTTTGATTCAGGCAAAGTCTGTTGATAAACTTGGCGTAAAGGAAGTTTTTTACACGTATGATGAGGCCGGTCGTTTGATCGTGATGACTTATAAAGAGGGAGGAAAAATGGCTGACAAGTATGTGTTTAAGTACGATCAGGAGGGGCGCATGATCCATGGAGACCTTTTTCTGGATGAGTATACGTTACTCAGCACCACTGATATGATCTATGATGCCGCCGGCCGCATTGTTACAGAGATATCCAAAGATAATATTGGTACACTTTCTGAAAAAATAATTGAGACCAGTTTTGTCTATGATCACCATGACAATTGGATTGAAAAGATGATTGTTGTTAAAATGTCCGGAATGTCGGCTGAAACAAAAGTAACGAGATCTATTGTTTATTATTAGAGTGGCAGTGAAGTCCGGGCAATTCATCGAACGTTAACCTCATAAGATTTCTCGCTGCGCTCAAAATGACGAGGTTACTAAACAGCCTATTACTTCTTTTGCATCACCCTGTAAAATTCATTCCAGTTTGGCTCATCAGGTGGTTTGGCCGTAATCACAATTTCCTGTTTGGAAACCGGATGAATAAACTGAATTTTTTGAGCGTGCAGGTGAATAGATCCGTCCGGGTTTGAACGTTTTGCGCCGTATTTCAAATCTCCTTTTATCACACAGCCAATGGTTGAAAGCTGAACGCGAATCTGGTGATGCCGGCCCGTAATGGGTTCTACCCGAATAAAATGATAATTGGTGGATTTACCTTCATACCAGTAATTGAGTTCGGCGCGTTTGCTTCCCTTTTTTTCCTGGTCGTGCGCGTAGCTTTTATTCTGAGATTCATTCCGCGTGAGAAAATGAACCAGTTTTCCTTCTTTTTTTGCGGGTGCATTTTCAGTTACTGCCCAATAGGTTTTCTGAATTTCTTTGTCCTGGAACATCTGGTTGAGCCTTGCAAGTGCTTTGCTGGTGCGTGCAAACAATACAATGCCAGAGGTAGGCCGGTCAATACGGTGTACAGTACCTAAAAAAACGTCACCCGGTTTTTCGTATTTTTCCTTGATATAAGCTTTGACATCGTCACCAAGCGTTTTATCACCTGTTTTGTCGCCCTGCACAATGTCACCGCCGCGTTTGTTTACAACGATGATGTGATTGTCTTCATACAGCACTTCCAATGCCATTCTCAGTATTGTTCGTTCTCGTTCGGGAAATCTTTACTGCGCACATCTTTGATGTATGATTTAAACGAGTTCAGCATTTCACGGTGCAGGTTATGGTATTTGCGCAGAAAGCGCGGGTTGAATTCATTATTGATTCCAAGCATATCGTGACTCACCAGCACTTGCCCGTCAACACCGCCACCGGCACCAATGCCAATTACCGGAATTTTAACTTCCTGAGCCACCTGGGTTGCCAGTTTAGCGGGTATTTTTTCAAGTACCAGGGCAAAGCATCCGGCCTCTTCCAGAATTTTGGCATCTTCAATCAAAATCGTTGCTTCTTCTTCTTCTTTAGCGCGCACGCTGTATGTACCAAATTTATAAATTGACTGCGGTGTCAGACCCAAATGGCCCATTACCGGGATTCCGGCAGTCAGTATTCGTTCAATGGATTCCCTGATTTCGCGTCCGCCTTCCAGTTTAACAGCATGTGCACCGGCTTCTTTCATAATGCGGATAGAGCTGTCAAGTGCTGACCGGGAATTACCCTGGTATGATCCAAAGGGTAAATCAACAACTACCAGCGCGCGGTTAATAGCGCGGATAACCGATGCCGCGTGATAGATCATTTCATTCAAGGTAATCGGGAGTGTGGTTTCATGACCGGCCATTACGTTGGAGGCAGAATCGCCCACCAGTATAATGTCAATACCTGCTTCATCCAGTATCCGTGCCATGGAATAATCATAGCCGGTAAGCATGGCAATTTTTTCTCCCCGCTGCTTCATTTCCTGTAAAACGTGGGTGGTAATTTTTTTTACATCGGTGTGTGTGTGAACTGACATACTGTGAAATTAAGGTTACGAAGTTAAGGCAAATTTAGGCAAGAGCCAAAAAATTGCAGGGGAGAGGATGGAGCCAACAGGGAAAGGGAAAGAGCCAGCAGGTAAGAGAGAAAATTTAGTAATTCCCTGAAGTTTTCCCTCGTGGCTTTTTCCTCTTCCCTCTTCCCTGAACATAACAATTCCTTCATTCAACGTTGATTCTTTCTTTTTATTGAGGTAAAGGTACCGGCCTACTTTTAGGGCAAACAACAAAACTCATTTTTATGGCTGTATTGGGATCCGTACTTAAAACCACGACAAAGTATGCTTACAAGCTGAATAACCTGATTCAGCGGCCTGCCGCAGTAGTGCAGCAAAAGCAGCTTCGAAAACTATTGAACAAGGCCCGGAATACTGAATTCGGGCGTGATTTTAATTTTGCAGAAATTCTGAAATCACCTGATCTGATGAATGAATACCGGAAAAAGGTCCCCATTTTTGATTACGATTATCTGTTTAAAAAATACTGGCACAAAACCCTGAACGGTAATGGCAACGTAACATGGCCGGGTTATATAACCAACTTTGCACTTACATCCGGCACAACGGGAGCGTCCAGCAAACGAATTCCCGTTTCAAAGCAAATGATTCAGACCATTCGTAAAACCAGTATCAAACAGCTACTCACCATTTCAAACATACAGGTTGATTCTTCGTTTTATGAAAAGGATATTTTGTTTTTAGGCGGCAGTACAACCCTTACTAAAATGAATGATCAGTTTGAGGGTGATTTAAGCGGTATTATCACCGGCAAGGTACCGTCGTGGCTAAGCCCTTTTTCAAAGCCTGATAAAAAAACACGCGCCCTGAATAACTGGGGAGAGAAAATTGCAGAAATTGTGAAAAAAGCACCAACCTGGGACATTGGCGCTATCTGCGGTGTACCTGCCTGGGTAGAAATTATGATTCAGCAAATCGTAGACCATTACGGCCTGGATTCTATTTTCCAGATATGGCCTAACCTGAAAATTTATGTTCACGGCGGGGTGAGTTTTGACCCCTACATGCTGCGTTTCAACAAAATGTTTGACAACCGTGTTATTTACCTGGACACGTACTTAACATCCGAAGGTTTTTTTGCTTATCAGCCGGCTGATTCAGATTCACTGCACCTGGCTATGAACAATGATGTATACTTTGAATTTATACCCTTTAATGAAGAGCATTTTGACGCTGACGGAAACCTGGTTGATTTTGAAAAAAGTTTAACCATTAATGAAGTTTGTGAAGGGGTTGACTATGCGCTGTTAGTAACCACCAATGCAGGGGCATGGCGATACCTGATTGGTGATACCATCCGGTTCAAATGTCTTGAAACATATAAAATCAAAATTACGGGCAGAACAAAACACTACCTGAGCCTTTGCGGAGAACACCTGAGCGTTGATAATATGACAGAGGCATTGACGCAGGTTGCGTTTACAGAGAATCTTGAAATTCGTGAATTTGCTGTGATGGGATTTTCAAATGAAACCGGGCATGGACATAAATGGTTTCTGGCATGTGATAAAAAAATGAATACAGATCACCTGGCTACCCTACTTGATGAACACCTGTGCCTGCTGAATGATGACTACCGCACAGAGCGCAGCTATGCCCTGAATCAACTCCAGATTAAATGTCTGCCAACAAAAATGTTTTATGATTTTATGGAACTGAAAGGGATGTATGGTTCACAGTATAAGTTCCCGCGGGTACTCAAAGGCAAACTCGCAAAAGACTGGCTGGAATATATTGCCGTTTTGGAACCCAAATCACACCCCTGGTTTTTGGTAGGCTAATTGAACACCCGAAAAATTCAGTCCCGGTTTTTTAGTTCTTCCATGTCTTTTTTTATCTGCGATTCAATGGCTTCGAGGCTTTTTTTTGAGAAATCACCGCCGGTAATTACAAGTGTTCCTTCCGTAATGGGACTATAAACCGTAGGAACCGACCAGAGATAATCATTGACAATAAATGCCCATTTGACACCAACGGCATTGGTGGATGCGTCACTCAATTCTTTTTTACCGGTTTCATCTAACGTAACATGTAATCCATACAAACCATCCTCCGCTTTTTTAATTTTTACCGATGCAAAACGCTCCAGCGCAATGATGGGTTTGGATACAATAAAATACGTATCCTGATCTTTCTCAGAGTATTTTTCAATATCGGTTTTTGTTGCGGAGATGGGGTAGATTCCGGTTGGCAAAAAAGGTATTTCTGTTTCTGTCCCATTCTCGTGATCAGCATAAACAGCCGGCTGTGATGAAGTTAGAAAAGTAATTCCAACGAGTAACATGAAGTTAAAATACATGGTGAAATTTGATTAAGGTGAGTCCAGGACACAAAGCCCAGGACTTCAGTCCTGGGTTAATAGGATGAGTAAGCGCAGCAATTAAGGAAACACAACCCCACGGTATGAACCAATGCTGGCCATTGGAATGTTTGAACCGTAACCGGCATTAATAACCTTGATAAATTCGTTCGCTGCAATGGCATACCCTCGTGGGTTCAGGTGAACACCGTCCAGTGAAAAAGCGCCGCCGCTGATGTAGGCCGGGGCAATACCAATTCCTTCAAGCATAATGCCCGGTTTAAGGGTTTCCAAAAAGCCAAACATGTCTACTACCGGGTAATTAAAACTGGCAGCAGATGCTTTGATCGCATTGTTAAATTCGATGGTTCTGTTCCGGCATGCCTGAACTTCAAATTTGTCAAGTACACGTCCGTTTGTTAATGGATTTGCTTCAGACTCACCGGCACCGGCTTCAATATCATCTACGGCGGTTAGTAAAATAAGATCCTCTTCAGTTGCAACGCGCACAACCGTTACACCACCACTTCCATCACCTTCTTCAATCCACACGTCAGCATAGCCGTAATCTTCTTTTATACCGGCAACAGTAAAGGTGTTGAAATATGGAATTACCGTTACGTCAGGGATGGTGGCGCAAACACCTTTTGCACCAATAGATGTAAAGGCAGTAAGCACTGAATCGTATTTCATTCTGAACGCAGTTGGATCAGAAAGATTGCCATATTCAATGGTTCCCATGCCCAAAAGTGATGCATCAATTTGGGTTGGTATTCCGCCTGAAGTGGCATAACCCAAAACATCATTGTCACCTAACCAGCAGGTAAAAAAAGTAGCATTGCTGTTTCGGATATGATCAATATACTGAATAGGTATACCTCCACCCAAAAGCGGATGCGGGTTTCCGCCAAAATCCATAAACCGGGCAAACGGGTTACCGGGTATTGTTTGATCAATCAACGGTGGAAAATAAATGTGAAAACCACCTAAAATACCGTTGTTAATGATCTTTTCATCGTCATTCAGGGCAACACATTGCATCAGTGTAATACCGGCAATTCCCATGTTGTTGAATTGGGTGCCTTTGTAAGAATCGCCCCAGGCGGCCCAGCCCCCGTCTTCTTCTGTTGGGGTGCCAATGGTATCACCCGGTGAAATTACTTCCAGCTCATTGTTGAGATATTCCAGGTGCATATAGCCTGATCCGTTTCCATAAATGGTTGGCTGGCGAAAATCATTCATATCTGCTTCGACCATAAGCATCTGACGCGCAATAATGGATGGGTATGAGTTTTCCTGTCCTTCTTCATAAACGCCGCCATCCTGGTAACCCTGGGTGAGGGAGTTCCCTACTGCTACATAGGTGGTAAAATCAGCATCGCCGTGTGTACGTTCTACTTCTGCAAATTCAGCCTTGCGGCATGAGCCTGCGAGCAACACTGTTCCAATTAAAATGAATCCTGTTTTTTTCATAAATAGTTTCCTTAAAATTTAATGGTCAGACTGGCTGTTAATACATCGGCTACCCGGTGATATTTGGCTGTAAATCCGGCATCGGTCAAATCTGATTCGCGTTCCGCATCCTGGTGAATCCAGGCCAGGTCAAAGCCAATGTTTTCACCAATCTGCATTCCAAATCCGACGGTTGGTACGAATTGCGTAGCATCTGGCAGTTCAGGACTTACAAAACCATCCTGTACGGGAGTAACATCGTAATATCCACCTGCGCGGAAATAGAACATTTCATTCAAACTGTACTCAATTCCAAAACGGTGTGTGGGTGAGTTTTCCCAGGCTTTGGTTGTTTTTGAATCAGGTGTATCGGCATTGGCAAAATCAAATGCAAGTGTGTCATAAGATGACCAGCCGGTGTAGTTGAAATCATAGACCAGGGTAATGGAATTTTTGTCGTTGATTTTATACTGGGCTGAAAAACCTGCGGTAATAACCGAAGGCAAATTTAGTTCACCGGTAAAACTGGTACTTGCCGGAAAAGTGCCCTGTAGTGAAACCGGAATATCAGAAAATTCAGCAACACC
Organism: Bacteroidota bacterium; assembly: GCA_016192075.1. Taxonomy (GTDB): domain Bacteria; phylum Bacteroidota; class Bacteroidia; order Flavobacteriales_D; family Crocinitomicaceae; genus JADJGJ01. The sequence continues at coordinate 808,610 of JACPUU010000012.1, read as the reverse complement.
ATCTTCCAGCTTTAATTTCTGACCTGATCGGTACGATGCGCCCACGGTAATGCGGTAATGATCATTGTCAAGCAGGGTAGAAAAGAGGCCGGCGTTGAACCCATAACTGATACCGCTTCCACTTAATTTTGCTTTTCCGTAATCGGTGTCAGCTGACCCTACCGGTACTGCTTTTTCATAGGCAAAACTTCCGGTAGTTAAAACAAATCCGGCGCCTACGCTGATATAATCATGAATTTTATAAGCAACCGTAGGCTGGAATGAAAATGTTTTCAGTGAAATGTTCTGTACAATAAAACGCCCTTCCCAGGTATCATCAAACGATGAGCTGGAACCAAACTGGTTGTTGATTCCAAGCCCGGCATAAATTTTATCAGTGATTTGTCCGCCGTAATAAAAATGAATGGGGGTGGCGTTGGGTGATGTTTGATTGATGTTATCTGTAACAGGTGTTTGTAAAGACACAAGTGGCATTATCAATGATCCGCCAAGGGTGAAATTATGCCCTTTCAGATTAGTCATTCCACCCGGGTTAAAGAACACCGATTCTGTTCCCCACGAGAAGCCGGTATAAGCACCGCCCATACCAAGGCCCCGGGCACTTTGTACGTTTAGTTGAAATCCACCGGCAAAGGCTGTAGCTGACCCGGCGATCAGCAAAAGACTGTAAAGTTTTTTCATGGAATGCGTTGAGTTTGGACTAAATTAGTAAAAAAAATGAAAGGGTATTCATGGACTATTCAAATGCAAAGGATTATAAAGTGCTGGTAATGGGTGCCAGTGAGAATGTAGGGCGCTACTCAAACCGTGCTATAAAATTATTGCTGCAGTATAATTTTGAGGTGGTGGCACTCGGTAACCGGGAGGGCAAGGTAGAATCGGTATCTATTCAAAAGGGAATGGTGCCCTTTGAAAACGTGCATACGGTTACCATGTACCTGGGAGCAGCAAATCAAAAATCATATTACGATTATATTGTGTCCCTAAAACCAAAACGCGTTATTTTTAATCCCGGGGCTGAGAATCCGGAACTGGAAAAATTACTGGCTGAAAATGGCATTGAATTTGAAGAGGCCTGCACACTGGTTCTTTTGAATACCGGTCATTTTTTGAGTTAACAGAGTCAGATACATGCTAAAAAAAATATCTTTTACAGTTTGTTTTTTTCACCTGCTGAACGTTGGTTTTTCGCAGGATACGCTTACTCCCGAAGTTGCACAGTTTCTGGCTGAAGACGGGTTCGGTACCAGGAATCAAATGTTTCTGACCTCGCCGCACGTAATGCTGATAGATGAAGCCAATATCCGAACCTATAACACGTTTCGTGACCTGGAGGCTAATGGGTATGTGTCTATGGTCCTGGTAGACTCAAGTTACTGCTGCAGTACGTATGGGCTTACGTTCTTACCCGCATCACAGGTTTTTGTGACAGATGTCTATACGAATGAATTGGGCGCGCAAACCGTTGTAAAAACAATGACGTGTGATTCAATTGTGGTGCTTGATGTCACTGATTTCTCAACCTATTATGAAATTAAATTTCAGGTGGTAAACCCGGTAAAAACAGTGTTTTATCCGCTTAACCCAACGTACGGTCCTGATCCGGACGCAACAATTTATACGTCGTGTTTTGTGCGCAATGTTGCCGGTGTTTGGCAAATAGATGACGATAACCGTTTTCAGGGATTTAGCAACAAATAAATCTGCGTTGCGCAGTGGTTTTCAGCACCTGAAGAATAGACCAATTTACTCAGAAAGCCAGTTGTTTTTCAGGTAAAAACAGATGTCTTCATTTTGTGATCATGAGCGTTTTTTATCACAACTGATTTTTAATAGCGATGTGTTTCACGATGCTGATTTATTTCTGAAAAAACGCTTCTGTTTTTTTCAAACACCGTTCAATCATTTCAACACATACATCAATGGTTTCTTTTTTTGTGCGGAATGATAAAATGGCCATGCGTATAACTTGTTTACCACTAATTTTAGTGGAACTTAGAAAAATCCGGCCATCTTCATGAATAACTTCCATCAGCTTTTGGTTAAAGGTATTTTCATCGGTGCTCTTAGATGGATACCAGAAATAACTCACTGAAAGGTCTGGTTTTGGACCAAGCCTGAAACCCCGGGCCTCAAGTTCAGCGCGGAAATAATCAGTCAGGTAAAGTTTCTCTTCCAGGCAGGCAACAAAAGGGGCAATACCCAAAATCTGAAGTGGCAGCCACAGGCGCAGGCCTCTGAAATGTTTGGTCAGCTCAGGTGAAACGTCTGCAGGATTCAGAGGCAGGTCCGGATTGTTGGCATCCTGCATGTAATTGGCGGTGTAGTGATGTGAATGAAAAAGCGCCTCTTTGTCTTTGACTAAAACGGCTCCTAATCCATACGGTAAAAACAACCCCTTGTGCGGATCAATGACCAGTGAATCGGCCTTTTCAATTCCTTTGAATTTGTCCCTGGCGCGTTCAGTCAGAATAAAAAATCCGCCGTAGGCGCCATCAATGTGATACCACATTTCATGAGCTTTGGCAATGTCGCCTATTTCATCAAGCGGGTCAACAGCCCCAGTATCTGTAGTGCCGGCTGATGCAATAATCATAAACGGATCAAGTCCGGCAATTTTATCTACTTCCAGGTGTTTTTTCAGCAGGTCGGGCCGGATGCGTGAATGTTCATCCAATTCAAGTTCCCGAATCACAACATCTTCCAGCCCAATAATGCGCAATGCTTTGTGAATGCAATGGTGTACCTGCGGACTTAAATAGATAACCGATTGTTCAATGCGGTCATTTTTAATTCCGTATTTATCACGCGCAGCGGTAAGGGCAATTAAATTGGCAATAGAACCACCCGAGGTCAGATTTCCAACTGCAGAATCCGGAAAGCGGAATACCTGTTTCATCCAGTTGATGAGCTCATTTTCAATGGTCACCGCCCCTGGAGAGCCAAAGTACATGCCGGCATATTCGTTTGAAACGTCTGCCAGAAAATCACCAATGGCTGATAGAAAAATACCGCCTCCGGGTATATAGCCAATGTGTCCGCCTGATGAGGGAATCAAGCCATGGTCAATCACTTCACTGGTGTAAAGATTCAGCAGTTCGGGAAATTTTTTTCTGACACCGTCAATTTTCAGCTTGTCAGCATTGGCCGGTGTGTTTGAAAAAGTAGTGCGTTCAGCCAGTGAATCAATGAATGATCCGGTGTAGTTTCCAAGCTGGTGCAAATAGTTTTCGCGCTCAGCGGCTGTGGGTTCAAGCGCTGCTGATTGCTTTGCAAGTTCATTTATTTTTTTCAGAAGATCACTCATACTAAAATATCCTGAGGAGTCGTTTTTTTTGTTGATTTATGCGATGCTATCCAAAGCCCTGTAAACGTAAAAAGTCCGTTAGGCAGTAAAAGTTCATACCCGAATTTGTAGCCGCCAAACCAGGTTTCAGAATAGAGGTTTAACAAAACGGTGAGTAGAATGGCTGCTATGGAAATACCCGGTACAGCTGCGTCAATGACGGTGCGTTTGGTAAATAATCCAAAAGCAAAAAGTCCCAGCAAAGGGCCGTAGGTATAAGCCGCTGTTGTGAAAATGAGGTCAAGTACCGCCGTTTTAGGGAGCAGTTCACTGGCAAGAATGGTAAGCAGCAGCAGTGCTGCAAACGAAATATGAACGATGTGGCGCACATTTTTCTTCCGGGTTTCGGTATATTTTTTGTTTTGATCTATTTGTAAAAAATCAAGACAGAAAGACGTAGTGAGCGTTGTCAAAACAGAATCTGCGCTGGAGAATGTTGCAGCCGTAAGACCTACAATAAAAACCACCGCGGCAAATGTTCCAAGATTATTTAATGCCAGAAACGGGAATACCTGGTCGGTAATGGTTTGTCCGCTGACCGGATCAGCAGGCAGTACCGTGCCTGTTTGACTGGCATAAAGATAGAGCAGTGCGCCCAGCGCTACAAAAAGTAAATTCACAAAAACAAGAATTACACTAAACCAGTACAGATTTTTTTGTGCGTCACCTACTTTGGGGCAGGATAAACTTTTTTGCATCATGTTTTGGTCAAGCCCGGTCATTACAATGGCAATTAATGCTCCGCTCAGAAATTGTTTGGGGAAAAAAGATTTTTCTTTCCATTCCCAAAAGAAAATTTTAGAAAAATCAGAATCACTTATTTTAGCAACAGCCTCTTCAAAACCCCAGTGAAGCTGTGACAAGATGGCTGTAATTGACAGAATGACGCCTAAAAGCAAAAGGCCTGACTGAAGCGTATCGGTCCACACCAGGGTTTTGATTCCGCCACGATAGGTGTAAATCATCATCAGCGTAATAATAATAGCTACTGTAAGTGAAAAGGGCACACCGTAATGATCAAACACAAATAGTTGCAGCACCGCGGCGGCCAGGTAGAGCCTTAGTGCAGCACCAATTAACCTTGAAATCAAAAAATAGAATGAGCCGGTAATCTGTGCGTTTCTTCCAAAGCGTGAAAGCAGGTAGCCGTAAATAGAAGTCAGGTTTAGCCTGTAATACAGCGGCAGCAAAACCCGTGCAATAAAAAAGTAGCCGAGCAAATACCCCAGCACCAGCTGCATGTAGGAGAACTGAGCTTTTTCTACGGTGCCGGGCAATGAAATAAATGTCACGCCTGACAGCGAGTCACCAATCATTCCAAACGCTACGGCGTACCAGGGTGATTTTTTATTCCCCAGAAAATAGGCCTCATTGCCTGCATTGCGCGACGTAATGGCGGCAATAAAAAGCAGCAATGAAAAATAGCAGAGAATGCTAATAATAATAACGGCCGGACTCATAGTTTTTTTCTATCGTATTATCAAAAAATACAATACAAAGAAAAGCCATATTCAGCATTTCAAGAATGTACTTGTTTGAAATGAATTAACAATGTTTGCACAGTGAGTGTCATGCAATCTCCCGCGGGCTGTAATGTCTCGTGATAGCCTTCCAAATTTTGACGGTTACGGGAAAGTCAGATTAAAAAATTATCATCAAATTTGTAAAGACAAAACAAAAGGACAGGACGTGAATGTCAGACTGGCAGTGAAAACAAACTGGTATCCTTCTTGAGAAGCTTAATAAAAAGAATAAAATAAATAAAGTAAACTATGGCAGTAGAAATCACAGATGCTAACTACGAAGAGTTGGTAGGTAAAGCAGACAAACCGGTTGTATTGGATTTTTGGGCAGCGTGGTGCGGACCTTGCCGCATGGTTGGACCATTGATTGATGAAATGTACAATGAGTATGCCGGAAAAGCAATTATTGGAAAAGTAGATGTCGATAACAACCCGGGCATTGCCGGTAAATTTGGTATCAGAAACATACCTACCATTGCATTTATTAAAAACGGACAAGTGGTTGACAAATCAGTTGGTGCAGTTCCAAAAGCACAATTGACTGCTAAACTCGATGCAATTTTGTAACAATTGATTTTCTTTTGATAGAAAAGCCATCACAGTTTTGTGGTGGCTTTTTTTATGGTGGAATAAAATGAACTGATTGTTGGCATTTGTCATCATTCTGAACCGGATTCAGAATTGGGTAAACGGTTGGGGTAGTTGAAGTTTTTTACCTACTCATCGTTCAAGGCTCCCGAAAAAAATGAAACCGCAACACAGCCTATTCCAAAAATCAGCATAATGCCGGCGCCTGGCCAGTGCATGATTTTAAGTAGTATACCAATTAGTGTTGTCAATCCACCGACAATTAACAAGGTATTTGGAATTTTTTTGCGAATGCCGCTATTTTGATTCCCGATACCCTTATTGAGTGCAAATCCATCATACCATATCCACATCGCAAATGATGCAAGTAAAACAATTCCGGCACCAATTTTTCCGGGCCAGTGAAGTGTTTGAAGAATGAGATAGGCTGCAAAAGAAAGCCTGAGAAAAAGTTTTATATAATCGGTTGTTTTTCGTGCACGGGTAACACCAAATGCCAATATAGAAAAGATGCTTAGCAGAGTAAGTGTGGAGACCAGAATAGCCTTGGCGCCCGGCCAGTGCATAATTTTGAACATGAATCCAATAATCAGAAAAGGAATGCATAGCCTGATCAACACGGCCAGCCATTTTTCAATGGGCCGCGTCATAAGTTCCGGGTAAACTTGAAATGACTCTCAACAAATCCTTCCCGCGTATAAAACCGGTGTGCCTCTTTCCTTTTTTTGCTGGATGTTACCTCCAGCTGAACAATTCCTCTGCGTTGAGCGTACTGTATTAATTCAGCCATCAATAGTTTACCAATGCCCTGTGAGCGGAATTTTTCAGCAACAATCATTTCCTGAATTTCACCAATCAGTGCGCTGTGATGCAGCAGCCATTGCGCATGGCATGAAATGAAACCGGCAGGCTCTGAACCTACAAAGGCCACCAGGTATAGAATGCTGTTATTCTCGAGGTTCCGCTCAAAAATAAGCTGCTGATTCGTCTCTTGAAAATGATCATTTTCAAGCAGGTTGATAAAATCATAGACTGTTTTGAAGTCTTCTTTTTGAGCAGGCCGAATGGTTATCATGAATGCTTTTAATAAAAATCTTCTGGTTTGAGATCTGTAAATGTGTTTACACCCCCCAGAAATTTCTGAAAAACAATGTTTCGTTTATACAGCCCGGCTTTGTTAAAGTTTGTGGCTTGTTTTTTTAGCTCTTTTCGTTGTTTAAGAAGTACAGAAAGATGCCCGTAAAAACTCAGGTGTGCTCTGAAAACTGCCCAAAAATGGCGGAATTGAAATTTAACCAGGAACAGGTTGGCGGCAATACCATCCAAACATAACCGTTGAAGCATTTTAATGAACAGTGGTCCCTCGTAATTTTTGGCAATCATGTACAAACTATTCCTGAAATTCAGGTACGTTTTTTTGGGGTTCATGTAGTTGAGTGTGCCGCCGCCAACGTGATAAATTACTGAATCAGGGCAATAATACAATTTGTGTCCGCGTGATTTTAAACGCCAGCACAAATCAATTTCTTCCATGTGTGCAAAAAAAGCGTCATCCAGTCCGCCGGCACTGTGATATGCTTCAGACCTTATAAACATACAGGCACCGGTGGCCCAGAAAATTTCACGGGCACTGTTGTACTGGCCTTTATCTTCTTCCGTATTTTCAAAGATTCGGCCCTGGCAGAAAGGGTAAAAATTTTTGTCCAGGAATCCGCCTGCTGCGCCGGCGTGTTCAAACCTGGTTTTGTTGTGCCATGCCAATACTTTTGGCTGCACGGCAACAATGGTCTTGTTTTTTTCAAGCAGATCAAGGCAGGGACCAATCCAATTGGGGGTGACTTCAATGTCTGAATTCAGCAGCACGTAATATTCTGCCGTTATTTTTTTGAGCGCATCGTTGTATCCTTTGGCAAAGCCACCGTTCTGATCATTGATAACAAGGTTAACCTGCGGAAAATTGGTTTTCAGAAAAGAAACAGAATCGTCTGTTGAGTTGTTGTCAGCCACAAAAATTCCAGCATCGCCAGAATTGGCAATTACACCGGGCAAAAATCTTTCAAGAAAACCTTTTCCGTTATAGTTTAGAATGACAACTGCAATTTTCATTTAATAAATCCCGGCGAAAATACTAAGGATTTATGTAATATGTGCCACTGTTGCCGCCGTAGTGAATTGTATTGCCGTCATTACCGTCGTCTATGTTGGTAAATGGCGAGTCACGCTTGTGAAGATCGTGTTCCCAACGGTAGTTTTGCAGTTCTCCCTGCATTTCAGAATGAAGCAGCGGGTAATCATTGGTAACCAGGTCAGGGTTGTAGAATACAAAACGAATGTTGGATCGCTGCCCGATCCGGTAATATTGCCAGATTTGATAGGGGTAAGCACTTGGTTCGTTGGGGCGGTCCATTACCGCATCCGGGGCTCCGTATTTCAGCCAGATCCTGCCCCGGTCTGTTTCATAACCGGTTTTTATCTGGGTACCAAACATGGCTTCGCAATAATAGACCTGCTTTTTGTATTTCAGCCAGGCGTCGTAAGGATGAGCAGCATCTGTTTTAAGCCAGAACGCGTAAAAATATTTTTCCATCAGGGTGGTATCGGTTCCCTTTAGCATTGTACGAATGGTTTCATACTCAAAACCCGGTGAAATTGGCATTATACTTCCCAGGAAATAGGGAATAGAGTCGCGGGAAATGGAATTTTGAAACGATTTGTCAATTTGAATGGTTTCAAGTGATAGCGCTGTTAATTCCTGCTCGTAATTTCTCCGCTGAAAATAAACATTTCGGGACAGCAGCGTATCGTTGTTTTTATCAATGATGTTGATCAGCAGATCATATTCACCCGAGGGCAGCGTTTCAATAGGCAAATACGCAATAACCGGGGTAACGGCCTGTGTCTGCTGGCGCTGGAATTTAAAAATGCCTTCTACCGGTTCACCGGTGGTATATCCGGCAATGGAGTAGGTAATCAGGTATTGTTCAGCGGCACCCAAAATTTTTTCAGCGTTGTAAATTTCAAAGTAGAATGCAATTTTGGTGACATCCGGCGGAAAATAATTGGTGAGATAAGGCAACATGAAGAAGCCATTTTTGACAAAATTGTTTTGCACATCTGTTTTGTAAGCGTCTTCAATAAAGTCAATGTCAGAAATAAAGACCTCTTTTGGCCTAAACTCACTGATGGTGATAGATTGCTGACCAGACACCGTTTCACCTGAAATAACATCTGTTATGATGAGTTCATAATTGTAAATGCCCGGCCCAATGCCATAGCTCTGCACATCATAGAAGTCATCCACAATTGAATCAGCCATAAGTGGGGAGGTGAGCAGGTATTTGTCAACAAAAACAATGCTGTCTTTCCATCTGAAAATTTGGGTTATCTCAACATTGGCCTGTAGTCCGGCGCCGTCATTTTTGTATTTGAAGGTTCCGCCTGAAAACTGCAGGCTTGTAACCACATAGGGTTGCTGATCAGGGGTGTAGAAGATTTTATAATTGAAAAAGGCCTGAGGAGCAGCCAGCAGACTGGTAAAAATAACGGCAAACAGGGTTGTTAACACAAAACGCATAGGGCACTTGATTGTAGTGTAAAGTTACAAAATCTGATTTAATAGTCCCTGACATTTGAGTTAAAGGGAATTATGATTGATTGAATGGCCTGAAATGATGGTTGGTTCCAAAAAAGTGCTTCAAAAATTTGTAAATAAGAAAATATAGCTACTTTTGCAGCGGAGAAATGGCAGAGCGGTCGAATGCGGCAGTCTTGAAAACTGTTGTACTGCAAGGTACCGGGGGTTCGAATCCCTCTTTCTCCGCTAAAGACCCTGTAAGCTTCTGGTTTACAGGGTCTTTCTTTTTTGGTTGACAATATAGTTGACAATTCAATTGGTTTTGTGCAATAATTAAATTAGCATAATTAAGTGAACAGCGCTCAGGAAAAAATAATACATGATTTATGTGCTAATTCATTAGGCGCACCCTACATATTTTTTCCCGATAAACATAGAAAACCTAATGGAAAAGAATTAGAGCCTGCTGATCTCGTATGGATAGCAGGTAACAGTATTATCCTCTTTTACATGACTGGAGTTCAAAATGACCATTCTAATAAGCCTAGTGATATCCAAGATAAAAAATTTGAAAAAAAAATAAATCATAATTTAAATCAGGCAGAAGGATGGCTGAAAGATTGGAGAAAAGGAGCTGTTTTGAAGGGAAAGAATAAATATGCCGATTTTTCGCTAAAAATAGAGAGTATAGAGAATATTGTTATTTTAAGTATCGTTGATTTTGGAGATAAAGAAGGTAAATACCATTCTGACTGGGAAGCTTCTTTACAGGTAGCACTTTGTGCAACAATTTCAGAAAGCAACTTTAGTGAAATTTCTAAAATTCAATCAAGTCCGTTAGACTTATTCAATATAGTTCAGAATTTAAAGAATGAAAAAAATCATTTTGAGTATATTAAATTTTACCAAGAACGAGCGATTAATTTTGCATTGCTTGAGGCGAAAAAAGTTTTCCCTGAAATATATCCAGAACAAAGGTTAATAGCTGAAGTTGAAATAGCCTTGAAAAATGCGAGGTCACTTTTAAATGCTTCAATAAGAACAAAGGAAAAAGACTTTCCTTCAGCACGTGTGCTCAATGACCTTTATTTAGAGCAATATTATATGATAATAGTAATGATCGCATATCAGGTTGCAAGTTTTAATGGTGACTTGCGTAAATGGACTGTTAGCGTAATTGACTTAAATATTTACAATTTTATTCTCTCAATAGGACATATCGAAAATCTTAATAATCATGCAAGTAAATTGAGCAATGAAATTTGGACAAAATTATTATATAAAATGCCAGAAATAAATTATCACCATTTAACCTATGTAACTAATTTAGAAACGATGTTGCTACTTTTTGTCAATGAGCATAAAGGAATGTTGCAATCAGAATTGTTCTTTAAAGGAGAATAACCTCATGGTGTATTTGACTGAAGCAAAAATCTAATGTATAAATCTTTACAAAAGAGCAACCGAAAAAACACAATAGGCTTCTAAAGAGAGTTAACTAGATTCTCTATCTATATTTTCCATCATCATTTGATGCTTTGATGTTGGTGTATATCTTGTAAGTATTGAACCCGTTTCTAAATTAACCCAGTCGCGCTCTCTAGGCAAGTAGACCAATTTGCTTTTATTTCTTGAAATGGTGAATTGAGGCGTTTTAACGGTAGATTTTTCAGGCAGACTGAAACCATGGGTGATCATTACCTCATTTTTTTATCTTTGAAACAATGCGAACGTTAATCTTCATTCTTTGCACATCGCTTCTTTTCTGTTCCTGTAAAAAAGAAACCGTACATACCGCAGCCCCTTCACTGGTCGGGACCTGGAAACATTATTCAGCTGCTGATGCGTGGCATATCATTTACATTTATGCTGACAGCCAGGGAAAAATGGAATGGTACACCAACAACGAACTTTATAAAGACTCCAAAGTCCGCACCTGGTACATGAAAGACAATACCATTTATTTTGGAAAAATGGCACTGAACGGGGAACTGTATGAGGTAATTGATTTTCCTGTAGTGAGCCCCTCACAAAGTATTGAATTGTTTGACACCCTGAAAGCCGGAAAACGTTTTATCAGAACGGATAAAGGGTGCTATGTTGAACCCTGATAATTCTTTTTAGTTGCCAATGACTATAAATGCATCCTTTTTACACTGTTCTGTTCTGACAGAAAAATCATGCGCCGTTGGTAAAACAAAATGCAATGTTTCGTTCAGTAAAATAAGATCGCGGTTTTCATTGAAATAGGCTTTAAAATTAGCCGGGTCACCGTCCGGATCAACCAGCCGCAAATGCCATTCCAATGTATCATTGAGCGGATACGTCCCTATAAAAATTTTGTCATCACAAAGATTACCTGAATAGGTTGGCACATAAACCGGCGGGGTGCCATCTACATTTCTGAAAATGAGCTGATCTTTTTCAGTGGTGGTTGTATCAATTTTAGCCCCGTCGTATTCAAAAACGGCATAAACATCTGCAAAGGGTGTTTTATCCTGCTGGCATCCCAAAACAGTTGTAGTTAAAGCTATTAGCAATACCCTCAGCAAATATCCAGGAATTCTGATAAAAATCATGTGCTGATATAAAAGCAAGAATTGAGTTACAGGTTGAAATTACAATTAATTTTGGTTCATAAATCTCTTTTTCTATGAAGACTTCAGGAGCTCTTATCTGTTTTGCATTCCTGTTTTCCTGTTCATCAGGCGACCAGGATGCTGTTAATGACGTCGCAGGAAGTGACGAAAATGAAAAAAAATATGCCGCTGGTGAAGCGGTTTATCAGAGCACCTGCGTGGCATGTCACCAGGCGCAGGGTGAAGGTGTTAAAGGTGCTTTTCCGCCTTTGGCCGGTTCTGATTACCTGCTGGCTGATAAAAACAGAGCCATTAAACAAATCATAAACGGATCAGGCGGTGAAATGATCGTAAATGGTGAAACCTACAATTCCATTATGCCGCCGCAACCCATTTCAGATAAAGAAATCAGGGATGTGATGAATTACATTCTCAATTCATGGGGAAATAAAGGCGGTGAAGTGACATTGGAAGAGGTAAAGGCACAGCGATAGCGGATTGAACCGGGCACTTCGGCTACGCTCAGTACCCTAATTTTGAATGTCAGGCCAGTAACTGAGTGTAGTTCCAGTCTACCAATGTGCAGGCACAGGCAGGGATGCCTACAGTTGAAAAGAGTGAATTTTTTTGTTTAGCTTTGAAGGAAACCTCAAATACCTTCGCTTATGATTTTGCTTGACGGCAACAAAACTTCAGATGACATTAAATTGGAAATTGCGCAGCGTGTAGAAGAACGAAAGGCAAAGGGTAAGAAAGTACCGCATCTGGCAGCAGTGATTGTTGGGAATAACGGAGCCAGTCTTACGTATGTGAATGCAAAAGTAAAGGCATGTGAAAAGGTGGGGTTTGAATCATCGCTGGTTGCGCTGCCTGAAACAATTACTGAAAATGAATTGCTGCAAAAAATTGCAGAATTAAACAATGATCCGAAAATTGACGGTTACATTGTTCAGCTTCCATTACCCAAACACATTGATGAACATAAGGTAACGCTGGCTGTTTCGCCTGCCAAGGATGTAGACGGGTTTCACCCGGAAAACCTGGGGAGAATGGTTTTGAATCTGCCTTGTTTTTTGCCGGCAACACCAGCCGGAATTCTTCAGTTACTGGATCGTTACAATATAGAAACATCCGGCAAGTCATGCGTGGTGGTCGGGCGCAGCCATATTGTGGGCTCTCCCATGAGTATTCTGATGGCACGCAACAGCAAAGTAGGAAACTGCACCGTAACCTTAACGCACTCCAAAACAAAAAATCTGAAAGAACTTTGCCAGCAGGCTGACATTATAATTGCTGCATTGGGCAAACCTGAATTCCTGACCGGTGACATGGTGAAGCAAGGGGCTGTAGTGGTAGATGTGGGTATTACCCGCGTAGATGATCCAACCAAAAAATCAGGCTTTAAATTGTTAGGAGATGTTAAATTCGATGAGGTCGCTCCAAAATGTTCGTACATTACTCCAGTGCCCGGTGGTGTTGGCCCCATGACAATTGCTTCGCTCATGCTCAACACGCTTCAGGCGGTTGAAATGCGTGAATGAAATACAAGTACCTCTACGTCACAATTACTTTTCTAGTCCTTCTTAATCTCATTACTCTGTGTGATTATAAGCAAGGTAGTTCGTCCATTCTTTTTGGAGACAAAAAAATCACCATCGGCATTTTACCTTTTGATGATTTTCCACAACGGGACCTTGATTCGGTAAAAACATCGCTTGAAAAATTTTATGGGAAAGAGGTTGTCATTCTTGAAAAAGCAGATTTGCCCGACATGGCGTATACCGAGATCCGATACCCGCGTTACCGGGCAGATTCGCTGCTGGAGTGGATGTCACAGCGTACATACGATACCGTGGATATGGTGATTGGGTTAACCACACAGGATATTTCCATTACCAAATACACTGACGCGTCACAAACGCAGATCAAGGAACCGGAATGGCAGTATAAAGATTTTGGCATTTTTGGGTTGGGCAGAGTGGGAGGAGAGGTTTGTGTTGTTTCATCCAACCGGCTTTCCAAAAATGTTTCTGAACAGGTTTTTTACACCCGGTTAACACGCATTGCCTGTCATGAAGTGGGGCATGTTATGGGCCTTCATCATTGTCCCAATGAAAACTGCCTGATGAACGATGCCAATGAGTCAATCAAAACGATTGATAGCAGCAACGGTGAACTTTGCAGTGACTGCCGGAATAAAATAGAGTAATCATTCTATCTGCCCCCTTAGAAAACCCGGTTTCTGCTTTTCTGTTTAATACAATGTGCGCACACGGCAAAAAATTGTATATTTAGGTACAACTAAAATAACCCGTATCATGAAAGTTTTCTCGTATATCAGTGCTTTTTTTGGTGTTGCTGCTATAGCAGCCGCATTGTATTTGATGTTTGTTGCTGCCCCAGCAGCAGATGGTGCCGAAACATTGCTTTTTGGTGAACACCCTGAAAGTTTTTACGGATCAACCGAACACCTCAGTTTGCTTGCGCAAATGGATCTCAAAACAGATCTTGGTATCATTGTCATGTTTAGCGGTATTTTGGCCTTGTTGCTGGGTGTAATGCCGGTGATTAAAAAACAAAAAGCCGGTTGGATTGGCGTTCTTGCAGGCCTTGCCGCCTTTCTGATAGGCGCTGCTTATGGCACACACATGTTTTCCTGATTGAGGGGAAGAAGCAAAGTACAACGATCTTGAATTCGTACATTTTGCGTTAGAGAAAGAACAGATACACCAGTTTTCTCCCCTTGAGGGGAGACACAGAGGGGTGACAGTATTAGCCAATCCTGGCCCCTGATTTTAAACAATAAATCGCATGATCAATTTGTCGTGAAACATCATCCAGTTGATTAATTACAGCACCTTCATTAAATCTAAGCATCTGGTATCCCAATGCTTCTAACTTATTTTGTCTCCATGCGTCATATTCTGGTTTGTGAAAGTGTGAATTGCCGTCAATTTCTACAATGAGCCTAAGTTCTGGGCAGAAAAAATCAACAATGAAGTGATCAATTGGACGTTGACGCAGAAATCGTTGTCCGGTTTGTTTTCGGGATAAAATAGCCTTCCAAAGAATTTTTTCAGCCCTGGAGACTGTTTCTGTTCTCAACTCCCGGGCATACGCTTTAAGGCTAGGGTTGTAAAAATTGTTGTCGAAAGTCATCCGTTGAAAATACAAAATGTTTGGTAATCGTGAACCTTTGCGGTCACCCTCTTCGCTTTCGCATAGCTTCAGCGTAGCAAAGCCTTAGTCCTCCCTGCGCCTCCGCTAAAGCTTTAGCGGAGGCGAGGGTGACAGTAACAGTAATTCAATGATAGGTGGTTTTAGTTTTTAAGGGTGTTTGCAGTCACCCTCCTTAGTCCTCCCTCAAGGGAGGAAAGCCAGTACAAAGAATCTAAAATGAACCTTTAATTTGTATTGGCAGAACATCGCTTATGCAATTAGAAAAGAAATCAAAAATCTTAAATCGTTAATCCGTGTTCTTACTTCAACAAAGAAGACTCAATCCGACAAGCGGTCAAGGGGAGGAAAGCCAGTACAAAGAATCTAAAATGAACCTTTAATTCGTATTGGCAGAACATCGGTTATGCAATTAGAAAAGAAATCAAAAATCTTAAATCGTTAATCCTTGTTCTTACTTCAACAAAGAAGACTCAATCTCCCTTTTTCAATGGTCAACCCCGACGGAAAATTATTCGTATAAAGCTGCCCCGTTCCTAAACCCTGCGGCATGGAATTGTTTTTAGTGAAGGTATATTGCGCTATGGCATTCAGCCCGATATTACTTTCGAGGGCAGAGGTAATCCACCAGCCAATGTTATTTTTTTCAGCCAGTGAAATCCACTCGTCTGAACTTTGAAATCCA
The DNA here is from genome assembly GCA_016192075.1 of Bacteroidota bacterium. Classification (GTDB taxonomy): domain Bacteria; phylum Bacteroidota; class Bacteroidia; order Flavobacteriales_D; family Crocinitomicaceae; genus JADJGJ01. Next base: position 793,138 of record JACPUU010000012.1, on the reverse strand, counting down.
CCCACCAGACTTGGTTTCAGAATGATATATTGAGGAACAATAAATGTGAGCAGTGCTGCTTTTTTTTCAGGGTCAGTTACCCCAATAAGTTCTTCGTCCAGGGCAATGGGGAGTGGGGTGGAGGCACACAATTTTTGCATGGCTTCATGTTGCCCCTGCCGGATAGGTTGTTCAATGGAATGTAAATCAAATTTTGCCAGTTGATCTAATTTAGACAGCGCATCTTCTGCTGAAAAGGCACCGTTGGCATCTACCCGCAATTCAATTTCGTTTTTTGAAAATTTCTGGCGGATGGATTTGAGTAATTCTAACTCCGTTTCAAAATCAATGGCACCAATTTTTAATTTTAGACAACGATAGCCAGCTTCAATTTTCTCCTGGATTTGCTGCTGCATAAATTCTTTGCTGCCCATCCAGATCAGGCCGTTGATGGGAATGGATTTTTTGCCGGTTGTAAATTCAGACGGAAAATAAATTTCACAACCACCGTTTTTCAAATCAAGCAAAGCAGCCTCCAGTGCAAAACGAATAGAAGGAACGTTGCAAAGTTCTTCCAGTTTTTGAGGGACGTAATGATTTACATGTTCACAGATTTCAGCCAGTTTGGTTTCATACGCTCCATTCCAGTCCGGCGATAAATTTTCAATAATGGAGGCCTCGCCTTTTCCTACAATGCCAGGGGCAGTGTCATCAGACAGCTCAATAATCCACGAATTTTTTGTGTGCAATACCCCACGGGAGGTACCACTGGCCTGTTTGAAGATAAGGGTGTGTTTATGGATTTTAGCGTGAAGCATCAAAAGGTATGTCTTTCAGAACCAGGGTTGTATTAACAGTGAGATTATTCTACCGTGCGAAATTCTTCATCGAATGAATCGTCCCATTTAAATGCATTCACTATCCATCCCTTATCGTTGCGATAATACGTGAATATTAAACGCAAGGCAATGTTTTCGAACCGTAATAAATATGTTTCTCGTGTTGCTAAATCACCGGCGATGACCTCTTTGCGCACTCTCACATAATCAATAACGTCTCCATAGCGATCTTTCACCATATTGAATGCTTTAATGGTTTTTTCTTCCAGCAGGTCAATTTCGTTTTGAGGAATAGGCCAGTATTTTGCAAGCAGCCCAAATGCCTCATGAAAGAGCTGGTCTTTAAACATAGTAGTGACTTGCACTGACAATGCTTCCGTTTCTTCAACCGTTTCCATGGTTTTAGCCTGGCTGGTAAATGCGGCGGTAAGTAAAGCGAATAGTAGTATGAACTTTTTCATGAGTTTCAGGGTTAAATCAGGTTATGATTGTAAAATTAGCGCTTTAACCATTTGGTTTTGTAAAACGAAGGGGCTAATTGTGCTTTATTACCGTTTGATTGTTAAAATAATCTTGACAAACATCCCAAACCGACTTAACTTTCTGCTAATTTTGAGTTCATGAATATTCCCTCCCGGTATGTTGAAGATTTGGTAGAGCATTTTGCCTCCCTGCCTGGTATTGGACGAAAAACGGCACTCCGGTTGGTACTGAATCTGCTGAAACGAAAAGAAGAAGAAATTGAAGCTTTTTCCAAATCGCTGGGCGAGATAAAAACCAAAATCTGTTCCTGCAAAAAATGCGGCAACCTTTCTGATGCCGAAATATGCAGTATTTGTTCACAACACAGCCGGAATCAAAACCTCGTTTGTGTGGTAGAAGATATCAGGGACATTATGGCTATTGAAAATACACAGCAGTACTTTGGTGTTTACCATGTGTTGGGTGGTGTTATTTCACCCATGGAGGGCATTGGCCCCAATGATCTGAACATTAGTCCCCTGATTGAACGTGTTAAAGAAGGGGATGTGGAAGAAGTAATTCTGGCCCTGAACGCAACCATGGAGGGAGATACCACCAATTTTTACCTGTACCGCAAACTGGTTGATCTGGACGTAACCATCACCACACTTTCCCGCGGTGTTTCTGTTGGAACCGAACTTCATTATACAGATGAACTGACATTGGGCCGTTCAATTGTAAACCGTACGCCGTTTGACCTTGCACCGGTGAAACGGTAGAGCGGGAGCAATGCCATGGCTTTACCCGGCCCTGAGCAAATAACTAAAATTTCCAGAAGTACTTTTTGATGATTGTCATTTCGAACAACGCATCGGTGCGCCAAATAGCAGGTGTTTCGTTTCAATAAGTCATAAAAAAAAATCCCGCTGTACTGAATAAATTCAGGATAGCAGCGGGATTTTCAATAGTGTGAAATAAACTTTTTAATGAATGCCTTTGGCGGTCAGGTAACGCTCAGCATCAAGTGCGGCCATACAACCCGTTCCGGCTGCGGTAATGGCCTGACGGTAAACACGGTCGGCAGCATCGCCGCACACAAATACGCCTTCAACATTGGTTTTTGATGTACCCGGTACATTTTTGATGTATCCGGTTTCATCACACTGAATGTAATCTTTGAAAACGGCTGTATTTGGAGTATGCCCAATGGCAATAAAAACACCGGTTACCGCAATTTCATGCGTTGAGCCGGTTTTGTTGTTTTTGATACGAACACCGGTGACTACGTTGTCATCACCCAGCACTTCATCAATCTCTGAATTCATCAGCAGGTTGATTTTGCTGTTTGAACGTACGCGGTTTTCCATAATGACAGAGGCTCTGAATTTATCTGTACGAACCAGCATGGTCACTTTTGCGCAGATATTGGCCAGGTAAGTAGCCTCTTCACAGGCTGAATCACCGGCACCAACAATAAGCACTTCCTGGTTGCGGTAAAAAAATCCGTCACAAATGGCGCAGGCTGATACACCGCCCCCGCTCAACAAATATTTTTGTTCAGATGGTATTCCTAAGTATTTGGCTGAGGCCCCGGTTGCTATAATCACCGTGTCAGCATGAATTTCTTTGGTATTGTCAACCCATACTTTATGAACCGGACCGGTAAAATCTACTTTTGTAACCCAGCCGGTGCGTATATCAGCATTAAAACGCTTTGCCTGTTGTTCTAACTGAATCATCATTTCAGGGCCGGTAACACCATCCGGATAACCGGGAAAGTTTTCCACCTCATTGGTTGTAGTAAGCTGGCCGCCGGGTTGAAGCCCCTGGTAAAGAACAGGATTCATATTGGCGCGTGCGGCATAAATGGCTGCTGTATAACCGGCCGGACCTGATCCAATAATCAGGCATCTGATGTGTTCAATGTTTTCTGACATGTGGGTATTAATTTTTTTAGAATGCCAAAGATATACTGAATCTCTAACTTTCATTCAGCCGGGGCTATGATAAATATCTATGTCCTGATTGAAATCATTTATAACCAGGCATAACAAAAACTTTGACACCTGTATTAGCCGTAAATCAATTTAAAGAGTGTATTTTTGCAAAAATTTATTCGGGCCATCAATGATAGACGAAAGTCTCTTTAAGAAAAAAGAACTCTATCCGTTTCAGGACAAAGTCGTCAAGCAAATCATTGAGGAAATCCTGAACAACGGCCAGAATTTTAACCTGCTTTTCCAGCTGCCTACGGGCGGTGGCAAGACAGTCATCTTTTCCAACATAGCCAAACAGTACCTGCAAAAAACAGGTAAAAAAGTGCTGATTTTGACGCACCGTATTGAGCTTTGTGTACAAACCTCTAAACAACTGACTGCACTTGGGGTGGCAAATAAAGTGGTAAACAGTGTTGTTAAATTGCTTGAAGACCAGGGCGAATTTCAATCTTTTACTGCCATGGTGGAAACACTGAACAACCGTTTGCAGGAAAACAGCAGTTTTATTGAAAACATTGGGCTTGTAGTTGTTGATGAGGCCCACAACAACTCGTTTCGCAAAATCTTTCAGTATTTCAAAGAGATTAATATTCTTGGGGTAACGGCTACGCCGCTGAGCTCTAACAAATCATTGCCACTAAAAGATAACTACGACAAGCTCATTGTGGGTGAAAGCATTAAATCACTCATTGAGGGTGGTTACCTCTCAAATGCAGATACCTACACCTATGATGTAAACCTGCATGGGTTGAAAATAGGGGTAAACGGTGATTTTACCGTGAGCTCGTCTGATAAGCTATACAGCAATTACTTTATGCAGGAGAAACTTCTTTTTGCTTATGAAGAGATTGCTATTGGCCGTAAAACATTGATTTTTAACAGTGGTATTGAGTCATCCCGTGCGGTTTATGAGTTGTTTAAAAAGCACCATTATCCGGTGCGGCACCTGGACAGTACCTTCAGTGAAAGTGACCGCAAAGACATTCTGGAATGGTTTAAACATACCCCGGGTTCTGTTTTGACCTCGGTTGGAATTCTGACCACCGGTTTTGATGAACCAACCGTTGAAACCATTATTCTTAACCGGGCAACACGTTCTTTAACGCTCTATCACCAAATGATTGGCCGTGGATCACGCAGACTTTCGAACAAAGATTCTTTTCAGGTAATTGACCTTGGAAACAATGTGCGCCGCTTTGGTTACTGGCAGGATTATATTGACTGGAATGATGCCTTCAATTTTCCCGACAGATTCCTGGAATCACGGTTGAGTGAAGAAGATGACATGATGTTTGAGGCAGAGTATGAACTGCCGCGCAACCTGAAAGATAAATTAAAAGATCCGTCCAAGCTGGAGGGATTCTCAATGCGTGATATCTACCTGGATTGTATTGCAACAGGCCGTAAGGGAAAAGATGCCGTTGATATTTCACTGAATAATCACTTTGAAGTTATTGCTGAAAATTCAGCCGATATGTATGACGGTATTTTGCTGCTGGAAGAGTTGCAGGAGGATGTAGAACGCAGGCTGAAGCATTATACCAAGTGCATCACCAAAACCACCGATTCTTATCTGAGTTGGCTGAAAGAAACGTACAATCGTCAATTGAGTCAGCGCATTCGGGCTGAACTTGCCGCTGAATAAAAACCAATAAAAACAAACGAGCCCCGGATTTAAGTCCGGGGCTCGTTTGTTTTATATAAATGAGGTTGAATTATTCCACCACCAGTTTTTGGGTTGAAACAGTTTCATTCTGAAGTACGTTTACCATGTAGATTCCTGGCTCAAGAGCAGAAATATCCAATGTGGTTTTTCCGTTTGCTTCATAAACCAAAGAGCCGCTGATGCTGTAAATCTGAACCAAAGCCGTTGGCAATACATTTAATACAAGCAGGTCGTTGGCCGGGTTTGGATAAATGGTAAAGTCATTATTCTCTTCAATGCCTGCGTATGCCAGAATGTTAATGTCAGCCGGAATTCTAGGGAAAATTTTTACCTCACCAAAAGAAAGGAATGTAACACCGGTAATTTCATACACGTTGTTCAAGGTAGCAACGTGCTGATAAATCTGGTCATCAATTAAACGATCACCTGATCCGTCATTGACAATGAACTGACCAAAGCCGGCATCCTGATTGTTGCAAAGCGCATCAGTTACCTGAACCAGCACACACTCATATTGTTCCTGTGCGGCGTCACCGGTATTAATTGCTGCCGGGGTTGGTTGTGCATTACCTGAATTGACAATTGTAACATCGGTAACCGATGACAATTCGGTCAACCCAAAATATTCACTTACAGTTCCTGTTACAGAAACGCTGTCACCAAGTGTTACCGGGTGCGTGTTATCATAAACATAAATTCCGGTCCATGGTCCGTTACCATCCTGAATAAAGAAACGATCGATATCAGCGCCAAAACCAATTACGCCTGTTACGATACCGTACGTGGTTACAACGTTTCCGTTTTCAGGTGAATCACCTGAAATATCTGCAGTATACTGGATGTTGTAAATAGACGTAACAGTTGGTGGTGTTGGGGTGGTAGCAGATACCGCTACTGAATCAACAATAATTCCAATAAAAAAAGGTGATCCTGCAGTAGCCGGATCAGTGCTGTGTAATGACAGAATGAATTGTCCGCTGGTGCATGTTGCCGGTACAGTAACTTGCTGCGTCAGCAGAACCTGGTTGCCGGCAGATTCAACAGCCATGTCAAAGTATGTATTGTAGGTTGTGTAAACACTGTTGGTGGCATCGTAAAATCCGGTTCTCAGTGAACCTTGTGATGCTGCAACCCACATTTCAATCTGGTAGGTTTCGCCCGGAACCACAGTTACGTTCTGAGTCGTGAAACGAACGTGGCTGGCAGTTGTGTTGATTAAGGAGGCGTCACTCAGCCCGTAATTACTTACGGCTGTTTGTTCTACCACATTGGCGCCTGTAATGCTGGTTGCTGATCCCATCCAGTCAGTCGGATCACCCGCTGCCCAGGAGCTGAGATCACTTTGGAAAACCACCTGGGAAAAGGAGGCTGATCCAACGGTGAGAATACTTAGAAGAGTAAAAATTTTTTTCATATTGATTTGGTTTTTGTTCGTATTAAAATTACAGTTTACTTTTTAAGAAGTCAATAAAAAGCGGTTAAATTATCCTTTTATTTTAATGTTGTCGAGTTCCCATGTACTGCCGTCTGACGTGGAGCCGGTATACTTGAACGCAACGTGTACATTTGATTGAATATAAGAGGTCAAAGGCAGCTCTCCGGAATTGATCCAGGCCCATGCACCGGATGATAAGACAGGTGACAATGCGGTCCATGTTGCGGCTGTTGGATCACCGCTTACATAATCGGTTGAAACCAGCACTTCAATAAGAGCGCCGGTATAATTTTTGGCGTTATCAAACGAAAGCGACGGCGCTGCATACGGCGTTAAATCAATAGAGGGCGAAATCAGCCAGTTTTCAGTTGCAACGTTGGCCGATCCATTCCAGTTTGAAATAGAAGCATACGGTGTTGCTGCTCCGCCCGCGGTAGAGGTTTCCCAGGCGGTTGCACCAATTACCTTAACCTCAGACCAGCCGCCGGAAAGCAACTGATCGTCGTCAAAATTTTTGATTTGCACAATTCCCGGGCATCGAGTGCCGGCCATGTCTATTTCATCGTACGAGCGAATGTACAATTGAAGTTCAGTGGAGTTAAAATGACTCACAATACAGGTAATACTTCCGTTTCCGGCTGCAATAAGCTCACCGGCAAAACTGGCGTAGCCGCTTGTTCTCACAATGATGGTGTTTCCTGAACAATCTTCGAGCAGAATGTTGACAGATTGTAGCCCAACTTTATCAGCATAGGTGTTACCCACTTCATACGCTACAAACTGTACATTTTCCAGTTTAATCAGTTTTGATTCAAGCGCAGGTGTTATCTGGTCAATGGTTGTTACAAGCGGCGCAAAGTCAACATCGCTGTCCAGTTTAACCACGTTGTTGTCAACGTTTACTGAATCAAGCTGCAGTACTCCGTTGTATTTGTTCAGCACTGTTCCTTTCAGGTAAATACGTACAGAATCGCCCTGGTAAAGTCCGCCGCCGCTCAGAATACGAACATTGATAGCACCGGAGGCATCCTGCATGTAAACATTTTTGTAGATGTTGCCGTCTGTTTCATCCATGGTTATAACACCGTGAACTGAAAGTTCTTCTGTAATAGAAATTTTTCCGTTAACAGATTCCTGCCAGTTGCGCAAACTGTCAATGGTGATTACAGGTGTTTCAGGTATGGCAGTAAGCGGTGGTGTGTCGTACTCTTTTTTGCACGATGCAAACACCACTAAAATTCCGGCTAGTATTCCAATTTTTTTCATGCGGTTTTCTTTGAATTAACCGTTAATAATAATGTCATCAATTTCCCAGGTTTTTCCGTCGGCGTTTGACCCTGTGTATTTGAACGCAATGCGTACGTTGCTTTGCAAATAGGCTGACAGATCAATGGTGCCGGCATTAACCCAGGCCCAGCTTCCGGCTGACCAGTTGGCAGTGAGTGCTGTCCAGGCAGCCCCGTTAGGGTCACCCGAGCCGGAATAGTTTGTAGAGATAAGTAATTGTAATGCGTCACCCGTGTAATTGCAGGCATTTTCAAAGGTCATATCAGCAGCCGTGGAATTGCTCAGGTCCAGCGCCGGAGAAATCAACCAGCTTTCTGTTTGGGTATTGCCACCATTGTAGTTATCAATTACGCCGTAAGGTTCTGGCGCACCACCGGCTGTGCTGGTTGTCCAAGTTTCTACTCCAATAACCTGCTGTACAATCCAGCCGCCTGAGGTAACACTGTTGTCGTCAAAATCTTTGAGCAGCAACTGTCCCGGGCAGCGTGTACCACTTAGTTTTACTTCATTGAATGAACGCACAATCAGCTGAAGTTCGCCGTTAAACTGGTTCACAATACAAACAATTGATCCGTTACCGGTTGGTAAATCAGTACCGGCAAAGCTGGCATATCCGCTGGTGCGCACAATAATGGTATTTCCGCTGCAATCTTCAATAATGCGGTTTTCAGATGATTGATTGGCTGCATCAGCAAATGTGTTTGAAAGTTCGCCGTACTGAAACTGTACATTTTCAAGTTTTACCAGCATGGCTTCATCCGCCAGTGTAATCTGGTCAATGGTTTTCACTGCGGGATTCACTGTATTGTCTGAAGACTGGCGGATAATGTCTTTGGCCGGATCAATGGAATCAAGCTGAATGACACCTGCATAGTCAGAAAGGTATGCCCCGTTCAGATCAATGCGAACCGAATCACCTACTTTAAAATCGCAGGAGGCCGTCAGCCTCACCTGGATGGCAGCCGTCTGGTCCTGCACATAAAGTTGCTTGTAGATGTTTCCGCTTGACTCATCCATGGTAATAATTCCATAAACAGAAAGATCTTCCTGAATTGATACCGGACCTGTTGTGGTTTCCCAATTGCGCAGGCTGTCAATGGTAATAATCTGTGCCGGCAGCAACGAACCGATTGGCGGTGAGTCCGGTTCTTTTTCACAGGCTGTCACAGCTAAAACGGAAGCACTGAAAAGTATGATTGTCTTTTTCATTGTTCTAAAGCATTAAAAGCGTAAAGTGGCCATTACAAAATAATTCAGGCCATACATGTATCCGAGTTTTGGCGGAAACTTGCCAATGTTTTGCGTGTCGTAACGTAATTGCTCAAAACCGCCGGTAACAAATTTCTGATTGTTGGTCAGGTTATTGATATTGACGTTGACGTTCAAAAAGTAGTTGGAAATTTTGAAGGACTTTCCGGCAAATAAACTAACTGAATAGCCGTCATCCAGTTTGGTTTGATCCAGAATTTCAGAAACCTGCGGATCTGTTTCTACAAAACCTGCCAGGGCCTCTTCTGTTCTGCGGTCCGGATTTGGGTCCAGGTAAATGTCAGCATAGTAATTAAAATTGGCACCCGCAAACCAGTATTTTTTGCCTGAATATTTTAAGCCTACTGAGTAAGCTGATTGCGGCATACCACCCACTTTGTAATTCTGCAGGTAAATCAATTTATCAGTTGCAAGTACTTCGGCTGAGTTATCAATAGAAACGGTTGCTGTAGGGCGTGAATTGTATAGGTGCTGCCCATAGGCGGCAACTGCATTTGCTGACAGTCCGCCAAAAAGTATGGCGTCAATTCCAAACTCAATACCCTGGTCTAAATAATTAACCCCCTGCATCATGTAGTTGACCATGGCGTTATAATCTTCATGATAAAACTGGCGCAGCAGAATGGCATTTTTGCGCTCGGTGTAATAGTAGGTTAAACGCATTTTCAGTTTAGGGTAACGCAAAATGTAATTGACATCACCGGTGTAAATGGTTTCGTTTTGCAGGTTGTCTGCCACAAAGTCGCGGGTACGCGGTGAAATGTAAGCGTTGCGTGATGAAGGGGCCTGTGTCAGGTAAGCACCGTTTACAGTAATAAACTGGCGCCCGCTCAATTTATAAACAGCCCCGCCTTTGAACGCATAATTGAAAAAGTTATGTGTTGCTGATTTGCCCAGTGAGTTGTCAGGGAAACGTCCGGTTTGGTAAAGACCATCGCGGTAAAACAGTTTGTCAGAAAGTTCTGCCGCCAGGTAAAAATCAAATTTATCAATGGAATATTCAGCTTGCGCAAAAAGCTCTGCTTTGGTATTCATGATGTAATAATTGTACCCGAAAATATCACCTTCACGAATTAAGCGGTTTGGATTTTGCAAATCGTTTTCAGCCGCACTTGGGTCTACAAAAGCCTGCTCAGCAAACTGATCAACGTTAAGCCAGAAATCACCACCCAATAAATCTTCCAGCGTTTTGAAATAATGATTGCGCTGCATTTGTGCAAAAAGGCCGGCGGTAAAATTAAGTTTGTCCATTTTGCGGTTGTAGGTTGATCCTATTCCACCACAGATTTGATTGTTCCACTGATTTTCCACAATGTATTTTGAGCGCATTCCTTCCACGTTATTCCCTGCAATACCATCTACATCTTTTGCCGTGTACAGGTTTTTGCTGTTGGCAAAATAAAGCTGATCCCAGTCTACCTGCCGGCCGTCAACTGACTGCCAGTTGTTGTACATAATGGCTTCGTTAATAGTGTCGCCGGTGGCGGAATAGTAGGATGGGAGGTACTTGTAATAATCAGGTCTAGGGTCTTTGTCATCATTCCAGTTCAGTGCTGTCTGACCAGATTTTCCAAAGGTGGCGTAAACCGACGAAGACAATTTTGATTTGTCATCAATTTTCCAGTCATGCGTTAAAATAACAACCGGCATGTGTGTGTTCTGAACGCGTGAATTCCGTTTGATCCGTGTTCCGTCAGCAAGAGTCTGGTAACCCCAGTAAGAGTTGTAATAGATGTCTCCGGAAAGGTCATAGGTTTCCTGCGTAGAAATACTTTGTTTGCCCTGGCGGGTTGGTGCACCAATTACTGAAAAAGCGAGGGAATGATTTTCATTGATTTTTTTTTCTGCTGCCAGGTAGTAGCTGAATGCTTCGTAAAATGTTCCCTCAATATAACCTTCATAGGCATAGCGGGCTGAAACAGAAAGTGCAAAAGCCCAGCCATTGCTTTGCATACCGGTGCCGTAGGTGTACATCAGGCGGTGACGGTAAGCGCGGTTGGTCATGGCGTATGAAAGGCGTGATCCGGCGCGGATATTGGTTGCGCGCATGTTTACGTTGGAGTAACCGCCTATACCGCCAAAATGATAGGGGTTGTTGGTAAGCCAGTTTTTGGTTTCTGAATAGCGGGTTACATCATTCAAACCACCCCACAAATACCATTCACCCCAGCCGCTTTCAGGGTCGTTGATTGGCATACCGTTAATCAGAATAGCTGTCTGATCTGAATTATAGCCGCGAATTTTAAACCGGGCGGCGCTGAAATTAAATCCGGCAGCCGAAGCGAAAACATCGCGTGAAGATTGTAACAAACCAGATGTATTTTGATCGCCTCCGTTATTATCCAACTCATCCAGCGAGGTGATAAACACGGCCTCATTGGGTGCAAGACTGTCTTGTTTGGTTTCATTTTCAGTTGTTACCTGCGCAGTTGCCAGACTTGTGAAGCCCGCTAAAAGCGAAGAAATACAGAGGGTACGGATCATTATAAGATGGTTCAAAAAATGAATGGTTAAACAGTTAACTTTAAAAAAAAGCCCGACAAAGCTACGCAAATTAGCTTGAGCGAAAAACGTATTTTGAACGATTTGTGGATAACTTGATCTTTTGTTAACATTCTGCTGATCCAAGCACGGCGTGGTTTTTGATTATTCTCTCTAAATTTGCTCAGCTTAATCCCTATTGCATGAAGTTTATCCGTTTTTATTCGTTAACCGCAGTCTTTTTTTTCATTGTCCAGTCTTTTGTTTTTTCACAGGAAAAGGTCAATTATAAAATTGCCTGTGTTGGATTTTACAACCTTGAAAATCTATTTGATATTGATGATGATCCGCTAACGAATGATGCTGAATACCTGCCTGATGGAGCAAACAAATGGGACTCGGTTAAGTATGCCAACAAACTGCTGAACATGTCAACGGTTATTGCAGACATTGCAACTGAAATTTCGCCTGACGGACTTGCTGTTTTAGGTGTTGCAGAAATTGAAAACCGCAAGGTGCTGGAAGACCTCGTTGCGATGCCCTTACTTGCAAAAAGAGGATACCAGATTGTTCATTATGATTCACCCGACCGACGTGGTGTGGATGTGGGTATGCTCTACCAGGAGAAGTATTTTAAACTGAAAAAAAGCGATTCATACCGGTTGGTTTTTCCGGATGATCCGGATTATTTTACCCGCGATCAGCTTGTTGCAACCGGAGAGATGGATGGAGAAGAGGTAAGTGTTATTGTGGCGCACTGGCCATCGCGCCGTGGAGGACAGGCTGCATCAGAACCTAACCGCATTGAGGCAGCCAAACTGGGGCGGCATATCATTGATTCGTTACTTGCCGACAATCCTTCTGCCAAAATTATTCTGATGGGTGATTTGAATGATGATCCTATCAACACAAGCGTTATGGAATACATCAGGGCAAAGGGAAAACTCAGCAAAATGAATGCGGGTGACATGTACAATGTCATGTATGATCATTACAAATCAGGGAATGGAACACTGGCCTGGAACGATGCCTGGAACCTCTTTGATCAGATGATTGTGAGTGAGTCTTTTGTTTCAACCGATGCTGCTACCTATGTGTTTCACCGGTCATTTGTTTATAACAAAGAATACATCAAACAGCAGGATGGAAATTACGCAGGCTATCCAAAACGCACACATGCAGGCGGAGTTTACCTGAACGGATATTCAGACCACTTTCCGGTATATATGGTCTTAAAAAAAGAGGCAAACTAAATGAAATTCCGCTGGGGCACCGGTCTTGTATTCCTCATTTTCGGGAGTGGCTGCAGTAACCCCAACCTGTCTTCTTACACAGCATTCAATCAACCAGTAAAATCAACACTTGCTGATCATGCCATTGATTCAGTAATACAACCTTACCGTGAAAAAATGATGGCTGAAATGGCTGAGGTGATTGGTTATGCTGATTCGTCATTACTTGCGTATACACCAGAAAGTCCGCTTGGAAATTTTGCCGCAGATGTGGTTTTTGAAACAGGTTTTCAGTACGCTGCAGAAAACGGAATTTGTTCAGACTCCAATGCGGTTTTCAGCCTGCTGAATTTTGGCGGACTGCGTACATCTGTCAATAAAGGGTCCATAACACTTGGAGATATTTATGAATTAATGCCCTTTGACAATGTTCTGGTAATTGTTGGTATAACACGTGACAAAATGGATTCGCTGGTCACTTACCTGGTTACCATGAAAGGCCAGCCCGTTTCAAATGCACAGTTTACCCTGAGCCCGTCACAGCAAGGGTTTCAGGTTGGTCCTCAAAACGTGTCAGACCGTGAGGTGTATTATGTTATTACATCGGATTACCTGGCCGGCGGCGGTGATAAAATGAATTTTTTGAAAGATCCGGTTCAGTTCTGGAACACCGGCATTTTGATTCGTGATGTACTGATTGCGTATGTCAAAAAAGAGAAGGTGATACCGTATTATCCTGCAGAGGGCAGAATGTATTTTCCGTAACCATGAACAGGCGCAAATTTATCTATCATCTTGCCGGCGGAACAGCTGGTTTAATAGCGCTGTCTTCGTTCGGCGGCGGAAAAAGGCAGCAGAAAATCACCATTCTTCATACCAACGATACCCATTCGAGAATTGATCCTTTTCCGGCGGATGATGCTAAATTTCCCGGGCTGGCGGGTGTAAGCAGGCGCATGACGCTGATTGAAAAAATAAGGGCTGAAGAAGAGCATGTACTGCTGCTGGATGCCGGAGACATTTTTCAGGGAACACCCTATTTCAATTTATACGGCGGTGAAATTGAATTTAAAATGATGACCGCCATGCAGTATGACGCTGCAACAATGGGTAATCATGATTTTGACGGTGGATTGGAAGGCTTTGCCAAAGCACTACCGTTTGCCGGTTTTCCGTTTTTGTGTTCCAATTACAGGTTTGAAAACACCCTACTCGATGGCAAAACAACGCATCACATGATCTTTTACAAAGGTGATTTGAAAATAGGTGTTTTTGGAGTTGGGGTTGAACTGAGTGGCCTTGTGCCTGAAAAATTATACGGTGATACGGTGTACCTTGATCCAATCAAAGTAGCGCAGACGGTAGCTGATGAACTGAAATATGAGCATGGCTGTGATTTGATTATTTGCTTGTCACACCTGGGGCATAAACCCAAACTGAATAAAATGTGTGACCCTGTTTTGGCGGCTGAAACAGAAAATATAAACCTGATTATTGGCGGACATTCGCACACGTTTATGGAAAAGCCGGAAGAGCATAAAAACAAAGCCGGTAAAAAAGTACTCATTAACCAGGTAGGCTGGGCAGGACTTATGCTTGGCCGCATTGATTTCTATTTTGATAAAGAGGGTAACCCCAATGAATGGGCCTGTTACGGCTCTGGAAAAAACGAGGTCGTTGGTTAATTAAAAGGTACGGTATGATTTTATTGGATCTGGGATCAGCAATAGGCAGGGCAGCGTCAGACATTGAACTAAAAACAACGGTCTTTTTTGGAGTAGTCATTTTTCTTCAACTCATTTTTATACTTGTCGGGCTGGTGCGAAGAAAAGCCGGCTATCAAGCCTTTTTAAGGTATTATGGCATTGTTCCCCTGGCATTTTCAGTACTTTGCTTTCAGCATGAGGTGGGGCATTATATCCAGGGCACAACGATGCTTTTGTTAACGGTAATCAGCGTGTTACTTTCGTTTCGGTCAACTGTTGATTAATAATTTTATCGCAATCCAATTCTGTGAAAACCCGTTTGTCTGCCAGCTAACAAGTCCGTAGTTTTTTCTGATCACAAGTTTTTTCTGTTTAAGATTACACAGAGAACATTTTTACACTACAACTCAGCGGTTCTCCGCGCAAATCTCTGCGGTAAAAAACGCACAATGGCATTGATGGTAACTAATTTCGTAACCGCAGAGGGCCGCCGGGAAGGCGCTGAGGCAACGCGGAGAAAAACTTTGACACATACAGTTCAGCAGATCTCTGCGGTAAAAAACACACAGTGGCATTGATTTTGTTTGAATAGATGCTGAGAACTAATCTTATTCTGAATCGCAGCAATACGCGAACAGAAATAAACAGGTAATCTTCTTGTCTGGCTAGATGTATTCAACTTTAATCCAGTCAACCATAATGCGCTGTTTGTTATTGACATTAAACCCCAGTTTGTTTCCGAAAAAGGGCCCGCATTTCATGGTTGCCACTTTCAGATCATTGACCTCAAAATGATAGGTGTCACCAATTTTACTGATGGTTAATTTATTAAACGCATGATTGCCGCATGACACGGTAGATGTTTCAATCCAGCCTTCGGGCGTAATATCCTGCCAGTCACCATCTACAACCTTGCCTACACAGTAGAATCCGCCGGGTGAAACCAAAAAAGAATAGTAGTTGTTTTCAGTACCGCCCCACAGCAAACCATACCCGTAGTTTTTTACTCCTTTTTCTTTGTAGAGCTGTGCCGTAATGCGAAAATTTTTGGATTCGTTCAGGTCAACTTCCGTCCAGACTGTCCAGGCGTCAGTGCTGACCTTTGATTTATGCTCAATATGATACATGCTCCTGCGGGTATCTACTTTTACATCAGATACGGCGGTTACACCTTGCTGCCAGTGATTGGAGTTGTCATTGAATTCGTCGTGCAGAATTACCTGGGCCTGAACAAGGTTTCCGGCAATGAACAACAACAGGATAAAGAATGAGCTTCTCATTGGTTTTTTTTTGAATGGAATGCACAAATAGTGTGCCATCACTTCCCGTCAGGCTTTTAGCACGCTTTGTATGTCTTTGATGTTTCCGTAAAGCACCAGAATGTCGCCCTCTTCAACCACTGTTCGGGTAGAAACCACTCCCTGAACCTGCTGCTCTTTTTTAGAGGTTCCAAAAATGCTTTTTTGTTCTACCATTTTGATAATGGTGAGCAAAACAATGTTGTAGTTTTTTCTGAACGCAATTTCCTGGATGGTTTTGCCAACAAATACTTTGGGGGTGGTTGCCTCAATAATGTTGTAATTGGTGGTTAGTTCAAACGAGTCAACAACGCCCCGCATGTTGAGTTTTTTAGCCCACCGTTCGGCCGTTTCTTCTTCAGGGTGAACAATTTCATCAACCCCCATGGCTTCCAGCACGGTTTGGTGGAGGGGAGAAATTGCGCGGCTGATGAGCCGGTTCACTTTGAGCTGTTTCATCAAAGCAGTAGCCATAATATTGGCGCCCTCATTTTCACCAATTGCTACAAAGACAATATCCGTATCACCAAACGGTAAGTGTGAAACAGCTTGCGGATCAGTACAATCAAGGCAAATGGTGTGGGTGATTCGTTCTTTCAAGGCTTCTACCTTGTCCATTTTGCTGTCAACACCAATCACTTCATGTCCTTTGCGGGTAAGGCGTTCAGCCAGTGATGAACCAAAATTTCCCAATCCTACAATAATGTATTTCATGATACAATCAAATTAGTTAATTGATATTTCTTCTGAAGGGTAACGATACTTCATGTTTTTAACCTGTCTGAAAAAAGCAATAAGCAGGGTAAGCATACTTACCCGTCCAATAAACATACAGGCAATCAGCACAGCTTTGCTTTCAGGTGTTAATCCGCCGGTAATTCCTAAACTCAGTCCGGTAGTGGTGTAGGCCGAAAAGCATTCAAAGGCTATTTCCAAAAGGCCTGTTTTGCGGTCAAAAATGGTAATTGAAAAAACGGCTATTCCAATGACGATGAGTGAAAGAGCTATGGTTGCAAAGGCCCGTTTAATGGTATTGTCAGCTATTTCCCGCTTAAAAATTTCTACCCGGTCTTTGCCTCTTGCAAGGCTGAAAAAATTGAGCGTAGCAATGGCCAGTGTACTGGTTTTGATACCACCTCCGGTACCACCCGGTGAGGCACCCACCCACATTAAAAAGATAATAATCATGGTGGTGCCAAAAGTCAGTGCAGACATGTCAACATTGTTAAAACCGGCTGTACGGGGTGTAACTGCATTAAAAAAGGAGACCACAATTTTTCCAAAATCAGAGTGCTCTGAAAGTGTGTTTTCATACTCAAGCCAGTAGAATGCTGATGTACCAATCACTAACAAAATACCGGTGGTAATCATTACAATGCGGGTATTCAAATTGATCAGCCAGGGTTTGTAAATATACGAATTGGCTTTACCAATAGATTTAATACTGTTTACCACCAGGTGTTTGAAATACGAGAGAAAGTTAAAGAGAATAGGGAAACCAATACCACCCATAATAATGAGAACCGAAACGTAAATCTGAATAGGGTAATTGAACCGGTAACCAATGTCATAAAAACCCGCAGATAAGGTCGAAAAACCGGCGTTGTTAAATGCCGATACGGTATGAAATCCGGCAAAATAAATGCGGTCTAAAAAGCTTGGTATCAAAGTTGTGTCGAGTGAAGAGAATACGAAGATGGCCCCGGTAAATTCAATAAAAAAAGTGAGTAAAAGAATCTTTTTTAAGGTACCAAAAACTTCAGCAATTTTTTCTGAATTGGTCATTTCGCGCAGCATAATCTGGTTTTCATACGAAGAGCCTCCGCGGAAAAAATAACTGAAATAGCTGGTAAAAGTCATAATGCCGATACCGCCAATCTGGATCAGAATAATAATGATGATTTGCCCAAAGGTTGTAAAATACGTTCCGGTGTCAACAACAGCCAGCCCGGTTACGCATACGGCACTGGTAGAGGTAAACAGGGCGTCAATGGGTTGAATGCCGCCATAAGTAGCCCGGGGCAGCATCAGCATCAGCATACCCGCAATAATGATGAACAGGAAACTGGCAATGAACAGCTGTGCTGGGTTGAGGTACTGACGGTTAAAATTAATTCTCAGGGCTGAAAATTCCCTTACAAAAACAAAGATGGTAGTCAGGTACATCCACGTATTGGGATGTGGAAAAAACGGAATCTGAAAACCAAGTGCCACCCTCAGGGCAAAAAACACAAAGAAAATATAGACAAAATCAAAGACCCATACTTTGAGGCGGGGCCGGTTTTCTTTTGAAAAATAATGAATGACCAAACTTATCAGTGCCAGGGAAAAATTGGTGCCGTAAGTGATGGTGAGCATGCGGCATGACCAGTCACTCTGGTCGAATCCAAGATCGTAGATGATTGCACCTATAGCTAGCAGGCTAACCCAGAAGGGAATTTTTTTAAGCAGAAGAGTTCCCATCTTTAGCTTAGACAGATTTTTGTAAAATCTGCAACTGGTTTATGTTTTGACCGGACATTGAAACGGTCTTTTTGATTTGACATCGTGCTGATGACTGTAAAAAATCGTGTTAAAGTTAGCTCATATTCAGAAATGGGCAATTCAAAAGAAGAAAAATAAAGAAGAATCGGGGTGTTTGTCAAATGTAATGACTTGATTCCGTAATGAGTCTGGCGTTTTAGCCTCCCTAAATCCCGCCGGGGGAGGGACTAAACCACCACTATTTTATTGTATTGGACTCAATAAATGCCTTTATTTTATAAACGACATTGGCTGTATTCGCTAATACTTCTTCATTCGTAAATCGGATAACACGAAATCCTTTTACAGCAAGTCTTTCGGTTCTGGCCATGTCTTTGTCAATTTGATTCAGATGAATTTTACCATCAACTTCAACAACCGGTTTTTGTCTGAGGCAAACAAAATCAACAATATGATCAGCAATGACATGTTGCCTTCTGAATTTGAAACCTGTTTTTTTATTCTGAAGTTCCTTCCATAAAGCCTTTTCCGCAGGTGTCTGATTCTTTTTCAACTCTTTCTGAAAACTTTTCAGAATACCGTATTTGGAAAGGTTGGCTGTTTGGTATCCGGGCCTGGTGTTTTCTATATCTGATCGCTCAGATTTTTCAGTATTAATCACAAAACAAAATTTAATCGTCTTAAAACGCAAATAGTCGTTTCGTTACCGTAAAATAAAAGTCCCTCCTTTGGAGGAATTTAGGGAGGAGGGGAATCTAAAGCATTTCAAATTCCTGGCCGGCTTTCATATCACCAATCAGTTTTGATTGCAGGTTTTTGAAATCATACAGGTCTGTATCAAACATGTGGGTGGGCGATATGTTTTTGAGCGCAGCAAACATAATTTCAGAACGGCCGGGGTAGGTTTCGTTCCATTTTTCCATCATTTTTTTTACCACCACGCGCTGCAGGTTGGGCTGTGAGCCGCACAGGTTGCAAGGTATAATAGGGTAGTTGCGGTACGATGCCAGTTCAATAATTTCTGATTCTTTCACAAATGCCAGGGGCCGCAGCACAACAAAACGATTGTCATTGGTTATGTATTTGGCAGGCATGGTTTCAATTTTACCGGCAAAAAACAGGTTTAGGAAGAATGTTTCCAGAATATCTTCACGGTGATGGCCCAGCGCGAGTTTATTACACCCCAGTTTTTCTGCAGTTTCATAAAGCGTTCCGCGGCGCAGGCGTGAGCACATGCTGCAGGTAGTTTTACCTTCGGGCGTTTTTTCTTTGACAATGCTGTAAGTATCACGCTCGGCAATGTGAAAATTGGCGCCCACTTTAGTCAGGTATTCCGGCAAAATATGTTCGGGAAAGCCTGGTTGTTTCTGATCAAGGTTAACGGCAATAATTTCAAAATTAAAGACAGATGCCTTTTGAATCTGCATCAGAATATCCAGCATGGTGTAACTGTCTTTTCCTCCTGAAAGGCATACCATAATGCGATCACCGTCTTCAATCATATTGAATTCGTTGATGGCATTCCACACTGTTTTTTTGATCTTGCGGTTCAGTTTTTCTTCTGCATCTGCCAGGTCAATTTCAGTTTCTGTCTGATTCTCTTTCACCAAATCCTCACTCATTTTAATTCTGTTTTTGCCAATCGGTCATACATCACAATACTACCGCAAACAGAGACATTGAGCGAAGTTTCGCCCGGAAGGCGAACCAGGTGATGACATTGAGAAATCACTTTGGACGGCATTCC
This sequence comes from Bacteroidota bacterium, assembly GCA_016192075.1. Classification (GTDB taxonomy): domain Bacteria; phylum Bacteroidota; class Bacteroidia; order Flavobacteriales_D; family Crocinitomicaceae; genus JADJGJ01. The sequence continues at coordinate 773,256 of JACPUU010000012.1, read as the reverse complement.
GTTATTCTCTGCCCCAAGCAAATAAACAGCCCGGTGCGGATGCACAAAGGTACTAATTGGAGTTGAATTTTCATTCATTTCAACACCAACCAGTTGTGTAGAGTAGGGCAGTGACTTGTATAAATGCTCAAAATCGTCATACCGGTAAAAGGGAATTTTAGACCAGGTTTTGAGTGTATCCGATGTCTGGCCATTGTATTTGCCATCTACAATAAAGATGAATTTTGCCCCCAGTATCAGGGCTGAGCGCCATAAAGTACCTATGTTATGCTCTGTTTTTGGCTGGTAAATTCCAATGCCAAAAAAACGCTCTTCGGTGCGGTTCCATTTTTGTTTCATACCTGCTGGTCCTGCTGTAACTGCTGTTTGCGGTGAATTTCAGCATAAACTCCGTTTTTAGCCAGCAATTCGTCATGCGTACCTGATTCAGCAATTTTTCCATCTTCAAAAACCAGGATTGAATCAGCGTATTTAATAGATGAAATGCGGTGACTGATTATCAACGCTGTTTTATTAACCAGTCCTTTTTTCAGTGCCTGAAGAATGTGCTCTTCTGTTTCATTATCAACGGCTGACAGGCAATCATCGAGCACCAGTATTTCAGGATTTTTCATGAGTGCCCGTGCAATGGAAACGCGTTGTTTTTGTCCGCCTGACAGGTTAATGCCGCGCTCACCCAGCAGGGTATCATAGCCTTCAGGAAAGGTGATAATAGAATCGTGAATACCGGCATCCATGGCCGCTTTGATCATCTGTGCTTCCTGGTCGGCAGACAGTTTATCGCTGTCTATTTCAGCATCAAGCCCAAATAAAATGTTGTTTTTAATACTGTCTGAAAATAAAAAATGTTCCTGCGGTACATAGCCTATTTTCCCGCGCCAGCTTTTCAGGTTAATAGCTGTCAGCGGCTTTTCGTCAACCAGTATTTTTCCGGTGGTTGGATCAAGCAAACGCATAACCAGGTAGGCCAGTGATGATTTTCCGGCACCGGTTCGTCCAATAACACCAATGGTTTTGCCCTTTGGCACTATAAATGAAACATCGTTCAGCGCAGTAACGCCGGTATTTTCATAGGTTATGCCCACATGGCTGAATTCAATAGTTTTCTCAAACGTTACCGGTTCGGTTGATATTGATACAATATCCGGTTTTTCTTTCAGAAATTCATTGATACGTTCCTGCGATGCAGCTGCCCGCTGAATGATAGATGTAACCCAGCCTACCGATGCAAAAGGCCAGGTGAGCATGTTTACATAAATCACAAATTCAGCAATTTCACCGGGGTTAATTTGTCCGCGCTGCGCCTGCACCCCGCCTACGTAAATGGTCAGAATGGTGCTGATACCAATCAGCAGAATGATGGTAGGCATAAAAAAAGAGTTGGTCCGCGCCAGGCCCATAGACTCTTCCTGGTAATTCACGGCCTCTTTGTCAAAGCGCTTTTCAGCCTCTTTTTCACGGGCGTACGATTTGATTAAACGAATGCCCGAAAACGATTCCTGCACAATGGTAGATAAACGTGACTGGCTTTTTTGAACACGCGCGCTCTGCCGGTTCAGTTTACTGCTTACAAAATAAATCAGCAGTGACATCAGCGGCAGCGGCAACAATACATAAAGGGTCAGTTCAGGATTTGTGCTCAGCATCCGGTACAAAAGCAACCCGAACAGGAAAAACAAATCTACCGTATACATAATGCCCGGGCCCAGGTACATTCTCACTTGTGACACATCTTCGCTGATACGGTTCATCAAATCTCCGGTAGCGTTTTTTTTGTAGAAATTGAAACTCAGTTTCTGGTAATGCCGGTAAATTTCATTTTTAAGATCGTATTCAATCAGGCGTGACATAATGATGATGGTTTGCCGCGTCAAAAACAAAAAGAAACCAGAAATGACAGAGAAGATAATATACAGCCCGGCAGCAATGAGCCCCAGCTTCATCAATGAATCCAGGTTAGCGGTCAGTCCGCCTTCAGAAATGCGGATAATTTCATTAATGGTGTCTTTAACAACAAGCGGGGTTTCGATCTGAAAAATATTTTTCAGCAGCAGGAAGAGTGATCCAAGCAGCAAACGCCATTTGTATCTGGCCAAATATTTATTTAGATAGAATAAAGCAGACATTTAAAAATTCGTACTTTTGTAGCGCTCAAAACAGGGGCAAAGTTAGTATTAAGATTCATTATAAGGATAAATAAAAATTCCCGCATTATGTTTGAAGTAAAAGATATCCGTGAAACAGCGCTTGCAGAAAATCCGATTGTTGAAAGAATGTCACAATACAATCATGAGCAACTTCTTTTCTGCAATGACAACGCAACGGGTTTAAGGGCAATTATTGCTGTTCACAACACTGTACTGGGGCCTGCACTTGGCGGAACCCGTATGTGGGCATATAACAGTGAACTGGAAGCCCTGACGGATGTGCTGCGCCTTTCACGTGGTATGACCTATAAAAATTCCATTTCAGGGTTGAACCTGGGCGGTGGAAAAGCTGTAATTATTGGTGATGCACGCAAACATAAAAATGAAGCACTAATGCGTCGTTTTGGAAAATTTGTAAACAGCCTTGGCGGTAAATACATTACAGCTGAAGATGTTGGAATTTCTACAGCAGATATGAGCTGGGTAAATATGGAAACAAATCACGTTGTTGGTCTTCCGGGTAAAAGCGGTGACCCTTCGCCGGTAACAGCTTACGGGGTGTACATGGGCATGAAGGCAGCAGCTAAACTGCAGTTTGGTTCTGATTCACTCAGCGGTAAAAAAATTGCGGTGCAGGGTGTTGGTCACGTAGGTGGCTACCTTGTTTCACATCTTGCAAAAGAAGGCGCACAAATTTTTGTTACCGATATTCATGAAGAAACACTGAAACGTGTTGCATCTGCCAACAAAGCAACAGTAGTTGGCCTTGATGAAATTTACGATGTAGACATGGATATTTACGCACCTTGCGCATTGGGTGCTACCGTTAATGACGATACGCTGGCAAAACTGAAATGTTCAATTATTGCCGGTGCCGCAAATAACCAGTTGAAAAATGAAGTGGTTCACGGTGAAGTGGTGCGTGACAAAGGCATTATTTATGTGCCTGATTTTATGCTGAATGCCGGTGGTGTTATTAATTGTTATGCTGAGGTAAAAGGCTTTACAGCTGATTGGGCTATGAGTAAGGCTGAAGAAATTTACAACCGCACCATCAGCATCATTAACCGCTCTAAAGAGAGTAACATACCAACCTATAAAATTGCAAACACAATGGCCGAAGAGCGTATAAACGCTATCGGTAACATAAAACTACCGATGTAACCAGATGCTCAACCGCCGTCACCTTCGAATAAAAGTTCTTCAAATTCTTTACGCCTATTTTCAAACTGAAGATCGGGATGCGTATCGTTCTGAAAAAGAACTGATGCGTTCAATTGAGAAAATGTATGAGCTTTACCTGTTTTATTTGCTGGTGTTTGAAGAGCAGGTCCGCTTTGCTGAAAAACGCATTGAAGAGCGGCAAAACAAAGTCCGGCCCACGCAGGATGATTTGAACCCAAACCGCAAATTTGCTGATAACCGCATTTTTAAGCATCTGACACTTAATGTAGATTTGAAACGGCAGTCAGAGTTTCACAAAATCAATTGGGTGGGTGCGGTAGAGAATGATCTGATGAAAAAGCTGTTCTTGTACCTTTCTGAGTCAGAAATTTATACCACTTACATGGGCAATGGCCAAAACAGTTTTGAAGATGACCGCCAGTTTGCGGTTTCTATTTTTAAAACCGAAATTGCCAATTTTGAGTTGCTGCATGATTTCTTTGAGAACAAAAGTATTTATTGGTTAGATGATATTGACCTGGTATGTTCTATGGTTCTTAAAACCATTAAACTGATTCCGGAAAACGGCGACATCAACATGCCAATTCTGACACTGTACAAAGACGAAGCAGATGAGCGTGCTTTTACCGAGACGCTTTTCCGCAAAACTGTGCAGGACGATGAGAAGAATGATAAACTGATTCAGCAGTTGACAGATAACTGGGAGCTTGACCGCATTGCCAAAATGGACATTATTTTACTCAAAATGGCGTTGACTGAGTTCACAGCACTTACATCGGTTCCCAAAAAGGTAACGCTGAATGAATACATTGAAATATCCAAGTTTTACAGCACACCCAAAAGCCAGGTTTTCATTAATGGAATTCTGGACAAAGCGGTAGAAATGCTTGATAAAGATGGTAAAGTAAAAAAAACAGGAAGAGGTTTAATAAATTAATACAGGTATGAAACACGTATTTATACTGCTTTCGGCAGCAGCATTTTTAGGCGCCTGCAACACCGGGCAAAGTGAAGCCAATTCAGAAGAGCGTAAAATCGAATATGCTTCGTTCATTGACAACCCGACAGAGATTTCATTTGAAGAAATGAATTATGATTTTGGAACGGTAAAAGACGGTGAAATTGTAAAGCATACATTCAAATTTAAAAACACCGGTGACAAAACGCTGGTGCTGATTAATGTAACCGGTTCATGCGGCTGCACAGTGCCTGAAGAATGGCCTGAATATCCTATTGAACCAGGCGGCACAGGTGAAATAAAAGTGGAATTTAATTCAAGCGGACGTGTAGGACAAGTGCGTAAAAATGTACGTGTAGAGGCAAACACCAATCCAACCATGTCTATACTGACTATCACTGGTCAGGTAACCGAGTAATTTAAACAATCAATCATATCCAATGAATCAATCAATCATTTTATTGCAAGACGCTGCGGCGCAACAACAGGGAGGCGGCATTCAAACACTTATCATGTTTGGTTTAATAGCACTGGTGTTTTATTTCTTCATGATTCGTCCACAAATGAAACGGAACAAAGAAACCCGCAAATTTCGTGAAGCACTTGCTGTTGGAGATAAAGTTATCACCGCCGGCGGAATTCATGGAAAAGTATTGGAAGTAAACGATACTACCGTTCTTATTAACTCTGAGGGAACCAAACTGCGTTTGGAGAAAAACTCAATTGTGATGAACCCTGAAGATCAGCTGGCGAACCAGAAAAAATAATTCGTTAAGTATACTAAGCCCGTTGCCTGGTATGATGTCGTGCTGTTCCGAAAATACGGAATTGCTTTGGCATCACACCCGGCGACGGGCTTTTTTTATTGAATGCGGATACCGGCTATGCAGATATCGTCAATCTGTTCCAGTGATCCGCGCCAGGCTTTAAAATTAGATTCAAGCACCACACGCAGTTGTTTCATTTCAAGGTGCGCATTTTCAACCAGCAGTTTTTTCAGATTTTTATCCTTGAATTTTTTCCCGTCTTTACCACCAAACTGGTCAGCGTAACCATCTGTAAACAGGAAAAAACAATCACCTTTCAGCAGTTCTATCCGCTTTTCTGAGAAGGGTTTGCGGTTATCAAATTTTCCAACGGGCTGTTTGTCTGCTTTGATTTCAATTAACTCACCTGAACGCACCAGGTAAAGTGAATTGTTGGCACCGGCAAAGGCCAGTGTTTTTTGGTCCAGGTCAATGACGGTGAGTGCAATGTCCATTCCGTCATTCATGGCATTTGTGCTTTTTTCAAAACTGTGCTGCAGAATTTCAGTTGTTTTATCAAGAATGCCGGCAGGTTCTGAAATATTCAATTCACGGATACATTTGGTCAGCGCATTGCTGCAAAGTACACTAACCATAGCTCCCGGCACACCGTGCCCGGTGCAGTCTGCCACAGCAAAACAAAACCGGCTTTCTCTTTTTTCCATCCAGTAAAAATCACCGGCAACAATGTCTTTGGGCAAGTATAAAATGAATGAATCAGGAATGAAGTCAGACAATTGACTAAGAGGCGGTAAAATGGCATCCTGGATACGTTTGGCATAGTTAATTGAATCCAGTATTTCTTTGTTTTTTTCTTCAAGTGCCTCTTTCTGAATTTCAACTTCCTGTTTCTGAAATTCAATGATGTTTTTTTGCCGGCGTGTTACCCGCAGCCGGTTAAAAATGAAAAAGGCAAACAACGCCAGCATGGCAAGCCCTCCGAATAGGGCTATTTTAAATGTTTTCTCCTGCAGTATGGTTGCCTCCTGGGCTGCAATCTGCGCATCTTTTATTTTGTCTGATTCAACATGCATCAGGCTATCCTGTGCCCGTTCCTGGTCAAAAAGATGGTTCATTTCCATCTCAACAATTTTTTTGGTGTTTTCTTCATTGATCAGTAAATCTTTGAGCCGTACATAACGTCCGTAATTGTCAAAAGCTGATTGCCACTGATGCTCAGCACTGTCTAACCGGTAAAGGGTTTTGTAGGTGTTTACGAGTGTTGCTTTGTTATTGATCTCTTCAAGCATGGTGCGGGCGGTGTTAAAAAATGTCCGCGCCTGCCTGTAATCTCCGGCATCGTAATAAATTATGCCCAGGTTATGATACGTGTTGGCTATTCCCAGTTTATCGCCTGATTGAGCTTTCATTTCAATAACCCTGAAATTATCGCTGATCACACAATTGATCAATGAATCGGCCAATTTCAAATCGCCTTTATCACGTGCCAGGGCTGCCATGTATTTCAGCGTAATTCCCTTATTCATGAGCCCGTCAGCAACACCGGGTATAAACTCATTTTTCAGATTAATCTGAATACAGCTGTCACTGTATGCCAGTGATTTTGGAAAATCATCGAGGCGCCAGTAGAGCAGTGCCAGGTTGTTGTAATCAATCGCCAGGCCGCTTTCATTTTCAAGAGCCTTGTCCAGCAGCACTGCTTTCAGAAAATAAGGTTCTGATTCGCGGTAATCAGCCTGGTTGTAATGCAGGTTTCCAATATTGTTGTAGATGGTTGAAAAACCTTTTTTCAGTTGCCTTATTTCTTTTTCAGTGCCACTCCGGTAAACATATTTTTCCCATTTTTCAAGCAATTTCAGCGCTTTCAGGTAATAGGATAAGGACCTGGGAAAATCACCCTGGTATTTGTAGGTAACGCCCATGTGGTTGTATCCGGCAAAAATACCGGCTATATCATTCAAATCCGTTGAAATTTCCAGCGCATGCAGGTAATTTTCTTCGGCTGCTTTATAGTTACCGGTATCTTCTGCAAAATAGCCCTGGTGGGTGTATACCGTGGCCAGCTCTTTCTGATGGGGGGAATTAACAGCCAGTTCAAAAGCCTCGTTCAAATAGCGGGTTGCCAGTTGCTGATCAGCGAATTCATATTCCAGAAAAAGGTTGTTGAGTATCCTGATTTTTTCTTTTGGGTCTGTGGTATGCTGCAATAGCAGTTCCAGTGAATCAGCCTCACGCGATGCAGAAAAAGCGGTTAAACTCAGCTGAAACGCTAAAACCAAAAAGCAGGATAAAAAAACAGAATGAAACATAGTACGCTGACGACGGACTAAGATAAAGAATAATTCTATGCTTAGGGGAAAGCGTTAAAATACAGGCGTCAATGCTGGCTAAAATGCCCGTTTTGCAGCGCCTGCGGTTAATTTACAAAAGCATTGTCTTCCCAGCGGCCTTTGAATTTTTCACCGTTGGCTTTTTTGAGTGTACCATATCCGTGGCACTGTCCGTTGCGAAAATCACCTTTGTATTTTTCACCGTCAGGCCATTTCATTTTACCTTTTCCGGTGCGTGCATCGTTGAACCACTCGCCGGAATAAAAGTCGCCGTTTGCCCACCAGTATTTGCCTTTACCGTGTTTTAAGTCGTTGTGATAGTGTCCCACGTATTTATCACCACTGGGCCATTCCGTAGTTCCTTTTCCTTCACGAATGCTGTTAACCCAGTCACCGTAATATTTGACGCCATCGGTCCATATCATGGTGCCTTTGCCGTTGCGGTTGTCATCTGCCCACTGACCCACAAATGAATCACCGTCAGCCCAAACGTATTTTCCGGTGCCGCACATTTTATCATCTTTCCATTCCCCGTCAAATTTATCTCCGTTGGGCCAGGTATTGATTCCCCTGCCGTTGCGGTCTCCCGCTTTCCAGCCGCCTTCGTATACGTTGCCGGATATCCAGACGTATTTTCCATAGCCTGACTGATCACCTTTTACCCAGGCGCCGTCGTAGTATGATCCGTCAGCCCAGGTAAGCACACCGTGCCCCTCCTGGTTATTGGCTTTCCAGTTTCCTTCGTATTTATCACCATTTGCCCAGATGAGTACACCGTAACCGTCGTACATGCCATCGGCGAAGGCCCCCATGTATACGTCACCGTTGTCATAGTAAATGGTATCAATGTAGGCGCGTGAAAAATTTGTCAGCAGGGTGACAGTAAGTAAGAGGGCTATTTGTTTCATAATACGTTCAATAGATCAAAAATAGCAAATTCAGAAATACAAAACGAAAACCAAGGGCCAGTCATTCTGAGTGCAACGAAGAATTTCATCCGGTTAATGCACAATCACCCACGTGGTTTTGTGTTTACTTTGCCGCCAGGCCGCACAAATGAAACAGCACACGTGCACCCACGTTACCATCCCAGTCGGTATCACCCGGCGAAACTTCATTGAGGTCAAATCCAATAATTTCTTTACCGCTTGCTTTCAGTACATTAAAAAGGTGCATGCCTTCTTCATATTCCAGTCCGCCTGCAACCGGTGTACCGGTATTGGGGCAGAGTTTTGGATCAAAGCCGTCAATGTCTACTGAGATGTACACTTTTTGGGGCAATGCATTTACAATTTCATGGCAGATCTGGTCCCACGTTTGCCCTTTGAACTGGCTTTTGCGTATTTCCCGGTCAAAATAGGTTTGTACACGTGGGCCCTTGCTCAGTGCATAATTTTTTTCTTCTTCACAATAATCGCGAATTCCTACCTGGATCAATTTACTGATCTGCGGTACTGTTTCCAGCACATTGTAAAAAATAGAAGCATGGGAGTATTTAAAACCTTCGTAGGCGTTGCGCAAATCGTAGTGAGCGTCTAAAACCAGCACACCGTAATCACTGTGCTGCTCACCCAGGTATTGCATGTATCCCAGCGGTGTACTGTGGTCTCCGCCAAGCAAACCAACTATTTTACCTTTTGATTTCCAGTACGCCGCGCGCGCTTTTACCCAGGCAACCATTTTTTCACAGCCCTGGTTTACGGCTTTGTAAGACACTTTTAGTCCCAGGTCCTGCGCGGCATCAACGCCCTGCTGAATGGCTTCAATGATTTTTTCTGCCTCGGGACGCAGACTTTCACTGAGTTTTAACAGTTCATCCGGAATTTTGTCCATGTAAATTCCCTTTTTCCAGAGTTCAGGAAAATCATGATGATACAAATCTACCTGCATAGACGCGTCAAAAACAGCAGCGGGCCCTGCAGCTGTACCGCCGCCATAGCTCACGGTAACTTCCCACGGAACGGGAATAATGATAATTTGTGATTCGTCTGCTGAAAAGGGCAAACCAAAAATACCGGCGTCATCCTGCGCGGCTGAATTGGGGTTGAAGTCTTTTGACATGGTTTGAAAATTAACACCCCAAATTTAGTTAGAAGTTTTTCTTTTGGAAATTAAATTTTTGAGGTGGAGCTAAATGGGGGATTGGGTGTGTTGGTTTTACTTTTAGGGTGTCACGCCGTTCTGGCTTTTGTTTTGCGTTAGCGGATTACAAATCCGCAAGATTTGGTCGCGAAATTTCGCGATAGCGCAGGACTATAGGTCCGGCGCAGTGGTATACTAAATTTTAGCTTTTTCATTTATTGCTGTTTCTTTTTAGAATGCCTGATCATACGAATAATAACCAGAATATCTGCCAGTACAATCAGAAAAACAAAGACACCCGCTATCATGAATTCATCATAGGTGAGATTCTTTTGATGGGGGTTTTCTATCTTTCCAATGAGCTGCAACGTATAGAAAATCACAATCAATGCTGAAAATAGTAGAAATGTCCATGATAACGATCCGCGGGTGGGTATCATAGTTTCGGTTGTTTGTATTTTCGACAAAGATTCACAATTACTTTTGTTTTGCGTTAGCGGATTACAAATCCGCAAGATTTGCGGTTAGCGCGGGACTGCAAGTCCAGCGCAGCGGTCAATTATTGTTTTGCTTCTAAAATTATTTTTCCGTCCTGATAGAGGTAAATGGTTTTTTCTCTTCCATCGGCGGAATAGCCAATACATTCACCTTGTCTGACACCATTTACATAGTTATTGACAAATTCAAGCCGGCCATTTTCATAGTACTTTGATAAAGGTCCTTCACGCACACCCGCTTTGTAATTGGAAACATATTCCGGATTTCCGTTTGGATAAAACCAACGCTGTTCACCCTCCCATTTGCCTTCTTCATAAAATTGTTCAGTATCGGTTGTCCCATCTTCGTACCATGAATTGTATGCGCCGTGGCGAATACCGTTCTTATAGTTACTAATTCGTTTTTTGCCTCCATTTTCATAAAAATAGGATTGCTTTCCGTCAAATATTCCTTCGTTGTAATTTCTCAGTTCGATAAGTTTTCCGTATTCACTATAGCTGGTAACAGTTCCGTGCTTTTTCCCATTTTTAATTTCTCCGGATTCCTTCAATTCCATGTTTCCGAAATATAATTCGTAAGGTCCGTCAATCAGATAAACCATGTGATTTGAATCTTCCTCATAGATGAGCAAACTGAATAACCTACCATCAGGATTATAATTGAAGCTGGTATCTACGTATTTACCCTCAAATACGTGGGCCTTTTGGTCAATTTTACCATTGTCGTAAAAAAAAGTAATCTCTCCGGTTAGTTCTTTGCTTCCGCCGCCTTTGCATTTGATCCATTTTCCATTACCGGATTCATCTACAAACCAAACCCAATTTGAATTCCGTTTTTCAGCATCGTTGATGTCGTCTGCATTTGTACACGCAAACATCAGTAAGGCTAAAACAAAAAATCCAACGTGTGAGAATGATATTTTCAAAATGGGGGGGACACTGTTAAAGGGATTGAATTTATTTTTTTCTCTTAAAAGGTAAAATTCTAATATTCATGCTCTGATTCTGGCTTTAAATCAATTGACGTTAAGTTAAAAAGTATTCTTTCTGAATTCCCTTAATTCTTTCAGAAAATCGGATGTTTTTGTTTTGCAAAAAAAATGAACATCCTTATTTTCGAACAGGTCTCTGTTCCACACATAATCCTTCTCGTCTGCCAGGTCTAATTTAATGAGTGTCTCTCCATGAAAATAATACTTGCAATACGAGTAAATAACCCAGAGCATTTCCATGCTCCAGTAGTCTTCCTGACTCAAAAATCCCTGGTTTTGCTCAACGTTTATTCTTTTGTTTTTGAATATGAAGTATAGACAGAATTTTGTATTACGAACATGGTTATTTTGTTTGAGTTGAACGATTACTTGATCCTGAGGGCAAGTTAGGGTGCTAAACTTTCCCAGGGAATAATAATCTATGGTAATCAGTTTCTCTGCTTCCAGAAAAATGAGTTTTGTAACAAAGTATCTGTTTTTCAATACCCATTGAATTAAAAGGAGAATTGCCGTGACAGGAATTAGCGAGAAACAAGCCACAACCAATAGTGAGTATCCATTTATGATAATCCTTGCCAGTAAAAAAAGAAAGTAGATTGTAAAAATAGCGAGTATATATTCTTTGAGCCCAATTCTCCGGAAAAAACCTATATAATTCCTTTCAAATGTCACCCCCCTAAAAATCAATATCCAGATTAAACAGTTTCCTGAACTTATGCAGTGATGGATTATCCTCGGCTAGTTTTTCGAATGTGGCTTTGGTGTCAGAGGTAGAGAGTGCTTGTTTTTTCTCAGAGACTTTGTAATTAAAGCCAATCTGGTAATTTCTCAGCTTGCTGCGTAAATGCCCCAGCAAGGTTGATTTTTCAATTTCAAGATCACTGGCCTGTGAACTGTTTGCGATTTCGAGCGTAATTTGAAAGTCAGAACTTACAATGGGTTCAGAGCTCATTAAGGTAGTTGCAAGGCTGGTCTTTTTTTCGCGCTGCAGGTTCATGGCATAGTTTTTCCAAACTGCCATCAATTCACTGTGGGTAAAGTTCTCAGCCAGATCAGGCAGCAGGGCATTTTCGTTTTCCATCTGCGCATTTTTGGGCGGATCGAGAATGCTTTTGATGCCTACATTTTTGGTGACAATTTTAAGGCCCGGCTGGGCAATTTTTTTGCGTTCAACCGGTACCGTGGCTTTCACTGTTGTAGTGGGATTGACGGTCACCGCTGCATTTGAAACAGGGGAGGAGGCCACGGCCGCTTTTTGAACAGGGGCTTGCTTTACCGCCGCACTTTGTTGCGAGGTTTGCCCGTCAAATGGCAGAATCTGTATTTCTTTATAGCTTAAGATACGGCCTGTTTTTTAAGTGATGAAACAATGGATGTAAATTTCATCAGGGAAATTTCGACAATCAGCCGTTTGTTTTTGGCCGACTTAAACTGAATCTCGGCGTCGCGCAGCAAATCAAGTCCTACCAGTATAAATTCCTGGTCAGCCTGTGCGGCCTGTTGCTGGTATTTTGTTTTAATATCGGCCGGCACTTCAAGTAATGAAACTGTTTTATCGTCTTTGCAAACAAGCAGATTGCGTAAATGTTCAGCCAGCCCGATCAAAAATTGTCCGCCGTCAAAACCCTTGGAAAGAATGTCATTGTATGCAAGCAGGTTTGCCGGAATGTTGCCTGAAAGTGCGCTGTCAGTGACTTTGAAGTAATAGTCGTAATCGAGTACGTTCAGGTTTTCAAGCACCGCTTCATACGTTACGTTGCTGTTGCTGAATGATACAATCTGGTCAAAAATAGAAAGGGCATCACGCATGGCACCGTCTGCTTTTTGGGCAATAATGTGCAGGGCACGGTCGTCGGTTTTGATGTTTTCTTTTTCAGCAATGCGTTTCAACTGACCGACAATGTCATTGATCTGGATGCGGTGAAAATCAAAAATCTGGCAGCGTGATAAAATCGTTGGCAGAATTTTGTGTTTCTCAGTTGTAGCCAAAATAAAAACAGCATGTGCAGGCGGCTCTTCCAGCGTTTTCAAAAAGGCATTAAACGCCTGGGATGACAACATGTGAACCTCATCAATGATGAAGATTTTGTGATTTCCAATCTGCGGGGCAATGCGTACCTGGTCAATCAGGTTCCGGATATCATCGACGGAGTTGTTAGAGGCCGCATCAAGTTCCAGGATATTGAATGAATGCCCTTCGTTAAATGATTTGCACGATTCGCACTGGTTGCAGGGTTCTACATCGGCTGATAAATTCAGGCAGTTGATGGTTTTTGCCAGAATCCGCGCGGTGGTGGTTTTTCCAACCCCGCGGCCTCCAAAAAACAGGAAAGCCTGCGCTAAATGTTTGTTTTTAATTGCATTCTTCAGGGTCACCGTAACGGATCCCTGTCCTACAACTGATTCAAATGTTTGCGGCCTGTATTTGCGCGCTGAAACAACAAAATTGCCCATAATTATGCGTGAAAAACAAAGATAGTTGAAAGGAAGGGGAATGCTTAAGGCATTTTATTAACATTGGTGGTAAAATATTAAGTATCGTCCTTCCCCCTTTGAAGGGGGATCGAGGGGGATGACAGTCTAAGCCTGATAGTTATATCCCGGGTGGACTTTTTGCTGTCACCCTCTTCGTTTTCGCGCACTGCTTACGCCGGAGCTCGTTGCCTTCGCGCAGCCGCTACGGCATAGCAAGGTCAGCATAGGCTCACGGCATAGCAAGGTCAGTATAGGCGTACAGCGACACGCGGTCAAGGGAGGAAAGCCATCGGAATAAATAGTGAACACTGAATAATGATTAGCAAATGATGAAATTTAGTATTTAATCGTTTGTTTTTCAATAGTTTAACTTCTTAAATCGTTATTCGTTAATCGTTATTCATTATTCTCTTAAAGCCCTTGAAGCGGAAACCAATGAAAATTCCCTCCCATTCCTTGCAGATTCAATTTATCTGGCTATCTTTGCGCCCTAATTTATAATTCTTAACACAATGAATAGATACGAAACTGTTTTCATTTTAACTCCCGTTTTGTCTGAAGAGCAGGCAAAGGAAGCAGTAAAAGTGTTTGAGGATTTTATTACTAAGAATGGTGGTAAAATAACTCATCACGAATTTTGGGGCCTGAAAAAGCTGGCTTACCAGATCCAAAAGAAATCAACTGGTTTTTACAACCTGGTTGAATTCGAAAACGACGGTACTTTGGTTGCAAAACTGGAGACTGAGTATAAACGTGATGAGCGCATCATCCGTTTCCTCACCGTTAAAATGGAGAAGGATCATGTGGCTTTTGCAGAGAAAACCAGAAAAGCGAAAGCAACTGCTTAGTACCCAATTATTAATCTAAACATTTAGAAAGACATGGAACAATCAGATATCAGATATTTGACCCCGATCAACATCGAAGTTAAAAAAGAAAAATACTGCCGTTTTAAAAAGAGTGGTATTAAATATGTAGACTATAAAAACCCTGATTTTTTATTGAAGTTCATCAACGAGCAAGGAAAAATTCTTCCACGCCGCATTACCGGAACATCGGCTAAATATCAGAAACGTGTAAATACCGCAGTAAAACGTGCAAGACACATTGCCATTCTGCCGTATGTAGCTGACTTGATGAAATAGTCAAAGGGAATTATTGTTGAACAAAAACATTCACGGACATGGAATTGATTTTAAAGAAAAACGTAGATAAACTCGGCTTCAAAGATGAAGTTGTGACAGTAAGACCGGGGTATGGAAGAAATTTCCTTATTCCTCAGGGATATGCAGAACTGGCTACAGAATCTGCAAAAAAAGCGCACGCTGAAATGATGAAACAGCGTTCACACAAAGACGCAAAAATTAAAGAAGAAGCTCAGGCAATTGCCACTAAACTTGAAGGTCTTTCATTGAAAGTTGCTGCTAAAGCAGGTGAAAATGGAAAAATTTTCGGATCGGTTACAACCGTTCAGTTGTCAGATGCTTTGAAAGCTGCAGGTGTTGAAATTGAACGTAAATCACTGAAAATCGTTAACGAGCCTATCAGAGATTTGGGTACTTTCGAAGCCATTGCAATTCTTCACAAAGACGTAAAACAAAATTTCAAATTCGAAGTTGTTGCTGACTAAGAATTAAGGTTTTGAATCCTATTAAAAAGCCTGACGCAAGTCGGGCTTTTTTTTTTGTTTCCTCCCTTGAGGGAGGATTAAGGCTTTGCTACGCTGAAGCTATGCGAAAGCGAAGAGGGTGACCGCCCCCAAATTTGAATGGAGTGACATAGTTTTTGACTCGTACTGTCACCCTCGCCTTCGCAAAGCTTCAGCGGCGCAAGACCTCTCGGTCTCCCCTCAAGGGGAGAAGGTCAGGACCGCGCAAACTTCAAAAGATCATCCATCTTACCCTTATCCGCTTTGCGCAGTGCGTCTAAAAAGGCCTCGCGGTTCTTTTCAGGGTTGGTAATAGATTCTCCCCAGGTAAAAATTTCACTGTTTAAAAGATGTTCCAATATGACATTGGCCATAATTTTGGCATGACGGGCATTGCCGTCAGGGAACGGTTGTATCTGCATCAGGCGATGCGCAAAACGCAGTGCAATTTCATCCATTGTATAGCTCTCATCTTCAATCCAGAAACGCGTATTGCTCATCAGCTGTTTTAATTCAGACGAGATTTTGATTTTGTCAACCCCCAGGTTTTTGTTATGCAGCCTGAACTTACCAGCCCAAAGCCAAACCTCACTGAGCATTCGTTTATGAATTTCTTTCAGAAAAGCTTCGGTAAAAATTTTCTCAGCTTTGAAATAGTTTTTTTCTACCCAGGCGGTGGTTTTGGCAATGCCTCTTTCCTCTGCGGTGCAGATTTCAGCATACGTTGTGAGCTCAGTAAGTTTGAGACCATTCAATTCTTCTTCATTCAACTGGTTCTGTCCTTCAACGTAGGTAATTTTCAACTCCATCGCGGTGATTATTTTGATCTACCCCAATGTAGTAATAATCCTGAATTAGTGTGAAAGAAATTACAATTTCAAAGAATTTAGTTAGATAAATGGAAATTTGGAGGGGGCCCAATTTACTGCTCGCCTTTATAGCCAGGGTGTTTCAGGAATTAGCCAACCGGAGTCTGAAAAAGCCAACTTTCAGCTTATCACTCACATAACCGCCGGCCGAAAAGGTGTTTTCTGTTTCCTCGCAGGTGCCTGTCATTTCCATTTTGTCTTCACTGATTTCGCCATAAAAAGGCACCTCGTGGTCAATGGCTTCTTTATCAAGCACAAACATACCGTTTGGATTTTTGTACATTTTAAAAGGATAGTGGGCAACCAGGCTCAAAAAGTCGTCTTCTCTGAAACCACGCACCGGAACCTCTGCTTCTGTGAGCCCAAAATAAATGCTGTCAACCAGATAACCGGTTATACCTCCCTCATCATCCACCTCCAGGTGTAATTCAAAAGGCACTGCAGTTTCAGTAATTTCTTCGATACCGGTTGCTTCATAGGAGTATGTCCCGGTCCATTGTTGTTTCATCATACGATTACTCGAGATAAGCCATTTCTTCGGTGCCAAGTGATACCATAATATTGTCTTTCAGGGTAGTTGCAATATTAAGTCCCACAAAATCAGCATGAACCGGATAACGCCGGTGGGTGCGGTTTACCAGCGTGGCAACCTTTAAAACATGCACCTCGTGATCCATTAATTTGCCAACGGCATAAATCAGTGTGCGGCCTGAATTGATCACATCGTCTACCAGAATAACGGTTGCACCATTCAGTTCTTTTGCTTCAATTGACAACGAAACCGAACTCTTGGCCGGTGCGTCTTTATTAACCGTAATTTCAAACAAACGCACCTCCTGCTTTGTAATTTTGGCAAGCTGTTTTACCAGGCGTTCGGCAAACAAAAAACCATTACCTGAAATTCCGCCTACATAAATGACGGGAGTTTCAAAGGTGTTTTCAATTATTTCAAAGGCAATACGTTCGGTTTTTTGTTCAATTTGCCGGCGGTCAAGAACAATGGATTTGGTTTTCATCAGGTCGCATGATTTTCGGTTCAAAGATACAATAGACTTTGAGATTTAAGTAAGTCTCATAAGGTGTAACTTAAATCACCGGATAGGGTCCTGGATTCCGGAGATAGGTACTTAGACGTACCAGGAAATAATGAAATTACGACTTTATACCGTTTTTTTTCGATATAAATTTCAATACTCTTGTGTACCCAAACTTATGAAAAAGGTCAACAAGCCTTCCCATTCGGAATATGTGGAAGCGAATCCGAATTGAAATAACTCATGTCGCCGAGTATCTGAAAATCGAAAGAGTAGGATTGAAATTTACTTAATAATGAGTATGAAAAAAATAATTTTTAGCATAGCTTTAATAGGCTTATTGGTATGCTCTTGTGAAAAAGATACCACACTTCAGTCAACAACAGAAAAGGGACAAACTGCTGAGGTCAACAATCAATTCAAGACCAGTTCTCTGGATGTACCATATGCGTCCATCAGACTCGAAAATGGAATTCTTTCCTTTGAAGATATGGAAAGCGTCAGGATTACATTGGAAGCTCTGGAGTCTCAATATTTATCGCATCAGGAAGATTTCCTAACAGCAAACATAGGTTTAACCGGAGAACAGCTGACCGAATTAGAGAATACAGTTGGATTCAGGGAATATCTGCCTTACGAAACATTTGAAAGTACATTGGGGTTCAGTTCCTTGCGTTCTTCGATTCAGACTTTGGAAACAGCTTGGTTGGAAAATAATGAAGTCTTGAATTCAGAAGATGATCCGGATAATCATTTTGTAATTGAAAAACCAATTAGAACTATTCTGAACACATTCTGTGAAATGAAAATTGCGAACCAGTATTATCGTTTTTTTAACGGAGGATATGTGATTATTTTAGATGGGGACATTCTAAAGTTAGAATTGTTAAGACGCGATTTGAATGAAGCACTGACAATGCAAAATGTACTTATTGAGGGTGAGCTGAATAATGATCGTGTTGCCGGTTGCAATTCTATGCAGTTTGACTCATATGATGCATATAACTCATCACTGACCCGCCGTATCAAAGCGCAGATATCACATCAAACCTGGCCTTGGAATCGTTATGTGTTAGCAAATACTACCAATTACAAAAAGAAAAACAGTGGCTGGGACAAAATCAGAACATATACGCTTTCAAGAGCTTACGGGCATATTTCAGGAGTTGTTTATGATCCACAAGGGAATAAAACTGCTGATTGCGATACACAACTTGAGTTTAATACGCCGGGAGGAGTTTACAGTGATCATGACAATGTAAAAGAATGGTCACATAAGGTTTTTGTTGAGACAAAAACCAAAACTGGCTGGGTAAAAGGATACCACTACGGCTATCATTCACCGGCAATTACATACACAAGTATACTGAACTGGTAGTATATTTGTCATTATATGATAAGAGTAATTTGCGCAGGTTTATTTTTTCTGACATTACCGCGGGTTGGTTTTGCTTTTAAAACCGATTCGCTGATTTCAAAAGATACTGCCTGTGCAAATTATTTTTATTCAGGTTTAAGTTTTATCAGTTATAATAAGTTGCATCTTTCAAACGAAGGCGTTTCACATGCTTTTTCAAAAAGACTTCCAACAGCTGAAATTAATTTAGGCTACAGAAACAAACCTGGTAAATTTTTAGGATGGAGCGTTGATCTTTCGGTAGGAATTATACCAATAAGTATTGGGTATAATTTTGCTGCTCCTGACTCCAGCGTTTTTCAGAAAAACAACCCTGAAAAGCTTGTGTTTGACCAACACAACCGTGAGTATATCATTCCGAATCTTTATTTCTCTGTGGCTCCGGCAGTGAATGGTTATATTCCTTTAAAGCCTAAAACAGAGATTTATTTTTCCCTGGGTTGTAAATTGTACTGGTTTTACTACGATCAGGCAGATATCAATCTTGGAACCGGAATTTATATTGATTCAAATAATACAAACCTGGTTAATTTGTTTAGTACAACAATCAGGGATACAACAAACAATGAAATCAACATTGGGCTTAAAGCTGAATCCGGTATCCGCTTTAAACTCTCTGATCAACGTTATTTACAACTAAACGCAGTTTTGAATTTGTCGCCAAAGCAGCGCCTTCATGGGTGGTACTCGTTTACAAACCTTGGTTATCTCAGTCAGGGAACACTTTCACAGGGTATAAACTACCTGGGGCTAAGCCTTGAATATGGTTTCCCCGTCAGATCGCGCCGAAGAAATTAAGCTCACTTATTTTCATAACACAACGTCATTTTTTCTGATTGATCAGATGTCCTGTGCCCATAGTGATAATGCGATAATACGTTCTGGCAAATATATCCTGTGAATAACATTTACCTTTTGTTAATTAGCCAGCGGATAATTCTCCCTAAATTCGCGCCAATTTATCACATTCCAACCCCGTCATGCCAAAAGACAACAGCCTAAAATCAGTTTTAATTATCGGAAGCGGACCCATTGTTATCGGTCAGGCCTGCGAATTTGATTATTCGGGGTCCCAGGCTGCGAGATCTCTTCGTGAAGAAGGGATTGAAGTAACCCTGATCAACAGCAATCCGGCAACCATCATGACAGATCCCACGATGGCGCACAATGTATACCTGCTGCCGCTAGAGGTAGAGTCTATTGAACTGATTCTGAAAAAACATAAAATTGATGCCGTTTTACCCACCATGGGCGGACAAACAGCACTCAACCTGGCCATTAAATGTGATGAGCTGGGGATATGGAAAGAATATGGTGTAAAAATTATTGGCGTAGACATTGCGGCTATTGAAATTACAGAGAACCGTGAATCGTTCCGCAAACTGATGGAAGAGATTGGTGTTCCCATGGCGCCGCAGGCAACCGCCAAATCTTTTCTGGAAGGGAAAGGCATTGCCCAGGATTTTGGTTATCCGCTTTGCATCCGGCCATCATATACTTTGGGCGGCTCAGGTGCAGCTATTGTTTATGAAGAGGCTGATTTTGACAAACTACTTGACCGCGGCCTGCATCTTTCTCCCATTCACGAAGTAATGCTTGACAAAGCCCTGATGGGGTGGAAAGAATATGAGCTGGAATTGCTGCGAGATAACAACGACAATGTGGTCATTATCTGCTCAATCGAAAATTTTGACCCAATGGGCATTCATACCGGTGACTCTATAACCGTTGCGCCGGCCATGACGTTGTCTGATACCACTTTTCAGAAAATGCGGGACATGGCCATTAAAATGATGCGTGCCATTGGTAATTTCGCAGGTGGCTGCAACGTGCAGTTTGCTGTAAGTCCCGATGAAAAAGAAGACATCATTGCCATTGAAATTAACCCGCGTGTATCCCGCTCATCAGCCCTGGCGTCCAAAGCAACCGGTTACCCCATTGCAAAAATTGCATCCAAACTGGCTATCGGATACAACCTTGACGAATTAAAAAATCAAATAACCAAAACCACATCAGCGCTTTTTGAACCAACGCTGGATTATGTGATTGTTAAAATACCGCGCTGGAATTTTGGTAAATTCCCGGGCACTGATACCCGCCTTGGTTTGCAAATGAAATCAGTAGGTGAAGTAATGGGAATTGGCCGCAGTTTTCAGGAGGCCCTGCAAAAAGCCTGTCAGTCACTGGAAATTGGAAGAAATGGTCTGGGCGCAGATGGAAGAGAAGTCACTGATCAGAACAAGTTATTATACAGTTTAGGCAATCCAAGCTGGGACCGGTTGTTCCATATTTACGATGCCATTAAACTGGGAATTCCGTTTAAAACCATCAAAGAAAAAACCAAAATTGACGACTGGTTTTTGCGCCAGATTGAGGAGCTGATCAAGCTGGAACGTGTTATTGAAAAATACCGCATTGATGATATTCCAAAAGACCTGATGTTTGAGGCCAAACAAAAAGGGTATGCTGATCGTCAGATTGCGCATCTTTTGCGCTGCCTGGAATCAGAGGTTTATAACAAACGCACCGAAATGGGAATTCGCCGGGTGTATAAGCTGGTAGATACCTGTGCAGCCGAATTTGAAGCTCAGACACCTTATTATTATTCAACCTTTGAGGCAGAAAATGAATCAGTTGTTACACCCAAGAAAAAAATTGTGGTATTGGGTTCTGGTCCAAACCGCATTGGTCAGGGAATTGAATTCGATTATTCCTGCGTGCACGGTGTGCTTGCAGCCAAAGAATGCGGTTATGAAACCATTATGATTAACTGCAACCCTGAAACGGTTTCAACTGATTTTGACACGGCCGACAAATTGTATTTTGAACCGGTTTTCTGGGAGCATATTTATGACATTATTCAGCATGAAAAACCGGTTGGTGTCATTGTTCAGCTGGGCGGACAAACGGCCTTGAAACTGGCACAAAAGCTTGATCGTTACGGTATCAGAATTTTAGGAACATCGTTTGACGCATTGGATCTTGCTGAAGACCGCGGACGTTTTTCGAACCTGTTGAAAGAACTGGGAATTCCATACCCGAAATTTGGTGTGGTTGAAAGTGCTGAGCAGGCACTTGAACTGGCCACTGATCTGGGCTTTCCGTTACTGGTTCGCCCGTCATACGTACTGGGTGGTCAAAAGATGAAAATTGTGATCAATAAAGAAGATCTGGAACACCATGTGGTTGACATTCTCAATGAAATGCCTGAAAACCAGATTTTGCTGGATCATTTTTTAACCGGCGCCATTGAGGCTGAAGCCGATGCCATTTGTGACGGAAAAGACGTTTACATTATTGGTATTATGCAGCACATTGAGCCGGCGGGTATCCATTCCGGCGACTCGTATGCCGTGTTGCCGCCTTACAACCTGGGAGACCTGGTGATGCACCAGATTGAGGAAATAACCAACAAAATTGCTGTTGCGCTCAGAACAGTTGGTCTGATTAATATACAGTTTGCCATAAAAGACGATAAGGTATATGTGATAGAAGCAAATCCGCGGGCTTCACGCACCGTGCCGTTTATTGCCAAAGCCTACCAGGAACCTTATGTCAACTATGCCGCCAAAGTAATGCTGGGTGAAAAAAAGGTCAAAGATTTCAAATTTGCGCCGGTTAAAAAAGGATATGCTATCAAAGTACCGGTGTTTTCGTATGAAAAATTCCCCGATGTAAACAAAGAGCTGGGGCCTGAAATGAAGTCTACCGGTGAAGCCATTCGTTTTATTGATACACTCAGAGACAGTTATTTCCAGAAAATTTACAGTGAACGAAATCTCTATCTCAGCAAGTAGATGACACTTTTAGCCATTACAACGGTATTCAGAACGGTACTGATTATTATTGGTATTATTGTAGTGCTGCGGGTTGTGGGGCGTATGATGATTGCCAAACGCAACCTGGATGAAGAAAAAGAAATGCTTCGCCGGCAGCGTGAAAATGAACATCTGGCTGCAGAAACCAAACGCAATTTTGGAAAAACAACCATTGGTAAAGTTGACCGTAAATCACTTGATAATGCTGAGTTCACTGATTTTGAAGAAGTGAAATAAGACGTGATTTAGTGCGCGCCCTCAACGTGTTAATTTATCTTATCAGATCACTATTTGAACGAAGTAAAACAGACTGCCACGGATATAAAAGATATTTTTAACTTTAAATCCGGATTTTTTGAAGCAGCATGCAGCAGAAGTTCGGGTTGATAAATGAAAAATCAGATGTGTGAAGACCTGATTTTTATACTTGTTATTTAAAGAAATTAAAAAAAGCATAACACTAAACTCAAAACAAATTTCATCGGCAATATGACCTTAAAAGAAAAACTTTTAAAAAAATCAAACCTCTGGCACCTGGCAGCTATTGGTATATTCCTGCTTATTTCATGTGCTTATTTTTATCCGGCGTTGCAGGGGTATAGTTTAAAGCAAAGTGATATTGTAAATTTTACAGGTTCATCCCGTGAAATACAGGATTACAGAGAAAATGACGGAGACCAGGTTTTATGGACCAACTCCATGTTTTCGGGTATGCCGGCTACTCAAATATCCGTAATTTATGAAGGTACCTGGCTGTCACGTTTTCTGGTAAAAGCGGCAGGGCTTTGGTTTCCGTTCCCTGTTTTTTGTCTGCTGGTTTATTTTCTGGGGTTTTATGTGCTGAGTCAGAGTTTGAGAATTAAGCCGCTGATCGGTGTTATCGGGTCAATTGCTTTCGGGCTTTCATCTTATTCCATTATTATACTGGAGGTAGGTCACAATTCCAAAGCTTTGGCTATAGGTTTTGCGGCATTTATGGTAGCCGGGTTTATAATGGCATACCGCTTCAAAAACTGGATCCTGGGCGTTGCGCTATCCAGCGTATTTATGATGATTGAGCTGGCAGCAAACCACATTCAGATTACCTATTACATGATGTTTATTTTGCTATTGATTGGCATTGTAGAACTGGTGCGTTATGTGCAGAAAAGTGAATTACTGAAGTTTTTCAAAATCACAGGTCTTTTGCTGGTAGGGTACGTACTGGCAATAATGGTTAACTACGGTAATATTTTTGGAACCATGGAATATGCTGCTAATACCATTCGTGGCGGCACAGAGCTTACCGTAACACCAACCGGCGAATCAAATAAAGAGATTAAGACAGAAGGGCTTGACCGTGATTATGTGACTGCCTGGAGCTATGGCAGATCAGAAACTTTTTCATTCATTGTGCCAAATTTTAAAGGCGGACAAAGTATCCGGCTGGGTTCAAATGAAGCCAATAAAAATATACTAAAAAATGCTGACCCTGCATACCGCAGTGTACTGGCTGAAAATTACCAGTATTGGGGTGATCAGCCTGGTACTTCAGGCCCTGTTTATTTAGGGGTCATTGTTGTGTTTTTGGCCTTTCTGGCAGTGGTTTATGTAAAAGATAAATACAAATGGGCACTACTCACCATTACATTACTTGTTGTAGCTATGAGCTGGGGTAAAAACTTTGTTTCTGTGCTGGTAATTCTGCCAATACTTTTATACATGGTGAATATGTTTCTGGATGAAAAAAAGCAACTCGTTTTTTCACTTGCAAACACCGCTCTTTTGTTTCTTGTTATTCTGGCAGGTGATGTGATTGTTGCCCACAGTCTGACAGATTTTTTCCTCGATGTGCTGCCGGGGTATAATAAGTTCAGAGCTGTTACCATTGTTTTATCGGTAGCGGAATTGTGCATACCACTGCTGGCTGTTCTTTTCCTTCAGCAGCTTATAACCGCAAAAGATGAAATTCAAAAGAACCTGAAAGGATTCTATAGCGTATCAGGCGGAATGGCAATTATTATGCTGGCATTTTTAGTTGCACCTTCTGCTTTTAATACCTTTTTGAGCGCCCAGGAAATTAATTATCTCCAGGGAATTTCAGACCCTGCAACGTATGATCAGTATGCTGATTTTTTTACCTCGCTTGAAAATGTACGAATTGAAATTTTCAGAAAAGATGTGCTGCGGTCATTCGTTTTCCTGGTGCTGGGTGGTGCTTTGGTTTTTGCATTTGTGCGTACCAGTTTTTCAAAATATGCATTCCTTGGAGTGTTAGGCTCATTGGTTTTATTTGACCTGCTTTTTGTAGATATGCGTTACCTGAATACCGATGGTACCGGAAAAAAATACGATCAGTGGACAGAGACTTATAACCGTGATTATCCATTTAAAGCCGGTGACGGTGAAAAGCAGATTCTGGCACTGGAAATTCAGGCTAACCCGTCCATTCAGTTCGCTATTGATTCTGCATTAACAGTTTTGGAGAAAGAATTGAAAGACGATAAAGCAGTGGCCAGAGAAAAAGAATTGAAAAGAGATTACCTGACTTTCCGCATGTTGAACCGCAATTCAAACTTCAGGGTTTTTGAAGAAGGTAATCCATTCAACAGTTCCTATACATCGTATTTCAACAAATCGGTTGGTGGTTATCACGGTGCCAAGTTGCGCAGGTATCAGGAACTTATTGAATTCCATTTATCACAAAACAACCCGTCAGTAATTGATATGCTTAATGTGAAGTATTACCTGCGGCCGCAGTATGATAATAGCGGCGTTGTTGTTAACACTGCTCTGACGCGTAAAAATACAACCGCTTTGGGCAATGCCTGGTTTTCAAAAAAGATAACAACAGTGAACAATGCGGATGAAGAAATTGTGGCATTGGCTGCAAGCAATACGTATGAAATTACGGCCATGAAAGGTGTTGAGGTTAGAATTGACGGTACACCGGTAGAAACCAAAATACTCACCGGCCGTGAAAAAGTAGAAATTCTTCTCCCGGGTATGGCTGAGCCTATGGCTATTGAGCAAATGCCTTATGAGGCAGTGGGGGAGGAAGCCCTAGCGCTCATTGCTGATTCAGCCGGACTGAACTGGATGTATGATGTGGTGCCTGATTCCCTGGTGAGTAAAATTTTCAAATTAAAAAGTGCGGGAAGGGCCGGATGGAATCCGGCAGAAGAGACAATTGTAGACAAACGGTTTATGGATAAAGTGTCAGCAGAAAGCTATACCGCTGCAGGTACTATTGAGATGGTTTCATACAGTCCTGATAAACTGGTTTACACCTCAAATTCGCCGGATAAGCAGCTTGCCGTTTTTTCTGAAATTTATTATCCTGAGGGGTGGAAGGCTTATGTAGACGGCACAGAGGTTCCTGTTCTGCGGGTAAATTATGTTTTGCGCGCCATTGAATTAACTGCGGGTGAACATAAAATTGAGTTTGTTTATGAGTTAGAGTCGTATAAAAAATCAGGTATGATTGCCAATGCAGGGTCAGTTGGAATTCTTTTACTGCTCGCATTTGGAATTTTTATTGCAGTAAAAAAAGATACGACTGAGGGCTCAGAAACCGTTTAATAACGTGGGGGAGCGAAAAAAAATTCTCATCATTACCTATTACTGGCCACCCAGCGGGGGATCAGGTGTACAGCGTTGGCTGAAATTTGTCAAATACCTCCCGCAGTTTGGTTTTGATCCGGTGGTTATTACGGTAGATGAAACGTATGCCTCCTATCCGTTGATGGATGAAACGTTGTTGGCGGATGTGATTCCCGGTGTGCCTGTTCACAAAACCAAAAGCAGGGAACCATTTAACGTTTACCGTCGCATCAGCGGTAAAAAAAAATTACCTCATTCCGGCTTTTCAAGTGAACAAAAACCGGGTTTGAAGGACCGTGTTTTCAGATTTATCCGCGGCAATTTTTTTATTCCTGATCCGCGCCGTGGATGGAACAAATATGCTTACCACACTGCTGAGAAGCTTATTGATTCAGAGCAAATCAGCTTTGTTATTACAACCGGTCCGCCACATTCTACGCACCTGGTAGGACTCAGGTTAAAAAACACAAAAGGGGTAAATTGGATCGCTGACATGCGTGACCCCTGGACAGATATCTATTATTACAAAGAGCTGAAGCACACCCAATGGGCGCTTAAAAAAGATGCACGTTATGAGCGGTCGGTTCTGGAACAGGCAACCGGTATCATTACCGTTAGTGAAGGATTGAAGGAGCTTTTTGCGGCCAAGTCAGCTGCTGTTGATCCGGACAAGATTTATGTCATTCCCAACGGCTATGATACATCCGATTTTGAAGGAATTGTTCCGGAGCCAAAAAAAGCGGATGAATGGGTGATCAGTTATGTAGGCAACCTGTCTGATAATTACCGGTTAGAGACACTGGCAAAAGCATTGGCAAAACTTTCACGTGATTATGCCGCTGTTAAAATACGCTTGATACTCGTAGGCCAGGTATCTGCACATATTCTGGATCTTTTTAAAGCTGAAAAAATAGAAGCTAATGTTACCCTCATGGGCTACGTACCACACAAACAGGCTGTGGCATACATGAAACAGGCTGATGCGTTGTTCCTGGTTATACCGGATGTACCCAACAACCGCGGTATTTTAACCGGCAAATTGTTTGAATACCTCGCGGTTAAAAAGCCGGTTGTATTTGTGGGGCCAACCGATGGTGATGCAGCTGCTATTATTCGCACTGCCGGAAACGGCGGTATTTTCGGGTATACCGATGAAACAGGCTTACACACTTATATGAATGATCTCGTAAAAGGGTGGCTCTCTGGTTCGACAGAAGATTTTACTTCTGCCGGGGCCGATCTTTTTTCAAGAAAAAATCTCACTGGTCAGCTTGCTGAAATTCTGAGAGCACGGCTTAATCAATGAGGCGGTGATGGTGTGATTCACCAACATCAACGTTGTGCGCAAATACAGCATAGCAAGGTTGTGGGGAGCAGGTTATTAAAACCCTTCATGGTTATTGTGGTCTCCTGATTCCTTGACTAAAAATCAGCCGTTTGGCCATACATTGACAGATTACTTAAATAACATGCCGGCAACAGGCTCAGGTAATTATTTTACCAAAATAATAGTTACCTTTACTTCTTAGTTTTTTGTACAAAACCACGGGGAACGAAACAGGAGCGGTCAGGGTAATTTTACCCGGCACATGCACCTGATTTTTGGATACCCCGGGCAAGATTTACCTGATGAGTCAACATGTTTTTATAATTGCTGAGGCCGGTGTCAATCACAACGGTGACCTGCAAAAGGCCCTTGAGCTGGCTGATATGGCCAAAAAAATTGGCGCTGATTGTGTCAAGTTTCAAACATTCAGGGCTGAAAAAATTGTGACCAATGCCTCACCCAAGGCCAACTACCAGTTGAAGGTAACAGATGCTGCTGAAAGCCAGTTTGAGATGCTGAAAAAACTGGAACTTTCCAAAGAAGATTTCAGAAAGATCAAAGCCCATTGTGAAAAAATACAAATTCGTTTTTTGTCTACACCATACAATCATGAAGATGCTGATTTGTTGCATGAACTGGGGGTAGATGCATTTAAAATAGCCTCAGGTCAGCTTGTAGAGCCCGGCTTTTTAAAATACGTGGCTTCTTTTGGCAAGCAAATGATTATATCTACCGGTATGGCAACTATAGCTGAAGTTTATGAAGCGTTAGAGGCTATTAAAAGTACCGGAAACACAGATATTATTGTATTGCAATGCAACACTGATTATCCGTCGGCTATTGAAGATTCCAATATTCTGGCCATGCAAACCATGCGTGATGCCCTTGGGGTGCGTGTTGGTTATTCAGATCATGTTCCCAACAATTATGCCTGCTATGCGGCAGTAGCGCTTGGGGCTGAAGTTATTGAAAAGCATTTTACGCTTGATAAAAATCTCCCGGGTCCTGATCATTCCTGCTCACTGGAGCCAGCCGAATTCCAGGAGCTGATTTCCGGAATCAGGAATGTGGAAAAATCGTTGGGCAGCGGAATTAAAACACCTGGTGCAGCTGAAAAAAAGAATACGTTTGGCATGCGCCGCAGTATTGTTGCCAATACTTTTTTACCTAAGGGAACCGTTATAGACGCAAGCCACCTGGGTTTTAAAAGGCCTGCAAACGGCCTGGCTCCAAAACATGCTGATTTTTTGATTGGAAAAAAAATAAACAGGGATATGCAGCAGGATGAGGCATTTACAATGGATGTGCTGCTGTATAATGTATAGAAGAATGAGTAAGCCGTTTTAACGTGAAATTTGTAGCTGTAAAATATCCTGAGACTAAACTGCTGACAGCGTTTCTTCAACGTGCAGGCAATTCCCTGGACAGTTTCCGGTATTTTAAGTCCAGAGAGCTGAAGTGTCTTGAAAACCATCTCTACACAACATTGCTGGTTGATGATGAAGGAACACCGGTAGCTTACGGTCACCTGGATCAGGAAAATGGAATTACCTGGCTGGGCATTGCCGTAGCGCAGGAAAATACGGGCAGGGGCTTTGGTAAACAAATGATGGAGCAACTGCTTGAAGTTGCCCGGCAAAAACAAGTTGATCACATCCGCTTATCGGTAGACAATATCAATACCGCAGCCATTGCATTATATACAGGCCTGGGGTTTCGCCTGCTGGAGAAAAAGGAGACCATAAGTTTTTACCGGTATGATGTAAAAAAACAGCTCCTGGTGCTGGTAAGTACGCTTGCATTCATGGGCAAACCAATTGATGAAATAATTTCAATTTCAGTGGCGGCTGACTATGCGCTCGAATTCAGTTCAGGGTTGCCCTACCATGAAAAAATGGAAGACTATTTTATCACTGCCCCGGTACAACGTTTTGCACATAATTATTTTCCGGCACCTGAAATTCCGTTTGTACTGAATTTAGCCAGCAGAAATGAAACCATCAGGCAACAATCCATTCAGCATTGCATTCGTGGCATTGAACTTTCAGCAAAAGTAAAAGCTCCCTTTTTCTCAGCGCACGCTGGTTTTTGCATTGATCCCTCACCGGCTGAACTGGGAAATGAACTGGTCAAAACAACAGGCATTGACCGCAATGAAAACTGGCGTTTGTTTATCAATTCCGTAAACCAGGTGCTTGATCATACAAAACACACAGGCGTTGATTTTCTTATTGAAAATAATGTGCTGGCCAAAATGAATTTGTATGCTGATTCTACAAACCCGCTTTTATGTGCAGATGCAAAAGAAATGCAGGCGCTGATAGCGCAGATTGATAATCCAAGATTGGGTATACTGCTGGATACGGCTCACCTGAAAGTATCATCAGGTTCTCTTGGTTTTTCATTGGTTGATGCAATGTCTGAAATAAAACCCTTTGTAAGGTGCATTCATCACAGTGACAACAATGGTGAGCGTGATACAAATGAATCCCTGAAAGCCGATTACTGGTTTTTACCATTGATGCCTCAATATGCTGATATTGTTCATGTGCTGGAAGTAAAAAAACAATCCGTTGAACAGGTCAATTTTCAATTAAATCTTCTAAAAAAACACAGCCATGCAAACTAACTCTGCCATACAGGAGATGTTGATCAACCAGGACAATAACCTTGCTGATGCATTAAAGGTGATCGACAATAATGCCCAGGGTATTTGCTTTGTAACAAACAATGCCGGTCAATTGGTGGGAGTTTTAACAGATGGTGACATCCGCAGGGCATTGATTCAAGGAAAAACAATCCAGGTGGGTATTCGGGATGTCATGCAAACATCGTTTATCAGTTTTTCGGTTGATTCACCGCAGGCAGTGGTTCAGGCAGCACTGACTAATGTGGTAAGACACATTCCGCTGGTAGATGAGCAACGTAAACCTGTGGATTATGCCAGTTTCAGTCGTTTGCATCGTACTCCCATTATGCAGCCAATGCTTGATGGAAATGAGCTGACTTATGTTTCTGATTGTATAAAAACCGGATGGATCTCTTCACAGGGGGCTTATGTAAGGCGCTTTGAAAAAGACTTTGCTGAATTTTGCGGGGCCAGGTATCCGCTTGCAGTCAGCAATGGAACGGTAGCCTTACACCTGGCACTGGTGGCTTTGGGAATAGGTCCCGGAGATGAGGTGCTGGTGCCTGATATTACGTTTGCCGCATCCATCAATGCCATTATCTATACTGGTGCTACGCCCGTTCTTGTAGATATAGACCGCAAAACATGGACGATCAGCATTTCAGAAATTGAAAAAAACCTGGGTCCCAAAACAAAGGCCATTATGCCGGTTCACCTCTACGGGCATCCTTGCCACATGGATGAAATTTTTGCCATTGCTGAAAAGCACAACCTTTTTGTTGTTGAAGATTGTGCTGAGGCAGTTGGCAGCCTGTATAAAGGAAAACATGTGGGGAGAGAGGCTGATGCTGCCACCTTTAGTTTTTTTGGAAATAAAACCATCACAACCGGTGAAGGCGGAATGGTCTTTTTTAAAAATGAAAAGGTGTACGAAAAAGCATTGATACTGCGTGATCACGGAATGAGTAAAACCCGCAAATACTGGCATGAATTTGTTGGCTTTAATTACCGGATGACAAATCTGCAGGGCGCATTGGGGTGTGCTCAGTTAGAGCGTGTAAATGATTTTGTAACCAAAAAAAGAGAAATTGCTTCAACCTACAATGCCATACTGGGTGAACTCGGTTCGTTTGAATTGCCACCGCAGGAGGAGTGGGCTTATAACGGTTTCTGGCTCTATACGGCACTGCTTAAAGAAGGCGTACCCGTATCAAGGGATTTGCTGATTGAAAAAATGTTGCGTAACGGGGTTGAAACACGCCCGGCATTTTATCCATTGCATTTAATGCCGCCGTATAAAGATTACCCGACAAAAAGTACTTTTGAAAATTCATTATACATCTCTAAACAGGGGATAAGTTTTCCTTCATCGGTAAATATTACTTCGGATGAAATAGAAAACATTAAACTATCTCTGAAAACAATTATGGAGATCAAAGAAATTAAACAATAAAAGCGTGAGTGTATTATTTCTGATTCCGGCAAGAGGAGGAAGCAAGGGTTTGCCCGGTAAAAACATAAAACCCATGTGTGGCAAGCCGCTTATTGCATGGTCTATTGAAGCTGCTTTACAGGCGGCCGCGCAAATAACCGGTGCCCGTGTCATTGTATCAACAGATAGTGAGGAGATTGCTGACGTAGCACGCAATTACGGGGCGCTTGTTCCCTTTATGCGCCCCGCTGAACTGGCGCAGGACCATGTTGGGCATATAGACGTGGTTTTGCATGCGCTTATTGCCATGGAAGAAAAAGGTGAACACTTTGACTATCTGGCTATGGTAGAACCTACATCACCCCAGCGAACAGCTTTGGATTTGATGCAGGCACTTGATTTTTTAAAAAAAACGCCCGGTGCTGAAAGTCTTGTGGGTGTTGGTAAAACTGAAAGTTGTCATCCCATGTTTCTAACCAAATTGAAGGGTGGTTTTTTGGATCCGTATGAAAACAAGGATTTCAAATTTTACAGGAGACAGGACACCGAAGATGTTTATTTTTTTGAAGGCAGTATGTACATTTCAAAAACAGAAAGCCTGAAAGCCCGCAGGAGTTTTTATCATGAAAAAACACTGGGGTATATTATGCCTAAATGGAAATCATTTGAAATTGATGACATCGTTGACTTTATTCTTGTTGAGCGTTTAATACAGGCAAGAATAGAAGGTATACTGGAATAAAATTGCAAAATTTGAATACAATCATGACAGACTACAGTAAAAAATTAAATGCATTAATTCCCGGTGGGGCTCATACCTATAGCCGTGGAGATGATCAATATCCTGTAAATGCACCGGCCATTCTTGAAAGAGGAAAAGGCGCCTACATTTGGGATGCCGACGGCAATAAGTTTCTGGATTATGGCATGGGCCTTCGTTCTGTAACTCTGGGGTATGATTTTGATGAAGTGAGTGATGCCGCCATTGCAGAAATAAAAAAGGGAAATAACCTTACACGCTCAACGCTGACTGAACTTAAGGCTGCTGAAACCATGCTGGAACTTTTCCCCTGGGCTGATATGGTTAAGTTTGCCAAAAACGGATCAACCGTTACCACCGCTGCGGTAAAACTGGCGCGTGCTTATACCGGGCGTAAATATGTGGCGCTGTGCGCTGATCATCCTTTTTTTACCTATGACGATTGGTTTATTGGTACAACACCCATGGACAAAGGCGTGCCGGAAGAGCATAAAAGCCTGAGTTTAAAATTCAACTATAACAAAATAGAGACGCTTGAGGCATTGTTTCAGCAATATCCGGGACAAATTGCCTGCGTAATACTTGAGCCGGCAACGTTTCAATCACCTTGTCCGCCTGAATGTACCTGCGGCTTGCTTGATAAGCCAAATCCCGCTTTATGTTCCAATAAGCAGTCTAATTTTTTACACCAGGTAAAGCAACTTTGCAAAAAAAACGGAACCGTATTTATTCTTGACGAAATGATTACCGGTTTCAGATGGGATTTACACGGTGCGCAAAAAACATACGACATAGAACCTGATCTGGCAACTTTTGGCAAGGGCATGGCCAATGGTTTTGCGCAAGCTGCACTCATAGGCAAAAAAGAAATCATGAACCTTGGCGGAATCAATGAAGAGGGTAAAGAACGGGTATTTTTGATTTCCACCACGCACGGCAGTGAAATGAGTGCGTTTGGTGCTTTAATCAAAACCATTGATGTTTACAAAAAGCACCATGTCACAGATCACCTTTGGAATTACGGAAAAAAAATGATTACCGGTATTAATGAAATTGCTGAAGAGTTGCAGATTTCAGAGCAGTTTAATATGGGCGGATTTGCCTGTTCACCGTATTACTTTACGCGTGATCAGAACAAGGCTGTTTCGTTAGAGTTCAGAACGCTTTTTTCGCAGGAGATGATTAAAAATAACGTACTTATTCCCTGGGTTGCATTATCCTATTCACACCGTGAAGAAGAACTTGATATAACCCTGAACGCGGCCAGAAAATCATTGATTGTTTATAAGAAAGCGCTGGAAGATGGAATAGAGCACTATTTAACCGGCCGGAGCGTAAAACCTGTTTTCAGAAAATATAATTAGTGTACCCGTTCACCATTATTTTGGGGTGCTGCTTACGTATAAAAATAACTCATGATAAATCTGGAAAATAAAGTTGTTGTCATTACCGGCGGATGCGGTTTCCTGGGCAGTACATTTGTAAAAGCTGTACTGGAGCACAACGGGCGTGTGGTAATTGCTGATCTGGACAAAGAAGCCGGAAACAGACTGCTGCTGACGTTGGCCGAAAGTGGTGTTAGTCAGGACCGTATTTTATTTTCTGAAACGTCAATCAACAACATCCATTCAGTTGAGCGCCTGATCGAAGAAACGCACCTTAAATTTGGAAAAATAGATGCCTTGCTTAACAATGCACACCCACGTAATTCCAATTATTCAAAGGTGTTGGACGAGTCTTCGTACGATGCGTTTTGTGAGAATTTGACCAACCACCTGGGAGGCTATTTTCTTTGCATGCAGCAGTTTTCAAAGTATTTTGTCAAACAGGGATTTGGAAATATTATCAGCATGAGTTCCATTTACGGAGTGGTGGCGCCGCGGTTTGATATTTATGAAGAAGCTGATTTTACCATGCCGGTTGATTATGCTCCCATTAAGTCAGGAATTACTCACCTGACAAAATATTTTGCCCGTTACTATAAAAACAAGAACCTTCGTTTTAATTGCATCAGTCCGGGCGGTGTTTTCAATAATCAGCACCCTTCCTTTGTCGAAAAATACAACAGGTACGGCACCAATAAAGGCATGCTGAATCCGGAAGATCTGTGTGGAACACTTTTGTTTTTACTATCTGATTTGTCTGAATACATCAACGGGCAGAACATTGTGGTTGATGATGGGTGGAGTCTCTGAATATATGAATACATACAAATACGGTGAAAAAAACTAATAAACCAGTAGATATAACCTTACTATGGAAAATGAAATAAGACGGCAGTTGGCAGCGCTGAATGTGATTGATGAAAATCAGGTGGTTACTTTTTATCCGGCTGTTCGTGACAACAAGGATGTTGCCGTAATGCGGTGTAACAAATCAGGGGTAATTTTTCTGTCAACCCTTAGCCATATTCAAAAAGCGTATTATACTGAAAAAGAAGGGACATCTTACTGGTCAGCAGACGGGCGCGAACAAGCGCTCAAAAGCACCTACGACGATGATTACCGTCGTTACAACCAGTTCAGACACCTGGTTACAAATAAAAATTACCTTGATATCGGCTCAGGGTTAGGAGGTATTTTGGATTTGCTAAAACCCTTTGCTGCCGAAGTTTCTGCTGTTGAGCCTCAACGTGATATACGCCTGCTTTTAAATGAACTGGGATACCCTGTTTTTGAAAGCGTTTCTGCCATACCGGCAACGGCAAAATTTGAAGTAGTGAGTTTGTTTCATGTATTTGAACACCTGGTTGATCCATTAACGATGCTGAAAGATATTGCTGACCGAATGTGTGCCGGCGGAAAAATAATCATCGAAGTTCCGCATGCAAATGACGCTTTGATCACCAGTTTTGATCTTGATGCATTCAAGCGTTTTACCTTTTGGAGTGAGCACCTGATTTTACATACACGTCAAAGTCTGAGTACTTTTTTGCAGGAAGCCGGCTTCAAAAATATCACGGTAAAAGGGGTTCAGCGTTATCCGCTTGCAAATCATCTCAACTGGTTGCATAAAGGTGAGCCGGGCGGTCATGATAAACTCCATGCGTTCAGAAATGCATCCCTGGAGGAGGCATACGCTAACGTACTGAAATCACTTGATCAAACTGATACCATTATTGCAATTGCCGAAAAACCGTAAGTACAGGGTGTCGGGCGCACTAATTCAATTGCATAAAATGATGTTGTGTCTGGTCGCAGTTAAATCCGGACTACATTTTCTCCGCTGAAAACCTCGTTAAAATAATTGTCCAGACCGCTAAAAATTTCACTGTATTGTTGCGGCGCATTTTTAAAATAAGGTTTCACAAAATTATAGAGGTAATAGTATTTTGTATGTTGAGGATAGAAGTGTGCCAGGTAAAACAGAGCCGAAGAAAATGTTGAAAAAACATAATCTACATCCTTGTAAATATCATGGTATAACAACTCAACACCAGAGTGAATAAAATACTGATCTTTCAGCATAACAAAATCCAGACCTGATGTTTTAAAATACTGTTCGGTAATTTCCAACACCTCATTTGATTGGGCGGGGTGCGGTTTCAATAGAAACCGGTAGTTTTCAGGTGTGTCGGTCAGGCGAATACATTCAGCCAGGTAATCTGTCCAGAATACTTTGGGTGGATGATAAATTTCAGCAGCATCCATTAGTATCAGAACCAGTTTAGTTTCTCCCGTATATTTTTTCAGATTTTTGTCCGTTTCAACGCTTGAAAGCTGATCAAACGCATTACGGTAATCAACAGGCTCAATATAGCCGTGAACATTCACGGGGTAATTGTTTTTTGAAACAAATTTACTGAACGATGCGGCAAAAACACAATAAAAGGACGAGTTGGCAAAAGGTGGTGTGCTGATGTAAAAGTAATCACCAATGCCGTGCTCAAAATACAACTTTCTGGCACCGGGAAATAGTTGAATGAGTGGTTTGTTGAGACTTGTCTGAGTGAGCATTCCCAATTCAACATTGTCTGAATTCTGATGCAGGTAGTTTTTGAGCCGTTCCCTGAGCAGACCGATTCTTTTTTGGTCTTGTTTTTTTACAAACCACGCGTGGAGCGCACCGTAAACAGACCGTATAAACAGCAGCGATTTCATTTTACGGGTAATCCGTTTTCGTAAACTTGGTTTGCTGTTTAATTCATTGGCTATATTTTCTGAAAGGTCAATTACCTCGGTCCAGTTATGAATTTTTGAAGCTTTTTGAATCCCTTCAACGAGTGCCTTCTTCTTTTTTGTGTTATCGATAATCAGAATGTCTTTATAACCCTGCTGAACGCTTTTTTTTGCATATACCGAAAGGTAAACCGTACATATTTGTGAAGAAGTGACAAACAACCTTAGCATGCTGAATCATCTTATGTTTGGGGATAAATATACTTATAATTTGGCTGAGGGGTTTCAGGCCTCTGATTGATAATGCCGCCAGGTAACGCCAGGCAGATTTTTGTAAGGCACTTGCTGTCTGATGGTTTCCATTTGTTGGTTTTTGTTACCTTAGAGCATGCCGGACAAGTGAAATAGTACAGTTGTGAGGTCGCGTTCGTATGTAGGGAATACACTAAGCTGTTTTTTGTGAAAATAATACAACTCCTTGTTTTTGTACTTGTATTCAACTGCATGCCTGTGCATTGCCAGCACTTGTATTTCAGAAATTTCACGCCTGATGACGGGCTGCCTGCTTCTGAGGTACACGGCATGTTTCAGGACAAACGCGGCCGTATGTGGTTTTCAACCAATATGGGTATTACACGGTTTGATGGTCGCCATTTTGTTACTTATAATACTGTTAACGGGTTACCTGAAAATTGCATCTTGAATTTTTTTGTTGAATCACCTGATAAAGTATGGATGTATGCTGAGTCCCATGCCCTCTTTTTTTTCAACCCGCTGACTGAAAATGTCCGTTTTATAAAACACCCCGTCAGTGACACCCTGCTGTCAGTCATGCAAAGCACCTCCATAGCCCGGGCTTACATTCGTCATGTTTATTTTCTGGAAGATCATTCGTACATACTTACTTTTTTGACATCACCGGGTTTTATTCACATTGATCAGGCAGGCGGGGTACGTGCTGTTAATACCGGTGACCACACCCGGTTTGTGGAGGGAGACTATATGATGTATGTTGAATTTGAATCATTTGGTGCGCATAAAATACCGGCAACCCGTTTTGATAAGCCTGATGTTCCCAAAAACGGGCAAAAAGATTTGATAGTACGCTCACCTTACGGCAAAGAACTGGCCTTGTCAACGGCCCTGTATAATTTTAATTTTCAGTTTGGTATAGCAGATCATTTTTTTGAAGGTGATACTTGCTTTCTGGCGCTTGGAAAATACCTTTTTAAAATGACGCCGCATGAAATCAGCTACAGGGAGCTTCCGGCAGAATGCCTTAAATTGCAGGGCCGTAAAAATGACCTGCTGGCAGGCACGTTTAAAGGCTGCTTTGCAGTTGACCGTAACCTTGAAACCTGTCACACACTTTTGAAAGATTATACGGTTGATAATATTTGCATTGATCATGAAGGCGGCCTGTGGCTTTCTACATTGCAGCAAGGCGTTTTTTATTACCCCGCGCAGGAAATCAGGCAGGTTGAATTACCCGATTCTCAGTCAATATCCGTGAGGCGTGTTGAACGGTATCAAAACAAACTCATTGTTTTAAATATAGAACGAACAGCCAATATTTTTGCCGCTGATTTTAGTGGAGCGGTAATTACCATGCCGGATATCAGCTACTGTGGATATTATCAGACGAAACAGGCCGGTTGTGAATCTTATTTTGGAAAATTGGCTGGTTCAAATGAATACCGCAACACGTACTGGTATTTAAATGAAAAAAA
This sequence comes from Bacteroidota bacterium, assembly GCA_016192075.1. Classification (GTDB taxonomy): domain Bacteria; phylum Bacteroidota; class Bacteroidia; order Flavobacteriales_D; family Crocinitomicaceae; genus JADJGJ01. The sequence continues at coordinate 735,459 of JACPUU010000012.1, read as the reverse complement.
TACAAAAAGAATCATTGGCTGGTCAGGTAATTCGGTTTATGTCAATGGTAAAAATGGTTTGGTTTCTCATTTGCTTGAAATACCGCGCATAAATGATGTTGCAGAAATAAATGATTCGGTTTCTTTGGCTGCAACCGTTTCTGGAATCTATGAGATCAGGCATAGCGCAGATACCATTCTCGAATCACAGTTTATTAACGGCCGGGGAAGAAACTTTAATGCGCTTGCATACCAGAACGGGGTATTGCTGATTGGTTCAGACGATAAAGGGGTTTATATTTTTAAAGACGACCGGCTTGTCAGTTTTGGAACAGAAAGGGGCCTTTTGTCAGACTATATACTGGAAATAGAACCCGCAGCTGATTCAACTTTTTGGGTTGCATCAAGTGAAGGCATCAACCAGGTGGTGTTTGGCAAAAACGGGAGGTATAGAGTAGATATGGTCACAATCAGTCATGGGCTGACAAGTAATGAAATTACCATGCTGAGTTTATACAATGACACCCTTTGGGTAGCAGGCAAAAAAGGAGTTTGTTTCTTTAACCAAAACAACATTTCAGGCAAAGACAAAATGAATTCCGGTTATTTTTATGTTGATTCACTAAGCGTGAATAATACACCCCGGAGCTTTGCTGAAAACCTTCCCGTTCAATTGGATTATTTTGATAACCTGGATCTTTACGTAACCCAGGTTGCTTTTGCCAACAGCAAAAATATCAGTTACCGGTATCGTATTTCAGAAGAGGATGACTGGCAGGTATGTGAAGACAATCACGTATCTGTTAACGGTATTACACAGGGTGAGCACCGGTTAGAGATTCAGGCCATGGCTGGCCCTGGTAACTATACCGCGCTCTGCATTCCGCTGGTGGTTGGCAAACCTTTTTGGTTAAGACTTGAGTTTTACCTGCTGCTGTTACTGATACTGCTTGCGCTGGGGTGGGTGGTTTACCGGGTTGTACTGAAACGTGTTCAAAAAAAGAAAGATGCTGAATACGAGCGGGTAAAGCTTGAAATGAGTTCACTGGTATCGCAGATGAATCCGCATTTTACCTTTAACACCATAAACTCCATTCAGTCGTATATCATTAACCACGGCACACGTGACGCGGTCATTTATTTGTCTGATTTTGCAATGCTGATACGAAAAACGCTCGATTATTCAAGAGCAGAATACATTGCCCTCGACGAGGAACTCCGGTTTATAAATTTATACGTAGCACTGGAAAACAAAAGATTCCGTCATACATTTGAGTTTAAAGAAAACCTGAACCTGGTATGTGCTGCAGCAGAAATAAAATGGCCGCCGCTTTTGCTTCAGCCCCTGGTTGAAAATTCCATTGTACATGCGCTAAGCAAAGTGGATTCCGGAAAAATTGAATTGCAGCTTACAGAATATAAAACACATTACGCGGTTGTGGTTAAAGACAATGGAAAGCAGGATAAACCGGCTGCATCAAAAAAAATTAAATCTTCAGTAGGCCTTGAAATACTCAGAGACCGGATACGTTTACACAACGGGGCATCTTATGCTGAAAGTGATCTGGAGTATGGGTTTTATGAATCAGACGATACAAGCGGCTGGATAACACAAATTAAACTGTATAAAAAAGCATGAACGTTTTTTTAGTAGATGATGAAGAGCAGGCACAGGTTACAATGAACTATTACCTGCGTGAATTTTTTCCCGATATTTCGGTAATTGGTACCGCTTCAGATATTGTAACGGCCGGAAAAGAAATAATACGGCTTAAACCAGATCTTGTTTTTCTGGATATTTCAATGCCTGACGGCACTGGTTTTGATTTGCTGGAACGTATCAGCCAAAGCGGCGCCTTGTTTGTTTTTGTAAGTGCGCATAAAGATTTTGCTTTTGACGCAATCAAAATAAATATTTTCGATTATCTGTTAAAACCCCTGCAGGTTGATGAGCTTACCCGGGTTGTTTCCAAGGCCAGAAATCATTTAAACAGCAGGCCCCGGTCTGAACCAAATGCTGCTGCAAAACTGCAGATCAAGGCAGATGGCAGGGTAATGCTGCTGGAGCAGAATGAAATAGTATTTATCAGTTCTGAAGGCAATTATTCAACCATACATACGGTTTCAGGCAAATGTTACCTGATAACCAAGAATATTAAAAAACTTGAAGATGATCAGTTTGGTGGCTTGCCTTTTTTCAGAATTCACCAGTCGTATATTATCAACCTGTCAAAAGTGAAGCAATATGATGCTGAAACTGTTTTGGTGGGAGAAAACAGTATCCCTGTTTCCAAGGCAAAAATGGATGCCTTCAGGCAGGCATTAAGTGATCTGTGAGGATTGATAGCTGCAATGTGGCGAGTGCTGGTTTGGGGCTGTACCGGGTCATGTCACCATTTTGAAATTAAACCTGTTTAAAGACTGAGGGTGTTAAATCTCCTTAATTCTCAAACTTTGCGCTAATTTTGACGTTTAATGAACCAAAAGTATTCTAAGTGGGAATAATTCAGCGCCAGGCATTACGTAATACAATCATAAATTTTGCAGGGGCCGTGCTGGGCGGAATTGTTCGTATGCTAACCCCACTGGTCGTTCCTTCCAATTCAGAGGTGGGGTTAATGAGCTTGCTGGATTCTATTTCAGGCCTGTTTGTAACCTTATTCAGCATGGGATACAACCAGATTCTGGTGAAGCTGTTTCCCAAATACCGCAATGAAGAAGGCGGCCATCATGGTTTTTTGCTTCTGGGTATTATGCTTTCAATTATTGGAATAGGTATAAGCGCTACCATTTTCTATTTTTTTGGCGATTATTTGCCTAACAGCAATACTGATATGGCCTTGTTTAAAAAATTTGGGTTTCTTATTTTTCCCATGATTTTTTTCAGAATAATTTTTCTCAATGTAGATAGCTATGCCAAGATGCTTTACAACACATTTATTGGTGTTTTTCTGGATACTTTTTTAAGCAAGGTTTTTATAGCAGTCAGCCTGGTTCTTTATGTCTTAACCCTGATCAGTTTTGACTATTTTATCTATTTCTATGCACTTTCATTTTGCATTCCCGGTGTATTGGTAATGCTGTTTGCGTTCATCCGCACTAAAAAAATTGTAATGCCATCACGTGAACTGAGGGCGCCTGCTGAGCGAAAAAAAATATACGGATACATACTTTTTGGTATGCTGATGGGAGCCTCAGGTTCTATTGTTGTTTATGTAGATCAGCTTATGATCTCAAACATGATGTCGTTTGAAATGGTAGGTATTTATACGATACTTTTTTTTGCGGCGCGGTTTATATTAATTCCGTCTAACGGTATTATTCGCATTGCACAAGTGGTTATATCAGAGGCCTGGGAGCGGGATGACCGTAAAACCATCAGTGAGGTTTATGAAAAAAGTTGTGTCAACCTGATGCTGATTGCTGTTTTTTTGCTGGGACTGGGGTGGACTGTTATTCAACCGGTTTTTTCACTGCATCCAAAGTATGCTGATTATATTCCGCACAGTTATATTTTTCTGATTTTAGGAATAGGAATTGCCGTTGAAATGGCTACAGGTGTAAACGCAGCTATAATTGCTTCATCCAAACACTACCGCTATAACATGTATTTTAATGTAGTGCTGGCGGTTTTGGTAATAGCACTGAACTATGTACTTATTTCACACTATCAGCTTATTGGAGCAGCCATAGCTTCTGTAATTTCCATGACGGTTGTCAATTTTGGAAGGTGGTTGTTACTTTTCAGGGCATACAACCTGCAGCCGTTTAACCTTAACTTTCTAAAGGCGCTGATTCTTTGCATTGCCTATTTGTTTTTTACCTTTTTTCTGGATTACGAAGCGCATCCCTTTGTGAAGATTGCGCTGAATACCATACTGCTTTCAATCGTATTCTGGGGAGCCGTCGTTCTGCTCAAATTGTCTGTAGACATTAATAAATGGCTTTTAAAAATGCGTACAAAATTCTTTTAGGTAGCTTTTAAGTCCAGACCATTCAAGCAGCAAAACAACTGAAATTCATACGCACGTCTGTACCCAAAATATTGAAAAGATAAAGAGTCTGTTTGATGATCTGTAAAAAATAGATAACTTAGAAAAAATAAACCCCAACAAACCTGTGGTTATTCCCCTATATTGGGTAAATAAGTGTGGAAAAGGTGGGGGTATAAACTAGTTACCTGCAACCCCAGACGAGCGACAATGCTACTATTGGGCTGACGGAAAAAACATAGACAGCCCACACACATTGTGGCACATTTGCAAGCCGCACAAAGCCAACGCACAAAACAAAACTTGCAAAAGAGCCGCAATCTTGCCAACGCTGCCGACAAAAATTGAACAGACAAAATCGTAAATTGCGAAATTGATAATAACAAAATTGGACATAAAAACAGAATGAAATTTATAGACTTATTTGCAGGGATTGGCGGTTTTCACAAAGCCTTACACGAACTTGGACACGAGTGTGTTTTTGCCAGTGAACTAGACCCTGTTTTAAGAGAAACCTACAAACTTAACTGGGGAAAGGACATCAACATTCACGGAGACATTAGAAAAATTGTCAAAGACAATATTGAAATCATTCCTGACCACGACATACTTTGTGCAGGGTTCCCTTGCCAACCATTTTCAAAAGCAGGTAAACAACTTGGACGTGAAGACGAACGGGGAACATTGTTTGACGAGATTGTAAAAATTCTTGAAGCAAGAACTCCAAAATTTTTCATACTTGAAAATGTCCGTTTCATAGCAAAGCACAACAACGAAGAAACTTGGAAAGCAATGAAAGCCGACTTTGAAAGGTTGGGCTATGATGTTGACCATAGAGATTATTCGCCCCACGACTTTGGCATTCCACAGCATAGACAAAGAATTTTTATTGTCGGAGCATTGGGCAAAAATGCACTTCAACATTTCAGTTTTGACAAAGTTGACAAACACAAAAAAAGCATTGTGGAATTAGACAACTTTATTGAACTCAATCCTGCCAACGCAAAGAAGTTGCCCAAAGCAAACCAAGACTGTATTAAACTTTGGCAAGAACTAATAGATGCTCTACCAAAAGAAATCAAAATCCCAGGTTTCCCAATTTGGGGAATGGAGTTTGGTGCGGATTATCCTTTTGAAGAAATCTATCCTCATTTGCTTTCGCCAAAGGAATTAGGAGAATACAAAGGTAACTTTGGTATTTCTCTTAAAGGAATGACTAAAGAAGAACAATTTGCAAACTTACCAAGCTACGCAAGGGTTGATGATGTGTTTCCCGATTGGAAACAACGCTATATCAAACAAAATAGACAGTTTTACAAAGACAACAAGAAATACATTAAAGAAGCCGTAAATAAAATTGCAGAATTACCATCTCAAAGTTGGCAAAAGTTGGAGTGGAATGTTGGAGATGGCAAACGCAAAATCAATAAATACATTTTACAGTTTAGAGCATCAGGCATCAGGATTAAAAAGCCAGACTTCTTCCCTTCGCTTGTTTGCACCAATACACAAATTCCTATAATTGGATGGGAAAACAGATACATAACAAGAAAAGAAGGATTGAAACTTCAATCCCTGCAAGGTTTAAAACTTCCTGAAAATGACAATGCTGCATTCAAAGCATTAGGCAACGCTGTAAATGCAAAAATTGTAAAACTCATAGCAACACAACTTTTAGAACAAGAGAAGAAAGTTAATGGTGTTGCGAAGCAACACCATTCATATAATTCTTTATCTAAGACCTATGAGTCAGCAAAATAAAGTAAGTATTCGCCCGCAAGTAACCATGCTCTCTGTGCTAAAACATATAGAGTATCAAACTTGGTTTGCTTTGGCTGAATTTATTGATAATGCAATTGACAGTTATCTTAAAAACGAAAAAGCAATTAAAGAAATTGAGGGTAAAGATTTTCAACTTGAAGTAAAAGTAGAAATCAACGAACCAGAAAACAGAATTACCATTCGTGATAATGCAGGTGGTATTGGAAAAGCCGACTACGCAAGGGCTTTTAGAGCAGCAGAAGTTCCGCCTGATAATTCAGGCTTGTCTGAATTCGGAATGGGAATGAAATCAGCGGCTTGTTGGTTTGCTGACAATTGGTGTGTTACAACAACTGCATTGGGCGAAGACAACGTCAAAAAAGTTGTCTTTGATATGCAAAAGATTTTTGAAGACAAACTAGAAGAACTAGACGTTGAAACTAGACCTTGCGACAAAAAACGTCATTATACAATCGTTGAATTATTTAATGTAAACCGTATTCCAAAACGCAAAGGAGTTGGAAAAGTAAAAGACCATTTACGAAGCATTTACAGAGAGTTCATCCGAAAAGGAGTTTTAAAGCTAACATTGAACGGTGAAGAACTAACATTCAATGACCCAAAAGTTTTAAATGTTCCAAAACACGATGAGCCAAATGGTGAATCGATTCTTTGGCGTAAAGAAATCAACTTTGTTATCGAAGAAGGATTAAGCGTTCATGGATTTGTCGCTATTCGTGAAAAAGCTTCGACAGCAGAAGCAGGATTTGCATTATTTCGAAGAGGACGTGTGATTGAAGGAAGTTTTGACGATGGATTTAGACCAGACTTTATTTTTGGTGCACCGAACAGCTATCGCTATCAAAGAGTTTTTGGCGAGTTACACCTAGATGGATTTAGCGTAAACTTCACCAAGAAAGGTATTCAATGGGATGAAAATCTTGATATTTTTCTTCGTCTTTTGAAAGACGATATTAGTTCAAAGGATTTTCCTCTATTACAACAAGCAGAACAATATAGAGTTCGTGCTACAGTAGTTGAATACAAAGCTGCTGTAAAAGCACTTGACGAAACAGTTAATGATTTTGAAAAGAAAGCACCACAAGCGGTTGCAGATGTTGTAAACTCTATTTCAAGAGTAGAAGAACCTGAACAAGAAGAATTAACAAAAACCGAACAAACGCTGCATCGTGAATTTGATTTACGATTTAATAAAACTGATTGGAAAGTTTCAATAGAATTGTCTTATGACCCATCATTAACAGAGTTAATAGAAGTTGGTGACAGTTTTATAAAAGAAAAAGTAAACAATTCATCAGTCAGACAAATCGGTATTCGGCTTTCTCTTACTCACCCTTTTATGGTTGAGTTTGCAGGAGCAGACACAAATAAAATTGAACCGATACTTCGTATAGCCGCAGCTTTTGGACTTTCTGAAATTATTGCAAAAGACAGCTACAAAAATCAAGGCGAAGTGCGTAGAAACTTCAATGAACTAATTGCCAATTTATCAAAGTAAACTGCATATGACTGAAATAATTGAAATACAGAATAACAATACAAATGGCGAATGGCAACCGTTTGTTGGAGATGAGACTATTGAACTATTACGCAGTAAAGGTTTTGCCAATGCTGACAAAACACCAAACGAAAGTGGCGAACGTGTTTTAAATGAAACGTATCGCATTATGCAGGTTTGCGGAAGTCCGAACAATCCAACTAACAACGAAACAGGAATTGTAATTGGTTATGTTCAAAGTGGTAAAACACTTTCATTTACTACGCTTACGGCTTTAGCAAGAGATAACAATTATCAAGTAGTCATCGTAATTGCAGGAGTTTCAACAAACTTGGTAAATCAATCAACACAACGCTTATCAAACGATTTGAGATTAAATACTCGTTTTGATAGAAAATGGACATTACTTCAAAATCCAAGCAGAACTCAAGATGCAGAAATCATAGAAACAACACTAGCACAGTGGGCAGACCCGACTTTCCCAAATGATAGGTGTAGGACATTACTAATTACGGTAATGAAAAACACTTCCCACCTAAACAATCTAGTGAATATTTTACAAGGACAAAATTTACAAGGCGTTCCTACATTGATAATTGATGATGAGGGCGACCAAGCAAGTTTGAACACAAGAGCGAGGTGGGCAGCAAGACAAGGTATTGATGTTGAAAATTTAAGTGAAAACCAAGTTTCTACAATATATAGAAGAATAACTGCATTACGTTCTATTTTTTTTCATCACACTTTTTTGCAATACACTGCAACACCACAAGCAAATCTATTCATCAACATTATGGATAGACTTTCGCCTAATTTTATTAAGCTTTTAACACCCGGGCTAGAATACACGGGCGGAATTGAATTTTTTAGGAATAATCCGAATTTGATTGTAGAAATTCCAGCGAACGAAATTTCAACAAATAATAATCAGCTATTTGAGATTCCTGAAAGTCTGAAAAGTGCTTTACGAATTTACTTTCTAGGCGTTGTTGCAGGTGAAATAAACAAAGACCAAAGAAATAGAACAATGCTTGTTCACCCATCAAGATTGCAGGGAGACCACAACGATTTTACAAATTGGATTCGGAATACTTGCAATAGTTGGCAAAGATTGTTGTCGAGCAATGACAGTGAAGATAGGCGTGAATTACTGAATGAATTTAGAGAATCATATAACCAATTACAGCAAACGGTTTCTAACATACAATCATTTGAAGAATTAACAGGAACAAACCTAATTCATGCAATACGATACACACAAATTGTAGAGGTAAACTCTCGTAATGGTGAAACACCTCAAATTCCTTGGAACGATTCCTATTCTTGGATTTTAGTAGGTGGGCAATCTATGGACAGAGGTTTCACCGTTGAAGGGTTAACGGTAACTTATATGCCCAGAAATATAGGAACAGGAAATGTTGATACAATCCAGCAGCGGGCAAGATTTTTCGGTTACAAAAGAAATTATTTAGGATTTTGCCGTGTGTTTCTAGACCAAGTAACGATTGATTCATACAATTTCATTGTTGCACATGAAGAAGATGTAAGAAACAGACTTTTAGAATTTGACCTTAACAATCGGCATTTGAATGATTGGGACAGAGAGGCAGTATTAGACCAAATGCTTAATCTGACTAGACGTAACGTAATTTATGATGATTTGGAAAGAGATACGTTTGGAAACGATTGGTTTAGAATTAATGCACCACACGACACAGAAGAACTAATTGATACAAACAGGAATTCTTTGTTTGCCTTTTTACAAACTAACGCTGCAAACTTCTCACAAGATGCAGGGCACCCAAACAGAACGGAAGAACAAAAACATTTGGTTGCAAAAATTACAATCAAAAATTGTTTGGAGCATTTGCTAAATAAACTTCGTTACACAAGAGAAAGCGATTCTGCTACTTATTCAAGTTTACGAGGAATTTTAAAAGCCTACATAGAAGAACACCCAGACGATGAATGTTTGGTTTATTTGATGAGTGCTAATTCTATTGACAATTGGGCAGGGAGAACCCGTAGGCTAGATAGAAACCAAGAAATTCAACAGTTGTTTCAAGGTAAAAACCCAAGAACTGGAGAAGTAATCTATCCAGGGGATTCGGAAATTAAAGACGAGAATTTGTTAACTATTCAAATTCACTTGCTCAACATTAGAGACACAGAATTTACAAGAGTGCCCACACTTGCAATTTGGATTCCCGAACATATTGGAACAGACATAATCAGGCAAGTATGAATTTAATTGATTTATATGACACGCTTTCAATTCCTGAAAACAACACCAATGTTTTCAATGCTATCGCTATTCCTGAATATCCTGAATTTAGAATTGCAATAGACGTTGAAGGTAATGCTGTTCTTTTACTATCAGTTACAAAACGCATAAAAGATATTAGTCTAAAAAACTTTCGCTTGAAATATTTACAGCTTCAACAAAACATTGAGTGCAAAATATCAGAAAACGGAGGAAGTAGACTACAAACATTTACTGTAATTACTTTCAGAAGTTTAGATAGAAATCTGCAAGAATATTTTTTGAGAATTGCAGAAACTCTAATCAAAACAATAGGAGCAAATCCTACGCAACAACAAGTTGTTGATGCTTTAAAAAGGTTTATTGAAGTTTTTAAAATCTTAACAGATTCACCAACCAACACAGTAAACGGACTTTGGGCAGAGTTGTTTTTAATTGACAATGCATCAAATCCGCAAACGCTACTAGAATATTGGCATAGCATTCCCGAAGAAAAGTTTGATTTTAATGCAGGAACAGAACGAATTGAAGTAAAGAGTAGCTCTACATTTGAACGTAAACACATCTTTTCATCGGAGCAATTAAATCCGCCAGCCGACACACAGGTTTTAATCGCTTCAATTTTCGTAAAACAAAATAATTCAGGCCTAAATATTCACCAACTCACGGAAAGCATCTCTGAAAAATTAGGTAGGGATTACGAACTGAAGGAAAAACTAAACAGTATTATTTGCAAGACACTTGGCAGTTCTTTAGAACATTCCATAGGAATAAAGTTTGACTATGAAATTGCTAAACAATCGTTACGCTTTTACAAACATCAAGACATAAGCAAAATTGAGTTGGTGCACATTCCTACAGAAGTTTCAGAAGTTCGTTATAAATCTGACTTGACAGAAACTAAACAGGCAGACATAAATAAACTAATAAACAAACAAAAATTATTTAATGCAATCTAATGCTGACATAATGCTAATGCACAAGCACACACATTTGCAAGCCGCACAAAGCCAACACACACGCCAAAGCTTGCAAAAGAGTGTGCTTTTTGCCAACGCTGGACAGACTACCGAAAAAGGGGCAGCAGGTAACATGGGTTTGGCGTCATGCGGGGTGACATGCACAAATTCAAGTGCAGTTTTTCAAATCAACTTTTGTGCTGGCTTGACAGTTTTGTGCCCTGAAATCCCGCACGAACGCCAAGCCCAAAACCGTTATGCATAATATGAAAACACCATGAACTATATTCCAATTCTACTTTATTTAGCTGCCTTAAGCTCTTGTGGTGGAGACATTACATTAAATCAAATTGTCAATAATCCAGTTAATTTTGAAAAGCAAGAAGTTTCGTTAACTTCTGAAAATTTCGCGTTAATGATTCCTTCTGGTTGGAGTTGGCGAAATGAAGAAGAGGATTGTGATGGGGAGAATTTCCTCGTCATGCTTAACGCCGCATCGCCTGCTGATAAGGATGGCTACATTGATATAATTTCTATTCAAAAAATCAAAAGTCAAAGTAAATCGAATGACCTCCAAACCGAATACGATCACCTACTAAATCTATCCAAGACCAACCCTCTAGGCATGAAATTGGTGGAATCAGGAGAAACAGAAGTGTTGAATTATCCCGCATATTTCATTCATACGAAATCAGATTCTGGGCATTATGGAGCAATTGAAAATATTGGCTTTATTATCAAAAGCGATGAGGAAGGTTATTTTTATCATCTGATTGCGGGTGCTTCTCAAACCGATGATTTATTTAAGAATATGTCTATGATGGTAGAATGTTTAATGACCTTTGAATTTATTGTCAAGGAGTAAAAAACTATGCATAACATCGCATAAAAAGTAATAACGCTTCGGTTCTCCAATTTTAAGTGTTTCATAGCAGCAGCGCTGCACAAAAATTTTTTAAACACTGAAATTTATTAAAAAAGTTTTTGTCCAGCTTGGTGGGTTAGCATTAAGTTCTGTACTTTTAATCAAGGCTGCGCTACTACTTTTATGCGTAGTCCGTTAGGGTTAATTATATGATAAATACTGAAAATATTGCATATTGTGTAACAAGACTTATTTGCACAAAAGCTGATGGAACTAAATCAGCGGGTACGGGCTTCATATTTGCGCTCCATGGTGATGGGACTTCTCATGTTCCAATACTAATCACTAATAAGCACGTGATTAAGGACTCAGTAGAAACCGTTTTTAGATTGACTCAAAAGGACGGAACAGGAAAGCCAATATTTCGGGACTTTCCAACTGTTCGTATTCCGACCAAGAATCTATGGATCAATCATCCGAATGAAAAAATTGATCTTTGTGCTACGACATTCGGAAATATATTAACCACATTCGAAAAAAACTTAGGTTCACAAATTAGATGGTCTAGAATTGCACCCGATATTATTCCGACCACACAAGAATTTGAAACATTTTCAGAACTAGAAGATGTTTTAATGGTAGGTTACCCAATTGGACTTTCAGATGAGCATAACAACCGTCCAATATTCAGAAAAGGAGTTACAGCAACTAAACCCGGTCTCCCTTACAATGGTAGAGTCGAATTTTTGATTGACATCGCCGCATTCCCAGGCTCAAGTGGAAGTCCCGTTTTTTTATATAAGGAAGGACTCAATGTTGTAAACTCTGCAGGAACTAGACTTGCAGGAAGGGATGATAAATTTTATTTTGTCGGCGTTCTATATGGCGGTCACGAATTGAATGCCACTGGAAAAATTGAAACAACAAATATTCCAACGACATTAGACTCAATTTTCCGCTCAAAAATTCCTGCCAATCTTGGCTGTGTCATTTCTTCAAAAGTCATACAAGAATTTGAGCAAGTCATTCCAAAACCGACTGTTTGAAGTAAAGAAAACTAACCCTAACACCACATAAAAGTAATAGCGCTACGTTCTCCAATTTCAGTGTTTCATAGCAGCAGCGCCGCACAAAAATTTTTTAAACACAGAAATTTATTAAAAAAGTTTTTGTGCGGCTCGGTGGGTTAGCATTAAGTTCAGTACATTTAATCAAGGCTGCGCTACTACTTTTATGCGTCGTCCGTTAGAAGCAATTGTCGAAAAACATTAATTGACAGATTATAATGCAAATTACAACAAATAAACTCATCGTCGGAATTGTTATTGTCATTTTCATTTGGATTGGATCAGGTATTGCTATTCACTACGGAACAAGTAACAGAGGAACATTTGGCGACATGTTTGGTGCTGTAAATGCACTATTCTCAGGTCTAGCATTATTTGGAATAATTGTATCAATTTTAATTCAGCAACAAGAAATGAATTTGCAAAAAGAAGAATTAAAACAGACTAGATATGAATTCAAAATTAATAGACTTACAAATATACTTTTTAAGCAAACGGACTATCTCAATTCACAACTTGATAAAATAAATTTTGTTTGGCATCTCGGTTTGGGGCAAGGGACAGAAAACATTGGAATATCTGAATTTGCCGAAAAAATTGCGGACTTTAAAAGCAAGGATTATGACTGGAAAAAATTTCTCAAAAATCAAGAACGGACAATCGATGAGGCAATAACTAAAGTCCACAGCGCATTTTTCAGTTTTGAAGAAATTTCTAACGAAACCGACGTTGAAACTACAGAGATAAATAAACTGAAGAAATTTATGCGTTCAAATATTAACCCGGCAATATACACGTTGATTTCTTTTAAGCTAGAGATAATTGAGAAACCCGATTCTTCGCATACTGACATAAAAGACTGGCAAACAAAACTCCTTAAATTGAAACTTGAACGACTGGAGTATATTTTTAACTATGGTAAATGAAAAACAGCTTCTAACAGCAAATAAGCACAAAAGGCGAACGCCCATTTCCTGTTGCCCTCTGTGCCTATTTGCAAACCGTAACCAAATAATAAGCGTGACACATTGGCGTCACAACGAAAAATCAGATGGTACTCCCATTAATGAATGACAACGGAGTGTATTCCCTGAATTAATTATTGCCCTCCTTCCGGCGTGGTTTTTTCTCCTTCTTTGGCAGGTGGTGCAGTTTCATCACCAAACTCGTCGTAGTAATGTTCTTCTACAACAACTCCTTTTTTATAAACGGCGCTGTATTTGAGTGTGTTTTTTTCATCGTCGTAGTATTCTTCAAAAATACCGCTGCGTACCCCTTTTTTGTAATTTTCCACGGTCCATTTACGGCCGCTCATGTAAAAGCGTTTGCACTCACCCTCCAGCAGGCCATTCTCATGGTTCTCGGTATAAAAAAGCTGACCTGATTCGTAATAATAAGAGGAAGGACCTATTTTTTTATCGTTGAGGTATTGTTGTTCTGATTCTACTTTTCCATCTTTGAAATAGGTCACATACGTGCCGTCAAACTTTCCGTTTTTATAACCAATTTCTTTTCTGATTGCTCCGCCCGGATAGTATTCTTGTTTTTTACCATTGAGCTGTCCCATTTTCCACATCTCCACTTTTTCTAACGTGGAGTCAGGAAAATAATAGCGCTGCTCACCATCAGCGGCGCCCATAATGAATGTTTTTTCCCATTTCAGGGTGCCGTCTTCACGGTAAAATTTCCAGGTTCCGTCTTCTTTTCCCAGGCCTTGTGTATCATGGCTGCGTATCAGGTTAATGTTTCCATTTTCATAGTAAACCGTATCAATACCAAAGGACCATCCGTTTTTATATTCCAGCAGCATCCACAGGTTTCCATTGTTGTGGCATACTTTACATCGTCCTGAATAGGGAGCCTGCGTTTTTTTATTGTAAACCACGTCTTTGTCTTCACCGTCAATATTGACTTTGTCTACATAAACCAGGTTTTCACAATCTGCAATCATTCTGAAACGGGGGTCACGACAAACAGGTGGCTCAGGAGTGTCTGTTTTTGTTGGGGCAGGGGTGTCCAGAATCTGGCTCTGGCCGGCAATGCTGCTCATGAACAGGCATGAAAAAACAAGAATTGATTTCATAAAAATGATTTTCTGCGCTTAATGTACAAAATTATCACTTCAATTTTTATGCCGTGGTTTTTGGAACAAAATGGCTGGTGAGTATTTTTTTTACTTCAGCCGGAATGGGAATTGTTTTACCGGCCAGGTAATCAAGACATACAATAACAGATTCACCGTTGGTTTTCAGGTTGCCCGCCTTGTCAAAAATGTGGTATGAAAGTGTAAAACTTTTTTCTCCGATATGGGTTGAACTTACTTCAACACGTATCTCATCAGTTATGTAAACCGGAATGTGGTATTCAATGACATTTTTTTTGACAATAAAACCGTTCTTTTTCCAGTCCCAGCCGCTGCCAAGCCCGCCTATAAAAAAATTGATGCGGGCTGATTCAAAGTAATGCAGGTAGGCTGCGTTATGAACGTGTCCGCCCATGTCAACATCTGCAAAGCGTATTTGAATGGAAGTAGCTATCATTTGTCCAGTTTTTCAAAGACAGAATTGTTACTCTTGAATTCCGGAACAATTTCTTTCATCAGCTGTACAATTTCGGTATTATTTTGGTTTCCAAAAAGCGCAGTCAGTTGTGAAATGGTTCTGGAAATTTCGTCAAAATCATATTCCCTTACCCTGGCAATCAAAATTTGCGGGTGGTGTGTGGCAATGGTATCTTCATCTTTGGTAAGCAGCTCTTCATACAATTTTTCGCCGGGGCGTAATCCGGTAATTTTGATCTGGATGTCTTTACCCGGTTCAAGACCGCTTAATTTGATCATTTTTACAGCCAGATCGTAAATGCGTACGGACTCACCCATGTCAAAAACAAAAATCTCTTTACCTTTTCCAATCATGCCGGCTTCAAGTACCAACTGGCATGCTTCAGGAATGGTCATAAAATACCGGGTGATATTTTTATCGGTAACCGTTACCGGTCCGCCTGCCTCAATTTGCTTTTTAAACAGGGGAATAACAGATCCGTTAGAGCCCAGCACATTTCCAAAACGGGTGGTAATAAACCGGGTGGTGCCAAGGCTGTTGGCTGATTGAGCGTATATCTCTGCTATTCGTTTTGAACAACCCATAACACTGGTTGGGTTGACCGCTTTATCGGTAGAGATGAGTACAAATTTTTCAACGTTGTATTTTACAGCAAGGTC
Source organism: Bacteroidota bacterium (assembly GCA_016192075.1). Taxonomy (GTDB): domain Bacteria; phylum Bacteroidota; class Bacteroidia; order Flavobacteriales_D; family Crocinitomicaceae; genus JADJGJ01. The sequence goes on along the minus strand of JACPUU010000012.1, from coordinate 719,834 downwards.
AACCATGTTTTTAGAGCCCTGTACATTGGTAAGCAACGCTTCAGACGGGTTGTCTTCCATCAGCGGCACATGCTTGTATGCTGCGGCGTGAAAGACATAGGCAGGCTTAAAAGTTTTGAACACATTTTCCAACCGTTCAGCATTTCGTATATCTGCAATTACGGATTCGGTCAGGTACCGTTGTTTTTTCTCCTGCAGTTCCATCTCCAGTTCATAGATGGGTGATTCAGCCTGGTCAAGCAAAATGACTTTTTTGGGCGAATACTCAACCAGCTGCCGTACAATTTCACTGCCAATACTTCCGGCTGCCCCGGTAACCAGTATTACTTTGTTGTTAAACTCTTTTACCAGCTGATCCTGGTCAAGCCTGATTGATTCACGCCCCAGCAAATCTTCAATGCGGATAGGTTTGATTTGTCCGGATGTAAATTCCCCGTTGATCCACTTGGTGGGTGACGGCACATTCATGATGTCTACATTATTGGCAAGGCAAATATCAATGATTGTGCGTTTATTTTTATTGTCCGGATTTTTGATGGCCAGAATCATTTTGCGGATGCCCTTGTTTTTAATCACCTGTTCCAGTTGTGAACTGTGATAAATCGGAAGCCCTTCCAGTGAACTGCCTGATTTCTTTTTATCGTCGTCAATAAAACACACTACGTTGCCTTCTACGTTGGCTTCTTTGTCAAGTGTATGTTTGGTAATGAGGCCATAAATACCTGAACCGTAGATAGCAGTAGGCATGGTTTGTTTGCCGCTTTTAAAACTTTCAAGGTAAAGGAGCTTGATTGCAAACCGAAAAACCAACAGAAAACTAATGGTTACAAAGAACTCTACCACCAGAATTGAAATGGGGAAAAGGAACAACTGATCTACCCAAATGTATTTGATGCTGGAAATAAGAGCCAGCACCAGCGTACCAAACCCGGTAGCAAAAATGACTGATTTCACATCTTGTGAACTGGTATGTCTTAAGATGCTGGTGTGAATTTTAAAGAAGAGAAAGCCGGCTGCACGTATTATCAGAAAAAAAGGCAGGCCGGTAATAAATATCCGGTACTCTGACTCAAAGGGCATGTTTGCTGCATCAAAGCGCACCAGGTAAGCCACAATAAGTGACAGCACAGAAATAATTACATCGATTGCAAAAACAATCCAGCGCGGTGTAATATGTTTCGGTATTCTGATCACATTGCAAAATTAACGTTTGTACACCATTTAATACGAAAAATCTGATAAAAGGATAGCTGCCGGGGAAATTACAAAAGCCAGTGGTGAGGCCCGGGGGCAGAATTTGAAAGCAAAACAGGGTGTATTAAAGCTTAATACAGGCTTTTCATCTCCTTAACGCGTTGCAGGTATTGTTCAAGTTTAATCAGTTCTGATTTACGCTCATCGGGCGTAATTCTGGCGGGTGAAAAGCAAACAAAAGGCTCTTTTACCTGCATGCCTGTGAAATAGAGCATGCCGTGGTGAATGGGGTAGAGAATGGTATCCAGGTCGCCGTTTTTTCCGGTTGGGCCGTAAGCAATCTGAGGGCCGCCGGTGGTTAAAATACAAAAAGCGGTTTTTTCTTTAAAAGCACCATTGTCATAAACCCCTTTTCCGGCGCCATACGCAAAGCCCATTGCAAAAACCCGGTCTACCCAGCCTTTTAAAATAGCCGGTAATCCAAACCACCAGATGGGAAAGGTAAATACCAGCGTATCACACCAGACAAATTTTTCCATCTCGGCTTTCACTTCAGGTGTAAAAAGATCATGCTGAAACGCATGCGTTTGTTCAGCCTGGTATTTAAAGAAAGCGGGGTCCGCCAGTTCCAGAAAATCATTTTTGCCACCCACCGGGTTAAAGCCCATATTGTAAAGATCTGATTGCTTTATTTCACTGCCTGCATGTTGAAAGTGGGCAATGGCAGCATCTTTCAACGCACTGCAAAAACTTTGCTTTTCAGGGTGTGCATGAATAATCAGAACTTTTTTCATGAAGCTAATAAATGGCAGGATATTTTACCGGATCAACTTCATGCATCAACATATAAACCGCGTCGAAAATGGTTTCCTGGTTTGGTTTAGAGAAATAATCTCCGTCAGTTCCATAAGCCGGTCTGTGATTTTTGGCTGAAATGGTCAGCGGTTCAGAATCCAGCGCAAAATAAGCTTTTTGTTTCACCAGTATCTGATCAAGCATATAGGCAGTTGCACCACTTTCTACATCTTCATCTACAATAACCAGGCGGCTTGTTTTGCGGAGTGATTTGGCAATGTCTCCATTCAGGTCAAACGGAAGGAGTGTTTGTGCATCAATCAATTCAACTGAAATGTCTGCTTCAGCCAGTTGTTTAACCACCTCCTGGCAAATATTGAATGTAGAACCGTATGAAACCAGTGTCAGGTCAGTACCCTGCTGAACCGTTTCCACTACACCCAGGGGTTCATAAAACTCACCGTAATTGGATGGTGCTTTTTCTTTAATCCGGTATCCGTTCAGGGGTTCAATAACCAGCGCTGCATCGTCTGACGCAAGCAGGGTATTGTAAAAGCCTGCTGCTTTGGTCATGTTACGCGGCACGCACACATACATACCACGCACGGCATTAATAATCATACCCATTGGTGAGCCTGAATGCCAAACGCCTTCAAGCCGGTGACCGCGGGTTGAAATAATGAGGGGAGCTTTCTGACCACCTTTGGTTCTGTATTGAACGGTTGCAAGGTCATCACTCATAACCTGAATGGCGTATAATAAATAATCCAGGTATTGAATTTCAGCAATGGGTCTGAGTCCGCGCATGGCCATGCCAATTCCCTGACCAATAATGGTACACTCGCGTATTCCGGTATCAGAAACACGTATTTCACCAAACTGGTCCTGCATCCCTTCCATACTTTGGTTTACTCCGCCAATTTTTCCAACATCTTCTCCAAAACTCAGCACTTCAGGATATTTATTAAAATTGGCTTCAAAATTATTCCGCAATATCAGGCGTCCGTCAATCTGCTCATCGGTGTTATATACCGGTGCTGCCGGCACAATTTTTAATGCCGCTTTTGCAGATTGTGAATAGAGGTGAGAGGCATATTTGTCCTCATTTTCAAGATCACGCTGCCTGATTAATGTAACCAGCTGCTGTTTGGTGGCAGATTGTTCACCGCGCATATAACGCAGTGCCCGTTTGGCTGCAGCATAAATATCACGCTTAACCGGATCCATGGTTTTGCGCAGATCATCAGCCAGTTTTTTGATAAATGCACCGTTGGTACTTTCGGCAGACATGCCATCGAGTAAATTGCAAACGGCAGTGACATCAGCTTTGAGCTGATCGTTAAACTCTTTCCACGCTTCGGCTTTTTGTTCACGGACAATTTTTTTTGCTTCGGTATCAATGGCTTCCAGTTCTTCTTTGGGAGCAATTTCAGCCTGCAGAATAAACGCTTTGAATTTTTCAATGCAGTCCATTTCAGTTTCCCATTTCAGGCGTTCTTCTGATTTGTATCGCTCGTGTGATCCGGAAGTAGAATGGCCCTGGGGCTGGTTTACTTCTTCCACGTGAATCATTACCGGCACATGTTCTTCACGGCAAAGTTTAATGGCTTTTTCATAGGTTGTACAAAGGTGAGCGTAATCCCAGCCTTTGGTTTTGAAAATTTCATATCCCGGTTTGTCTTTGCTGCGCTGCATGCCGCCAAGTGCTTCTGAAATACTGCCTTTGGTGGTTTGATATTTTTTTGGTACTGAAATTCCGTACCCGTCATCCCAGATAGAGATGGCAAAAGGAATCTGGAGTACGCCGGCAGCATTAACAGACTCCCAGAAAGGGCCTTCTGATGTACTGGCATCACCAATGGTTCCGAAAGCGACTTCATTTCCCTTGTCGGTAAAGTGTGTCATGTGATGAAGTGCTTTGTTGTTGCGGTAAACTTTTGATGCAAGTGCCAGTCCTACCAAACGCGGCATTTGACCGCCGGTAGGTGAAATATCAGCTGATGAATTTTTTTGTGTCATCAGATTTTTCCAGGTACCATCAGCATTTAAACTGCGGGTAGAATAGTGGCCTCCCATTTGCCTGCCGGCTGATGCGGGTTCTTTTACTTCATCGGTATGCGCATAAAGCGCAGCAAAATATTCTTTTACGGTAAGTGCACCAATGGCCATCATAAAGGTCTGGTCACGGTAATAACCTGATCTGAAATCACCATTCCGGAACTGTTTGGCCATAGCCAGCTGAGCCACTTCTTTACCATCACCAAAGATTCCGAATTTAGCTTTGCCTCCTAAAACTTCGCGTCTTCCCAAAAGGGAGCATTCTCTTGAAATACGGGCTAGTTTGTAGTCATTCAATACTTCTGCAATGTATTTTTTGTCCACCTGGTTTAATACGTTTTGTTCGTGTGCCATGCAAATGTGCTGTTTTAGGAGCCTAATTTACGGAAAATCGCACGATTCAAAAAGCTCATGGGAAAATTTGTTGGTAATTGTAGCGGGAAGAGCTATGAGCGATAAACGCTTACGCCTTAGCAAGGTCAGCATAGGCTAACAGCGTTGGCGCAGGCAAGAGGTAAAAAGGCCTTGCATCCGCTGGTTTCTTTTTGTGTAGCTTTTTGCCCTTGCCTGATTTAGATCCTGCCTGACTGTCCTGAGCTGGATTCCTGAATCTGGGTCGCTTGTTTCAGGCGGCCGAACTTGTAGTATAAACCAACTTTGAATGCCGTAAACCAATATTGCGATGTGCTGGAATAAATATAGTTGCCGTAATAGTCGGTTGATTTGGATTTAGGCGGAACTATGTTGGAAATATCCAGGTAAAACTGCAGGTCGTTGTTTTTGTATTTTTTAGTAAACCGCAGGCCCCAGTTAACCTGCGTATTGGATTTTGTTTCAGAGGTTCCCCAGCGCATAACATGCAACTGGTTCATAATACTGAAATCTTTAGGCAGTATAAATGTCAGGTATGAATAAACACCGTAACTGAGGTTGGCAAAATTTTCACGTCCGAATTCAGGGGTAAAACTATACTGGTTATAACTTATCCACATCGAGTTCCATCCCTGCAGCCATTTCAACTGCAGCGGAATGCTTATATCAGCCCCCAGGGACTGATCGTATTTTGCATTCCACGGTGTAGAGGCTGTTATATAACTGCTGTCATTGACAAATGAAATCTGGCTTATCGGGTTAAAGGTTTTGTTGACATAAACCGAGAATGTGTAGGCGTAAAAAAGGTCCATGTCAAGGCTTAGCGTGTGTGACACAGAAGGCTTCAAAAAAGGGTTTCCATAAGAGATGCTGAGGCTGTCTTCATACCGTATAAAGGGGTCATAATCGGTAAACTGCGGGCGGTCAATACCAGCAGCGTAAGAGAATGTGAGCCCGACATTTTCAGTGGGCTGTAACATAATGCTGGCAGATGGAAAAGGAATGAGGTAGGTAGAATCCATAAACTGTTTTTGCAGGGAATTGCTGTATCCGTCCAGTCCGGTATATTCACCGGTAACTCCTAAACGGAATCCCATTTTTTTCCAGCTTTTTGAAAGTTCAGAATAGATGGTTCCGATATGCTCTTTATAATCGTACGAATTGGTATAGAGTGTATCTTCAATCCACTCACTTCCGGCTCTGTTATACCTGTTGTAGATTTTGCCGTTGCGCAGTTCGCTGTATGAAAAACCAACCCTGAGCTGCCAGCCGCTGGTATCAAAATTATGCTCATAATTGACCCTGAGTTCACCAACCAGCGGTTTGTCAAACGATTCTGTTTTAATATTGAATTCTGAAAACTGACCGGTTATATAATTGGTATAACGGTTAAGTGATGATCCGCTGCTGCTGCTGTTTTTCTGAATCATGTTGAAGTTAATTTCCAGGTTGCTTTTGTTGGTGTCCGTTTCCAGCTGATAGTTTACAAAAGCGCTGTTGTTCATCCAGGTATAGGTAGGGTCTGAAAAACTGGAATTGGTTGTTTCCAATTGTGCAAATTCAGCATATGAAATATCAGATGTTGTTTCTGAACCTCCAAATGAACTGTTGCCCCTGAACCCTGAAGTAATTCGTTGGTTTTCATTAAGCTGGTAAGCGGCTTTAACCTGGTAATACATCCAGCTGTTCCAGTTGTCATCGCGGTAATCAGAAATCAGTGAGCGCTGTGAGTCATCTGTTGTTGTGCCTTCAGAATGTCCAAAACTGTTTGATGCATTGTAGTTGCCGCCCATGTATCCGTTCAGCGAGAATTTTTTGCGCTTGATGTTGATGCCGCCATTTAGCCCGGCCGTAGGTTTAAGTTGTGTGTTGATTCCGCCAGAAGTACTGATGTTCATATTGTACCCTTCCAACGCAAAGTTTTTGGTGAAAATTTCAATAACGCCGTTTGCACTTCCCTGTGCTTTGTATTTGGCTGACGGGTTGGTAATAATCTGAATACTTTCAACCATATTAGCGGGCACTGCCCTGAGTTCATCGACAGTAATAATGGGCTGCCGGTCAATCAGTATAAGCGGTGTGCCCTTGCCAATAATTTCAATTTTTTCACCGTCGGGTGACGTCAGTTTGGGTGATGCAATGAGCACGTCGAAAAGTGTATTCAGTGTCTGAAGCGTTGTGCCCTGAACGTTAACTGTTATTCCATCCATCGTTCGTTGAAACTCTGGTTTTTTATAGGTAACATCTACGGTTTTTAATGTGCGGTCACCTGAAAAAATAATGGTTCCAAGTGAAACCGTTTCACCCGATGTCTGAAAATTAATAAGCGTATCCGGGTAACCGGCTAAACTGATTTTAACATAAAAATGGTTGGTTGATTCGGTTGAAAATTCTGTTTGAAAATAAGTACTGTCAACATAACTTCCTTTTACCAGCAACGAATCAGGCAATGAATAGATAATAAACTGCCCGAAGGGGCTGGCGGCAGAGTCGAGTTGAATCATCCCTTCCAGCCGCGTTAACTGTGAAAATGAAGAAGCCGTAAAGCACAGCAAAGCTGAAAGGAAAAGGTGTTTCATCAGGGAGTCTTTTTGTGGGTATGTGTTTTGAGTTTGGGAGTCAAAGTTACGAATCCAATCAGCCCGGGTACGTTTTGTTTTCTTAATATTTCTAAAATCAGCGCTCAGTAGTTTATTTCACCTTTGTGTAAGATTTCAAAGTCACTGCCGTTGTATTTGTATTCTACTTTTTGAAGCACAACAATGTCTCCTTTCTGTATTTGAGACAGGTCTGTTTTTTCACCGTTCAGGAAGAACATTCCGCCGGTGTCTTTGGCTATTTTCAGGTATTCACAGCGCACAAATTTTGGAGCCGCGCAAAGCAGTACATGAACTGGCCGTGAAATGTTTTTGAGCAATTCAATGTCACGCACTTCAGAATAATTATCTGCAATTAACAAAACAGCATTTGCATCTTCGTCATTTTGAAAAGCATAACTAACGGCTTCCATATCATTTTCCGGTGCTTCACCGCCGTTACCTTTACGCATGGCCTCTTCAATTACTTTATCGACCTCATCCAGGTTTTGGGTGAGATAAATGCCGCCGGTTTCTCCCACCTTTTTTTGTTTGGTGGTTTTAGCATCACCATCGTTGAAAAAGGTATAGCTGGTGAAAGGTGCAGCCAGTTTGTTGGTTTTAACCCAGTTGATTAATGCCGCAATGTGGGTGGTCATGCTGCCTGTTACATCCATTACCAGGGCGGTGTTTTTAAAACTCCGGGTTAGTTCAAGTCCTTTGTATACAGCTGATGATTTAATGGAAATGGGTTCTGAATTAACCAGTAAATTAATGCCATGGTCATCGCTCAATTCCGGAACATCTGTTTTCTCATTACTGAACGTAGGTTTTATTCCGTCGCGTGAATACATGCCCTTAACATCACCCGAGTATGAAACCCGTATTTCAAGATTTACGGTTGATTTAACGGCTTTTCCATTTTCATAGGCGGGTGTCCAGGCCTGCATTTTCAGAAACGCATTTTGTACCTGGTCTTTCGCTGCTTCAGCATAATTTTCTTTAAAAACCAGGCTGTCTGTTTTGCCATCAGCACTTACGGTAAAGCTTACGCTGATCCACTTATCAATACGTTGCTGCGGTACATTCTCAGAATTAACCAGGCTGGTTTGAAAGTGTTTATACAGGGCAAATTCGCCATCGGCAAATTCCGCTTTTTTAGACGTATTAGTTGTTTGTACCGTTGTTGCTGAAGTTTTGGTTGCATCGGTTGGTAATTGTCCGCTAATAGGGTCAATATTTGGTTCATAGAACAGATCTGTAGGGTTTTGCAGGTAAGCGTTAATCCGTTTCAATTCGTCTTCACGTGATTCGGGACCAGCAATGGGTCTGTGAACAAGAATAAAACCATGGAAATAAGAATCACCCTGGGTGTAATCAGTGCAGCCGGTTTGTTCAATAATTTCCCACTCAATAAGTGGGTCAGCAAGCAGTGTGGGGTAGGTTGCATTCAACCATTCAAAGCGTTTTTGGTCAAGTGCTGATTGGTTGAAGCTGCTGCTTTGCTTATACCGGGTGTAGACATAATAAATTTTGACAACGGTAAGTTCTCCTATATTTTCCGGGCTTGGTCCGACATTGAAACTACTCTCTGAGAAAGGGCAGGGCAGGTATAAAATGGTTGATGCCGGCCCGGTTTCGACTTGGGCTATCTGCGTGCGTTTGGTGTTGAGAATAGATTCAATTCTGGCAGTGGATTGCCCCCATAAAAAGAATGAGCCAAAAAGAAAGAAACTGAAAAAGTAGATTTTCATAAGTTATGCGGTGGCCGTTATAATGCAATTTGGTTACGAATGTTACAAATTTAGGTATCACACTGCTGTAGTGATCCATTGGCTTGTTAAAATGGGTAAACCGGCTTTCCGGAAGCATTTGCACCGGTGCGCGTTGAAATAGTTTAAGTTTCATTCAGTACCTTGGGAATAAATTTGAACTTTCGATTGTCTAACTAAAAAGCACAGCAAATTTGGCACCGCACGATTCCGGAAATGAGAAAATTTTATTGCTCAACGCAAAAGCCGGTGATGATTATTCATTCAAACAACTTGTTGAAGCAAATCAGCAAGGGGTGGTGCGCGTTGTTATTGGAATGCTTGGTGATTCAGATGATGCAAAAGATGTTGCGCAGGAAGTGTTTATTCAATTTTATAAGAACATGGATAAATTTAAAGGTGATTCAACCCTGAGAACATACCTGACACGCATTGCCATTAATTTATCATTGAATGAACTAAAGAAAATGAAACTTAGCCGGTTGAGAATTGTGAGTGATACCTATTCCATCCACCACATAGAAGATTCTGGCCGCACGCAGGATTCCAATGAACTGAGTGAAATGGTACAAAAAGCAATTCTGCAACTGGAGCCTGAATTCAGAGTTGTTGTTGTACTGCGGCTGATGGACGGATATTCAACCAAAGAAGTTGCTGAAATGCTTGAGATTCCGTTAGGAACTGTGCTGTCGCGTTTGGCGAGAGGGCAGCAAAAATTAAAAACAATACTGATACCAAAAATATAATGCGTATGGATGAGAAGCTAAATGATCTGTTGGTTCGGTCGTTCGACCAGGATCTGACCCCCGATGAGCAGGCGGAACTCGATAATGCCTTGCAAAATTCAGAAGAATTGAGACTGGAAAAAGAGCAGCTGCTGAGCCTTCGCAGCCTGATTTCGAACACCAGCATTTCGCCGGGACAAAATTTTAGCTCAGAAGTGATGGATCGGATAGCCGAAAATAATTTCAGTACCGGCACTATTTCGCTGTTTAAAAAAATAGCCTATGCCGGGGCGGCATCCATTATCATTTTGCTGGGCTCTCATTTGTTGTCGGGTGGTTCACTCTCGCTGGAGAGTTTCCTGGGCATAGAATCGGTCTCTGCTGATGTACTGACATTTAACGTAATTGGACATTAACTTTTAGTTGTATGAAAAAAATGAAACCAAAATTAATTCTGCTTGCTACAGTACTCATCGGTTTTGTGCTCGGATTTCTCGTTTCAGGACAAATGACAAAGCATGAAATGAATGAAATTATGCGCTGGGGTACAGAAGACGGATTCAAGGAAATTGTAACCGAAGCCATTGAACCAACACCCGGGCAGGAAACCCAGGTGAATGCTATTATTGATAAATATGCCGGTTTGAATGGTGAACTGCATGACAAATGGAAAAAAGAACACGGTGAATTAATGCGTGCTTTAACGGCAGAATTGAGTACCATTCTCACCCCCGGACAAATGGAAAACTGGAATAAACAGGGCCAGCACAAAAAATAATTAGCTCCCCGGGAATAAATTGAACAATCAAACTGTCTAACTCAAAAAACACGACATGAAAAAAATAATGCTATTGCAATTAATCGTTTGCCTGACCACTGGTTTTACTGTTTCAGCAAACGCCGCCAAATTATCAAAAACAGATTATATCATCTATTCTACCCGTGATGGAAAAGAGCTGAAACCAGCTGATATCATTGGTGAAATAGATTCAGTGGATGTGCTTTTTTTTGGTGAAGAACACAATGATTCAATCGGGCATGCTTTGCAAATGATACTTTTTGAAGAATTGTATAACGTTTATGGATCAAACGCAACACTGTCTATGGAAATGTTTGACAGAGATGTGCAGCAGATTATGGATGAATACCTGCAGGGCCTCATCAAGCGGTCTTATTTTATAAAAGATGCAAAAGTCTGGAGCAATTACAAAGATTATGAACCCATGGTTGAGTTTGCCAAAGAAAAAGGGCTTTCAGTTGTTTGTGCCAACGCTCCTTTCAGGTATGTAAATATTGCTTCATCAAAAGGTATTGACGGCCTGATGAAACTTTCTGAGTCTGCAAAAAATGCAATGGCTCCGCTGCCATATACACTGGCTTCAGGCGCTTATGCTGATAAATTAAATGCGTTGATGGGGCACGACCCGAATGATCCAAAATCAAAACCGGCTTATGACATGATTCCGGGTCAATCATTGTGGGATGCTACCATGGCATATTCAATTTATCAAGCTATGCAGAAAAACAGTGCTGCAAAAATTTTACACCTGAACGGCCGTTTTCATACTGAAGAAAGATTTGGAATTGTTCAGCGTCTGGCTGAATTTGATGCAGCTATAACATCAAAAGTAATTACGCTGATTGGTGATGATGCAAATTATCCCAACGTAAAATTAGATGACTATAAGCACCTGGGAGACTTTGTGATTTTTACAAATCCTGCGGTTGCTAAATCGTACTAAAAGTTAGAATCCACAGCTGCTTTGACAAGTTATCAGCGGTTTAAACCTTTTGTCATTGTGGTGGTCTTAAAGATTTATTATTCGGTAAATTTGTAAAAAATTCCACGGTATGAAGTTGGGCTTATTTCTGTTTTTATTTACAACAGTCTTGTTTTCTGTGAGTTGGTCGCAGCCAGGGGGAGGAGGAGAACGCCCGAAAATTGGAACGTTGACCGGCCAGGTTAAAGAAGAGGTTTCTCAAAAGGCCATACCTTATGCAAAAATATTTTTGCTGAATGTGCGTGACAGTTCGGTTGCAACCGGTGCACTGGCAGATAGTCTTGGTAAATTTTCGATTGAAGAAATTCAGGCAGGCCCCTACATTGCAAAAATTACATCATTCGGTTTTGCACCGCTTTATGTTGATTCACTTTTCTTTACACAGCGTACGCCTAAAATTGAGCTGGGGTCCCTTTCAATGAAAACAGATGCTAATCAGTTAGATGTGGTTGATGTTGTTTATGAAAAGCAAGAGGTTATAGCCCAGATAGACCGTAAGGTTTTTACGATGGAAAAGCAACTAACATCACAAGGGGGAACGGCCCTGGATGCACTTCAGAATGTACCTTCCATAACCATTGACATGGACGGCAACGTAAGCCTTAGGGGCAGTGCCAACGTAACTATTTTGATAGACGGACGCCCGTCGTCCATCACAGGCGGCGGCAGACAGGGAGCACTTGCTTCTATACCGGCCAGTTCCATTGAATCCATTGAAGTAATTACAAACCCTTCAGCCAAATATGACCCTGACGGAATGTCGGGAATCATAAACATTGTGCTCAAAAAAAATAAAATGAAAGGGTTTAACGGCAGTGTTGATTTGAGTATTGAAAACGGAATTCATCCCGATTCACTGGATACGTACCCTAAATTTTTAGGGTTCAATCACAACATTGCCTTTAACCTGGCCTACCGCAATAAGTTTTTCAATGTTTACGGGGGCTACAGTTCAAACTGGTATGAGGGGTACCGCAATTTTAACCAGACCAATGAAACTTTTTACAACGATGTGTATGACATGCAGGAACAGGTGAGAAGAGGTACACACCTCCGGCAGGGACAAATGCTCAAATTCGGGAGTGATTTTTACATCAACCCCAAAAATACCGTCGGGTTTTCAGTGAATGGAAACCTGGGGCGTGAAGAGCGCACCGGTGATATGTTTTATTATTCCTACGACTCCATATCCCGTTACGATGTGTGGGAACGGATCAGTGACGATCCGGGAGAAAAGTACGGCATGGATGCTTCTGTTTTCTGGAACAAAAAATTTGACCAGCCCGAACATAAACTTGATTTTAACGGGCAATATTCTACCGGACAAAGTACGGAAGAAGGCTTTTATACTCAAAACACCTACAATCCGGTTGATCTGACACTTTTAACAGCTAACACGCTTGATCAGTATGTGCGCACCATTGACGGTAACGCAATTACTACCTTGCAGCTTGATTATTACAGGCCCATGAGCAAAACCTACACAAAGAATGATTCAACCAAAATAACCCGGTTGGCCAAACTGGAAGCAGGCGCTAAAACAACAATCCGGCAAATAAGCCAGGATTATTACCAGGAAACCTTTCAGACAGCTGATGATAGCCTGAACAATACCTACAATTTTACAGAGCAGGTGCATGCCGCTTATGCCATTTACGGGCAGGACTTTACCAAATTCAAATACCAGGTGGGTATGCGCGGTGAAATGGTATTTATTACATCTGAAATAGACAAAGACCCAACCCGGTATACCAATAATTACTATTCACTCTACCCATCCCTGCACCTGGTTAAGCCGGTTACCAAAACCAGCGAGGTTACCCTGAGTTACAGCCGCCGGGTGAACCGCCCTGGTCTACATGCTCTGAATCCGTTTTCAAAATATACTGATCCGCTGAACCTGCAGGTTGGTAACCCCAAACTTTTGCCGGAATATATTAACAGTGTAGAGTTTGGTTTTGGGTCATACGGAAAAAAACTGACGCTCACCGGTTCAGTGTATTACCGGTATATGACAAACATGATTCAGCGTGTGCGCTCAATTGATTCGCTCGGTGTTTCAACGGTATCCTGGTCAAACGTAGATGAGGCTCAGTTTATTGGTTCTGAATTAATGGCTATTTACAAACCGGTAAAATGGTGGAAAATTACCTTGTCGGGCAATCTTTCTCAAACCTATATTAATTCAACATCGGGTGAAAGTGACCTGAATAATAGCGGTTTCAGCTGGTCAGCCAACATGTCACAGGTATTTACCTTCAATAAAGGCTGGAGCGGGCAGATCACCGGCTTTTACCGTTCACCGATGGTGCTTACACAGGGCCGCTCAAAACCCATGTATAGTCTTGATTTAGCAGTTAAAAAGACTTTTTTGAAAGACAAAATGTATGTAAATGCCAAGGTAACTGATATCTTTAACACCCGTCAGTTTGGGTATGAACTGGAACAGCCCGGTGAATTTACCAGCTCAGGTTTGTGGAAACACCAATCACGCAGGTATATGATTACCATTGGATATGTTTTTGGTAATCAGGATCCTGACAGACGCAAACGCGGCCGCGAAGGTACATTTACCGGTGACGGCGGCGATATGGGAATGTAGTAGTATTAATAAACCTGCATCAACATGCAACTGATTGAAAGTGTCTATATCGTTACCGGCGGCAGCTCCGGCATTGGTAAGGAAATTGCGCACCAGCTGATTAAGAATTTTGCAACGGTTGTCATTACCGGGCGTGACAAAGAAAAATTAAAGCAGGTTGCTAAAGAAATCAATGCTATTTATTACCACGCTGATGTCACCAACGATGAACAAATCAATGCGCTTTTCAATTATACGCTGAGAAAGTTTGGAAGATTGGACGGAATCATCAACAACGCCGGTATTGGTGATTTTGGACCGGTTGAAGAAGTGACCAGAGAGCGTTTTAGAAGCGTTTTTGAGGTGAATGTATACGGTGCCGCCCTGATGACTGCACGTGCTGCCGTTCATTTTAAAAAGATGAAACGGGGCAACATTGTAAACATTGCTTCAACGGCATCACTCAAAGGCTTTAAAAACGGAACCATTTATGCGGCGTCTAAATTTGCGCTGCGCGGTATGAGTCAGTGCTGGCAAGAGGAGCTGAGACCATTTAATATTCGTGTAATTCAGGTAAATCCGTCTGAAGTACTGACGGCTTTTGGAACCGAAGACCGGGTTGAAAAAGAACCCCAGCCTAAAAAATTAACGCCCGATGAGATTGCCCACGTGGTGATTAATGCGTTAAAAATGGATAACCGCGGATTTATTCCGGAGGTCAGTGTTTTTGCTACGAACCCTTTTTAATCCGCAGCCTTTCAGCAAGGACTGATTTTCCACCCATTTTCAAAATTCCGCTGTCAATTCCCTGGCAAATTCTGCCTTTTTGTTTGTTTTGTGAATGTAGCTTGTACATAACTCAATAATTAATCTTCTGTCAAGGTAAATACAAATGCCGTACCGAAATGTTCAAAACGAGCAAAAACCGCGGTTCATTGATTAAATGGTAGCGCAGAGAAATTAAGTGCAGACCGGTTGAAAACGTAAAGTTGTACAGAGGTACAAAACCGTGTTAAGCCAAACAGAACCTTATTTAGACAAGATCATCAATCGTTTGCTGATTGACTGTAACAACCGTTGTATTGCGCACAGCCTGCACCAGGTTAACAATGCAAAAGCCAAGCATAATAAGGCCATAGAATATCATCAGCGGCGCAAACTCATCATCAAATGCCACTCCGCCCGGCTCAAAGGTCGGAACCAGGCAGCAGAAAAAGATAAGCCCTGATATTGAGAGGCCTATAATACTCATCACTTTAGCAGTCATACGTTTGATGTTTTTTAACGTAAAAGAAAATGTGAGAATGTAGAATAGGGTAAACCCTAATGAAACAATACCTCCCATGGCGGTGATGTCACGCAGTTCACCATAGCGGTAATCATCATAGTTGTAACTGTATGAATCAGTACTGTACAGCTCATCAAAAAAAATGGCCCAGTCCAGTTCAGAATATTGTTCTGCGATTGCACCAACCGCCACAAACATGGCAATGGTAATAACCAGCGAAGTAATATAGAGTGCCCGCATAAATTTTTTTTGACTAATTTAATCAGTTCTGCCAGATTTCCATTGCTTCGTTATCTTTGTCAACCAGATAACTGAAAAAATTCGCACAAATGCTCAGGAATAACCGGCTTATTGTTTTGTTTTCACTGCTTGTTTTGTTTTCCTGCAAAGCAAAGAACACCTGTGAAAATTCTGATATTGAGAAGTTTGATTCGTTCCTGGGACTTGACGCCGGTACACTTGAAATTGAATTAAAAAATAAGCTGGGTGATTTTACCAGTGGATATTATTCCGAAGACAACCTGCGGTTTATTTACAATTTTTTTGCCGTACCTGATGCGCCCGTTTCGGTTGTGGTAAATGCTTCCAGCGCCCGTGTTGAAACCGTTATTATGGAAGTGCTGACATTTAAGGACGATTTTAAAAAAGACCTGGAGGCCGTTGCAGTTGCCTACAATATTCCTGACTGTGACTCCCGCTTTTTTGGAATGCTGAAAGAAGAACTGATAGCAGAAATGGGAGAGCCTGAAAAAGAGGAGTTGCTTGATGGAAATGTCACCTCATTGCATTATTTTTCGCAAGACCGTAAAACCGAAGTCAATTTCAAATTTTATCCCGAGCAGGAAAATTGGTGCTCCTCGGTAATTGTTAACTGGTATCATTAATTAGAACTAAAAAGTACACTATGAAACGTAAAAAACAGTATGGATTTGCACTGCTGATCGGTATTCTTTCCATTTTCTCAGTAGCCTGCGCCGGCAGTGATAGTTCAGAAACAACCAATCCGGATGTAACCGACGAAAAGAAAGAAGATTGTGCCAAAGAAAGTGCGGATGATTTTGATAATTTTCTGGGTATTGAATACGGCACCAACGAACTGAAACTGGAAAAAATTCTGGGCAGTTTTACCGGTGGTGCATATACCGCCGACTCGCTGGCCTTTATGTATTATTTCAAAACGATTGAAAATGCACCCATTACCGTTTGGGTAAATGCAAAATCTCAAAAAGTAGAAACTATTTTTATGGAGGTTTTGAGCTATGAGCAATACTTTCAGGAGGATTTGAAAAAAGCCGCTGAAGAATACAATATTCAGTCTTGTGACTCTAAGTTTTTTGGTATGAAAAAAGATGAAATCGTTAAAATTATGGGTAAACCCGCCGCTGATGAGGCGCTTGAAGGTGGGGTTCAGTCAATCAGTTACGATTCAAAAAACTATAAGTATTCAGTTAATTTCAAGTTTTATCCGGAGCAGAATAACATTTGCTCGTCCATTTCAGTGAACTGGTTTTACTAGGTAGGAGACGCACTTAAAAGTCCAGGCAATTGCCCATCTGAAACGTCATTTCTCTCTCCGCTGCGCTCCATTCGAAATGACCATTCCACAAAAAATTTCCTAATAATCATTCAACCCTTCCAGTGCGGTTTTACTTTTCATAAACTCACCAATTCCGGTGCCGCATACTTTTCCGTTTTCGTCTGTCAGGGTAGCCCTTGCGCGAATGATGTTTTCATCAAAGCATTCAAATTCACCGGTAGCGGTAATTGTTCCCGATACAATGGGGCGCCGCAGGCTGATGTTGAAATTGGTGGTCACAATAAAGTAGTCGTAAATTTGTGACTGGCAGGCAAAATAGGCTGCATCATCCAGCAGTTTGAAATAGACCGAACCGTGTACCGCCATGCCACCGTGAAAGTAACGCTCATCAATGGGCAAACTGATGATTGCTTTTTTGTCGTCAACAAGCAGTTTTATTCCCTGGTAGAAATTGTGAATGGGTGCTTTTTCATAAAGCCGCATTAATCGTTGAAAATGATTCATGGATAACTGTTAAATACCGGTTGAAGATATTCTACGGATTGCAATAATAAAGTAGTCAGAACCATTTTATAATTTTTCAATCGTAAATACCGACAGACACACTGTTAGTCTTCTTTTTAAACTAATTTAGAGTGCTTATCGGTATAAAAGTAGAAATTCGGTTTGAAAAGAGGGTTAAATAACTAAATTCGCATATCCTTACATTCAAAAAAACAAACATCGTATGGCTTTTGACATTGAAATGATTAAAGAAGTTTACGCTAAGTATCCTGAGCGTATAGCAGCTGCCCGCAAAGCAGTTGGAAAACCATTGACACTGAGTGAAAAAATTCTGTATGCGCACTTGTGGGAAAACCCCAACACGCAGGTTTTTGAACGGGGAAAATCGTACGTTGACTTTGCACCTGACCGTGTAGCCATGCAGGATGCTACCGCACAAATGGCCCTTCTTCAGTTTATGCAGGCAGGCCGTAAAAAAGTAGCAGTGCCTTCAACCGCCCATGCTGATCACCTTATTCAGGCAAAAGTTGGGGCAGATAAAGACTTGCAGGATTCATTGAATAAAAACGATGAGGTATTTAATTTTCTTTCATCGGTATGTAATAAATACGGTATTGGTTTCTGGAAACCCGGCGCCGGAATCATTCACCAGGTAGTGCTTGAGAATTATGCTTTCCCGGGCGGTATGATGATTGGTACCGATTCACACACCGTCAATGCAGGTGGTTTAGGTATGGTAGCCATTGGAGTAGGCGGGGCAGATGCAGTAGACGTAATGGCCGGTATGGCGTGGGAACTTAAATTTCCAAAACTTATTGGTGTAAAACTGACCGGTAAACTGAATGGCTGGACAGCACCCAAAGATGTAATTTTGAAAGTAGCCGGTATTCTTACTGTTGAAGGCGGAACCGGATGTATTGTAGAATATTTTGGACCGGGAGCAGAATCACTTTCCTGTACCGGAAAAGGAACCATTTGCAACATGGGGGCTGAAATTGGTGCAACCACGTCAACCTTTGGATACGATGATTCCATGCGCCGTTACCTCAAAGCAACAGACCGTGCGGATGTTGTTGCCCTTGCTGATACAGTTGCAGAACATTTAACCGGTGATGCTGAAGTTTATGCAGATCCAAAAAAATACTTTGACCAGGTTATTGAAATTGATCTTTCAACTTTAATGCCGCATGTAAACGGACCATTTACGCCGGACCTGGCAACACCTATCAATGAACTGGCTGCAAAAGCAAAAGCAAACGGCTGGCCGCTGAAAGTAGAGTGGGGTTTAATTGGTTCATGCACCAATTCATCGTATGAAGATTTAGCACGTGCGGCTTCCATTGCAAAACAGGCGGTGGCAAAAGGCCTGGTGACCAAAGCAGAATTTGGTATCAACCCGGGCTCTGAACAGGTTCGATACACAGCAGAACGTGATGGGCTGCTCGATATCTTTAAAAAACTGAACACCAAAATATTTACCAATGCCTGCGGTCCGTGTATCGGTCAGTGGGACAGGGCAGGTGCTGAAAAAGGTGAAAAAAATACCATCATTCACTCGTTTAACCGCAACTTCTCAAAACGTGCGGATGGAAATCCAAATACCCATGCATTTGTAGCATCACCTGAAATAGTTGCTGCTATTGCCATTGCCGGTGATTTAGGATTTAACCCGCTTACAGACACGCTTACCAACAGCAGCGGTGAACAGGTAAAACTTGATGTGCCAACCGGAGATGAGTTGCCATCTAAAGGATTTGCCGTTGAAAATAACGGGTATCAGGCCCCGGCGGCTGACGGAAGTTCAGTGAACGTTTACGTTAAGCCTGATTCTGATCGTCTGCAGTTGCTTGAAGAATTCCCTGCGTGGAATGGTAAAAATGTGATGGGTGCAAGATTGCTGATCAAAGTAAAAGGCAAATGCACGACAGATCATATTTCAATGGCCGGACCATGGCTGAAATACCGCGGTCACCTGGATAACATTTCAAACAATATGCTCATTGGTGCAGTGAATGCATTTGGTGGTGCAACCAACAAGGTAAAAAATCAGCTTACCGGTGAGCATGGTGAAGTACCTGCTACTGCACGGGCCTATAAAAAAGCCGGAATTGCTTCGGTGGTGATTGGTGATCAAAACTACGGTGAAGGTTCATCACGTGAACATGCTGCCATGGAACCAAGACACCTTGGCGTTTTAGCAGTCATTGTAAAATCATTTGCGCGCATTCACGAAACAAACCTTAAAAAACAGGGAATGCTTGGACTTACCTTTGCCAATGAGGCTGACTGGGATAAAGTGCAGGAAGATGATACACTCAATTTTATTGACCTGGAATCTTTTGCCCCAGGCAAACAACTGACACTTCGTTTAGATCACACAGACGGAAAATCAGAAGAAATTAAATTGAACCATACGTACAACAAGCAGCAGATTGATTGGTTTAAAGCCGGATCTGCCCTTAACCTGATTAAACAGCAGCAGGCATAAAATCTACTGTCAGAAAAACAAGTAAAAACCGCTTCCCGTGCTTTTCGGTGAAGCGGTTTTTTGTTTGGAAAAAATTTATCTTTAGCACATGCAATCTATTTGTTTGTTTGAGGCCGGCGGTACAAAAACCACCTTGTTGATTGACCGGAATGGTCAGGTAGACCGGTTTGAATTGCCCGGTTTTAACCCCAACCGCTATACGCCCCATTTTGAACAGCAACTGCAAAAAATAAACCTCCCCGCCAGTGCGCAGTTGATATTCTATGGCAGTGGCCTGGCGTCTGATGCCAACAAAGAAATTGTGCGGTCTGTATTACAGCAAAAAACAACCGGCGGGGTTTCTGTTTATGATGATCAGTTAGGTGCGGCCCGTGCGGTGTTTGGTGATTCGGCAGGTTTGGTTGGAATACTGGGAACAGGTGCCTTTGCAGCCTGGTATGATGGTGAGCAGTTGCATGACCGCAAAGGAGGGCACGGATACCTGATTGATGATATTGGCGGTGGATTTGAACTTGGAAAAGTAATTCTTTCAGCCTGGCTGAATAATGACCTGTCACCGGAAATGGATAATGCGGTTTCAGCGTTTGTAAAAACACCCAAAGCAGATTTTACAACCGTTTTTTATAAAAATCCCGATCTGGCAATGGTGGCTGCTTTGGCAAAACTACTTATTCCGTTTACCACTAATCCTGAAATTCAACAACTGTTAGTGCGCTATTTTGCTATGTTCTTTGATCGTCATGTTGCACCAATTCTGATAAAACATCCAACCGCGCAATTGGGACTGGTGGGTGGGGTAGCCATTGGATTTGAAAAAGTCATTCGCCTATCGGCTTATCAATCAGGTATTAAAGAAATAGTATTGGTTGAAAATCCGGCACAAAAACTGCTTGAATATCACCGCCGCAAAGGTTTTAAATAATGATTTTGTAACCGTATAACCCTTTAAACGTAAAATTAGTCTATAAGAATCAGCCCTTAGTAGAATTTCTGATTCTGATTCCGGATTAATTCGGATATTTATAGTGTATAACAAACTTGCCTATGGAAGCATTACGTATACCATCAACTATTAAGACGCCTGAGGTTTTATTTGATCCTACGCATCAGGTTTTTGAAATTAAAGGAAAATCAATACCGGATGATGCCGAGGATTTTTACAGCGGTATTCTGCATTGGTTTGAAGATTATGTTGCAAATCCCTGTGATAATACAATTCTGAAAATTGATCTCGAATATTTCAATATCTCTTCATCAAAACGATTACTCTTTTTGTTGTATAAACTGAATGAGCTGAAAGCCAAAAATAAAGAAGTACGTGTTCAATGGCTTTACAATGAAGAAGACGAAGACATGTTTGAGGTTGGTCAGGACTATGCCTTTATGGTCAAAGTTCCCTTTGATTTTATTAGTTACACCATGAATCAGCGCAGCGTTGTTGTTGCCTGATTTTTACAACTAAGATTTTGTGCACCCTTCTGCCCGGCAGAAGGGTTTTTTTATTCTGTTAATTAAACTTAAATACCCGCAACCTTTTTAAAGCGAAATTCCCCTTTGTCGCTATAATTAAGATATTGTTTTACTTTTGTGATGAATCTATTGAACGAATATTTATAAAAAATGCAGAACAACTCAAATAAGCTGGCAGTAATTTCCCTGATTATTAGCGCAATTCTGGTAATTGCGGTAATTATACTTTTTATGAAAGCGCCTGGCGGATCAGCCGAAGCGGTTTCAACCCCGGTTGATACAACTGACATGACCAAACTCCATGAAAAAGGTCAGGGAGCCATAATTGTTTATTACAATTCTGATTCATTAAATACACGATGCAGCCTGGTGGTTGAAGTTCAGAAAGAAATTATGGATGCTCAGGTAAATGCTGAGAGCCGTCTGCAGAACAAACAGAAAGAATTTGAAAGTTGGAATAAAAAATGGGAAGCTAAATTTCCGTTAATTTCATCTGAGCAAGAGCAATATCAGCGTGAAGGTGAAAAAAAACAAACAGAGATGCTGGAATTGCAGCAGCAATTGGAACAGGAATTATATGAAACACAGAATAGATTGACGCTTACTGCACTGACAAGAATTCAAAAATACTGTCGCGACCTAGCCCTTCAGAAAGGTTATGATTATGTGATATCTTATCAAATGGGGGGGCAGGTAATGTTTTGCAATCCAAAAATGGATATTACGGATGAATTGGTTAATACCATGAATTCAGATTACGATTCTACGGCAACTGAAGTTCCTGCTGATGCTGAAACCGCCCAGTAATGCTCATTGCTAAGCGTACCAAAGAAAATAACATTGCAGAACATGTTATTTACATGTTCCAGATAGAAGACCTGATCAGGGCAAATAATTTTGACCTGGATACCATCATTCACACCCTTATTGAGCCGCAATTGAAAGATCCGGCGTTGGTTGAAGAGTATCGTAACTGGTATGCCGGCCTCATAAAACAAATGAAAGCAGAGGGAATTCTGAAAAAAGGTCACAATTCAGACCTCAATGAAATTCTGATGGAATTGCTGCTGTTACACAATACCCTGTTAAATATTTTGCATCAGCCCAAATACCTTGAACTTTTTGAAAAGGCCTTGCCCGCGCTGAAAGATTTTCAGAAAAAAAGCAATGCCTCAAACATCAACCTGGTAGAGGTGGGCTTTAATGCACTTTACAGCAAACTTATTCTGAAATTAAAGGGTCAGGCATTCTCACAAGCCACTGACGAAGCCTTTGCGCAGATTTCAGAGATGCTAGGCTTTCTGGCGCTCTATTACAAGAAAATGCGCAACGGAGAACTCAACTTTGCCAATAACTAACCCACCCCGCATTAAGTTTTTTTAAGAGATCACGTAAAATAACCTTACGGTTTGGCCGTTTGAGGAGTAGATTTTAATCCTTAGCTTCGTGCTAAAATTCGGCAGACTTGCTTGATCGGTTTCTATATTATTGTTTAACAGTTCCAATTGGAAATTTGCCATTGTTTTGCATCTATGGTCTGTTTGATATTTTTTACCTGCTCATCAGAACCATTATTCCTTACCGCAAGAAAGTTGTAGAGCAGAATTTAAGAAAGTCTTTTCCCAATGCATCTGAACCTGAAATCAGCTACATTAAAAAGAAATTCTATGGGTTTTTTACCGATCTTTTTGCTGAATCTGTCAAAAATCTTTTTATCACTGAAAAGAGTCTGCGCAGGCGCATGAAAGTGAGGAATCCTGAAGTTATGGAGCAGTTTTACGATCAGGGTAAATCCGTCATTTTACTGTCATCACATTATAATAACTGGGAGTTTTTGATTACAGCGCAAAGTCTCTTGTTCCGGTTTCAGGCCGTTGGTATTGGTTCGCCTTTGTCCAATAAGTATTGGGATCGTAAAATTACCGGGCGCCGTGAACGGTTTGGAATGAAAGTGGTCCACGCCAGCAATTACAAAGATGAATTACGAAAACTAACGTCACGCCCTGCTGCAACACTGGTACTTGGTGACCAGTCGCCCGGTAAGGCAGAAAATTGTTATTGGACTACGTTTCTGAACCAGGAAACCGCCTTTTATTTTGGGGCTGAGTTTATGGCGAATGAATTTGATATGCCGGTTATTTGCGGCATCATTCACAAAGTCAGCCGCGGTAAATACGAACTTGAATTAAAGTTGATTACAGCTACTCCAAAAATGGAAGCATACGGTTTCATTACCGAGTCTTACATCCGTAACCTGGAAGAGGCCATTGTGCAAGAACCGCGTTATTGGCTCTGGTCACACAAACGCTGGAAAAAAGACGTTCCTGCAAACCCCGCTGAAGTTAAGCTCGAGCACAAAGAGCGTTTTTTGAAAAGGTTCAGAAGTTGAGAAAGAATATACCCTTGTTCATGTTTGGTTTTTTGAATATTGAACAGATGATCAACGAATGCTGAATTTCGAAGTTTTGCTTCTCTTATCATTCACTATTCGTTAATCCTTATTCGATATTTTCTGAAAAGAGCAGAATTAAATACGAAGCTACGAACCCGGAAACCCTTAACTCTTTTTTGAGAAAGTATTTTTGTTGAATAGCGAATGGCTAACACCGATCAACGAATGCTAAACTAATTCTACTTCAAAATTCACTATTCGTTAATCCTTATTCGATATTTTCCTGAAAAAAGCTAAGATTAAATACGAAGCTACGAACCCGGAAATCCTTGACTCTTTTTTTGAGAAAGTATTTTTGTTGAATAGCGAATGGCTAATACCGATCAACGAATGCTAAACTAATTCTACTTCAAAATTCACTATTCGTTAATCCTTATTCGATATTTTCTGAAAAAAGCTAAGATTAAATACGAAGCTACGAAGCCGGAAACCCTTTTGTCTTCAACACATTTTTTGCCTGCTCCACATGCCGCTCATTGTGATAAACCACCACCTGAAAAGCATCACCGAGTCTTAGTTTGATAAATGACGTAACGGCCAGTGTACATTTGGCTTTTCGAACATTGATAAACCGTGATTCTGCAATAACTTTCAGCATCTCTTCCTGGTAGGTGAGAAAATCCTGAACGGCATTTTCTGTTTTGAGTGATGCATTTACCAGCGGGTTATAATCTTTGGCGGCTTTAAGGCGGCGTTTGACATTTTTTACCTTACCCAGTTTTACAGAAAGTATAGAGGCTGTTCCTAGCGGGCTGCTTACAAAATACTCTCCCGGTGTGCGGAAACGTGTATTTTTTATACGCTCTTTAAAAACCGGAATGTAAAAACTGTAATAGGCATTCAGGTGTGCAAGACATTGGGCAATACTCCAACTGCGTTCATTGGGTTTCCAGAATAATTGTTCCGGAGTCAGATCAGCAAAGTGCTTTTTAACATCTTCATTCAATTGAGCCGTCATATCACTCATTTTTTTGAGCAACTCACTGACCCGCATTTTTTTGATGTTGATATTACTGAGGACGTTTGCCATAGCCTTTTGCTGCCGTAAAGATAACTCATTTATGCAGATATAACCATGTTAAACCGGGCTAAAATATTCAGCCACTGGTGTCCATAACTTTTTATCCGGATTTTGTAAGATTTATTTAACTTCATCGTCCAAACAAAAAAACACACGTCACTGTCCAGAATTGTTATCATAGGAAATGGAATTTCAGGCATTACAGCCGCTCGTCACATTCGTAAAAACAGTGACCATGAAATAGTCGTGATCTCTGGTGAGTCAACGCACTTTTTTTCGCGCACAGCACTGATGTATGTATACATGGGGCACATGCGGTGGAATGACATCAAACCCTATGAAGATTGGTTTTGGGCTAAAAACCGCATTCAACTGGTCGAAGACTGGGTTATTTCAATTGATTATACCAACAAGTCGATCACTACCCGGTCAGGTAAAACATTGCAATATGACAAGCTGGTTCTGGCGCTTGGTTCAAAGCCCAATAAATTTGGCTGGCCCGGGCAGGATTTAAAAGCGGTGCAGGGACTTTATTCCCGCCAGGATCTTGAAATGCTTGAAGCCGTTTCACCATTGGTCCGTGAAGCTGTTATTGTAGGCGGTGGCCTCATTGGCATTGAGTTGGCTGAGATGCTTTTGTCACGGGGTATAAAAGTGACTTTTTTAGTGCGTGAAAAACAATTCTGGAGCAATGTGCTTCCTATACAAGAGGCGCAGTTGATTTCAAAACATATTCTTAAACACCATGTTGATTTGCGTTTTGAAAACGAACTGGCTGAAATAGTGGATGACGGAACCGGAAGCGCGGGAGCAATTATCACCAAATCAGGCGAACGCATTCCCTGCCAGTTTGTTGGTTTAACTGCCGGTGTTTCACCAAACATTGACCTTGTGCGTAATTCAGAACTGGAAACAAAAAACGGAATTCTCATTAATACCTTTTTTGAAACCAGTATTCCCAATGTTTATTCCATTGGTGATTGTGCTCAGTTCAGGGAGCCCGTTGCCGGACGACGTGCCCTGGAGCAGGTTTGGTATACCGGCCGCATTATGGGAGAAACCCTGGCACAAACACTTTGCGGAAACCGCCAGGCATATAACCCCGGGCCCTGGTTTAATTCAGCCAAATTTTTTGATATTGAATACCAGACTTATGGTAATGTTGGCGCTTCGCTGGCTGCCGGAGAAGCTGAATTCTATTGGGAACATGCTGCCGGCGAAAAATGCATTCACCTGGTGTGGGATAAAGATAGCGGTATTTTTAAAGGAATTAATACGTTTGGTATTCGCATGCGGCATGAACTTTTTGATGCCTGGCTGCGCAAAAAAGCATTGGTAGAAGAAGTGGTGAAGCATTTACGAAGTGCCAATTTTGATCCTGAATTTTACGCGCATTTTGAACCTGAAATTATTGCTGCCTTTAATCGCGCCAGCGGAAAAAATGTGCAGCTAAAACCAAAAACCTGGTGGAAAAACCTGCTGAATACCTGACATGAAACAGTTAAAATACATAGGTCTTACATTATTCCTGGGCGGGTTGATTGTTTTTACATTGCTGGTGTTTTCCGGTAATTTTAGGTTGACAGAAGAGTTGATGCGCAGCAATTTGTCAGAGATGGAACTCACCAACCTGGGTGAGCGTATGTCTGCTGAAATTGTTGATAAAAACTATACATCACCGGTTTCATTTGGCAATGCGGTAATTCAGATCTACAATGAAACCAATCAACAGTTTCGTAATGCGCAGCAATGGGATAGGGTCATGTACACACCACCCAAAGAGTTTGCGCTGAAATTGGCCCGGGTGGCTTCAACCGGGTGGATTCCGGCACACAAAGCACTGTTGTTTTTTCTGACATTCGGGCTGGGCATTATAGGCGCGCTTTTGTTTGTTTTAACCGAACTGAAACTTGGCGGGCCGGCCGGAATCAAAAATAACGGCATTTATCAGCGTGCTGCCACCAACCGGGGCTGGGTTGGTATCAGTACCTTCATTTTCCTCGTATCGTTTTACGTTCTGCTCTATTATTTCCCATACGCACTGGTGAATTGTACACTCGCCGTTGACCCGGTCAAACACCTTTTTAATCCTGCTGATACGGCCTCTCAGTGGTTTCTGTATGGGTTTCTGTATTGCGTTGTGATGACGGTGATGGGGGTACGTATGATCATCAAATACCGGCATAATAATTACCAGGTTGTGCGCACTGTGGTGGTTGTTTTTTTTCAATTGATTTTTGCTTTTTTGCTGATAGAAATTCTGCCGCTCTTTGATCTTCCGGCACGTGATCTGAAAAATGCCTGGCCGCTGGATTATACGTTTTTGTTTGAATGGAATGTGCAGCAATTACTTGACAGCGGGCATTTTGGAAAATTTTTGTTTGCCTGGGGCATTGTGCTGTCACTGGTTATTGTTCCGGTAATGGTTTATTTTTACGGAAAACGCTGGTACTGTTCCTGGGTGTGCGGCTGCGGTGGTTTGGCAGAAACGCTGGGTGATCCGTATCGTCAGCTCTCCAGCAAAAAACTCAGCGCCTGGAAACTGGAGCGGTGGCTGATTCACGGTGTGCTGGTTTTTGCCATAATCATGACTTTTTTTACCGGCTATCTGACCTATAACGTCATCAATAACCCTGACATGGAGTCTAAAGAATACCTGGTGGGCATATCGGCTTACGATGTGCGTGAACTTTATGGCTTTTTGATCGGGTCTGTTTTTGCCGGTATAATCGGAACCGGATTTTATCCCATTTTTGGAAACAGAACCTGGTGTCGTTTCGGTTGTCCGCTTGCGGCTTACATGGGATTGGTACAGCGGTTCAAATCGCGTTTCAGAATTACAACCAACGGCGGACAGTGCATTTCCTGCGGTAACTGTTCAACTTACTGTGAGCAGGGCATTGATGTGCGCGCTTATGCGCAAAAAGGGCAGAATATTGTTCGTTCATCGTGCGTGGGTTGTGGAGTTTGTGCAGCCGTTTGCCCGCGCGGAGTTTTGAAATTGGAAAACGGTCCTGAGCAAAATCGCTTTGGCAATGAAGGACCAATTGTGCTGGGGAATAATGGATTTGAAATTCAAAACTAAATGTCCGGCATTCAAAACCTTATTTTCTTAGAACCAGTCATGCTGAACTTGTTTCAGCATCTGTTAAAGGTTGGTCAAATGCTAAAACGGGTTCCGGACGGTTTCCCACTGGTTTCAAAATTTGAATTTGCCTGCCTGTCGGCGAGACAGGGAATTTAATCTCTAAGCGTGCATAATCCCAGAATTGTAGTCATCATTCCTGCCGTTAACGAAGAACATTCGATTGGAAAAGTGGTGGCTGAAATTCCCAAAGACCTGGTGGCTGAAATAATTGTCTGCAACAATGGTTCTGTGGATAAAACAGAAGAAGTAGCCAAAGCGGCAGGTGCAACCGTGTTAACTGAAGACAGAAAGGGCTATGGCTGGGCTTGTCTCAAAGGTATGGATTACGTTGCCTCACAGCCGATCAAACCTGATATTGTTGTTTTTATTGACGGTGATTATTCAGATTATCCGCAGGAAATGCCCCTGGTGGTAAAACCCATTCTCGATGACCGGGCTGATTTTGTAATAGGTTCACGTGCGTTGGGCAAAAGAGCAAAAGGATCCATGACCATTCCCCAGGTATTTGGCAATTGGCTTGCAACGCGGCTGATGCGGCTTTTTCACGGTGTCCGGTATACTGATCTGGGACCTTTCAGGGCTATCCGTTACGACGCGCTGATGTCATTGGGTATGGTAGATAAAACCTACGGCTGGACCATTGAAATGCAAATTAAAGCCGCAAAAAAAAAGCTGCGTTCGGTTGAAGTTGCCGTTAACTACAAAAAACGCATTGGGGTTTCCAAAGTATCGGGAACGGTGAAAGGAACTATCTTTGCCGGCTATAAAATTATACTCACTATTTTTAAATATTTATAGTGGTTGGCGCAATTATCATCGGTCTTTACGGGCTTTCACTGCTGGTGATTTTTTTCTATGCGGTGATTCAGTTTTCGCTCGCTGTATCCTATCTGTGGTTCCGGAAAAAGAAAGCGACGCTGCCACCTCAAATCAGCGGGGAATTTCCGTTTGTAACCATTCAGCTGCCCATTTACAATGAAAAATATGTGGTAGAGCGCCTTTTACAGTGCACTGTGCAAATGGACTGGCCTGCAGAAAAACTTGAAATTCAGGTACTGGATGATAGTACCGATGAAACCAGTGCCCTTGTTGATAAAACAGTAACTGATCTGCAGTCAGCAGGCGTTATGGTGAACATTGTAAGGAGGCCTGCACGTGAAGGGTATAAGGCAGGGGCTTTAAAACACGGTTTAGCACTTTGCCGCGGAGAATTCATTGTTATTTTCGATGCAGATTTTGTACCTGATCCGCAGTTTCTGAAAAAAACAATTCCCTTTTTTGCGGATGAAAAAGTGGGCGTTGTACAAACACACTGGGAGCATCTCAATCGCAATTTTTCAGTGCTCACAAAGCTTCAGGCATTTGCGCTGGATGCACACTTCAGCGTTGAACAGGTGGGAAGAAATGTAAACGGATTTTTCATTAATTTTAATGGAACGGCTGGTGTTTGGCGCCGCAAAACCATTGAAAATGCCGGGGGCTGGGAGGCTGATACGCTGACAGAAGATCTGGATTTGAGTTACCGCGCCCAAATGAAAGGCTGGAAATTTATTTACCGTGAAGATGTCGGATCTCCGGCTGAACTGCCGGTTGCCATGTCAGCCCTCAAGTCACAGCAGTTCAGGTGGACCAAGGGTGGGGCAGAGACGTTTAAAAAAATGTCGGGCAGGTTGATTCAAACACCCGGTTTGCGTTTTTCAGAGCGTATTAACGGGCTGGCACACCTTTTCAATAGTTCTGTTTTTGTTTTTGTATTGCTCTTGTCTTTATCAAGTGTGGTGCTCGTTTACCTCGTAACAGTTAACTCCATGGTTTCTGCCTGGCTGAATTATGCCTCTGTCTTTTTTATCAGCACCCTGTTTCTGATGTTTTATTATGCCGTATCATTCCGCGAAAAAACAACATATCCAATACTCCGCGGGCCTTTGTTCGTTTTCCGGTTTTTTCAGTTCCTGGTTGTTTCCATGGGACTTTCATACCATAACACCGTTGCGGTGTTACAGGGGTATTTTGGAAAAAAAACGGCTTTTGTGCGTACCCCTAAGTTTAATACCGGTAACGGGGCTAAATCACGCTGGAAAACAAATGCCTATCTTAGTTCAGGTATTAAACTTTCAACCTGGATAGAGTTTGTTTTGTTCCTGTTTTTCTGTTCCGGTATCGTTATCGGAATCCAGTCAGAAGTTTATGGAATGATTCCGTTTCATTCCATGGCAGCCCTCGGGTTTTTAAGCGTTTTTCTTTACTCAATCACCGAATCCACAAGGGGTTAATAAGTTTTCAACAATTCCGGAGATTTTGTGGAAAATGGGTATCTTTGAGGTTCGGTAAAAACGGAGCTAAAATCATGGGAAAAATTATCGCGGTCACCAATCAAAAAGGAGGAGTAGGCAAAACCACCACAGCAATCAACCTGGGGGCTGCTTTTGGAGTGTTGGAATATAAAACGTTGGTTGTGGATGCTGATCCCCAGGCAAATGCAACTTCGGGTCTGGGTCTTGACCCAAAAAATATTACCACCAACATTTACGACTGCCTCATTAATGAAATTGATCCGCGGCAACTTATTCTGGCAACAGAAAATCCTAACCTTGACCTGATACCGGCACACATTGACCTGGTAGGTGCTGAACTGGAAATGATTAACATGCCCAACCGGGAACATCGCCTTAAAATGGCGCTTGATAAAATTAAAGACGATTACGATTTCATTATTATTGACTGTTCACCTTCACTGGGCCTGATTACCGTTAATGCACTCACCTCAGCTGATTCGGTTATTATTCCGGTACAGTGTGAATATTTTGCGCTTGAAGGACTTGGAAAATTGCTGAACACCATCAAAATTGTTCAGGGAAGATTGAATGAAGAACTGGATATTGAAGGTATTGTACTCACCATGTATGACACCCGCCTGCGCCTGGCTAACCAGGTTGTGGATGAAGTAAAAACGCATTTTCAGGAACTGGTTTTTGATACCATTATTCACCGCAACACCCGCCTGAGTGAGGCTCCAAGTTTTGGTGAAACCATCATTATGCACGATGCCACCTGCAAAGGTGCTATCAATTACCTCAATTTTGCACGTGAAGTTCTTCAGAAAAATGACCTCACCAAAATGAAAAACAAAGACAAACAATTAATATAAATTCTGGTTTACAATGAGCAAGAAAAGGGCTTTAGGAAGAGGTTTGAGTGCCTTGTTAGAGAATTCGAATACCGATATTACAACCAAAAACATTGGAGTAGCCGGTGGACAGACCGTGGGGTCTATTTCGTCGCTTTCCATCTCTCAGATTGAAGCAAATCCATTCAATCCGCGCAGCAATTTTGAAGAAGCAGCGTTGCAGGAGTTGAGTGAGTCAATCAAAGAACATGGCATTATTCAGCCACTCACCGTTCGTAAATTAGGACGTGATAAATACCAGCTTATTTCAGGCGAACGCCGTTTCAGGGCATCACAACTGGCAGGTTTGGAAGAAGTGCCTTGTTACATTCGTATTGCCAACGATCAGAACATGCTTGAAATGGCACTGGTTGAAAACATTCAGCGTGAAGATCTCAATGCCATTGAGGTATCCTTGTCTTATCAGCGGTTGCTGGATGAGTGTGATCTCACCCAGGAACAACTCAGTCAGAAACTGGGTAAAAGCCGTTCTAACATTGCCAACTTTTTGCGCCTTTTAAAATTACCTGCAGCTATTCAGATCGGAATTCGTGAAGGGTTAATTACCATGGGGCATGCGCGTGCGCTGGTAAATGCCGGTGATGAAGAAACCCAGGTAAACCTCTTTAAACAAATTGTGGCGGACGAACTTTCAGTGCGTGATGTAGAGGCCCTGATCAAAGGTCAGCGTGCGCCTGAGGCTAAAGAAGAAAAACCAAAGCTGGAAGAAATCATTGATTCGGCTGAAAAATCGCAAAACGCTGAACTTAGCCCGGCCATAGTGGAGTTTAAAAACAGGCTGGCTGAAAACCTTTCAACCAAAGTTGCTATTTCAGCAGATACTAAAGGCCGTGGTAAAATCGTTATTACCTTTGACTCGCAGGAACAATTGGATCGGATTATCGACGCCATTGGAAATTCTACAGCAACTGTCAATGCGTAATTTCTTTGTTCTGATTACTGTATTTTTTGTTTTGAGCAGTCATGCTACCCCCATGGCTATTGGGAGTGTTTCAGCGTCTGACAGTGTATACACAACTAATTCGTTGGATACGCATTCACTTTTTATTGCCAGAGACACTTTACCCTTTGTTGCTGATACATCGTATCATCATTCCTGGAAACGTGCCACCATTTGGTCAGCCTGCCTGCCGGGCGCCGGTCAGATTTACAATGAAATAGGATACCGCAGGGTTCAGGACAAAAGGCACCGGGCCTGGTGGAAAGCTCCCATTATTTATGGTGCACTCGGTGTTACCGGTTATTATTTTTATCAAAATCTTGCTACCGCAAGGGCTTTAAAAGCAGAGTGGATTTTCAGGCAAGAGAACCCGAACCAGTTTTTATACCCTGAGTACAATACCTGGAGTGATTCTGAATTATTGAGTGGAAACGTTGTAGGCGGCGTTTCCTATTTAGGGTTTGATGATGCCGCCAAACGCCGTGACATGCTTGCATTTGGTTTTATGGCAATCTGGGGGCTGCAGGTAGTAGAAGCACTTGTAGACGGTCACTTTGTAACATTTGATGTCTCTGAAGATTTAACGTTCAGCTGGTCACCAACCATGTTGAATTATACAACGCCGGGTGTGGCACTCCGGTTGAATATCAATTGAAATTACAGAATCTGTAAAAGCAGGTAAGAGGCTAAAAAAATCGCTCTGCAAAACTACAATACTCCCGCTTCTTTTAAACACTTACGCACTTTGCGCGCATGTTTGTCACGCTGTTCAGGTGTTACATTGGGTTGTGCCAGCATGGCTTTACAATGCTGGTCTACTTCATCCATACGAATCAGAATGAGGTCAATTTGAGCTTCATCTTCGGTATTCATGATTGCTTTTTCAATGGAATCATTTTTCACAACGCAATCACAGAAATCCCATTGAACGCCATATTTGGCTTCAATTTCGTTTTGATTGGCCAGCGTGTCATTCACATAACCGCCGGTATCTATGTAGTTGGAATCCAAAAGCACTTCCTGTGTTAACGTGTCGTGGTGAAGTGAGTCGTGTCCTGCAGTTTCTGCATCCTTATTACCGCAATAGCAGCATGAACTGATAGCGAAAAAAACAGAGGCAATTGAAAGAATGATAACTGGACGCATGTGTTAAGATTATGTAAACGCACAACAATTTTAGAAAAAAAAATCGTAAATTATACTATTAATTGGCAGATAAGTACACGAACGGGTTGCCGGCGCAGTGCCGGCAAAAAGATTGCCTGATGCAAATACAGTATACCTTATGCAGCAGCACGCCCCGCAATATGGTACAAAATTTGCCGTTACTGAATAGTCATGAAACTAATCGTATCTATACTCCTGGTTTGGTGCGGTATGACGGGTTTAACACAATCCGTCATTCAATCAGACTCAATGCCTGAATACAGTTCAGCCCCTGTTGCGGTTTATACCAAAGACTACATGCGCCAATACAATATGCTGAAAAGAACAATTGTAAAGGTTTATCCCTATGCCCTTTATGCGGCTGATATACTTGATCAGATCACCAATAATGTAGCTGCAATTGAAAAAAGAAGAAAGCAGAATCAATACCTGAAGGATTCATACCAGAATCTGAAAGATGAATTCAAATATGTTTTTTATGAGTTGTATACCTCTGAAGGTATTATGCTGATGAAACTGGTGCACCGTGAAACCGGTTTGACAGTTTACCAGATTGCTGAAGCCTATCGCGGTAAAAAGAATGCTGAGATATTTGAAATGATGGGTAAACTCTGGGATCAGGACATTAAAATTCAGTTTGATCCGTTAGGGACTGACAAGATAGCCGAGCACGTGATCCGCGACATTCAAAGCGGTGTTGTGCCTTTCAACAATGAGGTTATTATTTTGGATAAGCAGGAATATAAAGTGGAACAGCAGAAAGACCGTGAACGCAAAGAACAGTATAAAGAGCGTGAAAAAGCCAAAAAGCAGCAAGAGCGCGAGAAAAAGAGAGCGTTACAGAAGACTGATAAAGAGTAAAGCCGGCTCTTCAAAACCCGGCAGACAACTGCTGCCAATGAAGCCCTGATTGGAAAACTTAAGTTGCACCCAAAAACAGCCACCTCATTTCTGTCATCGGCTCATCAATTTGATGTAGCTTTGAATTTTTAATTTTTTTTATGAGTTCAATAGCAGTTCTGGGGTGTGGTAACATTGGTCTTTCCATTGTTGAGGGATTAATTTCCAAAGACAAAAAAAATACCCGGAAACTATATGCCACGCGGCGCAATCCGGCATCATTGAAAGGGCTTGAAAGCAAAGGCGTTGTTGTGGGATCAGACAACCTGAAAGCGGTAAAAAATGCAAAGTTTATCATTGTTGCGGTTAAGCCGTATAGGGTGGTGGAACTGCTGCGTGAAATTGCGCCACAGCTGAAAAAAGAGCACGTGCTTATTTCAGTTGCTTCAGAGGTAAGTATAGACCAGATAAAGGCTGCTATAAAAAAAGACATTCCTGTTTTCAGGGTTATGCCTAATACAGCCAGCTCAATTGGTGAATCAATTACCTGCATCAGTTCTAAAAATGCTTCTGCTGCGCAAACGGCCGAGGTGTCTGCCATTTTTGAAACAATTGGTGAAACGGTTGTGATTGATGAAAACCTGATGGAGGCCGCCACTATTTTGGGCGCTTGCGGTATTGCTTATGTTCTGCGTTTTATAAGAGCCATGATTCAGGGTGGAATTCAAATTGGTTTTGATGCCGCAACCGCTACCAAAATTACAACACAAACCGTAAAAGGGGCAGCTGAATTGTTGCTTCGAAAAGGCACACATCCTGAGCAGGAAATTGATAAAGTAACCACACCAAAAGGCTGTACCATTACCGGGTTGAATGAGATGGAACACCAGGGATTCAGTTCATCACTGATTCAGGGTATTGTCAAATCATTTGAAAAAATTGAGAAATAAAAAAAGGTTTCGTATCACAAGGGTGTTGTAACAGGGAGATGTTTGCTATTGGAGCTTCAAAAAAACGGGTGCTTTTTTTGCAGCATCGCTGTTGTAGTAACAGGGCTCCGGCAACAGTTGAAAAATTCGGATGAGCGGAAAAAATTACGGATGAAGCAAGGGTGAAAAATGGCTGTTGTGTACTGAAATACAGTATCTTCGCCGCAGCAGGAATGCCCGTTTTTTCAGGCCAGACTTTCAGTCCGGATGAAAGCAGAATAAACAGATACTTTTTGCGTACCTGCAATTGACAGCAATGTCAAAAATATGTAAAAATTGTTAGTTGAAAACCAATGGACACTGTTATTTTAGTAAATGAACACGATCAGCCTGTTGGGGTTTTGGAAAAACTGGAGGCTCATCAGAAAGGCTTACTTCACCGTGCATTTTCGGTCTTTATTTTTAATGATCAGAATCAGTTAATGCTTCAGCAGCGCGCCTTTGATAAATACCATTCAGGCGGACTCTGGACCAATACCTGCTGCAGTCATCCTGCCCCGGGTGAGTCAATTGAAAGTGCCTGTCATCGAAGGCTGCAGGAAGAAATGGGCTTTGACACCCCGCTGATGTTTGTAACCTCATTTATTTACAAGGCAGCTGTTGATCAACGGCTCACCGAACATGAATTTGATCATGTCTACATTGGGTCATACAATCAACATCCGGTCATTAATGAAACAGAAGTGACCGCGTGGAAATTTACCGACCTTGCAGAACTGGAGCATGATCTTTTAGTGAATCCTGATCACTATACGGTATGGTTTAAAATTATCTATTCAAAAGTAAAAGCACATTTACTCAATCAGCCAAAACAATGAACCGTTCAGGCGCCAAACATATTGTTGTGCTGGGAGCCGGGCTGGCAGGTCTGGCTGTTTCTATCCGTTTGAGACAGGCCGGATTCAGAGTGACCGTAATTGAAAAAAATGCTACTTATGGTGGCATGATGACTGATTTTTCTGAAAAAGGATATCGCTGGGACAAAGGCCCGTCTTTTTTTTCAATGCCTGCTGAGCTTGATGAAATTTTTGAGCTGTGCGGTGAAAATCCCCGTGAACATTTGAAATACAAAAAGCATGATATTTCATGTACGTATTATTTTAAAGACAAATCCGTTGTCCGGTTTTGGAATGATCAGGAAAAACTAAAGCACGAACTTATCGCTGGTTTCAATGCCGATGCTGCTTATAAAACCATGACCTACCTGGAGCGAAGCCGTGAAACGTATAAACTGATAGGTGATTCATTTATTGATCATCCGTTGGTGGGGTTGAAAGATTTGTTCCGCAGAGATCTGCTGCTTCGGTATCCGCATTTTCTGACAGCAAAAATGCGAAAGACGCTTCATCAGTACAATCACGCTGCGTTGAAAGACCCGAAACTGGTTCAGATTTTTGACCGGTTTGGCACAGATAATGGCTCAAGTCCTTACAAAATGAGTGGCTTATACAGCATGATTCCGCACCTTGAACAAAATACCGGTACATTTTTTCCGGTAAACGGCATGCGTGATCTGGCAGACTCGCTGTATCACCTTGCTTTTTTGCGTGGAGTAGAATTTCGGTTTGAAGAAACAATTGAATCTGTAAAACTCCTTCAACAAGGGTATCTGCTTAAAAGTGCGTCGTCAGAATGGCGGCCTGACAAGCTGGTTTGTGCTATGGATCATTTACTTTTTTACCGTGATTTGCTGAAAGATGAACGCAAGTATAACCGCTATGTAAAACAGGAAAGATCAAGTTCAGGACTTGTGTTTTACTGGGGAATAAAAGAAGCCGTGGCAGAACTGGGTTTACACACTATTTTGTTCAGTGAAGATTACCGGGCTGAATTTGAGCAGATTTTTGACGCCGGCAAATTGCCGGACGATCCAACCATCTATATTCATATTTCAGCTGCCGTAAACCCTTCAGATGCTCCTGAAGGCGGACAAAACTGGTTTGTTATGGTAAATTCCCCGGCCGGAAAACAGCCTACGCCCGAAGAGATAGCAGGCATCCGGAAAAAAATTCTGGACCGTATTCAACTGCAATTTAACATAGACCTTGGCCCGCGCATTGTATGTGAATATTGCCGTGATGCAAAATCATTTGAACGGGAAACCGGATCGTTTATGGGGGCATTGTATGGCGCCTCATCAAACGGAAAACTGGCGGCGTTAAAAAGACATGGAAACAAAAGCAGAAAATACCCGAATCTCTATTTCTGCGGTGGCACAGTTCACCCCGGTGGCGGTATACCACTGGTTTTGAAATCAGCTAAAATTGTTGCGCAGCTGATTCAGCGGGAGCTTTAGTTTTTTTTCCGAGAGACTATTTAAAAATGATTCTGCGATTAAAAATTTTCCCGCGGATTGTCGCGGAAAAATGCCGCTGATGTTGGATTGAAACACAAAAAAATCAGCGGGCAGCTACGGGCTTTGATTTAGCCGGTTCTTTTACCTCCAGTTTCTCTTTTAAAAATTTAGAGGTGTATGATTTTTTATCTTTTGCAAGATCTTCCGGCGTACCTTCAAAAACAATGTTTCCACCGTTGACACCACCTTCCGGTCCAATGTCTATAATCCAGTCAGCACATTTGATAACCTCCATGTTGTGTTCAATAACCAGTATGGAGTGTCCGAGTTTGATGAGTTCATTGAAACCAATAAGCAATTTATCAATGTCATGAAAATGCAGCCCCGTTGTTGGTTCATCAAAAATAAAGAGGGTAGGGTCCGGATTTTTTTGGCCAATGGTTAAGAAAGATGCCAGTTTGATGCGTTGCGCCTCACCACCGCTGAGCGTGCTTGATGATTGTCCCAGGGTAAGGTATCCCAGGCCAAGATCTGCAAGGGGTTTAATACGTTCTACAATTTT
Organism: Bacteroidota bacterium; assembly: GCA_016192075.1. Lineage (GTDB taxonomy): Bacteria > Bacteroidota > Bacteroidia > Flavobacteriales_D > Crocinitomicaceae > JADJGJ01. Next base: position 682,091 of record JACPUU010000012.1, on the reverse strand, counting down.
TTGTTCGAGCCCGGTTTTGCCGTCAAAAAATACAATGGCGTCATCAATCGAAAGGCTCAGCACATCTGAAATATTTTTGCCGTGATATTCCACCTCCAGGGTTTCTGGTGTATAGCGTTTGCCCTTACACTCTTCACACTGCAATTGCACATCTGCCATAAATTGCATGGAAATGGTTATTTCACCATCACCTTTACACACTTCACAGCGCCCGCCGGGTACGTTGTATGAGAAAAAGCCGGCTTTGAGTCCGCGCACTTTTGCCAACTGTTGTTTGGCAAACAATTCCCGTATAAAATCAAAAGCCTTTACATAGGTTGCCGGGTTGCTGCGTGATGACCGGCCTATCGGGTTCTGATCAATCATCTCCACTTCAGCCAGGCGTTTTAAATCTCCTTCAAGACCATCAAAATCACCGGTTTTGTTGCTTGATTTGCCCAGTGCCTTCAGCAGGGCCGGGTAAAGAATTTGTTTGACCAGGGTTGATTTACCTGAACCGCTGACACCGGTAATGCAGGTTAATCCATTCAGTGGAATGGCAACGTCTATGTTTTTGAGGTTGTTTTCACGTGCACCTTTAACGATAATTTTATTGGTGAGTTTTCTTCTTTTTTCCGGTACCGCAATGCGGAGACGGTTTGTCAGGTATTGTGCCGTTATACTTTTTGATTTCAGCAATTCGCTGTGCGGCCCCTGAAAAACAATTTCACCACCATAAATGCCGGCGCGCGGGCCAATGTCAATGATCTGGTCTGCTGCCATCATTACCTCTTCTTCATGTTCCACGACAATAACCGTATTACCCACCACTTTAAGGCGCTGCAAAATTCCAATCAGTCGTGCGGTGTCACGCGGATGGAGACCAATACTGGGCTCGTCCAATATGTACATAGAACCAACCAGGCTGCTTCCAAGTGAGGTGGCCAGGTTAATGCGTTGTGACTCGCCGCCGGAAAGGGAGCCCGATTGGCGATTGAGGGTTAGATAACCCAGGCCCACTTCATTCAGATAGGTGATGCGGTTTTTGATTTCCAGCAGCAAGCGTTCAGCTATTTCTTTTTGATATTTGTCCAGTTTCAGTTTTTCAAATGCCTGCTTTAAGTCAGCAACAGGCATCAGCAGTAAATCACTGAGGCAGTGTCCGTCAATTTTTACCAGGTTGGTTTCTTTGCGCAGGCGTGTGCCGCGGCAGTCAGGACAAAGGGTTTTTCCCCGGTAGCGTGACTGCATAATGCGGTATTGTATTTTGTAAGAGTTTTGTTGTAGAAATTCAAAAAAATGAGTGATTCCCCAAATGTCTTTATTCCCTTTCCAGAGCAAATCAACTTCTGCTTTCGTTAATTCAGCATAAGGCCGGTGAATGGGAAATTTATGTTTTTCAGCATACCGCACAAGGTTGTCTTTCCAATCCCCCATTTTTTCACCTTTCCAGGGTGCAATGGCGCCGTCATAGATACTTTTGGTTTTGTCCGGCACGACCAGGTTTGGATCAATGCCAATAATGCTGCCGTACCCTTCGCAGGTTTGACACGCGCCGTAGGGGTTATTAAAGCTGAAAAAGTTAATGGTTGGTTCAATGTACGAAACCCCATTCAATTCAAACCGGTTGGTAAACGAGGTGTATTTACCAAAATCCATCTGAAACACAAAGCAGTCACCAAAACCTTCATAAAAAGCGGTCTGCACTGAATCTGCCGCGCGTGAATAGTAATCTTCATCAGCCGGGTTGTGTTTTAGCCGGTCAATAACAATGTAACTTTTATTGGTGAGGTGTTTAATGTTGACTCCCTCTTCCAGGTCAACAATGGCATCATTTACCAGCACACGCGTGTATCCCTGGGAAAGCAGAATTTCAACTGATTTTTTAGTTGAAACACCTTCTTTTACACGCCATGGCGCCAGCACCAGGTATTTTTCATCATTTTTAAACCCCTTAATAAAGTCAACAACATCCGTTACACTGTGTTTTTTTACTTCTTTTCCTGATTCGGCATCATAGGTTTTTCCAATACGTGCAAAAAGCACCTTTAAGTAGTCATAAATCTCAGTCACCGTGCCTACGGTTGAACGGGGGTTGTTGGAGATTACCTTTTGTTCAATGGCAATGGCCGGTGAAATACCCTTAATATAATCCACATCCGGTTTATCAAACCGGCCCAAAAACTGGCGGGCATAAGAAGAAAGGCTTTCTACATAGCGTCTCTGGCCCTCAGCAAACAAGGTATCAAAGGCCAGGGAGCTTTTGCCTGAGCCTGAGAGCCCCGTTATTACTACAAACTGATTGTGTGGTATGGTTAGTGAGACGTTTTTCAGGTTATGTACCCGGGCGCCTTTAATTTCAATTTCTCGTTGTCTGACAGTCATTTATGTAATGAAAAGGGAAGCTTGCGTTATAGGTTTAAACCGTAGAATCAAAAATTCATACCGTTGAATTGGTAAAATTAAGCAAACAAAAGAATATTTTGTTTTTACCAACCGTTGCTTTATATTTGACGTATTCAATATTAAACACACACGCCTATAGCATAGTTTTACTCTCGAAAAATGAAATGAAAAACAGCGTTAATCCTCAGGATTAATGCTCAAAAGAGTAAACTATGAGAAATGAAATTCTGACAGAAAGAGACCTGATCCGTGCATATCAGGCAGGCGACGAAAAATCTTTTGAAATTTTATTAACTCTGAATAAAGATAAAGTTTACGGCTATATCTATTCAAAAGTCCGTAACCATGAGTTAACCAATGACTTATTTCAGGAAGTGTTTATAAAAGTGATTCGTACCCTTAAAAACGGTATGTATAATGACGAGGGCAAATTTTTGCCGTGGGTGCTTACCATTGCTCATAATATGGTGGTTGATCATTTCCGCAAGGCAAAAAAAATGCAAATGATTTCAGAATCGAGCTCAAAAAACGAAGATTTCAATATTTTTGCAGTATTAAAACTCACAGACATTAACGTCGAAGATTCCCTGATTAAGGAACAGATTGAGACAGACGTGGTTAAGCTGGTTGAATTTTTACCGGGTGAGCAACGTGATGTACTGGTTAATCGTCTTTTCAAAGGAATGAGTTTTAAAGACATTGCAGAACAGGAAGATATTAGTATCAACACCGCATTAGGGCGAATGCGTTATGCGTTGATTAACTTGAGGAAACTCGTAGATAAACATAAGGTGAGTATAACTGCTTAGTAGCTGCGTCTGATACTGATAGATCCCCCGGAGTAAGTGCCCGGGGGATTTTTTTATCCCCTCTCAATCTCCCCAAAGGGGAGAAGAAGGCCAATTCAATATAAACATGCTATGAAATCACCTCTCTTTTCCCTTGGAAAGGCCTTGGGTATCTGATCTTCAAATTGAATATCAAACAGAGGAATAACGAATATTAAATGTCAAAGTTTAAATCCTTTATTATTCGACATTTGTTATTGGATATTTACTATTTCCCTTAAAAGGACGCGGGTATCTGATCTTCAAACTGAATATTAAACAGAAGAATAATAAATAGTAAATGTCAAAGTTTAAATCCTTTATCATTTGACATTTACTATTTCTCCGAACCTCTTTCTATGGAAAAACTTCTCCTTTCCCTCGGAAATGGGAAAGAGGGGATAGGAAGAACCTCAATTCCAAAACATTCCACCTCTCTACCTGATTACACATACCTGATATTTTGCTGTCACCCTCCTTGGTCCCCCCTCAAGGGAGGAAAACCATCGCCCGCAAAGAGCAAAGCGATTTTGCTTCCCCAATCCCCTACGAAGCGACTTCTCCTTTCCCTCGGAAAGGAGAAAGAGAGGTTAGGACCAAATCACCCCAGATCCCACCAGTTCTTCCCCTTTATACCATGCAGCAAATTGCCCGGGACTAACTCCCCGCATGAGGTTTTCAAAAAGAATGTAGATTCCTTCGGGGTGTTTAAACAAGGTAGCGTTTTCAAGTGCCTGGCGGTAACGAATACGTACTTTGTACGGCATCGACTCACCGTCTTTTAATGCCAGATCAGGTCTGATCCAATGTTCGTCGGTTGATTTTATAAAAAGTGCTTTGCGGTTTAACCCCGGATGCTCTTCACCCTGGCCGGTGTAAATGATATTTTCTGCCGTATCTGTAGCCAAAACAAACAAAGGCAATGGTGTGCCGCCAACCTGCAGCCCCTTGCGCTGGCCAATGGTGAAATAATGGGCTCCGTCATGCTGTCCCTTCACCTTGCCGTCTGTTGGTTTATAAACAAAAGGCTGCGCCAGAAACCGGTAATTACCGGAGTTCATTTTTTCAAGGTATTCAGTGTATACCGGTAACGTATCAGGCAGCTCAATAATGTTTCCTTTTTTTGGCTTTAATTGCTGCTGCAAAAAAACGGGTAGTTTCACTTTGCCAATAAAGCAAAGTCCCTGCGAATCTTTTTTATCAGCGGTAACCAGGTTTTGTTCAGTTGCTATCCGGCGCACTTCACTTTTCTCCAGGTGTCCAATCGGGAAAAGGGCGGGAGCAAGCTGTTCCTGCGTTAACTGACACAGAAAATAGCTTTGATCTTTGTTTTTGTCTTTACCGGCTATGAGCCGGTACATGCCATTTTCAGCCTGCTCTTTCTGACAGTAGTGACCTGTTGCAACATAATCAGCCCCCAGGCTTTTAGCAGCTTTCAGAAAAACATCAAATTTGATTTCACGGTTGCAGAGTACGTCCGGGTTAGGTGTTCGTCCTGCTTCATATTCAGCAAACATGTAATCCACAATTCGCTTTTTGTATTCTTCACTCAGGTCAAGTGTCTGAAAAGGAATTCCCAGTTTCTGGGCAACCAGAAGGGCATCATTGCTGTCATCAATCCAGGGGCAGTCATCGGAAATTGTTACAGATTCATCGTGCCAGTTTTTCATGAACATGCCAATCACGTTGTGGCCCTGTTCTTTTAAGAGATATGCGGCTACGCTGGAATCAACTCCACCGGATAGCCCTACAACTACTGTTTTCAATGTATTGGATATTAGCACGCCGGTTTTAAGGTCCGGGGTAATTCAGTACAAAGATAATGCACTGAAAGGACATGTATTCCTTCTTAAAATCGTTATTCGTTAATCTTTGTTCTTAAATCTACGCAACCCGGTTCATCCAATATTCTAAAAGAATGGGAAGGCTGAACAAACTTTATTTCTGCCAATATTAAACCATTGACAATCAAAATAGTCAAAACCCAAATTCAGGTTATGAAATTAATTTTGTTTGCGGTGTTTTCAGCCGCTGTTTTTTATAAAGGCTATTCGCAATCAGTTGATCCGGCGCTTGCTGCCAAACTGCAAACCCGGCTTGACAGTTTACAAACCCTTTATGCTATTGAAGGCATATCAGCCAGTGTCATCTATCCGGCGCAAGGCCAATGGCTGGGGGTAAGCGGTGAATCACATGCCGGTGTACCGGTAACACCCGATATGGAATTTGGAATAGGCAGCAATACAAAACTTTTTACGGCTGTAACACTTTTAAATCTGGTTGAAAATAATTTACTGACACTGAATGATTCATTGCATGAATGGCTGCCGGTTTACCCCAATGTCGATCCTGATATTACCATTCGCCAACTGCTAAATCACGTAAGCGGACTTGAAGACATTAACCAGGTAGTTGGTTTTGACGATTCCATTAACACAGATCCAACACATATTTTTACGCCTGAAGAATTAATGACATGGGTTGGTCCGCCGCTTTTTGCACCCGGAACCGATTGGAGCTATTCCAATACCAATTACATTATTGCCGCCATGATTATTGAATCAGCAAGTGGAATAAATTTTGGTCAGATATTACGTGATAGTGTACTCACTCCGCTGGGGCTTGACAGTACGTTTTTAGATGTGGAAGAAACCGTGACCGGAACCATTGCGCATCCATGGCACAGTGGTATTGATATAGCTGCCACACCCCGTATATCACTCAACAGCGCAACCTGGTCGGCCGGTGGCATGTATTCAACTGCCGGTGAAATGGCACAATGGTATTATGCTGTAATGAACAATCAAATTGTAAGTCCGGCCCTTTTTGATGAATTGATTTTATTTACCGGTAGTGGTAATTACGGTTTTGGTATCAGTGAACAGGTAATGGGGGGTGAAACAGTTTGGGGACACGGTGGCAACGTACCCGGATATCTTTCCAACGTGATTTATCATCCGGCAAGCGGTATCATTGTGAGTGTGTTAACCAATGATAATCCCTGCCCGGTTTCAATTATTGTGCAGGAACTGCTGCTGGCCGTTTTAGAATATTCTACAGCAGGTATACCTGAAAACGGTTTGGGTGAATTAGTTGTTTACCCCAATCCGGCTCATGAAATTATTACCGTGAAAGGTGTAAAGGCAACTGATTTTAACCTGATGATTTACGATGTTTCCGGCAACCTGGTGCTGGAATCAAACACCCAACAAACAGACATAAGCCTTTTAAAAGCCGGAGTGTACGTTATGCACATTCAGTCAACAGAAGCACTTTATACAAAAAGGCTTGTGATTGAAAATTAGAACCGGTTTTTATTCAATCCGGTTCATCTGCAATGTTTTTACCGGTGAAATAACCAGCGGCACTTGCTCTACCGTCACTGAACCTGAATCAAGCCCAAACGCTTTGTCTTCTGACTGGCTGAATTTTTTCAGAATATCGTAGGCATTCAAAATAACCCTTTCATGAAAAGGCAGGTCGTTTTCATACGACAGAATTTTCTCAGAAAGAATGAATCTGAAATCACCAATAACGTTGTTTTTACTCAGTGATTTGTAACGGCTGGTGATATCCACCTCTTTGTTTTTGACCATTTCTTCAACCACCTTGCGGAACATGAGGTTAATACGTGGCGCAACCCTGAAGCCAAGTTTAAAATCAATACGTATCACATCATCGTGAATAAATTCAGACACTTTATAGTCAGTTGTATACGGTTCGTCTACTACTTCAATGTGAACAAACCAATAAATATCTGCCCGTTTGGGCTGTGTGTTGAGAATAGAGTAGATTGTTTTGGACTCAATTTCTTTGGGGTGCGGTGAGTTTGTGAGGTACACCAGGTGGGTGGCATATTTTGGAATAGACTCATCATGACTGAGGTCTTCAATAATGCTGAGGTAGTCTGATATGCGCACAAATTCAACATACCGGGCCCTGATTTTTTTGCCATAATACCAGACCAGCATTACGCTGATAAGTATGCAGGCAAGCAGCAAGGTAATCCATCCGCCGTGCATGAATTTTTGAAGATTGGCAACCAGGAATGAAATTTCAATGGCCAGATAAACTAACAGGCAAAGCGTAATAAACATACCGTTGTAATTTTTGAGAACCATGTAGTAGGTAAGCAGAGTGGTGGTCATTAACATGGTTAAAACAATTGCCAGGCCATAAGCAGCTTCCATTTCAGACGACTCTTTGAAATAAAGCATGACCCCAATACAGCCTGCCAGCATAAACCAGTTCATGGATGGAATATACAATTGCCCTCTCAGGTCAGTCGGATATTTGACTCGTACCTTAGGCCAGAAATTGAGGCGGATTGCTTCATTGATCAGTGTGAATGATCCGCTGATCAGTGCCTGACTGGCAACAATGGCTGCCGCTGTAGCAATGGCAATTCCCGTTGGCATAAAATGCTCAGACATAATGGCGTAAAAGGGGTTTGCATTTAGCGGTTCTCCCTGGTGTGTAATAAGCCAGGCGCCCTGACCGAAATAGTTAATTACCAGGGCGGTTTTTACAAAAATCCAGGTAATGCGTATGTTTTGTCTGCCGCAATGCCCAAGGTCAGAATACAGTGCTTCAGCACCGGTGGTACATAAAAACACAGCACCTAATACCAGAAAACCTTCAGGGTGAGATGACAGCAAGTGATATGCATAATAAGGGTTGAGTGCTGAAAGTACTTCAAAATTGCCCGCAATTTGTGTGCTGCCCAGGATAATGAGCATGGAAAACCAAATGAACATAACCGGTCCAAAAAATTTACCAATGAATTTGGTTCCAAACTGCTGCAGGGTAAAAAGTGCAATCAAAATACCAATGACAATGGGTATGGTTTGAATGTGTGGATGTGTTACCCTTAGCCCTTCAATGGCAGAGGCAATTGAAATAGGCGGGGTAATAAAACCGTCAGCCAGCAGGGCGCTGCCACCTATAATGGCCGGAAACATGAGCCATTTTATTTTAGCCTTTTTGACCAGCGCATAAAGAGCAAAAATTCCACCTTCTCCTTTGTTGTCTGCCCGAAGGGTGAGAATGACATATTTAATGGTTGTTTGCAGGGTGAGTGTCCAGAAAATGCAGGATAGGCCTCCTAAAACAGTGTCTGTTTCAATGATATTACCTTCACCAACAATGGCTTTTAAAACATAAAGGGGTGAGGTTCCGATATCTCCGTAAATAATACCCAGTGTGACAAGTAGTGCTGCCGCCGAAACTTTGTGATGGTGTGAACCAGACATAAACAAATGTTATAAGGCGCAAACGTACTAATTTTTAATCTGGCCTGATGTTTTGGCGTCATAAGATTCAGGTTTGTCCGTGAATTTATTTTCCGGGCGTGGATGCGTCTTAACATTTCTTAATTGGAGGCGGGCAATAATTTGGACTAATTTTTGTTCCTTTACCATATCAATGAAGATTCTTAGTTTTATCCTGTTTGGCGTTTTCTTTTGTCTGAATTCCTATTCACAGACATTAACCGAAAATGATTCGCTCATAACCATCAGGGGCCGGGTGCTTGACACCAATGCAACAGTTGGTTTTTATAACATGATGGTGGTGAACAAAACCGCCGGAAAAGGAATTTTTGGTGACTATCGTGGTACGTTTGAAATCACAGTGCAAAAAGGTGATCTGATTGCGGTTTCAGTAGTAGGTTATCAAACGGTTACATTCAGTTACAAAGATGTGGCCTACAAACCGGTATATGAAGTCACCATTTACCTCAAAATGCTTAGCTATAGCAGTGATGTGGTAGAAGTGAGGCCTGTAAAAACGCTGGAGGAGTTGCAGGAAGAACGTTCAAATATTGCCAAGCGTGAGGTGCCAACGGTAACAGCTGTAAACGTTATTCAGAGCCCTATTACAGCATTGTACATTGCATTCAGTCATCGTGAAAAAACAAAACGCCTGGTGGCTGATATGGAGTATAAGGATCAGCAGGATGATATTGTCCGCGAAATTCTGAGACTCTATGTACATCATGACATTATAGACCTGAGTGAAGAAGAGTTTGAAGAATTCATTAATTTTTTAAACCTGAATACCGAGTTTCTGAAAACGGCTTCTGATTATGAGCTGATCACTTACATCAAAGATAAGTTTGAACATTTTCAACGCATCAAAGAAGGCTATTAAGCAAAAAAAACTCTTTCTGAACCTTTTGTTTCTTAACTTGTATTTCAACAAAACGGTTTTATGCGTTCTATCAGTTTTATTTTTCTGGTCGTTGTTTTTTCTGCCGTGGCCACCGCAAAAAGCGGTGCATGGTCTCCCGGGTATTATGAACTGGTAAGTGACCGGTATGATCAATCGGTTGAAGATGGTTTTTTTATAATCAGAGGTATTGTCGCAAATACAACCAGTCAGCAGGCTATTCCACAATCCACCATTACAAATGTGAAGGCTACACATAGCTGCCAGACCGATGTAAACGGTTTGTTTAATCTGAAAATTCCCGTTGCTGATACCCTGGTCTATTGTTATGCACCTGGTTATGATGAAGTACTGATTCAGGGCCCCTTTAAAAACAAACATGTTGTTACGGTAAAAGTTTTTCTGGAAGAAGCGGTTGCGGTTGTTTTTAAACCGGTTATTTACGCGTATAATGCTGGCGGAAATATCCACTTGCGCTTAAAACCCAGAGGCACTTTGACATTCACGTACCCTGAAACCGCTACCGGTGACTGGGATGTGCGCTGCAATGAAGACGGCACACTCACCAGCGCAGCAGATGGAAAAAATTATCCCTACTTGTTTTGGGAGGGTGAACAGCCCGGTTTAAAAGTTGCAGCGGTAAATGGTAACATTGAAGGTTACCTGGTAAAAACCGACACCTGCATTTCTTTCCTTGAAAACACATTGGCAGCGTACGGCTTGAATGAACGGGAAACGGCTGATTTTATAACTTTCTGGGGACCTAAAATGATTGAAAAAGAATTTGCTTTTGTGCAGTTTTTGACAACAGAACAATACGGTTGCACCATTGCTTCACTTGACATTGAGCCACAGCCTGAAAGCCTGCTGCGGCTATACCTGTACCTGGTTCCGCTTGCCGGTGAAGAGTTGCCCTTTGATATAAAAACACCGCAAATTGAGCCCTTTAATCGAAACGGATTTACAGTGGTTGAGTGGGGTGGATCTGTTTTATCACCTGTTATCAATTTCAATTAAAATAGAACCCATGAAAGCACTTTGTATACTTTTTTTAATGATATCCGCCAGTTGGAAAACTTTGGCAGAGGCAGGCATCATTACAGGTGAGCAGCAGGAAGTGCAAGTGCTGAGTAATACCTTTAATGACTCCGTTCCGGGCGGTACATTTGCCATTCGCGGGCATGTCTATTTTATGTATACAACCACGCCTGTGGCAGATGCCATGATTACAAACGGTGCTGAAAATCCATTTGTAATGACCAATGAGAACGGTTATTTTGAAATGCTGTTTTCAACCACTGATAGTGTCCTTTATTGTTATAAGCCGGATTTTACAGAGCCTGTTTTTAGAGGTCCCTTTCCCGATCGTCATGTGCTTGAAGTAAATTTTTACCTGAATAACGCGCATGTGATGATCATTACCGCCAAGCCGGTTATATATGCCTACAATGCCGGGCAGAATGTTGAGCTAAGCATAAAACCCCGGGGGCATTTTACCTTTACCTATCCACAAACGGTTGATGGTGTCTGGAATATTCAAACCAACGCAGACGGTACAATTACCAGCCTGAATGATCACAAAAAATACCCGTATCTTTTTTGGGAAGCTGAAAATTCGGCGCATAAAATGCAGGTTGAAAATGGCACCGTTTCTGGCTACCTGGTAAAAACAGATACCTGTGTTTCATTTCTTGAAAATACACTTACTGCCTATGGATTGAATGAAAAAGAATCGGCTGATTTTATAACTTTCTGGGCTCCAAAAATGCTTCACAAGCCTTATGCCCTGGTTCAGTTTCTGACCAATGAGGCGTATGCTAGTCAGGTGGGTGAGCTGATGGTCAGCCCTCAGCCTGAAAGTCTTTTGCGCCTTTACATGTATTTTGTTCCGCTTGACAGTGATAAGGCCCCGGTGGAGTTAATTAAACCGGCTATTGAAATTTTTGAACGAAAAGGATTTACAGTTGTAGAATGGGGAGGCAGTGAACTGAATTTAACGAATTTAAAACCGCATTGATATGAATTATTTTTTAGCATTGGCAGCTGTTTTCATGACCGGATCCCTTTTGGCCGGCGAACGGAAATCTATTCTCAGGCAGGGATATGTTGTTATTTCAGATATTGCATCAGAGGATGTGCCTGAAGGAAAATGCCTGGTAATGGGTAAAGTTTATTCACCCGAATACGATGGTGACGGACAGCAGCGATCTTTACCCGGTGTGCGCGTTGCCACGCTGGACCAGCAAAAAACAACTGTAACAGATACGGCGGGTAAATACAAACTGCTGATTGATTCAGACGATACCACCCTTTACATGTTTGCACAGCAGTATGAAGAAATTGTGATCTGGAATTACCTGTTCCGCAGCAAACACATTGTGACTATTAATTTCTATCCGTATACTGATTATGAAATGATGAATGTAGACAAACCGGTTATCTACCTTTATTCAGACCAAATGCTGAATGCCCGGGTTCAGTTTGCAAGCCGCGGCGCAGTGACATTTACATACCCTGAGTATAACGAATCATGGAATGTACAGGTAAGTTCTGCAGGGCTTAAAGATACCGCAAGCGGTAAATCATATCCGTATTTATTCTGGGAAGCTGAAACAAGTGAACTCGATTTTAAATTTGACGGAGCAGCGCTGGAAGCATTTGTTATAAAAACCGATACCGTTGTTTCATTTCTTGAATCGTCACTTACAGCAATGGGTCTGAATCAAACTGAACAAACTGATTTTATTACGTTTTGGGCACCGCGCATGGTAGCACAACCCTATGCACTGGTTCAGTTTTTGACCGGTGATGATTACGCTGAAAAAATTTCTACACTACAGGTTACGCCAAAACCAGACAAACTATTACGGGTGTTTATGCTTTTCAGTCCGCTGGCAACTGATCAGTTTGCAATGACCATTACCAAACCGGTATTTGAGTCGTTTGACCGCTCTGGTTTTACAGTTGTTGAGTGGGGTGGAAGCCAGTTACCGTCTTTACAAATTATTCCCTGATCTATGAAATCAATCTTTTTTTCCATTGCCATTGCCACATCGGTGTGTGTAAATGCCGAATCTATAATGCGTGATTATTACGTGGTTGTTTCAGATGTTTTTGATAAAACGTTAAATCCAGGTACCTGCCAGCTTGTTGGCCGAACGCTGGATGTTAATGAAAACCCAATTGCCGGTGGCACCGTTTCTAATTTTGACCGTTCGCGGTCTTGCATTTCTGACGAGACAGGAAGGTACACCGTACTCTTGAGTTCAATGGATACGGCTGTTTTTTTCTACCATAAGAATTACGGTGAAGTGGTGATCTGGAAGTACAATTTTCAATCACAGCACCGGGTTGAAATTAATTTCATATCAATGGAATACAGTGAGATTCTCATTGAAGAAGAAAAGCCAGTTATTTATTTGTATGCGGATGAGCCAACACAGGTTAATCTGACGCTGAAACATCCGGCACTTACATTTACCTATCCGGCTTATAACAACGGCTGGTCTGTTACAACCAATACTGCGGGAGGGCTTACGAATACGGCTGATTCAAAAAACTACCCGTATTTATTTTGGGAAGGCCGGACTGAAAACCTGGCGTTTAAAAACCAGGATGGCTTAACCTTTGGTTCATTAATCAAAACAAATGCGGGTATTGATTTTCTGGAGGCGTCACTTTCAGCACTTGGGTTAAACAGCACTGAAATGACTGATTTTATAACCTATTGGGGTCCCCGGCTCAGGCAAAAAGAGTATGCATTTGTTCAGTTTCTGGTAGATGACGAGGTAGATTCAAAAATTGCAACACTTCAGATTACACCAGAACCTCAAAACAAACGCCGCGTGTATATGCTCTTTACATTGCTGGACACGCCTCAGGTTCCGTTTGAATTTGAAGCACAGCAATTCACCGGTTTTGAAAGGTCAGGACTCACACTGCTTGAGTGGGGAGGGTCAGAAATAAATTTACGTTCATCATTGCCATAACCTATGCGTACTATAACAACTGCTTTTTTATTCTTGTTTTGTTCGGCTCTTTTTGCGTATGAAAAAAGACCTTATTTGCCATACTACACCATTGAATCTGATCAGCCGGATTCTACTGTCAAAAAGGGCTTTTGCCAGGTTGAGGGAACCGTTATGGATCAATCAGCTAAAGCAATTTCTGGTGCTTTAATTGCAACCACTGACAATAAGCGAAAAACGTATACAGATGTTAATGGAATCTATAGTTTACTGGTGTCTCAGAAAGATTCATCCATCTATATGTTTCATGAACAGTATGGTGAAATTGTAATTCCAAACTATGATTTTAAATCAGGCCACCGGGTTGTGATACGCTTTAATGCGCGGTCACCGTATGATGAAAATCAAACGGTCAAAAAACCGGTTATTTACCTGTATGCTGATGAGGCCACAGAGGTGTCTGTTAAACTGAATCATCCGGGAATGACGTTTACATATCCGGCTTATGAGGGGGGGTGGCAAATATGCACCAATTCTGCCGGAGACCTGTTTGATAAAAATTCAGGTAAAACCTATCCGTATTTATTTTGGGAAGCGCAAACATCTGGGCTTGGTTATTTACAAACAGATGCGGGCGTACCTGGTTTTTTGCTGGCATCTGATACGCTGGTCGCTTTTCTTGAAAATACCCTCACACAACTTGGTCTGAACGCGAAAGAACAAACTGATTTTATCACTTTCTGGGCGCCCCAATTGGCAGAAACGCCTTACGTTTTTATACAATTTCTGGTAGACAAAGCCTACGATACCAACATAGCGCAAATAGCCGTAGAACCTGCACCTGAAAGTCAGCGCCGGGTTTTTATGCTGTATACCCCTTTAACTGATCTCAATGGGTTTGCTGTGCAGCCGGTGCCCCAGCTTTTTTCTGCCTTTACGCGCAGCGGTTTAACCTTGCTGGAGTGGGGCGGAGCTATGGTGAGTCCGCAACATTTGATAGTGCCTTAACCGGAAATTAAAAACACGCCGGTTCTGAATAAAATTTTTCTATCTTCGCTGCATGCAAGCAGCACAAATCAGAACACTTTCTCAAATGCCCTGGGTTTTCTTACCCGGGATGTAAGCAGGCTTTGCACCCTTTGCTTCGCGTGAGCATTTTCTAAAAATAGATTTAAGAACACCGATTAACGGGTGTCAATTTGTGAAGTAATTGTACTTCAGAATTCGTTAATCAATATTCAACTAAAAAATATGAGCAAAATTATTGTATTAGGTGCCGGAATGGTTGGTTCAGCCATGGCCATTGACCTTTCAAAAAAACACAACGTAACAGTTACTGATTTGAGTGCAGACCGGTTGAACTATGTTAAAACCAAATGTGCAGATCTGGAAATTCAGCAATTAGATGTGACGGATAAACTAAAATTGCAGGCAGCATTAAAACCATTTGACCTGGTTATTTGTGCCGTGCCGGGATTTTTGGGTTTTGAAACACTGCGCCGCATTATTGAGGCCGGAAAAAACGTGATAGATATTTCTTTTTTTCCTGAAAATTCACTTGAGCTGGATGCCTTTGCCAAAGAAAAGGGAGTCACAGCCATTGTAGATTGCGGTGTGGCACCGGGTATGGATAACATTATACTGGGCTATTACAATGAAAAGCTGAAACTCACCGATTTTGAATGCCTGGTTGGCGGTTTACCCAAAGTTAAAAAATGGCCTTTCTGTTACAAGGCACCCTTTTCACCCATTGATGTAATTGAAGAATATACTCGTCCTGCACGTTACGTAGAAAACGGACACGTTGTTGTCAGAGAGCCGCTCACTGATTCTGAATTTTTGGAATTTGATCATGTTGGTACGCTGGAATCGTTTAACTCAGATGGTTTACGATCAATCATTTTCACCATGCCGCATATCAAAAACATGAAAGAGAAAACGCTGCGTTATCCGGGACATGTAGAGTATGTACGCGTTTTAAAGCAGACCGGTTTTTTCAGTACCGATAAAGTCACAGTCAAAGGTCAGGAGATTCGCCCGATTGATTTTACCTGCAACCTGCTTTTCAATGAATGGAAACTGGGTGAAACAGAGGCTGAACTTACCGTGATGCGCGTAACTGTAAAAGGTAAAAATGATCAGGGTGTTGAAGAAACCGTTGTCTACAATTTGTATGATGAGTACGACCCAAAAACACAAACATCGTCAATGGCCCGCACAACCGGGTATACCGCAACAGCAGCAGCCAACCTGTTTCTGGAAGGTTTGTTTACCGAAAAAGGGGTATTTCCACCCGAACTGGTAGGTAAGCATGAGCCGTGTTTTAACTACTTTATGAATTATCTGAAAGAGCGGAATATTCACTACGTGAAATCATAAAACAACTGCCTTTCAGCAAGAATGAATGTGAAGAGACACGCAGTGTTTATTCCCTTTCAGCACGGCGCGAAATCTGCTGAAAAAATAGTAACCGCAGAGAGCCCGGAGAAAGGCGCTGAGTCACGCAAAGGATATTTAGACACCTGCGCTCAGCGGCCCTCTGCGCAAAACTCCGCTTGGCCTCTGCGGTGAAAAAAGGCATAATTAATACCACAGTGACAAGAGTAATTAAGGGCAGGTGCGCTATATTTGATAGAAGGCATAATAGTTGGCAGCTGTGTTGTTGAGCTCTGAAGCAGATTTTTTATTAATTTTTGGTGTATGAACTACGTTGTTGGAATACTGTTTTTATTCTACCTCTCCCAAACAAGTGGTCAAACCAATTCAGGCTGCACGCCGGTATTGGATACAACAACGGTACTGAAAATTGCAAAAGCAGAGCGGTTTTATCCGGGAACAGATACTAAATTCTGCGCCATTCACTTTGATACTTTGAAATGTGAGTGGACACTTGTGACCAGTAAAATCAGGTATATTAATCACGGGCGCTGCAAACGGCTCAACGGCTGTACTGAAATAACAACCATCAGCTCAGTTATTGATGATCAAAACAGAACATTAAAAAGCAGGACCCGGGAGCGGAAATTGTATCCGCATTATGAATAGGTGCATTATTGAAATTTATAGCAACAAGGTGAATTCTTGTGCTATCAGTGTATCATCTTTTCAATAACACCTGCAAGCGCATCAGCTGCTGCCGGGTTTTTACGAAACCACAATTCAGGCTCCACCAATTCCAGTTCACACAAAGCCAGCTGGTCATCATTGTCCCACATTAAGTCAACACGGGCATATACAGGAACAGGGCTGCATGAACGCGCAGCATTTTCAGCAAATGCAATTTCTTCTTTGTTGGCTTTGTAATTATGAACGGTACCGCCCCAGTCATCCTGTACGCGGTAATCACCTTCTTTTGCTTTTTTGAGTACTGAATGGCTGTATTCACCGTCAATTACAATGTGTGAAACCTCGCCTTTGGTGAGTATACTTTTTTGAAACGGTTGAAGCAGCATGGATTCATGTTCAATCAGTTGTCTGAAAATCGCTTCATGTGCATGAATATTGTCAGGGTCCAGCCGGTAGGTATGCCTTGCCGCACCTGAAATAGCAGGCTTTATAACAGTATTCTCCCAGCCGGTATGATCGTGCAGATTACGCAGGGTAAGGTCTGAACCTTTTTCAATAAAATACGAATGAACAATTGGTACACCGCGTTCAGCCAGGTCAAGCAGGTAATGTTTATTCATATTCCAGCGTACCAGTTCAATGCAGTTAATTAATTTGGTTTGCTGTGAAACGCGGTTAAGCCACGTATCAAATTCTTCAAACCGGTGAAAGTAATCCCAGGTTGTTCTGAAAAGCGCATAGCGTGTAGATGACCAGTCAAAATCCGTATCAGCCCAGTCACGTTTAATAGCATGTATTCCCTTTCGCTGCAATGCTTCCAATACAAGCCCGTCTTCTGTCAAAACCTGGTCGGTATACCAGTCAACCGTTTTGGGCTCAATGTATTTTGCCTCGGTTAGCAAAACCACATCGTATTTTTTCATTTTTTTCATTTCAGTCAGGTTAAGGGAAAAACCATTGTCAGAATGTAAAGCTCAGCGCATTCCTAAAGGTATAATTTGTTTTTCTGACATCGGGTATATCTCTGGAGTCGTGTGACAAGGAATAAATAACGCGGTATGTCAGGTGTTTATTAATGATAAAGCGCAGCTGGGTTTCATTGGCTACGCGGTAATTGCCAAAGTCAATCAGTTTGGGTTGAAAATAGGTGATTACATTCATGCCTACGTGCTCTGTAAACTGCCCGTCAAATGAAACATAACTGTTTGATAAAATATCGTTGGAGATACCGTAGTCAATTAGTTCTTCATACTCAGCCATAAAACCGGTCCCCAGGTTAAGCTGGTAGTGTTCCTTGTCAAGCAGGTGAAAGCGCAATCCGGTTCCGGCCAAAAGGCGCAGGTTGATTTTTTGAATTTTATTAAACTGGGCCTGTTCAAATACCTCCAGTATAACCGCGCCGGAATCTTTAAATGCATAGTTATATCGCAGGTGCTCAAACCCAAGGTTGACAATGCTAACGTCTTTTGTTTGCATGAAAGAGTGATCAGTCAGCAGCAGCACATAATGTCTGTGTTTGGAATAAGCTAGCCTGACACGGTCACCAATCTGAAGAAACTGCACCGTATTCATTGTAAAATTGAGGCTCAGATCAACGCTGCCGGTGAGCCCTTCTTTTTTTGTTGCCAGACGCATGTTTTCAATGTTTACAATTTGCCCGTAAACCAGCTGCGTAAAAAGTATAAGCGTAAAAATGAAAAACCTCATGATAGTTGTACCCGCAAATGTAACGCAGAATTCATCGAATCACAAGTGCCGGTCATTCTGTAAAAGATACACCTGCAGAAAACTGACGGTGACCCAAAAATCAGAAATCGATACTTTTGATGGGTGATTTAATTATTTGATAAATAATTGGTTAAGAGAAGTTAAACGAATTGATTCGTTGGCGAACAACCAACGGGCAGCCTCAATAACGCCTAATTGGCATCTTTACAATTGCGTGCAATTTTGAGCACTTCTATAATACCGGCTTTTTTAACATCGTCGTAATTGGTGTACTTTTCAGACACTTCATCAACCGCACAATCACAAAAAACATGCGCTTTCTCTTCGCCTAAAAGTTTGGCTGAATGGGTTTCACAGTCAGACACAAATTCTTTGATTTGTTTTTTAGTCCAATAACGGGCAGCACCTTTCATAACCATTTTGCAACTCAGCAAAGACAAACACACAGCAAGTAAAAGGATGTACTTTTTCATAAAATCAGGTTTTTACTAGTTCTTACGGGTAAAAAAAAGTCCCGCAAATGGCAGGACTTTCAAATTTTTATAAACCAGCTAAAATCAGGCTTTAACACCCATTACTTCAGCCATTTTTTTACCAATCTGGGCAGGTGAATCTACAACATGAATGCCGCACTCGCGCAAAATGCGTTTTTTGGCTTCAGCGGTATCATTTTCACCACCTACAATGGCACCGGCGTGCCCCATTGTTCTACCTACAGGTGCAGTTACACCGGCAATAAAACCAACCACAGGTTTAGTTCCATGTTCTTTTATCCATTTTGCAGCATTCGCTTCCAGGTTTCCACCAATCTCGCCAATCATAATGATACCGTGCGTTTCAGGGTCGTTCATCAACAATTCAACGGCTTGTTTGGTTGTTGTTCCAATAATAGGGTCGCCGCCAATTCCAATGGCAGTAGTAATTCCCATACCTGCTTTTACAACCTGGTCAGCTGCTTCATAGGTTAATGTACCCGATTTGGATACAATTCCAATGTTTCCTTTTTTGAAAATAAAGCCAGGCATAATACCAACTTTGGCCTCATCAGCAGTAATAACGCCCGGGCAATTTGGCCCAATCAGGCGGCAATTGTATTTTGAAATGTATTCTTTTGCTTTTACCATGTCTGCTACCGGAATTCCTTCAGTGATTGTAATAATCACTTTAATGCCACCATTGGCGGCTTCCATAATTGCATCTGCAGCAAATGCAGGTGGAACGAAAATAATAGATACATCTGCACCAGTTTTAGCAACCGCATCAGCAACTGTGTCAAATACCGGACGATCCAGGTGTTTGGTTCCGCCTTTACCCGGTGTAACCCCGCCTACCACATTGGTACCATATTCAATCATCTGCGAGGCATGAAAAGTACCTTCACTACCTGTAAAACCTTGTACAATTACTTTTGAATTCTTATTAACTAAAACTGACATAGACTCGTTTGAATTTTGAGGATCAAAAATAGCTAATTAATTTAATCTGGCATCAGGCTTATTTAATTCTATTTAGGAGTTAGAATTTAGGATTTAGGAATTTAGGATGGAGAGTTCAGAGGACAAGGGAGTTATGTTTCAGGTAAATCTGATAAAAACAAATAATGCATAAAAGCGCTTCGGTTAATTCTGGCAACGTTAGTAATTAATTTAATCTGGCATCAGGCTTATTTAATTCTATTTAGGAGTTAGGATTTAGGAATTTAGGATGGATAGTTCAGAGGACAAGGGAGTTATGTTTCAGGTAAATCTGATAAAAACAAATAATGCATAAAGGCGCTTCGGTTAATTCTGGCAACGTTAGTAATTAAGCGTCCCCATTGTTTTTTACTAATTTCTAACTCCTAAATTCTTAATTTTGCCCTGTGAATTTTCAAAATCCATCCGATACCATTTGTGCTCTTTCAACGGCCGCAGGCGTTGGGGCCATTGCCCTGATCAGGCTTTCAGGCAAAGACGCCATTGCTATTGCCAACCAGGTTTTTAGCAAAGACCTGGCAAACGTAAAATCACATACCGCTCATTTTGGCAAACTATTTCAGGGAAATGAAGTGCTGGATGAGGTAGTGGTAACCGTTTACCGCAACCCCCGGTCGTTTACCGGTGAAGATTCAGTTGAAATAGCCTGTCACGGTTCGCGCTACATTCAGCAGGAAATTCTGAAACTGCTGCTGCAAAAAGGTGCACGGCTTGCCGGCCCCGGTGAGTTTTCACTGCGGGCTTTTATGAATGGAAAAATGGATCTTTCACAAACAGAGGCTGTGGCCGACCTGATAATGTCCAATTCCAGGGCGGCACACAAAGTTGCCATGCATCAAATGCGCGGTGGCTTTGCACATGAAATTAACGATCTGCGCCAGCAGCTGCTCAATTTTGCTTCACTGGTAGAGCTGGAACTTGATTTCAGCCAGGAGGATGTTGAGTTTGCTGACCGCACTCAGCTTGAAAACCTGATTCAGCAAATCAAACTAAAAGTAAACAGGCTGGCAGATTCTTTCAGAATGGGGAATGCTTTGAAAAATGGCGTTCCTGTTGCTATTGTAGGGGCACCCAATGCAGGCAAATCAACCCTGCTTAATGCTTTGCTGAATGAAGAAAAAGCAATTGTGTCTGAAATAGCCGGTACCACGCGCGATGTCATTGAAGATACACTCGTGATTGAAGGCATTGAATTCAGGTTCATGGATACGGCCGGTATTCGTGAAACTACAGACCGTATTGAGATAATGGGCATTGAGCGTTCGTTTGAACAAATTCGCAAGGCGTCTGTTGTGCTGTTGCTGTTTGATTTAAAAAATGAAAAAGAAGATATTATTCTGACGCAACTGCAAAATTTTAAAGCTACTACCATTCTTGACGATCAGTTGTTGATTGCTGTTTTCAACAAGTCTGACGACACCAACCAGAATCAATTTTCTAAACTAACCGGCAACGGAATTTTTATCTCAGCTAAAAACCGACACAACCTCGATGAACTAAAAAAGCAGCTTTTGAGTGCCGTGCAGGATTTTTCGTTTGCGCAAGATCAACTCATTGTTACCAACGTAAGGCATTACGAAATTCTGAAAAAATGCGAGGCATCGCTGCAGCGGGTAGAAGAGGGGATGCAAAATCAGATTCCCGGTGATTTGCTTGCAATGGATATCCGCGAAACACTTTATCACCTGGGAGAGATCACAGGTACCATTACCAACGATGAATTGCTGGGGAATATTTTCAGCAAGTTTTGTATTGGAAAATAATTCCTTTTCACGCATTAAAACTACCCGAACAATCAGAAACAATATTTCAGGATTAAGCCCGTTAACAGTTTTAGCATCAGAAAAATAAATATCTTCGCTCAAACTATAAAACGTACTTAACCCAATGAAAAACGTTAAAGTTGCAATCGCCGATGACCACACGATGTTTCGGTCAGGCCTGGCAATGATTTTGAATGATATGGAGGGAATCAAAGTGGTGATTGAAGCCACGGACGGAAAAGACCTCATTGCCAAATTGCGCGGAACCAAAGTAAATCTTGTTTTTTTAGATTACCGCATGCCTGAGATGAATGGCATTACTGCCGCACGTATTATTCGTGAAAGCTATGCTGATTTAAGAATTCTGATGTTGTCATCGTATGATGAAGAAGAAATTATCATGAGTTCGTTTGCTTCAGGTGTAAACGGCTTTTTGACAAAAGGAGACAACCCTGCAGAAATTGCCATTGCCATTGAGAGTGTTATGACAACCGGTTATTATTTTAATGACCGCACATCAAAACTGGCAATAATCAATATGACGGCGCAAAATAAAATAACACCCAGGTTTGATTTTGGATCAGCCGAGGTGAAACTGAGTGCTGAAGAAATTATGGTGATCCGCCTTTTGGCAAAAGAACTCAGCACGCGTGAAATTGCAGGCATTATGCTCAAATCAGAACGTACAGTGGATGCGTACCGGGCTAAAATCATGAAAAAAACCGGTACAAAAAATCTGGCGGGAATTATTATGTATGGTGTAAAATACGGCATCATTGAGGTTTGATTTTTTTGGGTTCAGAAAAAACAAGGCGCCTTTGGTTGATCGTACTTTCTGCAGTTCGATAATCGTAGTTTCTGCAATCTGAGGTGTGAACCGCCTTATTTCTTTCACTTGTTTCGTTTTGCCCGTATCAGGATGTAACGGAATAAAATAATTTTCATAGGTTAGCTATGCCGTTTTTATAGAGTTTTAAGAGAAACAGGGGAGCAGGCAGTTGTGTGAATTCTTTTAGACGGAGAATTTTTTCAATGTCAGACACCCTTTAAATCAATAACACTATGTCCGGATTTTTAGAAACACTTTCTGCAGCTCAGATGCAAAATGTTGAAGGCATTATTGCATGCATGAAACGAAATAATATTACCAACACCTTAATGCAGGCCGCAATTCTGGCTGTAATTTCAAAAGAAAGTTCATTTATACCCAAGGCCGAAAGAGATTATTCAACCACAGCCAATTCACGTATCAGGGATATATTTGGCCAACGTGTAAAACAGTTGAGTGACAGTGAGCTCACTGGTTTGAAAAAAGATCCGAAAGCTTTTTTTGATCTGATTTATGGCGGCCGTTATGGCAATGCGGCAGACGAGGGATTCAAGTACCGCGGGCGCGGTTATAATCAGCTTACGTTTAAAGACAATTATAGAAAAACGGCTGAGCGTATTAAAACAGATATTGTTCAGTTCCCTGATAAATTAAATGAACCTGCCGTGGCAACAGAGGCTGTCATTTCGTACTTCATTGAAAAATTTGGTTCGGCTCCAAAGGCAAAGCTGGCACTCTATTCTATGACAGATATTAACAGTGCAAAAACTATTGAAGATGCTGTCAACGCAGCGTACCATGCCAATACCGGCTGGGGGAAAACAAGAGAGCAGATTATCACTGAAAAAACAGGGGGGTATGCCAAAGCAAAGATCCGTGTACATGAATTTTATGAATTAATTTCAGGCAAACCAGGTCCGGTTTCAGACAAGCCGGTTGCTGATAATGGAACGGCTCTTGTTACCGCTCCAACCCGAATAAATCTGAAACGGGTTTGCGTAATAGCAAAAAGCCTTAATGTAAGGGTAAAACCAGATGCAAAAAGTGCAAAAGTAACTGATCGTGACGCTGCCGTTGCGGGTGAAGTTTTAATTGTTTATACTGAAAAAGACGGGTGGTATAAAATTGCTGATTCCAAAGAGCATTGGGTAGCTGCGCGTTATTGCACACCGGTAAAACGCGCAACAGTAAATACGGCCGAATTAATTATCCGAAGCGGGCCGTCAGCGTCTTCAGCAAAAAAAGGATCATTAACAAAAGGGCAGGAAGTTTTTGTTTTTGCTGAAAAAGACAGCTGGTGTAAAATTGCGCCTGACGAAAAATGGGTAGCGGGTGAATTTTTAAAATTCTGACAGCGTTGCTAATAGTTAGCTGATTTTGAAGCTGGCTTAAATTAAAAACAGATCCACATTTTTGAGTCTGCCTGAAATACGATTCAGAGGTTTGGTTTGTTTATGCAAAATTCCGACGTTTTTTTTCTTTCATAAATAGAATCAGGTTCAATTTTTTTTGAGTGATTTTTTTATCATGCAATGGCATGAATCAGTACCTGTATTCAGTATAAAATTTCTGACAATTTTATCCCCGTTTTTTTTCGCGCATTTTTATACACATCAAAGAATAGCTTGTGCACCTTTATGGTTTTTGTCCCGCATGCAGGCGGCGTGTATTTCATAGATTTAGGTTAAATAAACCAGGTCGCATACATGATTCATACAGCGCTTAAATTTTTGGTGGACGAGGTAAATGAATTTATCGCGTTAAAGGCGTCAGGTGATACTACGCGTGTTGAATTAAATGCACTTGTTGATCAGGATGGCCAGATAAAAATTGGCATTGATAAAATCGGATGCTCACTCGTAAATATTGAAGAAGAAAGAATAGGTAAAACACAAACACCTTATGCACCTGCAGTAAACGGTAATTCGGTTAAACGAAATCCACCGGTTAAGCTGAATCTCTATATTCTTTTTGCGGCCAATCCAAACGTTGATACCACTATGACGAATTACGAAGAGGGGCTGAAACTCATTTCGTTTATCATCACTTTTTTTCAAAGCAAAAATTATTTCACGCAGGCAAATTCTCCGGGGCTTGACAGCCAGATTGAAAAACTGATTGTTGAGTTGTATTCACTGCCGGTTGAACAGCAAAATTATTTGTGGGGCAGTTTGGGCGCCAAGTACATGCCTTCTGTGCTATACCGCATACGATTGCTTGAAATGCAGGAGAATGCGCTTACAGAAACAGCACCGGTTATTGATCAGATTGGAAACCTGACCGGAGGAGACTCATTGGTCAGTCATATTAATTCATAAAATGGGACGGTATTACGACACATTATTTAATCTGGAATTACGCCATACGTATTATACGGATGGCCTAAGCAAAGATTTTGTTATTGAGCCGCTGCCTGACGCTCAGAAGTTGCTGAAGAATTATAACTGCATTTTAAAATCAGCGTTGATACCCGGTCTTAAAAGCGTGTCAAGCGCCCGGGTTTTGTATCAATCTATAAATTCAGGCCATGTGCCGCTTACTGCAATAACCAGTTCGGTCAGGTTCAGGTTTATACTGCAATTAACCAACCCGGCTTTTCTCAACTTTACAGATCTGGTTGTAAAAACAAGCAACACGCAGGTCTTTTATTTTTCCAATACCGGCGGAAATCTGCTGGCAGAAGAACTGGTTGATTTGCAGCCCAAGCATTTTATCTACAATTTCAGTTCGGTCAATAACCCGGACGAATTACGTGTTTTTGACAGAGACAATGTTGAAATTGTTGCTTTGCGAAAAACACTGACAGGTGGGCCTGCTTTTTCGGTTGAACTTGATTTAAACGAATATCCTGATGCAAAATACAAGCTGGAACTGTTTGCATTAAATGTAAGCACCGGTGAATCACGCATGTTTTATTTTGACAATGCATTAAAGCCCAGTGTTGCTTTTGGAATAGTTGAGATTTATAAAACGTCAAACACTTTTCCCGGCAACGCGTTCAGAATTGAGTTTGCCCGTAAAACAAGTTTCTGGCGGTATTTTGTGGTTGTAAAAAATGGTGTTGGCGGCGACCTTTATACAGTGGTTGATACAGGTTTAACACCGGTTGTTTTTTCAGTGGTTTCGCCGCCTTATTCCAATCATGAAAATGATGTAATTGGTGCATTGCTTGAGCAGTACCCGGCGGGTGGGGTTGTACTGATTAAATCAAACACAAAAATTGCTTATTCTGAAGCAAAAAAAGCATCCATTGAATTAAGAAAAAACGGGCAGGTAAGTCCGCCGCTGATTCGTCATCTTCCGAATCCGGAAATTATAAAGCCTAAAACAGAGGCTTATGTATTTGTATAAATCAGAACTAAATAGAAACTAAAAAGATATGGCAACATTTAAAACACCGGGCGTATATGTCGAGGAAATTACCAAGCTTCCTGCTTCTGTTGCACAGGTTGCAACGGCTATTCCTGCATTTATTGGTTATACTGAAAATCTTGTTACTGAACCCAGGCGTATTACTTCAATGACTCAGTTTGTAGAAGTTTTTGGCGGACCTGCAGTAAGCATTGTTGCCACAATTGGCGTTAATGTAACGGTAGCCCCGAATACGAATTCAGCATATAAACTCTATTACTCCATGCTGCTGTATTTTGGCAACGGCGGTGGCCCCTGCTGGATTGTTTCAGCAGGAGCATACAAGGTCAGTACACCTAAAGTAGATTTAGCTGACCTGGTAGGCGCAACAGGTGTATTGGATACGCTGCTGGTGCGTGAAGATGAACCGACGCTCATTTATATTGCAGATGCTGTCAGTCTCACCTCTGGTTATGGCACAGCAATGAATGCTGCACTTGCACAAAGTGCATTACTGAAAGACCGGTTTGTTATTATGGATCTGGCAACCAATACAACCATTGGTTCTGATGCCAGTACGTTCCGGAGTGCAGTTACCTCGCCTGATCTTAAATACGGTGCAGCTTATTACCCCTGGTTAAATACAAGTCTTACATATCCTGATTCGGCGGTGGTATTTTCAGGTCCTGCTCCGCTGGGAGGTTTGACACTTGACGATGCAATTGCTCTGGCGGCAGCAGAAGTATCTCCGACAACGCCAATATCCAATGCATTGAGTCCGCTTTTAGCAGAAACCCGTGAAGCGGTTCAGTCACAATTGATTGTAATGCCTCCGGGAGGTGCAATTGCCGGTGTTTATGCCTATGTAGACCGTACAAAAGGAGTCTGGCATGCCCCGGCAAACATTGGTTTGAATTTAGTTACTTCTGCCACTATAAAAATTAATGATGAAGATCAACAACCGCTCAATGTGAATGCGGATGCCGGAAAATCAATCAACGCAAT
Organism: Bacteroidota bacterium; assembly: GCA_016192075.1. Lineage (GTDB taxonomy): Bacteria > Bacteroidota > Bacteroidia > Flavobacteriales_D > Crocinitomicaceae > JADJGJ01. The sequence goes on along the minus strand of JACPUU010000012.1, from coordinate 655,526 downwards.
TCGCTTGTTTACGGGTAAAGGTGTTTTGGTTTGGGGAGCAAGAACGCTGGCTGGTAACGATAATGAATGGCGTTATGTTCCGGTGAGACGATTGTTTATTACGGTTGAAGAATCAATCAGTAAGGCTACCGAATTTGTGGTCTTTGAACCTAACGATGCCAATACCTGGGTTCGTGTAAAAGGCATGATTGAAAATTACCTGACCACACTTTGGCGGCAGGGAGCCCTTGCGGGAGCAAAACCTGAAAATGCCTTTTTTGTCAAAGTAGGGCTTGGTGAAACAATGTCAGCCCAGGATATACTGGATGGAAACCTGATTATTGACGTAGGCATGGCTGCAGTAAGGCCGGCAGAATTCATTGTTCTCCGGTTTTCACACAAACTCCAGGTTTCATAAGCAAAATCAAAACAATTAACTAAACATAACTTAAAAACAAAAACAAAAAATTATGGCAGTAGAATATGCAATGCCGGCGTTTCATTTCATTGTTGATGGAGCCGGACCTGTTTCCTTCTCAGAGATTTCAGGCCTCAACGTAGAAGTTCAGATGATGGAGTACCGGGGAGGCGCCCAACCAGAGTTTCAGACTATCAAACAACCGGGACTGAAAAAATTTACGGAGATCACGATGAAAAAAGGAATTTTTCCGGGAGATAACCAGTTTTATGAGTGGTGGAATACCGCCTCACTCAATATTGTAGAACGGCGTGATCTGACCATAAGCCTGCTCAATGAACAGCATGTGCCGGTAATGATCTGGAAAGTAAAAAATGCCTGGGCATCTAAGGTTGAAGGCCCCACGCTGAAAGGTGATGGTAATGAAATTGCGGTTGAATCAATCACCATTCAACATGAGGGAATAACGGTAGACAATATCGGTTAGTAGTTTATTAGTCACTAAATAAAAAAAACATGGCCATTTATTTAACTCCCGGAACGCATGTGGAGGAGATTTCAACGCTCCCTGCATCTGTAGCTCCTGTTTCAACTGCCATACCGGCATTTATTGGTTATACTGAAATAGCCACCCTTGCCGGAACTCCTACCCGGATCACTTCTTTTGTAGAATATGTTCAGCTGTTTGGTGATGCACCCGTACAAGCGATAACCATTAACTGTGATACAACGACAGATCTGCCAGTCTCGGCAGTGGTAACCAATCCGCAGTCACCTTTTCGAATGTACCATGCACTGCAGTTGTATTTTGCCAATGGCGGTGGCCCCTGCTACATTCTTTCAACCGGCGATTATACCAGTACGCCGCAAAAAAGTGATATGGATAATTCAATCACTTCAAAGGGGTTGAGATTTCTGGTTAAAGAAGATGAACCAACCCTGATTGTTTTTCCGGATGCTGTTGCATTGACAGATTCCAATAAATATGTTCTTTATTCAGAAGCGCTCGCTCAATGTGAACTGCTGAAAGATCGTTTTGTTATCATGGATTTAAACCGTGACTCTGATATTTTACCCAATACGAGTACTCCTCACGGCACGTTCAGAACAACCATCGGGACGCAGAATTTAAAATATGGAGCGGCTTATTTTCCCTGGATACAAACAATTCTCACGTATAATTACACAAATGCAAGTGTTGTATTCAGCGGGGGAGCGTTAAACGGATTAAATCTTGGTGCGGTAAGTAATGCTGTCGCTAATCAGGCCATTGCACTCATTAATAATTTAGGCGTGCTGATTCCTCCTTCTGCAGCCGTTGCCGGAATTTATGCCACAGTCGATCGCACACGGGGTGTTTGGAAAGCACCCGCAAATATCAGCTTAAATGCAGTGGTGAAACCCGACAAAAAAATTACCGATGAAATTCAGGAAAACATGAACGTAGATGTTACCGGAGGTAAGTCCATCAATGCCATTCGTTCTTTTACTGGCAAAGGCACCTTGGTTTGGGGCTCACGTACACTGGCCGGAAATGATGCAGAATGGAAATACATTCCGGTACGCAGGCTCTTTAATTTTGTTGAAGAGTCTATCAAAAAGGCAACCGAGAATGTTGTTTTTGAAAGCAATGATTCCAACACCTGGGTAAAAGTGCGTGGTACCGTTGAAAATTTTCTGACGACACTTTGGCGGCAGGGCGCGTTGGCCGGAGCCAAACCCGAAGATGCTTTTTTTGTAAAAGTGGGGCTTGGTGAAACCATGATTCCGCAAGATATTCTGGAGGGTAACCTGATTATTGAAATTGGAATGGCAGCGGTACGCCCGGCAGAGTTTATCATTCTTCGTTTTTCGCACAAGCTTCAGGAATCGTGATTCTAACTAACAAAAATTAACTAAAACATTATGGCATCAACATATAAAACACCGGGTGTTTTTATTGAGGAAATTAACCTCTTACCTGCTACCGTTGCACAAGTAGCTACCGGCATTCCTGCTTTTGTGGGCTATACCGAAAAAATTCCGTCACCCAATGAACCTGTGCGCATTACCTCTATGCTTGAATATGAAACTATTTTTGGCGGACCCGATAAACGATTGCTCGTAAAATTCAATACCACCGTCCCGGGGCCAACATTACCAGACAATGATGTTTTGGAAGATGTTGTGAAATTCGGCGCTGTTCACGTTTTATACTATTGCATGAAAATGTATTTTAACAACGGCGGCGGCCCTTGTTACGTTGTGTCAGCAGGCGTTTATCCGGGAATCAGTGCAATACAGGTTGATAAAGACGATTTGATAACAGCCATGGATTTGCTCGAATTTGAAGACGAGCCAACTTTGCTGGTAATTCCTGAAGCCTCTCTGGAGACCAGTCTTGGAGTAACCGGTTGGGGAGAAATTACAGTTGCCATGCTTGCACAGTGTGCCAAATTGCAAGATCGTTTTTCAATTCTGGATACATTCCCAAATAGTGATCACGATGATGAAATAAGTGATACCCGTGATAATACCGGAAATCAAAATCTGAAATACGGTGCGGTTTATTATCCACGGTTAAACTCAACACTGTCTTATCAGTATGAAGGATTAGTCCCGACACTCATCTATGTGGAGCTGGATGATAATACAACGCGCAAAACATTAGCGGCAGCTATTGGTACAGATATAACTGCATTTACAACACAGCAGGTACTTGACTATATTGCCTCAAAAGGTTTTGATGACGATCTGATGCAGCTTCCGCCAAGTGCTGCAATTGCCGGAGTGTATGCCTCGGTTGACCGCACCCGGGGTGTTTGGAAAGCCCCCGCCAATGTCAGTCTGAGTTCAGTTATTTCACCCAGCATCCGCCTGACCGATGAAGAACAGGACGGGATGAATGTTGATGCAACATCCGGTAAATCCATCAATGCCATCCGGTCGTTTACCGGAAAAGGAATTATGGTATGGGGATCACGCACCCTGGATGGCAACAGCGCCGAATGGAGATACGTACCAGTGCGCAGGCTTTTCATTATGGTTGAGGAATCTATTGAAAAAGCAACACAGGCAATTGTTTTTGAACCGAATGATGCCAATACCTGGCTGCGTGTAAAAAACATGTGTGAAAATTTTCTGACTGTATTATGGCGGCAAGGTGCCTTTGCCGGTGCAACGCCACAACAGGCCTTTTTTGTGAACTGTGGTTTGGGCTCTACCATGACTTCGCAGGATATACTCGATGGTAACCTGATTGTTGACATTGGTGTTGCAGCCGTAAGACCTGCCGAATTTATTGTACTTCGTTTTTCACACAAGCTTCAGGAAGCCTGATTTTTTTATTCATCTAGTGTATGCCACTCTCAAGTATTATAACGCGGGTTACACCCAGCCCTAAAGGAGAATACCCTTTAGCCGGGTTTTATTTTTTGGTGGAATGGAACGTTGACAACGGGGATATTGTAAATGGGTCTTTTACTGAAGTAACCGGGCTTAACCAGGAAATACAAATGCTTGAATACCGTGATGGTTTTTCTGAAGTCTATGCTACCCAAAAAATTGCCGGTATGCGCAAAGATGCCAACGTCACATTAAAGCGCGGCATTTTTCATGGCAATAATGAGTTTTATGACTGGTGGGTAAAGGTGAGCAACTTAAATGACGACGAAAAATTTAAATCCAATGTAACCATCAAACTTCTTGGTGAAGATAATAAACCCCGGGTGACATGGGTATTGAACCGCGCATGGCCGGTTAAAATAGAAGGCCCTTCCATGAAAGGTGACAGCAATGAGGTTGCGGTTGAAAGTATAGAGCTTACACATGAGGGAATGACCATTAAGCATGAGAATGCGTAGTCCAAATAAACTTAAAAGTTCAGGAATATGCCAGAATATAAAATTCCATTAGGTTTTCGTTTCAGGGTTGAATTTGAAGATATTCCTACTAAACCAAATCCGGACGACCCGAAAGCACCCAAACCAGAGGTGCCCCCGATTCAGTCAGGCAAAGATGTGCGGTTTCAGGAGGTAACCGGCCTCAGCATGGAATTGGGTATTGAAACATTGGATGAGGGTGGTTTAAACGGATATTCTCACCGCTTACCCACCCGTGCAAAATATGAAAACCTGGTTCTTAAAAGAGGCATGCTTACAGATACGGCATTGATGATCTGGATTACAGATGCCATTGAGAATTTTCTTTTTACACCGGCTACGGTAACAGTGATTTTGCTCGATGAAAATAAAAAATCACTCGCATCATGGCAATTTAAAAATGCCTGGCCGGTTAAGTGGTCTGTCTCTGATTTTAAAGCGCAGGAAAATGCGCTGGTGATTGAAACACTTGAGCTTGCCTATTCACATTTTACTTATAGAAAGGGGTAACCATGGCAATAGAAATAAGAGAGTTGGTTATTAAAACCACGGTAAGTGAAAATAAAAACGAAGGTAAGGGCAACAGCGGTAAAGACTCTTCTGCTAAAGAAGAATTGATACGTGAATGTGTTGATAAGGTAATGGAGATTTTGAAATACAACAAAGAGCGTTAGTATGGCTGAAAATAAAAAATATGAAAAGCTCACCATAGAACGATACAAGGATCCCAAACGTGATGATAGTTTGGGTGAACCATTTGTTGTCATGTTCAATCCTATTACGTTTGACCGCAAGATTGCGCTTGAATATGAAGAGAATAAAGAGCATGGTGCAGGGCAGCGCCCTCCAAAATTCAGCAAAATTGGTGAAGAAGTATTTGACTGCGAGTTTACACTTGATGGAACAGGGGTGACCGGACCGGAAATAAAGCCGGTAGATGTTATGGCAGAGGTGGAGAAGTTTTTGGATGTGTGTGTAAGAATTGTGCCGGATACACACAAACCACCCTATTTAATAATCGGGTGGGGAAAATTCATTTTTGAATGCGTACTGGAAAGCGCAGATATATCATATACCCTGTTTAAAAAAGATGGTACACCTATCCGTGCAAAAATTACAGCATCGTTTAAACGCAGCCCTGACCAGGAACTGATTGTTAAAAAAGAAAAAAAGAATTCACCTGACCTTTCTCATTTAAAAACATCACTGGAAGGAGACAAAATTGCCTTAATGACAAACCAGGTTTATGGCAAAAATACATCACTTTATTTTGAAGTTGCAAAGTTTAACAGGCTAAACAATTTCAGAAAAATCAAGGCCGGAACAAATCTCATTTTTCCGCCTTTGGATAAATCAACCAATTAAATCAGCACATGAGCAACGAACGGCAAATACCTACTTCAGGCCCTGTAGATAATATAACATTTACAGTGCTTTCAGGTGGTGAGCCTATTAACCAGGTTTATTCGGTCATATCGGTCTGGGTTATGAAAGAGGTGAATAAAATTGTCTGTGCTGAACTTATTCTTCATGACGGCGATGCTGCTGCAGAAACTTTTCTGTTAAGTGAAGCAGAAGAATTTCAACCCGGCAAAGAGCTCGAAATTCAGGCGGGGTATGCATCCAATGAATCCAGTATTTTCAAAGGAATCATTTCCAAACAATCCATTAAGGCAAAAACAGGAATGCCCTCAGTTCTTTCGCTTGAACTGAGAGACGCGTCTGTAAAACTCACAATTGGCAGAAAGAATAAGTACTTTTTTAGTTCTACAGATAGCGATATAATAAAAGAAATTGCAGATGAATATGGTTTGGATACTGATATAGAAGCGACAGATCTTACACATGATGAGATGGTTCAGTTTTATTCAACCGATTGGGACTTTATTGTAACCCGGGCTGAAAAAAACGGGAAACTCGTTGTTGCGCAAGATGGCTTGTTACGGGTGTTTTCGCCCGATCTGGATCAGGATCCGGTTGTGAATCCGATTTATGGTGATTCAATTGTACAAATGGAATCTGAAATTGATGTAAAAACGCAATATGCATCTGTCACTTCTACCTCGTGGGATTATTCTGCTCTTGAACTGCTTGAGGCAGAAGCGGTAGAACCAAAGGTTGAAAAACAGGGAGTGCTGAAGGGGAGTGATTTATCTTCCATTCTTGAGCTTGCCGTGTTTGAACTAAAACATTGCGGGCGCATCAAAGATGAAGAATTACAGGCATGGGCTGATGCGCAAATGCTCAAAAGCCGGCTTTCAAAAATAAGAGGAAGTATAAAAATTCAGGGATTTCCGGATGTTAACCCCGGCGACGTAGTAGAGCTCAGGGGAGTGGGAAAAAACTTTAACGGGAATGTTTTTGTATCAGCAGTCGGGCATACTTTATCCAAAGGCGTGTGGTATACCGATATTCAATTTGGGTTAAAAGAGAAATGGTTTTCGAAAGAAGAAGACATCATTGATACACCGGCATCAGGCCTGGTTCCTGGAATTTCAGGTTTACAAATAGGCATTGTTTCGCAGTTGGGTGATGATCCTGATGGTGAAGACAGGGTGCTGGTAAAAATGCCTCTCATGAATTCGCAGGATGATGGAATCTGGGCACGGGTAGCATCACTTGATGCAGGTGAAAACAGGGGCTCATTTTTTCGCCCTGAAATTGGTGATGAAGTTATTCTTGGGTTTTTAAATGATGATCCCCGGCATCCGGTTATTCTGGGCATGCTCAATAGCAGTGCTAAACCGGCTCCTGTTGTTGCAACAGATGACAACCATGAAAAAGGATTTGTGACACGCAGCGGCATAAAACTCATGTTTGATGACGATAAGATCAGCATAACGCTTGAAACACCTAATGGAAATTCAATAATCTTAAGTGACGATGCCAAGGGATTAACCTTTACCGACGAAAATAAAAATTCGATAGAACTTTCTAAAGACGGAATTGCTATCAAAAGTGCCAAGGACATAATGCTTGAGGCAAAAGGTGATGTAAACATCAAAGGGGTTAATGTTGCCCAGTCTGCTTCAGCCAAATTCAGTGCTGAGGGTAGTGCCGGGGCTGAAATAACAACCGATGCCATTGCATCAGTGAAAGGATCACTTGTAAAAATAAATTAACCATGTCAGCAGCAGCCAGAATTGCAGATTTAACCAGTCATGGCGGAACCGTAACCGGTCCCGGAGAGCCAACTGTTTTAATAGGTGGAATGCCGGCTGCGGTTGCAAATGACATGCACGTTTGTGCGCTTCCGCCATCGGGTCATCAGCCTACGTCAAGCCCTTTCCTGGTTGGAAGTACCAAAGTTCTTATTGCCGGAAAACCCGCAATTCGTGCCGGCGATGCCTGTCTTTGCGGAGCATCAGTGGTTGTTGGAGAACCAACTGTTTTAATTGGATAATAAAAAATATATGGCTGAAGTCAACGATAAAATTTTTGGAACAGGCTGGAGTTTTCCGCCAACTTTTTCTTCAGGCACCTTGTCTGTAAATCTCGTTTCGGGGGTAGAGGATATTAATCAAAGCCTGCAGATTCTTTTATCTACAGCCCTTGGAGAACGTGTGAAAAGAGAAGACTATGGGGCAAAACTGGACAACTTTGTTTTTGAGCCAGCCAATACCGGGAATCTGGCAGCAATGAAAAACATTGTCGAAAAATCAATACTCCTGGGAGAGCCCCGAATAGAGCTGAACGATATTCTGCTGGTTTCAGATGAAAACGAAGGCTTAATAAATATTGATATCCGCTATACCATATTAGCCACCAATTCCCGCAACAATTTTGTTTACCCCTTCTATTTAAAAGAAGGCATAAATCTGTAACCGATGAGCGCACAAAACTGTCACCGTTGCACAAATCCGCTGTTAAGAGATGGCACCAGCCAGCCGCAGCGGTTCTTTTCTGAACTGGAACCATCTTACGTGCTGATTGATGAACGAACAACCATTGATCTCATCGATTTCTCGCGCAGGTACGCGCAAAAAATCAGGTTTTGGGAATTGGACAATGCCACAACCGGCAACTGGGTTGGTTTTGTCGAAAATGATATTGCAACGCTTCACAGCATCATTTCAAAAAAAAACGGAAATGACCTGAGAGCTGCTTATCAGCAGGATATTGCAGCTTTCAATTTGTCACTTGATCCGGACGATTTTCAGAAACTCATCAACAAAAGCATTGACATGGCTTTTGAAATGGATGACTGGTATAAAAAATCATTGCCGGGTTTTTCATTGAATGCTGATCTTCTGAAAATAATTCAATCACAGGCAGCGCCTAACCTGCAAATTCTTGCCGGGTACGACCGCGGTGCCCAGGCTACTCTTATAATAGACCCTGTGGTGCCTGTATATCCATTACCGTATTCGCAACTCAGTGCTATCTGGGGTGTATACAGTCTTACATCTCCAGCCATAGATACTTCTATTTATACAAATACAACCAATGATCAGACAAAAATGCAATCAGCCATAGGCAGCATTACGTCCATTTTTGAAAGCATGGTAAATGCGCAGGAAAAATTAGCGGTTAGTGCGTTTACCCATTTTGATAAAATACTGGAAGAGTATCCTGAACATAAGGCGCACTTTACACTGATGCTGGCCTTTTTTAAACTATTTGAGCATCCGCAGGAATTTCTCAACCAAATTACAAAACGGCATCTTGACTTTTATTACAAAGAGGTGTTGCAGCTGGTTGAAAAAAATGCAGTACCTGATCAGGCTCACCTTGTTTTTGAAGCGGCAAAAAATATTGAGGCCCATTTAATAGAAAAGGGAACCATTTTCAAAGCAGGTAAAGATGATACCGGTAAAGATATTTTGTTTGGTACTGACCGCGATGTTATAATCAACCGGGCAAAAGTTGAGTCAGTTAAAAATGTATTTATTCATAAGAACATTGAAAACAATGTTGATTACATTTTTGCTGCACCTGTTGCCGATTCGCTGAATGGCAATGGAGACGAGCCCAACCTGACCGGCTGGAAATTATTTGGACAACATCAGAAACAAACTGACCAGGGCGGAAATGAGAGTGATATCAGTTTACGTACCATGTCTGATGCCAATGTGGGGTTTGCTATTGCATCACCTGAATTATTTTTGAAAGAGGGTGAACGCACCATTGAATTTGAGTTCCAGTTTGATAATACATCGTTTGGTGAATTTGTCAGTTATTTTGATTCACTGACAGCGGCGGCGGGTGAGCTGAAAAATCAGCTGAAAATTTATTTCAGCGGTGAGGAAACCTGGATTCAGCCAGAAAGTACTTCCCTGAAAGAAGTGGTGGTTAATAGTGCATCGCATACCCTGAAACTCGTTTCTGAACTGGCTGTGGAGCAGCCCGCAATAGTCCCTTATAATCAACAGGTTTTAGGAGACCCGTTTGTTACAGAATGGCCGGTTGCAAAAATTCTGATAGATCAGTCAACAGCATCAGTGGTGTATCAGGCCTTGCAGCGTCTTAAAATCAGTTCGTATACGATTTCTGTTTCTGTAAAAGAAGCCGTTAGTCTTGTTGTTGCCAACGACAATGGTACGCTTGATGCTTCAAAACCTTTTCAGCCATTTGGCGCAGTTCCTGAAATTGGCGCTAATTTTTACATTGGCAGTGCTGAAATTTTTTCACGAAAACTGACTGAACTTTCAGTTACCATGGATTGGCATAATGTACCCAGCAGTAACTTGGCTGATTATTACAAAGTATTTAATAAAACAGCAACTACCAAATACATTAACCATAACAAAGATTTTAGCGCCAAGCTTAAATTGCTTGACAATTATCGCTGGTGGGATATTGTGCTGGAAACACACACAACTGTTGTGCAGCAGGCTGAAGCCAGCACAAATGAAAACTTTCCGGTTGAAATTGATGTAGACAATGTAGCCGACTCTTCTACCACATCCGGTCCTTTTGCATTTCTGCTGTTTGCTTTCCTTTTCCGCTTCAGCCCATCCAGTAAAATAAACCGGACAGAATTGTTTAATCATGAGGTAAACACAGATCCGCGTCTGCCTAAAACAACAACTATCACCAATATTGCGGTACAGGCTATACCAACAAATCAATCGTCGGTTGTGGTAGACAAAACATTTCAATTACTGCCATATGTGTACAAAAGAGATGTCTATCTGCAGAAAGAGAATATCACCGGGTATACCAATACCACTAAAAGGGGATTTATAAAATTTGAACTGAATTCACCCGGATTTTTGCACGATGTTTATCCGAAAATTCAGACCAAACAAGCCATTGCACTGGCAAAATACACGACAGGTGTTGAACCGCAGCTGCCAAATGAACCTTATACACCCACGGTTAAGTTATTGGGGATTGATTATAAAAGTGAACACACCGTAAATTATGGGCAGCCTGAATTTCAGGACTATGAAAAACGTATTGAGCAGCTCTTTCACGTGGGGCCGTTTGGAGTAGCTGAAATATTTCCCGTTGAGCAGGATGAAGTGATAACCGAAAATACCGGAATTTATTTAACCGATAATCTGTTGCCAAAATTTATCAATGAACCTGAAACCAACGTTTCGGTTATTGCAAATGGTGTATTGTATATTGGTATTAAAGATCTTGATCCGCCGCGTTCACTCACCTTGTTTTTTCAGTTTGACAAAGGAACTGAGAACCCTGACCTGGATGTTTCAACGGTGACCTGGAGCTACCTGGCAAATAATCAATGGACAAATTTTGACGCCCGCCAGGTTATTTATGACTCCACAAACGGGCTCGTTAATTCCGGTATTATTGAGTTGTCCGTTCCCCAAACAATTACTGCTGCCAACACCATGCTTACCAGCGGCCTTCATTGGCTGCGGGTTCAAACCTTTGATAATACAGAAGCTTTCAGTAATATTATTACCATCAAAGCTCAGGCTGTTTCAGCTACCTATGTTGATACAGCCAATGATCCTGAACGGCTGCGTAAACTGATTGATCCGCTTACAATTTCCAAATTCGTTAAAAAAGATTTTGCTGTTAAAACCGTTGAGCAGCCCTATTCCTCTTTTGGTGGAAGAATCAAGGAACAAAGCAACGAGTTCTATGCGCGGGCTGCTGAACGGCTCAGGCATAAAAACCGCGCCGTAACCGTGCGTGATTATGAGCACCTGGTGCTGGAAGCTTTTCCTGAAATTTACAAGGTAAAATGCATCAATCATACTTCTAAGACTTCTGAAAATGCACCGGGTAATGTCAGTGTTATAACCGTGTTGGATCCAAAGCTGAGAAATGATAAAAATCCGTTTGAATTAAAAGTCAGCAAAAGTGATCTTGAAACAGTGAAACGGTTTTTGCAGCTGCTCAATTCGACCTTTGTTAACCTTGATGTCCGCAATCCGCGCTATGAAAAAATAGAACTCAATTTCAAGGTGGTTTTTCTCAAAGAATTTTCTGATGAAACATTTTACAGCATCAGGCTGGCTGATGATATCCGAAGGTTTTTGTCACCGTGGGCCTTTGGTGAACAAACTGAAATCATTTTTGGCGGCAGGCTTGAAAAGTCAGTGATACTCAATTTTATTGAAGAAAGACCATACGTGGATTACGTAACCGATTTTGTGATGCAGCAATACCTGAGCGAAACTGATTTACCGGTAACCGGTGGAATAGAGGAGGCTATTGCACAAACCGCATCCTCTATATTAATTACCAACGACACACACATTATTAACGGCGATAAATACTAAGATCATGGAAGAGCTCATACAAACCATTCCCAAAAACAGTGTGCTCGATCATAGCCAGGACTATGAATTTTTGAGGCAAAAGGGCCTTGAACACATTCAAAAACTGGGCAGTAAAATCTGGACAGATTATAATTATCATGATCCGGGAATTACGCTGATGGAATTGCTCAGTTACGCCATTACTGATTTGGGGTATCGTACCGGGTTTGAAATGAAAGATTTGCTGGCGCCTGCTGATGGTGATCTAAGCGTGTTTAACGATTGTTTTCATAAAGCTGCAAAAATATTCCCGTGCAACCAGGTCACCTTGCTTGATTTACGAAAAATACTCATTGATATTGAAGGTATACGAAATGCCTGGATCAAGCCAAAACCTGAATTTGAAACAACTTTTTTTGTTGATTTTAATAACACTGTTTTAACTGCCGTTGACCCGGGTCAGAATATCTATTCAATGAAAATAGATAAACTGAATGGCTTGTATGATATTGTTATTGAATTTGACCGGAATGTTATAAAAATCAGTGAGCCAACAAAAGAAGAGGAAGTATTAAGCCTTGCCCGTAAAGAGGTTCACAAATACAGAAACCTGTGTGAAGATTATTTGTCTTTTCCATGCAGCACAACAACCAATCAACATGTAAAAAAAACGGACGGAACCGAAGAAATAAAACTCTTTGCCGATATTGATATTCTGCCCGACGCCAATATTGAACAGATACTGGCTGAAGTACTTTTCAGAGTAGAGCAATTTCTGGCACCCCATGTCGGCTTTTATTCCATGCAGGATTTGTTTGATAAGGGATTAAGCTCAGACCAGATTTTCGACGGCCCGCTTTTGAACCACGGCTTTATTGATAGCAATGAGTTAAGTAACCTGCAAAAATTTGAAATAATCCGCACCTCTGATATTTACAATATTGTCATGGATATTGAAGGTGTTACCGCGGTGCGAAACCTTGGTATTACGCGGCAGGTCACATCTCCCTGCACGCCGGCGCTTGGTACACAAACTCCTGAAAAGTGGAGTCTTAAACTTCACAATGCAGTTAACCTGTCAGCACCGCTTGATCTTGAATTAATGCTGAACACTAATACAACGCTCGTTGATCCGGCGAGTGGGGTTAACAAAATAAATCTGTTCAGGGGCCTGCATGAAATTCCGGTGCAACAGAACAGCATTGATTACGGTGATGTTAAATCAAAACTGGAATCAATGCGTATTTCAGAACGTAAAAAGAAATTCAAACCAGACAATGAAACCTTTGATCTTGAAATTCCGGCAGGTGAATTCAGGGAACTTGATAATTATTACCCGGTACAAAATGAGCTGCCGTTAACTTATGGTACCGGTGAGGCTGGGCTGCCTTTGAATGCAACCAATGAAAGGCGTGCCCAGGCAAAACAACTCAAAGCGTACCTCCTGTTTTTTGAACAGCAGCTGGCCAATTATTTGTCACAGCTATTGCATGTCCGCGACCTTTTTTCATGGAATGATAAAATTGATAAAACCTATTATTCACAAATTATTCAGGAAGTTAAAGACATTGCTGATTTGTATGTTACCAGTTACCTGGACGAAAACGGAAACCCGGTTAATCTTGTAATCAGCGGCGTGTTGCAGGAAAATACACTCAGTGATGTGATTCAGAAAGATTCTGAAACACCGGATATTTTTGACGATCGCAGAAACCGCTTTCTCAATCATCTCATCAGCCGCTTTAATGAGGTTTTTACGGATTATACCCTGGCCATGAAAGGCATTGGTAAAAAAGCAGACATTATACCTGACAAAGCCCATTTTCTGGCAGATTATGACGTGATCAGCCACGGCCGTGGAAAAGCATTTGACTATAAAAAATTAAGACTCATTGAAGCATCTGACGGAGATGATTATACACCCGATGTCTGGGATACCGAAAATGTTTGCGGGTATGAAAGAAGGGTGTGCCGGTTTTTAGGAATAGAAAACTATAAACGCAGATTTTTGTTCAGTGGTCATGATTTTTCTATTGCTTCAAAAATGGATCCGCTGGTTGAAAAATTCTTTTTTCGTTTATTGATACCATTTGGTGGCTCGTTTATAGAAATCACTGATAGTACCCTGCAGGCTTCAGACGATGATGCTTTTGATCAGTTTGAATTGGTTTTTCTTGCGCAAATTCCGGCTTTTCAGTATGCAGCGGTTGATTCAGTACCTGATTACTGGTTTGAAATTCTCGTCGCCGGCCCAACGGTGATTGCCCGCAGTCAGAATTTTACATCAGCAACTGAACGGAATAATGCGTTGCTTGCCGCAACGGCTTATTTCAGCGCCGCAGATATTGACCCGGTAACCGGTTACAAAACAAATGCAGAAGACGGGCTGCATGTAATAGAACATATTCTTTTACGGCCTAAAGGTGTTGGGTATGATTTTTTAAAGATCAGTGCCGCACCTCAGGATACAGTATTGGTGTCTGAGTTTCAGAATGTGAAATTAACTGATCAGAACATCGATCCACAATATGGAGCAAATGTAGCGGGACGATCAATTTATGAAGAGCAGGTAGATGGTACGCTGATTTTACTGTATAATATTTTTTCACAGTCATACGCGTCTGTTCTTCAAAACCTGGAACTTTATGCGTCTGATTTTGAGCAATACGTGCTTGCCGGGTCGGCCGGTCAGTATTATTTTTACGTGGTTGATGTTTCCAATAACCAGTTGGGTGAAAGCATTGCTTTTGTTACAGAGCAGGAGCGTGACGATGCTGTGTCAAAGTTTCTGGCTTTTTACAATCTGAAAAAAAACAACACCGTTGGAACCTGCAATGCATCGGTCGATCCATACTCATTCAGGGCCACAGTTGTTTTACCTGCCTGGACAACCCGGGCGCTCGAATTTTCTTACCGCAACATGGCTGAGACAATTATCAGAACTGAAGCTCCGGCACACGTTGCCCTGGATATTTTCTGGATTGACCAGACTGCCATGCGCGACCTGGAAATAAGTTACAGAAAGTTTCTCATCGAAAATGCCAAAGGAATTCCAAACGCAGCTATTTTTCCTGAAAATCCGGGACTCTTCAATTTTGTCAACGATGTTATTGATGAGTTAAATGCACTGCAGGATGCGTTCGCTTCCGTCTATGATATTAAACCTGCACTGGATGAAGATTTCTACCGGTCACAGCCCGGTAACCTTGGGCATATTTTTGCCGATGTAACAGACCCGCAGAATGCCGCAATTGTAAAAGCAACGATTGTTGGCGGAGACCTGCTGCCAACCTATATTGCTATACAGCAAACGGTAAATTACATTGAAACAACGTACAACTTTGCACCAAACAATTTTCCGCCGAATACATTCACCGTTGGTTCGCTGGTTTTTGTAGCGCCGTCGACAGATCTTTCGCTGAGTAATGTTACCCCGGGAGAGTGGACAGTTTTCATTGAAACAATCAATGAAAATGAGCAGATTTCCTGCCATGAAATAACGCTGAAAATAATTCCTGACTCAGAAGCAGTTTGGATTATTAACGAACCCAAACATGCGCATTGTTATGATGTGGATGATGTGCTTGCCTATGCCTTTGATCCGGATAATTCACCGACGTATGAAGTTACAAATGCGGTGGTGCTGCCAGGGTATAACACGCCTCCAATGTCACTGCCACCGGGAACTTCGTTGACCGCTACTGGTAAAATTGTAGTTACAAATCCGGCATTGCTTGATCAGGCTATAGATGATGCGGGCCAATCAATTACCTATACGGTTGGAATCCAAACCACCGATTCCATTTTCGGACTTACCAATGCCATTATCTCTATTCTGATTCCGTTTGATGAGTCACTGACTGCAAATACCAGCTTAAATTGTCAGCACATTGACAAGTACTCCGATACCGACCTTACACCGCACCCAAACAGTACTGATATTGTACAGATTACCGATACCGACGGCATTGATGCCATTACTATTGTGGGCGGTACAACACTTGCTTTTTTGAATAGCATTGGTATAAATCTGGTTGTGGAGGGCCCAATAGGTGAAGTAAATCCAATTCATGCTTACTTCAGGGTTGTAAATCATGCGGTTCTTAAGGCGTATATAGACAATCCGGCAAATGCCGGTAATACAACATTCCCGGTTGTTCTTGAAGTGACAGATGACTGCGGGTATGTTGAAAATATACAGGTGGATATTTGTGTGGTGCCTGATACAGAAGCAGTGGCCGTAGTGGTTCCCGTGCAGCACATCAATGTATTTGTTAATGGTACAACCGTGGTTACCATTACTGATTTTGATCAGGGTATTGCCACCATTAATCCCTTGCCTGGTATAACTGTTCTCAGCAGCGTTGGTTTGGCAATCAGTTATCTGAATGGTCAGGCATTGATAAAAGTAGTCAACCAGGTTTTGTTTGAGGCAGCATCACAAAGCGGAGGCTTGTTTACTCCAACAATCATTAACAGCAAAGCGGCATTTACTTATTCTTTTACGGTTGTATCTACAGATAATTGTGGTGGAACAACCACGTTGCCAATTACCATTCAGATGTATAAAGATCTTGAAGCGGTATATGTATTTACATTCCCGATGGGAACACCGATTAACGCTTATCTGAATTACACTCCGCCGCAGGAATATGAACAGTTTGAATTATTAAAAGATGACGATGCTTTTCAGCAGAAAAGTGCACAGGCCAATAATTTTTCACCGCTCAATGCATCCATTCTGTTTGACTCGGCAAATCCGGTGGTAGCAAGTCCTTCAGATCCTGACGGACCAATTAAATCAGCCGTTGAACTGATAGATACACCGCTTGTGTTACCGGGTAATTCGTTCTATAAACTGGGTAATTCTATAACGCCGTTTGCGTATGCCGTAACACCGCAGTATGACCAGTCTTTATCTTCCTGGGGTGCAGTATTGAACCCTATCACCGGAACTATTTCTGTTGCGTTGAGTTCAAAAGAAATGGAAACCCGCTTTCTTGAAAACGGACTTGGATCACATTATCACCGCATAAAAACAACTGATATTTACGGCGGAACAACCATTCACGATTTGATCATTGAAATCACCAAAGACCATTCTGCTTTATACATTGCCCCGGGTACGTATCCAAAATCAGTTGGCAGTTATGTGCCGGGTGAAGTTATCAAATATCCGTCTGACCCGGATGGGCCAATAGTCGCAGCCGCTATCATCTCCGGCACGCTGCCTCCGGGAACTGAATTTGATACCAATAACGGAGAGATACGGGTTCAGTCACCACCTAAAATACTGGTTGCGCCGGCAACGTCAAATGAAGTCACCTTTACGTTTGGGGGCGTAACCGGAACGGCAAAAAGTGCAGCATTAACCACAGAACCCGAGAAAAAAACAGCTCCGGCATCTTCTGAACCGGCTTCAGCTTCAGCACTTGTTGCTGGTGAATGGAACCTGGTCATATCCACGGTTGATATTTACGGTGGTACAACTTCAAGTATTGACGTTAATATTAAAATACTTCCAAAAATTACCGCTGCAACAGTCACCGTGGTCAAGGACAAAGGAAAATTTGTGGTATCCCTGCCTGATAAATACCCGGCTATTTTCCCGCCAAAAAAGGGTCCTTCAACTGAGACATTATAATCACGCCAGTAATACAGGAAAACATGAGCGAACTAGTAGATCCGCAAATCGAAAAGGAAATCAACCAGCAGATTTTTGAAGCTGCCCAGCGGTTATTTAACCAGCTCGAAAAAGAAATGAACTCGCCGGATACGCGCAAATTGTATCTGACGGGAGAGCGCGATATGGCCGTCAGAAAATTCATGGACCCGCTTCTGGAAGCTATTGCCCTGCGGATAATTGAAAAAGATGCGCTGATCAAAAGCACATCAGACGAAGCAACTATTGATCAACTTAAAGAAGAATTGTTTTTTTACGTTGACCTGTTTTATTCTGTTGTAACAAGTGCCATTGAAATTGCTGTTTTAAGAAGAAATGACATCAGCAACAGTACACACCTGTTGTTTCTTTTTGCCACCATGGAAACCCTGATGGCAAACATGACTGCAATTACTGAACTTGAAAATCTCAGAAATGTACTTCGTGATCTTTCAGACAATTATCCTGAAAAACCGGAGTTGCAGAAGCGTATTGCGTTACTTGTTCCGGCAGCACCGGCTCAAAATTGCATTTACGAAATCAGTCCGCCCAAAGCACTGCATGAATATCAGAACGGTGAAATACTGGGCAGTGTTACCCTGGGTGGTATTGCACCACCAGCAATTGCCGGCTTACCGGCCGGAATTGCGCTCAATGCTGCCAATGGGGCCCTGACTGTTGAAGATGCAACGCAACTGGTGCAGGGTATTTACCGGCTATTCATAAAAACCGTCGACGGCGAAAGCGGCACAACTGAAAGCACACTTGATCTGACCATTGGTGCCGGTAAAGATGCTGTTTATACGGTCAATCCTCCAAAAAAAACAGGGGAATATACGACCGGTGAAGTACTGGCAATAGTCAATGATCCGGACGGTGAAATAGTCAGTGCAAAGGTCATTGACAAAACCGGTTCAGGGCAGGATATTATGCCGCAGGGAGTGGCTATGGATCCTGTCACGGGTTTGATATTTGTTGCTGACAGTCTCTTATTACTTCCGGGTAATTATTACCTGTCTGTCATTACCAAAGATATTCGTGGTTTTGAAACGACACATCAGGTTGTTTTGTTTTTTGAAACTGATCATGCTGCGGTTTACAAAGTCAATCCGCCAAATGAGCTTAAACAATACCGCAATAACCAGGTGCTTGCAACAGTTTCAGATCCGGATGGAGGCGTGGTAAGTGCCGTGCTTACAAGTTTACCAGAGGGTATCATTATAGATCCTGCTTCCGGAGATATTGTCATCCAGGACAAAACAAAACTCAAAGAAGGCACTTATAAATTCAACATTCTTTACATTGATCCGTCTGGCATTCAAAAAAAATGTACGGTAGAATTTACCCTGGGAAACAATGTGGCAGAATACTACTACATTGTTTCAAATTCTAAAAAAGTACAGAATTATCTGAACGGTGATAAACTGGCTGAATTAAACAACCCTGCACCTGAAATTGAATTTTTGACATTGGTTTCAGGCAAGTTACCAGCCGGCAGTTTACTGAGTAGTGTTAACGGAAGCATCACTGTAGCCAACCCGTCATTGCTTGAAGCGGGAACTTATGAACTTAAAATTCTCATAAAACCCTTAAACGGGGCGCGTAAAGTTCATGATCTTTTTATTGAAATAGAACCTGACTACAAAGCCGTTTATAAGGCAACGTATGCAAAAGATATAACTGATTATTCAGTTGGTGAAATCATTGCAGAAGCGCTAGATCCGGATACAGTAATTCAGGCTGAACTCACTGGCGGAACGTTGCCTCCCGGAACAACACTTGATACAACAACCGGTCAGATTACAATTGCAGATACGTCAGCACTTGTAGCCGGAAAATATGTACTGCTGATACTTACGACTGATGCCCAGGGCGGAGAAACCACCAGTCGTATTGCCTTGTATTTTGAAGGAACCGATTCAGAAGCAGTTTATACCATTCTCCCGCCCAAAGCGGTTGACAGTTATGTAAAAGGAGACATTCTTGCAACGGTAGAAGATACAGATCGTGGGGTTGTTAAGGCCGTTGTTTCAAAAGGAGCATTGCCGCTTGGAACAGCATTGGATCCAGTAAATGGAAATGTATTTATCAGTGATCCGGCTTTGCTCAATTCCGGAACATCCGGTAACATTTTTATTAAAACAACCGACGGCAATGGAGGTATTACTGAAAGTGAACTGGAACTGACTATTTTGGGTGATATTGAAATTTCGTATTTTATCTATCCTCCAAAAGTAGTAACGGCCCATGTAAACGGAAACTTTCTTTCAGAACTTGTTTCACCAAACAGTAACGATATTAAATCTGTTGTTCAGAGTGCAGGTAAACTTCCGCCTGGTACCAAACTCAATTCACTCACGGGTGCTATTTCAGTATACGATCAGCCACTTCTTGCACCCGGAAAATATGCCGTTTCATTACGTGTCACAGACAAAAACGGCGGGGTAACTGATCTGAGTTTTGAACTTTTTTTGCTGGCAGATGAACCTGCCGTTTGGTGGGTTATAGCACCTACACCGGTTGATTTACTGACCAACGGAACAATTATAGCTTACCCAACAGACCCCAATGGACCTGTTATTGATTCCAAAATATTATTAGGTAATCTTTCACCGGGAATGGTTATGGATCCATTATCGGGTACGATTACGGTAAATGATCCGGCGGCGCTGATTGCGGGTGTCTATTCCCCCCAAATGAGAACGAAAGATGTGGTAGGTGGTGTAACACTCGTGTTTATTGAAATAACCCTTTTGAATACAGACCAGGAAGCCATTTATACAATTTTGCCTGCAAAGAACATTGATTCCTATTTGGTGAATGATCAACTGGCTACTGCTTCAGATCCAAACGGACCCATTGTGGGGGCAAGCATTATTTCCGGTGCTATTCCTTCCGGCGCCTCACTTGAGACGAATGGAACCATTAAAGTTTCAGACCCTACTGCTTTGGTTCCCGGGGTGTCAGCAGCTGTTATACGCACCTCTGACAATCTTGGCTTTATGACAGACAGTGTGGTTATGATAGAAATACTGCCTGATACAGAGGCCCAGTATACCGTGGCTCCACCAATGAATTACGATACTGTCCAGAATGGCACATTGCTTGCCGCAGTGACAGACAGTAATGCCGCACTCGTAACCGCTACGCTTGTCGGCGGATCTATTCCTGCCGGTACAACACTTTATCCGGATGTTGCCACGGCAAGTCCGGTTGGCAGAGAAGTAGGAGACATTGTGGTAACAGATGTTACAAGCCTTATACCGGGTATTTATTCCGGTATTCAGATACAGACAGTTGACCAGACCGGTGGTAAAACCTCATTTAACCTGCAGCTTCAAATTTCGCCGGATAATGATGCCGTATATACTGTTCAGTTTGCCAGAGATCTGCACAGTTATCGCAACGATGATATAATTGCTTTTCCGGTTGATCCGGACGGTCCGGTAATTTCGACTTCACTCGTCAGTGGTTCACTCCATTCAGGCCTTGGTATAAATACGTCCAAAGGTGCTATTTCAGTGGTTTCCAGAACCGCTATGGTTGGTGGGTTTAAAAGCCCGGGTATTAATACCGTTGATGCTTCCGGTGGTTTAACACAGCAGGTTATTGGTATTGAAGTAAAAAATTTACCTGACAGAACAAACAGGCAGCAGCAAAATCTTTTTGTGAAACGGTTTACGTTCAGGCTGGATGAATTTGAGGCACTTTTTGAAGACCGTTTGTCTCCGGCATTTGCTGAAAACCGTGCACTTATTGATAATACAAAACCGGTAGCAGATAACATTTTAGCATCGCTTGAAAATACAATTACTGAAGCACAATTTTGGACCGGCGCGCAGGAAGATTACATCAGTTCAAATTTTCTGACAATTACTGAGCCGGTAAAGAATGCCATACTCAATACCCTGGCTGTTATTCAGGGTGGTGGAACGCCTGAAGAAATGAATGCTGCGCAGCGTGACCTGATGCTTAGAACAGCCATATACAATGAAATGTTTGTTTCCATGATCGGGCTTACCGGTTACAGAAATCAGGACATTTCGGGTAGTGACGCATCGGTTCTGCAACAAATGTTTAATGCATTAGAAGCCCAGTTTGACCAGGTAATTACAGTGCCAGAGCTTGCATACCTGCTTGAGAATATTGGTACGATAGCAACAGGTACCAATCCACTTTTTGTAAACTTTATTGAACGGCTAAATACTCTTGCTACCTGATGCTGCCTGGTAGAAATCATATTATTCGTAAACAGGTACTTGACATTTACACAGGTACACGCAATGGTTCATGGCAGGTACAGAATGATATGCGTGATTTCTATTATCAGAAAATGACGCCGTTAATTGTTGAAATACTGGATGAATTTGACACCGGAAATGAAATCATTCGAATAGACCATCTCACCATTGATCTGGGCACTATTACACAAACTGATTTCAACGAAGATTTGCTGATCAGTTTCAAAGCAAGATTAAGCGAAGAATTACAAAAATCCCTGGCAGAATCAACAGGTCAGACGTTTACAAAAGGCAAAAATGTTGAAAAAATTACAGTAGAAAAAAATGAGACAGAGGTACTTTTTTCGTTTTTAAAAACAGGCATTCTTCCCTGGAATTCAGTTTCATCAGACCTCGTCATTTTTGAAAAACTGGTTGTCAAAAAAATTGCTGAATCAGAAGTTTTCAAAACGAGGCTGATTGATTTACTCAAATCAGTAACGATCATGAAACGCCTTGTAAATCAATTCAGAATTCCCGCACTGTATGGTACTTTGGCCGCCGGTTTTCTGAAGCCAAAATCAAAAAAAGACCTGGTCTTTTTTTCTGAAACAATTCCGTCATTTATAAACCAGGTTTTAGCCGAGTTTGGGCTGTCTGAAACCGTTTCTATTGAAAAAAAAATTGTACGGGAATTACTTGCCGTATTTATTTTAAACCGGCAGTCGGGTCCGGATACAATAGCTTTTTACCGGAAACTGACTGATGTACTATGCCAGGTAACGGGGCAGCCACGTGAAAAGGTAATTGTAGCAGCATTAAAGGTACTGATTGTTCCACGGCAAAAAAAATCTGGCGCGTCTCACGCCGGGCTGTTGTCATTTTTTAAAAATGAAGCGCTGCATGTTTTTCAACCCGGTTTAGCTAAATCAGATCATTTTGCAGATTTATTTACCAGCACATTCTTTCGAAAAAACAAGCGTATTGAAGAAGCCGTTGAGAAAGTAAAAAAAATTTCAGATCAGCACAAAAATGCAGCTTCAAAAAAGAATCCACTTCAGGTAAAACCAACTGAAATGGATACCCGGCAAAAAAATCTGCCAAAAACAGACCCGGAAAAAAAATCAGGCAAGACTGAAGTTCCGGAGCCGGGCGAAAAAAGCAGTATCAATACCAGTGCAGACAAAGATGAATGGGAGGGATTACGCTTAGAAAACGAAACAAAAATTACAGCTAAGGATGTGTCCGGCAGCGCTGAATTAATTGAGCAGGTGTTGGATCATGAGACAAAAAGTACAAGGCATCGTGAAACGGATAGTGCTGAAAATGTAGCAGAACTGTTTGTTTCCAATGCAGGCCTGGTAATACTCTGGAATTACATTCCGCATTACCTGAAGCACCTGGGGCTGGTCAATGATTCAGGATTTATAAGTGATGAGGCAAAACACCGGGGTGTTCATTTGCTGCAGTACATTTCAACAGGGCATACTGATTCGCCGGAGTATGAGACCGGACTCAGCAAAATTTTATGCGGACTGGATGTTACCGAAGTACTTGAAACCGGGTTCACCCTTTCAGCGGAAGAGAAGGATGAGGCAGCGTTTTTGCTGCAGGCTGTGATCAAAAACTGGGGAGCACTGGGTACAACAGGTAATGAGGCACTGCGTCAGTCTTTTATTTGCCGGCCGGGTATCTTAATTCAAAAAAGTGATTCATGGGTGTTGAGGGTTGAACAATCAGGCATTGATATTTTGCTGGATCGTTTGCCCTGGAGCATAAGTACTATAAGGCTGAGCTGGATGAAAAAAACAATTTACGTGGAATGGAATTAACGACCATACATAATGCATTGCATCTGACAGATGAATTCCGGTGGCTTGAGAAAGTTCTTGAAACCCGTCTGGCGGTTCGTTTTGGTCAAAATTCTGAGTTTTCGGCAATTGAAGAAATTTTACCCCCGGTGCTGAATGGTCATGATTCGGTTTATGCCAGTTTTGTTCACAACCATAAACTTTCTTTTGAAGAGCGGGTTATTTTATTGTTGAGCATTGTTCCCTACATAAAACCATCCTTATTCGATGCTTTTTTTCTACGGAGTAAAGATGGGTCCATACTTACCGAATTTGGCGGTGTGCGCAGCGGTTCACACAACGGTTTTCAGGCAACCGCAGAAACCGCGTTGTTTGTACTTGCCGGTGATGACTTTTCGAAACGGTTTCAATTACTTAACTATTTTAAAAGTGATCATTTATTTTCAAAAGAAAGAATTCTGACACTTGAAAAAATTCATCCCGGCGATCCGTTTTTGTCCGGGGTAATTACACCCTATGGTGATTTTCTGGAGTTGTTTACCATTGGAACGGTCTCTAAACCTATTTTCGGTAACAGCTTTCCTGCGAAAGAAATTACCACACAGTATGAGTGGAGTGACCTTGTTCTGGATGACCGCACCCTGCTGCAGGTTGAAGAACTCATGACATGGGTAACTTATGGTAATCATATTATGAAAAACTGGGGCCTGGCAAAAAAACTAAAACCCGGATACCTGAGTTTGTTTTACGGCCCGCCCGGAACTGGTAAAACGCTTACTGCTGCGCTCGTTGCCAAATCAACCGGCAAACCGGTTTACCGCATTGATTTGTCTATGGTTGTTTCCAAATACATTGGTGAAACTGAAAAAAATCTTGCAAACATTTTTCAGCAGGCTGAGAATAAAGACTGGATTTTGTTTTTTGATGAAGCCGATGCTTTATTTGGGAAAAGAACTAAGGTGAATGATGCGCATGACCGTTATGCCAACCAGGAAGTGTCTTATCTGTTGCAGCGAATAGAAGATTTTGATGGAATGACAATTCTTGCTTCAAACATGAAAAGTAACATGGATGAAGCCTTTTTAAGACGTTTCCAGTCTGTTATCCATTTTCCGATGCCACGTATCACCGAGCGGAAAAGATTATGGGAAACAGCTTTTCCAGACAGTTGTCAGGTAGAAGAAACGATAGACTTTAAAAAGATAGCCGGTCAGCATGAAATGTCAGGCGGGGCAATTATGAACGTGGTTCGTTACTGCGCACTTATGGCCGCCAAAAGAAACAGCAATGTGATTACACTCAAAGATATTACAGAAGGTATACGCAGAGAGTTCAGTAAAGAAGGTAAAATTATTTAAAGGCATAAACTATGAAAAACGGAAAAATCACCGCCAAAAGCAACGCTGCGCGCGCAAAAAATACCCGCGGAAAAAAAAGCGGTTTCATCAGTAAAAAATCAGAAACCGACGAAACCTCGATGCCTGTGAGCAAAAAGGAAGATGATTCGCTTCAGGCTATGCATTCAAAAATACAACACAAGCTCGACGAAGACACTTCGCCTGAGATGCAAACACAAACAGAGGAAAATACAGAGGCTGTTCAGTCACAGGGGTTGGATGAAAATGTTCAGAAGGCCGAAGATCAGGAAATGGCGTAATTGTAAAAAAAAGAGTGGCTTTTGCACCCAAAATAGCACCCGGTAGCACACAGGCAAATGCACCTGCTGTTCAGTCACAAACTGAACAGGAGCAAATGCAGATGCAGGAAAATTCAGGCAATGAATCTTCCCTGCAAAAAATGCATGCCGGTATTCAGGCAAAACTGAATATAGGTAAACCTGGTGACAAATTTGAACAAGAGGCAGATAATACCGCTGCCCGCGTTATGTCAAAACCGCAATCCAATGTTCAGTTGCAGTCTGCCGAACCCGAAGAGGTTCAGCAAATGACGGAAGAGTCCCCCTCTGCTGAAGCTACGAATGACGAGGAAGGCGCGGTCAGCACAAAGAGCCTTTTGCAACCCTTGTTGTTTGATGATGAAAAAGATGTTCCCAACGACATGCTCAATGCCAAGGAAGATTCATCATCGGAAGTATTAACGCAGGAGGAAAATGTACAGGCTAAAGCGTCGAGAGAAGAGCCCGGTGTTGAATTTGAAGACAAACTGAACAACAGCAAAGGTGGTGGAGAAAAGCTACCGGCAGATACACAGGGTGAAATGGAAAACCGCTTTGGCGGCAAGGATTTCAGTAATGTAAGAGTACATACAGATTCTGCTTCGGTGGACATGAACAAGGATGTGAAATCCAAAGCTTTCACCAATGAGAATCACATCTTCTTTAACAGTGGTCAATTCAGTAACAGTGATTCGGGTAAAGAATTACTGGCACATGAACTGACGCATACTATACAGCAGGGGGCAACGGAGGATAAGGTGCAGGCGAAAGAGAATGAAAAAGAGGAGAAGAAAGTAAATGACCCGACAGCCGAAAAAGGAGATAAAAAAGTAGAGGAAAAAACAGGAGATGAGGGGCCAATAGAAGGAGGAGACCCATTGGCAGCAGAGCTTGGGATTCATGAAGAGTATACTAGTCAAATAATATCTGGTAAGGAGGATAATAAGATACAGCGGAAAGTTGACGACTATAAGCATAGTGAAGATGTTACTGGTCCGGAGAACAGGGTTAAGGAGCGGATGGAAGAGGATGGTGTTGATCCGAATGCAAAACCCGAGCCCGATGATGAGCGACCTGCGAGCGATGAGATCAACGAACAGGAATCTGAAGTAAGTGAAGATGCGAAACCGGATGTGAACCGTCCGCAAAAAAATACGCCTGAACTGAATCAACGATCTGAGAAGCTTGCTAAAGAAGTAGAGAAGGAGAGAGATATCAATGCGGAAGAAAAGAAGGTCGAAGAACCTCAGCAAAAAAAGGCACCTAAAACTCCGGCTGAAATAGCAAAAGCTCAGGCAGCGGCAGCCTTTGCAAAAGCGGAGACTTTTACACCGCCGGCTGAGCCGAAGGAGGTAGAAGTACCTGAAATAAAACCTGCGGTTGACAGTGAAGGCAAAGAGGTCGAATCCAACCCTGTGAACGAATTAAGGGTTGCTGCCCTTACAGCCCAACTGCAGATCTATCGTAAGAAAGCGTATGATCTGAAAACCGGCGCAGAGGTTGAAAAAGCCAAGGCTGAAGAGTTGACAGGTATTCTTCACGCGGGCTATGCCGGAATTTACCAGTCTAACGAAGTAATTGATAAGAATCTGCTGGATTTCGAAACGCATAAAGAACATGTTGAAGGCATGGAGGTCCACCGCGACGAAGCCGAACGCAGGGCGGATTGGGTGGCTGCAGAAGCTCCGGCGATGATCGAGACAGCCAATGAGTCCAGCCTCGAAACCGCCTCATTGAATTCGGATCTGAAGGAGGAGGAACAAAAGTCAGACCAGGTGCCGGAAGATCCTGAGGCAAGTGAGGACAGTGCAGAGGCAAAAGGTGAAATGGAAAATTCAGGGGAGGATGCAGCAACGGCAGATGCTACTATGAAAGACATGAGCGAAAAGGCCGCTCCTGATTTGCTTTCAGAGGCTCTTGTTGCAAAAGAAAAAAATGCGGTTACAACCGAAAAGCTTAACAAAGCCAAAGAAAATATCGCAACCAGCGAAGCGAAGCTGCATGCGGATAAAGCTTTGAACGTAGAGGCCAAGGCCAGTTTCGATGCCATGGACAAAGAACCCGAAATGCACCGGAAGAAAGCCGAAAAACAGGAAAAGCAAGCGGATAAGGCCATCAAAAAATCATTCCAGCAGGAAAAGAAACTGCATGCCATGCAGCGTGAGTACTATGCTGCAATGAGCCAGGTACCGGGCGCAGGAAGGCAGGAAGAAGATCCGTCATCCAATGATACGATTCAGCGTAAACCTTTAACGGATGATGACGCTCAACTGTATTTGAATGATCCCGTTGCAAGGCAAAAGCACCTCGATTCGATTAACAACGATTACAACAAAGCGTTATTTGAGAATGAGCTCGAAATGAGGGAGAATTTCGAGACCATGAGTGGAGGAGAAAAGGGATGGTACGCGCTTTCTGTTTCTGGCAATAATATAGCCGCATACTTCAGTGAAGTTGGTTTTTCAGGGTTCCTTGTGGATATGGTATCGGTTGCTTTAAATCCTTTGCCGTTCATGGCACAGTTAATGAACCCGGATTATAGCAACGATCCATGGTTTATTAAGCCGCTGCGGTTTACAAGTGGTCTTATAACTTCCTTGTTGGTAGGATTTGGCTCTTTATGGCTTTTGTCAACCATTCTTGCCGGAATTGGAACAGCCTTATCCTGGTGGCCATTTACTGCAATCATTGGTATACCGATGATGAGCTTCTTTTTCCCGCTGGCTGAGTTTGCCGGTGCGGTGGCAGAAATGCTGCTGCCAATTTCAATGGATCTGAACGCGCTCATGTTTATGCTTGACCTTGCCAAAGCCGCTTGTGCTCAAACGTCTACAGGCCTTGCGCAAACCTCAGAACAGGTTTCAGAAGATGTGACAAGGGGAATGGTTTCGGTAACGGCTACTATTGGGGCAAGAGTCGGTCCTAAGATTGGAGGTTTGCTTAAAGGAACCAGGGTTGGCAAATGGTTTGGAAATTTCAAAACCTGGTCTGGCGGCCGGGTTGCTATGAGTAAAACGAAATTGGGTGGTAAGTTCGGCGGTGTTAAGACTCGTTTCGGGAATATGATGAAGAGCGGTAAGACCCGTTTTGGAAACGCGATGAAAAGCGGTAAGACCCGGTTAAGGAATATTTTCAAAGGCAGTAAGGTTCGAAACAAACCAGTTGAAGAAAACCTTAATTTAAAAAAACTAACTGCAGAAACAAGAACTGCAATTTCTGAGATTGCAAAAAAGTATGGTATCTTTGAGTGCAAGGAATGTGTTGCTGAGATGGTCGAAACGCTCAAAGATATTGGCGTAACAGGAGAAATTTTAGATGTAAAGACCCCTACTAATAAAGGAATGTCTGGAAACATATGGAGTGATGCGCTGCAAAAAAATATTTCGGTCAATGGAACTCACCAAGCCATTATGGTAGATGGAATAGTGTTTGATAATATAAATCCTGGTGGAATAAGTTATAATTCATGGTTCAATGATTTGTTTGCGCCACAGGGATTTAAAGTCACTAGAACAAATTTTTAAATTATGAATTCATTAACAGATGTCATAGAATTAATCCGAAAAAGGCCAGCTATGTACATTGGCAAGGAGTCAATTCACGCTTTGAAGGCCTTTATTGACGGTTGGTATTTCAGAGACACTGAAGGGGCGATGGATACTGCTTTTTTAGGGGAATTTCAAAAATGGACTGAAAACAGATATGCCATCAAGAGTGGGCAATCTTGGGCAGATATAATTTTGTTCTATTCTTACGATGAAAAGGACGCATTGACTAATTTTTTCAAAAATTATGATCAATGGAAATCAGATAAAAGCAAATCCTCTTAAGGCATAGAATCTATTACGAATAAATAACCTCTCACAAAGAGCATAGGACATTAATTTTTAGATTAGTATCATTTTTTTCTAATAGCATTGATTCTATTTTCTTTTTTGCTGTTTTTCCTTTTGTTACTTTCGACAAGTTGAACGGTCAGGAAAGTATATTGCCAGGAAGCAGATTTATTCATAAATGGTATGTCAATGATCTACAGGAACCAGAAAAATTAAATCTTGTGAGTATCAAACTAAGTTGAAGTTTTTTGGCAATTGTGCGAGGATAGAATAAATTGTTGGAAATTCTCGAATGCCACCAGTTCTAAAATTAAAATGACAGGTGTTGGAGTGCGGTGGTAATGATTAGCTTTAGTTCACTAAGGCTAACAATTAAACCAAATTAAGTATGCAAATTAACGAATTGAGTTTCGCCGACTATAAGGTCACATCCACGCTGAGAGATAGTAATTCCTTGTGTATTAGTTTTTCTGGTAGTTATGATATCACAAATAGCAAACACCGGGGCGCAACAAGTATAAAAATAAGTGCCTGGTCAGGTGTTTCGATAAAAATATATGAGATAGATGAGATGGGAAAAACCAGGGAAGTCTTGATTGATCCGACGGAAAATTCTGAGCCATTTGAGCTCATCCAGGAAGTGGAACAGAAAGATCAGCAATTATTCTTAAGAGGATTTGGAAAAGAGAGCGGAAGCTGGATGGTATACGAGTTCACAGATGCAAAAGTTGATGTCAAAATTGAATGATGACTTTCGCGCGCAAGCATCTGTCCTCTTGAAGAAAAATACCAATTTGGATGCTATAACGGAGCCCGCACCTGAGCTTAATAAAGCAGTAAATTCAAATCTTTCAAATGCAGTCGGTCAGGGTTAGCTGATTATAGCTTCGGGTGTAAAAGTTTCCTGGAAATATTCTCAGAATACCACATAGGATCGTACTGTTAATTCTTCAGAATAGCAAGCTTTATTGAATAAATCATCGTTGAATAATTTATCATAACATCAGATAAAATTAAAACGACCATTATTAATCTTGCAACACGTAATTATTTCGACAAGTTTAAAGATCAGGAAAGTCTATTACCCGAAAGGATGATCTGTGGATTGGGATGAGATTAATTTATGAGGAAGTTATATCTTTTATTGTTTCTGATGGTGCACTTCGGAACGTAGAACTTGATTTGGATTTGCTGAATGTGATTGACACTTCAAAAAAAGGCCTAAATGTAATTTGTCTTTAATTGTGTGTCGGTTTGCTTCAGCTCACTCGGGCTTTGTCAACCATTCTTTATGGAATTGGAACAGCTTGTGTCACACGTTCAATTTTGTCCAGTGCCATTTCTCCATAACATCATAAATTAAAACAGGGAAAACCGTCCTCACCCAGGACACATTTTTGATACCAGGTTTTGGCAACACACGCAGCAAACATACCAAAAAACGTACCCGCTAAAACCTCTAAGGTTCAGCGCAAAGAAACCGATACTGAGGTTCAGAAAAAATCCTTTGCAAATGATACTGCTTTTGTTAATACCAAAAATCAAAGTAGTCTTTCAGCGATGCATGCCGGTATTCAGGCTAAGCTGAATATGGGTGAGCCTGGTGATAAGTTTGAACAGGAGGCTGATCAGACTGCTGATTCGGTAATGTCGAAGCCTTTGGTGCAGAAAGTTGAGTTCGCACCGGTTGAAGAAGGTGTTCAGTCTAAATCGAAAGCGGTTCAGCGGAATGAGGAAGAGCAGTTGCAGACAATGCCAGGCAGCGAAGAAAATACGATCAGTAAAAAATCATTCTTACAAACTTCTTCTGCAACTGGTGAAAAAGAGTTCCAGCCAAAAGAAGAAGAAATAGATACAAAGCCGGAAGTTCAGCGGGCCCTGGAAAAAGAAGAAGCTCCGGTCGCAGGCAAAAAAAGTAGTGATGATAAAACCGTTGATCCCATTGCAGCGGGTACGGTTGGAACGGGTATGGCCAATCCGGATTCTAAGTTTCTACTGGAAACCACAAGCACTCCAACCGCTTATGGCGGGGCAAAGGAGGAAAAAGTATCGCTAAAATCATTCGTTCAGCAAAAGGCAGATATTCAGCCGGAACTCAATACTGAAAAAGAAGATATCCCGAACGACTTCGTCAATGCCAAACATATTCAACGGGCAGAGGAAGAAAATTTAAAACCACCAACCAAAACGGAGAACCAAAAGAATCTGAAAACGCTTCGTTCTGAAAATGAAAAGCTACAACTCAAAGGCGAAGGCTCATCTCAACCGGATGCCGGTTTTGAATCTTCACTCAAATCTTCAAAAGGTGGTGGAAAATCAATGCCTGACGAAACGAAGTCGGAAATGGAATCGCGATTTGGAGGAAGGGATTTTGGCAATGTGAAGATCCATACGGATTCCACTGCGCAGTCCATGAATAAGCAGATCAATGCAAAAGCATTTACCAACGAAAGCGATATTTATTTCAATTCGGGACAATTTGACGGTAACAGCAGTGGAGGAAAAAGCCTGCTCGCGCATGAGTTAACACATACCATTCAGCAGGGCGCTTCTGGCGAATCTTCAGGTGATGCTGTACAAGCTCAGTTCAAGGTACCAATTATGCCGCCGGATAAAAAAGTAGAAAAAGAAGATACGTCCGGTGACGGTGACAAGGCAGATGAAAAAACCAGTGAGAGGATAGCTGAAGATGTTGATCAGGAAGAGATTGATGAAAAAATGAGCGAGCCTGTTGACAAAGAAGAGGCTAGCGATTTTGACAGGAGCGAAGCGAAAGATGGTCAGGATGAATTGGTGGATACAGGTGCCGTTGATCCCGTAAAAGATCGTCCCGGCGGGCAGAAAGGAAACATCGAAACAAGCAAACAAAACCTTGCACAGGGCATTAACGCCAAACCAACTACCGACGAAGGAGATGGCAAGGAGCAGGATGTTTCACTGTTCAATTTAGCTGCGGCCGATGCAACACGCGTTGATATTATGCTTGCGAACATCGAAGCAGAAAGTGTTCCGTTCCCGAAAGAACCAGAGGCGGTCGTTGAGCCAGAATTAAAAAGAGCCAAAGATTCTGCCGGGGATTGGTTACCGGCCAACGCGGAGAACGACATGAAGTTGATTCACCTCACCAATTATGCGCAGAAATATCGCGAGATTGGTTACCAGTTGCAAATTGAAGCCTACCAGGCTGAGGTTGAATCACACCGCGCAACTGCAGCCGTTGGTGAAGTGCAGGAAAAAGTAGATACAACTACCGCCTATGAACAAGGGGCCGGTATTCGCGTAGAAGAGTGGCAAGGTTACAACGACGATTTATTGAAACCTGCCGTACAGGTTGCGCAGGAAAAAGCACAGTGGACGTTTGAAGAGGCCGGTAAGTTAGGCGCCAAAGCTGGCGGTGAGATGGGTAATTCTGCAAGCCTTGCCGGCGAATCTGAAGAGCAACAAAAAGAGGTAGACGATCAGAAACAAACGGACCCTGAGGCCATGGCCGATTCAGGCGATATTTCGGATGGGGCAGATGGAACCGCTGAAGGTGCAATTGGTATTTTTGATGCCTTTACGGCGTCTAAGCAACGCGCCGATCAGCAGGTAGTGGATTCGGAGCAAGCGTTTGTTGACAATGCGCAAACAGAAGAAAATGCAGGACAGATTGATACTGACCTTGCAGAAGGGCGGTCTTTGCTTGAGCAAATGCGTGCTCAAAATTCTGAGACTCAAACACAGCTTGATGAAAATGCCGGAACACCTGCCGAGATTCTGAAAGCATCTACCGAAACTGCGAAAAGCGGTGATGAACTTATCCGTGCAAGTCAGATCATTGAATCGGAAATGCACGGTATCCAAACCGAATATTACAGCGAAATGGGAGCGGTTCCATCAAAAGAACAGGCGGAGGAACAAGCACAGAAAGAACAGCAAAGCGGCAGCCAGGCCGAAGAAATAAAACCGGAAGATGCAGGTGAGGAACAATTTACGCCAGAGGAAATGCTTGTGTGTCAATTGGCAATTATGTCAGCGGAAGAGCAGGATGAGCTTTTAAGTGAAATGACTGACGACGAGGTTATCAAGCTACAGCTCACGCTGCAAGAAATGGAGGACAAGCAGGCAGCTATGGAAGAAGCTCAGGCAGCCCAGGCCGAACAGGATGCCAATGCCGGCGGAATTTCGCATACAGATGCCAAGAGCGGCCGTACCATTCTTAATTTCAACGAAGAAAAATCAAGCCAGCAAGAGGAGCAGGAAGCTCTTGAACGTGATCCGCGGGCGAATCTCATTGGTGCTATCGAAAGCAGTCGTGCGCTCAAATTGCAACGGCCAATCCGGATTGTTGACCAGAACTACTCACACCTTACTATGCTCGACAAAGAAAACCTGCATAGTAAGCTGGCTCGCCAGGCGTTCTGGAACCAAATGAGTAACATTAAGTTTGCCGATGTGCCGGGCATTTTGTTTGAAATGTTCACGCTTACCTCTATTAAAGCGGGATTAGTAGACAATGTGAGCCAGATTGCAACCGGGGCATTCAACCTGTTTAATCCCGAAGCCTGGAAAAAAGATCCGCTTGGCAATTTACTCACAAGCGGCGCTGATATCAGCGAAGGCCTCACTAAGCTTTTTGTAAAAGGGGTAATTGCTGCTGGAGTAGTATGGGCCTTAGGCGCATTAATGATTGTGCTGACCTGGGGATTTTCTGCCCCGCTCAATCTCCCGATTATGATCTGGCTCAAAACAGTGATGGCAACACTGGGTTATTGGGCGCTCTGGACAGGGGGCTTTGCTATGGCATTCAACTATTTATTAGGTCTCAAACATACCACCGAAGCCGGCGCCGCACAAGATTCTAAAGATACGCTCGCCGCAGGTCAGGGCGCACAAGAAGACATCGAAGGATTTATGACCGGTCTCTCAGCCGTTGGTATTGGTAAATTCTCTATTAACCCAACTGCTATTATAGGTGGAACTATGAAAGTTGGCCGCTCTCTCTTAAAGCTCATTACCAAACCGGGTGCCTGGGCTAAGGGAATGATCACAAGCGGTAAAAAGTTTGTAGGAATGACAGTGGCTGCATCTCAAAAGATCTTCAGGGGAATGCAGAAATTATATCAGGGTGGGGCGAGAGGGATTAGAAAGTTAATTAAGAAGATTCTTAAATTAGTCACTCGCAAAAAAGTTGGAAAATGGAAAGGACCTGCAGATTATTCAGATCTAATTGATAGTAAGTTTGTAGGTAAGGGCAAAAAATTTACTCCGGCTCAAAAAAGAAAAATTTTGGAGCGGAATAAGCAACATAATGATGGTGTTCTCAGGAGTGATTTAGATGGTAGTATCTTGGATGAGCCTATACAATCAAAATCAGGTCAAAAAGCAAATATGAGCCAAGCCGAGGTGGATCATGTTACTCCAAAATCTATGGGGGGTTCTAATTCTTACAAAAATGCGCAAGTTCTGTCAAAAACTCAGAATTTGAAAAAAAGTAATCATTAACTTTGATAACTATGAATGAAAATCAGACCGTTTTCACAACGATGAGTGTTTTAGATCACAAATCGCCAATACTATTTGTCTTTCACGATGAAGAGGATGATTGGCAATTTTTTGGCGATGAAGAATTGGATGAAGATAATGCCGCTATTGTCTCTTTGTCACAAATAGTTGAATTGGATAGTTCAATTCGTGAAATACTAAATTTACAGAAGGGCTTCTCTGCAAGCCGTAAAAATACAACCGAAAAATGGGAAGTCCAGAAAATATAGCCGGGTTACTAGAGAATCTGATAGACAAATCTACAGTAAAGCGAAGAAAGGCAGCGATCAAATTAAGAGCAGTTCTGCATCCTGATGTCTGTAAGGCGCTGATAGAAAGTTTAGCGCTTGAGATTGATCTTTCTCATTGGGAAACAAAAGTGGAACTCTTAAAAACGATTGGATTACAAAGATGTACGGCTGCATCCGAACTGATTAGAAAAATTGTTTTCTCTGAAGCAGAATATGAAATGATAAAAAGTGAAGGGGCACTTGCTTTAGTAAGGTTATCCAGGGAATCGTTAAATGATGTTTCTGTGGTAATCGAAATTCTAAACAAGGGTACCTATTCAGCCAAAGAAGGCGCTCTTGATGCATTAGGGTATGATAAGATGATTCCGGCAGAAGAAAATCAACGCACTATCATTGAACTATGCAGAAATTTTGGCGAAGTGAGACCCAGGGGAATGATGGATCCTCGTTATGGCTTGGCTGCTGCTTGCGCGGGCTGGTCATCTGACATTACTAAGGACTTTCTGGAACTGTGCATGAAGACAGATGACCCACCGCTCAATTATGTAGCAGAAAATTCACTGAAAGGAAAATACGTCAGATTACGCTAGATTGCCAGATTTATTAGCTTTTTTGTGGGTAATTTTACGGCGTGACATAAACAAAAATAATGCGCCTTTGAGTAAACCTGAAGTCGCATTCATATTCTTGCAGGTCGCTCATAGATAAAAAAGACATTCACGAAAAAAGAGAATTCTGTCAACGGTTGGGTAAAAGCAATTTAGTATCCACAATAGATGCAATAAATACGTTTGAAGTGGTACCTAAACAGAATCTTAAGGATTTACCGGATGATATACTTCATTATCAAATGAATGAATTTCTGGGTGATTATTTTATGGATCAAAGAGTCCCTGACACAAAAAAGGTCAGAGCTCTTTTTGAGGCATTCTATGGATTAGTGAATAACAAATCACTGGTTTGGTTTCTTGGATCTCCTTTAATAAAAACTGATTTCAATTTCACCTACTATATGCAGTTATGGAAAGGTGGAGGGGATTATCGGATTGAAAATAATAGCGTGCTTGTTGGGCTATGATAAGCAATCAATAAGCATTTGGAGAATTTTTTGCAGCTCCGATTATAAGGGCCAGTTGCAATTTTGAATACGATTTTTTTGATCTGGATGCAGTGGTGGAAAACGCACTTTTTCAGATAAAGGTATTTTAGTAGCGTATACTGCATAATAAACCATTGACGACATGTATGGATTGTAATGGCGCAACACCGTTAAACCAAAAGGTGCTTCCATTCACGCCACCGAATCAAGCTGCACAGCATTGCCCAGGTTGGCAATTTCGGCTTCTGGCTGAATGGTAGTTGCGGGCAATTTTGCGTTAAACCATGCTACAAATAGCTTCATGTCCGGTGATAAGTTCTCCTGGTGCAAGTCCCGTTCGTCTCCAAAATGATACGACAGAATGTTTTTAATATCGCTGAAAATGTAACTTCTGTTGGATAGTTGAACCAGCATTTTAGCTACATTTTTGTAAAAGGTTTCAAATTCATTTGTATTTATATTTCGTTGAAGGTACTTGCGTAACGATTCAATGTTTTTGTCTGCATCATCAAACTCGTTCATTTCAATTTTGCATAGAATGGTTACAATTCGCCGGCCAATATTCCAATGCTCCTGGTGATCGGTTT
Organism: Bacteroidota bacterium; assembly: GCA_016192075.1. Classification (GTDB taxonomy): domain Bacteria; phylum Bacteroidota; class Bacteroidia; order Flavobacteriales_D; family Crocinitomicaceae; genus JADJGJ01. The sequence goes on along the minus strand of JACPUU010000012.1, from coordinate 618,923 downwards.
TTAGTTTGCCAATGCGCTCCATTACTTTAATGGTATCGGTATAATTTTCTTGTGAAAAATTCAGGCAAGCCAGGTAAAATAAGCGTTTCCAGTATTTCCATGGATTTTTTTTACGATTGGTAATCTCCAGCAATTTTTTCAGTGAATTGCTCGCTTCTTCTTTCCGGTCTAAATAATAGAGTGCCTTAAATTCGGTTTCTTTGGCCACTTCAAAATAATAACTCTCCTGCGGCAAAAATTCAATTGCTTTGCGGGTATATGCGAGTGAAAGTGTATAATCTTTCAGTTTCCGGTAAGCCCGGGCCAGTTCAACATACGCTGATCCCAGGCGGATTTCTGTTTTTAAAACCGGATGTGAGCCAACCAGCTGTGTCAGTTTAATACCTGTGTTGCAACACGCCTGAAAATTACCGGCCACAAAATTGTACCTGATTTCAACCAGGTAATAATAATAGGCAATTGTGGCAGAATGCGTGTCCTTATACATCAGCGCAAGTTCGCCCCTGGCGTGCTTAAGTGATCGTATATCTATCGGCCTGACTGTATATTCAGGTTTGTTTGCAATGCACGAACAGTAGAGCTCACGGGCCCTGTATAATGCATAATCACAGTACCGGTAAAATTCCAGTTCTTTACTCAAATTGTCAAATGAATCGGCGGCACTTTGCAAACCCGGTTCATTTCTCATCCAGTAAAGAGCTTCCTGAACCTCACTGTAAAGTTCATATTCTTTGGCTTGTTTAAGTATTTTGTGGCAAATGGAAAAAGCTTCATTTTCAGCTCCCCTTTCCATAAGTACCGATGCAATCAACAATTTTTTACGAATGTATAATTTTTGCACCAGGCAGGTGTCCTGTGCGTCTGTCCTGCGAATGTTGACGTCCAGAATCAGTGATTCAGCAATACGGTCTTTAAGTCTCCGGCAAATCTGATCAAATGATTTTTTATCGGTTCGGCCGCCTTCAAACTGGCGCGCCAAAGCATAATTTGACAAAGGATTTTCAATCAAAAATTCAAAAAGTTTGTGATTTTTGTTGTTGCATTTATGACTGTCTGAATCAAATGCAACCAAAAATTTACGTGCTGAACTTATTTCTTGTTTTGATAGCTGGCTGATGATAATTTTTAAATCATTGAATGGAATAGCACTCATATAAATAAGGTATTAAACAGTTTTGGGTTTAGAAATACAGATTGCCGCAGAACAGGCTTCAACCGTAAGCATTCATTCAACGAAACAATCATTAGTAAAACTACCTGCAATAAATTACCTCCTTGTTAAGCGTATGTCTAATCTATGCCAACAAAACAGCAAAGTCAATAGCCGCAAAACAGGATCATTTTTTTGTGCATAGTTAAATCGTATTAACCCGGTAATGTTAGTTTAGAATTCGTGATAAAATAGGTAGTTCCTGCAAGGTGTTGCAGAAACTACGATGGCCTGATTTGCAGAAAGAACCGTTGTTTTTTTATGATGTGTTACAATAGTTTGACACTGTGTGAATGATTGTTTTTTTTCAGCATTTAAATTAACAGTTGTTTTTAACCATGTCGGGTAGATTTGTGATTATGGAGTAGCTTATTCGATCACCAGGTAGCTGCGCAATTAACATTTTTGTCAGCCAATTGCCTTGTATACCCCTGAAAACAGCCCGGGTACTATGTTTCTCATTTTTAACTATATTCATACCCAAATTCCTACCCCATGCTCATTGAGATTCCTAATAAAAAGAAGGCGCGTATTGTTATAATAGGCGGCGGTTTTGGTGGCATTCAGCTGGCCAAAATGTTTAAGAATAAAGAGGTGCAGGTGGTTATTGTTGACAAAAACAATTACCACACGTTTCAACCGCTCATGTACCAGGTGGCTACATCGGCCCTGGAGGCAGAATCGATAGCGTACCCCATTCGTAAAATTTTCAATAAGTCAAAGAATGTTTTTTTTCGGCTTGGCGAAGTGACGCATGTTGATCATGAAAAAAAAATAATTGAATTTGGAAATGACACCCTGGAATATGATTACCTGGTTATAGCCACGGGGGCAAAAACAAATTATTTTGGAAATGAAGGGCTCACCATTTCAGCCATGCCCATGAAGAGCATTCTTGAATCACTTGATTTGAGAACCATGCTGCTGCAGAATTTTGAACATGCCTTGCTCATCAATAATGAGCGTAAAAAGCAGGGAATGATGAATGTGGTTATTGCCGGTGCAGGACCCACAGGCGTTGAGCTGGCCGGATCATTGGGTGAGTTAAAGCGCAGCGTTTTTCCAAAAGATTATCCTGAGCTTGATCTTTCTAAAATGAACATATACCTTGTTCAAAGTGGTGACCGCGTGTTGCCGATGCTGTCTGAAAAATCATCGTTAAAAGCAAAAAAATACCTTGAAAAATTAGGGGTAACAGTGGTTTTGAATACCCGCGTGCTGGATTATTTTGGTGATTACGTTCAAACTGATACCGGGCAGGATATCATTGCCAAAACATTGATCTGGACAGCAGGTGTAACCGGCAACCCGGTAAAGGGTTTGCCAAAAGAGTCAGTTGGCCGCGGTGATCGTATTCAGGTAGATGAATTCAACCAGGTTAAGGGCATGCAGGATGTTTTTGCAATAGGTGATGTGGCGTGTATGCAAAGCAAAGATTACCCTAACGGACATCCGCAGGTAGCACCGGCTGCCATGCAGCAGGGTAAGCTGCTGGGTAAAAACCTGGTGAATAAAATTTGTTCTAAAAAACCACTCAAACCCTTTAAATACAAAGACAAGGGAGCCATGGCTACCGTAGGTAAAAATAAGGCGCTGGTTGAAATGGGGCGTTTGAAAATAGGGGGGGCCGTTGCCTGGTTTATCTGGATGGTCATTCACCTGCTTTCACTGGTTGGTTTCCGCAATAAAGTAGTGACCATGTTTAACTGGATTAAGAACTATTTTAATTCTGACCGCGGTATGCGCCTTATCATTACACAATTTGATCTGCAGGAGGAAAAGCGTAAGCGCCGTAAAGAATTTGAAGCAAAACATACGGTGAAATAGTTTTCCCGGCAAGGCTTCTGCAAAGTCTGCCGGCGCTGTTTATTTCAGTTTTTCTACAACCATGATTCAGGTTTATTCAGCCAAACAAAAAGTACTTTCAGAAAAAGAGTTTCAGCAGCTTTATGCAATTATTGTCAAAGCCTATGCTGATACTGAAGCTGAAATGTGGGGCAAAAATTACGTACGTGTCTCTGCGTCTGATTTTCGTAACTACATTACGGCCGATCAGGTTCTGGCAGCATTTATAAATGATCAACCGGTGGGCGGGTTGCGGTATTACCGCATTTCTGAGACATGTTATAGTTTCGGGTTATTTGGTGCTGATTTTACATTCAGCCGCAAAGGTGTTGGAAGGGCGCTGATCAGCCGGGTGGAAGAAGAGGTTAAAAAGAAAAACGGCACGCACATCAAAATTGAAATTTTAAGACCCCGTGATTTTGAGTTGCCAATCAAAACCACACTGCACAACTGGTATCAGCAACTAGGGTATAAATACCTCAAAACAGTTGATTTTGCAGCAGAATTTCCTGACCGGGCCGCAGGTATTCTGGTGCCCTGTGTGTTTGATTTTTATGAGAAGGTTCTATAGGTTTCAGGCTGTTTTGTTTGTTGGTTTTTAGTTTGTTGCGATTTTTTTTCAAAAAAATTCCAACCATTTGTACATTTAGGCATCTTAATTATAGCGAATGGTTGCTGTAATGGCCTTACATTCAAAACACGTTATGAGAAATAAAGTTATCCTGGTACTGGCTGTTGCTACGCTGATCTCCTGCAAAAAATGGAAAGAACCAACCGAGGTTGGGTTCTACATGGACATTACTGAAACGTCTTCAATTGACGGGCAGCTGACATTTACCGGGGGAGAAATTGTACTGGAATATTTTGAGTTTGACGGTGAGCGCCAAAAAGGTGACGACGTATTTTTTACCAAAGATTTTCAGGATGGGCTGACTATTCCGTTTGATGAAACCATGAAAATTGAGGCAATGGATTTTGTGATTCCCCAGGGTATTTATAAAAGACTGGACATTCGTTTTAAAACAAGTGATGATTTAACGGAGGTAAGCCTGGTGGTTACCGGCAACTATTCTTTTTCCGGCGGGGGCAGCGTTCCGGTAAGGTTTGAAATTGAAAACACCCAGTCGTTTGAAGCGCGTGCTGAGGCAGAAGACGGCGCTGACATTGTACTGGATAAAGATATTTACAGTCCGGCCAAAATTATTCTTGACCCGGCTTACTGGTTTGAACCGGTGCCGGCCTCAAGTTTTGATGATGCTGACTTAACAGACATTGAGGGTGTAAACACGCTGCTAATCAGTAAAGATGTGAATGAAGAAATTTACAACATGGTACTTGACCGTGTTGATGAAGCAGTCGTGATTCTGTTTAATTATCAGTAATGTTTCAGCATGAATTATAACGATTACAGTGATGATGAATTGGTTGAAGGAGCACTTGGAAACAAACGGCTTTTTCAGGAGATGCTGTATCGGAAATATGCTGATGCCATGTACACTGTTGCCTGTAATTACAGTGACAACGATGATGAGGCGGCTGATATTTTACAAGAGGGATTTATTAAAGTCTTCAGAAATCTTGCCAGCCATGACCGTACAAGATCATTAGGCGGATGGATCCGGCGGATTGTGGTGAATACCGCGCTGGAAAACTACCGGAAAAAAGTACGCCACCTGGAGGTAGTGGATGAGTTTGCAAAAGAAGAGGCAGACACATCCGTTGATTACCTGAATGAAGTTGAACCGGTTGACATTGTCAAATACGTTAATGAACTGCCTGCCAAAGCCAGAATGGTATTAAAACTCTATTCGCTGGAAGGCTATGGCCACCAGGAAATTTCGAGTGCGCTGAATATTTCGGTGGGCACTTCAAAATCACAATTAAACCGTGCTAAAACATTGCTCAGGTCCATGATTCAAACTGCAAAAAATGGCTGATCAGAATCCCTTACATACTGACCCCATTAAAAACGGTTTTTCACAGGTTCAGCGAAAAGCACCTGAATCGGTATGGTCTGGCCTTGCGCATAATCTTTCATTGGATGATACTGAACAGGCCGTTGCGGGTGCTTTCAGCGCTGAGAGCAAAAAGGCACCGGTATCAGCCTGGCAGGGTGTCAAAAAGCAATTGATTATTGATGATGTCTGGCTGAATATTTCAGCTGCGCTTGATAAACGCAAGCGCCGGTTTTTTTGGCTGTATTTTTCTGGTTTGGCAGTTGTTCTGATGGCCGGAATTTCGTTCTGGAAATTTTATCCGGCGGACGGGTCCGGTACAGATTATGTTGCAGCAAAATTTAATGCGGCTCAACGCAATTCAAAGATTCCAATTCATCATACGGCAGAACCCGTTGTACCTTTTACCGCAACTAATTCTGAAATACAATTAAATGAGTCTGGTGAAACCCGACTCGTTGTTAATACTGAAAAAAAACAGACTGACGGTGGTTTTTCAGAGGCATTTATTCCTTCAAACACTATTGTTGATAGTGTGGCCGGACCGGATGAAACCGGGCTTAAAGCAGTTGATGTTCTGACCGAACATAAGCCGGTAGAAAATGAATTCATGATCAAGTTTCCACCGCAGTTGGTTTGTCCAATACAACCGGCGTATCTTTTTTCAGAATTGCCTCAGCATATTGAACGAGATGTTCCGGTATTTAACCGTTTTGAATTGGGCCTTGTGGCAGGAGTTGATAATACCTGGATTTTTAACAATGATGTAAGAGACGGGTTAAACAGGTTTTCACTGGTAGACAATAAATTTTCAATGGGGTATCATGCGGGTGCCAGTGCGTATGTAAACTTTTCTGAAAATCATGGTGTTGGTTTGCACGTTGATTTTTTGTCAGTCATGAACCAGCGTTATGATCATTTTGAAGCGGGAACTATTTGTACCAACCTGGTGGTACTTCGTCAGCAAAAATACAAACTGGTTTACAGGTATACATTGCCTGAACTGTTTTCAAATACACAGGCATTTGTTTTTAAAGGCGGTATTTTTATGGCGCTTGCAACCAAAAGTGAACTTTATGAAGATAAAGAACTGTTGGCAAACCAGGTTTTTGAACGTTTTGATGGGGGTATTACTGCAGCAATAGGTTCGCAACACACATTTGGTTCGTTTGTTTTTGAGTATGGCCTGCAATCAGATGCCGGGTTTACCAATATTGCAACCAGCTCTTCGCTTGCGGCAAAAAAATTCAACTACACCAACACCTACCTTACAGGGGTGTATTGCTCGTTCCGGTATCGGTTTTAACGGGTGATGTTTTAGCATCGGCATACTTTAGCACTATTTTTTTTGAATTTGTTCCAACCATTTTATTCGTTCGTTGTAGTATCGGTTTTAACGGGTGATGTTTTAGCGTCGTCACACTTTTGCACTATTTTTTTTTTGAATTTATTCCAACCATTTCATTCTTTCATTCATCCTGAGAAAAAGAATGATTATGAAAAAATCTGTACTGGCAGCCGCGCTGCTGATTTTTGGAACAATGACAATCGTCTCCTGCAAAAAAGGAGAGAATGATCCTGCCTTAAGCCTGAAGTCAAGAACTGTCCGATTGGTTGCTACCTGGAAGCTGGTGAGTGGTGAAGAAACCACCATGGATTATGATGCCGGCAATCAGGAAACCTGGACAGAAACAATAACCTATGATGGAAGCGCATATACTTCTGTTACGTCATTTCAGGACGTTTCCGGCACGGTAACAAATGCACCGTTTACAGTTTCATATACCCTGGAATATACATTTGAAAAAGACGGTTCATTCAGCCTTACTCAAATTGAAGACGGAAATTCAGACATCGATAAAGGGTTCTGGTATTGGGGAGGCAAAAGCAAAACACAGGAGCTGAAGAAAAAAGAAACTGTTGTTATTACGATAACTGAGACCAATGATGGTCAAATTGACACTTACGGTGGTACAGCCGTTTCGGCCGATTTATCATTTCAGCTTGACCGGTTAACCGGAAAAGAACTTTCCATAATTGTAGACATTCACAATACCTATAATAACGGTGACATGTACACGCGCTCATCACTTTTGAATTTTGAAAAAAAATAATCGTTCAATCTGATAAAAAGAGAGGGAGCATAGCTTTTGGCCCTCTCTTTTGAACAAAAAAATTACTCTCTTACGCTTGAATCAATAACTAAATAAAAAACAACTACACTATGAAAAAACAACTACTACTCTCTCTTTTTTCATTTGGTGCATTGCAGGCCAGCAGTCAACAATGGTGGCCCCAGAATTCAATGTCACAAAATGATTTTAACACCATTTATGCAGCCAGTTCTTCAACGGTTTACATGTACGGTGACTCTTCTGATATCTTTGGAGGTTTTGTGTATGGCAGCCAGTTCAAAACGGTTACACAAGGCTCTGATTGGAGTTTTCTTTCCATGGGTTCACCTGTCTATCTGAGCAAGGGCAGTTTTTTTGTGTCAACTGCTATCGGGTACCTGGCCGGTGAAAATGCCATGTCAGGGAACGGGTTTATTCTCAAAACAATAAACGGTGGAAATACCTGGGTTGAAAGCACACCTTTCCCTGAGCGTTTTGAAGATATAAAATTTGTAACACCAACGATTGGTTATGCCTGCGGCCGGAATGATTATGTGGTTAGAACAACAGATGGCGGTACAAGCTGGGTTGACATAAGTGCCAGCACCGGAGACCATTTGCGCGGGGTTCATTTTACAACACCGGCAAACGGTTACATTGCCGGCCGTGCCGGAAACATTGCACATTCTTCTGACTCAGGAAACACCTGGGTAAATCAAACAAGCAACACCCCTGAAGACCTTGAATCAATCTGGTTTATTAATGATTCAACCGGTTGGGCTGTTGGAAAGGCCGGTGCCATTGTTTTCACCAATGACTGGGGTCTGAACTGGAATGTGCAAACCAGCAATACACCAGAAGATTTATTTGATGTTGAATTTGTAAATGATACCATGGGCTGGGCTGTAGGTACAGCCGGTACTGTTATTAAAACAATAGATGCCGGAGTGACCTGGGCCCCTGAAACCAGTGGAACGCCTGAAGATATTTTTTCAATCACCATGATTAATGAAGAGCTGGGTTGGTTTTGTGGAGCTGCCGGTGTTGTGTTTGTATATGGCATTGCACCACCACCACCGCCAAACGGGTTGACTGAAAATTCAGACAATCTCAACGTTGCTGTCAGCCCGAATCCATTTGTGGAAAATGTCACAGTTTATTTGCCTGTAAACGGCACCTATTCATTTACACTGACAGACATTGAAGGCCGTGTCATTGAATCATGGAATTCTCAAAACATCAGTCAGCTGGTATTGAATACAGAAATTTGGGCAAATGGTATTTACCTGCTCAAAATATCAGATGAAAATGCAAATTCAGTGACCAAAAAACTGGTCAAAAAATAGCCGGTTAGCGGCATATACCAATTCTTTACAAAAGTTAAAAATTCCAAACCGGGACTTTGAAAAAAAGTCCCGGCAGGGATTGATTTGTGTCTACTAAAAACTACAATTATGAAAAAACTGCTTATTATTCTACTCACACATTCATGCGGTGCGCTGGTATCTTTTTCCCAGTGTAATGCAGATTTTCAGGAGGCCTTTGATCCAATATGCATCGGGCAGCCCCAGGCATTTGCCAACATTTCAGATCCTCCAAACGACGGTTCATATACCTATACCTGGAATTTTGGTGCTGGTGCAACACCGGCTAATTACGTGGGTGCAAATCCGCCGCCGGTTATATATTCCACATTAGGCAATAAAAATGTTACGTTGACAATCAGTAAACCATCAATTGGGTGTAACGATGTTCAGAACCGGAATTTTGATGTGGTTGCATCACCAAACGTGAGCTTTACATCTACGGCACCGCAATGCGTATCATCAGCCGTGGATTTCACATACACCGGTACCACGGCCATTTCATACCAGTGGGATTTTGGTGTAGGGGCATCACCGCAAAGTTCGAGCGTTCAAAACCCACAAGGTGTAACCTATTCTACCGCAGGTACAAAAACGGTTACCCTTACAATTGATAATGGTTTGTGCCAGGTAACTACAACGCAAACTATTTCAATTGAATCATTACCCGTTGCTGATGCAGGCACTGATACCGTAATTTGCCCCAATGCCAGTGTGCAGATAGGTTCGGCTGCTTTGCCGGATGTAGTGTATGCCTGGAGCCCTTCCGGTTCGTTAGTGATTGCAGATCCGTCCGTTTCAAACCCGGTAGTATCACCAGTGGCAGAAATCACCAACATTACTGTTTTTCTTTTGGACACGCTGACAGGCTGTTCAAATACAGATTCAGTTCAAATTACCATGTTGCAGCCAATCATTGCCAATGCCGGTGCAGACGTGACAATTTGCAGAAACGATTCCGTTCAGATTGGAAACGGGTTTATTGAATCGCAGCTTTATGCGTGGAATATGGCCAATGGAATTTCTGATACAACGGCATCAAACCCGGTGGTAAAACCTGACAGCACCATAACCTATGTATTGAACGTATCAAATGACTATGGCTGCCCGTCTGAAACAGATGAGGTAACCGTGGTGGTTAATCAGCTGCCAGATGCATACGCCGGTTTGGATGATTCCATTACAACCGGAGAAACAGCACAATTGGTTGCAACCGGAGGCATTCAGTATGAATGGACACCGGACTATGAACTTTCCAGCAGTGGTATTTATAATCCGTTGGCCTCTCCCGAAACCAGCACCACCTATACCGTTACCGTTACAGATGTTTACGGCTGTATCAACAGTGACACCGTAGACGTAATTGTTATTACACCTTCGTATTGGATTCCAAATGCATTTACACCTTCAGCCGCAACAAACAATGTGTTGTATGTGAGAGGAGATGGTATTACGGACTTCCAGTTCAGAATTTATAACCGGCACGGTGAGCTGATATTCTATTCGTCGAGTCTCAGCAGTGGTTGGGATGGTACCAGGCAAATAACCCGTGAAGATTTGCCTGAAGGAGCCTATTTGTATGATATACAAGGTATACTCTCAGACGGAACAGAACTTCATGAATCAGGACTTGTCAATTTAATCAGATAAAAAAAATCAGCGGATATGAAAACGTTAATAAAAAGTATACTACTAGTTGGGCTGCTGTATTTACAAGGTGCTGCGCTTTCACAGGATCTTAAATATACCCAGTATTTTTACAGCAACCCGTTAAAGGTTAATCCTGCAGTGTTGGGAATGAATACAGATTTCAAAACCATTTTGAATTACAGAACGCAATGGACCACTGTTCAGAATGGGTTCAATACAGCGTCATTTACAGCAGCTTTTCCATTGTATTTTAAAGACCAGAATCAAAAAATGGATTTTGGTCTTGGGTTTCTGAATGATAAAGCAGGCGCCTTCACCAAAATGGATTTTTCACTTTCTGTTGGTTATAATCTGAAAGTAAGTGAATCAGGTTTTCTGAGTTTTTCAATGCTTGGAGGCTATGTTCAAAAATCGCTGGACCAGTCTTCACTTACCTTTGATGACCAATATGTGTTGGGGGCTTACAACGCATCCAATGCTACCAGTGCAAACATTACCCGCAACAAACTCGGCTATGCAGATATGGGATTTGGAATAATGTGGTACATGAACGATGCTGATTCAAAGCTGAATGCTTATGCCGGATTTTCATCCTATCACCTGAATAAGCCAAATGAAACGTTTGTTGACGGACAGGGAACACTGCCCATGTCATTTGGTTTTCAAACAGGGGTTAAAATAAAAGGAGCTGATTCCAAACTGGATTTTACACCCAATGTGAATTATATTTACCAGGCTAACAATCAAAGCCTGGCCGTTGGTTTGTACCTTGATTACCATTTGGGTGAATCTTCAAAAATGAGATTAGGCATGTGGTACCGGACCAGTGATGCCATGGCGGCAATGCTTTCTTTTGACCACAAATCGTTTATGTTTGCCTACAGTTACGATATTGTAAATGCCAACCTGACAAACCAGGTAACCAGCATTAATGCGCATGAAATTACTCTTGCCTATAAGTTGAATATGGCTAACCGGAAAGGCGTAAATTCTGCGCCAAGCATACTTTAAGTACTTGCGGCTGATTGAAAAACCTGATTTCAGGTTAATACGTAAATTGAATTGCCCGGTCAGTCAAATGATCGGGTGATTCAATTTCAATCAGCATCATCACTGTATATCTGTTTTTATGAGATTTGGTAAACTACTTCCGGCACTTTTTCTGATTTTATTTCAGGTGAATACCTTTGGTCAGCAAAATTCAGATATTCAGCTTTGGGCCGGTGCAAATGTCAAAGTAAAACTGAATAAAAAATGGAGCATGAACCTGTCTCCTGAATTCCGTTTTTCAGACACTATCAAAACATTAAATGCAGCCATTGCAGAAGCCGGCGTAAAATACGATCTCAATAAATCCATTGCTTTTTTCAGTGAATACCGGTATACGCTCAGGCCGCTGCAAAATGATATTAACCGGATAAGTTTAGGTGCAACCTATAGTTGGAGTAAAAAAGGGTTTCCGCTTGCGCTTTCATATAGAATCAAGTTTCAGTATTCCCGAAACAGAAATTCAGGGAATTCTGAATCATACCTGCGCAATAAAATTACCCTTGATTACAACCTGAGTAAACGCCTGGATCCTTATCTCTCGTATGAACTTTTTTTTCTTTTTGGCAAAAATGAGTTCAGAAATACGCGTTACAGTTTGGGATTTGAATGGAGTTTTACAAAGAATTTAAGCCTGGCAGTGTATTATATGTATCAGCGTGAAATTTATGTCAAAAAGCCATCTGTCGATCATATTTTTGGGCTTACCCTGAATTATAAATTAACGGCTAAAAAGAGAAAAGACCAACCTTCGGTACCAGAATAATTAATTTTAACTAACTGTTTATCAGTGTTTTTTTAAGGATAAAGAATTTTTTTTTGAAAAATTCCAACCTTTCTGTATTTCCATTCATCCATAGAGAAAATCACGCTATGAAAAGAAAAGGTTTAGGTTTAATGCTGCTTATGACAACGGTGTTGTTAAGCATGAATTCCTGCGAAAAGTATGAAGACGGCGGTACAAAACGAAAAGCCGATGATAACCTGGTTGGAGACTGGAGTTTGCAGTCGTACTATTTAAACGGCGCCGAAATGACTTCAAGCCTTATTATTACAAATTACAAAGAAACGTACAGTGAAGATGGCACTTATGGCAGATCCTTTACTGATTCAAGCGGAGATTTAAAAACCGCTTCCGGCACCTGGTCACTGGAAAGTGATAATGCACTTATTAAAATTTCCGGTCCCGGAAGTTTTGAACTTTCCAATGAGTATTCTTCGGTTTCGGCATCTGAATACACACTGCTGAAACTGACAAAAGATGAATTGTGGTACGAATTTATAAATGGAGGTGCCACACACGAGTTTCACCTGGCTCACAACTAATCAATTGTTTGGGTTATTGATTAGTTTTAAAGGGATGTCTCCGGACATCCCTTTTCCTTTTTAGACACGTTTTTTTTATTGCAGAGCCTGCGCAAACCGACAGATTATCAGGTTTAAATGAAATAGTTGAATCAATAATAAAGAGGCGTTCCATGGTTTTGGGGTAAATACACTAATTTAGCACAAAAATTAGCAGCACATGAGCGTCAGAAATCTTGAACCCAAATTAGTATGGAACCATTTTGAAGATTTAAATGCGGTTCCGCGTCCATCCAAAAAAGAAGAAAAAATCAGGCAGTTTATGGTTGATTTTGGAAAAGGTCTGGGGCTTGAAACAATTGTTGATAAAATTGGCAATGTCATTATTAAAAAGCCTGCTGCAAAAGGATTTGAGAATCGTGAAACGGTTATTCTTCAAACGCACATTGACATGGTGCATCAGAAAAATGCAACCACCGATTTTGACTTTTCAACACAAGGCATTCAGTCATTTATTGACGGGGAATGGGTAAAAGCAAAAGGCACTACGCTGGGGGCAGACAATGGAATGGGAGTTGCTGCTGCCATGTCTTTACTGGCTTCCAATGATTATCCGCACCCGGCCCTGGAGGCCTTGTTTACCATTGATGAAGAAACCGGAATGACCGGTGCAAAACTGCTGGATGGTTCCAAATTATCCGGTAAAATACTGCTGAACCTGGATACTGAAGACGATGATGAGTTTTCAGTAGGTTGTGCCGGAGGTATTGATACCAATACATTCTATACCTATGCTGAAGAAAATGTACCTGCTGATTTTGTTTCACTGACGTTCACACTTAGCGGTTTAAAAGGCGGCCATTCGGGCATGGACATTAACCTGGGACGCGGCAATGCAAACCTGCTGATGAACCGCATTCTTTATGCCGGAACGCAAGTGGCTGATGTACGTTTGACCGAACTGAACGGCGGCAGTCTTCGAAATGCCATTCCGCGTGAAAGTGTTGCCCAGGTTGTTGTTGCAACCAATCAGAAAACGGCACTGGTTAACTGTGTGAATGCTTATGCAGCAATTATTAAGCATGAATATAATGTTACTGAGCCTGATCTGAAATTTGTGGTGACAGAGAATAAAATAAATCCGGCAGCCATGATTTCAAAAGCCGACCAGGAAAAAATTATTCGCGTTATTTATACCACGCCTAACGCGGTTTGGAAAATGAGTGAAAACATACCGGGCCTGGTAGAAACTTCTTCTTCACTGGCTAAGGTAATTGTTAAAGAAAAACAGTTTACCACGCAATCACTTCAGCGCAGCATGGTTGAAACCGGTAAAGAAGATATTGCAAATGCCATACGCCTGACCTATGAATTGATTGGTGCCAAAGTTGTTCAGGATGGTGCTTATCCGGGCTGGGCGCCAAACCCTGATTCAAAAATTCTGAAAGTGCTCGAAAAACAATACGTATCACTTTTTAATGACCAACCAAAAGTAAAAGCCTGTCACGCCGGTTTGGAGTGCGGTATTTTGGGTGAACATTTGCCAAACTGTGATATGATTTCATTTGGACCAACTATTCGTAATCCGCATTCGCCGGATGAAAAAGTGAACATCAAATCGGTTCAGAAATTCTGGCAGTTCCTTACCAAAGTACTGGAAAATATTCCGGCAAAAAATTAAGCCGGATGCGTTTACTCCTGTTCATGCTGTTTGCTGTTGCGCTGGTTTCCTGCCGCAAAAATATGTTGCATGAACGGTGGATTTCCAATGCATCTGACGATACCATTTTTGCCTGGAACCCTGATTTTGAAGATACTATTTATGTGATTGCACCTGCGCAGAAAGCAATGGTTTATTCGTATGAGATTCTGGACAAGGAACAGGAGAGTGAAGTTTGTCAGTGGATGGGAGATACGCTCTATATCGTTAACGCCAAAGACTCCATCTGTGAAAAACCGGTGAGTCGTGAGTCTAACTGGTTTTCTGATGTGAGTGGTGATAAAAAGCACCGCAAACAGGTTTGTACGTTTACGTTGTACAATGAAAATTTTTAGTTGTTTTTCAGACTAAGTTGACGTTTTTTCCTACAGCATTAAAAATGCCAAAAATAACTCTCTGTGATCTGGGTAAATCTGCGTCCGCCCTGGCGGAATCAGCAGGAAAAATTATCTCAATTTCGAAATTCTTTGCCCCGTGGCATCTATCTGAATCTTATTTAAATCAGCCAGTTGGCGTAAACAATGCAACACCTCACTGCGGTTTTCTGTATTAAAATGATCAATGATTTTTTTGTGATCCAATCCAGGATCAGCGACAATCCGCGCCATTTTCTGCGACAATCTGCGGGAAAAACTATCCCAATTTCGAAATCTTTTGCCCCGTGGCATCTATCTGAATCTTATTTTAATTAGCCCCAGTTGACGCAAACAAAGCAACACCTCACTGCGGTTTTCCGTATTAAAATGATCAAATGATTTTTTTGTGTTCCAATCCAGGATCAGCGACAATCCGCGCCATTTTCTGCGACAATCTGCGGGAAAAACTATCTCAACTTCGAAATCTTTTGCCCCGTGGCATCTATCTGAATCTTATTTAAATCAGCCAGTTGGCGTAAACAATGCAACACCTCACTGCGATTTTCTGTATTAAAATGATCAATGATTTTTGCGGTTTCAATGGTGTCCTCCCGGGTAAATTCAGCCGCAATAAATGAATCTAATTTTTTCAGTAATCCGGATAATCCGCTGTTCATTTTTTTGAGTATACACGATGAACAAAAACCACAATCTGCTGTTTCTTCCTCGCCAAAATAACGCAGCAGTACAACGGATTTACATTCATCTGATTCAAGGTAACGAATCATGGCCTTCATCTTTTCAAAAGCCAGGTCTTTGCGGTCTTTGTAAAAGCGTGGAGAAAAACTCAGGTTTGAATCCGGAAGCCGCTCTGTCAGGTAGGTAACATGGGGCTCATCTGATTGCGGCACGTAATCAATAAGCTCTAATTTTTGCAGGTAATTTAATTTTTCAACCACCTCTTTTTTGGTGAGTTTGATTTTTTGGCCAATGATAAATTCGTTGATGTTTACATACTCATCAAACACCCCCATGTGTGACCGAAGAATAAACTGAATCAACGTGTTCATGTTTTTATCTTTCACCTGTTCCTGGTACAACTGAATCTGGGTTGCGGTTATTTTCAGTTTTGCAGGTGTATAGGTTCCTTCAGAAAGTTCAAGGTATCCGGTTGTTTCAAGGAATTTGAGAGCGTTGTATACTTCAAGCAACTGAAAGTTGTATTTGTTGCAAAAGGCGTTAATTTCGATGGGGTAACGCTCTTCTTTTCCGGCGCCAAAGGCAAGTTGAAAGTGGTTTCCAAGGGCGTTGTAAATACTTTTTATTTTTTCAACCGGTGGAAATTTGGTGTTGACTTTTTCAATGAGCGCGGTAATGTCATGCTCATCAAAGTAGAGGTGCGCTTCTGCCGGTTTTTCATCACGGCCGGCGCGGCCTGCCTCCTGAAAATACGCTTCAATGGTTTCAGGAATATCGTAGTGCAGCACAAAACGTACATTGGGTTTGTCAATGCCCATTCCAAATGCATTGGTACTTACAATAACGCGTGTTTTTTCAGAGAGCCAGTTTTCCTGCTTTTGCCGGCGCTCATCAAAATCAAGCCCGGCATGATAGTAGTCAATGGAGCAATTTTTGCTCAGCAGGTATGATGCCAGCTCTTTAACACCTTTGCGGGTAGCACAGTAAATAATACCCGACCCATTATGCTGCCGCAGGTATTCTTCAATCCTGTTTCGTTTGTTGGGTACTAAAAAAGCAGAATAGGTGAGGTTGGGTCTGAAAAATGATTTGCGAATAACAGCCCCATTTACAAAAAGCAGTTTCTCCTGAATGTCTGTAACCACCTGTTCAGTAGCTGTAGCGGTGAGGGCAAGCAGCGGAATATTGGGTTTTAGTTTCCGCAATTCAGCTATTTCAAGATACGCAGGCCTGAAATCATAGCCCCATTGAGAAATGCAATGAGCTTCGTCTATTGCAATCAGGTTTACATTCATTTTCTGAAACCGCGCTATAAATAGTGTAGTTTTAAGCCGTTCAGGGGATACATATAATAATTTGGTGTCGCCGTAAATAGCATTGTCCAGCTGAATGTCAATTTGTTTTTTCGACATGCCAGAGGTAATGGCAATGGCCTTTATTCCGCGCTTTTTCAGGTTTTCTACCTGGTCATGCATCAGGGCAATAAGCGGTGATACCACCAGACACAAACCAGGTTTTACAAGGGCCGGTACCTGGTAACAAATAGACTTTCCACCCCCGGTAGGCAGCAGTGCCAGTGTGTCTTTACCGTCCAGTACGTTTTTGACAATATCCTGTTGCCTGTCACGAAAAGCCTTGTAACCCCAATATTTGAACAATATTTCAACTGCTTCTTCCAGGTTATTTGAAATTAAATCAAGATGTCACCGGTTAATTTAGGCCGGATTTGCTAAATTAACGAAGAAAAGGGATTGGAAAACTTTTCATTTTTAATTGACTTTTCGATTGAATTAACGAAATATTAATACTTATATTCGCAAAGAACAAACCAGAATTATGTCAACAGGTACCGTAAATATAAAGGTTACAAAGACTCAGTCTTCACGGATTAAGACAATTGACTTTGACAATTTGCCTTTTGGAAAATATTTTGCAGATCACATGATGGTCATGGATTATGCCGATGGAAAATGGGGCGAACCCCAGATTGTTCCATTTGGTAATATTGAGATTCATCCGGCAACATCAGCGCTTCATTATGGACAGTCTATTTTTGAAGGACTAAAAGCGCAGCGTAATGAAAAAGGAGAAGTAGTGGTATTTCGTCCGGACATGAATGCCAAACGCTTTAAAGAATCTGCTGAACGCATGTGTATGGTTCCGGTATCTGAAGAAATCTTTCTGGAAGGTATTCGTGCCTTAATTGAGCTGGATCGGGAATGGGTACCTACCAAACCCGGAACGTCGCTTTATATTCGTCCGTTCCTGTTTGCTACAGATGATTATGTGGGCATTCGCCCATCTGAAAAATACAAATTCATGATCATTAATTCACCGGTAGGCTCTTACTATTCTGAACCGGTAAAGGTAAAAATTGAAACGCATTATACCCGTGCTGCCGAAGGTGGTGTGGGCCGCGCAAAAAATGCAGGTAATTACGGGGCATCACTTTACCCGGCTAAATTAGGCCAGGAAAAAGGATACCGCCAGTTGCTCTGGACAGATGCCAAAACCCATACTTTGATTGAAGAATCAGGTACCATGAACATCATGTTTATTATCAATGATGTACTGATTACACCGTCTGAAGAACGTGATACCATTTTGAAAGGAATTACTAAACGCAGTGTTATTGAAATAGCAAAAGACTGGGGCGTAAAAGTAGAGGAGCGTGATATTTCAGTAGCCGAAGTAATGGCTGCCATTGAAAACGGAACACTTCAGGATGCGTTTGGTGCCGGCACAGCTGCAACCATTGCTCCCATTGTGGCAATTGGCTATGAGGACAAAGAATATGCGCTGCCTTCAATGGAGTCCAGAACATTGTCACATAAAATTGCTACCTACATTTCAGATTACAAAGCAGGCAAAATTGAAGATAAATTCAACTGGTTAATGCGTATCTGAGTTGAATCAGTTTTAACAAAAAGGGGATTTGTTGCACAACAGATCCCCTTTTTTATAGAATATCCATGACAAAAAAATACGGTCTGATCGGTCAAAAACTGGGACACTCCTTTTCAAAAAAATTCTTTGAAAAAAAGTTCGGTGAACTGCAGGTAGATGCTGTTTACAACAACTATGAACTGGCTGATATTGGTGAGGTAGAAGCGGTGTTTAAGCAACCCGGCCTGGTAGGGTTGAATGTAACAATTCCCTACAAACAGGCGGTGATTCCATACCTGCATGAACTGGATGATGTGGCTAAAGCTGTGGGTGCGGTAAATTGTATTTATCTGAAAAACGGAAAGACAACCGGGTACAATACTGACGTTTTTGGTTTTCAGCAAATGATCAAACCGTTTCTGGAGTCACATCATGAACGCGCATTGATACTTGGTAAGGGCGGCGCTTCAAGGGCGGTTGAATATGTTTTGAAAGAACTTGGTTTGTCTGTTTTTTTTGTGAGCCGGAACCCGCAGAATGAAAATGACTTTTCATACAACGAGGTTAATGAAACCATGATTCGTTCATGCGGAATTATTGTAAATACAACACCTGTGGGCATGTTTCCCAATATTGACAGTGCGCCTGAAATACCGTATGAATTTATGACAGACCGCAACCTGGCCGTTGATTTAATCTACAACCCTGCTGAGACACTTTTTATGAAAAAGGCAAAGTCGTTTGGTGCCAATGTCATTAACGGACAAACCATGCTTCATCAGCAGGCTGAAAAATCATGGCAGATCTGGAATAGCTAACATCCTCCGTAGACAATTGTTATCTTTGCCAGGTGCAACCTGATAAATCTCCCATACTGGTAATTCTCGGTCCTACTGCTTCTGGCAAAACGCAGCTGGCATGCGCCGTTGCAGCTGAAATGAATGGTGAAATTATCAGCGGTGATTCCCGGCAGATTTACCGGTTTATGGATATTGGAACGGGTAAAGATTTGTCAGAATATGTGGTTAACGGAAAGCAGCTGCCGTATCACCTGATTGATATTAAAGATCCCGGTTACCGGTATAACATTGCCGAATTTCAGGAAGATTTTCTGAACGTTTTTAAAGAGATCAGACAGCGGAACCATTTACCCGTTTTATGCGGTGGAAGCGGCCTTTACCTTGAAACCGCCTTGCGGGGCAATTCATTTTTGGGTATCGCATCTGATCCTGCTTTGTATGAGTTTATGAAAACGGTTCCACTGGCTGAAATTGAAAAAGAAATTGAAGCGCTGCCACCAGCAATTACTTCAAAACTGGGTATTCAAACCTGGCACCGCAAAATCCGCGCCATTGAAATTGGTCGTTTTCTGAAAGCAAATCCAGATTGGAAACCGTTGGAAAATCCTGGATTCAATGAAGTAATCATAGGTATGGACATTAGCCGTGAAGCCCGGCGTGAAAAAATTACCCGGCGGTTGAGTGAACGTCTCAATAACGGGTTGTATGAAGAGGTCGAAAATTTATTGAAGCATCACATCACTTTTGATGACCTGGAGTATTACGGCCTTGAATATAAATGGCTGGGCCTGTATCTCAAAAATGAAATTTCAAAAAAAGAATTGTTTGAGGGGCTGAATATAGCCATTCACCAATTCGCAAAAAGGCAAATGACCTGGTTCCGGAAAATGGAAGCAGACGGGTATGTCATTCATTGGATTGATGTGAATTTGCCTTTGGCTGAACGTGTTCAAATGGTAAAGGAAATCTATCTGAAAAGAGTCCGGGGTTAGCATGTCATCCTTACTCTGCCAACAATTCCTGCGCGTACGGTATAAATTTAGCACAGGCTTTCTGCAAGCGTGGATTCAGTTCAGTTTCAATAACAATACTCTGAAATTTTGAAAGGCTGTCTGTGAACCTGTCAAGTTCTACCAACTGGCGGTTTTCAACCAGTTTAAACGCATTGTCCAGCACCAGAAGGTTGACTTTGTTTACGTTAATACCACACTGAAAATAGAGTTTGGTGAGCCGCACCGGGGTTCCAATGATCAAATCGGCACCTGCATAAATAGCCATGTTTTGTTCATCCATAATGCCCTCTTCAGTTACCAGGTGAATCTGCAGATCCATGTGTTGGGCCATTACTTTAAAACGGTTGTAAAGTTCGGTAGCATCTTCTGATTTACTCATCATCACAATCACGCGCGGCGTATCAGGTTGTGAATAGTTCAGGCGCTGCAAAACCGAAATCATCATTCCGGTTGTTTTTCCAGTACCATCGGCCCCAAGCAGGTACAAAGATGCACCGCCGTTTATACGTGAAAAAAGTTTTTCCTGGAACGGTTTCAGATCCGTGATTCCGCATGCGGTAATACCCTGGAGTAATAATTTATTGAGTTTTGGTAAAGCCATGTATCAGAAAGTAACAATAAGACGCAGGTTTAGCCGGCGCCCGGTCAGGTGATTTGGAATTGAATAGTAGCGCCCTGCAATATCCTGCAGCCACTGGTATGACACAACATTTTTAATTCCAAGTAAGTTAAACGCATCCAGGCTTATTGTAAACTGGTTAAAGGTTTGCTGGAATTTGCTGTTTGGTTTTTTGATTTTGGTTTCTTCATTCACCAGGTCATACATAAAACCTAAATCAAGGCGCAGGTATGATTTGGTTCGCAGAATGTCTTTATAGCGTTCATACGACGGCGGGCCGTAGGGCAGGGGTGTTCCGAAATTAAGGTTTGCTGAAACTTTAAAGTTTTCATATTTCGGCATTTTATCCTGAAAAAAGAGGGTAAATGTAAGCAGCTGATCTGTTGGGCGCGGAATCCATCCCGGTTCCTGGTGAATAGAGTCTACAATGTCCTGGTTAAAGGTGTATCCTGGTAAAAGGGTATCACCGTCTGAATTGATATAAATGTAGTAATCATCGTTTTCAATTTCTTCCATGGTTTTTAAAATTCCAACCCTGAAGAATGATTCTACCCCTTCTACAAACTGGCCGTTAATTTTCATGTCAAAGCCGGTGGCATAAGCTACGGCATTATTTTCAGCATAATACCGGATACGTACATTGTCAATTTCGTAAGGAACAACGTCCCACATATACTTGTAATACGCTTCAGCAATAAATTTAAAATCGCGGTCCCACATTCTGAAATAGATATCGGCAGATAACACATTGTGCCATGATTTCTGTGAAACCACATCGGGGTGAATGGTTCCGTCCAGGTAGCGCATGGTGCGGTAAAGCGGAGGCTGATAGTACAAGCCGCTGGAGGCACGCAGTTTTACGTTTCTGCGCACCAGGGTGGTATCATCGGTAATAAAATAGATACGTGGATTGTAGGTTAGTGACGCTCTTGGAGTAATCCACGACTCGTCATTGTAGGTGCGGTATCCGCTGCGTACGCCCAATGTCAGTGAAAGTCTGGCCGGGCTTGATTCAAGGGTATCGTGAAATTCGATTAAATAACGAAGAGAATCTGTTTTTACCCTGCGTTTCAGATCAAGCACCACATCTTTTTTGTGTACAAAATTCTGGGTGTACTGATAGTGGCCTGAAAAACGGTATGATTCTACCGTATTTTGCTGTTTGATGACATCTTTTAATTCAACCGTATTTGGGTCACCCTGTGGAATGGAATAGCCGGCCGAATCAATCAGGTGCCATTCACTGAGCACATCGCTGAAATTTTCATATTGCCCTTTTACTCCCCAGTTCATTTCACCAAACCGGTTTGATCGTTTACCTGATCCCGGTACCGGTTTGAATTCATATTTTCCGTCGTAGAATACAGAGCCTATCCAAACATCCAGGTCATTGCGGGCATGATCCAGAAAAGCACCCACGCCAATGTTGCTGGTAGAATCTCCAAATTCTTCTTTCGATGGATCTGTTTCAAGTTCATTGATCCAGTATTCACCCAAAACATCAAAATGTTCACTTTCGACCGAATGAAAAACAGAACTTCCAAAATTCATCTGAAAGTTTTTGTTGATTTTCCATTCATAACCGCCAGCCAGCGTAAAGGTGTTGAACTTTGTCTCTTCCTGTCCTTCAAAAAAAACGCGCAGCTGGTAGGCTTCATTGACCGTTCCCCACGACGTGGTTCGTGAAGTGGGTACAAACCGGAAATTGTTGGACGCGAAATGCCCCAGCAGAAACAGCTTTTTGTAGGCTGATTCATTGTCATAATCCAGGTAATAATTGGTAATACCCTGCACGTCAAAAAAGGTTGGATTGTAGTCACCTTGTGTGGGCAGGCTGTTGAGCAGGTATGAATTGGCCCGGTAACGGGCACCCAGAATGTAGTTGCCAAGGCGGCCGTTGTAAAGCCCCTCCACATGTGCCTGTCCGCCCATCAGGCTTGCCTGGGCTGATCCGCCAAAACTGTTGGGTTCACGGTAACGCACGTCAAGAACAGAGGAGAGAACATCACCGTAATTGGCATCAAAACCGCCGGCTGAAAAGAAAATATTTTCGACAAATTCTCCATGAATGAAACTCAACCCTTCCTGCTGGCCCGCGCGTACAATAAAGGGACGATAAATCTGTATACCGTTTACATAAACATCATTTTCATCGTAATTACCGCCGCGTACGTTGTAATTTGAAGACAGCTCGTTGCTTGAAGAAACACCAATGCCGACTGATTTAATCAAATCTTCAAAATTGCCGGTTGCGGTTGCCAGGCGGTTTATCTGCACTGGTGGAAAACCGTCAAAGCCATCCGGCGTTTTAACATACGTGATATCAATAACACCCAGCGTTTTTTCAGCAAGTTCAATAACACCAAGGCTTATTGGTTCATAAAACGCCGCAAAATCATTTCTGTAGGCATAATGGCCTGCAAAATTAATACGGATCGTATAAACTGCATTTGCCGCTACCTCAAACTCAAAATTTCCGTTGGTATTGGTTAAAAACGTTTCCCTGAGCCCGTCAATTTTAACCGTTGCGTTCTGGAGCGGCAACCCCTTGTCATTGACAACCCGGCCTGTTACAAGCACCGTTTGGGCAAATAAGCCTGGTACAAACAGAAATAATATGAGGGGCAGGAGTTTTTTCAAGGTGGCGCAAAAGTACAAATTCAACCGGTATAGGGAACGCCGTAAACCCCGGATTATTTTACCACAGCAAAGATTGTGCTTCACAAACGGCTGAATGTTAATATTCTCTTCCGGCAACGGGCTTTAAATCTCGGGAATTCCGATTAAATTTGCCTTTTAAGAATTGGGAGGAATTTATGGCGCAGCAAAAGGTTTCTTATACTGAAGAAAATATCCGGTCGCTTGACTGGAAAGAGCATATCCGGATGAGACCGGGTATGTACATCGGTAAACTCGGCGACGGCGGTGCACCCGATGACGGTATTTATGTGCTGGTGAAAGAGGTGGTTGACAACTCCATTGACGAATTTGTCATGGGAAACGGCCGCAAAATAGATGTTAAAATTAAAGATGGTGTAACTACGGTACGTGACTATGGCCGTGGAATTCCGCTTGGAAAAGTAATTGACTGCGTTTCTAAAATCAACACCGGCGGTAAATACGATTCCAAAGCATTTAAAAAATCTGTCGGATTAAACGGGGTGGGTACCAAAGCTGTAAATGCGCTGAGTGACCATTTTCTGGTAGAATCATACCGTGACGGACAACGTAAAAAGGCCGTTTTTGCAAAAGGAGAACTGCTCAAAGATGAAAAAGTAGCTAAGTCCACTGAAAAAGACGGCACATTCATTGAGTTTATTCCGGACGGTTCTATTTTTAAAAATTTCAATTTTAAAGTTCCATACCTCCAGAAATTATTCTGGAATTATTGTTACCTGAACCGCGGACTGACCATTCATTTTAACAATGAAAAGTTTTTTTCAGAAAACGGGCTGAAAGATTTGCTGGAAGATAACATGGAGAGTGAACCCATGTATCCGATCATTCACCTGGAAGGGGAAGACATTGAAATAGCTTTTACACACATCCGTTCATACGGTGAAAATTATTATTCCTTTGTTAACGGTCAGCACACCACCCAGGGTGGTACGCATTTATCGGCTTTCAGAGAAGCTGTAGCCAAAGTAATCAAAGATTTTTACGGTAAAAATTACGAAGCGGTTGATATTCGCCAATCCATTGTGGCAGCTATTTCCATTAAAGTAATTGAGCCTGTTTTTGAATCACAGACCAAAACCAAATTAGGTTCGCAGGAAATTGAACCAAACGGAAAATCCATTCGTGCTTTTATCATGGATTTTCTGAAAGAAAAGCTGGATAATTTCCTGCATAAACACCCGGAGATTGCCGATACGCTGGAGAAAAAAATCCGTGAATCAGAGCGTGAACGCAAAGAGCTTTCAGGTATTCAGAAACTGGCCCGTGAACGCGCCAAAAAAGCGAATCTTCACAACAAAAAACTGCGTGATTGCCGGTTACATCTGAATGATCCAAAAATTGACCGGGCTGAAGAAACAACCATTTTTATTACCGAGGGTGATTCAGCAAGCGGTTCAATTACCAAATCACGTGATGTAAATACACAGGCGGTATTCAGTTTGCGTGGAAAACCACTTAACGCCTTTGGTTTAACCAAAAAAGTGGTGTATGAAAATGAGGAGTTTAATTTACTTCAGGCGGCGCTGAACATTGAAGATGGTATTGAAGACCTGCGTTATAACAATGTAGTAATAGCTACCGATGCCGATGTGGATGGGATGCACATTCGGTTGCTGCTGCTCACCTTTTTTCTGCAGTTTTTTCCTGACCTGGTGCGCAAAGGGCACGTGTATATTTTACAAACGCCGCTTTTCAGGGTACGGAATAAAAAAGAAACCATTTACTGTTATTCAGAAGAAGAGCGTGTCAATGCCATTGAAAAGCTGGGCAAGAATCCGGAGATTACCCGATTCAAAGGATTGGGAGAAATTTCACCCGATGAGTTTAAAAATTTCATTGGTCCGGAGATTCGCCTTGACCCGGTTATGATTGGTAAAGACGCCAAAATTGAAGATGTACTGGAATATTACATGGGTAAAAACACGCCGGCCCGGCAGGAATTTATCATCGATAACCTCAAAGTAGAAGAAGCCGTTATTTAAATGAAGCATAAAGTAACCCCGGGTCGTTTCGTTATTCTGACAGCACTTTGCTGGTGTGCTTTGTTGTTTCTGTGTCCGGCAAATACAGCTGCACAAAACACCGGTGTTGTAAAATTTCTGGTAGACAACCAAAACGGTTATTTTGAAATTCTGGTTGATGACACCTTACTGATAAAACGCTACAAAGATACATTGACAGCGGGGCCACATAAGGCTGAAATCTGGTCTTACGGCTACGATGTTAAAGAGGTTGAATTTATGGTTGTGCCTGACACTACGGTTGAACTGTATGTTAAACTTGACCGTTCCACAGCCTACATGGCCTATGAGCAGAGTTATCACAATTACCGGCAAAAATTTCATAAATCAGTCACCCTGCCCGTTTCGCTGACACTTTCAATGGGCATTACCGCCGGTGTTTTTATGTTGAACGGGTATGATTTAAAAAGGCAAATAACGGCAGATATCAATGAATATGCACTTACACCACAGGCTAGTGAAATTGCATTGCTGAAAGCATCCATAGAAAGTAATAACCGCAAGTACACCATTTGCCGTTATGGCTATTATGTTTCAGGCGGCCTTACGCTGGTTGGCATTGCAACATCCCTTTACACGGGTTTAAAATTCAGGTCAGACAACGAAGAGCCAACCTATTCCAGGTCCAGCCCGTTCGAAACAAGATCCAGTTTTTATATTGGCCCTGGTGGCTTTCAGTTTATTTACCGCATTGGATGAAATACTGGATTGTTGTCATAGCACTTGGTTTGGTTACCAGTTCGTGTCTTAAAAAGATAGAAGGGGTAGATACGTTGAATACCAATATCTTTGATAAAGAATATGCCGGTGACTGTTGGTTTTACATTGATGACGCCTATAGTTATTACAATGATTTCGGCTTTCCGCGGGTTATGATTAAGGCCGTGCTGCCTGAAGAAAATGCGCCTGGTTTACAATCGTACCTTATTTACATCACGTGCAGGGTTAATAATCAGCAAGAGGTTTTATTTAATTCGTATTTAAACACCAGCGGTGATTATACTTTTTTTTACGATGCTGCGCCTGAAACCTCCAATGAATACTGCCTTGAAGCCGGCATTTATTTGCAGGATGAAGATACAACCATCAACCGGTTTACCCTTTGTACCCAACCCTGACCTATAGACAAACGTTCTAACAGTCAGATAATTTTCTATTTTTAACACCCGTTTCATGTTCACAAAACACCAGTCACCGGTAAAAAAAATGTTGCTTGCAATTGCATTGCTGGTGTCTGTGTACGGCAACTCCCAGTTTACGTGGAATACTCAGAATTCAGGACTTACAGCAGAGTTTATTGCGGATATTTTTTTTAAAGATCTTAGCAAAGGTTGGGCAGTGGGGCAGGGTGGTGTCATTTTGAACACGACTGACGGCGGTGCTACCTGGGTGCAGCAAACCTCGCCGGTATCGGTTGATTTACACAGTGTCTGTTTCAGTTCAGCAACCACCGGTTGGATTGTGGGTGACAATGAAACACTTTTGAAATCCGTTGATGGTGGAATAACCTGGGATGTTGCTCCGCAGCCAAGCGGCACGTCAAGTCATTTATACGAAATTCATTTTGTGGATGCAGATCACGGGTGGATTTTAGGTTTTTTAGACAATTTCAGAACCATTGACGGAGGTCTCACCTGGATTCCTTTCAGCCCCTTTGGAGGTACCATGTACGATGTTCATTTTATAAATCCAAACGAAGGATGGATTTGTGGTGTAAGTGCTTACCTGGGTTTTTCTACAGATGGTGGCATTACCTGGACACAGGTTGCACCCTTATCGGCATCTGATATTTATTGTTTGCATGCCAAGTCGATGAGTGAAGTGGTTATTGCGGGCAGTGGCGGGTATGTGCATCAAACCCTTGATGGCGGTGCTAACTGGACTGTGGGTACTTCCACTTCTCCGGGTGCTATACTGGATATTGATTTTTTGAACCCGGCCATTGGGGTAGCTGTGGGCAATAACGGTACGCTGCTCACAACACAGGATGGCGGTATGTCATGGAGCATGAATTCGGTAGTCTCACTTGATCTGAAAGCAGTTGACATGGTGTCTGACGGTACCGGGTGGATTTCAGGTTATTCGGGTCTTATTCTCAAATCGGCCTATGCTGCCAATGACTTGTTTGTCTATGAGTATCATGGGCTTGATACACTTTGTTCAGGCGTTGACACCGATGTGATTATAACCATTCAGAACTATGGCCCTGGCCCAATTCAGGATGCTGATTTTATTCTGCTCGACGGCTCAACACCGTTTCATTATTATCACTGGACCGGTTTTTTAACCGGCGGGTCATACCTGGACATAAACCTGGGCCTTGCTTCGGTTGATCATAGTGGTTATTTTACCTGTGTGATATCAGGCGATTCGGTTGATGCAAACAACATTTCCAATAAGTACATTGAGGTAGTCACAAACCCGGCTGTTACCAGTGGCCCGCATACAATCTGCGCCGGAGATTCAGTTGAAATAAATGCAAATGGCGGCTTGAGTTATCAGTGGCTCAACATTCCCGGTGATTCACTTAACCCCGTTCAAACGGTAGCTCCGCTGAACAGTCAGAATTATTATGTGATGGTTAAATCAGAATACTGCAATGCGCTTGATTCGGTAGAAGTATTGGTTGCTGATTGTTATGCTGCTGTAACAGCAATTTCACCAAACAGTGATGGTAAAAATGATTACCTGTATCTACACGGTATAACCGGTACTGAAAATTCACTGAAAATTTATAACCGCTGGGGTGATCTTATTAATTCATACACCAATTATGACAATGAAACGGTGGTGTGGAGTGGTACTGATTTTTCAGGAAATCAGCTTATTGAAGGCACCTATTTTTACGTTTTCGAAACAACAGATCTTACCCAACGGCTGATCAGTTGGGTGCAGGTGGTGCGTTAATTCCAGAGGTTTTCGATAATTAATTCTTTTTGAATATAAACAGGGAGGTCATATTCGTGGTGCATAACAACCATGTTCAGTCTCAAAATATCATTCAATTCAAACAATGATGGCAGGTTATGTAATGTAACGCTTGGGAAAAATTCATCGCCTTTGCAGGAAATTCCGTACTCCTTGATTTTTCCGTCTTTACCTGCCAGTTCGAATTCTATTTTGCACAGGTTAAATGAACCGGTTACATTTTGTCCGGTGCCGGTTTCAATTAAATTAAGCCACATAAATTTAGATGCAGGATCGGTCACGGCTATCTCAACGGTGAGTTCCGGTAACTCAACAACCGTATAGTTTTTGACGAAGATGAACTTCGATTTGTTTTTGGTAATAACTTTGACACTAAGTTTAGCATTGCCCGTTTCTTTAGGTGCTGCAATAGTCAAAAAATCGCTGAATCCTTTGCTTGTCTTCAGGTTTTCACTTTTGAAACGTACTTTTTTAATTTCGCTTCTGAAAGTAGAATCGAGCGGTTGATACCAGATATAATTCCATTCCGGATTATTTAAATCCATGAATATTCCTTCAGGTGGTTCACAGGAATTGCGCACCTCTTTTACAAGCGGGTTTTGATTGCTGGTTTGCCCGGTTGTATAAGTACTGTAAAAACAAAATGCCAGCGCAAATACGCTGGCATTTTTTATAAGTCTGTAGTATGGAATCACGGTTTTATTTTTTCTTGCGGGCGCTGCTGTTTCCATTGCCGTTACCATTTCCATTTCCATTGCCTGAGTTTACAGACGATTTGGATGCGTTTTCTTTTTTTGTTTTTGATTTCCCTTTCAGGGCATGAAATTCAGGAGAGCCGGGTTTAATTCCCATTTGCTGTGCAATGTAACCCCAGCCTTTGTCTCGGTTGGCTTCGTAGGTATCAATAACTGATTCAATGGGTTTACCAATGGCCAGGGCCAATTCCAGCGCAAAGTACATCTCAGCCGGTTCCATTTTAATTGAAGTCATGTAGTCAATGTTTTTAGAACTTACGCCAAAGGTGGCCGTCAAATCAGCATTAAAAGCTGGCAAATCAAGTTTTGCGCTGGTATTGATTGAACTTAAATCACTATCCAGTTCGGTGTCTCCGGTGTTGAATTTTGTTTGGGCTGATAAGCTGAATGCAACAAGGCAATACGATATCAATAATAGAGTTCTCATAAGGCTATTTGGTTTTGGTTAAAATTACAATTATTATTTCAGATTAACAAAGGTAATGCCACGTTGTTTGAAACAGGCTGAGCGTGAGCCGGGAATTTAAAATTTATCGAACTTTTTTCTGCCGACGTCGAAAAAGCATACCCGCTGCCGTATTTTTTTTTGAATCACGTAACGGGAATTGGAATATAATCTACCTTTGTTAGCGAATGAAGCACGCAAAGTCCTCAATGTCAAATTGTCTCAGAAGTTTTTTGATTGTCTTATCACTAAGCTGTTCGTTCGTTTCTTTTTCGCAGGATACCACCAACGCAACCATTGACTCGCTGATTATGCAGTTGATGACAGATACTGAAGATCCGGCAAAGGTTGATGTTTATAACAGCCTGTCTCTTGAGTATCTTCAGCTGGACTATACACGCTCGCTGGAATATTCAAACCTGGCCTATGATCTGGCTAAAAAATTAAAATACAATGAGGGTCTCCTGAAGGCTTGTATGGCATTGGCTCAGTTAAACCTGGGATACGTGATGGATTTTGGTGCGGCCAACCGGTATTACAACGAGGCTTATCCGCTTGCGCAGTCATTGAAAGACCGTAAATCAGAGATGCTTATTTTGAGAGGATTCAGCTACATTCAGCGCTCAGGCAAAAATCTGCCAATGGCGCAGGAGTATAATAAAAAAGCCATGGAAATTGCTGTTGAATTGGGTGACTATGCATACCAGGCAGATTTGAATGCTTACATGGGCGGCCTGTATGAAGAAAGTGGAGATACCGCTGCCGCAATTGATGCCTATGCTGAAGTGCTTGCGCTGGAGCGTACTCATGATTTTACGGCAACCAGCAATGCCTCAATGATTGCCATTGCCCGTTATTATTACCTGATTGATGATCCCGGACAATCGCTAAAATACTATCGTATTGCCCTTAAAAAATTTGAACGGACAGATGATAACCGCTGGGTTGCTTACACTCATTCTGAAATGGCACACCTCTATATTTATAAAAAGGATTTGAAGCGGGCTGAACAGCATGCGCTGAAAGGATTAGAAATTGCTGAGGCCAATAAACTGCTGAAAGAAACCGGTGATAATTACCTGGCATTGGTTTCTGTTTACACGGCTATGGATAGCCTGGCAAAAGCCGATGAATACACAAAGGCTTACGATTCATTGCAAAAATCATTGAAACCGGTAGAGGTGGCAACCGGGGCAACAGAAACCGAAAAAGAAGAAACTGCAACGGCTCCAAAAGCTAAAATGAACGGTTTTTTACAAGTGCTTTTGATTATGCTGCCGGTTTTTGTTATTATTCTGATCGCCGGCAGACCGACGAAAAAAAAATCATAATCAGCCAATTCTGAATAGTGCACTTTTGTGCTGCAGAAAAAAGAAAAAGGCCACCATTCCCAGGTTGGCAACTCCAATTGTAGAATAGGTATCAAATAGGTTTGATAACGGGTTGCCAAGCAAATCATTTGAATTAGCCCCGTAAAAAAAGAACAGTATTCCAAACACCGCAATCTTCCAATAACCGGGCTTCTCAGCCAGGTGTTTCAGAATTAAACCAATCAGTGGAATTGAAAACAGAAAATGCTGGCTGTCAGTAATAACCAGGTTTGGAATGAGGGCCGTTAAAACAAAGGCATCGCTAATAAAGGTATGAACCGTATATACGCTGCGGCCAGCCAGGTACTTAAAACGGAACGCGCCATAGATCAGTCCCGCTGCACCAATGAATACATATTGCCACACGGCAGCCAGTCGTATACCGGAATAAGAACTGACGATGGAAGAAAAGGTGTGCTCACTGAACATACCCGTGTTATGAGATTTCATGGTTTCTATCCAGGCCCGGTGAAGCTCCATGTTTGTTTCAAAACCCACCAGCAGCACCGGCAGCATTGAAATCAACACCATACCGGCGGCAATAAAAAGCAAAAGCCGCCATTTACGGGCTGCAAGCAAGGGTAGAAGCAGAATGGCAAAATAGGGTTTTACCAGGAATAAGAGGGCCAGCAGGGCAGCTGCAGAAAGCGTTTTTTCAGCCAAAACAGCCTTTAATGCAAGCAAACTCAGAAGAATCAGCGCCAGGTTCATATTTCCCATGTGCAGTTCGCGCGTCAGGTGAACAATGCTGAATAGCAGTAAGAGACTTAAAAAAACAACGTCTCGGGGCCTGGTAAGTGCCGGGGCGTATTTTTGACTTAGTTCAAGACAGCCTTTGAAAACAAAAAAGGCCATGGTCGCAATCAAAATGAAGTGCAATACCCGCGCCGTTTCAAAGCTAAAGACCGTGTAAGGGGCAAAAACCAGCAGCGTTGCAGGCGAATATTTAAAAAAGCCCGAAGAGAGGCCAAAAGCCTGACCGTAAGGCTGTCCGTTATTTATAAAAGCCTTGCTGGCCTCATAATAGACCTTAAAATCGTTCAGCAGAAAAGCACCATTCCGGGTTTCTATAAAAAACATCAGCCCGCAAAAGCCAAGACAAATCAGTAAAAATGGATAAGGCCTAAATAGTGTCATGTGTATGGAAACCAGGCAAAATTAGCGAAATAATAAAACCGGCGTGTTAATAAAAAAGCCTTTCTAAAACCAGCTAAATCATGAAGTTCTGCTTATTTTTGCAGGTCAGACTTTTATGGCAGACGAGATTGAAGATAATACCAGTAATTTAAGTTTTGATCCAAATTCCGGTATGAACGGATCCGGAGATAAAGACGGAAGTATAGTTCCGCTCTCGGGTATGTACCGTGAGTGGTTCCTGGATTATGCATCGTATGTTATTCTGGAGCGTGCCGTACCAGCTTTGATGGATGGGTTAAAACCGGTTCAGCGCAGAATATTGCACTCCATGAAAGAGCTGGATGATGGCCGCTACAACAAAGTGGCCAACATCATTGGTAACACCATGAAATATCACCCGCACGGTGATGCATCTATTGGTGACGCACTGGTACAATTGGGACAAAAAGACCTGCTCATTGACATGCAGGGTAACTGGGGAAATACCCTTACCGGTGACTCCGCCGCTGCCCCGCGTTATATTGAGGCCCGGCTTTCTAAATTTGCCAGCCATGTTGTTTTTAATCCAAAAACAACCGATTGGATTCCGTCGTATGACGGCAGAAACAGGGAGCCTGTGCTGTTACCTGTTAAGTTTCCGTTGCTGCTTGCACAGGGAGCTGAGGGTATTGCAGTGGGAATGGCCTGTAAAGTACTGCCGCACAATTTTATTGAATTGATAGATGCATCCATTGATGTGTTACGCGGCAAAAAAACCAACATTCTGCCTGATTTTCAGAATGGCGGCATGGCTGATTTTTCACATTACAACGAGGGCCAAAGGGGGGGGAAAGTTCGTGTTCGTGCTAAAATCCTCAAAGAAGACACTAAAACACTTAAGATTACCGAAATTCCGTTTGGGGCAACTACCTCTTCACTGATTGATTCCATTCTCAAGGCAAATGACAAAGGAAAAATCAAAATCAAAAAAATTGAAGACAATACAGCGGCTGTTGTAGAAATTATTATTTCACTTGCCCCGGGTGTTTCGCCTGACAAAACAATAGATGCCTTGTATGCATTTACCGATTGTGAAATGTCCATTTCACCAAATACATCGGTAATCATTGATAACAAACCGGCTTTTCTGAGTGTCAATGAAATTTTAAAAATCAATACCAATCATACCCTTGCTCTGCTTAAGCGTGAGTTGGAGATTCGCAAGGCAGAGCTGGAAGAAGAATGGCACTTTGCATCGCTGGAAAAAATCTTCATTGAAAATAAAATTTACGTTAAGTTCGATGGTAAAACCTACGAGCAGGCTATTGAGGTGACGCATAAATTGCTGAAACCGCATCTGAAAAAACTCAAACGCCCCGTTACGGATGACGACGTAAAAAAACTGATGGAGCTGCGCATGCGCCGCATTACCAAACACGATGCAGACAAAGCAGATTTACTGATTAAAGAACTGGAGACTGAACTCAAAAAAATCAAATACCACCTGGCAAACCTGGTGGAATATGCCATTGAATATTTTAAAGATCTGAAAAAACGCTTTGGCGAAGGGCGTGAACGTAAAACAGAGATTAAAATCTTTGATGTCATCTCAGCCAAAAAAGTAATTGTTGCCAACCGCAAACTGTATGTTGACCTGGATGAAGGTTTTGTGGGGTGGGGCCTTAAAGGCAAAGAGCCTATTGCTGAATGCAGTGATATTGATGATGTCATCGTATTCTTTAAAAACGGCACCATGATGGTGAGCAAAATTGCCGAAAAGAAATTCGTTGGCAAAGACATCATGCACGCTGCTATCTGGAAAAGTGGTGACAAACGCACCATTTATCACCTGATGTACCGCGACGGAAAAGACGGTGCTACCATGATGAAACGGTTCTTTGTAAACAGCATTACGCGTGACAAGGAATATTTTATAACCAAGGGTACTAAAAACTCAGAGGTCTATTATTTCTCGTGCCATCCAAACGGTGAGCGTGAAATTGTAACCGTACACCTGAAACCACGTCCGCACCTGAAACGGGTTCGTTTTGACGTGGATTTTGGATCACTGATTATTAAAAACAGATCTTCTGCCGGTAATCGGGTAACCAAAGAAATTATTCAGAAAGTAACCCAGAAAGAAGTGGGCGACTCAACACTGGCTGCCCGCAAAATCTGGTGGGATGATGTTGTTCAGCGGCTTAATGTTGACGGGCGCGGAACCCTGCTGGGATCATTTAAAGGCGATGACAAAATACTGACCCTTTATGCTACCGGTGAACTGCAACTGCATAATTTTGACATTGAAACCCGGTTTGGTGATCACCTGATTCACATTGAAAAGTGGCACCCTGAACATCCTATTTCATGCGTGTATTATGACCCTGAAAAAGACAGCCATTTTGTAAAACGGTTCCTGGTTGAAACAAAATCAGACAAAAAAATATCGTTTATCGGCGAGTCTGAAGGTTCCAGACTGGATGTGGTAACCACGGCGTTTAAGCCAGAGGTGCTGATCAGTTTTAACAAGCGTTTGAAAGAAACCAAAGATCTTGCAGACAAAAAAGTGAAGCTGGATAAATTCATTGAAGTAAAGGGCATGAAAGCGGTGGGCAATCACCTTACCAAATTCAAGGTGAAAGAAGTAACACTCACGCATCCCATTGCTGGTACTGAGCCGTGGCCTGAAGATGAGGAAGAAGAAATACTGGAAACAGAAGGTGTTTTATTTGATGTGGAAGAAGAAGAAGTAGATGAAAAAACACTGAAACCACTTAAAAAAGGTAAAAAACCAGCTAAAGAAGAAGTTGTTGTGCCGGCCAAAAAACCGGTAGGCAAATCACTCAGCGCTGTACCGCTCAAAAAAAGACTTGGGGCATTGAAAAAAGGAAAGAAGGATGACTCTCAGGCCAAACTTTTCTAGCCTTTTAATACCATTCTTAGCTTTGTTACTGACAGCCTGTAAAACGTCAGAAAATCTGCAATACGCAACCATTTACCACGGTTATTCCAAAGAAGGTTTACACGGCAGGGCAGTTACATTTGTCAACCAGGATGCCGTTATTGTGGCCGGACCCCGTGGTGTTTTCTGCGGTAAATACTTTGGAGGTGAATTGATTGAACAACCGGCCCTTCAGGGGGCTGCTGACATTCGTGACATTCACCTTTTCAATAACGGTACCATTGCCTTGCTGAGTTCAGGTGATACTGCCAAATTGTACGTTCTTGGATTTAACGGTGAACAGGCCACTGTGTTTGATTCTGCAGGTGTTTTTCTGGATGGCTTTGATTTTTGGGATGAGCAGAACGGAATTGCTTACGGAGATCCGGTGAATGACAAGTTTTTCCTGGTAAAAACAACCGATGCCGGTCGCAGCTGGAAAGCATTTACACCTGAAATTTTTCCCTCAGTACTGGAGAAAGAAGCTGGCTTTGCCGCCAGCGGAACAGGTATACAATGCCTGGGTGATTCAACCGTGTATTTTGCAACCGGCATGGCCGATACAGCCCGTCTTTTTTGCAGTTACGATCAGGGAAAAACCTGGGTAACCAAAAACACACCGCTTAAATCAGGTGACAGCTATGGTATCTATTCCATCTATTTCTGGTCTGAAACCGAGGGAATGATCATTGGTGGCAGTTGGGAGCAGACTACTTACAAAAAGCAAATCTGCTACTATACCGCTGACGGCGGCAACACCTGGATCAATCGCAGTAAAGGCCTGGGAGGCTATTCATCGTGCATTAACGGCAACGAAAACGGCACCTGTCTTTTTGCCACTGGCGACCAGGGAACCTATTTTACCCTGGACAAAGGCCTGCACTGGCACCTGCTTTTTGAACGTAATTATTACAGCATTGCCATAAACCAGGATTTTGTTGCATTTGCAGGCAGAGATGGGGTTTTGGAGGTTTTGAGGTATAAGTTTTGAAAACAGCAAGACCAGACTGCAATTTTAACAGCAGTCTTTTGTTTGCATAGCGGCCAAAAATCCTTGATGGCTATATTATCTTCACGCCCCTGTGAAATACCGGGTCAAAACTTTTCCTGCCAGGTACTGTTGCTCTTGCACCAGACTCTTGCTGACTTAAAGTCCGTACTTCTTATTCTCCAGCACCGTATCCAGTTTCCAGAAATAATCTTCAGTTCGTGGAACAGCGCGTACAGCGCAGCTTTCCATCCGGCAGTGTTTGCATGAGGCTGGAATGCAGGCGTCTACATGAATGAACACTTCAGCCTGGTTGTTGAAAGTAGCCGCAATTTCTTCTTCTATTTTATCGATAACCGCGTGGCCCTCTTCAATGGTATAAAAACGCGGAACCGTTACGTGGCAATCAAAATGAAGAAATGTGCCGTATTTGATCATGCGCATTTTGTGAATGTCTATCCAGTCCTCTTTTCTGACCGTTTGAAGGTGATTGACCAGTTTATCGAGTGTTTCAAAATCAGCGCCATCCATAATGCCGTCAATGGATTCGCTCAGAATCTGGTAGCCCGAATAAATGATGATTCCGCCAAAAACAATAGCTACCACACCGTCTAACCACAGCAAATCAGTGAAGTGAATAATGACCAGGCCAATAATTAAACCAGCCGAAGTGTAAGCATCAGACATCAGGTGTTTACCGCTGGCCCGCATCAGCAGGGAGCGTACTTTTTTACCGCGGTTGATCAGTAAAAGTCCCATCAGCAGGTTAACACCACCGGAAAGTAACGTAAAAATAATACCTAACTCAAGTGACTCAATGGGAGCCGGATTGTAAAAGTTGTAAATGGATTTGACAATAATGATTAGTCCTGCTGCAATGATCAAAGCGCCTTCAATACTGGCTGAGAGGAATTCTATTTTACCATGGCCGTACGGGTGTTTTTTATCGGAAGGTTTGTTGGCAAGAATCAGGCTGTAAAGCGCAAAGGCGCCCGCAAATACATTGACCGTGCTCTCCAGCGCGTCCGAAAGAATGGCGTTTGATTGCGTAATCCAATACAGCCATATTTTCAGAAAAAACAGCAATATACCCACCACCAATATAATGCTGAGCATCCGTTTATGTTGCGTGAAGTCGGTTTGAGCAGACATAAATCAAAGATACAACGTTCTTCTGATTTCAGGTATGAATAGTCAGATTCAGGAAGTATGAAATGGGTGGTTGAAAATAAACTTTCAGAAATATTTGAAAGTTCAGAAATAGTGTTTACATTTGATACATGCATTTAGAAGAAGCCAGACAGAAATTTGTACAATCGTGGGGAGCGCTGGGCTCAAGCTGGGGTATTAACCGCACCATGGCCCAGATTCACGCATTGCTGCTTGTATCAACCGAGCCTGTATCAACCGAAGATATAATGGAACAGTTGCAGGTGTCACGCGGCAATGTGAACATGAATTTAAGAGCGCTTATTGACTGGGGCATTGTAACAAAAGAAAATAAGATAGGGGAGCGCCGTGAGTTTTTTGTGGCAGACAAAGATATCTGGGCAGTGGCCCGCCAGATTGCGCGCGAACGCAGAAAACGGGAGATAGAACCCATGCTGCGGGTTTTTGATGAACTTAAAAACACCAGTGGAACCGATGCCGAAACCAAAGAGTTTAAACGCATGATAGGTGAACTGACGGACTTTACTTCCAAGGCAGACGGGGTGGTAGACAAGTTC
Source organism: Bacteroidota bacterium (assembly GCA_016192075.1). Classification (GTDB taxonomy): domain Bacteria; phylum Bacteroidota; class Bacteroidia; order Flavobacteriales_D; family Crocinitomicaceae; genus JADJGJ01. The sequence goes on along the minus strand of JACPUU010000012.1, from coordinate 581,370 downwards.
ATACGCTCTGATGAACACTGGTTTTATAAAACCCTGCTGAAACTCGTCAAATAAGCATTTTATAAGAAATTTAAATACCATAACCTGAACAGGAAACGCTAAAAAAATTTGCTTCATACTTTCAAAAAATATTGAAAGTTTAGAAATATAAAAAATATGTATAACCTGATCGCCTATCTTCTTTTTCTGACTGCAATGAGTATCATAACGGTTCACCTGGGCCGGGTATTTTATAAAAACGGAGCGGTTTATATTCACATGCTGCTGCCGCAGGACCCGCACCTGGTAGCTTCCATTAACAAGCTCCTGCTGGCAGGCTATTATTTGCTCAACCTGGGGTATGTGGTCATGAATATTGCTTTCTGGAGTCCAGTAGAAACCGTTGAACAAATGTGCAGCACGCTCTTTTTTAAAGCTGGCACACTCATTCTGTTTCTGGCGCTTATGCACTATTTAAATCTTTTCTGGTTGCTTCTTTTCAGCAGAAAACAGAGGCATACAAACACGACAATGTCTAACTAAAATTACGATTATGGAATCATCATGGATTATTAAAGCGTATCTTGTTTACTTGCCAATTGCCATTGGTTTAACCCTTTACGTGGCTCATATACTTTTCAAAAACAGTAAAATTTTTATGTTGGATATTTTCAGGGGCCGTGAGGAGATTGCACTGGCAACCACTAAACTTTTTGAGGTTGGATTTTACCTGCTGAATATAGGGTTTGCCTTGCTTATCCTGGAGATTAATAACCTGCAGGGCTACCAGGGATTGATTGAAGCATTGAGTTATAAACTGGGTGGTTTTTCCATTTACCTGGGAATTATGCTCCTGCTGAACCTCTGTTTTTTCTTTCGCGGTAAACGGAAAGCGAGAGAAGCCCAAAACCGGGAGAACCTGGAAAGAATGATATTACCAAATGCAGAATAACCAAAACTAAAAACAGGTTTATGAAAATTATTATAGCCGGCGGAAACGGTTTCCTGGGAAAGGTCCTATGCCGCCACTTTGCAAATCAGCATGAAGTCATTATTCTGAGTCGCGGTAAAAGCCGCACAGATCAGGGAATACGGTATGAAAACTGGGATGCAAAAAACGAGGGACCCTGGAAATCAATTCTTGAAGATGCCGATGTGCTCCTGAACCTGGTTGGCCGATCAGTTGATTGCCGGTACACTGAAAAGAACAAAAAAGAAATTCTGGCTTCACGTGTTGATGCAACCACCGTTTTGGGCAATGCGCTGCTGCAATGCCAGAATCCGCCAAAAATCTGGATCAACAGCGCTTCTGCAACCATTTACAGACATTCTGAAGATAAGCAGATGGATGAAGCCTCAGGAGAAATTGGCACCGGTTTTTCAGTGGATGTTTGCACCGCGTGGGAAAAGTGCTTTTTTGATTTCAGGCTGCCACACACCCGGCAGGTTGCTGCGCGCATTTCGATTGTGTTGGGTAAAACAGGCGGTGCCGTTAAACCGCTGGTAAATCTGGCGCGCCTGGGGCTGGGGGGCAGGCAGGGTAAGGGCAACCAGTTTTTCAGCTGGGTTCATGAAGATGATTTTGCACGGGCTATTCAATTTATTATTGAGCACGACAACCTGAAAGGACCGGTAAACATGGCTGCACCTACACCGGTCAGCAACAAAGAACTCATGAAAACCATTCGTCAGGCGGTAAAAGCACCTTTTGGATTGCCAATGCCCAAATGCATGCTTGAATTTGGCGCACGCATCATTCAAACAGAAACAGAGTTAATACTCAAGAGCCGGAACGTGATACCAGCAAAACTGGTCAGCGAAGGATTTGAATTCAGGTATGCAACGTTGAAACCGGCAATTGAGCATATAGTTTGTACTAAAAACTAAGCAAAATGACACAGGTAGAAATTGTAAAAAGGGTGGTGTGGAAAGATTTAACCAGGCTCACCCGGTGGGAGTGTTTTGTAGAAGGGAACGTAACGGTTCCCTGGCTTGGAATTTCGCTAATGCTGGCTTATTATCAGTATTATTTACTGGCATTGCCGTTTTCATTCTTTTTCTTTCTGGCAGCTCTCAGGCAGGTTCATAATGGGTTTCACAATGCTTTGGGCGTTGGAAAACGAGTGACATGGTTTGTTCTGTTTAGTAACAGTGTTTTAATGATGGCCGCTACTCATGCTGTCAAATACAATCATTTGCGTCACCATAAATTCTGTTTGAAAGAAAATGATTATGAAGGCAAAGTTGCATGTATGAAATGGTTTAAAGCTCTGTGCTATGGCCCTGTCCACATTTTTCAGATTCATGTAAAAACGTTGCGTTATGCAAATTGGAGTTATCGGTTAAATACATGGATAGAATTAGTTGCTATACTGATATTCATAATAACAGCATTTTTCTTTCGGCTTGATTTTCTCATTTACCACATTCTTGTGATGGTAGCAGCTGAGTTTATGACTGCGTTTTTTGCAGTATGGACCGTTCATCACGATACATCTGACGATCCACTATTGGCACGTACACAGCGCAGTTTATGGAAAAACCGTATAACAATGAATATGTTTTATCATATGGAGCATCATTTGTTTCCTGCGGTTCCGACAATCAAATTGCCGGCTTTGGCAAAACGTATTGATCAGGCATTACCCGGATTGAAAAAACGATCAACATTTTAAGTCCTTAAAGCAGTTGTTAATAACATCAGCAAAAATTCACAGAAATTTCAACCGTTTTAACCGTATTTCCCTTGAAAATCATTTGGTTAAATACTGTTTAAGTCCTCGTTTTTTTGTAACTTGCTGTAAAACATAGCTATGGAAAAACAGCAATTCACCAACATGGAATCTCCTTTTGTGTGGTATGCGCTTTATTACCAATCAGCTAAAGCGCAGAACGAAGAAGAGCACAAGAAAGCTAAGCTATTCCTGACAAAAACACTGGTCAGTGAATTTACCCTGGAAGAAATGCACAGCTATTTCAACGGGCAACTCCTCTTTGCCATTGATACGTTAAAAATGATGGAAACTTATTATGAAATCGTTGATACGTTAACCGATGCTGTTACTGATTATGATCCTAACCTGGCTATTTCAGTCAACATGGTCTGGCGTCAGAAAAAACTGACAGCACCCTCTGTTTATTTTATTCATGCCCAGGGTTATTCTGATTCAGATGAACAGTTTCAAACCCTGATTGCTGATTTTTGGCCGGATGCTGAAATTGCCACCCGGTCAGCCATTCGAGTGAAGTATAAACAAAACTAAACTAAAAGAGGAGTTCAATTTTGAACTCCTCTTTTTGAATGTATAAAAAACAACGCCGGAATTATTTATTCAAAGCATACCGGACTTTGGTTTTATTCTGATTTTTTCTCTTTCTTTTTAGAGGTTTTACCTTTTTCAACATTGATTTTAACTTCCTGTTTTTCTTTGTCAAAATTAATGGCAATGGTATCACCGCTTTCAAGGCTGGCATTGATAATTTCTTCCGCCAGCGGATCTTCGATGTATTTTTGAATTGCCCGGTTTAATGGACGTGCACCAAATTTTTCATCGTATCCTTTGTCTGAGATATAATCTTTTGCTTCGTCTGAAATTTTAAACTCATATCCCAGATCTTTAACTCTGTGCTGGAGTTTAGCCAACTCAATGTCAATGATCTCATGAATATTTGCTTTTGTGAGTGAATTAAAGACAATCATGTCATCAATACGGTTCAAAAACTCAGGTGAGAATGCTTTTTTCAACGCATTGTGAATGACTTTGGTTGAATCTTCTTCCTTGTTATCTTTTTTAGAAGCCGTTCCAAAACCAACCCCTGTTCCAAAATCCTGCAACTGACGAACACCAATATTGGATGTCATGATAATGATGGTGTTTTTGAAGTCAATTTTACGACCCAAACCATCGGTCATGTGACCATCGTCCAATACCTGCAGCAGCATGTTGAATACATCCGGATGCGCTTTTTCAATCTCATCCAAAAGAATGATCGAATAAGGTTTACGGCGTACTTTTTCAGTGAGCTGGCCACCTTCTTCGTATCCAACGTATCCCGGAGGCGCTCCGACAAGGCGTGACACAGAGAATTTTTCCATATACTCACTCATGTCAATGCGTATCAGCGCTTCTTCAGAGTCAAACATGGTTTTGGCTAAAACCTTTGCAAGCTGGGTTTTTCCCACACCTGTAGGCCCCAGAAAGAAAAATGATCCGATTGGTTTGTTCGGGTCTTTCAGTCCGGCACGGTTACGCTGAATGGCTTTTACCACTTTCGCTACGGCTTCGTCCTGCCCAATAACTTTGCCTTTGATGGCATCAGCCATGTGCATGATTTTACCGGTTTCTGATTCAGAAACTTTCTGCAGCGGAATGCCGGTCATCATTGATACCACTTCAGCTACATTGTCTTCTGTAACGGTAATACGGTGTGCTTTGGTATTGTCTTCCCAGCGTTTTTGAGCGGCTTCCAGTTCGTCCTGCAGGTTTTTTTCACGATCTCTCAGTTCAGCAGCTTTTTCATACTGCTGTGATTTAATCACATCTCCTTTTTCAACTTTTACATCTTCAATTTTCTTTTCAAGATCAAGAATTTCTTTTGGTACGGTAATGTTGGTGATGTGAACGCGTGAACCTACTTCGTCCATGGCGTCAATGGCTTTGTCAGGCAGGTTTCTGTCAGACATATACCGTTCTGTCAGTTTAACGCAGGCGTCAATGGCTTCAGGTGTATAATTCACACTGTGATGCTCTTCATAACGCTCTTTGATATTGTTTAGAATTTCAATGGATTCAGCAATGGTGGTTGGTTCAACCAGCACTTTCTGGAAACGGCGCTCCAGGGCTCCGTCTTTTTCTACATATTGTCTGAACTCATCCAGCGTGGTTGCACCAATTACCTGTATTTCACCCCGGGCCAGTGCCGGTTTGAACATGTTGGATGCATCCAGTGAACCTGAAGCACCGCCGGCGCCAATAATGGTGTGAATTTCATCAATAAAAAGAATAATGTCACGTGATTTTTCAAGCTCATTCATGACCGCTTTCATACGCTCTTCAAACTGTCCGCGGTATTTTGTACCGGCAACCAGTGAGGCAAGATCCAGTGAAATAATACGTTTTCCAAAAAGAACACGTGATACTTTACGTTGTACAATGCGCAGTGCAAGACCTTCTGCAATGGCTGATTTACCTACACCCGGCTCACCAATCAGGATTGGGTTGTTTTTCTTTCTGCGTGAAAGAATCTGTGATACACGTTCAATTTCATTCTGCCGGCCAACGATAGGGTCAAGCTTATTCTGCTCAGCCATGGCTGTTAAATCACGGCCAAAGTTATCAAGTACCGGTGTTTTTGATTTTGATTCGCCGGATTTGCGTTGTCCGCTTCCGTAATTGGTTCCGCCGCCTTCATTTTCACCTTCGCCTTCCGATGAACTTCCTGGGAATTCAGACTTGGGATAGTTTTGTTCTTCAATCATTGCTTCTAGTTCTTCTTTTACGTTTTCATAAATTACGCCATACTTATTTAATATGCGCGTTGCAATATTATTCTCCTCCCGAAGAATCGCAAGGAGAATATGCTCTGTTCCTACTTTGGTACTTTTAAATAATTTGGCCTCGAGGTAAGTAATTTTCAACACTTTTTCTGCTTGTCTTACAAGAGGAATGTTGTTGCCCGAAATACTTTTTACACGGGTTTCTTTTAAGGCTTTTTCCAGTTCAAGGCGAATCTGGCCCAGGTCTACCTGGAATTCCAGTAATAGTTTAATGGCAAGTCCTTCACCTTCGCGAAGAATTCCAAGCAGCAAATGTTCTACTCCCAGGTAATCATTTCCTAAGCGCAGCGCTTCTTCACGACTGAATGAGAGAACGTCTTTTGCTCTTGCCGAAAAATTTGCATCCATAATTCCTCTTTGTCTTGTATGACATATATAACAATTTTATATGCCAATTTGTTACTTTTTATCTGTCTTTAATCTGTCCTGATTTTTAAGTACGTTTTAGTTTTGTCTAAATCAGCGTATCGCAAAATCACTTTTTCGTTTCTTCAAATTGCTCTGAAAGGTATGAAAAATAAGCCATGCAAGTAACTAATTTTTTCCGAAATAATTTGAAAACACTTGCATTTTCAAAGGTACAATAATCAAATTCTGTTCCCATTGTTAATAACGCCAAATTTTGCCCCTGTTTTTGTTAATAAGTCGCCACTTTGTCATACTGCACTTTCAATAGATATTGAGTACTTTCGGCGCTTGTAATTTTTTAAACGAAATTGACTTATGGCAGACGGGGAAAAAATCATTAAAATCAACCTGGATGAGGAAATGAGATCAGCCTACATTGATTATTCAATGTCGGTGATCGTATCGCGTGCATTACCTGATGTAAGAGACGGTTTTAAACCGGTTCACCGCAGGGTACTTTTTGGCATGCAGGATTTGGGGGTTTTTTCAAACCGTCCGTATAAAAAGTCAGCCCGTATTGTCGGGGATGTTTTAGGTAAATATCACCCTCACGGGGATGCCTCTGTTTATGACACCATGGTGCGTATGGCACAACCCTGGTCATTGCGTTATCCGCTGGTAGACGGGCAGGGTAACTTTGGTTCGGTTGATGGTGACAGTCCTGCTGCCATGCGTTACACTGAGTCACGCCTCCAGAAAATAGCAGAAGAAATGCTGGAAGATCTGGACAAAGAAACAGTTGATTTTGCACCCAATTTTGACGATTCACTCGAAGAGCCTACTGTTCTGCCAACCAAAATTCCAAACCTGCTGGTAAACGGCGCAAGCGGAATTGCGGTAGGTATGGCCACCAACATGCCACCTCACAACCTGACAGAAGTGGTTATGGGAATTGTGGCCTATATTGATAACCGCGATATTGAGATTTCAGAGCTCATGCATTATATTAAAGCGCCTGATTTCCCTACCGGAGGTATTATTTACGGGTATGAAGGTGTAAAAGAGGCATTTGAAACCGGCAGAGGGCGGGTTATCATTCGTGCCAAAGCATCGTTCGAAGAGATTCGTGAAGGCAAAGAGGCAATCATTATCACAGAAATACCATACCAGATCAATAAAGCTGAAATGATCAAAAAAACAGCTGAATTGGTGAATGACAAAAAGATAGATGGTATTACCGATATCCGCGATGAGTCAGATCGTGATGGAATGCGCATTGTTTACGAGTTACGCCGTGATGCAATTCCAAATGTTGTTTTGAATAAATTGTTTAAGTATACTGCTTTACAAACTTCATTTTCAGTAAACAACATTGCATTGGTGGGTGGCCGCCCAATGATGCTGAACCTGAAAGATATGATCCACCATTTTGTGGAACACCGGCATGAGGTAGTTATTCGCAGAACCAAATTTGAACTGCGCAAGGCTGAAGAGCGCGCGCACATTCTGGAAGGTTTGATCATTGCGTCAGACAACATTGATGAGGTTATTAAAATCATTCGTGCTTCCAAATCACCTGATGAGGCCCGTGAAAACCTCATGGAGCGCTTTAAACTGAGTGATTTGCAGTCACGCGCCATTGTTGAAATGCGTCTGCGCCAGTTAACTGGTCTTGAACAGGATAAATTACGTGCTGAGTATCAGGATTTGTTGGCACGTATTGCCGACCTGAAAGATATTCTGGCAAGTGAACCGCGCCGTATGCAAATTATCAAAGACGAACTTCTTTATATTAAAGACAAATACGGTGATGAGCGTCGTTCAGTGATTGAGTACTCAGCCAATGAGATGAAGATTGAAGATCTTATTCCTGATGAGCAGGTAGTTGTTACCATTTCACATGCCGGTTACATCAAACGTACATCACTCAGTGAATACCGTGTTCAGTCACGCGGTGGTGTGGGTTCTAAAGGCTCAGCCACACGTGATAAAGACTTCCTGGAACACCTGTTTGTGGCAACCAATCACAACTGGCTGTTAATTTTCACAGAAAAAGGAAAATGTTTCTGGATGCGCGTATTTGAAGTGCCTGAAGGCGCAAAAAACACCAAGGGACGCGCCCTCCAAAACCTCATTAACATTGAACCGGACGATTCAATCAAAGCATTTATCAATGCCGGTGATATTAAAAATGAAGAATACCTGAAAGACAAGTACATTATTATGTGTACTAAAAAAGGTACCATCAAAAAGACCAAGCTTGAAGCTTATTCACGTCCAAGAACCAATGGTATCAATGCCATTAATGTAAAAGACGGTGATGTATTGCTGGAGGCTAAACTGACCAATGGAACCAACGAAATCATGATGGCACTCCGCTCAGGTAAAGCAATCCGCTTTAACGAGCAAAAAGTACGCTTCATGGGCCGCACCGCCTCTGGTGTTCGCGGTGTAAGGCTGGCAAACGAAAAAGATGAAGTTATTGGAATGATCTGCGTTGAAAACGAAGGGGCCCACGTATTGGTGGTTACCGAGCGTGGAAACGGAAAACGGTCAGCAGTAGCAGATTACCGCATCACCAACCGCGGTGGTAAAGGGGTTAAAACAGTCAATGTTACTGAAAAAACAGGTGCTTTGATCTCCATTAAAGATGTCACAGACGATGACGATTTGATGATTATCACTAAAAACGGAATCACCATTCGTATGCACGTAGATTCATTGCGTGTAATGGGTAGAGCAACACAGGGCGTTAAACTCATCAGCCTTCGCGGCGATGATGAAATTGCTGCTGTTGCAAAGGTATTCCGCGACCGTGATGAAGAGGCCGTTGCCGGAGACGATGCTGTTGCACCGGTAGAAACACCGGATAACTCAGCCAAAAACGAGGAAGAATAGATCATTTGCAGCCTTTCGTTGTTCATTTCGCGGAATCGCTTAATTTTGTTCTGCTGAGCGGAATGGCATAATAATTGAATTGTTTCGTGTGGATTTACATTGAAATCTGCATCAAACCACATAAAACGTATAAAAATTACAACCGAATGAAAAAGTTTTTCACCCTTGTAGCACTCGCTGGTTCTGCACTGACGTTTGCACAAAAAACAAATACGACCAATGCTGCCATGGCATACAAATCGTATGAACAGGCAAAGTATACAGATGCTGAGCAGGCTGCCAAAGATCTGATTGAAGCAAAAACCTACATTGATCTTTCAGCAGTACATGTGGATACCAAAAATGACCCTAAAACACTAATGTACCTTGGATTTATTTATGTAGAAATTCCAATTTGTGCGGCCATTTCAGGTGATGCCACTTTAAAAGCCATTGATCCGGAACAGTCCGTTGAAAAAGGATTCAAAGCCTTTGAAGATTCAAAAGCAAACGATCCAAAAAAGATGTATGCTGAACAGATTGATGAGTATTGCGGTTTTTACAGAAGCCAGTTTGCCAACATGGGAATTACCAGCTATGAAGAAGGTAAATATGAAGAAGCTATGGCTGGTCTTATGGGGGCAGCAACGTTTGGCGAAGCAATGGGCCTGAAAGATTCAGCCTATTATTTCTACGGGGGCATTGCTGCTTTTAAACTTGACAATTGGAAAGAAGCCGAAGAAGCATTTTCGAAAACTGTAGAGTGGGGGTATCAAACCGGTTCAAGCGTTTACTACCTGTCTCAGTCCATGTTGAAACAAGGCAAAAAGGATGAAGTAGAAACCATGCTGAAAGCGCAGGTTGCTAAAAATCCAAAAAACAAAGACATTATGATTGAGCTGATCAATTTCTACATTGATACAGACCGCAAGCCTGAAGCTGTGCAGATTTTGAACGATGCTATTGCACTGGACCCAAACAATCCGGTTCTGATTTATACCGCAGGAACCATTTATGAAAACATGGGCGATTTTGCAAACGCTGAAACCAATTACATAAAAGCACAGGGCTTAGGTGATAAAAATGCCGGTTTTGCACTTGGAAGTTTATACTTCAACAAAGGGGCTGACCTGGTAACCGAGGCCAATAAACTGACTTTTGGTACACCTGAATACCAGCAAAAATACGATCCAATGATTGAAGAATCAAAGGTGTATTTCAATAAGGCCCTTCCATTTCTGGAGCAGGCAGCTGTTGAAAATCCAAAAGATTTGATTGTACTGGAAGCTTTGAAACAGGCTTACGGTAAAGTTGGAAACACCGAGAAATTCCTGGAGATCAAAAAACGAATTGAAGAGGTAAAAGCCGGACAATAGTTCTGCTTCAACTAAAAAAAATAGTGAAAAGGTCTGCCAACACTGGCGGACCTTTTTTGTTTTCAGGGAATCAGTAAATTAATAGTAACACCAACGCTCACAGTGCTTTCTGCTGCAAGTGTAAACGGTACATCAAAACTGCCATTCATATAATCACCGCTTGAGAAATTAAAATCACCATTGCTGTCATAAATGGCATTGACAAAGTAAGAACCCGGGTGCATGTAATTAAAGGCATAACCTGTTGGATTTGCGGCTCCGACAAAAACATACCGTGACCGGTACTTCAGGTTCTGAGCCTGGAAAGAAAAGCCATCAAAAAGTGGTTGTGTGGTAATAATCAGCAGCACTTTTTTAGCCGGATCAATGCTGGCCGGTGCGGTAATGTTTACGTTTACATTGCTTTGCCCCAGGTAAGGCTGGTCCTGCTCAGGATAGGGATCTGCCGCAGCCGAATAAAATACCGCTTCTGACAAACCGTCAAAGGTGGTGCTGAAATCTTTCACCATGACCTTTTGCGGATAGTTAAATTGAGCAATAGCGTTTTGGGTGGAGGTAGTGTCTTTTAGCTGCGCCCGCCAGATCATGTGTGTAACAGGTGCGCTGAGCGTGTTGTAAACATTGGTGTGCACGTGCATGATCAGGCTGTCATCTTTAAAGGTAATATCGGTATCAACCCGGTTGCCGCCTGAAATGGGGTCTACAAACCGGTAAAAAGACAGGGAAGCACTTTCATACACACTGTCAATGCGCATGTACGAGTTGCGCACATTGCCTGCAAAGCCTCCGCCGTTTCTGAAAAATAGCATAAAAGTGCTGTCATATTTGGCAATAAAAAAACTCATAAAAATATCATTCAGTGAATCCAGCTCATTTTTGGCACTGATTTGCGCCGCAGAAATGGGTCTGAAATCCACAATCCATTCCTGGTAACTGCCCAATGCAGTGGATGAGGTAACCGGCCCGTGCCAGATGCCCGGTAGTTTTTCCAGTATAGCGTAGCCTGTAACCGCAGCTGTGTCAGCTATGTAGGTATTGGTATCAACAGGCGGGGGCTGGTTCAGCATTTCAGGATCATGCCGGCAGGCGGTTAGTACTATAGCAAAAAGAACTGTACCACAAATTCGGGCCGGATAATTCATAACCACTTGTTTTTATTCAAAAATACAACGAAATTCACGTCGTTATTGTGCAAAAAGCGTTAATTCATGTCTGAATCAGAAAAACGGTATTTAGAAATAGGCAGATCAATCAAAGGTGCTGAAGAGAGTCAAATGTTTGGCAAACCTTGCTTCAAAGTAAAAGGCAAAGCTTTTATGTCTCTTTTTAACGGCTGTTGTGTCTTTAAATTGCAGGGTGATCAGCATGCTGATGCGCTAAGTCTTGATGGTGCCGCTGCATTTGATCCATCAGGCAAGGGCCGCGCCATGAAAGAGTGGGTGCAGCTGCCGGTGGCTTATGCAAAAAAGTGGCCGGGTTTTGCCAAAGCAGCGTTTAACTATGTTGCCGCATCGGCTTAAAAGCATAGATGTAATTGAATCAATTAACCAATTTTTATGAAATACTGGCTTGTCAAATCTGAACCGTTTACGTTTTCATGGGAGCGGTTTGTCAAAGAAGGAACAGCATCCTGGGATGGTGTAAGAAGCTACCCCGGCCGCAAAAACCTGCGTGAAATGAAAAAGGGCGACCAGGTTTTGTTTTATCACAGCATGGAGGGCTTACAGGTAATGGGCATTGCCGAAGTTACCAAAGAAGCTTACCAGGACCCTACTACAGATGAGGACTGGAGTGCCGTTGATCTGAAGCCGGTAAAAGCATTGAAGAAAGCAGTGCCGCTGACTCAGATTCGCGAAGAGAAAAAACTCCAGAATATTTACCTGATCAAACAGGCACGCCTCTCTGTAATGCCGCTTGAAAAAACGGAGTTTGACCACATTGTGAAAATGGGCAGCTGATTGGGTTTTAGCCCCCGTAAGCCTGTGAAAAGTCAATGGTGAGGTAATCCAGTTCTTCACCTGTTTCAAAGTCAATTCCCAGTGAAAAGGTCAGCAGTGTCGTTTCACTAAACCAGGTAATGGTAATTACATCTCCCGTTTCAGGGTGTACCATCATTTCTCCATCACCGTAAATGTTGAAAAGACCATTGATCAGGTCATTTGAAATTGATTTGCTTTCTTTTTTATCGTAATAAAAGGTAAATTGAAACACATCTTCATTACTGACATTCCCTGCGGCATCCGTTTCACCGTCAAAATAAACTTCTGCCCGCAGGGGAGGTGCGCCAAAAGCCTTGGTTAAGCCGGCCGCCGGCAGGTCAATCAACCAGCCCGATGTAATTCCATAATCAGCCTTAAAATCAGTTCCCGAATAATTCCACAAATCCTTATAAGCTGTTTTAACCAGGTACTTTTGAAGTGCACTTATTTTGGCATCTATCTTAAAAGCACTGATGCCATTATCAATACTCAGGGTATAGCCTGACAGGGGCTGTAAACCAAACAGGGTTAGAAAAATAACGGCAGCTGTTTTCATAACATCAATTTTATTCCAAGGTACTCTTTTTTAGTCTGAGAACCGCTTATCAATGAATTAACAGCTATGTACCAATTCATTAAATGCTGGCAGAATTATTGATACCTTAGCCACCTGAACCAACAGCAGTAACCTATGCGCAGCTATCTTGCACTTCTATTTTTAGTTCTTTCAGTTACACCTGCCGTAGCGCAGAAAAAACAGCTTTCAAACCAGTTGATTTGGGCAAGCCGGGAGTTTGCACCAGAGTATGTTTATTCTGTCGCCTCCATGAATGATGGCGAGCATTTTTCAGCGCTGGAAGACAATAAAATTATAAAGTACAGCTACAAGAATTTTTCAAAAGTAGTAGCTACCATTCTGGATGGAAATGAGCTGACCGGAATTTCGATTGACGACTACTCGTTTAATGCTGACGAGTCACAGGTGTTACTGGCCACCAGCGTAAATTACATTTACCGCCGCAGTTATAAAGCCGAATATTATGTGGTTGATCTTAAAACCAAAAAAGTTACGCAGCTCTATGATAAAGGCCCCCAGATGCTGGCTGATTTTTCACCCGATGGTTCTAAAGTAGCCTTTGTTTTTGAAAACAACCTTTACATCCGCAACCTGGCAGATAACAGCCTGACCCAGGTAACTACGGATGGTAAACAAAATGCCGTTATCAATGGCTCAACAGACTGGGTGTATGAAGAAGAGTTTGAAGTAACCAAAGCTTTTTACTGGTCACCTAACAGCACAAAAATTGCTTTTCTGAGGTTTGATGAAAGTGCCGTGAAAGATTTTACCATGGATTATTATAAAGGGGGCACCTATCCTGAACCCTATACATTTAAATATCCAAAAGCCGGTGAAGACAATTCCAAACTGGGACTTTTTGTTTACTCCCTGGCTGATAAAAAAACGCGCCCGGTCAATTACGGCACTTACGAATACATTCCCCGCATGAAATGGACCAACGATGACAATAAACTCATTTACCTGGTTATGAACCGGCATCAAAGTGAACTCACCTACGCACTTGCTGATTGCAGCGGATCAGGCGATATTACCGGTAAACCTGTATATACTGACAAAAGTGATACGTATGTAGAAGTAGACAACAACCTTATTTTTCTGAAAGACGGCAATTCTTTTTTGCGCACCAGTGAAAAAGACGGATACAAACACATTTACCTCGTTGCCTTTTCAGGGGAGGAAAAACAAATTACCAGCGGAAACTGGGATGTGATTGACCTGCTTGGAATTGATGAAAACAGTGGCACCATCTATTATCATTCGGCTGAAGAGGGGCCCATGTATCAGTCACTTTATGCCGTTAAAACGGATGGCAGCGGTAAAAAAATGCTCTCAGCTAAAAAAGGGCACAATGAAGCTGAATTCAGTACCGGTATGAAATATTACATGAACACCTATTCAACCATTAATCAACCCTATGAAATCAGCGTTCATACCGCAGATGGCAAACAGGTTGAAATGCTGAAAGACAATGCCGCCCTGAAGGCCAAATTAAATGAATATGACCTTGCACAAACTGAATTCATTACCATCAAGGGAGTAGAGCATGAACTGAATGCATTTATCATGAAACCCACCAATTTTGACAACACCAAAAAATACCCGGTTTACTTTGATATCTACAACGGCCCGGGCCACAATACAGTCATTGACCAGTGGGGCGGAAGCACCCAGCTTTATCACCAGTTGCTGGTACAAAAAGGATACATTGTCATTTCAGTAGACACGCGCGGCACCATGTATCGCGGGGCAGCGTTTAAAAAATGTACTTACCTGCAGTTGGGTAAGCTTGAAACAGAAGATATGATTGCGGTAGCAAAACAGGTAGGCACCTGGCCTTATGTAGATGCTGCACGCATTGGTGTTATGGGGTGGAGTTACGGTGGTTACATGACATCACTTTGTATGACCAAAGGGGCAGATGTGTTTAAAATGGGAATTGCAGTGGCACCGGTTACCAACTGGCGCTGGTATGATAATATTTACACCGAGCGTTTTATGCGCACCCCGCAGGAAAATGCCAGTGGTTATGATGATAATTCACCCATTAACCACGTAGATAAACTCAAGGGCAAATACCTGCTGGTGCATGGTTCCGGTGATGACAATGTGCACGTGCAGAATTCAATGGAAATGATTGATGCCCTGGTTGAAAAAAACAAAGACTTTGATATGTTTATCTACACCAATAAAAACCATGGTATTTACGGAGGCTATACCCGTTTGCACCTGTTTAATAAAATGCTGAACTTTACAGTAGCCAATTTATAAACCCACATGGTATGAAACGTGCAGTCCTGATCAGTTTGTTTTCACTTGGGGCAGCCTTCTCGTTTGCAGGCAGTGCCAGCCAATTCAGTAAACACTTAACAGCTGCTGCTCTTGCTGATAATACAGTTGCGGCTATTGAATGGCTTGACCTGGAAACAGCAGCCGACCGCAATAAAGAAGACAAAAAACTATTTTTCATTGATGTTTATACAGACTGGTGCGGCTGGTGCAAAAAAATGGATCAGTCTACCTTTCAGGATTCAGGCGTAGTTGCTTACATGTCTGAGCATTTCTATGCCGTTAAAATGAATGCAGAATCAAAAGATCCCATTGCTTACAAAGAAGTGTTGTATGAATACAAAATGTTTAATGGAAAAGGATACAACGAACTTGCTGTAAACCTGCTTGGGGGCAAAATGAGTTTTCCGTCATTTGTGGTGCTCTCTAAAAAAGAAGCCAAACTTGGTACTATTGTTGGTTTTCAAAAACCGTCGGAATTGTTGCAGATTCTGAATGGTTACGTTGAAAAGTAGTGCCAGTTCTCCTTATTTTTCAGAAAGGGAGACATCTGTTTAATAGAACTTTTGTTTATGTTGATTTTACTGACACAGGGGCACTTCCGGCGTTTCGGCAACCCATTCTGAAAAAACAAATTCCCGGTCCTTAATTTCTTTGGCATTTCGCCTCACTTCAAGTGCGCAAAGGTGATGTTTTAGTTCACCGTGGGTAAAAAGAGGCAATCCGTTAACTGTACTGTTACAACAGATTCTCTTCTCAGTATTGATAGCATTACCGCTATACCCGGTGAACGCAAAATCAAGAGTGCTACAAGGTTTTTGAGCGGTATCAGCCGGTTGCTGAACCGGGGTGCACATGGCTGTTTGCACTGACGCCCCCGGGGCCTGAGAGATTCCTTTATGTTTAGCAGAAAGTAAAATAGCCAGGGTGATTCCAACCAGGGCTGTTGTCAAAAAGAATAAACGCATAGGTATTTTTTTAGGTTTTGAAAGACAGCGCACCAAGGCACAGATTTTCCCTGATGAGAGTGAATTTAGGGTAAATGAATCAGCCGCCCGATCAATTAACTAATATTTAACGTCTTGACGGGTAGAACCAGTTGTGGCTGCATTCCCCGCTAAAAAAAGTTCAGGTTTTTGTAAAAGGCTTTTACAAAGCCACTATATTAGTGTCGAAAATGTAAGATCAATAACACATCTCAGCAATTTAAATCAATAACACAATGAGCGAAGTAGCAAAAATCGTTTTGGGAGATAAGACCATCGAATTACCCGTCATTACAGGGACAGAGAATGAAAAAGCAATAGATATTTCAAAACTGCGTGATCTGACAGGGTACATTACCATGGATCGCGGATACAAGAATACAGGGGCCTGTGAAAGTGCCATTACCTTTTTAGATGGTGAACTTGGAGTTTTACATTACAGAGGTTACTCCATTGAGTCATTGGCTGAACATGCCGGTTTTCTTGAAGTATGTTTTCTGTTGGTTTTTGGAGAACTGCCTACCAAAGCGCAATTGCAGAAATTTGAAGACGACATTCGCCTTTACACATTGGTTAATGAGGAGATGAAGGACATCATTGATGGTTTCCCGGCTTCTGCTCACCCAATGGGAGTGTTATCTGCACTTACCAGTGCACTAACCGCTTTTAACCCGAAACCGGTTGATGTAAAATCTGAAAACGACATGTATCATGCCGTTTGTAAGACAATTGGCAAATTTGTGGTGTTATGCTCATGGGTTTACCGCACCAAAGTTGGTTTCCCGTTAAATTATTACGATAACTCAAAAGGATACGTAGAAAATTTTCTGCGCTTGATGTTTGCCATTCCAACACAGGAATATAAAATCAACCCGGTTGTGGTAGATGCGTTGGATAAATTATTAATTCTTCACGCTGATCACGAACAAAACTGTTCCACTTCAACCGTACGTATTGTCGGATCTTCTCATGCCGGATTATTTGCTTCCATTTCTGCAGGTGTATCTGCACTTTGGGGACCATTGCACGGTGGTGCAAACCAGGAGGTGATTGAGATGCTGGAAGCAATTCGCGCTGACGGCGGTGATGTGGATAAATACGTATTGAAAGCAAAAGACAAAGATGATCCGTTCCGTTTGATGGGCTTTGGTCACCGCGTTTATAAAAACTTCGATCCGCGTGCAAAAATCATTAAAAAAGCGGCAGATGAAGTTCTGGCAGCATTGGGTGTAAATGATCCGATTCTTGAAATTGCTAAAAAACTGGAGAAAGTTGCGCTGGAAGATGAGTATTTCAAATCAAGAAACCTTTATCCAAACGTAGATTTCTATTCCGGTATTATTTACCGCGCACTGGGTATTCCAACAGAAATGTTTACCGTTATGTTTGCATTGGGCCGTCTGCCGGGTTGGATTGCGCAGTGGAAAGAAATGCGCCAGGGCAATGAACCAATTGGTCGTCCGCGCCAGATTTATGTTGGTAAAACGGACCGGGCTTACATCCCGCTTGATAAACGAAAATAACAACTGAGATCCCGGCTTTAGGCCGGGATTTTTTTTTGCAAACCTCCATTCAAAATTTTCCAGATGCCTTTTAAACATTTTTTTGTTTTTGTTGTTTTTCTCATAGTCTCATTAACCACCAACGCGCAGTCAGACACTTTGTTGGTTCGGCAAAAGCCTGCTGTTTCACTGATACAGGCAGTTAATACACTAAATGCCTGTGAATGTTTTATAGAAAGTATCCGCAGTCCGCTTTCAGCAGAAGAACACCGGATGGTAACTGCATACGGTGTTATGAGAAACCTTGATTTCAGAACGCTTGACAGTCTTTATAGGAACAGTGGAGATGTGATTAAGCTTTATTGTTTTGAATTAATTTGCTCAAACTTTCCGGACAGTCTCACAGATCAGCACATGCAGCTGCTCAGAAACAAACATAAAATTGGAATCTATCAAAAGCAGCCGGGAGATTTTCCAAAAGAACGGATTTCGGATATTGCTTATGAAATGTATGGAATGATTGAGAAAAAAAGACTTGAAAAAATTCAGAAAGACATGGTTGAGCATAAAATAAGAACCTTTATTGCAGACTACGCAATGTATCCTGAATCTTATATTCCCATTTCATTTACGGGCTATCATCAGTACGCCATTCACAGCGGAGATGACCGTAAAAAAGTAGAAGATTCAGAAGTGCACGCAATCATTCATTCATACAAGTTGAAAACAATTACAGGTGACCTGCTGTCAATCAGTCACACGTTTAAAGTGAATGCAGATTTTGTGATTATGATTATTGAATCTGAAGAAAGTACAACCGTATCATGTTGGCCGCCAAAGCTTGACTTCTGGTTGAATCAATTTGGCAGATCGCTTAATGATGCAGATAAAGAAGCATTGCAATTAAATGCCGTTGTTGTATCTCCCATATCGAAACGAAAAATCAAGAAACTTTTGAGATAATCATTTCATTTACCTGAAAGCCGCGCTGAATTACCCCATCAATTTCGATGACCGGAGAGAGGAGGAGTGGCTTTTTATGTGCCGTTTTGTTTTAATTTTTGCTGCGGGCGGTTTAGGTTAATTATTCCCTGCAAACAGAAGCGCACAAATAGTCCTATGATCTGGTGGTGGATAAAAAAATCCCGCCAGTTTTAGCTGACGGGATTTTTAGCATTAGGTTGATTTATCAGATTATTTTAAAATGGTCACATGTCCGCGGTGTGTATGCCGTTTATCAGACATGGTTTCTTTAAATTCAATTTGCCAGATATAAACACCTTCTTCTACCAGGCCGCGGTCGCCGTAAGTTCCGTTCCATCCGTAATCGAAATTATAGGTTTCAAACATAATTTCACCCCAGCGGTTGAAAATGGTCATATGGAAATCAAACGGATCAACGCCTGATGTAAATACAGGCTGGAAAGTCTGGTTGAATTCATCGCCATCAGGTGTAAATGAATTTGGAATGTAGAATGTTAAAACATCCCAAACGGTAATAAGCTGAGTCATGCTGTCCATACAACCCAGTGTATTGTAAGCATACAGGGTTGCCAGGTAATCGGCATTTCCGATTTGTGGATAAACATGTACCGCATTTGAATCGGTAGAGGTTACGCCATCACCAAATGTCCATTCGTAGCTGCTTGCAAAATCAGACAGGTTGGTAAATGTAACTTCTGAATTGTAAATGTCTGGTATTTGCGGTGAGAATACGAAATTGGCTACCGGTGGTTCAACAACGGTGATGTAGTTTGTATAAGTAGTTGATGCAGGACATCCGCCATCACCCTGAACGGTTAATGTAACGGTGTACACACCGGGATTCATGTATGTATGTTCAATACTGTCACACAACTGGCCAAATCCATCACCAAAATTCCACACACAGTTGTGTGTAGGAACAGGTGTTGTATTGGTAAAGTTTACAACGAAAGGAGCACAACCAACCAACGTATCTGCTACAAACGAAACCACTGGCGTAGTGTTGATGGTTATGTTCACGGTTTCTTCATCGGAACAATTTGGTACCGTTCCGGTTTCATCGTAGATATAAAGCAGGGTAGAGGTGGTAATCAGGGCTCCCGGGTTCAGTTGTGTTCCGGTGCCGTTAGGGCCCGTGTAGTAAGCCTGGTTACCGGTAAGCATTGAACCTGAAATGGCAGGTAATACATACGAATCACAATGTGATTGGTCTGTCAGATCGTTCAGAACCGGTTCAGAATTAATGGTAATGGTAAATACGGCCTGATCCCCTGGACATGCTCCAATTGCAGGTACTGAGTAAGTAAACGTGTATACACCTGTTGACAGTCCGGCACTTGTAAGTATACCTGTAGCAGTATTAAACTGGCCTGAAGAGGTTGTTTCTGCCCATACGCCTGAAACGTTGTTTCCGTTTAACAGTGTGTTTAAATTAAGTGCTGAACCAGCCGTATTACAAAGCGTTGAAGCATTATCAGCACCAGCTGTAGGTAAGTCAATGACCACTACTGAGAAACTGGCTGCATCTGGTGTACAAGGTGCCGTAGCTCCAACAGTGTATGTGAATGTATATGTTCCGGGTGTTAAACCAGCCGATGTGAAGACACCGGTTACGGTATTAAACTGACCAGAAGAAGTGGTTTCAACCCAGGTGCCGGTTCCGTTGTTACCTGACAACAAGGTGTTAAGATTAATGGTTGATCCGGGTGCATTACAAACCGCTGTAGCATTGTCTGAACCTGCATTTGCATATTGGGCAATGGTTACGGTAAATACGGCCTGGTCACCTGCACATGGTCCGGCAGGAGCAATGGTATACGTAAAGGTATACGTACCTGCTGCAGTATTGGCAACATCTAACACGGCTGTGCCCGGTGTAAATTGTCCGGATGGTATGGCAGAAGATTCAGCCCATACGCCTCCCGGGTCTGCACCACTCAACAATGTTGAAACGGTCAGTGTTGTACCTGGTGTGTTGCAAAGCGATGTTGTATTATCAGCACCTGCATTTGGTAAATCTGTAACGGTAACTGAGAAATCAGCAACATCCGGAATGCATGGTGCAACAGCAGGTACAGTATAGGTGAAATTGTAGACCCCTGCAGTTAAACCTGATGCGTCGAATACACCGGTAACTGTATTAAATTGTCCGCTGGTGGTTGTTTCAGCCCAGGCACCGGTTGCGTTATTGCCAGAAAGTAAGGTGTTTAAATCCAGTGTTGAGCCCGCAATGCTGCACAGTGTAGCCGAGTTATCAGCACCTGCCGCGG
The DNA here is from genome assembly GCA_016192075.1 of Bacteroidota bacterium. Taxonomy (GTDB): domain Bacteria; phylum Bacteroidota; class Bacteroidia; order Flavobacteriales_D; family Crocinitomicaceae; genus JADJGJ01. The sequence continues at coordinate 560,646 of JACPUU010000012.1, read as the reverse complement.
CCTCTTGTTCAACCGTAACGGTAAAGTCGGCTATATCCGATGTACATGGTGCAATGCCACTGACTGTATAGGTAAAGGTATAGGTTCCGGCAACAAGGCCGCCTGCGGTAAATATACCCGTAGTCGCATCGAATTGCCCGGACGATGATGTTTCAGCCCAGGTGCCTGTACCGTTATTACCTGAAAGCAGTGTGTTCAAATCAAGCATAGTACCGGTCGTGTTGCAGAGCGATGCGTTATTGTCTGCACCGGCAAGTGCGTTTTGATTCACAGTAATGGTCATTGTTGCAATATCAGGCAGGCACGGAGCTACAACAGTCGTTGAATAATCGAACGTATAGTTACCTGCTGCAAGACCTGAAGCGTCAAATACACCGGTACCGGCATTGAATTGTCCGGATGAAGTGGTCTCAGCCCAGGTACCCGGGTCAATACCGCCACCGAGCAAGGTATTCAGGTCAATGGTTGATCCGGTCGTATTACACAGGGTAGAGGTATTATCAGGGCCGGCTGTGGTTCCACCAGAGAAGTTTACAATAACCTGCTCGTAATCAAAACAGCCGCCAACCGGATCAGCAATCATAACATAAACAACATCACCGCTAACCATGGTTGTGCCCGGCCAGAGATTGGTCATATCAGTAGCATTGGCAGGAATAGCGGAGTGAAATGTGGTAGTGGTACCGGGAATGTTGTTGGCATCTGTAACAACCAGCGTAGTTAAGTCAAATGGTCCGCAAACAGGTGCAGGCGGCGTAATCTGAACCAATGGTCCAACACCTACATTCACATAAATTTCTTTGACAATGGTCATTGACAGACAAGGGTTGATTGGTGTTCCGGTTACTGTATAAAGCGTTGAAGTAGCCGGTGTGGCAGTTACAGAATATCCGGTAGTTGAGCTCAGACCTGTACCAGGCGACCATGCCCAGTTATAATCTGTAACTCCCGGGCCGGTAACATCCAGGACAATAGAAGCGCCGGGACAAGGCAGGTAAGCCGTATCCATCACCGGGCTGCAAACGCTGCCTGTGCCGGTATAACCCGTAAAGTTAAATTCATAAAGCTGCGCAAATGCTTCATCAACCTGTGTGTCGTCCAGAACGATTACAAATTCAAATGTTTCAGATGCACCAGCCGGCAATGAGGTTATTTTATAAGCCATTGCAATGGCCTCATCCATAAAAACACTGGCGCCCAATACACCGGTTAATGGCCAGGCACCGTTCCAGATATCTGAAGCATCACGGTTGGCAAAACCGCCGTGTGCAACGCGGAATTGCTGACCAATTGCGGCAATACCAACGTATGAAAGCCATGGATTGCTGGAGGTTGCTGATACCAGTGCTTTAGGGCAAGCCGGTGTAGGTTGTGCCACAATGGTATTCTGCGTGGTATAGTCAAAGCTGATGCTGACATTGTTGTCAGGGTCAAAATTGCGGTAGAAATAAAGATCAGTCAAAGCAGCACCGGTATTGTTGGTTAGTGTTACCTCGGTTGTATAGTAGAGTTCAGTAGTAATAAATTTATACGTAATGGCTACACCCACACCTGCAACTGTTCCATTCCAGTCAACAGAAAGGCAGTTTCCGTCAACAACATAGTTTGACAGTGAACCTGGAATTTCATTGTAATAGGATGAGTTGTTGGAATAATTCATTCCGTTTACTTCAATACCAAAACCATTTTCAGGTGAACCAGGTGTAAAAAAATCGCCGTCGTAATTACCCCAGCCATCGTTTTGCGGATTGGCAACAAACCCAAAGTAAACGGAAGCATCCCACTGATCTGAGCGTGAATGTGAGCCGGCAATGTCTGCGGTACCCTCATGACCATTGTTGTGAATGGCAATTTCAGCCACGTTTCCCATAAAATAGGCTCCGGTGCCGGTTAATTGGGCAAACAGAGACCCTCCCGGTAAAGCAAGTGAAAACGCTAACGTAAACCGGGTCAATAACTTAGAGTTTGTCATGACTGCTATCGATTAGTTTTTACAAAGACTGTCAATGTAATTATTCCACCATATTACATCCTGCGGATGTTGGGTGCGGTCAGCATGTACTTTCAGGTAAGCAACCTGGTTGGTAAAGTCAACTTTGTACGTTAACCGGTTATTTGAAATGGCGCCAAACACCTTTTGAGCGTCTGCTTCAGAGGCAAAATTCAAATGTGAAATGTCAATCCTGTAAAATTCTTCCAAAGGTTTGGTGGTGTCTATTGTAACACAATAATCGGTATTGATTGTTCCCTGACCATAGTTATCAGGCCATTGTGTCTGACCAAATGAAGTGGTACTCAAAAGGACAAAACCAGCTGCAAGTATAACCTTGCTCATTTTTTTCAGGGTAAGTTTCATAGAACGAATTTGTTACTTTATCGGTAAAATTAAAAGGAAGACGATTAAAGGCAAAAAGAGGTTGCTTTTTGTACTAAATAGTTTTAACCTGTTAAATATGTCGGTGAAAAAACGGGTGAATTTTCAAAATATGACTTTTGTCATGTTTCAGCATTATTCAGATCATTTTTTTTTCTGTGGCTCTACTCTAATTTTGAGTTTAACTAAAACTTAAAGCTATGGCTCACGCACACTCTGATGATGAAAAACTGTCCAACATCGGATTTTTGAACAAATTGTTCTACGATCACAACACAAACCGTTACGGTATTATTTCCATTCTATTGCTGTTTGTAGGTTGCGGCGGCGGAATAGCGGTGGGACTTGGAGCACTTGACAGCGTAATTCAATTAATTATGCTTGTATTGCCAACCATGGTTGCTCTTTCAATGATTTTAGCAGTTGCTCCAATGAGAGTAATTGTTACAACTTCAATTATAGCTTTTGCAATTGATGTATTGGTGATTATCTACAACCTGGTAGCATAATTCACCGTTTTTGAACATTTGGTTTTCTTAAATAATCAGAGAGGGGCTTCAATAGCCCCTTTTTGCATTCGTGCCGGCCGGCACGAATTTCTGCTCTGATAAGGGGATCATACCTAAGCCCTGGACTTAGATCCGGGGTCCTTGTCTTTCCAGGTATAGCGAAGAATAAGCCGTATCTGATCAGCCATTAAACAAAAGGGCCTGTTTCTGGTATGTTTAGAAGAGATTTGGTTAATTCTGCACAATACGCAGATGCAGGGTGATGCGAAACAGAAGGAAGTGATTACTTTTGATTCAACTATTTCTGTTAATGCAACTAAACCAATCTGTTATGAAGTTAATGCGTTTTGTGGCTGTGCTACAGTTTTTGCTGGTGCCCCTGGTCTATGGGCAAGAATCAAATACGCTGGAAGCAGTGCTGCAAAAAGGGCACGCTAAAAAAATAACCTGTTATGCGTTTAGTCCCGACTCGCGTTATGTTGTAACCGGAAGTTCAGATAATTCTGTGATTTTATGGAATATTGAAAATGGCCGCCAGATAAGGGTTTTTAACCGGCACAGTGAACCTGTTTTGTCTGTTTTTTTCAGTCCTGACGGAACGCACATACTCACCGCATCGGCAGATAATTCGGCTAAAGTATTTGAAATAAGCACAGGCCGGCTGCTAATTACCATCAAACTGGCCGATGATGAACTGGAGCAGGCTTTTTACAGCCCGGCAGGGACGCATGTTGTACTCTTCGATAGCCGTGATGGCATGCATGTTTATGATGCAACAACCGGCAAAAAAATTCAAACACTCAGCCGCAGTTATGGTTTGATGAATTATAACGGTATTATCAATAAAGCCAACACCAAAATTATTACGGCGTACAATTATGAAAAATTCTACGTGTGTGATCTGGTCAGTGGCGATACATTAAGTGATATTGAATTTGACAAGCCATTCCTGATGTCTTTCAGCCCTGATGAAAAGTATATTGCAGCAAGTTCAACCAAACTGTTTACCAAAGTTTTTGATGCCGCCACGGGTAAAGAATTGTATGATCTCAGAGATGGGGAAGAAGAGTGTGATGGGTGCAATACCAAACATGTTTTTTCAAATTCCGGCAAATACCTGGTTACCATGTCAAGTAAGGTAGATGCTATTGCCTGGGACCTGGCCACCGGTACAAAAATCCGGTCATTTTCATCATTCCGGGAGCGGCCCTACGGCCTTAAATTCAGTCCGGACGACTCGCACATCTTGCTTTCATTTGATCAGGACGTATTTGTTTACGAACTGAAAACCGGCAAAGAAAAAATTCACCTTACGGCAGATAACATCGATTATTTTGATTTTAATTTTTCAGCTGACAGTAAAATGATTCTCGTGCCCGGCAGCAACAATGAAGCCATGATCTATGACGTTGAAACAGGCCGTAAAAAGAAATCATTGCAGGGTTTTTTGAATAAAAAGCGGGACGATGGTTTACGTTTTAATGATTCGTATTGGACGGATGAGCGTATTCTAAAATTCATTTCACTGAAGCGGAATGTGGCCCTGAGTCCCGACAACAAACACATTGCCATTGGAAACGTGGATTCAACCGCGCTTGTTTTAAGTCTTGAAACGGGTAAAATAGTTCACCTGCTCAGCGGGCACACCAAAGTTGTATTTGCGCTTGATTATAGCCCTGATGGTAAAATGCTGGCAACAGCAGGCGGAGACCGAACCATTTGTCTCTGGAATACCCAAACCGGCGAATTGATTAAAAAACTGACCGGGCACGGCGAATTGATTTTTGACCTGGCGTTTAATGCAGATGGCAGCAAACTGTCAAGCGGCAGTTGGGATGGTACCATGCGAATCTGGGATATGAATGACCTGGGTGAATATTACCGCATGGATTTAGGCAATGTTTCACCGTATGCAGTTGGGTTTACCAATAACGGCTTGTATGCTGTTACCGGTGATTTAGACCGTAACGTTGATTTTTGGGAAATGGATGCAGGCAGTTCATTCAGAACCCTGGTTGGTCATACCGGCGTTATTTCTGCATTTGATTTTAGCCCGGATGGAAAACAAATTGTAACCTCCAGTTGGGACGGCAAAGTAAAAGTGTGGGATATTTTAACAGGTATGCTTATTGCAAAAATGACCGAACACGATGGACCCGTTTACAGCGTTTGTTATGATCCAAAAGCACGTTTTATTGCATCAGGCAGCGCTGACAATGATATTATTTTATGGATCACGGAATTGAATACGTTCTACTACCTGAAAGGGCATACCAGCCCGGTTACTTCCATTACCTTCAACGCTGATGGTACACGGCTGATTTCATGTGATGCAGAGGGCATGGTAAAAGTGTGGGACATTGAAAACCGCAAGGCGCTATACTCACGTATTCAAATAAGCCGCAACGAATGGCTGGCAACCAGTACTGACGGGGCTTTTGACGGATCATCCAAATCACTGGAACTGGTGAATTATGTGTCCGGAATGGAAGTTTTACCGGTAGGTTCTCTTTTTGATAAGTATTACACACCCGGGCTGATTGAAAAAATTATGAAGGGTGAAAGATCAACCACTACGGGAGAGAATTTGCACAATATTCTTAAAACATCACCGCAAATTGCATTTGAATTAGCTGAAACAGGTTCCCGTTCGGTATTGGATCCTGATTCTGTTATCTCCTGGAAACAAGCAGTTTTACCGTTAGGCATCAGAATTAACAGCCAGGGACAAACCATTGATGAAATTCGTGTGTACAACAATGGAAAACTGGTTGTTCAGGAATCTATGCAAACTGACCTCGTTTTTAGGGGTGAGACCAAAGATGTCAGGCATTTTGAAATTCCGCTGACCGATGGTGAAAATGAGCTCTCCGCTGTTGTCATCAATTCTGACCGCACAGAATCAAGCCCGGTTGAACTGACTGTTTTGTATGATGGAGTAGCTGCCCTGACCGATTTGTTCATTTTATCAGTAGGCATAAATACCTATAAAAATCCGCAGTATAACCTGGATTATGCGGTGAATGATGCCCAATCATTTGTAAAAGCAATTTCAGCCGGGGCTGATTCACTTTTTAACAGCATCAAAACATTTGAAATTTTTAATGAGCAGGCTATTAAAGCCAACATTAGTGACGCTGTCAGCCAGATCAGGAAAGAAATTGGTCCTGAAGATGTTTTTGTATTCTATTATGCCGGACACGGTGTAATGAGTGTTGAAAAACTGGCAGAAAATTCAGATTTTTTTATTGTAACGCATGATATTACCAACCTTTACAGTGAAACGGAAGTGCTGCGGCAGAAAGCACTTTCAGCTACCGAGCTGATGGAGTTTTCAAAACTCATCAGTGCTGAAAAACAACTTTTTATTCTGGATGCCTGCCATTCAGGGGGTGCATTGGACGCCTTTGCATCGCGTGGAGATGGCCGTGAAAAAACACTGGCACAGCTGGCACGCAGTACCGGTACCTTCTTTATCACCGCCTCGCAGGATGCGCAATATGCCAATGAAGCAGGTGACCTGCAGCATGGTTTATTTACGTATGCATTACTTGAAATATTAAATGGGCAGCGCGGCAATAACGGAGATGAAAAAATCACCATCAGTGAGTTAAAAGTGTATGTTGAAGAACGCGTACCTGAATTGTCTGAGCAATATCATGGCACAGCGCAATACCCAACCAGTTATAGCTTTGGGCAGGATTTCCCGATTGTTATACTGAAGTAGTCTAACCTGTATTGCTTGTTTTTTCAGTACATTAGCCGGATTATTTAAACTATTTTATGAAAAAAACACTACTCTCTGGTGTGGCGCTTTTTGTGCTCACTGCATCTTCTTTTGCTCAAACAAAACTTACCAATAACCCTGATTTGACAATTACTACCGGTAATTCAGTAACCTGTAACAGCGGTGTTAATTCGGTTGAGAATCATTTTTTCCAATATTTTGATCTGGCCGATTATGTAAACATTTCGGATACTGCTTTTTTTATCCGCATGCAGGTGGCCTGTGAATCTACTGCCGGCGGGGCCTACGATATTGTAGCCAAAATGCACAGCGCTGTTGGTACTGCAAACCTGGCCAACCTCACATTGATTATTTCAGATACTGTTGCCGCCACGCCCGATGCAACCATGTACCTGACTGAAATACCGTTCACCGGTGGTTATGCACTTCCGGGTGATTCCCTTGCAGGTGAGTTTAATTTGCCAATTAGCGGTACTGCCTCTTTTTTTCCGGGATCCAACGCCTCTCCCGAAAGCAACCCTACCTATATTGTTGCTGACGGATGCGGTATTATGGACCTGACAACAATGTCTGCGGTAGGTTTTCCGGATATGCATCTGATCATGAATATTTATGTGAATCAAAAACCAACCTTGGCCGGGTTTGCTACAAATGTTTTAAATAATGCACAATTGAATTTTCTTGCAACAGATTTTACATCCCAGTTTGCGGATGGTGACAGTGATGGCTTAACCATGATGAAAGTTGTTACGGTGCCTGCAAACGGGGTGTTGGATTTAGGTGGAACAGCACTGGCTGTAGGAGATACCATTCTTGATACAGAACTGAGCACAGTAACCTATACACCAAACAGCGGTTACGTTGGTTCTGATAATTTTTCACTCATTGCCCGTGACACAACTCATTGGTCAAATACCCCTGCGGTTGTTGACATAACTGTTACTGATTACCAGGCTGGTTTGGTTGAAAATCAAACAGGCAGTGTAAGTCTTTATCCTAATCCGGCATCAAAGCAAATCACCGTTCAGGTTACAGAAACCATACAGCAAATCCGCATTTTTACAGTTGAAGGAAAGTTACTGATGACCCGTGTTTCAGACGAAACGCTGGTAGATATTTCCAAATTGGAAAACGGGGTTTATATTCTGGAGGTTAAAACCGCCAGCGGCCTTTTTACCAGCCGTTTTATCAAGGATTAAGCACCTGAAAAGAACGATCGTTACAAGAAGCTCACCTATTCGGGTGGGCTTTTTTTTACCCTTTTCCGGCGCTTGATCTACTTCATAAAAAGTAGTACATTAGCTATTACTTCTTATTCTATTCTTTGTATGAAAAAACAACTACTCTCGCTTTCCTTTTTTGTTTCGCTTGCAGCAACATCTCAAACTATGCTAACGCATAGTTCTAACCAGAATGTCTGGAGCTCAAATTCTGCTGCCTGCACAACCAGCGGTCCTGGTACTATACACAACAACAGCTTTATCCGGGTTTTTGATACCGATGATTTTAACATTCAGGATACCGCCTTTTTTGTCTACATTCAATTGGGTGTAGAATCAACCAGTGGCGGCGCGTACGACCTTATTGGCAGAGTTCATAAACTGGACGGAAGCCTGGTGTTTGCAAACATGAACCTGATTGCGGCAGATACGGCAGCCGTATATCCTGATTCAACCATTTACAAAATGAACATACCAATGAAAGATGGGTATACACTGCCGGGTGATACCTTGGTTACCGAAGTGTTTGCGCCATTAAACGGAGCCATTATTTTCTTTCCCGGGTCCAACCCATACGTTGAATCCAGCCCATCTTACATTGCTGCTGCAGGTTGTGGAATTCCTGAACCAACCGAATACAGTGCTATAGGTTTTGCCTCTGCACATCTGGTTTTAAACCTTTGGGTAAACCATAAACCCACATTGAATAACATGGCACTTTCAGTATTCAAAGACAATGTACTTTCATTTCAAAAAGCTGATTTTGATGCCGCCATGTCTGATTATGATACAGACACCATTGGCATGGTGCGTATTGAAACCCTGCCGCCAAATGGTACGCTTGAATTAAGCGGTACGCCGCTTGCCGCCGGAGATACCGTATACAGCAATGAACTGGCTTCACTCACATATACCCCCAACGCCGGCTTTTCAGGGAATGACAGTTATGATGTACGTGTCAGAGATGCATATCACTGGTCAAATAACACCACCCAGGTAGACATTACCGTTTTCAACTGGCAGGTTGGTTTAACTGAATTGACTGAATCAACCTTTCTTATTTATCCAAACCCGGCAGGTGATTTGATAACGCTGAATGCTGATCAGAAAATTCAGTCGGTGCGTATTTTTGACAACCAGGGGGCCGAACAAAAAGTACACCTGGGTCAGAACGGGCAGGTTGATGTATCTGCACTGGCGGGCGGTATTTATTTTGTGATGGTTAAAACAGAGGCTGGTTTCAGTGTCGAAAAACTGGTAAAACAATAATACTGCATGCTTCGTAAGATTTTTTCTGCCGTTCTTTTTAGCAGTTTTTTAGTCGTTGCGCATGCGCAGATGATTTGTGATCCGGCCAATACCCATGTGGTTTTGACAGGTGTATTGAAATGGCAGGACCCTGCTGTAAATTCTTTCAGTGATGAAAACCGGAAAGACCAGGAGTTACATGATTTACTGGCCATGATGGGTATTGCAGACAGTGCAAATACGCTGCTGCTTGATAGTGACGGAACATTGGATAAAATGAACCGCGCCATTAAAAAACAAATGCGCGCCTGTAATTCAGAATCTACGTTTGTATTTTATTACGCCGGTCACGGCAGCAAACTTGGAACTGATTATTATTTCTGCAATTACGACATGGGTAAACAACCGGCATCCATGTTTGATGTAAGCACGTTGTATGATCTGGCGGCAGCTAATTTTAAGGGTAAACGAATTGTACTTATGGCTGATTGCTGTTATTCCGGTTCACTTCTGGCAGTAGGTAAAAAAATTGCTGATTTGGGCAAAGAGGTAATTGTACTTACCTCGGCTACCTCTTCCAACATCTCTACCGGCAACTGGACATTTACCCAAACCCTGCTGGATAATTTGCGCGGTGATTTGCTGGCAGATCAGAATGGTGATAACAGCGTCACCCTGACAGAAACCGCAGATGAAATTAAACAGGCTATGAAGTACCGTGAATATCAGTTGAGCGGGTATGCTGTTTACAACGTAGACCCTGAAAAAACCATTGTTGGCAAATGTCCGCCCGCAGTGCGCAAACCGGTTTCAACGGGTGCTGTTCACCGGCGCGGAACCTATGTTTATGCGCTTGATGAAAACAATAACTGGCGCACGGCACGTGTTCTTAAATCAGTAAACGGTACACATACCTGCCAGTTTTATAATTATTCCGTGAAACTTGATCTGGAAGAAGAACCGTATGGCATTCGTCCCATTTATTTTCCGGTTTACAAAGAGGGACAGAAAATTGAAGTGCTTTGGGAGGGAAAATACTATCCGGCTGAAATAACGGCAGTGAACGATGCTTTTATGTACATTCATTACACCGGCTATGATAATTCGTATGACGAATGGGTGATGTATGACCGCATACGTACCGGAAAAGAAATTTACAAATCCATCAAATGGGAGGGAGCCTGGTATCCGGGCTATATCCTGGAAAAAACGGACACAGCCCTTTTTGTTACGTACGAAGGCTATGCCCATACCTGGGATGAGTGGGTTTCACCTGAACGTGTGAAATGATAAACAGGCTTTTTACCGGGTTGATTTTTGGCTGGAACCTGATTGCCGGGGCAGCAATTAATGTTGATTCGGTCTATGCAGCCTACTATACCAAAACACTTTCAGATTCTGTTTTTGAAGTAGGAGATGTATTGCGTGCACCCGAAATCTGGTTTGAACTAAGCGGACACGGCTTTATGCCGGAATCTGACAGTTCATTCAAAAAGCTGGCTGAATTTTACCGCAGAAATCCCTTTATACTTACTGAAATTCAGGTACACTCTGATACGCGCGGGCAGGCTGATGCAAATCTGCGACTGTCACTATACCGGGCCAAAGCAGTGGTGTCACAGCTGATAACGCAGTATGGTGATGAATTTATTTTTACGGAACGTTTGCTGCCTGTTGGAAAAGGAGAAACACAACCCATTGTACCGGATGAAATCATCAACCGTTACCTGCATGACAAATATACCTGTGAGGTGCTTCACCAGGTTAACCGGCGAATTGATATCCGTATCATTGGTTTTATCGGCAGGGATTTTTATAAAAACAATGCAGCCTCAGTCCGGCAGGTTGATTGGAGCAAGGTGCGCAACTCAGCCTATTATGAAGATCTTATAGTAATTGCCGATCGTGCTTTGCTTGAAGGTGATTATCGAAAAGCGCTGGAATTTTATTCGTATGCGGCAGATGTGGCTCCTGCCCATGAAATGTATGCGGCTGAGCAGCGTGACAAAATCAAGACTTTAATGAGTGCTGATTAACCGTTAAGCCAGTTCAGAAACTTTCCCCAAATACCTTTGCGCTGTGGTTTTTCAACCTGTCTGCCAGATTCTTTTTGGGTTTGTTTTTTAACCTTTTTAGCGGGTGATTCTGTCTTTTTTTCAACCTCCAGAATTTGCTGATAGTGTTTGATCTTTTTTTGCTTGCGGGCTTCTTCTGCCTTTTCGCGTTTGATCCGCTCCAGGCTGTTTTTACGATTTTCGCGCTGTGTCTGACTAAAGTGATAAATCCCTTTTTTGTCTTTGTAAATCGAATATTCTTCGTCGTCACTTTCCAAAACCGGCGCATTTTTCAATCTCCGTTCTTTGAATGATTTAGGTGTGCTGTGGTTTCCATTTTCTGAAGCAGCTGCCTCATCCTCCTGCGCCGGGGCGGTTTCTTTTGGCTGCGGCAGGTCAATTTTTCCAATCACTTTCAATCCCTCCAGTTTGATTTTTGGTGCTTTGATCAGCTCCGCATCCGGATCAACCGGCAGTGGAATAAAGGGATCTTTGTTTTCAGTTGTATCAGTACCGTTTGTTGAGGCGTGGTAATGAGGTACCTCAATGGGTGCGTGAACGGGTGCTTCTTCTTCATTCCCGTTTTCTTCAATATCCGCAGTTTTTGTATCAGCCTGTTCTGCTTTTTCCGCTATAACTGGTACAGCCTGTTCTTGTTTTTCAACCGCTGCGGGCTGGTACCTGGCGCTTAAAGCGGCTGCATAGCTGTCTTCAATGCGTGTGTTCAGGTCCAGGTCAATTTCCACATTAAATTCGTTGCGGATTAATTCCCTGATTTCGGTTGGTTTTAAATCCAGTTTACGTGAAAGCTGCCCCAGTCTCATTTGATTCTATTTTGGTTGTGCAAATATAGTGAGTTTGAACAATACTTTGTCATGGTTTTTCAGCAGAATCAGATACCGGAATTAACCTTAAATTTGAAAACCGAAACTCAACATGTGGATTTAAAAAGAAAACAAGAGTCTGAGTATGTCTACCTCATACTCGGAGGAACATTCATTGCGCTGCTTGTAAGCTGCAACCTGATCTTTCAAAAATTTATTACCTGGAATCCCTTTGGCTGGTATGAATTTAAATTTTCAGCCGGTTTATTGCCGTATCCGCTTACATTTCTGGTAACCGATATCATTTCTGAAATTTACGGTGAGCGTAAAGCCAATAATGTGGTTAAGGCCGGACTTATAGCCGCTTTTATTGTAATGGGTATTGTTATGATTGCACAAGCAGCCCCGGCTACTGATTTTTCACCGGTCAATGATCACATATTCTCCAAAGTCTTTGGGCTTACATTACCCGCGGTTTGTGCATCTATGGTGGCATACCTCATTGCGCAGTTTATTGATATCCGCATATTTCATTTCTGGAAACGAGTTACAAAAGGCAAACACCTCTGGATTCGAAATAATTTTTCAACCATCGTTTCGCAGCTTTTTGACACCACTGTTGTACTGATGCTGCTCTGCAGTTTTGGAACCATCAAATGGGAGGCTTTCTGGATGCTGTTTGGCAGCAGTTTTTTATTTAAGGTCATTTTTGCGTTGAGTGATACGCCGTTTTTCTATTTTTTTGTTGGTATACTCAAACGGCGCTACGGGTTAAAAGATAATGACGAATTGCTGGATTAACGGGGCCTTACAGGGTTGTTTGTAAGATGTTAACCACGGTTATACAGAATTAGTAACTTGAAACAAAAAAGACATGGACTTTGGAAAAGTAGCTGATCCCGGCAAAGTTGATTTCAGCTTACCGGTTGATCATTCAGACACAGAGGGTGCTTTAAAAAGGCATAAAAGCAAAGCAAAACCCGGGCATTATGTAGGCTGTGCCAAATGGAATAAAACGGACCTGAAGAACTTTTATCCGCGGGGTACCAAAGACGAGCTGGGGTACTATGCCGGGCAGTTTAACAGCATTGAACTGAATGCTACGTTCTATCGTTTTTTTCCAAAAGAACAGTTTGAAAAGTGGTATCAAACAACGCCTGAAGGGTTTCGCTTTTTCCCTAAAGTCACGCAGGATATCAGCCATTTTAAACGGTTGAATGATTTTGAAAAACTGGCAGACGTTTATGTAGATGCGGTGGTTCATCTCAAAGAAAAACTGGGCTGCGTTTTTTTGCAGCTGCACAACAATTTTGCACCAAAAGATTTTGACCGGGTAGTTCATTTTGCAGAATATTGGCCCAAAGAAATTCCGCTGGCAATTGAATTCAGGCATACCAACTGGTACAACGATTCTTCAGTTGCGGGCGAGTTATACAGTTTAATGGAGGCCAATAACATTGCTAATATTATTACAGATACGGCCGGGCGACGTGATTTGCTTCACATGCGGCTGACAAACAACCGTGCCTTTATCCGCTATGTGGGCGCCAATCATCCAAGTGATTATCCAAGACTTGATGCGTGGACAGAGCGCCTGAAAACCTGGCAGGATCAGGGACTGAAACAGGTTAATTTTTTTGTTCATCAGAATATTGAAATGGAATCGCCCTTGCTGTCGGCGTATCTTATCAAAAAAATGAATGCCTCATTAAAGTCAAACCTGCATGTGCCGGTAACCTTGACAGATACGAAACAAACCAAATTGCTGTGAAAGGGGTTACTTGGTAAACCGGTTGTTTTTGAAAGCTGCCTGAAGCTCTTTGAAATCAAGCTTTCCGTCAACTGATTTGAGATAGTCAAAAATGATCCAGGCTTTTTCAAGCTGTTTATTTTCTGATTTGGGTTTGGTAATCAGGTAAAGCAGTGAGCGCTGTAAACCGGCTGTAAGCTGATGAAACAATTTACTCCCTTCAGGGTCTTCATCACAAAAAACTTTAAAAAAATCAGGCGTGGCAATTCCGTATTCACTGTTGTCTTTGGTTAATACCACGTTTACTGCATCACCCGGCTGCGCTTTCAGTCTGGTACGGTTTTCTTTGTTCAAAAGAATGTAATGATACCCTTCTTTACTGGGCATAAGGGCAGCCTGCAGGGTTAGTTTATCATTGATGCGGCAAACTACCCGGCGGTCTTTTCCCTCAATCAGCTTTTTGGTGATTTTATCCGGTACGGGTATAAAACAATGCCAGCCCAGGCTGCTTTCTATATACTCCAATTTACCTTTAAACGTATACTCCATAGCTGAAGCAAAGATAAAGAGGAAAGATGATTAAAATCAATGATATGGATGAAGACCATCTTACCCGGGTTTAATGAAAAGTAATACCTTTAGAAAAAAACAGGTTTATGGATGCAAAACAACATCTTTATTATGCCCTTGGAGCATTGGCTTATGCTGTAGCTAAAGCAGATGGCAAAGTTCAGGCAGAAGAGCGTGAAAAAGTAAAGGAAATTGTGAATGAAGGCATTCAGCATGAGATAGACTTTACCTATACTGACATTATTTTTCAGCTCCTTCAAAAAGACAAAATGGGTTTTAAAGACGTATACACCTGGGCCATGCATGCGTTTGAAACGGGTAAATATTACCTGACCCCTGAAGTTAAAAAGCAATTCATTGCTGTGATTGAGCAGGTAGCAGAAGCATTTCCGCCGGCAGATCCGGTTGAAAGGGCTTTGATTGCAAGGTTTGGTGAAGACATTTCAAAAATGGAAGTTAAAACGGCTCATAATTAATTGGCGCCCGTGGAGCTTCCTGATCACCGCAAAATTATGATTCAACTGGTAACAACGCGCATGCCTTTTGGTAAGTACAAGGGCAGGCTGGTTTGTGATTTGCCTGAATTTTACCTGGTGTGGTACAGCGGCAAGGGGTTTCCGCCCGGCAATATTGGCGTTTTGCTGTCAACCATGTATGAAATCAAACTGAATGGGCTGGAATCTTTACTTACACCCATTAAAAGAGATTTCGGATACCGTTAACCGGTCACTGAGCGTAGCCGAAGTGACCGGTTAAGTGTCGGCTACGCTCAGTGACCGGTTAAGAGTTTGCTACGCTCAGTGACCGGTTAAGTGTCGGCTATGCTTAGTGACCGGTTAAGTGTCGGCTACGCTCAGTGACCGGTTAAGAGTTTGCTACGCTCAGTGACCGGTTAAGTGTCTGCTACGCTCAGTGACCGGTTAAGTGTCAGATACGCTCAGTTAACCGGGAGCAGCTATTATTTCTCACCTGGTTCGGAAAGACAGTTAAACCATCGCTTATTTTAAAAAATCACATGCAAAAAAAAAGCACCCCGGTGGAGTGCTTCGTCTTTTTAAAAGGGAAGTACTAGCTTCCTTTTTTAGCGGCTTGTTTTGCTTTTTTCTCAGCGCGTTTTTCTTTCAGCGTTTTAGTAGCTTCTTTTTTCACGGCTTTTTGAATGCCCATTCCTTTTGCCATAATTTTTAGTTTTTGGTTATTAAATTTTCAGCAGGTAAACTGCGTAAAGATTTACGTGAAAGTATAAAAAAAGTTTACCCGTTCAAAATTGTTGGGGAGAAATAATTAACAAGGAGGTGTTGGATTTATTTCGTGTAGTAGATACAAGTCGCGACTTGCATCTACTACACGGGTAACGATTTATTTTAATCCATTCTGTTTTTTCGTTCCGCGAATAGCGGGGTGATTCCACGGATCATCCGGCCAGGCGTGTTTGGGGTAACGCGGTTTCAATTCTTTACGGACTTCAAAATACGTGTTCTGCCAGAAGTTTTTCAAATCACCGGTAATCTGGCAGGGTTTATAGCCGGGTGAAAGCAAGTGCATCAATACTTTTACTTTTCCGTTGTTTACTGCAGGTGTGTCTTCGAGTCCAAAAACTTCCTGAATACGCACAGCCAAAACCGGTGCTGATCCGTTGGCAAAATACTCCAGGGTAATTTGTGATCCGCTGGGAACTTCAAGTTTTGTAGGTGCCAGTTTATTCAGCAGATTCTGTTTTTCAAAATCAAGAAAATGGTACAGCATATCATGCAGATTCAGCTTTTTCAAATCATCGTTTGACTTGATATTGTTGAGATAAGGTAAAAGCCAGTCTTGCGTTTGAGCGAGTAGTGTGGATGTGGAAACATCCGGCCAATCCTGGTTTTCATTCCACTTCTTTAAAGAAAGAATGCGGTTTTGAAATTGTGTAACAGCATTATTCCAGTCCAGCAAATGCGCGCCTTCTTTTTGAATGGCTTCGCAAATAGCCAGCTGAATTTGTGCCGGGTTTGGATTTGGCAGCGGCGTTGATTTCAAAACAATACTTCCCAGCCGTGTTTCGCGCGCTGCAGTGAGTCCGCCTTTTTTGGTATTCCAGGTAATGATTTCGCGTTCTTTCAAAAGCGGCATCAGGTCTTTAGGATTTAACGGGGAGGCTAAAAATATTTTTCCCATGCCGTCGCGTGCATCCAGGTTTGCAATTGCCAGCCAGGGCTCATGCGCCAGGTCGTCCTGGTGTGAGGCCATCGCCAGGTTACCGCCTGATAATTGAAATTGTGCATTGTTGCCAGGTCTTGCAAAAGCAATACGTTCAGGATAGGCATATACCAGTAAAACGCCGGTTTCAAATGGATCAACAGCATCGTTATTTTCAGGTGCGTCAAACATTTTACGGTATTGTTCGGCTATTTTTAGAATGCGCCCGAATTTTCCCCCGGCCCCTCCTTTGGCAGAGGACGAAGAGGTTCTGCTGCGCTGCCGGCGCATGGCTTCAATGCGTAAATTAATATCAATGCCTCCTTCTTTTCCCAAAGGATCGCGCTCTTCCAAAAGGGCTGCAATATCAGCCGCCAGTGTCAGGGACCGTTCACTACCTGATCGCATATTGGCAGCCATCAGCATCATGTGCGCAATGCGCGGATGACAAGGCAACGCATGCATTTTTTTTCCATGTTCTGTGAGGGTCCGGTCGCGACCGGACCGTACAATTTGATCGCGACCGGACCCTACAACAGGTTCAAGGGCATTGAGTTCTTCCAGCAGTTCGGTAGCAAGCTTTACGTGATGCGGTGGAGGAGGAGTGAGCCACGTGAGTGAATTAATATCTTTCACACCCCACATGGCCATATCCAGAACAAACGATGCCAGATCCGCTTCAATGATTTCAGGGTTCCGGTGATCAGCCAGACGTGCATGTGCCGGTTTTGACCACAAGCGGTAACAGACTCCGGGAGATAACCTTCCCGCACGACCGGCGCGTTGATCAGCACTGTCTTTGGAAATTAAAATGGTTTCTAATTTAGATAAACCAGAACGCGGATCAAATTTTTGCACACGCCCAAAACCGGAATCTACGACAACCTTAATGCCTTCAATGGTCAAACTGGTTTCTGCAATAGAGGTGGCAATGACAACTTTTCGCGCGCCGCTGCGCGATGGCATAATGGCTGCCATTTGTTGATTCGGCGGCAGATTTCCGTAGAGTGGATGAATTTCCAGATTCTCCGTGGTGTGGGGTCGCGATATGTTCTCCGTAGCATAGGGTCGCGACCCCATGCTACGGAGAATTTCTTCACATTTACGAATTTCACCTTCGCCGGGTAAAAAAATCAAAATATCTCCTTGTTGTTCACGCAGGGCCCGTATCGCTGTTTGCGCGCAGACTTCAGCCATCAGGCGTTCATCCTGCTGATCGGTGTAAATCAAATCAACCGGATATTGTTTTCCTGAACTTTCAACAACGGGTGCGTTTAGTAATGTTTTTAGTTCTGTCAGATTCAACGTTGCTGACATCACCAGGATGCGCAAATCTTCGCGTAGAATCTGTTGCGCTTCACGGCTCAGTGCCAGTGCAACATCGGCAAAAATGCTGCGTTCATGAAACTCATCAAAAATAACAATACCAACACCTTCCAACGAGTTGTCTGATTGCAGCATGCGGGTCAGAATTCCTTCAGTGACTACTTCAATTCTGGTTTTGGCAGATACGCGTGACTCAAAACGAATGCGATAGCCCACCGTTTCACCAACTGATTCATTCAGCAAATCAGCCATACGCATGGCAACTGTTTTTGCAGCCAGCCGGCGCGGTTCAAGCATGATAATTTTTTGATTGCCCAACCATGCTGCATCCAATAATTCCAGCGGAACCAGCGTACTTTTTCCGGCGCCGGGCGGAGCGCTCAAAATCAGGGTTGCGTTTTGAGCAAGACCAAGCTGAAGTTCAGGGAGAACGTCAACAATGGGGAGGTTTGTATTTGTAATGTAATCTTGCATTTGTGGGGCAAAGGTAGTTATTAAGCCGTGTAAATTATAATGTCAGTCGCTGCACATTCTAGAGCAAAAGTGGCCGTTAATTAGATTAAGCAGCTATCACGCGAATCCTTTCGCGTGAGCAGACTCCCCAGCTATTAAGCAAATCCTTTCGCGTGAACAGCGTTCTCCCAGATTTCTACAAGTTCACAAATGCAAGAGTACAAAACACAAAATTTCTGGCATTTGCTAATTTCCTTTTGTACTTTTAATACTGTTTTTCGGTCAGGCCGTTTTGTTTTTCAAATCTGCAACGGTGCCAAACTGCAAAACCTTATACAATATGCTTATGAAGATAGTATTAGTTTCAGCGTTAACATTCCTGTGGGCAATTCATTCATACGTGCAAATTAATTATTGTAACTACTTTAAATTGGCGGTAGAAATAAATGAGACAGATGGAAAAACCAACCACAGTATTTGGATAGAACGCTTGGAAGGAAAAGAGGACACACTGGGGTTATTCATAAAACAACATCAAAACAGGTTTGATTATATACTTTATAACCGCATTGATTTTTCTAAAATTTCTGATTTATTGCCGGATACCGTAAAAATGAAGGAAGCGTTTTGCGAAAATTTGAATAGCCCTGACAATCATTCTTACTTCAGCGCCTTAGCAAATGAAAACAAAGAAAAAATAATTTTTACGCAATCAGAAATGCTGAAAATAGCATCCCGGTTTTTTCTGTGTGACAAAATAAACGAAACCAAACTCGACATTGGTTACCATATATGTATTGGAATGAACGGGCAAAAAGAACTGACGTCAGACAGGGATTATACGTTGCTGGAAGCATTTTGCTTTGAAGCCATCTTTCACTATTTGGGGCTGAAACGGAAACCCGGATTTCAAAAAAACTTTGAATCCTATATTTCATTATCGACAAAAAAACATAAAAAGGCTGATTTGAAACCTGCTGATCTCCTTGAAAAGGTGAAACAGGAATGTTATAGTTACATGGAGAATGACGCGGATTTGAAAAATGACTTACTCCGGTTTTACGAAGTGAACAAAGAAAATATTGGAATAACAATAAACTGAAGATCTCTGGCTGTAGCACGAATCCGCAGTGAAAGGTTTGGCATAGCCAGGCTTCCCACTTAAAAAGCGATTCACTACCGCTCGCTCTAAAATCACCACCGGTAGTTAGATTTCATTTTTGGTCGGTTTTCTTTTTGCTAGCTGCATAAAAACAAAGCGTCGCATAACTACTTTTTTTAGGTATCATTTGCAGTCACTGATCAGAAACAAACGGTATAAGCACAATGAAAGACAGAGTAATTTCAAACCAGATCTGGTGGATGGATAATAAAATGGGTGGCTATGACGGCTATGAGCTGAGACCAAACGGAGAATTGAAATTGCTGAATTGGGATTTATTTACCGGCAAATCATGGCGGCGTGAGGGAGATAAGCTGATACTTGAAATGATCTACCGCAAAAACGGAAAACAGCAAACCACCATTTATACCGTTGTGTCAGAGACGGATAATGCAATGCAGGTGATCGAAAATGTTAGGAGTATGATCCTTGAAACCAACCTGTTAAAAGTTTACTTGGGTAATTTTACAGATTCACTCCTGGGCCATTGGGATGGTGAAAACGAATCGTATCTGCAGGTAATTCCAAAATCATTTGATCGCTTTCAGCTTGTATTTTCAGCCGGGCCCGATCAGGAAGTGGAGAAGTATGACGCTGAACCGGATGAAGAAAAACAATGCCTGGTTGCTGAAGATTATGAGCATGATACAACCTATGAAGTGACCTGTCACCTGAAAAATGAAACAACGGAATCATTGTTCTGCAATGGCCGTATCTACAAGCGCCCGGTGTGGTGATCACCGACAGTAAAACGTCATTTCATCCGCATAACTGATCCCTTTTCACTACCTTCACGGCAAACTAAAACGGACATGACCAACTACGCATTAGCCATTCACGGCGGAGCCGGAACTATTCTGAAATCGTTGATGACACCTGAAAAGGAAAATCAATACCGTCAGGGATTAAAAGATGCTATTGAGGCGGGTGAAGCAATTCTCAAAAACAAGGGAACGGCACTTGATGCGGTAGAAGCTGCCGTACGGAGCCTGGAAAATAATCCGCTGTTTAATGCCGGCCGGGGTGCCGTTTTTACCAATGACGGTAAGAATGAACTGGATGCTTCCATCATGCGGGGTGATACGCTGCAAGCCGGAGCCGTTGCGGGAGTCAGAAACATTAAAAACCCGGTTTCGCTGGCGCGTGCCATCATGGAAAAATCAGAACACGTATTGATGTGCGGTGAAGGTGCAGCAACTTTTGCGCGGTCCATCGATGCTGAATTTGCTGATGATGCGTACTTTTTTGTACAGGCCCGTTACGATCAGTTGCAGGAGGCTAAGAAGACAGACCGTGTTTTTCTGGATCACAGCGGTGAGGCAAGTGCAGAAGACAACAAAAAGAAATTCGGCACGGTAGGCGCTGTTGCCCTGGACGTTCATGGAAACATAGCAGCAGCTACCTCCACAGGCGGTATGACCAACAAAAAATTCGGCAGGGCAGGTGACAGCCCCATTATTGGAGCTGGCACCTATGCCAACAATAAAACCTGTGCCGTGTCCTGTACCGGGCATGGTGAGTTTTTTATCCGCTCGGTGGTGGCTTATGACATCTCCTGCCTGATGGAATACAAAGGGCTTTCACTGAAAGATGCCTGTGATGAAGTGGTTCATAAAAAGCTTGTCAAAATTGGGGGTGAAGGGGGCCTGGTGGCCCTTGATGCCAATGGTAACATTGAACTGCCGTTTAATTCAGAAGGGATGTACCGGGCGTCAGTGAAGCAGGGTGAAGAAATTGCTACGGCTATCTATAGGGATTAAATTAAACCGCACACTTCGACTACGCTCAGTGTGCAGTTCTGCTGAATAAATGAGTTTAGATCCAGGGTTAAAACAGGTGGCCGAGCGTAGCCGAATCAGAACTCAGTATAGGGAATAAACGGTGGCCGAGCGTAGCCGAGGCCACCTTTATCCTACAGCATGTTAATTCCCATTTAATAAAAAAAAAGGCTGTGGGTTTATTTTTTCTGTAATTTAGCGGCAAAATGCAAAAGCCTGATCGGCGAAATGAAGCGGCGCCGGAGGTCATGACCAAAAAAGGTTTAACAAACGATGAAACACTATAGCTTGATTTTCAGATTTCTGAGCATTCGAATCTGAGTGACATTTATTTTTTACTGGTAATTCACGCATTAACAAAAAAATAAATAAATGTCCGTAAATGCAAACGCAATATAAAGACCTCATTGAACAAACCTTTGATTTTCCACAAGCAGAGTTCACCCTTGAAAAAGATAACCTACGCTGGCATGGCGTAGATTTAATGAAACTGATCAAACAACATGGTACGCCGCTGCGGTTTACCTATCTTCCACAAATTGGTAACAACATCAAACGCGCCAAACGCTGGTTTGCCCGTGCGTTTGAAAACACAAAATACCGCGGCAATTACCATTATTGTTACTGCACCAAAAGTTCACATTTTTCACATGTAATTAATGAAGCGGTAGATAATGAAGTACACATTGAAACCTCTTCAGCTTTTGATGTAAACATTGTGCGCAGCCTTATTGATGCAGGTAAGCTCAACAAAGAAAATTTTATCATTTGCAACGGCTTTAAGCGCGGTGCTTACATTCAGAATATTGCTGACCTGATCAATGACGGGTTTAAAAACACCATTCCGATCATTGACAATTACGAAGAGCTGGGGCTGCTCAACAAAGCCACTGACAAATCATTTAAAGTTGGTATTCGTATTGCATCTGAAGAGGAGCCGAAGTTTCCGTTCTACACCAGCCGTTTGGGAATCGGGTATAAAGACATCGTATCGTTTTACGAAGAAGAAATTCAGCCAAATGAAAAATTTGAACTGAAAATGCTTCACTTCTTTATCAATACCGGTATCAACGATTCAGCCTATTACTGGAATGAACTATCCAAATGTCTGGACGTTTATTGCCGCCTTAAAAAAGTGTGTCCGTCAGTTGACAGCCTTAACATTGGCGGTGGTTTCCCCATCAAAAACTCACTGGCTTTTGATTTTGATTACCGCTACATGGTGAATGAAATTGTAGCACAGATCAAGGCAGCCTGTAAAGAACACGGGGTGCGTGAACCGCATATTTTTACGGAGTTTGGCTCTTTTACAGTAGGTGAAAGCGGTGGTATTATTTACGAAGTATTGTACCAGAAAAAACAAAACGATCGTGAAAAGTGGAACATGATTAACTCATCATTCATTACCACGCTGCCTGATTCATGGGCTATCAACAAGCGGTTTATTATGCTGCCGATCAATCGCTGGAACGATCGTTATCAGCGGGTTTTGTTGGGTGGTATGACTTGTGACAGCGATGATTATTACAACTCAGAGCAGCACGTCAACGCCATTTACCTGCCGGTATTTAACCCTAAAAAACCGCTTTATATTGGTTTCTTTAATATTGGTGCTTACCAGGAAAGTATCGGCGGTTTCGGAGGCATTCACCACTGCCTGATTCCACAACCCAAACATGTCATTATTGATGACGAAGAGAACGTAACCGTTTTTTCAGAAGAGCAGACTGCTGATGATATGCTGGGCATTCTCGGGTATCCGAAAAAAACCAAACCGGCCATTAAAACATCACTCAAGTCGACTGAAGAAGTAAAGCCGGTAAAAAAGGCAGTGCGGGTACCAAAAGAAGAGGGGACAGAGAAAAAAACGCCTGTTAAAGCGGAGCCTAAAAGCAAAGTAAAAAACACACCAAAACCAAAACGAACAATTAAACAATTACCAATAGAATAATCCGCCTGAGTTAATTGCGTGCCGCCTGAAATTTAGCAGTGGTGCAAGCTTTGTCGGATGAAAAAAAACAAAAAAAATGAAAGGACCAATTTCACAATTCATTGAAAAACATTACCTGCATTTTAATGCAGCTGCGCTGGTTGATGCCGCAAAAGGATATGAGACACATTTGCTGGACAACGGTAAAATGATGGTAACGCTGGCCGGTGCTATGAGTACTGCTGAGCTTGGAAAATCACTGGCTGAAATGATTCGCCAGGATAAAATTCACATCATTTCCTGCACAGGTGCAAACCTGGAAGAAGACATTATGAACCTGGTGGCTCACAATTCATACAAACGTGTTCCAAACTACCGTGATCTGAGCCCGCAGGAAGAGTGGGATTTGCTGGAAAATCACTACAACCGTGTAACAGATACCTGCATTCCGGAAGAAGAAGCATTCCGCAGATTGCAAAAACACCTGTTTGAAATCTGGAACAATGCTGACTCAAAAGGAGAACGCTATTTTCCACACGAGTTTATGTACCAGATGCTGAATTCAGGCGTACTGAAACAGTATTATGAAATTGATCCGAAAGACAGCTGGATGATTGCCGCTGCAGAAAAAAATCTGCCAATTGTGGTTCCCGGCTGGGAAGATTCAACCATGGGAAATATTTTTGCATCGTACTGCATCAAAGGTACTTTCAAGCCAACAACCATGAAATCAGGTGTTGAATACATGATGTGGCTGGCTGATTATTATACCAAAAACGGACGTGGGAAAGGAATTGGTTTCTTTCAGATTGGTGGTGGAATTGCCGGCGATTTTCCAATTTGTGTGGTGCCAATGCTCTACCAGGATATGGAAATGCACGATGTCCCTTTCTGGGCTTATTTCTGCCAGATATCTGATTCAACCACCAGTTACGGATCGTATTCAGGTGCTGTTCCCAACGAAAAAATCACCTGGGGTAAACTGGATGTCAATACGCCCAAATTTATTGTAGAGTCAGATGCTACCATTGTGGCACCGTTGATTTTTGCTTACGTACTGGGACAATAATTTTCAGGCAAGAGTAAAAAGCGCTTACTACAGCGCAGGAAAGAGGCAAGCGTAAAGAGGGTCAGGGGAGTCAATTCTCCGTCGCCTTATGGCTCTTGCCTCTTTCTTTTTTTATCTAACTTTGGAACTATGTCAAAATCACTCACTGAAATTCTCGGAATTAAATACCCGGTTATAATGGCGCCCATGTTCCTGGTGTCAAATGCAAAAATGCTGATAGCCGCAGGTAATGCTGGAATCTCAGGTGCTGTGCCGGCATTAAATTACCGCACCGATGAAGAATTCAGGGCGGCAATTGCGGAAATCCGATCAAAAACCACAGGACCTATCGGCATAAACATTATTGTCAACAAATCAAACCCCAAAGCTGCGCAGCACCTGAAAACCTGTGTAGAGTTAAAGGTTGATTATATTATTACATCGCTTGGTTCACCTGAAACAGTTATTAAGGCCTGTAAACCGCACGGCATTAAAGTGTTTTGTGATGTGGTTGACCTGGCGTATGCAAAAAAAGTGGAATCGCTGGGGGCTGATGCGGTTATTGCTGTAAACAACCGTGCCGGCGGCCATGCGGGAAATTTATCGCCCGAAGAATTAGTACCTGTGCTTGTAAAAAACTGCAGTATACCGGTTATTTCAGCAGGTGGGGTGGGTAACTACGACGAGCTGCAGAAAATGCTGAACATGGGGGCCTGCGGCGTTTCTGTGGGCAGCTTGTTTATTGCCAGTGATGAGTCAGACGTGTCCAAAGAATATAAGCAGGCGTGTGTGGATTATGGCGCCAAAGATATTGTTATGAGTACAAAAGTATCTGGCACACCTTGTACCGTCATTAATACCCCTTATGTGCAGAAAATAGGAACCCGGCAAAACCGGTTTGAACGTTTTCTCAGCAAAAATAAACGGCTCAAAAAGTGGGTAAAAATGCTCACGTTTGTTAAAGGCATGAAATCGCTTGAAAAATCAGCATTTGGGGCAACCTACAAAACCGTGTGGTGTGCAGGGCCAAGCATTGAAAATGTAACAGCTATAAGGCCCATTGCAGCCATTGTAAAAGACCTGGTAACGCCACAGTAAAGACTAAGCCTTTGTTTGCGGCGCGGGTGTATTGTTTTGACCAGACGGCTTCTTTTTTTTCTTGAAAAACTTTTTCTTTTTCTTTGCGCCCGGGGCTGATTCAGAAGCAGCACCGGCAACCGGTACCGGGCCAAATTCTTCAGGTAATGTTAGTTTGGGAACCTCCATTTCAATCAGCTTTTCAATACGCCGCAGCTTGTGCATATCGTGCCCGCTTACAAGCGTGTAAGCTTCACCCTTGGTATTGGCACGTGCCGTTCTTCCAATACGGTGTACATAATCTTCAGCATCGTGCGGTACATCGTAATTGATCACCATGTTTATTTCCTTGATGTCAATTCCGCGGCTCATAACATCGGTAGCTACCAGCACTTTCAGGCGTTTTGAGCGGAATTCCTGCAGCACTTCTTCACGTTGATCCTGCTCCAGGTCTGACGAAATACCTTTGGCCTGGTAACCGTTTTTACGCAAAGACCGCACTATGGAATTTACTTTCATTTTAGCCGATGTAAAAATGATGATGCTATCGTATTCTTTGCGGCTGTCAAGAATGAGTTTAACCACTTTGTCTTTCTGATCTTCGTGTGCCAGGTAAGCGAATTGTGAAACACCAGCAGCAGGTTTTGAAATAGAAAGTGAAATTTCTTCAGGACTGTTCAGAATTTTTTTGGCCAGGTTGCGGATCTGGTTTGGCATGGTGGCGCTAAACATCAGCGTTTGCCGCTCTTGCGGAAGGTATGAAATGATTTTATTGAGATCATCACTGAAACCCATGTCCAGCATGCGGTCAGCCTCATCAAGCACCAGGTGTTTCACTTTACTGAAATCAACATACCCCATTTTGAGGTGAGATAATAATTTACCCGGTGTTGCTACAATAATATCCGTACCATTAACCAGGGCATCTTTTTGTACATCCCATCCTTTGCCGTCACCACCGCCGTAAATAGCCACAGAACCCACTGAAACAAAATAGGAGAGGCCCTGAATCTGCTGCTCAATCTGAACGGCAAGTTCGCGGGTTGGAACAATTATCAAGGTGTCAATAGACGATTCTTTTTTGTCTTTGAGTTTGTTGAGAATAGGTAAAACAAAAGCGGCGGTTTTTCCGGTACCTGTTTGCGCGCAGGCAATCAGGTCTTTGTTTTGCAGAATTACCGGAATTGAAAATTCCTGGATGGGGGTTGCATTCTCAAACCCCATATAGGATATGGCTTCGAGTATAGAACTGTCTAAATTAAATTCGTTAAATTTCATGTTTTTTAGATTCGAACGCCCATCAGGCAGACATCATCGACTTGTTCGAGATTGCCTTTCCATTTTTCAAATGATTCATTCAGCATGCGTGCCTGTTGATCAAGGTTTTTACTGGCATTTCTGACGAGCAGTTCTTTTAGTTGTTTGTATTTAAATTTTTTAGCATCCGGTCCGCCAAACTGATCGGCGTAACCATCTGTATAAAGGTAAAGAATATCATTTTTTTGCAGGTTAAGCTGCACAGTGGAGAAAGGTTTTTCATCGGCGTATTTTCCAATGGGCTGTTTGTCTGCCTTTACTTCCATTAAATAATGACCGTTTGCAGCAGTCATTTTTTCACTGGCTATATTAGCGTTGGTGATGCCGGTTAAGCGCTGATCACGGACAAGGTAAAGGCTGTTGTTGGCGCCTGAAAATTTTAGTTCATGCGTTTGTTTATTGAGTACGCAAAGGCTGATATCCATTCCATCGCGTATTGTACCTGAAAGTTTGTCCTGGTTGGGGGTACTGTCAAATGTCTCGGCAACCAATTCCCGGGTTTTGTCCAGTATTTTTCCGGGGTCTGTCAGTTTAAATTCGTTCACGGAACGGTTAAGTGCGTTGTGACAAACCACACTCACCATAGCGCCTGGCACACCATGCCCGGTGCAATCTGCTACTGCAAAAATGATTTTTTCACCCACCTCTTCAAGCCAGTAAAAGTCACCGGCTACAATGTCTTTTGGTTTGTAGAGAATAAAACTGTCCGGCAGACATTTTGAAAAAACCTGTTGCCCTGGCAGAATTGCTTCCTGAATGCGCTTGGCATAATTGATACTATCGGTAATTTCTTTGTTTTTTTCTTCAACCAGGTGTTTTTGTGTTTCTACTTCTTCTTTTTGCCGGGCAATGATTTCAGCATCGCGTTTTTTCAAATAGTAACTGCGGTAGATGAATATACCGGCCAGTAACAGAATGCCGATACCGGCAAATAAAACATACTGGGTCTTTTCCTTTTTATGCAAATCTGTTTCATACGTCAGGCGTTGAATATTCTGTGCATTGGCAAATTCAAGACTGTCTGCCAGGTGCTGCCGTTCAGAATTGAACTGAAAATCAAGTTTCAAAAGTTCTTCATTTTTCTCTGCTCCCTGCAATGAATCACGAAAAACGTGAAAGAGCTCATGATAACGCAGTGCATTTTTTGTATCGCCCTTTTGTTTGTATACCCGGTATAAACAGTCACAGCTTTCTTTTTGGGCAGAGAGTGATTTATTTTCTGTAGCCAATCCAAGTCCGCGTGAGCAATAGTCCATGGCTTTGGTCAGGTCTCCCAGTTCAAGGTAGCAGACGCCTATGTTTTTTATGGCAAAGGCAAGCCCGCTTTGTTCACCCACCTTGTCATAGTTTTCAATGGCTTGCTGAAGGTAGGTGAGTGCTTCCTGATACAAACTGTCACGCATGTAAACCAACGCAATGTTTGCAAGCGTATTCCCTTTTCCCACATTATCATTGCAAGAATCAGCATGGACAATACTTTTGGCATAACATTCAAGGGCCATGCTGTCATTTCCCATATCCAGGTAACAGATACCGGCATTGTTATAGTAGGTAGCGAGGGAATAATGATCTTCACCGGTAAACTGAAGGCTTCGGTCATAGTACTCAAGTGCCTTATCTGTCATGTCCATGTGTTTATAGATCATGCCAATATTGTTCAGGCAATTGCCTTGTTTGGTGCTGTCTTTAAAGTATTCAGCAATCTGGAGGCTTTCCTGAAGGCTTTTTAGTGCGTCAAAGTAATTACCGTAATCAATGTAGATTAATCCAAGGTTGTTCAGGGCAAGTCCTTTATAACCGAAATAAGCTTCTTTTTCCTGGATCGTGATGTTGTTTTTTTTCAACCCCTGTTTGGTTATTTCCAGAATTTTTTGGTTGAGTTCAATATCCAGTTCGGTATCGTAATAATAAATGATGTTGTCCCAATCCAGGTAAGCGCTCAGCACAATGGTATCATGCGCACCGGACAGGGTGATTTTTTTCAGTGAATCAACCGTATGCGCCTCTTCGGCGGTCATTTGACCGTTAGCTTCTGTTGTAATGCCTGTAACAAACAGAAAAAGAAGAAAGACGAGGCAGTTTTTCATTTCCCCTCAAAAGTAGTAAATATTGATGAGTAGTAGCGCTTTAATCTCTTCAGACGGGCTTTGTAATCGTCTGCCGGGGAGCAATCACCGGCGCAATCAGAATTGAACCATACCGGTATTTTTAGCGCCCAATTCGAAATATCAGACTTACCAAAAGCATTTTTGCCTGTTGATGCAGTATGGCCAGGTTCAGCATCCAATGCCAAAACTCAGCGTTACTTTTCGTACGGTTTTATCATCCCATTCCTGCCAGGCATATTCCTCGGGTTCACCAAAAGAAATTGTTTGACAGGCAGGTGAAAGTTCCAGCTGATCCATTAAAAGTGCTGCGCGTTTTTCGAGTTCTTTCTGGTTCAGTTTTTTCTTTTTGAAATACTGATCAGGAATCATAAAAGAAGCGGCCTCAGGAAAAATAAATTCATTGCGCCGGATGAATGAAATAGTCATAAAATCTTCATACGCCTCTGGAAAAATGCGTAAGATACCTGCATTGATGGCCTCAAATGAAATAAGCTGTTCCGGTTCTTTTTCATCCTGCCCGAAAGCGCAGGGCAGACATACCAATCCCAGTAACAGCATTAAAACCTTCATCCTTCAGACTGGCTTAAAACAGCTTCCGCCTCTGCCTTGGCAGCACCTTTGCTTTTGCGGATATTCACCGCTACCACTTTGTATTCAGGGCACAGCGCTTCTGAATCAGCAATACTGGAAGTGATATTATTCATTTCAATTTCAGGAAAATGAAAGGTGGAACTTAAAATTCCCGGCTTCACTTCATCACTGATCTTAGCACGCACATCTACTTTTCCGCGGGCGGATGTAATACAAACCAGGTCGCCTGCATTAATACCGTGCTTTTTAGCGTCTTCAGGATTGATGAGCAGGTAATCTTCTTTCAGAATTTTAGCATTGTTGGTGCGGCGTGTCATGGTGCCGCAATTGTAATGCTCCAGTTCACGGTTGGTTGTAATAATGTATGGGAACAGCTCTTTGTTACCTTCAAGTTCCTGCGATTCCTTATATGAATTGTGAATGAACTTGCCTTTGCCGCGTTTGAACGTTTCAACATGCAACAGGTCAGAGTCTTTACCACCTTTGGTAACCGGCCATTGTTTGCCGTTTGAACCCAGTTCATTCCATTTTACACCTTCAAAGAACGGAACGATTTGTGAAATTTCGTCAAGCAGGGTTTCAGGGTTGTAATCAGGTTGTGTATAGCCCATTTTGTTCATGATGTCAGCCATAATCTGACCATCTGTTTTGGTGCCGGTCAACGGTTCTACCACTTTGTTAACGCGCTGAATGCGGCGTTCACCGTTAGTAAAGGTTCCGCTTTTTTCAAGGAATGAGGCACCCGGCAAAATAACATCAGCCAGTTTAGCTGTTTCAGTCATAAACAGTTCCTGAACAACAAACAATTCAAGTTTTGAAATAGCTTCTTTTACGTGATGTGTGTTAGGGTCGGTCTGCACCATATCTTCACCCATTGACCACAGTGCTTTGAATTTACCGGCGATAGCGGCATCATACATTTGCGGTGTTTTCAGCCCGGCATAATCCGGTAGTTTTACATTGTAAAATTTCTCGTACATGGCATGATATTCAGGTACGGTTACGTCATAATAACCGGCTCCCTGATGCGGCTGACAGCCCATATCTGCTGCACCCTGTACATTGTTTTGTCCGCGTAGCGGATTCACGCCAACGCCTCTGCGGCCGATGTTGCCGGTAAGCATGGCTAAATCAGCAATAAGCATAACGGTGAATGTTCCCTGCGAATGTTCAGTAACACCCAAGCCGTGGAATGACATGGCTGCTTTTGAGCTGGCATAAGCCATAGCTGCTTCACGTACCAGTTCTTTTCTGACCCCGGTAACAGCTTCCATTTCATCCATGTTTTGAGCCAGTACCTGCGTTTTAAATTCTTCATACCCTTCGGTACGCTGGTCAATAAAATGCTGGTTTACCAAACCTTCTGAAATGATGTAATAGAGCATCATGTTCAGAATGGCTACGTTGGTTCCGGGTTTTAACTGCAGGTGATAATGCGCGTATTTTGCCAAGGTGGTTCTGCGCGGATCAATGACGATCAGCGTTTTCCCCTTCATGGCCTGTTGTTTGATTTTTGCACCGGTTACCGGGTGCGCATCGGTTGGGTTAGCACCAATAACCAGAATACACTCAGCAAATTTGATGTCTTTGATCGAATTTGTTGCGGCACCGGTTCCAAATGTGCGCTGCATACCAAGCGCTGTAGGTGAGTGACAAACACGGGCACAACTATCAATATTGTTGGTTCCGATAACCGCCCGTATAAATTTCTGCATCAGGTAGTTTTCTTCGTTGGTGCAGCGGGCAGATGATACACCGCCAATGGCATCAGCACCGTATGTTTCTTTGATAGATGTTAGTTTATTGGCAATAAAATCATAGGCTTCATCCCAGGTTGCCGGTACAAACTCACCGTCTTTTTTGATCAGCGGCGTGCGCAGCCTTTCAGGGTGATTGTAAAAAGAGAAAGCAAAGCGGCCTTTCAGACAGGTGTGTCCCTGGTTTGCTTCAGCTTCGTAAGGAGCCTGAATGGATTTTACTTTTCCGTTTACGGTAGCCACTTCGAGGTTACAACCTACACCGCAGTAAGTACAAACGGTGCGTGTTTTTTGCACATTGGCAACTGATTTGGATTCAAAAATGTCAGAGATAGCAGAAGTAGGGCAGGCTTGTGCGCAGGCACCACAGCTTACACAGTCTGAATTTTCAAATGTGGTATTTAAACTTTTAATGATATGTGCATCAAATCCGCGGCCGGCCATGCTGAGTACAAATTCACCCTGCACTTCATCACAGGCACGTACACAGCGAGAGCAGTTAATGCATTTTGAAAAATCAGAAGTCATGTAGGCATGACTGAGGTCTTTTTTACGATCAAGGTGATTTTTGCCTTCAGGGTAACGCACGTCTCTGATACCCACTTTTGCAGCAACGGTTTGAAGTTCACAATTGTTGTTTACTTCACAGGTCAGGCAATCAAGCGGGTGGTCAGACAACACCAGTTCCACAATGTTTTTTCGCAGCCGCTGAACTGATTCAGAATGCGGATAAATGTATGAGTTAGCAATCACCGGTGTATGGCAGGATGCCTGTGCTTTGGTTTTTCCGTTTTCAGATAAAGCCACATCTACGCTGCACACGCGGCAGGCTCCAAACGGGTCCAGGTTGGGGGCGTCGCACAAGGTAGGAACGTAATCTTTTCCGAAGTTTCTTTTTATAAACGATAGAATGGTTTCTCCGGCTTCAATTTCGTAAGGTTTATTATCAATATAGGCTACATTGCTCATATCAGTCTATTTGGTAAAGTATTGTTTAAGTTCTTTGTCAAAGTATTGCAGGGCATTTTTTACCGGCAGCGGAAGGCCGCCGCCTAATGCGCAGAGAGATCCGGTTTCAAGGGTGTCAAGCAGATCTTTAAAAAGTTCACGGTCAATTTTGTATTGTTCGGTTGTTGCTTTTTTGAGAAGTTCTGATCCGCGGGTAGACCCAAGCCGGCAGGGGAAACATTTTCCACAGCTTTCATGTGCTGTAAACTGAAACAGGTGCTGAATGTATTTAATGATTGGGAATTCATCCGGCAGACACACAACGGAAGCATGGCCTAATAAGAATCCGTTTTCAGCAAATGATTCAAAGTCAATGGTCAGTTCTTTGGTTTTGTTGGCAGGAACAAGTCCTCCGAGCGGTCCGCCAATGTGTAAGGCTTTTATTTTTTTGGTGTATCCGCCGCCTAATTTTTTGATAACAGTGTCAAGCGGGGTGCCCATGTCCACTTCATAGATTCCGGGTTTATTAAAGAATCCATCGAGTGAAACCAGTTTTGTTCCGGTAGATTTGCCGCGGCCAATTGCTGCGAATTTAGCACCGCCGTTTTGAATGATGTAGGGAATGCAGGCAAGTGTTTCTACGTTGTTGACAATGGTAGGTTTGTTGAATAATCCTTGTTGGGCCGGGTAAGGCGGACGAACACGTACTTCGGGCCGTTGCCCTTCAATGGAAGAGAGCAGGGCTGTTTCTTCACCACAAATGTAGGCTCCCTGTGCTTTGATGATTTTAAAATCGTAATTGAATCCGGTTCCCAGAATGTTTTTTCCGAGCAGTTTTTTGGAGCGCAGCTGATCAATGGCTTTCTGAACAATGTCAATTGCTTCAGGATATTCCGCGCGAATGTAAAGTACACCGGTTTCAGAGCCAATAATATAACCGGCAATCATCATACCCAGCAATACCGAGTGCGGTTGTTCTTCCAGCAGGTAGCGGTCAGAGTAAGCACCCGGATCACCCTCATCTGCATTGCAGACAACAAATTTTACCGCGCTGTCCATGTCTTTGGCGGTATTCATTTTGAACGCAATCGGGAATCCGGCACCGCCGCGGCCGCGCAGGTTCGATTCTTTCAATTCATTCAGTAAATCTTCACGGCTTCTTCTCAAGGCTACAGCCAGCGTGGTATAATAATAATCAACACCCGGAAAAAGGGTCGTCAATATTTGTGTACCCAATGAATCGACGTTGTATTTTTCTTTGGTTTTACCGGTACCTTCTTTGATGGTGTGAATGTTATCAATATCAGCGCCGGAATAGTTTTTTCCTTTGTAATTGAACGTTGCATTTTCATGACAGCGGCCCATGCAGCACATTTCGCCAATTTCTTCAGTTTTAAAAACACTGCCCAGTTTGGCGCGTACATCGTCTTGCGTGCCAGCCGTCATACAGGCGCTTCCGTTACAAACATAAACCTGCTTGCCTTTGTTTTCTTCTTTCAGAAAATCATAGAAGCTGGTAGTTCCATAGATGTTCCCTTTTCCAACCAGGAATTTATCAGCCATTTCTTCCATTTTGGCTTTGGAAACAGTGCCTGATCGTTTGGCTGCAACACCCAATTCTTCAAAGAGGTTTTCCTGAAGTCCTTTGCGGCCTGATAATTCGCTTAAATTTTTTGACATAATCTGTGCTGTTCTATACGGTGCTTGACCTGTTTATTTTGTTGCGTTTCAGTGAATTACTCAATTCAAAGCCACAAACCAAAAAGGCGTACGTTCTGTAAATTTATCGAATTATACCGATGTTCGGTGAAATTTGATTCAAAAATGAAGCAAATAGTGTGTGAAGCACTCATTCTTTGAAAAGTTGCCGCAGTAATACAAGCTCTGTTTCAGGGAGTGTTTTTAAAAAGGTACGATGATATTCAGGTCCGTACTGCTTTGAAAAATTGCCAGTCGACACAAAATCAAAGGTTGAGTCAGAGAACCAGAGATCAAACCGCTGTTTTGAAATAGTACTGAATCCTGGCCCAATCATCAGTTTATCACTTTGATAATGGCACGATGCACAATTTCGCTTAAAGACAGATTCGGCTTCTTTTTGGTTTTCCGCTGCTTCAAAATTACGGGCAAAGTTTAATGAATTCAGCGTGGTATCGCTATCCGGAAAACGTATTGTTCTGAAAATAGCCAAAACGGGTTCTTCTTCTTTAATCTGGCTGCCGGCAAGGCTAAAATGGTTGCCGTTGTAAGCAGATTCAATGTAAATGCCAAGCATACCCTCACCCGGAATTTTAGGCCGCAGTGTCTTTGCCTTTTTGCCATTTACGGTATCGGTTGAAAAGTAGTATTGATCAGGTGATTCATGCACAAAGTCGTATGAGTACTGACCATAATCAAAGATTAAGGAATCATCACCATTTGTTATGCCACCCACGTAACTATCTATACCCTGAAACTGAAATTCGTTCCAGTTGCCAGGCGTTGTAAGCTGGAATGCTTTAAAGTCAATGGTCTTATATTCCCTGTCAGTGGTAAGGCTGCTGCAGCAAATAATGAGAAGTGTAATAGCAGTGAGGGGTATGAATACCGGTAAATTCATGAATGAAAGATAGCCAATATTCTATTTCACGGTTTTGGGTTGCCAAAATAATAATAGAGCTCACCCGGGTGTGGAAAAGCCGGATTGTCCCAGTGTCCGGCAATATCTACATAAACAATGCAATACCCATATTTAGCTGCATTCTTTTTCATCACAGCTATTTCAGCTTCAGATAAATCAACCAGGGAATGAATGGTGCTGCTCACTTTTACAAAGCTTTCTCCCATAACGTCGATGTCTTTCTGATTCTTTTTTTCCATAACCCGCAGTTCTACCTGCTGCCAGTCAGTTGAATCATTGATTGTACATTGCTGTGCATACGGCACCAGGCCTGAAAAAAGTAGGAACAGTAAAAGAAAACAGCGCATTTTTGAAGGCATAAACGTTCCGGTTTTAAAAAATGAATCCTGTAGGGTTGATTACATGATTGATGTAAGAACTTTCAAAAAGTAACCGCACTAAAATGAATTGTTACTGTTTCACTGCCACAAGCATCAAATCTTTTACCGGTTTACCGGCCGCATCTGTATATTCTTTGCGGTCTACGTGAATAATTTCATACCCTTCTTTTTTGAGGGTTTCAGTCAGGTAACCCGCTTCATGGTAATGCATAAATAGCTGGTTGCCTGCCGGAGTTGTTTCCAGACCTGATTTGCTGTAATCATCTTCCATGGTGCTCAGGTAGAGCACACCGCCCGGGTTTAGAATTTTGGCTCCGTCGTGAATCATTTTAATAGCCTCTTCTCTTGAAACATACGGCAGGCAGAACCCGCATACAATGCCATCGTATTTGTTTTTTATTTTATGCAAATCACGGCAATCCATCAGTTGAAAAGTTGCCGACGGATTGTTGCTTTTAGCCAACTCCAGCATGTTCACGGCTAAGTCTGTTCCGGTAATTTTGAAATCAGGCCGTCTGTTCAGCAGGTATCTGGTGATGTTGCCCGGACCGCATGCAAGCTCAAGAATGGCAGCATTTGTTGTTTTGACGGCGTCACAAAAAACATCAAGCGATTCATTGTATAAATCTACATTCATGAATTTTTCCTGGTAAGCTTTGGCGTTGTTGTCAAAGACATCCACAGCCATTTGTGTTTTATTCATAGGGGAGGGAGGTTGGTATTTTAAATGTAGGGAATTAAAGGATAGGTAAGCGAATTTGCGAAAGTTATTTTGGGAGTGCTGTTATTTCGCTCTTTGAACGGGGACTAAGGGAGCCCATTCAACAGGTTGATTTACGAACAAGGATTAACGAAGTTTGAATTCAGAAGTTTTTTGTAATAAATCCAAAATCTTAGATTGTTATCTTCATAAGAAGCGGGTTAATGAATCTCATCTATTCTCAGCTTCCGGAATCTGACCAGGTCAGAAAATACCTCCGTGTCCTCTTCATTCCGGATAGATACACCTACTGTAATGTTTTTCAAGTCTTGTTTTTTTGTGAATTTTTTCAGCGGTAAAGCCCATATTCTTTGAGTTTGAAGTGATGCAAGGCTGCACGGAATTTCAATCATTTTCAGGCTTTGACCGGTGGACTCTGAACAGACATTGAGCGTAACGGTTCCGGCAAAATCACAATCTGAATGAACGGTTAAGCGCAAGGAGTCGTTGCTCTTTTCTAAAACGGCAATGGTGGGTGAGAACCATTTTTCTACTTCAAAAAACGATACTTTTTTGTCCTGGTTGTATTCAAGTATGCTCCAGCTTGCGCCCGGCCAGCAGTCATTCAATTGCCAAAAGAGTGTTCCCATACAATGAGGAGCCTTTAACCGGTGTGCAATAATGGCGGCTTTTAAAGCCTGCGCCTGGACATATTGCGTGGCATAAAGCCACTCTGATAAGGTATTAATTTCGCCAAAACAGGTTTCTACTTCAGCCTGAATCAACCCATTGCCGATATAGCTTTTCTGAAGATTTTTAAAGGCATCAGAATCAAAATTCAAATCTGCCGGACTGAGATATTTCAGCAGTAAATCAGCATTGGGGTATGACTGAAAACCATATTCCACCATAAAACGGCCCACATTGGTTTTGAAATTTTCAATGGGTTCTTTCCCATGCCAGACACCCCAGTAATGCATGGCACCGTGATTGAAGTTTTCAGCTTTGCCCCAATTGCTTTGCGGACTTGATGGAATGTAGGCCCTGGAAGGATCAAGCGCTTTCAGTTTATCCGGAATTAACTGATGAAAAACGGTTTTATAATTGGCCCATATTTCAGTTGAATCTTTTGCTGAATAGCCATATTGTTTTTGCCAGCCCCAATTGTGCCAGGCTACTTCAATTTCATTGTTGCCGCACCAAAGGGCAATGCACGGGTGATTGCGCAAACGCGTTACGTTGTCTTCAATTTCTGCGGCTATGTTTTTATGAAATCCGGCATTTGCCGGATACATGGAATTGGCAAACATAAAATCCTGCCAGACTAAAATTCCAAGTTCGTCACATTTTGTATAGAAAAAATCAGACTCATAAATACCGCCGCCCCATACCCGCAGCATGTTCATGCCTGATTCCTGCACGGTTTGTAACAAATTTTCAGTTTGTGTATGGGTTACACGAGGCAAAAACAAATCTTGCGGAATGTAGTTGGCTCCCTTCATAAAAATGGGTTTGCCGTTTACTTTGAAGTAGAACGTTGTTCCAATGGAATCTTTTTCATTGACCAATTCCACGGTACGGATACCGAAAGAAACCGGATAGTTGAGAAATCCACTGCCTGTTGAATCATCGCTGATCACCAGCGTATCGCTGTAAATATAGGAGGTGCCGTGCCCGTTCGGGAACCAAAGCTGCGGCTTATCTACCGTTACATCAAATGAAATGTGATTGAGGTGATTCATGGTGAAAAACGGGTACACGGTTCCTTTGAATTGCGCATAAAACGGCCGCGCATGCATAAAATCTGATTCAAGGTTGAACTGTATGTTAAGCAACGCTTTTTCAGCCGAACAACTTTTTGTTTGAACATAGACGTCAGAAACCCTGAAGTCATTCCACATTCTGATATAACAAGGGCGCCAGATGCCACAGGTAACAAAACGCGGACCCCAGTCCCAGCCAAAATGGTAGGCCGCTTTGCGCGTGTATGCTGCTACTTTCAAATCAACAGACTCGTTGCCCGATGGCAATTCATACGCCGCTTTCTGAACCGTTTCACGGTGGTAATTTAACGGACTGGTGAAGTGAACACGCAATCTGTTTGTACCGGTTTTGAGATGGTTTTTTACCGGAATGGTCCAGGTGCGGAACATATTGTCTGCACTGAGCAGTAATGAATCATTCAGGTATATTTTGGCATAGGTATCCAACCCTTCAAAAACAAGGTCTATGTGCTGTTGTTGAAGATCTTTTTCTGTTAATTCAAAGGTGGTGCTGTAAATCCAGTTTTGCAATTCCAGCTCTTTTGCCAGTTCACTTTGTTCGTTAAACCCGGCATAAAAATCAGGTGCCAGGTTATTTTTTACCAGGTCAAGATGAATAACACCGGGCACTGTTGCCGGATATTCAGGGGCGGGTGGGAGATTTCCGGAGGGCAGGTCCAGTCTGAATTTCCAGTCATGCAACGTCATTCTTTTCTCTTGTGCAAAAGACCAAAAAGCGAACAGAAAGAAGCTGGTTAGCAGGAGCCGAAACATGATTCTAAAGTACTGGATTTATTGCCACAACAGCACAAAGACACGAAGAAAAAACAGAACGATGGTGAAACAGCGCTATGTGTTCTGGAAGAATAGATAGGTGATGTGTTTAGCGCAAGCGATGCAGTCGAAATGACTGTTCCTGCATCGAGCTTTATTGAAGTGTGTTTAAAATGGCCTTGATTTTTTCTTTATCCACGCTGTAATCATCCCCCATATCGGCTGGTAGATTGGAATTGATTTTTTTTCGTGCGGTAAAGTGTAAGGCGTGAATACCAAGGCCGGCCAGTTGTTTGGCGTTTGTTGTATTTACACCGCCCCCGGCCATTACCTGGATTGGGTTTTTCAGGCTGAAATCAACCATTTTTTTTAGCAATTCTTTTCCGTCGGCTGCTGTATTTTTTCCGCCTGATGTCAAAACGCGTGTAAACCCCATGTTGTGCAGGTGAGCCAATGTTTCCAGCGGATCAGGAGTACTGTCAATGGCCCGGTGAAAGGTGAATTCCAGGTTTTGTTTCAGTGCAATTTCAGCCAGAAAAAGTGTTGCGGAAAGGTCCAGCTTATTTTCCGGTGTCAGGCACCCAAACACAACCCCTTTTGCACCGGCAATACCAGCGGTAACAATGTCGCGGGCCATTATATCCAGTTCAGATTCTGCGCATACAAATGATCCGGGTCGCGGCCTGATCATGACATGTACCTCCATGCTTTTCAGTGATGCACATTTTTGTATCATGCCAAAGCTGGGCGTCGTTCCGCCTTCAGTTAAATTGGCGCACAATTCAATGCGTTTAAATCCAAAACCAGCTGCTGATTTGGCTGATTCAAAAGAGTCTCCGCAGATTTCCAGATCAATCATTCAACGATAATTTCATCAATAAATAACCAGGCGTCTTGTCCGGCAGCTTCGTGAGTGGCGGGCAGTTTACCATAGTTGAAAATATCCACGCTTACGGCATTGGTTGAAATGGCATCAAATTCAAAAACTATTTCAGAAATTGAAATTCCGTCTTTCGTTTCCAACTGCTTGTATTCAGCTTTTCCGGGGAAACTATACCAGTTTCCGTCATACGTTAGATCAGCAAGATTAACATACACTAATTTAGGATTCATAATCCAGGCATTTGAATATTCGAGGAAATGCAAAGTAACTCTTGAAATGGTACTGATTTTGTCCAGGTTTATGATAATATGTGCATCCTTGCCCCAGAATCCCTGCCAGTTTCCATCTCTGAAATTGAGTGAGCCTAATTTTCCATCTATCAGTGCCGTTTCACTTGCTGCAGGGTACCAATCGTTCCAATGCCCATAGTAGTCAACTTGAGAAAACTGTGCCAGGTGTGCACTTAATTTTTGGTGAATGGCCGGTCCGTATTGCTTTCCGTCTTTGTAGCAATATACCTCCAGCTCACTTGTCCTGTCAAGGAGTATGGGGTCTTTGTAAACAACCAGGTTTGTGTCACAACCTTCACACCTATAGCGGTATTTCAATTCCAGGTCAGGAAGGTTTTTGTTGATTGAAATATAGGCTGTCTGATCCTCAACATAGGTTTCAATTTTCAGCGGTACGGTTTCTGTGCCGTATTTAATTCCAAAATAATTCAGAATAGGGTAGTGTTCCTGAATGCGTTTGTAAAAGCTGTCATACCGTGCTGTATCAGGACCTGACCATAATACTTCAGCCAGGGCAATCAGGCGTGGAAATACCTTGGCATCCAGGTCGGTTTCATCGGGCACATGCTCTGTCCACATATTCACTTCTCCGCCTAAAATGTATTTGTAAAATTCGGGCTGCAGGTTTTCAGGAACCGGGTTAAACGAATACACTTTTTTCAGATCAATGGCATCAAGGCCATAATCCAGGTAACAATGACTGGTGGGCGACATAATTACATAATGTTTCTGCTGCGCTGCAGTGAGTCCGCCATCCATGCCTCGCCAGCTTTGAACGGTTGCATTTTCAGAGAGGCCGCCTTCTAAAATTTCATCCCAGCCAATCAGTTTTCGTCCATTGGCATTCAGAAATTTTTCAATGCGCTGAATGAAATAACTTTGCAGTTCATGTTCATCTTTAAGTCCTTCTTCAGCCATGCGTTTCTGGCATTTGTCACAATGTTCCCAACGGAATTTTGGGGCTTCATCACCGCCAATGTGAATGTATTCAGACGGAAAAATTTCCATCACTTCAGTCAGAACATCTTCCAGAAATTTGAAGGTACTGTCATTGCCTGCGCAGTAAATTTCTTTGAAAACACCCCAGTCGTTTGCTACGGTTATTGGTCCGCTGTTGCAGGAATACTGCGGATAAGCGGCAAGGGCAGCCTGTGCGTGACCGGGCAATTCAATTTCCGGAATAACGACAATGTGCCTTTCTGAGGCATAAGCCACAATTTCTTTCAAATCTTCTTTGGTATAAAAACCACCGTAAATGTTTCCGTCCTTTTCTGTACGGAACGATGAAATTGTATTAAGCAATGGATACGTGTCTATTTGCATTCGCCAGCCCTGGTCTTCTGTCAAATGCAAATGCAGAATGTTCATTTTATAAAAAGCAAGGGCATCAATGTATTTAAAAATGACTTCTTTTTCAAAAAAATGACGGCAGACATCCAGCAACAAACCCCGGTGCTCAAAGGCTGGTTTGTCTTCAATTTTTAAACAGGGCAAAAACCAGGCTGTACGTTTTTCACCGCTGTGAAAAGCAGGTATAAAAAGTTGTCGGACAGTTTGAATGCCGCGTA
Source organism: Bacteroidota bacterium (assembly GCA_016192075.1). Classification (GTDB taxonomy): domain Bacteria; phylum Bacteroidota; class Bacteroidia; order Flavobacteriales_D; family Crocinitomicaceae; genus JADJGJ01. Next base: position 519,698 of record JACPUU010000012.1, on the reverse strand, counting down.
TAATGCCTGTTGATGTCAAAGCCGTGATCTGCATTTTTTCAGGTGAAATAATGAGCCTGTAAGCTTCTCCGTTCTGTAATTCTGCCGGAAAATCATTCACCAGTTTCAGTTCAATTTCAGTTGTGTTGATTTTCGTATCAGGGTTTTGCCTGAGTGAAAAGGTTGAGGCCGAATCGATGATTTTTGTGAAATAGCTTGCTTCACTGACAAGTTCATTCGCATAGGTAAGATAGGTCTCTGAATTGATTTTGAACGAACCTTCACGCTTTTCAAGGTGAATGGGCTGTGGAATTAAAAACAGGGAATCGACATGCTGGTATTCTGCCTTTTCAGCGGTTGACGAACCACCACAATTGCAGAGTGAGAATGCGAGTAAAAGTAAGAGTGGGAGTGAAGAAAGAAAATGGATGGAACGTCGCTCTTTATAGAAACGGCCAAGGCCCATCTCCTTTTGTCTTTGAGGTTTTGGAGCTATTTTAGTTTGACAAACCGGCATGCGTGATTTTGAATTTTGTGGTAAAATTTTAATGTTTGAAGTTTTTGATTTTTCATTCTTACCACGGACGATTAAATGCAGCATCTACCAGTTTTTCATTTTTTGAATCACGGTGTGCTACGTTGAAACCAGAGTAGACAGAATAGCATCCCCATTCACCGTACTTGTTCAGTGCAATAAAACCAACCTGCAGATTTTCCACGTTGTTTTCGTGTTTTTTGATGAGCCTTTCCACGGCTTCTTTGCAGGCATCCTGTGGGGTGTACCCGTGCCGCATTAACTCCACAACAATGGATGAACCCGCAATGCGAATGACTGCCTCACCCAAACCGGTAGCACAGGCAGCACCTACTTCATTGTCTACAAACAAACCGGCGCCAATAATAGGGGAATCACCCAGGCGGCCGCGCATTTTATAAGAAAGGCCTGATGTGGTGCAGGCACCCGACAAATTGCCGGCTGCATCCAGCGCAATCATGCCAATGGTGTCATGGTTTTCACGGTTAATAATGGGTTGATATTCTGCCGTTTTAAGCCACTCTTTCCATGCCTCCTGCGCTTTTTCTGATTTGAATTCATTTTTGGTAAAGCCTTTGGAAAGTGCAAATTCCAACGCTCCGTCGCCCACAAGCATTACGTGAGGTGTATCTTCCATCACTTTGCGTGCAACTGAAATGGGGTTTTCAATATACTGCAGAAAACCAACCGAACCGCATTGATTTCGGTGATTCATAATACAGGCATCAAGTGTGGTATTGCCGTCACGATCGGGCAATCCGCCTAAGCCAACGCTCAGGTTTGTAAAGTCAGATTCAGTTACCCGCACACCCTGTTCAACCGCATCGAGCGCATTGCCGCCGGTTTCCAGTATTTTCCAGGCAGCTTTGTTGGCGTCTAACCCATGATTCCAGGTTGACAATACAATGGGCTTGTTCACTTCCCTTACCCATTTGGCGCGTGTTTTTTCAGTAGTTGCAGCAAATGCTGATGAGCCAATAATAGCAGCACTTCCCATAGCTGATAGTTTTATAAATTGCCTTCTTGTTTTCATACGCAGTTAGCCTAGTTTACTCAATGTAAAATAATACCGGGTTCCTTTTTGATTGGTTTCAAATTCAAATGATCCGTTCAGCTGTTCCACCAGAATGTTGATCAGGTCCAGTCCAAATCCACCGTTGGTTGAAGGTTTCTCCTGCCAGGTTCCGTTATCTGAATAGACCAGCTCAAACTGATCGGTTCCGTCAGAAATCAGGATATGGATATCACCTGTTTGTTTAGACAGAAATGCATACTTATACGAGTTTGAAATAAGCTCATTCAGCAAAAGACCTAACGGAACAACGGTTTTCAAATCAATTTCGCGGTAATCGGTTCCAATATGAACGGCAATGCTTTTTTCATTCTGAAAAATGGTTTTCAAATCAGTTGCCAGGTCATTCATATACGCTTTCAGGTCAATGCGTGCCACTTCTTTTTCTTTGTAAAGACGCTGGTGAATGGATGACATAACCATTACCCGGTTGATTGCCTCTGTAAAATGTGCCTTTGCCTCTGAATTAATAATTTCACTTTGCTGTAAACGCAACAGTGATATAATAATTTGCAGGTTGTTTTTTACGCGGTGGTGAATCTCTTTTATCAATGTGAGATTTTCATTGTTTTTAGCCGTAATCAGGCTATTCTGATAGGCCAGGTCAAAATTGGCTTTTCGTAATTTAGCTTCAGAATAATTCTGGAATGAGATAAACTGATACATGAGGTAGGATAGTACAAAAATGGCCAGTACCAGTTCCAGAAACGCCCCCAGCGAATCTACAAATGAAAACGGTTTGATAATTTCAATGTGCAGGTTGAGGCGTACAAAAATAAAATATGCAATGCCAACCGTATTAACGGCCAGTATTGCCAGCCCCCAGCGTTTACCCATACCGGTGAATGCAAGCAGGGCACAAATCATCATCCACAAAAAGTCTACATAATGTGTGGTAGACATGGAAAAATTGCAGGAAAACTGGGCAATAATACTCCCCAAAACAGCAAACAGCAGAAAAAGGTGCTGATATCGTTTGGTAATAAGCAGGTAAATCAATGCTCCCAGGGCAATAGAAAAAGATGCCAGGTAGCTGATCAATGCATAAAACTCAACCTTATAGAATACAATGGAAAGAACAAAAAATATAATCGTAAAGGCCAGGGTAAGCCGATACACCATTAAGAACTTAGCGCGCTCTATGTGCGAGTCAAACGAGGCGTGTTTTGGTGTAAAGATTCCCATACAAACTAAAATTCTTCAGAGTAGGGGAATTTGAGGTGACGTACAGAGGTTCCGTTATTCTTGATTTCAAGCAGCGAATTAACACCTATTTCTACGTGCTCTTTCACAAAATTTTCTGTTACCAGTTTATCACTTTTTTCAGTTTTAACACCGTCTGGAACCATGGGCTGATCAGACACCAGCAGCAAAGCCCCGGTAGGAATTTTATTTGCAAAACCGGTAATGAAAAGTGTTGCGGTTTCCATGTCAATAGCCATGGCGCGGGTTTTACGCAGGTATTCCTTGAATTTATCATCGTGTTCCCACACCCGGCGGTTGGTGGTATAAACAGTACCGGTCCAGTAATCTCTGCCTGCTTCACGAATGGTGGTAGAAACGGCCCGTTGAAGGTTAAAGGCTGGCAGGGCAGGCACCTCTACCGGAAAATAATCATTCGATGTTCCTTCCCCACGAATGGCGGCAATGGGTAAAACCAGGTCTCCGATACCTGTCTTCTTTTTAAGTCCGCCACATTTTCCTAAAAACAAGCTGGCTTTGGGTTTAACGGCACTCAACAGGTCCATAATGGTTGCCGCATTGGCACTGCCCATGGTAAAGTTGATCATGGTAATACCGTTTGCTGTTGCATTTGGCATAGCCTTGTCTCTGCCTTTGATTTCAACATTAAACCGTTGTGCAAAAATTTCAAGGTAGTTATTGAAATTGGTGAGCAGTATGTATTCTCCAAAGTCCTGCAAACCTGATCCGGTATAGCGGGGTAACCAGTTATTTACAATTTCTTCTTTTGTATTCATAGTGAAATAAAGTTATAAAAAAAGCCCGACGTTCACGAAGAACGGATCGGGCCCTGAAAATTTATGAGTAGTGACTATTCGCCTCCGCCGCAAGCACCAGGCTCACATGCTCCCGGCTCACAGCCGTGCGCATCAGCACTGTCTTTGTCGCATTTTGACTTATCACATTTGGTTGTATCACAGTTTGATTTATCGCATTTTTTGTTGCAGCATGGTTTGTCGCAGGTTGCTTTATCACATTTACCACCACATGCTTTTTCACATTCCGGTGAACACATTGAAGTGGTATCAGTAGCTGTAGAATCCGTTGCGGTTCCATCTTCTGATTGTCCGCCGCAAGAGGTTAGTATAAGGCCTAACCCAAAAAATACTAAAAAGGATAATTTTTTCATAATTTGTCTGTTTAACAGGGGTAAAGGTACTATTTTTTTTCAGAAAGCCAACCGGGCACAAGAATCGAAGCAATTTGCTCTGTACACATGGTTTGATTACTTTAGCTGCACAAATTCAGTTCATGCGATTGGCTTCCATTTCAAATCAACTTATAATCATTGCCCTGGTGCTGGTTGGCTTATATGTTGGCAAAAGCCTGATTATTCCCTTTGTTGTTGCAGTGGTGGTGTGGTACCTGCTTAACTCACTGGCTAACCTGGTTGGGCGTATCCGGTTCAGAAAAAAAGAAATGCCCCGGGTATTGCAATTAGCCATTGCGTTTATACTCTTCATTGGTCTCACCACATTTTTGACCCAGCTGGTAATTTCCAACTTTGAGGTTTTCACAACACAATATCCCCGGTATCACAACAATTTTGTAAGGCTGACATCACAGTTGGGATCTTCGTTTGATCTGAATTTTCTGGACGTGGATTATACATCGTCATTTGATTTGCCGGGCCTGCTTGCCGGGGCCATAGATTCTTCCCTGGGCTTTGTATCCAGCTTTTTCCTGGTTTTACTGTATGTTGTTTTTTTGTTGCTGGAGCAGCAGATTTTTGAAGTTAAACTAAAGTTGATTTTTAAAGACAGGGGAGAGTATGTTCGTTTTTTCAGCATTGTCCGCCAGGTTGATGAATCTATTCATTCCTACGTGTCCGTCAAAACCAGTTTGTGTTTGCTGGCAGGTATTCTGAGTTACCTGGTAATGCTTTTTATTGGCGTTGATTTTGCAGTCTTGTGGGCCCTGCTGATTTTTTTGTTCAATTTTATTCCAATCATTGGTGCATTTATCGGTGTTATTCTTCCGTCGATGATTGCGCTGCTGCAATTTGGCTCGTACCTTGAACCTGTTTTGGTATTTTCACTGTTGTTAGGCATTGAACTGGTTATAGGGAATTTTGTAGAACCCAAGGTACTTGGCACAAAACTGAATCTGAGTCCGCTGGTGGTGATATTATCGTTAACCTTTTGGGGAGCTCTGTGGGGTGTGGCCGGCATGTTTTTATGTGTGCCTATCACCGTTATACTGATGATTATTCTGAGTCAGTTTGAAAAAACGCGGAATATAGCCATACTTCTTTCTGGCGGAAAAAGTGGCTTAAATCAGTGAGGGGCTGTTTAAAAACGGAATTTATCTGACTTTGATGCAGGAAAAGGGCTTCTTTGCTCCGTTACGCTGGTTCAGTACCCTGATAAATAAGATTGGTTATTGTTTGACCAGTTTACAGGTAATTGTCTGATCATTGCCATTTAAAGTCATGAAATAAATACCAGGTTTCAGATCAGTGCCATTAACCGTAATTAACCCCGTGTTCTGAATCAGTTCCTGCTGCACCAATTCTCCCGCCAGGTTGTAAATGAGAAGCCGGCTTGTCTCATCACTGTAAGATGCCGGTAATTCAAAACTAAAAATGCCGTTACCCGGGTTTGGATACAGGGTCAGTGAATTGATTTCTGTCTCTGCCAGGCCTGACTCATCTATTTCAAAACTGGTCGTTGCCGTGTTGGTTATAATTGCCGCATTGTAATCAAAAAAGATATAGGCCTTGTTATTGATTTCAGTTCCTTCAGGCAAATTGGGTAGCGGTTTTACACGATATTGTATGTATCCAATAGAACCTTCAGGGTCAGATACACTATCCGGCAACAGGATGTTATCAAATTTGAAAGTAGCATAAGGCCCGTTTAATTCTACTGAAACCGGATGACTGTAAGCCAGCAATTCAAAACTGTTTGGGTTGACCAATGTGCTGAGTGTATCTTTCAGTTTGATGTTATAGGCAGGTGCATTTCCGGTGTTTTGAAAGTGAATGGTGTAGGTGAGCCAATCGTTGTAACCAGGTTCTACCAATGTTGGATAAACTTCTTTGATGTTTGGGTCGAGTGAATTAAGAACCGGATAGCAAAAATGAGAACTGTCATTGGATGGAATAAGATCAGTGATGCCGGTATTTATAACAACATCTACACAAATAGAGTCTCCAAACGAGGCTGTGGTTTGTGTTTCGAATAACAGGGTGAAAGCTGAATCTGGTTCAACAACTGAAAAATCAGGAATAACGTACGTAAATACATTCCCTGAAACAGAAGCAGGCACAAGTGCATATGGGGCCGAGTTTATGTAGTTTACACCGCCGGTTACCGTTATTTCAACTGTTCCGCTCACGCTTGCTGATGAACAGCCTGATAAGGAAAGGTTCACCAGGTCACCTGCAAAAACATGCAGTGTATGCTGTTGTCCGGGGAAAACAAGCTGCTCTGTCAAAACCGAAAAAACACCGATATCAGTGCCAGATGGACAATTCAAAGCAAACTGAACATCAATAGTACTGTCTGTTGCCAACACAAACGAGGTATCAGCCCCTGGATAAATACATTGAATTTCATACGGCTTATTTAATGTATCAACAACCAGTGTATAACTACCGGCACCAGGTATAAAGAAATTGTAATTTCCAGACAATGTGGTATATGTTACGCCAACCGTATCGTTGAGATCGTCCATCAGAAGCAATTTAATTCCGGGTCCTGCACTTTCTGTAATGTCAAAAATGCAATTTCCTGTGATATCTGTATAAACCGATCCTGAAATCAAAGCGGCATTTTCACAACCGTTTGGATTATTTACAAGGTCTCCATCCTGGCAAAGTGGGAATGGGCCTGGTGTCATCAGTGGAGGAATATTGGGGATACAGGTTATTTGTGTACCGGTAATCATAATGGTGCCATAGGTCACACCGTTGGTTGAGATCAAAAACGGAGGCAAAACCGGCAAACAGGCCAGGTCAGGGTTGTTACTGATATTGATAGTTTCCAGTCCCCCTGGCAGGTCAGGCAATGTCTGAAGCAGATTATTTGCACAATCAAGCATAAACATGGTTTGCGGTAATGTTGGTATAAACGTCAGTTGATTGCTTTGGCAGCCCAGGTAAAAAAGGCTGTCTGGTAAGTTTGGCAAAACGGTTAGTAAGTTAGAACCACACTCCAGCTGCTCTAATGTAACAGGTAAGGGAGGCAAAGCAGTAATTTGATTGGCGCCGCAATATAATGTAATCAGGCCTGCCGGCAGAGCAGGCAGTGAAGTCAGGTCATTTCCTGAACAACCAAGTCCTTCCAACGTAGCCGGAAGGGTTGGCAGGGAAGTAATAAAATAATTGCTGGAACAGTCAAACTCAACCAACCCCGCTGGTAAAGCGGGAAGTGTGGTAAGCATATTATTACCGCAGCTCAAAAAAACCAAACCAGTGGGTAAAGCAGGCAGGGCGGTTAAATTATTGGCAAAGCAAACAAGGCCTGTCAAACCTGTTGGAAGAGGAGGTAAGGCTGCAATTGAATTGTTCGAACATTTTAGCCATGTCAATGATACAAAATACTCTGCTCCGGTAAGGTCTGATATGCTTTTGTATGAAACGTCCAGGGAATCTTCTGCCAGTATTTCCGGACATTGTGTATCCAACTGATCGCCGGTAATACATGATGGATAGTTTGTTTGCAGAAATGTAACAAAATTTCCATCCGGAATGGTAACGATTTGTGCCCGTGAACAAATTCCGTTCAGCATCAAAAAGAACATACAAAGAATGGGGAGACAAATTTTCATAATGGGTTTATTTTAACGAAAGTTAGGTAAATTAAAAAGGGCAGGCAATCAATTGATTCAGAATTAACAACCAAGGGCTGAGTCGTGAATAAAATCAGCAGATTAACGGTGCTAAAAAAGCGTTGAATTTAGCTAAATGATTAACCAGCTGCATACCGCAGGGAAGGTTTTTGGCACATTCAAAATGCAGCGTGACTTTCTCAGATTTGCCCTGCCAGAATACTTAAGGCAAGCCCTATTTTACGGTAATCCATTTCACCGTTTAATTCGTCAAAAATGGGTTTCAGCTGGTTGGTATGGTTCAGCTTTTTTCGGGCCTCTTTTACTTTGCTAACCTCAAATTCAGAAACAAACTGATGCAGGTTTACCGGTTTACCTTCTTCATAAAGGCGCGCCAGGTGGCCGTAAATGGTGTTTTCAGTCATCTGCCGGTTTACCGCCATCTCTTCAACCGTGAGTCCCTGCTGGTAGAGTTCAAAGGTCTGTTCAAAGGTAGAGCGTTTGTCTTTTTTCGGGCTGTCATTAAACGACGCTACTATTTCCAGAATGGTATTTCCAAAACGTTCAAATTTGGTTTGACCCATTCCCTGAACTTCTAATAATTCCTTTGAATTCTGTGGTTTTCGGGCGGCAATTTCAGTAAGTGTGGAGTCATGAAAAATTACATAAGCCGGTACCTTGTTTTCAGCCGCAATTTGTTTTCGCCAGACCTTTAGTTCTTCCAGTATTTGTTCATCAGCTGTAAGGGACGATTTTTGTTTTCGCTCTGATTTTTTTTCTGCAACGCGCTCTTTCAAAGCAGCCAGGTTTATTTTTTGATCGCCTTTTAAGACCCGGCCTGAAAGGTCTGTCAGCTTTAAATGAAGGTGATTATCGTATGCAATCTCCAATACACCCTGGTTTATCAGCTGGTTAATGAAATGTTGCCACTCCGCAAAGCTGTGTTCTTTTCCGGCTCCGTAAGTCTTTACGAGGTTGAGTTTTTTTTCGTGAATTTCAAGGGTATCAGCACCGCGCAGAATGTTAACGAGTAAATTAATACCCACCGCTTCATGCGCCCGGCTTACGGCAGAAAGCGCTTTTTGTGCTAAAACGCTTCCATCAAACAGGGTAGGCGGACTCAGGCAATTGTCACAATTACCGCAATTTTCGGTAATGGTTTCACCAAAATACGAAAGCACAATGTTTCGCCGGCAGGTGCTGGCTTCAGCATAGTGAAGCATGCGCTTGATTTTTTCCTGGTAGACCTCTTTGAATTCAGAGTCTTTGATAAAATCATTCAGTAAAACAACATCGCGGTAATTGTAATAAAGAATAGTGTCGCTGGGCAATCCGTCACGGCCGGCCCGGCCAATTTCCTGGTAATAACCTTCAATGTTTTTAGGCAGGTTGTTGTGAATAATCCAGCGTACGTTTGATTTGTCAATGCCCATTCCAAAGGCAATGGTGGCGCAGATTACGGTATATTCATCACGTATAAAACCATCTTGTACTTTTTCACGTTCAGCTGCGGCCATACCGGCATGATAGAAGCGTGAAGAGATTCCGTTACTATTGAAAAAAGCCGACCATTCTTCGGTTTCTTTGCGTGACAGGCAGTAGTAAATACCAGATTCGCCCTCACGTTCACGAATGAATTCAACAATTTCTTTTTCTTTTTTGTTTTTGGCAACCTGTGAACGTACACTCAGTTTCAGGTTTGATCGCTGAAAAGAAGCCAGGAAAAGTTGGTAATTGCGCAGCCCCAGTTTTTCAGCAATATCGCGCCGGGTAATTTTATCTGCCGTGGCAGTAACGGCCATCATTGGCGCATCAGGAAAAACCTCACGCAGGTGATGAATCAACTGATATTCAGGCCTGAAATCATGTCCCCACATGGATACGCAGTGAGCCTCATCCACCACCAGTAATGAAACCGGAATTTTGCGCAGCCAGGTTTTTACGGCATGAAGCAAAGATTCAGGTGACATGTAAAGCAGCTTGATGCGGTTGCCTGCGCAATCATCCATTAACTGCGATTTTTCAAACTCTGACAGTGAACTGTTAAAGAAAGCCGCTTTGATACCGTTGGCATGCAAGGCATCTACCTGGTCTTTCATCAGTGAAATTAACGGCGAAACAACCAGGGTAATGTGTTCAAAGCCAAGCGAGGGAATTTGAAAACAAATGGATTTTCCTCCACCGGTAGGCATTATAACCAGGGAGTCCTGACCGCTCAGGGTATGTTCAATAATTTCACGCTGAAGCGGACGGAAGGTTTTGTACCCAAAATAATCCTGCAGTATTTTTTCCGGTGAAAACATAGGGGGCCAAAACTACGGATTAATACACCCGCGACCGTTGGATTTTTATTCACACGGTGAAAGGTGATAAGTTGTTAATCAGTGTTAATTTATTGGCTAACAGAATATTGAAAGGGTAACGTTGATTGTGTTCACGTATTGGAAAATTATGAACGGGTTTTAGGACTAACCGTTCTTGTCTTCCGCATAGTGGCCCTGGTAAAGAAAAGTAACCGATTCCGAAAAACTAATCCAGCACGTTCAGGCTATCGAGCTCTTCCGGCGAAATAGTAGGGGGAACAAAGCCCTGCTGCAGTTTCAGAATGGCAAAATCAGCAGTTATCTGCGCTTTCTCTTTGGTTGAAAACCCTTTGTTTCCCTGAATGGCTGGTATGTGCGGTTGGTTGATAAACAAGGTGCCGTTGTCATAAATTTTATAGCCCCAGCCCAAACCCGGTGTTTCAAAAATTTCAGCGGTATAACCAACGCTTGTGCTGCTTGAGTCAATGTTAGTAAGTACAGATGTATCTGCCAGTTGGCTGGCTGTATCTGAATCAAAATGCAGATCAGACGCAGGCGTTTCTGACGAACAGGAAAACAACAGAAGAAATCCTAAAAGTAACCCAATCAATCTCATTGAATCAGAATTGATTTGGTAGACAAATAACCCGCATCATTTTTCACAGAAACATAGTACAGGCCGCGTGCAATATTGTTGAAACGGATTTCCAGCTGTGTAGGTGAAGGTTGTGAAATTTCAAATTGGCTGGTTATGTCCTGCCCGGTTTCATTGAAAAGCTGTACCTGTGGCTGGTTTTGCGCATTTGCCAGGTTCAGGTAGAAAACGGTTGAAGCAGGGTTGGGGTACAGGTTTGAAATCAGATTGAGCTCTTCATCAACGCTTAGCATGGGGGTGTACTCGTAAAAATCATCAAAGAGGGTTCCGTTATACCCGGTTCCAACGAAGGCCCTGCCTTTTACAACAATGGCTATGGCTTGCGCCCGGCCGGGACCTGGAAAGTTAGAACGCTGGGTCCAGGTATTGGAAAAGTAATTGTATTCCCAGGTGTCTTTTTTATAGGTGAATGTATTGTCTTCACCAGTTGCAATAAATGCGGTTGGAAAAAGTCCGAACCCTACCGAACCATGCCGTGGAGTACCTGGAAAATCAGCTCTTTGCAGCCAGGTATCTGTAAGCGGATAATAGGCCCAAAAGTCAACCAGGTAAGTTGATGCATCAATACCAGTGCCCACGTAACCTTGTCCGCCCATGCTTATGGCTACGGCATCACGGCGCGGTGTACCCGGAAAATCTGCAATCTGAATCCAGTCATTGGTCAGGTAATCGTATTTCCAGAAATCATTGGTTAAACCAAACTCATCCTGCCCGGTGCCTACGTAGGCATTTTCACCCACCGTAAATGAAACGGCTTCGCGCCTTCCTGTTCCTTCAAAATCAGCCATCTGAGTCCACACATTGGTTACCGGATCAAACTTCCACAAGTCTTTAAAGTAATCAACACTTCCGGTCCCAAGTCCGCAAAAGCCAAACCCGCCGGCAGAAAATGCAATGGCAGAACCGCGGTTGAGTCCGTCACCGGTTTCACCCCCCAGGCTTATTTCGTCGTCCCAGTCATTCTGGCTAATGTCGTATGAAACCATGCTGCGTTTGAATCCAAACTGATCAAGGCCGGTCAAAAAGTAAGCATCGTCATTCAGGGCAAATACAGCACCGGATGATTTTCCGGATCCGTTGACAGAGTCACGCTGAATCCAGGTATCCTGCGCCTGGGCAAATCCTGAAAAGCCAAAAATCAGAGCTGTAAAAAGTCTGTAATTCATCTTAATTGAAAATAAGGGTGGTTTGAGCAATAGGTCTGTTTTGATCATTCAAAATGGTCAGGTAGTAAATTCCGTTTGCTTTGGTATCACGCATAATCTGAATGGTCTGGCTGGTTACAGCCTGCGTTTCTACCAGGTTTCCGGTATTGTCGGTGAGCACCATCAAACGGGCATCTGAATGCTGTTGCAGAAATACATTTACCAATTCTGTTGCCGGGTTTGGATAAACCTGAATTTTAAGTAATTCATAATCGTCAACCGCCAGCGGCAGTGCAGGAGTGTACTCGTAAAAATTCTGGCGAATGCCGCTTGGTCCTTTTCCAATGCCGGCATATCCTTTGGAACCTATTGAAAAAGCAATGGCATTGCGGCGTTCACCACCCGGAAAATTGGCTTTGATGTTCCACGAATCGGTGTAGGGATTATATTCCCATAACTCATCCTTGTATCCGCCATCAGCACCAAATACCACAAAGCCTTTGCTGCCAAGCGTAAATGTACTTGCGGCACCGCGTTCAGTACCGGGCAGGTTAGAGCGCTGTTCCCAAATATTGGTTGCGGGGTCATATTGCCACCAGTCTTTACGGTATAAATCCTGGTCAATTCCCATACCCACATAGCCCTTGTTGTCAATAGCGAGTGCGGTGACGGCATACCTTACACCACCTGGAAAATTGGCCCGTTGTGACCAGCTGTCGGTACTGGGTTTATATTCCCACAAATCAAACGCATAAGCACTTGGCCCATATTTTCCGCAGGTTACATACCCTTTGTTATCAGCAGTAAACGAACCGGCATAATACACCCCAAAGCCGCCAGCACCCGGGTAATCTGCTTTTTGAAGCCAGGTATTGGTTGCAGGGTCATATTCCCAGAAATCATTTAACTCAACTCCCATTGACGATTCTGAACTATCAATACCGGTGCCTACATAGCCTTTGTCATCCAATGCAAAACCAACTGCATTTCTGCGCGGTGAGCCGGGTAAATCAGCTTTTTGAGTCCAACTGTCAAGGGTAGGGTCATATTGCCAGAGGTCATTGTGGGTGATATTAACGGTGTCTTCTCCGGTAGCTACATAACCATAGCCTCCAACCGAAAAACTCACAGCGCGCTCCCGTTTTAATCCACCAAAGGCTGCTTTTTTGGTCCAGGAATTTTGCCCCTGGCCAAAACTGATAACACTGGCAGAAAGTAACAGTAAAAAGAAGGTATTCGTTAATCGCATAAGGTAATTTCTTGAGGGGAGTAAACTAGTTTTGAACGATTATTTTTTGGGTGGATCGTGAATTTGCTGTCAGAATTTCAACCATGTAGTTTCCTGATTCCAGTTCACGCAGATCAAGCATGTCTGACCCGGTCAGTAAAGCAGAATAAACGAGTTTTCCGGTTAAATCATAGAGATTTACGGTTGCATCGGTAATGCCTGAAACGGTGATATAACCGGTTGTTGGGTTGGGATATAAACTGACTTCCGGCAGTGAAGTTTCAGCAGCCCCCAGTAATTCATCAAACTCCCAGAAATCGCGCATGTTGGTGCCGGTGGTTCCAATGCCAATATAACCTTTGTTGCCAATGGCAAAACCCGAAGAGAAACGGCGTGCTGATCCTGGAAAATCATCCAGTTGTGTCCACACGTTGAGAGCCGGATCAAATTCCCACACTTCATCTGATAATTCAGATAACCAGCCGATATAACCACAAACAATGTATCCTTTGCCCTTCACAGCAAATGCGGCTGATCCGCCAGAGGCAAGTCCCGGAAAATTGGCCCTGGCAGCCCACTCATCTGTTGCAGGTTTGTATTCATAAAGCTGCGTTCCGCTTTTTACATAGGCTTTTTCACCAATGGTAAATGTTGAACACCAGCTTGAAGGGAAAAACGGTACTGTATTTTTCAATGTCCACTGATCCAGCGTTGCATCATATTCATACAGTTGGTTTGAATAAAGGTAATACCCTTTGTTGTTTACACTAAAACCAACCTGATCGGTTGCCCCCATAGGTACCGGTTCAATGGCTGTCCAGGTATTTGCAATGGGATCATAGGCATAGAAAAGGTTGCCTGCACTTACACCGGTGCCAACATAACATTTCATGCCAATTTTAAAACTGGATGCCGCATAGGTAGGAAAAGGGTAATTTGCTTTCTGACTCCAGGTGTTGGTGCCGGGATCAAATTCCCACCAGTCATTAAATAAAATATTGGTGCCTGAGCCGTTGTAGTGGCCAAGTCCCATATACCCGCGGTTTCCAACTGAGATACCGGTGCCGCGGTGTCGTGCTACACCGCCAAAATTCGATTTTGTATTCCAGGCTTCAGAGCTCAATCCTGTTGCAGAAAAGCCAATCAACAGCAGCAGCATTTTTGATTTTAGAGTCATAGTTATTTCAAAATTAGGGGACCGGTTTGAAGAATATGGGTACCGGACTGTACAACGTAGTAATAAGTAGAGGCAGCCAGGTTATTGCGTGATAAAATGGTTTGTGAATCGGTAAGTTTGGTTGTCATTACCATTTCGCCGGCGGTATTCAGCAGGTAGAAAGTACTGTTCAGGTATTCAGGTTCGTTACAGGTGATGGTAAAATAATCCGTAACCGGGTTTGGAAACAGCGTGAATGAAACCGGTTGGCTATAGGCTGATTCGCCCAGGGTTTTATCAAATTCCCAAAAATCCCTGAAATTGGTACCATTGGTTCCAACACCGGCATAGGCTTTAGTGCCAATGGTGAACGCCACCATATAGCGCCGTGCAATACCCGGGAAATCGTTGATTTGAACCCAGGTATCTGTTGCCGGGGTGTATTCCCAGAAATCACTGTAATTATTACCGCTTGAAAAATCGTCACCGGTTCCAATGTAGCCTTTTCCGTTTACAGAAAAACCGCAGGCTTCCATGCGCGCTGTAGGGCCCACGTCTGACAGTTGTGTCCATTGATCCGTTGCAGGATTGTATTCCCAGAAATCAGTCGAACCAAAGGCCATACCACCGGTACCAAAATACCCTTTGTCACCAATGCTGAATGCAACAGCAGATGTACGCGCTGTGCCCGGAAAAGTAGCTACGGGATACCAAAAATCAACAGCGGCATCATACGCGTAAAATTCGTTTGAAACAGCGCCTCCCTGAACTTCACCAGATCCTACATAGGCAATGTTGTTGATTACAAAAGCCACGGCACCTCTGCGGTTACCCCCCGGGGAATTTGATTTTTGCAGCCAGGTATTGGCAAGCGGATCAAACTCCCAAAGGTCGTTTTCATAATTGCCGCTTTGTTCACGCCCCATACCAACATAGCCTTTTGAGCCGATTGAAAAACCAATGCTGTGATAGCGCAAACCGCCGCCAAAATTGGCTTTTTGTGTCCACGAATTGGTGGCAGGGTCATACTCCCAGAAATCTTCGTATGAAAAATTGGTGACAGCATTAATGTGTCCCAATCCAATATAGCCTTTGTTACCAATAGAAAAGGCCGTACACCGGTGGCGGGCTGAACCGCCAAAATTGGCTTTTTGATTCCATACCTCGTAGCAAAACGTGTCTGTTGAGGCAGACAGGCAGAGTAAAAGGCCTATACCGGTTATCCATTTCATTGCAGCACCAGCTTTTGAGTAAATGTTCCTTTTTCAGTAAGTACAGTCACCAGGTAGGTTCCGTTGCCCAGTTCTGCAAGATCAATTTCCTGCTGATTCTGAATCGTTGTTGTATACACCAGTTTGCCGCTCAGATCATGAATTTGAACCAATGCATTCACCTCATTCACTGAGATTTTTACACGGTCGTTTGCCGGATTGGGGTAAAGCTCAAAATTGGCTGAATTGCTGTTTTCAGAAATTCCTGCCAGTTCTTCCTCAACTAAAATGGAGTAAGCGCCAACTGCATATCCCCAGCCTTGTACAACGGCATAAAGCGTATCATGTGTGCCTGCATTGAAGTGAATTTTGGACGAAGTGCCGCAGGCCGCATTGTCATCGTTGTAATAAAGCACGTTGCCATCAGCGTCCAATACAGAAAGGTAAGTGTCAATGGCTGATCCGCAAAGCGATATGGTAATATACTGAGCGCCCAGCTGCACCGGCAGAATGCGGTAAAAAACATCCGGTGAACCGTAAACGGGCATTACGTTGTAGTAACAAACGGAATTGTTGTAGTTTTCAGAATAGGGAAGAGCTGACACCGGGCGTGGGCTGGCCGTACTTTGACCTAAATAACCGGAGCAATCCATACCGCCCCCGATCTGAACCGTAAAATCAGTTGTAGAACCCCAGGTAAAAACGGCACAAGGGTCAATAGGCAAAGCGCCGCCTTCAAACTGAACAACACGCAAACGGGTGGTTCCTGAAATGGCACCGGCGGGTACATTGAATCCCCAGGTTGATAACGCTGTTGGGGGAGTACCAGACCAGGTACCAATAGATTCGGATGATTCAAAAACCTGGTTTTGGTTGTAATCTATCCAGGCTTGTCCAACACCGTAGTAATTGCCGCCACAGGTACCAAATTGTGCATAGGCGGTGTAAGATGTACCTGCATTCAGCACAACTGATTCTGCAAATGTCTGATCATCGAGTCCGGCAACACCCGGACACCCGGTAAACGTAATGGCTGTAGCTGATTCACCTGATAAGTTAAACGACTGTAAATTAGAATCTGCCGTGGTGGAAGGGCCAACCGCCGTGCAGTATTGTGCTTGTACACTACTTAGTAAAAGGATTGAGAAAGCAGAAGTGTAAAATTTTATCATAGAAATCAGTTATAGCGGAAATGTAATAAAAAAATCAATGTTAAGGTAATGTTAAGGAGACGTTTTATCAAACTCAAAGGATGCCTTGATTTTCAGAAAAAAGGAGGCGGTGACAAGGGGCGCTGACCTTTTTAATTGAGTGTGAGCATCAAACTCGCTTTATTCAAGGTATCTTTGCAGCATTATTAACCAAACAAACTGAATGAAATTTACCGATCTCGGAATTATAGATACCATTTTAAAATCACTTCACGCAGAAGGATACGAAAAACCAACTCCAATTCAGCAACAAGCTATTCCAATACTTTTAAAAGGAACCGATTTATTGGGCTGTGCCCAAACCGGAACCGGAAAAACGGCCGCATTTTCCATTCCCATTCTGCAATTGCTTCATGAGCGCGGATTTGGTGACGGAAAAGGCAAACGAACGCTGAAAGTACTTATACTGACACCAACACGCGAACTGGCTTCCCAGATTGGTGAAAGCATTCGTGTTTATGGCAAAGGCCTCAATTTAACACATGCTGTTATTTTTGGCGGTGTGAATCAGAATCCACAAGTGGCCCAAATGAGACAGGGGGTAGACATTCTGGTTGCCACGCCGGGAAGGCTGCTTGACTTAATGAACCAGGGCCATATTCGCCTGGATACCATTGACTTTTTTGTGCTGGATGAGGCTGACCGCATGCTGGACATGGGCTTTATTCATGACATCAACCGTATTTTGCCTAAACTGCCAAAGAAACGGCAGAGCCTGTTTTTTTCAGCAACCATGCCGCTTTCCATAGCAAACCTGGCCAATTCAATTCTCACAAACCCTGAAATGGTAAAGGTTGATCCGGTGTCATCTACCGCTGAAAAAGTAAAGCAGGAGGTGTATCACGTTGTGAAATCCATGAAACGCAATTTGCTGAAACATGTAATTCATGAAAAAGCCATGCAGCAGGTATTGGTTTTTTCACGCACCAAACATGGGGCAGACCGGATTACCAGGGAATTAGCTAAGGCTGGTATTCCGGCTTCAGCTATACACGGTGATAAAAGCCAGGGAGCCCGTGAAAAAGCACTGGCACAGTTTAAAGAACGTAAAATTACCGTGCTTGTAGCTACTGATATTGCAGCGCGCGGAATTGATATTGACAGTTTGCAGTGGGTGATTAATTACGATTTACCCAACGAGCCCGAGTCGTATGTACACCGTATTGGGCGTACAGGAAGGGCCGGCGCAAGCGGAACAGCTATTTCATTCTGTGATATCGATGAACGACCGTATCTACAAGATATTGAGAAACTTATCAAACTTAAAATTCCGGTAATTGCCAATCATCCGTTTCCAATTAACGAACGGGATGAAGCGGATCACGAAGCCAATAAAGGCAAGCCAAAACCGGTACATAACCGGGGAGGTCGTCAGCAATCAAACAACCAGCGCTCAGGAAAATCCCAAAGCAGCGGTCAAAACCGCAAATCGGGTGATGGCGCTAATGCTGGCGGTGGTGGTGAAAAACGGAAATTCTTTAAAAAACGACGTTAATCAACGCATTGCGGTAATTTCCCTGAATTTGTTTAATTTCAGGATACCTATGGCACGACCTTTCTTTCTCATTTTAAGTGGAGCATTGCTTTCTGGCTGCGTTTCTGTCAAGGAATATGCACAAGCCGAAAAGAATCTGTGTGATTGCTTGTCTGGTGCATTAGCCCCGGCTGATGAGTTTTGTGCCGAATGGAACAGGCAAGTGGCCGATGAGTGGGAGAAACTTGACCGTAAAATGAAACGGCTACAGGTTTTTAATATTGAAAAGGCGCTTGAAATACAGGTAGAAATTGACTCAGTGAAAGCAGCTCGCCAGGTTTGTCTGGAGGCTGTTTCAAAGTATTATGGAGGGGAGTAATGGTGGCTTTCTGCAGTGGTAAACTGATCAGGCTGTGCCTCAAAAAACGTTGACAGATCATGTACGTTCTTTGACATAATTGTATTAAACCGCCACAACGTAAGCGCATAGGCCGCTACCCAAACTCCGATACAACCCAGGCTAAATGTCTGAAGCTGGCCGTCTTTGAAAAGATTAGCGATTCCAATAATTCCAATGAGCGAGCTGATTAGCAACCCCATGAAAAGCACAGCGGCGTTGATACCTGTGATTCTGAATTTCAAGGTGATGACTGACTTGTTGTAAACCTGTTGTTTAACGCTTCCAATGATCAGCGGGTTGCAGATTGATGCATGATTTTCCACACGTTTCATCCTGAATCGATTATTGAAAAGGGTTCCCTCAAAAAGTTTGGTTTTTTCTTTGGCTAAGACCCAATGGTCGTAGCGCATTTTTTGTGGTTCCAGGTTTCGGGCAATGCGGCCGGCAATATCTTCGTCCGATAAAGGACTCACAAAAGTCAGGTTGGCAAGCGGGAAGTAATACATGTTTTTTAAGTGTTCGAAGCCGGAAAGATAACACAAAATCAATTATTTCTGGTTAAGCGCAGAAGTAGGGGTTTCGGTAGTATGTTTTATTGTTTTATCATCTATTTAATTGATTTACTTTATAATACTATTTAACATAATATATATTATATTCCAAAAGGGAGTCCTTTAAACAGGCCTTACCAGGCTATCCGAAACCTTTTTATTGGTTTTGGTGTGCCCACTGTTCAGGATAATTGTCAGTTAGCCCCGTTGATATAAATCATGTCGGCTGCATTGATCGGCAACTCCAAAAGCCGTAATTTTATCGCGTTAGCGCAAAATCATGCGCTTTGAATTCAGATTACTGCAAAAGCAAATGAAACCGACACACCGGAACGCATTCGTCAAAGTCTGCGTTTTTTTCACCCTGTTCCTGGCCTGCAGCTCAGGATTTGCGCAAACCCGTTCTGGTTTGTATGCCATTTATTCCGATACGCGCGAACTTATTGGCCAGCTTAAGGTAAACAGCAGCCAGACTGATACCGTTACCAAAATTTCAGTAGTCAGCCAGTTTTCTGTTCAGCTTGTCATGCGGGTTAATGTCAAATACGTGCTGAGCAGCGTATACCACAACAACCAGCTTTATTCCAATTCTGTCATAACGTACCGCAATAACACGGTTAATTCGGTTGCCAAAACGGTTCGTGCGGGAAGTCAGTACCAGTATAAAAAAGACGACGATGAATGGGTTTACCCTAAGGCCATTACCTTTGCTGAATCGCTGCTTTATTTTAATGAACCGCTTGATAAAGAGAGTGTTTATTCAGAATTTGACGGTGTTGACAAACCTATTCAAAAGGTAAAAACCGGGCATTACCAGGTTACCAATCCGGTAAACGGTAACATCAGTGAGTATTTCTACGAAACCGGCATATTAGACCGGGCACTTGTTCATGTATCTTTTCTACCGTTGACCATTGAGCGCATTCATTAATTCCGTTCAGCTGTTTTTAGGGGTTATATCCTGAAAAAAGGTATTTTCGGTTTCATTTTTCCCATAACCATGCGTTTTGTTCTTTATACACTTCTTGTTATAGCTTGTATTTCAGTCTCCTGCGCTGGTAAAAAGGAACAAGGTTATGAGGCTTTTGATTTGAGTCAGGCGCCTGATGCTTATCGTTTCCAGGTTCAGATTCTGGTGGCGAAATTTATGTCGCGCCATTTAAATGGGTATACTGATCCTGATCTGCGAAGCATATTGGCTGAATCAACCAGTGATAACCAAAGCCCACATGCTGCTTTTCAGCGGATTACTGAACTGGCCGACGAAAAAACGTATAATTTAACCAAATATCTGGCTAAGGCCAACCCGGACTTGTTTGGAGAATGCACTTCAAACATCGAAATTCAGCAAAAACTGGAAGAGCTATATACGACTGAAACAGGCTATTGCCTGGAGCGGCTGCACGATCAGCTGGAAGTCGACTCAATAATTCATAACATATTTATTAATAATGATTTAAATCTGATTATTGAACTAAAAACTTCAGACAAAAAGCAAGTCGTTAAAGACCGGTTGTCAGGCACCCGGTCGGATGTTTTAGTGATGCGCAACGTTTGTATGTTGTCTGAGGTTATGGATCATTTTTTGTTTGTGGAGTCGTTCAGTACGGTGCGGGATTCATTAACCGGTATGAACAAAAGCTTATTCAGTTACCTGAAGCTGCCACCATTAATGTACCTGGAAAATCAGTTAAACCCTTACCAGGTTTGGGCTGGTACTGCTGATGTGCGGGATACAGCATACATAAATTCCGCGTTAAATGCCACCCGTTACAACTCTCCCAATTACATGGAGCACGCTTGGGAGAAGGCGCTTGACATGCCGGGAGATTATTTCAAGCTCTATTTTCTGTATCCTTTTTACCCTGAACGGAATATCATCTCTTCTGATATAGCAGATGTAAGTGCAGTCGAATCAAGCTATGATCCAACTGTGTGGGAGGTAAAACTAACTATGACAGACCAAGGGGCCCTGAAGTGGTTTATACAAACATCGTCCAATGTAGACCGTTTTCTTGCAATACTGGTTGATGGATCCATTGTATGTGCCCCCAGGGTTATGACCCCTATTCCGCAGGGAATTTGTGTGATCAGCAATAATTTTTCCAAAGAACAGGCTCAAAACCTGGCAAACCGGATACAATACGGTACACTCCCCTATTCTCTTGAGATTGTGCAGGAAGGTAATGTTCACTAAATAGCTGAATCAGGCAATTGCGGTAATCTTGAACATTCGTTCCCCTGGGTTGGCCGGCAAGGTTCCGTCTGAGTTTTTCCAGTAAATTAAAACCTGGCCAACTGTAATTGAAACTTCAATTGTACTTGAGTATGAAGTTGATTGATAAATTGTTAAAGGTAGAGCTTGCCATACATTTTCCATACCGCTGTTGATGTAGCAGACCACAGCCCCGTTTTCAATTACATCTGCCGTAATTTCACCGTACGGTATGGTGGTTGCCCAGTCACTCCCGCTTTGAGACCAGGTTGAAATGGTAACGGTGGTTGACTTTACATCAGACTCATCGTAGAAACAACTGCCGTCATTGCTGGTGGCCAGTGTTGAATAATTGGCGGCCTGCGTGTCTGTACAACCGTAGATTTCTTTTTTGCAGGACAATAAGACGAAAATTGCGGCAAATACCGTCAGCAGTCTGATGAGTTTCATGTTTTGGGTTTTGAGACTCCAAAAGTAAGAATTACCCGCCGGAGTTTTGGGGAATTATCTTTGAACTAAGTTATTAGTTATTAACCATTTTTTAATTCATTCTAATTGATAACAAACAAATTACAGATTCTGATTAGCGGAATTGTTGAAATTATAGCCGCAAAAAAAAATCGGGAGACCCTGCTCCCGATTCCTTCATTTAATTGTAAATAAACCTATTCAACAATCAAGATCTTTGTGGCTGTACTTTCTGCATTGAGCAGGCGTACAAAATAGATTCCCGGTTCAAAACTGTCCAGCATGAGTTCAGATTGGCTTGTGCCGGATGCAACAACCTGGGTAAACAGGATCTGGCCGTTCATTCCTATACATTCAATGCGGCTATCGGTTGTAAGGGCAGTTGCCCACTGAATGTTGACCAACGTTCTGGCCGGGTTTGGATAGAGGTTAAAATCAAAATCCGCAGCCGTTTCAATGCCGGCAACCGGATCAATGTAGCCATCGCAATTATCATCAATGCCATTTCCGGCAACTTCAGTTTCACCCGGGTTAACAGCATTGTCAAAATCATTGCAGTCTGTACTGTCGGTAACCATTCCCGGTATTGGCGTGCAGCTCCACCACATAAAGCCCGGCTGTCCGTAACCATCGCCATCTGTATCCATAAAATAAGCCACCAGGCTTCCGGCACCTATGCCTGCATCCGTATCATCACAATCGGTATTGTTGGTTACACCACAAGGCGCTGTAGCATTTGGATCACCAAAGGTATCACTATCATTGTCAGCGTAGGTCAACTGGTTATCGTTGCAATCACTGCCGTCGTAGACACCGCAAGGTACCTGTACAGCTGAATTTCCATATCCATCTCCGTCCAGATCTTCATAGGTAACTGACCAATCATCACAGTCGGACGAATCAGTTACAAAACCAACAGGCTGTGAACAGGCATAAACCGGCCACCACGGCGCACCAAATCCATCGCCATCTGAATCAGGATAATAGGTATTTATGGTTCCACTGCCAATTCCGGCATCATTGTCGTCACAATCGGTATTATCTGTAATACCGCAAGGCGCCGGCATGTTCGGATCACCAAAATTATCACCGTCATTATCCGCATAGGTCAGCAGGTTATCATCGCAATCTGAATTGTCATAGACGCCGCAGGGGTCTGTCACGGCCGGATCACCAAATCCATCCCCATCATTGTCTGCATAGGTTATTGACCAATCATCACAATCCAGGTCATTGGCAACATAACCGGCTGGCGGTGTACAGGCTGCGAGTGTATTGGACATATCTCCGAAGCCGTCACCATCGTTATCAGCGTAATAGACTGTTATTGTTCCGCCACCAATTCCGGCATCGGTATCATCACAATCAGTATTATCGGCAACACCACACGGGTCAAAAATGTTCGGGTCTCCAAAGGTATCCCCGTCGTTGTCAGCATAGGTCACCAGGTTGTCATCACAATCAGAGTTATCGTATACCCCGCAAGGGTCTGTCACAGCCGGATCTCCGAATCCGTCAGCATCCACATCCGCATAGGTTATGGAAAAATCATCACAATCATCGGCGTTACTTACATAGCCCGCAGGTTGTGTGCAGGCATCCTGGGTCATCCAGAAAATTCCAAAGCCGTCACCGTCATTGTCCTGGTACCAGGTATACATGGTTCCGGTACCAACACCGGCATCGTTGTCATCACAATCGGTATTATCTGTTACACCGCAGGCCACAAGTGTGTTTGGATCACCATACGTATCTCCGTCATTGTCCTGGTAAGTCAGTAGGTTGTCATCACAATCAGCGTTGTTGTACGCGCCGCAGCCAACGGTTGTAGTGCCGCCAAACCCGTCTCCGTCCATGTCTTCATACAAGGTAGCGGCATCATCACAATCATCGGCATTGTCTACGTAACCAACCGGAGCGGTACAGGCATAAACCGGGGCGCTGAACATGTTTCCAAAACCATCACCATCCAGGTCTTCAAACCAGAAAAGCGGTGCCGAACAGCAACTGATAGTAGCTACCCAGCCGGCCTGGTTGCCGGATGCGTTGGAGTTAAATTCTACCGTAATTGCACCGGTTATGTCTGAAGAGGTAAACGTAGGAATGGTCAGGTTTCCGCCGCCGTTGAATAAAAGCGGATAGGTATTGTCCGGTCCGTCATAAATTGAAATCTGATCGGCCGGGCCACTGACGTAGGATGTAAAAGCTATTTCAATGGCTGTGCCGGGAGTGGCCGGGTAAAATGTATGGCTCAGATTTTCATTGTTGCCGTAGTTACTGCCCGGTCCGCCGCTGTCATAAAAATTGGCATTGCAGGTGTTGGTGGTACCGTTGGACATGTTGATGTTTTGTCCCCAGGCAAGGCTGCAGATAAAACTGAGCGCCAAAAGCGAGTGTTTTTTCATAACTGAGTGGAGTAATTTTTTGTCATTCAAGATACCCTGCTGACGAAACTCAACGAAAAAGGGTTGATGCCGTTGAAAAAAATAATACCGGGCCGCTTCTTTTTTTTTGTGATGAAGCAATGAATTGACAACAATGCCCTTTTAAAATGACTATCTTTGCATCGTCTTCCGAAGCCTTTGGCGAAGGAAGACAATACCTTCACACTGATCCGAAAGAGAACGTGTTCTCCGAAGCTTCAGCGAAGGAGAAACGTTCTTTGGGGCCGACCTGGATTTGACTGCAATAGCAGTAGCTGCAGAAGCATGTCGAGAAACGCACGATACCTCGTAAATAGTACGTGTACAAGAATAATTGACAACAATAATTCTTACGCGCTTGCTGCGTAATCAGTCTAAGACTAATTACCTTTATTTAGCTGAACAATAGTAGGCTAAACAAGCTGTTCCCCTCTACTCCCGCCTGTTGAGTGAGGAACCGGGACATCAAACTTTCGGGCTAGTTTATGTGACGTCGTGACATGTAAGCGAAATTGAAGCGAAGTAGGTTTTGAACAGGGTGTTTGTGTCCGAAGCAGAACCGAAATTAAATCACAAAATAAGCATGTAGAAACTTCAGAGACTCGTTGTTAGGACGAGGGTTCGATCCCCTCCGGCTCCACCTTCGCCCTCCGAAGCGCCGCGATTAAGCGGTGCGTAGGAGGGCGTTTTTATCACTCTTCGTAGCTTCGGCGAAGAAGAGTTATTCTATCTGTTTTTAGCGCAGAAAAATCAACCAATACTAAAAAAATCAGTGTCAAAATTCCCTGGCTCTGCCAAAACTTAAAATTATTTTTACTTTCGCATTAGAATTCCAAACGATCCCGCTCAGCCCTGAGCATAATCACCAAAACGTCACCATTTATTTTTTTTTCGCTATGAAAAATCAGACTCAACTGTTCTGGTGTGTTTATTTATTGAAATGTGCCGATCATAAAATCTACACCTGTGTAGTGCAAATCTTGCCAGACGACTCAATGCGCATCAAAACGGAAAAGTTAAATTCACCAAAACCAGGCTGCCTTTTGAGTTAATTACATTTATCTCATTCAACGACCGCAGAAAAGCCTTCAAATTTGAAAAGTACCTGAAAAGCGGCTCAGGGAAGGCTTTTTCACAGAAGCGATTTGTTTGAAAATACATCTCGTATATTTGATTTTGTTATTTCAACAGAAAATGAGTGTTTCAACAACTACTAAAAAAGCCAAAACCAGTTCTACAGAATCAGGTTTTAGCCAATTCCTTGATAAAATCGTAAACGATCATGTGTTTCCGGCGCTAAAGGACAATGCCAAGAACATTGGTAATAAACCCATCTCCTGGGAAATTGCTGTAACAAAAAAGGATCAATTCGTTCTAAGGCTATACCCGCATTTTCAAACTTTAACGAACTCGATTGAATACACTAAGAGTATTTTGAAGTATATGGAAATTGAGCAGGTTCCAAAGGAATATACGAGTAACGGAATTGAGGATAAAGAGTATTACAAATATCACTTCGAAAATTTCCAGGTAAGGTGTGTTACACTTATGGATTTAACGGCTCACTATATAAATCAATCATTGAACTTAGGTTATCCTGATCGAAACTGTAAACTTGAATTTATTGCTGAGAATGAAAATATTAAAGGAACTCCGTTAGGCGTAGCAATAAAAAAATTGACTAACGATTATAGCGAGTTGAAGCATGAACGAAATGTTATTGTTCACAAAGTTTCAAAGGCTTCCAAGGATTTTCTAATAATAGGAACGGTTGATTATATCATTAACTGGAACTCTTTTCTCACTGAACCAAGAACATCAACACTTAAGAGCAAAAAGGAATTAGCGATTTCAAAAATCATCGCTGAGATGAATGACGTAATTGATAAACTAGAGGGTGATATTTCAAATGTTATATTGCACACTATACCCGGAACACTTCAGGTTATCAGATTTTTTGAATCACTTAAATAAATGAACTTTGACTAAATTATCGCACGCCATAAAATTCTTTATAACTTTTTTCATAAGTGCTACGTCATTTGGTCAAAATGATGACTGGGATTGGAACTGGCCAGTATGCGATATGAATGATTCTGTTCGGCTTCATTTTCGTGATGATTCCACTTTTGCAAAAATCGAAGGTGGCTGGATGCTGGTCAAGGAAACTGACAAAATCGGCATTACTGAAATGTTTCCATATTTCCGCAAACCATACGACGATATAGCGTTTTACAATGACACCGTATTCAGATTGGACTATCCATGTACTTATAATAATGATTTCCGCGTACTGGTTTTAAAAGATACCCTACTGACAATTTGGAAATGCCCGGACAGTTATCACGTTCAGTTCATTGGCTGGTCTGCTGACACTTTAATCCTAACGAATTATTATGGAGGCGGTGGATTCAATTACTCAAAGGAATATTATGTAAGGAAGGACATTCCCTACGAATCGGTTAAAGAAAACATAGATGTGATTTTAAATACCGCCTGCCTTGATGGTGTATGGGATTTAAGTGACGAGCAAAGAGAATTCCACTACTTGAACGATTCTACTAGTAAAGGAATTTATGTTTTCGATAATGAAACCGGCTGGGGAAATATAATAATCACCGCATACGAGCCTTTTCAATCGCTTGATTTCGGCGTTGATGGAGCGCAAAAATTCACAAATACCAATGATACCATTACCTTATTAATAAATAGCGAGCAATATCAGTTCCTGATTTCGGAATATAGCATATTCAACCTAGGCCAAATTGATTTAATTCCTTTATGTGGTGAAGACTGCAAATACGTCAAGTTAACTTATATAAAACGAGAGGATGACTAAGCTCCTACTCCATAAAATTCTTCATAATTCCCACATGAGCAAAAGCCGGAAAAGCCCATCTATTACAGAATAACGGTCAATAGAGAAAAGCAGAATTGTTTCTCAACGAATATGTTGACCCGCTCCACAGGATATCATCTTAAAAGCATTTAGAAACTTCAGTGCCTCATTATCAGGATGAAGATTCAATCCAGACCCGTATAATTTTGAATTTATTGTACAAAAAAACAAAAGCCACCCTGCGCACCAATCCGTAGTATTGAAAAAAATTAAACCCAACGTATGAAATCATCTCTCTTAATTGCTGGCTTATTAGCCTTTGTGTTCCAAAGCCAGGCACAAACTACCCTGATTCCGGATGCCAATTTCGAACAGGCATTAATTAGCCTGGGATACGATACCGGCCTACCCGATGGCAGCGTTCCAACAGCGGCTATTGATACGGTTACGTACCTGAATGTTACCAATCTCAGCATTGCTGATATAACCGGTATAGAAGATTTTACAGCATTGGAGGTTTTTATAGCCAGTATGAATAACCTGGTAACGGCTGATCTTTCACAAAACACCGCGTTAACTGAAGTGTCGCTGAACAGCAATGAACTAACCAGTGTTGATGTTACGCAATGCCCGGGCCTGACTAAATTGATGGTTTTATGGAATAATTTAACAACGTTGGATGTTACACAAAATCCTGATCTGGCGTGGCTTTTTTGTGGCTACAACAGCAATTTGGGAACGATTGATGTGTCACAAAACACCGCATTGACATCGTTTTTTTGTTACTACAGTGGATTAACCAGCCTGGACGTGAGTCAAAACACGGCTTTAACAACACTCGACTGCAGGGGAAACAACCTGACACAACTGGATGTTTCAGTAAATACAAATCTTACCATTCTGAAGTGTGACCAAAATCAAATCACCAGCCTTCAACTGAGTCAACATTCTGACTTAACAGAATTGACCTGCGCTACAAATGAACTAACCTGCCTGAATATTAAGAACGGCAACAATAACGCATTGACCACTTTTGCGGCAAATAACAACGCCTCTTTGACCTGTATAGAAGTTGATAACCCCACCTGGTCTGAAACTAACTGGACAAGCATAGATGCCGGGCTTGTTTTTAGTACAGATTGTGCCAATGCCTGTTCTACAGCCGGCCTGACCGAGAATGAAGCAACAATCAGCCTTTTCCCCAATCCCACAAATGGTTCTGTTCAGGTCGTTTTAGGTACAGAATATGCCAGCACTAAACTGCTTGTTAACAGCGCAGACGGTAAGCTGATTAACGAATTCAGCCAATTCACAGCACCAACTGCAATTGTTGAACTGACCGGTGAAAAGGGCATCTATTTTATCACCGTTATTTCTAATGATTCGCGCCAGGTAATTCGCGTGGTTAAAAATTGAGTGGACTTTATACCGGATACTTTCTGACACCGCTGCTACGTGATATACATTTATGTTTTGAGGTTTGCGAGAGGCGATGAATGTCGGCGGCGTGTTGCTTAGGTGCGAGAGGAATATCCTGCGTAGATAATTTTGAGGCGTTTTTTATGTGCTAGAATTATGATAATATCACATAAAAATTATAATATTTTCTTTAAAAGGAAATTTCGTTAAGTTTTGATATAAAATAAGCGAAGCTTGGATTTTCCTTCGAATACTTTAGGACCGCGGCACGCTTAAGGAACGGCTCTGAAATAATTTGATAGAACCTTTGGTTTTTCTTCTTTGGGTCGATTGTGAATTTGTTTTTCTTCTGTAATTCAATATTCAGCGCGCCGAGGCATCCTGTTTTTTTACTTTTCTTATCATTCGAATAGTATAGTGGCAATAACCAGCATTCTAATTCGTGAACGGCGATGGCAAAAATGATTCGATGTTTAAAATCGTTATAAATATTTGGTCCTATTGCCTCAACGAGCTTTTTGATCACATTTTCAATCAAGTCAGGAACAGATAAATCTTTCCCAGACTGCTTCTTGGGGACACCAAAACCAACTTCTTCAGACACATCTGAATCAATTTGAATAATTATAAAATGATTGAAATTAAAGGACTCCATAAAGTTATTCGATCGACAAAATTCAAAAACTTTCGTCCAACCGCCAATATCAGATATCCCAGAAGACTCGTCCCTAGTTGGTTGCAATTCATTCAAAGAAAAGTCAGGATCATTGAAATATCCGGACAAAATATGATCTATGACGACTTGGTCGGTTGGTCCTTCTGCGATTATTCCAAACGATTTTTGCATAACTCAAAAGGCTTTTGATAAACCTCCAATATACCCTTTTAGAAAAGCCTCTGATAAACGAATATCCGAACCCTGTATTTCATTTTCCAAAGTTATTCTACGGAATTTAGTATGTCCTAATTTGTTTCGGAAGATCATGAACAGTCGTTGATCAGGATCTTTTAAATCTATTCCGTTTAAGACAGAAGGGTTATGTGTAGCAAGAATAACCTGCTTTTCATTCTGTTCAGAAAGTTGATTCAATAGTTTCGTAAGGCGTTCACAGAGTTTCGGATTGAGGCCATTCTCTATATTGTCGATGGCAAAAAAATCTGGAGTTTCATCGCTAATAAGAAGGGCTATGTAAAAAAGTAAGAATAAAAAGCCTTCATTAGTACTTCTTTGATCAATAAAATCAAGTTCTTTGGCAAGAAATCTATCCTTCAAGTTTAGATTTTTTTCCTCGGTTAATTTATTGTCAGAAATTTCAAAATCTACAAACCAATCAATCAGCCTAAGATGTTCCTTTAGAAGCTTAATTTTTTTATTTGATCGCTCCTTAACAAAGGTTTTCAGCAGCTTAAACAAACCTTCCCCCCTTCTTCCAAGAGGTTCAATTTGACCATCCTTTTCAAATGATCTGAGTGAACTCTCCTCTGGTGAATAAATTACAAAGTTTGAAAGTGGATTGAGTATTTGTTTCTCAATACTGGAACTAATTCCAGACTTAAATTTACCTCGGAGATTTTCTTTTTCCTCTTTGGTTCCACTCAATTTATCTAAGGTACTTAGCAGAGAATTAAATGAATTTCTTAGCTCAGATAATTCCGGATCAATTTCTTTTGATTTTGACCTTTTCTTTGAGAAGAGTAAGTCAACGATTTCCTTCCCAATAACCTCAGAATTAGAATTACTTTTGTTTATCCACTTTGAATATGGCTTGTTATCATTCGTAAGCTCACATGAGTAATCAAGTTCATCAATAGAAAATGATAGCTTGATTGGATTTAGAACATTTTTTTTTTGAAAAGCAGACCTCATAAAACGAGGCTCAGTTACACGAATTCCTCGATTAAACAAAAATTCACTATCAAGTTTGTCAGAAGCAGAGGCCGCACCTAATGTAATGGCCTCAAGGATGTTACTTTTTCCACACCCGTTTTCACCAATAAAAACGTTGAATCTACCCAGTTCAATTTCTATATCTTGTACTGATTTATAATTTTTTATGCTAACTTTTTCGATCATTGTAATGTCAAGTAACACCAAAGATAGTTATTTCAATAGACTTGAATAAGCTTTCTTTGCCTCCGCTGCGCAGGATATTCATCCGCAACCAAACATCATAGGGCGTAAAACACTTCATTTATTCCATTTGCCCAATCAACTGTAATCATCAGCAAATTTAAAAACATCAATGTTTTATAATTAAGATTTCGTTAGGCGATACGTATCGCCATCATTGTACTAAGGCGCAGGATGAATATCCTGCGCAGCAGCTAACCTAATTGAAAACACCTGGTTATTTAAATTTCCACCGTACCAAAGGACAATAGCAATAAAAAACTCTTGCTCTTTCTGAAACTGTTGCTGAACAAAATCACCGCCCTTCCCCCTCCCCACTCTAACCCTCACACTCAAAAAACCTTCACCCCCAGCCCTTTAAAAAATCAACCAAAACAATGCGCCGGCTTCCCGATTTTTAGTGTTATATTCAGGCCACTCCTTACTCAAACCGGATATGACTTTTAGCCGTTTTTTTGTTTTTCTTTTGCTCGTTCCTGCTTCGTTGGTTTATTCGCAGAACAGCTTACAGCTTTACAAAGAAGGCATGGCCCTGCGTGAAGCCGGGAAAGACCCCAAAGCCATCAAAAAACTTGAAGAAGCACTGGACGCGGCTGAGGCTGAAAAAAATATCCAGGTTCAGATGAATGCGCATCTTGAACTGGCAGAACTGAAAGACAACGTAGTCAACTACAAGGAAGCCTTGGCGCATTACGAAAAATTTTCATTGCTGTATAAAAAGCAAAGCTCGCAGAAAGCGCAAATGCTGGAAGATTCGGTGTCTGGCCTGCAAACCAAAGTAGAAGCCAGTGCCAGCGAAATTGAGCAGAAAAATGAAGACATCAAACAAAAAGAAAATGCCATTGATTCACTCACAACCGAACAATTGCAGGCCCAGTTAAACATCAAAGACCTGGAGATTGCCAATAACCAGAAAGAACTTGAAATTAAATCATCTCAAAACAGGCGGAATATTTTGCTGTTTGCGCTAGGATTGGTTTTGCTGGCAGCGGCCTTTATTGCGCGCGGCTATTTCCAGAAACGGAAAGGTGTTCGTTTGCTGAGGCAAAAAAACTATGAGATTATCAGTGCCAAACAAAAATCAGATGAACTGCTGCTGAATATTTTACCTGAAACGGTTGCTGACGAGTTAAAAGAGTTTGGACGAACCACTCCCCACAGGCATGAGAATGCTACAGTCATGTTTACTGATTTTAAGGGCTTCACCAAATATTCTGAAAAACATTCACCTGAAGAGTTGGTTCACATGGTAGATCATTATTTCAGAGCCTTTGATAAAATTGTAGCAAAGTATCACATTGAAAAAATAAAAACAATCGGTGATGCATACATGTGCGTTTGCGGAATTCCGAACCCGGCTGAAAATCACGCTGCCACCATGATCAGGGCTGCATTTGAGTTTCGTGAATTTGTGAATGCCACAGCGGCTGAAAAACAAAAACAGCATTTACCCTACCTGCAAATTCGTATTGGAATTCACAGCGGACCGTTGGTTGCGGGAGTTGTGGGTTCACGCAAATTTGCGTATGATGTATGGGGTGATACCGTTAATATTGCCGCGCGGATGGAACAATCAGGCGAGTCAGATGCCATCAACGTTTCTGAGTCCGTTTACGAATTGGCCCGGCATGAATTTGACTTTACACACCGCGGTGAAATTGAAGCCAAAAATAAAGGACTGCTGAAAATGTATTTTGTGACGGGTGAGATTGCGCGGAATAGCGCAGATGCTGGTTAACAGAAATCATAAACAGTGACAAAAAAAACTCTTTTTACCGCATAGACACAGTAGAAAACAGAGGCTTCACATAGATTATCAGAACAAAAACGGGCGCCTCTATGTACCTTCTCCATGTGAATCAACCTTTTTTTGAAACACAAAGAAAATCAGATCGAACTCACTATAAAATAGGAGAAATGAACAGATAATCTTGTTCGCTGCACACGAACCTAAACGGCTTTCTTAAGTTCCCGGGCCCACTCACCTGCCCGTTCAATTTCTCCTTCAAACAAGGGCCCTTCTTTGCCTTTCACATCAAAACCCATAGGCGGCAATACCAAATCACCACCTTTGGACTCAAGCGTTTTGGCAATACGTTTGGCGGCATTGCCGTGAATAAACAGACGTACCCGGGTGTCAAAAGCAGCCACCTTTTTTCCGGCCAGGGCATTGGCAGGCAAATCATCCAGCAACGATGCCAGTTTCTGGGTTGGCCGCCAACCAATAATCGGGCTGCCGGCAATGAGTAAATCCGCCTCTTTCAAATCTGATTCAATCAGGTTTTCAGTTGAACGTAATACCGTATCATTTCCCATAGAAACAGCTATAGCCCTTGCTATAAGCCGGGTGTTGCCGTAATTGGAGTCGTAAATAACAAGTGTTTTCATAACCTGATTTTGCTTTCATTAAAGATAGGCGCATACACCTTGCCTGAAAATGACCGGTGTCAGCGATGTGGTTGATTTTGTTGGATATAGCCGGCTGTTAAAAGCGCTATATACGATGAATTAGTGGTACCTTTGATACAGCAATCTGTTTTGTATGAAAATTGTTCTGCTTTGCTTCATTCTCATGAGTCTGCCGGCAGGTTTGGCAGCACAGGTGCCATTTGCCAAAACAGAATGGTGTAAAACCAACGAAATACAGGTAATTACCGGGGATGTTTTTCCTGAAAACCACGTGGTAATTGGTGTTGGTAGCTTTCTGAAGGTAACAGGCATTGAAACCATTGAGCAGCTAAGCACCAAAATTCTGCAGAAAATGAAAAAACTGGCGGTTGCCCACCATTGCTGCAAGGTATTTGTTGATTTTAAAAACAAGGTTGGTAGCTCAACAGACAAGGACGGTAATAGTCTGAATGAGACACAGCTATCATATTACACCATACGCCCCCTGTATTACCTGATGAATAAGTGATCTGGCGTAATGCACAACGAATGGCTAAAAACTTGTTTAGAAACAGGTGCTTGTTCCATTAAAATCCGTTTTTAAATTACTACTTTTGCGCACCCGAACTATTTTATCTCATCATGTCCAAAACAATTCTAGGCGTCATCAAAGAAACGAAGACACCGCCAGACAAAAGGGTGCCACTTACGCCATTGCAGTGTGTTGAAGTGATGAAACGTTTTCCGAATGTGGAAGTAATTGTGGAGCGCAGCGATATCCGCTCGTATAAAGATGAAGAATATGCCGCTGCCGGAATCAGGCTGGTAGACAAGGCAACAGAGGCAGATATTTTAATGGGAGTCAAAGAGGTCAAAACCGACTACCTGATTCCAAACAAAAAATACTTTTTCTTTTCGCACACCTTTAAAAAGCAGCCCTATAATCGCAGGTTACTGCAAGCGGTGCTGGAGAAAAAAATTCAGCTCATTGATTACGAAACCCTCACCGATAAAAACAAACACCGCATTATTGGTTTTGGCCGTTATGCAGGTATTGTGGGCTGTTACAACGGTTTTCTGGCCTATGGCAAAAAGCACAACCTGTATACCTTAAAACCTGCTCATTTGTGTGCTGACCGTAAAGAGATGGAAGCTGAACTTGCCAAAATCAAATTACCGGCTGATACCAAAATTGTATTGACAGGTTCGGGTCGTGTTGGCGGCGGTGCACGTGAAATTATTGAACGCATTGGCTTGCAAGAAGTAAGTCCGGCTGATTTTCTGAACCAACAATTTAACAATCCTGTATTCACCCAATTGGATGCACCCGATTATTATGCCAAAGCAGACGGCTCAGCCTTTGATTCGGCAGCGTTTCACAAAAGCGGGGCAGGTTACATTTCAACCTTTAACCGCTACCTGAAAGTAGCACACATGTATATTCCATGCCATTACTGGAGTTCATCATCGCCGGTAATTGTCACCCAACAGAACCTGGCGGCAAAAGAATGCAAAACAACGGTTATTGCTGATATTTCCTGCGACATCGACGGACCCATTGCATCTACCATTCGCCCGTCAACCATTGCTGAGCCCCATTATGGTTACAACCCGCATACCGGTGAAGAGGGTGATTTTATGAACCCAGAATGTATTGGTGTTGTAGCGGTAGACAACCTGCCTTGTGAATTGCCCAAAGACGCATCGGTTGACTATGGCAATGATTTGATCAACCGCGTGCTGCCTCATCTTTTTGGGCCTGACCCGGATCGTGTGATTGAACGCGCCAGCGAAACAGATCTCAGCGGCAACCTGATGCCTGATTTTGCTTACCTGGCTGATTACGTATCACAAAAGGCGTAGAAGGCACTGGTGTAAGCCTGTTCAGCATCCTGACAAACGTCATTTCGACCAACGGGAGAAATCTGTTTGAGTTAATCCCCAAACCAACATTTCAATCCAATGCTTTCAAAAAACACAAACGCATTAACAATACTTAACACCAAAACCTGTAATGAAAGTTACTTCTATACGTTTATAACATTATACAGTAAAATAAATTACGGACCAACCGTAACCTTTTGTGTCAAAAGGCAGTTATAATTGGGGTATGTGAATTTTATCGTTTTAAGTTGAATTTTGCTCTTGACACGAGGACTAAAATGACGTAAGTTTGCATCCACATTGTTAAATCTAAAAGAAAGGGACCTATAAGAATGAGGCAGTTAAAAATCACCAAATCCATCACCAATCGCGAAAGTCAATCTTTAGATAAATATCTTCAGGATATTGGAAAAGAAGAACTTATCACGGCTGAGATTGAGGTTGAATTAGCGAAGAGGATTAAACAGGGAGATCAAAAAGCCCTTGAAAAACTGACACGTGCGAATCTTCGTTTCGTGGTTTCAGTAGCAAAACAATATCAAAACCAGGGATTAACCCTGCCAGATTTGATCAACGAAGGAAATTTAGGATTAATTAAAGCTGCTCAGAAATTTGATGAAACCCGTGGTTTCAAATTCATTTCATACGCGGTATGGTGGATTCGCCAGTCTATTCTTCAGGCGTTGGCTGAACAGGCACGTATTGTTCGCCTTCCATTAAACCAGGTAGGATCATTGAATAAAATCAACAAGGCTTTCTCTAAACTGGAGCAGGAATATGAACGTGCCCCAAGTGCTGAAGAACTTGCAGAAGTACTGGAGGTGCCGGAAGATAAAATTAAAGAAAGCTTAAAAGTTGCCGGTCGCCACGTGTCTATGGATGCTCCCCTCTCTTCTTCTGAAGACGGCGGAACACTGATGGACGTTATGGCTAACAGTGACTCACCAAAAGCAGATCGTTTGCTGATGGCCGAATCATTGCAGAAAGAAATTGAGCGCTCCTTATCTACTTTAACAGATAAAGAACGTGAAATTATCCGCCTGTTCTTTGGTATTGGCATGAACCACGGCCTGACACTCGAAGAGATTGGCGCTAAATTTAACCTGACCCGCGAACGCGTGCGCCAGATTAAAGAAAAAGCCATTCGCAGGCTGCGTCACACATCACGCAACAAATTGCTGAAAGCTTATTTAGGATAAAAACTCAGAAAGCCCCGGTTTGTCCGGGGCTTTTTTTTTGCCACTAAATCCCTTTTACGGAGCGACTTATTCTTTTTTGAGCCGCTTTATGGGTTTCTGATATTTCAGCACGGCACGTTAGCTTGTCAATATCACTTGAAAAATTGTGAGCAAACTCATGTTTTAATTCGCATTTTCCGATGTAATTTTGCGCCATTAATTTCCCCCACCCGGGGATCAAAAAACAAAAACATGGAATCGGCCGTAGGTTACGAAAAAGAACTTCAGAATTACATTGACAATGAAAAAGCAGCTGTAAAGCTGGCAAACTATGTAGGTGAACTCCTCTATTCAAAGGGCGTTGAGTTAGTATTGTTCCGCAATCACCTGCTGGATATTACAACCTCTGAAATCATTAACCTGCACAACTACGCTGAAAAGGTAGTAGGCAAAAAAATCTTCATTACCACCACTGCTCACCTGGCTGAAGTGTTGTTTGGCATGGAGCTTTCTCCTGCAAAGATTGACATTGGCCGTTTGGCGTATGAGTGGATTCAGGAAGGAGACAAATTTGCCTCAAAAACCGATTTTCTCAAAAACAAATTGGGCGGTTTGGTAGACAACCGTGATTTTAATATTGAACCGCGTGATGTGGTGTTATATGGTTTCGGCCGTATTGGTCGTCTGGCAGCGCGCGAGTTGATCAAACAAGCAGGCAAAGGTCAGCAGCTCCGTTTAAAAGCCATTGTTACCCGCAGTTCTTCCAAAGATGAAATTACCAAACGTGCAGCCCTGCTGAGCCAGGACTCAGTGCATGGATCTTTCAAGGGAACAGTAAAAGTAGATCATGAAAACAGTGCCCTGATATTGAACGGGCAAATTGTAAAAATGATTGCCGCTTCTAATCCTGAAGATATTGACTATACCAAACACGGTATTAAAGATGCGCTGGTTATTGATAATACCGGTGCGTTTACTGATCGTGAAAGTCTGTCACGTCACCTGAAAGCAAAAGGTGTGAGCAAAGTACTCCTCACCGCCCCTGGTAAAGGAATTCCTAACATTGTATACGGTATCAACCATTTTGACCTGGACATTGAAGGTGAAAACATTTTCTGCGCAGCATCATGCACCACCAATGCCATCACACCTATTCTGAAAGTGATCAATGACAATTACGGCATTGAAAAAGGACACATTGAAACCGTTCACGCCTATACCAACGATCAGAACCTGCTGGACAACTTTCACAAAAAACCGCGCCGCGGACGCTCAGCTGCTATTAACATGGTTATTACATCAACCGGTGCCGGCAGTGCTGTAACCAAAGTAATTCCTGAACTGGCTGATAAATTAACCGCCAATGCTGTGCGTGTACCAACACCAAACGGATCACTGGCTATTCTGCAGTTAACCCTGAATACCACAACAACGGTTGAAGAGGTGAATGCCATTGTTAAAAAAGCAGCATTAAACGGTAACCTGGTTAACCAGATTTATTATTCAGTAGATCCTGAACTGGTTTCGAGTGATATTATTGGAAACACCTGCTGTTCAGTATTTGACGCGCAGGCTACCCTGGTTTCACCAGACAGCAAAGGCGTTGTGCTTTACTCCTGGTATGACAACGAATTTGGTTATACCAAACAGGTTATTCGCCTGGCCAAACACATTGCCAAGGTAAGACGACTGATTTACTATTAATCAATACGCCTGATTACAGGGAAAAAGAGACTTCGGTCTCTTTTTTTTTTGCCGCTGTAACTTTACTGAATCTGGTCCGTCACACAATAAAATCAAACACATTAAGTTATACCCTCACCCATCCCTCTCTTGATTATTAATGAAACTGATTCTCTTTACCCTCCTCTCACTAACTTCACTATTCGCTGCTGCGCAAACCAAATACACCGTTTCAGGCTATGTTAAAGATGCTGAGACCGGTGAAGCCCTGATTGGGGCCCGCGTATTTGTTCCGGCTCTCAGTGTTGGTGCCATTGCCAATACTTATGGTTTTTACAGCCTCACACTCCCTCAAGGGGTGCATGAGGTAGTATTCAGTTTTGTGGGGAAAGAACCGTCTAAAATGCAGGTTACGCTTGATGCCAACGTGAGCCTGAACCTGGAACTGAAACCGGCAGGTATGCTCAGCGAAGTACTCGTCACCGGTGAAGTAAAACAGCATGAGTCTACTGAAATGAGCACCACTGAACTGCCCATGTCCAAGGTAAAATCATTGCCTGTTTTGCTGGGAGAAATTGATGTCATCAAAACAGCCCAGCTTTTGCCTGGAATTAAAGCCGGCAGTGAGGGATCGAGCGGTATTTACGTCCGCGGTGGCGGGCCTGATCAAAACCTGATTCTGCTGGATGGTGTGCCCATTTACAATGCCAACCACCTGTTTGGCTTCTTCTCTGTTTTTAATGCCGATGCTATTAACAATGTAAAAATTGTAAAAGGCGGCTTTCCGGCTGAATACGGCGGCCGCATTTCTTCTGTGATCGATATCCGCATGAAAGAGGGAGACATGAAAAAACTGCACGGTGAAGGTTCAGTCGGTATTATCTCTTCCAAACTGATGTTGAACGGGCCTATTATCAAAGACAAAACATCGTTTATGATATCAGCCCGCCGAACCTATATTGACCTGCTTGCCAAGCCGTTCATTAAATTGGCCAATGCCAAAAACACGGGGAATGACAAGGTTACCGGCGGCTATTATTTCTACGATGTAAACGCAAAAATCAATCACATCATCAATGACAAAAACCGTATTTATTTCAGTGCCTACTTAGGCGATGACAAGTTTTACGTAAACAGCACCTATGATTATGTAGACAACGCCAAAACGTATTATGAAGAATCAAATGGCGGACTCAGCTGGGGAAACAAAATTATGGCCCTGCGGTGGAATCACCAGTTTTCACCCAAACTATTTGCCAATACTACACTCAACTTCAGTGATTACCGGTTTAAAACCGGTTTTGGAATGACCGTATACGAAGATGGAAAAAAGGACACCCCGGACCAGAATTATTCGTTTGATTATTTGTCTGGAATTACAGACTGGGGAGGCAACGTACACTTTTCATACTACCCTAACCCCAATCATAAAGTGGAATTTGGTGTAGGTGAAATCTACCATACATTTAAACCCGGGGTTAACCAGTTTAAATACGATAACAACGGTGCCACCACCGATACCGTTTTTGGCGGAAAGCGCACGTATGCCCATGAATTTTACGGTTTTATACAGGATGATTTTAAAATCAGTAAACGTATTATGGCAAACCTGGGGGTTCATTTTTCAAACTTTATTGTGAGAGATAAATACTACAATGCATTACAACCCCGCGCTGCGTTTAATTTTCTGCTCGATGAAAAATCAAGCTTAAAAGTTTCATACAGTCACATGGCACAATACCTTCATTTGCTAACCAATACAACCATTGGATTACCGACTGATTTGTGGGTACCGGCTACCGATACCATTCCTTTTCAAATTGGTGATCAGTATGCTGTTGGTTACACCCGTGAGTTAAAAGCCGGCTACCGGATTGGTGCTGAAGCCTATTACAAACAAATGAACAACCTGATTGAATATAAAGAAGGCGCCAGCTTTTTTGATACGTCAAACGACTGGGAAAAACTGGTTGAAGTGGGCAAAGGGTACAGTTACGGACTTGAAGTGCTCTTTGAAAAACGCACCGGCAAAACTACCGGCTGGATTGGTTATACCCTTTCATGGACCAACCGCCAGTTTGATAACCTGAACAACGGAAATATCTTCCCGTATCGTTATGACAGCCGTCACAACATCAGTGTGGTTGTCACACACAAATTCAATGATAAAATAGACATTGGTGTGGTGTGGGTGTATGCTACGGGTAATGCCGTGACACTTGCTTTGCAGCAATACAACGCACTGGAAGATCAGAATTATTTCTCATCTACGGTAGAACATGTGGATGGACGAAACAATTACCGCATGCCCTCTTATCATCGTTTAGACATTGGCGTAAATATTCACAAAGAAAAGAAATGGGGACAAGCGACCTGGAGTTTTGGTTTGTACAATGCCTACAACCGTCAGAACCCATTTTACCTGGAATTTGGGTATCTTAAAAACAGTGATAAAAAGGTTTTGAAACAGGTTAGCCTTTTCCCTATTATTCCATCCATTAATTACAGTTTCAAATTTTAATCATGCAAAAAGTACTTTTTTTTCTCGCGCTCAGCAGCCTCCTTTTTTCCTGCGAAAAAGAAATTCCGCTTGAACAGGAAGAAATTGCACCGCGCATTGTGGTGAACGGAATTTTTGCTGCCGGTGATACTATTGCTGTAAACCTGAGTGAAAGCCGTGACGTGTTGTATGAAGGGACGCTGCCAAATCTGACTGAGGCAACGGCAAAACTCTACGATGGCAACGACAACTTTCTGGGTGATTTTGTGCATGAATCAAATGGCGTTTACAAAGTGCCCGGCTATTTGCCTGTAGCTGGTATGACTTACCGGATCAAGGTTTCAAGCAGCGGTCTCACAGATGTATCTGCTGAAACCAATACCCCCGCAGTTATCTCAGTCACTTCAGTTGATACACTGCGCAAGTCAGACCGCATGTCTTACGAAATTAAGTTTAACGATGACCCGGCCGTAACCAATTACTATGCACTGACCCTCACTAAAATGGTTATTTACGTAGATGATTTAACAGGTGAAGTCTACTATTACGAAGACACTTATTATTCAACATCTGAAATTTTTACACAGAATGGATCAGCTGATGTGGACGGAACCAAATGGGGCTCTATTTTTCTTTTTTCAGATGCCAGTTTTAATGGTTCAACCTGTTCATTCACGGCAGAACAGGATATTGATGATGCTGATTCTGTTGTGGTGGCCATTGGCTTGCGCAGCGTGAGTGAAGATTATTTCAAGTACAGCGTATCCCATTCCAAATACCAGGAGACACAGGGCGACCCATTTGCACAACCGGTGCAGGTGTATACCAATGTTGAAAATGGCTTTGGAATTTTTGGGGCTTACAGCGCGTTTACTGATACATTGATTATTCAATAGCAACCGGTGACCGAGCGCAGCCGAGGTCACCGGTTTGTAAACCGCTGTCATTTTGAGTGAAGAGAGAGAGCCTTTCAGGGATAAAGGGAACATTAAACGGATTTCTCCCGACCAATCACTAAGCATACCCAGAGACTTAACCGGTCACTGAGCGTAGCCGACACTTAACCGGTCACTGAGCATAGCCGAAATTACTGGCTCCCGGATCAAAGAGAAAGGAAAAACCGGTCACTGAGCGCAGCCGACACTTGACAGGTTATTGAGCATAACCCGACACTTAACCGGTCACTGAGCGTAGCCAACACTTGACAGGTCATTGAGTATAACCCAACACTTAACCGGTCACTGAGCGTAGCCGAAAGTACTGGCTCCCGGATCAAAGAGAAAGGAAAAACCGGTCACTGAGCGTAGCCAATACTTGACAGGTCATTGAGCATAACCCAACACTTAACCGGTCACTGAGCGTAGCCGAAGTGACCGGCACTACTTCAGTTGCAAAAACACCTCACTGAATTCATCCCAGAACTGGTCCAGTTTAACAAAATTCAGCTTGAGAAAAAGATGCATTTTATCCCAGTCTTTTTGATTGTTAATATTCACTTCTCCCCTTTCCAGGTAAATGCGTGAAATGGTTTTGCCGTTGTCATGTTCGTATTCTTTCAGCCAGATTAGTTTACCCTTGAAACGGTCATTCAGCAAATCCTTGAATTCTTCAAACTGTTCCCAAAAAACTTCACGCACACCGGTATCCGGAAACTGCAGATCAATACACAGGCGCACTGCCTTTTCATCAGCCTCCATACGAAAATACAGGTGATTGATTTTGGTGTTGTAATTAAACCAGTTCACCTTGGTGCCGTGTGGATTTTTAAGATGCATCATCTGATCTTCAAGCCTTGACCAGAACAGCAGTTTGTTATTTTTCTTTTCCTCTTTAGAGTACATGATTGAACAAAGATAATGGTTCCGGCCCATTGTCTGCAAACATGCCTGGCAGGCGGACTGACCAATATTATCGGCCCGCATGACACAGGTCATATTTCGGGCAGATTAAATAGCAGACCTTTGGCTTAACCAAAACAAAATTATAAATGGGACTGCTTGTAGAAGTAAATCAGGGAGAAGTGATCATACGGTTCACTACACCTGTGCCCGGCAAGGTATCATTTGCCACATTAGGAATTAAAAGTGAAGATTTAGCCCTGGAAGGCGGTTTTTTACGCATGGTTTTTGATTTTGAAGGAATCGGCGCACATGACTATTTTCAGGTACCAACCATTAATATTGCTTACAGTAATGACGTAAAGGATACACACTGGCAGTGTGATTTCAACGGCAATACCATACTTGACAAAACAGACCATTACGGAGATTCCACCGTTATTCTGATGAGTCGTGAAAAGTTGTCCATGCTGGAACACCACCATGAAAACAAGCTGGTATTGCATGCAGAATTTCCGGCGCCGATCAACATTGTACCAGAGCAATCATACATTAACTTCTTCAAGTAGTCTACTTGAGTTTTGGGTTAGGATAACCGGGACCAGAGCAATCTGATCCCGGTTCCTTATTTTTAGACCCGGCCTGTGATATATTCCCCCGGGGCCCTGGTCCTTCTGAGCGAAGTGTAACGGAGCGAGGAAAACTCTCCCACACTACCCCAACGCGGCATTCAGCATCCAAATGGTTTTCTCGTGCTGCGTAATATAATCGGTGAGCAAGGTATCGGTTCCGTCATCACCGCTTTTGAAAGCCAGTTTCAGAATGGCGCGTTCCAGTACAAGCAAGGTTTTATAATCAGCTACCAGCACTTTCAGTATTTCTTCCCCCTTACTCAGATCACTGGTTTCACGAATGGTTGAATTTTTCTGATAAGCACTGAACGTGTGGTATGGAATTCCGTCAAGGGCCAGTATGCGTTCAGCTATTTCATCAATTTTGAGATTAACATCGGTATAAAGCTCTTCAAATTTCAGGTGAAGTTCAAAGAATTTTTCACCGCGTATATTCCAGTGAAATCCCCGTAAATTCTGATATAACTGCTGGTAATTGGCCAGCAGTTCGTTAAGTTTTTTGGCGGTGTGGCCGGCAAGTTTCTTGTCGAGACCTATGGTGTTTGTTTTCATACTGTTTCTTTTTTGTTCAAAATTACCCCGGTTTAAACTATAATACAAATTGATAGTTTTTATCTTTGAATCAAAATTATTTATATGGTTAGCCTGATTCAACTGGAATATATTGTTGCACTTGACACCTACCGGTCGTTTTCATTAGCGGCAGACAAGTGTTTTGTAACCCAACCCACCCTGAGTATGCAAATCAAAAAAATGGAAACCGATTTGGGCATAACCATTTTTGACCGCACCAAACAACCCATTGTGGTAACCGATATAGGCCGGGTCATTGTTGATCAGGCACGACAGGTGCTGGCAGAATCAAAAAAAATTGAAGAACTCATTCAACTGAGTAAAAATACATTGACCGGTGAACTGAAAATTGGCATTATTCCTTCACTGGCACCCTATCTGCTGCCACTTTTCCTGGGCAATTTTGCGCGCAAATACCCGGGCATTAAAATTTCAGTGCGTGAATACCTGACACATGAAATTTCAGAATACCTGCAGAATGAAAAAATTGATGTCGGGCTTTTGGTTACACCACTGGATATTGGCGGTTTCAATGAAACACCGTTGTTTTATGAAAAAATTCTGCTCTACTGCAACAAAAATCACCCATTTGCCAAACTGCATGAAATTAAATCGACACAGTTGGGGCATGAAAATCTCTGGCTGCTGAGCCAGGGACATTGTTTTCGCAACCAGGCGGTGAACTTGTGTAAAATGAAAGATCAAACCAACACGCTGCCCTTCGAATACGAAAGCGCATCCATTGAAACGCTGATCAAGTTTGTGGATAAAGAAGGAGGCTTTACCCTTATTCCTGAGCTGGCTTTGCTTGATTTTAATGACGCCAAAAAATCACTGGCAAAACGCATCAAAGATGTAAACCCGGTGCGTGAAGTGAGCCTGGTTACCAGCAGGGTTTTTGTCAAAAAGCGGATTCTGGAAGTATTGAAAAAAGAAATTCTGGAAGCCATACCGGCCGAAATGCAGGATAAAAAACGGGGTGAAATTGTGGAATGGAAATAGGCTAACGGTCAGAAATTCAGTTTTTACCGAGCTTTTCAGACGATTTATCAACGATTGGTACCTCATTTCTATCAGGCAGCACGTTAACACGTGCATTTGACCGGGCTATATTTAGCAATTGCAAATTACTCCTGAACCTGCGTGAAGTCCTTTATTAATTTCGGCATAAGACCGGAATACGAGCCCTGGGAAGTTTTCCTGGTACGTAAGATTAATGTCATTTCATTAATCGGTGGCTTCAATGTTGGCCTTTCAGCCCTGTTGCTTCCGTTATTGGGAATTCATCAGTTTCAAGCTGAAATGCTGACCATGGTATGTATTACACCCCTTGTTTTTCTGCTCAACCGCTATGCCGGATACACTGCCGCAGCCTATGCAGTATATGTACCCGGTGCAATACTCATGTATTTTCTCACCGTTAAAATGGGCATCGAATCGTACATTGTTGTTTTCTTTTTTCCGCTGGTACTGAGTATTGTTCAGCTTTTGGGCCGTGCTGAAATGCTGAAACACATGATGATTTTACTGGGAATATACCTGGCCTGTATCCTGGCTATTTCCATCACCTTTCAAAATGGATATTTTGGAGCTACCTATCCGGCTGAGGCATTTAAAAACCTGCGGGTGTATATTATTGTACTGAGTATGACCACCAGCATTGGTTTCTTTGCCATTGTTACGTATGAAAGCATTCGCCAGGAAAACCGCATCAAACGCATGCTGAATGAAAAAGAAGTGCTGCTTGCTGAAGTATATCACCGGGTAAAAAACAACATGAGCATTGTTACCAGTTTACTCAATCTGAAAAAAAACATGTCTGATTCAGAAGAT
The DNA here is from genome assembly GCA_016192075.1 of Bacteroidota bacterium. Taxonomy (GTDB): domain Bacteria; phylum Bacteroidota; class Bacteroidia; order Flavobacteriales_D; family Crocinitomicaceae; genus JADJGJ01. The sequence goes on along the minus strand of JACPUU010000012.1, from coordinate 474,759 downwards.
GTAAAAGAGGCGCTCGAGGCCTGCCGGTCAAGGGTCTATTCCATGTCGCTGGTGCATGAAAAATTCTTTGCACAAAACAGCCCAACCGGTATTGATTTTACGCAATATGCCAAAGATTTAATTGTTGCAGTCACTGATTCCTTTGGAGGTACTGATGTGGTTGAAGTTCAAATAGCGGCAGATGAGTTGTTTCTGGATGTGACACAGGCAATTCCCTGTGGTTTGATATTGAACGAACTGCTCACCAATTCATTCAAACATGCCGGCCCGCATACCAACCGGTTAATTATTAAAATACAACTCTCAGGCAAAGAAGGTTATGCTGAAATTGAGTACGGTGACAATGGCCCCGGGTTTGATCCAAAACAGGAAGCCAGGCAAGGATCGATGGGGCTTGAACTCATTCATTCCCTCTGTGATCAGTTAGATGCCAGCTGTGATTATGAGCAGCATAGAGAATACCAGTTCCGGTTCCGGTTTAAACCCAAACGGAAATAACCTTCTACAATTCGTTAAACAATTCTTCTGCCAGTGCGGTATCAGGCACAACCCACCGCTGTTCATGCAATGCCAGCATATCACGAATAAACTGCTTTTCAGGAAATTGGGTGGCAGTAACGTGTGTACGTACCAGCTGGCGCCCAACCCGTTTTACTTCAATAAACGCTGTTTCACTGATAATTTTAAACCAGGTATCTACGCCGTTGTATTTTCTGTAAACCGGATACTTCATGAAACTAAAAGTGAATGGTATCTTTTGTAAATTTGAGTCATGAACCGCGAATTTGCAAAAGGTCTTGCCAAAGTTAAGGAAAATGATTTTCTGACTGCTATTGAACATTTTTCATTAGCTATTCAGGACGATGCGGGTAATGTTGAATATTATGCTGAACGGGCTGTTGCCTACCTGAATACAAACCAGTTTGACCTGAGTATGTTTGACATGAACCGCTGCATTGAGCTGGACTCCAATAACAGCTACCGCTATTCATGCCGCGCCTTTCTCAAAGCAAAAATGGGTGATACCGATGGAGCCATTGTTGATTATGAAATGGCAGTAAAATTAGACCCCGATGATGCCATTGCTTACAATAACCTGGGACTTGCGCAGGAATCCAAAGGGTTCAATGCCATGGCTGAAAAAAGCTACGCGCGGTCAAATGAACTCATTGGCTATAATCCAAAGAAATTTGATGAAGGAGAAATGACCGGCAAAAAGACTGATCAGCCAACGGATAAGCAACCCGATCAAAAAGAAACCGACGAAAAGGTGTCAGGCCGTTCCGTTGCAAAAGGTGTTTTTACATCCCGATCAGGGTTTAGAGATTTTCTCAGGTTTATCCGCAACGGATTTAAAATCAAAGAATGACACAAAAAAAGAATCCGGTTAAAAGCCCTGGAGAAAAAGCGCAGTTTATCATTGATTCGCTGGAAAAACTGTATCCGAAGGTTACTGTTCCGCTGGATCATAAAGACCCATACACCTTGCTCATTGCCGTTCTTTTGTCGGCTCAATGTACCGATGTGCGCGTGAACCAGGTAACTCGCCTTCTTTTTAAAAGAGCCGATAACCCCTATGACATGGTTAAACTCAGTGTGGAAGAAATAGCAGCCATTATTTGCCCGTGTGGCCTGTCCCCCATGAAATCAAAAGGCATTTACGGACTTTCTCATATTTTAATTGATAAACACAAAGGCCTGGTACCACAATCTTTTGAAGACCTGGAAGCGTTGCCGGCTGTGGGGCATAAAACCGCATCGGTTGTAATGTCTCAGGCATTTGGTGTGCCTGCTTTTCCGGTAGATACACACATTCACCGGCTGCTTACCCGCTGGGGAATCACCAATGGAAAATCTGTGGAGCAAACAGAACGTGATGCAAAAGCGCTTTTTCCGGAAGCCATCTGGAACAAACTGCACATTCAGATTATTCTATACGGCCGTGAATATTCGCCCGCCCGAAACCCTAAGGCAGATGTTGATTTTATTACACGAACGATAGGCACCAAAGAGGCTTTGAAAGAGTTGAAGTAACCTGTGTCGATTTTCAAACATGGATATAAAAAGTCCGGTCATGGTCCTTTCGAACGAAGTGAGTTCTGCTTTTTTTTGAAAGATTGCCCATTAAAGCAGGACGTAATTGAACACGGATAAAACTGATTTTACGGATTATCACGGATTTTTTTTGATCCTCTAATCCCGCAGCATCCATCAAATACTTGTTCTGAAAAACTTCGCCATTCCTTATTCTGTATTCGATATTCGTTATTTCTTTTTAAAATCTCAATCTGTCGCTCCTCTCACCTTTTGAAACAATCCCTGTTTATAATTCCGTGACATTTTTCAGCAACAGGCATTATAGCATTGTAACTTTGAGTGTATGAAAAAGTGGATAGCACGCTTCAAAAACAGGTACATTCTTTCAGCGCTGGTAGCGTTGATTTATGTGCTGGTGCTTCACAATACCGATGTTTATACGCTCATTCAACGCAAAAACCGGGTAGCTGACCTGGAGGCTGAGATTGAACGAAAAAAAACCGAGATTGAAGAAATGCGGGAGAACCTTGCATCCCTGCAGGATTTGCGCTCACTTGAGAAATACGCGCGGGAACAGCATCTTTTTAAACGGGATAACGAAGAAATCTTTATTTTTTCGTTTGAATAATAATCCCTGCTAAATTCTGTTAATTCACCGGTTTCAATCACAAGGCTTCATCACAAAACACTACATTTGCCCAAACTTTTTTTATGCGGTATCCACTTATTGTTCTGCTTTTCACTTCTTTCAGCGCCGTTCAGGCACAGCAACTGATTTTTGATGAAGATTTCAATACCGGCATACCGGCCGGCTGGTATATCGTAGATACAGATGGGCTTGTGCCCGCAACTGCGGTTGATACCTTTGACAATGCCTGGATTCCGTTTATCTATGACGGTGACACCTGTGCAGCAAGTACGTCTTTTTATGACCCTGCCGGACAATCTGCTGATTATTTAATTTCACCGCGCATAACGCTTGATGCTTTCTCCAAACTGGTATGGTCGGCCCGCTCATACGATGCCTCTTACCCCGATGGGTATGTTGTACTCGTTTCTGTAACAGACAGCCTTATTACCAGTTTTACCGATACCATTTATGTAAAGGATGAAGAAAACTATTACTGGCAAACGCGCAGCGTTCAGCTTGACCTCGAAGGCTATGCCAGCCAGGATGTTTTTATTGCTTTCCGCAACATTACCACTGATGGCTTTGTGCTGATGCTGGATGATGTTAAAGTATTGAGTTCAGATTTTGCCGCTGTTGAAACAACCGTGCAGTCAGCTCCCTATTACAGTGTCTATCCAAATCCGGCGGCAGATAAAATCAACCTTCAGGGTGTTTCAGCCAATACGGAGGTAAGCTGTTATTCTGTTATGGGCCAGCTCCAGTTTACAAGCCATGAAAGCAGTATTGACATTTCAGCACTTACCCCCGGCTGTTACTACCTGCGCTTCAGTTCAGCTGACCAATTGGTAACACTTCCGTTCATCCGCGAATAGCCGGTTCTACCTCTTCTCATCCCCTTCTGTCCTTTACTCGTCTAAAAAAACGGTTGTTTTTAGGATAATCGATTATTTTTGTTGCGCCGAAATCTAAACCCTCTCGGAATGTAAAGACGAATACAACCTATGAAAAAACTGATTTTAATTGCGATTGCTTTCCTGTCACTCGTTGGACGGGCAGATGAAGGAATGTACCTTCCATTTACCATTAAGGAAAACTACTCAACCATGCAGGCACTGGGTCTGCAGCTGACTCCAAAACAAATTTACCATGCCAAAAAACCGAGCCTGAAAGATGCCGTTGTTTCACTGGGCGGATTTTGTTCAGCAGAAATTATTTCACCCAAAGGGCTGCTTTTAACCAACCACCATTGCGGGTATGATGCCATTGCCGAAAGCTCAACACCTGAGCATGATTACCTGACCGATGGTTTCTGGGCCAAAGATTATGCTTCTGAAATTCCGATTCCCGGCTTAACCGCTTCTATTGTTGTGCGGGTTGAAGATGTGACAGCACTTGTATTAAAAGAGCTTCACGATGGTATGGATGAAGACGAACGTGCACTGGCTGCCCGCAAAGTAGGTCAGACCATTTCTCAAAAAGCCATTGAGGGGACACACTACCAGGCTTATGTAAAAGACTTTTTTGGCGGTAATGAATATTACCTTTTTGTGACTGAAGTATTTGAAGATGTACGTTTGGTTGGGGCCCCGCCATCATCTATTGGTAAATTCGGCGGTGATACCGACAACTGGATGTGGGAACGTCAAACCGGTGATTTCTCTATGTTCCGCATTTACTCAGGCAAAGACAATAAACCGGCCAAATTTGCAATGGATAATCAGCCCTATGTTCCAAAACACCACTTCCCTATTTCCATTGCCGGAATCAAAGAAGGTGATTTTTCAATGGTTATGGGATACCCGGGCACAACCAACCGGTACCTCACATCGTGGGGTGTAAAAATGGCTATTGAAAAAGACCAGCCAAGCCGTGTTGCTATTCGCGGACTGAAACTGGACATTATGAAACAACACATGGATCAGAGTGATGCTGTTCGTATTCAATATGCCTCAACCTATGCACAGGTAAGTAATTACTGGAAATACTTTATTGGTCAGACACAACAATTGAAAAAGAACAATGTTTTACTCAAAAAAATAGGCATTGAACAAGAGTTTGCCGGTTGGATTACACAAGACCCGGCGCGTAAAGAAAAATACGGATCTGTGTTAACAGACATGGAAGAAGCATACAAGGTTCTTGAAAAATACATTGGAATCCGCGTTTATTTTACAGAGGCTATTTACTCACTGGGCACGGGCCGTTTTATGCTGCGCCACGCAAAACTTTACACCAGTCTTACCGATGCAAATCCGGATAAAAAAATCATTTCAGATGAGATCGAAAAACTGAAACCATACCTTGAAGGGCATTTCACCAGCATTGATTTTAATACCGAGCTTGAATTGCTTTCAGCCATGTTTGCCATGTATGCCAAAGATGTAAACAAAGAGCAGCATCCTGAAGAATTTAAGACACTCATGGACAAAATAAACGATACCTATACCTGGACCAATTTTGTGGAAGGTGCCATGAAAAATTCCATTTTTGTAAACAAAGACAAATACGAAGCTTTTGTTGCCAACCCTACTGCAGAAGCGTTTACACAAGACGAGCTGTTCACCATTACCTATAAATTATTTACAAACTACCGTGAACTGGTAATGGGCGCTGAGGCTGCTGCTGCACAGGCAAAACTGGACAAAGCAAACCGGCTTTTTATTGCTGCACTGCGTGAAATGTATCCGGATAAAAAATTCTATCCAAACGCCAACTCTACCCTGCGTTTAACTTACGGAACCATTCAGAAATATGCTGCGCATGACAAACAATACGACTACTACACCACCATTGAAAGCATGATGGCGAAAGAAGATCCAACCAATGAAGAGTTTATTATTCCGGCACGCCTGAAAGAACTTTATGAGAAAAAAGACTACGGCCGTTATGGACAAGACGGAACCCTGTGGATCAACTTTATTTCGAACAATGACATTACCGGCGGAAATTCCGGCAGCCCTGTTATCAATGGTAAAGGCGAACTCATTGGAACTGCTTTTGATGGAAACTGGGAAGCTATGAGTGGTGATATTGCTTTTGAAAAAGATTTTCAGCGCACCATTTCATGTGACATCCGCTACATTCTTTTCATCATTGACAAATATGCCGGTGCAACGCATTTGATTGATGAGATGACCATTGTTGAATAACCATTTATACGACACGCTAAAATCCCGGAGAACATCCGGGATTTTTTTTTGGAAAAAAATCCGTACATTTCGATATGCAAAATCAATTGATTTTCTGTTTGCTGGCACTCTTAATGACTGCCTGTTCACCCCGAAAAGATTCAGTACAGCATATTGATTCCGCTACCAATTTGCGTGATACCAGTGGTGGTCAAAAAAATGTCAGACTGCTTACCGATGAACCGGTGTCAGTAGAAATGCCCATAACCGGTATAGCACAAAATCAAAAAGGCGGCGCTGTGCTGGTAACCAAAACACAAACGTATTGGATTGATGGTTTAACCAGTTGGGATGATCAGTGGGTAGACCGTCCTGTGCGTGTTTGGGGAGATTTAATGATTCGTAACGACAACCCGGTTTTTCTGGATACCAGTGAAATTGTCAGTCAGGGAATTCCGGTTGAAACTGAAGAAGAACTGAATGCGCAGCGCAGCCGGTATTGGATTATAAATGCTACCTATGAACTGGTAAGGCCTTAAGGTTTTACCTGCTCCAGCAAAACTTCTCCGTCTGTTACGTTCAGTTCTTTTTTTGACTGGTACCCTTCTTTGGAATAAGTGATGTAGATATCGTAACATTTGCCCGGGCAACCAATCATCAGAAACGTTTCAAAAAATCCGGCAGCATCTGTAGTACCTTGTGCTGTGCTTTTGGTGTAATCACCATTCAGGCCTGCCTGCACAGAAACAGCAACTCCCTCCAGCGGTTTATGCGTAATGGCATCTTTACAGGTGAGCTGAATATGAACCTGTGATTCACAGGCAAGCATTAAAAAAGCCACCAAAAACAAGACTGTTTTTTTCATGCAGCGTCAGGCTTTAATGAATTTAAATTCAATTGTTTTTTGTGACTGAAACAACCGTATAATGTAAACCCCGGCAGGTAGTTTTTCAATTGCCAGGGTATTTTGTCCGGCTTTTAAACTGCCTGTTTGAACAATTGCACCGGTTGATTCTGCAATTTCATAGGTAAGGTCTGAAATATCATGGCAATCAACCACCAGGTAATCATCAGCCGGAACAGGAAAAACAGTCACTGACGACAAATCAGTTTCTGCCGGTAAATTGCGCAGGCAGCGAACGGCAAATGCAAATGTTTTAGGGTCGTCATACGATGTTGTTGCGGCCGTATTGTAATTCAAATCAAAGTCCCACGCGCCCTGGGAACCTTCTGTGGATGACCAGTTGTCTGAAACCATGCCCATATCATTGAAATAACCGCCCAGGTTGCGGTTACCGTTGGGTACACCATTAAATCCGGTTTCATTGGTTGCACCGGTATTCGGGCTCAGCCAATGACTGTAACCGGCTTCTTTTAATTTACCGCCCGCCACTTCAACACCACCCAGGTAACTGGTCAAAATTCCAAATTCAGCTGTTGAAGGCACATGCCAGCCAACCGGGCATACATTGCGTACATCCATAACAGCATACCAGGTATACAATCTGCCATAGATTGCAGCAAGGCTGTCGTCACCATTATAAGCCCATTGGTAGATCGATGTTGGTCCGGTATCAACCGGCAGTGTTGCCGGATAGGTTGTTGGTATTGAATCACCGTTTGAAAAGCGGGTGGTTTTTAGACCTGCATTGAGCCATACCTGGGTGCCAATGGTTACAGTACCATAAGTATTGCCCGAGGCATCAGAAACCTGTTGCCCTATTGCTGTGCCGGATATGAAAAGCACCACACCTGAAAAAACTATTTCTGACAATCTGCTCAAGGTAATCTGATTAATACAACCCGCTGCACCACATCAATTGTATAGCCGGTTACTTCACCTTTTGAATACGGTTCAGAAACGTGGCCGGATGTTACTTCAAAAACCAGGGTTTCATTCACAAACTCATACGAAGCCGTCAGCCAGGTACCGTCAACTTCAAAAGTGCTGTACATTTTTGAACCCGCCACATAATTGGGCAGCACAATACCATCCCCTTCATCCAGTAAAAATTGCGTATCACTTTTTTGAATCAAGGTATAGGCTTTGGTAACCGGTGTTTTTTCTGAAAGGTATTCCATATTCCAGATCCAATACCCTGCTTCACCGCCAAACGGTGTCACCGTAAAAGCCACAACAACACTATCTGTCAGCAGGCTGTCACCGTATGTCTGGTGTATATACATGGTACCCTGCCATTCACCTTCACAGCGCTGTGCAAAGTTTTGGCCGTATATGCCGTTTGAAACAACAATTAAAAGCAGCAGGATAAAAAAAGAAATCATTTTCTGAATCATACGCCGTATTTTTCATAGTGATCTGCAAAAGCCTGTGCATTGACCCACCGCTGATCTTCGGCCCGGTCAATAATTTGCTGCAGGCGTATTTTTAATTTGGTGTGCAGGTTATGCTGATTGGTATACTGCAATGCTTCATCAAAAGAGTTGAGCATACTTTTGTAAAAGGAATCCTGGTTAATTGTTTTTTCAGCGTTTGCCGCCTGGGCCACTTCAATGTTATAGAGCATTACATCAGCCACCAGGGCCGGCTCTACACCTAATTTCACAAAGTCGCGCAAAAACCGCTGGGCAACTGATCTTCGCCTCTTGGGTTTTCGGCCAGAAGGTGGAAAATATTCTTTGGATATTTTAAACTTTGCTTCTTCCACCATTTTTTCTTCTTTGGGGTTAAAAACAAAATTGTAAAACTGTCTTACTTCCTTCAGCCGGTCATATAATTCTGAAACCTGTACCTCCAGTTCTTTTTTGGACAGGGAGCTAAGGTATTTTGAAAGTTCGCGTTTACTCACCGTTCCGGTTATTTATGGGCTGTTGTTTCAAACCGGGCCAGGGGTTTTCCGGCAGAATCCTGCAAAGCAAGCAGGTACTCATTGATCAGCTTTTGCGGATCTTCAACCAACCCGGGCGCAAATTTGCTGAACAGGTGGTTTAGCTCAAAATTAAATACGGTACATTTTTTTTCACCTGATTTAAACTGCAATCCTTCCATCATTGGGTATTTTCCACCGGTGGTGAGTATATCTATAAAAACCACATCGTCATTTTGATTACGGATACTCAGGGTATAGTCATCCAGGTTTTTAACGGCATTGGTTTTACGGTTATTGAAAGTCATCAGGTAGCTTTGTGAAATGCCGGCTACATTGCCGCTGTGATCAAAGTCCAGGTTTCTGCACAAGGGGTCTTCGGTTCCTGAAGCCAGGGCTTCTTTGTATTTTCGTTTAAGGTGTTTGAGTTCATCGGGGAAAAAAATGCCACTCAGCGGAGGCATTGGGTTGCCTGCTTTTGATTGCATCATGAGTATGGAATCAAGGTTTTCAAAAACCACCCAATTCTGAATTTTACGGTCGTATTTTTCAGCATAAATTCCAAGCCCGTTGGTGTTTGACCAGGGTTGAATTTTTGAACCGGTGAAATAAACCTGCTGCTTTGGTGGCTGAAACGATCCGTTATGGGTGAGAATACTCCAGTCTTCACGATACTCATAGCTAAACCGCATTTCGTAGGTTTTTTCAGCTGCAATGTATCCAATGGAATAACTCATTTGCTGATAGTATTGTGCCGATGAATTGATTGGCGGCGACAGGGCAATGGCATACTCAGCATAGGCAGAATGAATGCCTCCTGAAAAAAAATCATACAGCCATGACGATCCCGACGTTTCTGTTTCAGCCGCCATGGCGGGACGTGCCAAACCAACTACACACAAAAACAGGGCCTTGAAAACAAAATTATATTTGGTGTGAACGTGTGTCAGGTTATTGCGTAATTTTAATCTGGAAGCTAAAAATAAGGATAAAATGGAAGTAACACAAGCACCAACGGTAAGCAAAGATAAAAAGAGGCTTAAAATTGATGTTATTCAGCAAATGCTAAGTGAAACATACTGGGGCAAGGCGCGGTCAAAAGAAGAAATTCAGCGCACCATTGACAATTCACGCTGTTATGGTCTTTTTTTAGAAGGTGAACAAATTGGTTTTGCCCGCGTTTTGTCTGATACCGTGGTGTTTGCTTACCTGATGGATGTATTGATTCACAAAGACCACAAAGGAAAAGGGTATTCAAAAATATTGCTTGACTTTATTTTTAATGATCCAGAATATGCCCGTATCCATCGCTGGAACCTGGCTACACGAGATGCACACGGGCTTTATGAAAAATTCGGGTTTACGGCCCCGGCTCAGCCTGAGGTTTTTATGGAAAAAACACTGGTAAAGTGGTCTGACTAGGCTGAAATGCGCTTGAACTAAAGCAAGTGTTAAGGTATGTCCGGCAACAAAGAATACCGGATTAAATGGGATGGATTATATACTGAAATCTTTAAACAGGTGCCTGATATTCTGCGTCATTATACCTGTAAAAACAGCCATGTATAGTACTTTTTCCGGTATTTTCAGTTTTCCGGTTTTCACGGTCCAGTGCCCTGCTGCGCAGGGATCTGAATGCTGCATTTCAAGGGCATAAGCCCCGGTATACTCCACATCGGCATCCCAGGAATTTTTAAGTGAATACACCCTGAAATTGCTGTTGCAGTCAGGTTCAAAATTTTCTACAATAAACAAACCTGAAATAAAACTGGTAGAAATGGAAATAATGCGCGGATCATTGGTGTTCTTATAATCACGGGCTATTAATACTTTCAGTGAATCTTCGCCGGACCGGATGGTCCATCCAATCCCCCGTTCCTTAGAAACAAAAAGCCAGGCATTGCCTTCATACCCGTTGCCTGAAATTTTCCAGTTCCGGTAAAGCGAGTCCGTTTTTTCGAAAACCACCTCATTTCCTTTAGCTCCTATACTGATCCATTCAACCAAATCAACCGGCTTTTCATTATTGCTCAGCGTAAGGGTTGAATACTTTACCAAAACGGGAATTTTTGCGGCAATAACGCTAAAAGATAAGCCAATCAGAAAAAGAGTCAGTAATCGTTTCAAAAACATACCCCAAGATACAAAAAAAAGAATCATGAAATGGAGCACAAACTAAAAGGAGTCCCCCATTTTGTCGCTGGAGAACTCCCTTTAAAACCGCATAAATAAATGAGCGCTTCGACTTAACAGAAGGAAAACCAATAAAGTATCCGCGCTTTTAACGATAACGTTAATTCTGCAATAGGTTACGACTTTTTTCCGAACAGGTTACAAAAATTTCCTAACCAATCGTAATACAGCCATTTTTGATGGTGATTTTGACATCATTGGTGAGTTTGATTTCACCACAGGGCGTGTAAATGATACAATCACTGGCACCGCCCTGAATGGTTACCGTAGATGTACGGCTGCCGCCAAACTCTACTTTTGTCATGGTACCTGCAATCTTAACATCCCATGTATACGTTTTGCTGTCTGTGTTGTAGTATTTTATATAAACCGATGATCTGGCTATACCTGAAACCAGAAAGAGCAGAACAGCCAAAAGAAGCATTTGCTTTTTCATAAAACTGATTTGTTAAGTTCTACCACAAATATAAGCCCAAACACGCTTTTTTGCCAGTTTTAAGGTAAACAAACTGTTAACATGTCAGGGTAAATAAACGCTTCAGGACAAAAAAACACGGTTTTCAGATCGTCTAAAACCCTAATTCATAACGATCTCCATTCAATGATTGAAGCATATCTTCAAATGACATGGATTTTACCTCGGTATTGAGCATGTCAGTAATTTCAGAGCGCATTTTTTTCAGATTTTTTGCATCCCAAAAGCGGCGAATGTCATCATTGCTCTGAAAAACAAGCCGGGGAACCTGTTTCAATGTTCCGTCGTCATTTTTGGCTACCATGGTAAAGTAACACGAATTGGTGTGTTTTTTTTCACCCGTTTTGGGTTTTAGTGACTCAACGCGAATGCCGATAATCATTGAACTGTTGCCAACGTAATTAACCGATGCTGAAAGAGAAACAAGTTCTCCCACTTCAACCGGCTCTTTAAACTCTACCCCGTCAACTGAAACAGTAACGCAATAGGCACCTGAATGTTTCGAAGCGCAGACGTATGCTACTTTGTCCATCATTCCCAGCAAAATACCTCCGTGAACCTTGCCTGAGAAATTGGCAAATGACGGAATCATTAATTCGGTAATAGTGGTGCGTGAAAAATCTACGGTACGGGCTTCCATGAGTTTATTTTTTAGCCACCGAAACTTTAGCTAAGGTGGCGAATTTGGACTAAAAATAAGACTTTCACCCGAGAGCACCACCTCCAGGTTAAAAATAGAGCAGGCCTATTGCACAACAATACCCTACTCTGGTTCATAAACACTACTTTTGATCCATGACAGACCATTCAAAATTTCTGGCCAACCTGGGCATTTCAGCACTTAATGAAATGCAGCGTGAAGTGCAGCAACAATTTCAACCGGGTAAAGACCTCGTTTTGTATGCACCTACAGGCAGCGGTAAAACGCTTGCTTTTTTGCTAAGCATGCTGCAAACGGTTACTGAAACACCCGGACAATTGCAGGTTGTAATCATAGTACCGGTGCGTGAACTGGCCATTCAAATTGATACCGTTATACGAAAAATGGCTACCGGACTCAGAACGGCTTGTGTTTATGGCGGCCATTCCATGCGTGATGAATCAAGAACGCTGGCTGTTACACCAACGCTTTTAACAGGCACCCCGGGACGTATTCTGGATTTGATTCACCGCAAACTGGTTGATGTGCGCAACGTACACACCCTTGTACTGGACGAATTTGATAAGTCACTCGAACTTGGTTTTGAAAATGAAATGGCTGAAATTGCCAGGCATTTGGGTAAACTCAGCACCAAAATACTCACCTCTGCTACCGTGCTGAAAACCGTACCTTCTTTTTTGCACCTGCATGAGCCTGCAACAGTAAATTTTCTGGCAGCCAAAGATGAAACCAAAACCAATTTTTTTCTAACACGCTCCAAGGATACCGATAAAATGGAAGCCGCCTTTTTGCTGGCCTGCCGCTTTAAAGAGGATACCGCCATCTTCTTTTGCAATCACCGTGATGCTGTTGACCGGCTTTCAGCTTATTTCACTAACCGAAACCTGGTTCATGCCGTTTTTCATGGTGGCCTTGAGCAGGATGAGCGTGAAAAGGCACTGATCCGTTTCAGGAATGGTACCTGCCCGGTATTTGTTTCAACTGATCTTGCAGCGCGCGGACTTGATATTACTGACGTTGGTCACGTTGTCCATTTTCAGCTGCCGCTGGATGAAAAATCAATGACACACCGCAACGGCCGCACTGCCCGCGCCGGAAAATCAGGAAACGTTCATTTTATACTTGCTGAGAATGATTATTTGCCTGAATACCTGACCATCGTTCCGCAGGAACTTAAAATTAACCCCAACGATAACACGCCTCGTTTACCCGGCTGGGATACACTTTTTTTTGATCTTGGAAAAAAAGACAAAATCAACAAAATTGACCTGGTAGGCTTTTTGTGTCAGACCGGTAAACTGGATAAATCAGCAATAGGGCTTATCAGTGTATTGGACCACCGGTCATACGTAGCCGTAAAAAAATCAACGGTAAAAGCACTGCTCACGGCGTGTAACGGACAAAAAATTAAAAAGAGACAAGTGCGGATACGTTTGGCGTATTAATAATCCGGACCTTGTTTTTTTATATCTTTGACAGAGTATTCTGCGCTAATTTGCAATGAAAAAATACCACCGCTATTATTCCATTCTGAAATTAAAATGCCCCCGCTGCGGACAAGGTGATTTATTTGAACGCAAAGGCCTTATTGTATACCGCAACAAACTTGGAATGCCTGAATGCTGCCCGGTTTGTAATCAAAAATACGAAATAGAACCGGGGTTTTGGATTGGTGCACTCTGGACCAGTTACCCTATTGTAGTGCTGATTGAAGTTCCCTTTTTAATGATGGCTCTTTTTTCTGAAACGCTGGGGCCCTGGATTCCGCTAAGCCTGATGTTTGTAGCCTTTTATTTTGCCTACCCCATTATGCTGCGCCTGGGACGATCGATCTGGATTCACAATTGGATCAGGTATGACGAGGAACTTGTTGCGAAAATCCGGGGTAAATCCTAAAATTAAAAACACCAGGCTCCTTTGGATCAGGTCATGCTGAACTCGGTTCAGCATCTGTTGAGGACTGGGCAGATCCTGAAACAACCCCGATGGCTGCCGGGGCAGGATGACCACTCACCCTGTTTTGAATTTTCAATCGAGTAACCGGGCAGCAATAAAAGCCGTTGTCCACGCTGCCTGAAAGTTAAACCCGCCGGTAATGCCATCTATATCTAAAACTTCGCCTGCAAAATAGAGCCCCTTCACCTTTTTGCTTTGCATGGTTTTAAATGAAACGTCGTTGAGGCTCACACCCCCGCAGGTCACAAACTCTTCTTTAAACGTGGTTTTGCCCGAAACGTGATACGCATCGTTTGACAAAACATTAACCAGTTTATTGCAGTCTTTGGTGCTCAGTTGATTGCAACTTTTGGTAGCCGGCAAATCAATTTTCTGCAACAGATAGTCCCACAGCCGCTGTGGTATTTCTGAAAGCCGGCAATTGGAAATTTGCCTGTTGCCGCCTTGTTTTAAGTGCTGTTCAAGCCGTGTTTTAATTTCGGCTTCAGCGGTTTCATTCAGCCAGTTTACCTGTATCGTGCATTCGTATTTTTTTTCAGCGAGAATGCGCGCACCAAAAGCAGAAAGTTTCAAAATAGCTGGTCCGCTCATGCCCCAGTGTGTAATCAAAAGAGGGCCATTCGCCTTGAGGTTGGTGCCGCGGATGGCAACCAGCGCATCTTCCACCACAATGCACATCAGCTCTTTGACCGGTTCTGACGGCATGTTAAATGTAAACAGAGATGGCACCGGTTCTTCTACCTGGTGTCCGAGTTTTCGCAGCCAGTTGAATTTTTCTGATTTAGGCTGGCCGCCGGTTGTGATAATGAGTTTATCAAACAACAGTGTTTCTGAACCGGCGGTAATTACCCTGAAGGATTCACTGCTTTCAGCTATTTCAACAGATACCACATCGCAACTTGTTTTTACCTGAATACCATGCTGCATCACCTGGTCCATAAAGCAATCAATGATGGTTTGCGAATTTTGTGATTTTGGAAAAACACACTGATCAGCCTGCACAACCAACTGTACACCTTGTTTTTCAAACCAGTTCATGGTATCACGGGTGGAAAAAAAGCCAAATGCCTTGCGCAGTTGCCGGCTTCCCCGCGGGTAATTTTTACTGAGCTCATCAATATCTGTACAGGCATTGCATACATTACAACGGCCGCCGCCTGAAACCTTTACTTTAGAAAGAACTTTGTTTGATTTTTCAAGAATGATGACTTCAGCCGCCGGAAAATTCTCTTTGACATGAATGGCTGAAAAAAAACCGGCTGCCCCGCCCCCTATAATTCCTACCCGCATGATTTACCCTAAACTGGCCAGTTGCAGCTTTTTAAACAGGTCGCCATCACTGATCTGGTAACCTTTCTGGAGTAAATCAAAGATCTCTGTTTCCCGCTTTTCACTGTATGTTTTTTCTGACTTATAAATGCTCAAACTGTTTTCACGCTGCTCTTCAGCACCTGATTTTTGATTGTCGGGCGCGCTGTCTTCCAGTGCTATGCTAACCATTTTATCTGTAAGACACTGAATGGCATGCACATACTTCTTTGATTTGAGTTCAATGAATTTTACATTTCGCAGCACACTTTCAAGAATGACATCACTGAACAATTCAATTATTTTTTCAGCACTTTGCAGGTCATTTTCTTTGATATACTGCCACTTTTCAGGCTCAATACCATTCACAACAAGAAACTCAACAAACTCTTTTTCAAATTCGTAAAGCTCTTCTTTTGTCAGTAGTCGATACTTTGGCATAAACCGTCGGCAAGGATTGGTACAAATATCGAAAGTTTTGCCGAAATCTTTTAATAATCGGTAATTTTGAGGGTAATCATGTACCGCAAAACCGAAACCGGTGATATAAAATACAATGAACTTCTCCAAAAGGAAAAATACCTTGAGGTAATCAATGCATTTGCTACAAGCCTTATAGAAGCTGAGACCATCGAAGACATTATGTGGTCTGTTACCCGCCAGGCTATTGCTTACCTTGATTACTATGATTGCGTTGTTTACCTGTATGATGACAAAAAAAAGGTACTGGTCCAGCGGGCTGCTTACGGCCCCAAAAGCCCAAAAGACCTTGAAATTCTGAATCCGCTTGAAATTAAACCGGGTACCGGAATTGTGGGCTGCGTTTTTGAATCAGGTATTGGTGAAATTGTCAATGATACCAGTTTGGATCAACGTTACCTGGTTGATGATGCCTCCCGTTTTTCTGAAATCTCAATTCCGCTGATTCACAAAGGCAAAGTACTTGGAGTGCTGGACTCAGAACATCCCAACAAGAATTTTTTTACCGACGAAGACTTTAAAATGCTTACCACGGTTGCAGCAATGATCTCAACCAAACTGGCACAGGCAAAATCCAATGAACAGGTTCGAAAATACCAGATAAACCTTGAAAAGCTTGTTCAGCGCAAAACCCGGCAGTTGGAAGACTCTAACCGTGATCTTATTTCAAAAAACCGTGAAAAGGAAATTCTGATCAAAGAAATTCATCACCGCGTTAAAAACAACATGCAGATTATTATCAGTTTGCTGAACATGCAGGCCAATGTAGCAACCAGTGAGCGTGAGCGTGCGGTTTTTGAAGAAAGTAAAGACCGTATTCGTTCCATGGCGCTGATTCACGAGCGGCTTTACCTTGAAAAAGACATTCTCAATATTTCACTTGAAGAGTATACGCGTGAGCTTGTGCAGGAGCTTTCTGCCTCCTACCGCACTGAAAAACCGGTTGAGTTTAAAGTATCCATTGATCCGGTACAGATAAGTATTGATACCGCCATTCCGGTTGGGTTAATGCTGAACGAACTCATCACCAATGCGCTCAAACATGCGTTTAAACGAAAAGGTGGCTGTGTTGAAATCAGTTCAACCCACAACCCTGAACAAATTATGCTGATCGTAAAAGACAACGGTCCCGGGTTTGATTATGAAAATTACCAGGGCAAGTCATTTGGTCTTGAGCTCATTGATATTCTGGCTTCTCAACTAAACGGGGAACTTTCATACCTGGCAAAAAACGGCTCTGTTTTTACCATTTCATTCCCCTACCTGTAAAACCCTGAGAGGCAGTTTCTGCAAACGCTTTTATGTTTAACTTCGTTATTTGATTTATACTCAGGAATTCCATGAATAAAATTTTGCTGTTTCTTACCCTGGCGGTTGCTGTTTCCTGCAAAAAAAAGGAACCAACCACCTGGCAAACCGATTGGGCTGCACCGGTTGCACATGGTCATTTGACCTTGTCTGACCTTATTCCGGCTGAATACACAACCCTGAATGCTGAAAATTACGTTTCTATTGTGTATCACAAACCGGTTTATACCTTCACCATTGATACCATTGTTGATTTACCTGATACCAACATTGTCAAAAAATCAGCCGTAGCTTTTTCGTCACTCAATGTTAACCCCGGCTTTTCATATACCGATACCTACGATCAGGAATACCTGCTGGATCAGATAGAACTTAAAAAAGTTCAGATTGAATCAGGTACGCTTGAAGTGCTTATAAAATGTCCCTGGCCCGGTGCTTCACTGGTAACCTTTACGTTTCCAAAAATAACCAATGGCAGCAGCGTTTTTGAGCGCACCTATGCCATGCCTGCTGCCTCACTTTCAAACCCGGCTATTGCCCAGGAAACAGTTAATATCAGTGATTTTATGATTGACCTCACCGGCACCAGTGGTGATCTGATCAATATGTTTTCTGCCATTTTTGAAATGGGTTCCAATGAAACAACCGACTCGTACGTGGTAACTGATGCTGACAGTATAGAATATGTTATTTCATTTAAAGACCTTAAACCCAATTACGCCAAAGGCTATTTTGGCCAGTATTACTTTTCTGATACAGTGGGTATATCACTTGATTTTATGAAAAACATTGTCAGCGGCCAGATTGATGTTGACTCCATTGACATGACACTGACCCTGAAAAACGGATTTAACCTGATTGCACAATCAAAAATCACACAGGTTCTGGGCCTTAATACAAAAACAGCCAACACTGTAGGGCTTGCATTTCCAATGCTTAACACCAGTATGAACATCAACCCCGCTTCGGGCGGATTTTATGACTATGTTCCATCTGAATTTCCAATTCCCATCAACAATACAAACAGTAACGTGACTGGGTTTATTGAAAATATGAGTGATTCTATTTTGCTGGGATATGAACTTGAAATTAATCCGTATGGCAACGTTACGGCAGGGTCTGATGAAATTTTCCCGGGGTCAGCGCTTGAACTTTTTCTGGATGCTGAATTTCCGCTGGAGTTTGGTGCTGATGCACTGACACTGGTTGACACCTTTGAAATTGCTTACGATAATTCTGAATCGGTCTATCCTGAAAACGGTGAATTCATTCTTACCTATTCAAACGGTTTTCCACTGGAAGCAACAGCGTTTTTTCAATTACTGGATGCCAATGGAAATGTCATTGACCTCATTGAATCGTCACAACCGGTTTATTCCGGCACTTATAACAATGTATCCTATTTAACAGCACCTGCAACTGGTGAACTGACTTTTTCACTGACCTCAGAAAATGTGGTAAACCTGGATATGGCTACGCACGTAATTCTAAACGTGGCTTTTTCGACCGACCAGGCGCAAAAAGTAAAAATCGGATCAGATGCCTGGTTTGATTTTACCCTTAAGTCTAACCTTAAAGTAAACGTTGAACTTTGATGAAAACAATTTTCTTTTTGGTTATTGCCCTTTTACCGGTTTTGAAACTGAATAGTCAGGAACATTTGCGCATTTTTGAAGATACGCTGAACGAGACTCCCCTGCTTCGCATTTCATCCATGAATTATTACGGCAGCAATCGCTTCAATAATCAGTTCATGGATAAATTTTTATTTGGCGGTAACATTGACCAGGCATTGAAAGACAACAACCTGAACCGGCTCAAATCAGCCAATTCCATTGGTGCAGAAGCGGAGCAGCGCATTGATAGTTATACGCCCACCATTAATCCGTTCAAAAAAGAAAAGTATGGTTTAATGCTTTCTTTTTCAGACAATCATTTTCTATCAGCCAGCATTCCAAAAGACGTTTATGCGGTGGCTATGTATGGCAACGCAAGTTATGTTGGTGATACCGCTGATCTGAGTTTTGCCCATGCACAGTATCAGCATTACCAAAAATTTTCAGCCGGGTTTTATGAACAAAAAACCATGTCAAGCATTCAGCTTTCGTTTATCACCGGCTCCAAAGGATTTGATTTTTATTCGTCCGGTTCATTTTTATCGACTAACGCGGCGCTTGATACTGTAGAACTGAGTTTGCGCGGTCAGGGTTTTTCAACAGACCGTTTCAGTCCTTACTGGGCGTTTCAGGGTACCGGCTTTTGCCTTGATCTGAGCTACAATTTTATTTTTGCCAGCAAGCAGGGAAAGCAACAAATCGTTAATTTCAGAGTGGGCAATGTTGGTGCTATATTCTGGAATAAAAACTCCAAAAATTTTACGGTAGATTCCACCACCATTTACACCGGTTTTGATGTCAAGGATTTTATTGGACAGGATAGTATCAATGACTCGTGGAATTTTGAAGATACACTGGGCATACTAAAACGCATTGGCCGTTATGGAGAGGCGCTGCCGCTGGAGCTGAGCATTGATAAACTGGCAGACATCCGCGGCAACAAAGTTCAGGCAATTTTTGGGTTCAAGGCCATTCTTACACAAGATTACCGTCCTTATGTCTATGGTGGTGTTTACTATCAGCCCAACGCAGCATTTTCAGGCTCAACCTATCTTTCATACGGCGGTTTTGCAGGCATTCGCTGGGGCTTATACCTCAATTACCGCGTGCAGGACAAGATTTTTTTATCACTCGGAACGGCTGATATGATTGGCAATATTTCAAAAAATTACGGATTTGGCAGAAGTGCAAACCTGCTGGCCACTTTTAAATTATAAGGTATGCTAAAACAACTTCTTATTTTGGCCGTGTTACTGTCTATCAAAGTTGGATTCAGCCAAGACATACACTTTATTAAATCTTACGGAAACACCGGGTATGATTATGGCAGAGACATTAAACAAACACCGGATACAGGCTATATTGCTACGGGAAGCTCCAGCAGTTTTGGATCAGCCAACGCAGATGCCTTTTTGCTGAAAGTAGATTCACTGGGCAATTTCAAATGGTCTTACAATTATGGCGGACCGGATTCAGACTGGGGTACATCTGTTATTGTAACCAACGATTCAAGCTATGCTATTGGCGGTTATACAAACAGTTTTGGAGCCGGCGGGTTTGATTTTTACCTCGTTCGGGCAGATGAAAACGGAGTACCGCTTTGGGAGAAAACTTACGGCGGCAGTAATTGGGACAAAGGAGATGCACTAGTTCAGGTAGCAGCTGACAGTGGTTTTGTTATTGTTGGTGAAACTTACAGTTACGGTGCCGGCGGCAAAGACATGTACATCGTGCGCACCGACAAAAACGGAGATACGTTATGGACAAAAACGTATGGTGGCGTTAATGATGATTGGGCTACCGGTGTGCTGATTGATGGTGATTCAATTGCCGTTTGCGGCGGTACTGAAAGTTACGGTGCAGGCATGGCTGATGGAATACTTTTGAAAATGGACATGGATGGGAATATTGGGTGGGTGAAAATTAAAGGTCAGGAAATGGAAGATTATTTTACCGCCATTGAAAAATTTTCAGCAAGCTATTACCTGAGCGGTTCAAGAGATTACAACAATGGTATTTACCTGGCTGATTTCTGGATTTACCGCATTGCCGCAAACGGAACGCTTGAACAGGTTGACACCAGTATTTCGAATGCATCACATGAGGTTGAAATTGCACACGATCTTACCGTTGCGCAACTTGGAAACATATACTTTGCCGGGCAGACAAAATCATTTGGATACAGTACCATTGATCTGCTGCCTGATGCTTTTGTCGGAAAACTGCTGACCACCTATTTCACGGCCTATGATTACCGGCAGAATTTTGGTGAGGCAGGTACAGACATTGCCTGGGGTATTGATAAATGCTACGATGAAGGAACTGTTACTATTGGAGATCTGGCCTATGGTTCAACCGGCGGCAACAACATGTTTATTCTTAAACTGAACAAAACGGCCAATTTTCCGGCTGATTCACCGGACTATGATATTTTTAGTGGTATTAATAATGATATTACCACATCTGTCGTAGAATTGTCTGCAAACCTGAAACTGAAAATATACCCAAACCCGGTAAGTGAATACCTGACTGTTGAAGGTGCTGAAACTGTTCAGTCTTTGCAGATTTATGACATCAGCGGAAAATGTGTGCAGCAGGAATATGATGTAACGAACTCTTTTTACGTAGGTAATCTGCCAGCCGGATTCTATGTAATAAAACTACAGGTTGATGGCGAACAGGTCAGCTTCAGAATGATCAAGCATTAAATTTTTTTCGGATTGCCTCAGAAAGCAACTGGTAAATTTCACTGTTTTCAGATTTATCAAGCAGCGCCAGGTGTTTTTTGATAGTTCCACTATCATTTCTTCTGGCAGGCCCTGTCTGCGCTTCGGGATAACGGAGTGCAATAAATTTCGATACCGTTTCCTCCAGCAACGCATCCAGCAAATTTTCCGGCAACTGCTGTGCCTTGACTATTTCTGCAGCTGTACCAAAAAGGTAGGTTGAAAAATTATTAGCCAGCACTGCCGCCAGGTGTACCTGCGCACGCTGATCACTGGTTATTTCATAACAAACGTCTGATAAATGATTCAGGCAAAATGTTTTTAGCTTCTGGCTGAACATGGTTGAGTTACCTTCTATCAAAAACGGAACTTTATTCAGCTCAATACGCCGTTTTTTGCTCAGGGTTTGCAGCGGGTATAAAACGCCGTGCTGTTCAAATTCATGCAGCAACAAAAGTGGTGCACTTCCACTGGTATGTACAACCGCCACCGTTCTGGGCAAATGTGTTACCACGTCAGCAATGGCATCATCACTCACACAAACAATGTTGAGATCTACATTGGGTGAAAGTTCAGCCAGTGAAGTAACAAAGGGAACCTGCGCATCAGGCAGTGCCCGGCGTGTAAACACTCCCGCAACGTGAACCCGGGAAACCAAGTGGTTGTATAATGTAACACCAGCATTCCCATATCCTATTATGTTTACTCGTTTCATAGCTGCGCTATTTTTTTAGAAACGATACCACACGTGTACCGCCCTTAAATGTTTTTTCGAATGCCGCATTCCCCCATTGCTGGGCATCGGCATAAATATGATTATTGGGGTAAACCAGGTCTGCATTATCATCAACCAGAATAATTTGTTCAAACGAATCCGCAAGATTTAGCTCGGCAAAACTGTACACTCCCTTTATAGGTTGATTTTCTGGCATACCATGCCCAGGTTTCGTTGCAAAAAGTTCACGGTTGTAATGATAAAGAAACGTTAAATCATAATACGGTGGCGCAATCAGAATGAAGGTGTTTTCTGAAGCCAATTCATGCACAGCGGCGGCTACTTTGTCCGGCTCACGGTTATTGTCAGGCACAAAATGTACGCTGGCAGCCATAATGCCCGGTACAACCAGCAGCAAATAAGTTTTGAAACGTTCTGTTGCAATTCGTGCAGCTGCAATACCAACATACAGGTAAAGCGAAACTGTAGTAAACAACAGGTATCTGTCCAGGAAAACAGGTGAGCTGATTTTTGAATAAATAAACATGCCCAGGTAAGGAATCAGAAAAAACAATAAAAAGAAACCGTGCTGCGGGTTAACCAGGTCACGCAAAAGCTGCGGTATTTTTTTTTGCTTATTGAATAAAAATGCCAGAAAAAGCATACCCGCCACTACACAAAATGTCAATGTATTATTGAAGAAGCGGATAATATTACCATACAGTTCTGTAAACTGTGCTTCCGGCACCCAGGAACTTTGCCCGCCTCCGGAAAAGCGAGCCAGAAAAACAAGTAACCCGGGAATAAAACAAATACCGATTATACCAAATGCTACTGCTAATTTTAACAGCGAACTGCGATTTAAGCGTTTCCAATAAATGGCTATCAACATCACTTCAGTACCAACCAAAATAATTCCCAGGTAATGCGTATATAACAGGCATGCATTTACAAGGACAAACCAAAAAAGCCGAAAGCGGTTTTCAAAAAGCAGTTCATAAACCAAAAGAAGCACTGCCGCTGTTTCGAATACCAGCATCGAATACATACGCGCTTCCAGGGCATGAAAATGATTAAACCGGGAAAAAATAAATATCAATACCACCAACGACGCATATTCTTTGGTTACCACTTTTCTACCAAGGTTATAGATTAGCGGAATGGTAGCTATTGAAAAAAGCAATGAAAGAGATCGTACAGCAGCTGGCGAAATTCCGGCTAATTTTTCCCAAAAATTCAAGAAGATAAAATGCAGCGGTGAATTATTTCCCTTATTCAGTTCGGTAACCATCTCCCCCAAATTCTGTTGTGCCCAGAAAATAGAAAAGGGTTCATCCAGCGCAACGGGAAAAGCATTGATAAACGGCAGACAAACTGCCAGTTGCAACAGTATAAGCAGTATGATGAGTGTTCTGTCTGACAACTTTGGCATATATCTTCACCAAACTTATTAATTTTGCTCCAAACGTTGCAGCGAAATCTGCATAAAACCTAATTCAGTAAGCTGATCATACTATGCAAGACGTATTTATTATAGATGCCGTTCGTACGGCTGTTGGAAATTTTGGAGGAACACTGGCCGCTGTTAGAACAGATGATTTGGCAGCCATTGTCATTCGTGAGTTACTGAAACGCAATGCAGGCTTTGACCCCGCTGAGATTGAAGATGTGATACTGGGTTGTGCCAACCAGGCCGGTGAAGATAACCGCAACGTGGCCCGCATGAGTGCATTACTTGCAGGTGTACCGCTTACAGCAGGTGGCGAAACAGTTAACCGCCTGTGTGCATCAGGTATGGCAGCAACCATTAATGCAGCCCGTGCTATAAAAGACGGCGCCGGTGACATTTACATTTCAGGCGGTGTGGAAAACATGACCCGCGGACCCTGGATTATTTCAAAAACAGCAACCCCCTTTGGCCGTGATGCACAAATGTTTGATTCAAGTTTTGGCTGGCGGTTTATTAACCCGCAAATGAAAGAACTTTACGGTGTGGACAGCATGGGTGATACTGCTGAAAACCTGGCTGAAATGTATAAGATCAGTCGCGCCGACCAGGATTTGTTTGCTTTCAGAAGCCAGCAAAAAGCGGCTGCAGCCAATGCCTCTGGCCGACTGGCAAAAGAAATTGTAGCAGTTGAAATTCCGCAAAAAAAGAAAGACCCCATTCGTTTTGAAAAAGATGAATTCATTAAAGCAGCTACGACACTTGAAGGACTGGCAGCACTGCGACCTTCTTTCAAATCAGCAAACGGAGCTGTAACGGCAGGGAATGCATCAGGACTGAATGACGGTGCGGTGGCCTTGCTGCTGGCATCTGAAGCTGCCGTTAAACGCAATGCTTTTAAACCGCTTGCACGCATTGTTTCTGCCGCTATTGCGGGTGTTGAACCCCGTATTATGGGAATTGGACCGGTACCAGCCAGTGAAAAAGCATTGAAACGTGCCGGCCTGACACTGAACGATATTGATCTGATTGAAATCAACGAAGCCTTTGCAGCACAGGTTCTGGCCTGTACACGTAAGTTGGGAATGGATGATAACGACCCGCGTATTAATCCAAACGGAGGCGGTATTGCAATTGGTCACCCGCTTGGAATGAGCGGCGGCCGTATTCTGCAAACAGCAGCGCTGCAGCTTCAGCAAACCAATAAACGCTATGCATTGGTTACCATGTGCATTGGTGTGGGGCAAGGCTATGCTGCAATCATTGAACGGGCTTAGTTTTTCTCTGTCTGTCTGAGCCTCATGGCTCTTCCCTTTTTAATACCTCCTGTAGTTTAGGGGTATGCATTAAGCGATAGATATTGCTTTTGGTGTGTAAGAGCGCAGGACGAATATCCAGCGCAGCAAAAAATCATTAAACGGGCTTTATTTTTCCCTGTCCGCCTGAGCCTCATGGCCCTTCCCTCTTTACTCACTAATACACCCGAATCTCTGCACGGCGGTTGATGGCATCATTAGCCTCATCAATCAGCTTGGTTTCACCGTAGGCGTTTACAATGAGGCGTGAGGCGGGTATGCCTTTTTGAATCATGTAGTCCACAATCCACTCTCCGCGTTTTCTGGAAAGCACCAGGTTATAATCATCTGAGGCACGTGCATCGGCGTAGGCATTAATTTCCATGCGCAGGGCCGGGTTTTCTTTGAGCAGTTTGTAAAGTTTATCCAGTTCACTTACATCTTCTGATTTTACATTGCTTTTATTCGAATCAAAATGCACTTTTACAATGTCATAATTGGTGGTCAGCGCCAGATCCATGTTTAACGAATCTTCTTCAATTTGCGCCAGGTTTGAATTTTCAAATCCAAGCGGTTTGTAAATGAAATACCCATTTTGACCGCGTTCAAGACCAGCTACTTTTTTACCATAACGGTCAAAAATATAAAGCGTGAATTCATCCAACTTCAGGTTTGGATCATTCTCATCAATCTTAAACAAAACGTTGGTTTCTACCGGCAAACTGCGGAAACGGAATTGTCCTTTTTCATCTGTTTGTGTAGATGCAAGCAATATTCCATCGTCATCGTAGGCATAAATTGTAAGCCCCTCTGCTGATATACCGCTGAGCTTTTTGTATTCAAAATAACCGGCAATGGTTTGTGTTTCCAACTCAAAAATTTCATCTTTCTCTTCAAGCAGTGCAAGGCCTTTCTGATGCTCACCATTCAATTTACGGTATACAAACTGGCCTTCTTCGTTTGATTTTAACTGCGCAACAACATTTCCGTATTTATCAAAAATCAGCAATACCAGCTCATCTTCTGTTTCTTCTACTTTCAAAATATAGTTTTCAGTTAAAGAAAGTTGTCTGAAATCAAAGTTTCCGGAGTTATCTGTGATTTGCTTAAATACTTCATTGCCGTCTTCATCATACAACATCACCCCTACGTTGGCCGGATATTTACCCGGTATATTTTCATAAATGAGCTGACCGCTTAAATGGCCAAAATCATTGCCGGGTTCAAGCATGTTTTCAGGAATCAGACCCGGCAAACCTGACGATGCAAATTCGAGTTTTTTATAGGTAAAATCACCGCTTTCATCATTCACAAGATCAATTACCGGGTTTCCGTTTTTGTCATAAATAACCAGGTTTAAATCATCTTCTGACAAAGCACGAATGCTGTAACTACCTTCGAGATTCAGGTTACGGAAAACAAATTCACCTTTGCTGTCTGTATTGGTTTCATACAGCACAAGGTCGTCGTCACTGACAATCTGAATTTTCAGGTTTGAGGCCTGCCCGTTCAGGTTGCGGTAAGTAAACATACCGGCCAGTTCGTTTTTAACCGTTACCTTCTTTTCAATGGTCAAAAAGTAGATGTCATCGTTTCCGGATTTGTTGGACGAAATGTAGCCGGTTTTCATACCCGGGAAAATAAAAATTCCAAATTCGTCTGAAGGTGTATTCAGTCCATCAACCCCTTGCACAGCATCGTTTGGCTGGCTGAGCAGTTTCCAGTAAATATCAAGTCCGCCCTGCCCGCCTTCACGGTCAGATGAAAAAAACAGGTGACCATCAGAGATGAACGGAAACAGATCATTGAAAGCTGAATTGATGTCTTTCATGTTTACCGGTGCTGACCAGGTGCCATTCAACAAATCAGTATAATAAATATCCTTGCCTCCCATACCGCCTGCCATATCTGACGAAAAATACAACCGCTTGTTTTTGGAATCATAACACGGGTGTCCAAACGAGGCTGTGAGGTCATTAAACGGAAGCGGTTGAAAATTGGTCCATTGATTACCATCACGCGTTGCCATAAAAAGCTGCGGACGAAATTTATTTTTTTTGCTTTTCTTTTTGGTTACAATAACCTGGGTGTAAAACATGGTATCGCCGGTTACTGAAAATGAAACCGGACCGGTGTGGCTGTCTGTCTTTAATTTTTCTGACACCAGCTCTATTTCTTTAAACTTACTGTCAGCATTAACGTCTCCCTTAAATTCAGCGCTGTAAACATTCAGGTAGCCGCCGTTTTTCCAGTTATTCTCTCCCAGGTTAAATAAATCATACTCACGGCTGGAGGTAAAATAAAGTTTATTACCTGATACAAACGGGGCAAAATCAGTGCCTTCTGAATTAATTTCACGAATGTCTGAAACAGCCCCTGACATGGTAACTTCAATAACCTCATAGGTTTGTGAAAAGGCAGATAAACCTGAAACAGACAACAGTATGGCAGTTAGAAACTTCATGATCAGAGATACCGTGGCGAAATAGTTTGTGATTTTTTCAGATCAAAGTCAAATCCGATAAACAACTCATGTGTTCCCTTCGAATACTGTGAAAGCTGGTTAATCAGCAGGTCATACGAATAGCCAACGCGCAAATAGTCGGTTACATTCATATCCAGCAAAAAGTTAATGCTTGATTGATTTCTGAACGAAATACCCAGCCAGATTTTTTTATAAAAGAGCGCACTTACATTCAAATCAATATTTGCCGGCGATGTTTCGGTAGACTTAATCAGCATTGATGGTTTCAGCACAAATTTCTGGTTGAATTCAAAGACATAACCAATTGCAAGCATAACATGTGTTCTCAGGTAAATGTTATTTGATGGCAGATCTTTGTAATTAAAATTGCCACTCCACAAATGGGTTGCGGATATGCCTGCGTAGAATTTTGTTTTGTAATAGTACATTCCAAAATCAAAACTGGGAACCGTTGAACTTGATACGCCGCCAACATCAAAAGCATCGCCGTCTTCTTTAAAATTCAGCATGTTTTTATTGAAAATGCTGTTGTAAAAACCGGCTCTCAGGCCAAACGATAATTTACTTTCTCTGAATTTAAGGTGATAAGCGCCGGTAACACCACCTGAAATATTCCGGCTGGGGCCTAATTTGTCATGCGCCAGGTTTACTCCCCAGGCAATGTTGTATTTGTTAACCGGTGCATGCAGTGTGGCTGTTTGTGTAACGGGTGCACCCTCAATACCTACCCATTGGCTGCGGTGAAGAATAACAGCACTCATGGAGTTGCGCGTACCGGCATAAGCCGGATTAATGGCAAACGGATTAAACATGTATTGACTGTAAATAGCATCCTGCTGGGCAATTCCATTCAGAGATGCCATTAAAATGATTAAAAGAAAAACGTTTTTAATACGCATCTTTTTTGAAATCGTGTTATTCCCGATCAATGATTTAAGGTGTGATTTCCTATACACAATCCGCTTCAAAGGTATCATAATTTTCGAATTGTTTATCAATGAATAACCTGAACCCAGCCTGACTGGTTCTGGTTTCCGTTAACGTCTACCACAAAATAATACGTGCCCGGATCCACCAGTTTATCACTGGTATTATAGCCGTTCCAGACAACGGTTGTATTGTTGTAATTTTCAAACCGCATCAATACATCACCCCAGCGGTTAAAAAGGGTCACCGTATTTTCAGGATACCCCTCTATACCATCAATCAACCAAAGGTCATTGGTGCCGTCATTGTTTGGTGAAAAGGCATTGTAGGTTTCTACATAACACTCCTCAAGCGGCAGCAGTGTAACACGAACCGTATCGGTTACCGTACACTCAAATGCATCGGTTATATTTACCACGTATAAATCATCGTCATCAACAGTTGCAAGTGGATCAGCTATGGTCAAATCGGTCAGGTCATCATTCGCTGTCCAGGCATAAGTGATACCGCCCACAGCATTGAGTTGAATCAGTGATCCCAGGCAGGCTGAAACATCCGGACCAGCCGTTACACCGCTCAGATCAGACAAGTAATAATTAATGCTGTCTGCAGCACTTTCACACAATGAAGCATCAACCAGTTTAACAAAAATGTAGTTATTACCGGTGGTGAGTGAGGCCGGTGCATATACCGGCGACGTACTGACAACCGTGCCGGATGCAGAACCAAGTGTCCAGGCCGGGGTTGATATACCGGCAACTACTGTCAAATCAGCAGGTATATCACCCGGGCAATAGATTGAATCTGTTGCAAAAATAGTTGGTGCAGCTGGTGCCATCAGCACATTTACTGTCTGCCAGGTTGAATCAGGGCATGGTCCGTTGGTTACATACTTAACAGTATAGGTGGCGCCTCCGAATCCGGCAATAATACCTGTAGACGGATCAATGAAAGCACCATCGCCGGGAACCGGATCAAAACTAAACGTTCCGCCCGCCAGGCCAGTTACAACAATATTCTGCGCTGAGCCTTCACAAAAATCGGTCATGGTAAATGTTGGATCGTCTGCTGCCAGTGCAGAAACAATGGCGGTGTCTTTTTCAGCACAAACCCCTACGGTGTAAATAACAGAATAAGAGTTACCGGTAACTGAACCCGTTATTTGCCCCGTGGTTCCGTCAATAGTAGCCCCGTCACCCGGTGTTGTTTCAAATGAAAAAGCGCCGTTTGGTGTAGTAACAGAAACCGGAACAGCTGTTGCATCTGAACAGAAATCAGTAAACACAAAACTCTCATCTTCTACCTCTGTTATTTCAGGTACAACTACCGGATCTATATTTGACATACATCCCAACACGGTGTCAGAAAGGCCTATCGTAAAGGTGCCACTCAGAATTGAAACGGTATCAATGGCTGCTGCAAAATACGATCCGCCATTAAAGGTATAGATGTAGTTTCCAGACCCGCCGGCGGCATTGGTTACGGTTGTATCTATAAGAATTTCACCAACTCCCAGGCCACAGGTATCTGGCACAACGGTATACAAAAACGGCAACGGCAAGCCCTGATTCAGGGTAACATTTTCTGACTGAATACAGCCATTCAGGTAACGTGCATCCAATGTATAAATTCCAGACGGAAGGACAGTTGAGAACACATCGTTGACGTAGGTCCAGCTAAGCCCGCCATCGGTTGAAAAAGAATAGGCATCGGTTGCAACCCAATTCACACTGCCATTGGCCGCTCCCAGGCATGTTTCATCTACCGTAGTTGGTACAGCAGGTATTGGTGGATCTGTTACCACAAACTGTTGTGAAAATTCAGAGGTGTTGCCCAGCACACCGGTAACTGTTGCTGTCAATACTGTACCAACCGGAAATGATTGCCCGAGATCAATGGAGATAGTATCATAATTGGTTGTTGGGCTGAAGACAAAATCTCCCAGGTAAATTTCACCCTCACCGTAACCAGAACCATCAGGTGTTGGGTTGCGGTAAAATTCAATGTGGTAATTCGGGAGTGCATTGGACGCGTAAAATTTAAACCCAACCCAGGTATTACCATTAATACCGCAATCCCAGGCGGCAATAATTTCAGGCCGGTCCATACCCCCATTATCAATAAAAATATTGGAGTTGTTGGTGTCAATAGGCATTACCAGGCCATCACCCACCAGGTCTATACCCTGGTTGGTATTATTGTAAATTGCATTGCCCCCTATCACGTTGCCATAGGAACTGTTGATGATTGATATGGTGGTTACTGCAACACCGGTATTGCAGTTGGTAATTGTATTCATGGAGTCTGAACCAACGAGGTAACTGCCTATCCAGTTATAATCAGCACCTTCAAGTTTAATTCCGGCATTTGCAATTACCCCGGGAGAACTGTCAGGCAAAATACCAATGCGGTTACCAAGAATGGATGTGTTGTGTGCTTCCGTAATCCGTATTCCATCACCGGTAAAGCCAACCAGTGTATTGCCCTTGCCGGGAGAACCGCCACCAATAATATTGTACCTGGCGTTGTCATTAATCCAAATACCAACGCCCGAATTATAAGTGGTAACTCCGTCCATGCCCAAACCAATGTAATTCCCTTCAACCTGGTTTGAATCGGCATCTGTATGTATCACCATCTGATAAGGCATATCACCCCCCAGGTAATTTCTGTCAAGCACTACATCACCACCAATAATATTCAGCTTTGCACTGTCACCCAAAACAATATTTGTTACTCCATTGGGCAAACCAATACTACCGGCAGCATCCACTCCCAATAGGTTTCCTTTAACCATGTTACCGGTTGTATTCACACCTGAGATACGGATTCCGTTGGTCAGATTTCCTGAAATGACATTGGATTCTGAAATGGTATTGGACACCGATGCTGAGTCAATGTGAATACCTGTTTGCTGATTATTGGTACCAGCCAGAACAGCTGTGCCGGTTAAATTGTTGCCAATAAAATTGGTTGAAATCTGGTTTGAATTTGAAGCGGTCAGGTAAATTCCTGCTGAATTGCCTCCAATTGCGTTTGAAAGACCTGAGCCGGTTGCACCAATGCTATTATTGTCTG
This sequence comes from Bacteroidota bacterium, assembly GCA_016192075.1. Lineage (GTDB taxonomy): Bacteria > Bacteroidota > Bacteroidia > Flavobacteriales_D > Crocinitomicaceae > JADJGJ01. The sequence continues at coordinate 443,465 of JACPUU010000012.1, read as the reverse complement.
ATCCCAGCCTGAGGCGGATTCCTTCTAACTGGTTTGGAAAATAGGTTGTGCCGGCTTTGTTTATACCTATATGATTTCCGTAAATTTCATTCAAATCTGAATTCTCAAGGTAAATTCCATGATTGATACTGCTGCATAGTACGTTCTCTTCATCAATGGTATTATTACCCCCAATGAGGTTTGAATCTGAATTTTTAATTGCAATTCCAATACCGTTGGCACATCCGGCAAAAACCGAATTACCGGTAGAATCTGTTCCAAAAAAATTATTCTTTACGGTATTTGAAAGGGAGCTGTCAAAAATAATACCCGCAATTGTATTGGATGAAATAAGATTGAACTGATTTTGATTACCGATCTCATTAAAATCACTGCCGCCTAAATAAATACCAATGACATTTCCCAATGGCAGATTTCCGTTGGCGTTGGTACCAATAAAATTGCCTGAAAGTATGTTGTTGGTTGCATTGTTTAACGCAACGCCAACACTGTCATTGTTTGAAATAATATTACGCTCAGCCGGTGATCCACCAATCACATTCAAGGTAGCACCATTTTGCAAAACAAGACCGTGCAAGTTGGAGAACGGAATACCAATGGAATTATTTACAAGGGTGTTTCCTGTGGCTGCATCTAAAACAACACCTACTGTGCTGTTACCACTAATTGTATTACCGAGCTGTGATCCGGCCTGGCCTATAAAATTTGCGGTTGCGCCATTTGTCAGCATGATCCCGATTGCATTGGGTGCGGGTGCCGTTAATCCGGCGGTTGCGCCAATAATATTACCGGCTACAATATTCTGTGTTGAACTGGCTCCTTCCATGAGAATACCATTCACAGTATTTCCGGAAATCAGGTTTGATTGTAACCCGGTTCCGCCAATGGTATTGAATCCGGCATTGAATAAATAAATACCGTTGTTGGTATTGGGTTGTGCAAGCAAACCGTTATTGGATGTTCCAATGCGGTTGTTATAAATAAATACATGAACAGCACCATCCAGTTTTATACCGGTTACATTGCCGCTTATCAGGTTACCACCGCCAGCTACGTCATTTCCAATTTTATTATCAATACCTGCAGAGCTTAGAATTTCAACGCCGTTTGGCTGTGAAACAGAGACAACATCAGTCGATGACGTTCCTATGTAATTTCCGGCAACCAGGTTATCATGTGCATCACTGTGAATTCTGATACCGCTTATGGAATGATTGAGAATGGTATTTCCATAATCAAATCCGCCGGAAGGTGCTGTACCAATAAGGTTTGATGCTGCATTTACACCGGTTATTTCAATACCAATGGGCTGTGTGCCCAATGCACCAAAAGCCATGGTAGCGCCAATTACGTTGCCATAAATTTCGTTCCCCGTATCCTGAATTAAAATACCACCGGTGCTGTTTGAAGCAATCAGGTTTCCTTCTGTTGCGCCGTCACCGCCAATCTGGCAACCCGTTGCACCCGGATTTAAAACAACCCCGTATAGCTGAAAAGACAAGGCTCCCAAACCATCCTGTTTTGGACCTATTTTATTTTGCATGACCGTTGTACCGGCTGACTCAAGTAAAATACCGTAATTTAAATTGGATGAAATGGTGTTGCCCAAAGCGGCATTACCTGAACCGCCAATAAGGGTTCCACTGCCTGACAATACTTCTATTCCGTTGTAGTTTGACAACGGAGCGTTACCAGTTTCGTTAACACCCACCAGGTTTGCAGCTATAACGGTGACTGTTGCGTTTTCAACTGCAATACCTGAACCGGTGTTGCCGCCAATTACATTGAATTTTCCAAACTCATCTCCAATCTGTGTTGCGTTTGAATTCAAAACACGAATACCAATTTGATTTGGAAAGGCTGTATTTCCATTATTCCCGATCCGGTTACCGTAAACAGCATTATTGTCTGAGTTCTCAATCAGAATTCCTTCAGCCAGGCTGTTGCCTATGGTATTGTTTCCTGCTCCACCGTAATTACCGCCAATGGTGTTGAATGCTGTACCTGCGGTCAGGTAAATTCCATTCGTATTGGTAAGTCCTGACCCGGTTAAATCAGCAATGGTGTTTTGCTGAATAACGGCATTTGTGGCTGAACCCGTTAAACGTATTCCGGATTCTGCGTTGCCAATGATTTTATTTCCCGTAGTATTTCCAATCAAAACACCATCTGCATCGGTAATTCTGATTCCATCTTGCTGATTGCCGATTCCGGCCAGAGAAAACAAATTGGTTCCAATGGTTGTATTGTTAATTTGCACACCGGTTGCACCATCGCCCTCTACAAAAATGCCATGCGTAAAATTGTTTGTGATAACGGTTGGGTTAGATTGCCCTATGAATACATTGGGCGCAGTAACATGAACGCCGTAATAATTTCCCAGTCCTGCTGAAACTCCCCCTACTCCTAAACCAATGTAATTTCCGTCAATGGTACAGGTACCGGTTGAATTTTCTAAAATACCGGCGTTTGTAGAAGCGGTGATGTAATTCTGTGCGGTTGAACCGCCAATAAAGGCCTCGTGATTACCCTGAACCTGAATACCGTCATAATTTGGAATAGCACCATTACCGGTTGCGTTTATACCTATCAGGTTACCTGATATTGATGTGCCTGTCCCGTTTCCGTTGAGTAAAATACCGGCCCCGCCGGTATTGGAGTTTCCTGAAATTACATTTCTGAAACCAGCGGATCCGCCAATTTCTGTCAGGGTTGTACTTCGCACCTCAATTCCATATAAACCATTGGCAATGGCAGCTGTTCCTGCAAGATCGGTTCCAATGCGGTTGCCCTGAATGGTAGTGGCATCACAACCGTTGTCTACTAAAATTCCGGTAAGTGTATTACCTGAAATTGTATTACCCTCACCACTGGTGTAATCACCGCCTATAATTGCATTTGTACTGGTGTTGAGACTCATACCAATGTAATTGGAAATGGCATAGGTTCCGGTAACATCGAGTCCAATAATATTGCTTTTAAAAATCTGCGAAACTGTGCCGGAAATACTAACCCCTGAACTTCCAAACAGTGCTTGTCCGGATATAACGTTACCGGCACCCGGTTCACCAACCTGAACCGTATTAGAGACGCCAGGCTGAAAAATAATGCCAACTACCGAATTCGCGAGTGCTGCATCTCCTGTTGCATTAAGGCCGATTATATTGTTGAGTATCTGACACCCGGTTCCAACATCTAAAACAAAAATTCCGTTTTGGTTTCCTGAAATTACGTTGCCGCTGCTTGTAGCCGCCCCTCCAATAAGTACGTTGTTCGCAGTTGCATCTGCCAGGTAAATACCATGCGTGGTTGTTACCGGTACCGTTGAACCTGTTTTATCAGGACCAATGTAATTACCTGAAATGCTTGCGCCAGAAAATGCATCAACCCTTAGCTGAACGGAAATGTTACCACTGATCAGATTTCCGGCACCCGTTGAAGTACCACCAATAATTGCATTGGAACCATTGCCGAATAAAAACACACCCGTCTGGTTTGATTTTGACGTAGTTTGATCGTAGGCAAGCCCAATGGTATTTGACTGCAGTGTCATATTCTGGCAGCCGCTGCATATAACGCCGGACTGGTTCATGCCTGAAATAAGATTACCCGCGCCCGGCATACCAATTTGTGCCTGTCCACCCACATTGTAAATACCGTACAGCGTAGTTCCGCCGGTAACAAAATCAACCCCATCCGGCCGCAAACCAATAATATTTCCAAAAATTTGGGTTCCGGTTACCCCTAAATCAATAAAGACATTCGATTGCGTTCCACCAACAGTTGCATTGGCAGAAATCACGTTGCGCTGCCAGTGTGCCGTGCCACCAATACTATTGTTATTGGCGTCAACAAATATGCCCGAACCCTGATTACCTAAACCGGTGCCTGAGGGCATAACGCCCACCTCACATCCAAAAATTTTGGTACCACTACCGGCCAGGTAAATACCCGCATCTATAAATGCAAGAATACGCAAACCCGAAATTCGTGAATTCGTACTTGCTGCTGCAACATTTAAGCCTTCTGAAATTGCACCGGTATTCTGAATTTCAATGAGCAGTGACGCTGGTGTAACTCCCGGACTGCCTTCTGTGCCCGGGCCCGGAACCACTGAATTCAGCTGAGAAAAACCGTCTATCATGTAATTTCCGTTGAGCGACATCATGGCCGCCGGAGAAATCACAAACGGGCCGGCACCAGGTATATCAAATTCAATGAAATTTATTGGGTTATCATTCTGTGCAAAATCAAGAGCCCAGGGCAATGATCCAACAGTACCGGCATTACCGGAAACATCTGTAACCCGGAGTGGTGTATACTCACAGGCCCCGGCATCTGAATTAAACGAACCGGCATCGGCACTTTTTAGTACCCTTGGTGCATTCCGTACATCAAACTGAAGGGCTGATGGAGGCCCCACATCAAGTAGCTGACTCGTTCCGCTGACAATTGGAAAATACATTAGTCCAAAACCATCTTCAAGAATACCCGGCCGCAAATCAAAAATAAGTGATACGCCGTCAGCATCGCCACCACTGGGACCCCAGATAGGAACATCGGCGGCAAAAGTCCGTTTGTAAATATTTCCACCTCCTGAACTATAGGAACCTCCGCCGGAAAACTGATTTTGAGTACCATTTTCTCCAATTGCGTTGGCTTCAAGATAAACTGAATTGGTTGCACCCGACGATGCAAAGGCGGTAGACGCAGCCACCGCATTGTTCTGATAAATGGTGTTGTGAACCAGGTTAATGGCGGTTGAATTTTCAATGTAAACAGCCCCGCCCTGGTTTGTGGCCTGGTTGCTCCAGAACGTTGAATTCTGAATCAGGCTGTTGCCACTGGTAAAGCTCAGTGCCCCGCCATTGAGTGCCGTATTACCAATAAATGAACAAGCCAAAAAGTTAACCGTTGAATTGGTTGTATTTATTGCACCACCGGTACCCGTTGAAACTAAATTTTTAAAAAGAATCCGTTCAAAAAACACGGGCCCGGGAGAGTTCAGAACTGTTACTGCCCTTACGTTTGCGAACCCTGTACCAATAAACCCGAAATGAATAAACGAGATGCTGTTACAGTTCGAAATCTGAAACAGCGTAGCACCAACAAACCCCACGTCTGCCTTAATGCTGCAATGTTTTGGTGCCGGACCAACCACGGTCAGGTTTGAAAAACCATCAAAAACAAGCGGTGTGCCTAAGAGAATATCCCCTTTTACATCAATGAGTACTGTATCACCATTTGCGGCAAGGGTTTCAACCGCTTCGCGCAATGTTGCCGGCCCTGTGTCTGCAGTACTTGTTACGCGAATAACGCCGGAAAAACCTGAAATACAGAAAAAAATGGAAACGAAAAAAAGTAAGTGCTTCATGAAATCAAAACTGACCTAATAGACGAACATAAGATAACTAGCGTTGGCTGCCTGAAAATTATAGCTGAACAAATTTAGTGATTAAAGAAATCAGGCCCATTATAATTGATAAAAATGAAGGCTTTACCTGTTGTTTAAGGCTTTCAACGTTTCAAAGAGGGCATCAATAGAACCTGCCATGCGTTCAATATCAATGGTTTCAACGGTGTCAGAAGGTTTATGGTAATTGGTGTTGCGAAAAAAACCGGTATCTGTAATAAACACCGCACTAAAGCCAAAACGCCAGTAATTCAGGTGGTCTGATAAATCAATTCCGGCAAGGCCTTCCGGCGCTTTGATTGATTTGACTTTTACGGCGTCTGAGTTTTTCATGTGTTTTTTGGTTTTGCGTGCAAAACTGCCACTGTGAAATTTGCGGACAACAGTCAGGTAGTCTCCGCGGCTGCCATAAAACAGTTTCAGTAACCCAAGCGGATAGGCCTGCGAATTTTTTTCATCTGAAAACAAGCCGATCATGTCCATACAAATCATGCCGTATACCTTAATCTGGTTATCATATAGGTATTTTGCGTGAATGTATGATCCCATTTCATCGGTACCAAAAAACGGCGGTTCTTCCAGTGAATAAGCCACCAGATCTACCCGGTATTTCAAATCAGTACCGGCCAGCATGCGCGCCAGTTCAAGCAAACCAATAATTCCACTGGCATTGTCATCGGCCCCGTCCTGCTCACCGCAAACATCGTAATGTGCACCCACAATTATGCGCTCAGCCTCCGGCGGACCAAAACTGGTTATGACATTGCGGTAAACGGATCCCTGAACCTTAAAATCCTGGTAAACGGTTGAGTCTCCATACCGGCCAAAATAATCATGAATATAAGCAGCCACCTGGTTAAGCACGGCTGTGTTTTCATAACTCCGCGACTTTGGGGTTTCCAGTATATTTTTGAAGTGCTGCCTGATCAGTGTAGTATCAGCTGCTTTTGAAACAACACCTGTCAGAATAAAAAAGCAGAAAGCATAAATTTTCATAGTACGCATCAGTAAAAAATTACTTCAGTGGCCCCACCCATTCCATATTCGTGATACGGTGCATCGTGAAAATCAAGTTTTACACCTTGTTCAGAACCAAGCCGGTTTAAATAAAGATGAATTTCTGTTTTCAAAACACCCTCCCCTTTTCCATGAATCAATACAATGCGCCGGGTTTTGTTGCGTATGGCTCTTTGCACAAATGAGCGGCAGGCAGTCAGTTGTTTCTGCAAAATCTGGTAGTTTTCTTTCAGATTCATTTCTTCATACAACGATTCATAATGCAGATCTATTTCAAATGGCTCACGCCTGACAACCTCTTTTTCAATTATTTTTTTGAAGGATGAAATGGTTTTGAGTGTGTCTTTATGACTGATATCATCACCTAACCGATAATTTTCAAGCGGTTTTGCCAGCACCAGTTTGTCATGCGTGTACTCACGTTCAAACCCGTCTTCGTCTTTTATTTTGGTTTTTTTTGCACCTGAAGAAATAACGGTGCCGTAAATGGGCTCGTTCAAAACAGCAACGTAATCTCCTGGTTTAAAAGCCGGCATGATTGAAATACCATTCAAGCGTTTTGTTATTGCTCAAAACCAACATTATCGGAACAAAGATGGCCGCCAGCAACACGGCCAGGTAAAACAGGCGCTGAAACAACGACATGTCTTTTTTAATCTCATAACGCAGCAGCTGGTTTATCTGCTCCACAATCAGTTTTTCATTTTCCCAGATAGTGCCATCTTCGGGAATGATTTCTTTGATCTTTGGATTGTTTTCAAGAAACACGCGGCGCATGGTCCAGTATTCCTGGTCTGACAAATCGCTGTATTCTTTTTTATAATTCAGTTCCAGGCCATCAAGGTCGTCATGAATAACTTTATTTTTCTGGTATGCCCTGACTTTAAATGCCATCAGAAAACCAAAAATCAAAATTGGAAAAAAGCTGAAATAAACACCGGTTGCAATAATAATCACCGATGAAAAAAGCGTGAAGTACATCTTCACGCGGTCGTTTGATGGAAAAAACAACGACTCAATAATGTTACCTCCATCCAGCGGATCAAGCGGAATCAGGTTCAGAATATTAATGCTCATCAGCAAAAGCGCCAGTTCAACCAGGTAAATATCCGGCGCTGCCGCAACAGCCCAGGCGAATAAACCGCATCCCAGAATAATGCCGGGCAGCGGCCCCATCATACTAATCAGTACTTTTTGTTTTTGTGATACTTTAATCTTATTACCGGTAACCATGGCGCCGAGAAGCGGAATGAACAACATGTTTAATGCCTTGTATCCAAAAATTTTCATCATGATCAGGTGTCCGAATTCATGCAGCAGCAAAATGCCAATAATTTCAGCGGCCAGTATATAATTTTCAGGAACAAGAATGATAAAGACCACAAAAAAGAGCACCATAGAGACAATCAGTCTCATATAGCGTGAACCTTGCTCTGGCTGAACAAGTTCAGGCTTTGAAGGAAATAAATTTTCGCTCTCTTCGAACATTTCAGATTAAAATAGAACCAGACAACACAAATCTACCTAATTTTAGCGACGTATGTTAAAGGCGAAGGGAATTTACAAAAATTACGGAAACCTGTCAATCCTTAAGGGCATTGATCTGGATGTAAAACAAGGTGAAATTGCCTGTATTGTGGGTTCATCAGGTGCCGGTAAAACAACCTTGCTTCAGATATTGGGAACGCTTGATAAAGCTGACCGCGGAGAGATATACATTGACGGTGAAAACCTGGGCGGGCTCAGTGGTGAATCACTGGCCACCTTCCGGAATAAAAAACTGGGATTTATTTTTCAGTTTCACCAGCTATTACCTGAATTTACAGCACTTGAAAATGTACTTATTCCGGCAATGATTGGCCGTAAATCTACAGACGAAGCAACTGCAAGGGCTAAAGAACTGCTTCAGTTTCTGGGGTTGGGTGACCGCATGGAACATAAACCCTCACAGCTATCAGGCGGTGAACAGCAGCGTGTTGCGGTTGCAAGGGCTTTGATGAATAATCCGGCTGTTATTCTGGCAGATGAGCCTTCAGGTAACCTTGATTCAGTAAATGCCAAAGAGCTGCATGAACTTTTTTTCAGACTCAAAAAAGAAATGGGGCAAACTTTTATTATTGTCACCCACAACCGTGAACTGGCTGCTATGGCTGATAAACGATTTGAAATGAAAGATGGCCAGATCATCTGATTCCGGAAAATGGGCTGAATTGAAATTACTGCTGGATGAAAAAGCAGATCAATACAACAACCTTTCATTTATTGATTCAGACCCTATTGCTATTCCCCACCAGCTTTCCCGAAAAGAAGATATTGAAAGCATTGGTCTCATCATGGCTACCATTGCCTGGGGAAACCGCAGTGCTATTTTGAAAAGTGGTGAAAAACTGCTGCACATAATGGGGCATGAACCGCATGCGTTTATACAAAATGCATCACCCAACGATCTTAAAGCGCTGCATTTTGTACACCGCACATTCAATGCTGCCGACCTGACTTTCTTTATACTGGCGCTGCGAAAACTCTACCAAAAAAAGGGAGGCCCTGAAAGCGCTTTTGGCGGCAAAAATTTTAACGGAACCATCAAAGACAGAATTGTACATTTCAGAGAAAATATGCTGCTCACAAAACATGAAAAACGGAGTGAAAAGCATATTTCATCACCTCTCAGCAATTCAGCCTGCAAACGCATTAACATGTACCTGCGCTGGATGGTTCGCTCAGATAAACGAAAGGTTGATTTTGGTATCTGGAAATCTATTTCCATGGCTGAACTTTACATGCCGCTGGATGTACACACGGGGCGTGTTGCACGTGAGCTGGGCCTGTTAACCCGCATGCAGGATGACTGGAAAGCACTGGAAGAACTGATGGCCGTTCTCCAGAAATTTGATCCGGCAGATTCGGTAAAATATGATTTTGCCTTGTTTGGAATTGGGGTGAATGAATATACGAAAGGAGTTAGGAGATAGGATTTAGGAGTTAGTGGGATATATGCATACGCTAATTCCCATGACCTAAATCCTGATTCATTTTACTAATTCCTATGAGCTAGATCCTAAATCCTTTTACTAATTCCAGAATCCGTACGTTTAACTCCTTCAATTTTGCCATATTTGTAATATGAAGTTTGTCAATCCTGAATTTTTGTGGGCCTCTTTGCTGATTGCTGTTCCAATCATCATTCACCTGTTCAATTTCAGACGATACAAAACCATTTATTTTTCACGGGTTAAGTTTCTGAAAGAGGTGACTGAAGATTCCCGCTCAGGTTTGAAACTAAAACACCTGCTTGTACTTATCAGCCGGATACTGGCAATTCTATTCCTGGTTTTAGCTTTTGCACAGCCATTTATTCCAACCGGTGATCAGCAGAATATTGAAAACACAAGCTTAATTTACATTGACAACTCTTTCAGCATGCAGGCTTCAGGCAAAGACGGCAACCTGCTTAACGAGTCCAAAAATCAGGCAATTGAACTGGTGAGATCATTTGAAAAAAATGAGAAAGTAGCACTTTTTACCAGTGACCTTCATTCAAACCAATTTCGGTTTTATTCACCCGACGACATTATTGAAACCATCAAAAAAATTGATTTTTCACCGCGGTCAACCAGCCTCAGTACTGTACTGAACGCCCAGATAGATCTGGTTACCGGCATAGAACAAAAATCAAACAACCGTATTTTTATTTTCAGTGATTTTCAAAAATCAACCACGGCACTGGATGAATTTAAGCGTGCTGAAGTGCCTTGTTTTTTCTATCAGCCGGTGAGTCAGCAAACAGAAAATATTTACATTGACAGTGTCTGGTTTGAAACGCCGGTTCACCGCATCAATGCACCTGTAGACATCTTTTTCAGAGTTCGCAATCAAAGTGATATGGCCCAGCAGGACCTTACTGTTTCATTGAAAATTGATGACAGCCAGCCTGCCCCCAAACGCGTTACAGTTGACGCAAATTCAAGTACCATTTCATCCATCAATTTTACTGATCGTACAGCAGGTATAAAATCAGGCAGCATTGCTGTTGCTACCAGCCAGCTTTATTTTGATGACGAGTATTTTTTTACCTATGAAATTAAAGATCATGTAGAAATACTGCTGGTAAAAAACTCTGCAAAAACAGCCCGAAACCTGGAACAACTTTATGGCCTTGACCCCTACTATCACTATGAAAGCACCACTATTGATGCTTTAACCCAGGACCAGTTTAAAAACAAGGAATTGATTGTTTTCCAAAACGTAGACAAAATTCCGGGTGGCGTCAACGATCTGATACAGCAGGCGTTAAAAGACGGTGCTACGGTGGTTCTTATTCCCGGTACAGAGGCTGATGAACAAAGCTGGAATACCGTTTTAAACAGTTATGATTTTCCGGCTCTCAGTACCCTGAGCGCAAGTGGTGAATTGTCTTATTTTAATGCTGAAGACCCATTGTATTATGGTGTTTTTGAAAGTACACCGTCCAGCTATAAATTTCCTGAAGTAAGCAAAGCCTATTCCCTGTCCGTTCAAAGTACACAAAACTTTATTACGTTGTTTGGGTTTAATGCCAGCCGCCCGTATATGGTCTACGGCAGCCGCTCAAACGGACGCGTTGTATTAATGGCTTCTCCGCTTGACATTGCTTTTACCAGCTTTCAGAATCATGCCTTGTTTGCCGCCACCTTTTTGCGGATTGCTGAAACAGCATCGTTTCAAAAGCCGCTTTCAATGACCATTGGTGATATGCAAAACCTGGCCTTTAATAAGAGCATTGATGAAAAGAACCCCGTTCACCTGAAAAATGAAAAACTGCAGGTTGATTTTATTCCGCTGGTGATTAACACCGGCAATTCGCGCATGTTGTCGTTTAACCAGATTCAGGATGAAATTTATGAATCAGGATTTTATCAACTAACCGACAATAACGTGTGGAATGATATACTGGCGCTAAATTACAACCGTTTTGAGTCAGACATTACCTGCTACAGCCCTGACGAAATACCTGCCCTGTTTGCGCAGGCCGGCTGGGAAAATGCGCAATCACTCTCGGTTTCTGAAGCCGGTGCTTTGGAAATTAGTCAGTTAAAAGCCCGCGAATACTGGCGCTGGTGCCTTATTTTGAGCATTCTGTTCATAGCTGTTGAAATCTTATTGTTGAAATTGTGGAAGTCTTAGTACTTTTGTCCAACCATTCAATCGGTTTAATGAAAATTCTGATCAGGTCTGCCAAAGTTGTTTCACCGGGGAACGAGTTTCACCAGAAAGTGTGTGACATTTTTATTGAAAACGGCGTCATTGCAAACATTGGCACCGGTTTAACCGATAAGGCAGACAAAGAGATTTCAATCAAAAACCTGCACGTTTCACCGGGTTGGTTTGATGCCAAAGTTAATTTTTGTGACCCGGGATACGAGCATAAAGAAGATTTGTTGTCAGGTCTTAAACTGGCTGAGGCTGGTGGTATGACCGCTGTTGCTGTAAGCCCTGACACAAACCCCAAAGTATCTAACAAAGCGCAGGTTGAATACCTTATCAGCAAAGCACAGTTTTCAGCTGTTCAGGTTCATCCGTACGGCTCACTCACGGATCAGCTCGCAGGTTCGGTTTTGTCTGAAATGTATGACATGACACAAGCCGGCGCCATTGCATTTACTGATGCTGAAAAACAGGTTTCAGGCGGCATTATGTACCGCGCATTACTGTATGCTAAAAATTTTAACGGCCTGGTCGTAAGTTTTCCATATGACGCTTCCATTTTTGGAAAAGGCATGGTGCATGAAGGTAAAGTCAGCATACTTACCGGTCTGAAATCAATTCCGGCCCTGGCAGAATATACCATTGTTCAACGTGATTTGAGTATTCTGGACTATACCGGATCAAGGCTTCACATTACTGGTGTTTCAACCAAAGAGTCAGTTGATTTGATTCGCGCGGCAAAAAAACAAGGGCTACATGTAACGGCAGACTGTTATGTTCACAACCTGCTTTTTACTGAAAATGACGTGCTTGGATTTGATTCCAATTTCAAATTTTTACCACCGCTGCGCGCAGCTGAAGATCAAAAAGCGCTGCTGGCCGGACTTAAAGACGGAACGCTTGATTTTGTTTGCTCTGATCACAACCCTGAAGATGTTGAAAATAAAGAAGTAGAATTTGATCATGCCGCCTTTGGAGCCATTGGAACGCAAATTTTATTCGCTTCCCTGAACGGGATCAGTGATTTTTCACTGGATGAGAAAATCAACTTTATTTCACGCAATCCACGCCGGGTATTTAATATCGGAGACGCTTCCATTTCAGTAGGTAAACCGGCTAACATGACCCTGTTTGATCCTACTACCAACTGGGTTTTTACCCGCCAGAACAACGAATCAAAAGCAGCCAACAGCCCTTTGTTTGGTAAAACGCTTACCGGCGGGGTTATTGGTATCATTAACAAGGGTATTCTTTCAATTGCAGAAAAAGGTGAGTAAACAAAATGCACATAGCCGTAAATTTCTAAGTACCTTTTTCAAGGAACGGAGACAAGTTGGAGCGGTTGCCCCCAGTTCGCGTTTCCTGGTCAAAAAAATGTGCGACAAAATTGACTTCAAATCAGCTAAGAACATTGTGGAATTAGGTCCCGGAACCGGTGTTTTTACTACTGAAATACTGAAACGGGCCAATGCCGATGCCAAAATTTTTGTCATTGAACTCAACGATAATTTCTTTGAATTACTTAAAGATAAAATTCAGGATCCACGGGTAATTCTTTTAAACCAAAGTGCTGATCAGCTGGATGTGATTTTAAAACAACATGGCGTAACGCATGTCGATGCCATTCTGTCGTCGCTCCCGCTGGCCGTTATTCCGGATCAGACTAAAAAGAAAATTCTGGTTAAGTCATACGAAGCGCTTAAATGCGGTGGTGTTTATGTTCAGTACCAATATTCACTTGCATCCAAACGCCTGATCAAAATGTGTTTTCCAAAAATGAAAATTTCATTTACCACCATCAACCTGCCACCGGCATTTATTTATACAGGCACCAAGTAAACCAAGCCTGTGAGTCAAAAAAATTTCATCCTGATTTTTTTAAACGTAAGTTACCTGGCCGTTCATTTTGTGTCATTCCACTTGCAGATTTCGATGATTGAACTCTGGCTGCACGAATTGTGGATTCAACCGGAGGCACTCAATATCATTCCCGTTGGGCTTTATCTTATAGTACTTGTGGCGAGTATTTTTGCCGCCCGTGATAAATTCACCAAAAAAACACAATCCTGGATTTTTGCTTTTGTTCTGTTTGGCGGATTTTTGTTTAATGCCATTTTTCAATTTACGGAAGAGCCTGAGCACTTTTTGTTTCATGCCATTTCTGCCTTGCCTGTCTTCGGATGTATTGTTTACCTGGTCATTTATCCGTCCAGAATTTTAAACACCAACCAGGCAAAATTGATTCGTACTGAGAATCATGAATGAGCCTTGCTTTACGCTTTTTAATGCTTCCATCGATCCTGCTTTAATCCCTGATCAGCTCAATGATCCGTTTGCGCTGACCACACCTGAAATTTGCCGTATTGCTGCCCGTGAACTGCAGGAATTTCTGACAAAAAACGATGCAGACTGGACCCATAATTTTGGAACAGGTGATACAAAACAAGGCCCGGTAAAGGGAAAAATGTTTGGCGTTCTGGTGGTTTTAAATAGTGTGCATAAACTCGGTTACTTGTCTGCCTTTTCAGGTAAACTGGCTGATGAAAACCCACACCCGGCCTTTGTTCCATCTGTCTTTGACGATTCCAGTGACGATTATTTCATTAACCGGGGAATGACCGAACTCACCGTGTTTGGTAAACAAATTGCCCTGTTGAAAGAAACAAAAGAAGAAAATTACCTGGACAAAATTGAACAGTTAAAAACGTTGCGTAAAAACAAATCCATTTCACTGCAGAACCAGCTTTTTGATCAGTATCAATTTCTGAATCATCAAAAAGAATCGCAACCATTGCGCCTGATTTTTGCTAAAACAAAACACCTGAATCCACCTGCAGCAGCGGGTGAATGTGCTGCGCCGAAATTGCTGAATTACGCCTTCAGACAAAACCTGAAACCACTTGCTATTGCTGAATTCTGGTGGGGACAGTCTCCCCGTTCACAAATCAGGAAACACAAAGAATTTTACCCGGCATGTAACGATAAATGCAAACCTATTTTGGGGTTTATGTTGTCGTCGTAGGTAGGTACAGGTCGCGACTTGTACCTACCTACGACAATTCTTTCTTAAGATATTTTGAAGTCTCTGTTTTGAATTTTTTGACAAACTCTTCCGGTGTGCCGGTGCCAACAATCTGGCCGCCGTTTGCACCGCCGTCAGGACCAACATCAATTATATAATCAGCCACCTTCACAATGTCCAGGTTATGTTCAATCACCACCACGGTATTGCCTTCATCTACCAGGCGCTGAAGCACGCTCAGCAACATACGGATATCATCAAAATGCAAACCGGTGGATGGTTCATCCAGAATATAGATGGTTTTACCAGTGCTTTTTTTAGACAATTCAGTTGCCAGTTTTACGCGCTGCGCTTCACCACCGGAAATGGTGGTAGAAGGCTGCCCCAGTTTAATGTAGCCTAGCCCTACTGAATTAAGTGTTTCTACCTTGCGTTTGATTTTTGGAATGCTGTCAAAAAATTCTACTGCATCTTCAATGGTCATTTCAAGCAGGTCGTTGATGTTTTTTCCCTTGTAACGAACCTCCAGCGTTTCACGGTTATAACGTTTGCCCTGGCATTCTTCACATTCTACATACACATCGGGTAAAAAATTCATTTCAATTAAACGAAGTCCCCCCCCTTTGCAGGTTTCACAACGGCCACCACTCACATTAAAACTAAATCTTCCAGGTTTATAGCCGCGAATTTTGGCTTCGTTGGTAATGGCATAAAGCTCCCTTATCTCTCCAAAAATACCGGTATACGTGGCCGGGTTTGAACGTGGAGTGCGTCCAATCGGTGACTGATCAATTTCAATTACTTTATCCAGGTGCTCAAGTCCTTTGATGGATTTATAGGGCAACGGTCGTTTGACACCATTAAAAAAGTGAGCGTTCAGAATGGGATACAGTGTATGATTGACCAGGGATGATTTTCCACTCCCTGAAACACCCGTGATGCACGTAAAAACACCCAGCGGAATTTTTAACTCTACATTTTTCAGGTTGTTTCCGGTTGCGCCTTTCAGCTCCAGGAATTTTCCATTTCCCTTGCGGCGCACTTTCGGTATTTCAATTTTTAATTTTCCGCTCAGGTACTTTGCCGTTACACTATCTCCGGCCAACACTTCTTTTAACGTGCAGGCCTGCACAATGTTGCCGCCATGAATACCTGCTTTGGGACCAATATCGACAATGAAATCAGATTCCTCCATCATCTCTTTGTCATGTTCAACAACAATGACCGAGTTGCCCCCATCTCTCAGTTTTTTCAGTGATGTGATGAGCCGTTGGTTATCGCGCTGGTGCAAACCAATACTTGGTTCATCCAGAATATACAACACATTCACCAGCTCAGACCCAATTTGTGTGGCCAGCCTTATGCGCTGCGCTTCACCGCCTGAAAGTGATTTTGATTCACGGTTCAGGTTCAGGTAATGCAGCCCTACATCTATCAAAAAACGAAGGCGTGTACTTATTTCTTTCAGAATTTCAGAACCAATGGCTTTTTGTTTGGCTGTTAACTTTGAAGGTAATTTTTCAAACCAGGTTTGCAGGTTTGCCAAATCAAGCCGGGCCAGCTCTCCAATGTTTTTTCCATCAATCTTAAAATAGCCGGCATCATTTTTCAGGCGTGTGCCCTGGCATGAATCACATTCTTTTTTGTTCATGAAACTCTCAGCCCACCTGCGCACTGCGGGAGAATCCGTTTCCTCATAATGCCGGGCCAGAAAACTGGTAACTCCTTCAAAAGACAAATCACGTTTACCATCTTCACCATCTACCACATCTTCAAAACCAAACAGCATTTTGTAGATCAGTTCTTCCGGAATTTTTTCGATTGGATCAGCAATGGAGTGGCCGTAAGCAGCCAGTATTTCTTCAAGTTTAGCTGAAATCCAGTTATTGGATAATTTTCCAAGCGGTTCAAAAGCACCGTTTTTGATACTCTTCTTTTTGTCAGGGATAACTTTATCAAGGTCTACCTCGGCTACAACACCCAGCCCACTGCATTTTGGACAAGCACCATAGGGTGAATTGAATGAAAATAAATTTGGTTCCGGCTCGGCGTATGAAATACCGGTTGTGGGGCACATCAGAAAACGACTGTATTGAGACAGTTCATTGGTGTCATGATTAACAACAGCCATTACATCCTGCCCATATTTTAAGGCAGATTGAACCGCCTGAGTAACGCGGTTACGGTGCTCATCGGTTACATGAATGCGGTCAATTACAATTTCAATATCGTGAATCTTGTAGCGGTCCAGTTTCATGCCTGATTTGATATCCTGAATTTCACCGTCTACGCGCACTTTCGAAAATCCAAGTTTCTGAACCTGCTCGAACAATTCACGGTAATGCCCTTTGCGGCCCTTTACCTTTGGCGCCAGTACAATGATTTTTTTGTTGGAAAAAGTTTCGAGAATCAATTCAATAATCTGCTGATCGGTATACTTAACCATCTTTTCGCCGGTGTTGTAAGAGTAAGCATCTGACACACGGGCAAAAAGCAAACGCATAAAGTCATACACCTCGGTTACGGTGCCAACTGTAGAGCGCGGACTGCGATTCACTGTTTTTTGTTCAATTGAAATAACAGGACTCAGCCCAAGTATTTCATCTACATGCGGACGCTCAAGCCCTCCCAGAAACTGGCGCGCATAAGCCGAAAATGTTTCAAGATAACGACGCTGCCCTTCAGCAAAAATGGTATCAAAGGCAAGGGATGATTTTCCTGATCCGCTAAGCCCTGTGAACACAACCAGCTTGTTGCGTGGTATCTTCAGATCAATGTTCTTCAGGTTGTGCTCTTTGGCACCATAAATCTCTATATATTCTTCCTGCGAAAGTGAATTTGACATAGTCCGTTGAATGAAACCATGAAGGTAGGAATTCTGTCAGGTTTTGTTTCCAAAACGGGTATGAAAGTTATGAAAGCAGCTTGTGCCCGGCCCGATACCGGTTATTTTTTGCGGGCTGAACGTGCAAAGCTGAAGAATATAACCAGCAGCAGTGCCACATAAAACCACATGCTCACCAGCAGCAACGAGTCTTTGGGAATATACTTGGCAATGTTGAGAGACAGCAGCAGCGCAATCATACCCAACGCAATAAAAACCCAGGCCACCTGACGGTCAGACAACCCTTTGTAAGACAACATGTGTGTGCTGTGATCTTTTCCGCCAACCCAGGGTTTTTCTCGTTTCAAAAGACGACGCACAGTCACAAACGTAGTATCAATCAATGGAACCGAAAACGCGACCAGTACGAGTGTAAAATTTGAAAAAACAGAATAATTGCCCTGATCAATGCCCGCGTTCCACAAAAATTTGATAGAGAAAAAAGCCAGGAACATGCCTAAAAATTGTGAACCGGTGTCGCCCATAAACATTTTGGACGGGTTCCAGTTAAAAATCATAAAGCCGCAAAGTGCCCCCAGAACAGTGATGAGCAGAAAAATTTCAACATTGTTGAACATGTGAAACGGAACCGAAATACCAATAATAGTGAGAATGATAAAAATGGAAGCAATGGTTGTGATACCATCCATGTTATCGAGCATGTTGATTGAATTCATAATGCCCACCACCCATATAACCGTAACCAGGTTATTGATCCAGTTTGCCTGAAACAACTCAACCGCACTGCCGGTGAGAATCAGTATAACGCCGCAAAGAATCTGAATTCCGAGCTTTATCAGTGGTTTTGTATCATACGCATCATCTGACAAGCCAAGCAAAAAAGCCAGTGTAATGGTTATAAAAAGACCAAGCAGTTCTGAATTCTGAAAAACATCCTGCTGGCCAAAAAGAATGGCATAAAACATAAACCCCATCAGGTACGAGATGTAGAAACTGATACCACCAACGGCAGGTTTTGACTGGTTGCTCCACCTGATTGTCATTTCAGATTGATTGCGGATTCCAAGCGTTCGAACAAAACGAAGTATAAATGAATTAATGACGATCGAAAGTGCAAAAGCCCCTCCAAAAAAAACGGCAAGATCAGTCAGTGACTCTACACTTTGTCGCATAGTTAAAACGGAGAATTAAAAGATTTAAAAAAGGTACCTTCTGCATCTTTTTCTGACAAAAGCGGATTTAAAACACCCCAGTCTATTGCCAAATCAGGATCATTCCAACGAATGCAGCGTTCACTTTCCCTGGAATAAAAAGCGGTACACTTATAAGCAAAAACAGAACCTTCTTCAAGCGCTGCAAAACCATGTGCAAACCCTTCAGGAATCCAGAATACGCAATTATTAGAACCCGACAGTTCAACCGCAACATGCTGACCATAGGTTGCTGAATTTTTTCGAAGATCAACCGCAACATCCAGCACACGTCCTTTCAGTACACGTACCAGTTTACCCTGGGCAAAAGGCGGTACCTGAAAATGCAACCCACGCAGAACATTGAGCTTTGAGATGGATTGATTGTCCTGAACAAAAGTAATGGTTTGACCTACGGCTGCATTAAACGCCTGCTGGTTAAAAGTCTCTGAAAATGCACCCCGGTCATCCGCAAAAATGCGCGGCACATAAGACAAAAGTCCTTCGATGTGATAGTGTGTAACCTCCATTATTTTTTCCAGAATTTATACCAGGGTTTTCTGCCGAAATTTTCATCAGTGTAATAGTCACCGTAGCTATAACCATAGGCATAACCATATCCGGTTTTGGTAGAATCAACGCTATTTAGCAGCACAAATAATTTTGGAACCTTTTTGGATTCAATAAGATCAGTAATACGGTGAACAAACATACGTTTGGAGTAATTGGCACGCAAAACATAAATCGGACAATCAGCGCGGTTTAATACACCAATACCGTCAGACACAATACCTACCGGCGGGTTATCAATCATAATCATGTCGTAAACAGTCTTGAATTCTTCAATTACTTTTTCAAGGCGGCCGCCAATAATCAATTCAGACGGGTTAGGCGGAATAGGACCAGCGGTTATAAAATCCAGCCCTTCAATTTCGCTTTTGTTTACACAGTCGCGCCAGTTTGCCTTTTCAGCCAGAATGGTACTCATACCGTTTGTATTTGGCGCATTGAATCCGTGATGCACTTTGGGTTTACGCAAGTCAAGGTCAATAACCAGTACTTTTTTACCCATCATGGCAAAAATACCGGCCAGGTTTAACGTTACAAATGTTTTACCCTCACCTGAAACGGAAGATGAAACGGCAACGACATTTTTTTTGTTTTCATCCAGAATAAAATGGAGGTTAGACCGGATGTGACGGTAACTTTCAGCCAATGCTGATTTTGGCTGCAGGTGTACAATAAGGGTTGAATTTTTAGTTGGTGTAATAACCCGGGGCAGCATTCCCAAAAAACCAACGTAGGATGGCAGCAGTTTTTTTAATTCATCGGGATTGTGAATGTCATTGAAAGTAATATACCGTACAAGCAGAAAAATAAAACTCAGAAGAAAGGCTATAACAACCGATCCGGCTATAGTGATTGTTTTGTTTGGGCTTATCAAAATTGCTTCTGTTGGTGACTGCAACACCATGTTGTCCATGGTGTACCCCGCTTTGGAAATGGCGTACTGCGTTTTCTTTTCAATCAGCAGTGTATAGTACTTTTCGTTGAGATTAAACATCCGGTCTAACCGTGACAATTCCATTTGTGTGGCAGGTACATCGTATAACTGGGATTCCAGACCGGCAATTTTGTCCTGCAGGTTTTTGCGCTTGTATCCAAGCTGCTCAGTAAGCGAACCTATAATGCGGAAAATGTTTTTTGTCTGGGAATCTATTGAACGTGTAATGCGTTTGTAATTTTCAGTAGCCTCTGTTTGCGTATAAGAGGCATCTTCTTTCTGAACAAGCAGTGAATGCAGTTTTTCCAGCTCATCTACCAGCATATTTTCATACGGCGTTCCAATAATTGCTGGTATGATGTTAAAGATTTCAATACGATCTGTTTCACGCACGGTACGCTCAACCTCTTTCATCAACTCATGGTCAAAATCAATGGCCATCAACTGTACCTGAAGGTCATTAATACGGTTCATGACGTTTTGCGTGAACAATTCCGGATCATTAATTTTACTGCTGTCTTTAAAGCTTTGAATTTTATTTTCAGAATCTCTCAGCTGGGTGAAAACGGTATCCAGCTGTGAGTCAATAAAGTCAAGAATACTGGCTGAACTTTCACTCTTTTTTTCAAGATCGTATTCAAAAAAGGTGTTGATCAATGTCTGAACAACATCCATTGCCAGGCGTGGATTATTACTTGCAAATTTTATTTCAATGGTGCGTGCCTCTTCATTCAGCGTATAAACATTCAGGCTGGGCAAAAGGCTGCGCGTAAGGGAACCAATGTCATTAAACACAAAATAAAGATCATTTTCTCCCAGGTTTTGGAGAAAGGCCGCCTCATCATTGATTTTAAAAACCAGCCTGAAGAATTCATTACTCACCTCTTCTCCCGGCAAAAATTCAAATGCCTGTTTTTGATTTTTATGATCAAACATCAGCTGGATGTTTTCACCATTTTTTGTGACATGAATTTGTTTGCCTATCAGGGATGAATCCTTTAGTTCAAGCAACGTAATGTGATACGGTGAAAACAGATATTTTTCTTCTGTCAGAATATCACCTTCAGAAAAATAAGAGATCGACAGGTTCAGGTTACGAAGTGCTTTTTCGAGCAAAAAAGTTGAACGCAGCAGCTCTACATCTTCTGACAATTTATTTTCCTGCTCAAAGCCCTCAATATCCAGTACACGTTTACCCTCATCCTGCGAGCTGCGCTGTATAACGGCTGATGACTGGTAAAGCGGTTTGGTGTAACGCAAATACAAAAAGCTGAGCGCAAGGGCTATCAGAATCATTAACGGAACTACCAGCCAGTTTCTTTTTAAAACGGCCAGCATAATATCAGCATCAAAATCTTTATTCAGATTTGAAACGCGCCGGGTTTTATGTTCTATTTTTTCTTCCAGAAAACTAGAGTGTTAGTACCGATATGATAACCGCCGCGCTGGTAATAAGTGAGACAATTGGGGTCACTTCCTGCAGAATTTCCTTGCCTAATTCAGGTACCGGTTCTACATAAATATAGTCATTTGCCTGAACAATAAAGTCGGTATACTTCAATCCTTCAATGGTTGATAAATCAAATTTGTAAACCAGCCTTTTTCCGGTATCGTCTTTACGCATGAGTTTAATGCGTGAAGCCCTTCCCCTGTCTGCCAGTCCGCCTGCCAATCCAATTACCTCCATCAGGGTGGTATTGTTGTTTTGAAGATAGATGACCTGTGCCGCACCACCATCACCCGGAAAAACCACAACCCGTTTATTGGTCACCGTTAACTGAATAAACGGATTAACATAATATTCACTGTACATGGATTGTAACCGTATTTCTGCTTCGCGGATTGTAAGCCCGACAATATTTGTGAGCCCCAAAACCGGGAGCCTCACCATTGAATCACTTTGAATCACATACGAAAGGGTGTTGTTGGGGTTAAACACCTGGGCCTGCTGCCCGCCTTCTGTTGCAGAGGAGATGTCCAAAACCTTGAGACCATCATTGGTAAAAAAACGCATCTGAACAATGTCATTCACATCAATCACATAATCACCCTTTGTCTCATTCATGCTGTCAATGGGAGCAAACTGGTAATCCTTGTCTGTTTTCAGCATCAGACTGCTATTGATACCACAACCTGTCATTAGAATGCCTGCTAAAAGAGCAAGACCGGTTTGAATTATTCTCTGCTTCATCGTTTTCCTTTTTTTGCCAGGAGCTCATGGTACAGTTTTGCAACATCAGCACACAATCTCCTGTAATGGAACTTATGTTCTACGTAACCCCATCCATTTTGTGACATTTTCTCACGAATTTCTTTGTTTTCAACCAAAAGGCCCAGCTTTTCAGCAAAGTCGTCCACCTCAAATCCGTCAATTACAAAACCGGTGTTTCCGTTATCCACAACGTCTGCAACACCGCCAACGTTGGTTGTTATCACCGGCACGCCCGATGCCTGTGCCTCAATAAGACTAACCGGGGTACCTTCATTGAATGAACAAAGTGCAACAATATCAAGTCCTGGTAACAGGTCATCCACATTTCTGACCCATGATGTAAATTCAAACAGCTTTGAACCGCAGCTCTCCTCTGCCCTGCCTGCAAGTTCCCTGAGTTCAGACATTCGCTCACCATCACCAATTATAAATGCCCGTATTTTTTTTTCAGATGTTTTTGCTACCCGGCAAATGCTTTCAATAAAAAGCTCATGATTTTTAATGGCAGTCAGCCGCCCTATAATACCTACTGCTATTTCATTCTCTGAAAGTGCATAGGTATCTCTGAACGATTTGCGCTTAACAGCCCGGTTGGCTGCAAACCGGTCAAGGTCAAACCCCAGTGGAATAACCCTGAACTTTTCAGCCGGAGCAATTTTGTGAATTGCTGTCAGCTCTTGTTTCTGAATTGCTGAAATAGCAATGATGGCATCTGTTTTTTTTGCCAGGCGCCGTTCAGCCAGTTTGTAGATCCATGTTTTAACCTTTCCAAAATACGAATGAAAAACATGGCCGTGAAAGGTGTGAACAATTACGGGAACGTGCTCACGGTAAGCAGCCGTTCTTCCCAATGCACCGGCTTTGGAGGCGTGTGTGTGTACAATATCCGGTTTATATTCACGTATCAATGCCTGAATTTCTTTCAGTGCTTTTCGATCATTGAACGGATTAATGCTGCGGCGCAGTGATTTTATAATGACCGGTTTTACACCATACCGTTCCGGAATAAAGAGCGAATCTCCCTCATGCGGTTCATGCTCACCGCCACAAAGCCTGGTCTCAAATTCAGGCGGTAAAAAGGCCGACAGGTAGGTTACGTTATACGTTGGCCCGCCCAGGTTAAAGCGATTCACAATGCGCAATACTTTAATCATTTACGAAACATGTTTTCATGATACCAATGCTGAAAAACTACCAGTGCCCAAACCAGGTAAATCCGTTCACCAATTTTACCGCTTTTCCAATCTGATTTTATAGCTCCTATAAATTCAGGATGAAACAGATTCTGGTGAATCAGGTAATCACGCGTAAAATAGTCAGCACTGAACAAAGCATCTATTTCTTCATTCAACCACGATTGCAGCGGAATTTCAAACCCTTTTTTACTGCGTTTTAAAACAGATTCAGGCAGGTCATTTTTAAAGGCTTCACGCAGTATTAGTTTGGTGTGGCCTGAATTCACTTTCCAGTCAGCCGGAAGTGAATTTGCAAATTCAACCAGTTCATGATCCAGAAAAGGTACCCTTACCTCCAGCGCATGCGCCATACTCATCTGATCTACTTTTTTTAGCATGTCATTGGGCAAAACAAATTGCTGATCACGCAGCAAAAAATCGTTCAGATCATGAATTGTATCAGGCCATGAAAAAAGGCTGCCCTTTTTCAAAAGCAAACGGTCACAATCAGTTTCAGAAATCCACCGGGCCCATTGGTGATAGCGCTCATCTGCATTTAAATCAAAGCCTGCCGCAAATTTTTGAATGCGCCTTTTTAAATCACCCGTTCGTGATGACCTGCTGTCTGAATTTTTTCCTAAAATTTTTGCGCCACCTTTTACCAGGAGTTGTTTAAGTAAACCGCTCTGCCTGATTTTGGCTTCGGCCAAATGTTTCCGGTAACCTCCAAAAAGTTCATCGGCTCCATCACCACTCAGGCTTACGATTATTTGTTTTCGGGTATGTTTTGAAAGCAGATATACGGCAAAAGCAGATGAATCTGCAAAAGGCTCATCCAGCGAATCTAAAAAAGAAGCAAATTCAGCTTTAAAACTGCTTTTGTTCAGCACCAGGGTTTCATGCCGGGTGCCAATGTGTTTAGCCATTTCTTCAGCAAAGGCTGATTCATTAAAATACGGATGGTCAAACCCAATTGAAAACGTCTTTAAGTCACTGCGCTGCTGTTTTGCAAGCATTGCAATGATGGAAGAATCCAGTCCGCCGCTCAGAAAACTACCAACCGGAACATCAGCTACCAGCCGGCGTTCAACAGATTTGGTGAGACGCTCTCTCAGTTCATTTTTAGCTGCTGAAAAGGTTCCGGCATACAGCGGTTTTTTTTCAACGGTATAATAGTTTTCAAATTCAATTTTGTCTCCCTTAATGCGCATTAGCTGACCGGGAAGCATTTTTTTTACAGACTCCAGAACGGTTAATGGCGCTGGAATATACGTGTACGAAAAAAAACGGGTAAGTGCATCCGGATCCGGTGATTGATTTATGTCAAACTGTAAAAACGGTTTCAGTTCAGACGAAAATATTACCTGGTTTTCTTCAATACTATAAAGCAGTGGTTTAATTCCAAAACGGTCACGCGCCGCCAGCAGTTGATTGCGTGATGCATCAAAAAACACAAAAGCAAAAAAACCATTTAAATCCTGCAGCCCCTGTTCTCCTTTATGAATGAGCAGTTTCAGCAGTACCTCTGTATCAGACTGTGTTGAAAAAGAAATGCCGTTTTTTTTTAGCTGATCACGTATGGCGGCATAATTATAAATTTCACCGTTAAAAACCAGGTGGTAATTTCCGCTTTCATCAGTAAAAGGCTGGTTGGCATTTTCTGAAAGATCAATGATTGAAAGCCGTGTGTGCCCGAGTGCCACATTGGACCATGTTTTGCAGGCGTGGTAATCAGGTCCGCGGTGATTTAACCGGGAGAGTGCACGGGGCATATGACTGAACTGAACCTCACCGGTTTTATTTCTTGCCCATATTCCCAATATCCCACACAAAGTAGTTAGTTTTGAAAACAAATTTACACGGAATACCTTCAACTTGATGTTATGAAAAATTTATTTCTGTTTATTTCAATTAGCCTGTCAGCCGGTTATTTGTTTTCACAGACTGTTACAAAGCCGGTAAATGGCATTCAAACCTATGCTGAGACCATGATGACAGATGCTCAGCTGAAGCATGCCATTTTTGGTTTTTATGTCAAAGACATGACCAGCGGTGAGGTAATTGCAGATTACAATTCGGAAATGAGTATCCCCTCAGCATCAACCATGAAACTGGTAACAACCGCAACCGCATTGCAAGTGCTTGGCCGCGGTTACCGCTTCAAAACAAAAATCATGTATTCCGGTACTTTTGATAGTTTGAGCGGCACCATTAACGGAGATATTTACCTGGTTGGCGGCGGTGACCCTACCCTGGGTTCACGCTATTTCAACAAGCCGGGTACTGAGCGTGATTTTATTAATAAATGGGCAGACAGTTTGTACCTGTTGGGTGTGCGCAACATAACCGGCAAAGTAATTGCAGATGCCTCAATTTACCGTTATGAAGGGGTACCCTCAGGCTGGGTATGGGGTGATATGGGGAATTATTATGGTGCCGGACCCTCAGGGCTTACCATATTTGATAACCTGCTCGAGCTGCATTTTAAAACAGGTCCCGTTGCCGGTGACTCAACTGAATTGCATTGTACAACACCTTATGTGCCCGATATCTCAATCAAAAATTTTGTTCGCGCAGCAGATTCAAAAGACGATGATGCCTATGTGTACGGCGCGCCCTATTCGTATGACTGGTTCGTGAGGGGTACAATTCCAAAAGGGCAGGAAGATTTTGTGGTAAAGGCCAGTATCCCTGACCCCGAATTTATTGCTGCGCTGGAATTTGATTACGCCCTTGAACAGCGTGGTATTGATGTAAAATATGCCCCTACCACATTTCGCCAGCTTGATAAAAATATACCTTTTGTAAAACCAACCCTCACTGAACTTATTACGCATGAGTCACCCAGCCTTGGATCAATCATCAATATCGTAAACCAGCAATCCATCAACCTGTTTGCTGAACACATTCTCTGTCAACTTTCAGTAAACAGTTCAGGGTATGGCAGCACCAGCAACGGAACTCTGATCTGCACCAACTACTGGAAAAGTAAAATTGACGCAACCGGTTTATTTATGACCGATGGCAGCGGGCTTTCACGGTCCAATTCAGTCTCTGCAAAATTCTTTGTTGATTTACTGACCTATATGAACACATCCAAAAATGCATCTGCGCTGAAAGAAAGTCTGGCCATTGCCGGCAAAAAGGGAACGATGTCAGGCGTAGCAGACGGAACCACCGCAGATGGCCGGGTATATGGCAAAAGCGGAACCATGACGCGTATCAAATCTTTTGCGGGATATGTAGACAGTTCATCAGGCAAAAAACTGGCCTATGCCATGATCATTAATAACCACACCTGCACATCTGCACAATTGAAAAAGTACTTCGAAAATCTGATGATTAAAATGTCGGTTTATTAAAACACTGATACTTTAATTATGTAAAGCTCTGCCAATGCAGAATGACAAAGTATCTTGTAAAATGCAGATTTTTGGTATCATCATTTATAACCATAAAAACAGGTTGACAATCTGATGATTAAAACATTTCTTTATTAAATATTTAACGTGCACCACATTAATTGCGCGTTAGCTCACCAAGAATAACCAATTTTCTTACTGATTTTAATCGATTATACGTTGATAATCAGTTGCTGATTTCATACCTTTGTGATTCAAAATCACCATGAATATGATCAGAGCTGTTTTTTCACTGATTTTTGTCTTTTTTGTTTCAGGCGGATTTGCCCAGACCTGTGATTCAACCCGATGGGCACAGCCTGGCACCTATGCGGTTAGTATTGACCCATCTGCGTCAGAGACAGCTTATGCCCAAAACGGGCCAATTATGCTGAGCGGTGATGATTTGTGCCTGATTGAGTCCAGCAGAAAACCAACTGAAACAACACAGATTCACATTGGTACTTACCTTATTACGATATACCCAAAAAAGAAATTTGCAGATAATACAATTGAAGAATGAGAACGTGGAGATTTATACTGGTACTGACAATTTTTTCCTGGGAGTCAACTTTTGTAATTGGTCAGTCAAACACTTGTGCAGGAGCAACAACACTTGCCATTGATGCGGCCCTGACCTGTGGTCAGACAACGTCAGGAGCAACCTTACAAGCTGGCGAGTGTTATACCAACTACGGCGGCGGTTCTTCTGAAACATCTGTCTGGTATCGCATTGATGCAACCAACGATTCGCTGGTGCTGAATTTTGTTATGTCTAACTCTCCCAACTGTTTTCCACATATTGCAGTTTACGGGCCTTTTGCTGATGGCGGCGGATGCCTGCCTTGCGCAAGTATTGTGTATAATCAACTCCAGAATGGTGACCCGGGCAGTCACATACTCCTGACAGGCCTTACCACCACTGCTGGCAGCAATGATTACCTGGTACAAATTCAGGGCAATGAATGCGGAGGATCTGGTTCCGCGGAAACAAATTTCTGTATCAGTACAGCCAACCCGGCAACAAACTCATCTGCCTCTAATGCCACCTTAATTGATGAGTGCGGTACCGCATTTTCAAACACTACCAATGGCGGCTATTACCAGGCCGGTACATCTACCGGTTTTAATAACCTGGACGGAAACAATTCAACTACCTGCGGTACCTGTTCTCAAACCGGAGACGATACCCCGTTTGTAATCAATAATGTATCCTGGTCAACATTTTGCTCACTCACCACAGGTACCTGGCAAATCACCGTCAACGGTATTTCTGGTTGTACCTTGGCTTCACCCAACCAGGGCATTCAGGCTTCTGTATTTACCGGAACCAGCGGTGCACTTGTAAACCAGGGAAACAGCGCCAGTCCGCTTGCGCCGGGTGCATCGTACACCTCACCTACCATTACTGTAAATGCAGGAGAATGTGCCTTTCTGATGATTGACGGATTTGCCGGTGACGCGTGCAATTACAGCGTTACCCTTACCAATATTACCGGAGGCTGCGTGATATTGCCGCTTGGCCTGAAAAGTTTCAACGTGTTTGCGGCTAACGAAAAAACAAACCTGTCGTGGGAAGTGTATTCTGAAATAAACAACGCCTACTTTACGCTGGAACGTTCCCTTGATGGTTCAGATTTTACCTATGTAGCCACGGTTCCAAGTATTGGTGATCACGATTTTGCTCATACATACAGTGCCCAGGACCGTTTGCTGAATGCATCCGGTGTTTATTACCGTTTGTCTTCAACAGATAAAGATGGCAAAACCGTTATTCTGGCCGTTAAATACATTCAGGGAGAACTGGAAAGCGACCCTGACTATTTCAGAGCTTACCCTAATCCGTCAGCAGATTTCGTAAATCTCGAATTTACCTATCCAATGGCTGCCGGTAATGCTACCGTTGAATTGTTTAATACAACCGGTAGTGTCTACCATACCACCAAATACGAAATTCAGAACGGGTTAAACAACCTATCTTACAACCTTGATGGTTTGCCGGACGGAAATTACATTATACGAATTGTTACACCGTACCGGGTTTATACCGAGAAAATATTCAAAAAAACCGAGTAATTAATTTGCGTCTATAACGCTGCCCGGTCCCTGGATAGATTGGGTTATAACCGGGTATCCCTTGTAATAAATGATTCCACCACCTGCAATTGTTGCGTTCAGTGAATCATTCACCAAAACCATACAATTTCCATTCCCTTTAATGGTCACGTCACTGGTGTTGGATGTTACACCAAAGCAATTCACCACACCGTTGCCGGTAATTTCAATGTATTGTTGATTGGCGCTGCCTGACAAAGTAATATTGCCGGTTCCGTTCAATAAAACATTCAGTTTGTCAATACTGTTAATGGATAAATCAAGATCACCGGTACCATTTACACTTACTGAAAATTCATTGGCTGCAACCAACTGAGACGGACTACTGGTATTACCTATACCGTTATTGGTAAAACCTACATAGCTGGGCAGTGTCAGTTCAACAATCAAAGGGTCATAATCACCCACACACGATTCAAATGCAAGATTCCAGATGCCGTTTTCAACATAACTTTCTTTTTCCAGCGCCTTCAGTATATTTTTGTTTCCGGTTACCTTCACTTCCTGTTGCGGACCCGAATTCAGAATGAAAGAAGCCTGAACGGAATGATTGATAGTATGAAATTCAGGAAGGTTAAAAATGCGTGTTTCCGTTTTGCCGCTTTCTACATAACAGCCGTTTTCCTTTTTACAAGACAAGACCAGAAGGCCCAGAAAGGCAATACAAAAACAGTGTTTACAGACAGCTTTCATACGATTTGGTCTGAAACGAATTTACACTTTTTTTTAAACAATGCCCTGACTAAAAAATTCAAGGGCCGCATCTGCAGCAAAATCAAGATCTTCCGGCATTTCAGCAGATGTCCAGGGTTGGGCGCTTCCAAAGGTATGATCGGCTCCTTTAGTGATTTTCAGTTCTGTTGCTGTCCAGTCTGCCAATTCGTACCCTTCCCGTATGCTCACAGATGTATCCATATCACCGTGTATTTGTAAAAAGGGAATTGTCAGTGATCGTGCTGCGGTTTCAATATTCAGCTGATCTTCGTTCAGCTTAAAATCTTCATACATATCAAAGTAATGCGGCATCATTTGCTGCGTTCGGGTATTTTCTACAAAACGCACCCCTTCTTCACGCCAGTAATCCAATTCTTTACCAGTTGGAAAACGGGATCCAATGTCTGAAATTCCGGCAAGAGAGACCACTTTCCGGATTCTTTCATCGCGTGAGGCATAAAGTACGGCATCTCCTCCACCCCGGCTATGCCCCAACAGGTATATGGGAATGTTCAGTTCCAGCTCCTGCACAATCAGGCGGTGCGCTTCACCTGTTATTACCCCCACATCATACAGTTCTTTTGAATAGGTATTTCTGCCAAACGCTTCGAGGTCGGGGAAATCTATTTTTTGCTGAACTGTGCCGCCATTGTGTGACAAATTAAATTTGATGAATCCAAATTTATGCTGCACAAATTTGTTCTGCAACAAATTCCAGCAGCCCCAGTCTTTATACCCCTTGTAACCGTGTATAAAAATCACTACGGCATGAGGTTCCGGCGGAATTACGCAATCATAAAGCGATTGGCGCCCGTCTGCTCCGCTGTATATCTTATCGGTGAAATCAATCATACTTTATATCTTTGTGCTCAAATATCGCTAAAATCAGGTTGCATGAAGACCTCAGGGGCGATTGATTTTTATGAAGATTTCTGCATCCATCTATTCTGACAAAGACAACGACATTCTCAGTACCATCAAGGACCTGAATGATTCACACGTAGATTACATTCATGTGGATTGCAACGATAACCTGAATGTATTTGCTGATATTGAAACCATTCAGCAAAATTCACACATTCCTATTGACCTGCACATCATAACCTCAGATGCACGCCGGTTTTATCCGGCATTGGAGAAATTTGACATTGACTTTGTTACCTTTCAGTATGAAGATCTGCTGGATAAAAAACTAACCATTCCAAAAGATTTTACCGGTCAGCTGGGGCTTGCCATTACATCAGGGACAGACGTTTCTGTTTTTGAAAATTACAAAGATGATTTTGATTTTATACTGATCATGGCTACCATACCCGGGCAGAGCGGTGGTAAATTTGACACAGTAAACTTCAGAAAAATACGTGAATTTAAACGCCGCTATCCAACCAAAAAAGTTCATGTTGACGGTGGTGTAAATGCTGAAGTTTCGTTTATTTTACGAAACATGGGGGTTGATGCATCAGTATCCGGATCATACCTTTTTAACTCTACCAACATCAACTCTGCCCTGTTGAATTTAAAACTGAATGAAATTGAATCTCATTTCCTGGTTGGTGATTTTATGCGTGATTTATCAGAATCGCCGGTGGTATTTGAACATGAACTGTCACTGAAAACCGCGCTTGAAAAAATGGCTGCCGGAAAGCTGGGGTTTGTAATGGTGCTGGGTGAAGACAATAAGCTCAGGGGCATTATAGGCAATGGTGATTTGCGAAACGGGCTGCTGAAAAACATCAAAGATCTGAACGATCTGAAGGTGACTGAAATCATTAATGAAAAACCACTTACTGTCAATAAAAACTATACCGTGTTCCAGCTTTTACGCTTCATAAAAAAAGAAAGCAGGCCTGTTTTATACTTACCTGTTGTCAATGACCTTGGACAAGCTGTTGGAACCTTAAACTTTATGAACCTAATCAAAGGAGAATTATGATTATCCACCTGAAAAAAGAAACCGGAATAAACAAAGCACAGGAAATAGCCCGGGACATCAATGCTTTTTTAATTGAACGGCCTGAACATTTTATCCTCATCAGCGGATCAGGACACAAAGAGATGGATTCAAAATATGCCGGCTTTGTGGCTGAAACGTTTGTTTTTGCAGATGACATTCAGCTGGCTTCACGCAAATACCGGAAAGAAACACGCGAAATAAAAATAGGCAATGTTACCATCGGTGGAAAAACCGGTAATACCCTTTTGATAGCCGGACCCTGCTCTGTAGAGTCTGAAGAACAGATAAGACAGTCATCTGATTTACTGAAAGAATTAAAACTTACCACACTGCGCGGCGGTTGTTACAAACCACGCACCTCTCCTTACAGTTTCCAGGGAATGGGGTTGGAAGGACTTAAACTGCTTTTGAAAATGAAGCAGGAATATGGGTTGAATATTATTACCGAAGTACGTGATGCATCACACGTGCAGGAGGTAATTGAGTATTCTGACGTTATACAGATTGGGGCCAAAGCCATGTATGATCATGGTATTCTCAAAGCCTGCGCAAAAACAACCAAACCTGTTTTAATCAAACGCGGTTTCGGCACTACCCTGCAGGAATTTGTGCAGTGTGCTGAATTTGTACTTTCGGGTGGTAACGACAATGTTATACTTTGTGAGCGCGGTATCCGCACCTTTGAAACAAAAACCCGTTTTACACTTGATTTATGCGGCGTTTCATTTCTGAAAGAATATACCAATTGTCCGGTTGTGCTTGACCCAAGCCATGCCATGGGCTATGCATACGGTGTTGCTGATTTAACCAGGGCCTGTACGGCCATGGGCGTTGACGGATTACTGGTTGAGGTACACCCTAACCCAAAAGTAGCTAAATCAGACGCCTCACAGCAATTGAATCACGATGAATTCAGGGCACTTGTTAAAACACTGAATCCAATTGCACAAGCAATTGGCCGCCAGATAATTTAAGTTTGTATCTTTAGTGAACAATCTGTTTTATGGAGTTTTACAAAAACAATATCACGTGGCTGTGTGAGCAGCGCAATATTTCACTGACTGAGTTTGAAGAAATTATTGCTATTCCAAAAATACGCATCGTGGACCCAACACCGCGTGAACTGGTTATTGTAGCCAATTATTTTGGTTTTGACCTCGACAACCTGGTACGAAAAGACCTGCGGCTGTTGGAGCGCGTAAATCCTAAATCTATCAAACTTGTTGTGCTGGACGTTGACGGCACCATGACCGATGGCGGCATGTATTATACCGAGTCGGGTGATCAGATTAAAAAATTCAATTCCAAAGACGGACTTGCCATTAAACGCAGAGCATCAGAAGGACTTATTTTCGGAATTATTTCACACGCTTTCCGGTCTGAAGCTATTGCAGAACGGGCCAAACTGCTGAGCATTCAAAAAGTACACGTGGGGCAGGATAAAAAATCAGTAATACTAGCAGCCTGGTGTGCTGAACTGGGTATTTCACTTTCACAGGTTGCTTATGTTGGTGATGATATCAATGACCTGGATATTATGGAACAGGTTGGTTTCAGCGCTTGTCCGGCGGACTCAGTAAAAGAGATTAAAAAAATAGCCCATGTTACGCTCACGCGCAAAGGTGGTGACGCCTGCGTTCGTGAATTCCTGGATGAATGGCTCTCTTAAAATCCGCTAAAAAAAAACTGCTCGTTGTTATAGCCGGGCCAACCGCGGTTGGAAAAACAGCTGTATCACTTACACTTGCCAATCATTTTAACGCCCCTATTCTGTCATTTGACTCACGCCAGTTTTACCGTGAAATGACAATTGGCACTGCCAAGCCAGATGCGTCTGAATTAAAAAAGGCTGAACATTATTTTATTGATTCACTTTCCATTCACGACCGTTATACATCAGGCCAGTTTGAACTGGATGCCCTGCAAAAACTGAACGAACTTTTTGAGCAAAACGAGGTGGTTATTGCCGTTGGCGGAAGTGGTTTGTACATCAACGCGCTGTGTTATGGTATTGATGAAATACCAACCAGTGAAACAGTCCGGTTAAAACTAATTGAACGCTGGAAAAAAGAAGGACTTGAAAAACTGCAGCAGGAAGTAAAATCAGTTGATCCGGATTTTTATGCCATTTCAGACATGCAGAATCCGCGACGTGTCATTCGGGCACTGGAGGTGTTTGAAGTTTCAGGTAACCCCTACTCACACTACCGTAAAAATCAGGCAAAGAACCGTGACTTTGAAACACTGTGGCTGGGGTTGAACCTGGAACGTGAAGCCTTATTTAACCAGATTAACCAGCGTGTTGATCTGATGCTTCAAAAAGGATTGCCGGATGAAGTCCGTTCCCTGGAGCCGTTTAAAGAACTTAAAGCATTAAAAACGGTCGGATACCAGGAGTTTTTTGATTACTTCGACGGAAAACACAGTTTTGAGCGGGCGGTTGATCTGGTAAAACGCAATACCCGGGTCTTTGCAAAAAAACAAATTGCCTGGTTCAGCCGGAATTCTGAGCTAACATGGTATTTACCAACCGACACCACCCGGATGATTCAATCGATTGAACAGAAAATTCACGAAATAAATTTCTGATTCTGCTGAATAATGATAAATTTGTGACAAGCAAATATTAAAAACGGGAATGATGAACGAGCGAAATGACGAAGTTTTTTCAAAACGCGTAAAAGCCGGAAAAAGAACGTACTTCTTTGATGTTAAGACAACAAAAGGCAAAGATTTGTACCTCACAATCACTGAAAGCAAACGCACCGGTGATTTTGACGGAAGGCCCGAGTACGAAAAACATAAGATTTTCCTGTATAAAGAAGATTTTGAAAAATTCAATGAAGGTTTCACCGAAGCATTGGAAACGATTAAAAATCTCTGGGATTCCGGAGAGTACAAAAAACCAGAACCTGCTGAAGAGCGTGAAGAACAATCGGTAACTTTCGAAGAACTTTAATATAATTCTGAAACTCCCTCCAAAAGAGGGAGTTTTTTTTGATATACGGTTCAGACATTTAGGGGCAGATTGTCTACCTTTGCAATAGGTTATGAATCAGTATAAAAAAGTGGCCTTTTATACCCTTGGATGTAAGCTGAATTTTTCAGAAACATCTACTATTGCCCGGAATTTCGAAAACCAGGGTTTTGCAAAGGTCGAATTCAATGAAACACCGGATATTTTTGTCATCAACACCTGTTCGGTGACAGACAATGCCGACAAAAAATGCCGTCAGATCGTAAAAAAAGCGCTGCAGGTTAATCCAAATGCGTTTGTAACAATGATTGGGTGCTATGCCCAGCTTAAGCCTGAAGAAATTTCGTCTATACCCGGTGTTGACCTGGTACTTGGTGCCAATGAAAAATTCAACATTCTGGATCACATTGATGAACTGGAGAAAAAAGAAAAGGCAACCGTCAAATCAAACAACATCAAGGAAACCGATTTTTTTATTCCGTCTTTTTCACAGGGAGACCGTACCCGTTCGTTCCTGAAAGTGCAGGACGGCTGTGATTATTTCTGTACATTCTGCACCATTCCCCTGGCCCGCGGAAAAAGCAGAAACGCCAGTATTGAAGAAACCATCCGCGAAGCAAAAAAAATTGCGGGTACAGATATCAAAGAAGTTGTTCTCACAGGTGTTAACATTGGTGACTTTGGTCAGGGCGGTGATGAAAATTTTGCGCAGCTGGTTAAAGAGCTGGACACAATAGAGGGCATTGATCGGTTCCGCATCTCATCCATTGAACCAAACCTGTTGAGCAATGAGATTATTGAATTTGTAGCACATTCCAAACGGTTTGTTCCTCATTTTCATATTCCGCTTCAATCCGGATCAGACAAGTTGCTGGTGGCCATGAGACGAAAATACCTGCGTGCGTTATACGTTGAAAGAGTATCAAAAATCAAGGAGCTTATGCCTGATGCCTGTATTGGAGTAGATGTTATTGTTGGTTTTCCGGGAGAGACAGAAGAAGTGTTTATGGAAACCGTAAATTTTATCAACGGGCTTGATATTTCATACCTGCATGTATTTACCTATTCTGAAAGAGCCAATACAACAGCAAAAAAAATGGCTGATTCAGTACCATTAAACATTCGCCGGGAACGCAGCCGCCAGCTTCAGATTTTATCTGAAAAAAAACGCCGTGCCTTTTACGAAACCCAACTAAATACCAATCAGCAGGTTCTTTTTGAGGCGGAAGAAGAAATGGGTTTAATGTATGGTTTTACTGAAAATTACGTTAAAGTAAAAACGCCATTTAATGCCGGACTGGTAAACCAGATTATTCCCGTTAAACTTGATCAGATTGACCGCGACGGCATTGTAAGAGTTGAACTCATGAATGCTTTGGTTTGAGAAACGGGCTTGCCATATTATTTTTTCCCCTGGCAGTTTCAGCGCAAAACTTACCCATTACAGACACTATTTTCCTGGACAAAGACTGGAATGAAACAACTGATCGTCAAAACGCCGTCTACTATCGCGGTGCGTGGTATGACAGCAGTGACTCAACCTACCTGGTGCATGATTTCTACCTTGAGACATTTACCATTCAAATGATTGGAGTTTACAAGGGAAAAATTAAACCGCAAAACCAAACCGGTGAATTCAGGTATTATTACAAAAACGGCAACCTGCGTGCAATCTATAATTTTCAGAATGGAATGATGCATGGGGCGTCTGTTCTGTTTTTTGAAAATGGTGTACAGGAGGTTAAACGCACCTTTAACAACGGGCAGTTATCAGACACGCTTTTTTTTAATTATGAAAACGGCAGCCCGCGTGAAATCAGGTGTGTCAATGCTGATTTTGATTCTGAAAACCTGGCTGAAGCAGAGAAGGAATTTAAATTGATTGCATGCTGGTCAACAACGGGTGAGCCCCAGGTCGTAAACGGAAACGGAATTAAAACAGATTACTACCCAAACGGAATAAAACGTCAGAGCATTGAATACAGTGAAGGTTTTCCAAATGGTGAATGGATTCAATACACTGAAAAAAAGAAAATCATTTCAAAAATGACATTCAAAAACGGCAGGTTTATCAGCGGCCTTATGTATCCTAAAAAAAAGAAAGACATTTTTGCCACACTCTACCGTGAACCGCGTTTCCCCGGAGGGATTAAAGCCATTGATGATTTTATTCTGAAAAATACCGGAAAGTGTAAAGAGGCAATTAAAGCTGAAATCACCATTATGGTATTTATAACCGAAGATGGTCAGCCTCAGTTTGAACAAATTATTTCAGGTGACGTAAGCCACTGCCAGTATGAGGAACTTGAAGAACTGGTGCGCAAAATGCCCAAATGGACACCGGCTGTACGTTACGGAAGGTATGTTGAATCAACGTATATTATCCGGGTGCGGTATTAATCACCAGCATGTGTCATTTTTCGCTCTGTGATGCTTTGCTCAAAATAACACATGCTTTGTAGAACACGAAACGCTACTTCTTAAACTCCGAAATAGTTTTGCGAATAATTGCAACACAATCCATCAGTTGTTCTTCAGTCATCACCAACGGCGGCGCAAAACGAATAATGTTACCATGTGTTGGTTTGGCCAGCAATCCGTTATCACGCAATTTCAGGCAAATATCCCAGGCGGTTGAACTGTGTTCTGAATCATTAATTACAATTGCGTTCAGCAATCCTTTACCGCGAACCAGTGTTACAATAGGAAATGCCTCTACCAGTTTCTGCATCTCAGCCCTGAAAATTTTCCCAAGGCGCTCAGCATTTTCAGCCAGGTTTTCATCTTTCACAACCTCCAGTGATGCAATAGCTACTTTGGCAGCAATCGGGTTTCCGCCAAAGGTTGAACCGTGCTGTCCTGGTTTAATAACGTTCATAATCTCATTATTTGCAAGCACTGCTGATACCGGAAACGTTCCGCCTGACATGGCTTTTCCAAGAATCAGCATGTCTGGCTTTACATTTTCATGATCTACCGCCAGCAATTTTCCGGTACGCGCAATTCCTGTCTGAATTTCATCTGCAATAAAAAGTACACCGTATTTTTCACAAAGTTTTTTTGCTTCACGCAAATAACCTTCTGCAGGAACAAATACGCCCGCTTCACCCTGAATGGGTTCAACCAGGAATCCGGCAATATTTTTTTGTGAAAGTGCTTTATCCAAAGTAACCAAATCATTATAGGGTACACTTACAAAACCTGGTGTAAATGGTCCAAAATTTTTCTTTGATCCTTCATCACTTGAAAAAGAAACAATGGTAGTTGTTCGCCCATGAAAATTACCCTCACAGACAACAATGGTAGCCTGGTTCTGGTCAATTCCTTTTTTCTCATAGGCCCATTTGCGGCATATTTTGATGGCCGTTTCAACCCCTTCAGCACCGGTATTCATGGGCAGTACTTTGTCAAAACCAAAATAGCGTGTTACATATTCTTCATAAACACCCAGTGAGTCATTAAAAAATGCGCGTGATGTGAGTGTGAGTTTTTTTGCCTGCTCAATCATGGCATTCACAATTCTGGGATGACAATGTCCCTGGTTAACGGCTGAGTAGGCAGACAGAAAATCATAGTATCGTTTGCCTTCCACATCCCAGAGGTAAACACCCTCTCCTTTTTCCAGCACAACCGGCAGCGGATGGTAATTGTGAGCACCATATTTTTCTTCCAGTTCCATCAAAGCGGCTGACGATAATTTTTCCATTGTTTCCATTTTTGTTTGTCTTAAAATTGAGACTCGTTGCGGAGAGTCAATCATCCCTATCGCTTTTCACAGCTTAAGCGAAGTAAAGCTTTTCCCTGTTTTACAGTGAAATTATGCACTGCAAAACTATTTCAATTAATCCGGCCGGTATGCATACACAACAGCAGGGATATGTTAAAATTATAAAGAATTTGCCAATCTGTTGTTTAATTTTAACAAACATACTTTTATTGAAAAATTGCCAGACCCTAAGTCAGTAGAAGAATAGGCCTATATTTGCCAAAATGAGTTCCGCCTTAAAATACAGAACTGTTAAAACTATCACAGAGGGATTGTACCGCGAAAAAGGATCCAAATTTCTGGCCTTTGCCATACCGTGTGACAGTGCTGAAGAGGCAAAAAAACACGTAGATCAGTTTTGGAAAAAGCATCCGGGTGCCGTGCATGTTTGCTTTGCCTGGCGCTTTGGTAAAAAGAAATTTGAAGAGCGGTATTCGGATGACGGCGAACCTGCCAACTCAGCCGGCAAGCCCATTTTTGGGCAAATTCAGGCATTTAACCTGACCAATATTTTAATTGCAGTTGTGCGGTATTACGGCGGTACCAACTTAGGTGTAGGTGGTTTAATTCAGGCATATAAAGCAGCAAGCAAAGATGCACTTGACAAAGCAGAAATTGTTGAAAAAGAGCTGGCTGATTTCTATGCTATCCGTTTTACTTTTGATCAGACCGGAGATGTGATGAACCTTTTACAGCGCAGACACGTAGAGATTTCAGGCCAGGAGTATAATGAACATGGCAGCGTGGTTCATTTTTCCATTGCTCAAAACCTGTCTGAATTACTCCCGAAAGATTTTGAACACCTGCCATCCATTAAACTTGAAAAAACCGGATCAGACCAATGAACCTACTTAAAAAACTTACCTCTATCAGGGCCACCAGTGGTGACGAATCTGCCATGACAGACTTTTTGCTGAAATACATTGCCAAAGAAAAAAAAACATGGAAAGTCAAACCGGTCATTTACCAAGGAGAGGGCTTTCAGGATGCCCTCGTACTTGTTTTTGGTGACCCCAAAACAGCGGTGTATGCACATATTGATTCAATCGGTTACACCGTTGGTTATGAGAACAACCTGATCAAAATTGGTGGACCGCGGGTGATTGATGGCTGCGAGCTGGTGGGCAGTGATTCCAAAGGAGAAATTGAAACCGAACTGCTGGTAATCGAGCATGAAGACGGTGAAAAAAATCTGCAATGCGTTCTTAACCGCAAAATTGACCGCGGCACTCCCCTTACCTTTAAACCGCATTTCAGAGAAACAAAAACCTATATTCAATCACCCTACCTGGATAACCGGCTGGGTGTTTGGGTAGCGCTACAACTGGCAAAAACACTTGAAAACGGAGCCATTGTGTTTTCAACTTATGAAGAGCACCATGGCGGTTCAGCCGGATTTCTTGCCCGGTTTCTGTATGAAAAATACAAAATCAGGCAGGCTCTGGTTTGTGATATTACCTGGGTAACCGATGGCGTTACACACGGAAAAGGAGTAGCTGTTTCTATGCGTGATTATGGTATTCCAAGACGGTCTTACGTAAAACGGATTATTGACATCGCAGCTAAATCAAAAATAGCATACCAGCTTGAAGTTGAAAGCGCCGGCGGCAGTGATGGTACTATTCTTCAGGCCAGTGAACTGCCCATTGACTGGTGCTTTGTGGGCGCGCCTGAAAACCATGTACACAGCCCTGAAGAAAAAGTCTATAAAAAAGACATTGCATCCATGCTGGCACTGTATGAAGTACTCCTGAAAAAGTTATAAATCAAGCTGGTGCTGAATGATCAAAAGGTGATAAACAAGCGCCTGATGCTTTTTTTTTCTATTTTAGCTTCTATGTTCGGGCACCCTCTTCTTAAATACGTTTTTCGGTTTGGCGGACCAATTGCGCTGCTTGCTGCGATTTTTTTCTATTATGAACTCAGCGAATTTGAGCGTGAGGGCGGCACTTACCGCACACATGTTATTTTTGTTTGGTTGTATGAAAACCTGGGTATTTGGGGCGTAGTAGGATCTATGCTGGTTGCCAGCGCTGCCTGGTTTTTTCTTTCTGTCCGTCATTACCTGCTTAAAAAAAATGGCAAAGTGGTTGATGGTAAAAACCCAAGTGGTTATGACAATATGTGGTGCTAAAATTTATTATCATGGCAAAACTGAAAACAGAATCTAAAAAGCCGCTTACGGTTATGATCCAGAAAAATCACTGGATTGAAGAACTGGAATTGCTCTACAGCATTATCAGAAGTACAGAACTGGAAGAAACCATTAAATGGGGCGGCCCCTGCTTCACCATCAACGGAAAAAACGTGTTGGGTTTGGGTGGATTCAAATCATACGTTGGTATTTGGTTTCACCAGGGTGTTTTTCTGAAAGACCCGCTCAACGTATTGGTAAATGCCAGTGAAGGCAAAACGAAGGGATTGCGGCAGTGGCGCTTTCAGTCTAAAAAAGACATCAACCCAAAACAGGTAAAGGCCTATGTTTTGGAAGCTATTGAAAATGCAAAGGCAGGTAAAGAAATTAAGCCAGAGAAAAAAAAGACGATTGAAATACCGGCTGAATTAAAAAATGCACTTACAAAAGACAAAAAAATGAATGCCGTATTTGCAATCCTCACTCCGTTCAAACAGCGAGAGTATGTTGAATATATTGCCGAGGCCAAACAAGAAAAAACACGCCTGGCCCGCATTGAAAAAATAACACCCATGATTCATGCCGGTAAAGGGTTGAATGATAAATACAGGTAGTAAAAGAATCATACGTCCACGTTCCAATGGCGCGACTCAAAACTTCAAAATTCACCTCTGTGGTAAAAAGAACGATCCTTGTCCTGCTATCTTTGATGGCAATTACGCTGACTGCTTTTTCAGCACAACCAACTTCAGATAAATCAGCAACCAAAACGCTCTATTTGGTCCGTCATGCCAAATCATCTGATTCTGATCCATCCTTGCAGGACTTTGATCGTCCACTGAGTGACCGTGGATTTGGTGACGCTCCGGCCATGGGAAAGCGTTTGAAAAAATTAAATGTGACCGTTGACGTGATTGTTGCCAGCCCTTCCAAACGAACCACGCAAACCATTGAACTTATATGCAGGGAAATTGATTACAATTTTGATAAAATTCAATGGGATAGTACCATTTACCGTTGCACAGCAGAAACTTTGCTGAGAGCCATCAATAATCTTGACAACACCATCAGCTCGGCCATGTTTGTAGGCCATAACCCAGCCATTACGCAAACCGCAAACTTCCTGCAACAAGATACCACTTTTGAAGAAGTACCAACGTGTGGTGTTGTAGCAATTCGTTTTGAAACTGCTGACTGGAAAACCATTGGAAGTAAAAATGCTACACTGATTTTTTTTGAAAGACCTAAGCGGAATTAGTCTTAAGCATATTTTTCATCCCAACGCCCGCTCAATATCTTCCCAGATATCATCGACATGCTCTAACCCAACCGATATACGAATCAGTCCGGGTGTTATTCCCACTTTCAACCTGTCTTCCTCTGTCAGTTTAGAATGTGTTGTAGAAGCCGGATGAATAGCTATAGAACGTGTATCTCCCAGGTTTGCTGTCAGACTTAAAAGCTGCAGGCTGTCCAGGAATTTTTTGCCGGCGGCAAGTCCGCCTTTGATTTCAAAACTCACCAAACCACCACCACCCATCATTTGCGATTTAGCTATTTCATAGTGCGGATGACTGGCCAAAAACGGATATTTTACATGCTCTGTCTTTGAATGCGCCTCCA
The DNA here is from genome assembly GCA_016192075.1 of Bacteroidota bacterium. Classification (GTDB taxonomy): domain Bacteria; phylum Bacteroidota; class Bacteroidia; order Flavobacteriales_D; family Crocinitomicaceae; genus JADJGJ01. Next base: position 401,219 of record JACPUU010000012.1, on the reverse strand, counting down.
GCCGATTTGCAATTTCCAGCGCATTGGCGTTGTGTTTTTCAATACGCAGTGAAAGTGTCTCCAACGATTTTGAAAAATTCCACGCGTTAAACGGCGACAATGCCGGACCGCTGTGACGCGCAAATGCCTGAATTTTTGCAATGAGTTCATTGGAACCTAAAATAACACCACCCATGCCCCTGCCCTGCCCGTCAATAAATTTAGTAGCCGAGTGAATGGACAAGTGTGCACCAAAATCAAGCGGACGCTGATTGACAGGCGTGGCAAAACAATTGTCTACCACCAGCAGCGTATTTGTTTTTTTGGCAAGTTCACCCGCCGCTTTCAGATCAATAATATCCAGCCCTGGATTGGTAGGCGTTTCAAGATAGATTATTCGGGTGTTGGGCGTTATAGCCTTCTCCCAGGATTTAACATCGTCAAACGGAACATACGTTGTGGTGATGCCCCATTTTGGAAAAATTTCAGTGAACAACCGGTGGGTTGAACCAAATACAGAACGTGATGAAACAATATGATCACCCTGCTGCAGAAAAGCAGCAAACGTGGTAAAAATAGCCGCCATGCCTGAAGCTGTAGCCCAGCCGTTTTCGGCATTTTCAAGATCTGCCATTTTGCGTACAAATTCATCTACATTCGGGTTTGAATAACGGCTGTAGATATACCCCTCCTCCTCTTCATTGAAGAGCGCGGCCATTTGATCAGAATCATTAAATACAAAGCTGGATGTGAAATACAAAGGCGTTGAATGCTCCTGAAAACTGGTGCGTTTAGCTTGTGTGCGAACTAATTTGGTTTCTTTTTTCATATTTTTTAGGCAAATGCTCCAAACAATAAATTTCCTATTTCCCTGCTTTATTGTGGTAATTTATTTTTGACAGAAAGATAAACATAAGTTCCTGTTAATGCTCCGGCCAATACCAATATCGCGGGTAAATAATTTAACCCTATCAGGGCATAAATGGGCCCCGGGCAAGCCCCTGTTACCGCCCATCCCAATCCAAATAAAATTCCGCCCATGATATTGGCCTTCAACCGCAATTCCTTTTTACCCAGTGGAATTTTCTTTGAATCAGCGAGCGATTTATTCCGGACTTTTATCAGTTGCACACCAATAAGGGCAATACCAATAGCGCTGAATAAAACACCATACATGTGAAACGATTGAAAGTAAAACATCTCTTGAATACGGAACCAGGAAATAGCCTCTGCCTTAATCAGAATAATCGCAAAAACGATTCCGTAAAAAATGTAACGAACGTACTTCATAAACTTAAAATAAAGGGCACAATAAAATAAGTACTGATAAGACCTCCCGCAAAAAAGCCGGCTGTTGCCAGTATTGAAGAGGGTGCTGATTGCGCAATGCCCATAATGGAATGACCTGCTGTACACCCGCCTGCGTAGCGTGATCCAAAACCAATTACAAAACCGCCCAGTATCAAAATAATAGATTGTGGAACCGCAAAAGTGTAGAGTTCAGAAGGTACATAACCTGTAAAATCTGTAACCCCCTGCTGGTTTAAAATCCCTTTTGTACCGGCAGATATCTGCACAAATTCGGTGTCCAAATGAGCCAGGTGAAGAATTGCACCGCCAATGGCTATTCCAAAAACAAACCAGATTTGCCAGGTGTCTTTCAGAATAAAATTGCGTTTTTCACCGGCCGGTAATGCCACTGCACAAAATTGTTCAAAGCTGCTCGAAACGCCCAAAGCCTTCCGCTCTATCAGCAATACGCTGATTGCAAACAGACCAATGAGTGGCCCGCCAACGTACCAGGGCCAGGACTCATAAATTAACTGACTAAAGTATTCAGGCATTGTCTAAAACGTATTTTGAAGTACAACATTCTCTTCCACCGGAGCCAATTTAAAGTTTCCTTCAGTCTGTGGAAAAAAGGCAATAAAAAGTTCCGGATGATTACGATACAACTCATGTGTCAGCGCTCCAAAATTGACAGTTCCCGTTTTATACGCATAGTCTTTTGAGCTGAATGTTTCTTCAACTTCAGTAAACGGAATCAGTTTCAACTTATCAGGATTGGTAGATGAAATAAATAACCGGGTTGAAAAACCGGATGCGTAATTCAGCTGTGTGGTTTCCTTTTTACGGTATTCATAACCATAGTCATACTGCAACGCAGAAATGTCAGATAATACAGCACTTGCAGTTGGAAAACTACCGGCACCTTTACCTTTAAAAACCTGCCTGTCAGAAAAAAGAGCTTCAATGGTGACGGCGTTAAATTCATTGTTCACATCGTACGCAAAACTATCTTCCTGAATAAACTGGGGAGCGACATAACCAATCACTTTCTGATCTATTTTTTCAGAAGCGGCAATCAATTTTATTTTTAATCCTTTTTCTTTTGCAAAACGAATATCCTGCTCTTTGATATTGCGGATACCAATATTAAGAATGTCAGCCGGCAAAGTAATTACGCCAAAAGCATGTGCAATCAGAATCTGTAACTTGAATTTACTGTCAAAACCATCAATATCAAGCGTTGGGTCTGATTCAGCAAAACCAAGGCGCTGAGCATCTTTCAAAATTTCATCAAATGATTTGCCCTCTTTGTCAAGCCGGGTTAAAATGTAATTGGTGGTTCCGTTGCAGATTCCCTGAACTGAGCGTAACGTATCGTTGTTGTAATACTCTTCCAGGTTGCGGATTACGGGAATGCTACCACATACAGATGCCTCGTACAAAAACGACACGTTATTTTGGTTTTTAAGCGCAATTAGTTCATCCAGGTGGTGCGCTATCATTTTTTTATTTGCAGATACCACGTGCTTACCGCTTCGCAAGGCACGGGTTACAATTTCATAAGCCGCATCAGCGTCATCAATCAACTCCACCACCAGGTTAATTTCAGGGTCAGCAAGAATCAATTCCTTATCATACTGAAAATGATCTGCGGGCAATACACGCTGTTTGTTTTTGTTTTTTACAACAATGGTTTTTATGGTTGCATTTAAAAGGTTTGACCGATTCAGCACCTCATACAAGCCAGACCCCACACAGCCAAAGCCAAATAATCCGATCGTTAATTTCTTTTTCATTTTTACGTTGTTTTTATACACACCAGGCTGGTGCTTTTTTAGTTTAAAGTTGTTTTTGGTTTTAACCGGGTTGGTTTATACTGTCTGAAATCGTTGTAAAGAAATTCAGACAGAAGCTTATTCAGTTTGTCGTAATCAATCAGAAACGAGTCATGCCCATGTGGTGATTCAATGAGCCCAAACTCAGCACCCGGAATATGTGCGGCCAATTGTTGCTGCTCTGAAATTGGGAAAAGCGTGTCAGAATCAATACCCACTACCAGCGTTCTGGCCTGAATTTGTTCCAGCACCTGCTGCAGTGAAGTGCTTCGTCCACGGCGGACATCGTGACTATCCATAGCTTTGGTAAGCAGGTTGTAGGAATAGGGATTAAACCGGTCTACAAATTTTTCTCCCTGGTAGCGCACATATGAAGCTGCTTTGTAACCGGTTGATTTTAGTGAATCTTCAGACTGCTTCAGTTCAAAATCAGTATACGATCTGTAAGACAACATTGCAATGGCTCTTGCGGCTTTCAAACCTTCTTTGCCGCCATTTTTTAAGCCAAAGGTTAAGTCTGATTTCAGCGCCAGCCGTTGTGCTTCATTAAACGCAATGCCATAAGGAGAGTGATGCGCATTGGTTGCAATTAAAATTAACTGATCAAAACGCGCCGGTTGTTCAACAGCCCACTCAACAGCCTGTTGCCCACCCAGGGATGCACCTATTAAAACATCTATTTTTTTTAGCTTTAACTCATCTGCCAGTAATTGATGCGCCTTTACAAAATCTTTGATGGTCACCTCCGGAAATTCGGCGGGATAATCGAGATCTACAGGACCGCTTGTTCCATAACACGACCCCAGCACATTGGCACATATTACACGGTCAGACTCAGGATCAAATAACCGGTCTTTACCAACCAGGCCCGGCCACCAGTCGATCACCTGCGCACTGCCTGAAAGCGCATGGCAGACCCAGATAATGCGCCTTGCATCCCGTGGTCCGTAATCAGAATAGGCAATGGTAAGTTCAGGAAGTACTTTGCCTGACTCCAATTGAAAAGATTGACGATAGCTAAATTGCTTATTCACTTTTGATAATTTTAAATGACGGTATTACTACCAACTAAAAATTGAGAAATGCTGTAATCAGATCACCTGCCTGACCCAGTCAGGAAGACAGGGATTAACAACAACAACAACACATGCAACAACAATGCATGCGGGAGGTATCAAAAGTGATTGTTTTAGCAGTATTATACTGCTGATAGGCTTTGGTGTTTTTTGAATTTGTCTTCATTGTAATTCAATTTATATATCCCCATAAGCGGGGCAGGATTTGGCACCTGCCGGGACTTTCCCTGTGGTTGCCAGAGGATCTTAGAGCCTGTTCTCTCACCTCTTCTTTATAAATCAACTACAATTTTTACAAGAACTGTAATCGACGCCGCAAATGTATGGAAGAAGATTCTTATTCTCCAAATTTTTTTGAAAAAAAACTTTTTTTGTCTAATTCTCAGATATACTCCCCCAAAAAAAAGACCACTTTTAAAGTGGTCTTTCTGCATCTATTCTGCTATTAACGTGTAAACAACAACTCTCTTAATTTTGGCAAAGGCCACAAATCATCTTCCACCATAATCTCCAGCTTATCGGCGTGATAGCGAATTTCATCAAACATGGATTTCACATTATCACAATAAGCAATTGCACGCTCGCGAACATCTTTGATCACATTTGCTTTTTTGCGTTCTTCAATCATCAGATTTACTTTGTCATTCATTGCATTGACATGTTTTGAAATGGACTTGATAAAGTTAATCTGTGTACGTGCAGCCTGCCGCCCTTCTTCTTCTCCCAAAATGGCAATGATACCCTGCACATTGCGGATCAACACATTCTGATACTCCAGTGATGCCGGCATAATGTGATTTTTAGCAAGGTCTCCCATAATCCGGGCTTCAATCTGAATTTTCAGCATGTAGTTTTCCAACTCAATATCATGTCTTGCTTCCAACTCAATAGGTGTAAGAATTCCCAGTTTTTTAAACAACTCTTTGGTCTCTTTACGGCTCCATACATCCAGCGCACGAGGCGTGTCTTTAACATTGGAAAGTCCACGTTTTTCAGCCTCTTTCACCCATTCATCACCGTATCCGTTTCCTTCAAAACGAATTTTTTTGGATGCCTTAATTAGTGTCTGAAGTTCTTTCAGAATGGCTTCGTCTTTTTTCTCTCCTTTTTCAATCTGCACATCTACTTTTTTCTTGAATTCAATCAGTTGATTGGCAACAATGGTATTTAAAACAGTCATGGCATGTGCACAGTTTGCTGACGAACCAACAGCGCGGAACTCAAATTTATTACCGGTAAATGCAAAAGGCGACGTTCTGTTACGATCTGTATTATCCAGCAAAATCTGCGGAATTTTACCAATGTTTAATTTCAATTCTGTTTTTGCTTCAGGCGTCATTTTGCCTGCTGAAATGCTTTCTTCCAGGTCATCCAGCATTTTTGAAAGTTGTGTACCAATAAACACTGAAATAATAGCCGGAGGTGCCTCGTTTGCTCCAAGGCGGTGATCATTACTTGCAGATGCAATAGATGCTCTCAGCAAATCTGCATTGTCATGAATAGCCTTGATGGTATTCACAAAAAAGGTAAGAAACTGCAGGTTTGTTTTTGGATTTTTACCTGGCTGCAGCAGGTTTACACCGGTATTGGTACCCATTGACCAGTTGTTATGTTTACCTGAACCATTCACCCCGGCAAATGGTTTTTCATGCAGCAATACTCTGAAGTTGTGTTTGCGGGCAATCTTATCCATCAGATCCATCAGCAGCAGGTTGTGATCATTTGCAATGTTGACCTCTTCAAACATAGGTGCACACTCAAACTGATTTGGTGCAACCTCATTGTGACGGGTGGTTACCGGTATTCCAAGCAAATGTGATTCATATTCAAATTCGCGCATAAATTCGGTTGCACGCTCAGGGATAGATCCAAAATAATGATCTTCCAGCTGCTGTCCTTTAGCCGGCTCATGACCAAATAATGCCCTGCCCGTCATCATCAGATCCGGCCGCGCATCAAACAAGGCTGAATCAACCAGGAAATATTCCTGTTCCCACCCCAGCGTCGCTTTTACACTCGTAACATCTTTATCAAAATACTCGCACACATCTTTTGCCGCACTTTCAACCGCATACAATGCTTTTAATAAAGGCATCTTATAATCAAGCGCTTCTCCCGTATAGGCTATAAATACGGTTGGAATGCAAAGTGTTTTACCAATTACGAAAGCTGGTGACGATGGATCCCAGGCAGTATAACCGCGCGCTTCAAAGGTATTGCGGATACCGCCGTTTGGGAAAGAAGAAGCGTCAGGTTCCTGCTGCACCAGCATATCTCCTTCAAAACGTTCAATGGCACGGCCTGCACCAATTGGTTTAAAAAAGCTATCGTGTTTTTCAGCAGTAGAACCTGTAAGCGGCTGAAACCAGTGTGTATAGTGGGTTGCCCCTTTGGTTATAGCCCAGTCTTTCATTGCCGTTGCAATCTGATCGGCTACAGAACGATCAACCGGTGTCCCAAACTGAATGGCAGACTTCACAATTTTATAGGCCGAATCTGTCAGACACTCCCGCATCTTATCAATGTGGAATGTGTTTTCTCCAAAAAACTCGGATACTCTTCTTTTCAGTTCATTCATCGGTTGTGCTTTCCGATGCAGAACTTCTTTTAATGCGGTTCGTCTTATTGTAGCCATTTATATATTTTTTTATGTTTTTCGCGACAAAGGTATAATTTTAACAGGGGTTGAATCCAAAAAACAGCTATTATTTTATCATTACCCCCTAAAATTTTTAGATAAACAGTCAAAAAGTTTGTTTTCATGATACCCGATCGGGAACAAATTAAAGAAACAAGTCAAAATGTCATCTAAAAAATCAAAATAAAGACTTTTTGTCATCATTTTAAGGCTGGCAAAGCAATTGATCTGTTTAAATCAGATTTAAAAACGAATAAACCATGTTACTTCAAAAAAGAAAAGCAGAGTTTCCAGTATGGGGAGACGTATTTGGAAACCTATTCAACCATGCGTGGACCAATGTTCCGCAAAACTTCAGGGAACCATTCGGAAACATTCCGGCAGTAAATATCAGTGAATCTGAAACGGAATTTAAAATTGAAATGGCCGTACCAGGAAAAAACAAAGAAGATTTTAAAATTGATGTCAAAGAAACTATTCTGACCATCTCGGCAGAAAAAATTGAATCAACGGAGAAAAAAGAAGAAAACTACACCCGCAGAGAGTATGACTTTCAATCTTTCCGCAGATCATTCAGGCTTCCTGAAATAGCTGATTCAGAAAACACATCGGCAACTTATACAGATGGAATTCTGACTATCTCAGTTCCAAAAAAAGAGGTCAAAAAGCATGGAGTCAAAACAGTTGCAATCTCATAAAAACAATTTGAGACTTCATTTTTCATAGTTTGGGTTAAGTAAGTGATACCCGGGGCAGCAATGTTCCGGGTATTGCTTTTTTGTAAGTTCGGTTACACGAAACCGACTAAAAAGTGTATGAGGCATTTTCTGATTGTGTTTATTGCACTTGCTTTTTGCGAATCTTGCCAGCCATCACCTGCCCCGGCAGAACAGCAGGAGCCTGAGACTGAAAAACTGGTCTGGAATCATTTTTCAGCAGCATTATTTGACAATGCCGGGACTTCAGGCAAACTCATTTTACTGCATGTGGGAGCACAGTGGTGCCACTGGTGCCATGTTATGGAGGACAGCACATACAGTGACCCACAGGTTCAGCGTTACCTGAATGATCATTTTATTCTGGCCAAAGAAGACCAGGATTCACGCCCTGATTTGTTTACCCGTTACCGCTCTTATGGCTGGCCTGCAATTATTCTTTTTGATGCAGACGCCAATGAAATTCTAAAACTCAGGGGCTACCAGGAAAAAAACAGCTTTTTAACCAGCCTTGAAACGGCAGTTAAAAACCCTACCGCTCTGAACAAAACGGCTCCGGCAATAGCAACGCAGACTATGCTCAACGGCGATTCATTGAACAATGGACAATTACTGGACTTGTTTGAATCTAAAATTGACTTTGAAAAAGGATCACTCAATACTTTTAAAAAATCATTGTTTGCGCCTTCCATTGAAATGGCGCTGAGTTTTTCAAATCAATCAGACTCGTTGCGGCAATGGCTGCAAACCAGCATTGAAAATTCATTTCAGCTGATTGACCCTGAATGGGGCGGCGTATTTCAGTATTCGACCCATTACAACTGGCAAAATGCGCATTATGAAAGACTGCTGCGCGTTCAGGCCGAACACATTGTTCATTATACCCGTTACGGCTGTATTTTCAACGATGCAACGGCCATTGAAAAAGCAGAATTCGTTTACGATTATTGCAACCGGTTTTTATCAGAGCGTCCCCCACTGTTTAACAACAGCCAGGATGCCGATTACAAAAAAGGAGTTGAATCAACTGCCTATTATAAACTCCCCGATTCTGAACGCAGAAAACTCGGCGTTCCACTAACACACCCGGTTTGGTTTTTGAAAGAAAATGCTTTAATGGCAAAAGCGCTGGTTTATTTATGGGCCGCCACGGGAAATACAAAATACCTGGTACGCGCTGAAAAAATACTGGCCCTGCTGCGCGCTGATTTTAAAAATGAAACTAAATTGTATCAACGAAGCACAAGTGATTCAGTAATTTTTTCACTGGATGATAATGTGGCCATGCTTGATGCATTAATACTGGCAAACAAGGTAAGTGGTGACCCTGTTTTTCTGACGGACGCCAATGAACTTGCAGTTACCATTCTGGCCTCATTCACCAATAAACAGGGTACGTTAAATGCTGTAACTGGAGACCTGACGCTGGAATCTGCCGTTTTGGAATCATCAGGCATGGCTGCGGTTTTTTCCATTTTTCACCTGGCATGCATTACCCGGGATAACGAACTGCAAAAGAAAGCACGCCTTATTTCAACCGCTTACCTCGCATACAGTGCTGATTATTCAGAATACTTTATTCCGTTCAGACTTCTGAAAAACAAATACCTTGACCAGGAACCCATGCACGCGGTTTTGATTCTGAATGAACCGGGTTCTGAGATTGAACAAAAAATGATTCAGCAACTGATTGCATTGGGTGAACCGAACCTGATTATTGAACGGATAAACCTCAACCGCATGACCGAAGAACAAACGGTATTGTATGGTTCAGCCGGTGCCGGCACCTTGTTTCTGTGCAACTCGACCTATTGTTCAAGTCCGGTAACTGATCCGGCTGAGCTGAAAAAGATGCTGCGGCCTGAAAACAAAAAAACCATACCGCAGCAGCAGTATGGCTTTTCAATTTCAGAAAACTGAATCAGAGTTCTTTCTCTACCGATTCTTCAAGTTCATTAAGTCCTTCCATCACGGCGTCTTCCAGTTCAGACTCCAGCTCTTTATTCATTTCTTTTTCCATACGGTCAAGCTCAGCGGCTACCATTTCAGTAATTACACGCAGTGAATTTTTTGAAGCATCTGCCAGGTTAAAATTAAATGAACCGCCCTCCAGGTTACCACCGGCACTGAATTCAGTAAATAATTTTACAAAAGGTTCTGCGTCATTAAGTCCCTCCATTTGAGCAAGACTTGTAAAATCAACAAACATGGCAAACGGGTTTGCAGTGAGCAGGTCTTTGCCTTTGGTAACAGCACTGGTTGATTTTGTCAATACTTTGTTAGTCCATGCGCTGTCGTTAGAGGCGAATAAAACATCACCATCCATCACCACATAAGCATCACCCATTTTATACGATCCGTTTGGTAATTTCAAACTGTCAGCCAGCAATTTCTGCACAGGTCCGGCATTTGAAATACCCAGCGCAACAGCAAACATTGGAATGGTTGTGCGGCTCACATAAGGCTCACCATAACCAAAATCAAGTGTCTCTTCCATTTCAACAACGCGGTCAATCATGTAAACAAATTCACCACTCATGGCTGATTTAACATCTTCAGTAGTCAGGCCCATAGCAGCCAGTTCTTCTTCCATATCGCTGTAAACATCTTCACCCATCTGGCCTTCGATGTATTCAAAAAATTTGGCAAAATCAACATTGTAAGCACCGGTCATTACCATGTTTGCAGAGTTACCGTAAGAAAGCAGTTTATCACTGACACCTTTACCCTGTATAAAACTCATGCTTTCTTTTACTTTGTCTGAAAGATGATTTGTAAAATCAAGGCTAATGGCACCATCTTTAAAATTCAGATACATTTCTGACGTAATACCTTCATAGGTTTCTTTCATTTGTGCAACATCACCAATCTCTTCGCCCATCATTTCTTCCAGGAAACCGTAAAAGCCTTTTCCGTCATAGTACATCGAAAGATCTGATTCTTTTTTCAGGAAATCAGCATACGTCTGGTTGATTTCACCATCATCGGCTGACTTAATAATTTCAACAAGTTTGTTTACGGTTTTTTCACCACCGTTTCCGCCGGTGCCGCTCAGCATTGCCATAAAATCAACCGGAATGTTTGATATTACAGCAAACTCTTCATTCCAGACAACAGCATATCCATCACTTTCTTTAATGGCAGTTTTCATGCCTTCTTTTTCAACAATGGTTGCGTTTGCTTCTTTTTCAATAAGATCGACAAATTTTTTCTCGTCTTTTACTTTGAAAATTCCGTAAAAAGCGGGCTGAAAAGATTCCCCTTTGCCTATTACAATCTGCGATTTTACCCCATAATCAATACCGGTTACGGCTTCATCAATAAAAAACGATAAAACCAATTCATAGGTAAATGGCAGCACGCCATCCATAACACCTGATTTGTCCATCAGGTTTTGCGGTGTCATCGAAACCACAATAAACGGTGATTCTACCTTGTTGATCATGGCAGAAACCTTGTCTTCACGGGTACGTTCAGCTGAACAACCTGCAAAAAAATAAATGCTCAGCACCGAAGCCAGCAACAGACTAATTTTTCTTTTCATTTTAATCTAAATAACAGTATTGAAAGGCAAAGGTAATCAAAACTTGCTTGTTTTCAACCGTATTCAGGAATCAAAGTGAAACTTATATTTGCAGTAATGCATACCATTGAACCATATTATAACTGGCGCGGATTTTATATCGCCTCTGAAGATATTCAGTCACCTTTCTACGAACGTGAATACAGTGAATTTGAGTTTACGGATTCTATCTATAATTACCTGATCCATCCGCAATGGGATAATATTGGTTCACCAACACTTTTTATCAAAATACTCTATGCCGATTACGACGAGGGTTTTGCCGTTATTGAACTGTTTGGTGAATGGAACGATGCCGTGGAGAATGACATCATGACCCTGAAGCGCGAAATCATTGAACACCTCATGGGCAATGGCATTTACAAATTTATACTGATAGCTGAAAATGTATTGAATTTTCATGCATCTGACGACTGTTATTACGAAGAGTGGTTTGAAGAGGTAGAAGACCAGAATGGCTGGATTGCCTTGCTGAATGTGCGCAAACATGTATTGGAAGAAATGCAGACCGAAGACCTTGATCAGTATTTTATTCAGGGAGGCGACCTCGAAGATATGGAATGGCGTACAATGAACCCCCGCCAATTCTACCAATCCATTATCAATTACGTCAGTAAACGATTGGCTTAAAGGCCGTGTGCTTTCAGTTTTTCAACCACCACACGGTCTATTGGAAACGTAAAATCTTCACTCCTCAGGTTTTCAATAGCAATCCAGGCAAATGTCTGCTCATGCGTAGCTGCCGGAACCTGATTTACCCTTGAATGAACAGCTTCCAGTGTATTTGACTCAATGGCTACAAAATAGTAAAAGCTGAGCAGTTGGTCGTTTGAATTAAAGGCTGAAATCTGTAAAAACTCATTCACGTAAAAAAAATTACCGGGTTGTATTTCAATATCAAGTTCTTCTCTGAATTCACGAATCAGTCCATCCGCTAAGCCTTCTCCTTTTTCCAATCCCCCGCCGGGAAATTTCGTCATCGTTATGCCGCCCCGGTATTCATGGCTAATCAAAACATGCCCGTCATGAATCAGCAAACCGTAAACACGCAGGTTAAAATTCTGAACCGTCATTTTTCCCTTTTTTTATGAGATAGCCCAAATATAGCGGATTACAGGTTTGTATGCCAGAATTTTGCAGGGAGGCTTCGCTTTTCGAATTTACTTTCCCTCATCAAATCGTATATTTGACCTTCAATTTGAAATTCATCATGGCTGTATCAAACAAAGAACTCGAATTCAACAAGAATGAAGACGCTCTAAAAATGCTGATTTCTGAAATGGAGCAGAAACTGGCCAAAATTTACCAGGGAGGCGGAAAAGGGCGTATCGAAAAACAACACGAACAAGGCAAACTTACAGCCCGTGAACGCATCGAAAAACTCATTGATCCTGGTAGCCAGACGTTGGAGATTGCAGCCTTTGCCGGCGATGGTATGTATGAAGAACATGGCGGATGCCCGTCAGGCGGTGTTGTGGTGGTGATTGGATATGTTACCGGCAGACAGTGTATTATTGTTGCCAACGACGCTACCGTAAAGGCCGGTGCCTGGTTCCCGATTACCGGTAAAAAGAACCTGCGTGCTCAGGAAATTGCCATGGACAATCACTTGCCCATTATTTACCTGGTAGACAGTGCAGGTGTTTTTCTACCCATGCAGGATGAAATTTTTCCCGATAAAGAACATTTTGGCCGCATTTTCAGAAACAATGCCGTCATGTCTTCCAAAGGCATTACGCAGATTGCAGCCGTTATGGGATCATGCGTGGCTGGTGGTGCTTACCTGCCAATTATGTCTGACGAGTCATTGATTGTAGACAAAACCGGAACCATTTTTCTGGCAGGCTCATACCTGGTAAAAGCAGCCATTGGTGAAAGCATTGACAACGAAACGCTGGGCGGCGCAACTACCCATACTGCAATCAGCGGTGTTTGTGATTACAAGTGTGCCAATGATGAAGAATGTTTGAAAACCATTCGTTCATTAATGGATAAAATTGGTGAAAAAGAAAAAGCCGGTTTTGACCGCATTGAAGCCACCAAGCCTAAAAAAGACGAAAAAGAAATTTACGGCATTTTCCCCAGAGACCGCGCCAAGCCTTACAACACGTATGAAATAATAGAACGTTTGGTTGACAACTCTGAATTTACCGAGTACAAATCAGATTACGGCAAAAGTATTATTTGCTGCTACGCACGCATTGACGGATGGAGTGTTGGCATTGTTGCCAACCAGCGTGAAGTAGTAAAAAATGCCAAAGGTGAAATGCAGTTTGGCGGTGTTATTTATACGGACTCTGCAGACAAAGCTGCGCGTTTTATTATGGTATGTAATCAGAAAAACATTCCCCTTGTTTTTTTACAGGATGTGAGTGGTTTTATGGTAGGCTCTAAATCAGAACACGCCGGTATTATCAAAGACGGTGCAAAAATGGTAAATGCCATGGCTAATTCAGTTGTTCCTAAATTCACCATTGTGATGGGAAATTCATACGGAGCCGGAAATTATGCCATGTGTGGAAAAGCTTATGATCCGCGCCTGATTGTGAGTTGGCCAACGGCTGAACTTGCTGTAATGAGCGGTGCAGCGGCAGCCAAAACCCTGCTTCAGATTGAAGTAGCATCTTTAAAAGCAAAAGGTGAAGAGGTTGATGAAGTGAAACAAAAAGAACTGTACGACAAAATAAAGTCACGGTACGACAAACAAATATCACCCTACTATTCTGCATCCAGAATATGGATTGATGCTATCATTGACCCGTTGCAAACACGCAAGGTAATTTCCATGGGAATTGAAATGGCAAACCATCACAAGGCTGAGCAGCGCTACAATGTGGGTGCTTTGCAAACCTGATATGCGGCTACTTTTTATTATAACTGCAACACTGGGTCTGATTCTTTTTACAGATTCCGTTTTGGGTGGATTTATAATCTATCTGCCTATCGAATTAAGTTTCATTTTTTCAGTTGCCGTTACCTGGATTCTCTCAGCCTTTCTGCTTGCAAAAGTAAAACGCGGATTACGCACGTATTTTATAAACCTGGGATTGAGCATACTCATTTGCGGCGGATATTATCTGATAGCTGCGCCGCTAAGTGCAAACCCAACGAACTGGAAAGCAAACCTGGCCGGAATCGAAATTATGATCTTTGCCCTGATTGTCTGGATCATTTGGGGATGGATTCTGCTTTTTTATGCAGGAATCAAGCGATTCAGGTAGGTCAATCAAACCTGTTTTCCGGACTTATACATGCGTGATTCTGTAAATTCACCATTCTCATCAAAAAAATCCCAGGTACCTTCGCGTTGTCCGTCTATGATTTTTCCTTTTGCCTGAATAACCCCGTTGGCATGATATTCATGTGACATCCTGGTATTTTTTTCTACTTCGGCCGCAGTGGGTTTAATCATCCGGTAGGTCATCAAACCCGCACCTACGGCAATTACAGCAGCCAGCTTAGGAACCCGGCGGTCAAAGAGGAACAAGGCCAGCGCAATTGTTAACACCAATACAACTGCTGTGACAGCAACAGCAATAAAAAAACGTACATATTTATTCATAACAACAGATCATTCGTTTTTAGAAAGATAGTTTTTTCAGTCTTACCAACGTTGCTCAATACACTGAAATATTCAGGTAAAGGTTTAACCGGGCAACTGCTTTTTTTGTAATTTGCCCCTATAAAACAGCATGTATGCTGAAATTGATATTCCCTTTTTTTGTGTTTGTTTGCCTTTCTGTAACAGGTCAGACAGAGCATGTTGCTGCACTCCCTGAGTTGTATTTTGGTCACTTAAAAGACAGGGCATTTGTTTCTCTTTCATTCCGTCAAAAATTTCCCGGTCATGTGCGGTTGATCAATGAAAATGGTGATTCTTCACAGAACTATACCATTCTAAGCGGCATGGTTGAACAAACCGAAACCGGAACAAAAGGACAAATCACAGCTGGCGGTTACCTTTCAGACGAAGCAAAATTCGTCATTTCAAATGCAAAACCAGGTCTTCTCAAAATCAGTGTCTATTGCAAATCGGTTGACCTGCAGCATTCATTTGAAACCAGCATGCAGTTTATTATTGGGCTACCGCCTGTTATTCAGGCTGCCGGAATTCAGAACGGTGATTCACTTGTTGGTTTTGATGCAGTGAGCAAACTGAAACAGGTACTGGTGGGTTTTCCCGACTATCCCGGACTGGAAGATTTTTTTCATATTTCAGGTGGTACCCTCAACGTTGGCAGTATAAGTGAATCAGGTAAAATTCTTGAAGATGGTTTACTGGATGAAACAGCGCTTCGTTTACTCAAAAACTGTAGTGGTCAGGTCATACTTATTACCGTTTTTTGGTCTGACTCCACTGGCGTTGGTAGAACGAGCAATTTCCGATTTACTGTCAGCAGCAGCTGAAATTAATACTGGCTTTCTTCATTTATATTGCTATGCTTGCAGAACCATTCAAACCCTTCTACCGTAAAAACAAATCATGAAATTTTGCATTCTGGCCAGCGGACTTTTTTTGTTTACAGCACTCAGCGCTTTTGGCAGCACCCGTTTGCGACAGCCCATTCAGCTTGGCAAACTCGAAAACCTGCACCGGGTTGATTCACTGCTCTACCGCTCAGAACAGCCACAAGCAAATGACTTCAGACTACTGGAAAAAACGGGAATCAAAACCGTGATTGATTTACGCAACCGGTTTAATGACCATCACGAATTAAAATCAACCGGACTGACCGAAATTCATTACCCGATCAACAGCTGGAAAATAAACTACGGTGACCTGTTGGCTGTTTTAAAATTGATTCGCGCAGCAGAAAAACCGGTATTGATTCATTGCCTGCATGGGGCTGACCGCACAGGTTGTGCCGTGGCCTGTTACCGGATGGCATTTTGCAACTGGTCAAAAGAAGAAGCCATTCGTGAGTTCCTTGATCCGCAATTTGGTTATCACGACGGGTGGTTTCCACGAATGCGGGAATTGCTTGAGACAATTAATGCAGATCAATTGAAAAAAGATCTGGCCGATTAAACTTCACTGCAGCGCAACTAAATGATACGTAAATGCATTTTATAATTCTCAATTAGTACTCCAGTGCATTAACCGGAAAGGTCAGTGTAAAAGCAGTACCATTCTCACCCGACGCAAATGAAATGGTGCCTTTCATCATTTCTACATACCTTAAAACGATATTAAGACCAAGGCCTGTACCCTGAATATTAAGTGCATTACTGGCTCTGAAAAAACTGCTGAACATGTGTTTTTGTTCATTTTCAGGAATTCCTATTCCCTGGTCTTTCACAATCATTTCAATGCGGTCTCCCTGGTTACGTACCGTAAAGAGAATTTCACTTTCTTCACCCGAAAATTTACAGGCATTTGAAAGCAGATTAATCAGAATGTTCTTCATTATTTTAGGGTCCATTGAAACTACGGTTTGTGTACCCAGGTACTGATAGTGTATGATTTGTTCATTTTTTGCCAAAAGCTGCATCTCTGATGTCACCTGTTCACAGAACGGTTTCAAATCAAAAAGTTCAGGACTCGCAGTTATAGCACCACCGTCAAGTTTACCCAGTGACAAAAAATCATCCAGCAAACAGGTCAGGTTCTTAATGGTGACCCTGATACGGTCAATGTGTTTTGTACGTTTGGCCAGATGTTCGTCTGCTGAATAGCGTAAAATAAGATCAAGTGATGAAAGAATGGTACTGAGCGGAGTTCTGAACTCGTGCGACGCCATGGTAACAAAGCGTGATTTAAGTTCATTCAATTCTTTCTCTTTTCTGAGTGCCTCCTCGGTTTCTGCCTTAGACAACTCAAGTTCTACCATTACCTGGTGCAAGCCCCTGGTGCGCTCTTCTACCCTACGCTCCAGTTCGGCATTAAGACTCCTGATTTTTTCAATATTTTTCAGGTGATTAAGACTGTAGCGGATAGATCGTTCAAGCTCACTTGCTGTAAAACTTCCCTTCACCAGGAAATCATGTGCGCCTGATTTCATTCCTTCTTCATCAATTTCGGGACTGTTTTGACCTGTCAGCACAATCATGGGGGCATTGCACCCGCGTTTTACCGATTCACGGATAACACTCAGCCCATTTTCATCATCCATTCCAAGCCGGTAATCCACAAAATAAATATCATGGTTTCTCCGCTCTATTTCACGAATGCCTTCATGATACGATGGCGCCCATTCTACCTTGCATTCCCAGTTAGGTATTTCATTGAAAATAGCCCGTGTGATCATGAAATCTTCTTCATCATCATCTACAATCAGAACGCGTATCGACTTTTTCATGACAGGGTTATTAGGATGCAGGTAATTCAACTATCTCTAACCAGTATTTATTAATGGTTTTCATAATATCAACCAGCGATTCAAACCGGACGGGTTTTGTTATGAATGAACTGACGCCCAGGTTGTATGTCTTCAGAATATCTTCTTCTGCTTTGGAAGTTGTCAGAATAATAACCGGTATTGATCTTAAATGCTCATCGTTTTTAATTTCCCTGAGGGCTTCCCTCCCATCTTTTCTGGGCATATTGAGATCCAGAAGAATCAAACCGGGTTTTGGAAATTTCTGTTTATCCGCGTAAGCTCCGCGGTTGAACAAATAATCAATAAGCTGCTCGCCGTCTTCTACAAATTTCAGAGTATTGGTGAGCCTGCTTTCAATAAAAGCATCGCGGATGAGCCCGCGGTCTTCTGCGTCATCGTCTGCAATTAATAACTCAATTGATCGTGTCAAATTGTCTCTCATGATTATTCACTTTGTTTATAAAATCTTCAGTAACCGGCTGCCGCTGCGTAACGGGGAGCGTAATACTAAATCTGCTTCCCTTACCCGGCGTACTTTTTACCGTAATGATGCCACCGTGATGATGAACAATTTTCATGCATATTGCAAGCCCGATTCCTGACCCCGGGTACTTCTGTCCGTCAAGGCGCTGAAAAATGGTAAAAATGCGGTCGGCATATTTTTCATCAAATCCAATTCCGTTGTCTTCAAAATGAATCTGCACAAACTTGTTTTCCGGCTGACCGGGCACTGTAACAATAGCAGCATCTATTTTCAGCACCGGGTCTTCTTTCTCTTTTCTGAATTTAATTGCGTTTGTCAGCAAATTCTGAAACAACTGCCGCATTTGTGTAGGATCAGCTTCAATGCTAATATTGCGGAGGGAGGCCTCGATGGTGGTATGATTTTGTTCAACAACCAGTTCAAGGTCAGTCAAAACCTGATCAAGAAGTGTTTGAAGATTCACTTCTGAAAAGGATTGTTTGCGGCTTGTAACCCGCGAAAACAATAAAAGATCGTTTATAAGATTCTGCATTCGTGAAGCTGCATTCAGCATTCTGTTCAGGTAATCTGTGCTTTGTTCAGACAGATTTTTTTGTTCTGCTTCTTTAAGCCGGTGGCCAAACGATTGTATTTTGCGCAGAGGTTCCTGAAGATCATGTGATGAGATATAGGCAAAATTTTCAAGTTCTTTGTTCGATCGCTTTAGCTCAAGGGTTGAGGCTTCAAGATCACGATGAATTTTCAGCAACGCCTCCTCGTCTCTTTTACGGCGGGTAATATCCATTACAAAAACAACCGTAAAAATGCCATCACTTGTGTGGTATTGACTAAAACTGAATTCCACCGGAAAATTGCTTCCGTCTTTTCGCTGACCTGTTCCCGGCTGTTTGATATCGCGCGGATCAGAGGCATCAACGGATCTGTTTTTGATCTTTTCGGTGCGGTCAGGAAACTCCGGAAGCAGCGTATGAATGTTTATACCGGCAAGTTCTTTTTCAGGGTATCGGAACAGGTGCGCTGAACCCGGGTTTGCCAGAACAATGCTGCGCGATTCATCAATAATAATAATTCCCTCATTTGCATGTACAAACAAAGCCTCCAACTGTTCCCTTGTTTTTGTTGCCAGTTCCTGTGTACGCTTATAGGCAAGAATGATAATGCCGCACCCCAGTATTGCAAGAATAGCCAATACGCGGTTAGGCACAACAATGTTCATATTCTCCCCTTTGGGTGAAAATAAAAAGCCCAGTATCACCAATGCTATGCTGACTGAAACGGCATAATAGACAAAACGCCTCTGCGGCACCCATATCGTAAGCAGCACAATTGCAACATAACTTATGCCGTCAGCAATACCAAGCGGCGTCAATAAGTCAACAAAAAAAATACCGGTCAGCAGAAAAGCACCAATCAATGCAACGACGATGCTTTTTGGCTGCTTTGTACTTTTACCTGTTGAATTGCTTTCCATAACCTTTCGCTGATTCAAAATTAGATTGAATGAGCGAAAATATTTATGACATGAATCATCTTATTTACATTTAAAAAGCCATTAAAGCGCAGAAAATCACTAAATAGCAACCTAAATTAAATGATATAAATCATAAATTAAACGTTGTGGTTAAAAAGGAAGAAGGAGTAAAACGGAAGGACAGGTCAAACCTGTAACGAACGAATCAGCACATCAGGCCTTGCGCTCAATTTCACGCAGATTCTCCATTTTTTTGATCCGCAGAAAACCGTTGATATCTTCCAGGTGTTCTTTCACGCGTTTGTTTCCAAATTCAAAAACTTTGGTGACCAGGCCATTCAGGAAGTCACGATCGTGTGATACAATAATCAGGGTTCCGTCAAATGCCAGCAATGCATCTTTCAGAATGTCTTTTGTTTTCATATCCAGGTGATTGGTAGGCTCATCCAGAATCAATAAATTGTATGGTTCAAGCAGCAGTTTAATCATTGCCAAACGGGTGCGCTCACCACCGGAAAGTACTTTCACTTTTTTAGTCCAGCTTTCACCGCCAAACATAAATGCGCCCAAAATATCTTTCACTTTGGTGCGAATGTCGCCTACAGCCACATCATCAATGGTTTGCCACACGGTCAGATTTTCATCCAGCTGTGCGGCCTGGTTTTGTGCAAAATAACCAATCATGGCATTGTGCCCCAGTGTGCAGGTTCCCTCATAGTCAATTTCACCCATAATGGCTTTCATCATGGTTGATTTACCCTCTCCGTTTTTACCAACAAAGGCTACTTTCTGACCGCGTTCAATAACCATGGCTGCTTTTTCAAACACTACGTGGTCACCGTATTTTTTTGAAAGATCTTCTACCGTTACCGGATAATTTCCAGAACGCGGTGCCGGTGGAAATTTTAATCTCAGGGCCGATGTATCTACTTCATCTACTTCTACCAGTTCAACCTTTTCAAGCATTTTAACACGTGACTGAACCTGCAGTGTTTTGGAATAAGTGCCTTTGAACCGTTCAATAAAAGCAGTTGTTTCTGCAATCATTTTCTGCTGGTCATCAAACTGTTTTTGCTGCTGCTCACGGCGCTCTTTGCGCAATTCCAGGTAATGTGAATATTTGGCTTTGTAATCATAAATGCGCCCCATGGTAATTTCAATGGTACGGGTAGTAATGTTATCTACAAACGCACGGTCGTGTGAAATTACAATAACCCCTTTGGCGTTGGTTATCAGAAACTCTTCAAGCCATTGAATGGATTCGATATCGAGGTGATTGGTAGGCTCATCAAGCAATATAAGGTCAGGTTTCTGAAGTAATATCTTGGCCAGTTCAATCCGCATTCTCCACCCGCCGCTAAACTCTTTGGTTGACCGTTCAAAATCTTCACGCATAAACCCAAGCCCCTTCAGCGTCATTTCAATTTCAGCATCGTAATTGGCCTCTTCAATGGCATAAAATTTTTCACTCAGATCAGTTACTTTCTGAATCAGGTCCATGTAGCTTTCTGATTCATAATCAGTGCGGGTTTCCAGCTCTTTATTCAATGCCTCCATCTCGGTCTTCATGTCGTTGATTTTGGCAAAGGCCTTGGCGGTTTCCTGAAAAACCGTACAGTTGTCTTCGGTCAGCAAATGCTGCGGCAAATAAGCAATAACAGCATCTTTTGGAGCAGAAACTTTTCCTTTGGTGGGTTGATTTACGCCGGCCAGAATTTTAAGCAGGGTCGATTTTCCGGCACCATTCTTACCCATTAACGCAATGCGGTCGGTATCATTAATTGAAAAAGAAATATCACTGAACAGGTTAGACCCGTTAAACATCACTGAAACTGCATCAACTGTAATCATTATCTTAAATTTTGAGCTGCCACCGGCGTATCATTTTTTGCGGAGGCGCTGCAAATATAGCTAGTTTTCAATGAATCCTGATGCGTGACGAAAGTTATCAGCAGGCCAATACACGAACAACTGTCAACAATTAAACCGGTTTTAATTCCAACTATTGGTTTCCAAATCTTAATTTTGAGCCGTTATGGCAATGGATATTTTTATCACACTTTTACTTGTTTTTATGAATGGCTTCTTTGTGGCTGCTGAGTTTGCCATTGTCAAAGTCAGGGCTTCACAGCTTGAAGTTCATGTAAAAGCAGGGAACCGTTTTGCAATTTTGGGTAAACACATTGTCAGCCACCTGGATGGTTACCTGGCCGCAACGCAATTGGGTATTACCCTTGCCAGCCTGGGTTTAGGGTGGATTGGAGAACCTGTTGTTTCTAAAATGATTATTAACCTGATGGGGCTTTTTAATATTGAAACAAGTGCTGAAACGGCTCATGCCATTGCCCTGCCCGTTGCTTTTGCCATCATTACGGTGCTTCACATTGTGTTTGGAGAACTTGCTCCCAAATCTATAGCCATTCAGCGTTCGGAACGCACTACCCTGACACTTGCCTATCCGCTGCAGTTTTTTTACATCATTTTCAGGCCGTTTATCTGGATTTTAAATGGTATTGCCAATTCTATTCTGAAACTGATTGGTATTTCAAACATGCACGGAACCGATGTACACAGCAGTGATGAGCTCAAATACCTTGTGCAGCAAGGTAAAGAAAGCGGTGAAATTGGTGAAACAAATTACGACATTATCAAAAATGCCTTTGAGTTTTCAGAAAGAACTGCTGAAGAGGTCATGGTTCCGCGTACAAAAATTGTGGCGCTTGACCTGAAAGATTACAATGAAGCCGTTCTTGAAAAAGTCATTGAAGAAGGGTTTTCACGAATTCCCTGTTTTGAAGACAGCCTTGACAACATTGCGGGTATTACCCACCTCAAAGATATCCTGGTAAAAATGCGCAAAGGCGGAACCATTGATCTTCGAAGCATTGTTGCACCAGCCATTTTGATTCCGCAAAACAAACGAATAGGATCCTTGTTAAAAGAATTTCAGCAGAAACACCAGCAAATGGCCATCGTTGTGGATGAATACGGCGGAACACTCGGTATCATTACCATGGAAGATATTCTGGAAGAACTGGTAGGCGAAATTCAGGATGAATCAGACAACGAAACGCCGTTTGTCGAAAAAACCGGTGACAAAACATACACCGTGCTGGCCTCTGCAACCATTGATGACATTAATGATTTGCTGCCGCATGACCTTGAAAAAAGTGATGCATTCAAAACACTGGCAGGTTACCTGATTGATAAATTTGGCAAAATACCTGCCGTTAATGATAAACTCGTTTCAGATGAATTTGAATTTACCATCCTGAAAAAATCACGCACAACGGTTACCCTGGTTCAGGTTGTAGATCTGAGGGAATAATTACTTCAAAAGGTTTGCCACCTTGCTGTAGATTTCATTTACCCACAATGCATACATTTTGCCGCTTGGGTGTAAATTGTCTTTTGAGGTGAGTGATGCATCAGCAGCTGCTTTTTTTGAAACCGTGGTTATGTCATAAAACGGAACCTCAAATTCATCACAAACCGATTTGCAGACCGCATTCCACTGGTCAATTTCTTTTCCAATAGCTTCCCGGTCTGTTTTACCAAAAGGCGTTGATCCATAATCGGGAATGCTTAACACAAATACACCTGATTTTCCACGTGAGCACTGGTTAATGACTAAATTCAAAAGCTCGCGCAGATCGTTTGCATAAGCCTCAACTGACTTACCCTGGAACTGGTTGTTGACCCCAATCAAAACAGAAACAAGATCATATTTTTCAGCCAGGTTTTTGTCCTGAAAGGCTGAAATAAGGTTATCGGTGCGCCAGCCTGTACGGGCAATAATCTGCGGTGATTCAACCGGAATTCCCTCTTTGGTTAGTCTTGCAGCAAGCTGATGCGGCCAGCTATCTTTTACGGCAACACCTTCTCCTATTGTATACGAGTCACCCAGGGCAAGAAAAGAAACAGGTTCAGCTGCGGAATGGTTCATGGATCCGGTACAAAATGAAAAACAAATCAAAAAGAGAATAACAGTTATTTTCTGCATCGTTTTACAAATTTAAGAATTAATAACCTGTTGATGAACGGTGTCTGGCGGCATATTCGCACGGGCATGCCCGGTTTTGGGAGAAGAATCAATTAAAATCGCTATTTTAGCCTGTTAAGCTATTAAAACCTGAATTACATCACGCATCTGAAATTTAAAATGACGACTCTGGTTCCCGGCAGGCAGATACGATGGTGTATTCTGTTGCCGGTATTCATGATGTTTTCGGTTACGTGGTCACAGACCTACGGCGACAAAAAATTCTACCTGGTTGATTCTCTTGACCTGGAACTGGTATCTGTCACTGACCGCACCTTGCTGGATACTTCCCTGGCCCTGTTTCACAAAGCCGCTCATGATACCATAGCACTTGACCTGATTGAACACATTGTGGATGAGTGCTGGAATGAGGCCGTGTGGCCCAAATACAATACCTATCTCTACCTGGCTGCCAGCATGGAAATAAAACATACGCAGGTGCCTGAAGAGCAAAAAAAGCTGGCATCCCTGATTGCAGGTTCGGTAAGCAACTTCGGATACATCTGCGACAATGAAGGTAATGTGCCCGGTGCACTGATTTACTATCACCGTGCGCTTGAAATTTATGAACGTATAAATGATTACAATGGCTGTGCTTCAGGTTTCAATAACCTGGGAGTTTTATACAGCGCGCAGGGTGACACCGCTAAATCACTCTTTTACCACAATGAAAGCCTGAGACTCAAAAAACGGATTGGAGACAATATTGGTGTGGCTCTTTCACTCAACAACATTGGTACCCTGTATAAAGAACAGGGAAGAACATTTGAAGCACTGCATTGTTTTGAAAAAAGCCTGCGCATTTCCAAAGAGCTTAATGACGAGCGTGTAATGGCCATATCCTACGACAACATTGCAGGTATCTACTTCAATGAAGGCTACCCTACCAAGGCCATTGACTATTATAACAAAGCGCTTCAGATACGTGAAATTAACGGGGAATATTCAGGAGCGGCTTTTTCACTGAACAACATTGCGTCCGTTTACCTGAGTATGGACCAGGTTGACAAGGCCCAGACTTATGCTGAGCGCAGCCTTCTTTTAGCAGAAGAAATTGCCTACCCCATGGATATTCAAAACGCAGCTCAGACACTGTATGATATTTTTAAACTGCGTAAAAATTATGAAAAGGCGCTATACTATCATGAATTGTTTATTGACATGCGCGACAGTTTGCACAACGTTATCAATGAACGGGCAACACTGGCACAAAGCCTGAAATATGAATATGAAAAAGAGTCACTGAAAGACAGCCTGCAGAATCAAAAAATACAGGAGATTAAAGACAGTAAAATCAGTGAGCAGAATGCTGTTATCGGGAAAGAAAAAACGTTTCGTTACGCACTCATCATTGTACTGGTGCTGATGGCTTATGTCGTCTTTATCAGCGTGCGCAATTACATGCGAAAACAGCGGGACAATGAACTTATCCAGAACCAGAAAAACGAAGTGGAAAGTCAAAAGCAGAAAATTGAAAAACAACACCACATTCTGGAAGAAACCTACAAAGAAATATCAGACAGCATTACCTACGCCAAACGTATTCAGCAGGCTATACTGCCGCCGGTTGAAAGTGTTTCCAATGCATTTCGTGACAGCTTTGTCTGGTACCAGCCAAAAAATGTGGTAAGCGGCGATTTCTACTGGATGGAAAAAATTGATCATTTACTGATTCTTGCCGTTGCAGATTGTACCGGGCATGGTGTACCCGGGGCAATGGTCAGCGTGGTTTGCCACAATGCACTCAATCGTTCTGTTTTTGAATTTGGA
Source organism: Bacteroidota bacterium (assembly GCA_016192075.1). Taxonomy (GTDB): domain Bacteria; phylum Bacteroidota; class Bacteroidia; order Flavobacteriales_D; family Crocinitomicaceae; genus JADJGJ01. Next base: position 376,015 of record JACPUU010000012.1, on the reverse strand, counting down.
ATTACAGAACCGAACCTGATACTTGATAAAACAAGGCAGCTGGTAATTGAAACATTTGATAAAAGCGGCAGTGAAGTCAAAGACGGAATGGATATCAGCTTAATCTGCATTGATACCATTGCTAAAAAAATGACCTACGCCGGAGCCAATAACAATATTTACATCATTCGCCGGGGACTTAAATCAGAAACCTTTGGAGAGCGGTCAGAAATTTCACTGCACGACACCAAACTTTGTACGCTGATTGAATTAAAATCAGACAAGCAGCCTATCGGACGTTTTTCCAAAGCGCGCGACTTTACAAAACACGAACTGATGCTGTATGCCGATGACCGGATTTACTTATTTTCAGATGGTCTGGCAGATCAGTTCGGGGGCCCGAAAGGTAAAAAATTCAAGTATCAGCAATTCAAAGAAATTCTGGTTCAAAATCACCAGGAACCAATGGAAAATCAGCTAAATGAACTGTCCATAAACTTTGAAAGCTGGAAAGGAGAACTGGAGCAGGTAGACGATATCTGCGTGATTGGAGTCACCATCTAATGCTCAGGTAACACCCAAATTACCATTGACGAACAAACACGCTGATAGCGTCTATGCCGACAAAGGAGGCATCTCACCTGAATTTATACAAAGCAAACCAGCTGCGTGATTGGAGTCACTATCTAATGCTCAGGTAACACCCCAATTATTATTGACGAACAAACACGCTGATAGCGTCTATGCCGACAAAGGAGGCATCTCACCTGAATTTATACAAAGCAAACTAGCTGCGTGATTGGAGTCACTATCTAATGCTCAGGTAACATCTAAATTACAATTGACGAACAAGCACACTGATAGCGTCTATGCCGACAAAGGAGGCATCTCACCTGAATTTATACAAAGCAAACTAGCTGCGTGATTGGAGTCACTATCTAACGCCCAGGTAACACCCAAATTACCATTGACGAACAAACACGTTGATTGGGAATCATTTTTTGTTTCCCAATCTTGAATTTTACCAGAGTTTTTAATTATTTTTATTCCTCACCACGCCAATCTGTTGATGCCATGAAAAAACTCCTATTAATACTCGTATTATTGATTTCCTTTTTTGCGAAGTCACAGAACCTGTATGATATCCGATGGACCAATGCCGGAACGGAATATTTCGGGTTCATGGTCTTTTTCTCTGAAGACGACGTTTACATGCGTACCGGTTATTACGGCGCTGACGGTGCCTACAACCTGGTACATTCTGAATACAAGTATTCAATTGATGAGGAAACCGGTGATGTTATTACCATGGTTGCCACCTCCAGTGAATTTGTGCAGCATGAAACAGATGACGAATGGGACCCTGACCACCTTTTCTGGTACCGCGATGAAACAACCGGGGAATTTGCAGGACCATTTATTATCAGTAACAGTGACCTGGTTGCTGAAAATTATGAAAACATCATTGAGCCTGAATTTGTTGAAGTAGACATGGCCTGGATCAATGCTGAGTACCTGCAGTTTTTTTATTATACCAATGAATACGATTACTCAGTGCTGCTTGCTGCCGGGCAGGACTATGCTGCTGAAAATAACTCCGGCTCAGGCAATGTATCTTCATTCCAGAACACCACTGACACAAATGAAAATACGCACAACACTTCTTTCAGCAACAATTCAGGTACAACAGATGATACAGACAATACAGCCGGCAATACCACAACTACGGATACCGGTGCAAATACAGACAATACAACCGGTGGCACTTATTCGAATCTGCCTGTTAAAATTCACCTCATTGTAGTAGCAAACACCTTGATTTCAGACATAGGATCATCAACCCAGGTAGATGTCAATAATATTTTGGGTGAAGTAACCGGAATATCAGAAGCAATGGGTGTAGACATGAACAACGTACTTATTTCAGACAAGCAGTTTACCAAAAAAAATGTTGAAACATTTATGGCGTCATTTAATCCCGGACCGAATGATGTTGTCATTTTTATGTATTCAGGGCATGGCTACCGTTTTTCTAACCAGACAGAAAAATACCCGCAGCTGGATATGCGGTACAGCGAATACCAGCCCATCGATGATGCTGCAACCATGAATTTGAAACAGGTGTTTGATGTCATTGTTCAAAAAGGAGCCCGCCTTAACCTGGTATTGGGTGATTGCTGCAACAGTGACATTGGTTTCTCCAGGTCTGTTGGAAGCAGCTTTATGAATTCACGCTCAAGCGTTGATCCGGATGTAAATAAACTTAAACAGCTTTTTCTGATGACCGATGGCGACATTATTGCTGCTGGTGCCAGCAAAGGAGAATATTCCTGGTGTACAATGAACAACGGTGGCTTTTTTACCTGCAGTTTTATTGGCGCGCTGCGTGAAGAAATCAGTAAATTCAAACAGGATGATGAACCTGATTGGGGAGACGTAATGACCGGAACCGTAAATGGAACGCTGAAAAAATCAGAACTATGTACCGAATGTAATCCACAGAACGTGGTTTACGACAAGTTTATGAAGTAAAAAAAAACGGAAACTTAAAAAGGCCGCTCCTGAAACAAATTCAGAATGCGGCCTTTTCTTTTAGTTTAACACAATCTCAACAGCCGATGTCCCCGTTTTATTGGTGACAGTTGTTTTTAAAACTTCCAAAGCTCTGGAGAAATTCAGAATGTTGTTGAGTACTTCTGCTTTCGGGCCAATCTTTGTTTCCGTTTCCGGATTGTTTTTAGGTGAGGTTTTAAAATCAGACGAGTAAATTTTTGGCATAGGCAATCACTAGGTTTTGTTTTTTTAAATAAACGCGGGTGATTTCAGAATATTGTCTGTTTCGAAAAAAAATAAATGTAAAGGCCTGATTTCAGGAGCTTATGATCCAAACTGGCTCAAATGATGGTCCAGGTGCGTATAAATCAGTTTACCCCATTGCTTTTTGGTAAGTTTACCAAATAAAGGATGTACAGGTGTGTCACCTGATGCAGCAATAAAATCGTCTATTTTTCGCAAAAGATAATCGCGGTCTGACTCAAAATTAACCGGTTTTGATCCCTGTTTGTGTGGATTTACCTCTGCCAGCGTTTCTACCTTTCCTTTGGGAGCTTTCATGCCCATCAGAATTAATCGTTTCAGCACCGTGCGGGTCATAAATTTTGAGCGGTCTTCAACCTGAATTTCACCGGTTGCCAGTTTTACCTGGTCAGCAGTGTGACACAGCATTTCACCCACGTTCATTTTCCCCCAAAGCGGTAAATCATCGCGCTTTAAATCTGCTACGCGCAATTTAATCTCTTCGTGATCTTTTTTATTGAGAATAGAACCCATTACTGCTTTTTAAAGGTGATACGGTAGCGAAGATAAGCTAAAATATTTAAGCCTATTAAAAGAATAACCGTGACCGGAATCCAGTCTGGAATTGGAACCGGATCTCCTTTGGCATAAGAGTGCAGCCCGCTTAAATAGAAGTTGACGCCAAAAAAAGTCATGATAATAGATGAAAATCCCCACAGCGCTGCTGTGTTGAACGCAAAATGACTTTTAAGTCCGGGTATAAAACGCAAATGCAGAATAATTGCATACACCAGCACAGAAGCCAGCGCCCAGGTTTCTTTAGCATCCCAGCCCCAGTATCGTCCCCAGCTTTCATTGGCCCAAACACCGCCCAAAAAGGTTCCTATGGTAAGCATAAAAAGACCTATAATTACAGTCATTTCAATAACGTACGATAACAGCCGTGACGTTGTATTAATGGATGATTTGTTGCGCTCATTCACAAAAACAAACATAACCATATTCACCAGGGCCAGAATGGCCGCAAGCCCCAGAAACGCATAACTGCCGGTAATAACAGCCACGTGAATCATCAGCCAGTACGATTTTAGTACCGGCACCAGGTTGGTTATTTCCGGGTCAAGTGAATTCATGTGCGCCACAAACAACATCAGCCAGACTAAAATACCTGTGGCCGCCAGAATAAAGAGATGCAGGCGTTGAAAAAGCAAACCGGCAAGTACCAGCACAAATGCAATAAATACAACCGCTTCATAGCCATTACTCCACGGTGCGTGTCCTGATAAATACCAGCGTAACCCCAGCCCTGCCCCGTGTAAAATAAAACAAACCAGGAAGAGCCAGAAACCAGTTTTGTGGGCCCATTTTAAGGTAAACCGATGACTGAAAAGCTGAACAAATCCGGCAATTAACATTAAAAAACCAAGCAGCAGGTAGGCGTAATTAAGCCGCTTAAACAAATTCATTTTGTTGTAACGAATCTCCCAGTCAATTTTAGCTTTGCCGGGTATTATTTCAGGATCTGCTACCCGCCGCTGAAACAAATCAATTAACTGAATGGCCTGATTGGCGGCTGACCAATCTCCCGTTTCATACCCTTTCTCAACAGAGCTGAAATAAAGAGTCATGGTTGAATGAATAAAATCCAGATCTTCTTTGGCAAATGGCAAATCTGGTTGAAAGGGCGAATACCAGGTATTACTTGAATCAGCCGGCAGCGGAAAAATTTTAAAATAAAACCCGCTGAAAACACCCAGCAGAATGTTAAACCGTTCATCTGCTTTTAATATGTCTTTGTCATACTTAGACTGAAGTGCCGGGCGTTTCTGCTGTGCCGTACGCACATCTTCTTCCAGCAGATAGGTCATCTCCGGCGAAATAAAATCCTGGATACAGGCATATTTTTCGGTCTCCGGTAAATTCAGTTTTTTAGCAATTTCACCGTTTGGTAATGCAATGAGCGGTTCCAGGTTCCACTGCTGATTATTGGTGTGAATTCCCAAAAAAACCTGCAGGGCCGATTGCCCCTTGTAGGTATCACTGCGGTATATTTTGCGCAGTAGTTCTGTTGCCATGGTATGAACAGGTTTAAACCGCCCGCCCTGATCCTGAATAACCAGGTGACCGAATTTTTCAGCATGTTCATAATCGACTGTTTTTGTAACCTGGGCTGATACATTGGCTGAAACAGATAGCCCTAGTAAAAGCACAAGCATGGCTTTGACAGAAGACTTTTCAACCAGTTCCTGAGATTTATGCACCAGGTGCCAGAAGCGGGAACCGGGTGAAAGCAGGTTAATTAAAAACCCAAGCCCCAGCAGCAAATATCCGATATAGGTAATGGTTGTACCAGGCACATCGTGATTCACTGATAAAATGGTTCCTTTTTCATCGCCGTCATACGACGACTGGAAAAAACGATACCCGCCGTAATCCAATACATTATTCATAAAAATGCGCTGGTCAAATTGTTTACCGGTAACATGGTCTATCACGGTTACCTCACTGGCAAATGACGACGGATTCATCGTTCCGGGATAACGCTCCAGTTCAAAATCACGCAGATACAGTGAAAAGGGCAATTCAACAATTTGTGATCCATACGCCAGTTCATAATAAAGATCTCCCAGCTGAAACAGATTATTGGTTGGAAAAAAACCTTTACCGCCCCGCAGCATTACCTGCTGTTCCAGTGCCCCTTGTTTAACATTCACTTTTATACCATCAAACCCTTTTGGAGGCTCATGACTGGTGATCGTTTCCAGGAATGCGCTGGGATAATACTGGCTGAAAACAAATGCAAAACCATTTACCGTATAAAGTCGTTTGGTGTGAAATAACTGCAGACTGTCATGCTTTACAACACCTTCTGACTGATCACTCATTTGCAAATAGGTAATGTCATACGGACTCATGACATAGAGTCCTGAATCGGTTTCTGAAACACAGACAGCACTGGTGTCGTTGCTATTGTTAAACGCAATTCGTATTCCGCCGTCGTCCAGAATTTTACCTGATTCAAGGTAATTGTAATCTCTTCCACCCTGGCCCACCGTCACAAGTTCCAGGTAGGTTTTTCCGCCCACCTCGGCAATAAGGGTGTCTTTCACATTGGGAACCAGGTCTGCAAACTCAATAAGAATGGGATCTGGCAGACCCGGAAACTCAAATTCATGCTTAAAATAGTTGTGGCTGTAATCTGGTTTACCAGCGGCATCCCGTTCATATACGTTCGTATCCAGGATAATGGGTAAATCGTAAACATACTGTTGCTCCAGGTCGTGTACTTTAATGTGTACATACGTTTCAGAAGAAATGACATAATTCGATGATTCACCTTCACGAATGGTCATAACTCCTTCAAAACCAATTTTACGAGTTGTGTAAGCACCAATAACAATAACGAGCAAAGCCAGGTGAAAAACCAGTGTTCCTATCTTTTTCAACTGAAACATCCGGTACCTGAAAATGTTGTAAATCAAGGTCAGTGAAAGGTAAAATAAAATAATAGAAAACCAGGTTGATTTGTAGATCCATTTTTGCGCCACCGGGGTGCCCAGGTCATTTTCAACAAACGTTGCAACTGCAATTGCGATGAAAAAGGCAAAAAGTGCCAATGCCATCAATGACATTGAAAAAACCGACCTGAGAAATTTGTCCATGTGTGGTATAGTTTGGAAAAGCGTAAAGCGGGTGACAAATTTAGCTATTATTTTAGGAAATCATTCCAAAAAAGGCCCTGACGGGGTCAAGTGCCAAATGATGTTAAAATTACCAAAAACCGGCAGGGCAAGGCTGCTTTGGATTAAAGCCTGCACCGTATCCTGTCACATTCGATAGCCGGATATGCTTTATTATGACTGCTTAATTGGTTAATTTGATTTGAAATTCTATATTTGCACCCGTTCAAAAAAACAGATACAAAATAACTACCGATTAAAATGAGAAACAAAGGATTTTTTTGGTCTATAACCATTGCTCTTGCTTTAGCATGTGTATACCAACTTTCATTCAAATGGAAAACCAGCGGTATTGAAGCTGATGCGGTGGATTACGGTAATGAAAAACTGGATTCACTGATTGCTGCAAACGCTGTTTATGTTGAAGCAGGCCGTGACACGCTTTACCTGGCTGATTCAACCGATCAGGACGCTATCATGAACTATTACCGTGAAGAGTACCTGAAAGACGTTGCCAATGAAGTGGTTCACTTTGGATACACCTATGCTGAGTGTAAAGAAAAAGAGCTCAACTTTGGTCTTGACCTTCAGGGAGGTATGAGTGTAACACTCGAAATCTCCGTACCCGAACTGGTAAGTGAAATTGCAGGAAATACCCGCAACCCGGAATTCAGAAAACCGTATGACGCAGCGCTTGTGCGCACAACAAACGGTGAAGGTGACTTTATTGACCTGTTTCAGGACGAATATGAAAAAATGTATCCGCAGGGATCACTGGCTAAAATATTTCACCCGCACAACCGTGAAACCATTGCTTCAGATGCCACCAACGACGACGTTATTGCTTACCTGAAAAAACAAGCCGAAGGTGCACTGGATGGTGTTGAAGTAATTATTGAAAAACGGGTTAACGCATTTGGTGTGTCCCAGCCAACAATTCAGAAACAAACCGGTTCAAACCGTATTTATGTAGAGTTACCGGGTGTTGTTGATAAAGAATCCGTTCGCCGTCGTTTGCAGGCAACTGCCAACCTCGAGTTCTTTGAAGTATATGACAATGCACTCGACCAGATTGGTAACAGAATGATGACTGCTGAGGCAGAACTGGCGAAAGCGCTTGAATCACCTGTGACTGAAATAGTGACTGATACTGTTGCAGTGGCAGATACAACCCTGAACTCTACTGACTCTACCCTGCTGACTGCAGAAGCAGATACAGCGCAAACAGACCTTTTGGCTGAGGCCGAAGCTGAAAATGACACCACTTCTGCCGAAAATATGACGCAGGCAGAGCGTGAGAAAAAATTCCCGATTACCTCTTTACTGACTCCTTCATTCAACTATAACAACCAGAATCAACCGGTTGGTTTCAGCGAAGGATCAGTGGTTGGTTTTGCCTCTACACGTGACACCGCCGTATTAAATCCGCGCCTGAATCACCCGAAATTCAAAGAATTTATGCCTGAAGACCTGGTTTTCATGTGGGAATCGAAGGAGATGCTGGATGAAAATAAAGTTGAAACCGGCTTAATCCGTCTGCATGCTATTAAAGTTCCGGCAGCAGGGGCTGAAGTAAACGGTGAAGATATTGACCGCGCTGGTTATTCTACCAACCCGCAGGACCCGAGTGAAGTACGTGTTACCATGTCTATGACCCAGATTGGTACAGACAAATGGGCCGAAATGACAGGCAGAAACATTGGTAAACAAATTGCCATTACCATGGATAACATGGTTTATTCTGCACCGGTTGTACAAGGTAAAATGACAGACGGTTATTCAGAAATTACCGGACCAACCATTGATTTGAAAGAAGGTGCTGAACTATCTGGTTTATTAAATGCCGGAGCACTTCCTGCCCCTGCCCGCATTATTGATGAGAGTGTTGTTGAAGCCTCACTTGGAGAAGCAAACATCAATGCCGGTTTAACCTCATTTGTAGTGGCTTTCTTACTGGTATTGGGGTACATGATTTTCTATTACGGCCGCGCTGGTTTGATCGCCAACCTGGCACTGATTGTAAACATTTTCTTCCTGGTAGGTGCATTGGCCTCTCTGAAAGCAATTCTGACCCTGCCGGGTATTGCCGGTATCGTTTTAACCATTGGTATGGCAGTAGATGCCAACGTACTTATTTTTGAACGCATCCGTGAAGAGCTGCGCCATGGAAAAGGCGTTAAAGCCGCTATGGATGAAGGTTTCAAACGTGCCTTGTCTTCCATCCTCGATGGTAACATCACCACATTGCTCACAGGTATTGTGCTGGCTGTTTTTGGAACGGGCCCAATCAAAGGATTTGCCACTACCCTGATCATTGGTATTTTCACATCATTCTTTGCAGCCATTGTGGTTACCCGTTTGATCATGACATTCTTTGTTGAACGTGATAAAAAAATCACTTTCTCTACAAAAATGACTCAAAACCTGTTCCTCAAAGTCAATTTCCCGTTTGTTCAGAAAAGAAGATTCTTCTACCTGATCTCAGGTGCTGTAATCACCGTAGGTATGATATCCATGTTTACCCGCGGGCTTGATTTAGGTGTAGACTTTCAGGGTGGACGCCAGTTCAAGGTAGAGTTTAATAAAGAAGTTAACGCACAGGAAATTGCCAATTTGCTGACAGAAGAATTTGAAGGCACACCTACTGCCAAACGGGTAGATAATAAACAAACCGTGCTGATTACCACAAAATATATGGTAACCGATGTTTCTGATGAGGCAAACGCTAAGGTAGACTCCCTGTTGAATCAAGGATTAGCTGAGGCAGGTGATTATGATGTGCTTGAGCAAAAAATGATTGCTCCAACCATTTCAAAAGACCTTAAAAACAACTCTATTTACGCTGTTGTATTCTCGCTCGTCATTATCTTCCTCTACATCCTGCTTCGTTTCAGAAGGTGGCAATATGGTTTGGGAGCAACTATTTCACTGGCGCATGACGTGTTGATTGTACTTTCGCTCTTCTCACTGTTCTGGGGTATTCTGCCTTTCTCGCTTGAAATTGACCAGGCGTTTATTGCCGCAATTCTGACCGTAGTAGGTTACTCTATCAACGATACCGTGGTTGTGTTTGACCGTATTCGTGAATATTTTGGAATGTATCCGAAAAAAGGAGAACGCGAACTGATCAACCAGGCTGTAAACTCTACATTGGGACGTACCATCAATACCTCTATGACCACATTCATTGTATTGCTGGCCATGTTTGTAATGGGTGGTGAAGCAATCAAAGGGTTTATTTTTGCCATTATGATTGGTGTGGTTGTAGGTACTTATTCCTCTATCTGCATTGCAACACCTATTATCCTTGATTTTGGTAAAAAAGGAAATGAAGGTGAGAGAATCTGATCTTATTTAACAAATAATCTGAAAAGCCTTCCTAACTTTGTGGGAAGGCTTTTTTTATGAAATGAATTTACTGTTCTTAAATAGCATTGGTACCGGAGAATTTGTTCTGATCATCCTGGTCGTTCTCATGTTATTTGGATCAAAAGGTATCCCAGACATTGTCAAAAACCTGGGTAAAGGAATGCGTGAAATTAAAGCAGCCAGTGATGAAATTAAACGGGACATTCAAAACTCAGCGTTGGAAATGCGAAGGGATTTGAACGTACCCACGGTAGAAGAACTGACCAAAAATTCAGAGATAAAGGAGATCACGGAAGTGGAGGAACTCCTGAAAATGGAAGATCCAAAACCGGCTGAAAAAAAACCGGACCCCACTACTGAAAACCCAAAGGCCTGAGCCCCGCTCTTAATGCCCGCAGAAATTGTCTTAAAATTTTACCTGCAAACACGTCTAAGCCTTTTACATCAGCATTTCACGCTCAATGCTTATTTGCTTTAAAACGGGACCATTTAATGATCAGAAAGAAAACCACAACCCAACCGCAATCAGCGGAGCGATCATCCGCCTTGCTTCCATTTCGTTTAGCTGATAATTAGAATTTGTACTGAAAAGATCATACGAAGATCAAGACAAACCTGAGAAGAAAAAGCAACACTTTTTTACCTAATCAGTCTCAATCAACTCATCTGAAGATGGTTTGGCCTGTCTTCTGTAATAACTTACACTGGCTGTTAACAAAATAATCGGGAAGATCAGCAGCAAGAGCCCGCAGGCACCCAGAAAAACAAGAAACTCTCCAAGGCCGCATAAAAAACCATGACAATCAAGAACTGGTACAATCAGCACCAGGAAAAGAATACCGGCTATGCCAAGCATCAGCAAAAACATCAGAAAAAAATGCTTTATTCCGCGGCTTTCAAATTTACTGAGCTGAACAAATGAAAGGGTCCATAGCACAATAACCGCAATCAGAAATAAGGCAAAAAGAACGCCACCACCGTCCATAATAAATTTGATTTAGTTATTCAACAACAACCACCAGGTATTTTGAAACTTTCCAGAATGATTTGGGATCCTGGATCACCACTTTATGACTTTGCCCGAGTGACACAATTTCATAAGCGCCGGAAGGGTGATCTGTGATAAATCTGATTTTTTTACCAACCACTTCAATGGTTTTATCTTTTGACATGTCAATCTGCGTAAAATAGTCATCATTAAAATCAGACTTCAGGGCAATTTTTTTGTTGATCCCGATAAATCCGCCTTCTTTTACAATAACGCCGTTCTGCACCAATTCGTCTTCAGTGCCATACGCATAAAACGCCTTGTTTAATTCTTTCAGTGTTTCAAAGGCAATTTCAGTTTGCTCTTCATACGCCTCCAGAAGTTCTACATATTCCCTGTCAAGGTCAGAAAGTTCAAGACGCAGCATTTCAATTTCCTCTTCCTGAACCTGTATCTGGTGCAGCAGGTTGTTTACCATGGTTTGCAATTCTGCAATCTGCAGTTTGTCACTCTTGAGCATTTTATTCAGCTCGTCTACCTTTTTACCATTTTCTTCACGCAGGTAATTGATGTTCTGAATTTCCTGAATAATCCACTGCTTTCCATCTTCAGGCAATTCCACGTTGGTTGACCGCAATCTGATTTCATCATCTTTCAGATTGATCATCGCCAGGTTTTCTTCAATCTCATTAAACAGCATAATGGCATCATTCAGCACCGAATCTTTTTCCTCCAGCTGCCCCTGCAGGTCACGGTTTTCTGAACGCAAACGCGCAATTTCCTCACTATCCACTGAATTCTCGGTACCCTCAGGAGAACCGGTATTACAAGCTGTTAGCAGAATCAATACAAAACTTAAAAGGCTGAAATACTTCATTTGGGTATGGTTTATGATACAGACAAAAATAAGGATTATTTGGGGCAAATGCTTACTTTTGAGTCAAAATCGGGACGATGAGAAAAATCATTTTTTTACTGCTGGCTGTTGCCTATTATTCGCTTTCTTCCGCAGCGCTTGATATCAGCTATAAACTTGGCATGTCTAAGCCCAACAGCCATTATTTTGAAGTAGAAATGAATGTCAGCGGTTTTACAGACACATCCATGCGTGTAAAAATGCCGGTATGGGCCCCCGGATCATACCTGGTGCGGGAGTTTTCGAAAAACATCAATACTGTAACCGCCACCGATGAAAAAGGAAAAACCCTGGAAGTAAAAAAAATCAGCAAAAACACCTGGGAAATCAATACAACCAATGCCAAATCAGTTAACATCCGGTACGATGTTTATGCCTTTGAACTTTCTGTGCGCACCAGTTTTCTGGACGATTCTCACGGCTACCTGAATGGCACCAGCGTTTTTATGTATGTTGACGGGCACCAGGATGTCAAAGGAAAACTGAGTATAACACCCTATTCCACGTTCAAAAAAATTTCCACATCACTCAAACAGGAAGGCAACAACGTTTATTCATTCACAAATTACGATGAGTTGGTTGATTGCCCAATTGAAATCGGGAACCAGGAAACGTTTCAGTTTGAAGCCGGCGGCGTTAATCACACCGTTGCCATGTATGGTGAAGGGAATTACGATATTCCAACCCTGCAGAAAGACATGGCCCGTATTGTTGAAGCTGAAACCAAAGCCATGGGTGAAAACCCAAACAAAGATTACCTGTTCATTATCCACAACGTAACAGACCCTTCCGGCGGGCTTGAACATAAAAGTTCCACAACGCTTGAGGTAAACCGCTGGACCTACCAGGGTGATGATTACATGGGTTTCCTGAGCCTGGTGGCGCATGAATATTTTCACCTCTGGAACGTAAAACGACTGCGTCCAAAAGCACTGGGACCTTTTAATTACGACGAAGAAAACTATACGGATCTGCTTTGGGTGATGGAAGGTTTTACATCCTATTACGATGAACTGTTTTTACGCCGCGCCGGTTATTACAATGAAGATGAATACCTGAACAAAATCATTGGCACTATCAACTACGTAGAAAACCAGCCGGGTAACCAGGTACAATGCGTGGCACATTCAAGTTTTGATGCGTGGATTAAAGCGTACAGACCTACTGAAAATAGTTCCAACACCACCATTTCATACTATTCAAAAGGACAGATTCTGGCAGCATTACTTGACTTATACATCATTCAGAAATTCAATGCCGAAAAATGCATTGATGATTTTATGCGCCGGCTTTACAAAGATTTTTACCTCAAAAACGATGTTGGTTTTACCGAAGCAGAATTTCAGGCAACGCTTGAAGACTTTTTGGGTGAAGACATGGACTGGTTTTTCACAAAATATGTTTATGGAACAGAAACACCTGACTATAAAAAATTCTTTGACTATGTCGGTCTTACATTTTACAACAGCGATGATTCTGTAAAACCATTCCTCGGAGTCAGGGCATCAGGCTCAGGCAGACTTATTATTTCAGGTATTACAGCAGGCAGTGCGGCTGAAGAACAAGGGCTGAGTGTAAACGATGAAATCATTGCCATTAACGGATACCGGGTAGACCAGAATGATTTTGATGCTTTTGTAAAAACACTTGATCCGGGTGACGAATTTGAAGTTCTTATTTCACGGGATAATGTTCTGAAAACCTATACCCTTAAAATGGGTGGCAAAAGTTCTAAAAAATACATTTTTAAGCCAAACTTCAACGATGAGAACCGCAAACGTTTTGATTATTGGCTGAGAGTAGATATAGCACACCATTAATGCCGCAACGGTGATCTACAACATCTTTCCGCGATATATCATCCGCCTTTTTCTGAAAATGGGCATTTTTATGCTCGTTTTTTCCCTGTGCAGAATTCTCTTTCTGTTATTTAACCTGAAAAGCTTTCCGGTTGTTTATTTTACAGATTTTCTGGCAGGCATGTGGTTTGACCTGATGACTACCGCCATTGTTTTTCTCCCCCTTACCGCACTTGAAGTTTTTCCAAACAAATGGCGCGGCAAAAAAATATTCCAGCTGCTCCTGGCGCTGGCTTTTCAGGTTTCACTTTTTTTGTGCGTACTCATAAACCTGGTAGATATTGAATATTTCAAATTTACTGCGGCACGTTCAACCACCTCACTGTTTACCATGCTGGGATTTGGGAATGACCTGGTGCAGCAAATACCATCTTTTATACGTGATTTCTGGTACCTGATACTTTTTCTGATACTGCTGCAGATAGGTGGCATTTGGCTTTACAGGCGCGTAAACCGCATTCTTGATGACAGTGCTGAAACACCCTGGTGGAAACAAATTATTTACCTGCCTGTAATGCTTGCCTTAATGGTTGTCATTGGCCGTGGCGGTTTTGGCTTAAGACCGGTTGCTGCACCCAGGGCAGCAGGTTATACCATTGAACAAAACATTCCACTGGTACTCAACTCGGCATTTACCGTTATAAAAACCTGGGGTTCGGTAACACTTGAAGAAAAATCGTATTTCTCAGAGCAAGACCTGGTCAGCCATTTTAACCCAATCAGGCAATACAACCGGACTGAAAATTTACAAAACACCAACGTTGTTCTGCTGGTATTGGAAAGTTTTTCAGTGGAATACATTGCTTCTATTAATGGCACAGACGATGTTTGCACCCCTTTCCTGGATTCACTGATTGACAGCTCGCTGGTTTTTACCAATTGTTACGCAAACGGAAAAAAATCCATTGATGCCATGCCGTCACTTGTTTCATCAATTCCTAAACTGATGGAGATTGAATACCTGACGTCACAGTATGCGTCTAACCGCATTGAATCAGTACCCAAACTGCTGAAAGAGCAAAATTACACATCGTCTTTCTTTCACGGAGCAACCAATGGCAGTATGAGCTTTGACGTATTTTGCGATGTAGCCGGTTACGATCAGTATTTTGGAAGATCAGAATATAACAACGAGGCACATTTTGACGGAACATGGGGAATTTATGACGAAGAATTTTTAGCCTGGTCAGCAGACCAGATCAGTGCTATGCCTCAACCTTTTTTCTCCACTATATTCACAATCTCCTCACATCCGCCGTATGTTTTTCCTGAGCGTTATAAAAACATATTCAACCAGGGACCTGATGAAATGCACAACTCAGTCAGATATACAGATTACGCACTTTCCACCTTTTTCAAAAAAATAAAAAGCCAGTCCTGGTACAACAATACCCTGTTTGTCATTGTGGCTGATCACACACCCGCTTCAGGAAGCGATATCTATTTCAAGGATATGGGCAACATGCACATTCCGCTGGTATTCTTTCACCCTACAAACAAATTTTTCAGGGGAAGAAGTGATAAAGTTGTCAGCCAGAGTGATGTGATGCCAAGTATTATGGACCTGTTGGGGTATCAAAAGCCATTCTTTGCCTTCGGCCATTCGGTATTTGAAAATACGCCGGGCTACAGCGCCAGTTTTATTGGCAACAAATACCTGTATTTTTATGAAGTAGGCAATGAAAAATACATGCTGACTTACCAGGATGAGCAAGTCAGCGGCATCTATAACCTGAAAGATCAGCTTCAATCAACAAACCTGATGAGTGATACCGTGCTGAGTGAAACCATACTCACCTCGCTGAAAGCAATCATTCAAACATACAATCACGCGTTGATCACCAATCAAATGACAACGAAATAAATGGTGGCAAAAAAAAAAATAGTCTTTCTGATCAACCCCATTTCAGGTGTTGGAAAAAAAAATACCATTCCGCCGCTGATTGAAAAATACCTTGACCATACAACGTATGATTACCTGGTTGAATACACCAGGCACCGGGGCCATGGGCATGAACTGGCAGCCAGTCACAAAAACACAGCAGATGTTGTTGCAGCTGTTGGCGGTGACGGATCAGTCAATGAAATTGGAAGCGCCCTGATTGGCAGTAACTGTGCACTGGCTATTATTCCCTGCGGATCAGGAAACGGACTTGCCAGACATGCAAAAATTCCGCTCAACTTTACCGACGCCATCAAACGTATTAATGCATTTCAGATTCAGAAAATTGATGCCGGAAAAGTAAACAATCACTTTTTTTTGGGAACCTGCGGGTTTGGTTTTGATGCACACGTTGCCAAAAAATTTGACGAATATCACAAGCGCGGTTTTTTGAGTTACATTAAACTGGTCATGCGTGAATACAAAAAATACATACCCCAAAATTTTACAGTGCATGCGGGCGGGCACACCTTTAAACGGACCGCGCTGATGTGTTCTGTTGCAAATTCATCGCAGTTTGGAAATGGATTCACCATCTCTCCCCTCTCTGATTTACAGGATGGCAAATTTGAACTGATCTTTCTGAAAGAATTTCCCTGGTACCGTACCCCGGGTCTGGCGCTTCGTTTTTTCAGAGGCACCGTTCACCGTTCACCGCTGTTTGAATCATTCGAAATCACCAACACCATTACCATTCAACTTGACCCTGACATGGCAGCGTCACTGCACGTAGACGGAGAACCTGCCGGTTCAGATTCCAGCTTTGAAATAAGTGTAATTAATGCAGGCCTCAACCTGATTTAAATCAGTTGACAAAACACCTGCTTTGCCTTACATTTGATTTAAAATCATTTCCGTATGAAAAAAACACTACTCTCTCTTTTTACCGGTATGTTCTGCACGCTCGCCATTAGCCAGGCCAGTGTTGGCAATAACAGTTTTGAAAACTGGTACACGTTAAATGTAAAAGATTCACTTGATTATTGGTACATCAGCACGCAGCAGTATCAAAGCAGTGGAATACTGGATGTAAATAACACCTATGCTATTTCAAATGCGCACAGCGGTTCGTATGCCGTACACATGGAAACAGTGCTTTGGTATGATCAGGGAGCCGGACAAAATGATACCCTTTTTGGTTATGCCGTTAAAGAGGCTGCCAATCAGTACGGATTTATAGGATTTCCATACACCGATACCGTTGACATTTTTACCTGCTGGTACAAATGCGGCATTGTTGCCGGAGACATGGGTGTTATAATTGTAGAACTTTCAAAAAACGGAACAACTTATAGCACAACTAACTATCCGGTTGTTGGCTCGCAAAGTTCCTGGACACAATTAAACATTCCGCTTTCGGGTGGTGCCGGTGAAGAACCTGACTCTGTTTTTGTTGGTTTTGCATCGAGCGACCCGTTTAATCCAGGCGTTGCCAAACCGGGCTCATGGCTTGAAATTGACGATGTTTCTTTTGGATTTCTGGCTGGCTCTGTAACACCGGCAGCCATCCCCAATAACAGTTTTGAAAACTGGACTTATGAAACAATCGAACAACCATCAGCCTGGTTTTCTTTTGACCAGTTATTGTACCCAATGACACAATCGCTTTACGTTACTAAATCAACCACAGCATCTGCCGGAACTTATTCTGCACAAATTGAAACAACGTTTGAAACCATTATGAGTGGCATTCCGGCTATATTAACCAATGGCTTTTTCAGTCCCGCACTGGACAGCGTTATTGGCGGAACACCCTTTATTGCCCAGCCCGCACAGATCAGTGGTATGTATCAGTTTGCCCCATCATTTGCTGATACCGGTTACGTTTATGTTGATTTCTGGAATTCAACTTCAGGAATTCACAGCATGTATGCCGATACGCTGCTCGATGCCGCTGTCTGGACTCCCTGGTCAATTGATCTGACATTTACAGAAGCGCCTGACTCTGTTATCATTTATTTCTTCAGCGGTGACAACCTGGGCTCAACCTTGTTGGTTGACGACATTCAGTTTACCGGTGGTGATGTTTCAGTAACTGAATCAGCAATAGCATCAACCTGGACGATTTTCCCCAACCCCGCGTCGGGCATAGCAACCATTCAGTTTGAAGCGGCAGATCAAATACGTATTTTTGATTTAAGCGGAAAATTAGTCTACAGCGTTTCACCTGCAACCGGCACGACAGAAGAAATTAATACGGCCCTCTTTGAAAACGGAACGTATCTGGTTCAGGTAATTAAAAGCGGTTATGCGTCTGTGCAAAAACTGAACGTCCAGCACTAAAAGCAGGTAAGTCCATCCGTTAAGTCTTTGGCAAATTAATCAGCCCGTTGATTTTGATTGAGACACCTGATCTGTACTATTTATTGTGTTCAGGCCGCCTTTTTGGCTTTGTCTTATTCATTTATTTTTTTAAATTCGTGTTTAAACTTTTAATTACATTATGAACCAAAACTACTTAAATCGAATCCTTCTGTCAGGACTTTTTCTGGCAAGCACACAAGCTATTGCACAGTTCTCGGGCGCCTTTGCTCCTGTAAACTGGAGCTTAGTCAACACCAGCGTTGGCAGTAGTGCCAGTGTTAATACAGGCGGCGCACCTGCCAGCATCATATTTACCGGTAACGACTCATATTTTGGAGATTGCTGCGGTTTATACGATGATTACATGGTCACCCTACCTCCCACTTGCGATGCAAACACCTTGATCACCTTCGATTATAATTTTAATCAACCTGATATTGAAGAGTTTTACTATGTAGTAAACGGAGTTGCAACTTTTGTAACAGGCGTGACCCAAACAGGAAGTGTCTCTGCTGTTGTGCCTTCGGGTGGAACTTTTGCTTTTCGTATTCTCAGCGATGATGACTGCTGTGATCCGGGAACATTAACCGTAACAAATTTTGCATTTGATTCAGACTATTCTGCCCCTGTTGCAAACCTGGGATCTTTGGCAGATGTTACAGGCTCCTGCTCGGTCAGCGCTCCTGCTGCTCCCACTGCTACCGACGGATGTGCCGGAGCAATTACCGGTACAACAGCTACCGTATTTCCGGTAACTGCGATTGGAACAACAGTTGTAACCTGGACCTACAATGACGGAAACGGAAACAGTGTAACCCAGAATCAGAACATCATTGTTACGAATGTTGCACCGGTGGCTGACGCCGCTTCGTTAGCTGACGTTACAGCCAGTTGCTCTGTTAATATGCCTGCAGCACCAACTGCTACAGATGATTGTTCAGGAGCTATTACCGGTACAACAACTACCGTGTTTCCGGTAACTGCAGTTGGAACAACAGTTGTAACCTGGACCTACGATGACGGAAACGGAAACATCACAACACAGGATCAGAACATCATTGTTACAGACGCTGCACCGGTAGCTGATGCCCCTTCTTTAGCCGACGTTACAGCCAGTTGCTCTGTAAATATGCCTGCCGCACCAACTGCTACAGATGATTGTTCAGGAACTATTACCGGTACCACAACTACCGTGTTCCCGGTAACTGTGGTTGGAACAACAGTTGTAACCTGGACCTACGATGACGGTAACGGAAACATCACAACACAGGATCAGAACATCATTGTTACTGATGTTGCACCGGTAGCTGATGTTGCATCACTGGCTGATATTACCAACGGCTGCTCGGTAGATACACCTGCCGCACCAACAGCAACAGATGATTGTGCCGGAACAATTACCGGTACAACAACTACGGTTTTCCCGGTAACGACACTTGGAACCACAGTTGTAACCTGGACTTATGATGACGGAAACGGAAACATTACGACACAAAATCAGAACATCATTGTTACCAATACCCTTTCTCTTTCGGCTACTACAACCCTTGAGAATGCAGGTAATGACGGCGCTATTGACCTGACCGTAACCGGCAGTACCGGAACAGTTACATTTGACTGGGACAATGACGGAACAGGAGACAACGACGACACCGAAGATTTAACAGGACTGGCCGCAGGCACCTATAATGTAACTGCTACCGATGCAGGTTGTTCAGCAACACTGATGGTTGTAGTTGACAATGCAGGTCTTTCAACCAACGAGTCTGTTTTTGAGGTTTATCCAAATCCAACAACTGGTTTGTTAAATCTGAAACTTGACAAAGGATTGGTTCAAACTATCCGGGTTACAGATAACCTTGGACGTGTTGTTTACACTGAAAATGTTACCAGTGAAACAATGACGCTTGATCTCAGCCAGTTTGAAAACGGAATTTACGTTATTCAGGGCATGAATGAGAACGAAGGTCTTTTTACTGTAAAAGTCTCTAAAAAATAAATTTAACCGCTGAAAAGCACCGGAGGCTGTCTCAAAAGGGCAGCCTCTTTTTTTTGCTCCTGCTCATTTTTGTTCTATATTCGTTTTAATGTTCGATATCTTCTTTTTTACCTACAGTATTGTGCTGTCAATTCCTGCCTTTATTTTCAGTATTCTGAGCTGGCGGCTTCGCACAGATGTGATGTTTTGGCTGGGCGTTGTTTTTACTTCTTTCCTGGTTCTTTACACGTTTGTAAAAATTGAACTGGTTCTGTACCTGATACTGAACATTGATACATTTCTGTACGGCTTGATTATACTTGCATTTATTGGAATTCCGGTTTACTTTTTAATCAGTTCAAAACTGAGTAAACCAGGTAACGGAGATACAGACGTAACAGACGATTACCTCACCCGAATCATTGAAAGTGACGATGAGGATATTGACTATGAAAACTGAAAAAGGGGCTTTCAGACCTGCGTTTCAGCACGTCTTTATTTTCTGCTGATCACTTTAACACAAGGGGTTCCGGTTTGGATTTACTAAGACTCCGGATATTTCTGAACACCAGGTAAATTCCAAACAAAACAAGCGGAATACTCAGAATCTGTCCCATATTAATTGGCATTCCTCCCTCAAAAGCCACCTGATCTTCTTTGATGAATTCAACCAGAAAACGGGACCCGAAAATGGTAATGAAAAACACGCCCGTCAAAAAACCTTTCAGCCTGGATGCGTTTGTTTTCCAGAACAGGTACATCAAAAGTCCAAAAATCAGAAAATAGCAAATGGCCTCGTACAACTGGGCCGGGTGTCTTGCGGGAATTTGTTCCCAAATAGCCGCAAATGAAGGATTACTTGCTATTTCTGAATAAGCCTCATCTGAGTTCAGTTTTCCGGTCAGCTGCATCGCCTGTTCAGGGCTGATATCATTGCGCAGAAATTTAAAGCCGAACGGCGAGGTAGTTATATTACCAACAATTTCGTGGTTAAACAGGTTTCCCAGCCTGATCAGACCACCGGCAAGAGCGGTTGGAACAACCAGGTGATCAAGAATCCAGAGCATGCCCTGGTGAATGTGTTTTTTATTCAGAAAATAAACAGCCAGAATAATGGCAAATGCACCGCCGTGACTGGCCAGGCCGCCCTCCCAGATCTTAAGTATTTCAATGGGATTTGCCAGGTAATAATCAGGCTGATAAAAAAGGCAATGTCCCAGCCGGGCGCCCAGAATACCGGCTACCAGCACGTAGATAAAAGACTGGTCTGTCCATTTTTCGGGGGTCTTTTCAGCCCGGTACATACGCTTGAGAACCTCATATCCCAGGTAAAACCCAAGAGCCCACATAATACCATACCACCGCGGCATATTCCAGGATGGAATAACACTGGGGTTCATATCCCAATTGATAAAAAGTAAATCCACGCGTTCTAAATTTGATGCTAAATTAGTTATTCTTGGCCCCATAAAACGGACCCTGTTCAAATTTTCGGTAAGCCCGGGCAGATTGTCGGTGAGCTGAAGTTGAACATCGGTAGGTTGTATTTCTTAGAGTAATCCGTTAGCCATAAACCTAAGATCCCATATATGCTAAATGAAGATTCACGGCATCGCTGATTACCAGGCTACCTGACAATAGATTACAGATTCCTGCCCTGCTGTTAATAATCTTGCAAAGAATCAATCAAAAATTAATGTCTGATTCCCAAAAAACACGCACATTTGTGCCGTCAATCAAATGATCTGAATCTCATGTCAAAAAAACACAATTTCGGTGCAGGTCCCTGCATCTTACCACAAGAAGTATTTGAACAGTCTGCCAAAGCAGTTTTGGATTTTAACGGACTTTCCATTCTCGAAGTATCACACCGCAGCCAGGATTTCATCAATGTGATGGAAGAGGCACGTGAAAACATTAAGAAAGCACTGAATGTTCCTGCCGGATACACCGTACTTTATTTACAGGGAGGTGCAAGTCTTGGTTTTTTAATTGTAGCCATGAACATGATGCGCGGAACAAAAAAAGCCGCCTATCTGAATACCGGTGCCTGGTCAAAAGCTGCCATCAAAGAAGCAAAAAATGCAGGCCTCGCAGTTACTGAAGTTGCCAGTTCTGCTGATAAAAACTTTACCTATATTCCAAAAGGATTTACGGTGGGTACTGATTTTGATTTCTTCCACTCTACTTCTAACAATACCATTTTTGGAACCCAATTACACGATATCCCAAAAGTACAGATACCACATGTGTGTGATATGTCTTCTGACTTTTTATCACGCCCGGTAAACGTTGCTGACTTTGACATTATTTATGCCGGTGCTCAAAAAAACCTGGGACCAGCCGGTGCAACGGTATACATTGTAAAAGAAGAAATTTTAGGTAAATCAACCTATGCCAATTTACCGTCTTACCTGAACCTGAAAGTTCATCACGACAAAGAATCCATGTTCAATACACCGCCGGTTTTTTCAGTTTATGTTTCTATGTTAAACCTGCGTCACCTCATGAAAAATGGTGGTGTTGAAGGTATGCAAAAACGCAACCAGGCAAAAGCAAACCTGCTTTACAGTGAAATTGATGCAAACCCATTATTTGAAGGTACAACTGCCAAAGAAGACCGTTCGATCATGAATGCAACATTTGTTTTAAAAGATGCTGCCGCTCATGAAAAAGAATTCAATGACATGTGGAAAGCAGCCGGAATTGATGGCTTAAAAGGACACCGTGATGTTGGCGGATACCGCGCATCCATGTACAACGCTCTTGAAATAGGATCTGTACAGGTGCTGGTAGATGTAATGAAAGAATTTGCAAAGAAAAAAGGATAGTGCCGGGTGGCCTCGGCTACGCTCGGCCACCGGATACAACAGAATTAAACTATAAACCGCTCGCTGAGCGTAGTCGAAGCGACGGGCGACGAACTACCTATTCGTCACTAATACAAGAAGAATAAAAAAATTATGAAAATATTAGCCAACGACGGAATTTCAAAAGATGCAGTAGCAGCACTTGAGGCTGCCGGATTCAAAATCAGTACAGCCAAAGTTCCGCAGGAACAATTAATTGATCACATCAACAAAGAGAACATTTCTGCTTTGCTGGTACGCAGCGCAACAACGGCCCGCAAAGAAATGATTGACGCCTGTCCCGGGTTAAAACTCATTGGACGCGGCGGTGTTGGAATGGATAATATTGATGTGGATTATGCCCGCGGAAAAGGATTGCATGTGATTAATACACCGGGTGCCTCATCTCAATCCGTTGCTGAATTGGTAATTGGTACCATGTTCTCCCTGTCACGTGATCTTTTTCACTCACACCGCACTATGCCCGTGAGCGGAGAAAAAGATTTTGAAACGCTGAAAAAGAAATACGGTAAAGGCCAGGAACTTCGTGGAAAAACACTTGGAATTGTTGGTTTTGGAAGAATCGGTCAGTCTCTTGCATCGTATGCACTTGGTTGCGGAATGAAAGTTGTTGCCATTGATTTATACACCAACCCTATTGATATTAAAGTTCCAATTGTGGGCCACGGTGATGTTAAAGTAACCATTACGCCTAAAAAAGAATTGGCTGAAGTTATCGGTGAGCTGGATTACATTTCCCTGCACGTTCCAAAACAACCTAACGGTGCTGCAGTTATAGGTGAAGCCGAATTTTCGAAACTGAAAAAAGGAGTCATCCTGGTGAATGCTGCACGCGGTGGTGTTATTGATGAAAATGCGCTTTTAAAAGCCCTGGAGTCAGGACAGGTAAGAGCGGTTGGACTCGATGTTTTTGAAAATGAACCAACACCTAAAAAAGAGTTGCTGACCAATGAAAAAATTGCCACCACGCCACACATAGGTGCTGCAACAGATGAAGCACAAGACCGCATTGGACTTGAACTGGCAGAACAAATTATCAAATTGCTGAAATAAAAATACCATGGCTATCATTTCACCATCCATGTTATCCTGTGACTTCGCCAACATTCAGCGCGATGTCGAAATGATCAATTCCAGCAATGCAGATTGGTTTCACATAGATATTATGGACGGTGTTTTTGTCCCTAACATTTCATTTGGTTTTCCGGTTCTGGCAGCAATGTCAAAACACGCTAAAAAGCCAATGGATGTACACCTGATGATTGTCAATCCGGATCAATACGTTGCTGAATTCAAAAAAGCGGGAGCACATTTTCTCACCGTTCATTATGAAGCCTGCACGCATTTGCACCGCACCATTCAATTGATTAAATCGGAGGGAATGAAAGCAGGTGTTGCCCTTAATCCACATACGCCGGTTTCTGTATTGGGCGAGTTGTTGCCTGACCTCGACCTTGTTTTAATCATGTCTGTGAATCCCGGTTTTGGCGGTCAGAAATTTATTGACCAAGCCGTTGAAAAAGTCAGCAAATTAAAAGCCATGATCAAAGCCCAAAACCTGAATACACTTATTGAAGTAGATGGCGGTGTAAACCTTGAAACCGGAGCACGCCTGGTCAATGCCGGGGCCGATGCACTGGTTGCGGGAAGTTTTGTTTTTGGATCAGCCGACCCGGTAAAAACCATTCAGGAGCTGAAAAAACTATAGCCGGAATTGAGATTTCAATTGTCTGCAATTAACACCTTTCTGCCGCTCAAAATTATTCCGTATCTTTCGGTTCAGGTGAAACATTTGCTTTTCATAGGCCTTGCTGTAGTTGTCGTGTCGTGTCGCAAAGATCCGGGATTGATTACACCCGTTCCCCCGGTTTTGGATTCGATTGATGACGGGGGCACAGCGGTGCCCTATGTGCCTAATTTGCCTGACACGCTCTATGATTATGAAAACATTGTCTACCCGCAGCACATGTTGAATGATCCCATTCTGAACATTACCAACAACAGCAATGACGGAGACAATATAACCAACGAAGGCGCAACCCTGGGACGGGTTCTTTTCTACGACAAAAATCTCTCGGCAAACAATACCATTTCGTGCGCAAGCTGTCATCATCAAAACAAAGCCTTTTCAGACGGAATGAAATTCAGCAGCGGTTACCTGGGTGAACTAACCGGGCGCAATGCCATGGCTATTTCAAATGTCAATTACCAACGTCGTTTTTTTTGGGATGCCCGCGCAGCAACTATTGAAGACCAGGCGCTGATGCCCATTCAGAATGCTGTTGAAATGGGGATGACACTGAGCAACCTTGAATTAAAATTAGCGACACTTTCATACTACCCTGAACTCTTTACGGCCGCTTTTGGCACACCGGAAATTACGGCTTCAAAAATTGCTACGGCGCTGGGTATGTTTATGAAATCCATGCGCAGTTTCAGATCTGATTACGACCTGGGTGTTGAAACCAATTTTGCAGATTTCACAGCAGAGGAACTTGCAGGAAAAGAATTGTTTTTCAGCGGAGATGCCAAATGCAATAACTGTCATATCTCTCAGAATTTTGGCGGCACTGAAAGGCACAACAACGGGCTTGATGCTATTTATACAGATCTTGGACTGGCTTATGTCACAGACAACGAAGCGGATATTGGCCGGTTTAAAAATCCGTCGCTGCGCAATATTGAACTTACGGCACCCTATATGCACGACGGTCGTTTTGCAACGCTTGAAGAAGTGCTTGACTTTTATTCGACCGATGTAAATGCTCACCCAAATCTCGATGACCGTTTAACCACAACTGTAACAACGGGCGGCCCGCCAATTCATTTTAATTTTACGGCAGCACAAAAAGCAAGTCTTATTGCTTTTTTGAAAACACTTACCGATTATCCGTACATCACTGATCCAAAATATTCCAATCCCTTCCCGGATTAGTAACGTTGCCGGCGAACTAAATTATTGCAACAAACCCGCTGCAAAAATCAATCGGTCTGAGTTCATTTTATGGAATCGGCTTAATTCCTGCATCTGAAAAATGAACCTTTCAAAAAGCAAGGTGTAATCACTAAAAACGAATGAGTATGAGCGCAATCCGGATTGATGCCCCCTGCCATGAAAACTGGCAGGAAATGACCCCCACTGAACGCGGTGCCTTTTGCCAAAAGTGTTCCATTGATGTTTATGATTTCAGTAAAATGAATCTCAGCCAGATCAAACTGGTTTTAAAAGAAAATGCCGGAAAACACCTTTGCGGGCGGTTTGAAAAACAGCAGATGCAGGATCTGAACACTGAATTTGACGCCTGGAAACAGAATCAGCCGGCAACCTTTCAAAGTCGTTTTGTATTTGCGCTTTTACTCGTTTTCGGCCTGACACTCTTTAGTTGTGAAGAGGAGGATGCCAAAAAAATTGCGTCGCTGAATGCCACTGAATTAAAATCATCACTGGCTGCTTCGCCGATGGAAACGGATCAAAAACTGGCAGATCAGTTGTTCTTTTTTCAGGATGCCATTATTGCGGATGCAATGATTCCTCTGTTAGAAGATGAGTTGATTGAAGAAGTTGAATTACACATTATGGGTGAAATGATGGCTCCGCCTGCTGATGTGACTAATTATGAAGAACAGCGGACGGTGATGGTTGCAGGCGGACCGATGATCAGCCATGAGTATATCAATTACCTGGACCAGACCGTTGACACCAATAGTAAAACAACCCTGGCAGATCCTGTATATGCGGTTTACAATCCGTTTGAAACTGAACTATATCCGAATCCAACGGCTGATATTTCAAAGTTTTCAATCTACATTCATGAAACAGCACAATTTCTGATTGAAGTTTACGCTATTAATGGACAAAAAATAACAGAAATACACCACGGTGATCTGGCAGAAGGAAGACATAATTTCAATATCGATCTGACGGATTTTAATGCCGGAACCTACTTTGTAAAAGTGTGGTCAGCGAAACAGCAGGAGACTGTTAAAGTAATGAAGGTCGACTAATTTCAGCTCACTTCACGAATGATCCTTTCAAGAATCCCCGCCGTAACTTCAAGGGAAGGTTCCGGAATGATTGTTTTTGAAACACTAAAATAATTCCTGAGCATTTGGCTATCAACTGGTAACCCCGTGAGATCAATTTCCGTTTCATAACATTGACCTGCTACATCTGTAAGCTGCATCCAGAGTCGGTTTCCGGGTTTAAAAGAAGCTGAATATACTCCCGGACTCAGTGCATCACTGAAAACAGGTTGAATTTCACCGGTACTATAATTCAACAGATAAACCTGTCCAAACACTTCACCGTACCCACCATGTCCCAATGTTGAAACAGCAGCAATATCCTGTTCAGGATGGAATGAAACGGCACGTATAACCCCTTCTATCATACCCGTGAAAAGGCGTTTTTTGCGTCTATAATCGTAAAAAAAAATACACTCACAGCCCACTGCTGAAAAAGCCAAAACACCACGCTCCTGATCCATAAAAGCAGCATAGAAAGAATCTTTTTGGCTAATTTCAGGAAAAAGCAGCGCACTGTTTTTTTCAATACTGGCAAGCAATTCTTTCGTTTTTTCGGCAGTCATTTTATACGTTATTGAGCGGGTTAGTCAACACTTCTCTGAAGAAATCTGAAACAACATAATTCGTATGGGCGAATCTTCATTCGCCCCGATTATGAAATTTTGAAAATTTTGATAGATCTCTGCAGGCTCTTAAAAGGCTAATTTTCTGCCGGAAGGCAATGAAGCATTTTGTCCTGGCAGTTTGGAAGAACAAGGAAGAAAAAATTCTCCCCATTCCGTTTGAAAATAAGACCATTTGATTTTCCAATTTGGAAATTGCTGCCTGGTCAAATTAAAAAGGTTTGATTAATTCAAACTATGCAACCCAAAAAATTGTGCAGATGGGTTGACGTTTAACTCAACATTTCCGGCAATGATATCACGCAGCTGTGCAACTTCAAGAATTGACAGTCTTGAGCTTGCTCCCATTTGAGCATGTGCTTTTAATTTTGCCTGAGCGGCATTAATTAATTCGGTTTTGATTTGATCTAAATTCATCGTGTTTGGTTTTATGGCTGTTGTCATGGCTTTTCTACGGTGTCATTTAAAAAAGGGTTTCACAACAGTTGTATTTTATCAACTCCTGTGCCATACCTGACGAGATCAAAAAATTGTTAATTAATTGATTGTGCATTGGTTATGTTAATTCGTTTAAAACATTAAAAAACACCCCGGTTACACCAGACAGGATTGATTTGTGCCATGCCAACTAAATGGTTTAACTCTTGCTATTTAGAATGAATTCACTGAAATTAGTTATATTTGGTTTTTGCAAAACCTACCCAAACTCAGTTAAATGGCAGAAACCATGGAACTTACAAAGAGTATAGACGCCTCTAATCAGGAAGCGTGGCTTATTGTACGTACCGACCCCGCCAAATCAGAGCAAATGGCTGAAAAATGCCTGGCTGAATCATTGAAGCTTGATTATAAAAAAGGAATTGCATGGTCTTATGGAAACATGGGAGCAGCACATACCTGGCTGGGCAATTATGAAAAGGCACTCGAATATTCATACAAAGCGGTAGACCTGCTTCATGAAACAGACGAACTAAAGCAAGAGGTTCAGATTCTCTATAATCTTTCTATTGTTTTCCACTTTTTAGGTGACCCTGACAGACAGCTGCATTATGCATTTGAGTCGCTTCACCTGGCTCGCAAAATTGGTGACCGGTCTGGTGAGGCCAATGGTCTCAACGGTGTTGGAACGGTTCATTATTACATTGGAAAAAACGAAGAAGCTATTGAGTACCTGACGGAAGGGGCTGAAATTGCAATTGAAATTGGCGACAAAAATGTACTGGGCAAAGTTTATGATGGCCTGGGACAATCTTATTTTCACCTTGAAAATTACCAGAAAGCGCTTGAGTTCAAAAACAAAAGCCTTGACGTTGTCAATGAATTGGGAAATAAACAAATTCAATCGTATGCACACGACGGCCTGGGTGAAATTTATACGCGGCTTGAAGATTATACCAAAGCGCTGGATCATTTCAGAAAGTCACTGGAACTGCGCACAGCAATGGGCTTCAAAAAGGGAATTGCAGATACCAACCTTCACATTGCAGATACGTATGCCGTTGCCGGAGATAATCTGGCATCACTCAAGTACTATAAAGAATCACTGAAAATAGCAGATGAATTAAACTCAAACGAACTCCGCTTCAAGGCTCATTTCGGCTTATCTGAATTGTATGAGAAAATGGGCAACCTGGCATCGTTTGTAGAACACTTCAAAGCCTATCACGATGCAAAGCAGAAACATACCAGTGAGGTTGAAAATAAAAAAATCAAAGCGTTTGAATTAAAGGGTAAGCTGGAGCAGATTCAAAAAGAAAAAGAACTGCTTGAAGCAAAAAATGAAGAACTGCAGTCGTACTTTGAAGATGTAAAAACATTGAGTAAAATAGGAAATGAGCTTACATCAACACTTGACCTGGAAAGCATTATTACCATTGTTTACGAACGCATCAACACACTCATGCATACCTCAGGCGGATTTGTTGCACTCTGCAATGAATCACGCAATAAGCTGGAAGTAAAACTGGCCATGCTGGATGGAAAACGGGACAACTATTTTGAATACGACCTGGATGACACCCGCCGCTTGCCGGTACTGGTTGCAACCAAAGGACTTGAAATACACATAAACGATTACGAGCAGGAAATATCCCGCTACCTGGCAGAAAAAGAAGTGCTCTTTCAGTCTGCCATGACTTCACTGGTCGTTCTGCCGCTGATGGCAAAAGAGAAAGTAATTGGCGTGCTGTACGTTGAAAGTAATAAAAAAGCAGCCTATAGCCAGCACCATTTCAACCTGCTGAAAAGCTTTGCCAGTTACGTTGCAATTGCCATTGAGAATGCCCGGCTCTATGAAAACATGGAAGAGATTGTACGCCAGCGCACCACTGCCCTGGAACAATCTTACAAAAATACCGAAACACTCAACCGCATTGGTCAGGAATTGATTTCAACCCTGAATTTTGAAAATGTTTTTGAGCGCCTTTACCGCAATGTAAATGAACTGATGGATGCCACCATATTTGGTGTCAGGCTGGTTAACTCAGAAAAAAATACCGTTGATTACCTCTATGAATATGAACGGGGAGAAAGGCTGGAAACACTTTCCGTTTCATTAGACAACAAAGACAATTACTCAGTCTGGTGCATTAAAAACAACCAGGAAATTCTGATTCACGACAACGAAATTGATTACAAAAAGTATGTCAGCAAGGTAATGGTGGTTGGGGGTGATTTCCCCTACTCGCTTATTTTTTATCCGCTGCGAAAAGGTGACCGGGTGCTGGGTGCAATCAGCGTTCAGTCTTTCTCAAAAAATGCCTACTCTGATTACCACGTAAACATTGTAAAAACACTGGCACATTATACCGTTATTGCCCTTGAAAATGCCCGCAACTATGAAAACATGGAAGCCGAGGTAAAACAACGTACGGCAGAACTGGTCAAACAAAAAGAAGAAGTTCAGCGTTCCTACGAAAACACCAAACTGCTTAGCGAAATAGGCAAAGGCATTGCCACTGAACTTTCCATACCTGACATTATATCCAAGGTATATAACAATGTTAATACCCTGATGGATGCCACCATTTTTGGAATTGGTATTTACCGGCCGGCAACAGAAGATCTTTATTTTTCAGGCGTAATGGAAAAAAATGCCCGCCTGGACGATTATTCCTACAACATTCGCGAAGAAAAAATTGCAACCCGCTGCTTTAATAATTCAGTTGAAATTGTGATCAATGACTGGCTCAATGAATTTACCCAGTATGTTTCTGAAGATTATGAAGCCTCACAGGGTGAAATGCCTGAATCTATGATCTACCTGCCTTTGCTATCCAAAGGAAACAAAATTGGGGTGATCACCGTTCAGAGTTTTGAACGCGAAATTTACAGTGAATACCACCTGAATATATTGCGTACACTTTCCGTTTACATTGCCAGCGCCATTGAAAATGCAAACCTTTATAAAGGCATGGAAGACCGCGTGGCTGAAAGAACACGGGAACTTGTTAAATCACACGAAGATTCCCGCCTGCTCAACCAGATTGGGCAAGAACTGATTTCAACCCTGAATTTCAATACCGCTTTTGAAACACTCTACAAGTATGTAAAAGAGCTGATGGATTCTGCTTCATTCAGCATTCGCTTGCTGGATGAAACAAAAAATGTCATCAATTACGCGTATATCATTGAACATGGAAAACGCTATGAGCCCATTGAAGTTTCAATGAACAATGACAACAATTTTTCAGTGGTCTGCGTGAAAAAGAACATTGAAATTCTAATCAACGATCACGAAAAAGAATACAAAAAATACGTCAATGAACTTCATGTGGTTGCCGGAGAGTTTACCCACTCCATGATTTTCTGTCCGCTGCGCAAAGGTGAAAAGGTACTGGGGGTTATCAGCCTTCAGTCATTTGAAAAAAATGCCTACTCTGACTATCACCTGAACATTGTGCGCACACTGGCACACTACACCGTTATTGCCCTGGAGAACTCCCTGCATTTTGAACGGATGGAGGAAGAAGTGAGATTGCGTACGCTGGAAGTTGTAAAACAAAAAGAAGAAATTGAAAAAACATACGAAGACGCTAAACTGCTGAGTGAAATCGGAAAACAAATTACCTCTCAGCTGAGCATTGAAAAAATTAATGAAGTTGTATACGAACGCATTAATAAACTAATGCATGCTGAAGGATTTGGAATTGGCATTTTTGAAGAAAACCAAAACCGTATTTTTTATCCCGGATACATTGAACGCGGAGAGATTCTGGAAGAATGCTACGATGCCCTGGACAATAAAAACAACCTGGCTTCTTATTGTTTTAACAATGATGCGCAGATCGTTGTTGGCAATCTTCAGCAGGAATACAGCAAGTACATTCCAACCTACAATCAACCACAGGTTGGAGAAGAAGTAACATCACTGATTTACCTGCCGCTTATGGCCAAGGATAAAAAAATTGGTGTAATTACCGTACAGAGTTTTGAAAAATACGCCTATACTGAATATCACCTGAATATTCTGCAATCCATTGCGGTATATACCGGTATTGCCATAGACAACGCCAGCCTTTATGAAAACATGGAAGAACGGGTTGTGGAACGCACACAGGAAATTGACAAAGCCTATCAGAATACCAAACTGATTGGCCAGATCAGCCGTGATATTGCGGAAGCATTGTCGATTGAAAAAATTATCAGCAAAGTGTATGATAACATCAACACATTGATGGATGCCACCTGCTTTGGAATTGGTATTTACGACCCGGTGGCTGAAAGTATCAAAATGCCCGGCTTCATTGAAAACGGTGAAAGCATGGAAGATTTTGAATACAAAATTCAGGATGACCGTTTGGCGACCTGGTGCTTCAATAACCGCAAAGAAATTTTTATCAGCAATTACTTTAACGAATACAGCAAGTACATCAAAGGCATGCTAAAGCCGGTTTCAGGTAAAGACTCCGCATCTATTATTTACCTGCCGCTTTGGTTAAAAGACCGCGTGGTTGGTTTAATAACCGTGCAGAGTTATGAAAAAGAAGCCTATACGGAATATCACATGGATATTCTCCGCGGCCTTGCTACAACAATTGCTGCTGCCATTGAAAATGCAAAGCTCTATGAAAGTCTTGAAGACAAAGTAAAAGAACGTACTGCTGAAGTGGTGAAACAAAAAGAAATCATTGAAGAAAAAAACAAGAATATAACAGACAGTATCATCTACGCCAAACGTATTCAGGATGCTACATTGCCTGCAAAAGAACTCGTGCGTAATTACCTGCATGATTCCTTTGTACTCTTCAAGCCAAAAGACATTGTATCAGGTGATTTTTACTGGATTGAACGGGTTGAAGACACCATTTTGTTTGCCGTGGTGGATTGTACCGGGCACGGTGTACCAGGAGCCTTTTTGTCACTCATTGGCCACAACAGCCTGAACCAGATTGTGAACGAATTAAAAATTTATCAGCCTAACAAAATTCTGGAAGAGCTCAACCGCATTGTATCCAAAACACTTCACAACAACAACACCGGTACTACCAGCATTAAAGATGGCATGGACATGGCTATTTGTTCACTGAACCTGACTACAAACCTGTTGCAGTTTGCCGGTGCATTTAATCCGCTTTACCTGGTGCGCAACAATAACATGGAAGAAATTAAAGGAGACAAATTCCCGATTGGAGCCGGGTTTGCGCAAAATCCTGAATTTACCAACAACGTCATTCAACTCAAAGAGGGTGATTGTATTTACCTGTTTTCTGACGGATATGCCGATCAGTTTGGCGGCCCTAAAGGCAAAAAATTCAAATACTCCCGCTTCAAGGAAATACTTGTTGAAATCAATGCAAAAGCCATGTCTGAACAACATGATATTCTGAACAACATGATTGAAGAATGGCAAGGTGACCTGGAGCAGATTGATGATGTCTGTGTCATTGGAATCAGACCCTGATACTGTAAACGCTAATATACAATCAGTGTGCTCTATTTCATTCTGAAAATACTTTCAAAACTTACGCTGAAATCTTATTTCAGGCGGATACGGATTATTGGCAAAGAAAACATACCGGCCGAAGGCCCTGTAATTTTTATTGCCAATCACCCCAGTGCTTTTATGGACCCCATTATGGTGGCAACAACCGTAAAACAACCGGTTTATTTTATTGCCGCCGGTGAATACGTTGGTAAGGGAATCAAAGGCTATGTTTTCAAAAAATGGCTGCACATGATACCCGTTTTCAGACCCAGCACACGGCCTGAAGATGTCCACAAAAACAAAGACATGTTCAATCACTGCTTTGATCATTTAACCAGCGGCGGAGCATTGCTCATATTTCCAGAAGGAGTGAGTATTACCGAGCGAAAAATAAAACCCTTTAAAACAGGTGTTGCGCGTATTGCCCGCGGTGCTGAAATCCGCAATGACCTTAAACTGAACAGCCACATTGTTCCGGTTGGACTGAATTACAGTAATCCGCACAAGTTCAGGAGCGATGTATTTATAAACATTGGCCGTGCTATCCCGGTCAGCAGCTTTATTACCGCAGCTGAGTCCAGCGAATTTGAAGAAGTAGAAAAACTAACAGAAGCGGCTGAAAAAGCACTGCTTGAAACAACCCTTCATGTTGAAAACAATGCAGACGATTCATTGCTCTATAAACTGAACAGCATTTATTCCCGTGATCTGAAACAGGAACTTGGTATTGAATACAATGAGCAGGAACGTGAGTTTGAAATGCAAAAAGACATGCTTGAAGCGATTGATTATTTCAGGCATTCCAACACGCAGAAATTTGATGCCACGGTTAATGCCATTGATGCCTACCTGCTGAAATTACAAAACAGCGGGCTCACTGATAAGGATATCAAAGAACTTAAATTCCAGAAATCATTCCGCCGCATTACCTCGTATATTTTAGGGTTACCTTTTTTCCTGGTGGGACTGCTCACCAACTTTATTCCCTACAACCTGGTCCAGTTTATTCTGAAAAAAGTACGTTTTCACGATAACTTTCAGGGATCGATGATTGTAGCAGCGGGGCTCATCATTTTTGCCCTGTTCTATGCCGCAACGGCCCTATTGCTTGGAATTTTTACCCCCGTCAAATGGTGGGCTTTTGCCATACCGGTGGTGATGTACATTACCGGTGTGTACGCACAAATGTACCTGGCGGCTATCCGTTACAGTGCACAGCGGCGCAATCTGCGGACCGTTTCACGTAATAATAAAGTATTGATTGAGCAACTGCTGGTTGACCGTAAAAACCTGGTGGCCCTTTTAGAAAGCTGCAGAGTTGAATTCGAAAAATCAAAAGCCTGAGTTAGTAGGCTGCATCTTCAGCTATGCGCTGGCGTATGCGGTCAGCCCAGGAAACAACCAGGTAAGGAATCTGAATCGTATCACACTGACAATATGAAAACGGAATCAGTGAAAACTGCTGTGTACCCTGCACTTTCAGAATCCGATAGGTTTCTTCGCGGCCATTGCGGGTGTATTTGAACGCCTGGTATAAACGTTCCACTTCCAGTTTCTCGGTGCGGTTTACCAGAATGTGATAATCATCTATAAAACGCAGGTGATAAATGGGGTCAAAACCAAGCGAATCAAAATACGTAAATCCTCTTTTAAGTTCAGGATGCAGCGTATCCAGTTCAAATTCATTTGTCAGGCTTGAAGGGTTGAAGCCATAGCCATCCAGTTCAGCAATAACCGCATCATCAAACGTAACGCGTTCATACATTTTAATAAAATTCTTATTGATAAAATTCATGCTTATCACCAGCGTGTCGCCAATAAACGAATAGTCACTTTTTACTTTCTTTTTACCAATGTTGCACACAATTGATTTTGCGGTAATAACCGCATCAAACTCTTCACTTTTAAAATACGGGTAGAAATAAACCTTAAATTTTGTTTTATCAATAATCAGTTCTTCTGAATTAGGCAGGTAAAACGTCCGTCCATCATACGACGCGGCATCCTGGTACATTTCAATCCCTTTCCACTGACCCGTAATTTTTTCGGCCGGACTTTGCGTGCCTGCCGGATTTGAAACCTGTAATGCTGCGTAAATTGCTATGCCTAATATCATGTTATTCTATTTCAGGCCGCAAAATTAGTGTTTTAATCAGAAAAACAAGAGATTGCGCTATTCAATTAAAGTTATCTGACCTTAAATTGCTGTTATAAATTATTTCTTTAAAAACCGCAGACGTTCAAATTAGAACGATTTCAGAATGAATTCCGCTGATCCTTTTATCTTCGTTACTCAAACGTATAAACCATGAAAAAACTCTTTACCCTGATAAGTTTAAGCATCACTTTAATTCCCGCTGCTTTTTCACAACCTTACGGTGATTCACTTTCAGTAAAGGCTGAAGCAACGGTTGATGCTTTGGCCCCTTCCATCAGTCTGAACTGGCCGGCTGACAACGACGCCACCAATTTTGTGGTGTACCGTAAAGCAAAGGGAGCCGCCTCGTGGGGCACAGCAATTGCAACATTACCGGCCAATGCAACCGGTTATACCGATGCAGCAGTTACTGTGAATACGTTGTATGATTATAAAATTCAGATGACCTCAGGGTCTTCCCCAACTAAATACGGTTACCTGTCTTCAGGCATTGAGGTCACCGCAAACAGCAATCGCGGAATTGCCCTGGTGGTTATTGAATCAACCTACATGGCCAACATTCCCTTTCAAACTGCAACCGATGTTTTTTTAGAAGACCTTGAGCTGGATGGCTGGTACCCAAAAACCATTTACGTCAGTTCAGCTGACCAGGTGACAACTGTAAAGGCTGCTATACTAACCAGCTACAATGAAAATCCTTCCAAAACAAAACTGCTGATATTGCTGGGCAATGTACCCGTGCCGCATTCGGGCGAACTGAACCCTGACGGGCATCCGGATCACGAAGGAGCCTGGCCTACAGACACCTATTACGCCGATGTGAATGGTACCTGGACCGATGCTTCCGTAAACAATACCGTATCATCCAATACCCTCAATCACAACACGCCGGGTGATGGTAAATTTGACCAATCTTACATTCCGTCAGATGTTGACCTTCAGGCTGGTCGCGTTGATCTTTCCAATCTGCCGGCTTTTTCAGTAACGGAAGAAGAGCTGCTGATTCGTTACATGGACAAAAACCATCGTTTCAAAACGGCACAGATTCTGGTTGGTGAACAAGCGCTGATTGATGATAATTTCACCTCGTATGACGAAGGATTTTCACAAAGCGGTTACAATAATTTTGCTGCCATTGTTGGAAGAAGCAATACCGTTCAGGCCGATTATTTCACGCAATTAAGTTACACTACCTCCACCACCGGAACTTATTTATGGGCCTATGGCTGTGGTGGCGGAACCTATACCAGCGCCGGAGGAATTGGCAATACCAGCAATTTTACAACCGATACACTGAGCGCCCCGTTTACGATGTTATTCGGCTCTTATTTTGGTGACTGGCATTATCAGAATGCTTTTTTGCGTGCGCCGCTGGCGCAGGGAAATACACTCACCAATTGCTGGGCCGGACGCCCTAACTGGTATTTCAATCACATGGCCATGGGTGAAAACATTGGTTACGCAACACGGCTTACACAAAATAACAACGCGCTTTATATTTCAAGCGTTTACAGCGGTCTGGCGCGAATGGTATCCGTTAACCTGATGGGTGATCCATCGCTGCGCCTGTTCTACATTCCACAGCCAACCAATGTTGCCGTAACCGCTAACGGAAATTCCAATGATCTGACATGGTTAGCAGGAGGCAGTGAAACCGGTTACAATATTTACCGGCGGTATGCTGATTCGGTTGACTTTGTAAAATTAAATACCACACCAATTACCGCGTTGACTTATACAGACAATACATTGCCCGTTGCAGGAACGGTCTATTATTACGTTAAAGCTGTTGAAATGAAAACAACACCTTCGGGGTCTTATGAAAATGAATCACTCGGGGCTAAAATCAGCGCTGTTTCAACCGTAGGAATTGCAGTTGAAAATGACGTGACCGTGAAACTGTATCCAAATCCGGCGCAGCAATTTATTCAACTTACACTGCCGGACGAAGTAGTAGGTTCCGGTTATCAGGTCATCGATGCAGCTGGAAAATTAATGGTATCCGGTACGGTTAATTCGTCAAACCAGGTCATTGACATTTCAAAACTGGCTGCCGGAAATTATACACTGGTTCTTATGAATTCGACACATACAGCTGTAAAATTTGTGAAGGAGTAAAAGGTGGCTCTGCCCGCCTTACTTTTTTGCCTGACAGTTTGGTAAGGTGAATTTGGTACAGGCGATTTGGTATGGGCGAATATTGATTCGCCCCCAAGCCAAAACCCAAACCCGATTGCTAATTTCTTGCTTTTTTGTTTGTGCGCTTTTGAAACTAAATTTTCAACGCTGGATTATTTGATTTCGCAAGTCACTTGAGGGATTGGTATGGGCGAATATTCATTCGCCCCCAAACCAAAAGCCAAACCCGATTGCTAATTTCTTGCTTTTTTGTTTGTGCGCTTTTGAAACTGAATTTTTAGCCAACCGGATTACTTCGTGATCCAGACGCTGCCGCGGGCGGTTTCAAATTAAAAGCCAAACTCGCTTTGCTCGTTTCTGGCTTTTTTTATCCAGTCCCTTTTGAAAATAAATTTTCAGCGGTCCCGGATAAAAAAAGCCACAAGTCGATCGACTTGCGGCTTTTCCTTTGTGGGATATACTGGATTCGAACCAGTGGCCCCTACCTTGTCGAGGTAGTGCTCTAAACCAGCTGAGCTAATATCCCGTTGCGGGAAACAAAGATAATCCTAAAATTGTGATTGCCTATAAAAGCGGTATGATTTCATAAATGCCGGATTGGCTATATTTACGCATTCATGTACCATGGCATTTACTGAAAATCTCATACAGGCAGTTAAAGAAACCACCGTGTTGGAATGGATTGCCGTATTAACCGGTATTACCTATGTAGCACTGGCCGCTTATGAAAAAATTCTGTGCTGGTTTTTTGGGCTTATCAGTTCTGTCATCTATGTTTATCTCTGTTTTACGGCTCAACTATACATTGAAACAGGTCTTCAGCTTTTTTATGTTATTATGTCTGTCTATGGTTGGATAACCTGGAAAACGGCTGTTGGTTCAACACTTAAAATAGCCACCCGAAACGCCTGGTTTCATATAAAAATACTGTGCCTCGGACTTTTTCTGGCCTTTATAATTGGTTTTGTTTTTGAACAGCACACCAACCAGGCAAGTGCTTACCTGGACGCATCCATAACCGTTTTCAGTTTAGTGGCTACCTTTATGACTGCGCGAAAAGTACTTGAAAACTGGATCTATTGGATTGTGGTAGATTTCGCAGCCATCTTCCTTTATGCATCGCGTGATCTTGTCCTTTCAGCACTACTTTACGGAATTTTTACAGGCATGGCAATCTACGCCCTGGTGCAATGGACCAGGCAATATCACCTGCAAAAAAACGATCCCGGCCATACGGATGTGATTGATTCAAAATCTGATTTCAGGGCATGATCCGCGTAGCCATCACCGGTCCCGAGTCCTGCGGTAAGACAAGTCTTGCTGAGGCTTTGGCTGCTCATTATAAAACCACTTTCGTACCTGAGTATTCACGCGAATTCCTCATGCAAAGCGGTGGAAAATATTCGCAGGAAGATCTCGATACCATTGCCACAGGCCAGCAGGAATCTATTCAGAATTTTACAAATGGTCCACTCTTGATTTCAGATACGGACATGATCGTCATGTACATTTGGTCAGTGGTGGTATATGGAAAAGCATCTCCGCTTATTCAGAAATTAGTACAGCAGCAGGTATTTGATCTTTACATTTTATGTGATACCGATGTACCCTGGACCTATGATCCCCTGCGGGAAAATGAATATGACCGCGATGAGCTTTTTAAAAGCTATTACAAAAAAATGCGTGAACTTAACTTGAATTTTATCATTGTCAGAGGTGCGGCAGAAGAGCGCCTGCAGGCAGCGGTAAAAGCAATTGATACGCTAAAAGTATTGCCCTGAGTGGCAAACAATCTATCTCTTTTGGAATTTATCACCCCGGCTTGTTAGCAAACAAGATTGGATTTTCAATTTTTTATACCTTAACTTTGCATTGTCTCTAAGGGGTGCTCTGTGTCATGCAGTGCTGAGATTATACCCATTGACCTGATCAGGATAATGCCTGCGAAGGAAAGTGACTGTAACTAGTAACCAATTTATTAATCCCCAGGAATCAGCCCCTTGTTCTTGTATGAATGTTTAAAACATGAAAACAAGAAACATACACTTAATTGGTACGATTTTTATGTTCGTGCCCTACTTGACGAATGCTCAATCTACCTTAAGCGGAAAAATCACCACCCTTTCAGGAGAAGGCATACCGGCTGCCCGGATTGTAATCCACAATACCTTTCAGGGAGTTGTTGCCGCACCGGACGGATCATACACGCTTTCAGGAATCAAACCCGGAACCTGGGTTGTAGAAATTTCAGCCCTGGGTTATGTCACTGAAAAAGATACGCTACAGATTTCTACCGGTAACCTCACCCGCAACTATATGCTGGAAGAGCTTTCGTATTTATCTGAAGAGATTGTTGTATCAGCCCTGCGCGCCGGTGATAAAACACCAGCAACCTATACCAACCTCTCATTACCAGAAATAGAAAAACTCAATTACGGCCAGGATCTCCCCTATCTTTTTAACCTCACACCATCTACGGTTGTTACTTCAGATGCAGGCGCAGGCGTTGGGTATACAGGCATACGCATCAGAGGTGTTGACCCTACACGAACCAATGTAACCATTAACGGAATTCCGGTCAACGATTCTGAATCACACGGTACCTATTGGGTAGACATGCCTGACTTTGCATCGTCTGTTGAAAATATTCAAATTCAGCGCGGTGTAGGAACCTCTTCTAACGGCGCAGCGGCATTTGGTGCCAGCATCAACATTAAAACCAATGAAGTTCACAAAGATCCGTATGCCGAGGTTGGAACATCTTACGGTTCATTCAACACCCTCAAAAATACCGTTAAAGTGGGGTCAGGTTTAATTGATGGAAAATTTACGATGGATGCACGCCTGTCACAAATTACATCAGACGGATACATTGACCGTGCCAGTTCAGATCTTAAATCATTCTATGTTTCCGGAGCCTGGCTTGGAAAAAAATCAGTACTGCGCGCCAATGTTTTCAGTGGTAAAGAAATTACCTACCAGGCCTGGTGGGGAACACCGCAGGCAGTTATTACAGGGAATACCGATGCATTAACCACGCACTATTACAATAACCTTGGAATTACTTACCTCGATGCCGGAGACAGCACCAACTTATTCAGCTCTGGCAGAACCTACAATTACTATACCTATGAAAACGAAGTGGACCATTACCAGCAAGATCATTACCAACTGCATTTTCTTCACAGCTTCAGCAGCAAATTGAATTTTAACCTGGCGGCACATTATACACGCGGCCGCGGATATTATGAGCAATACCGCAAAAACGATGCGCTGGCTGACTACGGTTTAAGTCCGGTTATTTTTTCAAACGATACGGTAACAAATGGCGATTTTATAAGGCGCCGCTGGCTAGATAACCATTTTTACGGCGGCATATTTTCACTCAATTATTCAGATCACAAAGGACTGGACATTACCTGGGGCGGCGCTGTTAATCAATACCTGGGCGGCCATTACGGTGAAATTATATGGGCCGAATTTGCTTCAAACAGCCAGATACGTGATCACTACTATGACAGTGACGCTACCAAACTCGATGCAAGTTCTTACCTGAAAGCAACCTATGAATGGAAAAAATTCACCTTCTACGGCGATCTTCAATACCGGCACATCAATTATTCCTTTGTCGGGCCAGACCAGGTGAACGGAGAGCTGGTTGACACCGATCAAAATGTGAGTTATGATTTTTTCAACCCAAAGGCCGGTATCATGTATGACTTCAATGCGCGTAACAATGTTTATGCATCTGTGGCGGTTGCTAACCGCGAACCGGTAAGAGATGATTTTACCAACAGCACATCCGGATCACGCCCCTCACATGAAACACTTCAGAATGTTGAAACGGGTTATCGTTACAAATCAGCACGGTTTATGACCAATGCAAACGTATTTCTGATGTATTATAAAAATCAACTGATACTTACCGGCGCCATAAATGATGTAGGCGCCTATGCCAGAACCAACGTAGCCGAAAGCTACCGTGCAGGTATTGAACTGGAAGCAGGATACCGCATTACAAAAGGGCTAAGTCTTTCAGGTAACTTCACGTACAGCCAGAATAAAATTCCATCTTTCACAGAATATTACGATGATTACGATAACGGCGGACAGGTTGCCATACAACATTCCAATACCGACCTGGCCTTTTCACCAAACCTGATTGCATCGGGTGCACTCGAGTACATACCGTTTAAGGGAATGAGCCTGACTTTTATTTCAAAATATGTCAGCAAACAGTTCCTGGATAACACGTCTAATGACGACCGTTCACTCAATGCCTATTTTGTTTCATCGATAGATGCCAGCTATTCGTGGAAAAGCAAATTGTTTAAAGAGCTGGTTTTAGGTGTTCAGGTCAACAACCTCTTCAATGAACTTTATGAAAATAATGGGTATACCTACAGTTATTTTTACGGTGGACAAACAACGACAGAGAACTTCTACTATCCGCAGGCGGGAATCAATTTTATGACGCGGTTGCTGATTAAGCTTTAAAAAAGCAAGGGGCGGAAAATCGTATCTTCCGCCCCTTGCTTTTTTTTCTTTGATTTCGTTTACAAATCTGCTGCCTGGGCAATCATTTCTGCAATGTCCATTACCCGGATATCATTTTCTTTGTTGAAATTTTTGACACCATCAGTCATCATGGTGTTACAGAAAGGGCAGCCGGTTGCAATAACCTGTGGTTTGGTTTCAAGCGCATCCTCAGTCCGTTCCACGTTAATTTCTTTGTTACCGTGTTCTGCTTCTTTAAACATTTGTGCACCGCCTGCACCACAGCATAAACCTTTTGTTTTGCAGCGTTTCATTTCTACCAGTTCGGCATCCAGCTTTTGAAGTACTTCACGCGGTGCTTCGTAGACATCATTGGCGCGCCCCAAATAGCATGGATCATGAAAGGTGATTCGTTTTCCCTTAAACTCACCGCCGCCCTTGATCTGAATTTTTCCTTCTTTAAACAATTGTTCCAGCAATTGGGTATGGTGAATCACTTCATAATTTCCACCCAGTTCAGGATATTCATTTTTCAAGGTGTTGAAACAATGCGGGCAGCCGGTTACAATTTTTTTAACTTCATATCCGTTCAACACCTGGATATTCATCATGGCCTGCATCTGGAAAAGAAATTCATTGCCGGCACGTTTTGCCGGATCACCGGTACATGCTTCTTCTGTACCCAGCACTGCAAATTTCACGTTGCAGTGATTCAGAATTTTGACAATGGCTTTGGTAATTTTTTTTGCCCGGTCATCAAAACTTCCGGCGCATCCTACCCAAAATAAAATATCCGGAGTTTCGCCTTCAGCGAGCATCTGGGACATGGTTTTTACGGTAATTGGGTTACTCATATTTTTTATTTTTCAGCATTTAAAATTCCGGGCTATTTGCTTCAAGGTCCGAATACTCCTTTGCTGTTTTTAACAATTCATTATTTTTCAAAAACCTGGATTTTAGAATCCACTTCAATCAAATTGGTAAACCTGCCTTCAAACCGTGTGGCGCGCACAATGTGGTTATCAATCCAGTGATAATTTCCTCCGCGCGGTTTGCACATTAACAGGTACTGATATTTAAATCCGCATTTCTTTAACCACTCCTCGGTCACAACACGATGCTCTTCCGTACGTGAGGTAAAAAAGGTGATAATATGTCCTTCATCATACCATTTATTGCAGATTTCAAGAGCATCCGGATAATGCCGTGCT
Organism: Bacteroidota bacterium; assembly: GCA_016192075.1. Classification (GTDB taxonomy): domain Bacteria; phylum Bacteroidota; class Bacteroidia; order Flavobacteriales_D; family Crocinitomicaceae; genus JADJGJ01. Next base: position 332,754 of record JACPUU010000012.1, on the reverse strand, counting down.
GTTACCATACGTTCAGGTTCTTCATTGGGAATATCGTCACCAATTGTCCCGTCAATATCAATCAGGTAATTTTTTATATGTGCCGGTAATTTAGGCGAAATGCGCTCGCCGTTTTCCATTTTTTCTTCTAACATACTACGCTTCTTTTGCCCAGTTAAACCGATCAGCCGGAGAGAATTGCCAAGGGGCCTGGTTGTTTTCAATGTTTGTTGCCATACCTGCCAGTTCAGCCGGTAATTTGGATTCTTCCATCACCAGGTATCTTCTCAAATCAATAATAATGGCCAGCGGATCAATGTTTACAGGACATTCCTGAACACAGGCATTACAACTGGTACAGGCCCATATTTCTTCTTCAGAAATATAATCACCGATGAGAAATTTGCCGTCGTGAAAATCAGCCCCGTTTTTACGTTTTGCTGCTGCCAGCTCTTCAACCCGGTCACGCACATCCATCATAATTTTGCGCGGTGATAATTTTTTGCCGGTAATGTTTGCCGGACACGATGACGTACAACGTCCGCACTCAGTGCAGGTATAGGCATTCATCAGGTTAATCCAGGTAAGATCCGTTACATCTTTTGCTCCAAAACGCTGCGGTGCACCTTCTGCTGCCGGTTGTGCGGCGTAAGGATCAGCAGTTGGGTCCATCATCAGTTTCACCTCACGGGTAACGCTTTCCATGTTATTAAATTTACCCTTCGGATTCAGGTTTGAAAAAAACGTATTTGGAAAAGCCCAGATAATGTGCAGGTGTTTTGAGTAAGGTAAATAATTCAGAAAAGCCAATACACCAATTATGTGGAACCACCAGGCAACCTGTTCTACCCCGTGCAATGTTTCTGCATTTTGGGGCAACATAGGTGCAATGTGTTTTGAAATGACAAATCCACCATGCGGATCAGCAGCATTCATAATTAAAAGTGCACTCATCAGCAAAACTTCTGTAATCAGAATCAGGTTGGCATCGGTATAGGCCCAGCCTTTCAAATCAGGCCCCTGAAAGCGCGCCACTTTTTTGAAATTCCGGCGAATGAGAAAGATAATGCAGGAAATTGCGACAAGTGCCGCCAGTATCTCGAAGAAATTAATGATGAAATAATAAAAATTACCTAAAAAAGGTTGAAAAATACGATGTGAACCAACCACGCCATCAATCACTATTTCAAGCATTTCAATGTTGATGAGAATAAACCCGGCGTACACAAAAAGGTGCAAAATTGCAGCAAAAGGTCTGGTTCGCATTTTAGACTGTCCAAGCGCAACGCGGATCATTGTTTTCCAGCGTTCTGATCGTTTATCACTGCGGTTAACATCACGCCCCAGGCGGATATTGGCAATAATTTTGCGCACGTTGATTGTAAACAGGACACTTGCTCCGATCAGGATTAGAGCGAAGATAATGTTACTGATTCCCATGAGAATTGATTTTTAGAAAACCGGGTATTAAGGTTGGGTCTGAAGCCAGTTTTTCAACTTCTTCTCCTCTTCCGTCGTTAGCTGAACACCTTTCACCTTTCGACCGAATAATGAAAAGTGAACATATTTGTTTGGATTCGCGGCCATGTCATCCAGCAGATGTTGTACCGACTCATTGGTGTTTACGAGTGCGTTGTAGAGACTGTCACTGTGAAGCAGCGAACCAAGCGTACCTTCACCACTGTTGACCATAGACAAGACACCGTTTATTTCAGTAAGGGTTGTTTTGGTTTCAGCAATTACGCCCTTGATATCGGTGTTGGAAAGTGTATCTGAAATGGCAGAAATATTGTCAATGGTGTTGGATATCTGTTCTGATTTATTCGCCAGGTTATCGGTAACTGTATGCACGTCTTTCAGAATTTTGCCTACCATTTCGGTTTCCTGCGAAATTAAAATACTCAGGTTGTTTGCCAGCTCACCGAATGTACCAATGGCTTCACGCACTTCATACATACTTTCTTCAATGGTATAGGCCGCACTGGTATCCCAGAAAGCGTTGATTGAAACCACAATACCTTCTACAGATCCAATCAATTCTTCTGTCTTTTGCTTAAGCGGCAGCAATTGTGCTTCTACTTTGTCTTCCAGCGAAACTTCAATGTTGGAGAGTACGGTATCACCATCTTCGTAATAGCTGTGCTCGGTCATTGGAAGTGTATCCAACCTCAAATCCAGGCATTTTGTCCCCAACAAATCAGAGCTGATGAGCCAGGCTTCAGAATTAGCCGGAATCTGCAGTTCTTTATCGTCTACATTAAATTTTACAAGAATTTTTTGCGGATCAAGCGGGTGAAGTCCAACCTCCAATACCTGACCTATTTTAACGCCGTTCAGCTGAACTTCATTGGATGGTTTTAACCCTGAAGCATTGGTGAATACCGCATAAAACTCACGGCTTTTCCCAAATATGAGGCCTCCTTTCAAAAAATTTACGCCCACAAAGAGCAGTAAAAGACCTAATACGACAAGGAGACCAACTTTAAATTCTTTCGAAACTTTCATTATTGGGACGGCTAATGTTTCAGAGTGCTAAAATAGTGCAAAAAAATAGATTGAAACTCAATCAATCCTAATATTTACGTACTAAAGATTAACACGTACATTCCCTTTCATAGTAATGACAAAGGCATGTTCATAGCCCAGGGTACGCATTTCTTTCTTCAGCTCATTTGCTGATTCAGCGTCGCGGAACGCACCTACCGTATATTTATAAAGACCTTTGTCTTCATACATAAAAACAGTCATGCCTTTAAAACGAGTATCATTTGTAGCTATTTTAGTGGTAGACGTTTCAATCTGAACACGGTAAATGAGTTCATCGGATTTTACTTCACTTTCAGGGAGACCAAATTCAGCCTGACTTACGGTGGTTGTATTTCCGTCTGTATTGTCTGATACAACATCTCCGGCCTCATAGTACTTTTTATACTCCGTAAACGCTTTGAAAATTGATTGTGCCATTTTTTTCTGACTTTCAGGATCAGCCAGAAATTTTTCTTCATCGGCATTGGTTAAAAACCCCGTTTCAATAAGCACACTGGGCATGGTGGTACGGTATAAAACCAGGAAACCTGCCTGTCTTACTCCCCTGTCACTGCGTCCAATACTCACAAACTGTTCCTGCAATTTGGTTGCAAACACAATGCTGTGATCCAGAAAAACGCTGAGCTGTAACTGGCGTGCAATGATTGCATCAGGACTCAGATCAAAGTCTTTGTACTTCTGTCCTCCGTCATCTTCAAGTTCAATGATGGCATTTTCACGTTCAGCAACCTGTTTCTGAGCCTCTGTTTTATGAAGCCCCAGCACATAGGTTTCTACGCCATAAGCAGTTGCAGGACCTGCATTTGCATGAATGCATATAAAAAGGTCAGCATTGTTGCGGTTGGCAATCTGCGCACGCTCATCCAATTCTACAAATACATCAGTATCACGGGTATAAACCACTTTGATCTGCGGAAACGTCTCTTTGATAAACTCACCCAATTTCAGGGCAATTGCAAGTGTCACCGTTTTTTCATTCGAGCTGGCACCATGGCAACCAGGGTCTTTACCGCCGTGACCTGCATCAATAACCACCGTTTTTAGTCCGGCAAGTGAGCCATCGTCCTGTGCAGTTGACGTAAATGAAAAAAAGATCAGAAAAGACAATAAAATCAAACCCGATCTGTTATTTAGCCTTGAATTCATCTCTTTTAAAATTGATAGATTTGTAACTTCTTACGTATAGTACTAACAAAGTTAAGACCAAAGTAGCGGTGCGCCGTAATTACATATCGTTAGTTTTCAATTCAATCTTGTTGATAAGCATGATGGTTGCCGGGCAAAATATGCTTGCCCAGGGCCCCTCGTCGGCGGTGAACTATGAGGCGCGCGACTCTATTGTAGCCAATATTCCCAACCAGGTTGTGCGCCTTTACGGTGAGGCAGTTGTTGCGTTTGAAGATGTTGAACTAAGGGCTGATTTTATTGAAATTGATCTGAAAAAAGGAGAAGTTTTAGCCACCTATACGCTTGACAGCCTTGGATTACCGGTTGGAAAACCGGTTTTCACAACCGGTGGTGAAGAAAGCAGATGTGATTACATCCGCTATAATTTCAACACCAAAAAAGGGTATGTCAAAGAAGTCCGCGCCCAGCAGGGCGAAGGTTATATACACATGGCTGAATCTAAAATTCATCCCAATGAAGAAGTTCACCTGAAAGACGGAAAATTTACAACCTGTGATGCCGATACGCCGCATTATCACTTCAAATTAACCAAAGCCATCATTGTGCCGGATGAGCGGATTGTAACCGGACCGGTTTACATGAAACTGTTTAAAATTCCATTACCGCTGGCGGCACCTTTTGGATTTTTCCCCAATTCAGACTCAAAAAAGCACGGCATTATTATTCCCCGTTTTGCCAATACCGCCAAATATGGTTTCGGTTTGCAGGACTTTGGATACTACATTCCGCTGGGAGATTACTGGGAAACATATTTCTATGCCACGGTGTTTACCAGCGGCCGGTTTGGTGTTCAAAACACGTCTAACTATTACCGCAAATACAAATACGACGGCAGTGTTGGTTTAAAATTTGAACAGTTCAGGGGCAAATTCTACGATTCACTCGTCACCAACAAATGGACATTTACCTGGAAACACGTTCAGGATGCAAAAGCACACCCTACACTGAAATTCAGTACAGATATTAATTTTATTTCAGATAACAATCCCAAAACAACCCTTGAAGCGGTTAACCCCACATATTTCAACAACCAGTTCAACTCAGCCGTAAACGTCAGCAAACGATGGAAAGCCGGAAATTTTTCAGGTACCATGGGATTAAAAACATCGTTGCAGCAGAATGCACAAAGCAAAAATTACACGTTGGAATTACCCTCGTTTAACGTATCTGTAAACCGCTTTGATCTTGGCGTTTTAAGAAAAGAACGCATTGGAAAAAAATGGTATGAAACCATTAACGTGACATACGCCATGAACGCAAAAAATTACATTGCCGCACCTGACAGCGTTTTCCGCAATGAAAATTTGTACCTCGTGAATGACTATGTTCTCAACGGTGTTCAGCACACGGCTACGGTTCAGTCTAACCTGCGGCTTTTTGGGGGACGAATTATGATGTCACCCAGTGTCAACTATTCAGAACTCTGGAATTTTCAATACGAAAAAAATACCTGGAACCCCGGAACCGAAAAAATTGACACGACCGAAATTAACGGATTCAAATCATCGCGCTCACTGGCTTTCAGTTCAGGCCTTAGTTCGAACTTTTTTGGTTATTACAAAATGCTGGGCAAAAAGCAAATGAAATTCCGCCACGTGGCCTCACCATCTGTCAGTTTTTCATACCGGCCTGACCTGGGGCTGTATGAACAAATTCAAAAAGACACCTTAAACAACACAACCTATTATTCACCGTTTCAAAACAGCCTGTACCGTGAAAGTGGTTTTGGTACAGCAGGCATTGTCAGTTTTTCAATTGGAAATACGCTGGAGATGAAAGTGCGTGATAAAAAAGATTCCCTCAATGAAACCTTTAAAAATTACAAACTGGTTGATGCGTTTTCCATTAACGGATCGTATGATATTTTCAAAGACACCTCCCGCCTGTCAAACATTAATTTTGCATTCAGAACAGCCCGTTTTCTGAACGTATTCAGTTTCCAGAGCGGCGCAGCGCTGAGCCCTTACTCGTATGATGCCATTACCGGTTTTGAGCACAAAGAATATGCGTGGAACATGGATCAGGGACTGGGACGTATCAAAACAGCCAACGCTACTATCAATGCCAATTTTACCAATTCCAAAGGCCGCAAAAAACAAAAAGAGCTGGATATGGCCACTGCAAACAATGCAACCAGTAATGAAATTGCTACCAATCCAAACCTCACCAGTTTTGAAATTCCCTGGAAACTGAATTTATCGTACAATTTCAATTACACCCGTTCATCGGTACGGAACGATTCGCTGGATTATGTTGACTCAGTCAAATTAGTGCAAACCGTAAGGGCTGATGGTGATTTTAACATTACCGAAAAGTGGAAATTTACCTACGGCGTTGCGTTTGATTTACAGGCCACTGAAAAAAACCAGATTATACCTACCTACAATTTTTCAATCTGGCGTGATCTGCATTGCTGGGAAGCCAGCCTGAGCTGGATACAATATGGCCCGTGGGAAGGAACCAGTACAAACATCAATTTTCTGTTCCGCGTAAACATTAAGGCATCCATGTTTCAGGATATTAAACTGGAGTATACGAAACCACCGTTTTTCTTCTGATCATCTCATGCCAGAACTTAAGGCCTGGCCTGAGATTGGATTATTGTTTTCCTGTCAGTTTTTTGAAAACCGAACCACTGGCAATAGACAGTACCACAAAACTCAGAAAAAAATAAGTTCCTATTAAGGTAGTTGAGCCGGTATCAACCCCAACATTCATATTGGTGAATGAAAAAAACGCCAGAAAAATAGCTGCAACAAAAACATCGGCCATACTCCATTTGCCCAAATTATTAATGACAGGTACGGCGCGGCGTGAAAAGGTTGTGTGCGGGTTCATAAAAACGATCATGGATGTAACCAGTTTGGTGACCGGGAAAATAATACTGGCCAGTAAAAGACAAATGGCTACCAGAAAATTGCCGCCGGTATAAAGTAATTTGATGAGTTCTAAAACCGATTTGTTTTGGTAGAGGTAATAGATTCTTCCTTTATACGTAAACTCAAAAGGACTGGTGATGGTCAAATCTCTGCTGAAGGCTTCTATTTCAAGAAACGGGGCCTGCAGTCCCAGGTATAAAAATGACAAGGCTGAAAAAACCATGACCAAACCATAAATCTGAAGTTTGTGATCGCGCTTGCGGTAATAAATCCTGTTGGAAATAAAAAAAGCAAGAACCAGACCCGCCAGAACAAACCCTTTTTTTGCAGCACTCCGGTAATAGTAAGACGACTCTTTTTCCAGCTGCTGCCAAAGCGCTACTTTATCATCTGCCGCAGAAGAAAACGGAACATATTCCCAAACATCTGAAAAACGGGCCTTAAAATCAAGCTTCTCTGACATCTCTGTTTTCTTTTTGTGGTAAGCTGCCAGATCATCTGAAATGCTGAACGTGAGAAACACTACACCGCTGAAAAGCAGCATGAAAGAAACAAACAAAAACGTAAATTTCTTCATGGTAAAACGGAGTTAATATGCTGTTTCAAGTTTAATGTTGTTTGCTTTTGCAAATTTTTCCTGCTCGGCAAAAACGCTGTCAAACCAGGCTTTTTCTGACTCAACGAAACTGACATCGTAAACACTTACCTGCTTTTCATCAGCTTTGCTCCAATCTGCTTTTTTAAGCAATGGCACAATTTGCTGAAACGGCCCGGTAAGTTCAGAATGGTAAAAATTCATGAGATTTTTCATCGCATTCAAAAATGCTTCCCCATTTTCGGGCACTTTCATGTTGTTCAGGCTCTCAAGATTCAGATCTATTTCAAACAAGGTATTTTCAAGGTTTAAATCTATGTTGGACGAATCAGACTTAAAAAGTTCATCAACCTGGCTCAGTATAGCATCCTGCATGAACGTCATTTCATTGTTGAACTCAACCGCTGTCAGGCGCGGTTCACTCATCTCAAACTCCTTGATGGTGTCTTTTCCATCCAGGGAATGATCTGTTGTACCAGCCGGCTCACCGCCGCAAGCGAATAAAAAGATAAAAGAAATACAATAAACAGGTTTCATTCAATAACAAGTTTTTGGATGGATAACAGTTTGTCTGATGGATCAAAAATACGCACCAGGTATATGCCCGGACTAAAATTAGTACAGCATTGTTCTTCACGCACGGGTTGTTCAGAAATCACCCTTCCGGTCAAATCACAGAGTTCAACCCGCCCTTCTGAAACACCTTTTATTGTAAACGAATTCTGCGCCGGATTGGGAAAAATGGTGAGCGTATTTTCACTCTCTGTATTTACACTCAGCAGCGAAAAATCTGTAATTGAAAAATAATCAATCCCGCCCTCGGTAATATTTTCAGTAGCCAGTTCATCACTCAGGCTAACGATCAGCTGCATGGTTGAATTAGGGACTGTAAAATCACTGATGCGGATAGAGTTTGGAACCCATTGACTCATATACGTGTTTGCATCAAATTTTTTATCAATTAAAACAGTGCTGGTTCCATCAAACAAATAAAATTTCAACGTATCATTTACAGGGCTATACCCAAACTGATTGTAGAACCACGATGAAAAATTCAGGTGTGGATCACTGTAACCGGTCAAATCAAAAACCGGAGAAATCAACACGGCCTCTCCGCCGTTTACCTCTTCTGCATTGCTGACCATAGTACCGTTCCCGGTCAGGTAAGCAAAATTTCCACACTCCCATGAAATGTCTGCATACGGATTCTGAACCGCACCTGAAGTTCCGGTAACACCCACCGGTATTTCGCGCTCCCACCAGCCGCGGTCAGCGTCACCGGCACTCAGCCAATCAAAATCAAATGTAAAATCATCGTAATATCCCTGGTTGACATAAATGGTCACCGTTGCGCTGGTGTTTGTGATGAGTGTATCGATGTAGCAGGCTGATTCAAAACCCCATTTGCCGGCGTAGAGATCATAATTGTCCTGGTAATAAAGCCCCAGCGTCACCAGACCGTTTGCATCAGTCACCCCTTCGTGTGCAATATAGGTATGCTGTAATTTGACCTGCGCATTTTCAACCGGGTCAAATGTAGCCGCATCCAACACCTCTATGGTTAAATTAAACTGCGGAATTTTTTCAAGCACTACATCCTGCACCTGAACAACACCATTGGTCAGCACCGTTGAAATAGTTTGCGGATAATACAATACTTTAAAATACGAAACATCATACGTGCCGCCTGCCGCAATACCTGTTGCATAATTGCCGGGGACGCCTGAATAATCCGTAATGTCCTGACCATCGATGGTAACGGTTACATTGTTGATTGGATTTCCGGTACCCATTTCAGTAATAGTACCTTCCAGATAAGCACCCGGCTGATAACTGACACCAAAAACATAAAGTCCCTCTTCACGGTCGCTGGCTATGATGTTACCCGACGGAAAATACGGATACACGCCCCAGCAGCCTGACGTTGTTGGATTTTCGTGGGGGTTGGTATCGTGATTTCCTACCTCAACCAGGTTGTATGGATACGTAATATCATGCACAACAACTCCATCTGCATAATACGACGTAACCAGGTAATTACCGTTGACATGCGCGTTGTGAGGAACAATTCCACTGCCTGGTGAAGATTGAATTTTATCGAGGTAAACAATGTTTGACGGATCAGAAACATCAAATGCACCAATAAATCCGCCTGAAACTTCATCGGTTGTAAAGGCATAATTTCCATCGGTTGATGTCCAGACATTGTGACTGAAACTGGTTGGCGTAATAGCTGAACCAAGCAGAATTGGATTTGCTTTATCGGTAATGTCCAGTATGCTGAAAAACCCATCGTAGATGTGTGCCAGGTAAGCCGTATCGTCACGCACGTAACAATCATGCACATACCAGGTATCAAAATCACCCACTTCAACAGGATTCATGGGATCTGTTGCAACATCCAATATAATCAGTCCGCCGTTTCCACGGCCGGAACCATTGATGTAAACATAACCGTTTGCTGCATAGAGTGAATGGGCGGTGTTCCATTCATTACCAACCGGGCCGGTATAGTAACTTACAGGCAAAGCTGTGCTTGCGGGCAGCGGAGAAAGATCAATGATCAGCAGACCTTCTTCTGCCTCGGTGGTTACATAGGCGTAATCACCGTTGGTTTTAATTTCACGCCAGATTGAATTTTGGCCGGCAATAAATAAAATCTCAGCCGGGTTCGACGGCACGGTAATGTCAACAATAGAAACGCCGTCTTTTGTTCCAACCAGTGCATATTCATTTCCGGCTTCATCGGTATAGCCCCAAATGCCGTTCAGTTGTGTTGCGTGATTGGTTGGAATATCAAGGTAGCCCAATTGCGTCATATTCAGTTGCGCTGCGGCGCTACAGGTAAAAACCGTCATCCAGAAAAGCAAACTGTAACTACGCATAGGCAAGTGTCTTATTCAAAAATACGGATTATCTGCGCACAGGGTTTGTGAGTTCCTATTGCTAAAAGATGTTCTGTTCAGATTACCGGATTCAATTTTCATTTCTTTTAATTTCTTCCCAGGTTTTGTACATAGACTCCTGCGCAGGCCTGTTGGGTTCAATTTCACGCAATGGTTCACATGCTTTTAACGTGGCAAAACATTCTGCGGGCAGTTTCTGATAAAGGGCTGTTCCCATGGTTTTCCACTGAATCATTTCATCTGAAACTTCTTTGATAATTTTAGCCGGATTCCCAACCACCAGGCTTTTATCGGGAATAGTCATTTTAGCCGGAACAAAGGAAAGCGCGCCAATGATGCAATTTTTGCCTACCACCACATCATCCATCAAAACAGCGTTCATACCTACCATTGAATTTTCACCAATGGTTGCACCGTGAATAATTGCACCATGCCCAATGTGCGCTGACTTCTTTAACGTTACTGTGGTACCCGGGAACATGTGAATGGTACAATTCTCCTGCACATTGCAGCCGTCTTCAACAATGATCTGGCCCCAATCACCCCGCAATGCAGCACCCGGACCAATGTAGACATCACGGCCAATAATAACATTACCTGTTACCACCGCCTGCGGATGAACAAACGAACTTTCGTGAACCACCGGAATAAATCCGTTGAAAGAATAAATCATGCCTTAATTTTTAAGCAAGATACAAAATCTAATTTCAGAAGCTGTTTTAAAAGCCGGTAAGCAATGTTAATGTGAAAAAACGGGTATGTCTTTCAACCCTTTTGAAATTTTAGAAATTCCAATGTAGAAATAAATAATACCGGCCGTGAGTAACACATGGCTCAGATCATTTTTATCAAACCACTGATGCAAATTAATTTTCAATAGAAAAATAAACGCTGACGGAATCATGATGAGCACTCCCAGGTAAAAGTAATTGAATTTGGAAGAGAGTATTTTACTAAACCTCAGTGCCAGCAATCCTGCCGTGACTGACACGCCTAAAATGGTATTGATTGTAATGGGCAAAAAGGCCAGCGATGGTTTTTCTGCAATTGGCAGGTTGATGCAAATAATGAGAAAAGCTATATAAACCGCAAAGAGTTTGAGTGTTGAAAGCAGTTTGAAAAGTTCAAAACGGCGCTCTACCGGATGAATAGAGATCATGGCCTGCTCAAGGCAATACACCGCAACAGGGCCGCAAATCCACGACGGAAATTTACCGGCAACGCCCAGGTAATTGTAAAAGGTATGACCAATTCCACCGGTAAGTGCACCCACTCCAAAAAGAAAATAGAACCATTTCCAATAGGTGTAAAACGCCAGGTTTGATTTTATACGATGTACTTTTACGCCCAGGTAAATGCTAACCGACCCCATTATAAGATCTGTAATGAACGCCATGGGTTCAACCAGATTTAAACCGAAAAGAACAAAGTGAATCTTTTCGAAATCAGCACCAATCATTACGAACGAAATTAGATTTATTTACTGTTGAAAACTCCCATTTTACAGAACTTCTCAACCCGTTTCTGGCAACGATCATCCGGATCCATTGGTGATAATTTCTCCAATGTTTTAAGAATTGCTTTTTTGACATTCATGATAGCCTCTTCGTGATGGCGATGTGCTCCGCCAACTGGCTCTTTAATTACTTCATCCACCAATTTCAGTTCTTTCATATCGGTTGATGTAAGCTTCAGTGCTTCAGCTGCTTTTTCTTTATAATCCCATGATCTCCAAAGAATGGTTGAACAGTTTTCAGGAGAAATAACTGAATACCATGAGTTTTCCATCATCATTACCTTGTCACCTACACCAATACCAAGTGCCCCGCCTGATGCACCTTCTCCAAGAATAATGCAGATCACGGGTACTTTTAGTGTCATCATTTCATAAATATTGCGTGCAATAGCCTCTCCCTGCCCGCGCTCTTCAGCTTCAAGGCCTGGAAAAGCACCCGGGGTATCAATTAAAGTAACAATGGGTTTATTGAATTTCTCCGCCAATCTGAAAAGACGCAGCGCTTTACGGTACCCCTCCGGATTAGGCATTCCAAAATTACGATACTGGCGCATTTTGGTATTAATGCCCTTTTGCTGACCAACAAACATAATGGTTTGACCATCCAACTGACCAAAGCCGCCAATCATGGCTTTGTCATCTTTTACACCCCGGTCACCATGCAGTTCAACAAATGTATTTGCTGTCATGGTGTTAATATACTCCAATGTATAAGGCCTGTCCGGATGACGGGACAACTGCACACGCTGCCAGGGGGTAAGTTTCTCAAAAATGTCTTTGGTGGTATCCTTTAGTTTCTTTTCAAGGTCTTTTACCATTTTAGACGTATCAACCCCGCTGTTTTCTTCAATCTCCTTTGCCTTTTTGATTTCTTCCTCTATCTGTAAAATAGGTTCTTCGAAGGGTAGATAATTTGCCATTTTTCTTTTGTGCTTATGAGGGGCCAAATTTACAACTTTTTAATAAGTCCGAAAAATCACCCGCACTTTTAGTGCTATCTTCGCTCAAAAGCGCTCAGCCATGGTTGTTTTTCCAAACATTAAAATAAACCTGGGTCTCAATGTTTTAAGCAAAAGACCCGATGGATATCACAACCTGCAAAGTATTTTTTACCCGGTACAATGGTGTGACATTCTTGAAATTGTCAAATCAGACGAATTTCTCTTTAAGGTGTCCGGACTTGAAATACCCGGGAAGCCGGAAGAAAACCTGGTAATTAAAGCTTATAAATTGCTGCAAAAAGAATTTGACCTGCCACCGGTTGCCATTTACCTGCACAAAGTTATTCCAACCGGTGCAGGCCTTGGGGCTGGCTCTTCTGATGCAACATTTACGCTCTCTTTACTGAACAAACTGTTTGATTTGAAGCTAACAGATGAAGCACTGCTGAATTATGCCGCAATGTTGGGCAGCGACTGTCCGTTCTTCGTTTATAATAGCCCCTGCCTGGTTACCGGCCGGGGAGAAAACGTGCAAAAAATAACGCTCAATTTGTCAGGTTACTGGATAAAACTAGTGCATACCGGACTCGAAATCAGCACCCGTGAGGCGTTTCAGGGTATTCAGCCCAATAATAACGCATCTGATTTAATATCAGCCATCAACAAGGATCCAAAGCTGTATAAAAATTGTTTTAAAAACGATTTTGAACTATATTTAATGGCAAATTACCCGGTCCTTAACCAACTAAAAACAGAACTCCAGAAAGAGGGTGCTTTTTATGTCAGCATGTCAGGCAGCGGATCAGCCTTTTATGGCCTCTTTGAGAAGAAACCGACAAATACCGGTATTGGAAAATTTGAATTTATAACCAAGCTTCATTCCTAGTTTATGGCTGAATTACTAAAAAACATGTTCTCTGCAACATTTGTTGAAGAACTGGCGGCTGAACTTAACCGGAAAACAAAAAATTTTAACCGGAAAAAATTTATTGGCGGAATTCTGGATGCCGATTGGGAAAACCGTGAATTAAAAGACCGCATGCATCACATTACCCGGCACCTGAACGAATCCCTGGAACAGGATTACGAAGATCAGCTTGCTGTTATTGACCACGTTGCCCCTCTTTTTCGTGGATTTACCGGCACCGTATTTCCAAATTTTGTAGAAAAATACGGACAGCATGCTGAAGCCAGATCATTGGAAGCGTTAAAATTTTACACCCCATTTTCAACCAGTGAATTTGCTATAAGGCCTTTTCTCAAAAAAAATCCGGATCTTATAAAGACCCTCTACGACTGGTCACGCGATAAAAACTTTCACGTGCGCCGGCTGTCAAGTGAAGGCTGCCGCCCCTTGTTGCCATGGGCTATGAAGCTGGAGCAATATGTGACAGACCCCAAACCTATACTCCCTATTTTAGAACGGCTGAAAAATGATCCGGAAGATTATGTTTACAGAAGTGTAGCCAACAACCTGAATGATATTTCAAAAAACCAGCCAGACCTGGTACTTGACCTCGGGTTAAAGTGGAAAGGAAAATCAGATACCACAGATTGGGTGCTCAAACATGCATTACGAACGCTGCTGAAAAGAGGAAATGCGGATGCGATGAAGCTGTTTGGCTTTGCTCCCGGAAAAAGTCTTGACATCATTCATTTTTCTATAGCGGCAAAAGCAATACCTATTGGTCACTCAACACAACTGAGCGTTCACGTTGCAAACCGGGGAAAAAGTTCAAAATTCAGATTTGAATATGCCATTTCATACCTGAAAAACAATGGTACTTACTCAGACAAAGTTTTTCAGATAGCTGAAAAAACACTGGGTACCAACCAGGAAGAAGTTTTTGAAAAAAAACTGGATTTCAAAAATCTATCTACCCGCAAACATTACCCGGGTAAACATTTTATTTCACTAAAAATAAACGGTGTTGTTTCAGAGCGCGCTTCGTTCACCTTAAAATAGCCACAGGTTTTTACCTGGTACCAGTTTTTTCTCAGCCAGAAAAGCAGTAATCTCTGACTGCACAGCTGTACTGGTGGGCCAATTGGTAAGTATTGTTTTATAAGTACCGGATAGTTCTGATACAGGTTTCAGTCTCTTTTTTTCTGCTGCATGGCCATACGTAAACCAATGAAAGGGTATCGCTCTTTCATGAAGAATAGCTGCCACCAGTTTTCCTTTTATACCAGCTCCAATAAGCTGCACAGGTTGGTTGTTGCTTAATTCGAGGTCAATAAAATAATGTGTTTTCAGTTTGAAAAAGGATTTTTGCTGATAGATTTCGGAGTTTCTCGATGTTCGCCCTGCATGCTCACGCCAAAGATGCGTCACATTTGCTGAAGACTCAAAAGCATATCCGTTTTTATACCACTGAAAAACCAGGTCGTAATCTTCAGGGTAACGCAGTTTATTCAGGTCAATTTTTTGTTCAAAGCAAGAACGGTGAACCATCCAGTTGGGTGATGCAATAACGCATTCACGGTACATATTTTCAGAAAAAGTACCCCGGGCAGCCACCTCATTCAGCCAGTTCTGGTAACGGATATATCCTGGACTTACCGGTGCAGCCGAAAAATAAGACACGTTACCGGTAGCTACTTTAAGGGCATCACTTACTGCAATTTGTTTTAGGGTTGTCAATTTATGCTCTGGCATTACATCATCAGCATCCATGCGCGTTATATACGTCCCCCTGGAATGGCTAAACGCCAGAGTCAGCGCAGCAATGATGCCTTTATCCGTATTTCTGAGCACCCTGATTCTGGAATCTGAAGCAGCAAAATTTTCCAACAACTTCAAGGATTCGTCATCTGAAAAATCATCCACGGCTATCAGTTCCCACGAAACGTTTTGTTGCATTTGAATGGAATGAATGCACTCCTGCAAAAATCCGGACATATTAAAGACCGGCATAAGAATTGAAATTTCAGGTAACTGCTGTTGCATGACAAGCCTGTAAATTTAACATTTCGTACAAATACAATTACTTGTAGCTTTTCAATAAGAAAACTGAATTAAAATGAATACATTTGGCACTTCAAATACATTCTATGAAAACCGTTTTTTATTCACTGTTGATTGCAGTTTCTTTTTCTACTCTGGTTTCCTGCGGCGGCTCCGCTGACTCAGGCGTTACTGAAAATAAAGATTCTCTTACCGTTACAGAACCGCAGGGAGAAAATAACATGGCCTATAAATGGGCAAAGCTCGCACTTACTGCAACAGCAAATGATACCGAACGTTTCAGGCCAAGACCAACCGTTACCAGCAGAATGCTTGCACTGGTTTTTGTCTCTATTTTTGATGCATGGAGTGCTTATGACTCTGAAGCCATTCCGGTTTACATGAACGGGGTTGAAAAACGTCCGGTTGAAGAACATACACTGGCAAACAAAGAAAAGACCATTTCGTATGCCGCATTTTACGCGCTGAATGAATATTTCTTTTCTGACTCCGTGATGTTTGATGAATATATGGATTCACTGGGACTTGATCCAAACCTGGCTTCAACAGACCTGACAACGCCGGAAGGAATTGGCATGAAAGCAGCAAAAGATGTCATTGAGGCTCGCAAAAATGACGGTTCCAACCAATACGGTGATATGCCCGGATCGACCGGCCCTTATACGGATTACACAGCTTATAAACCACAGAATACGCCTGATAAAAACACCAATCTTTCACGCTGGCAGCCTAAATATTTTGCAGACGGTAAAGGCGGAAAATTTGCACCTGCGTGCCTGACACCTTATTGGGGAAATGTAAAAACACTGGCGCTTGATTCTTCCAGCGAATTCCGCTCCCCTGTACCACCGGCTCTTGGCTCTGAGCAGCTCAACAAAGAACTGGAAGAAGTTATTAACCTGCAGGCTAATCTGACCAACGAAGAAAAAGCATTGGTTGAGTTTATGCGTGACGGCCCAAAATCTGTTCAGCAAACCGGCCACTGGCTTATTTTTGCGCAGGATGTATCAAGACGTGATAACCACACACTCGATCAGGATGTAAAAATGTATTTCCTGGTTACCATGGCTGCCATGGATGCATTTATTGCCTGCTGGGAAACTAAAATGTATTACGACTATGCCCGTCCCTATTCTTTAATACGTAATCACTATAAAGGAAAAGACATTCAGGCCTGGGGCGGACCTAACAAAGGTACCGTTACCATGAAAGGCGAAAACTGGGTTCCTTATTCACCTGAAACATTTGTATGCCCGCCTTTTCCAAGCTACGTTTCAGGACACAGTACGGTGAGCGGTGCCTGCTCAAAAGTGCTGGAATTATTTACCGGCAGTGATGAGTTTGGTGAGCGTGTAACATTAATGCCAGGCGCCATGACCGAACCGGGAATTACCCAGGATTCGATTGTACTGGAGTTTACAACATTCACTGAAACTGCTAATATGGCCGGCCGCTCTCGGGTTCTTGGAGGATATCACATTGAATGTGAAAACCAGGAAGGACTTGCTATGGGAAGAAAGGTCGGACAAAAAGCCTGGGAGCGATACCTGTATCATATTGGTCAGAAATAAGTTCAGAAATTTAGTTGTACCGGCAGTTTCTGCCATACACGTTAAATTGCTTAATACTGATTATCTTCACTTAAGGTGACAAATTGCCGGCGATGGAAAATTATTTCACATCTAAAGCAATCCTTTTTTTCTTTCTTGCGTATATTAGATTGAACCCTACCTCTAAATCACACCTGATCACTTTTACTGTTATTAAAAACTACAGCCTATGAAAAAATGGTTTACCGCACTTGCTTTGTTTAGTACTTTTCAGATTTCTTTCGGGCAGGACGACGCAATTCTGGCTTCACCGCTGGGATCAATAATAGCGCCAGCAAACGGCTGTTCGCTTACAGCAACAGAAACAGTTACAGTCAGAATTTTTAATTCAGGACCAGGTACAATTAATGCACCTTTTGATGTTGACTTCAATATCACAGGGCCTATTAACTCCTCTGCCACTGAGACAGTGCTTGTAGGATCTATCCCTCAGAACAGTACATTCACATACACATTTACTGCTACCGCTGATCTCAGTACCGCAGGGGTATATACCATGGATGCTACTGTCACCGTTGCCGGTGATCCAAATGCCAGTAACAATACGTATACTGGTTACTCTATTACCAACAACGCCGCCTCGAATGGCGGAACAGCCAATGGTAGTACAACCGTTTGTTATAACAACAACTCAGGTAATATAACGCTTTCAGGAAATACCGGTAGCGTTTTAAACTGGGAGTATTCGGATGATGCCGGTATCACCTGGTTTAATATTTCAAATACCACCACTTCTCAGTCATATAATGACCTGATTACAGAAACCTGGTACCGGGCAAACGTTCAGAATGCAAGTTGTGCGGTTGCCACTTCTTCTATTGCTGTTGTTCAGATAAGCCCAACTTCAGTTGGAGGTTCAACTGCGGGTGGTACAACACCTGCATGTACCGGTGCCAACAGTGGTACCATTTCATTATTTGGAAAAACCGGTAACGTAGTGCAATGGGAGTATTCTATAGATGGTGGAGTAACCTGGACAATTATTGCCAACACCACTACTGCAAATTCATATCTGAACTTAACCACTACAACCCGCTATCGCGCCCTTGTTCAAAGTGGATCTTGTCCTGCCGCATATTCAACGCAACGAATCATTACAATCAATCCGGCTTCAGTGGGTGGATCAGTAACCGCAGATGCAACAGAATGCTCGGGCTCTAATAGTGCGACACTAACCCTTGCCGGACATACAGGAACAATACCTAACTGGCAGTTTTCAACAGATGGTGGAACCTCCTGGACAAATATTGCCAATACAGCTACAACGCAGAATTATACAAACCTAACTACCAATACACTTTACCGTGCTCAGGTAAAAAGCGGAGTATGTGCCACAGTTAACTCTACACCGGCAACAATTACAATTGTACCTAATACCAACGGCGGTACAATCAGTTCAAGCATGACTGTTTGTAACGGCGCCAACGATGATACGCTTGTACTTTCCGGATATGTGGGAACAATCCTTGATTGGGAATCTTCAACGGATGGCGGACTTACTTATGGTTCTACCGGTACCTCAAATGATTCATTATTTTTTACCAACATTATCACTTCAACCGTGTACCGTGCCATAGTACAGGCCGGAACCTGTGCAAGTGCTTATTCAAACCCGGTTACTATTTCAATTGATCAGCCAACAGTAGGTGGAACACTTGCTTCAGATGCAACTGAATGCGCATCGGGCAATACCGGAACTATCAACCTGCTTGGGCAAACCGGAACACCTTCAAACTGGGAATACTCAGACGATAATGGGTTGACCTGGAACATCATTGCAAACACTACAACTTCCAATACATATACAAATCTGACGGATACAACCTGGTACAGAACCAATGTAAAAAACGGAACCTGTCCAGCTGCTTATTCTGACACCGTCACTATTAGTGTCGATCCGGTAACGGCTGGCGGAACTGTTAACTCAAATACTACCGTATGTGCATCCGGCAATTCAGGCACCCTTACTTTAACCGGTGAAACCGGAAATGTGTTAAACTGGGAATCTTCTGCCGATGGTGGCTTTACCTGGGTTAATATTGCAAATACAACTACGTCACAAGGATATCTGAACATTACCGGTAATACGCTTTACAGAGCCGTTGTACAAAGCGGCATCTGTCCAAGTTCTATTTCGGGTATTGCTACAATTACTGTTGATCAGGCAGCTGACGCAGGAAACATAATTGGCGGTACGACAGTGTGTGAAGGAAGTAATTCCGGATCACTGACATCGGTTGGTACTTCAGGTTCTATCCTGGATTGGGAATCATCAACAGATGGCGGCGTAACCTGGGCACCAATAGGTAACACAACAACCACTGAAAACTTTAACAACCTCACATTAACGACCGACTATCGCACCATTTTAGCTTCAGGCGTTTGCCCTAATGACACTTCAGCAACGGCAACAGTTACCGTAGATGCATTAACAGTTGGTGGCGCCGTTACACAAGACTCAATTGTCTGCGAATTGGCAAACAGTGATATCCTGACCTTGTCTGGTCATACAGGAAGTGTGCTTAACTGGGAAATGTCTACCGACGGTGGAAGTACCTGGCTGATTCTTTCAAATAGCACCACATTCCAAAACTATTTGAACTTAACTACCACCACCTCTTACCGGGCAAATGTTAAAAACGGTGTATGTACGGCAGCACCATCTGCAGCAGCTACTATCAGTGTCAGTCCGCAAACAGTTGCCGGTGCAGTGAGCAGCAGTGCTACCGTTTGTGAAAACCTGAACTTTGGTGTTCTCACCCTCACTGGTTACTCAGGTGTAATTCTCGACTGGGAATCGTCGTCTGACAACGGAACAACCTGGGGCAGTTTGTCCAATACCGGAATAAACCAGAACTATTCTAACCTGGCTGATACAACCTGGTACCGCGCTATTGTTCAAAACGGTATTTGTCCGCAGGATACTTCTGCTGTCGCCTTTATTAACATGTACCCTGCCCCTGCCGCTGACTTTGTGCAGGATACAGTATGCAGCGGAAATGCGATGAATTTTGTAAATACCACAACCAGCAGCAGCGGATTTGTTACACTTTATTCATGGGATTTTGGTGACGGAAACACGTCTACTTCAACCAATCCAAGTCACCTGTACTCAGCTGCCGGATCGTATAACGCAATACTTTTTGTAATGAATAATTTTGGCTGCTCTGATACAGTTTCTCACCTGATGCAGGTAGATGCTTCACCAGTAGCTGATATTACAGCTGCAGACGCAACTTCTTTCTGTGAAGGAGACAGCGTTCAGCTTGGAACCATCAGTGACCCAAACTATACCTATCTCTGGATCACCGGTGAAACAACCAACAGCATTGTTGTAGACAGCAGTTATGATTACGGTGTTTTTGTAACAGATATTACAAACGGATGTTTTTCATTCGATTCATTAGAAGTAACTGTGTTCCCTGCTCCAATTGCTGATGCCGGACTTGATACCAACGTGTCACTTGGTTTCTCTACCATTCTGTCCGGATCCGGCGGTACCTCATTCCTGTGGTCACCTGCAACAGGACTGGATAATTCATTCAATGCAAATCCAACCTGTACACCAACGTCAACAACAACATATACCTTAACTGTTACTGACGATAATGGCTGCAGCGCATCAGACAGCGTTCTGGTAACTATTAACGGAAATGTGGTACTCACGGTTTATGATATTATCACTCCAAACGGTGACAACTATAACGATACCTGGATTATTGATAACATTCTGAATTACCCGAATAACAGTGTATCTATTTTCAACCGTTACGGACAGGTTGTTTACGAAACCACAGCGTATGCCAATAGCTGGGACGGAACACGGAACGGCGACGAGCTACCCGAAGGAGCCTATTATTACATTATTGAGCTGACAGACTCAGGTGACTCGTATAAAGGAACAGTGAATATTGTCAGATCTAAATAAAACCCGGAAAACATGAAAAAGTTTTTAATCATACTCAGTTTGGCAATACTTTCAACTCTTGATTTGAAAGCACAACAATTGCCTTTATTCAGCCAGTATTACTACAACCGGTTTTTATATAACCCGGCTTTTACTGGAACTCAATCACAGTCCAACGCATTTTTGATTCACCGCTCGCAATGGAAAGACATTCCCGGATCACCGGTGACCTATGCGCTGACTGTTGACGGACCGGTATCTAAAAATAAAATAGGTCTTGGTTTAAGTTTATTCAATGATCAAATGGGCATATTCAACCGCAACGGATTGTACTCATCTTACTCTTACCGGTTTACACTGGCTGATGATCATGACCTTACACTGGGGTTGTCTGCAGGTGTTATTGATAATAAAATAGACTTCAGCAATTCCAATGCGCACGATGTTAATGATCCGCTTTTATACAATCAGACACAGCGCAAGGTAACGGTTGATGCAAACTTCGGCGTTGCTTACATGTGGAAAGATTTGCATGTAGGAATCAGCGTACCGCAAATTCTTGGCAACAAAATCAACTACCTTGAAACAAATACCAATGTATATACAACGCTGAAAAGACACCTCATCACATCGGTTTATTACAAGGTGACGCTGAGTGAATCAGCCGAGGTAGACTTCCTTCCGTCTGTTATGCTGCGCTACGTAAAAGGTGCACCTGTACAGCTTGATATCAATGCCAACTTTGCATGGAAAGATATGGTAAGGGCTGGTTTTTCATACCGCCTGGGATATGCCGTTGGGTTTAACATCGGAACCAAACTGAACGATAACCTGATTGCAGGTTATACCTATGAGTATGTTCTTTCAACACTTGGAAATTATTCAGGTGGCGGACATGAAATTATGCTTGGCTTTACCTTTGGCGGTAACAGCGGCGGCCTGAGTACAGAAGAGCTTGACCTGCTCAATGAACGAATTGAAAGCGCTGAAACAACCAACGACAGTCTTGCCAATGAATTAAACCGTAAGGACCAGGAACATGATGCCGAACTGGAACGGTTAAATGAAGAAATTGAAATACTCAAGTTAGAAACAGAGACCGGCATGATTGACCTGAATGGTGACCAGGACAATACCGAAGTCAGAGTTGAAAATGTAGCCGACTTTCAGGATGAGAATGGCAAGCCCGTTGAACCAGGATTTTATGTTATTATGGGAGCCTTTAAAAACAAAGAAAATGCCCTTAATGTAAAAACCCAGTTTTCAAGCAAATACCCAACAACGATTATTTATAAAATGGGAGATTTGTATTACGTAAATGTCTTCTATACCCTGAATGAAGCCGCTGCCATTAAATTTGCTGAAGAGCGAAGAACAGAGCAGCCCGATGTATGGGTATTCCAACTCAAATAATTTAAAAACTCCCCTTTCACGGGGAGTTTTTTTTTGTTCATACGTGATTTTCGCCGTCAGCCCTGAACGCAAGGTTTCATTCAGAAAGAATCCTTACTTTTAAACCGTTCAAAAACAACCCTTATGAATAAAACCTTTTTAATCTGCAGCCTGTTGGCCTGTAACCTGGTTTTCAGCCAGCAGCTTTGGATGCGCTATCCTGCTATCTCACCTGCCGGTGACAAAATTGCATTTGCATACCAGGGCGATATTTTTGTAGTTGATTCCAAAGGCGGCAATGCCCTTCAGATTACAGCACACGCAGCACATGATTACAGACCCGTTTGGAACAATGACGGCACCCAAATTGCGTTTGCCTCAAACCGGTTTGGTAATTTTGATATTTTTCTGGTAGCAGCTGACGGCGGCACCCCTACCCGCCTTACATACCATTCGGCTCACGACATTCCGTATGAATTTACAACCGATGGCAAAACCGTTCTTTATCAGTCGTCACGGCTGGACGCAGCCAGTTCTGTTCAATTTCCCTACGGCGGGCTTGGCGAACTTTATGCCGTTTCAACATCCGGCGGGCGTGAAAAGCAATACCTCACAGTTGCCGCTGAAGAAATTCAGTTTAGCCCTGACGGTAAAAAAATACTCTTTCAAAATAAAAAAGGTTATGAAGATACCTGGCGTAAACATCATACCAGCTCTGTTACCCGTGATCTAGTTCTATACGACACTGATTCAAAAAAATACACGCAGCTGACTGACTGGAAAGGTGAAGACCGTAACCCTGTATGGGGCCAGGGAGATGAAATTTATTTTCTGAGTGAAAAATCAGGCTGCTTTAATGTGTGGAAAGGTACTGCAGCAAACCCATACGGTACACAGCTTACCAGTTATACCAAACATCCGGTTCGTTTTCTTTCATACGCATCAGCATCAAACACCCTTTGCTTTGGTTACGATGGTGAAATCTACACCTGGTCAAACGGTACAACAACGAAAGTTCCGGTTACCATTCGTAAAGATGAAACACAAAACGCTACTAAATACCTCAAAGTAGGTGCTGTATCTGAATTTGCACTTTCGCCGGGCGGAAAAGAAATTGCGTTCATTTTCAGGGGTGAAGTTTTTGTAACATCAATTGACTATTCTACCACCAAACAAATTACCAGCACACCTGAGCAGGAACGCTCAGTCAGTTTCAGTCCTGATGGCAACAAGGTACTTTTTGCCGGTGAACGGAATGAAAGCTGGAATATTTATGAAGTTTCACGGGTCAATAAAGATGAAAAATACTTTTTTAATGCTACCCTTTTAAAAGAAAAAGAACTGGTGAATAATGGTGAAGAAACATTTGACCCCAAATATTCACCTGACGGAAAAGAAGTTGCCTTTCTGGAAAACAGAACAACCCTGAAAGTACTCAACCTCGAGACCATGAAAGAACGGGTAGTAATGCCCGGATCGTACAATTACTCCTATTCAGACGGGGATCAGTATTTTACCTGGTCACCTGATTCCAAATGGCTGCTGGTTCAGTTTTTTGAGTTTGAACGCTGGACATCTGACGCAGGACTGGTTAATGCCAGTGGTAAAGAAAAACCAATTAACCTGACACAAAGTGGTTATGCCAACGGCGCACCTAAATTTGCCATGAATGGTGAAATGGTTTATTATACAACAGACAAATATGGTTTCAGATCACATGGAAGCTGGGGTGCCCAGGATGATGTTGAAGCAGTTTTTCTGACAGAAGATGCTTATCAGAAATTCAACCTGAGTAAAGAAGAATATGAACTTTGGAAAGAAGAAGAAAAAGCGGCCGAATCCAAAGAAGAAAAAACAGACGATAAAAAAGACACTGTTAAAAAAACAGAACCGCTGAAAATTGAAACAGAAGGGCTCGATGACCGCCGGGTAAGATTAACCATCCACTCCTCTTCACTGGCAGATTTTGTGGTAACAGATGAAGGTGATAAACTTTATTACATGACCAGTTTTGAAGAAGGATATAATATCTGGACCACTGACTTCAGGGAACACGAAACCAAAATGCTGGCCAATACCAACAGCTCACCCTCTGCCCTGATCTTTAATAAAGAACAGGACAAACTCTATTACAGCAATTCAGGCAAATTAACAGAACTGGATGTAAAATCAGGCACACCCAAACCGCTTTCGTTTGAGGCTGAAATGCTGCACAATGCAGCCGCAGAAAGAACGTATATGTTCAACCATGCCTGGCGCCAATTGCGTGAAAAATTCTATGTAGAAGATTTGCACGGTGTTGACTGGGAAATGTATAAAAAAGAGTACGCCAAATTTTTACCTTACATCAACAACGGATATGACTTTGCTGAAATGCTGAGTGAACTGCTGGGTGAAATCAACGCCTCACACACCGGCGCCCGTTATGGAGAAACCACGCCTGATGCCGACCAGACTGCCACTTTTGGCTGTTTCTACGATGAGTCATATACCGGAAAAGGCCTCAAAATTTTGGAAATAATGGACAAAAGTCCGCTCGACACCAAATCAGATAAAATCAGTGCGGGTGTGATTATTGAAAAAATAGACGGCGTTGAAATAACAGAAAACATGAACTATTACCCACTCTTAAACCGTAAGGTTGGCGAAAAAGTGCTGGTTGGTTTTTACAACCCTCAAACCAAAGAACGGTGGGATGAGATTATTGAACCCATCTCTGCCGGTGAAGAAAACCACCTTGCGTATGAACGCTGGGTGAAGCGTTGTGAAGCAACCGTTGAGCAATTGTCCGGTGGCCGCCTGGGATATGTTCACATTACCGGAATGAACTCAGAAAGTTTCAGAGCATTGTTTGACAAAGCGCTTGGAAAACTCCACAAAAAAGAAGCGCTTATTGTAGATACACGCTTTAACGGCGGTGGATGGCTGCACGATGATCTTGCTACGTTTTTGAGCGGAAAACTTTACATGAGTTTTGAGCCCCGCGGACAAAAAAACATGGGCGGTGAACCTATCTGGAAATGGCAAAAGCCATCTTGTGTACTGATGAGTGAAGGCAATTATTCAGATGCCCACTTGTTCCCTTACACCTATAAATCACTGGGTATTGGAAAACTTATTGGAATGCCGGTACCGGGTACAGGAACGGCTGTTTGGTGGGAACGTATGATTGATGGTAAAACTGTTTTTGGAATTCCACAAATTGGCATGCGAAGCGTTACCGAAGGATTCCTGGTTGAAAATCACGATCTGGAACCGGATATTCAGGTTAACAACGAGTATGAGAAATTTATCAGCGGTGAAGATCAGCAATTACGCGCAGCTGTAGAAGAGTTATTGAAATAAAAAATCAAAGCTATGACAACCGGGACAAATCGTTTTTTTCAGACGCTTTTCCCGGTTGTTTTTTTTTCGGTATTCATCCAGTCTTGCAACATTCAAAACGTTGTAAGCGGTGTAAAGACAGCCCGCCATGGCAGGTTAAATCTCAGCCATTCACACCTGACAGAAATTCCTTCGTATGTTTTTGAAATGACTGAACTGACTGAGCTGAACCTTCACAACAATAAAATAACGAGCATTCCCCCTGAAATAAATAAACTTGTCAATCTTGAAAAACTCATTCTCAGCCGGAATGATTTAACCAGCATTCCACCAGAGATTGCTGAACTGCAAAAGCTCCGGAAACTTTCACTCAAAGCAAATAAACTGGACTCCCTGCCTGCTGAAATAGGAGAACTCAAAAACCTGGAAGAACTTTGGCTGAGTTTTAATAATCTTACCACACTGCCTGCTGAAATTGGTAAGCTGCAGCAGTTAAGTCACCTTTACCTGGATTACAACGATCTTGAATTTTTACCCGTAGAAATCGGAAATCTTCAAAACCTGAAACACCTGGTTATTGGCCGCAATAAACTGGAAACATTGCCCGCTGAATTTTACACACTTACCGGGCTCATTATACTCGACCTTTCGTATTCAGGTCCGCTGCTGCGCATTGATCCGGCTATCTGTAATTTCAGAATGCTGGAGACACTTTATATTGATCAGGCTACGCTTAATTTTGCCCCGCGCTGCCTCGAAATAAGAGCCAGTTCACTGCAGCGCTTCAGCATAGTGATTAAATAATCCGTTGGAGTGACCGGGAGTAGGATGTTTGAATTTATCCCATTCAACTGATCCGTCTGCAACACGCCCGTAACTGAATGATTTTTTTACATCTTCATCGTAACTTATTTCATCTGCCGGTTCACCGTTTTTAAAAAGATAAAGTGTTTCACCATTGCCGGACAGTTTGAAACGGCTATGGCAGGTGCCGTCTTTGCTGTCACGGTCATCACACCAGATAAGCAGGTGCCCGAAAGCCGGAATCAGGGTATCAGGTAAAACATATTTATCCGGCTTTGTCTTATCATCTGATAAGCTCCAGGTTCCCGATGTTATTTCAATTTCACGGTCTGAGGCATTGTACAATTCAATCCAGTCGGCTTTTTCACCAAACTCATTCCGGTCTTCACTTTTTGGAGAAAACTCATTGATCAGCAATTCTGAAGAGTCTTCAACGGGCTCAGAAAGATCTGCGGTTGCAGCAGCGCTGTAATCTTTTTCGGTATCTCCTGTTGCGCAGGACAAAAAGCCCGCTGCAAACAGTATCAGAAAGAAGTATCGCATATACATTGATTTTATACAAAGTTCGACACGATACCTTATGTGATCGTTAAGTGAACTTTATCAAAAAGCTATCTGATTGTACTCTGACTGATGATACCGGATTATTTAGCGGTATCTTTTAGCATTGGAACAAAGCTGAAAACACCCAGTTTGCGGGACGTAACAGTATCCCCCTCTTTCTGAATCAACAGCATTTCCTGGTTTTTACCTTCCCCTACCGGTATAACCATGCGTCCGCCGCTGGCCAACTGATTTACCAGGTCTTGCGGAACAGATGGTGCGCCACAGGTAATAATGATTTTGTCAAACGGAGCAAAGGCAGGCCAGCCTTTATACCCATCACCAAACTTCAGTTTGGGGTTAAATCTGAAATGATCAAAAATAGGCTGACACTTCATAAATAAGTCTTTTTGCCGTTCAATGGAGTATACTTTTGCTCCAAGCTGGCATAGAATTGCTGTCTGAAAGCCTGACCCGGTGCCAATTTCAAGTACTTTATCTCCCTTTTTCAGGTCCAGCAGCTCTGTTTGAAAAGCAACGGTATACGGGTGTGAAATGGTTTGTCCGGCCCCAATCTGAAAAGCCATGTTGGAATAAGCCTGTTCAGTAAAAACCCGGTCCAGAAAAAAATGCCTGGGAATGGCATTGATAGCGTCCAGTACGGGCTGACTGTGAATTCCCTTCTTATGAAGCTCTTCAATCAGCTGACGGCGCATTCCCTTATGTTTATAGGTATCCAGCATGTTTCACGCAAATTTAACCCCAATCCTATTTCGGCCAACAGTCATTCATTAAATTAATCAACAGGTCATTTTTTGTTTCCATGTCAATTGGGAGAATTGACGTGAAATATCGGTGCTATTGATATTTTATTAATTTTATAATCAACAATACTGCACCTGTTGAATCGTAATTTTCATATTGTTTTGTGGCTCAGTGTGCTGCTAACCGCATGTGGCAGGCCAACGGCAGTTGTGGAAACAGATGAGGCACCGTCTCTCTCAGGGTCTATTAATCCGCTGGACAGCATGGTTACAGGCAAGCCAATTCCCTGTCAGCCGGTTCTGATACCCAACGATTCTTTCCCTGATCCGTTTGTGGTCAAAGCCGGAAAACCGGTTCTGGACAGTGCCAATAAAAATATTTTTCGGGTAAATCCACCGGATATTAAGCTTTTATCACCCAACCTGCCGCATTTTGTGCCGGGCAATGATGCTGTCCAAAACCCAGTGGTAAAAAAAGCAACCGGCAAACGCAGCAAATTCCGCTACGCACCGCCGGTAACAGCACTATCCCCTAATTTTAAAGATGCAGCATCGTACAACCTGCAATACCTGGATGTGGATCAGGGACTCAGTTCCAGCTACGTTATGAATATTCTGGAAGATTCACGCGGCAACCTCTGGTTTGCCAACTGGACAGCCGGTGTATCAATGTATGACGGAAAATCGTTTATGCACTTCAAAGAAATAGACGGCTTCATGAGCAACTATATCTGGACCATTCATGAAGACCGGAACGGAAACATGTGGTTTGGCTCTGACGGAATTGGTGTTTGCAAATACGATGGCAATTCGTTTATGGAATATTCGGTAGCAGATGGGCTGGCAAGTAACCTGATACTGGACATTGCTGAAGATGAAGACGGAAACCTTTGGTTTGCTACCGGCGAAGGCCTGAGCATGTTTGATGGTACCAATTTTACAAATTACACCACCGAGCAGGGACTTAGTCATAACTACATTACCTCATTGCTGTTTGATCACAACGGTGATTTGTGGCTGGCTACAGATGGCGGTGGTATTAATCGCTTTCACGGCACAGATAAAAAAGGGTTTACGCATTACACCACCCAACAGGGATTGCCAACCAACAACATCAATGTGCTTTTCGAAGACAGCAGTGAAAATATATGGATAGGAACCCTTGAAAATGGCGTATGCCTGTTTGACGGCTACTCGTTCTTTACCTACACTACTGCACAAGGGTTAAGCAGTGATCTGATCTATTCCATTGCAGAAGACAGCTATGGAAATATCTGGTTTGGAACTGATGGCGGCGGCGCCTGCATGTTTAACCGCTCTTCTTTTGTTCACTTTACAGAAAATGAAGGCCTGAGCACCAATATTGTACGTTCAGTGGTGCCAGACTCTGATGGAAATATCTGGCTGGGTACCTATGGTGCAGGGGTTAATAAATATAACGAAAAATCATTTGAAAATTATACCGATAAACAAGGGTTAAACAGTTCTATTGTACGCAACATTATTGAAGACCGCGAGGGCAACCTTTGGTTTGGACAAAACAACGGTGTAAGCAAATACAACGGAAAACTATTTGCCCATTATACAGAGGAACAAGGTCTGAGCAATAACGTCGTGAGACAAATTCTGGAAGATCACGATGGTAATTTATGGTTTGCAACCAACGGCGGCGGGGCCAATAAATTTGACGGCGAATCATTTACCCACTACACCACACGTGAAGGCATGAGCAGTGATATTGTGCTGTGCATGTATGAAGATTCTAAAAACAACCTGTGGTTTGGAACAAACGGCGGCGGCATTACCAAATTTGACGGAACCAATTTTTATCACCTGACGGAGGAACAAAACCTGGGTAATAACACCATTCGTTCAATTATTGAGGACCGCAATGGCAACATGTGGTTTGGAACAAACGGCGGCGGAACCGATAAGTTTGACGGAACCAGTATTACCCATTACACCACGCTTGAAGGCATGAGTGAAGATTATATACTCAGCCTGCTCGAAGATAAAAACGGAAATATCTGGGTAGGTACTGAAGGCGGTGGTCTGTCTAAAATTTCGGGTGACACCATCACAAAAATATCGGTGGAAGAAGGTTTGTCAAACAACATTGTGTGGTCAATCATTGAAGATTTTAACAGCAACCTTTGGGTCAGTACAGAAAATGGAGTAAACCTTTTGACACCAATGCCTGATTCTACTTACCAGATTATCACGTATGGCAAACTGGATGGCTTAAAGGGGGTTGATTTTTATCCGAATTCTGTTTGCCTGGATAGCCAGAACAAACTCTGGTGGGGCAGCGGAAAAGCTCTTACCATGCTTGATCTCAACAAGTATGAACAAATAACAGATGCACCTGTAATCAACATGACTGATGTAAGCATTGAGCAAACCTTTGTGGATTACCGGCAACTCAGCGATACCATTTCAAAAGGCTATACGGTTTACCTGAGTGAATCATCTAAAATTCCGGTAAACTCTATTCAGTTTTCAGGTGTAAAGCCTTTTTCAAATTGTCCTGAAAATCTTGAACTGCCGTATAACCTGAATCACCTTACATTTCATTTTTCAGCCATTGACTGGTCGGCCCCGCACAAAATAAAATACCAGTATAAACTGGAAGGACTTGACCAGGGCTGGAGCCCCGTATTACAAGAAAACCGGGCCATTTACAGCAACCTTCCCTGGGGCAAATATACCTTCAAAGTAAAAGCCATTGGTGAAGCACAGCTGTGGAGTGATGTGCTCGAATACCCGATTATTATACATCCTCCGTGGTGGTTTACCTGGTGGGCCTACCTGGCTTATATTTTAATTGGTATGGTGTCCATATTCCTGATTATTCGCTGGCGGACACACAAACTGGTTCAGCATAAAAAAGAACTGGAGCAGATTGTAACAGACAGAACCCAGGAAGTTGTGCAGCAAAAAGAACTGGTGGAGATGAAAAACAAAGAAATCACCGACTCCATTACCTATGCCAAACGAATTCAGGAAGCGATATTACCTTCAGGAAGCCTGGTTCACAGCGCACTCAAAGATGCTTTTATTCTGTACAAACCAAAAGACATTGTAGCCGGAGACTTTTACTGGCTCGAAGAAAAAAACAACAAAATTCTATTGGCGGCAGCTGACTGCACCGGACATGGTGTACCCGGAGCCATGGTGAGCGTGGTTTGTAACAATGCACTGAACCGTGCCGTGCGTGAATTTGATCTGGACCAACCGGGACAAATTCTGAATAAAGTGCGTGACATTGTCATTGAAACATTTAACAAATCAGGTGAAGATGTCAAAGATGGAATGGACATTGCTTTGGTTTCAATAAAATTTTCAGGTGATAAAACGACCCTGGAATATTCAGGCGCCAATAATTCACTTTTTATCATGGTAAACGGTAAGCTCACCGTTGTGCCGGCAGATAAACAACCTATTGGAAAATATGCACTGACCGAAAGCTTTACCAACCACTCGCTCGAACTTAAAAAGGGTGATACCTTCTATATTTTTACAGATGGTTTTATTGATCAGTTTGGCGGTGAAAAAGGAAAGAAATTAAAATTCCAGGGCTTCATGAACATTCTTCATACAATTCAAAATCAACCCATGAAACAGCAGAAAAAAGCCATGGATGATTTTTTCAGCAGCTGGAAAGGTGCCCTGGAACAGGTTGATGATGTTTGCGTGATTGGTGTCAGAATCTAAAAATGAAGCCAGTACTGATAATTCTTTAATACTGGCTGACATCAAAAACAAAACCCGGTTTATAAAATCTGGCAGAAAGCTAGAATCACTCAGGTGGGGTCATGTACCTTTGTAAAAAATAACCATGTACAAAGGAGTTTTATACCTGCTTGCAGCAACCTTTACGTTTTCATTGGTTAACCTGGGTGTAAAACTGCTGAGTCATGCCAATGACGTAATTCCGGGTATGCAGGAATACCCGGTGCATGAGCTTGTTTTTTTCAGATCCATAATCTCCCTTTCGATCTGCCTGACCATTGTCAAAATGCGGGGCCTGCCATTGTTTGGAAACAATCATACCTGGTTGGTGATTCGCGGAATTTCAGGTGCCACAGCACTCTTTCTTTTTTTCATGACCATTCAGAATATGCCGCTGGCCGTTGCTACCACGGTTCAGTATTTGTCTCCCGTATTTACCATTATCCTGGCTATTTTTTTACTGAAAGAAACTGTTAAACCTGTTCAGTGGTTGTTTTTTCTGATTTCCCTGGCGGGGGTTTTTATTATTGGGTATGACCCCGCTGATGAACGTGGTATTTCTATTGGCTGGCTGATACTGGGCCTTATTTCAGCTTTGTTTTCAGGCCTGGCATACAATGCAATTATGCGGTGCCGTAACACCGATGCACCCATTACCGTTGTGATGTATTTTCCATTGGTGTCAACACCGGTTACGCTGGTCATGTGTCTTTCCATGGGATTTATTATGCCGCAGGGCATAGAATGGGTGCTGCTGTTATTCATTGGTATTCTGACACAAATTGCACAGGTTTGTATGACCCGGGCATTTAATGCAGACACCGCTTCTACGGTTGCGCCGTTAAAATACCTGGGGTCAGTTTATGCCGCACTGATGGGCTTTTTTCTTTTTGACGAAACGCTTGGCTTAATCAGCAGCCTGGGAATATGCCTGATTATTGCAGGCGTTTTGCTGAACACCTGGTTTAAGAAACGAAAAGTTGCCGTTGCAGAAATGAGTACCGGCAAAAATCTTAACTAAAATTCAAATCGTAGAGACGTTTGTACTGGCCCTGTTTCAATAACAATTCCTGGTGCGTGCCGCGCTCTTTAATAACGCCGTTGTCAATAACCAGTATTTCGTCTGAATTAACAATGGTAGACAAACGGTGTGCAATAACAATTGACGTTCTGCCCTTTTGCAATTCACGCGTCGCATTTTGAATCAATGCTTCAGATTCTGAATCTACACTGGCGGTAGCCTCATCAAGAATCAGAATTTTTGGATTGTAAACAAAAGCACGGATAAATGAAATCAGCTGTTTCTGCCCTACTGACAAGGCACCGCCGCGTTCACCAACATTGTAATGGTATCCGCCGGGCAGGTTAACAATAAAATCATGCGCACCCACTTTTTTAGCGGCTTCAATAACCCGGGCTTCTGTAATAGATTCATCACCCAGTGTCACATTATTCATTATTGAATCTGAAAACAAAAAAACATCTTGCTGAACAATGCCAATATTTTTGCGCAGTACACTCAGTTCAAAATCACGAATGGAATTATTTCCAATCCGGATATCGCCCTGCTGAAATTCATAAAAACGGGTAAGCAGGTTAATGATGGTTGATTTGCCTGCACCTGTTGTTCCAACCAGCGCAACTGATTTGCCGGGTTCAACCTTAAAATCAATTCCCTTCAGCACCCATTCATCGGGCTTATACGAAAACCAAACCTGGTTAAAATAAATGGTCTGGTTGGTATCCAGGGTTTGAATATGTCCTGAATCGTCAACATGCTCCTGCTGATCCAATACTTCAAAAACGCGTTCAGCCCGCACCATGCCGCGCTGCAAAATATTAAACCGGTCAGCCAGCTGACGAATAGGGCGATACAACATTTGCACCCACATGATAAAACCAAACATCAGACTTGCGGCGCCTTTAATAGAAGCTTCCGTAGCCTCCAGCTGCCACATGCCCCAAAGAATGAGTCCTGCAATTGAAAGTGAACTGAGCAACTCCACCACTGGAAAGAAAATGGAAAACGCCCAAACAGCATCAATATGTGCCTGGCGGTGATCTTTGTTAATGCCTTCAAATTTTTTGTATTCACGGTCCTGGCGGTTAAAAAGCTGAACAATGCTCATACCTGACAAATGTTCCTGCACAAACGTATTCAGTTTATTTACCTGCACCCGTTCTTTCTGAAACGAATTTTTCATAGCCCTTGCAAACAAACGTGTGGCTATAACCAGCAATGGTATAGGTAGTAGCACCACCAATGCCAGCTGCCAGCTCATTATAAACATGAATGTAATAATCACCACCAGTTTAAGCAGGTCACCCATAATGGTCAACAGACCGGTAGAAAAAACCTCGGCAATGGCTTCAATGTCTGAAATCATTCGGGTAACAACCGTTCCATTGGGTGTCTTGTCAAAATAACTTAGCCTGAACGTGTTGAAATGTTTGTAGAGATCAATTCGAATATCACGGATAATAAGCTGCCCCAGTAAATTTGAAAAATAGGTAGAGGCAAACATAATGATGGATTCCAGCAGCAACAGCACAATAAGCAAAATGGTCCACGCCAGCAACTGGGCTTTAACAGAGTGATTACCGGTAAAAAGATTAATAAAGCGCTGTGTAATTTCACCGTATTCTGAAGGGTCTCCTTCTTTTGGCACAATCAACCGGTCTATCATTTCCATGATAAGGGCAGGTCTGATAGGTCCCAGCAGTGCCAGCAATATTATTGTTGCAAAAGAAAAATAAAAAATAAACCGGTAAGGCCTCACCAACCTGAACAACCTGGAAAACAACCGACGATCAAATTTTGCTTTTTCAGACATCTGATGCAAAATTAATCAAAGTCTTCCAAGGCAATCAGAAATAATTGCAGGGAATTAGTTTCTGCAGAAACGATCCATCATAACCTGGTTTGAACTGTTGAGAATCTGCACCAGCAAACCTGCATCATTGTAGACATACTGAAAAGTCATGTTTATCTGCCATTCTTTACCCGCCCAGTCCAGGTGAATTTCTTTTTGTGTAAACCCTTTTTCATCCTGCTGAAAAATGTAATAGTATTTATTTGTCCAGTTTTCTTTTGTTCCGTTCCATTCCTGCACAATGTTCCATTTAACGGGTTTATCAGGTTCTTTGCCATAAACGGTGCGGCTGTCAGGTACCCAGGCAGCATTTTTAAATTGATAACTGACCGTTTCTGAAAGCTCATTCAGTGAATCATAACTGAAAACCGTACGCCAGTCATTTGCCCATTTCTGCTGTGTTGAATCCCACACATAACTAAAACTTTCTGTTTGCAGGCCATTGAGGTAAGTAAATGTTATCATGGATTCATTCACCCATTTACCTGCGCCTTCATTCCAGTACCGGAGCTCTTTCTTTTGCAGCTGGCCGGATTTGTTATAGGTATAGTTTAATTCACTTTCAGCAACCACTGCATTACCAACCCGGTCATATTTATCAGAAATTACCAGTCCCTTTTTGGAATATACGGTAGTGTGTTTGGAGGTAGCCTTGTACACACCACGATCGGGATTCCAGGTGCGTGACTCAGCTTCAATGCATGGGCCTGCGCCTGATTTAAAATAGCGATAAGCCACCTCACAAATTGGCTGTGCTTTACCTGCCTGCATTTCAACCAGAGTGGTTTTTACAAGACTGTCTTTTTCATCAAATACATAGTATTCAATGCTGGCCACATGATTAATTCCGTTCACAATGCGGTAGGTAATTACAGAATCTGCTTTACACTGAGAAAACAGGTTGTTTACGGGAACCAAAAACAGCAAAAAAGCCGCTACATACAAGGGTCTCATGATTCTAAGTTTAGTTCCAAATTTAAAAATTTCACAGTCACCTGTAAGAAAGGTTTCAGAAAGTAGTCAACACTTTGTTTGTAAAACCTTGACTAAATATGGTGTCAGACACAAATATTATGCGTAAATAAGGATATATTTACAAGCCAAAACTTACGCTATCAGAACCATTTTGACCATACTGCTTCTCTTTTCTGAGGCACTGATTTTATTTAGCCAAAGCACAAAATCAGAAATCGCTCATTTGCTGAACCTCCACGAAAGGGCGTTGGAAAGAGAACTTTTTGACAGTGCCTTTTTTTATGCCGATATGGCTGATAGAAAAAGCCGCGACCAGGCCTCTGATCTGCATCTGGAAGCCAGAATTGCCTATGCCCTAGGAAAATCTTACGCGGCATTAAATGAACCTGAGCCGGCCAGGCAGTATTACCAGACTGCCATTTCAAAAGCCCGGCTGGTGGCTGACACCTTGTTGGTTGCATCTGCCTACAATGATCTTGGGCGAATTCTTAAATCAGGCGCATCTTACTCAGAGGCATTACACAGCTTTAATCTGGCCCGGCAATATTATTTTGCGGCCGGTGATTCATCAGGCATTGCGCTGGTAAGCCTGAATGTTGGAAACATTTTGAAAAACGTTGGCCACAATGAGCTGGCAAAAGCTGAATATCACAAGGCCCTGAATTATTTTATCCGTTCAGGTGATGTCGCCAACCAGGCCGGGTGTTACAACAACCTGGGAAATATTTTTAAAAATGACCAGCAGTACGATTCTGCCTTTTATTACATGTACCTGACACTTGCCATTCGTAAACAGGGAGAATCCAGGTCAGGACTCGCCATTATTTACCACAACCTGGCAAACCTTCACCTGCGGGTTCATGATACGGACAGCGCCTTGTATTACAATACCCTGTCACTTGAAATCAATACAGCCCTTATGTCAAAAACAGACATGTCTTATGACTATAACCTGCGGGGATCTGTTTATATTGAACTGGAAGACTGGAAACAAGCCATTGAAAACCTTGAAAAAGCCTATGCATTATCAGAAGAATACAGCCTTTCAGATAACAAACTTGACATTGCAGGACAATTGGGCTACGCTTATTACAAATCAGGAAATGAGCAAAAATCAGCCGCCTGTTTTATGGATTATTATGCCCTGAACGATTCCATCAAACGGGTGAACCAAAACAGTTTTATTCAAACAGAATTAACACGCTACACCCTTTTTGCAGACAGTATCAAAACACAGCAAATTGAGCTTGAACGTAACCTGGAAATGGTTAAAAAAGAAAATTCCAATTTAGCCAACCGCATCAACTTCCGCAATTATGTCTATGCCATTGTTATTCTGCTGCTGGTGGTAACACTCATTGCTATTCTTTTTATTAATGCGCGCCGCAGACTGGTTCAGACAACCGCGCATGAGGCCGTATTGAAAGTACAGAATGACGAACTTAAACGCACACTTATTTCCAAAGAAGAAAAAGAGATTTTATTGAAAGAAATACACCACCGGGTAAAAAACAACCTGCAGATTATCAATAGCCTCATTCGCCTGCAGGCAAACTTTATGAATGCCAAAAATTTCAGGGAAAAACTCATGGAGACTGAAAACCGCATTCGCAGCATGGCCCTGATTCATGAAAAGCTCTATAAAACCGGAAACCTGGCCAGCCTGAGTGTACGAAATTACATTGAAGAATTGTCCTTTAACATTCTGGAGTCGTATGACAACCACAAAGTAAAAATCAAGCTGAAATTTGACCTGGAGGAACGTGAATATGGAATTGACACACTCATACCGCTTGGACTTATTATCAATGAAGTACTTTCCAATTCACTCAAACATGCCTTTTATGAGCGGGCTGAAGGCAATATTTTTATTGCTATCCGGTCTGAAGACAATATCTCTTTTATGACTATCCGGGATGACGGTATTGGGGCTGATCTGACTTTTGACGAACTGAAAGAAGATTCCCTGGGAATGGAACTGATTGATTCCCTTTGTGATCAATTGGACGGAAAACTGCATTTAGATACCGAATACGGCTTTGAATACAATTTCGAATTCAGAATACTTAAATAGAATTTTTGCCGGAAAACGTCCGGTTTTATTAATCTCCTTATTTTTGAAAAAAATTAAACTTCATGCCGTCAATTTCTGCTAAAGGTATTGCGATGCCACAATCGCCTATTCGTAAACTGGTTCCATACGCTGAAAACGCAAAAAAACAAGGAAAAACTGTTTATTTTCTGAATATCGGCCAGCCGGACATCAAAACACCGGAAGTGGCCATGAATGCTATCCGTAACACCGATAAAACGGTGATTGAATACAGCCATTCAGCAGGTTATGAATCATATCGCAGAGGCCTGGCTGATTATTATAAAAAAACCGGTATCAACATCAATTTTGATGAAATAATGATTACCACCGGAGGATCAGAAGCGCTTGTTTTTGGTTTTATGACCTGCTGCAACCCGGGTGATGAAGTCATTATTCCGGAACCGTTTTATGCTAACTACAATAGTTTTGCCATGACAGCCGGACTGAACGTAGTACCGGTTACTTCCAGAATTGATGATGGTTTTGCGCTGCCGCCCATTGAAGATTTTGAAAAACTGATTACACCCAAAACCAAAGTAATTGTAATCTGTAATCCGGGTAACCCCACCGGTTATCTTTATTCCAAAGAAGAGCTTGAAAAGCTGCGCGACCTTGTGAAAAAACACGATTTGTTTCTGTTTGCAGATGAGGTTTATCGTGAGTTTTGCTATGACGGGGCCCAGCCTTTTTCAGTGATGAATCTTTCCGGCATTGACCAGAATGTAATTTTGATTGATTCCGTTTCAAAACGATACAGCATGTGCGGTGCACGTGTTGGTGCCCTGATTTCAAGAAATAAAGAAGTTATGGCCACTGCGCTTAAATTTGGGCAGGCGCGCCTTTCACCTCCAACTTTTGGACAAATTGCAGGCGAAGCGGCGTTAAATACACCACAATCTTATTTTACCGAGGTTATTACAGAATATGTAGAACGACGGAATATTCTTGTAGACGGACTTAATAAAATTCCGGGTGTCTTTTGTCCAAAACCCAAAGGCGCTTTTTATTGTGTTGCCCGGTTTCCGGTTGATGATGCTGATAAATTCTGTCAATGGCTGCTGGAAGAATTCAGCTATGAAGGCCAGACCGTTATGATGGCACCGGCAAGCGGATTTTACGCAACCAAAGGTCTTGGAAAAAACGAGGCACGTATTGCCTATGTACTTGAAAAAAGTGCCTTGCGAAATGCGGTTAAATGTCTTGAAGAAGCCCTGAAAGTTTACCCGGGACGCACCAACTAAACGGCAGATTGGAAGAAATTCGCTAATTTTCTTCTTATTTTGACGTTACTAACGGATGAAATCTCTTCTGCCTTTTCTGGCATTGTTTATTCAATTCTGCGCTTTTTCCCAACCTGGGAAAACAGTCTATTTTCACGTTGATAAACTAACCCTGAAAAACAAAATTGTTTCTGATTCTACCTTTGCACGGCGCTACAAAGAAAAGGCCGCGGTCACCTTTTCAATGCAGGGTTATACCGGACTTTCCATTACCGATTCGGTTGTTAAAAGTGAGGTGACCCATTATTACTTTTCATACACCGGCCATTTTGAAAAAATAATTCTGATACGCCAGCGCCAACACGATACTGAAAAAATAAAACCCCAGGCACACAACGATTATACAGCTACGCTGAAGAGTATTAACAAACAAATCATTCTTCTTGAAAATTCCGGTTTTCCTTTTGCGGCAGTACGCATTACAGATCAGCAGGAAGAAAAAAACAAACTGACATTAACCTACCAGATTGATTCGGGTCAGTTTTTTATCATTGATAAAATCACTATCAAAAGCAAAGAAAAATTTCACGAGCCAACCTTGCTGAATATTATTAACCTGGAGGCCGGTGAAATTTACAATGAATCAAAAATTGCAGCAATTGGTGATTTACTGACTGCTTCAAAATTATACAAGCCGCTGAGGCCTGTTGAAGTAGTATTCAGAAACGGAAAAGCAGAGGTTTTTCTTTTTATCGAAAAGGAAAAATCAAGTGATGCAGATGGTTACGTAGGCTTTCAGCAAGACAAGGTTACTTCTAAACTGGCGCTTAACGGCTATATAAACCTGTCACTTCAAAATGCGTTTAACCGTAGTGAATCATTGCAGATGAACTGGAAAAATAACCCGGACAAAACCCAAAACCTCAAACTTCAGTTTGAATATCCCTACATTCTGAAAACACCGGTTGGTGTGGGAACCCGGCTTAACCTTCAAAAACAGGACAGTTCTTTTGTGCGCGCTGACAGTTATTTTGACCTGTCATACCTGCAGCCCTATTATCGCTTTGGTGTTTATTACCAATTGGAAAGCTCTACCGCCCTTTTGACAGATTTGCCCACTGACTTGCGTGATTACAAAAAAAACACCTTTGGCCTTTCTGTCAGATACAATCCAAAAATGCCTGTTCCTTTTCAATTTTATCACCCGGTCATTTCTGCCTCCGGCGGATTTTTTAACTACCGCGCCGACAGTGTTGACCTAAATTCAAACGACGGCTCAAACGCAAAATACAGCCTCCGGTACAGCCATGTAATTGATTTTCTCCGCTATTTTCATTTGAACAATTCCATTCAGTATGACGGCTTAACCGCATCTACCCCGCTAAGCCGCAATGAACTCATTTTCTTTGGTGGTTTAAGAAGTATACGGGGATTTTACGAACTGGAACTGACCGGTAATGATGTTGTGATTGTGAACAATGAAATCGAATTTGCCCCGGTGAGCG
The DNA here is from genome assembly GCA_016192075.1 of Bacteroidota bacterium. Taxonomy (GTDB): domain Bacteria; phylum Bacteroidota; class Bacteroidia; order Flavobacteriales_D; family Crocinitomicaceae; genus JADJGJ01. The sequence goes on along the minus strand of JACPUU010000012.1, from coordinate 292,491 downwards.
TTATCTCTTTCAAACTGCTTTATGACTATGCCTCGTACCAGAATGCCGGATCCGGCTACGCACAGGCAGTCGGATTTGGCTTTGCTTTTTTAACGGGAACCATAAAACTGGAAATTATTCTGGCAAATGGCTGGCAAAATGACAATGCCCCCAACCTCTCCAACACCAAAATTCACCTTGGGTTTAAATCAAGCTTTTAGAATTTGGCAACTTCTGATGCCGCAGCTGAATATGTAATTGCAGCCAGTGTTGCTTTGCCAGATTCAGGCGCACGCAATACAAAACCACCGCTCACTTCATCAAAGACAATGGTACCGGCAGAAAGTGAAATGCCTGTTTCCATTGTAGGGTCCAGGTTTTTCAAATCCAGTGCAAAATGAACATTGTAACTTATGTCATAAGGTGTGTTTGTATCTACAATCAACCGGGTGGCAGGGTGCCCCTCTTTCTTAAAGTGCAGCATGTATCGTCCGTCCAGCGGCAAGGCATAAAAAAAACGGGTTGAAACTTCTTCACGCTGAAGAAGGTCCTTTGACGCCAGGTTTATAACTGAAACCTGCATGTTCTGCTGCTCATTGGCTGTAAGTATATCAGCACGCAGATTGACTTTTCCTGATCCCTGGGCCGAGGCGATAAGGGATGAAAAAGCCATGGCAAATGCCATAAAGAATTTTCGTGATTTCATACGTTTGTTGTTTTGTCGTGTGGCTTCTTTTACTGCTGTACTGCTCCCTGGGTTACATTTTCTACAAAAAATCTGAATCGGTCAAACTATCCTTTCGCTCAATAAATGCGTTTACAACTGAAGATTTCATTATTTTTGATTCTATGAATAAACTTGTACAAAAGGCGCTTTCAGTAAGCCTGGTGCTGATGGCTTTTATTTCATTTTCACAAAACGCCGGTTACGTTCCCGGTGAACTCCTGGTTCAATTGAAAGCAGGAACTGACCGTGCTGCGTTGGTCCGTAAAATGGAAGCAGACATCCAATCTGAAGTTACCGGCATGGAATGCATCTCTGATGTGATGAACATTTATACCGTTCGCTTTGAAAACAACAACACTGACCTGGATGCCGTATTGAAATCTTTTTTGTTTTATTCTGAAATTCTGACTGCACAAAAAAATCATTATGTGTATGAGCGGGAAACCATTCCCTCTGATACACTTTTTGACAATCAATGGCACCATAAAAATACCGGCCAAACCGGCGGAATAATTGATGCAGATATTGACAGCCCTGAGGCCTGGGATATTACTACCGGCGGACTCACCACACACGGTGACACCATTGTTGTATGCATTATTGAAGGCAATGGTGTTGATATAAACCATGCTGATCTGAAAGATAATATCTGGAAAAATTATGCTGAAATTCCGGGTGACGGCATTGACAATGACAACAACGGCTATACCGATGATTTTAACGGATGGCATGTCATTAACCTGGATGATGTTATTGGCGCAGGTTCTCATGGTACCCGCGTTGCAGGTATGATTGGAGCAACCGGTGATAATATTACCGGCGTTTCGGGTGTTAACTGGGATGTAAAAATGATGGTTGTTCAGGGACAGCAGGCATCTAATGAAGCAACCGTTATTGCTGCGTATACCTACCCGCTCAAAATGCGCAAACGCTACAATGAAACCTACGGGCAAGAGGGCGCTTTTGTGGTTGCCACCAATTCATCCTGGGGAATTGATAATGCAGATGCATCAGACTCACCATTGTGGTGCGCCATGTATGATTCACTGGGATACTACGGAATTTTGAATATTGCTGCAACCACCAACAACAACAGCAATGTAGATGTTGTGGGTGACATGCCTACCACCTGCACCAGTGAATTTCTGGTTGGCGTAACCATGACCAACAGCCAGGATCTGCGCGCTGGTTCAGGTTATGGTGTAACACATGTAGACCTAGGTGCACCGGGCCAGAATGTACAGACAACTTTACCCGGTGGTTACACAACTTCCAGCGGTACTTCTTTTGCCAGCCCTTGTGTTGCAGGCTGTGTTGCCCTTGCTTATGCTGCTCCGTGTGCTGAATTTATCAATTTTGTAAAATATGATCCGGCGGCGGCGGCGCTGGATATGCGCCAATACCTGCTGGAAAGTGTAGATCAAACCCCGGGTCTGCTGACTGAAGTATCCAGCGGCGGACGTGCCAATGTCAAAAAACACATCGACAGCCTGCTGGCAGCCTGTGACCCTAATACCTGCATCTCTCCCTACAACCTGATGGTTACTTCCATTACCGATACCTCTGCCCTGATAAGCTGGGAAGGTTTTTCTACCGACTATATCATTTATCTCCAGCAAGGAAATTCAACCCCCGTTCCGGTTGGTTTACCAGGTACCAGTTCAACATTACCCGATACCCTGATTCCATGCACTACTTATACCATTTATGTTCAGGCCAATTGCGGTGCAGACAGCAGCAACCTTTCTTTTCCGCTTACATTTCAGACAGATGGCTGCTGCAACAATCCTTCCCTTGCGGTAAACACCAGTTCTGAAACATCACTGACCCTTGAATGGGACAATGTACTTTATGCAACATCGTATGATTTGCAATACAAAGCCAGCTCTGCTGCTACCTGGACAGAAATCACCAATGTCACGTCACCCTATACCTTCAACGGACTTTCAGCCTGTACTGATTACGATTTTCAAATTCATACACAATGCGCCGACAGCACCCACGGGTATAGTACCTCCTATACATTCAAAACGCTTGGCTGCGGGGCCTGTACTGAAAAAGTATACTGCGCCGTTTCCGGATCCAATGCAGCTACCGAATGGATTCAGGCCATTTCTGTCAACGGGTTCTCAAACAATACAGGCTCAGATGCGGGCTGGTTGCAATCGAACCAGATTATTACCGCGCTCACACCCGGGTCTTCTTATAACATCACATTCACCCCGGGCTATTCTGGTTTTGCATTTACAGAAGGATTCTCAGTCTGGATTGATTTTGACCAGGATGGTGTATTTGCCGTCTCCGAAAATCTGATCACAAACCTAACCTCCAATACATCGGTAACGGGTATTATGAACATTCCTGCGGGGGCACCGGTCGGCGTTACCAAGATGCGAATAGGCATGAGTGCTACTGCTGCACCTGAAATATGTCCTGTCTCCTCTTTTTACGGTGAGTATGAAGATTACTGTGTCTATATTGGTCCGCAAGCCGGAATACCTTCATTTGAATCAGCACTGACCCTGTATCCGAATCCGGCAACAGATTTTATTTACATTGAATCCGGCAGCCCGGTTTTGACAGTAACAATACTCGATTATTCAGGCCAAACGGTACGGGCCATTTCTTCAGACAACGCAAATGCAGTATCCCTAACCGGACTGAGCAAAGGCGTTTATTTTCTGCAGATTCAAACAACAACCGGTGTTTCTGTTTCACGTTTTATTAAAAATTAAATGAGCGATTTTTCAAAACCAAATGAACTTGAGCCCGATGATTTTTACAAAACACCTGAAGGCTATATCGTATTTACTGAAAAGTATCATCTGAAACGTGGGTATTGCTGTAAAAGCGGATGCAAACATTGCCCGTACGGTTTTGATAAAAAAACGGGCCAGGTAAAAGGGACTGGCAAACCCAACAACAACTACTAAACAAATACAGATCAGTATTTTAATACACATAACATGTATGTTAGTAACAAGTTTGTTAGTAACACATGTGTTATATCACAAAAAATGCGTATTTTTGGAAAAAATCAGTAAATGATTATTCCTTTCAAATACGGAAAAGTAATTGACCCGGTATTTTTCGTAAACCGTGAAAAAGAGATTCTTTTCCTTCAGCGGAATTTCAAATCAAAAATCAACACCACTTTAATATCTCCCCGGCGATGGGGAAAATCATCCCTGGTAAAAAAGGCCGCTGATGAACTGGCTGCCGCAAACAAAAAAATTGTTCCCGTTTACGTAGACCTTTTCAATGTGCGTGAAGAAAAAGAGTTTTATGAAATGCTCTCCTCTGCTATTCTGAAAGCCACCTATACCAAACTGGAAGAGCGGATAAAAGTAATTAAAACCCTGTTCAAATTAATTACGCCCAAAATTACGGTAGGCATTGATCAGCACAATGAATTTCAATTGGGATTTGATATTCACGACTTGAAAAAAAATCCGGATGAAATTCTGAACCTTTCTGAAAAAATCTGTAAACTTAAAAACGTTGAATTACTCATTTGCATAGATGAATTTCAGAATATTGCCCATTTTGAAAATCCGCTTGCTTTTCAAAAAAAACTGAGAGCACAATGGCAGCATCATAACCTCACCTGTTATTGTCTTTACGGCAGCAAAAGAAATATGCTGTCTGAATTATTTGAGCACAAATCCATGCCATTTTACAAGTTTGGTGATTTATTTTTTCTTTCTAAAATTGATAAAATTCACTGGATCAAATACATTCAGCGGCAATTCAAAAAAACCAGGAAAGAAGCAGATTCCGCTTCAGCCGGCCTGATTGCCGATCTGATGGAAAATCACCCCTATTTTGTGCAGCAGCTTGCAGCCATTTCCTGGGAAAATACAACCAAAACCTGTACTGAAAAAACCGTTCTTAAGTCACTGGAAGAACTGCTGGTCATGAATGATTTGCTTTTTCAGAAAGAAATTGACTTATTGAGTAACAAACAAATCAATTTTCTCAAAGCCATGGTAGATGAGGTCAAACAATTCAGCACGGCACCCGTGATTCAGAAATACAACCTCGGTAGTTCGGCCAATGTTGTCAGGGTTAGAAAAGCACTTGTAGACAAGGAAGTCATTGATATCTACGGTACAACGATGGAATTTATTGATCCGCTTTTCAAACAATGGATGAAACGTGTATACATGAATTGAAATTCTTACATTTGGTAAACCGATATGCTCTATAAAATATACCCTGACAGCCCTGACCAGCGAAAGATCAAACAAATTGTTGACATCCTTGAAAAGGGAGGCGTTATCATTTACCCCACCGATACGGTTTATGCTTTTGGCTGCAGCCTGATGAACAAAAGAGCCATTGAGCGGCTGGCAAAACTCAAGGATTCTAAAATGAAGCACGCTAATTTTTCAATCGTGTTTTATGATTTGAGTTCCCTGGCCGATTATACGAAAGCCATTGACCGGCCGACCTATAAAATTCTGAATAAAAATCTGCCGGGACCATTCACGTTTATTCTGGAAGCATCTGCCCGAATTCCCAAACTTTTTGAGACCAATAAAAAAACAGTTGGTATTCGTATTCCTAACCATAAAATTGTTCAGGAAATTGTACGTCAGTTAGGCCACCCACTGGTAACCGGCTCATTGCATGATGAAGATGCCATACTGGAGTATTCCACAGATCCGGACATGATTTTTGAAAAATGGAACAACATGGTTGATGCCATTATTGATGGCGGCTATGGAAAAAAAGAACCTTCAACCGTTGTGGATCTTTCAGGCGATGAACTTACCATTATCCGCCAGGGAATTGGAGAATTGCAGTTGTAAAAAACAAACTTATGGTCATCATTCTAAACCTGGGAAGTCAAAAAACACCACAGATCTCAGAAGTTCTTACCTCAAAAGGCATTGCGAATAAAATAGTTGCTGAAAATGAATTTTCAATAGATGAAATTCAAAACGCCGGCGCACTTATTCTTTCCGGTTCCCCGGTTTTACTTTCTGAAATACCGGGCAATGCATACAATGAATACCTGATTAAATACGATTTTATTAAAACACTTACCGTGCCCGTTTTAGGTATCTGTTTCGGGCACCAGCTGATTGGAATTCTGCACGGGAGCCGGATTGGAAAATGCACCCCCGACCGCGACTGGCAGACCATCAAACTCGTTTCTAAACACAGTGTCTTTGCAGGGTTTGAACATGAATTTCAAATGAAAGAAGATCACCAGGAACACATCACCGTTCCGCCCCACTTCATTCATTTGGGCACCTCGGTAATCTGCGAAAATGAGGCCATGGCTCACCCGCTCAAAAAAATGATCAGCGTTCAGTTTCACCCCGAAGTATCTGACAAAAGCGGCAGCAAATTCTTTGACCAGGTGATTCAGTATTTTGGACTAATTAACAATTGAATGGGATAACTTCCGCTCCTCATTTCCAAACCGGTTTTATTTCCGCGTAATTTAGTATCAAATTAAACCGGCGTGATTTTAAATTACATCTGGATAGCCTTTTTTCTGATTGCCCTGGTAGTTGCCGTTATCAAAACATTTAACGGTGACCTGGAGGTTTTTGCCCAAATGGTGAACGGTACCTTTGAAAGTGCCAAAACATCGTTTGAAATATCCATTGGTCTAACCGGTGTGTTATGCCTTTGGCTGGGTATTATGAAAATTGGTGAAATGGGCGGATCTGTGCGCGCCATGTCACGCATTGTGGGGCCTTTTTTCAGCAAATTATTTCCCGATGTACCGGCCAACCATCCGGCACGCGGTTCCATGCTGATGAATTTTTCAGCCAACATGCTTGGTCTTGACAATGCCGCCACACCGGTTGGTTTAAAAGCCATGAATGAATTGCAGGAACTGAATCCAACCAAAGACACCGCATCCAATTCACAAATCATGTTCCTGGTACTGAATACTTCAGGATTGACATTGATTCCGGTAACCATCATGAATTACCGAAGCATTTACGGCGCCGAAAATCCATCCGATGTTTTTATTCCCATTTTGATTGCCACTTTTTTTTCAACCTTGATTGGCCTTATTACAGTTGCCATTTACCAACGCATAAATCTGTTAAACGGAGTTGTACTGGCTTACCTGGTTTCCATGACAGCCATTATTCTTGGAATGATGTGGTATTTTGGATCATTGCCGCCTGATGAACTATCAACACAATCTGCACTCCTGAGTAACGTAATTCTTTACGGCCTTATTTGCATTTTCATTATCATGGCACTACGCAAAAAAGTGAACGTGTATGAGGCATTTATTGAAGGCGCCAAAGACGGATTTTCCATTGCTGTTAAAATTATTCCCTTTCTGGTTGCCATTATCGTTTCAATAGGTGTATTCAGGGCTTCGGGCGCTATGGATTACCTGCTGCTTGGGTTTGAATGGTTTTTTTCCCTGTTTTTTACCAATGTGGATTTTGTACACTCGTTCCCTACTGCGTTGATGAAACCACTGAGTGGAAGCGGTGCCAGGGGCATGATGCTGGAATCTTTTGATACGTATGGCGTAGATAGCTTTATCGGCCGTTTGAATGCCATTATGCAAGGCGCCTGTGACACGACATTCTACATTGTAGCTGTTTATTTTGGATCAGTTGGTATCAAAAAAACGCGTTACGCCATCAAGGCAGGATTGCTTGCTGACCTGGCCGGAGTAATTACAGCCATTATTGTAGCCAATATGTGGTTTGGAGATTCAACGGCTGACTATAAAACACCGGTTGAAACGGTACAATCATTCACCACAAACTGGTCAGAAAATAAACCAACTGCTGCCGCGGCTTACCTTGATTCAACCTGTTTTGTTTACGATGAAATTTATGATACGCTTTACACCAGCCGGAATGAAATCTTAAACGAATGGCTTATTCCTGATTCGTTGCAACAAAGCCATCACCAGTTTACCGGTATAAAGGAAATAACTGATCTGAGCGGAGATCATCTTTTTGGAAAATGTAAAACTATTGCCGGTGATTCTGTTACTTTTTCACGATCGTATGATTTTAATGTTGTAAACGGCAAAATCAAATCTATCCGGTACCTGGGTATTTTTGACTAAACAACTGAAAATGTTCTGGAAAAAAAAGAAAAAAGAAGAACTTAAATTCGAAGGCGGCGTTCAGTTAAAGCCTTTGAAATATCATCCCAAAATTTTACTCGGATGGGCTGAAGCCATTGGCGGAAACAAGGATCTGCTGAACTGGTTTATGCAAAGTCCTGAATACAAAGAACTGGGCATTTTTGTGTACGCACTTCACCTGAAAGAAGATGCCCGGCAATGGCTGCTGAAAAATGGCTATGCCCACCTGATGGCTATGATCAATGCGGTTGAGGGAAACAAAGTAGCCATTCAATGGCTTGAAAAAAACAATTTTAATGTGCTCAAACATGTTGCATTAAGCGGTGATGGTCATGCAGAATCGTTTAAATGGCTGGTTGATAACGGCCATCCGGAATTTGCCATGATCTCAAAAAAAATAGAGCAGGTTAAAAACGACATCGAAGAAAGTCACAACGACGTACACAAATTCGGTCTGGATTAATTCCGGATCAGCGTATACTCGTAACGGGTTGTATCCTGAATCATTTCAAGCGTAAAATTGTAATCATCAAACGTATAGGAATACGTAGTATCCAGGATATAATGCGGTTGATAACCGGTTTCTATAATGGCTGTATTTGAAAAAGTCATTTGCGTGCTGTTGTCAATCACATAACTTCCCGAACAGGAAATGGGCGCACCGGTAAGTGTATCACCACTCATGGTAAAATAGCCGCCAAAACCATCTTTTGAAAGTGCCAGGTTTGCAATGCCCTGGGCATTTGTATCACCGTTGTCAAATATCTGAAAAAAAGTACCCCTGTAAATACCTGAATTGGGTTCGGTAACCGGTTTCTTACATCCGGTAAGAACCAGCGCCAAAAGGCTGCAAAAGAAGATTGTTTTTTTCATCATACTGAATTACAAATATACTTAAAACTGTGCTGACAGCAAACCGTTTGAATTCTTATCAGAACGAAACAAAAGGTGTATAATTTTATCACCTCAAACGAATTATTCACAAAAATTACTACCTTTCACGCTAAACTAATAATCCATGGCATCAACATTCCCCTCAGACATTGAAATTGCTCAGGCCGCAAAGTTGCAGCACATTCGTGAAATTGCAGCAAAATTAAACATCACCGAAGATGATTTGGAAATGTACGGTAAGTATAAAGCCAAACTTCCGCTGACGTTAATTGATCCGAAAAAAATTGAAAAAAGCAACCTGGTATTGGTAACGGCACTTACACCAACACCCGCCGGAGAAGGAAAAACAACCACATCCATCGGACTTACCGAAGGGTTAAATAAAATTGGAAAAAAAACAACCGTTGTTTTGCGTGAACCATCACTTGGACCTGTTTTTGGAATTAAAGGCGGTGCTGCCGGTGGCGGATATGCCCAGGTTGTTCCGATGGAAGATATCAACCTTCACTTTACCGGCGATTTTTCAGCCGTTGAAAAAGCCAACAACCTGCTTTCAGCTTTAATTGACAATAACATTCAAAATAAAACCAATAACCTGGGCATTGATCCGCGCACCATTAAATGGAAACGCGTTATGGATATGAATGACCGTTCACTGCGTGACATAGTTATTGGTTTGGGCGGAACCGGAAATGGCGTTCCAAGAGAAGACGGATTTAACATTACACCAGCATCAGAGGTAATGGCTATTTTATGTATGTCAGAGAACTTTGAAGATTTGAAACGCCGCCTTGGAAATATTTATGTAGGCACCACGTTTGATAAAAAACCAATTTATGCACGTGATCTGAAAGCAGAAAACGCCATGGCTATTTTGTTGAAAGATGCCATTCGGCCTAACCTGGTTCAGACGCTTGAAGGAAATCCGGCAATCATTCACGGCGGTCCGTTTGCAAACATTGCACAAGGTACCAACACCATTCTGGCAACTAAAATGGGACTCACACTTTCAGATTATGTAGTAACTGAAGCCGGTTTTGGAGCAGACCTGGGTGCTGAAAAATTCCTGGATATCAAATGCGTTTCAGGCGGATTAAAACCAAAAGTGGCGGTTCTGGTTGCAACTATCCGTGCACTTCGTCACCACGGAGGCGCTAAAAAAGAAGAATATAACACCGCCAGTGTTGAACGTGTTTCAAAAGGATTGGAAAATCTTGAAAAGCATATTGAAAACATGCAGCGCTTTGGGTTGAACCCGGTTGTTGCGTTAAATGCATTTCCTTCAGATACCGATGAAGAAGTAAAACTGATTCAGGAACGCTGCGCTGCCAAAGGTGTTAAAGCCGTTGTTGCACGTGGATTTGCAAAAGGCGGTGAAGGAATGACCGATCTGGCCAAAGCCGTTGTTGCGGAAGTAGAAGCCGGTAAAAACAATTTTAAACCATTGTATGACTGGAAATCTTCTGTCAAATCAAAAATTGAAACCATTGCCAAAGAAATTTATGGCGCTGATGGGGTTGAATACAGCAAACAGGCTGAATCTGATTTAAAGAAAATTGAAGAGCTGGGTTTAACTGCTTTGCCGGTTTGCATGGCTAAAACACAAAAATCATTTTCTGACAATGACAACCTGCTGGGGCGTCCAAAAGGATTCAAAGTAAACGTGCGCGAATTTGAATTTGCAGCCGGCGCCGGTTTTATTATTCCAATTTTAGGTGTAATGATGCGTATGCCTGGATTACCTGTCATTCCGGCATCTGAAGGAATGACCATTGACAACAACGGTGTCATTTCCGGACTGTCTTAAAATCAACCATGTCTTCTTCACTCAAATACGAAGGCTTAAAATTTTCCAAAGGGTCGGTTGCGAAAGTAGCCGACCCTTTGGCTGTTGAACAGGCACTTCAGATCAACATTAACAACAAGTCATTTACGGTTGTAATGCAGACACCGGGTGCTGAAAAAGAACTTGTTTACGGGTTGCTTTACGGCGAAGATGTTTTAAAAAAAGACAGTGTTTTTGAGCTGGAATTACAGACCAACAAATCAGGTTTCATTGAACTGGTGAATGTACATTGTGATGAACAAAAACTGGGCAAAGGTTACCTGAGTACACGCAGCCTGCTTTCAGTATCATCATGCGGCATTTGTGGCAAGCAGGAACTGGGTGATCTCAATTCAGGCGAATCATCGCTGGCAGCCGGTGAAACATTTTCAATTGCGGCGTTGCAGAAAATGCAGCAGCACATGTTTGATCAGCAAACATTGTTTAAAGAAACCGGCGGATGCCATGGTGTTGCTGCTTTTGACGCCGGGGGAAAAATGCTGGCTTTGTTTGAAGACATTGGCAGACACAATGCACTTGACAAAGTAGTTGGAAAACTGCTGTATGATAAAACCCTTGACCAGGCAAGCGTTATTTCGTTCAGCGGCCGCGTCTCGTATGAAATTGTTTCAAAAAGTTTCAGGGCTAAAATACCGGTGATTATTGCCGTATCCGCAACATCCAGTCTTGCGGTTGATTTTGCAAAAGAATTTGGACTAACGCTTGTGGCATTTGCCCGGGGTGACCAGTTTACCTGTTACGCCAACCCTTCAAGAATTTTGCATTGACCGGTAAAACGTGCTTAATACAAAGCCAGTTCCGTAATCAGGCCGGGTACCATTCCAAACAAAAGCAGCAGTACCACGCATACAATCAAAACAAACGCATGTGATTTCTGAACAACAATAGGTTCCTTCGTATAACTGTCAGCGAAAAACATACTGCCCACAATTTTCAAATAGTAAAAAGCAGCAATGGTTGAAGAAATAATTGCCAGAATGGTCAGCCACAAAAGTGTGTCTGAAGGAATTTGACTCAGCACAAAATACTTGGCAAAAAAACCAGCCGTTACCGGAATACCAGCCAATGAAAGAAGTGCGATGGTAAGGGTAATGGTGAGTAACCGGTTTCGTTTATGCAGCCCATTCAGTTCTGTAATATCTTCTGAGCCATTTTTTGAAACAAGGTATATTACCGCAAATGCAGACAAACTGGCCAGGGAATAAGCCAGGGAATAATAAATCAATGAATTGACGGACGCTGTTTCTCCCTTATCAGACATAATAATCATAAGCATAAATGCCGCATGACTAATACTTGAATAAGCCAGCATACGTTTGGTATTGGTTTGCATGACTGCGGTAAAGTTTGAAACAGCCAGTGAAAGAGCAACAATAACAGCCAGCAGCGTAACCCATAGCTCGCTTACATTTGAAAAGCACATCATAAAAAGACGCATAAATGCAGCAAAGGCAGCCGTTTTAACAACGGTGCTCATGAGTCCGGTAATCAATACAGGTGATCCTTCATACACATCAGGCGCCCAAAAATGGAAAGGTGCCACTGCAATTTTAAATGCCATGGCTATTAAAATAAAAATGACTCCAACATAAAAGAAGCCAGGTAACTCTCCCTGAAAAACGGCTATATACGCTTTGATCTCTTCAAAATCAAAGGATGCTGTAGCACCATATACCAGTGCAATTCCAAACAGTAAAAAACCACTGGCAAAAGAACCCATGATCAGGTATTTGAATCCCGCTTCGTTGCTTTTCAGATCATTTTTTTTGCTGGCTGCAAGAACATACATGGGAATACTCAACGTTTCAATTCCCAGAAAAAGCGTGGTCATATTTTTACACCCGGTCAGCATCAGCGCGCCTGCAAGTGCAAATAAAACCAATGCATAATGATCAACCAGGTGCTGACCTGATTTAAAATAATCCTGCGCCAGCACAAACCATAAAAGTGCAATGGCTAAAATTACAGTAGAAAAGGCAAGAGCAGACCGGTCAAACCCAATCATGTTTTCAAAATAAGATATGTGCATGGGGTTATTCCATTCCCACACATTCAGGGCCAAAGCAGCCAGAAGCCCTGTCAAAACCAATGGAAACAATACACTCCGGAATTTAAAAATTTCCGAAATCATTGCCAGCAGGCCAAGTCCGCATATTATGATCAAACCATTCATAGAATCTTACTTTTCACGCTTTATTTAATATGCATCAAAATTTCATTCGCAGCCGTTTCGGCAATTTCATTCAGTGGTGCCGGATAAACACCCATAGCCAAAACGGCCAATGAAATAATTGCCAGCGTAATTTTTTCACTGGCCTCCAGCGTTCCCATTCGCAGCGTTGTATCTTTCACTTCACCCAACATAATGTGCTGATAGGTGCGCAGCATATAAACAGCTCCAAAAATAATGGACAAACCTGCAAAACCAGCCATTACAGGACTGTACTGGTAAAGCCCGTTCAGCGATAAAAACTCCCCTATAAAACCATTGGTTAACGGAATAGCCACCACACCCAGCATAATAATGAAAAAGTGCATGCCAAAATTACTGTTGAGATTTCTGATCCCCCCAAGTTTTGGAATTTCACTGGTACCGGCGTAACGAATCAGAATTTCAACCACAAAAAATAACCCCACCGCATTAACACCGTGTGCAAGCATCAGCATAATTGAACCCTGAATACCTTGTTGATTCAAAGACAAAGCACCCGCTGCAATAACGGCAACGTGTGCAACTGAAGCATACGCAATAAAGCGTTTATAATCTTTCTGACCAATGGCAATAATAGACGTGTAAATAATTCCAATAACGCACAACATCAGTGCTGTATGCCCCCATACTTCAAGCCCCAGCGGCACAGCAGGAATCAACCACTTAAGCAAACCAAACGATGCCATTTTAAGCATAATACCAGACAAAAGCATGGTTCCTTGTGTTGGTGCTGTTACATACGTATCAGGCTGCCAGGTGTGAAACGGTACAATTGGCATTTTAATGGCAAAGGCTACAAAAACAGACCAGAAAACCGCGCTCTGTTCTTTTACATTCATGCTTTTACCGGCAAGGTAAAGCTCATTTACATTCCATGACTTTGTGCCATCAACGCCGGTATGATTGTAGAGGTATAATAACCCAACAAGCATAAACAGCGAACCAAGGAAGGTGTAGATAAAAAACTTAAGCGTAACACGTGCGGTACCTTCACTACCCCAGAGCAGGCAAATGAAATAAATTGGAATCAATGCAACTTCCCAGAAAACGTAAAACAGGAAACCGTCGTTGGCCATAAAAACACCAACCAGCGCCATTTGCATGAGTAAAATAAATCCGTAAAATTTATTGGACAGCGCATACCCTTTACGATAGGATGAAAGAATAATCAGCGGTATCAAAAAATTGGTTAGCAAAATCATCAAAAGACTCAGTGCGTTGATTGAAACGTCAAAATGTGCCCCAATTGATTTGATCCATTCTGCATCAAATGAAAGTACAGATGATGAGGGCTCTTGCCGGTATAGGAACCAGGCGTAGACAGAAACAACAAATTCTACCAGTGAAAATGAAAGCGCCAGGTTTTTCAGATTACTGCCTTTTGCCACCAGTAAAATCAAAGCGGCTAATAAAGGAATTCCAAGTAATAACAATGTCAACATAATGCTGCTTCGGTTAAATCAGAAAAATGAATAAGAGAATACAAATGATACTCATAACCATTCCTACGATATAAGTACTAACATTTCCGTTCTGAATCAACCGGATGTATGACCCGAACGTTTTAACTGAATTACCAATGCCGTCTACCAGCAGACTTACAACCTGAAGATCCAGCACTTTGTAAAAAGATTCTGATAAAAAATCAACCGGTCTGCGCACCAGAAAATCGTAAATTTCATCTACGTAAAACTTATGAAAAATCGGCCGCTGCCAGTCTTTGAGCTGCTGCTCCTTTTCAACCGGTACCAGCCCTTTTTTGCGATACACATTGTAGGCAATAAGAATGATGATGAGCGCAGACACTACAGCAAGCCCCATCAGAATCCACTCAGTCTGGTGTGAAAGCCTGGTTTCATGGTGGTGCATAATTATGGTATCCAGGTTCTCTGCCATCCAGTTGCTCATGCCCCAGAATTCAGGTAAGCCAAGTAGTCCGCCAAAAATTGCAAGAGCCGCTAATACAACCAGCGGAATGGTCATTGTAGGAGGTGACTCGTGTAAATGATGTTCCTGCTCAGACGTTCCCCTGAATTTACCATAGAATGTCAGAAAGATTAAACGGAACATGTAAAACGCAGTAAGGGCAGAAACAATCATGGCAAAAAACCAGAGCAATCCGTTGTATTCAAAAACATGCGCCATTATTTCATCTTTGCTGAAAAAACCAGAGAGCGGAGGAATACCGGAAATGGCAATGGTACCAATCAGCATGGTAATGAACGTGATTTTGATTTTTCCTTTCAATCCACCCATTTTCCGGATGTCTTGTTCACCGCCCATGGCATGAATAACTGAACCGGCTGCAAGAAAGAGCAGTGCCTTGAAAAAAGCGTGTGTGGTGACGTGAAAAACAGACGAACTGAATGCCCCGGCACCCAGTCCTAAAAACATAAGCCCTAATTGAGAAACGGTGGAATAAGCCAGAATTTTTTTGATGTCATTCTGAAACAACCCAATCAAGGCAGCAATTAAAGCGGTGGCAAGACCAACAATGGCAACCACGGCACTTGCCGTTTCACTCATTGAATAAAAAATATTGGAACGTACAATCATGTAAACACCTGCAGTTACCATGGTTGCAGCGTGAATGAGTGCAGAAACGGGAGTAGGACCAGCCATTGCATCCGGAAGCCAGGTGAACAAAGGTATTTGAGCGCTTTTGCCGGTTGCACCAAAAAACAACAACAGTGCAATGGTTGTTACAACAGCCGGAGATGCCATACCTGCATTTGGAAAAATATCACCGAATGTGGTGCTGCCGTAAGTGGTAAAAATTAAAAAAATACCCAGTAAAAAACCAAGGTCACCAATGCGGTTTATAATGAATGCTTTTTTAGCAGCGTCATTATAAGCGTTGTTTTTAAACCAGAAACCAATGAGCAGGTATGAACAGAGGCCTACTCCCTCCCACCCCATAAATAATATCAGGTAGTTGTTACCCATTACCAGCAACAACATGAAAAAGACAAACAGATTCAGGTATGCAAAAAAGCGGGCAAATGCATCATCATGCTTCATATACCCCAGCGAGTAGATATGAATCAAAAAGCCAATACCGGTAATGATGAGCAGAAATACAGATGAAAGCGGATCAATCAAAAATTCAAACGGCACCTGAAGTGTATCAGAGCTTATCCATGAAAACAGGTTAATAACCGTAGCCTTGTTCTCAGCCGTTTGTAGCTCCAGGAAAACGGCCAGCGAAATACCAAAAGACAACAACATGGCAACGCTTGCAATTGTACCACTTAATCCTTTGCTCATTTTTTTTCCAAACAAACCGTTCAGTATAAAACCTACGAGCGGAAAAAGAGGAACAAGGGCTGCTAATTTCATCATAACCGAAACCTAATTTTTTAAATTACTCAATGTATCAGAATCAATGCTTTTACTATTTCTGTAAATCATACTGAGTATGGCAAGACCAACAGCAACCTCAGCTGCAGCAACGGCCATGGTAAAAAACACAAACACCTGTCCGCTGGTATCATTGTGAAGTGTACTGAAAGCAATCATCAGCAAACTCACTGCGCTTAGCATCAATTCAATGCACATAAAAAGAATAATGGTATTGCGCCTTACAAATACCCCTACTGCGCCTATGGTAAAAAGAACGGCGCTCAGTACTAAATAGAAATCGATTGAAACTCCATTAATCATGTCAGATTCTGTTTTCGTTTACGTTTTCTTTCACTTCTTTTTTGCCCAGCATAATTGCACCAACCAGGGCTGCCAGCAGCAGTATGGACACAATTTCAAACGGGAATAAAAATTCATTGAATAAAACCTGTCCCAGGTTTTTGATCAGGCCGGCTTCAGCATTTGCGGTATTGGTTAACTGCAACTGCTCTGTTCCTTTAAGAACTCCAACCAGCACCATCAGAAACAGTCCGGCTACAATAACACCGATAATGCGTGAAACAGATGTACGGCGGGGTTCATGCTGCTCATTCAAATTCAGGAGCATAATCACAAAGAGGAACAAGACCATAATGGCTCCGGCATAAACAGCAATGTGCACAATTGCCAGAAACTGTGCATTCATGAGCAGGTAGTGACCGGCAATACAGAAAAAGGTGAGCACCAGGTATAAAACCGAGTGAACCGGATTTTTTGAAAATACCACCAGCAAGGCAAACATCACTGCCAGAAATGAGAGTATTCCAAAAAGCCACTGTGTAATTGTATATCCTAACATAGTACTTATCCGATTTTGAATCCGGTCAGTTTACCGCTAACTTTTCGATTCGCTTTTAGTTGTTAATTTTTTTGTGTAAAGCACGTTATGCCTCATGCCTTCCAGTTTTTTGAATGCCAGTACTTCGGGGGTCTGCCTTTTGCTTACATCTACCCGCTTATCTACCAGCTCAACCAATTTATCTTTTCCGTAAATAAAATCTTCACGTTCAAATTCAGTAGGCACAATACGGTCTGTCAGAAAAATGGCTTCTTTCGGGCAGGCCTCTTCACACAAACCGCAGAAAATGCAGCGCAGCATATTGATTTCATATTTGGCCGCATACTTTTCTTCACGGTACAAATGTTCTTCTCCTTTTTTACGCTCACCGCTTTCCATGGTAATGGCTTCAGCCGGACAAGCTACCGCACACATACCGCACGATGTGCACCGTTCAGCACCGTTTTCATCACGTTTCAAAACATGCTGTCCGCGATAAACCGGCGCATGTTCACGCTTGACCTCAGGGTAAAGAATAGTCACCTTTTTCTTAAACAAATGGCTCAGGGTGATGAACATTCCCTTCAGCAATGCAGGCAAATAGATACGCTCTGCAAAACTGAGTTGTTTGTTCGATACGACCTTGCTTCTGGTTGTTAATTGCATGCTATACGTTCATTAAATAAAATACATGAGCCCTCCACGAACCGGCATGTACAAATTGCCCCGGCAAAAAAATCAACGTGTGCTGTTTCTGATTTCTGACTCATACTTAAAACTGAATATTTCCACGGATAAATTCAACAACAACCGTAATGGCAAGATTTAACAGGGAAAGCGGCAACAGTGCTTTCCACCCCAGGTTCATGAGCTGATCATAACGGAATCTTGGCAGTGTCCAGCGAATCCACATAAACACCGAAATAAACAGCAATGTTTTGGCGAAATAAACCGTAAAACCAATCAGGGTTATTATCCATGAACCTTCTTCAAGCCCCATTGCCTGGTAAAGTTCTGCAGCAAACGGAAAATTATAGCCGCCAAAATAGAAACCAGCCATTACTGCTGATGAAACAAACATAGCCATGTATTCGGCAAACAAAAATAATCCCAGTTTAAAGGCTGAATACTCGGTATGATAACCACCTACCAGCTCGGTTTCGCACTCGGCCAGGTCAAAAGGTGCACGGTTTGTTTCAGCCAGTGAACAGACAAAGAAGATAACAAAACCCAGCGGCTGCCATACAACGTTGGCATATCCGGCATCCTGAACCTGCAGAATTTCACTAAAGCTCAACGTTCCGCCTGCGCTGATAATTAATGCAATCAACGAAATACCCATGGCCAGTTCATAGCTGATCATCTGGGCTGAAGCGCGAATGGCTCCCAGCAGCGAGTATTTATTGTTAGAGGCCCAGCCGCCAATCATAATACCATAAACACCAACCGATGTAACACCAAGCAGAAATACAACTCCGATATCAATATCGGTAGCCTGCATGGCATAATAGGTGTCTCCGATTTTTACCGGTGGCGCCCAGGGAATCAATACACCTGCTACAATGGTGGTAATAATAAAAATACCAGGCGCAATAACAAATAAAAACTTGTTGGACAGGTTGGGAATAATTTCTTCTTTGAATAACATTTTTCCACCATCAGCCAGGGGTTGCAGAAGTCCCCACTTACCAGCCCGGTTTGGTCCGTAACGATCTTGTAAAAAACCAGATAATTTGCGTTCCCACCAGCTGGCATAAGCAGCCACGGTAAGAGACAAAATAAATATCGCTAAACAGATAATTGATTTATAAAGTATAAATGCTGTCATGCCGGAATCAAGGTTTTTTGTCAATTTTCATAAAACCAAGTGCACTTTGATGCTTTAACTGTTCAAGTTTTTGCTGGTTCAGATGTGCATACTGATTTTGAGAAATTACGGAATGTCTGTTAACCGGAGACGGTCCTTCTATCTCCCAGTCACTTTTCTTTTTGTGATCGTAACGGCATGCGTTGCAAATAAATTCTTCCACCTCATCCCACTGATCTTTTCGCGCGGTAACACGCAAAACATCTTCTCCCTTGATCCACAATCTTACTTTACCCGAACAGGTTGGGCAGTTACGGTGCGCATCCACAGGTTTGGTAAACCATACCCGCTGTTTGAACCGGAACGTTTTATCAGTCAGCGCACCCACCGGGCATACATCAATAACGTTGCCTGAAAATTCGTTGTCAATTACCTGCTCAATGTAGGTTGAAATTTCTGATGCATCTCCACGGTTTATAACGCCGTGCACGCGACCATCGGTAAGCTGATCAGCTACTTTTACACAACGATAACACAATATACACCGGTTCATGTGAAGTTTCACTTTGTCACCAATGTCTATCATGTCAAACTCACGACGTTCAAATTCATAGCGTGATTCTGCCAGGCCATGTTCATATCCCAGATCCTGCAGTTTACATTCACCAGCCTGGTCACAAACCGGACAATCAAGCGGGTGATTGATGAGCAAAAATTCAACAATTCCTTTGCGGGCTTCAACAATTTCAGGACTTGTAAAATTCTCTACCACCATTCCATCCATCACCTCTGTACGGCAGCTGGCAACAGGTTTAGGCATGGGAGTTGGATTGGCGGTGCTGCCTTTTGTAACCTTTACAATGCAGGTACGGCAATAGCCACCACTGCTTTTCAATTTGGAATAATAACACATTGCCGGAGGTGCTACCTCAGCTCCTATCATCCGGGCCGCTTGCAGAATCGTTGTTCCTTTTGGTACATCGATCTCTTTTCCGTCAATCGTTACTTTCATTCCGTTCTGTTTTTTCGTTCTATTCTGTCGTGTCGCGACACGACCTCCTTTTTATGCATTTTTTTGTTCTGTAGAGACAGGTCACGACCTGTCTCTACGAGGCATATTGTTTATTCAATCGTTCGTAATGGCTGATGTCTACAAATTTTTTGCTGCGTGCCACTTCCAGAAATTCTTCTTTAAAATGACGGATGGCAGCTGCAACCGGCCAGGCTGCTGCTTCACCCAACGGGCAAATGGTTTTTCCTTCAATTTTGCGCTGAATATCCCACAACAAATCCACATCACTTTCCTGTGCGGTGCCGTTCAAAAATTTCTTTAATACTTTTTCCATCCAACCGGTACCTTCACGACAAGGTGAACATTGTCCGCAACTTTCATGATGGTAAAAACGGGTAAACGTAAACAGGTTTTTGACAATGCTGGTATCTTCATCCATTACAATAAAACCACCTGAACCAAGCATGGTACCTGTTTGAAAACCTCCGTCTGAAAGACTTTCATAAGACATGAGGCGCGGCTCGCCGGCAGCTGTTTTCAGAATCAGATGCGCCGGCAGAATGGGAACGGAAGAACCTCCGGCAACAACAGCTTTCAGGCTTTTTCCGTTGCGGATTCCACCACAATACGCATCACTGTAAATAAACTCTTCAACGGGCAGCCCAAGTTCAATTTCATACACACCGGGTTTGTTGATGTGACCAGATGCTGAGATCAGTTTTGTTCCGGTTGATTTTCCGACTCCTATTTTGGCATATTCGTCGCCTCCCATATTCACAATAGGGCAAACGGCGGCAATTGTTTCTACATTATTTACCACGGTCGGGCATCCCCATAAACCGGCAACGGCAGGGAATGGTGGTTTAATACGCGGGTTCCCCCTTTTACCTTCAAGCGACTCCAGTAATGCCGTTTCTTCACCACAGATGTAAGCACCCGCACCCACCTGCACATAACAGTCGTGTGAAAAATCAGTTCCTAAAATATTACGACCCAGCCAGCCTGCTTCATAGGCTTCTTTGATGGCGTTTTCAAGAATGCGCGCTACGTAAAAATACTCTCCGCGAATATAGATATAAGACGTTCTTGCACCCAATGCGTAAGAGGCCGTAATCATACCTTCAATAAGTGCATGCGGAATTTTTTCCATCAGGTAACGATCCTTGAACGTTCCCGGTTCTGACTCATCGGCATTACACACCAGGTAACGCGGAACGCCTTCTGGTTTTGCCAGAAAACTCCATTTCATACCGGTTGGAAAACCAGCTCCTCCCCGTCCCCGCAAACCAGACTTCTTAACCTCTTCGGTTACCTGGTCAGGGACCATTGTCTTAAGGGCTTTTTCAACTGAACGATAGCCGCCTTGCGCACGATACACTTCCAGGGTATTGATTCCCGGAACCTGATCGTTTTGAATAAGTAGTTTTCGTGCCATGTGTTTATGCCCTTACAGGGTATTTTTGTAATCTTTATCTGTATAACTTCTGCGTTTGCCTTCAGCTTTGTAACTATCAATCAGCCGGTCTACTTTTTCGTAGGTTAGCTTTTCATGATAGCTTGCACCGCATTGCAGCATTGGCGCTGTTCCGCAAGATCCCAGGCATTCTGCAACCTTGAGCGTAAACAGGCCATCTTTGGTAGTTTCACCCACCTTAATGTTCAGCTTTTTTTCAATGTATTTGATAATGTCTTCAGCCCCGTTCAACCAGCATGAACTGGTTTGGCAAACTTCAAAAACACATTTGCCAACCGGTTTTAAATTAAACATGCTGTAAAACGATGCTACTTCAAAAACCTCAATGGCTTTTATGTTCAGTATCGATGCAACATAATCCATCACTTCCGGACTCAGCCAGCCATCAAACTCAGCCTGGGCAACATGCAGTACCGGTATCAGGGCTGATTTCTGTTTACCTTCAGGATAATTTGAGATCAGCTTCTGCACAGTAGCCATGGCCTCATCACTGAATTCTATTTCAGCGCGTTTACTCTCATTAAATTCCTGTGTTCCGTGAACCTGTGCTCCCATTTCTCCGTTGTTGTTTAAATCCTGAATCCAGTTCTATAGCTGTCCAATTTTTTCTTCATCCTTTACGCGTCCAGTTCTCCTGCAATTACATTCATGCTGCTCATGGTAATAATAGCATCACTCAGCATGGTTCCCTTTATCATTTCAGGATAGGCCTGGTAATAAATAAAACAAGGTCTTCTGAAATGGAGCCGGTAAGGAGTTCGTCCGCCGTCACTGATCAGGTAAAATCCAAGTTCTCCGTTCCCCCCTTCTACAGAATGATATACTTCACCTTTTGGAATATCGGTTTCACCCATCACAATTTTAAAGTGATAAATGAGCGCTTCCATTTCACTGTACACTTTTTCTTTTGGCGGCAGAAAAAAATCAGGCAGGTCAGCATGCGTTTTACCATCAGGCATATTTTTGAGGGCCTGTTTGATAATGCTCAGTGACTGTTTCATTTCTTCATTACGCACCATAAAACGATCGTAGGTATCACCACTTGTACCAACCGGAATAATAAATTCAAAATCACTGTAAGATGAATAGGGTGTTGCAACGCGCACATCATAATCCACACCGGCTGCTCTCAGATTTGGTCCGGTAAAGCTATATTCAAGCGCTTTTTCGGCAGTAATAGGACCGCAATTAATGGTACGGTCCATAAAAATCCGGTTGCGTTCAAGCAGGTTATTAAATTCATCAAGCGCTTTTGGAAAGTCTGCCACAAACTGGTGAATGCGGTCCCACGTAACTTTGCCCCACTCTTTGTCAAATCCTCCGATACGGCAGATATTCGTTGTTAAGCGTGCCCCGCAAATGCTTTCAAAAATGTCGTAAATTTTTTCACGGTACTGGAACAGGTACAGAAAGCCGGTAGTTGCGCCGGTATCCTGCCCGATAATGGTGTTGCAGATAATGTGATCTGCAATGCGGGCCAGTTCCATGATAATAACGCGCATGTATTCAGCCCGCTTTGGAATTTCAGCTTTAATAAGTTTTTCAACCGTCATGTGCCAGCCCATGTTATTGATGGGTGCCGAACAGTAATTCAAACGATCTGTAAGCGGGGTTATCTGCGCATAAGGCCTTCTTTCTGCCAGTTTCTCAAATGCCCGGTGAATGTAACCGATGGTTGGAATGGCATCGTGAATAATTTCACCATCCATCTGCAACACATTCTGAAAAATACCATGCGTGGCCGGGTGTGTTGGACCAAGGTTCAGCGTAGAATATTCTTTTTCAATGCTGTTTATTGAAGGTGGTATGATATGACTGCTTTTTTTGCTCATGGGTTATTATCTGCCAAACATTTTATCGCTTTTGTCATCCCGGGTCTGATCTTCCAGCGGATATTCCTTACGCAATGGAAAAATATCCATCTCGTCAACATTCAAAATTCGTTTCAGGTTTGGATGCCCCTGGAATTTTACCCCAAAAAAATCATAGGTCTCGCGCTCCATCCAGTTTGCAGCAGGCCAAAGATCGGTGACTGATTTAATTTCAGGTTTGGTTATGCTGAAAAATGTTTTAATGCGAATGCGGATATTGGCAGGCAGGTTGTGCAGGTGATAAATCACCCCTAACTCTTTTTCATCTGCTGTCTGCACACCGGTAAGATCAGTCAGAAAATGAAAATTAAACGATGCATCTTCTTTCAAAAACTGCAGAATTGCATGACTGTGATTTGGTTTAACAGTAACCACCGGAAAGTCATAAACCAGTTCTGCTGACAGAACTTCTCCCGGAAATTTTTCGTTCAGAACGGCGTGGACTTTGCTCAAAAATTCTTCCATTTCAATAGACTTATTCAATACCGTAAGAATTTAGCAGAGCCTTGTATTCAGGGCTGTAACGACGGCGTGACGACTCGTGTTTTGCAAGCTCCTGAATTTTCAAAATGCCATCGATAATCTGTTCAGGGTTGGGTGGGCACCCCGGTACGTAAACATCTACCGGAATAATGCGATCAATTCCCTGCAGCACACTGTATGTGTCAAAGATACCGCCGCTGCAGGCACAGGCACCAACACTGATCACCCATCTTGGTTCGGCCATTTGCTCATACACCTGTCTCAGGGTTGGTCCCATTTTTTTTGCAATGGTACCCATTACCATCAGCAAATCAGCCTGGCGAGGTGAAAAGCTAAGCCGTTCCATACCAAAACGGGCCAGGTCATAATGTGAAGCCATGGTAGCCATAAACTCAATGCCGCAGCACGATGTAGCAAAGGGAAGCGGCCAGAGTGAATTGGCACGTGCCAGCCCCATAACCGAATCAACCCGGGTAGCAAAAAAACCTTGCCCCTCCAGCCCTTCAGGTTTGGTAACAATTTCAACCGATGATTTTTTTACAAGCTCAGCCATAGTGCCGTTTTAACGAATTGAAGCTAATCTTCCCATTTTAATGCTTTTTTGGAAAGCATGTAATAGAAGCCAACCAGCAAAAGTGCAATAAATGTGAACACCTCGATGACACCCAAAATACCGAGCACTTTGAAATTAGCGGCCCAAGGATACATAAAGATAATTTCAATATCGAACAAAACAAAAATAATTGCCACTAAAAAGTATTTGATAGAGAACGGGACGCGCGCATTTCCCTGGGGTTCAATTCCGCACTCAAAGGCTTCAAGTTTTACCCGGGTCTTTCTTCTTGGACCAACAACATGCGTCAGAAATAAAATAAGACCGGCAAAGCCGGCTGCAATTCCAAACATGATCAAAATTGGCAGATAATCCAACAGTGAACTTTTTTCCATGGGTTTCTTTAAAAAGGGTGTACAAAATTAACGCAATTTTAATGAAAGAAAAATATTTAGACCAATGATGATTTTGTATCTACGGTTCGTGATTTATGGTCGCTCTAATTATGATATGTATAGTTAAACCTTTTTTTTAGCTAAAAAACAGCTAAACAAAGAGTTAATTTGTTAAAAATCAATCGTTTTATTTTTGAGTTTTTTGACAAAAGCGCAGGAATGGTTCAAAACATGTTGAAAAGAGCTTCTTTTTGACTGTTTATTTTTACAAGAATTAAGAAGTTTTTGCACGATTTCTGATTAAAAATAAAATACCTTTAACTCATCTTTTTAAACACGACAAAATGGCCATCAAAATAGGTATTAACGGATTTGGCAGAATCGGACGCTATTTTACCCGCATTGCCCTCCAAAACAAAGACATTGAAATTATTGCAATCAACGATCTGGCTCCTGTAAAAACACTGGCACACCTGCTGAAATACGATTCCGTTCACGGACGCTTTAACGGAACGATTTCAACCACCAATACCGCCATTGTGGCAAACGGTAAAAGCATTCTCATCACATCACATAAAAACCCGGCAGATATTCCCTGGAAAGACCTGGGAGTTGACATTGTGGTAGAGTCTACCGGCCTTTTTCTGACGCGGGAAACCGCATCGGCCCATTTGACTGCAGGAGCTAAAAAAGTAGTGTTGAGTGCCCCACCAAATTCAGCAGATATTAAAGCGATTGTGATGGGGGTGAATGACAACATCCTGGACGGATCAGAAGATATTATCTCCAACGCATCCTGCACCACCAACTCAGCGGCACCATTGGTTGCGGTGATGAAAAAACTGGGAAAAATTGAAAGCTGTTACATTACAACGGTACACTCGTATACCACCGATCAGAAATTACATGACGCCCCGCATAAAGATTTGCGACGGGCACGGGCAGCAGCTGTATCCATTGTTCCAACCACTACCGGTGCAGCCAAAGCCATCACCAAAATATTTCCTGAACTGGAAGGCCACATGGGCGGTTGTGGGATGCGGGTTCCGGTACCTGACGGCTCCATTACCGACATGACGTTTAACATGGACCGTTCACTCACCGTTGACGAAATAAACAATGCTTTTAAACTGGCTGCTGAAAATGAACTGAAGGGAATTATGGATTATACCGAAGACCCGATTGTATCTGTAGACATTATTGGTTCTCCCTACTCCGCTACGTTCGATGCAGACCTTACTTCTACCATTGGTAAAATGATCAAGGTGGTGAGCTGGTATGATAATGAGGCTGGCTATTCAAACCGGTTGGTTGATTTGATTTTGAAAATAGGCCGTTAGTTTAACCGGAATGAAATCAAAAGAACTGCTCAAATTTTCTTTTGAACCTGTTGCAACACCCCATGCACAGATTCTGATACTGGGGTCTTTACCGGGCGACCGTTCCATTGCAGAAAATGAATATTATGCACATCCGGCCAACCGGTTCTGGAAAGTAATTGCCGGTGTTTTTGATTGCCCCTTACCCGCAACGTACGACGCAAAAAAAGCACTGTTACTCTCAAAACACATTGCCCTTTGGGACACCGCATTTTCAGCCAAACGGGATGGCAGTTCGGACAGCCGTATTGTACACGAGATCCCCAACAACATTCCCGCATTTATTCAAAATCACCTGCACCTTCAAAAGGTTATTTTTAATGGTCAAAAAGCAGAAGCGCTTTACCGGAAATATTTTACTCCCGATCCGGCGTTGCGTTATACAACACTCCCCTCTACCAGCCCGGCCAACGCGCAAATACAATTGCCTCAACTTATTGAAACCTGGAAAAAAGTACTGCTGCTGTAACCATTACCCCCGCATAAAATCAGAATGACCTACCCGAAAAGTTCATGAGCAGACTCCTGCTGAAAAATTGTTGCAGTAATTATACCCGGTGAAAATCACCGCGCCAGTTTTGAATGGCCATTTTAATTTCTCTGGATGAAAGGTTTTCCTTTTCAGCACGTTCAGCCAGTGCCGCCAATTCATCATCAGACGCAAAACGCAGCGCTATGATCTGCCCCAGCCTCAGGTTTGAACTCAGCCGTTTGCCGGTAAGCACATAATACCTGAAATTTTCTTCAGCCCTGATAGCACGATCCTGGGCTTTAAGTGCAAAAGCGCGCGCAAAAAATCCGATAAGGGCTATTGTTAATCCGATAAGTGTTACTACTGCTCCCATAAAATAGCGCTCTCCCTTAAAAGCAATCAGCGAGCCGGCTACCAGTATCAGTGCAATCAACCCGTACGTTAAATAGTGATATGCAGGAAGAATTCTGCGGTGATTTTTGTAATTCTGCGTTTTTTGCGTCATAGCATTTAAATTTTAGACTAAAGTTAGATTCATTTGTATACATTTAATTGTCGTATGAGCCTTTCAAATATTTTAAACCGGCTTTTTTTTGCAGGCATTCTGCTGCTGCTTGCCATTCAGTTTACCAGTTGCAGCAACCTGCAATCGGGCAATTTCTTAAAGCAAAAATACCTGCGCGGACAACTTTCGTCCGTTTATGACGAAAACAAAACCGCTGATTCAACTGATTCCGTTGCGGAACAATTCACTCCCCCGGCTATTGATAACCATTCTTCTGCTGATTTGGGCAGCGGGGAGAAAACAACCACTGATCAGTTTTCAAACCATGAAGAAATTTCAGAACAGGCTCCGGATGAACTGCATCACACACAGCAACAACCCGCAATCAGTGAAAATGACCCTTTGCCTGCCAGAGATCCGATTCTTAAAACCCGGTTGAAAAAGACCGGTAAGCAGTCTCCTGCACAACCAACAAAATCTGCAACCATAACCTGGGTCCTTGTTTTGTTACTCCTGGCGCTGATTGCACTACCGTTTGCCCTGCTGATTGGTTTTTGGGCATTTGTGATTTGCGTCGTTTTTCTGACCATTTCATCCATTCTGATAATTTCCAGTGACCTGGACGGCGGCGGAGATTCCGTTGCTGTTAAAATCTTCAACTCACTGATCCTGCTCATTATTATGGTAGCACTGCTGGCCCTGATTTGTATGGCCGCTATGGTGGCGCTGGTTTGGTTTGTTGTATGGGGAATTGTTCAACTTATAAATTAATATTATGAAACTGCAGCTTCAACCCGGAGAACAGGAAATTGACACCTGGACACTTTTGTATACAGGCCCTAAAGGTGACAAATACAATGGTAAACTAACCGTAACAAACCAACGCCTTATTTACGACGCACAGTTTGATGTTTCAGCAGCCGGACTGATTGAAGAGGCGCTTTTTGTCAAATTTGGCAGCGAGGCCTTTATTGTCATTCCCAAAAACCGGATCAAAACGATCGAAGCTCAAAAAAGTTTCTTTGCCAAAAAAGTAGTATTGACGTTAGACACCGGAGAGAAACACCTTTTCAACTATGGCATGCTGAATATCGACCCGGTTATTAAAGCCATTCAATCCTGATAAACATACCCGAATCTGCCTGAAGAATAAGGAGCCATAAAAATATTCTACTAAATTGGTAGATTATATAGATTTATAGCTATCTTTGGCGGCGAAAAATGAAACCAGATTTGTGCGGTACACCAGACAAGTCTTTCCAAACACGCATACCTGATGGCTGAAAACAGTATTTCTACCCGCACTTTTTTGCTGAATTACCTGAAAATTTTTTTGTTGGTAGCAGCTATAGCGGCGGTGTTGCTGGTTGGATTTTACATCATTGCCCCAACCCTTTATGCTGAATTTGAAGAAAATGTTGGATGGACTACGCTCTTCACGTTTGTTGCTGTAGGTTTTGCTGCGCAGATGATTGACGGATCACTTGGAATGGCTTATGGCATCAGTTGCTCCAGTTTTCTAATGGCAACCGGAGTCACCCCGGTACTTGCCAGTGCCAGCGTTCACGTTGCTGAAGTTTTTACAACCGCCTCATCGGGCTTTTTTCATTGGAAACTGGGAAACTTTGACAAAAAACTATTCCGGCGAATTGCCATTCCCGGAGTTTTGGGTGCTGCAGCCGGAGCTTTTCTCCTTTCAAATTTTGACGGAAAATTAATTCAGCCCTATATCTCAGCATACTTAATTCTGATGGGTTTTGTACTCATTCAAAAATCATTCAGGCCGGTGCGCATCTGGAAATTTAAGCGCCCTGCCATACTGGCCGCCTTTGGTGGGTTTATGGATGCTTCCGGCGGTGGCGGCTGGGGCCCCATAGTTTCTACCACCCTTATGGCCGGCGGAAATCACCCTGCTAAAACAATTGGAACGGTAAATGCCACCGAGTTTTTTGTAGCCTTTGCTGCCGGCGGTGTTTTCTCTGTATTTGTTGGTATTGAAAGCATTGAAATTGTCGCAGGCCTGGTTCTGGGTGGTATGTTGGCGGCCCCCATGGGTGCATTGCTGGCGAACAAAATCAACAAGCGTTACGCCATGATTATGGTTGGCCTGCTGATCATTTTTTTAAGCGGCCGGACCGTTTTGAAAAGCATTGGTCTGCTATAAAACCACACCCCGTTTCTTAATAAAATCTTTATACCTTCTGTTGTATCTTTGTTCCAAATTCAAAATTCCTGGAGCAGCTTTTTACCAAAAAATACTCACCCCTCAGCCAATACGTTTTTGGAATTGCCCTGATACTGGTGATGGCTGTCAGTTGTTTTTTTCTGACTGACCTGATTGGTTACCAGGTGCCGGCCCTGCTGCTGCTTATGGCTGTTTCATTAATGGCTATGGTATTTGATATATGGCCGGTACTGATCATTGCCACACTCAGTGCACTGGTCTGGAATTTTTTCTTTATTCCTCCCATATTCACCTTTCACGTGGGCACAACCAGTGATGCACTGATGTTACTCATGTATTTTTTGGTGGCCTCTATCAATACTGTTCTGATGTCACGAATCAGGAGAGCCGAGCGTATTGCCCGTGATAAAATTGAAAAACAAAATGAAATTAAGCTTTACAATACGCTTTTCAACTCACTCTCGCACGAATTAAAAACCCCCATCTCAACCATTCTTGTCGCAAGCGATACACTTTCACAGGAGCACAGCAAACTTTCTGATTCAGCCAGGCTGGAACTTACCGCAGAAATTGAAAAAGCCGGGCTCCGTTTGCAGACACAGGTTGAAAACCTGCTGAACATGAGCCGCCTGGAATCAGGTATGATCCGGTTACAAAAAGATTGGGCAGACCTGGGTGAACTTACCAACCGCGTTGTTCAGAAACTGCAGCCTGAATTTCAGAACAGACCTGTAAAAATTGAATTGGAAGATCATTTACCCATGTACAAACTTGACGGCGGACTAATTGAAATTGTGATTGAAAATATTCTCAGAAATGCCATGATCTATTCGCCAAAAGAAACTGAAATAACCATTCGTATAACCGGCAAAAAAGAAGCGTGTGAAATCACCCTTTCAGATAACGGACCCGGATTTCCAAAAAATGAAATTCAGTTTGTATTTGAAAAATTTCACCGGTTCAGCAACAGTAAAACCGGTGGAACAGGTCTTGGACTCTCTATTGCAAAAGGGTTCGTGGAAGCTCACGGCGGAACCATTGTACCTGAAAATAAACCAACCGGCGGTGCACGGTTTACCATTCACATTCCGGCTGAATCAACTTCATTAACCATCTTTAATTCATGATCAGGCAGGAAATTCTGGTAATTGATGATGAGCCGCAGATTCTCAAGCTGCTTCAAATTGCCCTGGAAACCGAGGACTATAAAGTAGTACCGGCTTCAACCGGTAAAGAAGGGTTATTGCTGGCAGTAAATCATCAGCCTGACCTGGTGTTGCTGGATTTGGGCTTACCGGATATTCACGGCCAGGAAGTTTTAAAAAAACTGCGTGACTGGTATTCAAGACCTGTTATCATACTGTCTGTTCAGAATACAGAAGATGACATTGTCAAAGCACTGGATAATGGTGCTACTGATTACCTGGCCAAACCATTCAGAACACGTGAACTTTTAGCCAGAATACGCTCATGCCTGCGCAGAACAGAGCAGGTAGATGAAACAAGTAAACACAAAATCGGCGACCTGGAAATTGACCTGGCCTCACGCGTTGTTAAACGCAACGAACGGATACTTAAACTAACCGCTACCGAATACAACCTGCTTGCCCTGTTCAGCAAAAACCAGGGGCGCGTATTAACGCACCAGTTTATACTGAAAGAAATATGGGGTGTTGCTTACCAGGCAGAAACGCAATACCTGCGTGTTTTTGTTGCCCAGCTGAGAAAAAAAATAGAAGAAAACCCGAATAACCCGCAGTACATTGTTACCGAAAGCGGTGTGGGTTATCGCATGTCTTAACGTCTGTTTAACCAGAAATAACTACCTTTGATCGTGTGCATTATCATGGATCAAAACGCCGCTGATCATATTACTTATCTTGTGCTTCTGGCAGCTGTAGCCGGTATGCTTTTATTGGTATCGGTATTTCTGCTTTTCAGGTTATACCGATCAAACAAAAAGAAACGCGAAACTGAAAAAAAATTCAACGATCTTGAATCCAGGATAAATTCACTGCAACTGGAAAATCTGGAATCACGGCTGAATCCGCATCTTTTTAAAAACATACTGAACTCCATTCAATCTCACGCTTACCAAACCTATTTTGCCCTTGATAAACTGGCCAATGTGCTGGACTATATTTTGTATGAGAGCCGTAATAAATTTGTAACCCCGCAGGAAGAAATTGAATTTGCGCTGAACCTTATTGAAATAAATAAAATCAAAGTGAGTCCGCTTTTCGAACTCAAGGTAAAAACCAAAATTCATGAAAATGAGCCCTTGTATGAACAGCGGATACTGGCTCCTTTGATCTCCATTGACCTGATTGAGAATGCCTTTAAACATGCTGATCTTCAAAGTCCGGACGCCTTTATTTCAATTGTATTTGAATTTAAGGACAGCACCTTTTACCTAACGGTTTCAAATAAAATATCCAGCCGCAGTCCCCTAAAAAAAGAAAAGGGAGGCATTGGCTCAGAGACACTTGAACAACGGCTGAAAATTATTTACAATGAAAATTTCAAGCTGGAACGATTTGCAGAAAACGATATTTACATTTCACATTTAAAAATCAATCTCCTTGAGCACAAAGCTAAGATGCTTGCTGCTAGATGACGAGCTGCCAGGACTTACGTACCTGAAAATGCTCTGTGAACAGCTCCCTGAACTGGAAGTTGTAAAGGCCTTTAACAGTCCTGAATTATTTTTGAAAGAGTGTCCTGATCTGGAATTTGATCTGTGTATCCTGGACATTGAAATGCCCGGAATAAATGGACTTCAGGTAGCCAATCTGCTTGGCGGAAAACCCATCATATTTACCACTGCTTATAAAGAATATGCGGCTGAAGCATTTGATTTAAATGCAATTGATTACGTACGCAAACCCGTCAAAAAAGAGCGCCTGCAGCAAGCCATTCAAAAGGTACAAAACCAGCACATGGTCAGAACCGGTGACAAACAGTTTTTTCATGTAAATTCAAACAAGGGAAAATCACTTATTTTCTTTGACCAGCTGCTCTACGTTACCGTATCAGCTGTTGACAGCCGTGACAAAACCGCATTTCTTTCAAACAGGAATACACTGACACTGAAAAACATCTCTTTTGAAAAATTGCTTGAAATGCTGCCTGCTGACCAGTTTGTACGCATCAATAAGCGGGAACTGGTTGCTCTCAAAGAAGTTCAGGCTTTTTCATTTGATGAAATTACAACCGGTATCCGGTCAGAATCCGGAACGTATCTTAAACTCTCATTAAGTGAAACCTACCGCAATGAGTTTCTGACAAAAATAAAGCTGTAGTTTCATTACATCTTTTTTGGGTTTCATTACATTTCTCTGATCCTTCGTTCCGGCAGAAAAAAACACGCCCTGATCTTTTTCATCTTTGTACAACGCAACAAAATTCGGCATTGCATGAGAAGATTCAAAAACGGCTTTTTTTATGTTACTATTATCGGAGGATTCTCAGTCTTAATCTATTGGATTATTTTATTTGGCACCAGGCTTGAAAATGGCAGAAATATTGTTATTCCGGCCTCTGATAAAAGCCAATGGAGCGAATTCAAAAATTCACTCGTTCACAACCTGGAACATCCACTGGCCATTTTGCTTGCCCAAATTGTAACCATTATTTTTGTGGCGCGCCTTTTTGGATGGATTTTCAAAAAAATAGGACAACCCAATGTAATAGGTGAAATTATAGCCGGTATTGTACTGGGGCCATCCTTAATCGGTCTGTATTTTCCAGAATTTTCTACCGCACTTTTTCCAAAAGAGTCACTGGGAAACCTGCAGTTTCTGAGCCAGATCGGGCTCATTTTATTCATGTTTGTAATTGGGATGGAACTGGACCTGAAGGTGCTCAGAAATAAAGCACACGACGCCGTTGTCATCAGTCACGCAAGCATTATTATACCATTTGCGCTGGGCATGGGACTGGCCTATTTTATTTACGGTTCCTTTGCGCCTGAAGGCATACAATTTGCCTCCTTTGGATTGTTTATGGGAATTGCCATGAGTATTACTGCCTTTCCGGTTTTGGCCAGAATTGTGCAGGAACGCGGCATTCATAAAACAAAACTGGGAACCGTTGTTATAACCTGTGCAGCAGCAGATGACATTACCGCCTGGTGCATTTTAGCCGCGGTAATAGCCATTGTTAAAGCAGGTTCATTTGTCAGCTCACTCTACATCATTGCACTGGCGGTGCTCTACGTTTTTACCATGATCAAAATTGTCAGACCTTTCTTAAAACGTGTGGGTGATTTACATTATTCACGTGAAAAACTAAGCAAGCCCATTGTTGCCATTTTTTTGCTCACACTCATCATCTCTTCATACGCAACAGAGGTTATTGGTATCCATGCCTTGTTTGGCGCATTTATGGCCGGCGCTATTATGCCTGAAAACACCAAGTTCAGAAATATTTTTATTGAAAAAGTGGAAGACATTTCACTGGTGCTTTTACTCCCGCTCTTTTTTGTATTTACCGGACTGCGTACTGAAATTGGTTTGATCAACGATCCCTATCTGTGGAAAATTACCGGCCTCATTATACTGGTTGCTATTGTTGGAAAATTTGCAGGCAGCGCACTGGCAGCAAAATTTGTGGGGCAAAACTGGAAAGACAGCTTGGCTATTGGAGCACTTATGAATACCAGGGGGCTGATGGAACTGGTCGTATTAAATATCGGGTATGATTTAGGCGTGCTGACACCTGAAATTTTTACCATGATGGTGAT
The DNA here is from genome assembly GCA_016192075.1 of Bacteroidota bacterium. Lineage (GTDB taxonomy): Bacteria > Bacteroidota > Bacteroidia > Flavobacteriales_D > Crocinitomicaceae > JADJGJ01. The sequence continues at coordinate 258,683 of JACPUU010000012.1, read as the reverse complement.
TATGGCGCTGGTTACAACCCTTATGACCGGACCGGCACTGGACCTGATCAACTGGATATTCCGGAAAAATCAACCGGAAATTCCGGTTGAAATCAGCCAGCACAATAAATTCAAAATTCTGGTTTCATTTGGCAATCCTGAACGGGGAAAATCATTGATCCGGCTTGCAAACAGCCTGACCAAAAAATTGAACGGAAGTGCGTCACTTACCGCTATGCACCTGTCACCCAGCAATGAACTCTACCATTTTAATATGGAAGAATATGAGCAGGAAAATTTTGCACCCATCGTTGAAGAATCACAAGCGCTTGATCAGAAAATAACCACCCTTTTCAAAGCATCCAACGACATCAATGCAGATATTCTGGATGTAGCCGGTAAAGGGGATTATGACTTGCTGCTGATTGGTGTTGGTCAGTCTATTTTTGAAGGAAGTTTACTGGGTAAAATTCTTGGATTTACAACCCGCATTATTAATCCTGACAGGCTGCTCAACCAGGTAACAGGGAAAGAAAACCTGTTTGAAAATTCACCTTTTGATGAGCGGTCACGCATGATTCTGTCAAAATGTACAGTACCGGTAGGGTGTTTTATTGATAAAAAATTTACCGGCGCTGACCGGGTGTTTGTTCCGTTTTTCACCGAGGCAGATGCATACCTGGTTCAATACGCACAAAAACTGATCAAAAATTCAGACGCACTGGTTACCATACTGGATGTTTCAGAACAAATCAAAAAACGTCCTGAACTCAGAGAAATGATTCGTTCCATTGAACAAACCGCTCCCCATCACATTCACTTGCTGAACGGGAATAAAATTGACAACGAATTTCTGCTGCAGCAGAGTCTTATGCTTATAAGTCTGGATAGCTGGAAGAAACTGATTGAAACAAAAAGTGTCTGGTTGTCTGATATTCCATCTACACTTATTTTGTCACAACCGGGCGAATCGAAATCTTTATAAAATCTTTATACCCCAATCCCGTTCTTTATTTTCTGCTTACGTTTTCTGCCAGACCTTTGTATTGTTCAAACAAAGTCATGTCAGCATTGATCAAACCGGAAAATGTACTCCTGAGCTATCTCAAAATCAAAGAGCTTCGTGAGCAACTGGACAACAAGGAGAACAATGACTGGATGCGCTTAATGCATGCGCCGGATTACCTGCAGCAGGAGCTCAACGCAATTCTGAAAGAGCGTGAACAAAACCTTGCCCTGAAAAGACTTCATAAGCTAATTCGTGAAGCAGAAGAATTGCTCAAAACAGCTGCCTATCATAAATTCCTGAACAGCAATTCAGTCAGGCTGTGGTCAACCCTCAAATCAATCTACAGTTCACTCCTTGAGTTTGAAAAAAACCTGGCTGGTCAGTAACCCCAAACGTATGTTCAAAACGATCACCTACACCAACATTCCTACTTACAAAACACTTCTAAAGCAAATTGCGCATCTGCAGATCATTATTGGTTTTACCATGATGACACCTGGGCTGATAGCCCTTATTTACCAGGAATGGTATTCACTGGCGGGCTTTATTCTATCGGGACTGGTCGTTTCTGATATTGGTTATCTTATTCTGAAAGTTTTGGGAAAAACCAAAGAGCCCGAACAGAAACATGCGATGGCAATTGCTGCCCTGGGATGGATTATGGTTATCGTTTTTGGTGGATTACCCTTTTACATTATTGCACACATTACCCCGGTGGATGTGATGCAGGCTTTTGTGCCGCCAGGATTTGAGTACGAATCAAGCCTGATGAATTTTCAAAACCCGCTGCACTGCATTTTTGAAAGCACCAGTGCGTACACAACCACTGGTTTTACCATGGCGTATCATGAACCGTCTATTGGAAAAAGCCTTTTGTTTTATCGTTCCTTTGCCAATTTTATAGGCGGTGCCGGATTCATTATTATGGCACTTGCTGTTTTTCGTCAGTTGCCCGGGCAAGGCGCTGTTATGTTATACAGCTCAGAATTCAGCGGTGAAAAACTAAAAGCAAGCGTTATTTCAACCGCAAAAGCAATCTGGAAAGTATATGCCGGAATTACACTTTTGATGGCGCTGTACCTGATTGTTGGTACCTATTTCATTTTACCGGATTACCCACTTTCAGAAAACATTTTTGACGCGTTCAATCACGCTATGTCGGGTCAGGCTACTGGTGGATTCAGCACACTCGATGACAGCATTGCCGGTTACAAATCACCCGCCATGGATGTGTTGTTTCTGCTGCCCATGTTTTTTGGTGCACTTTCATTCCCGTTTTTTTTCAAACTTGTTCAAACGCGTGATATCCGGCTTTTCTGGACAGACATTCAAACGCGTGCCATACTGCTGGCGTGTATTTTTGGCAGTGCCATACTGGCCTTTATGCTGGTGCGCGCAAACGATGTTCCCAACCCGGTGCGTGAAGGTGTTTTTCAGTTTGTATCGGCCCTTTCAACCACCGGCTGGCAAACCTCCAATGTCAGTATCTGGGATGACACATCGGTTCTGTTTATCACGTTTGCGGCAATGGTAGTTGGAGGTGCAGCAGGTGCAACCGTGGGTGGAATAAAAGTAATCAGGGCACTGATTCTTCAAAAGGGGTTAAGATGGCAGATCAATAAAGTTTTTCTTTCTAAAAACACCATCAAAACGGTAAGTTTTAATGGTAAACGCATGATGCCTGAAGAAATGAATTCAGAGCTGGCACGGGCAGGTTTGTACACACTTATTTACATTATTCTGCTTTTTATTTCCACACTCTTTTCTATTCATTACATGGGACCAGGATTCACCATGGGTGATGCCGTTTTTGAATCAGCTTCAGCTATGGGCACGGTTGGTTTGTCCAATGGCATAACTGATCCGGGAATGTCACCGGTGCTGGAAACCGTTTACATAATTCAGATGCTGGCCGGAAGACTTGAAATTATTCCCCTGATGGTGCTGCTCAGAATTCTCTTTTTTGGAACCCGGTCACGTATGATCTAACTTAATTTAAACTGTATGCACTTATTGATTATTGGTGCCGGGCGAACCGGCAAACACGTTATCCAGTCATCTGTTGAAGACAAACACGATGTCTATGTCATTGAAAAAGATCCGCAGGTAGCTGCCTGGGTATCTACCCACTTTGACTGCGTTGTAATTAATGCCGATGCAACAAACCTGGAGTCGCTGAAAGAAGCAAAAGCCGAAAAGGCAGATGCCATTATTGTAACCACCAACGACGATGCTGTGAATATGCTCGTTATTCTGCTTGGCCAGCAGCTGGGCATAAAACGCCTGGTAAGTTCAGTCAACAATGAAGATCACTTTCCGATTTTTGAAAAACTGGGAATTGACACCGTTGAAAGTCCTTACCGCTTAAACGGACGTTTTCTTTACCGCGCCATTCAGGGACCAAGCGTTAAAGAATTTCTTGACCTGGGTGATGGTGTTGAAATAGTTGAGCTGATTGTATCACCTAAATCAGTGGTCAATAACAAGCTCATCAAAGAATTAAACAAAACACGTGCACTGCCAAAAGATACACGCATCATTGTCATTAAGCGGGACGACCAGATTATTATACCCGAAGGAGAAACGCAAATACTGGCCGGAGATGTGGTAGCCGCACTGGCCCTCAAACAATCTGTTCCGGCACTGGCCGTATTGTTCAACTAACATTTTTCAAAGCGCTTTTACTAAATTTGGCCGCTGATTTATTGCCCTGCTGAAACAAAATTGATTATCAAAGTCCATGAAATACACCCTATGAAAACAACTTTACTCTATTTGACTTTTTTTATGCAGGGATTAACCCTGTCCGCACAACAAGATACAACGTCTGTTATAAACAAACAAAAGGGAGAACCGCTCGAAGGCATGGACTGTACCTGGTGGAATGGTGGTGACAGGCGCTCAACACCTACCCTGGCCGGCAAGCATTTTACACCTACAGTTATGGTAGATGCAAATTTCACGCATTCATTCAACAATCCTATTGACAATACAGTTGTTGGTTCAACAGCACTTGCCCGCAATAACGAAATGGAAATTTCTGCCGTTCACCTGGGCGGCGATTTTACATACAACAACGCCCGGGCGCACATTGTAACCCAGTTTGGAACACGATCGACCGTTATTCCACGCAACGATTACAGTATTTATAAAGGACAATATCAGCTGGCAGATGTTTACCGTTACCTGGCAGAAGCAAATGCGGGATATCATTTTAATGTATTGCACGGCGTCAATGTAGATGCAGGTTTATTTATGTCTTACATTGGTTTGAACTCCTATTATCAGGCAGAGAACTGGGAATATCAGGCTTCGTTTACATCCGATAATACACCGTGGTTTTTTAGCGGCGTAAGGTTCCAGATTTTTGCAACAAAAAAACTCAAAATAGAACCCTGGATCATTAACGGCTGGCAAAGTTATGCCATGTTTAATAAGCAGCCGGGTATTGGCGGTAACATTACCTGGTGTCCCAATGAAAACATAAAAATGCTCACCAACAATTATTACGGTGCTGATGCTGCGGGAATACCGGATAGAAAACGATTTCACTCAGACAACAGTATTCTCGTGCGTTATTTTAATCGGCCCAAATCAACCGGCATTACAAAAATGGCTTTTTCATTAACCGGTGATGTTGGTTTTGAAAAAGGCGGCGGCGTAAATGGATTTAAACAAGGTGATTCGCTTGAAGGACCAGCCCAGTATTTTGCCAGTATCATGTTTTACAACCGTGTCTGGTTTGGAAAAAATAAATTTGCCTGGACTATTGGCGGTGGTTTAATGACCAATCCCGGCCGTTACCTGGTGCTCTATCCAACCGGGCAGGCCAGTCCGCTACCAAACCCGTCTGACCCTACAACCACAGTTGGCTTATACCCGTTCAGCGCAAACCCCGGTGATCCCTTTCAGGGATTTGATTGTTCATCTAACCTTGACTGGATGCCAAACGAACACATTACATTCAGAATTGAGTATGTTCACCGTGAAGCAAGCGTTCCTTATTTTGCAGGACCCGGCGGAGTAACTTCACCAACCGGTTATACCACCGCAACGCTGCCGGCCGACTGGAGACCGGATTTGCTGACGCATGAAAACAGAATCATTTTTGCGGTGTTGTTCAGACTTTAAAACGTTATTTTCTGGTTATCTCCTGAGACCTGATTCATACCCAAAAATGCCCCGTTTCATACATCAAAATATGTAAGGCCTTTTCGTGTTGGCATTTATCTCCTACTTTTGCAGGTAGATGAAACAACTTTTTCGAATTCTTTTTTTCAGTGCATTGGCTTTTTGCCCTTCGCTGAATGCGCAGGTAGTGAATACGGCTACGCTTGATACCACCGGTGGTCAGCAAATCGGGAATACATCCATCGGTGCCTATCTTGATTTATACTACGGCTATAACACCAACCAACCCGCAGGAGCCAACATTCCGTATTTCGTGACATCCAGCCGGCATAATGAATTCAGCATTAACCTGGCTTATATTGATATCCGTTACCAGTCTGAAAACACCCGTGTGCGAATTGTACCTGGCTTTGGTACATACGTAAACGCCAACTATGTGAATGAGCCCGGTTCTCTCAAAAACCTGATTGAAGCCAATGCCGGAATAAGACTCAGCAAAAAGAAAAAAATCTGGCTGGATGTGGGTATTCTGGGGTCACCCTATACCAATGAAAGTGCTATTAGCAAAGATCACCTGATGTATACCCGGTCACTGGCTCCTGAATACGTTCCCTATTATTTATCCGGCGCCAAACTAAGTGTACCCTTAAACAAAAAATTAAATGCGTTTCTCTATATTCTGAATGGCTGGCAGCAAATTCAGGACAATAACAACGGCAACTCGGTGGGGACCCAATTGGAATACCGGCCCAATGAAAAACATCTTTTCAACTGGGACACATACGTGGGAGATGAACGGAGCATTTACAACCCATTTAACCGCGTGCGCTACTTTACAGACATTTACTGGTTATACAATGCGGGTAAAAAATGGAGCTTTACCTCATGCATTTACGTAGGCAGGCAAGATCAGAAAACGAACCAGAATGTACGATCATCTCACTATTGGTGGCAGGCTAATTTTATTGCTTCCTATGCTTTCACTTCTAAATTTTTTCTTTCAGGCAGACTGGAATATTTTGCTGACCCTGATCAAATGATCATCAAAGTAATTGGCCCCAAAGGTTTTGAAGGGGGCAGTGCCGGTTTAAACCTGAACTACCGGATCACCGAAAAGTCGCTCTTCCGGCTCGAAGGCAGACACTTTTTCACCACTGAAAATCAATTTGTCAATCACGCCAACACCCTGACAAACCAAATGAGCTGGTTAATCGGAAACATTACTATTTGGTTTTAATACGACAATTCCGTTTCACGGATTACAGATACCAAAAAAATCATATCTTTATCTCATGGAATTTTTTGACAGCATGGAGCCAATGCTCCGCACCTATTGGTACATTGCCTTACCGGCTTCGTTGTTTTTCTTAATTCAGAGCGTAATGACCTTTATTGGCATGGATGCGCATGACGGCGTAAGCGCTGATTTTAATTCGGACCTGGATGGCACCGATGCCCCATTTCAGCTTTTTTCGCTGAGAAACCTGGTCAATTTTATGATGGGCCTTGGCTGGGGAGGAATCTGTTTTTACGGAATCATTGAAAACAAATTTGCACTGACAGCAGTTGCCTTGCTGGTAGGTATCATTTTTGTGGCCTTGTTTTTCATTGCTATTAAGCAAATTCAAAAACTGGCTGAGGACAATAGTTTTAAAATTATCGACACCCTTCAAAAAACGGCATCGGTTTATTTATCCATTCCTGCAGCCAAAGGAGGCAAAGGAAAAATTCAAATCTCTGTAAAAGGTTCTATGCAGGAATTGGAAGCCATGACCGAAGGCGAAAAAATTGAAACCGGCGCAACCGTTAAAGTGGTGCGTGTGGAAGGAACCAGTTTAGTATTTGTAGAAAAAATTTAATCCCAGAATCGTATATGCCAGAAATGAATCCCTTAATTCTGATTGGAATAGCCGTCGTTGTGCTGTTCATTCTTATAGCCGCCCTTATCTCCCGGTACAAGCGGTGTCCGTCAGACAAAATTTTAGTTGTTTACGGTAGAACCGGCGGACAATCTGCCAAATGTATTCACGGCGGTGGTTCCTTTATCTGGCCGGTTATTCAGGACTATGCTTACCTGGATCTGAAACCCATTTCCATTGAAGCAAACCTGACCAATGCCCTGTCCCGCCAGAACATTCGCGTGGATGTTCCCTGCCGTTTTACCATTGCTATTTCAACTGAAAATGAAAGCATGGGTAATGCAGCTGAACGTTTGCTGGGGCTGCATCATGAACAAATTCAGGAACTGTCAAAAGACATTCTGTTTGGTCAGCTGCGCCTTGTAATTGCAACCATGACCATTGAAGAAATCAACTCAGACCGTGATAAATTTCTGGACAACATTTCCAAAAACGTAGACACCGAGTTGAAAAAAATTGGTTTGAAACTAATCAACGTAAACGTTACCGATATCCGTGATGAATCAGGATACATTGAGGCATTAGGAAAAGAAGCCGCTTCCAAAGCCATCAACGAAGCTAAAATTTCTGTTGCAGAGCAGGATAAAATCGGGGAAACCGGAAAAGCCATTGCAGACAGAGAACGTGAAACACAAATTGCAGAAACGCACCGTGACCGTGACGTTAAAATTGCCAATACACACAAAGACCGTGAAGTAAGTATTGCCATTGCAGCCAAAGATGAAGCTATTGGTAGAGCAGATGCGGAAAGAGATACGCGTATCAAAACATCTGAGGCAAACGCGATTGCCGTAAAAGGAGAAAATGCAGCCAAAATTGACATTGCTGCATCAGATGCATTAAGAAGAGAAAAAGAAGCCGAAGCGTTGCGTATTGCTATTGCCGCTGAGAAAGTACAGCAGGCCAAAGCACTCGAGGAATCTTACCTGGCTGAGCAAAAAGCAGAGTTAGCCCGTTCAGAAAGAGAACGTTCTACCCAAATTGCAAACGTCATTATTCCGGCAGAAATTCAGAAACAACAAGCCATTATTCACGCCCAGGCAGATGCAGAAACCCTGCGTGAAAATGCAAAAGGTGAAGCTGACGCTATTTTTGCAAAAATGGAAGCAGAAGCAAAAGGTTTATTCGAAATCCTAACCAAACAGGCCCTTGGTTATGAGCAGGTGGTGAAAGCTGCCGGCGGAGACCCGACCAAAGCATTCCAGTTGTTGCTGATTGAAAAATTACCGGAGTTGGTGAAAACGCAGGTTGAAGCCGTGAAGAATATTAAAATTGATAAAATCACTGTTTGGGATTCGGGTGCACAAGGTGAAAACGGAGGAAGCTCTACCTCAAACTTTGTATCCAACATGATGAAAACTGTTCCGCCGTTGAATGATTTGTTTAACATGGCCGGGCTGAATTTGCCAACCTACCTGAAAGGGCCGGACGGAACCGATGTGGAAGAAATCAAAAAGACTCCCAACGAAGATGATCAATCGGGCGGACAAGCAGTCAAAAAATAAATGATTCCTGATCCCGGCATAAAGCCGGGATTTTTTTTTTGCAACACCATGCATTTTTTTCTTCTACAATTAAATCCAGGCAGGAGTACTTTTTCAAAACACTATAGCAGCACCAGTGGAATAGATCCCACGCTCGTGAACTGGATTGCCCTGACAGGAATTGCATTTGGAGTATACATTGCTATACGTGTATACATCAGCTTAAAACGTGAGAAAAGGGCGCGGCTGCAATATGAGAAGAATAACGAATCATCAAAAAAAGGGACACCAGCAGGTACCAGAAAAAGGCATAAACGAAAGACCAACTAAAAGCTCCCTCTATACCTTCTGTTCACCTCCATTTTCAACAGAATAAGATTTTGCTGCCCTGCAGAATAAATTTATTTGATAAAAAACTCAAGTCGTTGTTTCTGATTTAGCACCCAGTTCCTTTAACCGTTTTGCGTGAGACCGAAAAGCAGCGTAGAGACTTGGTTTCAGATTATAAACAATCCCAAATTCCTTCGCTGTTTTTTCAACAATGGGTGCAATTTTATGGTAATGAATGTGACACATGTTTGGATACAGATGGTGCTCAATCTGAAAATTCAATCCACCTGCATACCAGCTCAAAAGCCTGTTATTTCGGGCAAAATCAGACGTTGTACGCAACTGATGCACAACTGATTCATTTTTTATGACACCATTCTCATCCGGCAGCGGCTGCTCAGTTCCTTCAACCACATGAGCCATCTGAAAAATCGTACTCATAATTATACCGGCTGTAACATGCATAATTCCAAAACCAATCAGAATCTGCCACCAGGTAAAATCAGTAAATAAAACCGGCAGTGCAAAAGCAACAGCCAGGTATATAATTTTTGTTAGTACCAATTTTAGTACTTCCATACCGGGTTTCTTTCCTTGTTCGGCGGTGATACCTTTCTGGTTAAATTCACGGAGCTGCCCGATATCGGTTATCAGTTTGGACAGCGTCATCAATCCATAAAAAAAATAGGCATACAGATATTGGAACCTGTACCCCTTTTTATACGGTGAATGATCACTCAAACGTATTACGGCTTTTGTCTCAATATCCTGATCAAATCCATGAATATTGGTAAATGAATGATGAAGTATATTGTGCTGAATTTTCCAGTTGAAGGTATTGCTTCCGAGCAAAAACAGGGTGTATGAAAAAAGCTTATTGACCCGGTCTTTCGTTGAAAAGGCCCCGTGTGAGGCATCGTGCATAACTCCCATGCCAATACCCGCCTCACCAATTCCCATTAATACAACCAGCAGTATTGCATACACACCACTCATTGGAATCGTTAAAAGTATTACCAGCGGTGTAATATAAGCAGCTATCATAAGAACTGCTTTGATCCACATACGCGCATCTCCTTTGGTAGAAAGATTGTTTTCCCTGAAATAGGCATTTACATTCTTTCTCAGGGCCAGCGCAAATTGTTTTTGCGCCGGATCGTCGCTAATGAACTTTACGGTTTCCATATAATCGGAAATTTGCTGTAAAGAAAAAACGAACAGCAAAAAAGTCAAATGAGTGTCCTCAATTTCGGGAATGACTTGTATCATCCGGTAGATTTTTTGCCTATAGCTGAATTGTTTTTGTAACCGTTATGCTGCGTCAGACGCTGAAATCAGCGCACGTTTGGAAAAAGGACGTTCAAAACGACTGTTACCGAACGTTTCAAAATAGTTCTCTTTCAGGTGTTTGAATACAATAACTTCATCAAAAATCAGGCATTGTGTTTTTGCACGAAATACCTTACCCAACAAGGAATTTGACGACTAAAATTAGTAAGAACGGTAAAAAATTGTTTAATGCCTTAACACGACACCGCTCACCAACGATCGGAAAAAGCCTGGTCCTGCTCCCTCTTAAAATGAAGCTTTTCAAAGAACGGCTCCGTACATTTAGGAGAACCCACAACACATTATTTATGAAAACAATACTACTTATTGAAGACAACAACGACATCCGCGAAAACACTGCTGAACTGATTGAATTAAGCGGATACAACGTAATTCCGGCTGCTAACGGTAAAAGAGGACTTGAACTGGCCAGGCAGCATCGTCCGGATATTGTTCTTTGCGATATTTTTATGCCTGTAGCCGATGGCTATTCGGTACTCCGGGGCATGAAAGACGATCCGGAACTGAGTCATATTCCGTTTATTTTTCTCACGGCAAGTGTCGAAAAGAAAGAAGTTGAAAATGGCATGGGAATGGGTGCACAAGGCTATATCAGCAAACCGTTTGACTCAGATGAACTGTTTTCAACCATTTCCGGTTTCCTGAATGGGAGATTGTCTGCCTGAAAACCTGACTTTTTTTAACGGCTGCCAAATAAATTTCTACCTTTGAATCCGGTAATAAACCAGTAACTATAAATGCCGGATGAAGCACCTCAAAAAAGAAACAACAAAACCGGCACAGCGAAAAATCCGCACCGAAAAGTCAGAACTACACCCTCGAAGCAAACACCGCGGACGTTATGATTTTAAGGCGCTGATAGCCGCGAATGCTGAACTCACACCTTTTGTACTGGTAAACAAATTTGACCAGGAATCTGTTGATTTCTCAAATCCGGCTGCGGTTAAAGCGCTCAACAAAGCCTTGCTGAAATATTATTACGCCGTTGATTTTTGGGAAATACCCAAAGGGTACCTCTGCCCTCCTATTCCCGGGAGAGCTGATTACGTTCATCACGCTGCTGATCTGCTGGCTTCATCAAACAACGGAAAAATACCGGGCGGTGAAAAAATAAGGGTACTCGATATCGGAACCGGATCAAGCTGCATTTTTCCACTGATTGGTCACAGTGAATACGGCTGGTCTTTTGTAGGCACGGACATTGACAAAGCAGCCATTGCATCAGCTACTGCCATTGTTGCACAAAATAAAAACCTGCGCAACGCAATTCAGCTTCGTCATCAGGCCAATCCACGGAATATTTTCTTTGGCATGTTCATGAAAAATGAAGTGTTTGATCTCACCCTTTGCAATCCGCCTTTTCATGCATCGCTGGAGGAATCACTGGCCGCATCAACACGCAAAGTTTCTAATCTTAAAGGCAAAAAAATTACCAAACCGGTACTCAATTTTGGAGGGCAGGGCAACGAACTCTGGTGTGAAGGCGGAGAAGCACGTTTTGTAAGAGACATGATTTTTCAGAGCAAACAATTTGCTGCATCGTGCTTTTGGTTCAGCACTACAATCTCCAAACAATCCAACCTTAAAACAGTCTACGACACCTTGAAAAGAGCCGGAGCAGTAGACGTAAAAACAATTCCCATGGCACAGGGCAACAAAACAGGCCGGATTGTTGCCTGGACATTTCTGACACCTGAACAGCAGCTCAACTGGGTGAAAACGCGATGGTAAGCCACACTACCCTGACCTTTTTCAAAGATTTCTGTATCTTTACCTGGTCTTAAATCAGCAGCGACACTATCTCATGAAATGGAATATTCTGTGCATTGCCTTTTGGCTTGTTTCACCTCTTTTTTTAAAAGCGCAGGACATCAAAGTCTATTTCAATCAATCCGTCAACAATACCGTTTCACTTTACACCGATGCGCAAACATCTGCTCACCTGGATGACACCCTTTGCAAATACATTGATCTTGCTCAAACAACACTTGACATTGCTGTCTGGGATAATGGCAACGACCAGGTTGTAAACAGCATCAACGACGCTTACAATCGTGGTGTAAGGGTACGATACATAACATCATCCAACGCTTCCAATTCAGCGCTTTCAAATATGAACGCTTCCATTCCTGTTTTGGAACGCAATGCCGGACTGACCAGCAATGTCATGCACAACAAATTTGTTATTGTGGATCAAACCTGGCTCATTACCGGATCTATGAATTTTAATGATGGTGCAATTTTTAATGATTACAATAATATTGTATTGATTCACGATCCTTCAATGTGCATCAATTACACCCTGGAATTTGAAGAAATGTGGGGATCAACCAATGCATCTTACGATACCGGCACCAGCAAATTTGGTCCGGATAAATCAGACAACACCTTTCATTCCATTACCATTGGCGGTGTAGTGACAGAATCGTATTTTTCACCAACTGACCAGACAACAGCACAGATTATTGAAGAAATTGATGCCGCAGATTTTACACTGGACATTGCCCTATTCACCTTCATCAACAATGACATTGGCGATGCGGTGATTGCTGCACATAACCGCGGTGTTGAAGTGCGCTGCATTATTGAAAACAGCAGTTACATTGGTTCAGAATACGACAACCTGGTAAATGCCGGAATAGCTGCTTTATCACACGATGGTGTTGCCTATGACTTTCACCACAAATACGCCATCATTGATGCAAAACACGTGGACTCAAACCCCACCGTTATTACCGGATCACACAACTGGACCAATTCAGCTGAAGAAGAATACGATGAAAATACATTGATCATTCACGACCCTCTGATTGCCTGGCAATACCTGGAAGAATTCAGCCAAAGGTGGGAAGATTTGGGAGGGGTACTGGAAACACCTGCATTCAGCAAACAACAAAACTGGACAATCAGTTTAACCGGAGAAAATGAATTTCAAATCAATTCCACCACTTCTGATCCGTTTGACCTGACCCTGTTTTCGCTGGATGGAAAAATAGTGCTTGATTTAGCAAATGTAACTCCCGGGCAAATTATCGCAGCTCCGTTTCCACAAGGATTATACATTGCTGAAATCAAAACAGAAAATGATCACTCCACATTAAAACTAAAACTCCAATGAAACTAGGTTGTAAATGTCCTGACTGCTCAACGGTGAATAGAATATCTGCTTTCATTGCCGCAGACCGGGTTGAGCTTGCAAAGAAAAAAGGAGCTGAATTTGACTTGCGCTGTGCCGTATGCGGATCCAATACTAAGATCCACGTTGATGATGTTTATGCTGAATCAGATCTGACTGTACTGCTTGCAGGTATTGGGTCGGCTATTTTAGGCGTTTTTCTCACTATCTGGTTTTGGAATGCCGGATTTATTGCAACAGCCAGCTTTGCAATACCAATTGTTATTACCGCCGGGGTAGCAAGTCATGAACGAACCAAAATAAAACTGTTCAACTACGGATTTTACGATTCCAAACGTTCCCGAAAATAAGAATCCATTATTTGGCTGTTTACATGGATATTTTTGACACCATCAACCAATTTCAGAAACTCTCACCGGAATCTATTCAGAAACTCCGCGAAATCATTTTTGAACAAAAAGTACCCCGTGGGCATCACCTGCTTGAGATTGGTGAAGTTGATCAGTTTTTTCATTTCATTATTACCGGATCAGGACGCGTTTATTACCTGAAAGAAGACCTGGATATTACAGACTATATTGCCATGGACGGGCAATTCCTGGGAGGTGTTGAGAGCCTCTTCACACACCAGCCGTCACACAAGGCCATTGAGTTGACTGAAGATTCAGTGATTCAATCATTCCGCTTCAGCGATTTTGAAAAACTGTGTGATGAAATTCATGAAATTGAAGCACTGGGCCGCAAACTTTCAACCTTTGCTTTTCTTGAAGCGCAGCGGCGCATTGAGTCTATCCGCTTTATGAGCGCAGCTGAACGGTATGCTGAATTGTGCAAAAAATATCCCGGAATTGCTAATCGCATTCCGCTGAAACACCTGGCAAGTTACCTGGGAACCACCCCGGTAAGTCTAAGCCGCGTGCGCAGCGGTATTCAATAAGTCCACTTAATTTCTTAACATATGTAAACGGCTGTTTTGAATTTTCAGATCACCTTTGTTCTGAAATTAAGAACGTGTTTATGAAAACAGATTTTCTGATTCTGGGAGGCGGTATTGCCGGACTGACAACAGCCATTGCATTGAAGCGTATTGGAATTAATGCAACCCTGGTTGAAGCCGCGCCGCAGTTTAAACCGGTTGGAGCCGGTATTGCACTTGCTGCAAACGCCATGAAAGTGTATCACCAACTTGGATTGTATGACAAACTTCTGATTGCCGGTAACAGTATTGGTGAAATGCAAATTAAAAATCAAACCGGAAAAATCATCAGCCATGCCAACGCTGAAAAATTCAAAAACGGGCTGACCAATATTGCTATATCACGACCTGAACTGCACCGCGTTTTGCTGGAAGAAACAGATCCGAAACAAATTATAACCGGTAAACGATCAGTCCGGTTTAAGCAGGACACGCATTCGCTGACCGTTTTCTTTGATGACGGCACCAGCATTGACTGCAACGCGTTAATTGTTGCCGAGGGCATTCACTCCCCTATCCGCAAACAGTTATTGCCTCAAAGTGAAACCCGTTATTCAGGCTACACCTGCTGGCGTGGATTGGCCGATAACACAAATTTAAAAATCACACATACTTCTGAAACCTGGGGAACACAAGGCAGGTTTGGTATTGTGCCTATTGGAAAAAACCAGGTCTATTGGTTTGCCTGTAAAAACGGACCGGCCAATGATGCCACCCTCAAAAGCTGGAAACAAAAAGAGCTGCTTGCCAATTACGCCCGTTATCACCAGGACATTAAAACTGTACTTGCCAACACACCCGATGATCACATTATCTGGAATGACATTGCAGACCTGAAACCCATTGACCGGTTTGCCTTTGAACGAATTGTGCTTATTGGCGACTCAGCCCATGCTACAACACCCAATATGGGTCAGGGAGCTTGCCAGGCCATTGAAGATGCATTGGTGCTGGCTTCTGCCATTCAAAAAAACGAAACCATTCCGGCTGCTTTCCACGATTTTGAAACAAAGCGAATGGCCAGAACACACGGTATTGTCAATCAATCCTGGCGGCTTGGAAAAATAGCACAACTGCAAAATCCAATCGCTGCTGGTATAAGAAACCTGGCTTTCCGGTTAACACCCGCAAGCGTATTGGAAAAACAGATTTCAAAAATTTACCAGATAGAACTTCCTGTTCTCAACACCTGAAGGCTTCACCCGATTCCAAATCACAAAAAATAAAACGTCGAAAGTGACATTTGTTACCTTTTTGAATTTCTAAAAGTGTGATTTTTGCAGCAGGTTTTGAAACCCTTTCTATGCATGCCTTTAAATCAAAACACTTTTTTTCAGCGCTGCTTCTGTCGGCAACTTTATTTTCTGCATGTGAAGACAGCTTTGAGCGCAAAGCAAGTTCACACAACAGCCAGGGAAGCCACAATGTGGGTATGGATTGCATGTCTTGTCACCAAAACGGCGGTGAGGGCGAATTCAGTTTTGGGGTTGCCGGCACAGCCTATCAGAAAGACACTGCGGTACCCTACCCCAATACATCCATTGAGCTTTATACCGGGGTACATGGCACCGGCAGGCTCAAATACAAACTTGAGGGAGATGCGTATGGTAATTTTTATACAACCAAAAACATTCATTTCGGAGATGGGTTGTATGCAGCAATAAGCGGAAACGGAACCAAAACGTACATGACCGATCCAATTACCACCGGCAGCTGCAATGCCTGTCATGGAGTAAGTACCGGTTTGCTGTGGGCCAACTGAACGGCCAAAAGGGGGCAGGTTTATTCCAGCAGTTTTTCAGACACACAAATTGCTCTTTCCTGTCTTTGGGAAGCACTATTTTTTTTATACCTTCACAGAAATAATTACAACTTATGATGGGTGGCGGATTTGCCCGCGGCATGAATGATTCACTGAAGCAGAATCGTGAACCGCTGAGCAAAGAGCGAAAATCTTTTTTTAAAAAGGATTCGAAAAAGGGCAAGAAAAATAAACCAGAAGCTGATCACAAGCTATCCGCCGAAGAGATGGCAGCGCTCAAATCAAAATTAAAAACTGAGGCAAAAGAATCGCGGAAACGCGATATCTTTATCCTTCTGATAACACTTGTAATTATTTGTATCATTGTTACTGCCATTCTATACATGAATGACATGTTTTAATAAATCTTAACCCAAAAACGTATGCAACTATTCGCAAAAATACTTATTGGCCTGGTGGCTTTTGAACACCTTTACATTTTATGGCTTGAAATGTTTGCCTGGGAAACAGCCGGCAAAAAAGCATTTAAAGGAGCCATGCCGGATGAACTTTTTAAACCTACAAAAACACTGGCTGCAAACCAGGGTTTGTACAACGGCTTTTTGGCAGCCGGATTAATCTGGTCTTACTTTATCAGTGACCCGCTGTGGTCAGGGTATGTTGCCATTTTCTTTCTGGCATGCGTGGTTATTGCCGGTATTTACGGCGGACTGACGGCCTCAAAAAAAATCCTCATCATTCAGGCATTGCCTGCGCTGATTGGTTTGACGGCTGTGCTGATTGTTTTGTTCAGTTAAGTTTTTTTGAATGAAAGTCATTACACAAAAAGCAGTGATCAAAAAAGAACTGGAAAGCTCTTTTGCAGTGTATGATGAAAAAAATCCGGCCGCGTTTTTAATTGCCCTGCATGAACGTCTTTTACAGGCCAAAATAAAATTTCCATTGCTGGAATACGGTGCCTGCCGTTTGTATGAAACCATTCCTGAAAAAGAACAGCTCAGCATCTGTGACCAGATTGCTGAACGCAATACCCTTGGCGGTAATGTAATCCTGGGAATCATACTCCAAAAAAGACTTGAAAATCACTTTGCTGAAAGTTTTGAAAAAGCAGCAACATACATTGAACATGGGGCTGAATGGTACGTAACAGACATCATTGGTGAACGAGTTTTTGGTGTAGCATTGCTGACACACTTTACAAAAGCAATTCCTGAATTAAAAAAGCTGAGCCATCATAAAAGCAATTGGGTGGTGCGGTCCATTGGTCCGGGCGCGCATTACGCCATCAAAAAAGGATTGCCCGAACAGCATGTAAAACAACTTTTTGAATTGCTGTTATCACTTAAAAAAACAACTGACTTTCATGTAAAAACCGGAATTGGGTGGGCAGCAAAAACAACCGCCAAATTTCATCCGGCCATTATTCAATTATTTGCAGCAGAAATTGAAAGCGCAGGACCCTGGTTCAGAACAAAAGTCCGCATTGGATTAGAACGCCATGCTTATGTCAAAACGCGTCGAAGTAAAAACAATACTGAATAAAACAAAACGGCGTGATCCGTTTTTTCTGGACGACTATACCACGAATCCATACAGTGCCTGTGCCTATAATTGTCTATTCTGTTACATCCGTGGCAGTAAATATGGAGAACACATGGATTCAAGCCTGGCCATTAAAACAAATGCACCCGCCCTGCTTGATAAACAGCTTGCCCTGCGCGCACGAAAAAATCAGTTCGGATTCATTGTTCTTTCTTCTGCTACAGAACCCTATCAAAAAGCCGAACAGCATGAAAAGATAACCCGGAGCATGCTTGAAATTATTTTGAAACATCGCTTTCCCGTTCACATTATTACCCGATCAGATCTTGTGCTGCGCGACCGGGATCTTTTAAAATCAATTGGTGAAAAAGCCATTCTTCCTCCCGATTTACAAAAACTGAATACCGGAACATTGATTACATTTTCTTTTTCCACGCTGCACGATCCGGTTGCAAAAATTTTTGAACCGGGAGCCTGTCCTCCGTCTAAACGACTTGATGCTGTTGCTGAAATGAAGGCGGCAGGTTTCAAAACCGGAATCAGCCTAATGCCGCTGCTCCCTTATATTTCTGATACCACTGCCGAACTTGAATTATTTTTCAGCACATTCAAAACAATGCGGGTTGACTATGTTATGCCTTCATCCATTACCCTTTTTGGAAATGAAAAAGGAGACAGCAAAACCCTGGTTTTAAATGCTGTAAATAAACACTATCCGCATTTATCTGAAAAATACGAACGCTTTTTTGCTGTAAACCAAAACATGCCAGCCAGCTATCAGGCAGCCTTTGCAAAAAAGATGGCTGAGTTAAAAACACAGTATCAGCTCAATGACCGCATTGTATGAAATACACTGAACCAATTTGCACCACGGTTGTACTAAAAATCAAACGTTGAAAAACAGCCTTATGAAACCAATTATTCTGGCCCTTTTTACATTTGCTTCTGCAACTCTTTCACTGGCTGATTGCGCCGGTAACGGCATGTACTTCTGGCCGCGTGGCGGTGTTGTCAGCCAAAATCCAGTTTTTATGATTGAAGGATACGCCAATGATCAGGGTATTGTCCGCAATTTGAATTCGACGTATCCGGTGTACCTGAAATCAGGTGATGAAATTATTAAACTGGTGGTGAAAGAAACCTGCGAAGGCCAATTTTACATGACGCAGGCAATACTGGTACCGGCCGAAAAATTAACGGCAGGCAAAGAATACGAACTTATTATTGAAAATGTACCTGATTACCTGAACCCGCTGCAAACCTGGAATGCTGAAGAATCTACCTACGAGCCCGTCAGGTGGAACGTAATTGCGGGTGAAGATACAACACCACCAACGTGGACACAAAAACCCGATGAAGCTAAAAAGACATTGGTTCATTACGGTTGCGGACCCGCTGTTTATGTTCATTTCAGTTTTGCTGCTTACGATGAATCACCCCTGTTACTGCGCACAACCGTAACCAACCCTGAAAAAGGCACCAGCACGGTGTACTACCTGGATGCCTCAGATCTGACAACAGTAGCCGTTGGACACGGCATGTGCTCCGGCGCATTTGTTGTTGACGATGCCAATGACTATACGGTTACATTTGATCTGGTGGACGGGTCAGGCAATGTAAAAATCTGGGACTACGACCCGATAAAATTTACGAAGCCTACTGACCTCAACAGTTCATCTCACTGAGAAAAAAGGTTCTTTAACATTCTTTGATGCAACCAGCGACCTTCCCGGATCGCAAATTCCGGCGTTTTTCTTTTCCTCCAATTCCATCAGTAGTTGCCGTATTTAATACGTAAGATGCAATATATTTGTAAAAACTCTAGCATGAAAATTGAAACCGGATTCTTAAGCGCCTTTCTGATTGGTCTTATCTTAAAATTTACACCTGTAACCGGCGGGAATATTGTCACAGTACTTTCCTTAGTGCTTCTTATGGGCATTTACCTCTTTGGCGGATTTTATCTTTTTTCCTATCAGAAAATCAAAAATCAAAAACTAGCCTTTTCAATTGCCTCGGGCATATTTTTAACAATGCCTCTTACAGGAATTCTTTATAAGGTAATGTATTGGCCGGGATCAGCATCTATGCTACGGGGCGGAACCATTGTAGCAGCCATTTTTCTTTTTCTGGCAATTCTCTTCCGAAATAAGTCAACAGTTATTGAACTAAAAAAATACTATACAAACATGGTTCGCCGTTGTGCAGTAATTCTGGCCTTAGCACTTGTACTTGTTATTTCACCAACCAATTCCCTGGTGCAATTCCAATACCGTAACGATCCCGAAATGGCCAGGCTCCTTATGCGCACAATTGAAAACCCGCAAAACCACCAATATCAGCAGGAATATTGGGATTATAAAATGGGTAAAGACCCCAATCTTCAAAATGAATAAAATCAACCCGTTATGTCTTTTCTCAAAGCTGAATGGCGAAAGCTGGCGATTGCAAACTATGCCATTGATCCGGAAGTATTGAAAAATTATTTGCCGGCACGAACCGAACCGGATTTGTGGAACGGCACCTGTTATGTAAGCCTGGTTGGTTTTATGTTTACCAATGTGCGCCTGCTTGGCATGCCTATTCCATTTCACCGCAATTTTGAAGAAGTTAATCTGCGTTTTTATGTGAAACACAAAGATGGTGATGAATGGAAACGCGGCGTGGTTTTTATCAAGGAACTTGTACCAAAATCAGCCATTACATTTATCGCAAACACCATTTATAAAGAGCATTACCAAACAGTGCCCATGGCGCACCATTGGAAAATGGCAGACAACCTGCTCGACATTCAATACAGCTGGCAAACAAAAAACAACATGAACCGGTTCAGGGTGCTGGCCGAAAATGAAGCAACAGACCTGCTGCCAGGCAGTGAAACCGAATTTATTACAGAACACTACTGGGGATACACGCGCATTCGGGCAGACAAAACTACCGAATATGAAGTCAGACATCCGCGCTGGAAAGCTTACGCAGTTAAATCCGTTGAAATTGATGTGGATTTTGGAATCGTATACGGGAATGATTTTCAATTTTTAAACGGTCAGAAACCGGTATCGGTAATGCTCGCCGAAGGATCAGAAATAAGCGTAGAGAATAAAAAAACACTTCGCTGAATACACTTTTTTTCACCAGATTCAGAGAAACCCGTTACCCGCGCACTAAACCTTTTTTGTATTTTGGAGTCGTACCACCCGGGCAATGACATTTGAAGAAATTTATCATACCAACAAAAACACGGTTTACAACCTGGCATTGCAGTATACACAAAACGCTGAAGACGCTTCAGAAATTGTTCAGGATGTTTTTCTTGCCGTTCATAAATCCCAGGATAATTTCAGAGGTGAAGCACAACTAACAACCTGGATTTACCGGATCACCATTAATAAATCACTTGATTTTCTGAAAGCAAAAAAACGGATGAAACGGTTTGGTTTTATGACATCGCTGTTTTATGAAAAGTCCGGTGAAATTAAATACGATCAACAGCATTTTAATCACCCCGGCGTTCAGCTCGAAGACCAGGAGCGCATTGCGCGCATTTTTCATTTCATCAACCAATTGCCGGATGCGCAAAAAACGGCACTTATACTGAGTAAAATCGAACACAAATCACAGGCTGAAATTGCCGGTATCATGAACCTTTCTGCCAAAGCGGTTGAATCGCTGGTACAGCGCGCTAAACAAAACCTGGCAAAAAAATTAATTCCTGACGAAGGATGAGAACAAATAAATCGTCTAAACCATAACCTATGAAACAGCCAATACCTAAAACCGACATGGACCTGCTGGATAAAATCAGGCCGGCAGACGCTCCTGATTTTTTACTTACCCGCATTATGCAGCGTATTGAAAACAGCGTTATTGAAAAGGCTTCACCCCGTTTTCTATGGACTATTGGAATTTCCTTTGCGCTGATTATTGCCGTAAATATTATTGCCGTGATGAACTCCCGTCAACCCGATACATCTATTGCAGAATCAATGAAACTGTACCCTGATAATAACCTGTACAATGAATAAAATCCGCATTTTAACCTACACCGTTATAGGCCTGATAGTGATAAACCTGGCACTGATTGCATTTATTCTGTTCCGAAAACCACCCCATCGGAATCCGGATGGCCCGCGAAACGAAATTATTGAAAAACTGCATTTTGATGACACACAGGTTGCAGCTTACGATTTACTGATTAAAGACCACCGGTCCTCCATACGAACAGCTGAAGATAAAATCATGCAGCTGAAAAATGAGCTGTACGGCATGCTCTCTGATACCCTGAATACAGCACGCAAAGATTCGCTGATTTGGGAACTTTGTAACGTTCAGAAAACCATTGAAGAAACACATTATGCACACTTTGAAGCAATTCGCACCTTGTGCAACCCTGATCAGCAGGATGAATTTGAATTACTCACGCGTGAACTGGCAGAACTGTTTTCACATCGTCCGCCGGAAAAAAAATAGCAAATGATCCGGATTTTAATTTTTTGCCTGAGTCTGCTTTGCTGTCACCATTTAGTGGCCCGTAAACCTGAGCCTGAACACATTCAGATTCAGCCTGTTTTTGGAACTGAAAACCTGAAACTGAACACTTACTATTTGTTGAATAATCACACAGATAGTATACTCATTGAAACGCTTCGTTTCTACATTTCAGGTATTGAATTTTTCAGCCGGGGAGAATGCGTTTATAAAGAAAAAAACAGTTTTCACCTGGTTGATCTGGCAAAGCCACAGAGTTTGAATATATCCCTTGCCGGGTTGGCCGGTCTGGAATATGATCAGCTGACATTTAATCTTGGTATAGATAGTACAACGAATGTTTCGGGTGCAATGGGTGGTGAGCTGGATCCGTCAACCGGTATGTACTGGACCTGGCAAAGCGGATACATCAATTTTAAACTTGAAGGACACTACCATTCAGGTGCAACCAAAATGCAGCAATTTGTTTATCACCTGGGCGGATATGCATATCCTTTCGCCGGCATTCAGCAAGTGAAACTTCCCTGTAAACCAAACCAAAATCACATTCTTATTTTAGCCCTGGACTATTTGCTGCAGGCAGATTTTTCAGCCATCCATCCCAACATTATGTCTCCCGGAGCCGAAGCGGTTCAGATGGCAAAGATGGTAGCGGCCCAATTCAGTCTGAAAGAATGATACATGTACCCCTGAAACTCGCGGTGATTTGTTTTGGACTGGCGGCATGCAGGTCAAATAGTTCATCATTCGAAAAGCCGGCAGAATGGCCTGAGCCCGTTTATGATTTTTCAAAAAACCCGCTGAGCACAGAAAAAACAACACTTGGCAGAGCACTTTTTTATGACCCGATTCTGTCGGCAGACAACACCATATCCTGTGCCAGCTGCCACTCACCCTACAATGCATTTACACACGGTGATCACAATGTGAGTCACGGCATTGGTGACAGCACCGGTACCCGCAATTCTCCCCCGTTGATGAACCTTGCCTGGCACACATCTTTCATGTGGAACGGTGCTATCAATCACTTGGATATGCAGGCACTGGCTCCTATCAATCATCCCGATGAAATGGGTGAAAACACTGCGCATGTTTTGCAAAAATTAAATGCCAGCAATTTTTATCGGCAACTATTTTACAACGCATTTGGAGACAGCACGGCCACCGGAGAAAATCTGCTGAAAGCCATTGCTCAATTTATGGTGTCACTGGTAAGTGCCAATTCCAAATACGACCAGGTAAAACGTAACCAGGCCAGCTTCACGGCACAGGAACAAAATGGCTATGCTCTTTTCACGCAGCATTGCAACAAATGTCATACCGAACCTTTGTTCAGCAATTTCAGATTTGAGAACAATGGCCTTCCAATTGATTCCTCTTTTAACGATTACGGCCGGATGCAGATTACACAAGACCCGCAGGATTCTTTAAAATTCAAAGTGCCAACGCTGCGCAACATTGAATTTTCATTTCCCTACATGCACGACGGCCGGTTTAAAACTATTTCTGAAGTACTCAATCACTATACCAGCGGAATTAAAGAAAGTTCTACATTATCACCTTTACTCCTGAATCCGATGGTGCTAAGCTCAAATGAAAAAGTAGACCTGCTTGCTTTTTTACTCACGCTGTCAGACAGGGAATTTTTGTTCAACCCTGCATTTGCCTACCCAAAAGAACTTTTTTTACCAGCACCGAAGGATTAGACAAGTGATATCGTCTAACCACTAAACTAAAGATATTTTGAGCTTATGAAGAAAACACTTTTATCGCTTTCAGCAGTAGTATTTGGAACTGCCTCAATTGCCCAGGGACCTGCAATTACGTCGTGGATGATTAATACAACCGGTATTACAGGTCAGCACTACGTGTCTGGCAACTCAACACCTATTGCTGAAACGGTATTGGCCAATGTAGAAACGGTGCAATATTCCAGCAATTGGGTATACATTACCACCAGCGGCGTTCCGGCTTACGTTACCGGCCCTTTTCTGGATGGCAATCCTTCACTGGCCAGTGACCAGAATGCAATTTTCAAATTCCCGTTAAACCCATCTGAAAATACGGGTACGCCCACCGCTACCACAATGGGCAACATTGGTGTATTTATTAATGGTGTAGCTTTATTTGATTACCGTGACGGCGTATCCTGGAAAAATTCAACCAGTTCATTAGCCGGAGGCCCTTTGGGAGGAACCGGTGACAATATCTGGAACCGCGACGCGGTGGTTGCTGAAATGAGCGGATTTGATTGTTCCAAAGGACATCCTGCCATGGGAAATTATCACCATCACCAGAATCCAAGTGCGTATGATCTGGATCTTGCCGTTTTATCAAATATCTGTACACTTTATGATGCAGACGGACTTTACATGCTTGACAGCACCGTTCATTCCCCCCTGATCGGATACGCGTATGATGGTTTTCCGATTTACGGCGCTTATGGCTATGCCAATGCTGACGGCACCGGTGGAATTACACGCATCAAATCAAGCTACGAATTGAGAAACATTACCGTAAGAACCATTTATGCTGACGGAACTGATGTAACTGACGGACCAGCAGTAAGCAGTACATACCCGCTGGGATATTTCCGTGAAGATTACGAATATGTTGCCGGACCAACAGCAGATTACCTGGATGAACACAACGGACGTTTTTGTGTTACACCGGAATATCCGGGCGGCACTTATGCGTATTTCTGCACGGTAGATGCCGAATGGAACTCCGCTTATCCCTATGCGGTTGGCCCAACCTTTTATGGAAATAAAACAGCGGCTAAAGTCACTTCCATTTCTGAAGCTGTTACCACCTACGATCCTTCTGCGGCTGGTATTGTGTCTACAGATTTGCAAAATGCAAACATTGAGCTATACCCAAATCCGTCTAACGAATTTGTTGCCATCCAAATCGGATCACTGAACAACGAAAATATATCACTTGATCTTTACAATCTGCAGGGTAAACTGATACAAAGTACCACGCTTTACCAGGGAACAACCATTGCTTATTTTGACGTACGCACGCTTTACAGCGGAGAATACGTGGTCCGCATTTCCAATTCCGGAGGCAGCATAACCAAAAAAATTCTGGTCACCAAATAAGCTGTTAATACACGCTTGCTGAAGGGATGCCTGTTACCAGGCGTCCCTTTTTTAGTTAAGCAGCATTGATGCGGTGCGTCATTTTGTTTCTGATTTTGTTGACAACAGGCAAATAGATTCGTCCTGAAAAAATTGCTCTGCGCGGATTATACCAGGAAATTTATGGATAATAACAACAAGCAACCAAACAATGTTCTTTCCAACTCCGTCCAACGGGCAGTGGCTATTCGCTTTTAATAAAGCCATCTAAAGAATTATGAATCAACGGTTAAATCCGTGTTTCAAAAAAATTTAAATATCTTTAATCACTCTTTTGTTTTTATCATGACAGATCAAAAATTTTACTTCTACCAAAAATGGCTGACCTACGCCAACTGGATGGCGGTGTCTATTGGAATACTTTGTGCCTTTGCCGGAAACAGCTTTATTTTTGACCTGCACAACACCTTTACCAAAGCGGTTTTCTTTGGCGGAAATGAACTTTCAGCCGAAGTACTTCTTTTCAAAAACTGGAATTGGGGTGTCATTGGCGGAACCATTGTGGGCTTTCATTTGCTGATGATCGGCATTTCAGAAAATGCCTTTAAGAAAAAAGAGAAATGGGCATACCGGTATCTCTGGATTGCATTGCTATCCTGGTTTGTAATAGACTCCGGAATTTCCATTTACACCGGGGCTATTCACAATGTTGTCATCATCAACCTGGTTGCTCTGGTGATGATTGGTATACCATTGATAGCTACCAGAAAGGCCTTTGTAAACCAGCAGAAATAATCTAAGCAAAGCATATGACCCTTTTCATTTCCATTTTATTTTTGGTGACTACACTTCTAACGCTGTTTCTGTTATACCTGGCGTCTGGAAAATCACGTATCTGTCTGGCAGTATGTCTGGGATGGATTATCTTCCAGTACCTGCTGGCAAATTCACAATTTTATACCGTTACAAATACAATACCTCCGCGCCTTCTCCTGCTAATTGGTCCGCCGGTTTTAACCATTCTTCTTCTTTTCAGTACACAACGCGGAAGGCGGTTTATTGATGGTTTCAATCCCGGTCAGCTGATACTGATAAACACCGTGAGAATACCCGTTGAACTTTTTCTGTATTGGCTTTTTTTACAAAAAACAATTCCGGAACTAATGACCTTTGCGGGACGAAATCCGGACATACTGACTGGTATTTCAGCTCCGCTGATTTACTACTTTTTTTATCGTCGCAAAAAAAATAAAACAGCCTTACTTATCTGGAATTTTGCCGGAATGATTTTGCTGTTTAATGTGGTCATTCACGGAATACTTTCGGCACCATCTCCTTTCCAGCAATTAGCTTTTGAACAACCCAATACGGCGGTATTACAGGCACCCTACAATTTACTTCCCGCGTTTATTGTGCCTGTCGTTCTTCTTACGCATCTGGCCGGAATCAGGCTGCTGGTCAGACAAACCTGATTCCATTGTACAAAAAAATTAATTCCGGATCTGACTATTAAAAAAATGACAACTTCGCCCATTCTTCTCCGCCCCTGGACCAAACAAGACCTGAACACGCTGGTTAACTATGCCAACAACCCAAACATTGCAGGCAATATGACAGATGGTTTTCCGCACCCGTATACGCCTGAAAAAGGAGAGGCATTTTTACGCATGGCCATGCAGGAACCCATTCATATTTTTGCCATTGATCTGAAAGGCGAGGCTATTGGAGGAATTGGAATTCACCCGCAAAATGACATTCACAAAAAAAATGCAGAACTAGGTTATTGGCTCGCTAAGCCTTTCTGGGGCAAAGGAATAATTGTTGAAGCCATCCGCCAGATTATTCCCATTGCATTTAAACAGTACGACATCAATCGTATTTTTGCACGTCCGTTTGGTACCAACCTGGCCTCACAACGCGTTCTTGAAAAATCAGGTTTTAAACTGGAAGCCCGCTTTGAAAAAACACTGTTTAAAAACGGCGTGTTTGTGGATGAGCTGGTTTATGCGCTGAGAAGGTAAAACCTGCCGCCGGATGTTCTGACGTCTTACTAAATGAGCCGGCTATTTTTAAATCACATTTTTATCAAATTCTGTTAATCAACCGTGGCATTCACCGCTGCCCCCCTGAAACCTTGCCGGGCAGCAAACAGAGATTCAAACTTATTTATACATTTGTCTGATAAATAAAAACAAAATCTCATGAAAAACACCGCATTAACTGAAAAGCACATCGCTCTGGGAGCAAAAATGGTTCCGTTTGCCGGATATAACATGCCTGTTCAATACGAAGGCGTTAAAGCTGAGCACGATTGCGTGCGCAACGCTGTAGGTGTTTTTGATGTTTCTCACATGGGAGAATTTAAATTAAAAGGAGCAAAAGCCCTGGACCTGATTCAGTCAGTGACTTCAAACGATGCCTCTAAAATGGTAAACGGTCAGGCTCAATACTCATGCCTGCCCAACAACGAAGGAGGAATTGTAGACGACTTGTTGGTTTATAAAGTGAATGACCAGGAATATTACCTGGTAGTAAATGCTTCAAATATTGAAAAAGACTGGAACTGGATTTCAAAACACAACACATTTGGTGTTGAAATGACAAACCAGTCTGAGGCTACTTCGCTGCTTGCCGTTCAGGGACCAAAAGCGGCGGCTGCCTTGCAAAGCCTGACAGATGTTAACCTGGCAGATATGAAATATTATACCTTCACGGTTGGAACCTTTGCCGGCGTACCAAACGTGGTTATTTCTGCAACCGGATATACCGGGGCCGGAGGCTTTGAACTTTATTTTGACAACGAACACGCCAATCATATCTGGGATGCTATTTTCAAAGCAGGTGCTGCGTATGGAATAAAACCAATTGGCCTGGCTGCCCGCGATACACTGCGCCTTGAAATGGGATTCTGCCTTTACGGAAATGATATCAATGACACCACGTCACCTATTGAAGCCGGATTGGGATGGATTACCAAATTCACCAAAGAGTTTACCAATTCAGCGAACCTGAAAGCGCAAAAAGAAGCCGGTGTAAAACGCAAACTGGTAGCTTTTGAACTGGTTGACAAAGGTATTCCACGTCACGATTATGAAATTGTAGACGCAGGCGGAAAGAAAATTGGTATTGTTACTTCCGGAACCATGTCACCGTCTATGAACATTGCTATTGGTCTGGGTTACGTCCCAACTGAATTTTCAGCACCGGGCAGTGAAATTTTTATTGCTGTCAGAGACAAAGCGCTTAAAGCAAAAGTGGTAACACTGCCGTTTTACAAAAAATAAACCGGTTTCATACATTAAGCCCGTTGTATTGGTTATTGTCATCCTGAACTTGTTTCAGGATCTTTCCAATACAACGGGCTTTTTTTTGTAGTTTTAATACTATGAAAAATCCTTCACTGACACAATCACTGCGTTTTGAAATGCTTACTGAAAAAAACTGGCAAGCCTTTGAAATTCTTTTCGGTTCAAAAGGAGCCTGTGGTGGTTGCTGGTGTATGTCTTTCCGGTTACCGGCAAAAGAATGGGAAGCAGGTAAAAAAAACGGGGCCAACAAAACCAAAATGAAACTATTGGCTGACCAGCAGAAGCCAACAGGTATACTGGCTTTTTCAGGAGATAAGGCCATAGCCTGGGCAGCACTGGCTCCGCGGAATGATTTTCAGAAACTGGCCCGTTCCAGAATTCACAAGCCCATTGATGCCAAACCCGTTTGGTCAATTCCCTGCACATTTATTCACAAAGATTACCGCAATAAAGGCGTTTCAGTTGCCCTGTTAAAAGGAGTCATTGAATATGCCGGAAAACATGAAATTGCTGTTCTGGAGGCGTATCCCACAATTCCATCCGGAAAACTACCCGATGCCTTTGCCTGGATTGGGCTCTACAAATCATTTGAAAAAGCAGGCTTTAAAATTGTGGATCAAACCTCTCCAAACCGTCCCATGGTGCGGTATTACATTTCCAGGTGAACCTGCATGGATTTCAGTTGTACCAAATGCTGATGAAACATAACTTAGTGCTCCTGATTTTCATTTTCCGGCTCATGACGGGTGTTGTTTCTGTGGCTCAATATTACAACCCAAACACCACTGTTATTTTACCCTCACCTGATTCGGCCGCTTTTCGCTATAACGTAATTATTGCGATTGATCATTATTTTCCATACTGCGGCGGCGCATACCCAACAGACGATCAGATGAACAATTATCAGAAAATTGTCAATGCTCCTTTTCTGCTCATTGATCTGGATACCGGTGAAAAACAAACCGTAAAAACCAACACTTCAGGTGAACTGGTCCTGAACCTGAAACCCGGCCGGTACGGCTTAAAAGAAACATTCAAAGACTGCAGTTTCGAAAAATTCATGGAACATTACACCATTGAAAGCAGTGACTATTATGCAGACGGGGGCATTGATTGCTACAAAAACTGGTGGGCTTCCAACTTCCTGGAATTTACGGTAACTGCTGTTGAAGAAAAACAGACCCTTCGTTATACTTTTTCAGACCAGTGTTTTACAGGCAATAATCCGTGCATTTCATACATGGGACCTTACCCACCCTGAGCCGGATCTTTGTATCTTGCCTAAAAATTCAAGGCATGAATGTGCTGTCGTACTATGAACGGTTTAACTCCTTAAGTCCTCTCAGCAAGGCTGATTTTGCACTGATAGGTGATCATCTGCGTGAACGGAGTTTCAAAAAAGGAGAGACTATCATCACACCCGGAATGATTCAGCAAAACTGTTATTTTATGCTTACTGGTGTTATCATGTCCTATTATGACAGCGATACGCGGATTCATGTACAGGCTTTTGCTTACCCGCCAGACATTGCCGCCATACCAGAATCGTTTATCGGGCAAAAACCTTCTCCTCATTTTTTGCAATGCATGCGTGATTCCACTGTTCTGGAATTATCACATACGCACCTTCAGGAGGCCCTCAACCAATCAAAGGCTCTTGAGCGGTTGTTCAGGCTAATGACCGAACACCTGCTTGTTGGAGTGCTCACACGTTACACTGAACTTCATGCACTAAGTATGGAAGAGCGGTTTCGTGCCTTTACAAACCGCAGCCCACATTTGTTACAACTGGTACCTCACAAATACATTGCCTCTTACCTGAACATTGACCCTACCAATTTCAGTAAATTGTACAATACCCTGAAAATTTAAAAACCTTACAAGTATTGGTTTATACCAAGATTTAAAAAAGCGGCTTCGCAGATCTTTGAAAAAAAAATCTATGAACGCATTGCAACCACAATGGCTTGATAAAGCCGAATATCCGTTTGAATCCAGATTCATTGATCAGAATGGCTGCCGGCAGCATTACATTGATGAAGGTGCAGGCACAACACTTCTATTTGTACACGGCACCCCATCCTGGAGTTTTGATTTCAGAAATGTGATCAAAAAACTTTCAGGCTCTTACCGGTGCATTGCATTGGATCACATGGGATTCGGGTTATCTGAAAAAAGTGCTGACTACGATTATTCGCTTGCAAATCACACCGCTAATCTCACGCGTTTAATTCATGCACTCAACCTGAAAGACATTGTGCTGGTACTGCATGATTTTGGCGGACCCATTGGATTGGAATATGCTTTAACACATGCTGAAAATGTCAAAAAAATAATTATTCTGAATTCGTGGATTGGCAGTTCTGAAAATGAACCGGAGTATCAAAAACTAAAAAAAAATCTTCAAAGTCCGCTTTTGCCTTTTCTTTACCTGAAACTAAATTTTTCTCCGCGTTTTCTGATGCCGCAATCATTTGGCACTAAAAAATTAAGCCGGATACTCAGGCGTCAATACACCTCTCCTTTTGGCTCTGGAAAAGACCGATACGGAATGCTGGCATTTGCAAAATCACTGCTCAACGACCAGGCATTTTTTGAATCACAACTAAAACGGATACCTGTTCTTGAAACAAAACCAGCACTCTTAATCTGGGGAGCAAGCGATAAATTTGCCGGCGAAAAATACCTGCACAGGTTTGAAAAAGTATTCAAACAAGTACAACAGTTTTCTCTTTCGAATGCAGGACACTTTCCGCAGGAAGAGGAACCTGAACTGATCACAAATGCAATGCTGCAGTTCCTGGAATCGTGATAAAGTACTGATTTGCTGTTAAAAATACAATCAAACCAGTATATTTGATTGTATCTAAAGCTGAACTATGAAAAAATTTCTGAGCCTGATCCTACTGGTTGCCCCCTTTTATGGAATGAGTCAACGACAAGCCAGTCCCTATCTTGACCAGGATGGTCTGGAATGTATACTTACCTGGAATGAAACCAGTGGTTCATCTGTTCTTTATTTCTATCAGTCATCTACCGAATCTTTTGCTGAAGCCCCGTATCAGTTATCGGCTGCACCAACCGGCGATGCCGGAACCTATGCCTTTGCACCTTACCTTGACCAGGACGGTCTGGAATGTGTTTTAGCCTGGAACACCACTACCGGCAAATCAAAACTTTTCTTTTACCAGGCTTCTACCAAAACCTTTGAAGCAGCTCCATACCAACTCCCGGAAAATCCAACCGGTGATGCCGGCAAATTTTACATGGAACCTTATCTCGATCAGGATGGGCTTGAATGTGTAATGGTTACCAATACCACAAGCGGTGTTTCAAAACTTTATTTCTATCAATCGTCAACCAAAACATTTGAATTGGCTCCCTACCAGTTACCGGCAAAACCAACCGGTGATGAAGGTACTTTTTATGCAATGCCTTACCTGGATCAGGATGGTATTGAATGTGTTTTCGCGTATAATTCAAAAACCGGAAAATCGGTCCTCTACTACTACAGCGTTGACACCAAAGCATTTGAAAAATCACCCTATCAGCTGGGTAGTTTGCCAACCGGTGATACCGGAGAAATTCACCTGAGACCATACCTGGACCAGGACGGTTTGGAATGTGTGCTCGCGTTTAATGCAACAACCGGGTCTTCAAAATTATATTTCTACCAGGCATCAACCAAAACATTTGAAGCAGCGCCTTATCAGCTACCTGCAAACCCAACCGGCGATACCGGTAAAATTTATTTTGCTCCTTACCTGGATCAGGATGGATTGGAATGTGTTTTAGTGTGCAATTCAACCACCGGAAAATCGGTGCTTTATTTCTACCAGACATCAACCAAAGAATTTGCGCCGGCTCCTTATCAGCTTAACACATTGAATTAAGACAAACGGAAAACTTAAAGACTGAACTGATCTTTAAACCGGATGGTTTGCCGTCTTGAAATTTCAATTTTTGTTCCGCACGAAAGCTCTATTTGCAAACCGCCGTTGAACCAGTTTTCAATGTTCACAACATGCTGCAGGTTGATAATGAATTTACGGTTTGCCCTGAAAAAAAGTTTTTCATCCATGCGTTCTTCCAGGCTGTTCAGCGATCGCAGAATAAGCGGCCTGAATTTGTCAAAATGTACTTTTACGTAATTTCCCTCTGACTCAAAATAACGGATGTCATCTACTTTTATGAACCAGACTTTGTCTCCGTCTTTAATGAGTACCCGCTCTCCGGCGCGTAAAATATCATTGTTGACAACGCTTGCCGGTGTTTGATTTTCTTCATGAAGCCGTTTGTATACCTCTGATAACCGCTCAGGGTCAATGGGCTTCATGAGGTAATCATAAGCCTTTAGTTCAAATGCCTTAATGGCATATTCATCATACGCGGTAACAAAAATTGTACGCGGCGGATTTTTAATTTTTTCCAGCAGCTCAAGACCTGTTTCTCCGGGCATTTGAATATCCATGAATACCAGATCAGGAGCATCATTTTCAATTGCCTCTTTTGCCTCAACGGTATTTTTATATTCGCCAATCAATTCAATATCGGGATATTCTGAAAGCAACGCTTTCAATTCTTCCCGGGCAAGTCTTTCGTCATCTACAATAATCGTTCTCATACACATTTTATTTGAATCATGGCCCTGACAAATTCACCGTGCTGAAATAACCCGAATTCAGCATTTTCACCAAACAAAATTGCCAGCCTTTTTTTGGTATTTGCAATTCCCACCCCTTCTTCATCACCCGGCCGCGCATCTAATTTTCCGGTGTTGTCAATTGTTAATGTCAGTTTATCAGCTTCTTTTTTTGCTGCAATAATAATCTGCCCGCCGGTAATCGACCTGGAGATACCATGTTTGACCGCGTTTTCTACAATAGTCTGTAACATCAGCGGGGGCACCTGGCAGTTCCGGGCAGAATCATCAATCAGCATTTTTACGTTTAACCGCTCTTCAAAACGAATTTGTTCAAGCTTCAGGTAATGATCAACCAACTCTAATTCATCCCTGAGCGGTATCAACCTCAATTTACCTAAGTTAATTGAATTACGCAACAAACCTGACAACTGAGTAATGGCAGACTTTGCCTGGTCAGGATTCAGACCAACCAGTGCGCGGATAGAATTCAGCGAATTAAACAGAAAATGCGGATTCAGCTGAGCACGCAGATTTTTTAATTCTATTTCATTTTTAGAAGCCTGCCATTGCAGGTTCAAAAGTTCTTGTTTTCTTGATTTTTCTACAATCACAAAAACATAATAAAATCCGCTCCACAATGAAAACAAGATCATGGAACGCGTTGTTGCCAGCAGGTAAATGGCCCATGTAAAAACTTCCTCCTCCTGCTCAACCACAAAATCAAGCTCAATGGTTGTATCAAGAAAATACTGAAACGCTTCCAGGGTAAATGCGGCAATAAAGGTGAACAGAATTGTATAGCCTAACAGTTCAGGCAGCTTGCGCGACAACAGGTCCATTTTTAAAATAACCCAGCGTAAACCGTGTGAGAGAATAATGGAGAAAAGAATGCAGGCAGATACCCAAAGAAAAAGATTGAGCGTAGAAGTATATTCAGTAGTTGAAAGCAGCAGCAAAATTGAGAAAACGTAATAGGCGCTCCAGCCAGCTACCTGGGCCAACCAATATAAAACAAGCTTTCTTTCCATAACACAAACTTACGAAACCCGCTGTTTTATCTCAAACTGAATAGGATTGGTGGACCGCTGAACAATTAAATGTTGTTTTTTGGTGATAAGCGGGGCCCGCGTTATGCTGCGGCAAAAAAAAATGACCAGGTGCGAATCAGACGTTAAAACGGAAATGCATGATGTCTCCGTCTTCAACCACATATGCTTTCCCTTCAACACCAAGCTTGCCGGCTTCTTTGACTGCAAGTTCTGAACCAAATGAAATAAAGTCCTGGTATTTCATTACTTCAGCGCGAATAAATCCTTTTTCAAAATCAGAGTGAATAACACCTGCCGCCTGCGGTGCGGTTGCTCCAACAGGAATTGTCCAGGCACGTACTTCTTTTACGCCGGCAGTAAAGTAGGTTTGCAGATTCAGCAACTTATACGCTGCACGAATGAGCCTGTTTACACCGGCTTCTTCAAGCCCCAGTTCATCCAGAAACATTTGCCGTTCTTCATAGGTCTCCAGCTCAGCAATGTCTGATTCTATTTTTGTACCAATAACAAGTACCTCGGCATGCTCAGCTTTCACAGCCTCACGCACCTGATCAACATAAGCATTGCCTGTTTTTACAGACCCTTCATCGACATTACACAGGTATAAAACCGGTTTGGAAGTGAGCAGTTGTAAGTCTTTCAATATTTTTTCTTCGGCGTCATTGGAAGCAGGTGCTGTGCGGGCTGATTTTCCCTGCTCAAGCAATGCTTTCAACCGCTGACAATAGTCAAGTTGTTTCAACACATCTTTATCTCCTGATTTGGCCGCTTTGCCAAGGGAATGAATTTTGGATTCAACCGATTCCAGGTCTTTCAACTGCAGTTCAAAATCAACCACCTCTTTATCCCTGACCGGATTTATTGAACCATCTACGTGAACAATATTTGGATCATCAAAACAACGCAGCACGTGAATAACAGCATCTGTTTCCCGAATGTTTGCCAGAAATTTATTTCCCAGCCCCTCTCCCTTGGAGGCACCTTTTACGAGGCCTGCAATATCGACAATCTCAATCGTTGTCGGAACCACCCGTTCAGGATTAACAATACGTTCCAGGTCACTTAACCGGGGATCAGGAACTGTAATTACACCTACATTGGGTTCTATGGTACAGAACGGAAAATTGGCCGCCTGTGCTTTTGCATTTGACAGACAATTAAACAAGGTTGATTTTCCAACATTAGGCAATCCAACAATTCCGCATTTCAGTGACATGATCCAGATTTTTTTGTGCAAAGATAGTGCTAATATCAAAAGAAAAAAGGGATACTCATTTCTGAATATCCCTTTCGGTATTTTAAAGACCGGTAATCAGCGAATCAGGTGACAGGTTCCCATCCCTTTAAATTCGGTACCGTTTGATGAAACGCCGCGGTAGGTGTAAAAATACACACCGGCTGAAGCTGGTTTTCCGTTTTTGGTATCCCCGTTCCACTCATCTGTGATGTCGTCAAAAACAAACATCTCACGACCCCAGCGATCGGTAATTGTACACTCAAACTCCACAATGGCTATCTGCCTATAGTCAAACGTAAATACATCGTTGGCTCCGTCAGCTGCCCCAGGCGTAAACACGTTTGGTGCAATTAATTGAGGAAAATCATAGATCGTAAGTACCTGGCACGAGGTGTCAGAACATCCGTTTTTATTTAATGCAACGAGGCAAACTGTATACTGTGCTTCGGTGTAATAGCATGTATCAAACACTTCGTTTACATCATGGCTGATTTGCCAAGGCTGATTGTAACCAAGTTCCCAGAAGAATGTTGTATCTGCATTCGGGTCATTCGGATTTGCAAAATACTGTGAGTTATTCTGGTATTGCGCACAAACCACCGCTGTTCCTGACAAAGTTGCTAAATCAAGTTGTGATGAAACAATTGTAAAATCAGCAATCGGGCTTACAGAGTCAAGTTCTACAGTTTGAACCAGCGTACAGCCGACATCATCTGTAACAGTGATCTGGTATGATCCCGGATTTAAACCTCCCCAGGTAGTGTTGTTGGTATTTGCACCCGTTGCCAGGTTTATCCATTCGTACGTATAATCCGGCACACCACCGGTTGCCGAGGCGTAAACAACACCGTTGCCTGATTGATAACTGAACATTCTGCAATAAGCAGGTTCAGTTCCCAGCTCGGCAAACGTAATTTCAGGATTTTGTGTCAGCGTAAATTCATACTGATTATAACACAATGCATCCTGAATAGTCAGCACGTATGTTCCTACAGGGAGACCATTTGCAATGTTTGATGTTGACGGCGGATTTGGTACTACACCTGAAAGGTTCCAGAAATAGCTAACGTTTCCAACGGCATTGGATACGCTGTCAACAATAATCGCGCCGGTGCTGTCACCGTAACACAAAACATCTTTAATGGTAAAGTTTCCGTAAAGAGAATCCGGTTGTCCAAGGTCGTACATAACTGAATCTTCACAACCGTTCGCATCTGTTACATAAGCCCAGTAAATTCCGGCATCCAGGTTATTAAATGTATTACCCGGAACGGTATTGGCAGGCACCCATGAATAGGTTAATCCACCTGAACCGCCGGTTGACTGAACGGTGATTGAACCATCGCTGTAAGCATAGCAGGTAGGCTCGTTTGAGTTAGACACATACAAGTCCAGTTCCTGTGGTGATGTAATAACGATTGGAATGGTAACCTCGCATCCCAGGTCATCAATAATGGTTACAGACCAGTTGCCTGGCTCTAAACCTGACTGGCTGTTATTTGCAGGTCCGCCCGGATTTCCGCCCGGAGTCTGACCTGAAGGTCCATTCCAGGTAATGCTGACAAGATTTCCGGTAGGTGTAGGCACGGCAGATATCTGAGCAGCGCCGTTTCCGTCACCGTAGCAAAGTTCGCCCTGCAGACTTACAACCTGAACATCAATAAAGTGACCTGCTGATGTGATTGTAACCACAGAATCTGAAATACAACCTTCCTGGTCAGAAACAACAATATTTACAAGTGTTCCTGCAAGGTCAGAATACGAATCAGTAGTACCTGCTGTTGGCGGATCACCAGCCATAACAATGGTGTAAGGAGCACCGTTACCTGAAGTTCCGTTTACGGTTACATCAACTTGTCCTGGTGAAGCACCCGGACAGGTAGGCGCCGGAGTAATGGTGATATTGCTGATAATAGGAGCAGAGAAAACACCTGAAGCAGTCGTTGTACAACCTTCAGAATCGGTAATATCAATTTCCCAGCCCTCATTATTTGTCAGGTTATTTACATTGGCTGTTCCGCCGCCAAGTGGCAATGATGTTGGTGTAAGATTTCCGCCACCCTGGTTAACAATGGTGTAAGGGCCAGTACCACCGGAAACCAAAATATCCATTCCGTTAATGGTTGTTGGCGGGTTACAATCAAGCGCCGTAGTTGTTTGAATTTCACAGGCAAATGTCACTTCCAGCGGAGTTCCCAGCAAATAGCAGTCATTGCTGTTTTTATCCCAATGAAGTCCACCATTATCGGTTGTACCGTTTGCAACATTGCCATTGGCTCCTATTCCATCATCACCGGCAACTGGCACAAACCAGTATGTACCGCAACCAAATGCAGCAACAATCGGACTTGTACCATTGTTAACATCAGCCAGATCTTCTGAAGGAATAATTACATTTAAAAAGCCCGGATCAGTTGAAGGATCAGCACCGGTTGGTGCAGCATCATAAACCAGCCACATCAATTGGGCACTATAACCACCGTCACCGGTTGGTGCAGGAATGGTATCGTTTGGCAGAATATAATCTCCGTTTGAGTTAGCGCCAAATGTCTCACCTTCGCAGAGGTAAATAGGTGCAGTTGTCAGGGCTCCGTTTTTCTCTACAGTGTAGGTTCCGGGGTTTGAAACGCACGGGTCAGGAACAATGATATCACAATCGGTAGCTCCGGTAGAAGAAGGGAGTGCCGTCAGCGTAACATCTTGAACAACAGATGCGTAATTTGTAATCAGCATAACATAAACCTCACCTACCTGAGCGCTTGGAATTACCGGAAACTCATCATTTGTTCCGGAATAACTGCAATCTACTTCAGGTGCGTTGGGGCTAACACCCATCTGACCGCAATACGATATTGCCTCAGTCAAATCTGTGAAGGGTCCCCAGATAATGAAGTCGATATCAGACGGAGCAAAAAGTTCCATGTTAATGATACCGGCTGTTGCAATTTCAAAGTAATACCAGGTTGGATTGGGTTGAGAGAAAAGACATCCGTAGTCATTTCCCGGTTCAATACTAACACCAGTCTGTGCCGTAAAGGCCAAACCTGCATCGGTACAGATTGGCTCCATCTGATCACAATCCTCATTTCCCTGAGAAAATGCGGGCTGAGCGATCAGGGCAAAAGCAGCAGCAACGCTAATTTTTTTAATTAAATTCAACATAAGTTCTATCCGTTAAGATCAATTATTTTGATTCAAGTTCTTTAATACGTGCCTGAAGCTGGGCACGGGTTGCAGCCGCGTCTTCAAACCAACCGCTTTCTGTGGCAACTTTCAATTCTTCAGGATTAGAGCGAATCCATGCCTCTTTTACATCCAGTGCATTCAACAGATTTTTGCATTGTTCAATTTCCTGCTCTTTGGTCAATTCGGCTTTTTGTTCCGGGTTTGAAGTGGTTTCCATCCGGTATATTTTCATGGGAGAAACCTGGGTTCCGTTTTGTTGGGCAAAACTCATCATTCCAACACCAAGCAGGAAAGATGTACTTAGAATTAATCGCTTCATCGTCATTTGTTTTATAATTCGTTGACGCCTTAATGTTTCTCAAGGTTGCATAAGGCTTCGCAAATTTGTGATTTTTTTTTCAAATACCGGCCAAAGTCGTTAACAAACCTTGATACTGTGTAAAACTTTGGGGATAACTATTTGGTCAGAAACCGTTATGGGGATTGAAAATGGCCTAATTTCGCACGCAAAACCACAAAAAATGGGTAGTTTCAGCACAAATCAAATCTGTTCCCAGGTACGCCGGGACATTATCCGAATGGTAACCGATGTTCAGTCTGGTCACCCCGGAGGGTCGCTTGGCTGCACTGATTTTTTAACCGTACTTTACTTCGAGACCCTTGAAATAAATCCACCTGCCTTTTCAATGAATGGTGAGGGTGAAGATTTGTTTTTTCTTTCAAACGGGCACATTTCCCCTGTTTTTTACAGCGTTCTGGCACACCGGGGCTATTTTCCGAAAGCGGAACTGGCCACTTTCCGCAAACTGGGTTCACGCCTGCAGGGACACCCATGCACCGAAAAAGGTCTGCCCGGGGTAAGAATTGCCTCAGGCTCTCTGGGACAAGGACTTTCAGTAGCTATTGGAGCTGCGCTGACAAAAAAACTGAACAAAGACCCTAAACTGGTTTACTCACTTCACGGTGATGGTGAACTTCAGGAGGGGCAGATTTGGGAAGCGGCAATGTATGCTGCCGCAAATAAGGTTGACAACCTCATTGCAACAGTAGATTATAATCACAAACAAATTGACGGTGACATTGATGATGTGCTGCCCTTGGGAGACCTTGTTAAAAAGTGGCAGGCTTTTGGATGGGATGTTCTTGAAATGGACGGACACAACTTTGATTCATTGAGAACAACGCTGGCAAAAGCAAAAACAATGACCGGTAAAGGCAAACCCGTTATTATTATCATGAAAACCATTATGGGTAATGGTGTTGATTATATGATGGGAACCCACAAATGGCATGGATCAGCCCCTAGCAAAGAGCAGGCTGAAAAGGCTTTGGCCCAGTTAGAAGAAACCTTAGGAGACTATTAATTTGAAAAAATTCATTTTCATATTTTTTCTGGCCGCATCATGGGTGACTGGCGCAAATGCGCAACAATTAACCCGTATTCTTTTTGTTTTTGATGCATCCAACTCTATGAACGGCAAATGGGAAGGAGCTACCAAAATAGAACATGCACGGCGTATTTTTACTGAAACCATTAATGAACTGGAAGGTGTTCCAAACCTGGAGGTAGCACTTCGCGTTTACGGGCACCAGTCTCCCATCACCCCTACTTTTCAGGATTGCAATGACACCAAACTCGAGGTACCTTTTGGTCCCAACAACTTTGCTGCTGTAAGAGGCTTTATAAATACGGTTGAATGTAAAGGAACCACACCTATTGCACGGTCATTAGAAGCTGCCGCAGATGATTTTCCGGATGCCAACGCACGAAACATTATCATTCTGATCACCGATGGTCTGGAGGCCTGTGATGAATTTCCGTGCGAATCGGCCCGCAAACTGAAAGAAAAAGAAATTGCCGTAACACCGTTTGTGGTTGGCCTTGGAATTGACCTTGAATACCTCAAAAATTTTGAATGCATTGGCCGCGTTTACGAAGCCTCTAACCTGCAGTCATTTGAAAAAGTAATGAAGTCCGTAGTGATTGATGCGCTGCTGGCAACCTCGGTGCAGATTAATCTCAATGACATTATGGGGAATCCGACCGAGACCAACACAACCGTTTTTTTGTATGAAGCAGGAACCAAAAACCTGAAATATACCTTCATGCACACGCTCAATATCAAAAACAACCCGGATACCATTGTTATTATTGACCCTGCGATGAAATACGATGTAGTGGTGAACACATTGCCAAAAGCAGAAATCAAAGGTGTTACCATTTATAAAGGCACACACAACACCATTAAAGTAGATTGTCCGCAAGGCATTTTGAGTGTTCGTATCAAGGGACCTACCAAAACCGAAAATGTAAACGTCAGGGTTACGCAAAACGGGCAAACACTTACACTGAATGTTCAATCCATTGCTGATCTTCAGAATTATATTGTGGGCACGTACGATCTCGAAATTCTAACCCTGCCGCGCATTTATTTTGATGATGTAAAGATTAACCAGAGTGACTATACCTATATCGATATTCCCGGTTCAGGAATATTCAAATACAGCAGCAGCAAATCAATTGTCGGGCAAATTTTTCTGACGCATGAAGGCAGCAAAGATGAGTGGGTGTGTGACCTTGATCCGGCTAAACTTACCGATCAGTTTTACCTGCAACCCGGATTCTACAAACTGGTATATCGCCTTAAATCTGCCGTATCAACAGACTATACAATTGTAAAACCATTTCAGATAATGGCTGGTGAAAACACGTTAATTACCCTTTAATCCAATTCATGAAAGCATTTAAAATTATTGATGAAAAAGACACCCGTTCCGGATTCGGTGCCGGTTTGTCTGAGCTTGGTAAAACCAATCCAAATGTTGTTGCACTGTGTGCTGACCTTACCGGATCATTAAAGATGGATGATTTTCAGAAAAGCCATCCTGAACGTTTTTTCCAGGTTGGAATTGCTGAGGCAAATATGATTGGAATAGCAGCCGGACTAACCATTGGCGGCAAAATTCCGTTCACCGGAACGTTTGCTAATTTTTCTACCGGCCGGGTATATGATCAGATTCGCCAGTCCGTTGCCTACTCCAACAAAAATGTCAAAATATGTGCCTCACATGCAGGCCTTACGCTGGGTGAAGATGGCGCCACACACCAGATTCTGGAAGATATAGGGCTGATGAAAATGCTGCCCAATATGACCGTTATTTCACCGTGTGATTACAACGAAACCAAAGCCGCAACCATAGCCATTGCCGCCCACCAGGGGCCCGTTTATTTGCGGTTTGGCAGGCCAAAGGTTCCGAATTTTACGGATCCAAACAAAAAATTTGTGATTGGCAAAGCCGATATTTTAAGCGAAGGTACCGATGTGACCATTATTGCAACCGGCCACCTGGTATGGAAAGCCATTGAAGCAGGTCAGGCACTTGCTGAAAAAGGAATTGATGCTGAAATAATAAATATTCACACCATTAAACCTTTGGATGAAGAAGCAGTCTTACAATCAATAGGCAAGACAAAATGCGTTGTCACCGCTGAAGAGCATATGATGAATGGTGGTTTGGGTGATTCAATTGCGCAGCTTTTAGTTCGCAAAATGCCTGCACCAATTGAAATGGTAGCTGTTAATGATAAATTTGGTGAAAGCGGACAGGGTGAAGAATTGCTTACCAAATATCACATCAACACACCTGATATTATTGCCGCAGCAGAACGGGTGATTAAACGCAAATAACAGGTCTGCCTGAAACATGGCTCAAGGCATGGTATCAGACAACGAACTTTTAGACAAATTCAAAACCAATCCTGAATCAGGGTTTCAGTTGATTGTTGAGCAATTTCAGGAACGTGTTTACTGGCAAATACGGCGTATTGTCAAAAATCACGACGATTCTGCCGATGTTATGCAGAATGTATTTATTAAGGTGTGGAAAGCCTTACCTGATTTCAGGGGGGACTCTGCCCTGTATACCTGGATTTA
Source organism: Bacteroidota bacterium (assembly GCA_016192075.1). Taxonomy (GTDB): domain Bacteria; phylum Bacteroidota; class Bacteroidia; order Flavobacteriales_D; family Crocinitomicaceae; genus JADJGJ01. Next base: position 216,134 of record JACPUU010000012.1, on the reverse strand, counting down.
TCGCATTGCCTTTAATGAAACCCACACGTTTCTGAGCCGTGAATCAAAAAAGAAAACGGTTGACATGGATCCGCCGCTGTTTGAAAATGCAGTGGAGGTAAGCGGAAAAAATTACAGCCCTGAAGAAATAGAAGAGCTTTTTAACAGGGCGCTGGAGACACTGCCGGAAAAGCAAAAATTGGTTTTTACTCTCCGCTATTTTGATGAACTCAAATTCCAGGAGATTGAAGCCATGCTAGGAACCAGTGTTGGTGCATTAAAAGCGTCATATCACCTGGCAGCAAAAAAAATTGAAGACTTTTTAAAAGCGTATTAAACCATTGAATTGTTTCAAAGTCTTACTACTAAATAAATGGAAGAAAATTTTGACATATTGTCCCGGTTAATCAAACGTAAAAAACCAGACGTTCCGGAAAACTTTTTCAGGTCTTTCAGCAATGACATAACCAGACAAGTGGAAAGTTCAGATGAATCTGCTGAACCCGCCTTTGAAAAAACAGCAAAACCTGAAGTACCGGCTGATTTTTTTAAGACCTTTCATGCCAATCTGAAAGCTGAAATTGAAACTGAAAACGTTTTGGCTGATCTGAACCTGGTTAAACGTCAAAAGCCTGAAGTTCCTGCAAACTTTTTCGCAGACTTTAAGGTTGAACTGATGTCACGTATTAAACCAGGGCCTTCACGCGGACGCATTTTAAAAATTTCGTTCTGGTCAACCGCTGCGGCTGTTGCGGCAACCCTCACCTTGTTGTTTACATTGAATACCGAAGAGCCTGCATCTGAAATTCCGGTAGCAGAAACCAATACCCTTTCTGTTGACGATGAGTCGCTGGATGCCTGTGTTGCATACCTCGATGAAGAATCACTGGTTGACTACATTATTGAAAATGATATCAACGTAGGTGAAAATGAAGCCGAAGATGAAATTTACGATTACGTAGACAGTGAAATTGAAGACGCTTATTTAGATCTTTAAAAACCTTTTTTATGAAAAAATATTTATTCATTCTGATTGGTGTAGCCGGACTGGGCAGTTTTGCCGCCGCGCAGCCAAAAGACGGTCCTAAGCAGGACAAAGAAGAGTATATCAAAGCGCAGAAAATTGCTTTTATTTCAACCGAACTGGCGCTGACGCCAGAAGAGGCTGAAAAATTCTGGCCAGTGTACAATGAGTATGACGCCAAAATGGAAGTATTACGCAAGGAGCGGAAGAGTTATATGAAAGAACTGAAAACCATCAATGAACTTTCAGACGACCGCGCGTATGAACTCACTGAAAAAATTCTTGATTGTGACCGGCGTGAGGCAGAGCTGCGCACGGAGTATTTGAGTAAATTTGCTGAAGTGCTTGATAAAAAGAAAGCAGCCAAAGTGTTTATGGCTGAAGAAAAATTCAAGCGTGAGTTACTCAGAAATATTCAGGAACACGAAAAAAATAATGACGGACCTCCACCACCGCGCGACTGATTTCAGAAACCTTCAGGGGCAAACCAACAATAGCCCCTACCTCATTGACGTCGACCGTGCCGAAGGCATTTATATCTGGGATAAAAACGGCAAACGGTACATGGACATGATTGCCGGTGTTGCCGTCACCAATATCGGACACCGGAACCCCTACGTTATTGAAGCTATTAAATACCAGGCTGACAAACACCTGCATGTAATGGTTTACGGTGAATACATCCAGGATTCACAATTGGCACTGGCCCGTAACCTGGCCGGCCTGCTTCCCGCAAATCTGCAATGCTCCTATATTGTGAATTCAGGTACAGAGGCCAATGAAGCAGCACTTAAACTGGCCAAACGCTATACCGGCAGGCATGAACTTGTTGCCTGCAAAGGATCGTACCACGGTAACACACACGGCTCTATGAGCGTGTCGTGGAATGAAGTAAAAAAGGCCCCCTTCAGACCTTTGCTCCCTGCTGTTCATTTCTTTGAACTCAATAACCTGGAATCACTGGAAGTAATAACGACCGAAACGGCTGGTGTCATTTTAGAAACCATCCAGGGAGACGCAGGCGTGCGCATACCTACTCCTGAATTTTTAACTGCATTGCGTCAAAAATGTACTGAAACAGGTGCCTTGCTGATATTTGATGAAGTACAGGTTGGTATTGGGCGCACCGGAAAAATGTTTGCTTTTGAGCATTTTGATATTGTGCCCGATATTCTCACTTTAGGAAAAGCCCTTGGCGGCGGAATGCCTATCGGTGCCTTTATTTCATCTCATCAGATTATGCATTGCCTCACGCACAATCCCATGCTGGGACACATTACAACATTTGGCGGGCATCCGCTTGTTTGTGCCGCTGCTGATGCCTGCCTGACAGTACTCAAAAATGAACCCTGGATTCATGAAACAGAATTGAAAGGGGCCTTGCTTGAAGCGCTGCTCAGAGAATCACCTGAAGTTATTGAAATACGCCGCGCCGGTTTGCTCTTTGCCATTCAAATGACCTCTGCCGAAAGAGTGCAGCAGATTGTCAGCCGCTGCCTTGAAAAAGGCCTGATTGGTTTTTGGTTTCTCTCATGCCCTGATAGTTTCAGACTATCTCCGCCGCTTTGCATTACTGCAGAGGAAATAGAAGCAGCAGCCCACCTGATTCTGGAATCAATTTCAGAAACCAGCCATTAATTAAGCATTCTTCATGCTTTTTACGTACCTTGAACAACCAAACAAAGCGTATCTTCGTCTTGGTTAGTGTTAATGTACTGTCTCATGAAAAATACATTCCTTTTTATCGCGCTGGTTATTTTTGCCACAACAGCATCTGCGCACGTGGCTGAAAAAGTAACTAAAAATCTTAAAATTGAAGGTGACTGGTGCAGCGGTACCTACAACCTGGTTGTTCTGTCCGTAAAAAAAGAAGGTACCTGGCAATGGAAATACAATGGTACTGTTCTTTCAAATGAAACGGGTGCTAAAGTAAACATGGCTTTGTACGGATTGGGAAATTATGAAGTAACACAGACCGACACAAACGGCAAAATCATTTTTACTGACTCGTTTAAACTGGCAACTTTGCCCGGACCAAAAGCCGATTTTGGTTTCGATTACCTGTACGCTGCAGGCGCTGTTAAATTTAAAAATCTGACCGCCAGCAATACCACTGATCTTTCCTGGACCTGGAATTTTGGAGATGGATCAACCAGTACAGATCAATACCCGACACATCACTATAAAACAGAAGGAACCTACCTGGTGCAGTTAACTGCTACGGATGCCAACGGCTGCTCCAATACCGTAACAATGGAAGTGGTGTGGCGCTATCCGCGCAATTAAACGAAGTACTGTTTATTTTTTAGCGTTAGCTTCTTCGCTGTGCTCAGAAAGACAAGTGCCTCAGATGTAAGTCCAGTGTTGGGGTATGTTCCGTTTTTAAACAGCATGTCTCTATGATCGCCGCTGCCTTACCGCTTCAAAAATGAGAATAGCCGCTGCGTTTGATACGTTCATAGAATCTATGCGGCCTTTCATGGGAATAATAATTTGCTGATCAGCCTGCTTCAACCAAAAATCAGACAACCCTTCTGATTCTGACCCCATCAGAATAGCAGACGCTGTTTTGAAATTAACCTGGTCATACGCCTGTCTGGCTGTTAATGCCGCAGCGCAGGTTTGAATACCATGCAGCCTGCACCAGTCCAGCACTTGCTGATTTGTAGCAGATGCAATAGGCACTGTAAATAAACAGCCAACACTTGAGCGCACCACATTGGGATTATAAAAATCGGTTGCCGGATCGCAGACAATCACGCCATTCAACCCGGCTGCATCTGCCGTTCTGAGCATTGCCCCAATGTTTCCGGGTTTTTCTACTTTTTCAAGCACCAGGTACAGCCCATTTGTCTGAACCGGAAGATCACCAAGCCCGGTACTTTTGGTTTTTGCAATGGCTATAATTCCCCCGGTATTTTCACGGTATGCCACTTTTGAAAAAACTGCAGCGGGTAAATGAAGTACATCTTTTGCCACCAGATCAATGGAGTAAGCACTGTCCTGAATAAAAATTTCAGGACATACGTAAAATGCTTCTATTTCAAAGCCTCCCTGTTGTGCCAGCGAAATTTCACGCACCCCTTCAATGATAAATAACCCCAGCTCTCTCCGGTCTTTCGATTTTTCAAGTGAGGCCAGTAACTTCAGGCGCGGATTTTTGAGGCTTGTTATTTCAAGTGCCATGGAATAGTCTGAAAGGCGAAATTAATTATTATTCCTAATTTTACGGCCTTATGAAACTGCTTTCACCGCTACACTGGAAAGATTATGAACTCATTGATTCGGGCGATTTTGAAAAACTCGAAAAATTTGGTGAGTACATTCTGATCAGACCCGAACCACAAGCCATCTGGAAAAAAACACTTAAAAACGAAGAATGGCAGCAAATGGCGGCAGCCCGTTTTGTAAGAGACAGCTCTAAGTCACGCCAACGAACCGGTAACAACGACGGCTGGAAATTCAACACTTCGGCTTTGCTCAATGCGGGCAAAAAAATCAAAGAAAACTGGTGGATTGCCTATACCTATGAAGACATTGCCATTAAACTCAAATTGAATTTTACCTCGTTTGGTCACATCGGCGTTTTTCCGGAACAGGCCAACAACTGGGACTTTATTGCAGACACGATCAAAACCTGGGATCAACCGGGAAATGTGCTGAATCTTTTTGCCTATACCGGCGGTGCTTCACTGGTGGCAAAAGCAGCCGGCGCCGATGTAACGCACGTAGATGCTGTCAAAAACATGATCAACTGGGGACGCGAAAATGAGCAGGCCAGTAATCTTTCAAACATCCGGTGGATTGTTGAAGACGCACTTAAATTTGTTAAACGCGAAGTAAAAAGAGGAAAAACCTACAACGGTATTATCCTTGATCCACCAGCCTATGGCCGCGGACCAGATGGTGAAAAATGGGTACTTGAAGAAGGACTGACAGAATTGCTTGAACAATGCAGTTTGCTGCTGGCTCCTAAACAAAGTTTCCTGGTGCTTAACCTTTATTCCATGGGCTTATCATCGGTTGTTTCTGCTAATCTTGCAGATGCCTTTTTTAAACCCGAAAGCATGGAATACGGTGAGTTTTTTTTAAACAGCCGGACGGGACATAAATTGCCGTTAGGGACTTTTTTACGGTTTAAAAGATAAAACAGCGTTTCAAAATTCCAAATGCGGGTTACCCGCTGTAGGTCATGCTGAACTTGATTCAGCATCTGTTAGCGGTTAGGCAGATCCTGAATCGAGTTCAGGATGACGGTTCAATCATTTGGAATTTTGAAATTGTAAACTGACATTCAACTATGAAATACACAGTAAAAAAGAACAGTACAATCCAGGATTTTTTAAAAATTCATTACGCGGGCGCATCCAATTCAACGTTGAAAAATTTTTTCCGCAATCAACAGATCATGCTTAACGGGCAATTGGTTAAACTACCGGAAGAACAGGTAAAAGCGGGTGATTCTGTTGAAGTTTTGAAAGAAGGCGTGAAAGACAAAAAGAAACTCCCTTTTAAACTTGTTTATGAAGATGATTCCATCCTGGTGGTTGAAAAACCGGTTGGCATTCTGACATCGGGTGAGGGAATTACCAAACGGCCAACGCTGCATAAACTTGTGGACACCTACCTTCAGCAGAAAACAAAGGGCAAAGTTCACGCTCATGTTGTTCACCGGCTCGACAAAGAAGTTATTGGACTGGTTTTATTTGCTACATCTGAGCACATTGTAGAAACACTGCAGACCAACTGGAAAAAATACACCAAAAAATACCTGGCACTCACCCGCAGTGTACCCGAGAAACCTGAAGGCACCATTCACACCTGGCTGGTAGAACGGAGTCTGAAAATGAATGTGGTTCCAAAACAAACAGAAGGGGCTATTGAGGCTATTTCACATTACAAGTGGCTGCGTTTTGAAAGAAAAAATTCGCTGGTTGAAGTTACGCTGGAAACCGGGAAGAAAAACCAGATTCGCGTTCACCTTTCGCACATTGGCTGCCCCATTATCGGGGATGAAAAATACGGTGACACCACTAAAACACAAATTCGTTTGATGGCTTATTCACTGGAAATTCTTCACCCCGTTACCGGAAAAAAAATGAGCTGGAAACTTGAACCTGAACCCGGTTTTCTGAAAGCGTGATTACTCAATTAACACGAAGGCTGCCCAGTAATACGGATCGTATTTTTTTCGCAGCGCCAGCTGTGTTTCATTAAAGGCGCGATGAATTTCTTTATACTTCAGCAGTTTCTTATAAAAAAGGGTCATAAATTCGGCCGTTTCTTTATCGGGTACCTGCCACAAACTCATAATAATGAACTTTGCACCGGCCATTTTAAACGCACGCTGCAGTCCGTAAACGCCTTCACTTCCCCTGATATCTCCCAACCCGGTTTCACAAGCTGACAATACCACAAGCTGTGTTCCGCGCATGTCAATGTGTGCCACTTCCTGCGCTGTCAGTACTCCATCTTCTCCCTCAAAATCAGTACCCGACCAAACATTATTAGCCGCGGCAAAAACGAGTCCTGAACGCATCAGCGGATTATCATTTTCAACAAAAGCAGTATATCCAAACCCGCGTCCTCTGAATTTCAAATCACCGCTTTCACTACCCGATTGCTCTGGTTTCATCTGCGTTTCTTTTGGATCAGGATAGAAAAAACCATGCGTTGCAATATGCAGAATACCTGACGTTGAAGCAACCTGCTTAAATGTTTGCTCCATAGCCGCTGAACCTTTATAATGTGAAACCGGTATTCCTTTTTTTTCTAAATTTTCAGTTATTGTTTCGGTTTCAGCAAGTGTTCCCTCCAGGTAATTCCATATTTCTTTTTCTGTCTGATCATTGCTGTAAGCAATGCCGCCAAAAAGCGTAATTGCAGAAGTCCTGGTCAGTTCAAATTGCTCGGGCAAAGCTACTTTGGCGGTGCTGGAAACCATCCGGATGTCATACCTGTCGCACAAAAATGAATTTTCACCCGGGCTAAGCGCAGCAAAAGAAACCTTATGCAGCAAGCCCGCAGACGAAATGTAGACTTTCCTTGTATTGGCCAGCGAAGCCTCCAGGGGCTCCCAGATCAATTTGTACAATTGCGTGTTTGCTGTATTTTGTTTTCCATAAACCGCATTCACAAAATCCAGGTTATTGGCCTGCAGGTTTCCCAGCACAGCTTCCAGTTCATGCTCTTCAAAAAGTTCAATCATTTCCGGATTTTTGCTGCCGGGTTTTACCACCAGAGCACAGTAACGGATAAACTCTGCCGAATCAATCTCATGCTTAAAACGGATAAATTCAATAGCTGCTGCTTCTTTGGTTAACACGTCTCTTACATTTTCCCAGGTAATATTGCGATACAAAGCAAAATTACTGAGGTCAGCAGATCGTTTCATCAATTCTTTTTCCAGCGCATCGGCCTCTTCTTCCAGCTGCTTAATTTCCTGACCGGTGGTGTAGGCACTGACAATTTGTTTTTTGAGTTCAATCCAGGTCTGGTAATCATTTATCAACGCTGTATTACCGCTGGATAGCACCGCATTTTTCATTGCTGTTGAAGATTTCAGAAGTAACCCCTTGTAAAAAAGAACGGTATTGTAAACCACATGGATTAAGGTATCATCTGCGCCATTTCGTTCATAGGCGTATGCATTGAATTTTTCAAAATCGGCACCAATCATTTTCAGGTAGAGTTCTTTTTCCTTTTCAGAAAAAATGCTGAAATTCAGTTCAACCGCCTTCCGGTTCATCTCAAGCAATTGCAAGGCATAGTTATGCGCATTGGTATGATTTTCAAGTTTGCGGTTTACCTGGAACATGGACATACAAACCAACCTGAGCCATTTAACTGCATGAATACTCTGAAAAATTTCATACGACCGGGTGAAATAACCAATTGCATTTTCATACATCTGCCGGTTAAAATAAAGTGATCCAATGTTGTAGTTGGTCAATGCTATTGACTTGACATCTCCTAATTGTTCTTTAATGGCAAGGGAACGTTCAAAATAAAAAATACCCTGTTCGTAATCTTCCTGCTGCGTATAAATACTCCCGATATTGCCCAGTGCAATTGCGAGCCCTATCTGATCCTGAAATTTTTCAGCAAGAGGAATAACTTTTAGAAAATAATCCAGCGCCTGGTCATATCTTTTCTGACGAAAATGAATGCTTCCGATATTTCCGTAAATGGATAACAGCCCTCTTTCATCACCTAGTGAATCACAAATTTCACGGGCCAGAAAATAGTAGGACTGCGCTTTATCCAGGTTGCCCTGGGCCATGAGTGTATTTCCAAAGCTCAGGTACACCCCCGCCTCTTCTCTTCTGTTTCCGATTTCGATAAATACCTCCAGGGCTTTCTGGTAATTTTCAAGGGCAACCGGATACTCTCCCTGCTCTTCAAATGCAGTTCCCGTGCGAATGTAGGACAATCCCAATCCTTTTCCATAGCCGGCTTTTTCTGCACGCTGACGCGCTGCCTGCGAAAAATAAATAGCACTGTCATAATCTCCTTTTGTAATATAGGCATCACTCAGGTAATTGAGTGTTTTTACATAGGTGCTGTCCTGAACTTTATTCCCGGACAGTTCCTGGTTATCCAGGTAAACGATCTCTTTTTTGAGGCTGTCAATTTCTTTTGAAACCTGGCCGAAAAAAACCACCGGAAAAAAAATAACCAGTATTAAACCGAGATAGCGTGACATACAATTGATTCTGAAAATTGATTACCTAAAGATACTTGTTTTGACGAGCTATCAGCAGTTGTTTCAAATATCCTGTGTAAAGCACTAATTTTCAATTCATACAACCAAACAGACACTTAAAGAAAGAGTTGACCTGGGCTTATAAACGCACACCTATCAGACAAACGTCATCAATCTGCTCCAATGATCCCCGCCATAATTCAAATGTCTGATCCAACAGGCGACACTGTTTATCCATACTTTCAGACTGGATAGCCAAAAGCGCTTCTTTCAATTTTGACGCCTTGAATTTTTTGCCCTTATCACCCCCAAACTGATCCTGGAATCCATCTGTAAAAATATAAAGCGTATCGCCCTTTTCCAGTTTCAGGGTATGTGTTGTAAACGGCAGCGGGTCTGAATATTTTCCAATGGGTTGTTTATCTGCTTTAATTTCACATATCTCCTGCGTGCCATTACGAATGAGCCACAGCGGATTATTAGCCCCTGCCCACTGAAGTGTGCGTGTTGAAAGAGAAAGTGAACAAAGTGAAATATCCATTCCATCTTTCACCTCATCACTTGATTTTTCAAATTCACGGATAACCAGTTCCCGCGTTTTATCCAGTATTTTTCCAGGATCGGTGATTCCATACTCACGGATAGCACGGTTCAGACTATTATTACAAACCACGCTCACCATAGCGCCTGGCACACCGTGACCTGTACAATCTGCCGCAGCAAACAAAATCAATTCCCGCGAATCTGAATTACCAGTACTATTCGCTTCACCAGAATCCGAAGCTCCAGCGAAGGGATGTTTCGAATCCGAAGCTCCAGCGAAAGGACGTTTCGAATCCGAAGCTCCAGCGAAGGGATGTTTCGAATCCGAAGCTCCAGCGAAGGGACGTTTCGAATCCGAAGCTCCAGCGAAAGGATGTTTCGAATCCGAAGCTCCAGCGAAAGGATGTTTCGAATCCGAAGCTCCAGCAAAAGGACGTTTCGAATCCGAAGCTTCAGCGAAGGATTCAAACCAGTAAAAATCACCGGCAACAATGTCTTTGGGCTTGTACAGAATAAAACTTTCGTTCAGGTATTCACGCACCAGTTTCAACGGAGGCAATATCGCATCCTGCAAGCGCTTTGCGTACGAAATACTGTCAATAATTTCTTTGTTTTTTTCTTCTACAATTTTCTTTTGCTCCCTTATTTCAATGGTACGTTCAGCTACTGTTTGCTCAAGTTCCTGCTGGCGCATCACTAATTTATATTCGCGGTAGCGCACAAAAATCCAGATCAGTACAACGCTTAAAATAACTGTGAGCGAAATAAACCACCAGGTTTTCCAGAACGGGGGTGAAATGGTAAATGGAAACAAGACCGGAGATTCAGAGCACGTGCCATCCAGGCAAGCCTTCGCCTCAAAAGTATACGAACCCGGTGCCAGTTCATGAAATGTAATTTCATCCTGCGTGGAAGGGCTTGAAAAGGCACTGTCAATCCCAATCAGTCGGTAGACATATTTTACGCTGGCATTGTCATAGATCTGCGTATTGCTGAATTTAAATGTGATTTTATTTTCAGTGTAAGCCAGATCCGGTTGAACCAACCTGGAAATTGACCGGGTATTTGCCCACACCTCTTCCAGGTAAATTCGCAGACTTAGTTTGCGGGGAATAACATCAGCGTCACTGTATCGCCACAAAAAATTATTGGTCCCAAACCAGACGGAATTGCTGTCAGCCAGGATGCTGTTGTAAAGACAATCCCCCTCAAAACCAGCCTCCGTAGAATAATTTATCACCTTGTAACCGGGCATAATGATGTGTGAAATGCTACCTGAAAATCCGGCCCAAATGGTATTATCAGCATCGGTTGAAAGTGAATAAACCGAGTTTGACGCCAGCCCATCTGACACCTGAATGATATGAAACCCCTCATTGGTACGAATTGCAATTCCGCCACCGGCGGTGCCCACTACCATGTTTCCGTTTTTGTCTTCAGTCAGTGCCGTAATTTTATCCGATGGCAACCCATCGGCAGTTGTAAGCCGAAACCATTTTTTTCCGTCAAAACAAACGAGTCCTGCGCCCCACGACCCAAACCACAAATTCCCTTTTGAATCACAGATAGCTGTGTAGTAAAAGCCAATAGAAGCTATGGCAGTATCCTGAACGGGCACAAACTGCTCACCGTCAAAATAAGCAATGCCACCTGATCTGCTTGCTGTATAAACAGTACCCTGGCGGTCTGCTATAATCGCTCTTACATTCAGATTCCAGGGTTGTTCAAATGTTTTAACCGCACCGTTTTTATACACCAGTAAATCACGTTCACGGGCACAAAAAAATGTTTCGCCTGCTTTGTATGTGCAGCTGATTCCACCTGTAATTTTACCTGGCAGCAAGGGTGAAAATGCATTTCCCTGGAAACTGAAAAGTCCCTGTGAGGTAGAAACCAAAAATCCATTTTCAACCTTGAACAGGTGATTGATAATTCGCGCGTTCAGTCCGTTACCTTCAGCATATTTTGTAAAGCCACTAAAATTAAAACAGGCAATCCCTTCGCCCCAGTTACTGACCCAGAGGTTATTCTCATAGTCTGCAAATACCCTGAAAACAATAGCTCCTTTGAGTCCGTTCTGCAGACCGATTTTACGAATCACCCGGTTGGTGCTGACATCGTAAAAGAGAATTCCGTCAGCCTGTGTACCAATAGCCAATATGCCCTTAACCGGCTCTGCAAAATCAAACAAATAATAATCCGGAATTCCGGCTGCGTTAATTTTTACTGCATTTGTGCTGCCTTTGGATATTTTATACAATCCGTCATACGCCGCAACCCAGGTGTTTTCAGCCGAATCATGAAACGTATTGTTGATTCGTCCATCTGTTAATCCATTGGCAGCGTTGAATTGAATAAGTTCAGTGCCGGTATAACAAAACAAGCCGATAAACTCATCATACGCAAACCAGACATTGCCCGCAGCATCTGAATTGATGTGTGTAATGGGACCGGCCAGCATGTTGTGTGCTGTTGTAAAATTTGTTACAGAGTCTTTTTCATCAATGGTAAAAACACCCTCATTGGTTCCTAACCAGATAATTCCGTTTTCTGCCACATGAATCATGAATACTTCATCGGGTAATTGCTCATTCCTGAACGGGCGTGCCGAATCATTTTCAATGACAAAAACGCCGCCGCCGGAAGTTCCTGCAAAGAGCCGGCCTTTTGAATCTTCCGCCACAGTTCTGGTCAACAATTCGGTTAACCCCTGTTCAAATCCAAAATTGCGGAATGAATTACCGTTGTATTGAGATACACCGCCACCAAATGTAGCGAACCAGAGATTGCCTTTCTTATCCTGACAGATAGCAGTTACACCTGAATTTGCAAGACCTTCTTTGGAAGAATAATAAGTAACCGGATACTCCTGCGAAAAAGCAGAAACATGCGCAAAAAAGACCAATCCTAAAATCAGACGCATAGAAACAGGTGAAACCGGTTTGATTCTTTCAAATGTACAAACCTTCTGTGAACGAACCTAAACAGTTGTTTTTTGGCAGGTTCACCAATACAACCTTTTCTAAATCAGGGGTGTGTTACCACTTACCGTCCCAGCCTTTTTCTTTAAAGGCATCAAAACGTGAAGGAACTGATTTGCGCGGCCAGTTATTATTTTCCACGTCACAATCTGCAGTCTCCAGCAAAGGATCCAGTTCAACGGTTGCCACTTCTTTTTTGAAGATGAATACTTTTGATATAGCCACATTGTTGTAGCGCCATACCTCAGCCGGAATCCGCATCATTTCAGTTGTTCCATCCTTGAATGTAAACTTTACAATAAGCGGCATCACCAGGCCTCCCTTATTTTCAAAATCTACCTGGTAAAAATGATACCCAGCACTCAGCATTTTTTTGTCATCGTCAGAAAGTTCACCCAAAAATTTTTCATAGTTCTGTTTATCTTCTTCTGTTACGGCAAACGGATCAGCTGTATTGTACTGATCATTCAGCGACGGATTTTTTTCATTTTCCGTTTGTTTGATATCTTCTTTGTTACGGATTTCAGAAATGTTTTTATCACTTTGGTTGTATTGCGTTTCAGCAAATTGATTTTCTATTTCAGGATTATGTGTATTCAACTGATACCATTTAACACTGTTGATTGAAATATCGACATAATCTGTTGTATAAAACCACCCTCTCCAGAACCAGTCAAGGTCAACACCACTGGCATCTTCCATGGTTCTGAAAAAATCTTCAGGCGTTGGGTGTTTAAACATCCAGCGGTTGGCATACGTCTTAAATGCAAAATCAAAAAGCTCACGCCCCAGAATGGTTTCACGCAGAATGTTAAGTGCTGTTGCTGGTTTACCGTATGCGTTATTTCCAAACTGGACCAGCTGTTCTGAATTGGTCATGATAGGAACCTGGTTGGTATTGCTGCCATTCATATAATCTACAATCAGGTGCGCCGGCCCGCGGCGTGATGGATAATCGCGCTGCCATTCCTGTTCAGTCAGATATTGCAGAAAGGTATTCAACCCTTCATCCATCCAGGTCCACTGACGCTCATCGGAATTGATAATCATGGGAAAATAGTTGTGACCTACTTCGTGAATGATAACAGACATCATTCCATATTTGGTCCGTTCATTATACGTTCCATCTTCATCAGGTCTGCCGCCGTTAAAACAAATCATCGGGTATTCCATACCAATGGAAGCGGCATGAACAGAAATGGCTACCGGATACGGGTAATCGAAGGTATATTTAGAATAGGTTTTCAGTGTTTGGGCAACTACACGGGTTGAATATTTTTCCCACAGCGGATTACCTTCTTTCGGGTAATACGACATGGCCATTACATTTTTACTCTCTTGTTTTACCACCTGTGCATCCCACATAAATTTGCGGGATGAGGCAAAAGCAAAATCGCGCACGTTGGTTGCCTTAAAATGCCAGGTTTTGGTTGCTTTGGATTTGTCTTTTTCATTGGCAATGGCCTCTTCGGGTGTTACAATAAAAACAGGCTCATCGGATGTGAGTGCTTTTTTCCAGCGTTCCTGCTGCTCTTTGGTTAATATTTTGGTAGCATTCTGCAATTCACCCGTTGCTGCAACAATATGATCTTCGGGTACCGTGATCTGAACATCGTAATTTCCAAACGGCAGTGTAAATTCACCGGCACCTAAAAACTGTTTGTTCTGCCAGCCTTCAACATCATTGTATACACACATGCGCGGAAAAAACTGGGCAATGGTATAGAGGTAATTGTCTTCTTCTTTAAAATATTCATAGCCTGAACGGCCTCCCAGTTCCATGCGGTTATTGATGTTAAACCACCATTTTACGTTGAACGAAAAACTGCTGCCGTTCAAAAGCGGCTTGTCCAGGTCAATGCGCATCATGGTTCCAACAACGGTAAAAGGCAATTTGTTACCTTCGGCATCTGTCACTTCCAGGTCTTTATAACCGCCATCAAACTCCATTGATTTAAGCCTTCCGTTCAGTGCCCAGGGACTCGCCAGTGATTCAATATCACCGGTCTCGGTCAGGTTATTGTCTGAGTCGGGTTTCTGAATATTCTGATCAAGCTGCAACCATAAATAGGCAAGCGGATCCGGTGAGTTGTTGATATAGGTAACCGTTTCTTTACCCTGAATCTGCTGTTTTTCATCGTTCAACGTTACCTGAATAACGTAATTGGCCTGCTGCTGGTAATAGTCTGGTCCCGGTGCGCCGGAAGCATTCCTGTACCCGTTGGGGGTAGCAAATTCATCGTACAACTGGGCAAATTTATCGGCCTGTGCATAGGGTATTACAGGCAACAGAATGAGCAAAAGCTGGAGCTTTATTCGTTTCATGGGGTTAGTCTAATTTGAGTTCGGCCTCGGGTTTAGCGGCGACTAAAGTTACGCTTTTGGCCCGTTCTCCCCACTTATAATGCACAATATTCTGCTGTTGGGGAAATTCTGTGAAGAGCAGTGTGTTTTTTATTTGAATGGTTTCAGGATCTTTTATTCCACTGAAGGTAATGTAGAAAAAAAGCTCATCCCGAAGCGTTACTTCTTTGCCAACGTATCCAAATAAAGGCTGCTCTCCGCCGGACGTAATTACAAAATGTTCTTTCAGGTAAGCCTGTATAAATAAGCCTATCTCAGATGTGTCAGCCACATTTTCTATATGAATGCGCTGCACAAACTTATTTTCAAGAATGTGTTCAAAATCATGCGCCGTCATTTTCAGTGAAACTTCCATGGATTTGGTAACTGCGTCATACTCCATATTGGCGGTAGATACAAAATAACTGTGGGCAAACATACGGCCGGTGGCAAACACCAGAAAGGTGATCAAAATAATACGTGATTTCATAATTTATTCCTGCGTTAAAAATTTTTGTGGGACAATTTTTACATATTGAAATTTACGGAACTGGAGTATTGGGATGGTTCCGTCATATTCAGGTCCCTGTACAAGGTAACGTTGTTCTGTAAACAAAATCCGGTTGTCATCAATTAATTTTCTGCGCAGGTAAAGCCGCAAACGTTTCTCACTTTCGTATGCACGGCTGTAAACCAGGTATTCATTTGGCAAATCATGTTCTACCGGTACCTTTGAAATGCTGGACTCGATGCGCAGCTCTACGTAACCATCCTGCTCTACCGCCGCTGCCAGATAGGTTGCAAACTTGTCAAACAGCCACGACGCCGTATCTACCCCATTGAAATAGTAATCAAAATTCACCTGGTATGGCTGTGGGTTAAGGTCTTTGTCATTACCATTGGCATGGGTGGTTGGAATCAGATTAATGTATTCATACTGCGCATAATCTACCAGCTTTTTTAATTGCGGTGTATACCCGGGACCTTGCACAACCGGTTTCAGAATAAAATTGAGCTCCCCTCCGTTTGTTTCATTTTTGAACAGCTGTGAAAGTGTTTCACTGATTTCAGTCGCTCTTTTGCGGGCAATAACCAGGTTGTCATCTCCGGCGTTGCGTGGAATCTGAGAAACGGAAGATTCAATAACGATGTTAATAGCGTGTCCTGCCTGGTAATTCAGTACCAGGTTTTTCCAGAAATGTTTGAAGTCCTGGCTGGTTGTATCCAGCGTGGTTCGGGTAAGCATGGATTGTTTAAAGGTTGGTAAAAGCGGCGGCGTTATCACATCTTCTTTTACCTCAAAACGATATTTCTGCTGATCCTGTTCATCATCTTTGTCCCACAACATAAACCGGTATTTATTTTCAGGATGCACGCCTAACGAATCAAACGCAATGGAAACATTTTCTTTCGTTATGCCGGTTAATTTTTTGAGTCTTTTAAACAGCAGTTTTGATAGTTTGTTTTTTAGTTTCTGCCGTTCGTCGTCTGAAACATTTGCGGGGGTGAGAATGACACCGCGCAGTTCAAGCCTGCTGTTCATAAAGAGTTTTCCCTCCAGCATTTCAAAATTCACTTCATTCAGCAGTGTTTCATAATCTGGCATATTAAACCGCTGGTGATCGAGCGCCATGTCAATATTCTCCACAAAATCACTGCCTGAAATACGTACCACACTTTCTTCCTCAAATTCGGTATTAAAATTAGAGGAGTAAACTTTGATGCGCGCTGCCGCCCAAACCGGTATCTCTTCTATTTTAAAAACAGGTTCATCAAAAAACACGGTTGACACAAAAAAGCCCCTGCGTTTGAATTCACGTAATAATTTGGCGCGCGAATAATTCAACAGGTATTCAAGTGTTTCAATCTCTTTCTGACTGCTGACACCAATTTCAAATCCAATGGTGGTAAACTGATAGAAATCGATCTCATAGGTAAGGTCGTTCACAAATGAAATAATATAACTGAAATCAAGGTAAGATGTGTCAAAAGCCGTTATGGGATAAAAGTAAATGGGGGCTACTTTGTAATCAAGCAACTGGGTGAGTTCCGGTTTTACAAGAGCCGTTTCAGAAATGACATTGCCTGAAATTTTGAGATACAGCGTGCTGAAATCAGATTTGCCGGTGCGGGTTTCAACAGCAATACTTTTAACAAAAAGTCCCAGTCGGCCTGAGGGATCATAACTTACTTCCAGCTCAAGAGTTGAATTGGGTCTGATCAGTGTATCCTGGGTTAAAATAGCTGTACAGCCGCAGGATGTTTCAATATTCAGAATGTGAATGGTGTCAACAGGATAAGGATTCCGTAACGTAAACGTGGTGGTAATTTTTCCGCCGTTTTCATAAATTTCACCTAACTCTTTTGCAGGTTCTGCAATCATTACCTGCGCATGTGACGTAAACGGAACAAGAAGAAAAAAAACCGCTAAACTCCGAATCAGGTAAACCGCTTTCATGTCACTTTACCAGTTTAATAAGGTCCTGCAATACAGGCAAGCAATGCCAGTGAGAGCACAGTGTCAGTACCAGAAATAGTCATAATCAGGTCTGACGAAAAGGTAGAATCACCCATGTACAAGCGGGTGTCATCGAGCGTTAATACGCAGTTGGTTGAGAAGGTAGAATTACCGCGGTACACTTTTCCGTCTTCAATGGTATAAATGAGGTCTGAAATAAAGTGAGACTCTCCGCGGTAGACACTTTTATCTGTAAACGAATAAAGACAATCAAATGATGACGTAGATTGCCCCAGGTAAACCTTGTTGTCTGAAACGGTAAACAATACTTTCCGGCTAAATGTGGAATTACCGTGATAAACAAAACCATTCTCAATGGTATAGGCAATATCTGAATCAAAGGTAGAATCTCCCCGGTATAGCTTAACCTGCGAAATACAGGTAACAGCAGGTAATAACAAAAGGCAGACAATTAGCGTTTTCATAAAACCAAAAGTAACAAAAATTGAACCACAATGAGCTGGAAGGGATAAGGAATGAGGGAAGAGCCATGAGGGATGAGAGAAGAGACAGTCCTTATTTCTTACTCCTTAATATCTTATCCCTTAACTTCTTACTCCTTAATTTTTCGCTCCCTTACTTCTTACTCCTTAATATCTTACCCCCTTACTTCTTACTCCCTTACGCCTTAAATTCTTACTCCTTAATCTCTTCCCTAAAACATTTATCTTTGTCAAAAAAAAAGAAATCTACTGCATGGAAAAAATTATCTCTGGAATTCAGCAAATGGGAATTGGTGTACCGGATGTTCAAACAATCTGGAAATGGTACCGTGAGATGTTTGGAAACGATGTCCGTATTTTTGAAGAAGCTGCTGAAGCACCGCTTATGACCCGCTATACCGGGGGAGTTGTACACAGCCGTACAGCAACACTGGCACTGAGTATGGAAAGCGGCGGCGGATTCGAAATCTGGCAGTTTACCAGCAGACCAACCTGCAAACCTGAATTTGAAATTCAACTGGGTGATTTGGGAACCTATGCATGCCGCATTAAATCAAGAGATGTACGTGCCAGCTTTGAATATCACAAATCAAAAGGTGTCAAAATTCTGGGAGAACTCAGAACAACACCAACGGGTGAATTCAATTATTTTCTCGAGGACCCCAACGGAAATATTTTCAATGTAGTACAGGGCTCAGGCTGGTTTAAAGATACCGGGCATCCGTCAAAATGTGGTGGTGTGGCCGGTGCGTTAATTGGTGTCAGCAATATCGAAAATTCGTTAAAACTCTACCGTGATATTCTGGATTACGACATAATCGAATACGATGAAACCGGAACATTTGGCTGCTTTAGCGGATTACCTTCAGGAACCCAACGTTTCAGACGTGTTTTACTCAGTCACAAAAAAGAACGCATGGGGCCTTTCTCCAGATTATTGGGACCAACAAAAATTGAACTCGTTCAGGCATTAGACCGCACGCCGCGCAGAATTTTTGAAAACAGATTCTGGGGTGACTGGGGCTTTATTCACCTGTGTTTTGATGTACAGGGAATGGACGTATTAAAGCAACAATGTGAAGCAGCCGGTTTCCCTTTTACGGTAGACAGCGGAAGCACCTTTGATATGGGTGAAGCCGGTGGCAGATTTTCATACATTGAAGACCCTGATGGAAACTGGATTGAATTTGTGGAAACACACAAGGTACCGGTGATGAAAAAATGGGGGTGGTATATCAACCTGAAAAAACGCAAACCCGGAAAACGCCTTCCAAACTGGATGCTCAGAGCGATGGGCTTGAACCGTGTCAAATAATTGTTAACAATCTTTCCGCTGAAAGGGGGCTTTTGCGAATAATGTTAAATTCTGCTTCAATCTTTTAAACAAGGGTGATTAAGTGGTTGTCGTGTGCCATTACCGCTTTGTTTTCAAAAAATTACGCATTTAACACGTGCCCAAAATAGTTTCGTTCATTGATTTTTTTTAACTTTACTGGTATAAAATGTTAAAATATAATTAATGTTTCGTCCATTATTAACCTCATTGCTAATCCCGGCGGTATTGCTTATTCATACAGCTGCCGTGGGATCTGAAATTGAAACGTGCATTGTACAGGCAAAAAATAACTACCTGACCATACAATTCCCCAAATACGATGAGGCCCAATTAGATGACCTGATGGATGAATTGAGAAGTCACGAAAGCAAAGTGACCGATGTTTATTTTAACCCCTCCAACCACTACCTCACTGTTTATTATGTCCCCGGGTTTGCACTTGACGACGTGTTGTACATCATTTCAAAATATGCTATTGACTACCTTAAAATCAGTGGGACGGAATTGTGATGAAAAAATACATTAGTATAATTTTTGCGCAGGTTTTAGCTGCAAATTTATTTTCCCAGGGAACCAATACACCTTGTACCTCAGGATCACCGGCAGCAACGGTACTTACACCGGGTGCAACCTGCACGTATTCGGCAGGAACGACGGCGGGGCAAACCTATCAGAGCAATGCCAACAATGGTGGTACCCCCTCTTGCGCATCGCCGGGAGCTGCCGATGTATGGTTTATGTTTACCGCACCGGCCGGTGGAGATGTAACTATTGACCTGGGATCCGGAACAATTACTGACAGTGGTATGTCGCTTTACAGTGGCAGCTGTGGCGCATTTACAGAAATTACGTGTAATGATGATGGAGGGACGGGCACCATGTCTCAGATTACCGCCACGGGACTTACCGCAGGACAAACCTATTTCATACGGGTTTGGGACTTTGATGGCATCGACGGAACGTTTACCATTTGCGTACAGGATAACAGCAGCAGCGGAAGCGCACCAGCCAATGACGACCCCTGTAATGCAACCACTATTGCTGTAGGCGCTTCTTGCTCGTTCAGTACATACACCAACGAAAATGCCACTTCAACAACCGGGGTTGCAGATCCAAGCTGTGCCAACTACGCAGGTGGTGATGTCTGGTTCCAGATTACTGTTCCTGCAGCCGGTGCGCTTACGTTTGACTCCAATACAGGTGTCATACTTGACGGGGGTATGGCCATTTACTCCGGAACCTGTGGTGCACTCACCGAAATATCATGCGATGATGATGGCAGCTTAAACGGAGCAATGTCACTCATTGCTGATAATACGCTGACCCCCGGGGCCACAATCTGGATCAGAATGTGGGAATACGGGAACGACAACAACGGAACATTTGATTTGTGTGTTTACGAAAATACACCGCCGCCACCGCCACCCGGAAACGTGACTTGCGGTGGTATGGAACCTATTTGTTCAGATACACCTATTACGTTCACTGCTTCAACCGGTGGAACAGATGCAGACATTGCCAACCCGGGGAATGATTACGGCTGCCTGTTCACCTCACCCAACCCAACCTGGTATTATCTTGAACTTGCCGCAGGAGGTGTTATTTCGATTGACATGTCTGCTGGTTCAGACATTGATTTTGCACTTTGGGGACCTTATGCTGATCTGGCAACCGCACAAGCTGACTGCAACTCATACCCTGCCCCGTTTGATTGCAGTTATTCCACGTCACCAACAGAACAGGCCAATGTACCCAGCGCAATTGCAGGTGAGGTCTACGTATTGCTGGTAACCAATTACGCAGATGTAACCCAGGTGATTGACCTGAATTCAGCATCAGGTAATACCGCCCTGACAGATTGTTCCATCATTCTGCCCATTGAATTGTTGTCCTTTTCGGTAACTGCCGAATATGCCTCCAATACCCTGCGCTGGACTACCTTGTCTGAAATTGCAAATGATTTCTTTACGGTTGAGCGCTCAACTGACGGAATTCATTTTAACACCATCGGAACGGTAGACGCATCAGGCAATTCAAGTACTGAATTGCAATACGAATACATTGATCGGGATTATACTGCTGACCTGACATACTATCGTTTAAAGCAGATTGACTATGACGGCACGATAAGTTATTCGGCCATTGTATCAGCAAACCGCAAGACAGATGTGATATCCGTTTACCCGAATCCGTCATCCGGTGAACTCACCTTTCAATTTCCGGTGTCGTGCCACGGCTCATACCACCTTACGTTCAAAGATAGCATGGGCAAAGAATACCTGGAGTACATGGATGTAAACGAGGAGACACATGCAACAGGTTCTGCGCTTTTTGAACACCTGCCGGCCGGAATCTATTTTGTGGAAATACTTGATGATAACGGCAACCTGGTAAGTCTGCAAAAGATTATCAAAATCAGGTAGTCCGTTTTTAACGCAGAATTTTGCGTACAAACGCCACGGTAAAATACGACATCAGAAAAACACCACTCCAGCCTTCAAGAGCGGAAATGAGACGGCTGAATCCGGTTGGATAAAAATCACCGTAACCAATGGTAAAAAATGTAATGGCAGAATGGTAAACAGAACGTTCGGCCAGATTCAGTTTATCTGCTGCATCTACTGAATTAACAATTTCACCAATTCCAAAAACATGAAATAACACATAAACAGCGGCAAAGAAAAAAATGCCTACCACCATACTCACCAGTACCCGTGCCGGATTAGTTGCGTACAGTCCCATTTTATCAAACACCAGCAAACGAAGTGCATACCCAAGGTGTATCAGCGGGCGGAATGATGGTTTACTTTTTTCAAGCGCCCGCTTTTTCATATAACGGTGTTCATGCCGTTTAAAATGCAGGTACGCATAATCTTCATCGTTGTACTGACCGTTTGCTGAAAAATTAGCCTTCAGAATATTGAACTGATCAGCCAGATCATCCGCCTCACCGCCGTTGCTTTCAATCAGACGGCGCACGTGATTTTCTTTCCAGCGGATGATAATTTTTCCAAGATTTCTGACGCCCAGCAGTGATAATACCTTTAAGGATTCCTCTTTTTGAAAATTCAAATCTGTAATCGAATACAGGTAACTGTGACTGAGATCTATTTTATCGGCTTTTTTTATTCTCAGATCAAGGTTGCCCCGCACGAATGAATTTGAAACAGAAAGCACACTCAGATCAGCTCCTTCAAACGATATGGACCGGTTATTAAAATCTACATGGTCAAAGGTTGCTTCGTCTTTTCCAAAATCCATTCTCCTGAAAGACAAATCTCCCCCTTCAAAACGGGCCATGCGAAACGTCAGTTTTCCCTCTGTAATTTCAGATTCTTCAAACGTAACATAGCCGTCTCCAAACATAGCACGTCTGAAGTCAATTTTACCGCATCCAAAAACAACCCGTCTGAAATCAAACAACGCGCCATTTACCCGAATGCGTTCAAAAAGTTTGACACCGTTTCCAAATTCAGCAAAATGAAATTTAACCCGTGCATTGCCAAAATTCACCCGCTTGAAATTTACTTCATCAGCACTGAACAGGGCGTTGATAAACGAAACACCGTCACCACTGAACCTGGCGTGCTCAAAGGTCAGTTCAGACGCTTTGAATGAAGCATGTTCAAACGTTGTATTATGCGAATGAAATTTGCACTCTGAAAAATCAACGGTTGAAGCAACAAATTCAGCATGCATAAACGTGAGTGCCCCGTGTGGAAAAATGCTCTCTTTAAAATTTACCTCTTCTTCAAAAACGGCATACGAAAAATCAATGACCGAATCGCAGTCAAAAAACGTAAACCGGCTTGAAATACCTGCAATCACTACTTTTTCTGTTGCCGGCAAATTACGCTGTGTGCGGTATTCAGAAAGTGAAAAATCCTTAACGTAAGCCTGGTCTATGTTAATGCTATAGCCACGTTCAATGTTGAAATAAATATCTTCTTTGGTGAGGTAGCCCAGTTTATGTTCCCTGATTTTTTTATTGGCAGCATACTCACACAGCTTAACCGAATTCAGGTATGAAATTGTTTCAAAGCTGATAGGCTCATTCAGAATTTCAACGGTGTAAGATCGGTCAGACATTTGTTTTCAGGATAAAAAATCAGGATTTATCAGTTATAGCCGCGACGCTTTTTGCCTGAGCAGGTGATCCAGTATAACCAGTGCTGCCATGGCTTCAACAATAGGAACAGCGCGCGGCACCACACAAGGATCATGACGGCCCTTTACATCAAGCATTACCGGGTTGTTATGTACATCTATGGTTTGCTGCTTTTGAAGAATGGATGCTACCGGTTTAAACGCCACGTTGAACAAGATTGGCTGTCCGTTGGAAATACCGCCTTGTATACCACCTGAGTTGTTCGTCCTGGTTTTTCCATCAGGCAACAGTTCATCGTTTTGTTCACTGCCCAGCATTTTAACTCCTGCAAAACCACTGCCGATTTCAAAACCTTTCACTGCATTAATACCCAACATAGCCTTAGCCAGGTCAGCATGCAGTTTGTCAAATACGGGTTCTCCCAATCCCGCCGGAACGCCGGATACAATGCAGTGTATTTCTCCGCCAATGCTATCACCTGCCGCACGAACTTCTTCAATCCGTGAAATCATTTTATCAGCCGTGTCTTTTTCAGGGCAGCGCACTGCGTTTGCTTCAATCTGTTCAGTCGTAAAAAATTCAAACGGATTTTGCATTCGCACAGTACCTACCTGGGTAACAAATGCCTTTATGTCAATCTTAAACTTGGCCAGAATCTGCCGGGCAATGGCACCGGCTACCACACGGGCAACTGTTTCACGGGCACTGCTGCGTCCGCCGCCACGGTGGTCACGAATGCCGTATTTTTCCTGGTAGGTATAATCTGCATGCGATGGTCTGAAAACATTTTTGAGCACATCGTAATCTTCACTTTTCTGATCGTTATTTTTAATGAGAAAAGCAATGGGTGTACCCAGTGTTTTTCCTTCAAAAATTCCGGATAAAAATTCCACTTCATCTGCCTCATCACGTTGTGTTGTAATAGCTGACTGACCCGGTTTACGGCGATTCAGTTCATGCTGAATTTTTTTAAAATTAATTTCCACATTGGATGGGCAGCCATCAATAACACCGCCAATTGCAATGCCGTGCGATTCACCAAAACTGGTTAATCTGAATGTATGTCCAAATGTGTTACCTGCCATTTTTTTATGCGCCTATGGTTAATTTACATGCATCTAAAATTGTGCGCACCTCACTCAGCGTAGGCGCCTCAGCGTATGTGCGTAAAACGGGTTCAGTACCAGACGGGCGAATCATTAACCAGCGGTTTTCATCAAAAATATATTTAAACCCGTCCATGTTTTCAGTTGACTGTACACGGTATTTTCCAAAAATGGTATAAGCTCCCTTTTTACATTCTTCAATAATATGCTGCTTTTTTGATTCTTCAATATGCATGTCATTGCGTTCAAAAGCAAACGGGCCAACCAGGTCATACACCTCATCAATCAGCTGTTCCAGTGTTTTTCCGGTTTTTGCCATGTACTCCCAAATGGTAAGCCCCATCCAGATTCCATCACGTTCGGGAATGTGTGTTTTAAGTGCTATTCCACCTGACTCTTCACCTCCCAGCAATACATCCTGTTCAGGATCTGCCATTAACCCGGCAATGTATTTAAACCCAATTGGCACTTCAACGTGTTCTAATTTATAGAGCGTACATAATTTTTTAATGCGCGGTGTACTTGAAAAGCCGGTAACTACTTTACCACGGAGCCCCTTGTATTTAACCAGGTAATGAATGGTCAGCAAAATGATGTGATGTGAATCTACAAATTCGCCTTTTGAATTGTAAAGTCCTATCCGGTCAGCATCACCGTCTGTAGCAAGCCCGCATTTAATGGATGGATTATTTTTTATGAGCTGTGAAAATTCCTGCAGGTTTTTATCAATGGGTTCAGGTGCCTGCCCCATAAAAGACGGGTTATAATCACAATGTAAAAACGTAATTTCAGGCATTAGTTTTTTCAGCACATTTTGTCCGGCACCGTACATGGCATCGTAAGCAAGACCAATGTTTGCCTTGCGAATCAGGTCCAGGTCAAAAACAGATGCTACTTTGTCACAATACATTTTTTCAAAATCATGATACTGAATCAAACCGGCTGATTGTGCTTTTTCAATTGACACCAGTTTCAGATCAAGCGGATTTTTATCCGGAATTATTTTTTCTATTTCATCTACTTCAGCAGGTGAAAGCGGGCCACCAAAAGACCCCTTTAGTTTGAAGCCGTTGTATGACGGCGGATTGTGACTTGCTGTAATAACAACACCCAATGATGCTTTCAGCTCACGTGTTGCCAGTGAAATCATAGGGGTTGAAACAAAGCCTTTATCTGTGGTAAAAACCCGGATGCCGTTTGTTACAAAAACCTTAATGGCTGTTTCAACAAACAGGGCACCGGCAAAACGGCAATCATGCCCTATCACGATCGACGGATCTTTAAAATTCTTTTTTACCCAAAGGGCTGTTGCGTGCGATACACGAGCGACATTTTCAGTTGTATAATCTTCTGCAATGATAGCTCTCCAGCCATCGGTTCCAAATTTGATTTTTGTCATTGAATATAAAGTATGCAATTAATTTCCTTACGAAAATAGGAAATTGTTGGGGAATGCCCCCTTTTACCCCAGGATTTAAATCCCGGGGTAAAAGGGGGCATCACTTACTCAAGGCCTGTCAAAAACCGCATGGTATCTACCCCATCTGCATAATCAGCAAGGCCAGGCTTTTGAGACATACCAAACGGAATGTAATTTTTACCTACAATAACCTGTATTTTGTCTTTGTTATCCTGCAAAAAATGTTCGGCATCAATAGAGTCCTGGTAGCGCACATAATGCAGCATGCCAAGCGGTGAACTGAGTGCAAAATCTTCTTTCAGCAACAAAAAGCCGTTATCAAGCAGGTTGGCTTTGTTCATGAGGTAAACGGCCTTGTTGTAATCGTAATTATTGCCGTATTTGTTGTGGTGAATAATGGGGTTGTATTCATAAATGGCCTCAAAAAAACGGTTCAGGTCAAAATCCATTGGAATCCACAGTTGTGATACATTGCGGCAGCCCAGGCCAAAATAGGTAAAAATATCTTTGCCCAGTTCGGTCAGTTCTTCTTTGGTTTCACTGCCGTCAATAACGGCTACAGAGGTTCTGTTTTTACGAATGATGTGCGGATATTTTCCAAAATACGATTCAAAATAATTGGATGAATTATCACTGCCGGTAGCAATAACAGCATCAAAATCACCCAAAAACCGCTCTTTAATCTCAATCAAATCCGTAATTCTGGAGTCAATTACCGCCAGGTAATGTACCAGGGCCTTAAACAGGTGCTGATCACCGGATGACAATTTAATAATGGCCTTATGTCCGCTTAAAAAAACAGACAAAAAATCATGAAACCCCACCAACGGAATGTTCCCTGCCATAATGATGGCAATGCGTTTGGGTTTTACCTCCCTGATGTTGTATGACTTAACCCAGTTGTGCAGGTTTTCTTCGGTAAGCCAGGCAGCTATGCCCTTAAAGGCTGTTTGTACAGCACTTTTTGTAAACCAGCCGTTGTGGATATGCACTTTGTCCATGAGTGCGCTGAACTCCTGGTACTCGGCTTTACTAAGCCCAATCTCAAATCCCGGCCATTCTTTTCCTTCTGCAAGGTGATCGAGAATTCCGCCAAGTTTTGACAATAATTTTATTTTTTCGCTGATTATCATTCCTAGACCATCTATATTTGCAAAATTAATCAATGATCAGATAGAAACAATGGCAATTATCATTACCGACGAATGCATTAACTGCGGAGCCTGTGAACCAGAGTGCCCCAACAATGCAATTTATGAAGGTGGTGCCGAATGGCGGTATTCCGATGGTACTTCACTTACCGGGCTTTTCAAATTATTGGACGGACGGGAGGAAGATGCTTCAAAAGCACATCAACCGGTGAACATGGATGTTTATTTTATTGTTCCCGATAAATGTACTGAATGTAAAGGTTTTCACGATGAACCACAGTGTGCGGCGGTATGTCCGGTAGACTGCTGCGTGGATGACCAGGATCACCGGGAATCACTGGACACGCTGTTGGCCAAAAAAGATCTGATGCACCTGGACTAAATCTGTTTCTTTACAACCTGCTGACTTTCAATCTAAATCGAAGGAGTTAGCAATTTCTTAACTTTTTCCTAATTTAGCTTTATGGAAGGACAAGCGTATATTGACCCAAACGAAACGCGCAAACGTGTTGAAGTTTGTTTTTCACCTTATTTATTTCCGCTTTACAAAGAGGAGTTTGAGATCATTGTTGTTATCGATGTATTGCGTGCCACTTCAGCTATCTGTGCCGCTTTTCATTACGGCGTAAAAGAAATTATTCCCGTTTCAACGGTTGAAGAGGCGCAGGAATATCAGCGCAGGGGATTTCTGGTTGGTGCTGAACGGGGCGGGCAGATTGTGGATGGATTCAATTTTGGGAATTCACCCTATGCCTACATGGTTCCCGAGGTAAAAGATCAAACCGTTGTGCTTACAACAACCAATGGAACCAAAGCCATAAACCTGGCCAAAGAATGCGGACAGGTTGTAATTGGAGCCCTTTCTAACCTTGAAGTTTTACAAAACTGGCTGGCTAAACAAGACAAAAATATTTTATGCCTTTGTTCAGGCTGGCAAAATAAATTTAACCTGGAAGATACCATTTGTGCCGGCGCCATTTGTGATCACCTGCTGGGTACCGGCAAATTTCACTCGGTAGAAGATGCCTCCATTGCTGCAAAATACCTGTTTTTAAGTGCCAAAGACAACATACTGGGCTATTTAAAAGCCTCATCACACCGCAGACGCCTTAAAAATCTGAATCTGAACATTGACATTAAATACTGTCTCAATCCAAACCAGGCCCCGGTAATACCAATTCTGCAGGGTGATAAACTGGTTGCCATTGAAGCAGATGTTTTAATCTGATCCCCGCCTGCCCACCAAAGAAACCATTCCGGTTAAGACGATCCTGATTCTGAATTCCGGTTGTTTCAGATCTGTTTTAGTTTGAACCTTTTTCAGCCTAACATTGTAGTAAGCGTAGAATTTCATTCCTAAAATCCATCTTATGAAAAACAACCTGCTGCCTGTACTAGTTATTCCCTCTCTGTTCCTTGCCTGCACCGGCGAGGGAGGCGGAACCCTTTTTGGCGGAACAGCGCTGCCGGAAAATCCTGAAAAAATAGTGATCGAATGGAATGAGGGCGGCGGTATGCTGCCTGAAGGAGAAACCATTTATCTTTCAACAGACAGCTCGTATTATTACATGTGGAAAGATCAAACCCGCCAGAAGCTGTATTTTAATACCTCAGAACAGGAACTGAACGAAATTTACCAGGTATGCCGCGACAATAATTTTGACAAAATCAGGCTGATTGAAGAACAGGAAGTGTATGATCGTGGAGGAACATCTATACGGTTGATTGCAGATGGTAAATACATTGACAAAAACAATTCCGGAATGACTTTTTTGCATGAAAGTGACGTGGATGAATATTATGCCGTAGAAACAAAAATATACAGCTTTGCCATGCACAAAATTGAAAGCATGAAAACAAAAACAACGCTGAAAATTGGCAGGGAACTGCTGGACAAAAACTACCTTATTTACATCAGCATCAATGGCTATAACATCTATAATTCGGACAGCGGTGACTCTTTGCTAACACATTTGGACACGATGCTTTATACGGCACCAAACGAATTTGCACTGAACCTTTACGCCAAAGACTCACTGGACTCTTACGGATCGCCGGCCTTTTTGAAAGCAACCAGCCGGGTGAAAGAAATTTCAGACACATCCAATACAGTTACCTTTGGTTTAGACAAAACAGGCACCCCTGTTGTCAACTAATCCGGATTTATTCTTTCACAAATTTCATGGAATATTCAAACTGTTCCATCTGAAGAATGTACATGCCGGAATCCAGGTCAGCAACATTCAGGGCATTTCCTTCATCAAGCTGTGCATAAGACTTCACTACTTTGCCGGAAAGATCCACAATGGTAAAGCTGCCGGTTTGCGGTAAGGGATTTTCAAACGTAAAAATGATTTTCTGACTGTCTTTGCTGTACCAGATTTTCATACCGGCCAGTATTTCAGGTATTGAATTTGAAACCGTATTGATTGCAATTTTCATAAACACCGGCAAATGATCAGACATGTGGTAGAGGTTATTTACCACTGAAAGCGGCACCGTGGTATTGGTTGGGGCATCAATAAATGCGGCATTGTAATGAAGTCCGTCCTGCCCAAATGCTTTATAGGTACCGGTTACGTATTTGGCATCGTTTCCATAACTGTTCAGATCAGGCGACATAAAAATAAAATCAAACCGGTCATCCATACCACCGGTGCTGCCGCCTCCAAAACTGGCTGTACGTGTGCTTTGCGTGTGAATGGCAGCAAACGATGAATTGGAATTCCAGTGTCCGGGTGAATTGATGGGGTCAACAATGGTTACCGCCGATCCGGTCAAAATAGTATTCCAGGCTGGTTCAGTATCACTGCCGTAAAAATTAAAGTCTCCGCCAATAAGCACATTCTGCAGGTTTGCGCGGCCGGCCATATAGGCTTTAAGCAGTTGTGCCTCACCGTTGCGTTCTGCTTCAAAACCGGTGCTTGCCTTTAAATGGCAGACATAAATGTAAAAGAAGGTGGTGTCTGTTGTTGTTGCCAGGTCTGTGCTCTTATAATAAAGCACATATTCGTTGATGTCTCTTAACGCGGTGGTTATTACATTCTGTTCTTTTAATCCCAGTTTGGCTGAATTAAAATAAACCATGTTATCGGTATCAGGGCCATCTGAAAATACGGCCATGTCATAATTGGTTTCCCCGTCAACATTCAGCGCGTTGAAAAGAATATCATCACCGCCGACAGCACTTGTCAGTTCACACACCATCAGAATATCCGGTTTGGCGTAGGTCAGAATTCCTTTCAGCGTATCAATCCGCTCCGGATCAACACTGGGAAAATTCAACAGGTTATAGGACATCACTTTGAGCGTATCTGTCAGCTGTGCCTCTGCCTGAATACCAAGCAGCAGTAAAAGCGGTAAACTAATTTTTTTCATCCAATTCATTGTTATGCCAAATGTACGTTGATTTTTTTGCCTGACCATATTGCCCAATGGTATGAGCCGGCAATAGTAACCTTACTGTGTAACCTAAATGTTAACCCAGATGGTGAGATACCTGATTTGCCATCATCACCCGGCTGTTAATAAATGCACAGACGCAGTTTAAAAATCACCTCACTTTGGACTTACTTTTACAGTCAAAATTCACTCCCATGCTTAAAATTGGTCTCTTTGGTGTTGGTCATCTCGGTAAAATTCATGCCCGGTTAATTAAAGAACTGGGGGATGTGTATGAATTTACCGGCTTTTATGACCCATCTGAAACCAATGCGGCGTTTGCCATCAGCGAACTTGGTTTAAAGCGCTTTGAGAAAATTGAAGATCTGATTGCCCAGGTTGATTGTGTCGATATTGTCACACCTACCCTTTCACATTATGAAATTGCCCAGGCGGCACTGCGTAAATCAAAACATGTCTTTATTGAAAAACCGGTTACAGAAACTGTTAGTGAAGCTGTTAAGCTGCGTAAACTGGCGCATGAGGCCGATGTAAAAGTACAAATCGGGCATGTAGAGCGGTTCAACCCGGCTTTTAAAGAAGCACGCAGTTACATTAATTCACCCATGTTTATTGAAACGCACCGGCTTGCCCAATACAATCCAAGAGGCACAGATGTTCCGGTAGTGCTGGATTTAATGATTCATGACCTGGACATTATACTGAGCGTGGTAAAGTCTCCCATTCGCCGCATTTCAGCCAGCGGAGTGGCTATTGTCAGTGAAACGCCGGATATTACCAACGCCCGCATTGAGTTTGAAAACGGTTGTGTGGCCAACCTGACCGCTTCACGCATTTCACTCAAAAACATGCGAAAAACGCGCTTTTTTCAGCGTGACGCCTACATTTCAGTCGATTTTCTGACCAAAGAGACTGAGATTGTTAAAATGTCGCAGGTAGACGGTGAACCTGACCCGTTTGACATTGTTCTTGACCTGGGTGAAGGCAAAGCCAAAAAAAAGATTGAAATTTTTAAACCTGAAATTGTGGCCTCAAATGCTATACGGGAAGAGCTTTATACCTTTGCTGAAGCCATTCAAAACAACACAGTTCCAATTGTTTCCATTGATGACGGCACCTATGCACTGGAAGTTGCGCACCAGATCATGGAAAAATTAAAATCAGGCGGAAACTTGATAAAAGAAAATATTTAGACTTTTTTTGCGTTTTGGTATGCACACCCAACCTGAATGAAGAAAAGTTTACTCCTGATCTGTACAGCATCCGTGCTTTTTTCCTGCAAAGAAGATACTACGCCCGCGTGGCTTGAAATTCCGTCTATTGAATTAACAACCGATGAACCTGTTGAAGGATCAGACTCGCATGGAATTACCGATGCCTGGGTCTATATGGATGGTACCGCCCTGGGTGTTTTTGAATTGCCTGCTAAAATACCGGTACTGGCTGAAGGGGAACATAATTTTCTGATTTATGCCGGAATCAAAAACAACGGTATTTCAGCAACACGTATCAAATATCCGTTTTACGACCGGTATGAAGTAACGCTCAACCTGGTAAAGGGTGAAAAAATTACCGTTAACCCCGTGGTTAACTATAAGTCAAACCTGACGTTTGAACTGATTGAAGATTTTGAAGATACCGGAATTGATTTTTCAGCCGCATTGATCTCAGACACACCCATGGTTTTTGTTGATAAAACAGATTACCCGGAGATAGTGAAATACGGCCAGCGCTGCGGGGGTATTTTTCTCACTGAAACCGACAGCATTTTCAAGGCTGCAACAGCCACCTACCTCGACCTTCCTAAAAGTGAAGATGTTTTTATGGAACTCGATTTTCTGAACAACAATTCCATTCGCATGGGAGTTATTGCTCAAAATACAACTGACTATAGTGAACATACACCGCTGGTTCAAATGAATCCGCAAAGTGAATCATCGTGGGTTTGGAAAAAAATCTACATTGACCTGAAAGAAGATGTGAGCTATGAAATTTATGCAACCAGTTACGAGTTGTATCTTTTGTCGGTACTCGACCCTGAGAATACGCTTGGCAAAATTTACCTCGATAATATCAAAGTAATCCGTTATCAATGAGTCCTAAAAAACTGGCTGTACTCAGTGTCGTTTTTGATTATCTCACTGCGCTTCTTGCCTGGTTTTTATTCTATGCCTACCGTGTAACTGAAATTGAAAGCACACCCCTGACCTACAAAGGCAGTTTTTACGCCGGCATGATTTTAATTCCGCTCTGCTGGCTTTTTCTGTATACCGTTCAGGGTACCTATCAGAATGTGCAGCGCAACTACCGGCTCAAAACAATTAAACAGACTTTTTTTGGTTCCCTGTTTGGAACCGTTCTGGTTTTTTTCGCACTTGTGCTGAATGATTTTGTTTATTCCTACACCCAGTTTTATACCATGCTGCTGGTGCTTTTCGGGCTGCATTTTTTTATTACACTCACACCGCGTTTTATACTCACAACCATTCATGTAAAACGCATTCACAAGGGCTTGTTCGGGTTTAAAACGCTCATTGTTGGCGGCAGTACAAAAGCCATTGAAATCGTAGAAGAAATTCAGAAACAAAAACAAAGTTCAGGCCATCAGTTTGCCGGTTTTGTCAATATCAACGGTTCTGATTTTGCCCTGAAAGAAAAAATGCCGCTGCTGGGCAACATCTCAGATATCAATGAAATTGTACGCAGTTACCGGATCAAGGAAGTTATTATTGCGGTTGAAAGTACGGATCACGAAAAACTGAAGGGAATTATTGCCAACCTGACGGGTCACGACCTGCGCATCAGCCTTATTCCGGACACTTATGATATTCTCTCCGGTCAGGTGCAAATGAACAGCATTTTTGGTGCACTGCTCATTCGTGTAAATGAAAATGTAATGCCTGAATGGCAGATTTCTACGAAACGGATACTGGATATTGTATGTTCCCTTTTTGCACTGTTGGTATTGCTACCGTTGTACCTGGTACTTGCCCTGATGGTTCGGTTTTCATCCAAAGGCCCTATTTTTTTCCGGCAGGAACGGATTGGACTGCATCAAAAGCCTTTTCAGATTATTAAGTTCAGAACCATGTATATTGATTCTGAAAAAAGCGGGCCGCAGCTTTCCAGTTCCAATGATCCGCGTATTACCGGCATTGGTAAGTTTCTGCGTAAAACACGGCTGGATGAGTTTCCACAATTCTGGAATGTTTTAAAAGGAGACATGTCTTTGGTTGGGCCACGGCCTGAACGCAGGTTTTACATTGACCAGATAGCAAAACACGATCCGCAGTATTTATACCTGCACCAGGTAAGGCCGGGTATTACCAGTTGGGGCCAAGTTAAATTCGGCTACGCTGAAAATGTGGAACAAATGATTCAGCGTATGAAATATGACCTGTTGTACATTCGCAACATGTCCCTGGCACTTGATTTCAAAATCATGTTTTATACCATTGCTATTATCTTTAAGGGAAAGGGGAAATAGTTTTGTTGATTCAGCCACGCAGTTTGTCTCCGGCTAACCAGAAGAGGTATTCATTTTTTTAGGAAATATTAGCATTTTCGCTATTGACTTTACCGCCCTATCTTTCCACCTTAGCCCAAACCAATTCCCTGACCTATGAATCTGTCTAACCTCATTCACGCAGTATGTTTACTCTGCCTCTTTATTCTTTTTTCCTGCGGTGGCTCAGAATCATCAGAAAGTTTTAATGCCGGGTATGAAAATACGATAGAAAGCGGTTTAGAAGCAGACGACGTCATTGATGAACCCCTCGAAATAACCGAGCGTAAACTCATCAAAACCGGCACCATTTCATTTAAAACAGCCAGCGTTGATTCAACGCGCAAAAAGGTGCTTGATGCCACCACGAGGCACAACGGGTACATTGCATCAGATAGCGAGACCAAATCATACGGCAAATTTTCGACGACTATTGTAATACGTGTTCCCAATAACAATTTTGACCCGCTTCTGAATGAAATTTCAGAAGGTGTTGAAGCATTTGATCAAAAAGACATTCTTGTAGAAGATGTAACTGAAGAATTTGTGGATGCAGAAGCACGCGTCAAAACAAAAAAAGAACTGGAAATCAGGTATCATGAGCTTCTAAAAGAAGCAAAATCAGTATCTGAGATGCTTGAGATCGAACAACAGATTGGTGATTTGCGCGCAGAAATTGAATCCCTTGAAGGTAGACTTAAGTTTTTGACCAGCCAGGTTAAATTCTCAACCCTAACTGTTACTTTTTATGAGGAATATGAAGAGACAAAAGGCTGGGGAGCTAAATTTTCAAAGAGCTTTGGGCAAGGATGGGATAACCTGATTTATTTCTTCATCGGACTTACGACCATTTGGCCATTCCTGATTTTAATCCTCATTGGCCTGTTTTTCCTTCGAAAATACCTAAAAAAAAGCAAAACAACCAACGCTAAAAAGTAAGCTGCGTGATGAATATAAGCTGCCGTTTAAAAACAGAACTTACCAGACATTGACATAGGAGGCTTTCTGAGCAGAGCGAAGAAACTCCCGCTAAAATCTATGCCGCTTCTAAGAATTAATCTGCTGCAAGCAGCTTTTCAAGTCAAATAATTCTCAAATTAGCGGTTGAAAAACAATTCCCTGAGCTATGCCAACCGAAGTTTTAGATTCCAATTTTTCCAGCAAACACGAATTCAAAGAATTTGATTTTCCAATAACCTTCAAATTCAAAATTTCAACACTTGCCAATGACTTTTCTGCTTACGACGCCAACGGCGGATTGATTGCTTATGTGCGGCAGAAAATGTTTAAATTTAAAGAAGCCATTCTGATCTATTCAGACGAATCAAAAACCAATGTGCTTTATAAAATTGATGCCGACCGTATTATTGACTTTAATGCCTGCTATGCCTTTTCAGATGGTGCCGGCAACCCGGTAGGAAAGCTTGGCCGCAAGGGAATGCGCTCGCTCTTAAAAGCGCATTATGAAATTTTTGACAACGAAGGTAAACACGAATATGCGATCCGCGAAGAAAATCCCTGGAGCAAGGTGTTTGATGCATTGCTCTGTGAAGTTCCGCTTTTAGGCTTGTTCAGCGGGTACATGTTTAATCCGCGGTATGTTGTTCAGACTGCAGACGGAACGCTTGTTGCGCGGTTATCAAAACAAAAATCATTCTTTGGCCGGACATTTAAGCTGGAAAAACTACAGAACCTTGAAGCCGGTGACGGAGAACGGATGATGCTTGCTTTAATGATGATGGTGCTGCTTGAAAGACGCAGAGGCTAAGTGCATTTACAAAACCTATAAACTGAATTATGCTTGAAAAACTTCTCAAAGCCAAACACTGGCAGCTCTTTGTAATTGTGGTGGGCATTCCCCTCTTTTTTCAATTTTTTTTGATGACGGTTATCTTTGGATCTATTGGCAGCAGCCGTATGCCTGATCCAACAGCAATGTTTGCTTTTATGCCGGTCGTCTTCATTGTCTATATTGCAGCTGCCAGTATACTCTTCGCCTGGTACTACGCCATTGTCGTGAAGCTGGATACCCGGCTGCCGGCTCATCTTAAAATTAATATGAAGCGGTTTAAACTCTTTTTCTATTTTCCATTGGTCTATATTGGTCTGATGGCTCTTTTTGTGATTTTAATGATTACCAATTTAGCGGGTCATGTACAACCGTCTCCCATGTTTATTATCCCGTTTGTTATCCTGATTGTGCCGCTTCATTTATTTTCGATTTTCTGCATTGGACATACGTTTTATTGTGTTGGTAAAACAATCAAAAGCGTTGAATTGAAACGTGCTGCAAAGTTTGAAGACTTTGCCGGCGAATTTTTCCTGGCCTGGTTTTACCTGGTTGGTTTCTGGATTCTTCAGCCAAAAATTAACCGGCTTTGGGAAAGAACCGAAAACAATGAAACAATTGATGAAGATGACGATGTACTGTCGTAAAACAATGAATTGATTTTTTTGTTGTCATGCAAAAAATACCAAA
Source organism: Bacteroidota bacterium (assembly GCA_016192075.1). Taxonomy (GTDB): domain Bacteria; phylum Bacteroidota; class Bacteroidia; order Flavobacteriales_D; family Crocinitomicaceae; genus JADJGJ01. The sequence goes on along the minus strand of JACPUU010000012.1, from coordinate 180,091 downwards.
TTCCGTAATTTGGAACTATGAAATCCTTTTCAGCAAAAATTGAAATTATTGGAATCAATCCGTACGTCATTCCTCCTGAAACCGTACTGCGCTACCTGTTTAAAAAAGCAGGCAGAGACAAAGGCCCCATCCAGGTAAAAGGTAAAATTCAGGGGCATGATTTTATCCAGAATCTGGTTAAATATGCCGGACACTGGCGACTTTACCTGAATACTCCCATGCGTAAAAAGGGAGGAATTGATGTGGGTGATACGGCACAGGTTGAAATTGATTTTGATCCCGCTGAACGCAAACTGGAAATGCACCCCAAATTAAAAAATGCTTTAACACAGAACAAAGAAGCCCGCGCAAAATTTGAATCGCTTCCACCCTCACGGCAAAAAGAAATTATCCGGTACATCAGCTTTTTGAAATCAGAAGTGTCCGTTGATAAAAATGTAAAACGCGCCCTGGAATTTTTGCTGGGTAAAGAACGGTTTATTGGAAGAGATAAGCCTTAGCAGGACTCAATAAATTGAATTACCCCTAACAGAAGAATCCAAAAAGAAAAAATAATCCATGTCAGTCAAAGCCCATTACGACAACCACCTTGCTCATTTTTATGCCTGGATGTCAGGTGACCGCCAAACACGCCAGCAGGAATTCAGCGCTTTTCTGCAACGCCATGAAATTTGTCCGCAACATACCGCTAACGCTATTGATTTTGGAGCCGGACATGGCTTGCAGTCTATTCCGCTGGCACAGACCGGTTTTAACGTACGGGCCATTGATTTTAATCTACAGTTACTGGATGAACTGAACCAAAACAAATCAGACTTGCCCATTACAACCATACCGGACGATATGCGGCATGTGCTGAAACATGCTGATTTTAATCCGGAACTTATTGTCTGTTGCGGAGACACGTTGCCGCACCTGGAATCAGAAGAAGAGGTATGCAGTTTTCTTACAGACTGTTATTCCATACTGACAAAAGGAGGAAAACTACTTTTATCCTTTCGTGATTATACCGACGCATTGTGCGGAGATGCCCGGTTTATTCCCGTAAAAAGTGATGATACCCGAATACTGACCTGCTTTCTGGAATATAAGTCAGACAAAGTGCACGTAACTGATTTATGCTATGAAAAAGAAGCCGGCAACTGGAAACAAAAAGTGAGTTCATACACAAAAACGAGGCTTTCACCAACAACTGTTTCTGCCCGTCTTGAGCAAGCCGGAATCATCATTCGCTTTTCGGAAACTGTTCGTGGAATGGTTTGGATCTTGGGAGAAAAGGCAGCCTGACGATCAGCCCTGGCTGAAATCAATTGTCCCCGATCTTGGAATATTTATTCCGGTATTCAATGGGTGTTAAACCGGTTACTTTTTTGAAAAGCGTTCGAAAGGCTTTGGTATCCGTATATCCAACATCAAACATCACTTCATGAATATTTTTACGGCTTGATTCAAAGCTGCGTTTTGCCGCTTCTATTTTAATGCGCTGAATGTATTCTAAAACAGAATTATTGGTTGCATTTTTAAACCGGCGTTCAAAACTGCGGCGGCCAATGGCAAATTTTCCGGCCAGTTCATCCACTGAAATTTTTTCACTGAAATTTCCTTCAATAAATTCCTGCGCTCTTTTTATTTCAGAATCGTTGTGATCTTTTTGTCCCTTAAACATGGCAAAAGCAGCCTGGCTGTCGCGGTCAATGTCAATTGCAAAATATTTGGATGCGAGGATAGCTGTTTCCCGGTCTGTATATTTCTCTACCAGATGCAATAACAGGTTCCAGTATGAATTGGCACCGCCGCTTGAATAGATGCCGGATTCTTCTGTAATAATACTGCCATCAACCAACTCTACATCCGGGTACATTTCTCTGAACTCAGAACCAAATCCCCAGTGGGTTGAACATTTTTTTCCGTTCAACAATCCGGTAGACGCCAGCAAAAAAGCACCCACACACAACGAAGCCACTTCTGCACCGCGCTGGTGCTGTTTCTGAATCCAGGGCACCAGTTCCTGATTCATTTCTACCGCTGATTTCATGTCACCAAATAAGGCCGGAATAAAAACCACGTCGGTATGCTCTACCTCTGCCAAGGTACGGTCAGCATGAACGGAATAAGAACCACCATTCAGTTTAATTTCTTTACGCGCACCAACCAGTTCTACTTTAAAAAGCGGCTTTCGGCCTGAAACAATCATGAATTGATTTACGGCAGAAAAAAGGTATTGCGGATCAGAAATTGCCTGTATCACGGAAGATTCAGGCACCAGTATAGAAACGGTCTTCATGTAGCGGAATAAGTCTTTAGTAATGTTTGGGAGAACCAAAGGTATATAAATTCATTGTCGCAAATTACCCTTTACTCTGTCGCTTTCAGACTTTTTTCCGATCGTTTACCACCGTATGTTTGCATTGTCTAACACACACACTATGAACACACTTCATTTACCCGATAACATTACCACATTCTATGTAAAGGCAACTTCCTTTCCGGGCGGTGTTCAACAGGCGCACAAAATATTACACGCCCTGGTTCCTTATTCCAAAGACCGGAATTATTTTGGAATTTCACAGGGTGAACCCCAGGGAAAAATCTATTACATGGCTGCAGCGACAGAACTTGAACCGGGTGATCTGGAAAAAAACGATTTACCAAAATTTGTGATTCAAAAAGGCATTTATTTATACCAGGATATTGATGATTTTATGCAAAAAATTCCGTTAATTGGTGAAACTTTTGAGCAGCTTTTAAAACATCCCCAGCTCGACCCGGCAGGATATTGCCTGGAATGGTATCTCAGCCAAACCACCTGCAGGTGCCTGGTAAAACTAAACGACAACGTATGATTAACGCAAAAAATGTAGATGACTTTATTGCAACTCAGAGTGATGCCGTTATAGCAATGCTGGAACAATTGCGCGGCATTATTCTGAAAACCGCACCCGGTGCTGAAGAGCTGGTGAGCTATGGAGTGCCCTGCTATAAACTCAATGGAATGCTGGTTGGATTTGGTGTCCAGAAAAAGGGAATCAGTTTTTATACCATGAGTACCACCACACCCGCTGCACATAAATCAGAACTGACCGGTTATAAATTTTCAGGCAGTACCATTCACATTAACCTGGGACAAAAAATACCCGCAACACTGATCAAAAAAATCATCCACGAACGAATAAAACAAAACGCCGATAAAGCGAAAAAAAAAAAAAAAAATGAAAGGAAAGATGAATGATGAAAGGGAGAATGAATGATGAAAGGGCGGATAATTATCCGCCCCAACATAACCAAACCAAAAAATGAAAGGGCGGATAATTATCCGCCCCCAACATAACCAAAAGCAAAAAAAATGAAAGGGCGGATAATATCCGCCCCCAACATAACCAAAAGCCAAAAAAATGAAAGGGCGGATAATATCCGCCCCCTATAACCAAAACCTAAACCATGAAAAAGGGCGGATAATTATCCGCCCCTATAACCAAAACCTAAAAAATATGGAAACAAAAACACAAATCACGGTTGAAACAACCGTTAACGTACCGGTTCAAAAAGTATGGGAAGTATGGACCAACCCGCACCACATTATGAAATGGAACAATGCTTCAGAAGACTGGCACACACCTGCGGCAGAAAATGATCTGCGCGTCGGTGGTTCATTCAAATCAACCATGGCAGCCAAAGACGGCAGTGCATCGTTCGATTTTGGCGGCACGTATTCAAAAGTGGAACAACATAAACACATTGCCTACACCCTGGATGACGGAAGACAAGTACACGTTGAATTTGCTGATCACGGCGCTAAAACAAAAATCACAGAAACGTTTGATGCTGAAAATGCCAACCCTATTGAACTTCAGCGCAGCGGATGGCAGGCTATTATGACCAATTTCAAAAAATACACAGAGTCACTCCCAAAAACAGAAAAGCTGAAATTTGAAATTCAGATTAATGCCCCTGTGGAATTGGTTTATAAAAACATGATCGATGATGCACATTACAGAACCTGGACCGCGGCGTTCAACCCCGGATCACATTACCAGGGATCATGGCAAAAAGGATCAAAAATTCTTTTCCTGGGACCAGATAAAAACGGAAACATGGGCGGTATGGTGGCGCGGATTGAAGAAAACATTCCAAACCAGTTCATTTCCATTGAACACCTGGGCATTGTCAACGCCGGGCAGGAAATTACTTCAGGACAAGAAGTTGAAGATTGGGCAGGTGCACATGAAAACTACACGTTCAAATCTCACAACAACGGAACGCTGTTAACCGTTGAAATGGATTCCAGTGATGAGTTTAAAAGCATGTTTGAAACTATCTGGCCAAAAGCGCTTAAAACATTAAAAGATATCTGCGAAAAATAATCGCGGTATCCGCTCAATAAACACCTGCTAAATTAACACCGGAAGAACCTGTTTCTTCACCGGAAAATAAATCTGACCTTATAAAAAAAATAGTATGTCACACGTAAGCACCTACCTGAACTTTAAAAATCAAACCGAAGAAGCGTTCCTCTTTTACAAATCTGTTTTTGGCGGCGAATTTGGCGGAATGGGCATTTCCCGTTTCAAAGACGCTCCACCGGCAGATGGAATGCCACCACTTTCACCCGCTGACGGAAACCTGGTTATGCACATTGAACTTCCGATTCTGGGCGGTCACCTTCTGATGGGCACCGATGCACCGGAATCTATGGGATTTAAAGTGAACATGGGCAACAATGTTCACATAAGCCTGCAGCCCGATACGCGGACTGAAACAAAAAAACTGTTTGATGCCTTGTCCAAAGGCGGCAAAATAACCATGGAATTGCAGGATACTTTCTGGGGAGCTTATTACGGAAGTTGTACGGACAAATTTGGTGTACAATGGATGGTTAACTGCACCGCAAAAAGTAATCTTTAACCACACGAATTAATTTTTAAACCCTGTTTTTATGAAAACAATAAAAATCACTTTCTGGATTACCACCACCATCCTCTTTATTTTTGAAGGGGTGATGCCTGCCCTCACCAGCCATACACAAATGGCCGTTGAAGGAACCCGGCACCTGGGCTATCCTGATTATTTCAGGTACCTGGTTGCGGTATTTAAAGTTTCCGGTGCCCTGGCACTTATGCTGCCCTTTATTAAAGGACGGTTAAAAGAATGGGCATACGCCGGTTTTACCTTTACGTTTATTTCAGCCTTTGTTTCACATTGGGCGGTGGATGGCTTTGGCGGACAGACGATGTTTCCGTTAATTGCGCTGGGCATTTTAGCCGCATCCTATTTCTGTTATCACAAAATTCAAAATGCTGCGCCGCAGATACCTGCCGGTAACTGAAAATTTGAAATTTAAAAAACCAATTGCCGTTTATACAAGCGCAATGATTGTATTGTTTGTATTTACGATCAAATAAATGCACGCTTAAAAATCAACACAATGAAAAAAGAAATTTATCCCTGCTTTTGGTTTGATGCCAAAGCAAAAGAAGCAGCAACCTATTACTGTTCTGTTTTTAAAAATGCCCGCATTACTTCTGAAAATCCCATGGTGGTGATTTTTGAAATAAACGGCCAGAAATTTATGTGCCTGAACGGCGGACCGGATTTTAAGTTCAACGAGTCTGTGTCTTTTGTTGTTGAATGCGATACCCAGGATGAAATTGACTACTACTGGAACAGCCTTACCAAAGATGGAGGTTCAGAAGGCAGATGCGGCTGGCTGAAAGATAAATTTGGTTTGTCGTGGCAAATTGTACCGGCTGTTTTGGGTAAACTGATGAGTAATCCTGAAAAAAGTCAGCGTGTGATGCAGGCCTTTATGCAAATGAAAAAATTTGACATCAAGACATTGGAAAATGCCTGACAGCTCCATGTACGTAACACCCTATCTTACATTTAACGGCAATTGCCGTGAGGCCATGCTTTTTTACCGTGACTGCCTTGGGGGAGAACTGTATCTGCAAACACTGGCTGATTCGCCACTTAGCCGCACAATGCCGGACGAAGTTAAAAACTACATTCTGCATGCTTCACTGACAACCGAAAAGTTTACCCTGATGGCAACAGACCTGGTGCCGGATCACGGCTTAATTGAAGGAAATTCAGTTGCCTTGCTGATCCACTGCAGTGACCCTGATGAAATGAATCAGTTCATTAAAAAACTGGCCGATCCGGCTGCTCAGCTAAAAAACCCAGAGCCTGGATTGCCCGGCGTACTGGTAGGAAACCTGACCGATAAATTTGGAAAAAACTGGCTGCTGCATTGCCACATCTGAATTGAATTTACAACCCTGAAAAATCAACGTCAATCACTTATTCACCCCCACCAATACATGATCAGACAAACCGTTGAAATATTTAAAACCAACGTAGAAAACATCACTGATGCAACCCGGATTCTGTCTGAACTTCAGGAAATTTATCCGGCACTTCGCATTAATTTTGACCTGGATGATTGTGACCACATTTTGCGTGTAGAAGGGTTTGAACCCGATGTTGAACGCATTCAGGATTACTTGCTGCAATCAGGATACCGGTGTAATCTAATTGGTTAAAATCAGTTCATCTGCTGACGGTCCCACGCAGCAATCAGGCGGTCACTCTCTTTGATAAACGCATTGTAGGCAAAAAAACTTTCGGGTGATTCACCCTCTTTGGACACAAGCGTTGTATAAACCTGTTGAATCAAACGAAGAATATCGGAATCAATCAGGTATTGAGATGCCTCAGGATTCGCATGGAAATTTTCATAGACCGATTGAATACGGTCCAGTTTCCGTTTTTCTGAACGGGTCAGGTTATTTTTATAAACCAGACTTGAATAGAGCGGAAGCAAAATTCTGCTCATTCTCACAAACCGCTGCATGAGATGGACGGCAGCTACTCTTTCTCCAAAAGTCATACAAACCTCCTTTCTTTTATTAAAAGACGACAAAAACTATTCCACCGTTGGCTTAATAGTACCTTTTTATGTCTGCTTTTTGTAAAAGTAACCGCTAAATACAACCAGATCAATGCATATTAAGGTCTTGCTTTTTACACTATTTTTGGGATATGAACCGGATCGAACGCATTTCTGCCATATTAATTCAATTACAGTCCAAAAAAATTGTCACGGCCAAAGAAATTGCAGATCGTTTTGAAATCAGCCTGCGCACCGTTTACCGGGATATACGGGCACTGGAAGAAACCGGTGTGCCCATTTCAGCAGAGGCCGGTATCGGATACTCCATTGTAGACGGCTACAAATTGCCACCGGTTCAATTTACCATTCCCGAAGCCACAGCCTTTCTGACCGCTGAAAAACTGATTGAAAAGCTAACCGATACGGGTATTGAACGCGAATATAAATCTGCCTTGTTCAAAATCAAATCAATCTTACGGGCCACCGAAAAAAACTACCTGGAAACTATTGAAAATAACATTGAAGTACTTCAAAATCAGTTTTTGCCCGATAGTTCCGGCAAAGTGGCTTTTTTACAGCAGCTGATTGATGCTATTTCTTCTGCCATCATTCTTGAAATGGCCTATTTTGCGCAACATTCTGAAGAACTAACAACCCGGCAGGTGGAACCGGTGGGCGTTTTTTTCAGTTCGGGCAGATGGCACCTGATTGCTTATTGCCGGTTGCGGAATGATTACCGCAATTTCAGACTAGACCGGATCAGAAGCCTGAAAAGAACCCCGGACAATTTTCAAAAAAATCATCCAAGCCTGAAGTCGTTTCTTCAAAAAACAAAACAACAGGAAGCGCTCATTGAAATTATCCTGGAAATTGACAACAAGGTTGTCAGGTATTTGGGAGAACAAAAATACTACAACGGTTTTGTGTCAGAGAAAAAAGGAAAAACCACCACACAAATGACCTTTCTCACTGCATCGGTTGAAGGAATGGCGCGCTGGTACCTGATGATTGGCGATTCTGCCGTAATTATTTCTCCGCCCGAACTAAAGGCCCGTGTAAAGGTTCTCCACAACGAATTAAAAAAAAGAATCGGCTGATCTGAAACACTGCTGACATACTGTTGTCACTTCCCCTCTTTTTCTTTGTGTCATAAACTTTAAATCGTAAGAATTATGATCACATTTTTAGAGACCTTTCAAAAAGAACTCGAAGCAGAATCTGTTGGTACACGTAAAATGCTGGCCCTTGTGCCTGCTGACAAAATGGACTGGGCGCCGCATCCAAAAAGTATGAAAATGAAAATGCTGGCAACACACATTGCTGAGCTGCCAGGCTGGATTTCATTGGGACTGACAACCGATGAACTCGACTTCAATGCCTCACCGTATAATCCTGAAGACTGCAAAAATTCACAAGAAATGGTGGCGCTTTATGATCGCTGTAAGAAAAAAGCAATGGAAGACCTGGCGAATGCCAAAGAAGAAGTGCTGGAAGGAAAATGGACCCTTCGTGCAGGTGAAACGATTTACGCTGTAAACACCAAACAAGAAACCGTTCGTCACGCGTTCAGCCAGATCACCCATCACCGTGCACAATTAGGCGTTTATCTGCGCCTCCTGAATATTCCGATTCCGGGCGTTTACGGACCAAGTGCAGACGAACAACAACCTTAAAACAGCAACTCCATGACCTCCAAAACAGACCTTACCAAAACAGATAAAAAATGGTACAAGGCAAGTACCAGTCCTGAGATAATTCATTTTGACAAGGCCTGTTACCTGGCCATTGATGGAAAGGGAGACCCTTCGGGAGCCGAATATGCCAATGACCTGCGCGCACTTTATGCTGTAGCTTATGCACTGAAGTTCAAACACAAAGAACAGCAGCAGGATTTTGTAGTGGCCAAACTGGAGGGACAATGGAGTTTTGATGAAAAAAAATACGGGTATCCGCAAATGGATGCCGCACCGCTTCTGATTCCGCGCAGCGAATGGATTTACCGAAGTCTCATCCGCCTGCCGGAATTTGTAAGTGCAAAATCAGTGCGCGAAGCCGTGTCACAGGTGCTTGCCAAAAAAGACATTCCGGCTGCAGAAAAAGTACATTTTTTTGAATTGCCTGAAAGTTATTTTGTACAGATTCTTCACCTGGGTGCCTTTGAAAAAGAACCGGATACCCTGAAAAAACTGAAAGCGTTTATGGATGAAAAAGAATTTGTAAAAAATGGTCTTCACCATGAAATTTACCTTTCTGATTTTCGTAAAACGGCCCCTGAAAAATTAAAAACCATTCTTCGCGAACCGGTTTGCTGACCTGTCAGGCTTCTTTCTCCGGCTCCAGCGGCAGCTTAAGAATGAGCAGGCCGGTGCTTATAAAAACCAGGTTTTTAATCACGTATTGACTCACCAGTGTCAGACCGTAAGGCGCTGTGGTAAACATTTCATCGGGAAAGAAAATAAATGTAGAGAAGGTCAGAATCATGTGAATGATCATGAGCCAGGTTGTGATGCGTACCAGCTTTTTAACCAGGAATCCGATGGCAATAAGCACTTCCCACGAGGCCAGAATGTAGATGGAAACCGAACAGGGAATGGTGTGAAACGTAATTTCTTCAAGCGTATTCATTGCAAGCCCTTCAGCAGGACTAAGGCCGTGAAAAAATTTCAGAATTCCAAACCAGAAATACACCACGAAAAAAGAGATCCGGCAGAACCAGAGATAACGGGTAAGATTTAATTTTCGGGGCATAACTGGCTGCAAATTTAATAAATCAACCGACCATACCGCCGGAATTTACTTTTTTAGAAATTTTATAAATAATTCAGTGCCCGCCCGGGGAGGAATTGAATTGTAAGCTGTTTCAATCACTTTCAGTTCAAAATAGGGATTGAATGTCTGAATATATTCGTCACGCCACCCGCCAAACGGGGGACCGCCTTCAAAATCACGGTTAAAAAGTACCCCCACCAGTTTGCCGCCGGGTTTTAATAATTGCGCCACTTTTTGTGCGTACGCCGTTCTCAGTTTCGGGTCAATGGCACAAAAAAAGGTCTGTTCAACAACCAGGTCAAACTGGCCTTCCAACTTAAAAAAATCGGTTGTGAAAATGTGCTCCTTTGGAAAGCCGGGGTACCGCTTTAAAAAAGAAGCAACAGCAAGTTCAGAAATTTCAACAATAAACGTGTTGTGAAAACCTTGCTCCCAAAGGTATTCAGCTTCATAGGCATTGCCACAGCCTGGAATCAGAATTTTCAGTTTTTTATCCGTCAGCTGATCAAAATAGTCTTTCAGCGGAGTTGAAATATGACCTACATCCCACCCTGTTTGCTGATTTTGCCAGCGTTTGTCCCAGTATTCTTTTTGCATGCAGCAAAGGTAACGCCAACTTCATTAAATTCAAAATTGTGCGTTCTTCAATTTCCATTCTGAAAGAAACGCAATGAAGCCTGAAATAGCAGTCCTACCGGCGTTTCTGTTTTTCAATCCCGGGTGCGGGTTAATTTACTATATTTAGATCACGAACGAAATGTATGAAACCAATTCTCATTACCCTTATTCTGGCACTTGCCGGACACCTGCATGCCGGCAGTTTTACTTTTCCGAATGTTGAATACAGCTATGCCCGGGTGTATCTTTTCAATACCGGTGAAGAGGCTGCGCGTGACAGACCTGAATTCAGTATTTACCGCGAGGGTATTTATGCCGCCAGTAAGCTGGGTGACGGCTGGGAGTTTTCAGCGGAACTGAATTCTCAAATGAATGCCATTTTTGCAAAAGGGGTTGACATGCTCGCCGCAGGCCTTTCAGGCTGTTACATTCCGCGGCACGGTATTATTTATTTTGACAAAACCGGCAAACCCGTTGCGTCTGTCTCCATTTGTTTTGAATGCCAGCGCATTGTTTTCTGGAGCATTCAAAAACTGCCCGAATTTTCAACCAATCTTTCAGAAAAAGAGATTCCAAGAGCAGAAAAGCAAATGGCCGAACTGGAAAATTTACTGGTAAAAAACAACATTCCGGTTTTTAAAAATACAGCGCAGTATACCGACCTTATTGCCAAAGCAGATTCCAGCTATTCCAACAACGGCGAAATAATCTTTGATTATACCAAAACATCGGCTTTCGGGCAGCGCTACGTTAACGTTACCGAATTTAAAAGCTGGATACTGAACCCTGATTTCAAACTCAAAGAAAGTACTGAAACTACTTTTTCACAGCGTGAAGGCGATACCCACAGCTGGGATTACCTGGTACTTACCAGCAACAGCGGTACAAAAATCACGTTCAGCGGTACCACGGTTGAATCAGCCTTGCAGGAAGTTGTGATCCGTGATCCGGAAATTCGCCTGCCAAATGGCATTTCTGTGGGTATGAGTCTGGAGCAGGTGCAGAGCACGTTTGTCGTTTGGGACGGTATTGCCTGGCCAGCCTCCATTGTTGTCAACTACAAAGACGCCAACCTGCGGTACAAATTTAAAAACCGTACGCTGGTTGAAATTGAATTGGTGATGCTTTAGGGGGATTGGATTTAGTGAAACATTAAAGGTATAAAGACCAAAAATTTGGTCCGGTTAAAAAATGGAAGAGCTGTCAAGAACCAATAAATCGTATAGTAGGCAGTTTCAAAACACACTAAATGACAATCACAGTTTTCAATTAAATGCTATGAAAGGCGTGTAAAAACAACCCAACTCTTACCTTTAACACCAAAAAATAAATTGGAATTACTCAGATTAACCGGTAGCCATGGCCCACATGATCTTTGGGTGTGTTTTGCAGTACTCATTGCCGTAGGACTTGGTTACGTTGCAAACATAATTACGAACGGATTGAGTTTTGGCTATCAAAAAATTCCGATTGGTAATACATTCAAAGCAACGCTTACAACCATTCATGTTTTTGGATCGATCGTTACAGCATTTGTTCTGCCCAACAATTACCTCAACAAATTTGACTATTTCCATAAACTGTACGAGCAAAACGGACTATGGATTCCGGCTTCTATGCTTGTTATATTTTTCGTGCTTGTGTTGGTTGTTGGAATTTTTGCAACGTTGCTGGCAAAACAAGCTGGTAAAAAAAAGGAACCTAAATCTTAATCTGACGAGTAAAACCTCACTCCACGTTATACCAGTCCTGCCAGTTACTGTTTGCCCAATCGATCACCACGCCGGTTTTTTGCGTTAACTCACCGGTAGTACTGATCCAGCCTTCCCAGAAAAGGTAAGACGGGTCTTTGCCTTCAGCCGGTTTTTCTGTCACAATGTGACCACGCAGGTATAGCCGGCCATCTTCCAGAATACGGCTGTAAGAAAAGGTGGGACTATTGATCAATTCATAACTGCCAAACGTTTTGTCCCATAAAATGATTCCGGTTTTATCAACATAGACCACGCGTTCACAGCCGCCACGGTATTTGGCAGAATTGTATGAAAGCATAAACACAAAATAATTTCCGTTTTTATCCTGCACAACAGCCTGCGATTCCAGTTCATCAAACTCTGGCCGTACCTGTAATTTCCATTCTTCCCGCCCCTTTTTGTCAACCTTTACCAGCAAGCCCATGCTGCCCTGCTCATCTGAAAAATCACCAAAAAAAGCGGCACCGCCATCAGCAGTGAGTATAAGAGGCGCCCCGTATCCGGCATGGCCTTTAAACGCTTCCATGTAGCTGTATGACCCTACTTCGTATTTGTAGGCAATTTCCTGTGCTTCTGTCAGGGCCATCTGGCCAAACACAAACGGACTGATAAATAAAAAGGGCGTAACCAGTTTTTTCATAAGACTTCGATTTAATACAATCAGGCAAAAAACCCAGCAGATTTTGTGCCATGTTTCAACACCTGAACCCTGAGGCCGGTTGCTACTCAAATTTAAAAACTAATTCAGATAAACCGGTTTGAATTTGCAGCAAACAGAATCAGTTGTTTTTCACAAATAATCCCACCGCCTCAATGTGTGACGTATGTGGAAACTGATCAACCAGCGAAATGCGTTTTAATTCATACCCGGCAGCGGCCAGCGTTTGTGCATCACGCGCCTGTGTTGCCGGATTGCACGACACATAAACAATCTGGCGGGCATTGAGATCAATCACCTTCTGCAATGTTTTTGGAGCAATCCCCGCCCGCGGCGGATCAAGCATAATGGTGTGAATTTTGCCGGTATAGTTGGGATACTGCACCAAAAATTTACCGACATCTGCCGCAAAAAAATCAATGTTTGAAATACCGTTTCGTTTAGCATTTCGTTTGGCATCTTCAATGGCTTCAGGCACAATATCCACACCAACCACTTTCACGTTTTCTATTTGTGAGGCCATAATCTGACCAATGGTACCGGTACCGCAAAATAAATCCATCAACACAGCCCCTTTCAGATCATCACCCTGCCGGGCATACTGAATGGCTTTGGCATAAAGCAGTTCGGCACTTTTGGGGTTGGTCTGAAAAAAACTTTCCATGCTGATTTCAAACTGCAGCCCAAGCAATTTTTCAAGAACAACCGGCTCACCGTAAAGCAGCTGATTTAATCCGTTTTCAATTTTGGAACGATCGGCCACATCATCGTTGATGGTATGCTGCAAACCTGCCAGCCGTGGACCAAAAAGAGCGGTCATAAATGCCGTGAAAGCCTTGCGGTCAAACTGGTTCAGATCTTGTGAAGAGGTAACCAGGTTAATGAGTAATTGATTTTTATCGAATGATTTGCGTACCACCAGGTGGCGGAAAAATCCGATTTTTTTAGGCGGATGCCAGGCCGGCAAACCTGTCTTTTCAAGGAACATCCGTACCTCTTTGAGTTTGTTTTCAAAATCGGCATCAAACAATCCGCTTTCTTTGTCCAGGTTTTCTACTTTCCACCAGGTGCCGCGTGTTTTAAACCCAAGTGCAAACTGGTCGTCCAGTTCTGCCCCGGTTTCGAGATCCTGCCGGATGGTTGAAAACGAATACTCCATTTTATTCCGGTAATTAAAATCAGCCGGTGAGGCAATGTATTCATCAAACAAGGCATCAATTTGCTGAATGCCGCCAATGCGTTTATACTGTTCCAGCGTACTGGTCTTTTTATAGTCACGTTGTTTTTCAATAGGCAGGGCAATGTAGGGCGCCCCCGATACCGGCTGATACGGTACGGTTACTTCATCCTTAGAACGTTCCAGCACTTCCAGCAATTTTCCCTCAGCGTATTTTTTGCGTTTTTTAGCAATCCGCGTCAGCACTTTCTGACCCGGAAGGGCATTTTCCACAAAGACAATAAACTGCCCTTCGTTGGTTTCAACTTTTCCTATCCCCATTCCGCCAAAGGCAAAATCGGTAATCTCCAGTTCAATGGTATCTGCGCGCTTCACATGTTTAATTTGGGTTGCAAAGATACGGGAAAAACGATTCCCCCGCCCCTGATACCAACTGGCTGATATCTGCCCGAAGAGATTGATGCAGGTGTTTCAACTATTTTTTATCTTTATACCAAAGCAAATTCGGTATGACTGGTTCTTCTTCCCAAATCAAATCTCTTTCCATTATACATCTGGCACTGATTGCCGGGCAGGTATTTTTTGCAGCTGTTTGTATTGCCCTTACCGGCAAAACAGAAATCATTCTGAATCCGGAGGGTGATATTTTCTTCATTCTTGTGCCTGCCGTAGCTGTTTTTGGATTGATTGGCAGTAACATGATCTTTAAAAAGCTGCTCGACCAGGCTAAACAAAAAACTACCGACGATGAAAAAATAAGTGCCTACCGCTCAGCCCTGATTGTACGCTATGCTCTCATGGAAGCCCCTTCACTGCTGGGAATTGTAGCTTACTTTTTACAGGGAAACCTTTTTTACCTATTCATTTCAGGTTTCATCATTTTGTTTTTTATGACGGCAAGACCCACCAAAGAAAAAACCGAAATGGACCTGAACATTCGATTAAACGGGTAACCACAAGGGCGCGGCTTATGTATGAATCCATCGACAAAAATGTCAACCGAAGTGTTACTTTTCTGAAAGAAGAGCTGGACATTTTTCACTCCCTGCTTGAACACAAAGCCGTACCCAAAAAAACATTGCTGCTGCAGGATGGCGAAATCTGCAATTTTGAAGGCTACATTATCAAAGGCTGCACCCGGACCTATTACATTGATGAAAACGGTTTTGAAGTCATACTCCAGTTTGGAATTGAAGATTGGTGGCTGGGTGACGTAGCCAGTTTTCACGAGCAAAAACCGTCTAAACTTTTTATAGAGACCATTGAAGATACTGAACTCTTTGTGTTTTCACCACAAACCAAAGAAGAACTGCTTTTCAGGGTTCCCAAATTTGAACGCGTTTTCCGGCTGCTGATTCAGCGCAATTTAGCCGCCACTCAAAACCGTTTGTTTAAATCTATTTCACAACCCGCGCAGGAACGGTACCTGGAATTTATTGAAAAATACCCTTCCATTCCGCAACGGGTTCCGCAGCATTACATCGCTTCCTATCTCGGTATTTCACCGGAATTTTTAAGTAAGATTCGCGGGAAGATTGCGAAGAAATAATTCATTGCAACCGCACGAAGTAAGATCTGAAACCTGATTATTCCGTTTCTCTGCATTCAGCAGGATATTCACCCAAACCTGATTTCTTAATCTAGTTCAATGCACACCCTTTGACTTTGCCTGAACTTTGTCCTGTTAAAAGTCAGATCTATGGCAAACACCATTTTACATAAAGCCGAAAGCCGGGGACATGCACATCACGGCTGGCTTAACTCTTATCACACCTTCAGCTTTGCCGGTTATTACAACCCTGAGCGGATGCATTTTGGAGCGCTACGTGTTTTGAATGACGACACCGTAGAAGCAGGAATGGGTTTTGGCACACACCCACACAGTAACATGGAAATTATCTCTATTCCGCTGGAAGGTGATCTTGAACACCGTGACAGCATGAATACCACGGCTGTTATCAAAAACGGAGACATACAGGTAATGAGCGCAGGAAGCGGAATCACGCACAGCGAGTACAATAAAAATACAGACAGGCCTGTAAAATTTTTACAGATCTGGATTTTCCCGAATAAACAAAATGTGGAACCACGTTACGATCAGATTACACTGAAAGCAACAGACAGACAAAACAAATTACACCAGATTCTTTCACCAGACAAAGCAGACAACGGCGTTTGGATACACCAGGAAGCGTGGTTCCACCTTGGGAAATTTGACAAAGACCAGACAACAGCTTATACACTGAAAAAAGAAACAAACGGGGTTTACGCATTTGTTCTGAGCGGATCATTTACCCTGAATGAAACAGAATTAAACAAGCGTGACGGATTGGGAATCTGGAACACAAACCAGTTCAGCCTGAAAGCTACTTCAGAGGGAGCAGAAATTCTGCTGATGGAAGTTCCGATGGTTATTTAAGCGTTCATGATTCCTCCCTTGCAAAATGTAATTTTTAAACCAACATAAGTTATGACTACAACCAAATGGGCACTTGACCCAACACACAGCGAAGTTACGTTCAAAGTAAAACACATGATGTTTACCAACGTTTCCGGATCATTCGGAAAATTCAATGTAACTGCAACGACGGATGGTGACGATTTTTCCAAATCAGTTATTGAATTCACAGCAGATGTAGATTCCATTTCAACCGGAGCTGCAGACAGGGATAACCATTTGAAGAGCGCCGATTTTTTTGACGCAGCCAATCATCCAACCCTTAAATTTGCAGCTACGAAATACGAAAAAGGCAATGGCACGGATAAACTAACCGGCGACCTGACCATTCGCAGCGTGACAAAATCCATTACCCTGGATGTTGAAAACGGCGGTGTAGCAAAAGATCCGTGGGGAAACCTGAAAGCAGGATTCAGCCTGAGCGGCAAAATAAACCGGAAGGACTGGGGACTGACTTGGAATGCTGCGCTTGAAACAGGAGGTGTACTGGTAAGCGATGAAGTGAAAATTGCCTGTGAAATACAATTGGTAAAACAGGTATAACGTATGGTCAGGTCGCGGCCTGACCCGACAGTATGACATTATTTATGAATAAAACAAAAAAAGCACAAACGCAAAACCCGGTCCTTGAAATCATCAGGGACCGGTGGAGCGCGCGCAGTTTTTCAGAAAAACCAATTTCTGAAGAAACCATGCATACCCTTATTGAGGCAGCATCGTGGGCTTTTAGTGCCAACAATGAACAGCCCTGGAGGTATGCCGTTGCCTATAGGGGAACGCCGCTTTTTGACACGTTTTTAAATTTGTTGTCAGGCGGCAACCGGCCCTGGTGTAAAAATGCCGGAGCATTGGTTTTATCGCTCGGCAAAAAGACCTATACCGCCAACGGGAATACAAATACAGCCATGTTACACGATGTAGGAGCGGCCAACATGTTGTTTACACTTCAGGCAAACGCGCTTGGCATTTACACGCACGTATTGGGCGGATATGACGCCGTGAAAATGGCTGAACTGTTTAACCTGGGAGGAGACCTGGTGCCTGTTTACCTGATTGCACTGGGCTACCTTGACGATCATGAAAAACTGGAAGAACCCTACAGAACGCGTGAAATTACACCGCGATCACGAAAAGAAATCAGCGATCTGCTGCTGGAATTAAATCAATAATCAGGGCTTGCGAACCACGTAAAGCAGCTCTTCTTTTGGAATGCGGTACCGCTCAAACTGAGCCTGCGGCATCTCTTTGCTGAAATCAACGGTTTCAACCTGGAAACCTGCCTCAGCCAATCGTTTCGGATAATTGAGTCCGTACAACCGGACGTGATCGTATTGCCAGAAATGTTTCTCACGCTCTTCGGGTGTGGTGATGCTCCAGTCTTCGTAAGTTTCTGTGCGGGTAGAATCAATAGGTACCTGCATAATACCCCATCCGCCGGGTTTCATAATACGATACAGCTCTTTCATACACTGCAGGTCATCTTTCACATGTTCCATCACGTGGTTGCAAAAAATAACTTCATACTGGTTGTCTTCCAGCGGAATGTTGTGCAAATCAAAATGAAGATCAGCAATGGGTGAAAGCAAATCACCGGTTACGTATTTCAGGTTTTTCTGCTTTTTGAATTTTTTATGAAAACACTGTTCCGGCGCAATGTGCATTACCGCCAGATTTTCCCGGGTAAAGAAATTTGTTTTTTGTTTCAGGTAAAGCCACATCAAACGGTGCCTTTCCAGTGTCAGATCGTACGGACACAATACATTTTCACGATGCGCAACATTGGAACCGTACGATAAAAATTTGCGAAATGAACGTTCACAAACCGGGCATTCCACATTATTACCCCTGTACACCAGTGGTGCAAACAGGCGAAACACATAACTCAGCCGGATCAGAAGCGGGCGCGGCAGTTTGTTGAGCAGGAATTTGTAAAGCTTTTTCATTTTGCTTCGCAAAGATAGAAATTTATTCTTCTTACGGTTGAAGCCTTTGCTAATAAGGAATAGAACACGGATGACACGGATCCGGCAGATTAAAACGGATTTTTCGGCTCAGATCGGTGTTGATCCGTTTTATCCGTCAAATCCGTGTTCAATTCATCCGCTTTCAAGGGAATTACACTATTTTCGCAGTCCAATGTTTAACTGCATGAATCTACCCCAGCCCTTTCTGGATCAATTAAAACAACTTCTTTCTGACGAAGAACGAACAGTTTTTGTACAGGCGCTGGAAGATGATATTCCGGTGAGCATCCGCCTCAATCCATTCAAAAAAACAACTGCCGGAAATTCAGTACGCGTTCCCTGGTGTGAGACCGGTTATTATTTACCGGAGCGCAAAAAATTCACGTTTGATCCGCTTTTTCATGCCGGAACCTATTATGTACAGGAAGCCGGAAGTATGCTCATTGAACAGGCACTGAAACAACATGCAGACCTTACACAACCACTGAAAGTACTGGATCTTTGTGCCTCACCCGGTGGTAAAACAACCCATTTGCTTTCGCTAATTTCAGAAGAAAGTTTACTTGTAAGCAATGAAGTGATCGGGTCCCGTATTCCTGCCCTGGAACAAAATGTAATTAAATGGGGAACCGCTAATTGCATTATTACGCAGAATGATCCGGAAGCTTTTGAAGATTTCAGCCAGAAATTTGATGTGATTGTAATTGACGCTCCCTGCTCGGGTGAAGGCATGTTCCGCAAGCACGATCACGCGGTGAATGAATGGAGTCCTGACAACGTGAACCTCTGCAGTGTACGGCAGCAGCGAATACTGGAAAATGTGTGGCCGGCGCTGAAAGAAAACGGGCTGCTGCTCTACTCCACCTGTACCTTTAACCTGCAGGAGAATGAACAAAATATCCGGCAGTTTCTGAACGAACATGCGGGTGATTCACTCCGCCTGGAATTAACACCAGACTGGAAGATCAAAGAACTGAATTACGAAGGTGTTTTTGGTTACCGCATGATGCCGCATCTGACAAAATCAGAAGGATTTTTCCTGTCCGTCATTCGCAAAACAGAAACAGCAGAAAGAGAAGGAAAAATCAGGAATCAGATCAAACCCAAAGATTTATTGAACTGGAACGAATTTATACTGAATCCAGCTGATTTTTCAGGAATCGAATTCAAGCAGCAGCAATACATCTTCCCCAAAAAGTACATCGATTTTCTGGCCACCTGCCAACACGAATTGTATGTGCGCTATTTCGGAACAGAAATTGGCGAAGTGAAAGGTACCGATTTTATTCCGTCACAGGCCCTGGCCCAATCCAATCACCTGAACGCAGAAACCTTCCGAAAATCAGAACTGACCCTGGCCGACGCCATTCGTTTTCTCCAAAAAGAAGCCATTCATTCCGCACACTCAGAAAAAGGAATTGAATTAGTAACCTATCAGAATCACCCGCTGGGATTTGTCAAAAACCTGGGTAACCGCACCAACAATTTGTTCCCGAAAAACTGGCGGATTTTGAGTAAGCAGGTGGGGTAAGTTTCCGGCGTTACAACGATGAGATTTCTCTCTGCGTTCGAAATGACCAGTCAGGAACAGTCATTTCGAACGGAATGGAATGAAGGGAGAAATCTGCCCGTGTTAACATTCAGCATTACTACATCTGCGGAGAAATAAGTATATTTGATTGGTTGCCCAAAGTGATGGTATACAACTGATTTGGTTGTATGGGATGATGAAAGGTACTGATATAAACTAGTTATGTTTAATTTAAAATGTTCGATAGAGTTTCGATAAGACCGTCCAAGAATGTACACTTTGATTTAGGTCAAATCGCAGAATCATTACTCTTCTATAAAGAGGTAAAGTTGGTTTGTGGTGTGAGCTTTTTTCACGGTTTGACTCAAACTGATCAAACCGATGCCTTTTTAGAGTTGATGAAGTCAGGCAAAATCAAAGTTCATCTTGAGGACAATTTTCTAGGCA
Organism: Bacteroidota bacterium; assembly: GCA_016192075.1. Taxonomy (GTDB): domain Bacteria; phylum Bacteroidota; class Bacteroidia; order Flavobacteriales_D; family Crocinitomicaceae; genus JADJGJ01. The sequence goes on along the minus strand of JACPUU010000012.1, from coordinate 159,826 downwards.
GCATGCGCAAACCAGTCGCTGATGGAAAATTTCTGTGGCAAAGACCTGTATTAATGCAAGGAAAGAATGTAAGTCTATCTGACAGGTTGTTGAAAGCAATTTTAGAAAACACGGGGAGAATGGGATACAGTAAGAGGCTTGCAAATCGCATTTTAACTCACTCTGAAATTCACCTTCATCCGGGAAACCTTATTGACTTTGTTGAAGAAGATATAGACAATCAAGTATATCTGAAAAAGGCCATTGCTCACACAATAAAATTATTTAATCCCGACTACGAAGTCAATCCTGAGGAAATTAAAGTGGTGGTTAATAAGATACAGCAGGGATTAATATTGGATTCGAATATTGATTTTGACTCAATTAATAAAACGAAAACGAACGAATACCCCATCTCTTTAGAAACAGTATTATTTAATGTCATGAACACTCGACAGGATTTGATGCTAGCGAGTACGTTAAATTCGGACATAGTTTCAAGTAGAATAAATTCGGTTTTAATGAATGAAAAAATTAACTCCTTTGTTCAGTCGTCTATTACGAATCAAGAGCAGATAGAATTGTTTGCACAAGTCGTTTTGAAAGAGGGGCATAAAATCAGAGAAGTTATTAGTAGCGGTGAACGTAAGTTTTCTGATTTCTTATCTGTACTTGAAAAAGCGGATAAATTTAAAGATTGGTTAAAAAAGCTCGATAATAATGATGGACTATTATCAGAATACCATAAAGCCGTGACCGAAGAAACCTGGGTCGATAAATTGCCAGGAAAGACCTTTAGATGGTCATTTTTTACCGGTGCGGGTCTAGTAATCGACGCGGTTATCGGCGGTGGTGTTGGCACTCTCACCGGTGTCGCTCTAGGGGCTGGAGACACTTTTTTATTGGACAAAATAATTAAAGGTTGGAAACCGGATTCTTTTGTGAATGGAGAACTCGAAAAATTCGTTGCGAAAAACAGTTAAACTAAACATAACAGCACCTACCCGCAAGCAGGTTTGCAGATCACTTAATCAAATAAATCACTACATTTAAATTGCGGTCTTTGTGGCCAGGCCAGTGAATAACCTGCATGCGGGTAGCTGCAAAACGTTAGCAAACATTCAGAAAGATGGGAAAATTATACATACCAAATAGTATTTCACTTAGAAATTTTGATAATATTTTTAAGGGTAACGATTTTGATTTTAATGATGGGGACATAACAATTTCTTTTCATCCTCAATATGTTGCAATGGCTCCAGTGGGGTTAGCATTTTATGCGGCTATTGGTGATTTAATCAACAAAAACAATTACACTAAGGCGGCATCCATGAACCATAGTATAAAATCAATACCCTACTTGCAAAGGATGAAATTATTCGGATCTCTTGGATTTAGTGATATCAGGACTACTGAGATACATGATGAGACCGGAAGATTTATTCCATTAACTAAGATTAGAAACGGTGAGGAATTAACCTCCTTCATTAAAACGATTGATCCAATTCTACATACAACTAGAGAAAATTCTCGGACAATAAAACATGTATTCAGTGAAATATTAAGAAACGTAATAGAACACTCTAATAGCCCTTATGGAGGAAATGTTTGCGCCACTTACAATAAACGAAGAGAAAAAATTTCAATTGGGATAAGTGACATTGGAGATGGTTTGAAAAAGGCATTAACTAAATATCACCACCCTGATTCAGACAAAAGGGCAATAGAATTGGCATTAACTCCAGGGATTTCTGGAGCTACAAAACGAATTGGTGGTAATTATGAAAATGCTGGAGCCGGACTTTTTTTTACTAAGTGTATTGCTCAAGCGACACACAACCATTTTTTAATTTATTCTGGGTCTTCTTACTATAAGTTAAAGTATAGAAAGAATCAAAAATATAAAGAATTTAATCCAAAACCATTCGATGACTTCTGCACAATAAAGGAAGGCCTTCCTTATTTCCCAGGTACCGTGGTAGGTATCGATATAAATATAAAAGACGACAAAGCCTTTAATAATTTAATTGAAAGAATTGGCACAGCATATAGGCTTGGTGTAAAAAAAGAATCAAAAGATTATTATAAAAAAATAAAATTCACATAATGAAAACTTTGTTAATATCAGAATTAGTAGGGAACTTCGCCGAAAATAAGGATGATGCGCGCGACATTAGGTTAAACACTTTGAAACCATTAGTAGATAAAGGTGAAAAAATATGTCTTGATTTTAAGAGCGTGGATTCCACCACACAATCGTTTGTTCATGCCCTGATAAGCCAATTTTTTCAAGACAATGGAGAAAAAGCTCTGTCAATATTTGAATTTAAAAACTGTAACAAACCGGTAAAGACTTTAATCACAACAGTAATTAATTATTCGCTTGAATGAATGTTTGCTAACACGGGTTTTGCGTTAGTGGGCGGACAGTGTTAATAGAAACATTTGAGCAATTAATAAACGTTGATGCTGGCAGACAGTTTTCGGTTTCAAAAGCCCACCAACGCAAAGCTAGAAACCGTTATAGCCAATTTATGAACGACACACTTAACGACTTTAAAGTAACAGACAGACAAACTTTCATTAAGTTTCTTGACTTATTACTCAAGGACTTTGTAGATAATCCTGAAAGTTGGAAAAACAAAACATTGCCCGACTTTTTAGAAGGTTTGAGTTCATATACAGAAGACATTCAAGGCTATTATGACAACATGAAATTAAGTGTAAATGCTGACAAACCAGACTGGGCAACATTTGCTGACATTTTTAGAGGGGCAAAAATTTACGAATAAGATGTGGAGCGACAGATACAATTACTATAATATTCAATGTGATGAGCACTTTAGTCAGAAACTTGACAAATCAGTTGTAGTTAAGCATCTATTAGAAACAAAACTCTTTAAGCAGACAAATCACCAGTCTTTTACAAACACTGATAAATTCCCTTGGGTTGACATCACATTGGTAGAAACCTATGACGGAAATTTTATCTCATCTAACGAAGAAAATCAATTCGTAACCTTGGTGGTAATTGTTTGTTCAAAGGGACAAAATATAGACCAACAAATATATATTGACGCGTTCAAGCAAATTGCTAATAAATTGAATTGGAATCTATATTTGGAGGAAGACGATGATGGAAATGAGAATATTGAACTATGAAAAAAGTATGACAGCATAACTGCGACAACACATAAACCACCATAGCCAATTTAGACAGACATGAAAGTTCAATGTAAAAATTGTTTGCCCAAAGAAGGAATTGAGATTCCCGATTTTAATCATTCAGAGAAAAACAAATTATCAGAATTGACTATCCAATCACCTATTAAGTCAGTAAAATATATCATAGACAATTATACGATAAGTCATGGAGACGCTAAATATATTGTAACTCATATAAACAAGACTTATGGACAATGTAATCGATGTGCTTTCGACAAGCTTGATGGGGAATATATAAAATGTCCGAAGTGTGGATCATTAAATTTCAACTGGGAAACGGATACTGAAAATGGAATTTAAGTTTTTGGTAGAATTTGAAGAAATTGATCCTTCTACTCAAAACAAGCTGTTCTGAGCTAATGACTATCACGGGCACTTGCAGTACCACTCCCATACATCCTGATAATCAAAACAAAAACACACCCAAATGTTTCACTTTAGGGCAACTTTTATATCTTTGCCTGGTGAGCTCAATGCAAAAACACCGGACTATTATTTTTTTCAAAGAATACGAGTCCGAAATTTCGCATTCCAAAAAATAAGATCAGACGATATGAGCAAAGCAAAAAAAAATAACGTGATGACACTTGAGCAATTCAAGGACAAACACTACGGCAAACGCGGAACAGCAAAACGGGACAAACTTGAAGCGGGTTATGAAAATTTCAAAATTGGCGCAATGATTCATGAAGCCCGGATTGAAAAAGGACTCACGCAGGAAGAATTAGCAGAAAAAGTCGGAACGACTAAATCCTATATTTCCAAAATTGAAAACAACCTGAAAGAAGTCCGGCTATCTACACTCAAGAAAATAATTGAACTCGGTTTAGGTGGAAGACTTGATCTTTCTATTAAACTCTAACTCCCCACTCCATCACAAAACCTTTCGTTACAGAATAAAAGAGTTTAAACGATGCCCCATTCCAAATACAAATCCATGAACCCAAAATTTGCCTTTACGCTATTTCTTTTCCTTTTAGGACTGAGTTTTTCGCCTGTAACCGCTCAGCAAACGGACTCAATCAGCAACGCTGTACCGGGGCCGGTTTTTAAAAATGGAGAGGCACAACTGGTTCCAGAATTCAGTTTACAGGACAATTGGATCAGAGAAGAACTGTGGGTTGAAACCTCGTTTGATTCAGACAACGACGGCAAATTGGACCGAATGCATGTTTATGTCACCAGACCCGGTCAAACGGCATCACACGATCTGAAGCTTCCGGTTATTTACATGACCAGTCCGTATTACGGATTGAAAATAATGTCCTTGATCAGAAGTCCGAAAAAACTTTTTTGGAATGTAAAGCATGAGCTTGGTGAAACACCGAAATCACATAAACATACAAACTTTAAAACACGGGTTAAAAGACCGTTCATGTCTTTCTACATGGATAAAACCTGGGTTTCAAGAGGCTATATCATGGTGTATTCATCATCACCGGGTACGGGATTATCAGATGGTGCACCAACGATTGGCGGCGAAAATGAAGCGCTTGCTCCAAAGGCTGTCATTGATTGGCTTTGCGGCCGTGCCAAAGGATACAAAACACGCGAAGGGAATGAAGAAGTGGCTGCGTATTGGAGCACCGGCAAGGTTGGAATGACAGGTACATCCTACGATGGAACACTTTGCCTGGCAGCAGCTACAACAGGTGTTGAAGGCCTGGAAGCAATCATTCCGGTTGCCCCGATATCTTCGTATTATCTTTATTACCGGTCAAACGGCTTAGTACGCTCACCCGGAGGATATTTAGGAGAGGACATGGATGTGCTGTATGATTTTATAAACACGGGGGATAAATCAAACCGTAAGCGGAACAATGCAGCTATCCGCGATAGCCTGTTGGTTCCGGGCCTGGATAGAATTACGGGCGACTACAATGATTTTTGGGAAAGCCGGGATTATCTGAAAAAAATTGACAACATGCATGCCGCCATGCTTATGGCACACGGTTTAAATGACTGGAATGTAATGCCGGAACAAAGTTACCGGTTTTACAAAGCAGCACAGGAAAAAGGATTGCCCGTTCAACTTTATTACCATCAGAATGGACATGGAGGTGATCCTCCGTTAAAAATGATGAACAGATGGTTTACACGCTACCTGCACGGAATTGAAAATGGTGTCGAAAATGATGCGCCGGTTTGGATTGTCAGGGAGAATAAAAATACGCCTACAGCCTATCACAGCTTTCCTGATTCAAATGCATCCGATGTGATTCTTCACCTTGAATCAGGCAACAACGGTCCGGGTCATTTAAGCACGGAAAAACCGGCTGATCAAAAAACGGAAACGTTGCTGGACGATTATTCGGTTAATTACAGTAAGCTGCATGAAAGCAAAAATGCAAAACACAGACTGCTTTATGTTTCACCTGTTTTAGAAAAAGAGATCCGGATATCAGGCGTTACCCGTGTTACCCTGAGACTTGCGTGCAATAAATCAGCAGCGAATCTTTCAGTTTACCTGATTACGCTTCCCTGGGTAGAAGGCAAACATGTCAGCATTTACAAAAACATCATCACACGCGGATGGGCCGACCCTCAAAATCACAGTTCACTGAGAAAAGGTGAAGCACTTAGACCGGGAGAGTTTGTGCAGGTTTCGTTTGATTTAATGCCCGATGATCAAATTATACCAAAAGGAAAACAAATAGCATTAATGGTGTTTTCAAGTGACCAGGAATTTACACTTTGGCCTAAGCCCGGAACGCAGCTGACCATTGACCCTAATTCCACAAGCATTGCATTACCTGTTGTTGGTGGAATTGAAGAATATGAAAAGGCGGTGAAAAGCAAACTGTATCTTAATGCTGAATAAAGGAAACATAAATTGCATTCACCTTGAATTGTACGAATTAAAAATGCGTTATTCTTCAAGTACAATTTCTACCCTTCGATTTTTTGCCCGGCCGCTTTCGGTTGAATTGTCATCATTCGGCTGCTCAAAGTTCAGGCCGAAATAGACCAGCCTGGAGCTATCAACTCCTTTTGTAACTAAATAGTCTAAGATCGTTTTAGCTCTTCTTTCAGACAGTGTTTGATTGTAGTTTTTTGATCCCAGATTATCTGTATAACCGTATAAAACACACGTGTAACCTGGATTTTCAAGCAGATATCCGGCCAGGTAATCCAGTTGATTTTTAGCCGAGTCCGGCACCGAATAAGAGTCATGATCAAAATAGACATTGGTAATTTCGAATTTGTCATCTATTGCCAAAGGAATTTCTTCTTCAGCAATTACTTTAATTCCGAATATACTATCAATGTCAGGGGGATTTTCAGAAAGCACTTCTAATTTTTCAAAATATTTTCCACTCGTATCTTTTATGCTTACGAATGATCCTGCCTCTAAAAAAACAGCCGAGTCATATAATCCATCTGCAACGTCTCCGATTGCAATTTTAATGTGGTATTTTTGATACGGAACAACATCACAATGCACTTTCAGGACGGTTGTCAAACCATCAAATTGAATGTACTTTCTTAATTCAATCATTTCTTTTAGTTTCTTTTTTGATTTAAATATTCTCCTGACAAGACCTATTCGTTTTCCGTTTTTTCGGAAATAGTTTTTATTCTTTCTGTGATTGACCGTATTAACTGAAACGGGCGTTTTTCCATCCGGCAAAACAGCGAGGTTGACTTTTTTCTTGATACCCGGCCCACTTAAGAAAAAGCCGAACACATCATTGAAAGGGCTTCCAACAAATTCTGTGTATTCTTCAGAAGCAAAAACGTAATTGAACTCAAGTACATTTTTAAGCGGAACAAAATCAAATTCGATAACCGTAATATCTATTGTTCTTCCATGGCAGAGCCTATTTAAATCTTTGTCTCCTCTGCTAAGTTGCGATATTAATCGCCTTGATTCAGGTAACGTTCCCAGGCTGGTAAAACCCCTGGCATTGTTCGGCCCTCCGATGCTGTCAACACTTCCTGTTGAAAGAACAAGACCTGATCCAACACCGATGATTCCGGGATCGGCATTAAACTGTCCCAGGCCCCCAACCATACCCACGTGTTTAATATTGGCTACTTCGACACCGGAACCCAACAACACATTTCTTACATAAAATTCTGCAAGTAACGAGTCATCCACAATTATCTGGCCGTATCCGGATGAACAAAAAAACACCATAGACGAAAAAATTAAAATTGCACCTTTCATGTCTGTTTAGGTTATAGGATTGTTTTGAATCGCTTCAATTAAAAAACGGGTTCATTGTATCAATGTTCCCGTAAAGGTGTAGGCGTGCTCACCATTGTCGTTCGTCCATATTACTGTTCCTTCAATGACATTGCCTTGCGCTGTTCCTTCAATTTTGAGTGTAGAGCCATACTTGTTAGCCGTCTCGTACCTGAATTTTATAACAGGATCTTGCTGTGTATTACTGTTTAATGGATTATACGGCGCAGCTTTAAAGCCTTCCCTCTTTCGCATTATTGCGCTATGCATTTCGCCTGCATCAAAAATGAAGGTATCTTCTTTCCAGGAGAAACTTAGGATGTCAGCATTGGTAGGTGTTAAACTGACGGCGTACGAATTTCCATCAGGATAGGTGGGCCCTTGTGCACTGGAATTAGTACAAATAAATAGAAAAGCGATTATTAACTTACAGGCAGCTGGTTTCATACACTTGTTTTATGACTAATGTATGACAGTTTAAAAAGTAACCTTTTTTGTCCTGAACCAATGCACTATCACAGATACCTGCAGTGCCCAGAATCAGGTTTATCACACCAGCATGATCATCTCTGCAAGTGCAGCCTTAATGTTGTTGCGAATTTCTACGATGGTAGCATCCATCATGTAACAGGGGGCCGTAACAATTTTGTTTTGCGTATCAACCAGCACTTCACGAATGGTTTTCATGCTTGCTTTGGCGCCGGTTTTTTCAAGGCCTGCTGCAAAAGCGGGAATATCATACGGTGATGATTCTTTATCAGTACCCAGCGTCAGGCTGGCATGAACCGTTGACCCCTCTAATGCTTTGGCAATGACAACCGGACTCACGCAAAGTGCACAAATGGGTTTGCCCACATTAACAAGGTTTACAATAAACAGTTTTACTTCGGGTAAAATTTCTCCGTCGGGTCCGGCAAAGGCCCATTTGGTAAAGTTTTTGGCCGAACCAAAACCACCCGGAATGACAAGCGCATCAATATCTGCCGGATCTACTTTCATGATGTCTTTCACATCACCGCGGGCAATACGCGCTGCTTCTGTCAGCATGTTGCGGCTTTCGTTCATCTCGTCCCCGGTAAGGTGATTGATGACATGGTGCTGTGGTTTGTCAATGCTGATGCAGACATAATCATGCCCTGACTCTTTAATGGCCAGCATGGTTAAAACAGCCTCCTGAATTTCTGCGCCGTCATAAACCCCGCAGCCTGAAAGTAAAATACCAATCTTCATTTTGTGTAAATTTGCAGGGTAAAGTTAATCCTTTTCAGCTGGACTCAGAAATCAAATACAACCCCATTGTCTTTTATGACGGAGATTGCGGCTTCTGCAATTCGGCCGTGCAGTTTATTCTCAACAAAAAGAAAACGGAGTTCTACTTTATGGCCCTTCAATCAGACCTGGCAAAAAATCTTCTGGCAAAACACCGGGTGATTATCAACCTGGATACCATTTACCTGCTCAAAAACGGAAAACTCTACAACCGGTCCAGCGCTGCGCTGCAAATTTGCAGAGGTCTTAAAGGCGGTTATCCGTTGCTTTTTGGCTTTTACATGATTCCTAAATTTTTGCGTGATCCGTTTTACAATTTTGTAGCCAGACGCAGGCATAAATTGCGGGCAGGTTATTGTATGATGCCGCTGCCGGAGGATACGAAGTATTTTTTGAAATGAACCCTGAACCGGTTTTCAGGTCAAAACCGAAAAAATTCATACACGTACCTGGAATTTTATGTGCGGGACTTTGCTGCTTAAAATTGTCTGTTGACAGACACGGAGATTTTCTACTTCTTAGGACAACTGCCGCAGAATTTACCTTTCTTCTTGTACTTTTTACAGCAGCTCTTTTTACTATCAATGGCGCCAAGTGCACAGGTACAGCCCATTTGCTCAAAGGATTGAGGCTGGATTGGGTATGTCATTTCTTGTTTCACGGATACAAATATAGCTATTTATAATGATTCTAAACAATACCGCAAAAGAGGTATTCATTGCAAAGGAACAACCCTTGGAACAATCAAAAAATGAAGTTTGTCAGCAAAGAAGCCGCTTTTAAGCAGAAAAAAGGAGTTTTACCGGGCTTTCCCCGGTAAGCACACACGAACCTTGCTGTTACAAAAAGAAAATCAGGGCAATGATGAAGATGAGAATAATCACCAGGTACTGCCAGATGTCAGCAAAGAAAGGGATGTACTTATTTAATGCGGCAATAATTTTTTTCATTCAGCTTGTCAGTTAAGCCATGGCTCATCCGGTTTACCTGATTGTATCCGGCAATCAGGCATACATTTCTTCAACCTGCGTCTGAATTTTTTCATCACTCAGATATTCATCGTAGGTCATAAGTTTATCAAAATAGCCGTTTGGCGTGAGTTCAACAATACGATTGGCCACTGTTTGCACAAACTCGTGGTCATGCGAAGTAAATAAAATAGTACCCGGAAATTTGATCAGTGCGTTGTTAAAAGCGGTGATAGACTCCAGGTCCAGGTGGTTTGTAGGTTCATCCAGTATCAAAAGATTTCCTTTGCCAAACATCATGCGTGAAATCATGCAGCGCACTTTTTCTCCACCTGAAAGCACCTGCGAGCTCTTCAGCGCCTCTTCACCTGAAAACAGCATACGGCCTAAAAATCCGCGCAGGTACACTTCTTCTTTCTCTTCATCCGTCACCGCATACTGGCGCAGCCATTCTACCAGTGTCATTTTATCTTTAAAATAACCGGAGTTGTCGTTTGGCAAATAGGTTGCTTTAATGGTTGAACCGTATTGAAAGGTTCCGCTGTCAGGCTGTTTTTCACCCATCAGTACCTGGAAGAATTGGGTAACCGCCAGGTGGTTTTTAGAAATGAATGCAATTTTGTCGCCTTTAGAGACATTCAGAAACAAATCTTTGAAAAGCTGCTCCCCCTCATTTGACTTGGATAATTTTTCAACGTGCAATATCTGATCACCTGCCTCACGTTCCTGCTCATAAATAATACCCGGGTATTTGCGGCTGGATGCTTTCAGTTCTTCAATTGGCAGCTTCTCCAACAACTTACGGCGGCTGGTAGCCTGTTTGGATTTAGACGCATTGGCGCTGAAACGGGCAATAAACTCCTGCAGCTCTTTTCGTTTTTCTTCCAGCTTTTTATTCTTATCTCCCGCCTGTTTCGAAACCAGCTGTGACGATTGGTACCAGAAGGAATAGTTACCGGTGAACAAATTGATTTTTCCAAAGTCAATGTCACAGATGTGTGTACAAACAGTATCCAGGAAGTGACGATCGTGCGAAACAACAATCACGGTATTTTTAAAATCAAGTAAAAAATCTTCAAGCCAGGAGATTGTTTTAATGTCCAAATCGTTGGTTGGCTCATCCAGTACCAGGATATCCGGATTTCCAAAAAGTGCCTGGGCCAGCAATACGCGTACTTTCAAATCAGACGGAATATCCTGCATCAGCATATAATGCACATCTTCTTTAATACCAAGGTTACTCAACAACGCTGCTGCATCGGTTTCAGCATTCCAGCCATCCATTTCAGCAAACTCAGCTTCCAGTTCTGACGCACGAAGGCCATCTGCCTCGCTGAAATCAGGCTTTGCATACACTGCTTCTTTCTCACTGATAATTTTCCAAAGCGCGCTGTGCCCCATCATTACCGTATTTAATACGCTGTATGGGTCAAATTCATGGTGATTTTGTTTTAATACAGCCAGACGCTTGCCCGGCTCAATCGATACCTGCCCGGTGTTTCCTTCAATTTCACCAATAAGAATTTTGAGGAATGTTGATTTTCCGGCACCGTTTGCACCAATCACACCGTAGCAGTTCCCTTGTAAAAACTTAAGATTGACATCTTCGAAAAGAACTTTCTTGCCGTATGCGAGTGATAAATTACTAACCTGAATCATTGATTTTACTGTATTTGGAGGTGCAAAGGTACGTGCTTCATCTTCAAAAAAACATCTTTTATTGTAAAAAAATTTTGTTTTATAGAAATCTGGTATATATTTGCACCATTAATTAATTAATTATTTAAGTAAGTAAAACCAAGTTATGAAATTAAGAACTTTATTAGTAGGAGCAGTTGCAGGATTGTTGTTGACTGCTTGCGGTGGAGGTTCAACTCCAAAAGATGTTACAAACAAATTCGTTCAAGCTTTGGCTGACGGAAAATGTGACGAAGCAAAAGGAATGGCTGTTGAAACTGCTGCTGAAAACGTACAAGGATCTATCGATGCAGGATGCGCTAAATACGCTACTGAAATCGTTTCTACTGAGTGTACTGAGTCAGGTGAAACTGCAAACTGTACATGTAAAGAAAAAAGAGATGGTATGGAAATGACTTTCAAATACGATCTTAAAAAAGTTGACGGTGCTTGGAAAGTTTCTAACTACCAAAAAGATCTTGGAATGGAAATGTAAGATTTCCAATCCTCATGGATTTCAAAAAACCCGCCTTGGCTTTGCTCAGGCGGGTTTTTTGTTTAATTAACAGAATGACACTTATGCGTTTCAGAAGACCTTTTTATTTTTTACTGATTGCAGCCGGAATTGCTGCCATCCAATCGTGCTCAGGTGATTCAGAATCATCGGGATCAAGCGACTCAACCAAACAATACGTACACATTCCACCGGCATTACCTGATTCGGTCTACAATCACCTGCGCCCGGGTGATATTATTATCCGCAAAGGCAATGGCCCGCTGTCTGCTCACATTATGGTGAATACCAAAGAAGAGTATTCGCATTGCGGCATTATTGTCAAAGAAGGAGACCAGTGGAAAGTGATTCACACCATTGGCGGTTCAGCCAGTGAAGATGCGCAGGATGGTGTTCAGAAAATGGACCTGGTAGAATTTGTAAAACACGGGGCTGACTCCATGCTGTTCATCTGCCGCCCGGTATTTGCTGATTCTCTGGATATCAAAATACCCGAAAGAGCCTATGCTTACCTGGAGCAAAGAGTTCCCTTTGACCATGCTTTCAGTTTATTTACGTCTGACAGGCTCTACTGCTCTGAATTGCTTTTCTATATTTTTAAAGAAGTGAACCAGGGAGAGAACGTGTTTGAGGTAAAAAAACAACACAAGTCCTACATGCTGATGTTCTCCACTTTTTTTGACACCCAGAAGTTTCTGCCGGTTTTTCACCTGCGTGAAGACAACCGCGTCCCCGGCTGGTCAGGCTGGACAGCACAGTCAGATACCCTGCAGCTGAGCCCCCTGGATACCCCCCGTGTGAACTAGAACAATGCTGCTTTGCGGTTCAAATTTGCCGGCACGTAAATCAGCATAAAAAGCATACATCATTTTAGCGGTGTATACCTGGTCTAACGGTACCTGGTGCTGCAATGCGCAGTTTTTCATAAAGCGCAGCAGTTCGGGTGTATATTTTCCATAACCACCAAAGTGGAATTCGGTTCGTAAAACAAGGCGCTTCATTTTTTCGGCTGAATCTGCTTCATCAAGCATGGCATAGTATAGCAGTTTCTGAATATCGGCTTTCAAAAAATCACCGCCTTTTAATGCCGCCACAGCATTCACCTGTACTGTTTCAGAAGCATACAGGAGTCCGGCAGCGGTAGTACCTGTGCCGGCAGCAACATACAAATGATCTGGTTCAAAGGGCAGTTCAGCCAGCAATTCACCAACACCAAATACACCTAAGTGATTGGCGCCTCCCTCTTCAATAATCAATACATTGCCATATTTTGCACGAAGCTCTTCATGGTAAATACGCTCATAACGCTGCTCGTAAACCGCACGCGGAACAAATTCAAGCTGCATACCATCAGCATGTGCTTTGGAAAGTGTTTTATTGCTTTCAATGGTTAGTTCATCACCCCGTATAATGCCAAGCGTAGGTATTTTGAGCATTCTGCCGGCTGCAGCGGTTGCTGCTATGTGATTCGAATAGGCTCCGCCAAAAGTCAGTATGGCATCGTATTTCATAACCCTGAATTTCTCCAGGTTGAATTTTAGTTTTCGCCATTTGTTACCGGATATTTCAGCATCAATCAAATCATCACGCTTGAGGTAAACGCTTAGTTGATGCGCTGTAAAAAGCGGGTCATCCAGTTTCTGAAGCGGAGAGGGTATGTTAAGATTCAGGTTCAAAATTCAAAAATGCTTATTTCGTTTCTTCCCTTGACTGCGTTTCCCTGAAACTATGCGAAAGCGAAGAGGGTTACAGTTACATATAGTGTTAGGAGGAGGTATCCTATATCATACTAAGATTTACGGTCACCCCTCTCAATCTCCCCTCAAGGGGAGAAGCCCCTGATTGCCGCTCACTCTTTAACTCCCAAGCGGTGTATACATGGTCACTCCCCTCTCACGATAGGCTTTGATCATTACCTGCAGAAATTTTTCAGCATCGGCCACCAGCGTATCAGCCTGCCCTATTTTTACTTTTCGCATGACTCCTTCTTTTTCAAACATTGGAATGAGCTCATCGCATTTTCGCTTTTTAGAAAATTCAGGATTGTGTACTTTGGTTTTTACCATGTGTTTTTTTCCGTCGGGGTCAATAACCTCCACCTCAAAAATTTCATTGGCGTAAACCGGAAATTTAAAATCCACAGCATCTTCAAGCGTATGCAAATTGGTACCTGCCATGGAAAGTGTAACGCCCACATAAAGCAATTTACCGTTCTTTTCAGATACTTTGTAAAACGGACTTTTGGAATTGTATGGCGTTAGCTGACCAAAATGTTCATTCAGAAAAAAATCAGCATTTGCTCCCCATGCTGAAACAGGTTCAGTTGGATGCCAGCTGCGTTTTACACCAGGCAGGGTTCTGAAATATTCGGTAATTTTTCCGGTTGCTGAGGGTGTATTCAGTACATCAAATGTTTTGTGGGTGTGAATATAATCATACTGATAAACGGCATTCGGCGATGTTGGCATCAGAATAGTGCCGGACGTGCCAACCACTTTTTTCAGTGCATCGGTAAACGTTTGCGGACCATTTTGCAGGTGACCGATTCTGCTCAGGGATGAATGCACAAGTACCACATCTCCTTCTACAATTCCGGCATTTTTAAAATCCTGCTCAAGCTGTTGCTGGGTAATACTGTGGCCTGATTGAGCCATGGTACTAAGCTCCTGGTTGCGGCGTTTTTTTTTGCGGCGCCGGTTCATCTCAAGCAAAAACGAGGGGGTGTTTTTGCGAATGAAATCTTTCAGACTCATCTGCTGACAAACTTATACGTGATGGTACCGGTTTGAATGGCCGGTGCGGTTGAACTGTAATTAAAGCGTGACCGCTTGGCGTATTTGATGGATTGCTGAATCATACAATCGGTAGCATTGGATGATGCACCCGGCAAGTAGGTAACATTCTGCACATCGCCGTCTTTGCCCACTTTAATTTCAAGGGTTACGGTTCCGGCCGTATTACAGGTATACCCTGGTTTTTCGAGTGCATGTGCCTTGCGGTCTTTCAGGTTAAACGAAGCCATTACATCACCGGCAAATGAATTGGAACCCTGCGTGTCTATGCTTTTATCCGTTGTGTTTGAATTTTGTTTGTTGACCTGTTCATTGCGGTCCTGAATATCCATGGACGAATTTTCATTTTTTTGACCGCCATTACCGCCATGTGTACTCTCCCACTCATTAAAATACTGCTGCTCCAGTGCTTTTGTGTTTTCAAGTACCTGCTGATCGATCTCCTGGGTTGAAAAATCTTCGTACGATTTGTCGCGGGTGTCATTGGCATCACTGGTTACGTTATACACCTGCTGATTCTGATCCTGCCCCTGATTTTGTTTTATTTCAAGCAGCTTCATCATTTCAGGATCAAGCGGAATATCATCGAGCGGAATATCCATTTCTACCTGGGGTTCAACCAACGCATAGGGGCGTTTAATGGTAACAAAATTGGCATATATAAAAATGAAGACGTGTACGAGAACAGTCCCCAAAATCGCAAACTTGTATCTTTCAATAAAGTCTAATACCATCTTAATTCTCTTCTTTCCGCAAAATTTTATTGTGCCGCAGATCGTAATAAAAAACTGCAGTCCCCTGTTCTATCTTTACGACTGTATCGCTAATTGGTTCAATTTTCAGATACACAAAGTTAAGCAAAGTGTCGCCTTGTTGATTCAACACGCCAAAATTACCAAGGCTTTTTGCTATTAACAGGGTATCATTCAGGTAAGTCAGTTCTTCGTAAAAAGGCTGAATAACATACTGGCCGGCTTTGTTAATTAACCCGTAAAACGGATCACTGCCCGCTATGGCATAGTTTCCATTAAACGAATTTGCCAGCGTAAAATTGTAAGGTATTACCTGCGCGCCGGCAGCATTCAGGTAGCCCCATTTACCGGCTTTACTCACAGCTATGAGGCTGGAATAATCACCCAGGTTTTCTTTGGGCTGGGCAAATAATTTTTTGCCGGTAGTATCCACCAGATTGTATTTTCCCTCAAACTCAATTTTTGCATAACCGTTTTTAAACTGCGCCAATTGGCGGTATTCAGCATAAACAGGTAGCCAGGTGGTCAATACCAGTGCCCCTTTCGGAGTGATGTAATTAAACTGATTGTCTTTTTCTACAATAGCCCTGTTGCAGGTTGTTTCTCCAATATAATCATACGCAAACGGCAAAAGAGTATCGCCCTTCACGGTTATCAGGCCCCAATGCCCGTTAAAAAGGGCCAGGTAAACATCTCCGCGGTATTTGCGCAGTTCTTCATATTTCATGGGAATAAAGGTTGTTCCAAATGCATCAATGAGTCCGTAATAATGATTCTGGCTGACAATGGCCTTGCCGTCCATGTAATCAAAGGCCTCGGTAAATTTGGGCGGAATGCGCTGAATTCCCTTGGAATCAAAATAGCCGTATAAACTATCGAGCAGAAAATAGGCCAGACCGTTATTGAGATTGCCCAGATCTTCATAGCGCGGTGAAATAATAAATTCCCCGTTTCGGTTAATCATTCCCAGTTTACCCCGATACTCAACAACCGCATGCCCCTCATTAAACGCCAGGGCATCATCATAGATGGGCTGAATCAGCAGCTTGCCGGCCTTGTTGATATAGCCATATTTACCGTTGGTTTTCACCAGGGCCAGGCCTTCTTTAAAAGCCTCAGCCTCTTCATAAATGAACGGAATTACCTCGTTTGCATTTTCATCAATAAATCCCCAGAATTCGCCTGCTTTAACCGGGTAAAACACCGCGTTAGCCAGTTCCATTTCATGCTCCAGCTCTTTCATAAACGGGTATTCAGGAAAGGTATTGGTAAACTCAACCAGGCTGTTTTCAGAGTAGGAATTGCTTTGAACATGGGCATTGTATAATTTTCGCCAGGCAATGTCTACGTTGTGATTTGAAGGGGAATCCTGAATAAATTTTTCATACGACTGCACGGTACCGGTTTGTGTATAAATTTCAAAAATGCGGTCTTCAGCATCCGTCCGGTATGGATTTTCAGGATATTTTTTTACAAATTCAAGGTATGAAATGAGGGTATTGGATGCGGTAGACTCAAGGTACAGTTTCTGGTCAAAGCGTGCCCGTGCCTGATCAGCATAAACCGATGTGGGATAGTTTTCCATAAAACCGGCATAATCTGAACTGGTGCCGTTTTTTTCGGCCAGGTCAAACGCCAGACTATCTCTCATAAACACGGCAGAATCAATCCGCGTGCTCCAGTAGTTTTTTTGAATAAATGCATCAAAGCCGGCTACCGAACCGGTTTCAACCGCTCGCCTGAAGAGCTGGCCCGATATCAGTTCACGGTGATAATCCAACGACGACGGGTTAATTCCATACAGGGCGCATTGCAGTTTCTGCTTATCATCCAGCTGCGTGTAAGCACTGTGGGCCTTTACCACAAAATTATAGGCCGAGTCGATGTTGTGAAACGGATTATCGGTTCTGAAATAAATGATACTCAAGCCATAAGAAGCCGGAACCGGTTGCTTTTTCAATGATTTTTCAAACAACCTTTTAGCTTCAAAGTAGTTATACATCTCCAATGCCTGGTAACCTTTTTTGATTTTTCCGGCAAATGTAGAAGCAGGCATTGCTGCCAGTAGACAGAGAATAAGCGCAATCCGATGCATACGTTCTGTTACAAAATTAGCACAATTCAAAAGGTTTGATCACTACCAGTCCGCTTAAAATGGTTCTTTTCACGCTTCACCGCAAAAGTCCTGCCGCAATAAAGCCCCGAACCAAAATGGGGCACTTTTCAAAAACAAGCCCGTCCTCAACGGTTTTGTTCCTTTTTGCGTATATACGTAAGAGGATTGTTTGAGCATTTCACAAACCCCTGATACTCTTGGGCTTTTAACTTTCTTTCACAGTTTACAATAAAAAGCAATTAAACGTGTTATAGTATTACCTTATACTTGTAAATTTGCAACCTTTATTTTTGAGCCGTTAATGGTTAAAATTGCCGATCGCATACTGTTTTATTTAATACTTAAGCCTGTATCCTTTCTTCCGCTGGGGGTTTTGTATTTCATTTCATCAGTGATTGCTTTTCTGACCTATCACGTGGTTCGTTACCGCCGCAAGGTGGTTCGCCAGAACCTGAAAGCGGCCTTTCCGGAAAAATCAGACAAAGAAATCAAAGCCATTGAAGTTGGTTTTTACAAACATTTCTGTGACTTTATCATGGAAAGTATTAAGGCCATCAGCATTTCTGAAAAACAACTGGCCAAACGCACTTCCATCAAAAATCCGGAATTGATTGAGAAATTTTACGCTGCCAACAAAAACCTGATTGTTACCTGCGGACATTACAATAACTGGGAGTTTTACGCTTTAAGTCTGCCAAAATTACTGAAGTACAAGACCTATTCGGTTTACCAGCCCCTTAAAAATACGTTTTACGATACCATTCTCTACAATTCACGCATCCGCAATGGCATGACACTGATTAAAACACGTGACCTGCTTCCGTTTTTTTCTGAACAAAAAAATGAAAAACGCATGGTGATTATTGTGAATGATCAATCACCTTCCAATATTCAAACCGCTCACTGGAACACCTTTCTGAATCAGCCTACAGGCTGGAACATAGGCCCTGAAAAACTGGCCAAAAAATACGATTATGCGGTACTTTTTGGTTATTCCAAACGCGTGCGCCGCGGGTATTACGAAGTGGAGTTTTCAACCATTTCTGAGAATCCAACCGCCATGCCGGACGGCACAATAACCAATGCCTACTCCAAAATTCTGGAAGATCTGATTATTTCCAATCCGCGTTTCTGGCTGTGGTCACACAAGCGCTGGAAACATCCACAACCCCTGAAACAGGAAAAACCGTTGCCGGTTAGTCAACAGATTGCTTCATGAACCTGATTCCTTTGGCAGAGCGAATGCGGCCGAGAACATTGGCCGACTATATGGGCCAGCAGCATATATTGGGTGAAAACAGCGGACTGCGAAAAGCCATTCAGACAGGTACTATTCCATCCATGATTTTGTGGGGACCGCCAGGCGTAGGTAAAACAACCCTGGCCCAAATTATTGCCAACACAGTCAAACGACCTTTTCATGCTTTAAGTGCTGTTAATTCAGGCGTTAAAGACATTCGGGAAATCATTGAAAAAGTAAATAACACCGGGCTCTTTGGAAATGCAAATGCCATTTTATTCATTGATGAGATTCACCGTTTCAGCAAATCACAACAGGACTCCCTTTTAGGCGCCGTTGAAAAAGGAACCATTACACTGATTGGTGCAACAACTGAAAATCCGTCGTTTGAAGTCATATCCGCCTTGCTTTCACGCTGCCAGGTGTATACCTTACAGCATCATTCAAAAGATGAACTGATCAGCCTGATGCAGCGGGCCATTAAACAGGATGCGGATCTTTCAAAACGGCAAATTGAATTAAACGAAACCTCTGCCCTGCTCCAGATTTCAGGCGGTGATGCGCGCAAATTATTGAACGCGCTGGAAATGGTGGTTACACAAACTGAAAGCGACCCCGTAGTCATCACCAACGACCTGGTGACCCAAATTCTGCAGGAAAATTTACCCAATTACGACAAGGACGGTGAAATGCATTATGACATCATTTCAGCGTTCATCAAATCAGTTCGCGGTTCGGACCCGAATGCAGCTATTTACTGGCTTGCCCGAATGATTGAAGGCGGTGAAGATCCGAAATTTATTGCACGCCGGCTGGTTATTTTAGCATCTGAAGACATCGGGCTTGCGAATCCAAACGGCATTATTATGGCCAACGCTGCTTTCCAGGCTATTGATGTGATTGGCTGGCCTGAGGGACGCATTATTCTGGCACAATGCGTTATTTACCTGGCCACATCGCCCAAAGGGAATGCTGCTTATATGGCAATTAACAAAGCGCAGGAACTGGTACGGAAAACCGGTAACCTCAGTGTACCTTTGCCGTTAAGAAACGCGCCCACCAAACTCATGAAAGAACTGGGATATGGTGAAGAATACAAATATTCACACAACTTCACCAACAATTTTGTAAACCAGGAATTTTTGCCGGGAGAGATCAGCGGAACCAATTTCTATGAACATGGCAGCGCAACGCGTGAAAAAGAAATTTGGGAAACCATTAAGAATTTGTGGGGAGAGAAGTATAAATAAGGAGTTAGGAATTAGGAGTTAGGGAGTTAGGAGTTAGGGAGTTAGGAATTAGGAGTTAGGGAGTTAGGAGTTAGGAGTTAGGGAGTTGGATCTTAGGAGTTGGGAGCACGTAAAGAGGAGGAGTATGGTATATTACAACAGTTACCCACTAACTCCTGAATCCTATGAGCTAAATCCTTAAATTTGTTCAAATGTTAAAAACAGACTTCCTCATCATCGGTTCCGGAATTGCGGGTTTGACCTACGCCATTAAAGTGGCCAAAGCCAACCCTGATAAATCCATTACCATTATCACCAAAGCAGACAAAGGCGAATCCAATACCAAATATGCCCAGGGTGGAATTGCCGTTGTGCTGGACGAGCACGACTCATTTGAAAACCACATTACCGATACACTGCGCGCCGGAGACTTTATCAATGATAAAGAAGTTGTCACCCGGGTAGTCAAAGAGGCGCCTGAACGCCTGCAGGAAATCATCAGCTGGGGAACCCGTTTTGACCGTGACAATACCGGTGAATATGATTTGGGAAAAGAAGGAGGACATTCACTAAACCGTATCTTACATCACAAAGACATTACCGGTTTTGAAATTGAGCGAGCCCTGCTTGAAAAAATTGCCGAGTGCCGGAATGTTGAAGTACTCACCCACCATTTTGCCATTGATCTTATTACAGATCACCACCTGGGAAAACTGGTTACACGCCGCACTGAAAAAACCTGCTACGGTACCTATGCGCTCAACAGCAAAACCAAAGAAATTGAACGTGTACTGGCAAAAATTACCATGCTCTGTTCAGGCGGTGCCGGACAAGTATACAGCCATACCACCAACCCTATTATTGCAACCGGTGACGGAATTGCCATGGCACACCGCGCCAAAGCCCTGGTGAGTGATATGGAATTTGTGCAGTTCCACCCTACTGCTTTATTTGAACCGGGTAAAAGTCCTTCTTTCTTAATCTCAGAAGCGGTGCGTGGATTTGGTGCCTATATCCGCAACAAAAAAGGCGAACGGTTTGTTTTAAAAACAGATGAACGCGGTGAACTGGCATCACGTGATATTGTTTCCAAAGCCATTGACAAAGAATTAAAAGTGACCGGAGAAAATCATGTTTACCTGGATTGTACACACCTGGAAATGGATGCCTTTTATCAGCACTTTCCAAACATTACCGATTACTGTAAAAAAATTGGCATAGATGTTTCCAAAGACTGGATTCCGATTGTACCGGCGGCGCATTATACGTGCGGCGGAATTAATGTGGACCTGAACAGTGAAACCAGTATTTCAAACCTGTATGCTGCCGGCGAGTGTTCACGCACCGGCCTGCACGGCGCCAACCGATTGGCATCCAACTCACTTTTAGAAGCACTTGTTTTTGCGCATCACGCAGCAGAAAGTGTCACCAAAAAAATCAATTCCATTTCATTCAACGAAAAAATTCCGGCCTGGAATGCAGAGGGAACCACTGACCCGGATGAGCTCATTCTAATCACCCACTCCCGCAAAGAATTGCAGACAATTATGTCTGACTATGTAGCCATAGTACGTTCTAACATTCGTTTAAAACGTGCACTGAGCCGGTTGAAAATTCACTACGAAGAAACCGAAGAGCTTTACAAAACCACCAAAATTTCTCCCCAGTTGTGTGAGCTGCGCAACCTGATTACCATTGCCTATTTGATTGTAACGCAGTCAATGGCGCGGACAGAAAATAAGGGAGCGTTTTATAATGTGGATTTGGGGTGAGGGAGAGGCGCCAGAAGCTATTGTGTGCTTTTAACCCCACCGTGTTCAGCAGACAAACACCATGTACCTGAGAGCTCCGGATTTTATGTGCTGACTAAAAGGGACGGACAAAATTTCACGTTTCTATGGACGCAACCGTACATGAACTTCCTATTAACCGAAGTATCCGTAGTTGATCCTTTTGGAAATATCCTTGGAGTTATGACCAACATTTATTACCTTGAATTTTTAAACAAAAAACACATCGGTTTAGTATGGAACTGAAAGATGGAAAACCTGCTGTATATGCCAAAAACCGGCAGGCATGGCGAAAATGGCTGCAAAAAAACTGCCAATCGGTAACATCAATCTGGTTAATACTCTACCATAAAAAAAGTACCGTATCAAGTGTTAGCATGAGTGAAGCGATGGAAGAAGCTTTGTGTTTTGGCTGGATTGACAGCAAGGCAAAAAAGCGCGATGCTGAGAGTTTCTATCTGACCTTTACCCCACGCAACCCTAAAAGCAACTGGAGTAAAATTAACCGGGAACGGGTTGAAAAGCTGGTAAAAGAGGGATTAATGACAGAACACGGACAAAAACTCATTGATATTGCAAAGCAAACCGGAAAGTGGGAACCTGCTTCTAACTAAAACACACATTCCTGAGACCATGTAACGCACAAAAATTTCCGTATCTTGATCTGTCAGCAGATCTGATTTATCTCCCTCATCATGACCAATAAAAAAGAAAACGAAGCAAAAGAAAACGGTATTTCAAGAGTCACAGCCCCACTCTATAAAACACTTTTGGTTTCTCTTGCGATCCTGTACCTGTTTGGAAAAGAAATGGACGGTTCTGTTCGTCTCTTTCTTGTCAGAATCGCGTACATACTGCTCGCTCTGATTTTTGCTGCACAAATTTCCGGACTCATTGCCTTTTTTAAAAACAGGAAAAAAACAGGTGCATGATTTAATACTGATCCCTGCTGCGGGTATACTAAAAATAACGTTATGCAATTAACCTCCCAACTGGCTAAACATTTCCGCGAAATACACTTTGGCGGAAACTGGACCTGTGCCAATCTCAAAGACACCCTGGCTGATGTTACCTGGCAGCAGGCAACCACAAAAATATACGGGTTTAACACCATTGCGACGCTTGCTTTTCACGTAAACTATTTTGTAGTTGCAGCGCAGGATGTTCTACAGGGAAAACCGCTCAATGCAAACGACAAATACAGTTTTGATCATCCACCCATTCAATCTCAGGACGACTGGGAAAAATTTCAGCACAAACTAGGGGCCGATGCTGAGCAGGTTGCCAAACTGATTGAACAGCTGCCCGAAGAAAAACTCTGGGAAGATTTTACCGATAAAAAATACGGCAACTACTACCGCAATATTCACGGCATCATTGAACACTTGCATTATCACCTGGGGCAAATTGCGCTGATTAAAAAGTTGCTTCGAACCCTGCCTGAAAATTCAGCTGGTCAAAAAGCCAATAGCTAAGAATAAGATGATAACTAAAAAACCGTTTAAAGGGTATGAACAAAAAAGAATTTACGGTTCGAAACGCAATGCCGGCAGAATTTGAACAGATCGGGCAACTGATGGTGCAGGTCTACGCGCAGCTGGATGGCTTTCCAAAGCCTGATGAACAACCTGCCTATTACGCCATGCTTGCTAATGTTGGTGCCTTTACGCAAAAGCCAGCCACTGAATTGCTGGTTGCCCTTTCTCCCGACGAGGAAATTGTTGGCGCCGTTGTGTTTTTTACCGATATGCAATACTACGGTTCGGGAGGAACTGCCACGCAGGAAAAAAATGCAGCAGGTTTCCGGTTACTAGCCGTAAAAAATAACGCCCGGGGTCAGGGCATTGGAAAATTACTGACTGCTGCATGCATCAACCGGGCCAAAGCAAAACAACTGAACCAGGTTATTATTCACAGCACCAAAGCCATGCAAACTGCCTGGAGCATGTATGAAAAGTCAGGGTTCAAACGATCAGAAGACCTGGATTTTATGCAGGGTGAACTTCCGGTGTTCGGGTTCCGGCTGGTACTTTGAACACGGCAACCATACCAGGCAAAAGGTTTCTCTATCCGGTGAAAAAAAGTCCTTACATTCGTTTAATAAAGAGGCATACATTTTTCCTGAAAAACAGGTTTTGAATTCTGAAAAAATACGATGAAATTACTGGTCACCATTCTCACCTCATTCGGCAGCATTGTTTCCATAGGTTTTGGAATCTGGCATTTTTTTGTGCCGCGGATCTGGAACTGGTATTCATACATTGAACCTACAGCAACTGAACTGGTCATTGCCGTGCGTGCAATCAATATTTTCTTTTCATTATCACTTGTATTGCTGGGTATTGCAAATCTTCTGATTGTATTTAAAAATTCACCCGATAAATTTTCGCTGATGGTGATGTTGTCTGTCTCGGTTATTTTATGGGCCACACGCACTGCGCTGCAATTTATCTATCCGCAGGGTTCTCAGAATCCCGTGCTCCAATACGCCATGCTTGCTATCTTTCTGGTAGTATTCTGCTGTTTTTTGCTTTCCCTGTTATTCGTATGGATGCAGAAAATGTAATACCTGAAAATTAATTCTTTTTACATTTTGTATAACGACTCAAAACTATCTCTTATGCAATTTAACCTGGACAAATCCTTTGACATTCTCACCCGCACACCGGCGGTGCTGGAAATGATGCTTGATGGTATTCACGAAGACTGGATTCATCAGAACGAGGGCGCTGAAACCTGGAGCCC
The DNA here is from genome assembly GCA_016192075.1 of Bacteroidota bacterium. GTDB lineage: Bacteria > Bacteroidota > Bacteroidia > Flavobacteriales_D > Crocinitomicaceae > JADJGJ01. The sequence continues at coordinate 135,341 of JACPUU010000012.1, read as the reverse complement.
GTATGACGTGATCGGCCACCTGATTCACGGTGAAAAAACAGATTGGATTACGCGTCTTGAAATTGTACTTTCAGACAATGTAGCTAAACATTTCAAGCCCTTCGACCGGTTTGCCCAGTTTGACGAAAGTAAAGGAAAAACCATACAACAGCTGCTGCAGGAATTTAAACTAATCCGCCAGAAAAACATGGCCATTCTCAAATCCAAAAACATTACTGAAGCTGATTTTTCAAAAAAGGGAATTCACCCGGTTTTTGGTGAAGTAACACTTGAAAATCTACTTGCAACCTGGACTGCACATGACCTGGGACACCTGGGGCAAATTGCCCGTGTTATGGCCAAACAATACACCGATGCAGTTGGTCCATGGAAAGCATTTCTGCCAATTCTTGCTGCCCGGTAACGTACCGCGGCATGCAGTTATTCCGGAGTTAAAAAATCAGTTCGGATCCTGTTTCCGTTTCATCCAGACATAGAATGGAATTCCTGCCAGAATGGCGATAAAGCCCCAGTAAACAGTTTCCTGGCCAGACCCTAAAATGGCCCACAGTGAAAAAACAAATGCCAGCCCGGCAATAAGCAGGTTGCTGATTGAATTTCGTTTCCAGTATTTATCCTGGAGCAGCAAAACGCCATACGCTGTAGCCGAAAAAAGATAGGGAACCAGAACTGTCAGCGTGGTGAGTAATACCATAAAATTAAAGGTATCTGTTAACCCTTCACGGTAATTCATCATCATCAGCAATGAGATCAGAATACTTGAAATAACAATACCTGCAGCAGGGGTTCGTTTGCTGTTTTCTCTTTTGAAAATACCCGGAAATAATTTATCACGCGCGGCTGCCATTGGCATTTGTCCCTGCAATAAAATCCAGCCGTTGAGTGCACCAAACGTAGAAATTACCGCACCGGCAGCAACCCAATAACGCGCACTTTCACCCCACATTATTGCCGCAGCATCAGCAAAAGGTGCATTTGAATCTTTCAGCACAGCTGCCGGTATCATTCCCATCACGGCAAATGAACCAACCACATACAACAAAATGGTAAACAGGGTGCCGATCATGGTAGCACGCGGAATGGTTTTTTCAGGCTCATGAATATCGCCTGATGGAATGGTGGCACTTTCAAGACCCAAAAATGCAAACAGGGTCAGTGTCACAGTTGTGCTGATGGCTGCAAAGTACGATTCACCTTTCAGGTTGAAGGGACTGTAATTGTCAAAATCGATGTAAAACAAACCTGCAAACGAAACGGCAATAAGCGGTATGAGTTTTAAGATGGTTGTGATTACCTGAACATACCCGGCATTTTTTACACCGCGGGTATTAATCCAGGTCAAAAACCAGATAATTCCCAGTCCGGTTACAATTGCCACCACCGGGTCAGTTTCCAGGATTGGAAAAAAAACCGTCAGGTAACTGATCATGGCAACGGTGATTGCCGCGTTGGTACACCAGATTGAAATCCAGTATCCCCAGGCTACCAGAAATGCAGCAAAATCACCCAACCCTTCACGGGTGTAGGCATAAGGGCCGCCCAATGAGTTCTTCAGCAATTTGCTTAACCGTCCGAAAAGAAGTGCGAGAATTATAGCACCAATGGATGAACCAATCCAGCCAAACAATCCTATTCCGCCAAAAGCCGCAATTCCGGCAGGCAGCAAAAAAACACCTGATCCAACCATGTTGCCAATCACCAGCGAGGTGCTGGTCCATAATCCAATTTTTGCAGGTTCTTTTGGCTCACTCATTGTTTTCTGAAATTGAAAATTTGCGTTTAAAGGTAGTATTTCTTCTGACAAATCAGGGTATTGCCAAACATCCTGCATGGTCTGATACCTTCTCACAACAAACAAGTTTATTCTCTCAAGTCTCCAGGGAAACACTATTTTTAGAATTCTTTTAAATCTGTTTTATTATGAAACACATGCTCTGCCTTACACTTCTGCTTACCGCTGTTTATGGAATTGCGCAAGAAAAAGAAACCATCAGCATACCGCAGTATGTAAACTATAAATACTGCAAACCCAAAGTGTACGAAGCAGCCAAAGAATTAGTGCTGAATGAACTGGTTAAAAATGATCCGAAATATACACTGGTAGCTGAAAGTTTTATCATTGGTCCTATCTTGTGGGAGCGGCTTGACAGCCTGGAACCCATTCATGAAATTGAAGGAGGAAAAGTGACATTTCACGTTGACAAGAAGAAATATAACGGTAAGTACATTCAGTCTGATGCCGATGGTAAATTAATCTGGGATCAGATCAGAAGTGAGTTCAACAATGTGCCGATGAGACTTCGCAAGCCAACTTACAGTGAGCTGGAATATTACTGGGCCGTAATTAGTTTTGACATTGTAGAGCCATTAATTATTGCAGAGGCCGGAACGCGGAAATACATTCTTGACCTGAACCCGAAAACGTATTGCCTGGAATGGCTTGACCAGGTTCCAACCAGTATTAACGCGTTTTTAAAAGGACTCAATTAACCGGCAGAAACACGCTTGCATTCTCATCTAAAAACAATAGTTTTGATTTTAAATCAACGTACTTATGAATCCGTTCCAAATTATTGAAGCAACAGCAGCAAAAGTGCCTCTAATTATCAGCATTCCACATTGCGGTACTGAATTTCCCGATGAATTACGAAATGACTACCTGGAAGAACAGGTTGCGATGATTGATGACACCGATTGGTTTCTTCAGGACTTAAATGATTTTGCACCGTCACTGGGTATTACTGTTGTTTATGCCCGTTACAGCCGCTGGGTTATTGATCTGAACCGTGATCCACAAAGCGCGCCGTTGTATAATGACGGACGCCTGATTACCGGGCTCACTACAACTACTGATTTTATTGGAAATCCTATTTACAAAACGGGGAAAGAACCTAATCAGCAGGAAGTCGAACGCAGGCTGAACACGTATTTCTGGCCCTATTACCAAAAAGTGCAGGAACTTTTGGATGAACGCAAAAAACAATTCGGCAAAGTACTTTTATGGGATGCACACTCTATCAGGCGCATGGTACCTACTATTCGTAAAGAGCCCTTTCCTGAAATGATTCTGGGCGACAACGATGAAAAATCAGCTGATAAAAAACTGATTGACATCACCCTGAAAAACCTTGGAAAAGGTTACCAGGTTAATCACAACGATCCGTTCAAAGGCGGACACATTACCCGCTATTTCGGAAATCCGGCAAACGACATACATGCACTGCAGTTAGAACGCAACAAAAATTTGTACATGGATGACAGCGAACGAAAATTCGATACAACCCGGGCAACTAAAATGAGATCTGTTCTGAAACAGAATTTTGGAGAACTGATTGAGGCTCTTATAAAATAAGGTCACCAGTTGGTGACGCGATTACTAAGCTAACACCCGCCAAAACAATCGTAATCCAACTTGCGCAATTCTTTACCGGATGCATCAATAACCCTGCAAATTCCTCTTTTCTGCACCAAAGCTTCGCCGTTTTCAAAATTCCCGGCATCTTCGTAGGGCCCTGGAATGACTGTTTTACCGGTTTTATCAATGTAAAAATAGTTGGAATAATTGGTTGATTTGGTGACCGCACAAAACCCTTCAGAAAAATAATAGGCCTCCTGGTAAATGGCTGGAATGACAAGCTTGCCGGAGTGATCAATAAATCCCATTTTGCCTTTCAGGCGTACTGCGGCCAATCCTTCTGAAAAAGGCAGTGCATACTCATAGTCAAGGTCAATAACCTCTGCTCCATTGGTATCAATAAACCCGGCCCGTTCATTTTTGTAAACAACTGCTTTACCTTCTGAAAAGCGCGTCACATCCGTATACTCAAACGAAGTAATCAGTTCAGCCCGGGCATTGGCATACGCATATTTTCCCTCTTCATTAACCACTGCATAAAACCCTTCATCTATTCCTTCAAATTCATAACAACCAGCGGGGTCGTTGCTCCACACGGCAAATTTAAAATCGTCAAACACCACCGCCCATTTTCCACTTGTATCGCAAAGTCCATGCTTTGTTCCCTTAACGACGGGTGCCAGTCCCCGGTAAAATTCACCAGCTACCTCAAATTGCGGTTTGATCACCACCTCACCTGCCCGGTTTTTATACCCGTAAATCAGGCCCCCTTCTTTGTATTTCGAAAAACGGTAGAGTGAATCAACCGGTGCCGGAACAAGTGTATCAATCGTATCAACAGATTCTGAAACCGTTGTATCTGCCGCTATAGACATTGAGTCTGCCGGTACATGAACCGTTTCGGGGTTCCCGGCGCAGGAAACAACCATTAAAATCAGCAAACTAAAACAGAAATAAGGCATAGTGGTTCTCTTTTAGGGTGAAGGTAACAAATCAGGTTTCAGAAATGCACAAACAGTGCTGCTAACTAAACGGGTCTGATTAAGTGGTTGGATTCAGCTATTTTTTGAGCCTGAAATCTCAATTATCCCACTATTTTTGTATACTGATGAAAACGCTGCGTTTTTTACTCTTCCCGTTTGCCATATTGTACGGACTGATTGTTGGGCTGCGTAATTTCTGCTATGCCCGCGGCATCTTTAAATCATCACACTTCAGCATACCGGTAATTTGTATTGGAAACCTGAGTATGGGTGGTACCGGCAAAACACCGCATACCGAATACCTGATCAGGCTGCTTCACAACAAATACCGCGTTGCTACCCTGAGCCGTGGTTTCGGACGCAAAGAACATACCTTTCGGATAGCTGATCATTCTGCTACAGCCCTCAACCTGGGCGATGAACCCCTGCAGTATTACCATAAATTCAATTCCGATAGCTATCAGAACAAGATCACCGTGGCAGTAGAAGCTAACCGCGTTCACGGTGTTATGGACATTTGCCGTGAACGGCCTGAAACCAACCTTATTTTGCTGGATGACGCATTCCAGCACCGCTCAATTCATGCAGGCCTGAACCTGCTGCTGACTGCGTATGACGATCCTTTTTATACCGACTTTGTAGTACCTGTAGGCAACCTGCGGGAATTCAGAACCGGTAAAAAACGGGCACATGCTGTTATTGTTACCAAATGCCCTGATTTTGGAAAAATTAACAAGGCCGGAATTGCTGCAAAACTGAAATTAGAAGCGCATCAGAAACTCTTCTTTTCAAAAATCAACTACGGTCCGCTGATTTCACTTGACAAGGCTGCTGCTGGCGAAAACACACGGAATAATCAGATTATCCTGGTTACCGGAATTGCCAATCCGCAACCACTCAAAGATTACCTTTCTGAGAACAACACCATCATTCATCATTTCAACTACCGCGATCACCATTCCTTTTCAGCGTCAGATCTCGAAGAAATTCACAATTTATTTGATAAATTTGCCGGTCCTCAAACAATTCTGGTAACCACTGAAAAAGATGCCATGCGTTTGAAAAAAACAGAATTTGAAATAACAACCAAAAAGTATCCCTGGTTTTACCAGTCCATTGAAGTGGAACTGGATCAGCAGGCTGAATTTGACAAACTGATTTTAGAATATGCTGAAAAAAATAGTTGAAGCCGTTGAGTACATTCACGAGAATGCCCCCTTTGCGCCGGAAGTAGGAATTGTGCTGGGAACTGGTTTAGGCGGACTGGTAAAAGAAATTGACATTAAATTTTCCATTGATTACGGCAAAATTCCGCATTTCCCCCTTTCAACCGTAGAAAGCCATTCAGGCAAACTGATTTTTGGAGAACTGGGCGGTAAACGGGTTATTGCCATGCAGGGGCGCTTTCACTATTACGAGGGATACAGCTTGCAGGAAGTGACCTTTCCAATTCGTGTCATGAAAATGCTGGGCATCAAAAATCTTTTTCTGAGCAATGCATCAGGCGGGGTTAATCCTGATTTTAAGATTGGTGAAATTATGATTCTGAACGATCACATCAACCTTTTTCCCGGCAACCCGCTGATTGGAAAAAACCTGGAGCAGCTGGGGCCACGCTTTCCGGATATGAGTGATGCTTACGACCGTAAACTGATTGACCTGGCTAAATCCATTGCCAAAGAAAATGGCATTGACGTTTCAGAGGGTGTTTATGCCGGCCTTACCGGACCAACACTTGAAACCCCGTCTGAATATCATTACGTGCGCGTTATTGGTGCAGATGCGGTAGGCATGTCTACCGTGCCGGAAGTGATTGTGGCAAGACACATGGAAATTCCCGTTTTTGCAGTTTCTATTGTGACTGATCTGGGGGTAAAAGGAAAAATAAAAAAAGTCAGCGTGCAGGATGTTATTGACGTGGCTAATCAGCAAGAGCCTAAAATGACCTTCATTATGAAAGAACTTATTTCACGAATTTAATGGCAATTACAGAAGAAATACGAGCTAAATACAAACCTGTTATCGGTCTGGAGATTCACGCGCAGATGCTTACCCGGTCAAAAGCCTATTCCAACGATAAAAACGAATACGGATCAGCACCCAACACCAACGTGAGTGTTATTACCCTGGGGCACCCGGGTACCTTGCCGCGCATGAACCGTAAAACCATTGACTTTGCTATTCGCATGGGAATTGCCTGCGATTGTAAAATCAGCGAATTGCAGCATTTTGCCCGCAAAAATTATTTCTATCCCGATCTTCCAAAAGGGTACCAGATTACACAAGACACCACTCCCATTTGTACAGGTGGTTCAGTTCTCATTAAAGATGAAAACGGCAACGAAAAACGCGTTGGACTCACGCGCATACACATGGAAGAAGATGCCGGAAAAAGTATTCACGACATTGATCCGTTTAATACACTGATTGATTTGAACCGTGCCGGTGTGCCGCTGATTGAGATTGTATCAGAACCCGATATTACCTCATCACAGCAGGCTTATAACTATGTTACCGAAGTGCGTAAGCTGGTCCGTTACCTGGATATTTGCGACGGAAACATGGAAGAAGGAAGTTTGCGCTGTGACGCCAACATTTCTGTGATGCTAAAAGATGCCAAGGAATTTGGCGTGAAGGTAGAGGTCAAGAACATGAACTCCATGCGCAATGTACAGCGCGCCATTGAATATGAAATTGAACGGCAGATTGAAGCCATCGAAAAAGGAGAAAAACTGGTACAGGAAACCCGTAATTTTAATGCATTGAACGGAACCACCACTGCCATGCGTTCCAAAGAAGCGGCTAATGATTACCGCTACTTTCCGGAGCCTGACCTGCAGCCAATCCGTGTAACGCAGCAACATGTTCAAAAAATCAGGGAAGCAATGCCTCCCCTGCCCAATTTTCTGCACACTAAATACACCACTGAACTTGGTTTGTCTGAATACGATGCCGGTGTAATTACCGATCAAAAAGAGATTGCACTTTATTTTGAAGAAATTATCAGGTACACTAAAAATTATAAAGCCGCTGCCAACTGGGTAATGGGTGATATTAAATCACACCTGAACGCCAAAGCGCTTGACATTACTGAATTAAAGCTGTCACCAAATCACGTGGCCGAATTAATTTCACTGATTGATTCCGGAAAATTGTCTCACTCGCTGGCATCTCAGAAAGTATTCCCTGAAATGTTAAAGGCAGATGAATCACCACTCAAAATAGCCGAAAGCAACAACTGGATTCAAACCTCAGATGAAGGTGAAATTAAAAAACTGATTGCCGCAGTGATTGCTGAAAACCCTTCTGAAATTGCCCGTTACAGAGCCGGTGAAACCAAACTGATGGGTTTCATTATGGGTCAGCTTATGAAAAAAAGTGCCGGAAAAGCAGATCCGAAATCTGCCGGAAAATTACTTACTGAAATGTTATCTGAAAACTAAACGTCATGACTCAAACCGTATATTCAAAACCAGCCTTAGCTATGCCTGCCCGCTTCAAACGCTTACTTTTTTCAATCACAGCAATGGCGCTGCTGGTTTCATGTGGTGGTAATTCAGACGACCAGTCTGCTGAATCTGATATTCCGGGGCATGAGATCTCTGGTAAAATTCAGGGAGCTGAAGGAGAAAAAGTGAGGCTGATGGTTTTTGAAGACGGTCAGGAAAAATTCATTGACTCATGCATTATTGTAGACGGTTCTTATATCGTTCATACAAAAACAGATGAGCTGCGTGAGTACATTCTGTTTGTTGGAAAAGATGTTCCGATTATTCTGTTTCTCGATGAGAGTTCAAACGATGTAACCGTTTCCGGATCAGCACCCGGCGTTGGAGAAAATTATACCGTTACAGGTTCTGAACACAGTGAAGGCATTCACCGGTATATGCTTTTCATCAAACAACACTACGACCTGGAAATGGAACTGATTAACCAGGTTAATACCACCAATCCGGAAGATAAAGAACTTATTGAATCACTGATGGCGCGCCTGGACAGCATTTCTCTTTTGCAGCGTGATTATGCCATAAATGAAATTATGAAAGACTCCGCTTCACCGGTTAGCTGGATGCTGCTGCGCGAACTTGTGCCGGCCAGCGGTATTACAAAAATGGATTCTACTGACCTGCGTTATTTCCAAATGGTTGCCAACGGTATGCGTGCAAAATACCCGTATACCGAATATGTAACATACATTGAAAACGATATTACCAGTATTCAGTCACAGCTGGCACAAAAAAATGCCCCGCCTTCACTGGCGCCTGATCTTAAACTGAAAGATGTGAACGGAAAAGAGCTGGCGTTGTCATCACTGCGCGGCAAAGTGGTACTGCTTGATTTTTGGGCATCGTGGTGTGTACCCTGCCGCCAGGAAAATCCAAACGTGGTAAAAATGTATGAGAAATACAAAAACAAAGGCTTTACCGTTTACAGCGTTTCACTGGACGAACAGAAAGATGCCTGGACAAAAGCCATTAAAGATGACAACCTTTCATGGCCTAATCACGTCTCTGATCTGAAAGGGTGGGCTTCAGAAGGGGCAGCGCTTTACAACGTAACTTCTATTCCGGCTACCTTTCTGATTGATAAAGAAGGAAACATCATTGCGCAAAACCTGCGCGGTCAGGAGTTGGAACAGAAATTGCAGGAAATTTTGGAATAACCGGAAAAAACTATGAAACTTATTGTTTGTTCACTTTTACTTTTTGGTACTATCCTGTCTTTTGCTCAGGCTAACTTTCCGGCACTGGGTGATGTGCATATTGAAGGACAGGTCATCAATGGAAAAAATCAAAAAGTTATGCTGGCCAATCAGAATCTTGGAGGCATTTCAAGTCCGTTGTACATTGTAACCACCGATTCCCTGGGTAAATTTTCATTTGACTCCCCTATTCCTTTCCAGGATTATTATTTCCTGCGTTTTGACAACGGACAAATTCTGAACATAATTCTTTTTGGGGCAGACAGTATTCGTATTTATACCGATACGCGCAACGTCACCCAGTTTTCAAGCATTATCAATTCACCGCAGTCGGTAGCTATGAATGAATTTCTGCGTCAGTTTTATGATTTCAAAAGTTTTGAAGATTCACTACGCAATGTGATTATGGCAGACCCCACCAAACAGGCCGAGGTAGATGCCGTTTTTAAACCAAAAGCAGAATTGTTTTACGGATACCGCAATGCATTCATCAGCACCTATCAGCGATCAGCAGCACTTATTGTAACACTCAGTGCTATTGATCCTGAAAAAGAATGGGACTTGTACAAAGGCGTGATTGATTTACTTGCGCTGGCATTTCCTACCTCACCGTCTGTCCAAAATGCGGTGACGCACGGTGCACAATTACAACGTGAACGTGAAGCCAAAGCATTTTTACAACCCGGTAATCCGGCTAAAGAAATAGCATTGCCGGGTGTGAACGGAGATACATTGCGTTTATCTGATCTGAAAGGAAAAGTGGTACTGATTGATTTCTGGGCGTCGTGGTGCGGCCCATGCCGGCGTGAAAATCCAAACGTGGTGGCGATGTATAAAAAATACAATGCTGACGGTTTTGAAGTTTTCAGCGTTTCATTGGATAAATCAACCGATGCCGCCAAATGGAAAGCAGCAATTGAAGCAGACGGACTGATCTGGCCAAACCATGTGTCAGACCTCAGGGGCTGGCAATGTGCTGCAGCTATGGATTATGGTGTTAAGAGCATTCCGTTTACCGTACTCATTGATGCTGAAGGCAAAATTATTGCTACCAATGTGCGGGGAGTGGAACTTCAAAACCAGCTGTCTCGTATCTTTGGTCATTAGCAGATTCATGCATGACAAAAAAGAAAATCTATTTTATTTCTGATTTTCACCTCGGGGCTCCATCTTATGAGGCCTCCCTGGAGCGTGAAAAAAAAGTCGTTCAATGGCTTGAAGAAATGCGTCATGATGCAAAAGAGATTTTTTTGCTGGGAGATGTCTTTGATTTCTGGTTTGAATACAAACGTGCTATTCCAAAAGGTTTTGTACGATTACAGGGTAAAATTGCCGAAATAACCGACAGCGGAATTCCGGTTCACTGGTTTATCGGTAATCACGACATGTGGATTTTTGATTATATCCCAAAAGAGCTGGGCGTACAAATGCATCGCACTGAAATTGTCCGTGAGTTTGATGGAAAAACGTTTTTTATAGGGCATGGAGATGGTCTTGGCCCTGGCGATCACGGTTATAAGTTCATTAAAAAAGTATTCCGAAACCGCCTTTGTCAATGGCTTTTTGCCCGGTTTCACCCCAACTTTGGAATTGGGCTGGCCAATTTCTTTTCACGCAAAAGCCGCATAGCAACAGGTGATGACGATGCCAAATTCTATGGTGAAGAAAAAGAAATGCTGATTCAATATTGTAAAACCAAACTGAAAGATTCTCATTTTGACTACTTTGTTTTTGGTCACCGGCACCTGCCCATTGCGTTTGACCTCCCGGGTAATGCCAAATACATTAACACCGGTGACTGGATCAGGTATTTCAGTTATGCCGTATTTGACGGAGAAAAGCTGGAACTCATTCGCAATTACACCCCAAAGGCATCCTTGTAGAAAAAAAAAAATATTGATAAACATCTGATTATCATATTAAAACGATTATTCTGATTGTTTTTATGAAACCTTTTGAAACACCTCCCGTTAAATTAGGTGTAAACGGATCAATTATACGATTACAGGTTAAGGGTTAGAGGTCACCTGAGGAGGTGGCCTCTTTTTTTTATGGCTCTTAGTTTTTGCCGCGCAAAAGCTTAGAGCCATAAAATCCTGACTGGAGCGCAGCGGAAGGCAGGATCTGCCTGTTGTTTTACGCAATGTTTCTTTTAGTTTTTGCCGCGCAAAAGGTTCGAAACTGTTTAAATACACTAACTTACCAAGTGTTGAGTTTGGAGGGTTTCTTCGCTCCGTTACACTCCGCTCAGAAAGACAAGGGCCCCAAAGAAATAAATGGGGTTAGGTGTGTTATGCGCCGTTGGCGCATAACACACCTAACCCACGGACTTACAAACTGATGCCCTTGTCCTTCTGAGCACAGCGAAGAAGCCATGCTAAAATTTAAACGGTTTATTAGCCCCCCGCGGGTGCGCAGCGGAACGGTAACAAAAGAACAGACGCAAAGAAAAAATTCCTGAAGAATTACGAGGAGAAAGAGATGGTTGTGGCGACCCGTTGTTCAGTCTGACAAAGCAACGCTGTCCTGCTAAGTGAAGCGAAACGCGTACCCACCATTACGTTAGGAAAAATTTATGCCTTCTCACCCATCCGCCCATGAATTAATTCCGGGGCTGAGGATAAAATCCAAATCTTCTGTCTACCTTTGCGCAAATTATTTAATTAAATGGCAACAGGTAAAGTAAAATTTTTCAATGAGTCCAAAGGATACGGATTCATAGTTGATGACGAGTCTAAAAAAGAACATTTTGTTCACATTTCAGGACTTGTAGACGAAGTACGCGAAGGTGAATCAGTAACATTCGAACTTCAGGACGGCAAAAAAGGAGTCAACGCCGTAAATGTGAAACTGGCATAATGAAATTCATAGTTTGACATAAAGCCCTTTCGGTAAAACGAAAGGGCTTTTTTTTTGGTATTTGAATATGATTGAACGAAAGTGTCTGAAATGTTCTACCTGGAACAACGACGAAAAATTCTGCAAAAACTGTGGTGCAGCCCTTGCACCAGATGAAATAATAAAACAAGAAGACGCTAAACGCGCTGCCCTGGAAGCGGCTAAACCCAGACCCAAATTGGATATCCTTCTGGACAAAGCAAAACACTCACGCTATTTTGTGGTGCGCGCCTTGTTTTATGTCATTTATTCGGTTGCCGTGATCGTTTTTGCCATAGCCTCCTTTTTTGCTTATATGGTTGCATGGTCGCCCGGCTAACCAACATATTTTTACACCCGGTTTTTATTGGCTGTATTGTACTTTACAGCCTGATTCGCTATTTGCGCCGGATTGAGTTTGCTATGCCTGATTGGCTGAACGGCCAGGTGACTGATCTGCTTTGCATACCGGTTGTACTAATGATCTGTCTTGCGTTTGTACGGGTTATCAAAAAAAACGCAACAATTGAACTTAAACTGTGGTTGATTGGTTTGATTTGCCTGGAATATGCGTTGATTTTTGAATGGATGCTTCCAAAAAAATCAGCAATTTATACGGCAGACTGGCTGGATGTGTGCATGTATTTTACCGGCGGACTGATTTTCTATTTCATTCAGCCCCTGTTCAGGCCCAAACAAAAAAACCAAAAACCGGTTAATAGTTAATGTTTACAAGCACCGTGTCAAACGGTGTCATATAAGCTGAATCATTCTGGTACAGTGAACCACCCGGATTTTTATAACTGTATTTTGCATAAACCCCACCCGTGGTTGTAATGGTAAATGTTGAATCGACAATACCGGTATAATAAAAATAATTGTTGGTCGTGCATCCGCTGCATCCCGTTCTGAAATTATAATGAATCATCGTAAACTCATCGGTTGTTAAGCCGCCAATATTTTTCAGGTGAAATGTCAGCCATGCTTTTGGTTCCATGGCATAATCAACCACATTGGGATCATCCGTTGTAACATCTGCAGAACCAATAATTTCAGCCACATCAAAATACCCTGAACGGGACATTGCTACTTTGAATTCAAATACTTTTTCGCGGTCAAAGATAATTTCATACGCACCATCTGCACCTGTAGTGGCAGTACCGGCAGTATTAAAATAAGCACTGGCCACACTGCCGTTATAAACCCGCTGCGAAACCTCTACTGCCACATCGGACAACGTAGATCCGTTAACAGACTCGGTTACTGTTCCCTTAAATGTATACTGAATGGGATCTTTTTTACATCCGGCAAGGCTCCAGATGAGAACCAGCGAAGAAAAAAACGGAAGCGTTCTGAAAAAAAACATGATGCCTGCTTTATGGATTACACCTACTCCAAAGTTAATGATAATTAGCATGAAAACAAATCAGTACGGGACATGGAACCTTCCGTTGACTAAACAACCGGGCTATATTGCATGCCTTCAAATGAACGTATGTGAAATGAATTTATTAAATTAGTCAAACCTCACAGCAGAATGGTATGAAAAAGTTAATTGCACTAATAGTTCTCACCACTACCGGATTCTTTGGATTTTCACAGACAGATACCGTTAAGCAGGAAATGATTTATGACATGCCTGAAATTATGCCGGAATTTATTGGCGGAGCAGATGCATTGGACGATTTCATTAAGAAAAACATCAAATACCCGGCTGAGGCCAAGGAAAAAGGAATTCAGGGAAAAGTGTATGTTCAGTTTGTTGTTGAAAAAGATGGAAGTGTCACCAATGTAATTGTACGCCGTGGGGCCAATGCCCTGCTGGATGCTGAAGCGGTGCGGGTGGTTAAACTAATGCCTGCCTGGAAACCCGGAACCATGCGGGGCAAAAAAGTACGTGTGCGGTATACACTACCTGTTGTGTTTACGCTTTCTTAATCACGCAATAAATCCGGCCGCCTTTCCTGCGTGCGTTTTAGGCTTTGTTCAGCCCGCCACTCGTCAATTTTTTCAGTGTGACCTGAAAGCAGAATATCCGGCACTTTGAGTCCTTTGTATTCTTCCGGCCGTGTATAAACCGGTGGTGCCAGCAGGTTATCCTGAAAAGAATCTGTCAGTGCTGAAGTTTCATCACTGAGTACCCCCGGCAATAAACGGACAATGGAATCAACCAAAACGGCAGCACCTAATTCCCCGCCTGATAAAACATACGAGCCTATTGAAATTTCACGGGTAATAAACAAATCGCGCACGCGCTGATCAACACCTTTATAGTGCCCGCACAAAATAATGAGGTTTTGTTTTAAAGATAGTTCATTGCAAACTGTCTGCTTCAGCAATTCACCATCCGGTGTCATGTAAATAATTTCGTCGTAAGGTCTTTCAGCTTTTAGTTTTTCAATACAATCTGCAATGGGTTGAATGGTCATGACCATACCTGCCCCTCCGCCATATTGGTAATCGTCTACACTTTTTTGTTTATGGGTAGAATAATCACGAATGTTGTGCAGGTGTATTTCAACCAGGCCTTTTTCCTGCGCACGTTTCATAATAGAGTCCCTGAACGGTCCGTCCAAAAGCTGCGGCAGTATGGTCAGAATGTCGATACGCAAACCAATCAGGAAATAAAGAGATCTGCAACCTTTACAACAGAGCGGTTTTCCTGCCCCTTGTAAGTTTTGATTTCATGAAAATAGATGGTCACAGCCTTGTTTGCAAATTGAGTGAGCCAGCCCATGTTCAGGGTAAATTTTGGCTCGTTATTTATAAACGTAAGATCTGTGGAGGTGTTGGCTACCTGAATGTGTAATTCAAAATCACCTATCGGGGAACCGCCGCATTGAAAATAGTTAATTTCAATCAGGTCTTCTTCTTTCAGCGAATCACGTTCAAGCATAAGTTTCTGATCAGCTGACTGACCTGAATGATACACACTTTTCTGATTGAGTTTAATCTCAAAATAATTTGCAAAATCACAGCGTCCGGTAAACGACAAACTGATAAAAATCAAGCCTGCTAAATACTTCATGTGGATGAGTTTTGAGTGCCTAAAGTTAAAAATTTCCGTCTAATAATACGGAAACCCAGATAAGCAGGGAGAAAAGAAAGGCCGACAGGGCCACCTTTTTCAACTCAGGGTCAAATGCTTTTGGATTCTCAACCCGGCTCACCTTAACCAGGTGTAATGCGTGAATTGCTCCAACCGGAACCACGGCAAGTGCTGGAAGCCAGGAGTTACTGAACAGCAACAGCGGTACCGGAAAAATAAGGTATGCTACGGCAAAGAGCATTCCGTGATAAATTTTAGCCCCTTTTGCGCCCAGTTTTACAGCCAGCGTATTTTTCCCAACGGCCTGATCATTTAACCGATCGCGCATGTTATTCAGGTTTAATACCGCAACACTAAAACAACCCATCGTTATGGCGGGAGTTAATACAACCAGGTTAAATTCTTTCACCTGCAGGTAAAATGAGCCCATAACCCCTACCAGCCCAAAAAAAACAAACACAAACAAATCACCTAAACCAGAATAACCGTAGGCTCCTTTGCCAACAGTATACTTAATAGCCGCCGCAATGGAGGCTATTCCCAAAACAAAAAAAACTATAAAAGTCCAGGTAAAAAGAGCTGCAAAAGCGCTGTATAAAAGCACCAGGCCTGAAACCAGGCAAAGTACTGAAACCACAATGATGGCGCGCAACATTGCCTGTGCGGTTATTTCTCCGCTTTGAATGGCCCGCGGCGGACCAATGCGGTTTTCATTGTCAGCACCCTTTTTTGAATCGCCGTAATCATTGGCCAGGTTTGAAAGAATTTGCAGTAAAAGGGTTGTCAGCAGTGTTAACCCAAATACCGGCCAGCTGAAAACCAAACTACTGTCCGGATGGTTGGTCAACATGGAATAGGCAACAGCACTTCCCAGCAGAATATTGCTGAACGAAAGAGGCAGCGTTCTTAACCGAAAGGCTTTGATCCAGGGTTTTATCATAGGTTAAACTTCAACTTGAATACCCTGACTGGGCATTCTATTTCTATTTGCCCGGAGGCTTGTCTTTCAGATTCTACTTTGATATTTCAAGCATGCGCTCAATGGGTAGCAATGCCCGTTTACGGATTTCTTCAGGAACCTCAATGGCAGGTAACTCATACTTCATACACAGGTAAAGCTTTTCAAGGCTGTTCAGTTTCATGTACGGACACTCAGAACAGGCACATGTTACATTCTGATAGATGGGTGCCGGAATCAAATTCTTATCCGGCACTTCTTTTTTCATTTTATGAAGAATTCCTGCTTCCGTAGCAACAATAAATTCATTGCAGTCACTCTTTTTCACATACTCAATCAAGCCAGAGGTAGAACCAATGTAACTGGCTACTTTGAGAACGTGTGTTTCTGATTCAGGGTGCGCAATAATCTCAGCATGCGGATGCTTTTTATGCAGGTCCAGAATTTTATCAATGGAGAACGCCTCGTGCACAATGCAGGCACCATCCCAAAGCAGCATATCACGGCCGGTTTTAGACATAATGTATTTGCCCAGGTTTTTATCAGGCGCAAAAATAATGGGCGTGTCTTTAGGTATTGATTCAACAATTTTTTCAGCGTTGGATGATGTACAAACCAAATCACTCAGTGCCTTGATTTCAGCCGAACAATTGATGTACGTTACCACCAGGTGGTTTGGATGCGCCTCACGAAAAGGCCTGAATTTTTCTGCCGGGCATGAATCTGCAAGCGAACAGCCGGCTTTCAGATCAGGCAATACAACCTTTTTGGTGGGATTCAGAATTTTGGCCGTTTCTGCCATAAAATGCACACCGGCAAAAACAATCATGTCTGCATTTACTTTGGCCGCCTGTTGCGATAAACCCAGGCTGTCACCCACATAGTCAGCTACATCCTGAATAGCGGCATCCTGATAATAATGTGCCAGTATCACCGCGTTTTTTTCAGTCTTCAGCTTTTTAATCTCTGCCACCAGGTCAATACCGGCAGGAATTTTAAGATCCAGGTAACCTGTTTTCTGTAAGTTTTTTTTTGCTTCTTCTAGTTCCATATAGTCCGGAATAAAGGGAGTACAAATTTACGATTAAAGCGGAATCTGTTCACCGATTTTACAAACTGAGCCCGCCTGTTTTATTCACCTGTGCAACAATAACTGCTTTTCAACGTAAAACAAGCGTGTCAAAGCATTGAAAAATGGCCATTTGGTATAATTTTCGTAACTTTGACTGTGACATTTTCAACAACCTGCGTTATCTGACTATGAAAGTAACCGGAATCATTGTATTTTTTTTCCCGCTCCTGGCTTTTGGCAAAGGAGTTGAGAACGATACGTTCCTGATCCGGAAAGAAGCTGAAATCAATGTTATTCTCACCGATCTGCGAAAAGCGGAGACAGATATGGAACGTGAAATGATTAACATGGATCTGCAGGAAGAGCTTAAAAACCTGCTCGTATATCCCGGTGTCATGAATTATCCGTTTGCGGCCTGGACAACCATGTCTACCATTTCAGCTCCCGATGGCGCCTTCAGACTTTTTAACTGGAATGTGGAAGATGAATTTGGCATGCACAGCCATTTCTGTTTCCTGGTAAAACCAGATAATGCCAATGAAAACACGATTATTCAACTGGCTGAAGACCGGCTTACAATTACGCCCCGGCCTGAACAGACACTGACAGCTGATCATTGGTACGGCGCTTTGTATTACAACATTGTTCCGGTAAAAAAAGGCAACAAAACACTGTATACTATTTTTGGTTATAATGGAAATGATAATGCCACCAACCGGAAATTGCTGGACGTTTTTTATTTCAAGGGCAAATCGCTGCGCATGGGCTATCCGCTTTTCCAGGAAGGGCCCGGATCAGCACACCTGCTTCGCCGGGTTTTCTTTGAGTATTCTGAAAAAGCCATTATTTCATTGCGGGTAAATGACAACCTGGGTGCCATTGTTTTTGATCACCTGGTGCCGGAAACACCCCAACTGGAAGGTATTTACGATTACTACATACCCGACATGACCTATGACGGATACAAATGGGAAAACGGAATTTGGGTGTATGTAGAAGATATTATTGCCTACAATGATCCCAATGAAACCGTACGCCAATACATTCCAACAGATGACGGCGATGTGGCCTACCGTGAAGTAGATGATACCTGGACCAACCCGGTTGATCCGGATGCACCGGCTGGCAGCGGAACCAATGCTGTTGCACCAATTGAAAACGTAAACGACAAAGACAAGAACCGCAAAGCCGGTCAAAGTGGAAAACAACACCAGTTCAAATTTGTACACCGGTTGAAAGGTCCGCGATCAGCCGTTACCGGTGAGCGGGTAAAAAAAACAAAAAAACGGCGGAATTGATACCGTCTGTTATTCGCTGATAAATTCTGCCAGCGTTCCGGCGTCACCTGCTGCAACAAACTTTTTGATATATCCTTTTTGTTCAATCCTGAACTGCGGATCTTTAATGTAATTATACACCAATGTTGCTGCTCCCAGCTGAATTTCACCGGCAGATGCTTCTTTGTTTTCTAACTGAAACTTAACCAGCGCTGCCAGCTGAAGTGTCAAAAACTCACTGTTTTTTTTCATCATTGAAGCAGCCCAGCCCTCAATAACAAAATCATAGGGTGCACTCATGGCCCAGCGAAGCAGAAAATTAACTGCATTTTTGCGTGACTGGCTGGGGTCCTCAAGCTTACAGGTTAAAATATAACTGCTGCATTCTATTACTTTGTCTTCGGTGGCATAAAAATCATCATCAGACTTCAGTTTGATGTCTTCATAATCATCAAACTTTTGCGCGTTTGATACAAATGTCAGCAATAACAGCATGAGTAATAAGCTCACTTTTTTCATAATGCAGCGGGTAAATGTTCACGGTAAATATACTTTTTCTGTACTGATTCAAACGGACGATACACGTAAAACACCTCATCGTTTACAATCTTAATTCGCTCTACATATTTATAATAGAGTTTGAATGAACGGTTAATAGAACCATCCTGCAGGTTAATTTCATGCAAATAGGTATAGCCGGCCCTGCTGAACATGGCATATACCTTTCCGTTTTTTTCATCCTGGATCAGCGGCTGCTCCCAGCCTGATTTGCGCGCATCTTTGTGATAATTAATGGCTACGCTGTCAACCTTACCCACACCGGGGCGGTACAAAACCATCTGATCAGCATAATGATCAAATACCAGAATACTGTCTGACCCTATTTTGAAAAGCGGCGCATACAACGGTGTGTAATAAACCGAGTTGGTAAATACCGTTGCACCTACCCAAATTTCTTTGTCAATGCCGGTTTCAAGCTGCTTCTGGTGTGCCCATAGTTTGGTGCGCACGTCGACATACTTAAATTCTGACCGGTACAATTCCATCATCAGCGGATCTTCAATTTTCAGCAAGCAGGTATAAACCGAATCTGCGCGGTTAAATTCAAAATAATCGAACGCCGGATACAGATCAGAATAATTTGAGAAATAGATGTTCTGCCCAATAGTGTCAATTACGGGCACCACATACCTGAAAAAATAATCACGGTCTTCAAGGTAAACTTCAAACCGCTGAGACTGGATTGTAACGAGGTAAACTTTTTCTTCTGTTACCAGGTGAATGTTATTTCTGAAATCTGTTTGCAGTTCAACCGCCTCTTCGGCTATGTAAAAATTATCCAGCACTTCATCATCTGCACCAATTAATTTGAGCACGCTGCCGCTTTGCATATTTTTTTCATAGGTCAGCAAAACCAGGTTTCCGTTTTTGTCAAATTCAAAATCTTCCACACTGTAATCCTGCGTTCCAAAAAGTGTATCCGGTTTCTCGGTGGCTACAATGTCAATACTGGCAAGTACCTTGTCTGAAAGCGTCATTCTGATGTAAATCGTGTCAGCCAGCGCACGCTTCTCTGCTTTTTTGCCAATAAAATACGACTCAGACTGGTAAGCCACATGTTCAAACCGCAGTGAATCATATTCGCCGGCCTGGTAGGTTATGTAAAACTGCCCTTGTTTATCAGTTCGCACACGGTAATCTGCATTTTTCTGAAAATACACCCGGGCATTTGATACGGGGTATCCATCCGGACTGGTTAACTTTCCGGATATCACATACGACTGCGCGAACAAAGCCTGGCAGGTAAAAACAGAAACGATGAATACAGCTAATTTCATTTAAACATCAGATGCACAAACCTACTAAATTCCATACATGAAAAATTAAATCGCTGAAAATGACCTTTTAATTTTATGGTTACCGACCCTGAACCTCCAATTACCGACCCTGAACTGCCAGTCACCGATTACCCGATTGGGGATTACCGGAATTTACCGCCAAAACCGTAGCTTTGAATCACCAACCCATATGTATGATTAAAGTAGAAGGACTTTTTAAAGAATTTAAACTCAACCGCAAACAGCAGCAGGAAAATGGCACCAGCGAAGCTATTTACCGTGCTGTAGACGATGTTTCATTTGAGTGTAAACCCGGTCGTATTTTTTCATTGCTTGGACCAAACGGCGCCGGAAAAACAACTACCCTGCGAATGATTTCTACCATGATTCAGCCAACCCGGGGTAAAATTGAAATTTGCGGAATTGATGTAGCCAAAAAACCCAATGAGGCCCGCAAAAAAATTGGCTTTTTAACTGGTTCTACCGGACTCTATGAACGGTTAACACCCGATGAAGTTTTAAAATATTTTGCTGATCTCAATGACGTTTCAAAAGCTGATTTCGAAAGGCGGAAAGAACAGTATTATACCCTGCTGGACATGCATCATTTCAAGTCTAAAAAAATTGGTCAGCTGTCAACCGGCATGAAACAAAAAGTGTCTATTACCCGCACCATGATTCATGACCCCGAAGTAGTTGTATTTGATGAGCCCACATCCGGACTGGATGTAATCACTGCTGAAAATATCATAACACTGATACGCAATTGCAGGGAGCAAAACAAAACTGTTATTTTTTCATCACACATTCTGACAGAAGTAGATTTGTTGTGTGATGATTTAGCCATTATAACCAAAGGAAAACTGCTTTACAACGATACCATGAACGCTTTCAGAAACCAGATGAAAGCAGAAACACTCACCGGAGAATTTATACGAATTGTTAACGAAGCGTAACATGAAAAAGATACTGATTATTGCCAAAAAAGAATTCCTGGATATGCTGCGCGATCGCAGAACCATGATCCGGATGATTTTGATACCACTTTTGGTTTTTCCACTGATCATGAATATTGTGACACGCATTCAATCATCACAATCTCAGAAACTGGCTGAAAAAGTACTGACGGTGGGCTATGTTCTCCACGGGCAATCACGCACCGGTATTGACCGTATGAGCACCGTACCGAACTATACGTTTGTTGAATACCAGGACTCAGCATTACTCCACGCAGAAGTTAAATCGGGAAAAATGGATTTGGGCTTGGCGTACAATTCTACCTTTGATTCAGATGTTCTGGCGGGCAAAAATGGCAGCCGGGTACTTTATTTCCGGCAGGCTGACTACGAAGATTTTGAGCGCTTTCAGACACTTTTGAAACGTGAAGATTCGCTGATGGTTGACAACCGGATGAAAAGCATTGGCCAGACCTATGCCTTTATTGACCCTACACAAGATGTCGAAATTAACACCTCTGACCCGAAAGAAGTAATAGGCAAATACGCCGGAGGTATGCTGCCCTATATTTTTATGGCATTTCTTTTTATGGGCTGTATGCTGCCTGCTATTGATTTGTTTGCCGGTGAAAAAGAACGCGGCACTATTGAAACATTGCTGACATCGCCGGTAAACCGCACCCAGATTCTGATCGGAAAAATGATTGTGGTAACCAGTATGGGGCTTCTTTCTGCAAGCGTTGCGCTGGTTGGCTTATTCATCAGCCTGAACATGCTAGATATGGACAGCGGTTTAATGCAAATGATCAACGACATTCTGACCCCGCAACTGATACTTACACTTTATGTATTATTGATTCCGCTGGCATTCTTTTTTGCCGGTGTAATGATTCCCATCTCTGTTTATTCGCGTTCATTCAAAGAAGCACAAAGCATTCTCACCCCATTGAATATTCTGATGGTTTTGCCAGCCATGACGGGCTTTTTCCCGGGTGTTGAACTTGATTATACAACGGCTTTTATTCCAATTGTGAATGTAGTTTTGGCCACCAAAGCAATTATTGCCGGCAATGCCGATATGGTATTAATTGCCATTACCTTTACCAGCCTTATTTTGCTGGCCGCGCTGTCTATCTTTATTTCATGGCGGCAGTTTGGCAAAGAATCGATGGTACTGCGCTGACGTGGGCATTTTTTTCAAATACATCCGTACCTATTTTGAGGCTGATTTTAAATGGGCCCCTCACCTTGTTGCAGCCCTTTTTCTGGCAGTTACCATTACGTTGAATTATTGGTTTGACTGGTATGATACCCTGCAGCAGAATTATAAATATCAGCCCGTTTACATTTTGTACCTGGCTTGTTTTTATGCCTTTGCTTTTATTTCTGCCATTCTCATCGTCTCTTTTTTTAAAGCCGGAAACAAACCCATTTACAACCTGAAATTTATTGTTTTTGGTTTGGTTGGTATTGTCTTTCTGGCACTCAACAGCAGTTATTTTCTGACAGATGTTGCAAGTCCGCTTATGCCTGAAAACCCCTACGTATTAAAATGGGCACGTTCACTGGTGGGTAATCTTTCAAGCCTTTTTACTATCATTGTGCCGCTGTATATCCTATATTACACTGTCGGTTATTTCAGACCTGAATTTTACGGACTCCGCTTAAACGGCGCACGCGTCAGCAGCTATCTGTGGCTTATTTTATGCATGATTCCGCTGATTTATATAGCTTCTTTCAGACCTGATTTTCTGGAGACATACCCCACCTACCGTGATTATTATGAATACCGTTTTTTGCAAACCGATCAGTGGAAAACAGCAGGACTTTATGAACTCTGTTATGGCTTTAGTTTTATATCGGTTGAATTATTTTTCAGAGGCTTTTTAGTAGTTGCACTATCACGGTTCGCAGGCAAAGATGTTTTGATTCCAATGGTGGTGATGTATGCCTTTTTACATTTTGGAAAACCGGCGGGTGAAACCATCAGTTCCATTTTCGGTGGCTACATTCTGGGCATATTGGCTTTTCAGTCGCGCAATATTTTTGGCGGACTCATTGCACACCTGGGAGTAGCCTGGGGGATGGAATATTTTGCGTATCTTCAGGGTTGACGGTATACTTAGTTGTATCAGCAAACATTGATTTAAACCATTAACCGGTTTCACGGTCTAACAAAAAAATACCTGACCTCTATGAAATTAGCTATCACACTTTTTATTATTCTGAATTTTCAGGTACTGAACCTGGTTGCCCAGTTACCGCCCAATGCCCAGGCGCTTTATGATTCAGCTTATGCACAAGATCCGCTCATTGTTCAGTACGCCATAGACAATGGGGCCAACATTATTGCCACACCGGACGGAAATTCTTTTTATGTACAATGGTTTCCTGCCGGGCCAACACCTGATTTAATGCCGGTTATTGTTTCTCTCCATGGGTCAGAAGGTTACGCTTTTCATGAATTTTACAGCTGGCATTCACAGGCACAACTGCATGGGTGCGGCATTATTGC
Source organism: Bacteroidota bacterium (assembly GCA_016192075.1). GTDB lineage: Bacteria > Bacteroidota > Bacteroidia > Flavobacteriales_D > Crocinitomicaceae > JADJGJ01. The sequence continues at coordinate 111,759 of JACPUU010000012.1, read as the reverse complement.
ATTACAATGGTACCGCCCAAACCTCACCGCGCCTTACGATTATTTTCCCGACGACACCATTTACAGTTACCTTGATTCTGCGTTAACCAACATCAGTTACCCATCCGGAAAGGCATTGCTTCATGGCTTCAGCCGCGGCTCTGCCAGAACGTATGCTGTTATTTTTAATGACATTCAAAGCGGTAACAATTATTTCTGTACTACTATGTCCAATGCTGGTTCAGCAGATACACTTTACCCGTTGTATTCAGATATTATGCATGATGTTTACGGCTCATCCTTTTTTGCAGGCAAACGCTGGAATTTATTTTGCGGCGGACTGGACCCTAACCCTGAACAATCGGGCTGTCCCGGCATGACCAATACACAAAACTGGTTGCAGCAACTTGGCGCTGTTGTAGACATTTTTATCCAGGATCCGGCACTTGACCACAATGGCTTTCAACTGCCTTCAAGTGCTGCCTATAAAGACTCTATTCTTGTAAATTACCTGCAGTGTTACAACGGAACATTAGCAATAGCTGAAACCCCGAATGCAATAACCCGGATTTATCCAAACCCATTTTCAACAGAAGTAACCCTTTATTCAGAAATCAACCCTGAAAATGTGACCTTAACACTCTATGATATGTCAGGCGCCATGGTAAAAATAACAGCTACCATAACCGGGCATGAGATTAAACTGCAGCGGGATAAGCTGGACAGTGGTTTTTATATTCTTCAGCTAACATACGAAAACCAAAAAACAGAGCTGGTTAAACTGGTAATTGTTGATCCATAACCCAAACCGGCCGGTAAACGGTTTATCAACACCTTATACAAGCAAAAAGCCGGTTGAAACAGAATATAAACCGTTCATTTTCTGACATTCGCGTTTGGAAACACGGTCCAGAATACAAACGTTAGTAAAATTTAACATACTGTTTTACCAACTAAAACCGGACCTTGTGCGTTATTATGAATGAGAACTCTGATCAGATTTACTTTTATCACGCAGTCTTTCACTAAATTTGCAACGATGACTACAGCATTAACATCCGGTGTAAAAATCAGCGTTGAAAGTCTTTACAGAAAAGATCTTTCCAATGTTGAAAATGAGTTGTTCTTTTTCAATTACCGTATTGTGATTGAAAATAAGAACCCTTTTGATGTTCAGTTAAAATCGCGTTTCTGGTTCATCTTTGATTCATTGAACCCATCACGCGAAGTTCAGGGTGAAGGTGTTGTGGGTGAACAACCCGTTTTAATGCCCGGCCAGAAACATGTTTACGTATCAGGCTGTGATCTGCACTCTGAAATCGGTTACATGAAGGGGTATTATATTTTTGAGCGTCTTGATACCAAAGAACGCTTTAAAGTTGAAGTTCCGCGCTTTGAACTGGTAGCCAAACTTAAATTGAATTAGGTCCGGTACCTTCTGTCACATTTCCGCTTATTTTTTTTAGTTACTTTTGACATAGATAAATCTGAAATCTATGCCAAACGCCATTTACAAAGTTCCGGTTCCGGCAAACGAACCCGTTAAAGCCTATGCTCCAAATTCAGCTGAAAGAACCAGCCTGTTAGCAAAATACAAAGAACTCTACAGCCAGGCACACATTGATGTACCTATGTATATTGGCAGTGAAGAGGTACGCACCGGTGACAAACGCAAAATGTCACCACCGCATGACCACCAGCACGTTTTGGGATTTTACAATTACGGTGAGGCAAAACACGTTACAGAAGCAATTAATGCCGCCCTTGCGGCAAGACAAGCCTGGGCTGATCTGCCCTGGGAACACCGGGCTGCGGTATTTTTAAAAGCAGCTGATTTGCTGGCCGGACCATACCGTGATAAAATGAATGCGGCAACCATGCTGGCACAATCCAAAAATTCCATGCAGGCTGAAATTGATGCCGCTTGCGAATTGATTGACTTTTTCAGATTCAATGTGGCCTATGCACAACAGATTTACCATGATCAACCGGGATCAAATCCGGGCATGTGGAACCGTCTTGAATACCGTCCACTGGAAGGATTTATTTTTGCACTGACACCGTTTAACTTTACATCTATTGCCGCTAACCTCAGCGCAGCACCGGCTTTAATGGGCAATGTAGTAGTCTGGAAACCGGCCGAAACACAAATCTATTCGGCGCAGATTATCATGGAAATTTTCAAAGAAGCAGGTTTGCCGGATGGTGTTATAAACATGATTACTGTCAGCGGTCAAACTGCCGGAGACGTTATTTTCAAACATCCTGATTTTGCAGGAATTCATTTTACCGGTTCAACAGGTGTCTTCAAAAACATCTGGAAAGAAATTGGCAAAAACATTGACCTCTATAAATCATACCCGCGCGTGGTGGGTGAGACCGGGGGAAAAGATTTTATCATTGCACACAAATCATCTGTTCCGGCACAAGTGGCAACCGCCATTTCAAGAGGGGCTTTTGAATTCCAGGGGCAAAAATGCTCTGCTGCTTCACGTGCCTATTTGCCATCAAACATTGCGCAGGAAATTATTGATCGCGTGGTAGCTGATGTGAAATCATTCAAAATGGGATCACCTGAAGATTTTGGAAACTTTATCAATGCCGTGATTTCAGAAAAAGCATTTGATAAAATTGCAGAATTCATTGATTACGCTAAAAAGCGTGACGATGCTAAAATTGTTGCCGGCGGTACCTATGACAAATCCAAAGGATATTTCATTGAACCAACCGTGATTGTTACAACCAATCCTAATTTCAGAACCATGTGTGAAGAAATTTTCGGGCCGGTGATGACCATTTATGTGTACGAGGCTGACAAGTTTGAAGAGGCTTTGGAATTATTGGATAAAACATCGGAATATGCTTTAACCGGAGCGGTTTATTCACAGGATCGGTATGCCATTAACCTGGCCAGCAAAAAACTGGAAAATTCTGCCGGTAATTTCTACATCAATGACAAACCAACAGGTGCTGTTGTAGGTCAACAACCTTTCGGCGGAGCGCGTGCTTCAGGAACCAATGATAAAGCGGGATCTTACCTGAACCTGATTCGCTGGGTTTCAGCAAGAACTATCAAAGAAACATTTGTGTCACCGACTGATTACCGGTATCCTTTTTTGGGGTAAGAACAAAATATCTTTGGCCTTTTTTATTCCCCGCAGAATTCGCTGAAAAATTTCGCTGATCGCGCTGATTTTTTTTACCTACACTTCAGGTTCTTTTAAAATTTGCGGTGATCTGTGCCTTTTTAAATCCGCGCTAATCCGCAGGAAAAAACCCAACCATCAAGCCTTGTTTATTAGCCAAATTTTAAATCTTTTCAACATTCCACTATCAAATCTTCCATTACAATAATTTTTTACAATCCTAATTTGCCCTTATCTTTGAAAGACGCAAAAAGATGGCAGAAAAATTCATTGATATTGAAAAAATCATTGCAGACAAAAATCCGCGTTTGCTGAAATGGATGCCGCGTTTTGTACTGCGCTACCTGAAGCGCATCTTACATGAAGATGAAGTTAACGCAGGCATTGAAGCCAATAAAGACAATTACGGGTATGATTTCTGTGTCAACATCATTGAACGTTTTCAAATTAAAGTAGCCGTTGAAGGACTCGAAAATATTCCCAAAACCGGGGGAGCAATTTTTGCCTGCAACCATCCGCTGGGTGGCTTTGATGCGCTGGCCATTGTTCAGGAAGCACACTTCGTAAGACCAGATATCAAATTTGTTGTCAACGACATTTTGCTGAACATTAACAGCCTGAAAGGCATGTTTGTAGGGGTAAACAAACACGGCACCAATACCAAAGAATCACTGGAAGATCTGAATAAACTCTTTGAATCAGAGCAGGCCGTCTTTGTCTTTCCGGCAGGGCTGGTAAGCCGCAAAAAGAAAGGAAAAGTAGAAGACCTGGAATGGAAAAAAACCTTTGTAACGCGCTCCAAAAAATTCCGGCGTGATGTGATTCCGGTGTATATTGACGGCAGGTTGAGTAATTGGTTTTACGGTTTGGCTAATTTTCGTAAATTTATAGGAATCAAGGCCAACATTGAAATGTTATACCTGGTAGATGAACTTTTTCAGCAACGAAATAAAACAATCACCGTTAAATTTGGAAAACCCATACCGCATGCTGCGTTTGACAAATCCAAATCAGACCCTGAATGGGCTGAGTGGGTAAAAGCAAAAGTGTATGAAATGCGTTAATTCAACTAAACATGTCAGACATTAATTTAGACTATATCATTCCGCCGATAGACCGGGCTTTGCTGAAAGCAGAACTTACTCCTGAACGTTTTGTCCGTAAGACGAACAAGATCAAAAATCTCATTTATATTGTCAATCATCACAATGCCCCCAATGTGATGCGTGAAATAGGCAGGCTGCGTGAACTTACTTTTGCCCTTGCCGGCGGCGGAACTGGTCAACCCATTGACATTGATGAACACGATACGGCCGAAATCTGTTACGAGCAGTTGGTTGTCTATTCACCTGAAGATGATGAAATCATGGGTGGATACCGGTTTATTGATTGTGCTAAAATTGGTGCCAATGGAGCGCACCACCTGTCAACATCTCATTATTTTCACTTTTCAGACACGTTTCTGAAAAATTACATGCCCTATGCCATTGAATTGGGAAGATCATGGATTAACCCGCTGTTTCAACCCTCCATTAATCCGCGTAAAGGACTTTTTGCACTCGACAACCTGTGGGACGGACTGGGGGCTATTGTATTGCAGCACCCGCACATGAAATACTTTTTTGGAAAAGTAACCATGTATTCATCGTATAACGAGCAGGCCAAACGGGCCGTTTTAGGTTTTATGAAAACCTATTTTCCCGATAAAGAAAAACTGGTAACCCCCATTAACCCCATTTACACATCGGTTGAAACGCATGAGATTGTTGAACTGGTCAAGGGGCTTGATTTTAAAGAGGGATTCAAAATTCTTCAAAAATACTGCCGTGAGCGTGATGAAAATGTGCCGCCCCTGATTAGTAATTACATGCAGCTTTCCCCTACCATGAAATCTTTTGGAACAGCAAAAAATCTTGATTTTGGTGGTGTTGAAGAAACGGGAATCCTGATTACCCTGGCAGATGTTTATCCTGAAAAGAGTGAACGCCACCTGAAAACAGTGCCTGATTAAACCGCCCTTTCAGCCTTAAACGGTCGTTTTGATTGATTAAGCGGTTAGCCCCGGTATCAGATAAATCGTTATTTTTGTTCATCTATTTAAAGAACATGTTAAAAAAATTTGGTCCCCTTGCCTTTCTTGCCCTGCCGCTTTTATGGTCGTCGTGCGAGACAGACTTCAGCCTGAACGGCGATTACGAAATTACCCCGGTGGTTTTCGGGCTGCTGGATCATACCAAAGATGTACACATCATTAAAATAACCAAAGCCTACATGGGTGATGGTGATAACCTGGTATACGCACAGGAAGCTGATTCAAACTACTTTACCTCAGTTGATGCACAGGTTATTGAATACAAAGACGGTGCTGAAACCGGGCGCAGCTGGCAATTGCATGATTCCATCATCACCAACAAAGATACCTCAGGTATTTTCTACGCCCCCGAACAAAAAGTATATGTTTTCTATGCCAATGACCTGGACTCTTCTGCCGAATATGAACTGGTTGCTGATTTGAACGAAGGGGCACACACGATAAATTCAAGAACAAGCCTCATCAAAGGCTTTGCTTTATCAAACAGCGTTTACATGCTGGGTGAAATTGCGTTTGCGGCCAATACCGTTGTTGATGCACAGGATTACAAAATATGGGCCTTTACGGTATATGAAGGATTGCATGGCATGCGCTACAGTTATAAATACACCATGCGGTGGACTGAATATTACGCTGACAACAGCACTCAAAGTTTTTCACAAACCCGCAACGACGGGGATGTTTATCAAAGTAACCCGGATCAACCCAGTGCCCAGACAGCGAGTTTTGGCGGCCTTGATTTTTACCAATGGGTTGCAGCCGTTGTGCCGGATGATCCCAATGTTGTAAAACGAAAACTGGACGGGATTGACCTGCGCGTTACAGTTGCGCATGAAGAGCTTGATCAATACCTGGACGTAACCACACCGGTTACCAGTATTGCCCAGGTTCAGCCTGAATATACCAATATCAATGGCGGGCTTGGTTTATTTTCAAGCCGCGTAGTACTTGATGTAGCTGGTTTTGATCTGAATAAGGCATCACGCAAAGAATTGTGTCACGGGCAATATACCGGCACCAAACTGTTCTGCTCCAGTAATCCGGCAGATGTGGCTGAATCCTATTACTGCCCGTAACGATCAGTTAAAAATAAGAACATAAAAAAAGGCTGCGTTGTGCAGCCTTTTTTAGTATCAGAAGTTTGGTCTGAGCGGGTGTGATTTGTAAAAATCATTCATGTGTTTTACCGCTTCTTTCGGATCATCTGTCATTTTCAGAAAGTCCATGTCCTTGAGGTTGATATTGCCCTCAGAGCCAAGCATAATTTCTTCAATCCACTTTACCATACCGCTCCAGTATTTGGTACCAAACAGGATAACAGGGCGCATGTCTATTTTTTTAGTCTGCATGAGGGTTAATCCTTCAAACAACTCATCCATGGTTCCAAAACCACCCGGAAAAACGATAAACCCTTGTGAGTACTTTACAAACATAACTTTGCGTACAAAGAAGTAGTCAAAATTTACAGGGTGATTCACAAACTCATTGCATGACTGTTCAAAGGGTAACCGGATATTTAAACCAACCGATTTTCCCTCGCCCATTTTTGCACCTAAATTTCCGGCTTCCATGATTCCGGGGCCGCCGCCGGTGATTACACCGTATCCTGATTCAACCAGCAGTTTAGACGTTTCCATAGCGCCTTTGTAATATGGGCTTTCACGGTCAGTTCGGGCTGACCCGAACACCGAAATGCACGGACCAATACGCGCCATTTTCTCATACCCCTCAACAAACTCAGCCATTATTTTAAAAATGGCCCAACTGTCGTTTGTCCGTATCTCATTCCAATCTTTATGCGTGATGTTCGTATTTGTCATAGTTATTCTCTTAAAAAACCATGCAAGATACAAAGATTGTTTTGATCAACGCGGGCATTGCGACCTCAAAATGAATCAGGGTGCCAATTCGATACCGGGGATTCCCCGCTGATTTACAGATAGCATTTTGACACAGACAACTCAGCAGGCGATAAAAAAACACGGTCGCATTGATGATAACTAATTTCTTAACCGCTGAGGGCCGCCGGGTAGGCACGGAGGTAACCAGAGAAAACAATCTCAGCGGGTCTCTGCACAGACCTCTGCAAATTCTCTGCGGTAAGTTTTTTGATCAAAAAATCAAACTTAAACAGTTACTTAGAAGCAAAGGCTTCCTTAAACAACCTTTCCGGTAACCGTTCGGTACAAAAATCAAAAAAGGCCATCTGCCTGAGGCGGATGACCCTTTTTGTGCTAATTTAAAAAGAACTCTGTTAAATGTCTGTGCGCATTTTCATGTTGAATTTTTTATAAATCCAGAGTTTGAATCGGTAGAAAACAAGGTACATGGAAGGAGTAATTACCAGGGTCAGGAACGTGGCAAATGTGAGACCAAAAATAATGGTCCATGACATAGGCCCGAAGAACATGGTATTGTCACCGCCGAAATACATGTTTGGATTGTAATCGGTATACAGTGTAAAAAAGTCAATGTTGAATCCCGTTGCCAGCGGAATCAGTCCCAATACCGTTGTAATAGCTGTCAGCAGTACGGGGCGCAACCGGGTTTTGCCTGCTTCAACCGTAGCTTTGATAACTTCATCCATCGGCAGTAATTCATATTCGGTTAAACCAAGTTCCTGCCGTTTACGCTGCCGCAGCAAATTGGTATAATCAATCAATACAATGGCATTGTTTACCACAACCCCGGCCAGTGAAATAATCCCGATCATGGTCATAATAATCACAAAATCCATCTGGAAAATAACTTCACCCAGCAACACACCAATGAAACTGAAGAGTGTTGCGAACATAATAACCACCGGTGAGGTAAAGGCATTAAACTGGGCTACAATAATCAGCAATACCAGGAACATGGCAACCAAAAGTGCTTTTGATAAAAAAGCCATTTCTTTCGCCTGCTCTTCCTGCTCACCGGTAAAGTTCACTTCTACCCCTTTTGGCAAACCAAACTCTGACTCATAGTCTTTGTACACTTCTTTCATTTCAGCCACTACTTCGTTGGCATTTGCTCCTTCTGAAACATTTGAATAAACGGTAACAACCGGAATCATGTCTTTATGCACAACGGCACTGTACGTGTTGGTTGGTTCCGGTTCTTTTACAAGAGAGCGAATTGGAATACGCAGCATCTGCCCTTTGTTGTTCCGGAAAATCAAACGTTGATTCAATAACTCATCAATGTTATTCCGGTTCTCATTGTTAAACCGCACGGTAATGTCATAGGTTTCATCTCCCAGTTTATAGGTTGAAATGTCTGAACCAAATAACGCTGTGCGGATAGCCATCGCAATTTGTCCGGTTGATGTATTGAACAAACGCGCTTTTTCACGGTCAATGACAATTGGTAATTCCGGTTTTCCGGTTTCAACATCAAGTTTTAGTTTTTCAACACCGTTCACGTTTTTACGATCCAGAAATAAACGGATTTTCTCCGCTTCCTCAATCAGCTGATCATACCCTACTTCACCACTCACTTCAATATTGATAGGCGGTTCGGTAGGCGGACCCTCGTTGTTTTTATCTACTGAAACCTGAACATCTGCCGGAAATCTGCCTTTCAAACCTTCTGAAATTTCTTCCATGATTTTACTGGTGCTGTACGTTTTATTTGTACGCGGATCTTTACCACGGTATTTAAACTCTGCAAAGTTTACCGTAATACGGCCTTTGTGCGGTGTATTGCCCATTACCGGCCCCTGGTTGGGGTCACTGGTACCATCACCAACCTGTGCAATGACCGATTGAATGATCCATTCTTTGACTGGTTTGTCTACCGAATCGGCCAGGTAGGGTTCCAGAATTTCTTCTGTCAGAATACGCTCTACTTCAAGCGTTGTTTTGTTGGTTACCTTAATATCCGTTCCAATCGGGTGCTGAATAAAAATATTCACATAGTTCGGCTGGTTTTCAGGAAAGAACAACACTTTTGGTGTAAACAGCCCCAGAATAACAAACGAGAAAAAGAACAACCCTATGGTTCCAAAAAAGAAATACTGCGGCCTTTTTCCAGCCAGGGCATAACGAATAATACGTTCGTAAAAATTCTCAAGTTTGGGCAAAAAACCGTTCATGAATTTATCAGCCCACGGGTTTAAAAAGTAAACCGTAGAAAAAATCAAGACACCGCAGGTAATAAAAATATTACTCCAAAGTGTTGAAACCGGAATCAGCAAAAGCCCCAGTGTTACAAAAATACCGCTGGAAATATTGGTTCTTTTTTTATTCACTTCAGGTTTGCCAATGCGCATCCACATGGCCGTCATCACCGGGTTAACAACCAACGCCACAAAGAGCGATGAGCTCAATACAATAATCAGTGTTAACGGAAGGTACTGCATAAATTCACCCATAATACCCGGCCAGAATGCCAACGGTATAAATGCGGCAACGGTAGTTGCAGTAGATGATATAATAGGCCAGGCAATTTCACCCACTCCTTTGCGGGCTGCTGTAAATGAATCTACCCCTTCTTCCATCAATCGCTGTACGTTTTCAACCACCACAATTCCGTTATCAACCAACATACCCAGGGCCAGTACCAGGGAGAAAAGCACCATGGTATTCAGGGTAACACCCATTGCATCCAGAATCAGGAATGACATCAGCATAGACATTGGAATTGCAATACCAACAAAAAGTGAGTTACGCACCCCCAGGAAGAAAAGCAGAATACCTACTACGAGAATGATACCAAAAATAATAGAGTTCTCCAGGTTAGATACCATGTCAATGGTTTTGTCTGACTGGTCATTGGTTACTGAAATATTGACGCTTTCAGGTATCAGATTTTTCTCACGGACATCTTTCAGCAATTCATGAATTTTAGCGGACGCAGTAAGCAGGTTCTGTCCGCTTCGTTTTTTTACATCCAGCATAACTACCGTTTTGCCACGTTCACGGGCATACGATGTGGTATCTGCATCACCAAAATGAACATCTGCAACATCACGCAGGTATACTGCTTTATAATCTTCCTGCTTGACAATTACATTGCCGATTTCTTCTGCATTTTTAAATTCACCTTCAATTTTTACGGTACGTTTGGTTGAACCATCCAGGTATTCACCACCTGACATGGTCATGTTTTCCTGCTGAATGGCTGCCTGAATGTCACCAAATGAAACGTCTACCCCTTCTGCTTTTTTAGGATCAACTTCAATAATCATTTCACGTTCCTGCGTTCCGCGAATGTCAACACCGCTGATTTCTTCAATTTCCTCAATCATGTCTTCAAGCAGCTCAGCATACTCATTCAATTGAGAAATGGAGTGTGTAGCCGATGAGAGGTTGACATTGAGAATGGGCATTTCAGACATGTCCATCTCAAAAATATTTGGTTCTACCGGCAGGTCATTTGGAAAATCTTTGTTGGTGCGTGCTTTATCAACCGCATCTTTCACTTCCTGCAAAGCCTGCTTCGGTGTTACTTTGAAGTCAAATTTTACGCGAATTGAAGCATACCCATCAATTGATGTGGAAGAAATTTCATCCACATTTTTTACAGAATTCAATTCTTTTTCAATCGGGTCTGTAATTTTTTCGGCAATAATTTCAGGCGAGTTACCAGGGTATGCAACACCCACGTAAATCTCCGGAATCTGCAATTCGGGAAAACTTTCGTTAGGCATGCTCTGGTAAGCTCCCAGCCCCATAATAAAAATGAGGAAGGATATGAGGTACACCGTTTTGCGGTTATTTACCGCCCATGTAGTGATACCAAATTCTTTTTGGTTTTCAATATTACTCTGCTGCATGACGTTTTCTTATTGAAGTTTCACCCTGTCTGATTCAGTTACTCCTTTAGCACCTGAAAGTACAATCTGATCACCGGCAACCAGCGCGCCTGCGGTTAGCGGAACGATACATGATTCGCCGCTGTATGTTTTTTCTACTTTTACCAGCACTTTCTCCAGCACGTATAACTCCCCTTCTCCTTTTTTCAGTTTGTAGACGTAGTTGTTGTTTTTGGTATCCTGAAGAACGGCCTCTGAATTAACAACCAGGGCATCTTTGCAGGTATAATCGACCACGTTTACTTTGGCAAGCATATTTGCCATTAACAGTGCGTTGTTTTTAATAGCTACCTGAATTTTAAATGTTCTGTTTACAGGATCAATAAAATTCCCTTTATAGCTTACCACCCCCTGAATGGTTGTATCATTCATAGCCGGAATGACCAGTTCAACAGCAGTACCCAGGTTAACGTTGGCCAGCAGATTTTCAGCAAGGCTTGCCGCAATGGTGATGTTTTTGTTGTTGACAATACGCAGCAGTGGATTCATGGGTGAAGCCATGTCGCCCAGGCTTACCATAATTTCATCTACCACACCGCCGAAAGGTGCACGCACAACTGTTTTTCCCTGCTGTGAACGCATGGTTTTCAGTTTTTGTTCAAGCGATTTTTTCTGATTTTTTGCCTGCTCGTATTCGATCTCTACACCCACACCTTCATCCATTAATTTCTGCTGTTTTTCAAACATGTACTCAGCCATCTCAAGTGATGTTTCAACTTCATTAATGGTTGATGCCAGAATCTCTGAATCAATGGTCATCAGTGCTTGTCCCTGTGATACTTTTTGTCCTTCACGCACATGAATGACACGAATGACGCCCTGCGATTCAGCCGTCAGCAATACATTCTCATCTGTTTCAACAGCGCCCTGCACTTCTACCTTATGCACAAAATCTTTTTGCTCCACAACGGTTGCACTTACCATTGGGGTAAGATCAGCACCTGATGTATCAAGCAGCGCAATCTGGTCATTGATCAGGTTAAGTTCATTTTTCAGGGAATCACGCTTTGCAATGAGCTGCGAAAGCGCATCTGATTTTTTTTCTTCTCCGCCGCAAGCAGCCAGTATGAAGGCAGCAAAAGCGGTTGCTATAAATAGTCTTGTTTTCATTATTGGATATGGATTAGGCGGGTTATTGATTGTATAATTTATCAAGTTGAATTTTATAAGAAAGCATTTGCATCACGGCTCCGATGTAATTTCCCTGGGCAGTGAGCAGCTGTGTTTGAAGTTGTGTGAGCATCATACCTGATCCCACTCCGATATCTTTACGTTTTACTTCATTGTTATAAATAAGCGTTGCCAGGTCAATGTTCATTTGCTCAATTTTCATCAGCTGATACGCATTTTCAAATCCGGCTTTGAGCTGCATTTCCTGAAACTGAAGTGTTTGCTCAAGCCCGGTAATGTTGTTTAAATCCTGTTCCAGCTTAATCTCAGCCTGCTGCACACGCATTAAACGCTGACCGCTGCTTGCAATGGGAACATTGAGTGAAATTCCCCAAACGGTTGTGGGGTACCAGGGTTTATCTGCAAAAAAATCAAACTCATTACGGTAAGCATTTTGAGAATGGGTAAAAAAGGCACCAACTGAGGGCAGGTATTTTGCCCTTTCATTCTGAAGGCTGTATTCATCTAATTGCCGCTGCTGATCAAGCAAAATATAATTCTGATTATTGGCCATATTAAATTCCTGCATAACCGGGTTTGCCTGTTCTATTGATTTTAAAACCGCATCAAATGTTTCTGTCAGTGAAATGCTTTTATCCAGGTCATAGCCCATTTGAAGCTTCAGCAGGTTACGTGCAATTTCAGTTTGCCGCTGTGCGTTTTGACGTGTTGCCAGCATACGGTTATAAGCAAGCTCGAGCTGGTTGACTTCTTCCATTTTAATCATTCCGTTTTTTTGCAGAATTTTTACTTCTCCCCACATTTTTTCTGTATTTACCATGACAGAATCTACGAGTGAAAGATTTTTATCTGCAACCAGCACATTGTAGTATGCCTCACGCACCATGGCTTTGATCTGGTTTTTGGTATTTGAAATAGCCGTTTCAGCCATTTGACCGTAGAATTTTGCAAACTGCAGCCCAATCAGGTATGAACCATCAAAAATCAACTGGGAAACATTAAGCGTAACGGCGCTGCTGTATTTTTGTCCCATTTGAAATGTCATTACCTCACCCTCTGCTGCATTGGGGTTAAAAAGAGAGGCATCTACTACTGATGTTGGAATATCCAGCAGATTTTGAAAACTACCGGACGCACTCACCTGCGGTAAACCTATCGCAGTGGTTTCCCATATTTTTTTTTCTGCAATCTCCAGATCAAGCAGTGAGTTTTTCATTTTCTGATTATTGATCACTCCGTATTCTTCTGCTTCGGCTAATGAAAAAGAAGACTGATCCTGTGCAAAACCGGCAGTGTGCAACAGAAACAAAGCTGCGAGCGTAAGGCCCGGACTAAAAGTTTTCATCATTTTTAATTAATTCATGTAAATATTCGAGGCCGCTTGCACTCGCTATTCCCTTAATGTGGTAGCGGAAAAATTCTTTGTAAATAGTGTCAAGACTAGTGTCTGACTGCGGAAAAAGATCACCCAGCATAATGTGATCAATGGTTGCCAGGTAAATGGTGGCAACAACTTCAACATTTAAACCTGAGCGGTAAAGCCCCTGTTTAATGCCCCGCTGCAAATTATCAATGACACAGCCTCTCACAAAATCACGTTTATGGCTATTCATTATTTTGAGCGCATTGGGGTGGTATTTGGCCAGGTCAAAAAAGATAGACGGATGAATTTTTTTAAGCTCACCGGCAACAAACCGGCTGATGGCTAAAATCTCATCAATGGCGTTTTCATTTTGTTTGTTAATGTCTCCAATCTTGCATACTTCCCCTTCATGTTCCAACAAAACGCATTGCTCTACCAATTCATTTTTATCAGCCACATAGGTATAAAGGGTTTTTTTGGAAATACCCAGTTGCCTGGCCATTTCATCCATGGTCACACTTTTGATTCCATACTTCAGATAGATGGCTGTTGCCTGGATAATCAGTTCCCTTTTTTTTGGATCCATGCGGCAAAGATAGATACATTTTTTACAACGGAAACGTTTTTTATATTTTTTGTTTCCTAACGTTATTCTACAACATAACTATTTGATAATCAAAACTAAAATTCAACCCCCGAAGTACGCTCTCCGTGGTCAGGAACCTTTTCAGCTCACCGGATTTTACCTAACTTTGCCTTATTCATACTATGTCCAAACAAAAGAAATATTACGTAGTCTGGCAGGGACACCAACCGGGTATTTATGATTCCTGGGAGAACTGTCAGCGCGAAATAAAGGGGTATCCTGACGCTAAATTCAAATCATTCAGTTCAGTTGAAGAGGCGCGGATCGCCTTCAAAAACCCCGATACGGTAGCAAACGAACCTAAAAAAAAATATTTCTACGTGGTTTGGCACGGACATAAACCCGGTGTGTTTGACAACTGGAATGATGCGCATAAATCAATTGCCGGATTTGGCAAACCGCTTTATAAAACCTTTGGCAGCAAACAACTTGCCGAAAAAGCGTTTCAGGATGGCCCCGCCAATTACCGGGACGGAAGCTTCAAAAAAACCAAAGATCTGGATGAAGCCCTGCGTGCCAAAATCGGGGATCCTGTTGAAATCAGCCTGGCTGTAGATGCAGCCTGTAACGGCAAAGGCGATATGGAATACCAGGGAGTATGGACGTTTAGCGGAGAACAGGTTTTCAAAGCTGGTCCGTATAAAAAGGGGTCGAATAATATTGGTGAATTTCTGGCGCTGGTGCATGCCTTGGCATACCTCGGGCAGCAGCGTGATGAAAAGTTGAAGCAAATGATGATTTATACCGATTCAAAAATTGCCATGAGCTGGATTCGTCAAAAAAAATGCTTTACAAAAAAAACACCCTCACCCGAGGTGGCAAATCTGATTCAGCGCGCTGAAAATTGGTTAAAAACAAACGTATACCGCAATAAAATCGTTAAATGGGAAACAAAGGCCTGGGGTGAAATCCCTGCCGACTTTGGAAGAAAATGATGCGATTACTTTTTTTCACCGGACTCTGTTTTGTTTCGTTTTACGGCACCCCGTCATTTGCTGACACAGACTGGGCACCCGCCAAAGACGAAGATGGTATTCGTGTATACACCCGCCAGGTAGACGGCTGGGACATTGAAGAATTCAAAGTCATTACCATAATGAATGTGAAACGGTATATCATTTATGAAACACTCATTGATGTTGCCGGCTACACCAACTGGTATCCTGACCTTCTGCACTCAGAGGTTTGCAAAGTAGTCAGTGAAAAAGAATTCTACTGCTATTCCCAGCTCGATATTCCCTGGCCGTCAGACGATCGTGACGGTGAGTGCCATTTTGAGGTTACTCATAACAAAGAAGAAAAAACGACACTCATTAACATGACTGTTTGTGAAAAATACAAAAGCAAACAAAATGGTTTTGTGCGCATGACCAAAGGCAAAGGGTTCTGGAAACTCACTTCCAAAGGAGAACAAACGGTGGTTCATTACCAGTATCTCAGTGATCCCGGTGGCAGTATTCCGGCATGGATCATCAACCTGTTTATTGTTGACAACCCGTTTAACACCATGAAAGCCCTGAGAGAAAAGGTTAACGGCTGATTTTCTGTCTATTTGCGACTGTCGTAAACAAGTTGTCTCCATTGCATTTTCAAAAGAATCCTTATTTTTGAGTCACCTAAAAGCAAAACGCTATGAGAAAAATTTTACTTCTATCATTTGTTGCTGCACTGTCTGCTTCAGGCATTTCACAAACGCAATTGGAAAATCCGGGATTTGAAGGAGCCTGGGAAAATGTGACTGGTGCTGAAGATGAACCTGTTGAATGGAGCTCACTCAAAACTGCAGATGCGCTTGCTTCACTGGCACCTGTTGTGGCTTTTCAGGAAGCAACCAACCCGCACTCAGGTGCACGCTGCATCCGCCTGCTGAATGTAAGTTCATTTGGTGTAGTTGCCAATGGCCTTTTAACCAATGGCCTGGTTCATGCTGACTTTGACCCTGACCTCGGATACGTTTATACAAACACTACCGATCCGCAGTGGAATACCACCTTTACAGATCGTCCGGATAGCCTAGTTGGCTGGTTCAGATACAGCCCATCCGGTGCAGACAAAGGCAAAGTAGAAGTTATCACCCACCAGGACCCACCGGTAGGCCAACTGCCTGCAGCCAATTACCCTGAGGCACATTGGGTATCACGTGCGCGTTATGATGTAACCACCACATCAGCATCAACATGGATTCGCTTTTCAGTTCCGTTTGAGTATTACAACACCAGTTTACCGGAATATATACTTGTTGTACTTTCTGCCGGTGACAGTACCATTGCCGTTGCCGGAAGCCAGATGTGGATTGATGATCTTGAACTGATTTACAATCCAAACCTTGTTTCAGTTACACCACCTGCTTCACAAAATATCAATATGGGGGTAAATGGTACCACACTTACCGTTAATGCAACACCTAACGCAGCAGTAGTTACACCAGTTACCCAGGAATGGAAATATTCAACCACCTCAGGCAGCGGTTATGTTTCTTTTGGTGTGCCTGAAACCGGCACAACCTATACCCCTAATTTTGCCGCTGCCGGAATTTATTACGTGGTTTGTGACGTTGATTTCGGAACGGAGATAATTACCTCAAACGAGGTTGAAATTGTAGTAACAGATCCGGGAGCCAATTCAGTAACCATATCTCCTTCTGCACCGCAAACACTCCTGGTTGGTCAAAACGGCACCCTGATGACTGCTACTGAATCTCCGGCAGCTGCAAGCTCCCGTGAATGGCTGTTTTCTGTCACTTCCGGATCAGGTTATGCACCGTTTACTACACCCGTTACAGGCCTTACATACACACCAAATTTCAATGCAGTTGGCACTTATTATGTGATTTGCCAGAGTGATTTTTCAGGTGATGTGCAAATATCAAATGAAGTAACAATTATGGTTCCGTCAGCAGCCGGCATTGATGAAGAGCATATCCAATTCAACCTTTACAACAATGGAAACGCGCTGTCGCTTCGCATGTCTGACATTCAATCAAACAGCACCTTTTCACTCTTTTCACTGGATGGTAAACTTATTTATTCATCTGCACTGACTGAAGAAAACACGCTGCACAGCATTGATGCAAAAGGTGTTTTTGTTTACCATGTTGTTACCGGAGACAAAATCATCACCGGAAAAATTAACCTGTAATTCACTTTCTTCAAAAGCTATTCGTTCGGTTGAGCGAATAGCTTTTTTTGTTTTTTAACTTATGCTACGGACACTTGTTTTAACCTGTCTTTTTTTTACGTCTGCTTTGTCTTTCGCTCAATCACGCGTGAGCGGAACCGTGGTGGATGGTATTACCAAAGAGCCGCTGATTGGTGCCTATATTATTCTGAAAAAAGATCCGTCCATTGGTGCTGTAACAGATGTGGACGGTAAATTTGAACTGGACCTGGAAGAAGGTACGCACGAACTCATTTTTAAATTCACCGGAATGCAGAATGACACCGTGATGGTAGAATTGGCAAAGGGCGAAAATGAAGTGTTGGTTATTGAACTGTTTTCAAAAACACTTGGTAAAGTAGATGTGGTGGTTGGCAAATTTGATCAGCCGATTGAAGAACTTACTTTTTCCATGCAGGTGATTAAACCCAGCATCATAGACAATAAAAATACGCGCAGCATTGAAACCATTCTGGATCAGACACCCGGTTTGAATATTATGGACGGTGAACCGCAAATACGCGGCGGCAGCGGTTTTACATTTGGTGTTGGCAGCAAAGTTGCTGTGTTGGTTGATGACATGCCCATTCTTTCAGGCGATGCCGGAAGACCCGAATGGGGATTTGTACCCGTTGAAAATATTGAGCAGATTGAGGTGACCAAAGGTGCCTCATCGGTGTTGTCAGGATCATCGGCTTTGAGCGGAGCCATTCACATTCGCACTGCCTATCCCAAAGACAAACCCATGACCAAAATCAATGTTTATTCAGGCTTCTACTCCGCTCCGGCCGATTCAGCAGCATGGTGGGGTACAGATTATCCCTATATCCATGGCGTCAATTTTCTGCACAGCCGCATTATCAAAAAAAATACAGACCTCGTAATTGGCGGTAACATGAACTGGGATCACGGATATATTGGCGGACCCGTTAAAGGACCCGAAGTGGTGGATACAATTACCGAAGAATATACGAACGAACAAATGCGCAGCAGCAAATACCGGATCAATTTTAATCTGCGCCAGCGGTCAACCCGCTATAAAGGATTGCAGTATGGAATTAACGGTAATTTCATGTATCATCAAACCAACATGGTGCTGGCCTGGCTTGATGATTCCACCGGAATTTTCAGAGCATATCCGGGCGCTGTACTTCAGCAGATCCAGACTATTTACAACGTTGATCCTTTCATCAGTTTCAGTTCAAAAATCGGTGTAAAACACAGTTTAAAAATGCGCTATCTTTTTACGGATAATGAAATGTCCATGAATCAATCAAACCAGGCTGCTGTTTATTATGCCGATTATCAATTCAAAAAAGAATTTAATTTTCTCAAAGAAAAATCGTTTGATTTTATTGGTGGTGTTTCAACGCAGTATATTGACTCCAAAGCAAACATGTATGGCGGCAGCACCGGTGATTCTACCAACTATTCATACAACCTGAGCGGTTATGCTGAGATTCAGAAAAAATTACTCGATGTGCTCAATTTTTCCATTGGCGCACGCGGTGAATATTACCAGTTGAATGATACCATTACAGCATGGAATCCAATTTTCAGAGCCGGCTTTAATTTAAAACTGGGACAAGCCACTTTTTTGCGTGCATCGTATGGGCAGGGGTATCGTTTTCCAACCATTACTGAGCGGTATATCCGAACTGCGGTTGGTTCTTTTGGGGTGTATGAAAACCCCGACCTGAAACCGGAAGAAAGCTGGAATGCCGAAGTTGGTGTTAACCAGGGATTCAAAATTGGAAAATACATGGCTCAATTGGATGTAGCCGCTTTTATACAACAGTACCAGAACACCATTGAATACCTGTTTGGTTTCTGGGACCCGAGTCCTGACTTTATGGCCGGTGATCCGCTGGCGGGATTCAAATTTCTGAACACCGGCCGTTCACAGGTTACCGGCTTTGATGTGACCCTGAATGGCGGCGGAAAAATTGGCAAACATTTCAACTTTGTAACCATGGTTGGATATAATTATATCAACCCCATAACACTTGAACCGGACCTGGTTTTTGCAAAAGATTACAATCCGTTCAGCCCTACCGAATACAGTTTCAGAAACACCAGCCAGGATACACTCACCAACGTTTTGAAGTATCGGTTCAAACATACCTTTAAGGCTGACCTTGAATTTAGCTTCTACGGTTTTTCAATGGGCTACACCATTAAATATTTCAGTAAAATGGAAAACCTGGACAAAGCCATTTCAGATTTTGAAAACGTTACACAAAATACAGGCGGTACGCTTCAGCCCATTTATTTCAATGATTTTTACAAAGAACACAATACCGGTAATTTTATTCATGACCTGCGCATTTCGTATGCCATTGGAAAGAAAGTGGAACATAAATTTGCCGTAATCGGTAAAAACATTCTGAACAGAACCTATTCCCTGCGCCCGCTGAAAATTGAACAAATGCGGACCATTGTCTTTCAGTATTCCATAAAATTCTAGCTTCCCGGTATTTAATTCCTGCTTTCCTTGGTTTTTTCGGATAAAAAATCCCAAATTTGGAGTCCTTCAATTTAAAACCAGCGCAAATGGCAAAGCACAGCTTAAAAGCACGAATTCGTTACTACTTCGAAAACACCATGTCATCAGGCCCTATGGGCGTTATCAAATGGCTGGCCATTGCATCGCTTTTTGTAGTGGTGATTTTAGGTATTATCATTGCCATTGCAGGTATTAAGGGAGCGCCTGACGCGCAGGAAGACCTTGGGTTTATTGAAGGTGCCTGGCAGATTCTGATGTCCACATTGGATCAGGGTGCTATGGCAGGCGACCAGGGATGGGAGTTCAGAGCTGTCCGCTTTGTTGCAACGCTTGGGTCACTCTTTTTACTGTCAATTTTAATTGGTACTATTTCATCCGGTATTGACGGCAAATTAAGTGAACTCAAAAAAGGAAAGTCAAAAGTGCTGGAATCAAACCACACCCTGATTCTGGGATGGTCTGAAAAAATATTTTCCATTCTTACAGAAGTAATTGAAGCCAATTCAAATCAGAAAAAACCAAGCATTGTTATTCTGGCAAATCGTGATAAAGAAGAGATGGATGATGAAATCCGTCAGCGCATCACCAATACCAAAAACACCAAAATTATTGTACGCAGCGGTTCCCCGCTTTCTTCGGCATCCATCAACGTGGTCAATCCAAATGAAGCCCGTTCTATCATTGTACTGGCCGGTGAAGAAGAAAATACAGATACTTATGTGATCAAATCTGTGCTTGCCATTACCAACGGAAAAAACCGCCGGAAAGAACCATACCACATTGTTGCCGAATTGAAAGATCCGAAAAACATGGAGGCCGCTGAACTGGTTGGAAACGATGAAACCATTTTTGTACTTTCATCAGACCTGATTTCGCGCATCACTGCACAAACCTGCCGCCAATCAGGTTTAAGTGTAGTGTATAGTGACCTGCTGCAGTTTGAAGGAGATGAAATTTATTTTTCAGATGAACCAAACCTGGTTGGAAAAACCTATAAAGAATCCATTATGATGTATGAGACTTCTTCTGTTTTGGGCGTATTTACCAAAGAAGCTTCTGTACTGATTAACCCGCCGATGGATTATAAATTGCAGAAAGGTGACCAGGTTATTGCCATTTCTGAAGACGACGACACGGTGGTTTTGAGCAACAAAACAGATTACAAAATCACAGCAGATGCCTTTCACCGTGACACAGAAAAAGAACCGGTTATTGAACGGACACTGATTCTCGGATGGAATGAAAAAGGAAAAAGAATCATTGAAGAACTGGACAATTATGTAGCTAAGGGATCAGAAGTATTAATTATGGCTGAAGGTATTGACATTCAGGATGACCTTGACGATCTGAAGGCAAGTCTAAAACGCCAGTCACTCACGTATAAAGAAGGCGATATCAATGACCGTAGAACGCTGGTTAATTTGAAAACAGAAATTTACGATCACATCATTCTGCTCAGCTATACCCACATTGATGTGCAGGAAAGTGATGCAAAAACACTGATATGCCTGCTCCACCTGCGCAATTTCAGTGAGCAGCACAATAAAGATTACGCCATTGTATCTGAAATGCTGGATATTCAAAACCGCGAACTGGGTGTTGTTGCCAAAGCCGATGATTTTATTGTCAGCGACAACCTGATTAGTTTAATGCTTAGCCAGCTGAGTGAAAACAAAGACCTAAAAAAAGTATACGATGTACTTTTTGAAGCAGAAGGATCTGAAATTTACCTGAAGCCGGTTAGCCGTTATGTAAAAACCGGTGTTCCAATGAATTTTTATACCGTAGCTGAAAGCGCCGCACAAATCAACGAAACGGCTTTCGGATACCGCATTTCATCACAAGCACAGCAATCAGAAAATGACTTTGGTGTATACATGAATCCGGATAAATCAAAAACCGTGACCTTTGCACCCGATGATTATATCATTGTGCTGGCTGAAGATTAATACTCAAAATTGTAAACCCAACTCCGACTGCCAGCGGGAACTTTTTTAAAGTTTTTTTGTGACGAACCTTTTTGTGAAAATCCAAGATTGATTAACAGACTAAACAGCGCTATTGTTTTTTTAGTCTGTTTTAGCGTGGCTTTTCTGATCCTATATAGCCGATACTAAAGCAACCAACGGTTATCAAATAAATTACGTTTTGAAGTTGATGAGAATCTGCATAGTTATTTCAATCATTATTGTCTTTACATCTTGTAGAAAGGATTGTACGTTGGTTAACATTTCTATTGTAGGAGGCGATACCATCAGCCCCCACCAGTATTTTCCCGCATATCCCGGTTCATGGTGGCAATATTCTGACAATTCTATTTTAGAAATTGAACCGAATTGGTTTGAATATACTACCACTGAATCTGGCCCTACGAATGCGGATGGTTGTCCATCTATTATTAAAAATCGTGATTTTGTTCCAAAAATGGAAGGGTATCTTATTTATGGAGATACGATTGTCAGTTATGATGATTACCACAATAAAACCGGGGAATATGAGGTCAAACTCTTTCCAACCATCTCAGATGGCTCATTATTTTCAGAAGGCTACGGGAGAAGCTGGAGGACATTTTATGAATCAAAAGACTCTTTAATTACCCAATCCGGTATTTACTATGATATTCTGGCCTTCACAGAACATAGGGAGACATACGGTTCGGATCATCAATGGCATGATGTCAGTTGGGATACAATATATTATGCCAAAGATGTGGGAATTGTCAAACAAATTACGACGAAATGGTATCTTAATACTCCTAGTGAAACGAAGGAACTAACTTCCTACTTCATCAATAATTAAACTCAGTTACGAAAGGCCCAACCTCTTCAGTCAAAATCCCTCCATCGGTTATTCGCTTAGCGAAGAAACAGTCCCGGTGGCTGTCAGGATAAATCCAGAGCCCGATTTGTTTACAAATCCCGATAATTGCGCTAATTTTGCACTCTAATTCAGTTCCTTGATCGAACTAATTTTTGATTTCGCACCATGTCAGACGACTCACGAAAATTAAACGCCGACGAAATTAATTCGGCCATTTCACTGCTTGAATTTCTGCAGCAAAACGGTGATCAGCTCACACAGCTTTCTCCCGAACAGCGTGTTGCCCTGATGAAAGCCGCAGGTCAGCTTTCACGGCCAGACAAAAAAGAAATTAAAAAGCGGAACAAGGCGGTTAAATTCACCCGAAAACAAGCCAACATTCTCAGCGACAAAAAAGAACGCGCCAAAGCGGCAATCCGAAAAGCACGTGAAAATGCCATTTTTGAAGCACCCAAACAATTGCCCGGCGAAACGCTGCAGGAGAAAAAAGAAAAACGCATTTTATCTTCACCCCGCAACTGTTATGTCTGCAAAGCAGAATACAATGAACTGCATCACTTCTATGACAGTATGTGTGAAAAATGCAGTGATCTTAACTACATCAAACGCTTTCAAACTGCTGATCTCAAAGGACAGGTTGCACTGATCACCGGGTCCCGTTTAAAAATAGGCTATCACGCCACGCTAATGCTGTTACGTGCCGGCGCTACAGTAGTTGCCACAACGCGTTTTCCCGCAGATTCGGCCATACGGTTTTCAAAAGAAGAAGATTTTAAAGACTGGGGCCACCGGCTAAAAATTCATGGACTTGATCTGAGACACATTCCCAGTGTTGAACTTTTTGCCAGCTATTTTAAGCAAAACTACAACCGGCTGGACATTATCATAAATAATGCCGCGCAAACGGTGAGAAGACCTTCCGGGTTTTATTCTCACCTGATGGAAATGGAAAATTTACCGTTTGAAAATCATTCCCGCGAGGCACAACTTTTACTATCGAGCCACAAAGAATGTGTCAATGATCTGAGAGGTTTTGGCGCCATTGGAACCGATGCGAATAATTCACTGGCAGTTACCTGGCATGGCGTGGAACCTGGGATTGGTATCCGCGCATCAGCACTGTTATCGCAGATTCCATACAAATTTGACAACTCACTGGACACAAAAGAAGTTTTCCCCGAAGGAAAACTCGACGCCGATTTACAACAGGTTGACTTGCGAAAAACAAACAGCTGGAGACTCAAACTGGGTGAAATAGAAACGGCTGAAATGATTGAAGTGCAACTGGTAAATGCAGTTGCCCCATTTGTATTGATCAACCGCCTGCTTGATCTGATGAAAAAAGACTACACCGGCAAAAAACACATCATCAACGTCTCGGCCATGGAAGGTAAGTTTCACCGTTTCAAAAAAGCCGACCGGCATCCACACACCAACATGGCCAAGGCCGCTTTGAATATGATGACACATACGGCCGCATCAAGCCTGGGTGAAGAAGGTATTTTTATGAACGCCGTTGATACCGGCTGGGTAACCGATGAAGACCCGGTTGAATTATCCAAGCACAAGCAAGACATACACGACTTTCAACCGCCGCTTGATATTGTAGACGGCGCCGCCCGGGTCTGTGATCCGCTGTTTGATGGAATCAACACCGGCAAACACTGGAATGGTAAATTTCTGAAAGACTATTTTCCGATTGATTGGTAAGGAGAATTCATCCACCCACAAAAGGCAGAAAATAAGAACAAAAGATAGAAAACGGTACGGGCGAATATTCATTCGCCCCCAACCAACCGTAAACTTCGAATACAACAGAGATTATGAGTTACGATCCTCTTTTTCACCATCGTAGATCTATTCGGCTGGATGGATATGATTACTCTAAACCTGGATTCTACTTTGTCACTAACATCGTCAAAGACAGAAACCCTTTGTTGGGAGAAATCTCAGACGGAAAAATGAACTTGTCTGAACTTGGAAAAATGGTTCACGAAAGATGGTTTCAAATACAAGAATATTATCCGAATGTACGGCTACTTGAATTTGTAATTCTACCAGATCATATACATGGAATCATTGAAATAAAAGGAGATGAACTCAATTCTGATTCAGCGGATATAGAAAGTATTTTTCAAATGAGAAGCTGGAAAGAGAATTTTATTGACCAAACAGATACAAATTTCAAATCTCCTTCAAAAACAATAGGTGCCATTATCAGAGGATTCAAATTTGGGGTAACTTCAGACTACAAAAAGAAAACCGGAAAACCGACCAAATTATTTCAACGCGATTATTACGAAGAAATAATTAAAGATTATGGCCATTTTATTATGGTCAGAAACTACATCCGAAACAATATTAAAAATTATAAAAATAGTAAGTAATGGGCGAATGAATATTCGCCCTTACACAAACTGGAAAGAAAAGTGAACGAGAACGAAAGACACCTACAAAAGACAGAAAACAAGAACAAAAGATAGAAGGCAGTAAGGGCGAATATTCATTCGCCCAAAAAAAATAAAGAAACTCGCCCGCAGCAACCAGCCGATAATAATAAATATCAAATGATAACTAGTAAATGTAAAATCCGGTAAATTCGTTTGTCATTTTACATTGGGCGTTTATTATTTTACATTCAACTATTCATTTTTTCACCACTGATCACTGAAAGGCACACATGAAAAACCACTACCTCTTCCACATCCAGTTCCTGGGATTTCGCTATCACGGATGGCTGAAACAACCCGGTTACAAAACGGTTCAGGCAATGGTTGAAAAAACTTTTGAGTTTCTGTTTCAGCACAACCACTTTAAAACGCTTGGCTGCAGCCGAACGGATGCAAAAGTATCTGCCAATCACTACGTCTTTGAATTGTTTACAGACGAAGACATCGATGCTACTGCTTTTCTGCCGCGTTTCAACAAAAACTTACCCAACGACATACGCGCACTGAAAATTGAAAAAACCACCAGCGAATTCAATATTATACACGCTGCAAAAGCAAAAGAATATTTGTATTTGTTTACGCACGGACAAAAGAATAACCCCTTTTGCGCTGCCCAGGTAATGAGTATTGATGAAACGCTGGACCTGGACCTGATGCGCACCGGAGCTGCATATTTTGCAGGCACTCATGATTTCAGAAGGTATTGTGCAGAACCTAAACCCGGGCAGAATTTTATACGAACGATTGATGTGTGTGAAATTATACCGAATACGTTATTTACGGCAAACTTCTTTCCGGAGCAAACGTACTTTTTCCGGGTAAAATCAAACGGTTTTTTGCGTTACCAGGTCCGACTGATGATGGGGCAATTAATCAGTTTGGGGAAAGGAGAATCAACCCTGGCTGATCTGAAAGAGACGCTTTCCGGTTCAAGCGATGTTCCGGTAAGGCACATTGGGCCTTCTTCTGGGCTGATTCTGAATGCGGTTGAGTTTAACTAAGAGTCTGTAAACCTGTACGGCTATATTTCCTGCTAAGTCTACGCAGATTTAAACTCGCAGATTTTCGCGGATTCAATGTCAATCCCGGTTAAAATCTGCAGACATCCGCGCATCTTTTCTGCGCTAATCTGCGGGAAAATACGTTGGAACTAAAGTTGAATTTAAGCTACCTCTAAAGACTGAGCAAAAATTACTGTACAACAACAGTAAATTTTCCATTCACAATTTCAAGCGTTACAAAAACAATACTTGAAACCGCTTTCGATTTTCCGCTGGCAGGTTTCCAGGTCAGTGACATCAGTTCACGCTGATAACTTACCTGATCTTCGGACGAAAAAGTTCCGCGCTGATAAGCCGCCTGCGTAACTGATCCGTTACAATCCACAACCAGTTTATAGACGGCTGAATGCGTGCCCTTTTTCAGTTTTTCTGAAATGCGGATTTCAAAATACTTTACCAGATCGGTAGTTTCACAAACAGCGGGTGTCTCAGGTACCGCTACCGGTAATCCGGTGCAGGGTGTTGATTGTGATTGTGCAATTGTACCGGCACCGGTTATGATTAAGATCAAAAAAAGAAAAACTCTCATAAATTCAGATTATATAGTGTTAAACGTCCGTGTTAGTTAAAAGTTGTCTGTACTAAGGTAAATCAATCTCGCACGAAACCGGCCTGTGGTCAGAAAAACTGACATCATGTGTTGTAAAGCCGGAACTCACAATTTCAGGTGAATGAAAAATATAATCAATCCGGTTTGATGGCATTTCACCAATGTAACTGGCTCCCGTTCCATTGCCAGACTCCACAAACGCATCATTCAGAAACTGGTTGAATTGACGGTAACAGTATGAAACGGGGGTATCATTCAAATCACCGCAAAAAATAACGGGGTAAGGTGATTTTTCAATTTCTGCGGCTATGGTTTCTGCCTGCAGGGCGCGTTTTTCAAAAGCTATTTTCAGTCGTTTCAAAATGCGCTCTTCATCGTCTGTATCAACGTAAACATCTTCAGGTGCATTTTCATCAAAAACCTGGTAATCTTCCTGCTGAAAACGAATTGAACCAATGTGTGCGTTAAATACCCTCAGTGTATCACCATTAACCAAAATGTCGGAATAAATGCAAAAATTATTCTTGTCATTTGAAAACGGAATTTCACCCTTGTTTACAATCGGGTATTTTGAAAAAGTAGCTACACCAAAGTATTTTTTATCGGTCATTTCGTGCGTGTAGCGCTCATGGTAATAGTTCATATCCAGCAAGTCTGTCATGCTATCGCGCGTTACAAAACCTGTTCCCCCTTCCTGGTGGTAGAATTCCTGGAAACAAATAATGCCCGGATTTTCTGCTTTCAAAAACGAAAAAACACCGTTGCGTTTTTCTACGCGATGTTCGAGGTCGTACAGGTTAAAAATTTTTACGTTAAACGACATTACTTTAACCGGCTGCAACAGTTCAGGCTGAATTAAGGTAATGGCAAAAAAGTGCCGCAAATGATTAAACCCGATCAGCAATGTAAGTGCCGGAATCAGCATCCAGGTGCGCCTGGTAAAAAACCAGAAGATCAAAAAACAGCAGGTCAGAATAAGCCAGATTGGATAAGACAAACCCAGGAATGCAAAATAGACAAACGATTGCGGCGATACATGAGTCCCAAGGTAAGCCCCTAGCATGGCACAAGACACCAGGATATTAAGCCAGAGTAACAGCCGCAGCACAATACCCGGACGGTTGCTATTTTCGCTGGCTTTCATTAAACAAAAAATCTTTTTCTTCTTTTGTCAGCCCTTCGTATCCTTTTTTTCCAATTTTATCGAGAATCGCATCCAGGCGTTCTTGCCGGAGTTTTTTATTGTAGTTAAATTCTTCGTCCGTCATGTTACGGGTTTGTGTACCACCCTGGTGAACTTTCATTTTTGGCTTGCGTTTGAATGAAATTTTGGGTGCTTTAAACCAGCTGAAAAACCGATCCACTTTGTTCATGAAATGCCCGGGTGAACTAACACCAATAATTGAAATTGCACCAAAAAGTACACCGCCCAGGTGTGCAAAATGAGCAATACGTGCCTGCCCTTCAACGGCTGGTTCAGCTATACCCATTAAATCTGTTACAATATAGAGAGCAGCAATAACAAAAATGGGAACAGGTACCACCCCAAAAAGCATTACACGAAGTGCCGGACGATGAAATGCAATTGCTGTGAATACAGCCATAATGGAAGCAGAAGCGCCCAGCACCGGACCAGCACCTTCAGCCGCAAAAACCGGAAAAACATAATACGAAGCTACGTGAACAACATACCCGGTGAGTCCGCCCAGAATGTAAGTACTCAACAACCTTTTTTCACTGAAATGCTGCAGAAAGATAATACCGGTAAAAAAGAATACCAGCATGTTAAAGAAATAATGCGGCACTTCATAATGCGTGAACATGTAAGTTAAAACAGACCACGGTGTGTAGATCAGAAGTGATGGATCACCGGGAGCAACCAGGTAAATCAGTACACTGTCCAGAATTCCGTCCTGCACAAATAAGTAGGATACAATCCGAAGAATCAGCATCACCAGGAAAACAACTGTATTCACCAGCAATAATTTGCCCAGTATGCCGGAACGCCTCAGCGAATTTTTAAGATATTGAAATACGTTTTGCTGCTGCATAATCAATAAAATCGTGTTTTATCACGCTGCCAGATTTTGATAAGAATAAAACCAAACAACATGCCTCCTAAATGCGCAAAGTGTGCCACCGAATCGCCTTGTGCGTTTTGGTACCCACTGTACAGCGCATACAAACCCAATAACAAGGCCAGCCACTTTGCTTTAATGGGAATAGGTGGAAAAAGTAACATAAATTCAGTATTCGGAAATAATAATGCAAAGGCCATGATCAAACCGTAAATAGCGCCGGAGGCACCAACAGTAGGTATTGAATCAATCATCATTATTCTGAATGCATCGATCGATTGAACTGAAACCTCATTTTTGAGTGGAAAAAAAGACCCTGAAAGCTGGTACAACTCAATGCCCTGAACCAGCATGTGCAGAAAAGCAGCGCCCAGTGCTGTAATGAAATAGAACAGTAAAAAGCGTTTTGGTCCCCAAAGGCGCTCAAGGTGTGAACCAAGCATAACCAGTGAGAACATGTTGAAGAAAATATGTGCAATTCCGCCATGCATGAAAAAATGAGTCACCAGTTGATACGGTTTGAAATTGGGAGAATCAGGATAAAACAGTCCCAATTCCGAAATCAGGAAAACTCCGTTTCGTTCCATCACAATGGTTGCCAGGAAAAAAAGCAAATTAATAATCAGCAGATTTTTGACCACATTGGGCATATTGGAGAACATTGATCCGAACATCAGTTAAATCGTTTTGTTAATTCGTCTATGGTAATTGTTTCTATAATTTTTTTCCCTTTTGGAGAAACCTGCGGTGAGGTTGATGCAAACAAGGCATCTACAATGTAAAGCATTTCTTCACTGTTCAGCCGGGTGCCGCCTTTTATGGCCATGGCCGATGCAACACCGGCTACAATGCGGGCCTGAAAATCAAGCGTGGTTTGTTCTGAATGGCGGTATTCATCCATCAGGTCAGTCAATACGCGCTGTGGATTTTTGTCTTTCAGTTCAACCGGTACCGCCAGAATTTTAACGGCATCACCTTCCAGCTGCAAATCAAATCCAACTGCCTGTAAGGTCGAAAATAATTGCTGCCAGAACACTTTTTCTGTTTTATCAATTATCAGTTCTTCAGGGAAAAGCAATTGTTGTGATTTCACATTTCCGTCGGTAATTTTTGCCATCATCTCATCAAACAGAATCCGGCAATGAGCGCGGTATTGATCAATGAGCATGAAACCGTTTTTGACTGAGGTGAGAATGTATTTGTCGTTGACCTGGAACGGCTTTTTCTTTCCTTCCTGTCCGGCAGACAGATCTTCATGCAGCGATGATGAAATGGTAACCTGCTGCGGAGTTTCTGAATCTTCATCTTCACTGTCAGCCTCTGAATGCTGATTTTTAGACTCCCCGTAAAAATTCTCCCAGTCTTCTTTACTGGGTTTTAATTTGGCAAAACCCTGTGACTGAATAGCCGATGCCTGTCCGTCGGACAGATGGGTATTTTTATCTTCGCGGTTAGGTGTGGTGTGAAACGGGTTAAAATCAGGATTCACTTTTATTTCAGGAATCTTTACTGTTTCCCCTTTTTTCAGCATGGGTATATTGAAGCTGGTTTCCTGCTCAAAATCAAGTGTAGAGACAATGTTGTGCTGGCCAAGTGCCTGTTTTACCGAACTGCGCAGAATCTGGTATATGAACTGGCTTTCTTCAAACTTGATTTCTGTTTTGGTAGGGTGCACATTGACATCAATAGACTGTGTTGGCACCTCAAAATACAAAAAGTACGGCGGATATTTACCGGATGGAATCATACCGTCATACGCTGCCATAACAGCGTGATTAAAATAGCGGTCTTTGAAATAGCGGTTGTTCACAAAGAAAAAACAGCGGTCGTTTGATGCACGTTCAGTATCAGGTTTGGTTACGAATCCGGTAATTTTAACAATATCCGTTTCTTCACTCACCGGCACCAGCCGTTCATTAAATCTCGGTCCGTAAATGCCAACAATTCTCAGCCGGAGCGATTTTACTGCAGGTAAAACATACACCTCATCTCCGTTGTGGTGAAATGAAAAATCAAGGTCGTAATGAACCAGGGCAATGCGCAAAAACTCCTCCAGAATTTTCTGGTATTCGGTTGTATCTTTTCCTAAAAAGTTGCGGCGCGCCGGTACGTTGTAGAATAAATTTTTAACGGCAATAGATGTTCCGTTCGCGGTGCTGACTGCATTTTGAGATGTAATTCTGGAACCTTCAATCAGAATTTCAGTGCCCAGTTCAGCATCATGCAATTTGGTTTTCAGCGACACGTGCGCAATAGCAGCAATAGATGCCAGTGCCTCACCCCTGAATCCCTTTGTTTGTAAACGAAACAAATCATCCGCAGACGAAATTTTGCTGGTTGCGTGACGCTCAAATGACATGCGGGCATCTGTTTCTGACATTCCCGACCCGTTGTCAATAAGCTGAATTAAGGTGCGGCCGCCGTCTTTTACAATCAGGTTAATTTTAGTAGCGCCGGCGTCAATGGAATTTTCCATCAATTCCTTCACAACTGAAGCCGGCCGTTGAACCACTTCACCTGCTGCGATTTGGTTCGCAATGTGATCAGGCAATAACTTAATAATGTCAGACACGTGCTACTGATTTACGGCTCCCGTCGTTAACGAGTCCAAAATATGATACCTCTGAAACAAATAATAAACGGCGATAACGAGTATACCAAGAATCATAAGAATACGCAGGTTTGACCGGATTGCCTCAGATTTATACGCCGGCCGGCTTTGACGCAGGCCACCTCTGAAACTAATGGTTTTTGAACCTTTACCAACTCCTATCTCACGCTCAGCATCCAATTGCTTGCGGCGTTTGTCACGCTCTTCCTGATCCGGATCAAAATGACGCGGGGTATAGTCAAAACGCTTATACGTGTTCGGTAATTTAAATATCGAAAATTTGGATAGTTTCATCAGTCAGCTATTACGCAAATAATAAATCAGGCTTGTAAGACAAATATACGCAGATTACCTTCATTCCATGTTGAATCAACCAGGCCTATTTTTCCCCAATCCACTATCAGATGTGAACAAATCTTATGCCGTGGCAAGATTTATGCTTGAGCATAACAGTACTTTCGTTCGGGAGAGCCAGAAACACATGAATTTTAGACCCCTCGTAAATAACCATTTTGCCCGTTTTAAAGGACTTTTAGCCGGTTTAATACTGCTTTTTACGGCAGGTATAACCGCCTTTTCAAACACTGACAATTTTGCATACACGGCAAAAACACCTGCTTTTCTTGGCGTAAAAACGGGTTGGGCCGACTCTGTTTTTAATTCCCTCACCCCGGATGAACGCATTGCACAACTTTTTATGGTTGCTGCCTATTCGAATAAAGACGAGGCGCATTATACTGAAATTACAAAGCTGGTGCGCGATTACAAAATCGGGGGGCTGATTTTTTTTAAAGGTACGCCTTATCAGCAGGCAAAGCTGACCAATCATTACCAGCAAAATGCCAAAACACCCCTGATGATTGCCATTGACGGGGAATGGGGATTGTCCATGCGGCTTGATTCTACGGCCGTTTATCCACGGCAAATGATGCTTGGCGCAGTGCAGGATGAAAAACTGATTTATGAAATGGGCCGGCAGATTGCCCTGCAATGCAAAGCATTGGGCATTCATGTCAATTTTGCCCCGGTCATTGATGTAAACAACAACGCTAAAAATCCGGTCATCAATAACAGGGCTTTTGGTGAAATTAAAGAACGGGTTGCCCGGTTGGGAATTGCTTACATGAAAGGCATGCAGGATCAAAAGGTGATGGCCTGCGGCAAACACTTCCCCGGACACGGTGATACTGACATGGACTCACACCTGTCTTTACCAACCATTCCTCATGATTATGCCCGGCTGGATTCGCTCGAACTCTACCCGTTCAAAGAACTTATTGGTGAAGGACTCGCCAGCATGATGGTGGCACACCTCTACATCCCCCAGCTGGACAATACACCCAACCAGGCCTCTACCCTGTCATCCAAAATTGTGACCGGTTTGCTGAAAGATTCCCTCGGTTTTCAGGGACTCATTTTTACCGATGCGCTGAATATGCAAGGCGTTTCATCGTATTACCAACCTGGTGAGGTGGATGTTAAAGCAGTGCTTGCCGGCAATGATGTTTTGCTTTTTGCACAAGATGTGCCCGTTGCCATAGCTAAAATAAAAGAAGCCATTCAAAAGGGACAAATCACCCAGCAGGAAATTGATCAGCGCTGCCTGAAAATTCTGAAAGCAAAAGAATGGGTCGGCCTTAATACCTATAAGCCCATTGATACACAAAACCTCTATGATCAGTTGAATTTACCCGAGACCATTGTACTAAACCGCAAACTGGCGCGCGAATCTGCAACCCTGATTCACAACCCTGAAAATGAATTGCCTTTTGGAAGAACCGACACCTTAAAAGTGGCGTACCTGAACATAGGCGGTGTTAAAACCAATTTGTTTTTTGAAACTATGCAGCGCTATGCCACTGTTGAGCAAGTGCAGATTCCACGTGCACTCTCAGCTACTGAAGAAGATGAGTTGCTGGAAAAGCTGGATCAGTTTGACAAAGTGATTGTGGGTTTTCACCGCACCAGCAACGATCCTAAAAAAAACTTTGGGGTTACCATTCAATCCATTGAAATTTTTCAGCAGCTCTGTGAACTGACAGATGTAACCGGGGTACTGTTTGGCAATGCCTATGCGCTGGAACGGTTTGGAGATCTTTCCAAGGCCAAAGCATTCGTAGTGACCTACCAGGATACCGATTTCACCAATGAGGCGGCTGCGCAACTGGTGTTTGGCGGTATTATTCCCAAAGGAAAACTTCCTGTTTCTGGTTCCGCATTTTTCCCCGCCGGCACCGGATTAACCTATACCTCCACTACCCGGCTTTCGTTTGTATTGCCTGAGGAAATAGGAATCAGTTCAGAAAAATTAAAGCGCATTGATACCCTGGCACTGGGCGGCATTAAAATGGGGGCTTACCCGGGTTGCCAGATTGTGGCTATTAAAAACGGTGCCGTATTCTACCAAAAATCATTCGGCTATCACACCTATGACAAAATAAGGGCAGTAGAAAATTCAGACATTTATGACCTGGCCTCTATTACCAAAATTGCAGCAACAACTATTTGCGTCATCAAAATGCAGCAGGAAGGGTTGATTGATATTGATGATCCGCTGACCAAATACCTGCCGGATATTGTGGACTCAACGCCTTACCAGAACATGATTATCCGTTCCATGATGGTACACCAGGCCGGCCTGCGTGACTGGATTCCCTTTTACACCAAAACACTGGTAAACGGTAAACCTGATCCGGCTCTTTACAAAACATTTCCAACCGGAGATTTTACCCACAGAGTGGCCGAAAACCTATACATCTCAGCGCACTATGATACGGCTATTTTTAATCGCATTATTGCCACACCACTCAATAAAAAGGTCTATAAATATTCTGACCTCGGATATTATTTTCTGCGTGAAATTGTTTTTCGTAAAACAGGTAAAACACTGGACCAATATGCGCAGGAAAATTTTTATGCGCCAATGAATCTGACAACCATGGGCTATAATCCGCTGAATCGCTTTTCGAAAGATCGTATTACACCAACTGAAAATGACACCATTTTCAGGCAGCAGGTAATTCACGGAACGGTGCATGACCAGGGCGCTGCTATGCTGGGCGGTGTAGGCGGACACGCCGGTTTGTTTTCAAATGCACTGGACCTGGCAACACTCATGTACATGCTCATTAACGATGGTAATTACGGAGGTGTCAATTACCTGAACAAAGACACACTGGCAGATTTTACGCGCTGGCAGAAATACGATAACAACCGTCGTGGCGCAGGCTTTGATAAACCGGTAAGGTCACTCGATGGCGGGCCAACCTGCAGCCAGGTTTCACTCAGCAGTTTCGGACACACCGGTTTTACAGGTACCATTGCCTGGGCTGATCCGGAAAATGAAATTGTCTATGTATTTCTGAGTAACCGGTGCTACCCGGTTGCTGAAAATCCGCTGCTGCTGAAAGAGGGAATTCGGGTCACTATTCAGGATGCTATTTATTCGGCAGCTAAATAGTCAGGCCGAAGAGGTATTGGTAAAAAAAGGGAAGCGTAAAGAAGGTAAAAAAGCATAATCAGGGACGTGTCATGTCGAACGGAGTGAGACATCTGCCAAGGATTATGCGAATCATTGACTGAAATAGATTGAACAGCCCTTCCCCGAACAGTATAGCCTTACAATTCTACCAAAAACATAAGTTCTGAAAATCTGCTGGCGGAAGAATCAACAATGTTTAACTTTGTACCTTAAAATATTCAGCGCTGTTAAACGACTGCATTATCAGGCATGACTATTCAACATGACTTTTAAAGAACCCAATCATACATGAAAATCGGAATTGTATTATACCCAACATTTGGAGGAAGTGGTGTTGTAGCCACAGAACTTGGAAAAGCGCTTGCCAAAAAAGGCCATGAAATTCACTTCATTTCATACAACCACCCTGTTCGTCTCGATCATTTTCAGCCCAACATCCGCTACCATGAAGTAAGACCTTTTAATTACCCGCTTTTTGATTATCAGCCTTACGAACTGGCGCTTACCAGTAAGCTGGTAGATGTGACGCGGTATGAAGGGCTTGATTTGTTGCATGTGCATTATGCCATTCCGCATGCCTCTTCGGCCTATTTTGCACAACAGATTTTAAAGACACACGGCTTATACATTCCATTCATTACCACCCTGCATGGCACTGATATTACACTGGTTGGCAGGCACCCGGCTTTTGAACCGGTTATTACATTCAGCATTAATAATTCAGATGCGGTAACTGTTGTTTCTCAAAGCCTGAAAGATGATACCCTGAAACATTTTGCCATTGACCGTGAGATTCAGGTGATTCCCAATTTTGTAGAACACTCTAACTATTGTGTGGAACCAAAAGAATCTGACATCAAACGAAAAAAAGACATTGCACCGAATGGGGAATACATTATCTCACACATTTCAAACTTCAGAAAGGTAAAAAGACTGCAGGATGTTGTCAGTATTTTTGACCTGATCCGTAAAAAAATTCCGGCAAAACTGATTCTCGCCGGTGACGGACCGGAGCGTTTTGCTGCCGAACAACAATGCAAGGAGCTGGGCATTTGTGCCGATGTGGAGTTTGTTGGCAACGTACAATCGGCAGATGAAATTTTGTGTATCTCTGATTTATTTTTGCTGCCGTCTGAAACAGAAAGTTTTGGTTTGGCTGCGCTTGAAGCCCTGGCATCTGGGGTACCGGTTATTTCATCCAATTCAGGCGGTTTGCCTGAGGTGAATGCGCAGGGCATTTCTGGCTTTTTAAGTAAAGTTGGAGATGTGGAAGACATGGCTAAAAATGCACTAACCATTTTGTCAAGTGCTGAAAGTCTTGAAAAATTCAGCCAGCAGGCGTATGAACATTCTAAAAAGTTTACGCTGGAAGCCATTCTGCCCCAGTATGAGGCTTTGTATGAAAAAGTATTGAAAAAGAAACGCGAAAATCTGAGTGTTTAAACGCTAACAGTGACAGTCCCCTGTGCTCAGAAAAAAAAATTAAAATCAGGAAGGACTACTCTTCTCCTTTTTTGGAGCGCTCAAGAACAATATTCACAGAGAAAAACGTCAATGCGTCAGAAACCTCCTGTGATTCGTAATTGATTTTGCTTTTGGCTTTTAATGCCATGGTGATGAACCCAAGTCCGGCCCCACCTTTATTAGACATGATACCATTTGAAAGCACCTCCATGTAAAGCTCTTTTACCTGGTCAGGGTCCATTTGATTCAGGGTATCTATGCGTTCAATAATTTTATAGGTATTTTCTGATTTAACCAGATTTCCAAAAGTCACCTTGTATTCATCTTCGGTTTGTAAAACAATGAGAAACGAAATCTGATTATTGTCTTCATCACGTTCACCGTGAATGCGGATATTCTGAAGACCTTCAACCAAAATGCTGAACATGCGTTTAACAACGCCTTTTTTATCTCCCGATTCCAACATGGTATCTTCAATACCCGTTGAAAGTGAATTCACTAAGTCTTGTGAGAATTCGCCAAAATGCGAGACGATGATTTTCCCATTGGCATTAATATTATAATCGCCAAAGATTTGCTGGAACCGCGCATTACACTTATCGACTACTGTGTTTCTTTGCAACATCTATCGTTTTAGTTCTCGACTTTGAACGCCGAAAGTTAAAAAATAATTGACTAACTACCCGATTCTTACGACAAAAAAATCAAATGGTTACTTCAAATTTAACAAATTATTAGTTTTATAGTTCACTTTTTAACGACTATTTGACTGATAATCTTTTCAACAGCCGGGCAAATTTCACTGTTTGTTACGGTAAGTTTAAGAATTTGTTGCATGTTTTTGCGGTTTGTATGCGGATATTCACGGCAGGCCATAGGTCGCTCAGCATAAACAAAACACTTGTTGTCAGCCATCAGAAACGGACAGGGTACTGATTTCAGCACATAGTCTCCGTCTTCATCCAAACGCAGATACTGATTTATAAATTCAGTGGTCTTTAATTTAAACAGCCGGGCCAAACGCTCTATATCTGTTTTGGTAAACAGCGGACCCGTTGTTTTACAACAATTAGCACAGGTGAGGCAATCAAATGATTTAAAAACCCGTTCATGCGCCTCATGAAAAACAGTATCTAACTGGTTTTTAGGTATTCGCTGCAAATCCTTGAGCAAATCACGGCCCTTATTTTTTGCTTTCTGTTTCATTCAATGACAAACATCTGGCTCAATAATGAGCTAAATCTGTATTTAGTTGATGGTGCAGTAAAGATATATTTATTACTTTCAACTCCCGGAATGAAAAAAACAGATGGAGAATAACAAATACGATGTTGTCGTAATTGGCGGCGGACCTGCAGGCTATGCAGCGGCTATGCGTGCGATTGATTTTGGAAAGCGGGTTTGCCTGATTGAAATGGGCAAAGTGGGCGGCGCCGGAGTATACCATGGTGCTTTGAGTTCAAAAACCATGTGGGAACTGGCTCAACGTGTCAAAAACGTAAATGAAACCATTGTTTCGGTAGGGCGCAAAAAATTTGAAATTTCATGGGAAGAGGTACGTAAAACGATGGATGAAGCCATTTTTGAGCGCAAATTCCAATATTCCTGCCACATTAAACTGTTAACCACCGAACGTAAAGACATTTTTACATACCTGCGCGGCCGCGGTAAAATGATTACCCCAAACCGGGTGCAGATAAGCCGGCACGACGACGAAGATATTTTTATTGATACCGATCATATTGTACTGGCTACCGGCAGCAGGCCCAACAAGTTGTCAAGCATACCGGTAGATGAAAAAATTATCATGACCAGCAATGGTATTGAAGAAATGAATGACTACCCCAAAAGCCTGGTAGTAGTTGGCGCAGGTGTAATTGGCTGCGAATATGCCACTATTTTTTCCAATTTCGGGCGCACAAAGGTTTACCTGATTGACCGCGCCGAAAAAGTACTGCCTTTTGAAGACGATGATATCACCAAAATTGTATCAGACAACCTCGAAAAACATGGCGTTACCATTCACCACAGTGCCCAGCTGGTACGCATGGATATTGTAGACGGGGAAGTTGAATACGAGATTGAGTCTAACGGAAAACGGGAGATTATCCGCGTTGAAAAAGCACTGCTTGCAGTTGGCCGCGTACCCAATATTGAGAACATTGGCATGGAGGAATTGGGAATTAAGCGGGGCCGCACCGGCAAACACATTGGTGATGATGATACACGCACCAACATTCCAAACGTTTACGCAGTAGGAGACTGCTCAGGCCGTATTATGCTTGTTAACATGGGTGAAATTGAGGCACGCCATGCCATTGAAAAAATATTTGACAATAAGCAGGACCGACTTTCCTATGACAACATCTGCACCATCATGTTTCTGGAACCTGAAGTGGCATCTGTGGGAATTAATGAAAAATATTGCCTGGAGCACAATGTGCCTGTAAAAATAGTGAAGCTGGATTATTCAGTTATGACCCGTGCAATTGCCATGCGCAAAACAGAAGGTTTTTTCAAAATCATTGTCACCAACGATGAAGAAATGAAAATTCTGGGCATGCGGGCAGTTGGTGAACATGCATCAAGTGCTATTCAGGCAGTTGCCCTGCTCATCAAAACCGGCCGCGGAATTGCCGAATTATCTGAATTGATTCACCCCCACCCTTCTATTGTTGAAGGCGTGCAGGAATGTGTGCGAATGCTCCTGAACCGGTCTATTTTTAAATCATCTGTATTTAAAGATAAACTGGCTTGTTACAGCCTGGTAAATGGCGTAAAAACTCCACTGCAGCGGTTATGAAAAAATGGTGCCTGGTATTGTTCTGTTTTATCTCTCTGACTTTAAATGCGCAGATTAAAGACTCACTGCTTATTGGTAACTGGGAACTGGTAAAGATTATTGACAATTTAACCGGTGATGAGATTTTGCCTGTCCGCAAAAAAGCGGACTTCAGTTATGACCTTACGTTTTGTGAAGACTCACTGGTAAAATTTAACCTGGAGATTAATAAATGCAGCAACAGTTATGTCATTCCTGCAAAAAACCAGATCCGGTTTTTGTATTATGCCGAGTGTACAAAAATTTGCTGCGACAAAGAATTTTCTGAATTACTGATGTATGAAGAGTGCACCAGTTATTATCATAAAAACAGCGACATTCTGGTGCTGGTAAGTGAAGACCGCATTTATTATTTTAGCAGGAAAGAACATTAATTCACTGTCCGGCTTTTTGCTTTAGCTGATTTCTAAAATCACGGACGCATCCGTTCAAAAATTGCATTTCTGACGTTTTTTCTTTGCTATCTCTTTTCCCCCGGTTCTTTAGAGCACAGATTTGAGAACAAACCTGGAAGCCGTTTAAATTTAGCAGTAGTTTCTTCGCTTTGCTTAGAGAGACAAGGGAGTGAAGAAACCCTCTGGGATCAGTTTCATCCGTGTTCAATCACACGCTGTTATAACCCAATGATTCCAGCGATTGAAAACAAAAAAACCCGGAAGGTGTCTTCCGGGTTTTCAATGGTTGTAGAAAAAAGGCTATCCTTCTTTCGAGAAATGACGTTTTTCACGGATACGTGCAGATTTACCTGTACGCTCTCTGAAGTAGAAAATACGTGCTCTGCGAACATCTCCTTCTTTGTTTACCTCTACTTTATCAATAAATGGTGAACAAACCGGAATAATACGCTCAACACCAACGTTTCCTGACATTTTACGAACAGTAAATGTTTCAGTTGATCCTGAACCACGACGTTGAATTACAACGCCCTGAAACTGCTGGATACGCTCTTTGTTTCCCTCTTTAATTTTATAGTGAACAGTAACCGTTGCACCTGCTTTAAACGCAGGAACCTTGCTGGTTCCCAATAGTTCTGTCTGTACTTCTTTTACAATGTTATTCATGACTAAAATCTTTAATTCCCTCCAATTCGGGGTGCAATATTACGAAGAATAAATCAGATTCACCAAATCATTACCGGTAATTTCTTTTGTTTTATCTGCTTAAATCGCATCAGACAACAAAACAAACTGATTATCAATGAATTAATAAATCAACTCCTTATTGACAGCATCAACCCATCAAATCATCGGACAAGGCAACTACTGCTTAAAAAGGGTGGTGGTATCAAACCCTATTACGCAAACATCATCAATCTGTTCATGGTCACCCATCCAGCGTACAAGTTCTGTTTCAAGCTGGTCACGCTGTTTTGAATAAGCTTCAAAACAATGCTGCAGAATAAATTCTTTCATGTTTTTAACCATGTATTTTTTTCCTTTTTCACCGCCAAACTGATCGGCGTAGCCATCACTGGTCATGTAAAATTTAAGTCCGGGTTTGAGTGGTATTTCATGTTCATCAAACACCTGGTCATCTGGCGTAAAGCCGGCTACAGCAACTTTATTGGCCTTTATTTCTTCAACCTGCCCGTCCTGCACAATCCAAAGCGGGCGGTTTGCACCGGCATAGATCATGGTCTTTTTTGCCAGGTCAATCATACAAATAGCTGCATCCATTCCGTCGCGCGTACTGCCTTTTTCACCATCCTGCTTCAGTGATTTTTTAATGGCACGGCTCAATTCAGACAAAATAGTTCCGGGATTAAGCACCCGCAACTCATTCACAATATTATTCAGCCTGTCAGACCCAATCATACTCATAAACGCACCCGGCACGCCGTGACCTGTACAGTCTGCGCACACAACAATCAGTTTGTTGTCTTTTTCCTGAAACCAGTAAAAGTCACCAGAAACCACATCTTTTGGTCTGAAGAGGACAAATGAATCGGGCATCCATTTTTTCATTTCATCTTCCAGCGGAAGAATAGCCAGCTGAATACGTTTGGCATAGTTGATACTGTCCTGAATTTCTTTTTTCTGATGTTCAAGCACTTCATTTTTATCCTTGATTTCACGGGTACGCTCTTCAACCACTCCTTCAAGCCACTGGTTTTGACGTTTCAAACGGGCCGAACTTATTTTAACACCAATGAAGAAAATAATAATAAAAGCAACTACATAAAGTACATACGCCCAGGTAGTGCGATACCAGGGAGGCAATACGGTAAATTTAAACGATGCCTCTTCAGAAATGTGACCGTAAATGTTACGCGCTTTTACTTTGAAGGTATACTCCCCTTCATGCAGGTTGGTAAAATTGGCGTCATTTTTTGTACTCCACTCAGACCATTCATCGTCATGCCCTTCCAGAATAAATGAAAACTCAGGTGAATGTTCATCTTCAAAATAAGGGGCTGAAAAACGGAAATACACATCATTAAACTGGTACGACAATTCAAAGTGTTTCGCTTCACTTTGCCCCAACTGCACAATGCCGGTAGAATCAGCAAACGTACCGTTAAAGATGACCGAATCACGGTTAATTGAAAATTCACGGATCAGGGAATAGAAGGTTGACCGGTATTTTTTCTGATCATTTTTTTCATAGCGGATTAATCCATCTGCACAGCCAATCCAGAAAACACCATTCTCTTCCAGGTAAAACTCATTTACACGGCCGTAGTTGATACCCCAGAAAGGTTTATTGATAAACGTCTTTGACTGGTAGTCATAATAACCGATTTTATCATCTGCGCAAAACCAGGTGCGGTCTTTGTCTTGCTGTACAAGCAATATCTGGGCTGAAAAAACAGAATCATAAAACGGCTCGCCCTGAAACATGCCGCGATAATAAGTCGGGTCATGTTTTAAACTATCTGCCAGTCCTTTTACCATTTCATCTTCATGCGTAAACGACAATAATCCCTGGCTGGAACCAAAAATGATGCGGTCGTTGAATAAAATGGGTTTCCCCAGCTGATCATCGTTCAAACCATCCATGGATGAATACTGGTCAATCACATACTGCTCAGCACCAAGCCGCAGCCGGTATACCCCGCCCCCAACACTACCAATCCACAAATCATTTTTATGTTCCGGATCCATTTCTGCACTTAAAAAACGGGCAGAAATATTTTCAGATGCCCAGAGTTCCTTAAACGCCCGGTCATAGGCAAAAATTCCATCTGCCCCGGCAATTACAAATACATTGTATTCTTTTGAAAAATAAACGACGTTGGCGTTATGGTCGTTGAGTTTTTGGAAATTATAATCTGCATAATTCAGCGTTATATTTTCAGCATTGATCAACGCAGGATGGTACCCCCGGGTTTTGTATACCCCGCCTGAAGTAGCAATATATAATTCATCATCTACCACACAAAAATCCCAAACCTGGTTGCGTATTACCATGGCATTTACAAATTCAGGACTGCCAAATGAAGCACCATTCTGTACAAAAAGTCCGAATGATGTACCTACATAAAGCCGGTTGTTGAAGCGTATAACCGCCTCTACGTTGCCTTCAATACCCGACTTTTCATTGAAATAAGACAAAGGTGAATGATAATTAACCTTTGCTATACCATTACCCAACATGGCCCAGATATTCTGATCACGGTCTTCAAAAATACTTTTCACTTCGTTGGAGCGCATGCCTTTGGACCGGTCAATCCGTTTCTTGATTTTTCCGTTTTCATCAATAATAATAACTCCGTTTGTCAGGGTACTTAACGCAATACTGCCTTCAGATAAACGAATGGAACCCACAATACCAAAACTGTTGAGCGGTGCATAATTCAGTTCAGGAAGCTGGCGCATAACCCCGTTTTTCCATTTCCATAAACCAAGTTCCTGCGTTACAAAAAGCAGGGAATCATCAGCTGTTTCAAAAACACCAAACAAGCCATATTCTTTGAATAATTCTGTTCCCGGTAAAATTTCAGGTTTGCCATTTTCAAATTTCTGAATTCCCTCCTGGCGTGCTCTTACATAAAGGTTACCAGCTGCCATAAAACTCAGGTGATAACTATTTTCAGGATAAATAACAGCCGTGGTTTTGGTTGCAAGATCATAGCGAATCAGCGATTCCTGGCTTTGAAAAAATACTTCAGACCGGGTGGCGTGAATTTTCCAGATATCAAAAAAGAAAAGATCTTCTTCCATCAGTTTGCCGGTGAGCGACTGAAACTGCAGCTGACCGGTTTCATCGGGTTCCAGGTATCCAAATTCACCTGATCCGCCAACGTAAACCACACCGCTGCTGTCAATGGCCATGGCCCGCACGTAGGCACCGGTTTGTACCGTTATAAAATCCCACTGCTGGCCGTCAAATTCAAGTACGCCGTTGCCTGTTCCAAAATACATAACCCCGCGTTTATCCTGAACGGCGCACCAGATTTCAGGATTACGGTCTTTACCATATTGCTGGGTAGAATAATTGACTATTGGCGGATAATAATCCTGCGCGTGTACCAGATATCCACAAGACAAAAAGATTGTTAGTAAAAGCAGGCGCATTGATTCAGGATTTTGAAAATGGTTAAATTATCTTTATTCAAAAATAGTAAAAATGAGCGAAGAGATCACGTTTAAACGGGTTATTGAGCACGTAGAGACCTTTCACGATGCTTTTGGAATCAAAAATCACTATGTACCAACCGCAGCTTTGACAGAAGATGAGGTTTTACTGCGTTACAAACTGATGCGTGAAGAAAATGAAGAATACCTGGAGGCAGCCCAAAAAGCAGACATTGTAGAAATTGCAGATGCTTTGGGCGATCAGTTGTATATTTTATGCGGAACCATTCTCCGCCACGGTTTACAGCATAAAATAACCGAAGTGTTTGAAGAAATTCAGCGCAGCAACATGAGTAAACTGGACAAAGACGGTAACCCTATTTACCGTGAAGATGGAAAAGTACTGAAATCAGAGCTCTATTTCAGACCCAATATTAAATCAATTCTGGAAGCTTAAAATTATACCTCATGACTCAGAAAACAGACCGCCTGCTGGCCCTTTTGTTTGTAATTTTGACCCTTGTTTTTTTTGGTGTTTGCGCCACCAGTGAATCGTTTGTTGCATGGGCATTTGAACGGCATCAGAATCAGTGGAGCTGGTATATTCGCCCGTTGTTCCTGATTCCGTTTTGTTTCTTTGCTTTTAAACAAAGTTACAGCGGTGTTTTTGGAACCATACTGGCTTTGTTTACCAGCATGTTCTGGTTCAATGCTCCCGAAACGGTTGCACCGAACGTGCAGGAATTTCTGGCCTTTGAAGTTGACTGGCTTTTTCTCACTCCCTGGGATTTTCAAAAGATTATGTTAACACTTCTGGTACCCGTTTCATTTTTCCTGCTGGCCCTTGCCTGCTGGAAAAGAAGCCTGTGGATGGGGCTTGGTGTAATGGCCCTGATGGCAACCGGCAAGATAATATGGAGCGTATACAACGCCGGTAGTTCCGGAAATGCAGTTATCATTCCGGCGTTGGTGGGGCTTGTTCTTTGTATGATTCTGGTCTTTGTGGGTTTCCGGCGCATGAAACGTAACTAAAAACAAAAAGCCCCGGAATGAATTTCCGGGGCTTTTTTATTTTTGACAAGAATAAGATTTCTTATTGTGCCATATCTTCTTCAA
Organism: Bacteroidota bacterium; assembly: GCA_016192075.1. Taxonomy (GTDB): domain Bacteria; phylum Bacteroidota; class Bacteroidia; order Flavobacteriales_D; family Crocinitomicaceae; genus JADJGJ01. Next base: position 66,953 of record JACPUU010000012.1, on the reverse strand, counting down.
TCAGCGCGTCTGTATCAATTGTTTCATCGCTTAATTCAAATCCGTTTGCGTCTGCAAATTCATACTGAAAATCAACCCAACGGCTGTCTATTTCAAGGTATGCTTCATAAGCAACCAGGTACTCATCATACAGTTCCAGGTCTTTGTCTTTCCACTGATCATCCGGAATTGACATTGGAGCGGCCAATGCTTTCAGGTGATCATTTACCAATCCTTTTACAGCATCAACCCACTCAATAGTAAGCGCCTGTAATTGATCTTGTTTAGGCCAGCCTTTACCTTCGTATTGTTTCATTGCTGTTTTGCAATCTTCAATCATAACAAGCATGGTGTCGTAATGAATACCAAACTCTTCAGCGGTTGCATCCATTTCGTCCAGGTTTTCAACCTCACGTAATTTTACGTCGATTTCAACCACTTCAGCCTGCACACCAAAGAAATATTCTTCACCATTTGTAGCACCGCCTTCTTCAAAGCTTACAGTGGCCTCTACAAAATCAGTATTGTCTTCCATTATCTGATTCAACGCCTCGTTGTCAGGCTGATTGCCACATGAAGCCAAAAAGGCCAAACCAAGCGGCAGCATTAAAAATGATTTTTTCATTTGATTTTAAATTTTATTTAGTCGGCCCGAATTTAAACAAATTTCCGATGAATGGTTGAAATATGCCGATAAATTGTGTATTAAGCCACTGGCACTGCACTTTTAGAATAATGGTGCCAAATACATTCGTTTACGTTGATAATCCCACGGCAAACTTATTGCCCCACTTCTTCTTTAATCAATGGATCCATGTCAATTGTTTCAGCACTCAATTCAAATCCATTTGCAGCAGCGAATTCATACTGAAAATCAACCCAGCGGTTGTCTATTTCCAAATAGATCTCATAGGCAGCCAGGTACTTGTCGTAAAAGTCAAAATCAGCGTCCTTCCAATCTTTATCAGGAATTGAGAAGGGAATTGCCAAAGGTTTTATATAATTATTTACCAGCATTTTCACTGCGTCAACCCACTCTATGGTAAGTGCCTGCAATTTATCCTGCATCGTCCAGCCTTTTCCCTCATACCGCTGCATTGCTTTTTTGCAATTTTTAATCAGCTTAAGCATGTCATCACAATGTGATGTTATTTCTTCTGGTTTAGCATCCATTGAATCAAGGTACTCAACTGCCCGTAATTTCACATCAATTATCACCACCATTGCCTGAACACCAAAAAAATATTCTTCTGCATTGGTTGCTCCTCCTCTTTCGAAGCTCTCCATTGCATCGTCAAAATCTTCTGTATTATTCATTGCCCCGCCCAGGGCATCATTGTTTCGTTGGCTCATACAAGTTCCCCCAACTACCATTCCAAGCGCTGCTATTAAAAATGCTTTTTTCATTGATTTTATGAATGTGATAAGCCGAAATTTAGCTAAAAAACCTGCCAGCCGGAGAATTCAGCGTTCAAATTGTACTTTTGACCATTGCCCTGAATTCAAATACACCCCAAATGAAACCAGAAACCGAAAGGCTGATTTTAAGACCCTTTACACTAAATGACACTTCTTTTATACTGAAACTTTTGAATACAGCTGGCTGGCTTAAATACATTGGTGACCGGCATGTACATTCCCTGGCCGATGCGCAAAATTACCTCAGACAAGGGCCGCTGAAAAGTTATCGTGTGAACGGGTTTGGCCTGAGCGCGGTTGAATTGATTTCTTCAGGTGAGTTGGTTGGTATGTGTGGATTGATTAAAAGACCCGGGCTGGATGACGTGGATCTGGGATTTGCTTTTCTGCCTGAGTTTACCGGAAAAGGCTATGCTACAGAGATTGCAAACGCTTGCCTGGCCTACGCTTTTAACACACTTCACTTAAAACGTGTTATAGCCATTACACTACCTGAAAATAAGGCATCCATAGCCGTGCTGCAGAAAGTTGGAATGAAACCGGAAGGTACAATTCTATTACCTGGTGAGACCGAACAACTCCGGCTTTTTTCAACGACCGGACTTTAGTCAACAAAAAACCCGGGATTCTGAAAACAATCCCTAAGGATATGTAACAGAACGACCCGGGTTTTCAACTTAAATTAAAGTTGTTATAACGTCATTCAATTTTTGAAAATCTATATTCAGTGAAAGCAAATTCGCTGCTCGTCGCAAGGATAAGAGCTTACGCGAAATCATGGAACAGATCCTTGCTGCGTGGACTTCGATAAGAGCTTACGCGAAATCATGGAACAGATCCTTGCCTTCACTACGTTACGGCAAGGATAAATGAGACTAGGAATTTTGCTTCTTTGCTAACGCAGACTTCGATTTGTCATCGCACGTAAATTTGATGAGATCCCGACGCTCCGCTTTGCTGCGGTCGGGATTTATTCGACTAAGACTTTTGATCTTTGCTACGCAGACTTCGATTTGTCATCGCGCGTAAATTTGATGAGATCCCGACGCTCCGCTTCGCTACGGTCGGGATAATTCCGATAGCTATCGGAACGACTAAGACTTTTGATCTTTGCTGCGCAAAGATCAAAAGTCAAGTCTCATTAAATATCAATATTCGCGTATTTTGCGTTTTTCTCAATAAACTCACGGCGAGGCGGAACCTCATCACCCATAAGCATTGAGAATGTACGGTCAGTAGCAATATCATCTTCAATTTTCACCTGTCTGAGTGTCCGTCCGTCGGGAGCCATTGTAGTTTCCCACAACTGCTCGGCGTTCATCTCACCAAGACCTTTGTAACGCTGTACTGTTACAGAAGAATCCTGTCCGGCACCTTTCATATCCATGATGAGGCGATCACGCTGATCATCATTCCAGGCATATTCTGCGCGTTTTCCTTTTTTAACCTGGTACAACGGTGGTGTAGCAATGTATACATAGCCGTGTTCAATCAACGTACGCATGTGACGGAAGAAGAAAGTCAGAATTAACGTCTCAATGTGAGAACCATCCACGTCGGCATCGCACATGATGATTACCTTGTGGTAGCGCAGTTTTTCAATGTTGAGTGCACGGTCATCTTCTTCAGTTCCGATGCGAACGCCCAGAGCCGTGTAAATATTTTTGATTTCTTCGTTTTCAAAAATTTTGTGCGTCATGGCTTTTTCTACGTTCAGAATTTTACCTCTGAGTGGCATAATAGCCTGGAAATGTCTGTCGCGACCTTGCTTCGCTGTTCCACCCGCTGAGTCTCCCTCAACCAGGTAAATCTCACATTCAGCCGGATCTTTGGAAGAACAGTCTGCCAGTTTACCCGGTAAACCTGTTCCGGTAAGTACACTTTTACGTTGAACCAATTCACGCGCCTTATGTGCAGCGTGACGTGCCTGCGCAGCAAGAATTACTTTTTCTACAATCAGGCGCGCATCTTTCGGATGCTCTTCCAGATAATTGGCAACCATTTCACTCACAGCCTGACTTACAGGTGCGGTTACCTCTTTGTTTCCGAGTTTTGTTTTGGTTTGCCCCTCAAATTGCGGTTCAGCAACTTTAACTGAAATAACAGCGGTCAACCCTTCACGGAAATCGTCCCCGTTGATATCAAATTTCAGTTTGCTGAGCATGCCTGAATCTTCAGCATATTTTTTTAGCGTGGCTGTTAAACCTCTTCTGAAACCAGACAAGTGGGTACCACCCTCATGCGTATTAATGTTGTTGACGTAGGTATGCAGATTTTCAGCAAACGATGTATTGTAAACCATTGCAACTTCAACCGGAATACCGTGTTTTTCACCTTCAATGTGAATGACTTTTTCAATCAGCGGAATGCGGTTTTCATCCAGAAAACGGACAAATTCACTCAACCCGTCTTTGGATAAAAAGATTTCTTTTTTGAATTTACCATCGTCATCTGTTGAACGCTCATCAGTAATTGAAATGGTGAGTCCCTTATTCAGGTAAGAAAGCTCACGCATGCGCGCCGCCAGTGTATCGTAGCTGTACTCAAGATCTTCAAAAATCTGCGGATCCGGGAAAAAGGTAACCGTTGTTCCGTTAGCAGTGGATGTTCCGTCTTCTTTAACCGGATAAAGTGCTTTACCCCGTTCATATTCCTGCACATAGGCTTTTTTATCACGAAAAACATCAGCCCGCAGGTGACGCGAAAGGGCATTTACCACAGATACTCCGACTCCGTGGAGACCACCGGATACTTTATAACTGTCTTTATCAAATTTACCTCCTGCACCAATTTTTGTCATGACCACTTCGAGGGCAGAAACGCCTTCTTTTTTGTGCATGCCTACCGGAATACCGCGGCCGTTATCGACTACTTTAATTCCGTTTCCTTCAAGAATGGTGACATCAATAGCCGTACAATGGCCGGCCATGGCCTCATCAATTGAGTTGTCGACAACCTCATAAACCAGGTGATGCAATCCCCTTACTCCAATGTCACCAATGTACATGGAAGGACGCATCCGCACGTGCTCCATCCCCTCTAACGCCTGAATACTATCTGCCGTGTATGCTTTACTTTTATCTTCACTCATAATTGCTTAAAAATTTAGCTTGAAAACGCCTCCTTTAGCGAAGGCTGACAAAGATACAAATTAAGCCCTGAAATACGGGATTCCAAAAGCAAAAAACGAGGTAGTTTTCAACATATAATTAACATGAAAATCAGCCTAAAAAGGTAAAAATGAGCCGGATATTGGCTACGCCCTGAAATCAAGCCCTGGAAAGACTGAATTTACCCCGCAAAAAGCCTCAGAAAAAGCATCGCTGAACCATGGCTTAAAATGATGCTGAAGAACCTGTTTTTTTTACTCTGTTTTTTCAATCACCACGTTCATTTTGTGCAATGAATTCCAAAACTCAAAAATATCGGTCATCACATCTTTGGTTTCAATGCTGTAACGGTTCTTTTCAAACTGCGAGGAATGTGTGTAGGTAAATTCATTTTTAAGAATCTGCAGCTGTGAGCTGATACGGATATCTTCTTTCGGGCAGAGATCATCAGACTGCGGAATTTCCTGCGCACTGGTAATTTTCACATCTTCAGAAAAGACAACACGCACGGTTGTAGATGAGGAAAACGGATTTCCAAAAACAAAATCTGTTTTTTTCTTTTCAATTTCTTTCAGTGAAGTGTATTCACCAAACAAATAACCCAGTTTAAAAATCATAAGCTGACCGGCAAATTCAATCAGCGGTATATGCAGCTCAGTTACCCGCCCTTTGATAATAAGGGGTTTTATAAAGGCATCCTCGGGGTTTGTGTTCAGTATAGAAAGGGTTTTGAACATTGAGTTGTCGTTGAGCACATCCAGCAGTTCTTCTTCCTTCGACTCACGTTTAGCATCATTGTAGAGGTAATAATAGGTTTGAAAATCACCGGCCTCATAACCGGTCAGGTGTCTTTCAACTTCTATTTCAAAGGTTGTAAAGGTAGGGCCTACCTGAATGGTAATAATGGTGCTGTCTGAATTGTGCCGGGCGCTCACCGCCGGAATGGCTTTAACCGCTCCTTTGGTCTCAGGAAACGGGTATTGTTTCATACTGAACAAAAGTGCGTTGTTGGGGATCCAGTCACTGTCCAGAAAACCCAAGCGAGTGCTGAAATCAAGCGGCGCCAGGTATTTATCAATATCCGGAAAATACAGGATGTAATTCTGCAAAAAATGCATGGATTCTATTTCATCACTGAAATGGGTATCATACCTGTCTGATGTAAAGCCGTATTCAAAACGAATATCATTTTCAGTCAACAGGGCCATAAAAAGTAAAATGGTGCCCACTGAACTGGCCCGTTCTGTTTCAATTACCGTTGATATTGGTGTAGACATGGGAATGTCCGGATTAATGGCAATGTTCATTTTAATGTAGTTCTCAATGATCCGCACATTTTCTTCCGTTTTTTTGCGTGGATTGAGACCTAATTCAGCACTGAGAGCCTTAATGCTTTTAAGGTCTTTTCCCTTATACATGACATTGTAAACGGCATTCAGATCTGTCTCAAAATTTTCATACGGCGAATAGCTTTTGTCTGCCGCATTGTCAAAACCGCGCAACGTGGCATCAAGTTTCATGGTAACGTTGTTGTACTCTGAAAAATATTCTGCTTTAAACCCGGGGATGCTGTCCAGGTGTGAAACCCACTGATGGCGGTGCAGAATGGTATCTACCAGCTCAGGCTCAGGAAAACCATTGTGTGACAGAAAACTGAAATACGAATCGTTGGGACCGATGAAATAAAAGTCAAAATTATAGATTGGCATTTCTCCCTGAAAATAAAACTGGTCTCCGTCAACGGCAGACTCCATTTTAAGCGTGTATAAAATCTCAATCTCATCACCCAGTTCAATACCTGAAACCGGAAAATAGTAATACTGTTCTGATTCTTCATCACTGTAAAACTCTTCTACCTCCGGTTTTAGCTCTACTACTTCATCTGGCTTGATTACACGAACCTTCAGCGTTTTCAGGCTCACCACATCTTCCATGGGAATGTAAATTTTATTAAACTCTTCAATGGACACGTGTGAATTCAGCTTAACCCGGTAATTTTCAGTTTTGTATTTATAATATCGGCCGTAATAATCATCGTATTCATACTCAATTGCCAGGGTATATTTGGTATAGTAATACAATGAACCCGATTCCCGATCGGTATCCTGAACCGGATTTTTCTCCCATTTATAATTGTCAAAAAACGGAAATTTCTGAGCAGACAGGTTCAGCGTGAAAAACGAAAAAAGAAGAATGAATGTAAAACGCATGGGTTAGATCTTTTGCAAAATAATGGTTTGAGATGTTGCTGCATTTATCTGGTCAGAAAATGTATTCCAATCATCAAACATTTCAGGTGTTATCACCAGCATGTGGTATTGGTAAACCATTGTTACAACAATAACATTGCCTTCAACACGGTAATCAGCATTAAAAGACATGTTGTTGTGATTATAGGTTACATTTTCCGGCAGGTGTTTGAGTTGAAACCCTTCAGGAATGGTGAAACGGAATTCATAATCTACTGTACGGTGATGTTCTTTACTGCGGTCATACTTATAATCTTCGTGGTTAAATTGAGTAATCCGCGGTTTGAATAATACCGGGTTCAGAATATAATCAGATCCGTACCGGATAAACAGGTTATCTACTGAAAACGTATAATCTATCTGCAATTCAGCGTTGTTGTCATCCAGGTTTTTAAGTTCGTAGTTACTGAGCGTAAACCTGTTTCGCCCGCCCAGGCAAATGTCTTTTACATAATCATACAGGTCTTCGTCGTCAAGGTTTTTCAGGTCATAGCTGCGCGATTCACGTTCATAACCGCCCAGGTAATCGGTTCCGGTTCCGCGGATAGAATCAGTTTCTGTACACGTGTATTCAATGCGTGTGCGAAAATAATTTTTGGATGCATCTACAGCCGGTACTTTGTAAAGTTCATAGCTCTCCGGCCCTTTGTGTACCAGAATTTCTTTTTCCTGAATGGATGAAGGCGGCGCCAGGAACCCCATTTCAGAGCCGGTGGCATCGAGGTAATAATATCCGCCCTCTGGTTTTTCTACCACGCAAATAACGTGATTGCAGGTAAGCGGTGACGGAATTTCACTCATCTGGTAAGGAATGTCATTGGTGCCAACCCAGGCTACGTAAGCGTTCTTTACACCGGCAAAGGCCAGCATTTCGATCAGCAGATTACTCATGTCTTTGCAATCTCCGTAACGGTTTTTCATGACTTCACTGCACGACCGCGGAACATACCCGTTGATGCCATCTTCAAAAGCAATGTATTTGATATTGGTTTGAACCCATTTGTAAATGGTATCCATTTTTTCATATTCCGTTTCTTTTCCTTCGATCAGGCTGCGGGTAACATCATTAATTTCTTTGCGGTTAGACTCATCTTCTTTTTGAGACAGAAACTCGACGTAGAATGCATGCAATTCATCTACCGAACCAATTACCGCTTTTCGTTCACCGTTTACGGTATATCCCTTAATCTGCGCTACAATGTGGGGAATGTGGTTGTTGATATTGGTACTGCCCTCTTCTGATTTAAAGGCCGGTATGTTTTTATATTCCCATGAAACGGTGCGGATTCCCTTTTTATCTGTTACCTCGTTTTTCACAATGGGGCTGTTTGTAAATGCACGCTCATAAAAATTAAGTTCAACAGCTTGCGGAAAAGAAATTTTCAAGGCGGCATATTCTACCGGAAAACCGGATATAAAATGGAAAATATCAAAAAATTCCGGTTTTTTAACCTTTTTGGTATATTCAATAACCGTGCGATACCCTTCACGCAATTCATGAAAATCAAAAATTATTTCTTTGTCATCGTCGTGAAAAACCCACGAACTTGGCGGCGAGTCTACCGTTTTGAAATCGTCTTCTTTCAGCTTTACTTTTTTTCCGTCTGCCTTAATAACCATGGCATTGATAGAAACAACAGACTCAAAAAAGTCAGAAAGAGAAATACTTTCTTCGGTATAAAACCGGGCGCTGTTTTTTAGGTAAAGAATTTCTTCGTGGTCGGTTTCAAAAATATCCAGTTCACCGGTTTTTGAATTTACAGCGATTGTTACAGTTTGGGTATGATTCAGCACCACACCCAGGTCATTTTTATATTTTGCCTGGAAAGCCGCCAGGTCTATTTCTTTTTGTGCAAAAAGAGCCAAACAATTGGTCAAAAAAAGCAGGACTAAACCAGTTCTGATCATGGTGATTTTTTTTGTTTCCGGACTACCTTTTCCGGGTTTTGGGTACATTAAAAATTAAACGATTCAAATTTACGAATTTCAACCGAACTATGGTGCTTACTTTATTCACAACCCGGGTTCATTGTCAACAAGATTTTTAAGCATTGAAAAGCCCGTTGATTCAATGATATAAGGCTGACCGGCAGCCGGGTAAAACGGGCCGGGCCGGGTGAATAGCTGCTGAATTGGGTTAAATTACTACTTTTGCATCCAAAATTTACAGAAAACCAAGGCATGAGCACAAAATTTTATTCACTGACCATTCAGGATATCAAACCAGAAACCGATGATACGGTTTCCATTGCATTCAGCGTACCGGTGAACCTTTCACAGGACTTTAAATTCAAACCCGGTCAATACCTGACCCTGAAAACCCTGGTTGACGGATCTGAAGTCCGCCGGTCTTATTCAATCTGCTCAGCACCGTCAGAAAATGAACTTCGTGTTGCTGTAAAACGCATTAACAAGGGCACTTTTTCTTCATTTGCCACGCAGGCGCTGAAAATAGGTGATACCATTGAGGTAATGCCACCTATGGGTAACTTCTCCGTTCAGGCCAGCGCTGACTCAACAAAGAATCACGTTTTTATTGCTGCCGGATCAGGTATCACGCCGGTTATTTCTATGATCAAATCGATTCTTGAAACAGAGAAAAACAGCACCGTTTATCTTTATTATTCGAACAAAACCAAAGCAGATACCATATTCAAAAAAGAACTCGATCAGCTTGCGGCGTCAAACCCTAATTTTAAACTGAATTATATTCTCACCCGTGAAGACAGCGGAAATGCACTTACCAACGGCCGGCTTGACAGAGCCAAATTCGAGGCGCTTTTTAATGCACACCTGGCTGCACTTTCTATTGATGGCATTTACGCTTGCGGGCCTCAGGAAATGATTTTGACCGGAAAAGACTTGTTTATCAGCAAAGGCATTCCTTCATCCAAAATACATTTTGAACTTTTTACCGCCACCCCAACTGAAAGTGACAAAAAGGGAGAACCGGCCGGTGTAGCAGTTGAAGCAGCAATGACCGTAATTATGGATGACGAACCGTATTCTTTCAAACTGAATACTGCCGGTAAATCTATTTTACAAGCCGCACAGGATGCCGGGGCAGATGTACCCTTTTCATGCAAAGGTGGTGTTTGCTGTACCTGTAAGGCAAAAGTACTGGAAGGTACTGTAAAGATGGATTTGAACTATGCGCTGGATGCCGATGAAGTAGCAGCCGGTTTTATCTTAACCTGCCAGTCACATCCCACTTCTGAAAAGGTGGTTGTATCATTTGACGAATATTAATACCTGCGCGTTCCGGAAATAATCTGACGTTTATATGAAAAACATTATTATTACCGGAGCAAGCAGTGGCATTGGAGCGGCATTAGCCCTTATACTTGCTGAAAACCATAACGTGCTGCTGCTGGCACGCAACCTGGCTGAACTGAAAAAATTACAGGCCCAAAATCCACGGCTGCGGGTTGAAGCACTCGACCTTACCCGGGAAAATCTGGGACCCCATTTGCATTCAATTATTACGGCACACTTCAGCCAGGTAGACATTCTCATCAACAACGCCGGCAAGCTTGTAAATAAACCTGTTTTAGAAATCACCCGCCAGGACATGGAACAGGTTTTTGCAACCAATGTTTTTGGATTGATCGAAACCTGCCAGGTTACCATTCCACTCATGAAAGCCGGTGCCCACATTGTCAACATTGGTTCCATGGGGGGCTTCCAGGGAAGTGTCAAATTTCCCGGACTTAGCGTTTATAGCTCAAGCAAATCAGCCGTTGCCGGTTTTTCAGAATGCCTTGCTGAGGAATTAAAAGAGCAGAAAATTGCAGTGAATTGCCTGGCGCTGGGTTCGGCCCAAACTGAAATGCTGGGAGAAGCTTTTCCCGGTTACAAGGCACCTGTCAGCGCCGCTGAAATGGCTGAATTTATTACTGATTTTTCACTCAACGCAAACCGGTGGATTAACGGAAAAACAATTCCGGTTTCATTGTCTACGCCTTAAGTACAATGCTATCACCACTGAAAAAAGGCATCTTCGGGTGTAATTACCGGCTCGCTTTCCAGGATGACCGGATCTTCTTTGACCGGTTTAAAAAGTTGCCGGGTGCGTTTTTTCCACGCATCATTTTCACCATGACGGTTTTTTAATGCGGCGGATTTATTCTGGTGCCAGGTAATGCGGTCTCCGTTCAGATACTGATGAAACGAAAGCAGTATAAATGTTTGCATGGCATAGGGATAATAAATACCATGCCTGTGAAAATAGTGCGTGAAAGTGGAAAAGCCCTCCAGGCAAAATTCTTTTCGCAGGCGGTACCCGCGATCAAAAATACCGCGCTCCATGACTTCATCGCGCGAACGCGCTGAAAACCGCTCCAGGTTACCGGCGCCACTTGTTCCCAGAATTTTGAAACAATGCAGCATATCCTCAGGTACATATTTTGGGGTGTATTTGTAGAAATTATATTCATCTCCTTCATAAACAAGAGGCGGATACAACGGATGGGTAAACAGCGTATCCATAGCCACCGCCGTGCGTGTTGTCAGCAAAAGGAAGATGAACAAAATACGGTTCATGCCCTAATAATGCAAATGAACAGCTTTGTTACAAAAAAAAAGACCGCCCCTTTTCAGCAGGCGGTCTTTTCAATTACTTTTTTTTTTACCAGTTAAGGCGAATCAGTTTTGATTTTCCTTTTTTGTTTGAAATTTCAACATAGTATCCTTCTTCAGGACCATACTCGCCGGTTTCATAGTAATAGTTATCGAGGTACAAGCCTTTTGGTTTCACTAGCGTTGTGCCGTCAATGGAATAAATGCCGAGTTTTCCCTTTTTAGTTCCTGCAAAGAAAACCTGGTCATTAATCCAGAACGGATAAAGTGATTCAAATTCATACGGCATTAAATCAGCACCGGATGTTAGATCAAATGCACCAAAAAGCGGTTGTTCATAATCACCTACCTGTGAAATCTGAACATAATCATACGCTGAATACGGATCAATGTATGTAGCTATTTTGGAATAAAGCTGTGTTCCGTTTTTATCATAAAATGTAAATTGTCCGTCATAACCGCTGCAGTAAAAAATTTCTTGTGTCGGGTAATAATACACATAGCTGCAACCTGCATCAATGATTGATTTTCCGGTTGTATCAATAATGTTGGTACGGTAATCAGGGTCTGAAATATAAATCATGTTGCTCATCCAGTCTGAACCGGTTGAAATAGAATAGTATTCAAACGGAATGAGTACTTCACCATTTTCATTGATTACACCTTGTTTACCATCTTTACTTGCAACAAGTCTGTTCGGGTAATAATCAAACGGAATCATCAGATCGTATTCAAATGCCAGAACCTCTTCATTTTTGTCATTAATCATTCCATATTTCCCATTTTCATCAGCCACAATGTATTTATTGCTTCCGGTAACGGGGGTAATATTGCTGTATTTAAAAGGTACAGTTATCGTAAAGTTTTTGTCCACAATACCGTATTTGGAATCTTTGATCAGAATGCGTGACCCGGTAGCCGTATAGTCAAACGAATAACAATCGGTAGCATATCCGTAATAATATCCACCGCCAAAACCATCAAGCTGGTCAATCAGCATTTTGCCGTCAAATGAAAAAACAGAAATTTTTCCGGAACGGGATGCCAGAATTTGTCCTGAACAAACTTCAATGTAATCATACCCCATTGGAACAATCCAGTTTCCTTTAGAATCCAGCGCACCATATTTATCGCCGTTCATAACACTGAAAAAAACCGGCAGGCCTATGGTTCCGTATCCGTCATACCCATACGATGATGAAGGTCCGAGAACGGAAACAGCATCCCACTCCTGTTTTACCATCCAGTTTCCGTCAGGTCCCATCACTCCCACTTTGTTCTGGCTGTTATAAATCTGGTAGAGATTAAACCCCTGTACATTGGTCACATACATCGAGAAAATATCATCTGCCATCACTTTGCCTGACTCATCTACTATTTTGTAGGGCATTGATTTAACACCAACAATGATTGCATTTTCATCAAAATCGCTGCTTCCAATCCACTGATAGCGTACTTTTCCAACATAATTGCTTCCGCCTGAATAGGCTTTGAAAGTCAGACTTCCAAGTGACTCAGTGGTGAGTACAAGGTTCCCTTCTTTGTCAATATTGCGATCAGCCACACTCAGGTTGTAATTGTAATAATAAGCAACGCCTGCGTTATACAAATCTACCGGGTCGCCGTTCAGATCTTTTACATTGGTGGTATAATTATAGCTGTCATAATAGGCAAAACCAAAATTCTCATACACTTTTTCAGGGGTCAGAAATTCTACGCCGGTGATGCGGTTGCCGTCCATGTCTCCTTCAAAATAGATGTGTGCCATAACCTGGTCATTGGCCAGGTAAATGTCTTTGTAGCGTGCCACCACAGCCCATGAACTTAGTGAAAGAAGGCGGATATCAGTTTTGGATCCCTTCCACCCGGCTTCTACTTTTTTCTGATCATCTGCTGAAAGATTCATTTTACTCAATGCTTCACTTAACGATACTTTAGATGCCTCATACAACCCTTTATACGAATCAATGGTTGCCAGAAAAACGCCATAAGCGGACCACATGTCATCTCCGTCAACAATAATCATGGTGTCATTCTCTGCTTTCCACACACCGCTGAATTCATCCGGTATGGCTTTGTGGTAATATGCATTTGGATCTGCCTCAGGGTATGAATAGGAAAGTACATCTCCAATGGTATCACCCGACAGGGTATAACTAATTTCAATTGGAGCATAATTCATCTGCGTTTCAAAATACGGTACGGAATAGTCTGTCTCAGGCATTTCATAGCTGTAGTAATAATCATATTCTCCGTAATAATCATAATGATAGGCATACACCTCATTGATGGTTACCCGTTCATCCAGCACGGCTGATTTGTAAACACGGTTTGTACCGATATTGGCATAAACAGCTTTTACCGTTGAATACCCTTCCGGCGTAATCACCTCTGTAAAAGCAACCGCTTTAAAAAAGTCTTTCTCAATAGTACCTGATTTTTGAACTGAATAGTTGGCACTGCCTTCAGTTACGGTCCAGTATTCATCTGCCCCCTGGGCCATTTCAAAATAAAACTGCACTACTTTGGCATGAGAACTCATCACATAATTCCCCATATCATCATACCCTTCTGAAGATTCCACATCTTTAGTCTGCAGAAAGTAAATACTGTCAGCTATTGCATCACTGTAGCCGGAAACAGAAGTACCGAGAACAATAAAACCTACTTTACCGGTAAGTTTGTTGCGGTAGCTCAGGAAATTCTGAAAATCAGGCAGCCCAAACGTGGAGGAATACGAATACCCGTCTTGTGATGAGTTGTAAAAGTACCCGGCCGCCAGGGTGTCTTCGATAACAAGTTGGCTTCTGTAATCAACCGGTTTATTACTGAATACCCGGTCAATAATTTCCTGTTGCGAAAAAACTGAAACGGAGCTCAGTGAAAGCAGCAATGAAAGTGATGCGTAAAAGCGGAATTTCATAGGATTATTTTTAAACAAAAATAACCCAAAGGATCCATTCTGTTACCTCAAATAATAAAAAGACCTGATCATTTAATCAAAACCCTTGTCCTGACTGGACTTTTCGGCGCAAAAGGACACTTGCCCGGTAGCGATCTTCACGGTACTCATTGTAAAGCGCATCCAGCTGTTCCAAAACCTTGTCAATGCCAAGCTCATTGGCCCATTGCAGGAGTCCTTTGGGGTAATTTACACCTTTGGTCATAGCCAGGTCCACATCTTTTACCGAGGCAATATTCAGAAAAACCGCATCTGCAGCTTCATTGATCAGCATAACCAAAACCCGGTTAAAAATCTGCTCAGCCAGTTTCAGGTCTTTTTTAGGTTCAGGTGATAGGGCATCTTTGGCATAACTGTAATAACCCCGGCCTGATTTTCGGCCAAACCAGCCGGCTTCAGCATGCCTTTTCTGAGTCAGGGATGGTTTATAACGCGGGTCATAATAAAAAGATGTAAAGACAGATTCGGTGACAGCATAGTTTACATCATTGCCAATATAATCCATCAGGGTAAAGGGGCCCATTTTAAAGCCGCCCAGTTCTGTCATGGCCCAGTCAATGGTTGCAAAATCAGCAATCCCTTCCTCGTAAATGCGCAGTGCCTCACCGTAGAACGGACGTGCCACCCGGTTGACAATAAAGCCTGGTGTATCTTTCGCCAAAACCGTTACCTTTTTCCAGGAATCAACCAGGTCACGCGATGTTTTAGTGGAGGCGTCACTGGTTTGCACCGCCGGAATAATTTCAACCAGCGGCATCAGCGGCGCCGGGTTAAAAAAGTGAATCCCGATTACGCGCTGCGGATTTTTACAAGCAGATGCAATGGATGCGATGGAAAGTGATGATGTGTTGGAAGCCAGAATACAGGTTTCAGAAACAATCGATTCCAGTTGTGAAAAAACCGTCTTTTTAATTTCCAGGTTTTCAATAATGGCTTCTATGATCAGATCACAGGCCGAAAAATCCTGGATGCTATTTGCGTAGGAAATACGCTGCTGCATAGCTTGTGATTCAGCGGCCGTAATTTTTGCTTTTTCAACCAGTTTTTCGAGCGTTTTAGCCAGGCTGATTTTTGCATTGTCGAGCTGTGCGGCGTTGGTGTCACATAAAATGACCGGGTGACCGCATTGTGCGGCAACCTGTGCAATGCCTGATCCCATAGATCCGGCGCCTAATACTCCGATTTTGAACATACCTTCTGTCTTCGTTTGGTGCTTTTCCTTTTTTGACCTGACACAAAAAAGGTCAGGTTTTGTTTTGATGCCTTGAAAAACTTCTGACTCAAAACATTATTCGCCTTTGAAAACCGGTTTTCTTTTTTCCAGAAAGGCGGCAACACCTTCTTTGTAATCGTAGGTTGAACCTGCAATGGTTTGCAGTTCTTCTTCCGTTTCAAGTTGTGCTGAAAGATCACTGATGGTTGACAGGTTCAATGCCTTTTTGGTTAAACCAAGTCCGCGGGTTGGCAAAGAAGCCAGCGTTTTAGCCAGATTCATAGAGTCTTCGGCAAAGGTGGCATCTGCATACCATTTGTAAATCATTCCCATAGCCTCAGCTTCTTTGGCAGGCACTTTATCACCCAGCATCATCAGTGCTGCAGCTTTTTGCATACCAATCAAACGCGGCAAAATAAACGTTCCGCCCGAATCAGGAATCAGACCAATTTTACTGAATGCCTGAATAAAAGCGGCTGATTCAGTTGCCACACAAATATCACAGGCCAGTGCTATGTTTGCTCCGGCTCCGGCAGCAACACCGTTTACAGCTGATACAATGGGTTTTTCAATGTGGCGCAGGCGTTCAATAATGGGGTTGTAATGCTGACGTACGATGGTTTGCAGTTTAGGACCTTTTGGGTCAGTCGCTTCTACCAGATCCTGCCCGGCACAAAATGCCTTGCCCATGCCTGTAATGTAGATGCAGCGGACAGCTTGAGTTTCTTCATAAATGTCAAGAATATCCTGGAAAGCAACAGCCATTTCACGGTTAAAACTGTTAAATACCTCCGGACGATTGAGGCGAATTATACCAACACCGGACTGGATTTCATGCAGAATAGAACTCATAGCAAATTTTTGGGTAAAAATAGCGATTCTGCGGGCTGTGGTGCTTATTGATTCAAAATTTTATTGACAGGTTATGAGCCAGCGCATAGCCGCAGATTTTTTAGCGCCGGAAAAAGTGGTTTTGATGTGGTATATTTGGGGATGCGGAATCCGTGTAATTAAACTATTAATTTATTTAGCCATAAAAAATGATTAGACCTATCTCCATTTGCCTTCTTGTGTCATGTGTATTGGTTTTGTTGCATTCGTGTGACAGAGGGAAAGAACCCGAAAACTCAAAGGAAATACCCCCAAGTATAACAGAAGACATTCCAGAGGAAGAACCCATATTACTTACTTCTGAAATCATTGATACAACAAATGACCTCGATCTTATTTTCCTCGTTTTCGATTATTTGCTTGAAAAAATGCCGGAAGATTACGAAAAAGAGTACGAAACTGTTCTTTCTTTCTCAAAAGAACAGCAAGCTTTTTACGTTATATTTATTCTTGATGGTGAGGTTAACAATGGGGGATTTAATCAGTACTATTATAATTCCAGCGGTCAGTTTGCATCCATTACTCCAGATGCTTTTGAGTTGATAGGAGCACCTAAACATGCTGAATTAATGCGTCGGGCCAATACCATTTACGAAAGGGAAAATCAAAACATAACAGATAAACAAGATGGAACAATGAAAGGATTTATGGACTCTTACGAGAATAACCCTCTGGACGAATTCGATGAAGAATACTACTCGCTGGCAGAGTCAATAAACTTGGACAAGCTGCTCGCAGAATTTGTCCGAAAAAACAAAACGGCATTTATAAATTCATAAGAAGGAATACTACCAGCTTCATTTCATAAAATTTGATTTGGTTCCTACCCTATGACATCTATTCCGGTAGTTTCACGTTCTGATTTCCGATGAATAAAAACGCAACAATCCTGAAAAAACATGTTAGCTACAGACAACAATCAGGTGAAGTTATTTGCGAACAAAAAAGCGAATCTCCATCCGCTATTTCTCGTCAAAGTGTTCAACTATAATATAACAACATCGCTCATGAAACCAATCCTATTATTTATAATCTCACAGGTTCTATTAAGCTGCAAATCGGACATGGAACAAGCGTATGACAAGTTGAATGAAGCCTTGAAAAGAGCCGAGGCAATACGAGACGAAAACGACGGATTTCAGACAGACACATCCAACCTTAACTGGAGTCATATTGAACCGCTGACACTGCCACATTCACCAGACACGCTCATACGGGAAATTGAATTATCGAAAGATCTAAAAATATCCTGGGATAACAATACACACAAAATCGCGCATGATGCCAAATGGTTTAAGATCGAAAACAACCCTGCCAAATACAAGCAAACGCTAATTGCCCTGATAACTGACACTACACAAACATTAGCCTACGGGTGCCCAACTATACGCTTTCTGCGTAAAGGACAATTGGCATTCCTTATTTTGGATGAACTAAATTCAATACCGTATTTTGAAGTTTTTGGGGTACAGTTTGATGTCTTTATTGAAGGATGCGAGTACCCTTTTGATTTAATTGAATATCTACTTAAAGAGCGTGAAATGGTGCAGGCAAAAGTAAATGCATATTTGTCAGGGAAATAAAACCTTTCAATTAATAAACTGACTTGATTTCCAAACAAACAATTATATTTAATATATCCAATTATAGCCCCGGAAAATTTAACCGGGTCAAACAAGTTATATGTTCAGCCAAACCCTAACCATCGAACGAATTTCATTCAGCATATTCCTGGTTATTGCCGGAATATTTTTAATGACAGCTGTGATCTGGTCAATTATTATCTGGGGTGAAATCATGAATGACCAGGTACTTGCCAAAGGTGGTTCTATTAACTATTTCTTTCTTCTGAAAGAATTTCATCCTATGGCAATAAATTCAACACTGCTGATCACAAGCGGTTTTCTCATACTCTCAAAACGAAAAATTGGCTGGACTCTTGGAACAGCACTGTGTACATATCATTGCATTTTTATGCCAATTACGTTCATTCTTCTCATGAAATCACCACATGATTCCGTAAATCATACAGATTCCATAAGCCCGTTCTTTTTTACCATCTATGCACTAATTATACTGCTGTTTCTGCTAACATTACTCTTTTTGCTGTTTCCAAAAACCAGAATCCAATTCAACACGACTAACGTACAATACCGGAATGCTGCCGGAATTGCAGTCCTTTTAGTTGCCGATAAATTCATTTTTTAATCATTACCAGGAAGAAGACAAAGCCAATTACTACTTCAATCTCCATGTCCCCAAAGAAAAAAATATTCGCCATCATTGGCAGCGCCAGTGAAAACTCCTCCAACCTGAAACTGGTTGAAAACCTCGCGGCGATTACCCAAAATGATCTTGACTATACCATCTTCAATGAACTGAAAAAACTGCCTCCTTTTGACCCCGAATTATCACTTGATCAGGCGCCTGAAATTATCCTCGATTTCAGGAAATCTGTCCAAAATGCAGACGGCATACTCGTTTGCACCCCGGAATATATTTTCAGCATTCCAAGCGGACTTAAAAATGCGCTGGAGTGGTGTGTATCCACCACTGTTTTTTCAGATAAACCGGCTGGACTTATTACCGCTTCAGCTCATGGACAAAAAGGACATGACGAATTGCAATTAATCATGAATACCCTGATGGCGCGGTTCACACCTGAAACGACGTTGCTGATTCAAGGCATCAAAGGAAAAATAAATACACAAGGCGAGATAACCAACACGCAAACGCAAAAAGAACTGACCCGCTTTGCAAATGCCTTCCACAAGCTGGTGAAAACATCAACTGCCGGTACTGATGCATGATAGATCAACCCGGCTCAGGCTCCGTTACAAACAACCCGAATTTTCTACTTAAATTTAGCGGTTAAATTTTCATTTCATGTCCAAAATCATTCTCATTACCGGCGCTACCTCAGGCTTTGGTGAGGCCACAGCCAGACTCTTTGCTAAAAACGGGCACAGCGTTATTATTACCGGAAGACGGGCCGACCGGCTTGAAAAACTGAAAGCAGAACTGGAATCAACCTACAAGGTCAACATACTTGCACTGAATTTTGATGTACGCAAACAGGCGGATGTGCAAAAAGCCGTTGCCTCCCTGCCGGCAGCTTGGCAGCAAATTGATGTTCTGGTAAACAATGCAGGCCTGGCAAGCGGACTGGATCCCATTCAATCAGGCAGCCTTGAAGACTGGGAAAAAATGATTGACACCAACGTAAAAGGCCTGCTCTATGTTTCCAAGGAAATTATTCCGTTAATGATTAAACGCAACCAGGGTCACATTATCAACCTGGGCTCAACCGCTGGTAAAGAAGTGTATGCCAATGGCAATGTGTATTGTGCATCCAAATATGCCGTGGATGCTTTAACCAAAGGCATGCGCATTGATTTGCTGAAACACGGTATTAAAGTTACGCAGATTGCACCAGGTGCTGCCAATACTGAATTTGCCACCGTTCGTTTTCATGGTGATAAAGAAAAAGCAAATGCTGTTTACAAAGGCTACCAACCTATGACGGCAGATGATATTGCCGGACTCATTTACTATTCAACCACCTTGCCGCCGCACCTTTGCATCAACGACCTGGTGGTAACTTCCCTGGCCCAGGCCAACAGCATTTACTTTCATAAAACGGAGAATTAATCATGGAACTAATTCCTTTTGAAGAATTAAAAACCGCTGAATGGTCTGGCGGAACCACCACCGAACTTTTTATTTTTCCCAAATCTGCGAACTACAAAAAGATGGATTTTGATTTCCGGATTTCAACCGCTACCATTGAGATTCAAACATCCAGGTTTACTGCTTTGCCCGGGGTAAAGCGCACACTGATGGTATTAAATGGAACGTTGGAGCTGGAACACAAGGGCCAATATTCCACCATTCTGGAGGCGTTTGAAAAAGATTCTTTTTTAGGTGACTGGGAAACCACCAGCGGCGGTATGGCTGAAGATTTTAACCTGATGATTCGTAACCCTGATCTCAACGGATTTGTGCGACACATTCAGCTGAGCAAGAAAAAATCACTGACCCTGCAAACTGAAAAGCATGGCTTTATTTATATTTACAAAGGCACACTGGCGTTGAATGATTCGTACCAGTTAACTTCCGGTGATTCCATTTATTTTAATGACAAAGAAGAAGTAACTTTACAGGGAATTTCGAATGCACTTTTGATTTATGTGTTGATTGAATGAGTAAAATACTGGTTCATACTAAAACAGAGACACCGATCGGGGAAATGGACATTCTGGCCACCGACCGCGGAATTTGTTTGCTTGAATTTGACGTGCGCACTGACCTTGAAGAAGAAATTGAAAGTCTGAAAAAACAATTTGATGCTGTGCTTCAGATTGGAGAAAACCAACATACCCCGGAACTGAAACGCCAGCTGAAAGAATATTTTGCACGCAGGCGGCAGTTGTTTTCAGTTCCGACCATCTTAACCGGAACTGACTTTCAAAAGAAAGTATGGATTGACTTAAAAAAGATACCCTACGGTACCACCCGGTCATATAAAGAGCAGGCAGAAAAACTGGGCGATGTGAAAGCCATACGGGCAGTTGCCAAAGCCAATGGAAGTAATAAAATTGCCATTCTGATTCCGTGTCACCGGGTTTTGGGTTCAGATGGTAAACTGACCGGATATGCCGGTGGTATTGACCGCAAGCGCTTTTTACTGAACCTGGAAGGAGAAGACACCAGGCCGGCTGATCTTTTCAGTTAACCAGATTCGTCAGCCCCCGAAAGCCCCGGTTTTGCACTCATCACAGGCAGCTTCTTTTTTAAATTAACATTCACTTAATGTAAAAGCGCGCTTTTTTTTATACGTTTACTCCAAATTAAGATGCTATGAATTTGCAAGAAACCAAACCAGAAAGCACAGAAACTGAGAAAAAAAAGACCGCTGCACCAAAAAAGAAAGCGGTAGCAAAAAAGAAAGCCGCACCTAAAAAGAAAGCATCAGCGGCTGATGTCAAAAAATCCGTTCCGGCTAAAGCCGACAAACCAAAAACAGCTTCGAAAAAGGGAAGCAAAACTGCCAAAACCAAGGACGCTAAAAAAACCGCGGTGGCTAAAAAAGATTCGCCTAAAGTGCTTGAACTGAAAAAAACCAGCAAGAAAGACCTGAAAAAGCTGAAGAAAGAAGAGAAGAAAAAGGAGAAAAAAGCAAAGAAGGAAGCGAAGAAAAAATTGAAGAAAGCTGAAAAAGCAAAGAAGAAAGCGACAAAAAAAGTAAAAAAGTCTGATAAAAAACCGAAGACTAAAAAAACGAAATAACGCAAACGGCTCTTTTCAGGGCCGTTTTTTTTATTTTTACCTGAAAGCAAAAAAATGTCAGCGCATGAACTAAAACTTCCTCCCAATCCGGCACCTGCAGTTGTTGGTGCCTTGTTAATGGCGCTTGCCGTGTGGGGATTTACACACCCTGAAAAAATTCCCTGGCCGGCTTCTTTGTTTTTAATTCTTTTGGGCGTACTGCTGGTTTTTCAACTGAAACGCATGGTGATCAGTGCGCATGAAATCAGTATCCGGTCACTGCTCACTGGCAAAGTCAGGCGGATTTTAAAACAGGATATCAATGCCATTCTGACCGCAGACATCAGCACTGCAGCATCCAATACAGGTGTCGTCAAAAAGGGACGCGTACTAACCATACGGCTGGTGTCAAAACAAAACATCAACATTTCCACCTCCAACATCAGCCACGCTGATTTTAAACAGTTGCTCGAATTTCTGCAAAAATACTACCCTGAAAAACTACATGGATTTAGTTAGTTCGGCGAGGCGGATAAATTCAGCCCGATAACCGTTTTTATCAGATCCCTTGCCATCAGTAGCCCATTTGACAACCTGGTCGTAGTCTGCTGTTCCGCGGTATTCTGAATTTCGAAGCAGCATGGCAAAAGCAGCAACGGCTGCAGAAAATTTATAATCATCTGACAGATTTTCCCAGGCTGAAATTTGATTGGCCAGGTTTTTCTCAATCAGAATACTGGTATCACCTTCTGGCTTTTTATAGCGGAATTTTACCGTCAGCATTTCATTGTTCAGCGCTGATTCAGCCGGATCATTTTGCTGGTACCGCAGCGGATCGACCGAAGGGATAGCTCCCTCTCCTTTCAATACAATTTCATACAACGCCGTCACTGAATGACCGGCCCCTACTTCACCTGCATCAACTTTGTCATTGTTAAAATCTTCTTCATTCAGCAGCCGGTTTTCATATCCCACCAGGCGGTATGATTCAACCACACCCGGGTTAAACTCAACTTGTATTTTGACATCTTTTGCAAGGGTAAGTAACGTACCTCCCATTTCAGTCACCAGCACTTTTTTAGCCTCCAGTAAATTGTCAATATAGGCATAGTTGCCATTGCCTTTGTCTGCCAAAACTTCAAGTTTGGAATCTTTGTAATTGCCCATTCCAAAGCCCAGGCAGGTGAGAAAAATACCGGTGTTTCTTTTTTCTTCTATCAGGCGCTGCATTTCTCCGTCACTGCTCACGCCAACATTAAAATCACCATCGGTGGCCAGAATCACGCGGTTGTTTCCGCCATCTATAAAATTTTGTTCAGCCACCTTGTAGGCCAGCTGAATTCCTTGCCCGCCGGCTGTTGATCCGCCAGATTCCAATGCATCCAGCGCCTCCAGAATTTTGATTTTATTTTCATTGTTTGCGGATGTAGATTCGAGCACCACACCTGCTGCACCGGCATAAACAACAATTGCTACACGATCCTGGTTGCGCAGTTCATCAACCAAAAGCCGGAACGATTTTTTAAGCAGCGGTAATTTATTTTCAGAAGCCATGGACCCCGAAACATCAAGCAAAAAAACAAGGTTGTTAGCAGGCAGATTTTTTGTTTTTATACGCTCAGCCTGCAGGCCAATGTGTACCAGTTTGCTGTTGGCATTCCAGGGACAATCACCAATTTCTGTTGTTATGGAGAACGGATGTTCATCTTCCGGATCAGCATAATCGTAATCAAAATAATTGATAAATTCTTCCACCCGAACAGCATCAACCGGTGGTTTTTGACCATTCACCAGGTAACGCCGGGCGTTGGAATAGGATGCGGCATCCACATCAACTGAAAAGGTAGAAAGCGGATTCACTTTTGCATTTTTATAGCCGTTTTCCTGAATGGCACTGTATGCCTCAGTATTGTGTTCCACGTCACCATTTGTATAGTAACCGGGATTCCCTACAACGCCTCCATACGACTGGTTTTTCTGGCTGACTGTGCCACTGACATTGTCTTTGGAATCATACAATTCATCCACCTCCGCTATTTTCACAACCTGTGGATCGGCCTTTATCACTATAATTTCACTCATTCCCGGTAACACACGAATGTTTTCTGTTCTTGACAACTGGTATCCTGAAATTCGTGCTTCCAGTGAATATGTTCCCGGGATCAGGTTCGTAAACTGAAAATAACCGCGATCATTTGACAGGCCGGTGATTGATTTACCAGCTGCATCACTGAGTACCAGGTTCACATACATCAGCGTATCCGCAGATTGTTTATTCAGTGTGTATCCTTCTATTTGTCCGGGTTTGTCCTGTGCGTTCAACACGGTTCCGAAGGTCAGAAAACCTGCAAGCAGCAGACCACATTTTAAGACAGATTGAGACAACTGTTTCATACCATTTATTTTTATCTGGTACAAACAACCATTTAAAAAGTTCATTCCAAAAAAAATCAGCACAACAAGTTTCCGGTAAAGGTTCAATGCTGATCAGAACGAATCACTTAAATTTGTACACCAATGACACTTATCCGTGAAATAGAGCGGCCGTTTATTATTGCCGGCCCCTGCAGCGCTGAAACTGAAGAACAGGTTTTCAAAACGGCGCGTTTGCTGAAAGAAACCGGCAAAGTACACATGCTGCGGGCCGGAATATGGAAACCGCGTACACGGCCCAATTCATTTGAAGGCATTGGTGAACCAGGTCTTGCCTGGCTTATTGAAGCCGGAAAAGAAACCGGTTTACCTGTTATTACCGAAGTTGCCAACGCTCATCACGTGCAACTGGCCCTTAAAGCCGGTTTCAAAAAATTATGGATTGGTGCGCGCACAACGGTCAATCCTTTCACCGTTCAGGAAATTGCAGAAAGTTTACACGGTGTAAAAGACCTGGAAATACTGGTCAAAAATCCGGTTAACCCCGATGTAAACCTGTGGATTGGTGCTATTGAGCGGTTTATGCAGGCTGGTATTGCGGAAGTGCATGCCATACACCGCGGATTTTCTTCATTCAAAAGCAAACGTTACCGCAATGAACCCATGTGGGAAATTCCGATTGCTTTAAAAGGTGAATTTCCAAAAATCAAATTGCTCTGTGATCCAAGCCATATTTGCGGACGCCGCGATCTGTTGGCTGAAGTTTCGCAAAAAGCCATTGACCTTATTTATGACGGGTTGATGATTGAATCACACATTACACCTGATGAAGCATGGAGTGACGCACAGCAGCAAATTACCCCTGATCAGCTGAATACATTGCTTGAAAATCTTGTTATCCGCACCGAATATTCAGCCGACGATACGTTCAAAAAAAACCTGGAAGCACTGCGCTGTGAAATCAATGCCATTGACCAGGAACTTTTAAATCTGCTGATAAAACGTATGCAGGTGGTTCAGCAAATTGGTCAGTATAAAGGCAAAAATCAAATTACCATTCTGCAGCCCAACCGCTGGGAAGATATTAAAGCAACGCACCTGGCACTGGCGCGGGAATATGGCCTGTCTGACGCCTTTATCGAAAAATACCTGGAGGCCATTCACCTGGAATCGATCCGGCTTCAAACCAAAGTGATGAATGAGTAATGGACGTGCAGGTACCACATACCCTTCATCCCGGTAAAATTCGGGTACCCGCGTCCAAAAGCATGGCGCAGCGCTTTATACTGGCCTCAGCCCTCTCTTCAAAAAAAACAACCCTGCTTAATACCGGCCATTCGGATGATGTGCTGCAAATGCTGGAAACTGCAAAAAAGCTTGGCTGCACAGTGAATCCGGTAGCCGGTGGAGTTGAAATTATACCGGGGCAGTCAATACGGCAATCTCATTTTAATGTGGGAGAATCAGGCCTTGGTGTCCGGTTGCTGATTCCCGTTCTGGCAGCGTTGGGCGGCGATTTTTATGTAGAAGGAACCGGAAGCCTGACCGGGAGACCGTTGACCGAAATAATCCACTTTTTGAATGCATGCGGTGTAGCAGTTACAGCTAACAATGACTTTCTGCCGGTGTCACTGTCCGGAAAATTAACCGGCGGAAATTACCGGATAGATGGTCAGGCAAGTTCACAACACATTTCAGGCTTACTGATGGCATTGCCGCTTTGCGAGCACGATTCTGAACTGGAGGTATTTCAATTATCCAGCAAACCGTATGTGGATCTCACACTCGATGTTTTGAAGCAAACTGGAATACACATTGAAAACATCGGTTACACCAGGTTCAAAATTCCAGGCAATCAAAAATACGAACCCGTTTCCGGTATTTTTAAAATTGAAGGTGATTACAGCGGTGTAGCTAACTGGGTTGTGGCTGGTGCTGTTTCACCGAATCCGGTGATACTTTCAGGATTAAAAAAAGACTCCCTGCAGGGTGATCGACGGATTTTAGAGATAGCCGAAAAAGCAGGTGCAGTTGTTACCTGGAATGAGGAAGAACTGATTGTAAAAAAAGGAAAAAACAGCCCCTTTACATTTGATGCCACCCATTGTCCGGACCTGTTTCCGGCATTGGTTGTTCTGGCAGCATCAGCAAAAGGTGTATCAACAATTTCCGGTGTCAGCCGGCTAATTCATAAAGAAAGTAACCGCGCTCTGACTCTTCAGACTGAATTTGCCAGGTTGGGATTAATCCTAAACCTGGAGGGCGATCAGATGAAAATTCACGGAAAGGGATTCCTGGAAAATGGTACCATTCATTCACACGGTGACCACCGGATTGCCATGGCCGGGGCAATTGCTGCAACGTTGACTAAGGGCTCAATTACCGTGCAGGGAGCTGAATCAGTAGCAAAAAGTTACCCTGAATTTTGGGCAGACTGCGCAATAAGCTGATAAATTGTATCTTTGGCTGATTATAGACCGTTATAAATCAACCCAATAACGGCTTCAATGGTGCTTTAATGGCAAACCTGAATGACATAATTGAAGGCAAAGACATTCCTAAAAATCAGGACAAATTTGCGTTGATGGCTAACCTGAGTGAAATAATTGACCAGGAGCACAACCATTTTGAGCGGGCCAAATACATTGTAACCCGAAACGTGGCCATGATGCTTGGCATTCTGCTCGCCATTCTCTCTGTTGCCAACCTGGTGCAGGGTGATACAAACATGTATGCCATGTTTGCCGGAACATTGCTTTCAGGGACCGTGCTGTGGGTACTTTTTACTACCGGAAAATATAAACCTGCGGCATCTATTGCCATGGTGCTTGCAGCGGTGCTGAATGCCTATAATTTTATGATTACCTCTCCCTTTGGGCACTTTGTCGATTTTTTCTGGATAGCCATAATGGCCGTGTTTGTTTTTTTCACGCTTGGACGAATCTGGGGACTGATTAACCTGTTTGTAAATATCTATACCGTTGTTTTGATTCTTTACCTTGACCGGGTTGGTGCCATTGAACGTATTGTGAAAGAAATGACGGAATACGCACAGGTTAATTTTGTGATTAACGTAACGGTTGCCGCTGCCGCATTCAGCTATTTTTTTCTGCTGATGCTGAGAGAACTGAAGCGGGCTGAAGAACAATACATTCGCACCAACTCTGAACTTTCACTTATCAATGAAGAAAAGACTGTTATGATGAAAGAAATTCATCACCGTGTCAAAAACAATCTGCAGGTTATTATGAGTATTCTGCGGCTGCAGTCAAATGAAGTAAAGGATGAAAAAACGCGGTATCACCTGGCAGATTCAGTCAACCGGATTTCAGCCATGGCCATGATTCATGAAAAGATGTACCAGAGTGAAAGTCTCACCAAAATTGATTTGAAAGCGTACCTGCGTTCACTGGTTGATGATCTTGTACGATCGTATGCTGATAAAACCGAAATTGAAGTGGAAATTAAATCAGAACTGGACCGCATAGAACCCAAATCCATTGTCCCGGTTGCACTTATTTTTAATGAGCTGGTATCAAATTCAATCAAGCATGCCTTTAAGGGAAAGGAAACTGGAAAAATTACCATTAACGTAACCAAAAAACCAAACGCCACCATTCAGCTAGACTATAAAGACAACGGCACATGGGAAAATCCGGACAAAACAGGATTCGGACTGGAGATGATTGAAATTTTTACCGATCAGCTGGACGGTCAGCTGGAACGGACTATTTCCAACGGAACAAATTACTGCTTCACCTTTCCGGCCATGCTATAATTTCAACCGTCGTGCGTGCACCGATGTTTTTTCAGGGTTCCACGGATCTTTGTAGGACAGCTTAAAGAAAAATTCCTGCAGGTACGCAATTGTGCGCACAATGCGCAGGTAATACCCGAAATAAAATACCATCGCCGGAATATAAACCAGGAAATACGAATACGGCGCATTGCTTCTTGGCCGGTAAAGTGAATAGATCACAAACTTGGTGAAATTGGTAATGGTGTAAAGCAGAATGTTGGTGATCAGAATATTCAGAATCATAGACGGATAATTAACCACCATGTCAACCAGGTAGAAATACCATTTAAAATTCAGAATGAGGTTGTAGGTAATGTTTTCTACAAACGCAATAAAATTAGCAAACTTAAACGCCTGGTTTGGAAATAAAACGTCTTTGTGTTTTCTGACCCTGAAACGGATCAGTGATTTGTCCCAGCGCAAGCGTTGTTTGGTTAGTTTTTTGAATGTGTTTGGAACAGACGTGAGGCAAACAGCGTCTTGCTCAAACCTGATTTTATATCCCAGTTTACGGATTTTTACTGTAATGTCTCCATCAAGTCCGGGGCCAATGTCCCAGCCTTTTACCTGGTCAAGCACATCAGCCCTGAAAGCACCGAAAGCACCTGAAATAATGCGGTAAATTCCCAGGTATGATGTAACTGCCCGGCCAATGCTGATGGTATCATAATATTCAATCGCCTGCAACGATGTTACCAGGCTTTCTTTGTAGTTACGCACCTGAACATTTCCACCAACCCCGCCTACTTCTTTATCAATATAAAACGGAATAATAATTTTTTCGATGGCGTCATTGTCATACGAACAATCGGCATCCATGTGAATGATAAATTTACCCTTGGTAAAACGCAATCCAAAATTGGCTGCTGATGCTTTACCCCCGCGAATTTCGTTACGGATAAACAAATCTATTAAACCTGCTTTCTGAAGATCACGGCCAATGGTTGGTGTATCATCGTCTGAGCCATCATCAATGACAATGATCTGGATGTTATGATACGTTTGTTCTTTGAGTGAATTGATGAGTTTGTAAATGTGTTTTCCCTCATTTTTGCCAGGAATGATAATGGAAATAAGCGGATTTTCGAAAAGAAATTCTTCACGCGCCCTTGCATAGACATCCCTGTTCAGCCACTTGCTCAGCCGCCATAAATTAAGTACAACAAACTCAACCAGAAAATAACGGATAAACTCAAAAAAAATGAAGAACCAGAATAAACGGATGAAGTGATCGACGGTGAGACTCGCCAAAAACCGCACATAGTTATCTATGATTTCTTCAAACATGAATTCTGCCTAAGTTTGATGTGTTTTTCCCGGTGATTTCTTTGGGACTATTCTTTTTTACCTTTATTGCACTGTTTAAATCTGAGTTCATTTCTCAAACGTATTTCCCGCTGATGTACGCAGATAAGTTACGCTGATGCACGCTGATTTTATGCTGCAATTCGTTGTCAGATCAGTGCCGATCTGCGAATTTAAATCCGCGAAAATCTGCGGGAGATATGATATGCCTTCTTTCATTTCTCAAACGTATTTTCCCACTGATGCACGCAGATAAGTTACGCTGATGCACGCTGATTTTATGCTGCAATTCGTTATCAGATCAGCGCCGATCTGCGAATTTAAATCCGCGAAAATCTGCGGGAGATATGATATGCCTTCTTTCATTTCTAAAACGTATTTTCCGCTGATGCACGCAGAAAAATTATGCTGATGAACGCAGATTTTAAGCTGCAATTTGTTATCAGATCAGCGCCGACCTGCGAATTTAAATCCGCGAAAATCTGCGGGAGATATGATGTGCCTTCTTTCATTTCCCAAACGTATTTCCCGCTGATACACGCAGAAAAGTTACGCTGATGCACGCAGATTTTAAGCTGCAATTTGTTATCAGATCAGCGCCGATCTGCGAATTTAAATCCGCGAAAATCTGCGGGAGATATGATATGCCTTCTTTCATTTCTCAAACGTATTTCCCGCTGATGCACGCAGATAAGTTACGCTGATGCAGGCTGATTTTATGCTGCAATTCGTTATCAGATCAGCGCCGATCTGCGAATTTAAATCCGCGAAAATCTGTCGGAGATATGATATGCCTTCTTTCATTTCCCAAACGTATTTCCCCCTGATCCACGCAGATAAGTTACGCTGATGCACGCAGATTTTAAGTTGCGATTCGTTGTCAGATCAGCGCCGATCTGCGAATTTAAATCCGCGAAAATCTGCGGGAGATATGATGTGCCTTCTTTCATTTCTCAAACGTATTTTCCGCTGATGCACGCAGATTCGGAGCTGCAATTCATAACACCCTATTTAAATTCTTTGGTCAGCTGCTGAATGTGCAATTCCGGCGACAACTTATAATCCAGCGACATTACATTGGTTTCAAAATTAACCTCCATGTTTTTGAACGCCGTATTCATAAGCCGCTTCAGCATCACGATAATCTCTTCCAGAATACGCTTGGCAATACGCATAGGAATTTCGTTCATAGACAACACAATGGTTGATGAACTCTGAAACGTAATAACGTCTGATGAACGAATGTTGCTTCGGATAACGCGGACCAAATCTTTTAACAGGCCCTTTTGAACTTCACTGCCTATTTTGGAATAAACCTGTGACGGGTTGGTAATGTGAATGGCACAGATATTACTTGATCCTTCTGTCTGACGCAAACGCTCAATCTCATATTTGAGCATGGTTTTGAACGTGTCAAATTTTACAGTTCCAATAATTTCATCAATGTCTTTAGAGGTTGAAACAAAACCATTAATAGCTGCCAACTCTCCTTTTTTTGTCAGCCGGTAACGGCGGATCTCACGCCCCTTTAGTACCTCAACACCATTATCTGTAAGACAATTCAGGCATTTGGCTTTTACGTTGTAATCCTGAAATTTATGCGAACAGTTTTTACACTCATGCAGAATAGACGGTTTATCGTAATCAACACCAATATGCCGTAACCGTTTATCACACTTAGGGCAATCCAACTGGTCATCAATCTCATTTTTAAAATCAGTGATAGGGCCCACATAACCGCATGGAAAATGGTGTACAATATCTTCTGTACTTGAGTGAGAACTTCCACATTTGGGGCAAACTTCACGATAGGTTAAATGGCCGTTTGAGCAGTTTGAACAGAGGTACACACGGTCATAATATTCTGATTCAAAAATACCTTCGCGCTCAGCAATATCCAGAATATCCAATACTGAATACTCCTCGGTCTGTCTGAAATTTACCGATAAAATGGGGTATGAATAGTTTATGCCGGAATAGACATACGGCACCGGGTCAAGGTCAAACACATCACAGGTATACATGAAGTTGATGGTTTTTTCAATCATCTGCGCCTCAAACGAAATTGAGTTTGTAAACTTCAGATCATTCACCTTGGTCAGAATTTTTTCAACAGTAGGTATGATGAATTCAATTTGTTCGAGTGAAAAAATAGTTCCGTCACACAGCCTGTTTACAAACGGGTCATTGATATTGATTCCCTTCAGAATAAAAATAGGCTTCAGGTAAATATCAGGGCTGTTGTTAGAACGGATGCGGCGAACAATATGGCGGATAAAATCAGGGTCCTTACCATCAATTATTACCGCATTGTTGAATTGTACTTTTTCTACACTCAGGCTGTCGAGCGCATCCAGCAGCAAAAAGGTAAAACCAGAATATTCAATAACTGAATCGGTAACTTTAATATTTGATGCTCCCGCTGCTTCCATCTAGAATGTACGTTTAGTAATTGTTACACTGAGCTTGTAATACTTTTTCCAGCGCTCGAGATCATCTACCGTAAGCGGTAAAATATCGGCGGCCAGTGTGCGGGTTGTAGGCTCAAACTTTTTCTGAAACTCTTCAGGCAGAATGTAGGTGGCTGAATAGAATCTGTCAACGTACCCAATGCTTGTTGTTCCGTCAGCAAACTCAACATCCACAACATCTCCCTCACGCAGGTAACGCAAATCTTCCTGGTTAAAGAATCCTTTGATGTGTACATAATTTGGCTGGTGGATAGACAGAATTACTTCTGTTTTAAGGGCCACTTCAAACGGTTGTTTTTCAATATGGGTAATGCTGCCTTCAATGGGTGAGGTAAATATTTTAAAGGTTGAATCATTTTCAGCACCGGTGAGCATGACGTGACCTGTCTGGTTAATTTTGATACGCTCCTGGTCATCTTCCTTCTTCATCAGATCCATCAGGTAACCAATCTGCCTGCGGAAAATACGGTTTTGTTCATTCAGCAGGTTATTGTCTGCTTCAAGCCGTGTTATCTGATATTCGAGATTTTCAAGGTTGGTATGAGAAACGGCATCCAGGATAACCTCATTGCGCACGCGCTCCAGGTCTTTGCGGTAAATTGCCAGCAGTTTATTGTTATCTCCTACTTTAACGGTATTAAGGTCAATACTTTTGCGCAGTGAATAAATTTCGCGCTCAATCCAGGAATAATCATCGCCGCTGGCATCTGAAATACTGACTGAATTTCCACCACCGCCCCCACCGTTTCCATAAACATCTTCATCCAGAAAATAGGTAAAGAGGGTATCGCCTATTTTCACATCGTCCCCTTCTTTTTTAAAGAATTTGTAAATGCGTATGTCATCGGTATGCCGGATATCCACACTTTCAAACAAAACCTGTCCGTTTCCTTCAATGTAGAAGTACCGTTTAACAATAAATTTTCCAACAAAAAAGAGGGTGATTAATAGCAATACAATATAGATCAGCCTGTCCCAGTTAAACGGTTTTTTCACTGACCGTTTCTGGGTTTCATCAAAATAGCGCAGGTAGCTATCCTCTTTCCGTTTGAAATTCAGACTCTTCATTACTCAATACTTTTCCGGTCAAACGCAATCATCCGCCTCAGATCATGATACGCAAAATTCGTAATTCCGGTTCGCTTTTCAATTTCATTTACCTTTTCTTCCATTTCCATCCGGCTGGTAAAATCTTCTGTACGCAAAGCTACAAACAGTTTTTCGAGCGCATTGTCCGTATAGGTTGTCAGTTTATTAACCAGGTAATCGATCTTCACATTTTCATAGCACATAAAATAAACCTGGTCAGTCATGCCCAAGAGCTGATCAACAACTTCAGGACCATAATGCAGCGGTATTGAAACCGCAAGCTCCAGCTCATTTTCTTTGCAATAGGTACTTACCTTACCAACAAATTCAAGGTATTGGTTTATGAGACGCTGCTTGTCACTGCCCCACTCCTCAAAGGTATGCGGTTCAATGTCCAGGTGAATTCCTTCCGGTACAAATCCGTCGTAAGCTTTCAGAATGCGGGAAATAGACGCCAGCGGATCTTCTTCAAACATCAGGTTGTTGTTGCCCAGCATAAAATAAACGTTACCATTTTCAGCGGCATAATTCATGAACAGACTTTTCTCTTTGCGCAGCGTATCATTTTCTTCAACCGAAATAAGTACGTCGCTAAACGCATTATAGACGGCATACTCTGCCAGAAAAACAGCCGAACCTGATTCGAATGTTTTGCTCCACACATAAACAGCCCTGTTTTTTTTGTCCAGGTACTCACTCATTTGTTCGGTAGTTTGGTTAATCACAATATCACGAATGTCAGCATGCGGTATGCGCGAATGAATTTTGAGTGCTTTCAGGTATAAATTCTGAAGTAAATCAACCAGTTCAATATCAATTTGCACCAGGTCATCATACAAATCAAGTCCGCCAAGCGGGTCAACATTTACATCACCCAGCCGCACTTTTACCTTTTCAATGCGCAGGCGCTCCATAAACAAAACACGTTTCTGGTAAAAACTGATAAACTGTTTGAGTTTGTACCGGAATTCATAACCTGTATTCAAAATATCTTCCTGCAGGTTAATGCGGTTCTGCACCAGTTTTTCATTGTCATACTTCCATTTTTCTGACTCAATTTCATTCTGCAACTTATGATTAAACGGAATTGGCATTGAAAAGGTAAGCCCGGCCGTAAAATAATTCCGGTAACTGTCGCCAATCAGATCATAATAATTGTAACGCAGGTACGGACTTAAGTTTACCTGGTGGTACCAGCTGTAATAATCCTCATAAACACTGGTCGAAAGCAGGCTGTCTGTTTGCATTTCAAGCAGTGAAAAAATGTGTTCGTAGTTCAAATCAATCAACGGCAGGTTTTCAATATCAAAGGTTGCGCTGTCATCCTGCACACCCAAATAATCATTGTAGCTTTTGTAAACGTTGATCAGGCTTTCAACCTCAGCCAGGCGTGTCTGCAGGTTGATGATTTCTTCTTTTGTCAGTTTTTTCAGATAAACCAGTTCTGAAACAATGTCGTATTGTTTCTCCAGCTGCTGTTTACGCTCATTCAGCAATTCTATTTTTACTTTGTTGAAAATGTAAATGGTGTAATCAAACCTTTCCAGGTAATGAAAGCTTTCGTCGGTTGCGTCATTCATCATTCGTGAACGCTGAATTTTATCTTCCAGAATGCGTGACTGAACCTGGTTTTCAAAATAACCGTCATTTAACAGGTTCCATTCAACGCCGGCACTGAATTTGCGGCTGTAGAACAAATTATCTTCCAGGTCTCCGATGGTTGGGTTGATATTCTCCAGGTAACTGCCTGTTATTGCCAGGCCGTAATCGCGTTCAATCAGTTCTTTTTGTTTTTCAAGGTAAACTGACCGATCCATTTGTTTATCAGAATTCCGGCGTTTTGAAATCTGATCAATAACCCGGAGTGAGGTATCGGTAAAACCAACGGGAGCATAATTGGCCTTATCAAAAACCTCCTGCAACTCTTTTACTCCGGCAAAAAAGGTTGTATCTGACTGGGCGTAAGAAATGCCCATTGCCAGCGACAATACGAGGAGTAGTTTTTTAATCTTCATTTTTTGATAATCGGTCGACAAATTTAGGCATTTTATCGGATCTTAATCCTTTCAGCCTGTCTAACCCTGATTCTACGGCGTAATAGCAATTAAGTTACCACATTTAAAATGTCCCCGGGGGCAAGCCTTGTAACCGTGCAATCCACAGGGCCTGCAGTCCAGCTTTTCAGTAATCTCTACAACCCTCGACTGTTCTGATAATGGACCAAATCCGAAGGCAGGAACAGTGGAACAGAAAAAAGCGGTTACCGGCGCATTGACAGCACTTGCCAGGTGCAGCGGTGCCGAATCATTGACATAATTCATTTGCGCAGCTTTCATCAAAACAGCGCTGGCCGTTAAAGACAATTTGCCTGCCAGGTTTGTTACAGCCGCAACCTGTGCTTTCTCCTGTATCCGGTTCAGCAGCTCATCATCAGCCGGGGCACCAACCAGGTAAATGTGCTTATCAGCACCTGTTTTTTGAATGAGTTCAACCCATTTGTCCTCGGGTAATTGTTTGGTAAACCAGACCGACGATGGCGCCATAACAACATAGGGGCTGTGCGGGGCAAGTGCAGCAACAGCATCGTAGTCTTTAGCAGTTGGGTAAAGCTTTGGTTTTTGAAGTATTGCAGAAGGAAGCCGCTTATGGATCAGTTCAAAGTTCCGTTCGGTTTCATGTTTTCCGTTTCCAATAACATGCGCCGTCTTTTCAGTATAAAAAAGAGAAAGCGGATTGTTTTTAAACCCTGATTTAATGGCTGCCCGCGAACGCCAGGTCAAAAAACCGGAGGAGGCAAAACGCTGCAGGTTAATGACCCAGTCATAGGTTTCTTTTCGTATTTCAGCCGATACGCTGAAAAGACTTTTGTATTTACCCTCTTTTTTATTCCAGACAATGCATCTGCGCACGTGCGGGTTACCCTCCAGCAGTGATTCATTTCCTTTTCGCAATACAAAGTCTATCACAACATCCGGCAATGCCTGTTTAATAGATTCTATAAGCGATGTTGCCAGAATAACATCACCAATAAAAGCCGTTTGTATGATCAGAATTTTTTTCAACCTTATACCAGGTGTTTGTATTGCTTACGAATGGTTTCATCAATTGGAATGGCGCTTCCGCTATCATCTATTCTTACAAACGTGAAAAAGGTAGAGCAGACTGTTTTCTCTTCCCCGGTGTAAAAATTCACATTGCGTGCCTCAATATACATGGTTATGGAGGATGTTCCAATTCCTTTCACTTCGCCGTAAATATTAACCTGGTGACCATTTTTTACTGGGCGTTGAAAAACCATTTCGTCAATTTTTACGGTTACCATGTTCGGGTTTTTGCAAACACTGCAGGCCCAGGTTGCAGCAGCTTCATCCAACCAGGCGAGCATATTACCCCCAAATAAATTACCGTGTACACCAATATCTTTGGTCATGCACAATTTTATTGCCAGTTTTTCCATAATTCAGTTCTTTAACACGCTTAGCAGATTTTCTGCCCATTTGGCCGGAGTCAGTGAAACACCCAGCTGATGGCTTTTCTCCGCCATTCTTATCAATTCTGTATCGGGCAGATCCATCACTTTTTTCATCGCTATTTTTAGTTCTTCAACGCTGCCGGCTTTAAACTGCATGCCATTATCTGCCAGAAAACGGGTACCTGATCCAACACAATCACTTACCAATAAAGGGAATCCACAAACTGCAAATTCCTGCACGGTTACTCCCCAGGGTTCAAATTTACTGGGTAAAATATAAACGCCTGTTTCTGCAATATAGTTTTCAAGGTCCCTCGGCTGAACAAAACCAATGTGCCTGATTTTTTCATGCTCCAACCGGTTGTTCCATTGATCACCGGTACCAATACACCACAGTTCCCAGTCGCTGGCTGTTTCTTTCTGCAACTGTACAAAAGCATTCCAGAGTTCAAAAATACCCTTGTGTTCAACATACCGGGCCACATACAAAAACCGGTGCGGAAACGTTGCTTTTTTTGCAGGCATGGTACGCTCATAAACCCCGTCAAATAAGGGTACATCTGCACAATAAAAATTCAGCAGAATATTTTCACCAAACCCAAGTTTTTGTGCAAACAACTGCTGGGGTTTTCCGGGTACCCAGGCATGTGTAAAAATCCGCCGGAGGTAATACGGAGCACTCAGCGCTGCCAGTTGCTGTTTCCAGGATCCGGTCCAATGATTATCCAACGAAACAATAACCGGAATGTTGCGTTTGAATGACCGGGCTACTTTCAGATATCCTTTATCGATCCATCCGCTGCACACCACTATATCAGGCTT
Organism: Bacteroidota bacterium; assembly: GCA_016192075.1. Lineage (GTDB taxonomy): Bacteria > Bacteroidota > Bacteroidia > Flavobacteriales_D > Crocinitomicaceae > JADJGJ01. The sequence goes on along the minus strand of JACPUU010000012.1, from coordinate 29,953 downwards.
AAACCCATGCACCAGCTTCAGCAGTTCTTCATCGCTGAGCTGATTGCGGTCATGAATAGTCACTGCATTGCCGGCAGAAAAATCAAACGGTGCCTCTTTATTCACAGGCCAGCGCACAATCAGTACCTGTGCACTTTTTGAAAGCTCTTCCACACAGGCTAAAAAATATCCCGCAAGTTCGGTGTATAAAAAAACTATTTTTGCAGGAGCCATTTGATTTTTTTCAGGTCAGGCAAAAGTACGTTTTTGATTTATGAGTTCAGCCAAGCACCGATTTTTTTGCACCGATCCAACTACAGGGTTCCTGGATGAGGAAGAATCAGGCCATGCCCTGCGTGTACTCAGGCTTGGTAAAGGTGACCAGGTAGAACTGGTTGACGGCAAAGGAGGCAAATACCTGGCATTGCTTACTGAACCCGGCAAAAAGCAGGTGTTTTTTCAGCTGCTGGCATCTGAAAAACAGGCAAAGCCGGATTGGTTTATTCACATTGCAATTGCGCCTACCAAAAATATTGACCGGCTGGAATTTTTTCTGGAAAAATGTACTGAGATAGGTCTATCCTGCGTTACACCGGTGATTACAAAAAACTCTGAACGCAAAGAAATTAAAGCACCGAAACTTCAAAAAACACTGGTTTCAGCGCTTAAACAATCAGGCACTCTTTTTCTGCCGGAACTTAAGCCTTTAGTAAGTTTTAAAGATTTTATACAGGGTCATGCTGACACCTCTGTCCAAAAATTTATTGCGCACTGTGAAGATGACCAGGATAAAATTCAACTCTTTAATCAGGTCACGCCACCAAAAAATATCGTAATTTTGATTGGACCCGAAGGTGATTTTAGCCATGACGAAATTGTCCTGGCCAAAAAGGCCGGCTTTAAACCGGTAAGTTTGGGAGAATCAAGGCTAAGAACAGAAACAGCGGGTATAGTTGCATGCTTAACAGTACACTTAAAACAATTCTTTTAACAGGAATACTTTCATTTGCGAAAGGCACTTTCGGGCAAAGCGGTGATGCATCTCTTCAGATTGCCTTGCTGAAATACAACGGCGGCGGAGACTGGTATGCCAACCCAACCTCACTCCCAAACCTGGTTAGTTTCTGCAATAAAAACCTGGGAACACGTATTTCAGAAAAAATTGAAACCGTAGAAGCCGGTGATTTAGCTATTTTCAATTACCCGTTTGTACACATGACCGGCCATGGAAACGTGGTTTTTTCGGCCGATGAAGTACAAAATTTGCGAAACTATGTTTTAGGCGGAGGTTTTCTGCACATTGATGACAATTACGGAATGGATCAGTTTATCAGGCCTGAACTCAAAAAACTCTTTCCCGAAACGGAAATGGTTGAATTACCGTTTTCACACCCCATTTTCCACCAGAAATATGATTTTCCGGACGGGCTGCCCAAAATTCATGAACATGATAACAAACGCAGCCAGGCTTTTGGAATTCTGCACGAAGGGAGGCTTGTATGCCTCTATACTTACGAGTGTGACCTGGGTGACGGCTGGGAGAATGCAGAAGTCCACGGTGATAGTGAGGAAAAAAGACTGGAAGCTCTCAAAATGGGCGCAAACCTGATTCAGTATGTATTTACGGCCTATCATTAATACCTGGCTCTGCCTGCTGATTCTGGCTCTATGCCCGGTAATTTCGTTTTCACAGGAATCGGATGTTTCAGTTGATTCACCCTACCGGAGTGAATACAATCCCTGGTTTAAACTGGGTGTTTTTCAACGCGGTTATAAAAATGAACACCTGGCCGCAAGATTAGACTCACTTGAATCAAAACCCCGCAAATACTGGAGCCGCCAGGACAGTCTCAACTTTGCCGAAGTATCAAAAAAAACCGGCAACCTGGACCTGTCAGCCTATTATTTTGATCACCTGAACGTAGATTATAAACGTGAAGAACGGTTTTGGTGGGAACGGCTGGTGGTTCATTTTTTACAACATGAATACAACGCTTGTTTGCGTGTAATACGCGACGCCGAACCGGGCCTGGTGGAGTATTCAAAATTGTGGTTCTTCAAAAAAATCTGCGACGCCAAACTCCGCTCACTCAAAGATGAAAAATGGGCTAAAAAAGAATCTGTTTTGTCCTGGGAAATAGATTCCACATTACTGACCGTTGATAAAGAAAGTGACCTGTTTCGTGAAAAGGTAATCACGCCGCTTGAAAACCTGAATTTTGTGCTGGAACTGCTGATACGGCATATCTACGAAGATGACGAAGTAATTGCACGTACCTGCCTTGAAATGGGCTGGATTTTAAGAGCCTACATATCTCCCACCCAGGCATTCCTGGCTATGAGCCTTGGACGCAACTACGATCAGTGGGACAAAGAAATACTGGAAAATATCAGGCAGGTAAAAGCCGAACTAATTGAAAAACATTACCGCATACCGGTTTTCAGGAAAAATTTTCCGCGCATTGAACCCTGGCGTTTTGACTATGAACTGCTTAAAGAAAAAATAATTTACGAACGTGAAGATACGGCAGTAAGAACCGCGCCCAAACTATACAAAGAACCTGAAAAAAAATACCCTGAATTTAATGGCCAGCTTGTTATTCTGATCGGGCTTACCATTATGTTTTTGTGCCTGCTTTTATTTTTACGGATCCGCAAAAAATAAATATGGAATAACATTTGTATAGCATTAAACCAAATAACTACCCGTATGAAATCACTTGCCATACTAACCTGCACCCTGTTACTACCCGCCGTTTTTTCGTGCGGGACAGTGCGGGAGAAAAATCAAAAAAAAGAAGAGACCTCAGACCTGCAAAAAGCTGAACTGGTAGACAACCTGGATGCTTTCAGAAACAGTGCTGATGTCACCATTTTAGATGTCAGGGTTGTTCAGAATTCGCTTGAACTGGATGTAGAATACAGCGGTGGTTGTGAAACCCATGAATTCAGACTGCTGGGTTCAACCATGATTCAGAAATCACTGCCACCCAAACGGGGCGTTTTACTTTTTCACGATAACAAAGGGGATAGCTGCCGGAGCATTGAGTCACAAACCTTGCGTTTTGACATCTCAGTGCTGGCCTACGAAGGCGGTGAAATTATTCTCAACCTGGAAGGATGGAAAACACCCGTATCCTATACCAAAATACCGTAATCAGGACCGCTGTTTTTTGTATAACTGCGCAAAATCTTTGGCAAAATAGGTCAGAATGATATCGGCCCCTGCCCTTTTAATGCTCAGCAGTTGTTCATTCATTGCCTGCTCATAATTCAACCAGCCATTGGCCGCTGCTGCTTTCAGCATGGCATATTCACCGCTCACATTATACGCAGCAATTGGCAGCACTGAATTTTCTTTCAATAAATGAATTACATCCAGGTAACAAAGTGCCGGTTTTACCATCAGCATATCTGCTCCTTCCTGCTCATCCAGCATGGATTCACGCAGCGCTTCGTACTTGTTTGCCGGGTTCATCTGGTATGTTTTTTTGTCGCCTGATTTTGGTGCAGAATCAAGCGCATCTCTGAATGGTCCGTAATAGGCACTGGCATATTTGGCGGTGTATGACATAATCGAAACATCTGTAAACCCACTTTTATCAAGGGCTTCACGTATGTATCCCACTCTTCCGTCCATCATATCTGAAGGGCCAATAATATCAATTCCTGCCTCAGCCTGGGCAACCGCCATTTTGGCCAGTATCGGCAGCGTTTCATCGTTGACAATTTCACCATTTGCCACCAGGCCGTCATGCCCGTCTGAACTGTATGGGTCCATGGCAACATCACTCATAAATACAGCCTGTGGAAAGCGTTTTTTCAATGTCGCTATGGCTTTGAGGTAAAAATTGCGGGCAGAATAGCTGTAGGTAGCCCGGCGGTCTTTTAGTTTGTCTGAAACTGCCGGAAACAGTACAAATGCTGCTACACCCAGTTTCAGGCATTGTTCAACCTCGCGTGAAAGATCTTCAATCGAAAACCTGAAAATTCCCGGAAGTGATTTGATGGCTTCGGGTTTTGACTTGCCGTCAACCAAAAAAAGCGGGTAAATCAGGTGACTTGGTAACACAATCGTTTCCTCCACCATCTTACGGATAGCAGGGCTTTTTCGGTTTCTCCTCGGACGTTGCAGCATGATATTTAATTTGAGCAAATTTACAGTTAAATAATCATCTATTTCACCGCGCCTGTTTTTTGACCAAAAATCAAAGGCGGCGGCATTTCTCACAAACACCTGAAATATCGGGCAGGCAGGGCCTTATAGGCCGAATAACCACGGTATACCCCGCGTACCCGGTTGATACTGAAAAGTGTTCGTGGGTAATATTGCAGTTTTGGTTCGAAAAAAATTAACCTTCATCTGACTTTTTAGCATGTTTAATTGAATTATTTTTTTAGTTTTGAAGCAAATTGAAAACTATGAATTTTTTAATCAGGTCGCTACTGCCTATTTTTCTTGCCGGATTTATGGTTTCCTGCGGCGGAGATGAAATTATCGTTGACACTGAGAACGGAGACGGAACAGAAATTGATGTCATCTCTGACCACGTTCTGGATTCAACATCGGGCTTGGTGAATATGATCAACGGAAGAATGTTCAGCGTTCCTTCTCCAATTCAAATGGCAACACTCATCAAATCAAAGGTTGGTGTTTACAATGAAAAGCTGCTGACAGATCCTGAAAAGGTATCATCGTTTACCACCAATTTTAAACGCGCTATCAACATGGGTGTTTACGGTGCTGACCTTGGATACGCTACCATTTATGAAAACAACACCAAAGCAGTTTCATACCTTTCATCCATTGAAAAGCTGTCTGATGAGCTTGGAATTGCCGGAGCCTTTAACCAGTCATTGCTGGAGCGGTTTATTGAAAACGGTAACAACCCTGATTCCATGCTGACCATTATGTCAGAAGGTTACCGTGAGGGTGATAAATTTCTCAAAGACAACGAGCAGCATGATGTTGCCACACTGATTCTGACAGGCGGCTGGATTGAAGGATTATACTTTGCGGCAATAAGTTATGAGACATCAAAAGATCAGGCAATTGCTGACCGTATTGGCGAACAAAAAACCGGTCTTAAAACAATTATTGACCTGCTTACGGACTTTAATACGGATGAGCATTACACCAGCCTGATTGCAGACCTGAAAGATCTGGAAACGGACTTCAACAAAATTAAATTCAATTATACGTTTATTGAACCTATTCACGATACTAAAAATCATCAGACCAATATCAAGAGTAAATCTTCTGTCAACATCGAAGAGGCTGTGCTTGGAAGCATTATTACGAAAGTAAAAAACATTAGAAACGGGTTAATCAGTTAGAATTATGAGAAAAATATTATCACTCGGTGCCATACTTTTTACATTTTCTAACCTGTCCCTGGGGCAGGAGTGTGACTCGCTTGTAAACGTTTGCTATAAACACCTTTCGGCAGATTCCAGATCAGGAAAAGCGTTTATCTCTGACGGCCAGGTATACCAGGCATTTGTTGATGCAGAGCAATCGGCTGAATTCAAAGTAACGCTTTACGGCGGATCTTTATACCGCATTGCCACCACTGCCGGTTCAGATGACAACTACGTTATTTTTAATGTTTACGACCAGGACCGGAACCTGCTTTTTACAAACAGCGGAGACAATAACAATCACCCCTACTGGGATTTCAAAATTGACAACACGTTAGACTGCTATATTGAAGCGTATCTGGACATTGACAAAAAAGTTTCCGGCTGTCTGGTACTGCTGATCGGATTCCAGAAATAATTGACTAATTCTATTTTCCTGCCTAAATGAGTGAAAGAATATTAAAAGCCTTAATGCAACTCTTTGCTATTATTGCAAGGGTTGACGAAGAGATTGACAGCACCAAACCGGTAACAACCGGTGCCGGCAGAACAATTGTAGAGGCATTTTTAAGACAGGAACTCGGATCTGCTGCAGTTGAAGAATACCTCAACCTTTTTGATGAATTCCTGATCTCACACCAGGGCGCCTCCGGAAAAAAAGACGGACAGCGCAAAAAAACATCGGTTCATTCTGTTAAAGTCCTTCGTATCTGTACACAAATCAATGAAGAGCTGGCCCAGCGCCAAAAAATCATTGTGCTGGTACGAATTCTTGAATTTATCAATGCCAATGAAGTTGTTGCCGAGCAGGAACTTGAATTTGCTCAAACCGTGGCAGATACCTTTAACATTGAAATGGATGAGTATTCCCGCATCCGCAGCTTTGTTGAATTGCCTTTGACCAAACGGGTTGATGATTCAAACTGGCTTTATGTCACCAGCACCAAAAACGAAAATTTTCAGCAATCCAAACACATTTATTCTGAAGGTATTGAAGGTGAAATACGCGTGCTTAAAATTGCAAGCGTTAACTTTTACTTCTTTAAATACCTGGGTAATTCAGACCTGAGTTTAAACGGCCAGCCACTGATGCCGGGCCGGCACATTATTCTGAACCAGGGAAGTTCTATCCGGTCATCACGCGTTCAACCCATCTATTACAGTGATATCATTGCCAAGTTCCTTTCTGATCAGGCACAGGCAAAAATTGTCTTTAAAACAGACAATATTGAATACATGTTCAAAGGCGGAAAAATTGGTTTACATAAATTCAATTTTGCTGAAGAATCGGGTTCACTCCTTGGAATCATGGGTGGATCAGGAGCCGGTAAATCAACCTTGCTGAACATTCTGAACGGAAACTATCCGCCAACAAGCGGTAAAGTAACAATCAACGGAGTTGACATTCACAAAGACAAATCACAGATTGAGGGTGTAATTGGTTACGTTTCACAAGATGACCTGCTGATTGAAGAACTGACTGTTTTCCAGAACCTCTTTTACAATGCCAAACTTTGTTTTGGAGGATTGAGTGATAAACAAATTGCCAAAAAAGTGCTGCGTACGCTTTCTGCCCTGGGACTTTATGAAACCAAAGATCTCAAGGTCGGCAGCCCGCTTGAAAAAACCATTTCCGGAGGGCAGCGCAAGCGTTTGAATATTGGTTTGGAGCTGATACGTGAACCGTCTGTTATGTTTGTGGATGAGCCTACATCCGGTTTGTCTTCCAGAGATTCTGAAAACATCATGGACTTGCTGAAAGAGCTGGCCTTAAAGGGTAAACTCATTTTTGTGGTTATTCACCAGCCTTCTTCAGACATCTTCAAAATGTTTGATAAACTGCTGATTCTGGATCAGGGCGGATTTCCGATTTACAACGGAAACCCGGTTGATGCCATCATGTATTTCAAAAAACGCATCAACCATGTAAAAAGTGATGAAAGTGAATGTCATACCTGCGGTAATGTAAACCCTGAGCAGATTTTTAACATCATTGAATCAAAGGTTGTGGATGAGTATGGAAATCAGACGCAGCACCGGAAAGTGTCACCCAAAGAATGGAACACTCATTACCTTGAACTTCTTGAAAAACCAATCAGCACAGTTGAAGATGTTCATGAAATTCCGGAAAGTACCTTTAAAAAACCCGGTATTTTTAAGCAACTGGGCATTTACTTTGTGCGGGACGTGCTTTCCAAGCTGACCAACCGTCAGTACATGATTATCAACCTGCTTGAAGCCCCGGCACTGGCATTCATTCTTGCCTTTTTTGTCAAATTTTACAACCTTGAAAACGGTACTGATTATGTATTCAGCTCAAACCAGAATATTCCACAGTTCTTATTCATTTCGGTTATTGTAGCGTTGTTTATAGGATTGACAGTTGCCGCAGAAGAAATTATTAAAGATCAGAAAATTCTCAAACGTGAGTCTTTCCTGAATCTGAGCAAAGGATCATACCTGATGTCCAAAATATCGATCATGTTCCTGATCTCAGCCATTCAGATGCTGTTCTTTGTACTGATCGGAAACTGGATTCTCGAAATCAGGGGAATGTGGTTTGAATACTGGTTGATTCTGTTTACCCTGTCTTGCTTTGCAAACCTGCTTGGACTTAACATTTCAGCAAGCTTCAACTCAGTCAAGGTAATCTACATCCTCATTCCTATTTTGATTATTCCACAGCTGCTTTTCAGCGGGGTTATTGTAAAGTTTGACAAATTGAATCCGCTGTTTGGCGACGAAAGCAGTGTGCCGCTTATTGGTAACGTAATGGCATCACGCTGGGCGTATGAAGCAATGGCGGTTGTGCAGTTCAAAGACAATGCGTATAACAAAATCTTCTATGATTATGAAAAGAAGAAAAGTTTTGGTACCTGGAAAAAAGATTATTGGCTGCAGGATTTGAGTACACGCCTTGATTACCTGAAAACCAATCATGCCAATACTGATTCCACATCCATTGCTGAATGCGAAAAAGCATACCTGATTCTGCGCAATGAAATTGAGCGCGAAGGAAAATTCATTAAAAATGTGAGTTGTGAAGGTTGTGTTGAAGCGTTTGAAAAGAAAGTATATTCCGATTCACTTTTTGATGACACCAAAGCGTATCTGACCATTCTCAAAAATCACTACAAATCAATTGTAGACAGTAACCGTGTTAAGATTGATGAAAAAACACAGGAGATCATTACCAAATATGGCAAAGATAAATACCATGAGTTGCTGGATCAGAATACCAATGAGGCCCTGACGCAGTTTGCCACCAACAAAACAGACCTTACCAAACTGGTAGAGGCAGAAGGTTACCTGATTCAGAAATCAGATCCTATCTATCTTGACCCTTATGATAAATCATTCTTTAGTGCACACTTCTATGCGCCCAGAAAACGGTTCTTTGGTATGTACATTGATACCTTCACCGCAAACGTTCTGGTAATCTGGTTTATGTCACTCCTATTGATTGTTACACTTTATTTTGATGCCCTTAAAAAGATGCTGGACGGAATGGAAAAGGCATTTGGGCGTATTAAATTCCGAAAAAAGAGTTCGTAAAATAATCCCGGGAATTTTCAGTTTCTGAAAAACTCCGTATATTTGCACCTCCAAAGCGAAAAACCAGTTCGCTGACTTGGTTAAATGGTGGTTGTAGCTCAGCTGGTTAGAGCACCAGATTGTGGTTCTGGGGGTCGTCGGTTCGAACCCGATCATCCACCCGAAAAATTGAAAGACTGTCAGGAATGGCAGTCTTTTTTTTTTGAAACATACCTCAATCTGTTGAAAAAAAGCAATTTACTACCGGTGTATGTTGCCTTTACGTTAAAATCAATCCTGATCTTGTTCAAAAACAACCTTTTATTCTATCTTTACGTAAACAGTTTAAATCGATTGTTCTACACTATAGCGCCCGTGCACTATGAAAAAAAACTACTTTGCTCTCTTTCTGAGTTTATTGGTAGGGTTTGCATCAACTGTTTCTGCCGGTGAAAACGGAAAACAGCTAACCCTCCAGATTCCTGACCAAAATTACATGGTACTGTACGTAGAAACTGCTGACACAGACCTGGTCAGTGCGTTCATCACCGAGATGGAATCATATACCAATAAAGTTATTGATGCCAACTACAATTACAACACGCATGAGTTTACAATCGTGTTCACAGATCATCTGAGAAATGATACCATTTATCAGATTCTGCTAAGATATTTTCAGGAGTTCGAAGAGGTGGATGGCTATTACCCTAATCACAAATAAATAGTATGAAACCAATTCGATTAGGAAAAGTAGTTTTCACGCTCTCCCTTTTTGCCGGCACACAACTGGTTGCTCAAATCAATCCGTCAGACGGATGCCCTACCACGGCTGTATTGCCGGTCAATACATCCTGCGTGGCAAATACGTATTTCATGAGCGGAACATTTACAAACGGCGCGCTTATTGCACCCACCTGTACTTCCGGTTCAGATCGTGACGACGGGTGGTACTCATTTGTTGCAACCGCCAGTTCTATTACCATTGAAGAAGTATCGTCAGACAGAACACACCTGATTCAGGTAAGAACTGCCTGCGGTGGCGGAACTGCCGTTGCCGGTGGCTGTGCCGTTGCAAACCCCGGTGTTACAAACACGGTAAACCTGACCGGCTTAACGGTTGGTACAACCTACTATATTCAGTTGCAAAGACGTTCAGGTACAAACGGTAATAACATGAACGGTACCATTTGTGTTTACCAGACACCCAATCCCGATCAGCCATGGCCCGGAGCAAATTTAGGGACACTCGCCTGCACCAGTACAACAACCCTTAGCGGCAACACCGGAACAGAGACTGTTGATTGCAGTGTTTCAAGTGCGGGTGACCATATTTATCAGTTTACAACCAGCCAACTATCTGACTTAACCATTGACCTCTGCGGTTCTATCTATGACACCGAAGTGCATTTGTTCAGCCTTGGAGATGGCAACTGCAATGTACCTGCGCTTTATACCAATGATGATGGATGCGGTGTACAATCAAGCCTTTATGTAAGCTGTCTGCCTGTAGGTACGTATGTTATTGTTATTGAAGGTTCAGGAACTGCTGAAGGTGCTTATACGATGGACATCATTCTGAACAATTGCGGTTGCCCTACCCCGCCACCAAATGATGAGCCTTGCACGGCCACAGCACTGACCGTTAATACATCATGCATTTCAGTTACCGATGACAATACAAATGCTACCGCAAGTGCTGTTGCTAACCCTGGCTGTGCCAGTTATAACGGGGCCGATCTCTGGTATACAGCTGTAGTACCGGCAGGTGGCTGGCTGTATTTTGAAACCACTGCAGGAACCATCACCGACGGAGGACTTGCCATTTATTCAGGAACCTGTGCCGCCCTGACGCTTATTGACTGCGATGACGACAGTGGTACCGGAAATATGTCACTGATCCAAAACTCCACGCTCACGCCCGGAAGTACTATTTACATAAGACACTGGGAATTCGGCGGCAATTTTGAAGGAACCTATGACATCTGCGTTTACGAACCCGACTGCAGCGCCAATACAACAAACGATTTCTGTGAAGATGCCGGTTCACTGACCCTGAATCCAAGCGCTACGTTTTCAAGTTCTACCGCATCAATCTATACGAATGATTCTCCCGATAACGTGGAGGCCGAGTTTTGTGGAACCATTCAAAATAACTCATGGTATCAGTTTGTTGCAACCAGCACCACACATACGTTTCCAATAAGTACGGTTGTTGGCTGTACAAATGGTATTCAGGCTGAAGTTTATGAATTTACAGGCGGGTCAGGAAGCTGCTGCCATAGCTTTACATCCATGTCTAATTGCTATAACCCGGGTAATACAAGCCTTGGTACCGTTACAGCTACCGGACTGACAGTCGGCAACACCTACATTTTAATGATTGACGGTTATGCCGGTGCCAACTGCGACTTTACCATTACTGGATGGAGTGCTACCAATATTTTACCGGTCGAAATTGTTGACTTCCAGGTTAAGCCCAACAATGCTTTCAATCACCTGATGTGGCTTACAAAATCTGAACTTAACAGTAAATGGTTTGTGATCGAACGTTCGTCAGACGGAGAAAACTATGTTGAAATAGGTAAACTGGATGCTGCCGGAAACTCATCACAGGATGTGCCCTATTTCTATAAAGATTATGATTTCAGACATCCAAAACTGTATTACCGGTTGAAAGAAATTGACTACGACGGCACAGTTCAATATACAGAATCCATTATGCTGATGAGGACAGATGTCGAAGTATCGGTTTATCCAAATCCAACCAGCGGCGTAATAAGCATAAACTTTTACCAGGAACCGGCATCTGATTATACCATACGGTATACCGATGCACTGGGCCGGGTTGTAGTTGAAACCATCAAAACCACACTTGGAAATACAACTTACGTTTCATCTGCCCTGGTCAATTTACCGGATGGAATCTATTTTATGGAAATTCTCGATGTTTCAGGCGGGGTTGTGCTCCAGCAAAAACTGATTAAATCAGAATAGAAATCGCCGCGCAGCGTAGCTGAATTTTTCAATCGGGTAAAAGAAAACAGATCCGTTTGACATCAACACTGTTTTTCTTCTTTGTTTTTCCCTGTGTGCACGCAGACAGATTTTAGTTACTCCGGCAGCAGGAATTGTTGGATGGAAATTGAGCTGGAATTGAACGCAGATGACACTGATTTGACAGATTATCGCTGATGTTTTAAGGATTTAATTTTCATCCGCGTAAATCCGTGCCTGCAAAAACCCGGAAAGGTCAAGAAACAAGACGTCAGCCCCCCGAACCAAAAATCTTACAAAGTAAAAATCCGCGAGGCAAGCCTGCGCGGCATTCAATTGCAAATAATTTTTCGTTTTCAAACTCGGATTTTCACTCACGAGGCGAGCCTCGGGGTATTGTAACCCTTTAGAGAATAAAAAAGGCCATCCGAAACCGGATGACCTTTGGAGCGGGAAACGAGACTCGAACTCGCGACCCTCAGCTTGGAAGGCTGATGCTCTACCAACTGAGCTATTCCCGCATTGTATTCTGAAGCCTTGGCGAAAGACTACAACTTTCCGGCGCAAATATAATAAGATTTCAAACCGCAAGTCACTTATCCGTATCATTTCTTTGCATTTATCCTTGTACATTTGTTATTCAATAAAACAGCATGAGCAATTTCAGAGAAATACTGATCAAAATCTATCAGCAAACCAATGAGTTTGGTAAAATGCACGGCATGGAGCTCATCAAGTTTGAAGCAGATGAAATTCTGTACCGGCTTGAAGTAAAAAAAGAACACCTTGCTACCCCTACCACTGCCCATGGTGGATTATTAGCTGCGTATATGGATGGTGTACTGGGGCTTGCGGCCCTTTATGCCTCATCTGAAAATGCCAACCTTGTTTCAACGGTGGAATTTAAAATCAACTATCTGAAACCGGTTCGCCTGGGAGATGTTTTGATTGGCCGGGGGACCGTTATTTCAAACGGCAAGCGCATCATCATCACACAAGGCGAAATTTCAAACGAAAAAACGGGTGAAAAAACAGCCGTTGGCACTGGTACTTTTAATGCCTATCCGTATGAGAAAAGCGGGATGACCCGTGATTACTTCGGTATATGAAAACACGGGCAAATTGCAATATTTACTTAGATTTGTAAAAAAATTTAGATCATGATTCAGCTTTCTGACCGGGTGAATGAACTCGAAGAATCTGCCACGCTGGCAATGGCTGCAAGAAGCCGTGAGTTAAAAGCGCAGGGAAAAGATATCATTTCATTGAGTTTGGGCGAACCGGATTTCTTTACGCCCGATTTCATTAAAGAAGCTGCCAAAAAAGCCATTGACGACAATTACTCCACCTATATGCCCGTTCAGGGTTACCTGGATCTGAGAGAATCTATTTGCCTGAAATTCAAACGGGACAATGGATTAACTTATACCCCTGACCAGATTGTGGTTTCAACCGGTGCCAAGCAGAGCCTGATCAATGTGATTTTGTGCATGATCAATCCCGGAGATGAAGTAATTGTTCCTGCTCCGTATTGGGTGACGTATTATGAGCAGGTTAAAATGGCAGGCGGAATTCCGGTAGTGATTCATACCACCATTGACAGCGATTTCAAAATCACGCCCGATCAGCTAAAAAAAGCCATTACCCCCAAATCAAAAATGATGGTATTCAGCAATCCGTGCAACCCTACGGGAACAGCTTATACCAAAACAGAATTGCAGGCACTGGCAGCAGTTGTTGCAGCTACACCCAACTTTTATGTTATTTCAGACGAAATTTACGAGCACATTAATTTTGTAGGTAAAAATGAAAGTTTCGCCCAGTTTCCCGAAGTGTATGACCGTACAATTACTGTAAACGGCGTAGCCAAGGCATTTGCAATGACCGGCTGGCGCGTGGGCTACATTGGCGCACCCAAAGAGATTGCAGCTGCCTGCACCAAACTTCAGGGACAATATACCTCAGGAACCGGATCTATTTCACAACGGGCCACAAAGGCCGCTATGGAGGCTGATCCTTCCAAAATAAAATTCATGGTAGACGCCTTTCACAAACGACGTGACCTGGTTGTTTCAATGCTACGTGAAATTAACGGACTAAAAATAAATGTGCCGCAGGGCGCTTTTTATGTTTTCCCTGATGTTTCCTATTTCTTTGGAAAATCATTTGGTAAACACACTATAAAAACAGCCGAAGATCTTACCATGTACCTGCTAGATGAAGCGCTGGTAGCATTGGTTACCGGCGAGGCCTTTGGTGACGGAAATTGTGTCAGAATTTCGTATGCAGCATCTGAAGAAGTTTTAAAAAATGCCATTTCCCGAATAAAAATTGCACTTGATAAACTGAGTTAATGATTGATCTTCAAAATATCTTTGCAGACTTTTCAAGTAAAAAAATCATTGTGGTAGGTGATGTTATGGTTGACACGTACCTCAACGGAACGGTTACCCGCATTTCACCTGAAGCTCCTGTTCCGGTAGTTCGTTTTTCATCGAAAGAAAGCAGACTTGGCGGGGCAGCAAACGTGGCACTGAATATTAAGGCCCTTGGGGCAGAACCACTGGTTGTTTCAGTTATCGGAAACGACGAAGAAGGAGACCATTTTCTGAAATTGCTTAAAGAAAACAACCTTTCTGACAAAGGAATTTTTCGTTCTAAAAATCATTTGACAACGGTTAAAACGCGCGTTATTGGAAACAATCAGCAATTGCTGCGCATTGATCAGGAAGAAATTAAACCCATTCATACCGATCTTGCCAAATACCTCATTACCCTGATTAAAGAACTTGCCGTCACACACAAAGTTGATGCAATTATTTTTGAAGATTACAACAAAGGGGTGCTGGTGCCTGAACTTATTCACGAGGTGATTCGTTTTGCTAATGACAAAGGCATTATTACAACCGTTGATCCTAAAAAGGAGAACTTTTTTGAATACAAAAACGTGACCCTTTTTAAACCCAACCTGAAAGAACTGAGAGAAGGAACCAACATGGATTTTTCATCACGTGACCGCGATGCTTTTTTGCGCGCGGTGGAAGATCTGAACAAAAAAATCAATCCAAAACACACCTTCGTTACCTTGTCTGAGCAAGGTGTTTATATCAACGACGCAAAAGAAAACATTTTTATTCCTGCTCATTACCGCATTATTGCTGATGTTTCAGGCGCAGGTGACACGGTAATTGGTGTGGCTACCCTTTGCCTGGCAAGCGGTTTGACACCAAAACTGGTGGCTGAAATTGCCAACCTGGCCGGTGGACTTGTGTGTGAAAAAGTGGGTGTTGTATCTGTTGATAAAGAACAGCTCATGAATGAAGCAATAACCCTTCTTTAACCCCAAAAATTAATGGGAACCAATGTAAAACCTTACGGCAAAGCCGACTCAACAAAAAAAGAAGAGGTTGCTGAAATGTTTGATAACATTTCAAAACGGTATGATTTTCTGAACCACTTTTTATCATTGGGTATTGACAAAATATGGCGCAAAAAAGCCATTCGCATTCTGTCAAAATCCAATCCAAAAACCATTCTTGACATTGCTACCGGAACCGGTGATTTTGCATTGGCAGCGCTCAGACTCAACCCTTCAAAAATAGTAGGCCTTGATCTTTCAGCCGGCATGCTTGAGGTTGGCCGCCAGAAAATGAAGAAGAAAAAGGTAGACCACATTATTGAAATGGTTCAGGGCGATTCTGAAAACCTGCCCTTTGAAACAAATCATTTTGACGCCTTCACGGTTGGTTTTGGCGTACGCAATTTTGAAAACCTGGAAAAAGGCCTTGGCGAAATGCTTCGTGTATTAAAACCAGGCGGAACTGGTGTTATTCTGGAATTTTCAAAACCAAAAAAATTCCCGGTGAAACAGTATTTCAGGTTTTATTCCAAATACATCATACCCAAAGTGGGATCAGCTATTTCAAAAGACAAATCAGCCTATGCTTATTTGCCTGAATCGGTTGCTGCTTTTCCTGAAGGGCAGGATTTTACTGCTATTATGGAGAAAGTGGGTTACCGCGATATCACCTCAAAACTGGTAAGCGGTGGCATTGCAACCATTTATGTGGGAAAAAAATAATTCGCTTTTTTGATTCTTTGATTTACGATTGACCATCAAAGGCATTTTATTGGCGTACCTAAAATCGAAACCGGACCTTTTGGCCTATCGTTATTGTTAATTACGCATTGGAAAATTTGAACCCCGTCAGTTAATCTACCCTTCAAAGGTAATAGAGAACCACCACACTTTTGTTTTCAGTGATGAAAGCGGATCCATAAAAAACGTATTATCCTGGATAATGACATTCTTGATTCCGTTTGACAATTTCAACTCAACCGCAAATTTGAAATAAGGCATCCAGAAATCGAACCCTCCGCCAACCTGGTAAGCAAAATCATGCTGCTGAATTTTTACAATCGGGTCTCCCAATGACTGATCAACATCTGCCTGGGAAGCAAGATCCAGGCTATACTGAAAACCAGTGATAGCATAGGCTGCGAAATTTCCCAACCGCTTGGTACGCAGTTTCAGCATCAGCGGAAAATCAAGCGTTGTTGACTCAAGCCTGGTCTCACGCATTTTCTGCTGTCCTTTTTTGATGTACGTATATTGAAACAACCGCTCCTGGAAACACAAAGACGGAACAAATCTCAGTGAAAGAGTTTCATGAATATTCAGTGATGAAATAATTCCAAGGTTAAAGCCAGGTCGTTTTCTGATGGTTATGCCGGTAATGGAATCAAGGCTGGTTGAATCATTGTTGAAGGTATACCTGAAATCAGAGGTGTTAACCCCCAATGCAAATCCAAAATGCACTTTTTTATGATCAAATGCCGGATAGTTTTTTCCCTGTTGCGAAAACAAATGAGTTCCTACACCAGTTAATAGTATCAAAAATATGAGTCCTGCTTTTTTCACAACCGTTACAAAACTACGAAAAATAGCACCATTTATTGTATTGCTGATGCTTGTTCTATAACTCCATTCCGGTAAAAAAGGTTACATCTGGTCAGGAAAGTACGTCTACAACCTTTACAAAACGCTGGGTATAATAGCCGTCTGATAATTTGGAAATCTTAACTCCCCCGCCTTTGGAAGAAGATGAATGAATAAAAATAAGTTCTCCGTTTTCATTTTCAAAGACAATGCCCACGTGCCCGATTGTTGAACTTTGTGTGCCTTTGAATAAAATAATATCACCGGTTTCAGCACATTCCCGTTCTTTGGTTTTTCCAAGGCCGCCCATCGCTAAACTGGAGTGTGGAAGTTTAACCCCGAATTTTTTGAATACATACAGCACAAATCCTGAGCAGTCAAAACCGTCTTTTGATTCGCCTCCCCATTTATACGGTGTTCCAATAAAATTCTGAGCGTAGGTTACAATACTGTCACGCAGGTTATAGCTAACGCACAACGAATCGTTTTCATTTGAAAATCCGGCAACTGAAAAAAGTGCAAGTAATAAGGTAAGGGTCAAACTTTTCATGGCACAAAAGTAGCGGACAACCAACGGCCCCCAAAAAAAACCGTGTGAATAAATGTTAATACATTTCAGGTTTACTTAAAACCACTGAAAACAAAGACATTCAGCATACCTGAAGACACCCTGCCTTTGTGCCTGAAAGGCCTGTAATTTTTAGCAGCCAATAACTCCTTTTTCATTTCCGACCCCTTATAAATTTGACGGCCATGTTCACTTCTTTCTATTAACTTTGAACTGTGATCTTCGAAGCAGACATACGAATTCCTTACCGGTTTATTCACGACAGTGCTTACATCAAAACTGCCGTAGCCGATTTTCTGGAGCTCAAAGAATCTGAAATAACCCACATTGAGGTAAAAAAAAGATCACTTGATGCCCGTAAACGGGACATTAAATACAACCTGAAGCTGGCGGTTTACAAAGATGAAAAGTATGTTGAGCAGAAACACTTTTTTTTCCCAAAACCGGTTGACCCTGAAAAAAAAATTGTCATCATTGGCTGTGGACCGGCAGGTATGTTTGCCGCGTTAAGGGCCCTGGAACTGGGTATTAAACCGGTTATTTTTGAGCGGGGAAAAGATGTGCGGTCACGACGACGCGACCTTGCAAAAATTCACAAGGAACATATCGTCAACCCGGACTCCAATTATTGTTTTGGTGAAGGCGGCGCCGGGACATACTCAGACGGAAAACTCTATACCCGTTCTAAAAAAAGAGGCAATACCCAAAAAGCACTGGAATGGTTTGTTCATTTTGGCGCAGACAAAGATATCCTTGTTAATGCGCACCCGCACATTGGCACCAACCGGTTGCCGGGTATTATACAAGCAATGCGTGAATCCATTATTGCAGCAGGAGGCGAAGTACATTTTGAATCAAAACTAACCGATCTGCGCATTGAAAACAACCGGTTAAAAGCCATTGAGCTAAATAACCAAACATGGTATGAGTGTGACCAGTTGATTTTAGCTACAGGACATTCAGCCCGTGATATTTTTGAATTGCTTTTTGAACGAAAAATCAGGATTGAAGCAAAACCATTTGCACTGGGTGTAAGAATTGAACATGCACAAAACCTGATTGACGAAATCCAATATCACGGTTTACACAACGATGAAAACCTGCCACCTGCCTCCTATTCACTGGTAACACAGGTTGATGGCATGGGTGTTTATTCATTTTGCATGTGCCCGGGTGGAATTGTAGCTCCCTGCGCAACAGATGCAGAAGAAGTAGTAACCAACGGCTGGTCACCTTCTAAACGAAACAACCCCTACTCCAATTCAGGCATGGTTGTGCAGATAGAACCGCAGCACTTAATGAAAGACTATCAAAAAAATCCGTTTGTTTGCCTGGATTTTCAGAAAGAGGTAGAGTATGCATGCTGGGTTGCCGGCGGACGTACACAGGCTGTGCCTGCACAGCGAATGATTGATTTTATTCAGGGAAAAGTATCCAACGACCTGCCGGAAACATCTTACCAACCGGGACTTAAATCCGTTGATCTCAATACCGTTCTTCCACCAATGATTGCGAACCGGCTGAAAAAAGCATTTACCGAATGGGGGAAAAAAATGCCCGGTTTTTTAACCAATGATGCCGTGCTTCACGCACCTGAATCGCGCACCTCTTCACCCGTTAAAATTCCGCGAAACGATGAAACGCTGGAACATGTTGAGACGGGTGGATTATACCCTTGTGGCGAAGGAGCCGGATATGCAGGCGGTATTATGTCAGCCGCCGTTGACGGCATGAACTGCGTTGAAAAAATTGCGGACAAAATTGCACGGTGATTTTTAGTCTAAAAGATTTAGTAATTGGTCGATTTTTATTTACACATACAGTTTACTTCACCTATTTTAGAAACCAAACAACCTTTACCCTATGAAACTAAAAGCATTACTTTTTGGCCTGCTGTTTTCAGCCGGATTTACATCAAACTCACAGGTAAACCCACACGCAATCGGATTACGCCTCAATGGTGACGGCCGCGGAAATGGTGCCGAAATATCCTATCAACACGGATTGGGAGACGCTAACCGGCTGGAACTTGACTTTGGTGGCCGTAATCACAAGGACTGGCGCCACTTTGGCGTATTTGCCGGTTATCATTGGGTATGGAACCTTACTGATGGCCTGAACTGGTACATTGGACCAGGTGCTGCACTCGGTTTTTACGACTCCAAATACTATCACAGCGGTTGGGATGATGATGGTATGACACTGGCTATTGGCGGACAAATTGGCCTGGAATATGATTTTAACTCAGCCGGAGCACCTATTCTGTTAAGTCTTGATGCCCGCCCGCTTTGGGAAGTGTGGGACTACTATGAGTACAATGCCTTCGGTTACGGCGCTGCACTTTCGGTTCGTTATACATTCTAAAAACAACTCCTTTAATCATTCAGAAAGAGGCTTCGGCCTCTTTTTTTTTGTCCTGCTTGCCAGATTCAAAAAATGGTTTACATTTGTACCGAACGAACATTCGGTCGGTGACTAAAAAAGAACTCAATAAACGAACTAAAATACTGAATACCATGCTTGATCTGGTGGTTAAGCAGGGCATTCAGGCCACGCCCATGTCGCAGGTTGTAAAACAATCCGGCGTTGCCGCAGGGACCATTTATCATCATTTTGCCAGCAAAGAAGAAATCATCAATGAGCTTTACCTGAATCTTAAAAAAGAGTTTGGCAGCACACTTTCAAACCAGGTTGATCTGAATACTTCCTATAAAACACAATTTTTTCAGATCTGGACCAATCTCTACGACTATTTCTGTGAAAACGAAACAGCCTTTCATTTTGCTGAACAGATTGGACACTGCACCATGATTACACCTGAAACCAAACAAAAAGGAGAACTCTATTATTTGCCGGTCATTGAATTTTTTGCGAACGGGATTGCACAAAACCAGTTGCGCGAAATGGATTTGAAACTAATGTCAAATCTCATCTACGGCAATGTGGTTACGGCAGTACAGCTTACATTATCCGGTGAGCTGATCATGACCAAAGACAGACTTCAAACGGTGATCCAGTCATCCTGGGACAGCGTTGCAAAACATAACTAAAACTAAATTACAGTATGAAAACAGCTTTGATAACTGGTGCCTCAAGCGGCATCGGCATGGAACTTGCCAAAATTCACGCAGCCCAGGGAGATAGCCTGGTTCTGGTAGCGCGCAATGCGCAAAAATTAAATGAACTGGCGACCGAACTCAGCGGAAAACACAAGATACGCGTAGATGTCGTTGCGGCAGACCTGGCCCTTGAAAATGCGGCCCGTGATGTTTATAACACCGTTAAACAAAAAAACATTCAGGTTGACTACCTGGTTAACAATGCTGGTTTTGGAGATTTCAATTTTCTGCATGAAACCAAATGGGAAAAACAGGCCATGATGATAGATTTAAATATTCGGAGCCTCACCCACCTGACGCATTTATTTTTGCCGGAAATGGTTCAGCGCCGTTCAGGTAAAATTCTGAATGTAGCTTCAACGGCTGCATTTCTTCCCTGCCCCATGATGGCTGTATACGGAGCTACCAAACACTATGTACTTGCTTTATCAGAAGCAGTTGCCAATGAAGTTGCTGATAAAGGAATTACAGTTACAGCCCTGTGTCCGGGAGCAACAACCTCAGGTTTTCAGGATGCTGCAGAAATGCGTGAATCAGGATTTATGACCAACCAGAAATTTGCTACCGCGCAAAGTGTTGCCGCTTATGCATACAAATCCATGATGCGTGGAAAACGTGTGGCCATTCCGGGTTTCATCAATAAACTGACAGCCGGTATCGTTCGCTTTACCCCGCGGAAAATGGTAACATCCATTGCACGTAAGCTGGTGGACCGGAAAAAATAACTCAACGGCTAAATTCGTAATCGCGCTCTACCAGGCAGATTCTGGTTTTGTATGTCTGGTACCATTTTTCACGCCCCAACTTCTGGGCCTGCAGGTGTTCTGAATGTGCTTTCCATTTTTTGATGGATTCCAGGTCACGCCAGTAAGATACCGTTATGCCCACGTTTTCACGGGCTGACTCAATGCCCAGGAAACCATCCTGCGTTTTGGCAAGTTCATGCATGACTGTTGCCATTTCAGTATAAGCCAGATCCGGCTCTGTTCTCACAGAGGTAAAGATTACCGCATAATACGGCGGGTTGGGTGTTTGTGCAATCATATAAACACAAAATTAAAGCTCTGTTTTAAAGTCTTATTTTTTTCCAAAGAAAAAAACGAGGTCAGCAGAAAACCTGCTGCCAGCAGTAATTTGTGTCAGATTATCGGTGATGTAATGCTGATAAACGGGGTATTGAAACGTTGTGCCAATGCGCATTTGTTTGCCGTATAGCTGAATACCTGCGTTGGCAAAAAGGGATTTTCCGCCGGTATTAAAAACCGGCATTTCACTTTGCGTATGCCTTGCGGCCTGTTCAACGTAAAGACCGGCAAAGGTGAGCAGGCTGAATCTTTTTTTGCCGGTTGCCAGCCGTACATAATTCACCGCAGCGTTAAACTGGTTTCCAAACCGGTAATCAACCTTGTTGGCGGTATTCATTTTGTAAGCTGTTTCAGCCATAATTCCGTTTTTATTTTTCCGGTAAAAATAATTGCTGCCAACTAAAAAATCATAGCTGCCGCTGCCCGGTTGAAAATTACGGTTAACCAACTGCCCGCTGTCTGAAATAGAATAACGCCCAAGCGGAAATTTAAATCCGCCGCCCAGGGTCAGAAAATGATTTTTTTTAATCCATTCGTCTTTCAGCAATTGATAATTCACCATAAAAACCGGATCACCCAAACCTGCGACAGCGATAACCTGGTTAGTACCCGTCATACGATTGACTACATAAGGGATGGTCAGGTTCAACTTAAAGCGACGGCCGGGATTATACCGAAAAACAAAATCCATACGCTGATACAGGTCGTTTGATTTTTCAATTCCCTGGTTGAGGGAACTGTGATCTACCTGTGAATAAAATCCGGTATACTGGTATCGTATTCCGGCAAAATGTGAACTGTAATCAGGCATAACACCCTGGCTGAACCCACCCAGGGAACAACCGCATACATCACAACCAAAAGCGCTGAACGAAACAACGCATGTTGCAAGCAACCCAATTTTTTTTATCATGGTTCAATACTTTTTTTGTACTGAACTGAAAACAATTACTGAATGCTGAGCGCTGCTGCAAAATTATCACTCACGCGTAAAGACAATCCAATGTTTGTATAGTCGCCGTGAAAATTAGATTCAGAGGCTACATCAATCATACTTCCGCTGACGTAAAATAGTTTTGCCAGATCAATTCCAATAGTTGCGGCATACGTCCCCTTGCGGTCAAATGAAAAATCATGCACCAGTTCAACCTCACGGTATGAATCATTAAACCCGGTGTGGTATGAAAATCCTCCGTCATCGGTTCCGTCTCCGGTCAAGTCATACTTACCGTCTACCATCACAAAACGATACATGGAGTTCATACCCCAATACGTATTCTGCATGATACTCAACGGATGATCAGCATCGGTATAGGCATCTGGTCCTTCAGCATTCATAGCTTCCGGCACGCCAATTCCAAAACGGATTGCCGTATAATCACCTGCCGGAACTTTCACAGCCATGGTACCCTTACCGCCAAAATCACATTTAACCAGGGCAATGTCTCCTGCTTCCATTTCTTTTCCTTTTTTGGTAACAAAACGGATATCTGAAATATAAAACTGGAGTACTTCAATGCGAATTTTTTTTCCGTCACCGTTGGTGAAATATTCTGAAAACAAATAATCTGTCTGACCCGAACGTGTCTGAAAGGCAAAGTCAACCGTAGCCTTCTGATTTTCGCTTTTTTTACACGAAATCAAAAGTACGGCAATACAACCTGCAATAACTAATCTCATACCCTTATGACGAAATAAAGCACCCATCTGTTGGTTTTTTCAGCAAACCTACAACTCTTCAGTAAAACCGGGAGTGACCAAAATCACTCCCGGCGTTGTTTTCAATTCAGTTTATTGCATAAAATGAAGCATTAACTTTTGTGTCGTGATTTTTCCTTCAGCATCGGTCACCTCAAAATGCAGGTAATAGATGGTTTCTACCGAATCAGGAACAATGGAGTGCTCATGAAAACTATAGGATTTGCCGGACAGGGCTCCTGAAAAATCAACATTAAATTCAGGGGCCGGGTCTCCGGCTTCATTTCCCAGGTGAATGTGGTATGACATCAGCTCCTGGTCATCTTCAAAAACTGCTTCCACATGCAATTCATCACCCCAGGCAAACTCTTCATGATCCATGGGTTCAACAATAGTAATGGTTGGATTTTCTTTATCCTTTTTACAGGATACAAGTATAAATACGGCAAAAACTGCCAGTGTTATTTTTAAAATAGATTTCATTTTCTGACTGAATTAACTAAATGAATACGTTCATGCACAAACGCATAAACGAAAACTAAACGCTCCTTGTAAATTCAGGTACCAAACCTGAACAGGTCAGCTAAGATCAGGCGGAACGAACAGCGACAAAGCCGTAGAACCAGGTTCATTCGTCAAATAAATGGTATGCCTGTTTTCTGTTGCATCAAAAAATGAAAACTGAAAAGGAACTATTAACTCTACACCAAAAAGCCAGAAAGACAATGCCGCAGGCGGAGCTGTTTTTTGATTATCCGGTGCATTTTTTTCACCGGTCAATTGTTTTTCCAAGTGGCATTTTCCGTGGCAATTCAAACGCGGTTTGTCTTTATTGACGCAGTATTGTTCGGCTATTTCAGCCCTGTTCCAGTAAAAGTAAGCAACGGTAAATGTCTGATACCCCAGTCCGACAGAAAATGTCAAAACAAGCAGCAGGGCCATATTGGATCGCAATGATTTCAAACCGTATCAAAGGTATTTAAAGTAATTGATTCCGGCATTGACTTTCATCAGAAACGCGGCTACTCAAAACGAAATCCGGCGGTAAGATTAAAGGTAAGGTTAGAATAATTAATGGTGCTGTGGCTTCCATTAAGTGTTGGATCATAGGCGTAATAATCGGCTTTATTTTTTCTGAGTGAGACGGCCCCATCCAGGTAAAATGTTCCAAAGTTGTACCCCAGTCCGCCGGTAAAAAATTGCACCGGGTATAAATTATTTCCCTTGCCTTCTTTGTAGGGAGAAGCATACGTAGCATAACCAGCCCGTGCATAAAGCTGACTATTTATACGAACCTCAGCCCCTGCTTTTACATTAAATACTGACCGGTAAATGTTTTGCACCTGGGCATTTTCAGCCGTAAAAAGATAAGGTGCGTCTGAATATTTTTTTGAAGATAAAACCGCGCCCGAATAATCCACATACTCAATATCAAACCCAAGCGTACCTGTTTTTTTATAAATAATACCCAGTGAAAGGTTGGTACGCATGGGTGTTAACACATGGTAGTTGTATGAACCGTAGGGAACGTTTTCTTCGCTGACATATTTCAACCCATCATCGGTATTGGTATACATGTTTGCACTCCAGGTATCTGAAAGGGTAAAGCGTGTAGGCGTTTGAACAGAAAGCCCTATTCTGAACCAGTCAACCGGCAGAAATATGGCGCCCACACGGGCCCCTATACCCCAGCCTTTAATGTCCAGATCATACAGGTAACGGATACTTTGAAGCCACAACGATGAATCTGTAAACGTTTCTTTATGTTCATAATGATCTGAATATTTCAACCGTGTTATATTGAGAGACCCGCCAACAAATAATTTATTGGCATAATTTCCGCTGATGGTAAAACTGTATTCCCCCATTCCTCCCTTTCTGCGAATGGTACGGTCATGTAAAGCCATACCCGAGGTAAAATCTGTTATATAGGTATTATTGGGTCCGGGATCCAGGGCATAAGTATCATACGCCAGTCCGGCATCAAATGGAAAGGCATCGTAAATATCTGCTGTTGAAGTTCCGTTAGCCTCATTGATAAACGAATGTAAAATAGATGAATCAGATTCACCCGTATACCGCACCACTTCATTAAATGAACGAATGCGGTTATATCCCATTCCCAGCTGAACGCCATACCAGTTATTGTATTT
Source organism: Bacteroidota bacterium (assembly GCA_016192075.1). Classification (GTDB taxonomy): domain Bacteria; phylum Bacteroidota; class Bacteroidia; order Flavobacteriales_D; family Crocinitomicaceae; genus JADJGJ01. The sequence continues at coordinate 4,523 of JACPUU010000012.1, read as the reverse complement.
GCCGGGATCCAGGTTATAAACCTTCAGGTACGAGGCATTGCTTATTTTATAAGAGGCATCTGATTCGCGGGTTTGGTTTCCATAAAAGTCTGTTACAGTTTGTGGAACTTCAACCACGTTAGAGAGCGAAAAATTGTGTTTTTTAAACCGTGCAAGTCCTGCCGGGTTTGACGAAACAGTAGCATAATCGCCCCCAACGGCGCCAAATGAACCGGCAGTAGCAATATTTTTAGCTGACCCTCCAAAAAAAAGCATGGAATAACGCAGTGCATCTTCTTCATTTTGGGCATGAACAGAAATTCCTGCCAACAAAACAAGTATTGGAAACAGCAGCGCTTTCATATTATCTCCGGGATGAACTGGTTGTGTGTGATCCTCCTGAACTGCCCGAATTTGTGCTTCCGGACGATGTTGTGGTGGTGGTGCGGTGCCCTGTTGTTGTATTACCGGACGATTCATTTCCCGAATTCCAGTTGGTTGAACCTGAATTACGTTCGGTTGAACCCGACCGGCTGGTAGAATTGGTGGTGTTATTGTCGGTTGATGTATTTACAACATGCGTATATTTTCCGGATGAGTACTGCGAATTATCGTATGTTGTTTGAGGCGATTCATACCGGTATGTACCTGATCCCTGACCACCGGAAGTGTTTCTGGACGGAGATACCGGAACGTATTCACTCGCAAACTGATTTCCGGCAGCAACGTGAGTTTCTTTTGAAACAGTTGAACCCGTTGTTGTTGTAGAAACGGTGTTGTCTGAACTTACGGTACTGATAATTGCCCCACCTCCTGAAAGGTTAGCGTTAACAGAAGATACAGGTCGTGTATTTCCATTTACGGGTGTAAAATCAGAAGAAGTACCAGCAATAGTTTCACCCCCTGTTTCAAATGCTGAACCTGTAACCACAATCCCTTCGCCGGCAGGAGTTTCTGAAATAACGGCATCGTGCGTTGCGGCACCTTTTACCGTGTGCGCATAGCTGGTCGTATTGGATGATTCGGTTGAAACAGCTCCGCGGTGTCCGTAATAATGATTTCCTGAACTGACCGCATTTGAACCTCCGTTTACATTTGAACCTCCGTTTCCGGTATTGATACCGTTGTTATACCAAACGCCGTTGTACCAGTATCCATTGTTCCAGCCATAGGTATAGCCCGGACTATACCATCCATAATAATTACCGTAATACGCAGAGTATCCATACGGGTCGTACCCCCATGGGTAATAACTGTGCCAGGTTCCCCAATAGTCATAATAGCCGTATAAAATTCCGGGGCTGCCATACCTGAAACTAAAATACGGATCAAAATTTCGCCAGTCGCGGCAGCAATTGCAGCAGCAGTTACAGCGGTCATTTATAAAACCACTGTTAAAACCAGAACCACAATAACCCTGAAAATTAGTGTACGATGAAGTGTTATTCACACATGCGTGATTTCCAAATCCGGACCAGGTATCATGGCAGCGGCAATTACAATCGGTATTGCCGGTAGATCCACTCAGGCTGCTATTCTGGTTATCGGGATAATATCCGCCCAAAACAACCTGTTTTTTATCTTCTACCACTACTTTATGGTCATTCTCATTGTCTTTGATATAGTCAGTGTATCCGGCTGATTCATCTTCAACCGGAGGAACCGTAGCTGCATCATAAGCATCATCATAGACCACTTTCGCTGTCTGGCACGAGTATACCACAGCAGCGGACAGAAATAAGTAAACGAATTTTTTCATACTACTAAATTTTTAGCTCAGGTCTGAAAGATGCTCGTCTGGCCCGAATGTTCAACAAGGGTATCTGACATTCAACCGGGATAAACAGCCTGTTAAAACTTTTACGTCTAAAACAGACTCGGCATGATTAATTTATACCTTTGTCTATCTCTTAACAAAAATTTAACAAAAACCGTACCAAAAATGGCTGAGAAAATTACCAAACGCGCAACAGATTATTCGCAATGGTATCTTGACATCGTAAAAATCGCAGATTTAGCAGAGCATTCAGACGTAAAAGGATGCATGATTATTAAACCCTATGGTTATGCTATCTGGGAAAAAATGAAAGAAGAATTAGATCGCCGGTTTAAAGAAACAGGGCATTCCAATGCTTATTTTCCGCTGTTTATTCCAAAATCGTATTTAAGCAAAGAGGCAAGCCACGTGGAAGGTTTTGCAAAAGAATGTGCCGTAGTTACACATTACCGGCTGAAAGTAGATGAGAATGGCGGCGGTATTGTGGTGGATCCGGACGCAAAACTTGCTGAAGAATTAATTGTTCGGCCAACTTCTGAGACCATTATATGGAGTTCTTATAAAAAATGGATTCAATCATACCGCGATCTTCCTATTCTGATTAATCAGTGGGCCAATGTGGTGCGGTGGGAAATGCGTACCCGGCTTTTTTTAAGAACCGCTGAATTTCTCTGGCAGGAAGGGCATACTGCACATGCTACTAAAAAAGAAGCCATTGAAGAAACAGAGCGTATGCTCGATGTTTATGCTGAATTTGCAGAAAAGCACATGGCTATGCCTGTAGTTAAAGGAATTAAATCAGAAAACGAACGGTTTGCCGGGGCTGATGAAACGTATTGCATAGAAGCAATGATGCAGGACGGAAAAGCACTGCAGGCAGGTACATCGCATTTTTTGGGGCAGAATTTTGCCAAAGCCTTTGAGGTAAAATTTGCAGATAAAGAAGGAAAACAGGATTATGTATGGGCTACTTCCTGGGGAGTATCTACCCGGTTAATGGGTGCGTTGATTATGACCCATTCCGATGACCTGGGCTTGGTATTGCCTCCGAAACTAGCCCCTATTCATGTGGCTGTTGTTCCTATTTTTAACAATGACGATCAGTTGAATCAGATCAGGGAAAAAACAGCAGCGCTCATTTCTGAATTGCGTGCAAAAGGATTGAGTGTAAAATTTGATGATGATGATCAAAAACGCCCGGGCTGGAAATTTGCCGAATATGAAGCAAAAGGTGTTCCGGTAAGAATTGCGGTTGGTATGCGTGACCTGGAAAATAACCAGGTTGAAGTAGCCCGCCGTGACACGCAGGAAAAGAAAACCTATGCACTGGCCGGACTCACAGATACCATTTCAGCGCTGCTGGATGATATTCAAAAAAACCTGTTTGATAAAGCAATTCAAATGCGTGATGCTTTTATTAAAAAAGTAGACTCGTATGATGAGTTTAAAAAACGTGTGGAACAGGAAGGCGGTTTTTTCCTGGTACACTGGGACGGAACAAAAGAAACGGAAGAGAAAATAAAAACAGATACCAAGGCAACTATTCGTTGTATTCCTTTGAATGCGCCGGAAGAAAACGGCGCCTGTATGGTTACCGGAAAACCTTCCAAAAGACGCGTATTGATTGCTAAAGCATATTAACGTATGAAAAACCACTCTGAAAAAGATTACCTGGTAAAACTACTCCGGAGTAAATCAGTTCTCAAACAGGATATTTACAAAAAAACCATTGAGTGGTTTGCTGTCTTTAAAGAAGAATTACAGCACTGTATAGGCATACTAAGTAAAGAAATTGACGACCCCAGGGTTCGTTTGCGTTTTGTAGATCGCGGGGAGGCAGAGGCGCATTTGTATATCGGAAGTGACATTCTGATTTTTCACATGCACACCAATGTTTTCAAATTTTCTGAATTTGATTTTGCTACTAAGACTTCTTACGTAAAAGACAAGCCTGAAAACGGTTTCTGCGGTGTAATCCATATCTACGATTTTCTGGCAGACTCTTATGAATACAGCCGGTTAAATGACACCGGTTTTCTTATCGGAAGACTTTTTATAAACAATGAAAGTCATTTTCAGCTGGAAGGGAAAGGCGACATTGCAATGCTCTACCGGGACTTTATGCACCAGGTGCTTACCCGTGAAATTGTGCGTGATATTATTTACCGTACGGCAGTTTATGCGCTGGAATTTGATTTGCTCAATCCTCCGTATGATACAATTAACCAGGTGAGCATTTCTGAACTGCAGACGTTGAGCAGCCACTCTATGCTTAAAACCGGTAAAGCGCTCGGTTTCAAGTTCAAATCAAGCGGAGAGATTAAAGCAGAAAAAATTTAAGATTCTGCTATTGTCATTCCAATAGAATCAAGTATATTTGCACTCCTTTTTTGGCAAAAGAGCCGGATTTTGGCCATTTATAGTCGTCTTTGATGAGTATCAGTGGAATCAGAATAAAGAGCATGGATAAAGTTTCGCAAAACAATGCTTTAAGAAAGGTTTTGAAATATTGAAGACCATTTGCATCAAGGTTATAGCATACAATGCTTTAGCGTAGTTTGGCCCGTTCGTCTTCACCGACGCTAAAGCTTTGGTGAACACTGTTGGGCTTTTGAAATATTGGACAAATTTACATTGAGGTTTCGCCAAACGAAGCTTTAGCGTAGTTTGGCCCGTTCGTCTTCACCGACGCTAAAGCTTTGGTGAACACTGTTGGGCTTTTGAAATATTGGACAAATTTACATTGAGGTTTCGCCAAACGAAGCTT